>NZ_FZOG01000016.1 GCF_900188155.1 Pseudomonas segetis
CCTTCGGTGATCGGGCCGTCGTAGTGGGCGCCGCTATTGTCGATATAGAAGTTGTCACCCAGCTTGGTATCGCCGTTGACTGTCAGGTTGTTGGTAGTAACGCTGTCGCCATTGATGACGGTGTCACCGATGGTCACGCTATTGTCGATGACAAGGTCCGAGGCCAGGTCGAAGTTGACGTTGTTGCTGTCAGTCGCCTTGCTCACCTTGATATTGCCGTCGGTGTTGGCAAGGTCCACCGAGTCACCTGGCGCCACGTTGGTGCTGTTGGCTCCTTGGGCGCTGATGTCCCAGCCCTGACCGGCTGCATCGGCTGTAGCTGTTACTGCATCCAGCTGAGCTACGTTTACCGCATCGCTGTCTTCGGTACCAGCCGCCACGCCAGTGATCTGGCGGAACTGACCGTTGGTGGCGTCGCCCACGCTGACCGCACCCAAGGTGCTGGTTGTAGCGGTGATGGCAGCCATTTGGGCCGCGGTGGCGCCAACCGGCACGTAACCGCTGATACCCGCACCGGTAGTGGCCACCGAGCTGCTGCCAAGTGCCACGCCGCCCTCAGACGTGGCGCTGGCGGAGTAACCCAATGCAATGCTGTTCTGTCCAGCAGCACTGGACAACGAACCGGATGCCAATGAGTTATCGCCACTTGCAGTGGAAAACATGCCCTGTGCGATCGCACCGCTGCCACCGCTGGTGGCATAGGTGCCGGTTGCTACCGAGTTCGCTCCGGTCGCGGTGGAGAGCGGGCCCAACGCGGTTGCGCCGGTACCGATGGCTTGGGCCTTGTTGCCCAGCGCCACTCCATTGTCGCCAGCTTTGCTGGTGTCGCCAATGGCCACGCCCTGTTGTGCCGAAGCCAAAGCAGCGCTGCCGATGGCAATCGAGTTATCGCCACTGGCTTTGGCACCTATGCCCGCAGCAAGTGCATTGTCGCCGGTGGCACCATCGTTGTTGTAGTTGCCACCCTGCACGCCGTTGTCGTTGACGCTGTAGTAGTGGGTCTTGGCTGCATCGATTTCATCGCTTGCGGTATCTGCCACAGCAGTCAACTGTGCGACGTTTACCGCATCGCTGTCTTCGGTACCTGCCGCCACACCAGTGATCTGGCGGAACTGACCGTTGGTGGCATCACCCACGCTGAGTGCGCCCAGGGTGCTGGTTGTAGCGGTGATGGCAGCCATATGGGCAGCATCTGCGCTGCTTGGAGTATAGCCAGCGATACCGC
>NZ_FZOG01000014.1 GCF_900188155.1 Pseudomonas segetis
TATCAACTTCTGTTATGACACTCAAACAGCAAATTGTTTGGGTGTTATATGGTCAAGCCTCACGGGCAATTAGTATGGGTTAGCTCAACGCCTCACAGCGCTTACACACCCCACCTATCAACGTCGTAGTCTTCGACGGCCCTTTAGGGAACTCAAGGTTCCAGTGAGATCTCATCTTAAGGCAAGTTTCCCGCTTAGATGCTTTCAGCGGTTATCTTTTCCGAACATAGCTACCCGGCAATGCCACTGGCGTGACAACCGGAACACCAGAGGTTCGTCCACTCCGGTCCTCTCGTACTAGGAGCAGCCCCTCTCAAATCTCAAACGTCCACGGCAGATAGGGACCGAACTGTCTCACGACGTTCTAAACCCAGCTCGCGTACCACTTTAAATGGCGAACAGCCATACCCTTGGGACCGGCTTCAGCCCCAGGATGTGATGAGCCGACATCGAGGTGCCAAACACCGCCGTCGATATGAACTCTTGGGCGGTATCAGCCTGTTATCCCCGGAGTACCTTTTATCCGTTGAGCGATGGCCCTTCCATACAGAACCACCGGATCACTAAGACCTACTTTCGTACCTGCTCGACGTGTCTGTCTCGCAGTCAAGCGCGCTTTTGCCTTTATACTCTACGACCGATTTCCGACCGGTCTGAGCGCACCTTCGTACTCCTCCGTTACTCTTTAGGAGGAGACCGCCCCAGTCAAACTACCCACCATACACTGTCCTCGATCCGGATAACGGACCAGAGTTAGAACCTCAAGGTTACCAGGGTGGTATTTCAAGGATGGCTCCACGCGAACTGGCGTCCACGCTTCAAAGCCTCCCACCTATCCTACACAAGTAAACTCAAAGTCCAGTGCAAAGCTATAGTAAAGGTTCACGGGGTCTTTCCGTCTAGCCGCGGATACACTGCATCTTCACAGCGATTTCAATTTCACTGAGTCTCGGGTGGAGACAGCGCCGCCATCGTTACGCCATTCGTGCAGGTCGGAACTTACCCGACAAGGAATTTCGCTACCTTAGGACCGTTATAGTTACGGCCGCCGTTTACCGGGGCTTCGATCAAGAGCTTCGCGTTAGCTAACCCCATCAATTAACCTTCCGGCACCGGGCAGGCGTCACACCCTATACGTCCACTTTCGTGTTTGCAGAGTGCTGTGTTTTTAATAAACAGTCGCAGCGGCCTGGTATCTTCGACCGGCATGTGCTTACGGGGTAAACCCTTCACACTCACCGGCGCACCTTCTCCCGAAGTTACGGTGCCATTTTGCCTAGTTCCTTCACCCGAGTTCTCTCAAGCGCCTTGGTATTCTCTACCTAACCACCTGTGTCGGTTTGGGGTACGGTTCCTAATTACCTGAAGCTTAGAAGCTTTTCCTGGAAGCATGGCATCAACCACTTCGTCGTCTAAAGACAACTCGTCATCAGTTCTCGGCCTTAGAATCCCGGATTTACCTAAGATCCCAGCCTACTACCTTAAACACGGACAACCAACGCCGTGCTGGCCTAGCCTTCTCCGTCCCTCCATCGCAGTAATTAGAAGTACGGGAATATTAACCCGTTTCCCATCGATTACGCATTTCTGCCTCACCTTAGGGGCCGACTCACCCTGCGTCGATTAACGTTGCGCAGGAAACCTTGGTCTTTCGGCGTGCGAGTTTTTCACTCGCATTGTCGTTACTCATGTCAGCATTCGCACTTCTGATACCTCCAGCAAGCTTCTCAACTCACCTTCACAGGCTTACAGAACGCTCCTCTACCGCTCATCCAAAGGATGAACCCGTAGCTTCGGTGTATGGTTTGAGCCCCGTTACATCTTCCGCGCAGGCCGACTCGACTAGTGAGCTATTACGCTTTCTTTAAAGGGTGGCTGCTTCTAAGCCAACCTCCTAGCTGTCTAAGCCTTCCCACATCGTTTCCCACTTAACCATAACTTTGGGACCTTAGCTGACGGTCTGGGTTGTTTCCCTTTTCACGACGGACGTTAGCACCCGCCGTGTGTCTCCCGTGCTGACACTTGCTGGTATTCGGAGTTTGCATCGGTTTGGTAAGTCGGGATGACCCCCTAGCCGAAACAGTGCTCTACCCCCAGCAGTGATACACGAGGCGCTACCTAAATAGCTTTCGAGGAGAACCAGCTATCTCCGAGCTTGATTAGCCTTTCACTCCGATCCACAGGTCATCCGCTAACTTTTCAACGGTAGTCGGTTCGGTCCTCCAGTCAGTGTTACCTAACCTTCAACCTGCCCATGGATAGATCGCCCGGTTTCGGGTCTATTCCCAGCGACTAAACGCCCTATTAAGACTCGCTTTCGCTACGCCTCCCCTATTCGGTTAAGCTTGCCACTGAAAATAAGTCGCTGACCCATTATACAAAAGGTACGCAGTCACAGAACAAAGTCTGCTCCCACTGCTTGTACGCATACGGTTTCAGGATCTATTTCACTCCCCTCTCCGGGGTTCTTTTCGCCTTTCCCTCACGGTACTAGTTCACTATCGGTCAGTCAGTAGTATTTAGCCTTGGAGGATGGTCCCCCCATATTCAGACAAAGTTTCTCGTGCTCCGTCCTACTCGATTTCATTGAAAAGAGATTTTCGCGTACAGGGCTATCACCCACTATGGCCGCACTTTCCAGAGCGTTCCGCTAATCTCTAATCAACTTAAGGGCTAGTCCCCGTTCGCTCGCCACTACTAAGGGAATCTCGGTTGATTTCTATTCCTCAGGGTACTTAGATGTTTCAGTTCCCCTGGTTCGCCTCTTACACCTATGTATTCAGTGCAAGATACCTAACTTATGTTAGGTGGGTTCCCCCATTCAGACATCTCCGGATCAAAGGTTATTTGCCACCTCCCCGAAGCTTTTCGCAGGCTATCACGTCTTTCATCGCCTCTGACTGCCAAGGCATCCACCGTATGCGCTTCTTCACTTGACCATATAACCCCAAGCAATCTGGTTATCGTCTATAACGTGAAGTAGACATTCGCCGAAAATTTGCAATTGAGAACTACAAATTTTACCTTGACCAGATCAATTACCAGTGAAAGTAATCAATCAGTCACTTCTATCACATACCCAAATTTTTAAAGAACGATTTTTCTTTCTAGTCAAAGACCAGAAATCAACATTCAGC
>NZ_FZOG01000013.1 GCF_900188155.1 Pseudomonas segetis
CAGCGCTGCAGTCAGGGTAGTCTTACCATGGTCAACGTGGCCGATTGTGCCAACGTTTACGTGTGGTTTTTTACGTTCAAATTTTTCTTTAGCCATCTCGACCGTCTCCAAGCGAAGAATTGCAGTAGCCTTACCACCATTAAAATAAAGGCAGATACTTGCATATCTGCCTTTATCAAATGGAGCTCATGAGCGGATTTGAACCGCCGACCTCACCCTTACCAAGGGTGTGCTCTACCAACTGAGCTACATGAGCGAATAGTGTCGCGAACACTGCAAACTTGGAGCGGGTGGCGGGAATCGAACCCGCATCATTAGCTTGGAAGGCTAAGGTTCTACCACTAAACTACACCCGCTCAACTTGCAATTAACGCTAAATCTGGTGGAGGGAGAAGGATTCGAACCTTCGAAGTCGTAGACGTCAGATTTACAGTCTGATCCCTTTGGCCGCTCGGGAATCCCTCCAAAAGGAAGCGGCATTCTCAAGAGAAGCCACCCTACTGTCAAGCATTTTCTCAATAAAAACCTGAGCTTAGCGCATTTGACAGTAACTTCGCTGAATTGCTGTTTAAGGCCACCCTGCGAAGCGGGCGCCATTCTATGCAATCTATTGCGAGGATGCAATGCTTTCGCACGGCATTAATTGATGTTTTAGCCCATTAAAATCAAAAGCGAGCTTTTCCAGTAGCGAATCATCAGCCAAACGCCGACTTTCCGGGGCTATACGCACCCAGTAGCTACGATGCGCACGCGGTAATTCACGCAAGGAAGACTCGTAACCGACATCTTCCAAGCGCTGAATCACGCTTTGCGCCGAATCCTTGCGTGGAAATATTCCCAGGGAGATACCGTTTTCCAGGTCTCCCTGGGAGATCAAATAGCTATCAATGTTTCGCGCTTGCAGTTCTTTAAGCTGGCGCAGGGAAGCCGATCGGGATGCCAGAGGCGGGATATAGACCCAATAATCCACCCCAGCCTGATCATCGACCGAACGCACCTGCGAGCTGATATCAAGGCTTATCAGCCGCTGCTCGACGACCTCAGCCTCAGAGCGCTGTTCAAAGCTCCCCAAATACAGGCATGTATCGTCTTCAGGAGCCTGTACAACCGGCGCGCGGCGCTGCTGGTTGTCGGTTTCGCTGAGCAACTGGATATCACGCTTGGCGCCCTGCTGCTGCGCCATAGGTGCAACTTCTTTTGGCCTAAGCGGTGCCTGCTGCTGATGCCAGACGTAATAAAAAGCGTTCAGCACCACCAGCAATAGAAATATCCAACGCATGCAAACCTCAGGACAGCGGGCAGGCTGCAGCCAAACCCTTGAAAACCAAGTCGGGAGCAATTATTGCACCTGGCGCCATATCGACGGCCACCACTGCATCCCCTCCCGTGAGGAATACCACAAATGTATCGCCCAGGTATTCACTTGCAAGCTCTAACTGCGTTGCAACAAAGCCCTGCAGCATAAGCGAACACCCGCGCTCTACCGCTTCAGCGGTGGTACGCCCTGGACCATTTTTCTGTTGCGCGCGCTCTGCTGTGTCGTCGCTGTAGCGTATCCGACGAGTATGGGTACGCAGCTGATTGCGCATCAGGGGCACGCCAGGACAGATATAACCACCAAGATGCTCACCATCAGCACTTACGTAATCAGCAGTAACGGCTGTTCCCAAGTCCAGCACCAGGCATGCCTTGCCTGCATGCAGGTAAGCGCCGACCAAAGCCAGCCAGCGATCAAGACCTAGCTGCTGATATTGCTCGTAGCCATTGCGCACCCCTGCAAGCTCAATTACTGGCTGCGCACAGGCGCACTCGACGCCAAACCGCTCATTGATCAAGCCAACCAGTAATTGAGTTTCAGCATCCGTACGCACGCTCACCAACCTACAGGCCGTGACGTTCAGGGATTCCTCATTCAATGCAAGCATCAGCTCTGCATCAGAACCGACAACCCCTGCGCATATAATGCGCGATGCATCAGCCGCCAGTACCCGCCACTTAATAAAACTATTGCCGCAATCAAGCTCAAGTATCATCGCTCAGCCTCAAGCTCAACTCACCACCACTGAAACTGCGCTCCTGACCATCAACCTTCAGGCGAATAGCACCCGTGCAGTCCACACCCATTATTTCACCCTTGATCGGAGTCTTGCCCGCAGTGAGCGTAGCCATGCGCCCTTGCCAAAGGTGATTGGCTTGCCACTCATGCTGTAGCGCGGCGAATCCTTCACGCATATGCACAGCCATGTATGCCTGCAAATGCTTGCTAAAAAACTCGACCAACTGATTGCGATCAATCGCCTTACCCAGCACCCTGGACAATGACGTCCAGGCCTGTGTAATCGCATCAACCTCAACGACCTTCATGTTGACGTTAACACCAACGCCGATGACGACATGGCACTCATCACCAGGATCCCCGGACATTTCCAGCAAGATGCCTGCAATTTTCTGCCCGTCAACCAGCACATCGTTCGGCCACTTCAAACCAGCATCACTGACACCAAGCTCCTTTATGGCCTTGAGAAGCGCCAATCCAACGACCAGGCTGAGCCCTTCTATCTGGCGCATACCACCGTCAATACGTATTAGCAGGCTGTAATACATGTTCTCAGCAAATGGGCTGACCCAGGCACGGCCTCGACGACCACGCCCAGCGGTTTGCTGTTCAGCCAACAATAGAAAGGGGGCCTGCTTGCCGGCACCGAGCAGTCTTAGGACTTCTGCATTGGTTGAATCTACCGACTGCAAAACCGTAACTGGCCAGCCCAGCGAGGCATGACTGGTCGACAGCCGCTGCTGATCGAGCAATATCAGTGGATTCTGCAATTGATAACCACGCCCACGTACCTTATGAATCGTTAACCCAAGCTCAGCTTCAAGTACCTGCAACTGCTTCCATACCGCTGAACGACTGATACCCAGCTCCGCACCCAAAGCCTGCCCCGAGTGGAACCTTCCGTCCTGTAGAAGCCGCAATAATGGCTGCATGTTTTGCTCGAAAACTATTGAGGCCCGCATGATAACGGCGGGGCGCAGCATTGCCTACTCGCCAACGGCTCGATTAACCGTACAAATAAGCCGATACACCCAGAATTAGCCGAGTAACGACCATCAAGCCGTGCTTCTTGCAATGGATATAACTGCCCTGGCGATCGGCATGCAGTGCTGTGCAGTCGTGCTTTTGTTTAGGGCAAAGAGAAACCCCAGACCATTTACATGATCTGGGGTTTCGGTATAGGCGCTTGACGA
>NZ_FZOG01000012.1 GCF_900188155.1 Pseudomonas segetis
TATGGCGCCAGCGCACTGTTTGCGGCGGGCGGCACTGGCGAATTTTTCTCCTTGGCGCCTGATGAGTATTCATCGGTCATCAAGACTGCAGTCGACACCTGCGATGGCGGCGTGCCGATCCTTGCCGGTGTAGGCGGCCCAACGCGCCTGGCCATTCAATACGCACAAGAAGCCGAGCGCCTGGGCGCCAAGGGCTTGTTGCTGCTGCCGCACTACCTGACTGAAGCCAGCCAGGAAGGCGTTGCCGCGCACGTTGAACAAGTGTGCAAGTCGGTGAAAATCGGCGTGGTGGTGTACAACCGCAACGTTTGCCGCCTTAACGCCACGCTGCTTGAACAACTGGCCGAGCGCTGCCCGAACCTGATCGGCTACAAGGATGGCCTGGGCGATATCGAGTTGATGGTGTCGATCCGTCGCCGCCTGGGTGATCGTTTCAGCTACCTCGGCGGCTTGCCGACTGCAGAGGTCTACGCCGCTGCCTATAAAGCCCTGGGCGTGCCGGTTTATTCCTCGGCGGTGTTCAACTTTATTCCGAAAACCGCGATGGATTTCTACCACGCCATTGCCCGTGACGATCACGCCACCGTTGGCAAGATCATCGATGACTTCTTCCTGCCTTACCTGGAGATTCGCAACCGCCGTGCCGGTTATGCGGTCAGCATTGTCAAGGCTGGCGCCAAGATCGCAGGCTACGACGCCGGTCCGGTTCGCGCGCCGCTGACTGACCTGCTGCCGGAAGAATACGAGCAGCTCGCCGCACTGATGGACAAGCAAGGCGCGCAGTAAGCTGAACAGAACCATCGGCACCACCGCTGAGCCGTTCTGGCTCAGCGTCTTTTAGCGATCCTCCCTGTCTGTCGCAGGGTGCGGCAGGCAACGCAAAGCTTGTCCGCCAAGATGCGAACAGCGAAATACCTGAAGCTGACTCAATATCCAGAGTGCTGGTGGCGACAATGGTGGCTTATGACGTGCCAACCACTTTTTCGGTCGCAGATCATTGGTCACAAATGGTGGGCGTCACTTCATGCCCGGTGGCATAAAAAAGCCCGCCAGTCGGCGGGCAAAGTGCGATGAAGTCAGGGTCACAGGTTCAACGTTACAAAATGGACAGCGGGTAGTTGAAGATCAGGCGGTTCTCGTCAAATTCGCTGCTGCTGTAGTCGCGGCGAATCGAGCTGTTGCGCCATTTCATCGACAGGCTCTTGAATGTGCCGCTTTGCACTACATAGGCCAGTTCGGTTTCACGGCCCCATTCCTTGCCGTCGTCCGTGCTTGCGGTATGGATGTTGTCACCGCTGATGTAGCGGTTCATCAGCGTCATGCCTGGAAGGCCAACACCAGCAAAGTTGAAGTCATAACGTACTTGCCAGGAGCGTTCTTTGGCATTGTCATAGCTCGAGTTGTAGCTATCGTTGGCCAGGGTGCCGCCGCTGGTGCCGTTGACACGCATCCACTTGTCGTCGCCGCTGACTTTCTGCAGGCCGATGTAAAAGGCGTGCGGGCCGGTCTTGGCCGAGAACAGGCCGGAAGCGGTTTTGTTGTCCAGCTCGCCAGCGCGTTCGCTGCCGTCTTCGCTACCGATGAAATAGCCAAGGTTGGCGCCCAGCGTCCAGTCGCCCAGGGGCTGGGTGTGCACCAGGTTGATGAATTGCTGGCTGTAAACGTCTTCCAGCTCCGCGTTCCACAGGCCGATCAGGGTGCGGTCCTGGTTGAAGCTGTATTCACCACCGACAAAGTTGAAGCGATCCGACTCGGCGCCATTGAAGTTCATGTCTTCCATGCTGGCGTTGTCGCGGGTGCTGTTCTGGCGGAATTGACCACCGTAAAGCGTCAGTCCGTCGATTTCCTTGGAGGTCAGCTGGGCACCCTGGAAGGTTTGCGGCAGCGAGCGACCGTCATCGGAACGCAGGATTGGCAGGACCGCCATCCACTCACCGACTTTTAGCTCGGTCTTGGAGATTCGTACCTTGCCGGCGGCAGCGATACGACCATAGTCATCAGCCGGGCGACCGTCGTCATGCACTGGCAGCAAACCGGTGCCGGCTGTACCGCGTCCGCCGTCGAGCTTGATCGCGGTCATGGCGAGTACATCGACACCAAAGCCAACAGTGCCTTCGGTGAAGCCTGAGCGAGCATCGAGCATAAAGCTCTGGGTCCACTCTTCGGCTTTGCCTTGGTTGTAGGCCGGGTTTACGAAGTTACGGTTGATGTAGAAGTTGCGCAGGCCAAAGTTGACCTTGGCATCCTCTACAAAACCGGCAGCCTGGCTGCCCGGCGGCAGGGCGGATGCGGCAATGGCGCTGGCAACTGCGAGTGAAAGAATCTTGCGTGAACTCATTATTATTTTGCTCCAGTTGGAGTTGTTTCTATTGCCAGGCAAATGGCACGGCACTTTTAGTGGGCGTGACGAAATGGCCTGGTGCGGGATACAGGGGAAGATAGGGGCTGGTTAGTCTGTCAACGCTGGCGTCGAGCGCAGGGCAGTCCCGCGCTGCGGGCCTTGGGGCAAGCGATTTGAACGGCTTGTAGTCGTCATTGTGTGACCTGTTCTGTTTATTATTATTTTGTTGTGCGTTGTCGTACAACGATTCGGATTATTTGCAATCTGATTTGTTCTTGTCAACGCCTACTTTTGGCTGATACGGAATATTTGATTTTCTCTAGTTTGCTGCTATATGGCTGTTTTTAATGAGTTTTTAAAAGATTTTGGGCGCAAGGAATTCTTGGTGATAATTTTGTCAATTAACCACTTCCGGTAATTCCAGGTTATTTCAATTTTTTGGTTATAGGATGACTTTTGATTATTTCCTGATTGATTTGGCATCCATACCAGTTGCTGGACACGCGAGGCCCTCGCGCGCATTTTTTGCCAATGGCTCGCCGGATTTAACCGCTGAGTTCAGCTTGGCCTAGAGGTTGATAGTGCAGGCTGAATTCCAGCCGGATCGACTGCCCTTGCTGCAATAGCTGCAACCCCGGCCTGCCCGGCAGGTGGTGAGCGTTTATCGGGTGGCTCACCGGCTCGAAACAAAAGAAGTCACGGTCAACCGGGCAGAACAGCAGGAAGTAATCGGCGCCCTTGGCTTGGCAGGCCAGTTGATAGCCGGCGTCAGCTTGGATAATCAGGCAGTTGCCGTCCCAGCCAGTGAAGGCGTGGTCGACCAGTTCGGTGGGTAATGGGCTAGCCGAGTTGAATTGCCAGTTGGGCGGTATTGCGTCTTGCCGGTTTGGCAGTGCCTCGCCAGTTGCCCGCCAAACCCGTTGCGCGGTCGCGCAGAGCTGGGTCTGCGCTGTGCGTGGCAGGTAAGGGTGAAAGCCCAGGCCATGCCATGCCGCGTTTGCAGCCAGGTGAGTCACTTGCAGGCACATGCGTAGCTGACCATCGCTCAGTTCAATATGCTGCTCTGCCCGGTAGGCAAATGGCGCGCTGCTGTTGAGGCTCAGGCGTGCGTGGCTGTTGCTGTGTTCATCAACCTGCCAGGCTTGTTGCCATGCGCTGCCGTGGATTGGGTAGGGATCGTGGTCAGTGTTTGGCGCAAGCGCTTGCCAACCGTTGGGGCATTCAAAGCCGCCTTCGGCGATACGGTTCGACCAGGGTGCCAGCGGGTAGCAAGCCAGGCGTCGCGGTGAACCGCTGCTCAATGCCTGTCGATCGCTGTGGCGTAGCAATGGCTGGCCCGTTAGCTTGCTGCTCCAGTTGGCAATGCTACCGCCAACTGCAGGCATCAGGCTGAGGCGGGTCAAGCGGTCTTCCAGGTGCAACAACGAGGCAGGCATAGTGAATAACTCGTTCAGTACTCAGGTGTTGATCGGCGCTTTAGGTATTGAGCTTCAGGGTTGCTTGCTGGAGGCGAGCAGCACGACGCCGCAGACCACGATCAGGCCGCCGACGATCTGCAAGCCATTGAGGAGTTGGTCCAGAATCAGCCAGCCAAACAGCAGGCCCGCCACTGGCTCGATGTTCATGACCGGAGCGTTGCGGGTAATGTCCAGTCGGCTGACAAATACGAACAGCGCTGAAAACGCCATTCCATAAAGTAGGACCAGGCAGGCAAGGGCGATCCAACCCGTTGGCGCCGTAGGTAGATCCATCCCGCCCGGCAACAGGCCGCTGGCGCCGATTAGTGCGGTTGAGACAAACACCACTAGTAACGTGAGCATGCTGCGTACCGTACCAGGCACAGGCGCGAGGCGATGGGCCGTTATCCACAGCGCGCAGGCAAATACGGCGGCGCCGGTTGCGCTGAACAGCACGCCTTCAATCCAGCTCGCATCCACAGCGCGCTGGTTGGCGAGTTGGGCGGGTACATCCAGCGCCAGGACCAGGCCAAACAGGATTGTGGCCATCAGCACCGTGGCCCGGCGGGTTGGCGCTGGCCCGCCGAGCGCCCAGCTGAGTAGGGCGAGAAAGATTGGCGCCAGGTTGACCACCAGCAGCGCCAGTGCAACCGGGATACGCATTACTGCCGAGTAGATGCAAAAGCTTTGCACTGCAATCAGCAGTCCAAGTACCAGTTGCCAGCCCCAGGTCTGGCGGCTCAAGCGCAGTGCTTCACCGCGATAGAACACCAAAGCCGCCAACACCAGAAGTGTCACCCCTGCGCGGCAGAGCATGGCAAGCAGCAGGCCGGTGTCGTGATCGAATGCAATCCGTGCGGCAATGTGGTTGCCCGCGAACGAGCATGCGAGCGCAGCCAGGATCAGTACGGCGATATGGCGGGGCAGTGGGGCTGTGGCAGACATTAGCAGGTGTATTCCTTGGCGAATAAATGAGAGCGCCGCCATTGAGGCGGCGCGCCCAAACTATAGCGCTCTATAGCAGAACGCTTGGCAACCAAAGTGAAATGGCTGGAATGTAGGTAACGGCCATCAACACCATGAGCAATGCGCAGTAGAACGGCAGCAGCGCCTTGACGGTGTTCTCGATGGTGACCTTGCCCACGGCCGCGCCCACAAAGAGCACGGCACCAACCGGTGGGGTGATCAGGCCGATGCCCAGGTTGACCAACATGATCATGCCGAAGTGCACCGGATCAATGCCCAGGCCAGTGATGACCGGCATCAGGATTGGCGTCAGGATCAGGATCAGCGGCGCCATGTCCATCAGCGTGCCCAATACCAGCAGCATGGCGTTGATGCACATCAGAATCACATAGCGGTTATCCGACAGCGTCAGGAAGGCCGTGGTGATTTTCGCCGGGATCTGCATCAGGGTCATGATGTAGCCGAAGCTGGCGGCGAAGGCGATCAAGATCATCACGATCGACAGGGTGCGCACCGTGCGATGCATCAACTTGGGCAACTCGTGCCACTTGTAGTCACGGTAGATGAACATGGTCACGAAGAAGGCCCAGACCACAGCAATGGCGGCTGATTCGGTCGCGGTAAAAACACCACTGAGAATGCCGCCGATAATGATGAACATGGTCATCAGGCCCCACAGCGCATCGACGCATATTTTCAGCGCTTGCTTCAGTGGGATCACTTCGCCTTTAGGGTAATTGCGGCGTCTGGCGAAGATCAGGCACATGCCCATCATCACGCAGGTCAGCAAAATGCCAGGGCCAATACCGGCGATAAATAGCGCCGAGATCGACACAGTGCCGCCAGCGGCCAGGGAGTACAGCACCGAGTTGTGGCTAGGTGGTGTCAGCAGCGCCTGCACTGAGCCACTGACGGTCACTGCGGTGGAGAACTCACGTGGGTAACCCTTGCGGGCCATCTCCGGGATCAGTACCGAGCCGACCGATGCGGTATCGGCAACCGATGAGCCTGAAATCGCGCCGAAGAATGCCGATGCCACGATATTGACCAGTGACAGGCCGCCACGGACAAAGCCCACCAGCACGCTGGCGAATGCGACGAGGCGACGCGACATGCCACCCTCGGCCATGATTGCACCGGCGAGCACGAAAAAGGGGATTGCCAGCAACGAGAATTTATTGACCCCGCCTGCGACTTGAATCATCACCGCATGGAACGGAATGCCGATCCAGAAGGCGCCGGCCAGTGCAGACAAGCCCAGGGCGTAGGCCACGGGCATGCGCAGAGTGATCAGCAGCAAAAAGCTGCCCAAGAGAATAAAAGCGTCCATTACGAAACGGCCTCGTTGGTTTCTTCTAGTTGTTCGTAATCGACCGCGCGACGGCGGCTCTGGTCGCCGAAGAACAGGCGTTCAAGAATAAATACCAGGGTCAAGGCACCGCCCAGAGGAATAGGCGAATAGCACAAGCCAACGCGCAGGTCAGGCAATGATGGATTGAATTGGTGCCAGGTCGCAGCGCACAGCTTGATGCCCCAGATCAGCATAAACAGGGCAATGGTCGCCATCAGCAACTGAACCAGTATTTCTATGTAGCGTTGCAGGTGTTGCGGCATGCGGTCGGTGGCCATGGATACCGCCATGTGAGCCCCGGCGCGGTAGCTTGCGGCGGCGCCAACAAAGGTAAAAAGCACCATTAACAAGATTGCCACTGGCTCTGGCCAACTGGAGCCGCTGCCCAATACATAACGGGTGAAAATGCCCCAGGGAATGATCACGGCCATGGTTGCCACCGACAGGCCGGCAACCCAGATGCAGCTGGTGTAAATCACGTCGTTGACGCGTAACAGGGTGTTCTTCATTAACTTCACCACGCTGCCTTGGGGCAGGCTTGCACCTGCCGCCAAGGACTTTATAGGGAGTAGGTTGTTACTTGACGTCGGCGATGCGCTTCATCAGGTCAGCGTATTGCGCGCCGTATTTTTCACGGATCGGAGCGGTGGCGTCGTAGAAGGGCTTCTTGTCGACGGTGATGAATTCAACACCCGCCGCTTTGAGCTTCTCTTCGCTGGCTGCCGACTTGGCATCCCACAACTTGCGTTCTTCCAATTGGGCTTCCTTGGCCACTTTCTTCACCAGTGCTTGTTGCTCGGCACTCAGCGAGTTCCAGGTGTCCTTGGACATTACAATTGGCTCAGGCAGGATCAGGTGGCCAGTGAGGGTGTAGTACTTGGCGTTCTGATAGTGGTTGTGCTCAAGCATGGTTGGCGGGTTGTTCTCGGCACCATCGATAACACCGGTTTGCAGGGCGCTGAAGATCTCGCCAGTGTCCATGGCAATGCCGTTGGCGCCCATGGCGGTCATCATGTCAACGAACAGCGGGTTGCCCATGACGCGAATCTTCATGCCCTTGAGGTCTTCGATGTTGCGTACTGGCTTCTTGGTGTAGAGGTTGCGGGTACCGCCGTCCATCCAGGCCAGGGCGACCAGGTTGAATTCGGAGTTGGTGATCTTGTCGAGGATTTCCTGGCCGATCTCACCGTCGATGATCTTGCGCATGTGTTCCCTGTCGCGGAACACGAATGGCATGTTGAACACGTTTACATCCGGCACAACCGGACCGACGATGCCGAGGCTGACGCGGGTCATCTGGATGGCGCCGATTTGGGTCTGCTCAACCACTTCCTTTTCTGAACCGAGCACGCCGCCCGGGAACATTTTGAAGGTGATGTCGCCGTTGCTGGCTTCTTCGATTTTCTTACCCATCGCTTCTTCAGCAACTACTGTCGGGTAGCCTGCCGGGTGGATCTCGGCGAATTTGATTTCCAGGGCGTTAGCCGCGCTAGACAGGCAAAAGGCCAAAGGGAGAGCAGCGATGAGCAACTTGCGTTTGAAATTCATTTGAATCTCCAGTCTTGTTGTTTTTGAGTGCAGTGTTGCGAACAGTGTTGAACAGCGGGTGGATCAGCCGCGGAACAGGGGCTCAGGTAGCCCTTTGGTCCCCGAGTGAAGAGCGAACACGCCACCGGCCAGTGGTTGATCGGACAGATCACCCTCGGGTCGAATGGATGTCACAAATAGGGTGCTCAGGTCGGCGCCACCAAAGGCGCACATGGCAGGCTTCTTGACCGGTACCGCCAGGGAGCGATCGAGGCGTCCGTCCGGGGTGAAGCGATGAATGAGCCCGGCGTCGTTGCCGCAAATCCAGTAGCAGCCGTCTTCATCGACCGCCGCGCCATCCGGGCGGCCAGGGAATGCATTCATATCGACGAATACGCGGCGGTTATGCGCGGTGCCTGCATCGGTGTCGTAATCGAATGCCCAGATCATCTGCACGCTGGGGTGCGAGTCGGACAGGTAAAGGGTGCGTCCGTCCGGGCTGAAGCCCAGGCCGTTGGGGACGATGAAGTTATCCAGCTGTTTGGTCAGCTGGCCATCGGTGAAGCGGTAGAGCGCACCTGCCGAAACGCCTGCGGCCATATCCAGCAGCATGCTGCCGGCCCAGAAGCGACCCTGGCGATCACAGCGACCGTCATTGAAGCGCATGCCAGGTTGTGCATGTTCGACGCCAGCCAGCAGTTGCGTGCGCAAGCTGCCGTCATGCTGTGGTTGCAGGTCGAAAATGCCGCTTTGCATCGCGCCGATCCAGCCTTGGCCTTCGGTGCGGCAGGCAATGCAGGCGAGCATCTCTTCGGCTTGCCAGCTTTGGGTTTGCCCGTTGGCGGCTTGCCAGTTGTGCAGGCGCCTGGCGGGAATATCGACCCAATACAATGATTGTTCCTGCACGTTCCAGACCGGGCTTTCGCCAACGCTATTACGGGCATCAAGTATCAATTCGGCTTGCATGGCTGCGTCTCTTGTTGTTTTACGGGACCGATGATTAAGCCGCTGGGCTTACTCGAAAGGACCTGCGGCAACAAAAGCGCCACCCTGGTAAATCGCTGCGGGATCGTCTGCCGCCACTGGTGGCTGCGCTTCGACCTTGTCGCGGAACACCTCTGAGCTGTCCTTGGCGTTGAAACCCAGGTGCGCGGCATAGCGGTTGTCCCACCACACCTGTGCATTGTCCGATACGCCGTAGACAACGGTGTGGCCGACATCGGCGCTGAACAGTGATTTTTCGATCAGCTGGGTCAGGTCATCGAAGCTCAACCAGGTCGACATCATGCGGCGGTTCTGCGGCTCGGGGAACGAGGAGCCGATGCGGATGCTGACCGTCTCGATGCCGTAGCGATCGAAGTAGAAGCTGGCCATGTCTTCGCCGTAGGATTTCGACAGGCCGTAGTAACCATCCGGACGACGAGGGGAGAGCGCATCGAGGGTCTGGTCTTGCTTGTAGAAGCCGATTACATGGTTGGAGCTGGCGAAGACCACGCGCTTGACGCCATGCAGGCGGGCCGCTTCATAGATGTGGAAGGTACCGCTGATGTTGGCGCCAAGGATCTCTTCGAACGGACGCTCTACGGATACCCCGCCAAAATGCAGGATGGCATCTACGCCATCAACCAGGGCATGCACAGCTGCCTTGTCAGACAGGTCGCAGGGAACGACCTCTTCATGTGGGCCGGTCGCGGGTGCCATTGGCGCAATATCGGATAGACGAATGACGTCTGCATAAGGCCGCAGGCTTTCACGTAGTACTTTGCCTAGGCCGCCAGCGGCGCCGGTTAGCAGCAGGCGTGAGAAGCGCGATTGGGCTGGGGATTGGGTGGTCATGAGGTGGCCTCTGACATTTAAATTGTTATTGTTTGTGTGGTTATACGTTGTCGTATAACTATTTATGGACTGATTTCAACAGGGCTTCTCCGGCTTGTCAACGTGACTAAAGTCGATGTTTTAACGATTTGGAAAGAAAGCTGCCCGGAGGATCACTGCGTTATTGGCGAGAATTCGCGCTTTAACCCATCTGGAGCAGGGGTTGCCCAACGTCGATCCCTTGCCAGGATTAAAACCCGGCGTCCGTCGAGCACGAGCATTCCGTCGGCCTGGATAAAAAATCCAGTTGGCAATTTATATAGTTGTACGATAACGTATTTCCTCGGTTTGGTACTCGTACCGACTCTACAATTATCCCCAGGGTGTTCGAATAATGAATCCACAAGAACTGAAGTCCATCCTCTCTTCCGGTCTGCTGTCCTTCCCGGTGACCGACTTCGATGCTGCCGGCAATTTCCGCGCCGA
>NZ_FZOG01000006.1 GCF_900188155.1 Pseudomonas segetis
GGGTGCGGTCAGCGTGGGTGACGCCACCACTGGTCAGTTCCGCCAGATCACTGGCGTCGCGGCAGGTACCGAAGACAGCGATGCGGTAAACGTTGCGCAGTTGACTGCTGTGGCGGATACCGCAAGCGATGAAATCGATGCAGCCAAGACCCACTACTACAGCGTCAACGACAACGGCGTGCAGGGTGCTAACTACGACAACGACGGTGCCACCGGCATCAACGCCTTGGCAGCGGGTGTCAATGCTTCTGCCAGCGTCGACGACGGTATTGCCCTGGGCAGCAACTCGGTTGCCAACACCGCTGGCGGTATCGCGGGCTATACGCCAAGCAGCGCAGATGCTGCCCATATGGCTGCCATCACCGCTACAACCAGTACCTTGGGCGCACTCAGCGTGGGCGATGTTGCCACCGGCCAGTTCCGTCAGATCACTGGTGTGGCGGCAGGTACCGAAGACAGCGATGCAACCAACGTGGCTCAGCTCAAGGCAGTTGCAGCAGCAGCCAGCGATGAGGTTAATGCAGCCAAGACCCATTACTACAGCGTCAACGACAACGGCGTGCAGGGTGGCAACTACGACAACGACGGCGCCACCGGCATCAACGCCTTGGCGGCAGGTGTCAATGCCAGCGCAAGCGTTGAAGGCGGTATTGCCCTGGGTAGCAGCTCGGTTTCAAACCGTGCAGCCGGGTTGGCAAGCTATGTGCCTGCCGGCGCAAGCGATGGCCAGCGCGCTGCGATCAATGCGACCACCAGCACCCAAGGTGCATTCAGTATTGGTGACGCCGATGCTGGCATCTTCCGCCAGATCACTGGCGTGGCTGCCGGTACCGCAGACAGCGACGCGGTTAACGTGGCTCAGTTGAAAGCGGTATCCGCTGCTGCTGCGGCTGGCGCGGTTCATTACTACAGCGTCAACGACAACGGCACCCAAGGGGCCAACTACGACAACACCGGCGCAACTGGCACTAACGCCATGGCTGCAGGTGTTGCTGCAACCGCCACAGGCGAAGCTGCGGTGGCCATGGGTAATGAATCGCAGGCCAATGCAGGCAACAGCGTGGCCGTTGGTAATGGCGCCCATGCCAATGCCGAAGGCGGTGTAGCGTTGGGCGGTGGCTCAGTGGCTGACCGTGAGGCAGGTGCGGCAGGTTATGTTCCTGACGGTGCCAGCGATACTCAGCAAGCTGCAATTGCCGCGACCACCAGCACTCAAGGTGCAGTGAGCGTGGGTGATGCTGCCAACGGCCAATTCCGTCAGATCACCGGTGTCGCCGCCGGTAGCGAAGACAGCGATGCGGTCAACGTAGCTCAGCTCAAGGCGGCCGGTGCGGCCACCAGTGATGAGATCGAAGCCAGCAAGACCCATTACTACAGCGTCAATGACGGTGGCAAACAGTCGGCCAACTACAACAACGATGGCGCGACAGGCAACAACGCCATTGCAGCCGGTACCAACGCTTCGGCTTCTGGTAAGTCTGCTGTCGCCATGGGTGACGGTGCACAGGCTGCCGCTGCCAGCAGCGTGGCGATCGGTAATAACGCTAGAGCGACCACCAGCAACTCGGTCGCCCTGGGTAGCAACTCGGTTGCCAGCCGCGACAACAGTGTCTCGGTAGGTTCTGCGGGTAATGAGCGGCAGATCACCAATGTGGCAGCTGGTACAGCTGATACCGACGCGGTCAACGTGTCGCAACTCAAGCAATCGACTGGCGATATCAACAACCGGATCGACAACACCTACAACGCACTCAGACATGACCTGAAGGATCAGGACGACACGCTGAGCGCGGGTATCGCCGGTGCCATGGCTGCAGCTGCATTGCCACAGCCATATTCTCCAGGCGCCAGCATGGTCTCGGCCGGTGTTGGTAACTACCGCGGTCAAAGCTCTCTGGCGATTGGTGTTTCGACCATCTCGGATAACGGCAAGTGGGTAAGCAAACTGGCGGGCACCGCTGATTCACAAGGCGAGTTCGGTGTGTCAGTGGGTGTTGGTTACCAGTGGTAAGCAACTAGGGCAGCGAGCCCGGTTTCGACCGGGCTCCTCTTTGCAAAGGTTTAGAGGTATTCAAGATGTATAAGCAATTTATCCACAGCGGTTTCCGACTGGCACTGGCTGCCACCGCGCTCGCCGCGTTATCTGCTTGCGGCACCATCAGCAATGTCGATGATGCAGGCAAGACCGACCAGCCGGTTTTTCCCGAGATGAGCGATGCCAGCATGCCCGAGGGCTACTACGTCAATCAGGATAACCTGGCCAGCATTCGCGCCGGCATGACCAAGAAGCAGATCATGGCCTTGATCGGTCATCCGCAGTTCAATGAAGGCATCATTGGGGTACGCGAATGGGACTATATCTTCAAGTTCCGCCAGCCCGAGGGGCCTGACAAGGTGTGTCAGTACAAGGTGTTGTTTGACAAGGACGTGCTGGCGCAGTCGTTCTTTTTCTCCCCTTCCGACTGCATGACACCCGCACCGCAAGCACCAGTTGTGAAGAATGTGGACCTGTCCGCCGATGCAGCCTTCGGTTTTGCAAGTGCAACCCTGAGCGCACAGGGCCGCGCAAGCCTGGATCAGTTGGCCAATGATATTGACCTGACGCAAGTAGATCGAATTGAAGTGGTTGGCTATACCGATCGTATTGGCAGCCGTGCAGACAATGATGCACTGTCGACCGCCCGTGCTGTTGCAGTTCGCAATTACTTGCTTGAAAAGGGCATTCCGCAATCACTCATCAGCGCAGAGGGTCGCGGAGCCAGTGAACCTTTAGTGAACTGCCCTGGTGCAAAGTCTGCTCAAGTCATTGAGTGCCTGGCTCCCAACCGGCGCACAAGCATCACGATTCACTTCATCTAAACCGGATTCAGGGCAGCTCAATGCCGCCCTGCTCCACCAACAACCATTCCCTACGGATCAGGCTGGTTGCGCTCAGCGCTGAGCCTGGGAAATCATCCAATATTGTGAGGTCGCGCCATGGCGTTTCGTTCTCTTACTGCAGTCACCTTGGTTGGGTTGCTGGGGCTAACAGGTTGCAATCAAGCCAACACACCCGTTGCACAAGCCGCTTCCACTCAACGTAATTGGCTGAGCATTCCAGCTCTGCCCATCATTCAAGAAGGGGTATTTTCGCTAAAACCTAATCTGAACAAACAGAACGAATCCGACGTGATGACGCAAATCTGTGGTTTGGCCCGCGGTGACCTCAGCCAAGATAAGGTGAATGCATTTCTTCAGCAGCACAAGGTCGAGCCAGGCACTGTACCCAAGCAAGGCAATCCCTTGTCATTGCTGGTCAATGGCGATAACGCAGCACAGAGCACCGCTTGTGCGGCTTACCTTGCAGCAGGCGTACTTTCACCAGTAGACGCCAAGGAGTTTATGGTCTGGAGCCAGGTAAAACCTGAAGCCTCCACGGCACCTGCCAAGCAGGACAGTAAAAAAGACAACAAAAAGGACAGCAAAAAGGACGAGGCGGATAAACCGAAAGTTGCGGCCCAGCCAAAGACCAAGACAGAGCTGCGCATTGACCAGAAAAGCCTGGCCATGACATTGCCAATCAAGCTGGCAGTTGCGCGGGCAAATGCGGATGTATTCGCCTTGATTGCCAGTGAATTGCAACGCCGACCTGGATTATCGATTGATCAATACCATCGGTTGACCACCCAGCTGTTCGCCAAACTTGCCCCGGTTTATTTAAAGCGCGTCAAGCAGCAACTGCCCGCTGCCGGAACACGCTATAACCTGCTGCGAGCGGACGCTGAACAATTTGCCTTTAGTGCTTCGACAGGCTCTTTATTCGAGTTCGGTGCGGGTGGCTTGACACTTAAGCAAAATGGCATCACCTGGTATGGCCAAGGCAAGTTGCTGGGCCGGGACTACCCGTTGCAGGTGGCTTATTTCGATGCTTCGGTCAACGCCTTGCTAGCCCCCGGAAAAAAATAAATCCACGGCAACATTGCCCCCCCAAAAAGCGTGGGTGATCAGGCAAGCCAACAACGCAGATAGTCTTTGGACAGCAAGCTGCGACTAGACGGTTAGTGAAGCCGTCACCATGACACCCTGCGAGGCGCTGGCTTCGCAGGGTGTTTTAGTTTGCGCAGGCGCTTGGCATTGGATATTTCCGCTCGCCCCTCTTTGCCATGGGGCCAGCAAATCTGAAAAATTCTTTCCTATTCCCCTTCAACCGGGGCCGCGCTGAAATAATCGACCTATAGCGAAATGTTTGTGACTCACAAGCACTTCCCTCTTGAGCTGAGGATTCAATACCGGCCTAACCCCGGCTATTCAATGCTCAGCAACAACAGAACCGTACAAACCAACTCAGACTGGTTAAACCTGGCATCAGTATTCGGCCGCGACCATAAGTGGGCAATTGCAGCCAATGCCATCGTACGGGCTCCCTGAGCAACGCCTGCCAATGGTTTTTAACTCACAGGCCGCTCGCCCATTTAAAAGATGGCTAACGTGATAGTAAATCCTAATTCACCCTTGCTGCGTTTGCGCAGAAAGGCTCATGCCCTTGTGTTCACTGCTCACCCTCTCTGCCTCTGCATGGCGTTGGCGTGTTCGAGCACAGTAGCAGCACAAACTTCAGGCTATGACCAACTTGTGATTGGTGCGCGTGATGGCGACTTTACGCCCGCACTCAACTTCCTGCGTGATGCCAATAAGACCCAGCGCTCACAGCTATATGCCAGCGACCACATACTCATCGCTGGCTGGGCCGGACTGGATAAGGAAGTTGTCAGCCAGTATGAAGACAGCCGCACCTTTCTAAAGCCCAACGCAGATGTATTAGCCACTGTTGCCCGGGCGTATCGCAATTTGCAGCAATGGCCGCAGGCACTGGCCACTTACACTCAGGTACTGCAACTAAGACCGTCCGACAACGGTGCTCTTGTCGGTCGGGTCATGACCCTGGCCGACTCAGGCAAACAAGCTGAAGCAGCACGCCAGGCACAATCCCTGGTGGCCAAACAACCCAAAAATGTAGAACGTCGCTTGGCCCTCGCTTATGCCTACACGCGCAACCAGCAGCCATATAGCGCACTGCAGGAAATGGCCGAAGCTCGCAGATTGGCGCCTAAAAACAACAGCGTAAAACGCGAATACCTCTTGGCTCTGCAGCGTGCGGGCCTGAACTCCAAAGCGCTCAAGCTTGCCGAACAAACGCCAGGCCTGATCAATGACCATGAGTTACGCACCTTGCAAAGATCAAGAGTGGCGGACTACGTGCGCATGTCTGATCTGCCAACAGCCAAAGAAAACGAGCGTTTCAAGCTGGCTGACAAAGCCCTGTCCGAAGCTGGCAAACTGCTGGCTGCCTGGGCGCCCATTGCCCAGGCGAAAGAGGATGCAAAGGCACTGCGAATTGACCGTATTGGCGCACTTTACAGCCGCAGCTATATGCAACAGGTGCTGGATGAATATGCGTACTTCAACGCCCAGGGCGTGCAGCTGCCGAACTATGCATTGCGCTGGGTTGCAGGTGCTCAACTCTATCTGCGCCAACCCGAGAAGGCTGCAACTTTATACCGGCAGATAGTGGACGCAGGCGATAGAAAATCCCCCGCCCACCTGTCTGACTTGCAAGCGCTGTATTACGCCCTTGAAGAAAGCCAGCAAGATGCTGAAGCCGCCCAGCTTATCCCCATAATTGCCGAGCAGCCGAAGCGGCTCTATCAAAAAGGCTTACCCGGCGGGAAGAATAATCCCGACTGGTTGTCCGGCAAGGTCATGGAGGTCAATGCGACTCAATCGAGTAACGACTTGGCTGGCGCTGAAGCAAAAGCCCAAGACCTGGCCAACAGCGCACCAGGCAATACAGAACTCCGAACCCTTCGTGCTGACATCTACTCCGCGCGTGGCTGGCCGCGTCGCTCCGAAACAGAGCTGAAGGAAGCGGAGAATATCTCGCCGCGCTCTCTCGATGTCGAGCTTAGTCAAGGCTATACAGCCCAAGCGCTTCAAGAGTGGCGACAGTTTGAGTTGTATGCAGACGATGTGATTACGCGCAACCCGCAGGGGCTCGCCGCGCAACGTCTTGATCGCGCCCGCCAACTACACAATATGGCGGAGTTGAGGATTTCCAGTAATGGTGGTGTCAGCCCCGACAACACAGCCACAGGCACTGGTGACTTTGGAATCGATACCGTCCTGTACAGCTCACCGATTGACTACAACTGGCGGGTATTTGGCGGCCTTGGTTACAGCCAGGGTGAGTTCCAGGAAGGCAAGGGCCGCAACCGTTACCAGCGTGCAGGTGTCGAGTGGCGCAGCCGCAATCACAGTGTTGAAGCTGAGATTAACAATCAGAATTACGGCCATGGCAACAAACAGGGCTTGCGGCTCAGCGCCAGCCATGACCTCAACGACTACTGGCAATATGGCTGGTCGATGGACTGGCTGTCTCGCGAAACACCCCTGCGCGCGCTAAACAGCGACGTCACCTCCGACAGCTTCTCGGGTTACCTGATGTGGCGCCAGAACGAGAGCCGCATGTGGCGCGTATCGCTTTCGCCTCAGCGCTTTGATGATGGCAACAACCGCATAAGCGGCTCTATTTCAGGTCAGGAGCGAGTTTATACATCGCCCAAGCTGATTGCCGACGCCCTGCTTGATATCAGTGCGAGCCATAACAGCCAACCCGGCGAAGGCCCGTACTTCAGCCCTGACAATGACTTTAGCTTCATGCCTGGCTTACGCCTTTCGCACTCGCTGTATGAACGCTACGAGCGGACCTGGAGCCAACAGGCTCAGTTCGGCCTGGGCAGCTACAACCAGCGCGATTATGGCACCGACCCCATTGGCTTTATCAGCTACGGCCAACGCGTAAGCCTGGATGACCAGCTCAACTTCGGTGCAACCGTCTCTGCACTTAGTCGCCCCTACGACGGTGAACGCGAGACTGAATACCGGCTTGTGTTCGACCTTTCGTACCGTTTTTGATGAGTACCGCCATGCGCTTTCTTTATAAAGTCATCTTTTGGGCATTGAGCCTCACACTCCTCACGGCCTGCGCCTCTGAAGGGCCGCCCTTTGTGCCACCACTTGCCCGCGCCTTGCCCGCTAGCGAAGCCCCCTGGCCAGAAGGTCAGGTCTTGGCTATTTGCTATCACGATATTGAAGACCAGGAAGCAGACCAGAACTATGTGTCGGTGCGCACGGCCAACCTGATCGCCCAGCTTAACTGGTTGCATGACAGCGGTTACCAAGCGGTTTCAGTCGACCAGGTCCTGGCAGCGCGAATAAGCAAAAAACCGCTGCCTGAAAAAGCGATCTTGCTGACCTTCGATGACGGCTACAGCAGTTTCCATGACCGCGTGCTGCCCCTGCTCGAAGCTTACAACTGGCCAGCCGTTTATGCCCCTGTGGGCGCC
This sequence comes from Pseudomonas segetis, assembly GCF_900188155.1. Classification (GTDB taxonomy): domain Bacteria; phylum Pseudomonadota; class Gammaproteobacteria; order Pseudomonadales; family Pseudomonadaceae; genus Aquipseudomonas; species Aquipseudomonas segetis. The sequence goes on from NZ_FZOG01000006.1 coordinate 7,383, forward strand.
TGGGTCAGCACGCCCCAGAACAGCCCTGTCGACTTCGCCGGCATGCCCACCGAACGCAAGAAGTTCGCGACCTGGGATCAAATCAAGCGCATGGCCAACAATTCCCTGATCGAGATTGCGGCACACACCGACAACATGCACACCGGGGCCTTGGCAAACCCGCAGGGCAACCTGGAGCCATCGGCAGCCAACCGTCACTACGACCCTGTACAAAAGCGCTATGAGACGGATGCCGAAGCCAAGGCACGCTGGAGCAATGATATTGCCCGGATCAGCACAAAAATACAGCAAGCGACCGGCCGCAAACCACGGGTTTGGGTATGGCCATACGGTCAGCAAAACGGCGAAGTTCTGAGCATTGCGGCCGAGAACGGCTACAGCATCGCGCTCACCCTGGATGATGGCATGAGCCGCATCTCTAGCATCAAGGAAGGGCCTCGTCACTTGGTCAGTGGTGACCCTGAAATCGACCAGTTTGCCTCTGCCATCGTGAACATTCGTGAAACCAGTTCGATGCGCGTTGCCCATGTAGACCTCGACTACGTCTACGACCCTGACCCGCAGCAGATGGACAAGAACATTGGCAGCTTGGTCCAACGCATCTATGACCTGGGAATCAACACGGTCTTCCTGCAAGCATATGCCGACCCCAAAGGTGATGGCACCGTCAGCGAAACCTACTTTCCCAATAGCGTCCTGCCAATGCGCGCCGACCTGTTCAACCGTGCCTCATGGCAGTTGCAGACCCGCGCTCATGTGCAGGTCTACGCGTGGATGCCGGTGTTGAGCTTCGACCTGGATAAAAAACTGCCTCGCGTACAACGCTGGGACCCTGAAACTGGCAACCTATCGGTTGACCCCAAGCAATACCAGCGGCTTTCGCCCTTCAATACCGAAGTGCGCAAGCAAATCACCAAGCTCTACCAGGACCTTGCCCGCTACAGCAATTTCAATGGTGTGCTCTTCCATGATGATGCGCTGCTATCCGACTTCGAGGACGCCGGCCCGGACGCCTTGGCCGCATACCGCAAAGCAGGTTTGCCGGGTGACATATCCCAACTGCGAGGCAACAGCGCAACCCTGCAGAAATGGACGGTGTTCAAGACTGCGTACCTGACTGACTTCACCCTTGAACTGGCAGATAAAGTAAAAGCCATTCGCGGCCCGCAGGTACAGACTGCCCGCAACATCTACGCAGAACCCATCATGAACCCTGAGAGTGAAACCTGGTTCGCGCAAAACCTCGACAACTTCCTCGCCAGCTATGACTGGACGGCGCCAATGGCGATGCCGCTGATGGAAGGGGTCAAGCTGGAGGACTCCAACGCCTGGCTGGAAAAAATGGTGGCCATTATTGGCAAGCGTCCAGGCGCGCTGAAACGCACAGTTTTCGAGTTGCAGGCCCGGGACTGGAGCAAGCCCAACGCACCGGCAATCGATGCCGGGCAACTTGCCCAATGGATGCAGCGCCTGCAATGGCAAGGCGTCGTCAACTACGGCTATTACCCAGACAATTTCGTCCGCAACGAGCCGGCGCTGGAAGGGATTCGCCCGGCATTCTCCAACGCCTGGACGCCGCAACCATGATAGACCGACTGATAGCACTAATAGTCCTGGCCATCGTTATTGGCCTCCCATTTGGCTTGGCTGAAGGCATCAGCAGTGCAGTGATGCTGAATTTTATCTTTATCTACCCATTGCTGATGTCGATGCTTTGGATTGTCGGTGGGCTGTACTTCTGGCTTCACTGGGAGCGCCATTGGAAATGGTCGCATGATGGCGACAACCCAGCCCCTGCCCTGGATGGCGAACCGTTAATTTCAATCATCATCCCCTGCTATGACGAGGGCGATAATGCCCATGAGACCATTCGTGCTGCCCTGAGCCAACGCTACCCGAATATCGAAGTCATAGCGGTAAACGATGGCTCAAAGGACAACACCGGCGAGGTCCTCGATCAAATTGCAGCGCGCGAACCACGCTTGCGTGTGCTCCACCTGGCGCAGAACCAGGGCAAGGCCGTGGCCCTGCGCATGGGCGCGCTTGCCGCTAACAGCGAATACCTGGTCTGCATTGATGGTGATGCACTGCTGAGCCGTGACACTGCAGCATTTCTGGTCAAGCCATTGATCGAAAACCCTCGTGTCGGCGCCGTCACCGGCAACCCGAGGATTCGTACACGCTCAACCCTGGTGGGGCGTATTCAGGTGGGTGAATTCTCTTCGATTATCGGCTTGATCAAGCGCGCGCAAAGGGTCTACGGCCGTGTATTTACAATTTCGGGGGTGGTCGCGAGTTTTCGCCGCAGTGCGTTGGACCGCATTGACTACTGGAGCCCGGACATGATCACCGAAGACATCGACGTCAGCTGGAAACTTCAACTCGACAGTTGGACGATCTTCTATGAGCCGCGTGCCTTGTGCTGGATCCTGATGCCTGAAACCCTGGCCGGGCTCTGGAAACAACGCAAGCGCTGGGCGCAGGGCGGCGCCGAAGTCCTGTTGAAAAACATACGCACCATCTGGTCCTGGCGCTATCGCTATATGTGGCCATTGCTACTGGAGTTCGCCATGTCGGCGACCTGGGCATTTGCGCTGGCACTGTCACTGGTGCTGTGGCTTATCGGCCAGTTTTTCGAGGTAGCGCCTAACTACCGTGTCAACGATATGTTGCCGCCCGGATTTACCGGCGTACTGCTCGCGTCAGTCTGCCTCGCACAATTCGGACTCAGCCTGTTGATTGAGCGCAAGTATGAAAAAGGCCTGGGCCAAGCCCTGTTCTGGACAGTCTGGTACCCCCTGGCCTTCTGGCTACTGACGTTTTTCACGACGTTGGTGAGCTTCCCGAAAGTAATGATTAGCGCTCGAGGAAAACGAGCACGCTGGACCAGCCCTGATCGTGGCATCAAACGGAGTGAACCATGAGCATCATCAGAACTGAACAAAACTGGCTGCCGAAAAGCATCGACACCCTGCTGACCCTGGCTGCATGGGCAGGCTTTATCTACCTCACGACCAACGGCGCGGTGCCCTTTATCAAACAGGTGATTGCCAACCCCGAGCAATACCAGAATTTGTTTGTCCAATCGTTCATGCCGCTGATCGAGCAAATCTCGTTCTACCTGCTCGAAGGCGCATTGCTTGGCGCAATACTGATCACATGGGCCAAGTACAATCAACTGCGCGCACCGCGTCGCTCACGCCGCGAGTACAGCCCTAACCTGTGCGACCGGGGCCTGTCGAAAAGCTTCTCGGTCTCCAGCGACGATATCGATACCTTGCGCAGCATCCAGGTGCTTATCTTGCACAACACTGAACATGGCGACCTGGCTTGGATCGAAACTCCTGGATTACAGCAACCCAAGGTCCTCAGCATCAACAGGCCCAAGTCACGCACAGCGGTATAACCCCCAGCCCTGCAGCCATCGACAGCCTGGCTCTACCAGCACCGAAACCGGGCGCAATACCTGCAACGACTAGACTTACGTCGAATGGGCGCATTGCAGCAAGCAAAGCACCATGGTCAAAACAGGAACGCTGGCATGGCTGAGAACGAGTTCGAACGTGCAGGTAAAACCGCGGTGTCGCAGAACATCCACGGCACCGTTGAATTCCTGCAAAAATTCCCACCTTTCAACCAAATGGACTTGACCCACCTGGTCTATCTGGTTGAACACTGCCAACTGCGCTTCTATAGCCAGGGCGAGAGCATACTCAAGCCCAGCGACGGCCCGGTCGATTACTTTTATATCGTCAAGCAAGGGCTTATCCGTGGCGCCCGCCCCCATGCGGCAAAAGCGAACGGCGAAACCACCTTTGAGATCACCACAGGTGAGTGCTTTCCTCTTTCCGCGCTGATCGGCGAACGCGCTACGCGAACCGAACATATCGCCGCCCAGGACAGTTTTTGCCTGTTATTGCGCAAGGCGATATTCATCAAGCTGTTTGAGCTTTCCGCTCCCTTGCGCGATTTCGCCTTGCGTGGCGTCAGTAGCCTGCTCGACCAGGTCAATCAACAGGTACAGCTACGCGCAACCGAAAGCCTTGGCTCGCAGTACTCGCTGGACAGCAAGCTGAGTGAGCGGCTGATGCGCAAACCGGTCAGCTGCGCGCCGGATACGACTGTGCGCGAAGCCGTCAAAATAATGCATGAGCAACATGTCGGCAGCATCGTGATTGTCAGCCAACGCCTGCAACCGCTGGGCATATTTACCCTGCGTGACTTGCGCCGGGTCATTGCCGATGGCAGTTCACTCGAGTTGCCCATCGAACAATTAATGACCGCCAAGCCCTTTCGCCTGCCCGCCAGCGCCAGCACCTTCGATGCCGCCATTGCCATGACCGAGCGCAATATCGCCCACGTCTGCGTAGTCGAACATGGCCAGCTCAGTGGCGTGGTTTCTGAGCGCGACCTGTTCTCGTTGCAGCGGGTTGACCTGGTCTACCTGGCGCGCAGCATCCGCAATGCAAGCAAGCTGGAAACCCTGATCAATTTGCGCAGCAACATCCAACAGTTGGTTGACCGAATGCTGGCACATGGCGCCAGCTCCACACAGATCACCCAACTGATCACCCAACTCAACGATCACACGGTATGCCGGGTGATTGAACTGACCATCGAGGAACTCGGTGATCCTGGCTTCGCATTTACCTGGCTATGTTTTGGCAGCGAGGGTCGACGCGAACAAACGCTGCTGACCGACCAGGACAACGGCATCATGTTTGCGGCTGAAAACACCGCTGACGCAGCCGCCAAGCGCGAGCGACTGCTACCCTTGGCCCATGCAATCAACCTGCACCTTGCCCAATGCGGCTTCACCTTGTGCAAAGGCAACATCATGGCGGGCAACCCCGAATTGTGTTTGTCGCAACAGGAGTGGTCGCAACGCTTCGACGACTTTATTTCCAATGCCACCCCCGAGAACCTGCTTGGCTCCTGCATCTACTTTGATCTGCGGGTGGTCTGGGGCGAACCGCAAGGCTGCGCGCAGTTACGCACCGAGTTGCTGGATAAGTTTGCCAAGAACACCCTGAGCCAGCGCATGCTTGCCGAGAACGCCCTGCGCCAACGCCCACCGGTCGGGCGATTTAGAGACTTCGTAGTGGCGCGCAAAGGCGTGGAAAAAGACACCCTCGACCTCAAGGTTCAGGGCCTGACACCCTTTGTGGACGGTGCTCGCCTGTTGGCGCTGGCCAACGGAATCGAAAGCAGTAACACCCTTGAGCGCTTGCAGGGCCTGATCGACAAAGGCGTGATTGATGCCCAGGATGGCGCCGCTTATGAGGAGGCCTATCACTTCATTCAGCAAACCCGTATGCAACATCATCAACAACAAGCCAAACAAGGGCTGGAATACTCCAACCGGATTGATCCAGACAGGCTCAACCATCTTGACCGGCGTATCCTGCGTGAATCATTTCGTCAGGCCAAACGCCTGCAGTCCAGCCTGGCGCTACGTTATCAACTATGAATGCACTGAACTGGCTTACCGGCCGCCCAACACAGTTAAGCGGCGAACAACAACATCGACTGGAGCAGTTGGCGGCACCCGCAGCGCTCGACACAGCCATACTCGACCAGCAGCGCATGGTGGTCGTGGATGTGGAAACCAGTGGCCTGAATGTCAAGCGCGACCAATTGCTGGCGATTGGTGCGGTGGTCATCGAAAACGGCGCCGTCGACCTTGCCCAGCACTTCGAATGCACCCTGTCGTGCGAAAACCATAAAGTCAGCGCCAGCGTACTGATCCACGGCCTTGCGCCCAGCATGATCGCCGCCGGAACCGAACCGGCCGAGGCGTTATTGGACTTCATGACATTTGTCGGCAGCAGCCCACTGTTGGCGTTTCATGCCGCCTTCGACCAACGCATGCTCAGCCGGGCACTCAAGCAAAGCCTGGGCTATCGCCTGCAACACGATTTTTTCGACGTTGCCCAACTCGCTCCGATGTTATGTCCGGATGCCGCGCTGGAACACGCTGGGCTGGATAGCTGGACCCAGCATTTTGGCTTGCAGGTGCAGCAGCGTCACAACGCCAGCGCCGATGCACTGGCCACAGCCGAGCTGAGCCTGATCCTGCTCTGCAAGGCGCGCCAGCAAAAGCTCGACAGCCTGCTAGCGCTGCAACAACGGCTTAACCTGTGGCTTCGCCGACCGGGTAGGCACTCGCTTTGACTTGGTTTGGAGCGGCGACAACAGCGTCCAGGTCACGCAGTAACAAGGCGTAATCGAGTTCAAGGTCATCCGGCACGGCCAGGTAAACGACATGGCCGTCTCCGGGCGCAACGAGCAGGTCTTGTCCACAATTCCCATAGAGTTCGGTCAGGGTGAACCGCAGGTTGCCCTTGGGCGTCATCAACTCAAGTCCGTCGCCGACAGCAAAGCGATTCTTCACCTGAACCTCCGCCCTGCCTGAAATGCGCTTGCCGGTGAACTCACCCACAAATTGCTGTTGTTCCGAAACAGACGAGCCACGCTCATAATTCTGGTACTGGTCATGCACATGCCGGCGTAAAAACCCTTCGGTGTAGCCACGGTTGGCCAGCGACTCCAGGGTATCCATCAGCTCCATGGAAAACGGCTTGCCCGCCACGGCATCATCAATCGCCCGGCGATAGGCTTGGGCAGTGCGGGCGCAATAGAAGTGCGACTTGGTCCGTCCTTCAATTTTCAGTGAGTGCACGCCCATGCTTACCAATTGAGCGACGTGCTGGATCGCGCGCAGATCCTTTGAGTTCATGATGTAGGTGCCGTGCTCGTCCTCAAACGCTGGCATGGCCTCGCCCGGCCGAGTGCTTTGCTCCAGTACAAAAACCTTGTCGGTTGGCGCACCCTGTCCAAGGGTTGGCTCTGCCTGTTCAGCGCCTGTGCAATCGGTGCAGCCCTGCTTTGTGGACGCGACAATATTGCCCAGTTCGTTCTCACGACCCTCCTGCGCCTTGTATTCCCAGCGGCAGGCATTGGTGCAGGCGCCTTGGTTGGGATCTCGCTTGTTCATGTAGCCAGAGAGCAGGCAACGCCCTGAATACGCCATGCACAATGCGCCATGGACAAAAACCTCAAGCTCCATATCCGGGACCTGTTGCCGAATTTCGGCGATTTCCTCCAGCGACAACTCGCGTGACAGGATCACCCGGCTCAAGCCCATTTGCTGCCAGAACCTGACACTGGCCCAGTTAACCGCATTGGCCTGGACCGACAGGTGTACAGGCATCTGTGGAAAGGCCTCCCGCACCAGCATAATCAGCCCCGGATCTGACATGATCAAGGCATCCGGGCCCATCTCGACCACAGGCTTCAAGTCCTTGATAAAGGTCTTCAGCTTGGCGTTATGGGCAGCAATATTTACCACCACATAAAACTGCTTGCCCAGCGCATGCGCCTCGTTGATGCCCAGCGCCAGGTGCTGGTGGTCGAACTCGTTATTGCGCACACGCAAGCTATAACGCGGCTGCCCTGCATACACGGCATCGGCGCCATAAGCGAAGGCATAACGCATGTTTTTCAGGCTGCCGGCAGGTGAGAGCAACTCGGTTTTGCGGGGTAAGGTCATGGAATGGCACACAACAAAAGGCGAAAGCTTGAGGTTAAGGCATACCCAGCCAGGACTTATTGATCTGAATCTATGGACAGGGTGATGCCAGCTTCATTCGTCAGCCAGCATTTGCAGCCAGCGCACGACCACTGATCCAGCATTTGCTGGAGTAGATTGCGGTCGACACTGCATTCCTGCGAATATATGCGAATAGTTCTCGATGTATTTTCTATTTAGATAACAGAGCAGTTCGCGTGACTTCGGCAAACTCCATTAACCATCAGCAGGTGGGCATGCTTTATCGTGACCACCGGGATTGGTTATTCGGCTGGTTACGCAAAAGCCTCAACTGCAGCCAACGCGCTGAAGACATCAGCCAAGACACTTTTGTGCGCCTGCTCGGGCGCTCAGAGCTGCTCGCACCTAACGAGCCGCGCGCGTTGCTGACCACCATCGCCAAAGGCCTGCTGATCGATCAGCACCGGCGCAACCGCCTCGAACAGGCGTACCTGGCGGAACTGGCCCAGTTGCCAGAACCCTTGCAGCCAGATCCGGAACAACAACAGATAGCGCTCCAGGCCCTGCTTCGGATCGACCAGTTGCTTGGCGAGCTGTCAGCCAACGCCCGTGCGGCGTTTCTGTATAGCCAGATCGACGGCCTCAAACATATGGAAATCGCCGAGAAACTGGGCGTCTCGGTTTCGCGGGTACGCCAATACCTGGCCCAGGCCCTGCGCCAATGCTACATCGCTCGCTACGGCGCGCCGCAATGAATGACATCAGCCGCGCCATACTCGATAGAGCAATCCACTGGCGCCTCAAGCTCAGTTCGGAAGATCACGACCCGGCTCAACACCGGGCGTTTCAAGCATGGCTAAACGCGGCGCCTGAACATGCCCAGGCCTGGGAACGCCTGGAACTGATAGAGCAGGATATCAGCCGTGATGCCTCACCACTGGTGCGGGCGGCACTGATCAAAGACAAGCCATCGGCCAAAACCGGCACGCTCAAGAAGTCGCTGCTCAGTGTTGCGCTGCTCGCGGTGTTGAGTGCTGGCTGGGCCAATCATCAGCGCCCATTGCGCGACTGGCTTGCGGACCAGGTAACGGCAAGCGGTGAACAGCTGCAAGTTCAGCTGGACGACAACAGCATGCTGCGCCTCAACAGTCGCACCTCGGTCGATATCGAGTTCAATGCCAGGGAGCGCCGCCTGGTACTGCACAGCGGTGAGATCCTGGTGGAAACCGCCCATGGCGATACCCGCCCCTTTATTGTCGAGACCGAGCAAGGTCGCCTGCAAGCGCTCGGTACGCGTTTTCTGGTGCGTGAGTCGAACCAAACCACGCGCTTGGTCGTGCTCAAGTCGGCGGTCGCTGCAGAGCCGGCAAAAGGACCGGATCGGCGCGTCATCAGTGCCGGCCAGCAAGTACTGATCACCGAGCAGGGCCTGAGCCAGCCCAGTCCTGCGCCCATGGCTGCGGATGCCTGGGTTCACGGCATGCTGGTGGTTGAGAACCAGCGCCTGGCCGACCTGGTGGCAACCCTCGCCCAATATCGCAGCGGCTATTTGAGCGTAGACCCACAGGTTGCCGACCTGCGCATCAGCGGCAGCTTCCCGTTGAACAACAGCGACCTTGCACTTGCGACCCTGCTGCCGAGCTTGCCGGTTCGCCTCGAACAACACAGTAAATGGTGGGTACGCGTAGTGCCTGCCGAACCAATGCCAGCAACGGCTGAATAAGGCCCTGGAAAAATATTTCACTCAGGCCCTGACACTTTTCGATTCTGCTTCGGCAATTAAGGTAATGAGACATATTACCCTTTGAGAGCAGTTCACAATGCCAATATTCAACGCACGTTTTCGCCCAAGCCTGCTGCTGGCTGCGATCACCTTGAGCAGCGCCGCAACAGTTGCCAAGGCTGAGACCTACCAACTGCCCGCAGCACCGCTGGCCAGCACACTCAACAACATTGCTGCCCAAGCCGGAATCGCCCTGAGCATCGACCCCAAGCTGACGGCAAACAAAATGTCGCAACCGGTACAGGGTGAATACGAGGCAACCCAGGCACTTGAAGCGGCCTTGCAAGGCAGTGGTTTGCAGCTTGAGCGCAACAGCGCCGGCAGTTACAGCCTCAAAGCAGTTTCAGGCGATCTATCCGCCGCGGCACTGCCCGACGCAACGGTCATTGGCACCCAGTTGACCACGGGCAGCGAAGCCGATGGCTACCGCAGTGAGTCCGTGCAAAACGTTGGTGCGCTCGGTGGCCTACCTTTGCGTGACGCGCCTTACTCGATCAACGTGATCAGCAGCGACCTGTTGGAAAATATCCAGGCCACTTCGATGGATGACGTCTACAAACTCAACCCATCGACGCAGTTCACCTCGCCAAACTCGGCAGGTTATGCCAGCTCTGTAAGCATGCGTGGCTTCAGTAGCTCGGGTAACTTGAGCCTGGCCAGCGACGGCCTGCGTTTCAGCAACGGCTATGACAGCGGCAACTTTGTCGAGGAAATGGAACAGCTGGAAATCCTCACCGGCCTCAGCGGTTTCCTCTATGGCCCAGCCAGCCCTGGCGGTTTGGTCAACTACGTACTCAAGCGCCCGACTTACCAGCGCTACAACAGCGTCACCCTCGGCAACGCTGGCGGCGAAAACTATTACCTGCACGGCGATTTCGGTGGCACCATCGATGAAGCCGGAGTGTTTGCATATCGCCTGAATGTCTTGGCCCAAGACGGCGAGACGGCGATAGATATGCAAAAAGACCGTCGTGAGATGGTTTCCCTGGCACTTGACTGGAATGTCAGCGACGACCTGCTGATCCAGTTTGACGCCTCGCACAAGAAAAGCGAAACCCGCGGCCTGACCAGCTACTGGTACTTTGGCGACCAAGCCCTGCGTCCCGATGCCGACAAACTGGACAATGACAAACTCTACAGCCAGCGCTGGGCGTTCTCCGACAGCGAGCACGACCGCATTGGCAGCCGATTTAACTGGCGGCTAAACGACACCTTCACCGTGCGTGGCGCCCTGGGTTACACCCAGTATGAGAACGAATACACCTACACCGGCCCAACGGTCTACAGTGCCAATGTCTACAGCCAGCCGCTGTATGCCTTTGCCCCGGTTGAAACCGAAGAAACCTCGGGCTACCTGTACCTCGACTCGGTATTTAACACCGGCAGCATTGGCCACAAAGTAACCATGGGTTATCAGGGCAATGTGTCCCGTGAGCGCAACTACGAAGACTACATTCCATACCCTGGCCCACAGTACGTCTCGGTGACTCCAGACCTGCCATTCAACCAGCAACCACAGGTCGACAAGCCCAGCTACAGCGTCGGCCATGGCGACCAACGCCTGTCCAGCCGTACCCAGGCTGACAACTGGCTGATTGGTGACATCATCACCTTCAATGAGCAGTGGTCGACCATTCTTGGCTTGACCCACAGCACCATCGAGACCTACAGCAACGACTTCGTTTTTGCTGGCCCTTTTGGCTATGACGAAACAGCCACCACCTACAAAGAAAGCGAAACCACGCCCAATATCTCGCTGATCTACAAGCCCCTGCCTTGGCTGACTACCTATGCCAGCTACATCGAAGGCCTGGAGGCAGGTGGAATTGCGCCCAACACGGCACTCAACGCTGGCCAGGCATTGGCCCCACAAGTCAGTGAGCAATACGAGCTGGGAGTCAAGGCGACCGTAGGCGAAACCCTGCTGACCATGGCCTTGTTCAATATCGAGAAACCCAACAGCTACACCAATAGCCAGGGTATTTACAGTGACGACGGCCAGCAGGAAAACCGTGGGGTTGAATTCGGTATAACCGGCAAGGTTATTCCGCAGTGGACAGTGGTCGGTGGCTTGACCCTGCTTGATCCAAAGGTCAAAGACTCAAGCAATGCCGCCAGCGAAGGCCAGAAACCGACCAACGTCGCCAGCCAGTTCGCCAAGCTCTACAACGAATACGAGCTCAGTGCCCTGCCGGGCGTAGCCTTGACTGGAGGCGCCTACTACACAGGCAAGATCTACACCGACGAAGCCAACAATCACAGCTTGCCCTCGGTGACAACCTTCGATGCAGGTATGCGTTATCGCACGGCAGTGTCCAACGACAGCAACCTGACCCTGCGTGCCAATGTCAGTAACCTGGCAGACAAGGAATACTGGTTGAGCAGCTATTACCTTGGCGCGCCCCGCACCTTGACCTTCTCGGCTCAACTCGAATTCTAAGTCGAGTAGCGGCCAGGCCACTGGCCGCTCATTTTGATGGACCCCGTCATGCGCAGCAACACCATTAAACGCTGGTCACAAATACACACCTGGACCAGCCTGATCTGCACACTCTTTCTGCTGATGCTGGCCCTTACTGGCCTGCCGTTGACTTTTCACCATGAGCTGGAGCATTTGCTCGGCGAGGCGCCCGAATTGCGCCAGATGCCCGTGGACACGCCTCGGCTCAGCTTGCAACAGCTTGTGGATAAAGCAGAAAGCAGCCGCCCCGGCGAAGTAATCCAGTACATTGGCTACGACGAAGATGACAGCAATGGTGTGATCGCCATTACCGCAGCCACGGCGGGCACCGAACCCAATTCCTCGCACACCTTTATGCTCGACGCCCGCACCGGCGAAGCGGTCGCGATGCCTGCGGCCAATGGCGGCGTACTGATGTTTATCCTGCGTCTGCATGTGGACATGTTTGCCGGTTTGCCCGGCAAGCTGTTATTGGCTTTCATGGGCCTGTTGTTTGTCGTCGCCTGCGTTTCCGGCGCAGTGCTGTACGCACCGTTTATGCGCCGGCTCGATTTCGCCACTGTGCGTCATCAAAAGTCCGCCCGCACCCGCTGGCTCGACTTGCACAACCTGATTGGGATAGTGACCCTGACCTGGGCCATTGTGGTCGGCACCACAGGCGTGATCAGCGCTTGCGCCGATATATTGATCAGTGCCTGGCGCAATGATGCGTTGAGCGCCTTGGTCGAGCCTTATCGTGACGCGCCGCCGCTGACCGAGCGCGCATCCGCCAATAACTTGATAGATATCGCCCAACAAGCCACACCGGGCATGAAACCGGATTTCATCGCCTTTCCCGGTACTCGCTTCTCCAGCGAGCATCATTACAGCGTGTTTATGAAGGGGGCAACGCACCTCACTGCGCACCTGTGGACACCCGTGTTGATTGATGCACGCACCCTTGAAGTGACCGCAGTCGCTGAGCGGCCGTGGTACATGGACGCATTGTCGATGTCGCAACCGCTGCACTTTGGTGATTACGGCGGACGTCCCATGCAGATTCTATGGGCGGTGCTTGATGTGCTGACCATTATCGTACTGATCAGCGGCTTGTATTTGTGGTGGGTACGGCGCTACGGCGCTGCTGCTCGGTCAAATAGCAAGGAGGCCAATGCATGAGCTGGAAGCAATCAACCTTCGCCCTGCCATTGGTCATTGGCTTGCTCAGCCTGCTCGGTTTGTTCTGCGCCCTGCTCGGGGATGGCATGTGGGACTGGGTTGCCTGGCTCGGATTGGGCATCCCGGCGCTGCTAGGCTGCTGGCCATTGCTGTTCCGTCCGCGCAAACCGACAACCCGATAGGCATCGGCCAGCCCCAGCTGTCGCCAATACTTCAATTGAACACTGGCAAGCAGAAGCCCAGCCATAAAAAAATCCGACCTCCTTGCAGAGGTCGGATTTTTGTTTCAGCACACCCGCGCTAACGGGCACCTATAGCTTAGTGATCGATTGCAGCACCCGCACCGCGAGGGATACGGATATCTTCGATCAAGTGCTGGATGCGCTCTGGCGGCGCGCTGGTAACAGAAGCCACAGCTACCGCAACTACGAAGTTGAAGATCATGCCCAAGGTACCGATGCCTTCAGGCGAGATACCAAACCACCAGTCAGCAGCGCCAGCGGTAGGGTTGATGAACTTGTAGTAGACGATATAGCTGAAGGTGAATGCCAGGCCCACAACCATGCCGGCAATCGCACCTTCCTTGTTCATCTTCTTGGAGAAAATCCCCATGACGATGGCCGGGAAGAAGGATGCTGCGGCAAGACCGAAGGCAAATGCCACCACCTGTGCCACAAAGGCTGGCGGATAAATCCCGAACAAGCCTGCCACAACCACCGCAACCCCCGCGGCGATACGAGCAGCAAGCAGCTCTTGCTTCTCGGAGATGCTCGGCATGATGTTGCTCTTGAGCAAGTCATGGGAGATCGAGGTCGAGATAACCAGCAGCAAACCAGCGGCAGTCGACAAGGCAGCCGCCAAACCACCGGCTGCAATCAGGGCGATTACCCAACCTGGCAGGTTGGCGATTTCCGGGTTGGCCAGAACCATGATGTCGCGGTCGACGTAAAACTCGGTAGCCGCATCAGTCGGGGCATTGGTCACCTGGCGCTCGCCATGGGCACCGGTTTCAGCCGAAAAGGTTGGCGCGCCGGCAAATGGAGCACCTGGACCGTACTGAATCTTACCGTCGCCATTCTTGTCGAGCCAGGCGATCAGACCGGATTTCTCCCAGTTTTTAACCCACTGTGGTGCATTGCTGTATTCAACACCTGGAATGGTCGTCAGCAGGTTGGTACGCGCAAACGCGGCAACAGCTGGAGCCGTGGTGTACAGAATGGCAATGAACAACAGAGCATAACCGGCCGACTGGCGAGCAGCGCGTACGGTTGGCGTGGTGAAGAAACGTACAATTACGTGCGGCAGGCCCGCAGTACCAACCATCAGCGCCATGGTGATGAAGAACACGTCGATAGTCGACTTGCTTCCATCAGTGTAAACGCCAAAGCCCAGCTCAGTACCCAGACCGTTAAGACGCTCCAGAACCGACTGGCCAGTGCCCGTCACTTCGCTACCAAAGCCCAGTTGTGGGATTGGGTTACCGGTGATCAGCATCGAAATGTAGATCGCTGGCACCATGTAGGCGAAGATCATCACGCAGTATTGCGCCACCTGAGTGTAGGTGATGCCCTTCATGCCGCCAAGAACGGAGTAGAAGAACACGATGCACATGCCGATGATTACACCGGTGTTGATGTCTACTTCCAGATAACGCGAGAAGACGATACCAACGCCGCGCATTTGCCCGGCCACATAGGTGAAGGAAATGAAGATCACGCAGATTACCGCGACCACGCGAGCCGTCTGCGAGTAGTAACGCTCGCCGATAAACTCAGGCACGGTGAATTTGCCGAACTTGCGCAGGTACGGTGCCAGGCACATGGCCAGGAGCACGTAGCCGCCGGTCCAGCCCATCAGGTAAACGCTGCCGTCAAAGCCGGTGAAGGAAATAATCCCCGCCATTGAGATAAACGAAGCCGCGGACATCCAGTCGGCGCCCGTAGCCATGCCGTTGAGAACTGGATGAACGCCTTTACTGGCAACGTAGTATTCACTGGTAGACCCGGCACGGGTCCAGATGGCGATGCCGATGTACAGTGCAAAGGTTGCACCGACAAACAGATAAATCAGAGTTTGGGTATCCATTGTCGGCGCCTCAGTCTTCGTGGACGTCGTGTTTGCGGTCGTACTGATTCATCTTCCAGACGTAGAAGAAAATCATCGCCACAAATACGTAGATGGACCCTTGCTGGGCAAACCAGAATCCCAGTGGGAAACCGAAGAACTGAATGGTATTGAGCTCATCAACGAACAGAATACCGCAGCCGAATGACACCACAAACCAGACCACCAGCAGCGTCAACATCAGCCGCAGGTTGTCTTTCCAATAGGCCTTGGCAGCCTCTTGCTTAGACGCAGACATGTGAGGTTCTCCTCAATTGTTTTTGTTGTTTTGACACCTGCAACTTAGCAGCACAGGGCGTAAGCGCCAGTGAGACTTTGGTCGAGTGCAGCCAGGACATGTGCTGGCCATCACTGTTTATAGGGCATCTAGCGCAGCGGCGCCCCAGTTGCCCTGTGCACCCACGACCAAGGTCGTATACTGCCCGGCGAACAGAAACAAACAGCTAATGTGATCTACCCCTGAAAAAGATTGGAAACCAGCCAATGTCCTGCAAGGAAATGACCCTGTTTTACTCGCCAGCCTCACCCTTCGCACGCAAGGTAATAGTGCTGCTGCACGAGACCCGGCAACTGGACAATGTCGAGCTTTTCGATGTCCAGCTCAGCCCGGTCAGTCCCAGCGGGGATGTCATCGCACGCAACCCATCGGGCAAGATCCCGGCGCTTGAACTGGCCAATGGCGATACCCTGCACGACAGCCGGGTAATCCTTGACTACCTCGACCACCAGCACGGCGGCGAACCGCTCATTCCCCGTGACGGTGCAGCCCGCTGGCAGCGCCTGACCCTGGCCTCACTGGCTGACGCGATACTCGACGCAGCTATTTTGATCCGCTATGAAACCTTTCTGCGCCCCAAAGAGCTGCATTGGCCAACCTGGCTGGACGCCCAGCAGGAAAAAATCGAGCGGGGCCTGGCAGAGTTGGAAACCCAGGCTGCTAGCGACCGACTGCAATGCTTTAATATCGCATCGATCGGCATTGCCTGTGCCTTGGGCTATCTGGACTTTCGCCAGCCGCAACTGGGATGGCGCGCACGTTTTGCCTGCCTGGCGAGCTGGTACGAAGATGTCAGCCAGCGCGAATCCATGCGCAGCACCCAACCACCGGCCTGAACTGGGCCAGCTAGGCCTTGGCTGGGCTGCTCCTCAACCCATCGCTGTCACCCGTGCGCCGGGGTGTCCTGGCCAGCCCCAAGTGCTTGGCAGAAGGCGCGAACAATTGCGCAATCTGCCGAGCCAGCCGGGCCCCACAGCGTGCATCCTCGCGCAAGCCGATATGCCCGCTCACCGGCGATACCAGTAGTAGTAAAAACCACCACCGAGCAACACCGCCAATTGCCCCAGCGCCGCGCAAAGCTGGGCAAAAGACTGAACAGAAGGGTTGCTGGAGGCATTGGCGACCCCGGTCAGGCTACTCAGGAAATCCGCCGGCAAGCTGTTCAAGACCAGCCAGCTCAGTGGCATGCCAGTCGATGTCAGCCCACTGATCAGATCAAAGCGCCTGAAGAACATCAGGCCAATCAGCAGAAACAGGCTGAGAACAGCCCCCAGAAAGCAACACAGCGAAATCCGCATAAAGACTCGCATCTTCGACACTCCATAAGCGGCGCGGCTTGCCCGCGCCGCAACTTGATTAGTTGAGGGACGTTTCGGCAGCGCCCTTACCGACGCCATACCAGTCGAGATTACGGGTTAGCACCATAAAGCCGCCGAGCACCACGAAGACCAGTATCGAGCCCATCAGCAATGCGTAGTCCTCCGCGCTAAGCAAGCCGTAGAGCATGGCGTAGAGCATGCCGAGCAGCAGGCCAAAACCCAGCCCCCGCGCAGCACTGCGCAATACATAGCTGACATAAAAGCTGATCAACGACACGCAGGCACCGGCTGAAACCACATAGGCCAGGGCAAACCCCATGTGCTCGGAAAGCGAAATCAGCAGCAGGTAGAACAGCGCCAGCGACAATCCAACCAATGCATACTGCATCGGGTGCACGGCCATGCGCTTGAGGATTTCAAAGAGGAAGAACACTGCGAACGTCAAGACAATAAACAACAGGGCATATTTGATTGAACGATCAGCCTTGAGATATTGATCGACCGGGTCGACAAAGCTCACCCCCAGGTTGCGTGACGACAAGCCCTGGCACTGGCCACCCGAACGACAGCCCGCCAGGACCTCCTCCATATTGGTGGCGAAGAAACTGGTGTGCCACTTGGCCTTGAACCCCTGGTCTGTCACCGAGCGCTCAGTCGGCAGGTACAGCCCGCTAAAACTTGGATGGGGCCAGTCCGACGAGAGCTCCACCACGCTGTCACGGCCAATAGGGGTCACATGCAGGCTGGCGGTGCCCTGCAGCTTGAGGTCAAAGGCAAAACTCAGGCTCTGCTCACTTGTCGTATCCATGGCCGGTAAAGGCACATGCACCCCGCTCCCCAGCATCGGCTCGCCGCTGCCTGGCTGAAAATTCAGGCGCTGGTTGTTGAGCTCTAACTTGAGGTCGTTATTGATACCGCGGATATCACTGATACCCACGGCCAGAAATGCCGGATCGAAGCTGTAGTCTTCGAGTTTGCCACTGACGCCATAGTGGGCAGGCAAGCTGAACGAACCGCTGACACGATTATCGCTGTGGTACAGGCGCGCCTGGTAGATACCACGGTTGCGCAGTTCAGTGCGCATCGAGCCATTGAGCTTGAACTGCTCGGGCAAAAAGTACATGCGCCCGCGTACTTGCCATTCATCCCAGTAGCGCTCACCGGTTTTCTCGTTGGTTTTCCAGCCACGCTTGGCTTGGGTATAGGGCACGACCAAAATCGGCCCGGTCAGTTGCTGGGCAAAGCTGGAACTGCGGGCAATGTCCTGGACCACCTCATCACGTTGGCTCTGCCGTTCACTGACCAGGTTGCCAATCATCAGCAGCGGAATAATCAACAGCACAATTAACAGGGCTATGGTGCCCAGCTTGAATAACAAAGGTCGGTTCATGGTGCAGCTCTCCATGCATGGGTTGATGGAGAGCACTGTGCGCCGTCGAAATGGTGGCTTTATGGAGCCTTTATGGAGACTCTGTGGAGCTTGTGTGTTGGCCTAGCCTGCAGTCGGGAGCAATATCCTGACCTCGACGCCACCCTCGACATTGGCAATCTGCAATTGGCCGCCATGCAACTCGATGACTTCCTCGACGAAGTTCAAACCCAGCCCGGTACTTTTTCGCCCGGTTTGCGGCCTGGGCAGCGAATAAAAGCGCTCGGTCAGGCGCGCCAGCGCATAGTCGGGAATTGCCTCGCCCTGATTGAAAAAGCGAACCCACACGCCCTGCATGCAAGCTTCGGCCTGAATACGAATCAGCCCATGCTCAGGGACGAATGCCAATGCGTTATCCAGGATGTTGGCCAAGGCCTGGCGCAGCAAAAACCGCTCGCCCAAAAGCACAAGGCCCGGGGCGATATTGAGCTCGACCCTTACCTTGGACTGAGCGATGGCGGCCGCCTGGCCCTCCACCAATGCACCTATCAGCTCAGCCAATGGCAGCTTGGCGCGTTCCTCCAGGGCTTGCATTTGTTCGACCTGCGCCAGGCGCAGCAGGCGTTCGATCAGTTGCTGAAGGCGCGTGCTTTCCTGACTGATATTGGCAATGAAACGCTTTCGCGAAGCATCCGGCAATTCTTCATCGAGCAGTTCAGCGGCACCACGAATCGCCGCCAGCGGGCTTTTCAATTCATGGGTCAGGGTATGCACATAGCGCTCGACATAGGCCTTGCCTTCAAGCTCGGTGCGCATGCGCTCGACCGCCAGGGCCAGCTGGGTCATTTCTCCACCCGGCATGCGTGGCAAGGCTGCCCGCTGCCCTTCACTGACCGCTTGTGCGTATCGCGTCAGTTGGCGCAGCGATGAACTCAACCACCAACTAAGCAGGCCACCGACCAACAAGCCCAAGGCAATCAACCCATAACCCAGCCACGATAATCGCCGCTGCGAGCGCTCGATATAAGGCTGCAAGGTCTGGTTGGGCTTGGCCACGGTCACCACGCCAATAATGCGTTGCCCAACCTTGATGGGCGCTGCCACATACATCACCGAGCTTTCTGGATCATTCGGATCTTCGCGGGTAGAGCGAGCGCCGTATTCACCTCGCAGCGTGCGATAGACATCATTCCAGCGCGAGTAATCCTGGCCAACCGCCTGCCCCGTGGAATCAAGCAAGACAATGCCCTTGGCATCAGTCACATAGATGCGGTGATTGACCTGCGTTTTTTGCACGCCCCAGATATCAGCGTTGGGCGAGCGCACACCGTAGGTTTTCAGCAACTGCGGCCAGTGGCTCTGACTGAGTTTTCCAGCCTGCACATCATCGCGCAGTACCTCGGCCAGCAGGTTGGCGGTATCGACCAGGGTTTCCTCGGTGGACTGGCGCACACCGGGTCGGATCTCGTCCATGACAGTGCTCAGCACGAACCAGCCGGACAAGCCAACAAACAGGAAATACACCAGGAAGATACGAATCGCGATGGGCATCAGCCGTTACCCGGGCATTTTAGGCTGTAGCCCAGGCCACGGTGGGTCTGGATCGGGTCTTGGGTCGCATTCACCAGCCGCAGCTTCGCACGCAGGCTCTTGATATGGCTGTCGATATTGCGCTCATAGCCCGCATCTGCGGCGATGCCCAGGCCATCAAGCAGTTGCTCGCGAGAAAACACGCGCTCTGGTTGCTCAAGCAGCACGCTGAGCAACTTGAACTCATGTCGGGTCAGGCTCAATGACTGCCCAAAGTAATGCACCTGATCGCGCTGGCTGTCCAGCTCAAAGCTCTGATAGCGAAGCAAGGTCGCATTGGGGGTCACCTCACGCGGGGCTACACGTTTCAGAATCGCTTTGACCCGCGCGGCAACCTCGCGAGGACTAAAGGGCTTGACCACATAATCGTCGGCGCCAATTTCCAGGCCCACCACCCGATCAATTTCGCCATCGCGCGCGGTAAGAAAAATCACCGGCACTTCGCAGAAGCGGCGCAACTGCTTGCACACCTCAAAACCACTGATGTCCGGCAGGCCGACGTCCAGGATCAGCAGATCAGGCTCCGCTTGCCGCACGGAATCAAGACAGGCCTGCCCCAATGCCAGCCAGGTGGTGGTGAAACCCTCTGATTGCAGGGCATAGATCAGGGTATCTGCAATGGCGGCTTCATCTTCGACAATCAGAATGTGTGGCATCAGCGTCCTGCATGGTGGCGGTCCCGTCGGGAAGACTGCGACAGGCGCCCGCCAGCGTCAAGCCGACACCAGCCAGGGCCGTGAATAAAGGCCTGGGCAGGCGCCTGGCTTGATGATCAACCCAGGCGGAAACGCCCGGTATTCTGCGCCAGCTCAAGACTGCCCATGCGCAGCTGCTCCGAGGCCTGACTCACCGCTTGTGCGCCATCGAGCAAGGTGCTGGCGTCCTGGTCGACCTGCTGGATATTACCGCTGACTTCATCCGCCGTGGCGGCTTGCTCCTCGGCTGCTGTAGCGATCTGTGCCAGACGGTCGCTCACACGCTGGACCGACTCGACTATACCGCTCAGATCATCACTCATCGCCAGCACACTGCTGACATCGCCCTCGGCCTGGGCTACGGCCTGCTCCATCATTTCAACGGACTCGCCGACCACCTTATGCAAGTCGGCAACGGTTTGCGCAATTTCCGCGGTGGAGTTTTGCGTGCGCTGCGACAGGCTGCGGACCTCGTCGGCAACCACGGCAAAGCCTCGGCCTTGCTCGCCCGCCCGCGCAGCTTCAATTGCCGCATTAAGCGCCAGCAGGTTGGTCTGCTCGGCAATTCCCTTGATCACATCAACCACACGGGTGATCTGCTCGGTTTGCTGCTGCAACTGCTTCAAGGTTGCCGAACTATCCCCCAGGCGAGCACTGAGTTGGCGCATGCTGGAACTGGTGCGCTCACTGCGCTGGTTACTTTGATTGGCCACTTCCTGGGTTTGCACCGCCTCGACTGCAGCCTCCTCGCAGCTTTGGGCGACACTTTGCGCAGTCGCCGCCATTTGCGTGGCAGCAGCGGCAATCTGGCTCATCTGGCCTTGCTGGCGCTCGACGGCCTGCAACGAATTCTGCGCCTGGCGACTCAGCACCTGAACCGTACCGCCCAGGCCTTCGCTTTCATGGTTGACGCCCTGTAGCGAGCCGCGCAGTTGAGTCACGGCGGTATTGAGCGCCAAGGCAATTTGCGCCAGCTCATCCTTGCCGTACACCTGCATCTGCACACGCAAGTCGCCATCACGCAGGCCCTGGGCCGCCGCAATAACCTCATGGGCGCTGCGGCGAATCGACCAGTTAAGGCAAACAAGACCGTAGAGCGCGGCCAGGGTCAGCAGCGCAAATACCAGGACGATATCTAGCATGTGCATTGTTGCGACGTGCTGGTAGGCGTTTTGGCTCTGCTCGAATTGCTCAACTTGTGCCTGCTGCAACGCGAGCAAATGCTGACGCAAGGCTTCGATTCGCTGAATAAACTGTGCGGGCGTCAACTGCATGGGGTTGGCGTCAAACATGTCCCGATCGATCTCTTTCAAGAACAGTTCGATGCCTTGCTCGGCGGCCATAAACGGTGCCTGCAGCTTTTTCATCGAGTCAGGAGCGGTGCGCTCGAGGGTGTTATGCGCCTTGAGCAACTGCGCGCTCGATTCATCGATGCTGCGTCGCAGGTCACGAATCCCGACCCGGCTCTGCAAGGTGAAATGCTCGGAAACCACAGCGCCGTAGCCTCGACTGGCAAAACTGGCGAGGTTTTCAAGCAAGCGCGGCAAGGTAAAGGTCAACTGCTCCATCATCAGGTAGGTGTCGAGATGAGGGTCCAGAATCATTCCGCTGTCGGTGGCGATCTGCTCCCGAAGCGCGGTGAGATGCTGGAGATTCATTTGGTAACGCTCCAAGGCATCAGGTAACGCAATGTTACTCAGCTCAGCGGAACTCAAGCGGCTGCGATCCGCCTGCAGGGTTTGCAACAACTCCTTTGCCTGGCTCGACATTGCGCCGCCCGACAATTGCTCGGACGCCTGCTTCAGCGCTTCATCGAGCTTGGCTTCACGACTGGTCAATAAGCCTTGGGCGGCATCATCGGTGCCTTTCCAGCGCGCCAATAGAGTGCGTTGCTCAAGCACCTCGCGCTGCACCTGCGCCAATGCCTGAATATCGTGGAGGCCTTTGATCTGCTGATCAATCAACCGCTGGCCGGCCTGGTACTCAGACCATATGGCCCACAAGGCGTAGGTCAGCGGCAATATGAACAGGACAGCGAGGATAAGAAACTTACGGGCAAAACTAAAACGCTCGAGCAAACTGACGCCCGGCTTGAGTACTACAGTCATGACGACACCTCAAAACACTTAATGCACGCTCAGTGGCAAGCGTAACAAGCTAAAGTCCAAGCAAGAACTACGCCGATGCCAAGGTGCCACTATCCAGCAAGATGGCCATACCGCTTGGCTAAGACTTATATCGGCAGGAAAGCCATTCTCAATATGCTGTGCGTCGCATAATTTATGCTGCGCTGGGAGCGCTCCGAGGTGATGGTTGCCATCATGTCTTGATAAGCGATGATCTTGCCGAATAATCGCTCGAAACTTAGGTTATAGGGTGGTTTGTCAAAACCATTGGTAAAAAGCAGACGCTCGCCATTGGCGTCCAGGCGATGCTTTAGGCGCCAGACCAGGATTTCAACATTGCGCGCACTGTTGTAAAGCGCCTGCTGGTCCGGCGTATCAAACAGGTAGAAGTCATCAATATAGCCATAGGAGCGGCTAAGCATGCCGCGCAGTCCGGCCATCACGGCATACACGCGATCGCCCTTGAAATGCACATCGAGGGCAACATCCATGGCTGACAATTCACTTTTGCCAAGATAAGCGGTTTGTTGGTCAAGCGGTGTCGCCCACAACTGCTGCTGGCGGGAAAGTATGGTCGCGTTCGGGGTTTTGTGAAGTTCGTCCGGGTTGCGCTCATAGAGCTTGCCCATCAGCACAATCAGGCTCTGGTCGATGGTGCGCCAGTGCATATCGACAACCATGTCGATATCGGTCTTGGCGACTTTATTCAGCTTAAGCGGCCCCCCGCTGCACGCGAGCAGGTTAAGGCAAAATAGGGCGATCACAGCAATATGCAAAAAGCCAGAGCCCATGGGCCTGATACCTGATGCTGCCGACACTAGAACAAAAGCCCGTCCGTGGAGCGTTTTTGTACGCGTTGCTGTTGCACCTGAGTCATCCTTGTAGCGGTCAACAGCTCATTTCGAATGAGCTGTAAGTATTGTTATACCGACAACATAGAACACTCGCCTGCAAGTCTCAAACCCCTGGTGATGCCAATCGGAGGCGGATGACGCTTTTTTCATCCGCCATTGCTGATGCCATGCGTCTGAGCTATTGGCCCATCGGTGTACAGCAGATGGACAAGCTCTGCGTGGTCACAGCCTACAGACTCAACACTCAGGGCGTTCGACGGTGTAACGCTCGGCCGGGTTGATGGCCGCATCCAGCTTGCGAATCGCGCTGGCACCGATCAGCAACGGATAATCAAAGTGAGTCCGGTCAGTCAGGTTCACTTCGACAGTACGCGATTGATGGCCTACGCAAACTTCAAGGTTGACCACCGGGCGCTCTGTGGTCGAAGGGCTGCTGGATGTCACATTAGCGCCCTCCTCTGCACGGTTCTTGATTTCGGTAATGCGCACCAAGGGCTGTTCATACAGGGTGTCGTCGGCGTCCTTGATGGCCAGACGAAAGCGCACCCATTCGCCGCCATCGCGTTTGAATCGCTCAATATCCTTGGCTGACAAAGAGGCGGTCATTGCGCCTGTATCCATCTTGGCCTTCAAGGTTTGGCCAATTTGCGGCAGCGTTACCAGCTCGTAGCGACCGTATGTGTTGAGCTCGGAGGCGTTTTTTTCAGCGGCCATCACCGGCAGGGTCAAAAGAGCAGCTGTTAGCGCGATCACAATCTTCAAACGTCATTTCTCCATGAAAGTCTGGTGCATCTGACTCTGATGACTGAAAGAGGTTCTGCACAATTTGTGAGACTTGATGTCGCACTATTGCTTGGACTGCGTCGGCGCCAACCCTATGATATAGGCGATCCTGCATATCAAGGAGCTGCCATGCGCCGCTTGCTCACTGGCCTGAGCGTCACCCTTCTGCTGCTGTTAAACACGTTGATCCTGATCGGCCCACTGCTGTTGATTGCATTGGGCAAATTCATCCTGCCTGGCAAGCAGCTCAAGGCGAGCTGCTCGCGCGGGGTCATGTGGGTTGCCGAAACCTGGGCTGAAATCAACAAACTGATCTTCGCTTGCCTGCTGCCAACGGTCTGGGATATTCGCGGCAATGCGCAATTGCGCAAGACCACCTCATACCTGGTTATCAGCAACCATCAATCGTGGGTCGATATCCCGGCACTGGTGCAGGTTTTCAACCGGAAAACGCCCTACTTCAAGTTCTTCCTCAAACAGCAACTGATCTGGGTGCCCTTTCTCGGCCTGGCGTTCTGGGCACTGGACTATCCCTTTATGCGGCGCTATTCCAAGGCCTATTTAGCCAAACACCCGGAGCGTCGCGGTGAAGACCTGGAGATAACCAAGCGCGCCTGCGAAAAATTCAAGGACATACCGGTAACAGTGGTCAACTACCTTGAAGGCACACGCTGCACCCCGGCAAAACAGGTGCAACAACAATCGCCTTATCGCTACTTGCTAAAACCCAAGGCCGGCGGCGTGGCATTTGTATTAGCCGCCCTGGGCGAACAGCTCGATGCGGTGCTGGATGTCACTGTGGTTTACCCAAGCGCGCAAATCCCCGGCTTCTGGACCTTGATCAGCGGCCAGGTGCCAAAGGTCATCGTCGATATCCAAACCCTTGAGCTCGACCCCGCGTTGCATCAGGGCGACTACCAGAACGACGAACAATTTCGCCAGCAGGTACAGGCGTGGGTGACGGATATGTGGCAACGCAAAGACGCACGCATTGCGCAGATCCGCAGTGAATTGCAGCTACCCTGAGTCCGCCTGACACACCAAAAAGCTCGCCGTTCGGAACAACGGCGAGCTTGATTTAGACCGCGACCCGTAAATCAGGCAGCGCTAAATGAACGGTGTGGATCGATGACGAATTTCTTCGGTACACCGGCATCAAACTCGCCATAGCCTTGTGGCGCCTGGTCGAGGCTGATCACCTGCACGCCCACCACTTCAGCAATATTGATCCGGTCCCACATGATCGCTTGCATCAACTGGCGGTTGTACTTCATTACTGGTGTTTGCCCGGTATGGAAGCTGTGCGATTTAGCCCAGCCCAGGCCAAAGCGAATGCTCAGGCTACCGATTTTCGCCGCTGCATCCACCGCGCCCGGATCTTCGGTCACATACAAGCCGGGAATACCAATCTTGCCGGCCACCCGCACCACGCCCATCAGCGAGTTCAACACCGTAGCTGGCGCTTCATGCTGCGCGCCGGAATGCCCGTGACCGCGCGCTTCAAAGCCTACGGCATCAACAGCGCAATCGACCTCAGGCTCGCCCAGCAACTCAGCGATTTGTTCGTGCAGCGGCGTGTCTTTCGACAGGTCGGCAATCTCGAACCCCTGGGCCTTGGCATGGGCCAGACGTACAGGATTGACGTCGCCGACAATCACCACAGCGGCGCCCAACAGACGGGCGGATGCAGCCGCAGCCAAGCCCACGGGACCGGCGCCAGCGACATACACCGTGCTGCCCGGGCCAACGCCCGCAGTCACTGCGCCGTGATAACCGGTCGGCAGGATGTCTGAAAGACAGGTCAGGTCGCGAATTTTTTCCATCGCCTTGTCGCGATCAGGCAATTTCAGCAGGTTGAAGTCGGCATATGGCACCAGCACGTAATTTGCCTGGCCACCGGTCCAGTCGCCCATGTCGACATAGCCATAGGCGCCACCGGCACGCGCCGGGTTTACGGTCAGGCAAACGCCGGTGTGCTGCTCTTTACAGCTGCGGCAACGGCCGCAAGCCACGTTGAACGGCACCGAAACCAGATCACCTATCTTCAAGTGCTCAACATCGCGGCCTTTCTCGATCACCTCACCGGTAATCTCATGGCCCAGAACCAGGCCAACCTGCGCCGTGGTACGGCCACGCACCATGTGCTGGTCGGAACCACAGATGTTGGTTGAAATGACTTTGAGGATGACGCCGTGCTCGATCTTCTTGCCGCGCGGATCCTGCATTTTCGGATAGTCGATACTTTGCACCTCGACCTTGCCAGCACCGAGATACACCACACCACGATTATCAGACATCGTTTGCTCTCCTTCTTGTTGTCGTAACAAAAGCGCAGCCAATGGCCGCGCGGCCTTGCACTGGAGCATTTGCAGCGGCTGAAGCATTCACAAAGAGTTTGATCTGAGCGCTAAACCAGAAACTCTAAGGCAGTGTGAAACAGCTGTTTCAGCTTGGGAAAGGCAGGTCGTGCTACAGCACAACCGTGCGATTTGCGTTTAAAAAGACCCTGCGCTCGAGGTGATAACCGATGGCCTTGGCCAAGGTCAGGCATTCGATATCACGCCCCTTGGCGATCAAGTCTTCTGGGTAATGGCTGTGATCGACCGGCTCAACGCCCTGGGCAATGATCGGCCCTTCATCGAGATCGTTATTGATGTAGTGCGCGGTGGCACCGACCAGTTTCACGCCCTTTTGGTAAGCCTGGTGATAAGGTTTTGCGCCCTTGAAACCCGGCAGCAAGGAGTGGTGAATATTGATCGCCCATCCGTCCAGCTTGCGGCACAACTCTGGCGACAGCACTTGCATATAACGGGCAAGCACGACCAGTTCGGCGCCGGTTTCCTCAATGACTTGCAGTACCTTGCGCTCCTGGGACGGCTTGTCATTCGGGTCTAGGGCGAAGTGGTAATAGGGAATCGCATGCCAACGCGCCAGCGGCTCCAGGTCCGGATGATTGGAAATCACCGCGACCACGTCCATGGGCAAATGGCCAATGCGTTGGCGATAGAGCAAGTCATTCAAGCAGTGATCCGACTTGGAAACCATCAGCACCACCTTGGCACGGTAGCCCGGCGGGGTCAGTTCGGTTTGCATCTCGAACATGGCACTGCGCTGATCCAGCTCATCACGAAAAGCCTGCTCGTCAAAGTCGTCCGGCTGGCGAAACTCAATGCGAATAAAGAACCGCGACGACAACCGATCATCAAAGGAGTGATGTTCGGTGACATAGCAGCGCTGCTCGAACAGGAACCGTGTCAACGCATCCACCGTGCCCAGCACGCTTGGGCATTGCGCTGTCAAAATCCAGGTATCCGGGGTTCTGCTCATTACAATCTCCCTGCATTCACACGCGGCATCAGCGCAGCCTCAGGCAACTGCGCCAAGCTTCGATAAACATGGTTATTGGCTGATGTTGAGCCCAAATTCGGCGCTGGCATCCTGCAGCCACAACCAAAAGTAGTCGGAGAAGCTGCGCCGGATCACCAGCTCCCAGGTGTGTTCGCCCGTGTGGCGAATCACCAGTTGCGCCTTGGCAAAATGAGTTGCCACCGCCTTGCCGACCGGGAAGTTGCTCGGGTGTACGTCGTAGGAGGTCGACTTCATCAAGACCTCACGCACCTTGCTACCGCTCAGCTCCAGCAGTGTTTGGCCGCCACTGACATTGACGATCGAGATATGCTGACCGGCCAGCGCCTCGCGCAACTTTTGCTCAACAGCGAACTCTTCGCCACTGGGCACGATCAGCAGCCACTCGTCTGGCGACATCCATTGCAACGAGGTATCGCCGCTGCTCGTCAGGGTCAGTGCGACCGGCAGTTCCATGCCCAATGCACTGTGCACGCCACTGGCAAACGTCGGGTCACTGGCATCGCCGCGCAGGGTCAGGTGCCCCAACAATTTCTTCTCGCGCAGGTTCACACCGGCGTTTCTGGACCCTTTGCCAACCAGTTCGTGCAGGCTGGCATGAAACAGTGGCGACTCCGCTTGAGCCGCATCCGGGCGCTGTTTGTAGACATTGACGTTAGACATTCTGGCGATCCCCTTTGGGGTCATAAAACACGGAGCTGACGATTTCGGCTTCAATTACGCTGCCATCGACCAGCGGCGCGAATACACGCTCACCGATGCGCTGCAGGCCGCCCTTGACCACCGCCATCGCAAAGGAATATCCCAAGGCGGCACTCATGTAGCTTGAAGTGACGTGGCCAACCATGGTCATCGGTATCGACTGGTTCGGGTCGAACACCAATTGCGCACCTTCAGGCAGTACCTGGTCAGGGTTGAGCGGTTTCAAGCCAACCAGTTGCTTGCGCTGCTCACGCACGCAATCTTCACGATTCATGCCGCGCCAGCCAATCCAGGAGAACGGCTTGGTCCGCCCGACACACCAGCCCATGTTGAGATCGTCTGGCGTGACCGAACCATCGGTGTCCTGACCGACGATGATGAACCCCTTCTCGGCACGCAGTACGTGCATGGTTTCAGTGCCGTAAGGCGTCAAGCCATGCTTCTTGCCAGCCTCGATGATCTTCTGCCACACGCCCATGGCGTAGTCGGCCTGGACGTTGACTTCGTAGCTCAGCTCGCCGGTAAAGGAGATCCGGAATACCCGCGCAGGTACACCACCGACTTCACCCTCTTTCCAGGTCATGAAGGGGAACGCCTCTTTGTCGAGGTCGATATCCGTCACTTCAGCCAGCAGCTTGCGACTGTTTGGCCCCGAGAGCGTCATGGTCGCCCAGTGGTCGGTGACCGAGGTGAAGTACACCTTCAGCTCCGGCCATTCGGTCTGGTGGTAAATCTCCAGCCAATCCAGCACGCGCGCGGCACCGCCGGTGGTGGTGGTCATCAGGAAGTGATTGTCCGCCAGGCAGGCCGTAACACCGTCATCGAAGACCATGCCGTCTTCCTTGCACATCAGCCCGTAACGCGCCTTGCCTACATCCAGCTTGGTCCAGGCGTTGGTGTAGACACGATTGAGGAACTCACGCGCATCCGGGCCCTGGATATCAATCTTGCCCAGTGTCGAGGCGTCCAGGATACCGACCGCATTACGCACCGCCAGGCATTCGCGCGCCACCGCAGCATGGAGATCTTCGCCATTCTTCGGAAAGTACCAAGGGCGCTTCCACTGGCCGACATCTTCAAATTCGGCACCGTTGGCGACATGCCAGGCATGCATGGCGGTATAGCGATTAGGCTCGAACAGCGCACCGCAGTGACGCCCTGCCACCGCGCCGAAGGTCACCGGCGTGTAGTTGGGCCGGAACATGGTGGTGCCCATCTGCTCGATACTGATGCCCAGCGAGCGCGCGGCAATGGCCAGGCCGTTGATATTGCCGAGCTTGCCTTGGTCAGTACCAAAACCCAGCGCGGTGTAGCGCTTGACGTGCTCGACCGACTCAAAACCCTCGCGGGTCGCCAGCTCGATACCGGCTGCGGTCACGTCATTCTGGAAGTCCACAAACTGCTTCGGTGCACGGGCGGTTGGCTTGTCGTGCGGCACCTGGAACAGCGCAAGGCTGGCCTCTTCATGGCGCATTTCAGCGCTTGGCAGGGTACCAATAACAGCCTTGAAGCCAGATTCGGAAGCAGCCAGCACACCGGCTTCAAAGCCGTCAGCCAAGGTGTCGCCCAAGGCAAACACACCCTTCACGGCACCTGCGCAAACGCGCTTCTGCAAACCTTCGCCGGGCACGAATGCCAGCAGCTTTTCTTGCCAGACAGGACGCCCACCCAAGTGGGATGCAAGGTGCACGACAGGGCTGTAGCCGCCGGAGCTGACGATCAGGTCGCAATCGAGCACTTCGCCAGGGCTGGTGACCTTGAATGAAGCCACATCGATTGCACAGATACGCGCTCCGGTCACCCGCTTGCTGCCCCGGGCCTCAACCACGGCGCTGCCGGTCAGAATCCGCACACCACGAGCACGCACCTCTTCCACCCAGGCACCACGCGGGTTGGCGCGAACATCCGCCACCGCCACCACCTGCTGGCCAGCATCCAGCCAGTCAAGCACCACGCGGTAGGCATAATCATTGTTGGTCGACAGCACCAGCTTGCGTCCTGGTAGTACGGCGTAGCGACGCACATAGGTCGACACAGCGCCTGCAAGCATATTGCCCGGCACATCATTATTGGCGTAGACCAACGGCCGCTCATGCGCACCGGTTGCCAGCACCACACGCTTGGCGCGCACCCGGTGCATACGCTGACGCACGCTGCCCATTGGCGCCAGCTCACCGAGGTGGTCGGTCATGCGCTGGTGAATGGTCAGGAAGTTGTGGTCGTGGTAACCGTTAACCGTTGAGCGAGGCAGCAAGGTGACTTCAGGCATGCCCTCCAACTCGGCCACAGCCTTGGCCACCCATTTCGCCGCGGGTTCACCTTCGAGTTGCTCGCGGGTGTCGAGCAGGCTGCCGCCAAACTCTTCCTGCTCATCGGCCAGGATCACCCGCGCACCGCTGCGCCCGGCAGCCAATGCAGCAGCCAGGCCCGCCGGGCCTGCACCCACGACCAAGACATCGCAATGCTGGTTGAGGTAGTCGTAGCTGTCCGGATCGACCTCGGTCGGCGCACGCCCCAGACCTGCGGCCTTGCGAATGTATTTTTCGTAGGTCAGCCACAGGTTTTGCGGGTACATGAAGGTTTTGTAGTAGAAACCCGGCGGCATCATCTTGCCACCGACTTTACCGAGAATTCCCATCATGTCGGTATTGACGCTCGGCCAGCCGTTGGTGCTGTTGGCAACCAGCCCCGCATACAAGGCTTGCTGAGTGGCTCGCACGTTGGGGATTTGCGCCGCCTCGGTCGAGCCAATCTGCAGTACCGCGTTAGGCTCTTCGCTCCCGGCTGCAACGATGCCCCGTGGACGCGAATATTTGAAGCTGCGCCCGACAATATCAACACCGTTGGCCAGCAATGCAGCCGCCAACGAGTCGCCGGCAAAGCCCTGGTAGGACTCACCGTTGAAACTGAAGCTCAGTGGCTGGCTACGGTCGACCCGGCCACCACTTGCAAGACGATTGATCTGACTCATGCCGTGACTCCTTCAGCGCTGGCTTTTGCCGCTGCAACACTGGCCTCGGTGACACTCGGTTTCTCACCGATCTTGTAGGTTTCAAGAATTTCGTAGGTCACGGTATGGCGCGTGGCATTGAAGAACTTGCGGCAACCGGCAGAGTGCACCCACAACTCATGGTGGATACCGCGCGGATTGTCGCGAAAAAAGATGTAGTCGCCCCACTCGGCATCGCTGCATGCGCCGGGGTCTTCCGGGCGAGCGATATGGGCCTGGCCGTGAGCATGAAACTCTTCTTCAGAGCGCATCTCTGAGCAATGAGGGCAATAAATATTGAGCATGGTCTTAGGCCCCTGTTAGTGAGCAACGGCAGCAGCGCCGTGCTCGTCGATCAATGCGCCGGTGTGGAAACGGTCCATCGCAAATGGCTTGGCCAGCGGGTGCATTTCACCCTTGGCCAGGCTTGCGGCAAACACATGGCCCGAGCCAGGCGTCGCTTTGAAGCCGCCGGTGCCCCAACCGCAGTTGAAGAACAGATTAGGCACAGGCGTTTTCGAGATAATCGGGCAGGCGTCCGGGCTGGTGTCGACGATGCCACCCCACTGGCGGTTCATGCGAACCCGCGAAAGCACGGGGAACATTTCGACAATGGCTTGCAAGGTGTGCTCTATGGTCGGGTAAGAACCGCGCTGGCCGTAGCCATTCCATCCGTCGATACCGGCGCCGATCACCAGGTCGCCTTTGTCCGACTGGCTGATGTAGCCATGGACCGCGTTGGACATGATCACACTGTCGATCACCGGCTTGATCGGCTCGGAAACCAATGCCTGCAATGGGTGCGACTCCAGCGGCAGGCGGAAGCCTGCAAGCTTGGCCATGTGCCCTGAGTTACCCGCAGTCACCACGCCGACACGCTTGCCGCCAATGAAGCCACGATTGGTTTCAACGCCAATCACCACGCCGTTTTCCTTGCGAAAGCCTGTCACTTCAGTCTGTTGCAACAGGTCGACGCCCAGGGCATCGGCGGCGCGCGCATAGCCCCAGGCCACGGCATCGTGACGCGCTACACCGCCGCGCCGCTGTACAGTCGAGCCCATGATTGGGTAGCGCGTGTTTTTGCTGCAATCAAGGTAGGGGATTTCTTCGGCGACCTGGCGCGCATCGAGCAATTCACCATCGACACCGTTTAGCCGGTTGGCACTGACACGACGCTCCGAGTCACGCATGTCCTGCAAGGTGTGACACAGGTTATAGACGCCACGCTGCGAGAACATGACGTTGTAGTTGAGGTCCTGGGACAGGCCCTCCCACAACTTCATCGCGTGCTCATAGAGATGAGCCGACTCATCCCACAGGTAGTTGGAACGCACAATGGTGGTGTTACGTGCGGTATTACCGCCGCCCAGCCAGCCCTTCTCGACCACGGCGACGTTTTTCACGCCGAACTCCTTGGCCAGGTAATACGCGGTTGCCAAGCCATGACCACCACCGCCAACGATGATCACATCGTAGACGGGCTTGGGGGTCGGGTTGCGCCACATGCGCTGCCAGTTTTCATGATGACTGAAGGCATGTTTGAACAGGCCAAAGCCAGAATATCGTTGCATGTGATGCTCCTAAATTTGAACCTGACTTAACCCGGCCAATCAACGGTAAACGGGATAGTCCGCGCAGAGACCGCCAGCCAATGCCGCCACTTGTGCTTCAACATCGGCATCACCAAGGTGATCGAGGATGTCGCAAATCCAACCCGCCAAGGCCACGCACTGGGGCTCCTTGAAACCACGGGTAGTGACCGCTGGCGTACCGATACGCAAGCCCGAGGTCACAAAGGGTGATTGCGGATCATTGGGCACCGCATTTTTGTTAACCGTGATACCGGCACGCCCCAAGGCGGCGTCGGCGTCTTTGCCGGTGATGCCTTGCTTGATCAAGCTGACCAGGAAAAGGTGGTTATCGGTACCACCGGAAACCACATCAAAACCGCGCTCGATAAACACCCGGGCCATGGCCTGGGCATTGCTGATGACTTGCGCCTGGTAGGCCACGAAGCCTGGCTCCAGCGCCTCTTTGAAACACACGGCCTTCGCTGCAATCACATGCATCAAGGGGCCGCCTTGCGCGCCGGGGAATACGGCAGCGTTGAGCTTTTTCTCGATCTCTTCGTTGCTTTTAGCCAGGATCAAACCACCACGCGGGCCGCGCAGGGTTTTGTGGGTGGTGGTGGTCACCACGTCGGCAAATGGCAGCGGATTCGGATACAGGCCTGCGGCAACCAAGCCAGCCACGTGGGCCATGTCCACAAACAGGTAGGCACCCACTTTGTCGGCGATTTCGCGGAAACGTGGGAAGTCCAGGGTTTTCGAGTAGGCCGAGAATCCAGCCACGATCATCTTGGGCTTGTGCTCCAGGGCCAACCGTTCGATTTCATCGTAATCAATCAAGCCGGTGCTGGTGTCGATCCCATATTGCACGGCGTTGTACAGCTTGCCGGATGAACTGACTTTGGCGCCGTGGGTCAGGTGTCCACCATGGGCAAGGCTCATGCCCAGGATGGTATCGCCAGCTTGCAACAATGCCAGATACACCGCCGAGTTGGCGGACGATCCCGAGTGCGGCTGCACGTTGGCGTAATCAGCACCAAAGAGTTGCTTGGCACGGTCGATCGCCAGCTGCTCGACCTTGTCGACGAACTCGCAACCACCGTAATAGCGCTTGCCCGGGTAGCCTTCAGCGTATTTGTTGGTCAATCCGCTGCCTTGCGCTTCCATCACGCGCTGGCTGGTGTAGTTCTCCGAGGCGATCAGCTCGATGTGATGCTCCTGACGCCGCTCTTCTTCATTAATTGCGCTGAGCAAGGCGTCGTCGTAACCCTGAATTTGGTCATGCTTGCTAAACATCGCTGATCTCCTGCGGCACAGTATTGTTGGGCTCGGTGTATTGCCGTTTGCAGCGATGGTATGACTCGGCTCAGGCACCCAGATGCCTATGTACGTCATGGGGAAATTCGTTTACGACATGCCCATGTCGCAAATCAGTCACTGCGTGCTGCAGCTCCTGCCGCACGTCCGAAAAGATTGCTTGCTGGCGCTGGCCGGGCGAAAAACCCGTGTTATAGTCTCGGCACAGCGCATTGGTGCCTTGGGCATCAAACCCGCTGCCTTTCATTCAACATGGCTGAAGCACTGATGACGTTCGCGCATGTACTTACTCAAGTTGCCACGGTTATCCTGACCGCTGAGTTCGCGCGACCGCTACCTTTTGCCATCGCACCACCTCCTGTCGCAACAAGCCCAAGCGGCGTATGCCCGCCACCAGCGCCATAACGCTCGCCTGACACCGAAACTTTTTCTGGCTCCAACCTGACGCACTTGCTGCTAATCAGCCCGTGCCCGGAGCCTATGGCTTGACGACAGGAACAACCCAATGAAACTCAGCCAAGCAATGGGGGCATACGCCACCACGAGCCTTTTTGTATTGCTCTGGAGCAGCGGTGCAATTTTCGCCAAATGGGGGCTTGACCACTCCTCGGCATTCGCTTTTCTCTTGCTTCGTTTTGCAATCGCCTTTGGTGCCCTGTTACTTCTCGGCATCTATCGCAAACGCCTGCTGCCGGACAGCGGTACGCGCAAACGGGTTGCCGCCACCGGCCTGCTCATGATCGGCGGCTATTCGGTTTGCTATTTGATGGCACTCGACAAAGGCATCACACCCGGCGTGCTGGCAACCCTGCTGGGCGTGCAGCCCATTCTCACCTTGCTGGTACTGGAAAGACGCTTTGCTGCACGTCGTCTTATCGGCCTGGGCCTGGCACTGGCCGGTTTGGTTATGGTGGTACTGCAGAGCTTGCTTGCAGCTGACTTCTCACTCGCCGGCATCGCTTTTGCGCTGGGCGCATTGGTCTGCGTCACCTGCGGTGCCATTGCACAGAAAAGCATCCAGCAGGAACCCTTCCAGGTGCTGCCGCTGCAATATGCCATCAGCCTGTTGCTATGCCTGGTAGTGGCCCCGAGCCAACCCTTGCACTTTGAACACAGCTTGAGCTTTTTGATTCCGTTGCTGTGGCTGGGACTGGTGATTTCGGTGGTCGCGCAACTCTTGCTGTATCGCTTGATCAGCGCCGGAAACCTGGTCAATGTCACCAGCTTGTTTTATCTGATTCCGGTGGTAACGGCCATCATGGACTACCTGTTTTTCGGCAACCTGCTTTCTGGCCTGAGCCTGCTCGGAATGCTGGCTATCCTGTTGGGGCTGGGGTTGGTGTTTCGCCAACCTAGAACCTGACCGATGCAAGCAATGGGGCAAGGCAATATGACGCTTGCCTCTCCTGGCTCAACCTCGCGTAAAATGCGGCCATACCGCCTGCCCTCACGAGGGGCATTCAGGCAACGGCCAGAAGGACCCAAGATGACCGATCAAACGCAACAGTTCGCCAGTGACAACTATTCCGGTATCTGCCCTGAAGCCTGGGCAGCCATGGCCGAAGCCAACCAGGGCCACGACCGTGCCTACGGAGACGATCAATGGACCGCCCGCGCCGCCGATCACTTTCGTAAGCTGTTTGAGACTGACTGCGAAGTATTCTTTGCCTTTAACGGAACCGCCGCCAACTCACTGGCGCTGGCGGCTCTATGCCAGAGCTACCACAGCGTGATTTGCTCCGAGACAGCCCACGTCGAAACCGACGAATGCGGCGCGCCGGAGTTTTTCTCCAATGGCTCGAAACTGCTGGTCGCAAGCAGCGAAAGCGGCAAGATGACCCCACAATCGATCCGCGAAGTCGCCCTCAAGCGTCAGGACATCCACTACCCCAAGCCCCGTGTGGTAACCCTGACCCAGGCCACGGAAGTCGGTACCGTCTACACCCCGGAAGAAATTCGCGCTATCAGCGACACCTGCCACGAACTTGGCCTTAACCTGCACATGGACGGCGCCCGCTTCTCCAACGCCTGCGCATTTCTCGGCTGCTCACCCGCAGAGCTGACCTGGAAAGCTGGCGTTGACGTGTTGTGCTTTGGCGGCACCAAGAATGGCATGGCCGTTGGTGAAGCAATTCTGTTCTTTAACAAGGACCTGGCCGAAGACTTCGATTATCGCTGCAAACAGGCCGGCCAACTGGCCTCGAAAATGCGCTACCTGTCAGCGCCATGGGTCGGCATTTTGCAAAACGATGCCTGGCTGCATTACGCCCAACACGCCAATAGCTGCGCTCGCCTGCTCGCTGAATTGGTCAGCGACGTGCCCGGCGTCAGCCTGATGTTCCCGGTACAGGCCAACGGGGTATTCCTGCAGATGTCAGAACCCGCCCTGGAAACCCTGCGCAACAAAGGTTGGCGCTTCTACACCTTCATCGGTGCCGGCGGCGCCCGCTTTATGTGCTCCTGGGATACCGATAAAGAACGCGTACGCCAACTGGCCGCCGACATTCGCTCGGCTATGGGTACAGCAGTTTAGTCCACAAGCAAACTTCAAGAACCGCCAACCAAATAATATAACGGGAGCAACTGATCAGTTGCTCCCGTCCTTAGAGTTTTGTTTTTGGCCATTACAGATGGCATATAGAGTTAACTGTTACAGGCCAAAACAATCCAACCCGTACTTTCAATCAAATCAATTGGCATACCCAACATGCTGCGCCAGCACATTGGAGCGACTCAGGGCATAGCTACGAAAACCCAGCACCAATTTAATCTCAATAAATATCATCAAAGATACTTCCTTTGATGATATTTAAAGCCGTGACCAATAAGCTAAAAATCAAAACCCTAGCTTATCAGGATAAAACGACACTGGCGGATGTGTCTTCTTCCACTGTTCAGCAAATACCTTGGCTTGCTCTAATTCTTCAGGAGTCATCTTGGCGGCTATTTCAGGCATAACCTCATCTAAATAGACTTGAATATTACCGCCGCCGTCTAAAACTCTAAGCAGTGATAACAGGCCATAGCCTTTAACCCGATCAAGCGGATAGCCTATCGCATCAGGTTCATGAGCCAGGTACGCACCGTAACTGGAAATAGCTGAAACATAACCCAGCTTACTTGCCTCTGCCATCCAATGACGCACTTCCTCAATATCTTTGCCCTTGGCATGACCATCATTATAAAGAGTGTCTGCATATTGCATCATACCTTTCGGATCCCCCCCTTCAGCGCTAGCCTTGAGCCATTTCTTAACTGCAGCGCTTCGGTTCCATGGTAGGAAGAAACCATTACCCTCTAAATATTTATTTGCTAACAACCACTGTGCTGGTGCGTAACCTGCTTCAGCAGATTGTTTCAGCCACTCTATATCTGCAGTGGCGTTATACATAATATTCATCGCCTCGCTATCACCTTGCTCTGCCAGTGGGCGGGCTGTATTTCTAAGCTGTAACAGCCAATCACCAGCTGACTTAGTTCCGGCAGGGCAGTTTTTCATGATCGAACACAAGTCACTGTCCGCACCCGACAGCCTGAACATTGCGTAATAGTCGCCTTGATTTGCAGCCGCGATGTACCATTTCGCGGCTTCTTTAGTGACGTACCGATGTTCTAGACGTATATCTTCAGCAAGATAATACTGCGCATCTGAGTCACCTGCCTCAGCGGCTATCAGCAAATCGTTATATGCTGGCTTGTATTGGTTAAATAGCGTAATCCCACGTTCTTTAGCAGCTTGCTGCTCAGGGCTAAGTTGCGCGCAGGCCATATTCACAACAGCAAACATCAACGCAACAACCGAAATAGCTTTTCTTAAAAACATAACGCTCACTTTTATATAACTCATTGAGCCGGACCAATATATTCCGCTCGACCTGCCGGTATAAATGTTCGACCATAATAACTACTGCGCTGACAAAAGCCATCCTTCAAGGCACCTAAAGTCATGGTATATGCTTTATATCTTGCTCGCATTCTATTATTAGCCCCGTCCAAGCCTAATACACGTTCAGCCATAAAGTTATCTAATGCCAAGCGATTTTCACAATAGCTCTGGCCTGAAGTTTCTGGCTTGGTGCCAAAGCGATTCATACGAGTGCAGGCCTCTTCAAATTGGCGTTGGGCTTCAGCCAACTTGCCAGTGGCCTGGGCTTGCCTTGTAATCCACCCTAGAATCCGTTCAATTGCCTGCTGTTGAAGTAAGTGACACTGTACTTCGGCATAACGTTGAACCCGGCTTTCGGGCTGCCCATCAATAATCACTGTATTTGTTACAGAGAACGCCTCTGGAGGGCTAATCAGCGTCATTAGCATCGGCCCAAGCGCTTCAGGGATAGCCTCGACAAACCACCGCTCAAGCTCTGCCGGTTTTCTGTAAGTCATGATGCCGTGTGCTATCGGCCCGCCTTTGCCTCCTTGCGTCAGGGCTTCGTACAGGGAAAAAGCCATGTCCATCATGTAGACCATTTTCATGTCGAGACCCACCGCGGCCAGCAGGTTGAGCATAGACATCATGCCAAATGCGTCACTGGTGACCCAGCCTAATGGGCGGTAATGATTTTCTCGCAGTTCACGGCGAAATATATTAATCAGCTCGGCAACCGCTTGGTAACCGACCTCAAAACTGAATACGCCATCCACACCCGGCCCGGCGATAACGGCGGCTTTGATGGTAAGGATCAAACGGTTGTTTTGCAGCGAGATGCTCAACTCGGCCTTGGCACCTATACCTGCCGCAATGCTCAGGTTCGCGCCCAATCGCGCCAGGCTGAGCCACTGATTGTCTTGCGCCACAGTGCTTGCATCCGCTCCTGCTAGTGGAGCGCTACGCAATGCGGCCAGAGCCGCAGGCGGTGCCCAATTGACTGCACCGGTTATCTTGATACCAGCTTGCACTCCGGCGAAGACATTGAACTGCGCCTTGACGCCATCGTCGACGCGCATGTCGCCCGATCCGCTTGTAACTGGCTGGCTGGCATGGGTGCTATTGATGGTACCGGGCGTACGTGTGCCTGGCTGGGATGGATCCAGCAACAGATCATGGCTGGATTTATCTGGCCCAAAGCGCAAGCTGCCAGCCAGCATCAGTGAAGCGCCAGCGTAGCCCCAGGCCAGGATGCTGCAATGGAACGAAAACCGCCCCAGATTCAGCTCTTGCTTAGCCCCTTTATAATCGACATATGTCAGCTTGAGATCGGTTGCAGTGCTTCGCTCAGGTATATCGACCTTGAGCAACTCCACTTCGCCCCGGGCCAAGTCGATATCCAAGGTTGCACTGGCAAAGGCCTGGAAGCCTTCCGCCATTGTAAAGTTTGGCGTGGCAACAGATGCGGCTGAATGGATGCTCGGCTGCGGTGGTGTCAGGCAACGTATAAGCTGCGCCTGCGGGCTTTGATCAAACAGGCGTAATGCAGTACGTGCATCTTGCCTGAACAGTATTTGTTG
Source organism: Pseudomonas segetis (assembly GCF_900188155.1). Lineage (GTDB taxonomy): Bacteria > Pseudomonadota > Gammaproteobacteria > Pseudomonadales > Pseudomonadaceae > Aquipseudomonas > Aquipseudomonas segetis. Next base: position 46,861 of record NZ_FZOG01000006.1, read on the forward strand.
CAAACGTTCGCCCCACTCAGCGCGGGTGCCGGCATCATCCAAAATGGCTACCTGCCAATGCTGCGTCTGCAAATACTGATAAAACAATTCGATGTCGAACCAGCCTTCGTCGTCGAACCAATTACCGGCTTGGTCTTTTAACTGTTTTGCGCCCTGGCTGAGAAGCCATTCTTGAAACTCAGTTCGCGCCCCTTCAGCGACTGAATTGGCACCACTGACCGAACTGCGTAACTTCGAGGGAGAGTCTTTGAGTAACTTGACGGCATCAGCTTTGAAGTTATCGCCCATGTCCTTGAGGCTAAAGTGGCTGAGTACACTTTTACCGTCGGCAAAGCTGACTTCGCGCAAGGGGAAATGGGTTTTTACCAAGCGCTCCACCGGCTTGGGCTTGAAATCGTCAGGCTGCCATATCAAATGACGGCGTGGGTGCATGCTAGCCACATTCTGTTCAGCAAGCGTTTTCAAGCTCAATTTTTCTGTGAGCAGGGCACTACGCTCCAAACTCTCTGCTTCGACCAAACCTGCTGGGGCTGGCGTGTTCTCACCACTGGCCTCGATCCAGGCTTTGTATTTGTCACTTATGCGCTGAGTAACTTGCAACAAGCGCTGCTCAAGCGATAAGTAGTGTTTGAATGCAGCCACGCCACTATCAAGCCCTGCCCCTGCGGCGCTATCGACCAGGGCAAATTCAGGCAATGCAAGCCCGTAGTCGGCAACCGCAATAATCGCGTCTAGATACTCACTGTACTGAATACCCTGTTCGTTGCTATCGATCCAACTCATATAGGTAGCGAGCTTTGCACGGCAGTTAACAGTACAGTCAAGTGCATCGTCGTAACGCGACTTTCTTTCCGCTAGCAATTTGGCAATTTCATCCAGGCTATAAACCGGAAGCTCGCCCTGGCTAAGCAGTGCATCCCGAGCTTTGAGATAGGTCTCTACACGCTTACGCGCCTCCATGGCTTCGGGGGTAAAAAGGTGTTCGTTTTCGTATGTGTAGCCTTGGCTTTGAGCAATCTGGAGCGCGCGATCACGCAATGAGTCCCACTCGCGGTATAGGGGATCAAGTCGTTGATACTCATCCCAAGTTGGAGTTGCTCGCATACGCGGGTCCATCAGCGCATAGGCACGCTTTTGCAAATAGCGCGCTTCCAGATGAGGCTCTTCGGCCTCAATCTGCAGCATTCTGTCTCTCTGAGCGCCCCCAAGGAAGTTTGCCAGTACTGGCTCCATGAAGTACTCAAGCAGGCCGCTCTCATCCAAGCCTTTTTTGCGCTCATCAGGGCTTTTAGTCGGTGCGATTTGTTGCCCGAGCTTATGCTCAGCTTCTTTAAGCAGCGAGGCGACACGCTCGGGAATTAGCCAGAAAGCCTTCTCGTCCGTGGCATAGATAATGCTGCCATAGCGCGTCGTACAAGGGTGCGCAGCTTCTTCATCAAAGCTTTGCTCACAGGTCGGCAGTTCTTGGGGCAGTGGGTCAAGTTGCAGTACATCGCGAGTGCCTGCCGCCTGATCTGACGATGCCTGAGCGGACGTATCACCCGAGTTTTGCTGCTGGGTTGACGGCCCTGCCTGCGCTGGGCTTGAAGTGTTGTCCATGAGTGATTCCATTCAACTGGATTAGGAAGCGGCGCTCAATGCCTTGAGGTGTTCGATCTTAACAAAGGCTTCATTTCGGCTTTGTAGTATCGCCATGATATTGGCTTGCCCGCTCACTGCCTGACCTGAAACCAGTTCTGGGAGCTGCACTAGATGACGACCCTGGTAGATCCCTTGTTGCACCAACAGTTCAAGGTTGTCGATTATTTGTGGAAGCTGTTGCCCAGTGGGCGCCCCAAATGCCGGATACACTTCATCTATCCAATACACCCAGCGCAAGGTTCGAAAGATAGGCATAACTTTCTGCGGTAGATTAAACAGTTGGTTTTCTAGTGGCAGTTGAGTGCTTTCAGGCGTCTCACGATGCCAGCTCAGCCAATGATCACTTTGGGAATCGAGATAACCAGGCACTGAGCTGTAAACACTGCGCCAAGGCCCCATTAGCTCCGCGCCTTGTGTGCCGCTAACAGCTCCAGCCAAAGCAGCCCAGAAACTCGGTAAGTAATAGGTCGCTAGGCTTTGGCCGCCAGAGCCGTCATTGACCTTTATTAACCACTGGGCATGTGCAAAAGCACGCTGGCCATCATCTGCGCTGATAATAATTCCAGCATGTTTTTCTTTGCATAAATTCATACCCAGCGTGGCCAGCCCAGTCCCTTTTTCGGCACTAAACCAAAGAGGACCGGATTCAGCCAAGTGGCTGTACTCTGTATTACCCAGCAGATACTCCGGGTTCCAGGACTGGCCAATGCCGTATAAGCGCTCTAATGCATCAGGCTGACGCCCTTGATCGATAATAAAATAAAGAACATTAGCGTCGCTGCCAGCGGGTGACTTTTGCGATGGACCCTTCGCGCTCTCTATAAATTGTGTCAAGCCTTCATGCATGGGCAATCCCCCCGACTGCACGCTGTTGCGCTTAGCCTTCCGCACAAAGGTGTCAAGCCCTCTCGCAAAGCTAGCGGCATGGTTGGCTCACCCGCCACATCCGCATCCGCTGGCTTAACCTTGCCCGGCAACAACGGCGCAGCTCCTGTGCCTCGCCCTGCGCTGCCGCCGCTGTTGGATTTGACGCTTGGGCCGACCAGGGTGACGCCGCTGGCGTCGAATTTGATAAAGCTGCCGGAGGCTTTGAAGGTCAGTTCGCTGCCGGCTTCGAGCACCACCTTGAGGCCGCTGGACAGGTGGATTTCGTTACCAGCGTTGATGAACTGGCTGGTGCCGATCTTGATGTGCTGGTTTTGGCCCACGGTGATGTGGTCGCTGGCCTGGACATCGGTCTTGCGGTCCGCGCGGGTGGTGCGGTGTTCTTCGGCCTTGAATTCGCTGTAGCTGTTGGCCACGACTGTGTCGCTGCGCTCGTTGCCGATGCGGATTTTCTGGTCGTGCTCGACGTTTTCGTCCCAGTCTTTTTGCGCATGGACAAAGATTTGCTCTTCGCCCTTTTTGTCCTCGATGCGCAATTCATTGAAGCCACCGCCGCCCGGTGAGCTGAGGCTCTTGAATACACTGCGGGTTTTGTTGGCGGGCAACGCGTAAGGCACCGGGTTTTCTTTGTGATGCAAACAGCCGGTCACCAGCGGTTGATCCGGGTCGCCTTCCAGGAAGCTGACCACCACTTCCATGCCGATGCGCGGGATGGCGATGGCGCCGTAGCCATCACCGGCCCAGCTTGAGGAGACGCGCAACCAGCAGCTGCTTTTGTCGCTGGCAAGGTCGGCTCGGTCCCAGAAGAATTCAACCTTCACCCGGCCGTATTGATCGCAATAGATTTCTTCACCCGCCGGGCCGGTCACGATTGCGCTCTGGGTGCCGAGAATACGTGGCTTGGGGTGCTGCAGGCTGGGCCGGAAAGGCACCGTCCAGGGCGTTGCCTTAAAGCGGTTGCGATAGCCTTGCTGGAAGCCATCTGCGGCTTTGGTATCGCTGGTGACCGACTCTTCCAGCACTTGCGGTTGCTTGCCTTGATGCTGGACTTCAGTCAGCAGCCAAAGATCATTCCATGCCGCACGCGGGTGATCGCTCAACGCCAGGAAGTGGCCACTGACCAGCAGGTGTTGATCCCCTTCGCCTTCGGCCAGTTGGTAGTCGTGACGATGGCGCTCCAGCGCCCGCTGGCTAAGGTGTTTGCCGCGCTCGCGGTCGATAAATCGGCCTGGGTAATCGTAGTCTTCAAGGTCGGGCTTGAACTCGCTTTTGACGGCGGCCTCAAGGGTCATGCGCGGCTTTTCGAAGTCGTAATCGCGGCGCGTGACCCGGCTGGTACGGGTTTCCACCCGCACGCCAAAGCGCTTGATCACCGGGTTGTCGGCAACCAGGCCACTGTCTTGCTGGTAGGCGGTGGGTTCCAGCTTGGGGAAAGGTGTCTGGTCATCGCCAAACACCAGCATGTGGCCTTGCGCGCTGTGCTGAAAGTGGTAGTGAATACCTTCTTCCTCGCACAGGCGCTGGACGAAGTGCAGGTCAGATTCGTCGTACTGCACGCAATACTCGCGCTCGGGGTAAATCGAGCCGAGTTGGAATTGATAGGCATCGGCCTGGATGCCGTGCTCTTCAAGCACCTGGCTGATGATCTGAGCCACGCTCAAGTTCTGAAAAATGCGCTGGTTGACCCGCTGCGACAGGTAATAAAGCTGGGGTCGCAAGCTGATGTGATAACGGGTCAGGCGCTTGCCGGATTCGCCCTGGGCGATACGGTAGATGTGGCCGTGGATACCATTGCCGGCCTGGGACAGCGCGAGAAATGCGCGCTGATGCAAAAAACTTTCAAGGTCGAGGTCCGGGCGCTCGCTGACCAGTTCTAACTCAAATTCGTAAGGCTGGCTGATCGCCTCGCGACCGGTGAATTCGAGAACCTGTAAATCGTGGCCAAGGCCTTCAATATTCAGGCTGAAGTGGGTCTGGTTGGCGGGGGCGAACATCCTTTGTTCCTCTTTTGGAATCTCTGAAAAACTACTGCGCTCGATATTACGGGGCCAGCCCTTGCTGCGTTAAAAAACTGCTCACAGCCTTTCAGAAAGAGGTTCGGCCAGTAAATCTGGCCGAACCTTTTACACAATCGTTTAATCCGTGATTAAGCGATTGGAGTGCGCCAGTCATCCGAACCGGAAGTACCGGATACTTCGTGGGTCCAGACGATTTTGCGGTAGGTGAAGTACACGTCTTCCAGGTGGGTGAAGTGCGACATGTTCGGATCTTGGCAGTTCGGCATGTGCGACTGCACGTCCACGACTACAGCATCTTCCAGTTCGATGGTGAAGTAATGCTCTTGGGTACCAGTCGAAGAGGTGCGGTACCACTCCAGACGGCACTTGTTCAGGCGCTCACCCGAAGTCAAGGCATTGAAAATCAGTGGCGAAGCCTTGTCGAACACCTTGGTGATCATCAGCGGCTTGTGTACGCGCTGACCAGTCGGCTGGCCCGACTGTGGATCACGTGGGATGATGACCTGGTGGTTAAAACCTTGAACCAGAATCTGGTCTTCGTGACCTTCCTGGAAGATGTTGCCGACCGAGTCTTCGGTGAAAGTGCCGGCAGTGATTAAACCTTGTTTTGTGCCTTCGAGGGACAGGTACGCAGGTGTTGGCATGAAAGCTCTCCTTGCCTTGGGTCATGGATCGAAAAAATGATCCGGTGACCAAGAACAGACAACAAGCATGCCATCCAAAAAAATATTCTTTTATTACAGTAGCTTACAAAAAAATCACCAGCAAAACCCCATGGCAAGGCTTAAGAAACCGCATAACCTGCGCAGTTTCCTGCGCACCACTGCGCAATTTGTTGCGCAGCCATCTCCAGCCCTAGTGCTATCTTGACTCTGGCGATAACCGCAACGGATTGCGGGAAATATATGCGCAGAAAATTGCGCAGCGAGATTTAGGCGACGTGGCCAGAATTGAGCAGCAAAATTACTCAAGACACCCTACTTCTACACTTGCGCACCTTGCGCGGCAACCCCGATGCTAAAGGCTGCGAGCAAGTAGATTCAGACCAGACATCAGTGCGAGGTGAAACATGCGTGGAAGTTGCTTGTGCGGGGCAATTGAATATCAGGTCGAGCAACTCGACATGCCCATCGGCCATTGCCACTGCAATACATGCCGCAAGGCGCATTCTGCAGCCTTTGCCACCACGGCGGGCGTTTTGCGCGAACATTTTAGCTGGCTAAAAGGTCAAGACAAACTCAGTAGTTATGAGTCATCACCCGGCAAGCTAAGGCACTTTTGTTCGGTTTGCGGTTCTCAGTTGATAGCCCAGAGGCCCGCGCAAGGCCATGTCATTGTGCGGGTGGCAACGCTGGACGAAGACCCAGGCAGCAGGCCGGCACATCATATCTGGTGTGCGCATGACAAACCCTGGCTGGCACCTGACGACACTGAAATACCGCGCTATCCGGAGTGGCAACCGGGTCGCTAGCCCAGCATACAACCTAAGGATCCAGACCATGCAACTGCAAGGTAAAGTCGCTTTTATCACGGGAGCAGCGAGTGGAATCGGCAAGCAAATCGCTGCAGTTTTTGCTGCGGAAGGCGCCAATGTGGTCATAGCCGATCTCGACTTCAAGGCAGCCCAGCAAACAGCCCAGGTACTGTCTGCCAGCCGTGGCCAGACCCTTGCGGTAGAAGTTGATGTGACCGATGAAGCCCAGGTCAATGCTGGGGTCGAGCTGGCGGCCAAGACTTTCGGCGGCATCGACATCCTGGTCAGCAATGCAGGCATTCAAATCATTCAACCAGTGCAGGAGCTCAGCTATGCCGACTGGAAGAAGATGCTGGCAATCCATCTCGACGGCGCCTTTTTAACCACCAAGGCATGCCTCAAGCACATGTATGCCCAGGGCCGTGGCGGCAGCATCATCTATATGGGCTCGGTTCACTCCAAAGAAGCCTCCAAACTCAAGGCCCCTTATGTCACGGCCAAACATGGCTTGCTGGGGCTGGCTAAAACCGTGGCCAAAGAAGCAGGCCCGGCCGGTATACACGCCAATGTGATTTGCCCCGGTTTTGTGCGCACGCCACTGGTGGACAGGCAAATTCCCGAGCAGGCCAAGGAGCTGGGCATTAGCGAGGAGCAGGTCATCAGCGATGTAATGCTCAAGGACACCGTCGATGGTGAGTTCACCAGCCTGGAAGATGTAGCCCGGGTGGCCCTGCTCTTTGCCGCCTTCCCCAGCAATGCGCTCACCGGTCAATCATTGACCGTAAGTCATGGCTGGAGCATGGAATAAGCTGGCGATTGCCCCTAGAACTCAATCGCCACATCGCCTTGCGGCACGCTGCAGCACGACAGGATATAACCCTCGGCAACGTCTTCATCGGTGATCCCGCCGTTGTGCTCCATGTTCACCTCGCCTGAGGTTTTAAGCACCTTGCAGGTGCCGCAAATCCCCATGCCGCAAGCCTTGGGGATATGCAGCCCCAACTGTGCCGCCGCAGAATGCACCGTTTCTCCCGGCCCCACGCGAATGCTCTTGCCGGTCAGGACAAACTCAACCTGACGCAAGTCGGTTGCCGGCACTTCGGCTGCGTCAGCCGCTTCTGCAGCCAGCTCCTTAACCTCGGCCCGCACTTCTGGCGGGGTTGGGCCGAAGGCTTCTTCATGGTAGCGCTGCATGTCATAGCCATTGGCTTGCAACAGGCGCTTGACCGCCGCCATATAAGGCGTCGGCCCGCAGCAGAAGATTTCCCGGTCGAGATAATCCGGGGCAATCAACTCCAGCATCGGCTGGTTCAGATAACCGCGATAACCGGCCCAGGCTTCGCCCAAGCCATGCTTCTCGCAGATGACGTGCAGGCTGAAGTTATTGATCCGCGCGGCCATGTGCTCAAGCTCGCGGTGGTAAATGATGTCCTTGGGCGAACGTGCACTGTGCACGAAGACCATGTCGACATTGGCGTTGGTGTCGTAGAACCAGCGCGCCATAGACATCACCGGGGTAATACCCACGCCACCACTGAGGAACAGCACCTTGTCAGTGGGGAAATCAATGGCGTTGAAATTGCCCACAGGCCCGTGCACGGCCAGATCCTGGCCCTCTTGCAGGTTGTCATGCAGCCAATTGGACACCTTGCCGCCCGGCACACGCTTGATCGTGATAGAGAAACTGTACGGCACCGATGGCGCGCTGGAGATGGTGTAGGAGCGCATGATCGGCACGCCGTCGATCTCAAGCTCGAGGGTGACGAACTGCCCCGGCTTGAAGAAGAACAACACTGGCTGGTCTGCCATAAAGCAGAAGGTGCGCACATCCCAGGTTTCCTGGATAACCTTGACGCAACGCACCAAGTGGCGGCCGTTGCTCCAGGTTTGCGTGGTAACCGGGTTTAAAAAATCATTAGTGGTCATGCACGTGTCTCCGCGCGCGGCCGGATATCGGCCTAGATGGGGCGGATTGTGCTTAACGTGGATTAGCGCCATTTACCTGTCAGCGACACTCACATACTTATCGCGACCTGCCCTGTGCCACGGGCGATAGCGCGTCGGAAACTGATTCGGCCGTGTCGCCCATGGATATGGATCACAATGCACGCCCAGCCACACTCGCCCTCAGCCGAAACACAAATACCCGCACCGACGGCCTGCGTATGAACGCGCATTTTGGGTTCAGCCAATCCGCTATTCGGCTGGCGAGAACAGACCAGTTGGTTCGCCTTGCGATTTGCAGTTAAAAACACTTTTACGGCGGCCAAACCGCCATTGAGGAGCTAATGATGGACGTCACTTCGACCCTGAGCCTGGGCGATCCTCTTGAGCCGGCACGCAAGGCCACAGCCGAGATGCTGCACAGCCGCGAGCGAACCTTCTCTTTGCCGCAACCCTTTTACAACGACGAGCGGCTGTTCCAGATCGACATGCAGGAGATCTTCCACAAAGAGTGGTTGATTGCCGGCATGACCTGCGAAATACCCACCAAGGGCAACTACCTGACCCTGCAGATTGGCGATAACCCGATCATCGTGATTCGGGGTGCCGAAGGTGTGGTTCACGCCTTCCACAACGTCTGTCGCCATCGTGGTTCGCGCTTATGCACCAGCGACAAAGGCAAGGTCGCCAAGCTGGTCTGCCACTATCACCAATGGACCTACGAACTCGACGGACGATTGATTTTCGCCGGTACCGAAATGGGCGCTGACTTCGACATGAAGCAGTACGGTCTCAAGCCGGTCAATTGCAAGACCGCAGGCGGATACATCTTTATCTCGTTGGCCGAGAACCCGCCAGCGGTCGACGACTTTCTCGAAACCCTGGCTCACTACATGGAGCCCTACGACATGGAAAACACCAAGGTGGCAGCGCAAACCACCCTGGTCGAGAAAGCCAACTGGAAGCTGGTATTAGAGAACAACCGCGAGTGCTATCACTGCAATGGCGCGCACCCGGAACTACTCAAGAGCCTGCTGGAGTGGGATGACGTTACCGATCCTCGTGCCGATCAGGCGTTCAAGGACCATGTGGCCGAGTCGGCCGCCAAATGGGAAGCGGAGAAGATCCCCTTTGCCCACGCCAGCTTTGGCTTGCGCAACCGGATAGTGCGCATGCCGCTGCTCAAGGGCACCGAGTCGATGACCATGGATGGCAAGCGTGGCTGCCAGAAGCTCATGGGCCGCATTCAAAACCCGGAACTTGGTTCCATGCGTATCCTGCACCTGCCCCATTCGTGGAACCACTGCATGGGCGATCACCTGATCGTGTTCACGGTATGGCCCATTAGCGCCCAGGAAACCGTGGTCACCACCAAATGGCTGGTACACAAGGATGCGGTCGAGGGTGTCGATTACGATCCAGAGCGCCTTACCCAGGTATGGGATGCAACCAACAATCAGGACCGGCGCCTGGCGGAAGAAAACCAGCGCGGCATCAACTCCAGCGCCTACCAACCTGGGCCGTATTCAAAAACCTACGAGTTCGGGGTGGTCAACTTTATCGACTGGTACAGTGAGCGCATGCTCAACAACCTGGGCGCACAGCCAGTAGCCCAACTGCGCCAAGTGTCGGCGGAGTAAGCCGGGTATGTCCTTGAGCTTGCTCGTGGTGATTGCGCTGATGATATATGCAGTGGCGACAATGGTGCCTCACCGCGACAAGCCCAAGACCTGAGCCCCTCAGTGCTGGCGAATGATCAACTGCTCATTCGCCGCATTGATCTCGGCGGCGTCAAGGCCCCAGTCGCCATGGGCATACCAGTCATCGCCGAGCATCTCGGCAGGGTGCATGGTGCGGTCGGCACCATTACCGCAGGCCAAAGACCGGGAGGGGCAGTACAGGTCGCAGCCCCAGCAGATTCGCTCTGGGTGTTTGGGGTGCAACGGAAATTTCTTGGCCATGTTGCTGCGCTCAATAGACTGAGTCAGCAACAGGTTACGCCTGCTCGTTTACGCAGAAACTGACCTGCATCAACAACAAGGGCGTCGGGATATTGGCCGTGACCCGCTTACCCATGCTGATGCGCGGCTCGATACTGTAGCCAAGAGCTTCATAAAACGCGCTGACCCGAGCGTTTGCCTCGACTACCTGGAGATTGATTTTCATACAGCCACGCTCCACCAAGGCATGCTCTGCATGCTTGACCAGTTGCGCACCAATGCCTTGCCGCTGGCGCTGCGGGTCCACCGCGACGCTATAGAGCCAGCCACGATGACCATCGTATCCGGCGAGTACCGTGCCAACGACCGCATCGCCCGCCAAGGCAACAAAGAACAGGCCATCGGCCATCTGCAACTTGGTATTTATCGCAAGACCCGGTTCGTTGTGCCCACTCATGTCGCCAAAGGTGGCCTGCCAAAGCGTGATAACAGCCTGGCGATGCAGATGATCGGAGTATTGGCGGATTGAATTCATTGCCGTGCCTCAGCCAAAGCGTCGAGCATAACGCCCCGGCCAAGGCTATTCGACCCTGTTCAGCGTTTAGGCAAACCTATGACCCGACCGACATACACCGGCGCCGGCAAGTGCTGATGGGCAGCGGCCAAGGTATCGACCCGGGGTTGCACGGCATCGGCAAATACCGCTGAGCGCCCGGTGTTGACGTCGATATTCATCAACATCTGCTCGCTCTCGGCCAAGGCGGCTTCAACCCCCACCAGGTGCAGGCTGTGATGTATATGCAAGCGCTTTTGGTCATGGGCGAGGATTTGCGTTCGCACCTCGACCTGCGCGCCCAAACGCACCTCGTTGAGGTAATTGAGGTGGCACTCAAGGGTATACAAGGTATGACCTGTACTCGCCCGCCCCGCCTCATCAAGCCCTAAATGGTCCATCAGCGAATCGGTCGCATAGCTGAAGATCAGCAGGTAAAAGGCATCGCGCAGATGCTGATTGTAATCAACCCACTCAGGCAACACTTCGGTTTGATAAGTGGTTAGCCGGGTCATTGGACGACTCCTAAAGTTGCTATGCCAGGCCCGGCATAGGTATCCAGATCAATCAGCGAAGTCAAGACCGTGCCTGGCCTTGGTTTGCCGGATCGCCTCTTGAACGGCAATCAGGCAATCATCACGGTAGCGCTCCAGCTCGGCAATACTACGCTCGCCTTGCTGGGCCGCCGTGCCTTCGACCACGCTGTCGATCAGGCCTTCAGTCAACTCTGGCGCCTCCAGATAGGTCCAGGGCAGTTTCAATGCCGGGCCAAACTGATTCATAAAGTGCCGCATGCCAGCATTACCACCGGCCAGGGTATAGGTCAGGAACGTACCCATGAATGACCAACGCAGGCCAGCGCCAAAGCGAATTGCATCATCGATCTCGCCCGTGGTCGCAACGCCATCATTGACCAGGTGCAGCGCTTCACGCCACAAGGCTTCGAGCAGGCGGTCGGCGATAAAGCCCGGCACTTCCTTGCGCACATGCAACGCACGCATGCCGATGGCCGTATACACCTGCATCGCGGCCTGTACCGCTTCGGGCGCGGTGTTCTCGCCACCGACCACCTCGACCAATGGCAGCAGGTAAACCGGATTGAACGGATGCCCCACCACGCAGCGTTGCGGGTTTCGTGAGTCGGCATAGAACTCGCTGGGCAAGAGCCCCGAAGTGCTTGAACCGATCAGTACATCTGGTCGTGCAGCAGCGCTGATCCTGGCGTGCAGATCGAGTTTCAACGCCAGCACTTCGGGCGCGCTTTCCTGAATAAAATCCGCATCGCGCACACAGTCTTCAATGCTCTGGGCAAAACGCAAGCGATCCTGCGCGGCACCTGGCGCCAGGCCTTGCTGCTCAAGCGCAGGCCAGGCGTTGGCTACACGCTGGCGCAATGCAGCTTCAGCACCCGGTGCGGGGTCCCACGCCACCACATCGAGGCCATGGGCCAGCGCCCGCGCCACCCAGCCACTGCCGATCACACCGGTACAAATGGCCGCAAAGGTCTTTACTTCAGTCACAAATTTCATATCGGCTCCTTCAAATCGCAAGCAGAGCTGGTCGGGCGTGTCGCCCAACCAAGATGGTTAGATAGCTTTGAGCTTCATCTTTTCGCGACCTTCGGCGGGGGTCAGTGCGCGGCCACCCAGGCGCTGGATGATTTCAATCACGCGCTCGACCAACTGGCCGTTGGTGGCATGAACACCGCGATCCAGCCAGATATTGTCTTCAAGACCGACACGAACATGGCCGCCCAGCAACATGGCTTGCGCCGCCATTGGCATTTGCGTGCGACCAATGCCAAAGCCGGCCCAGGTTGCGCCCGCAGGCAGGTTATCGACCATGGCCTTCATGCTCACGGTATCGGCCGGAGCGCCCCACGGAATGCCCAGGCAAAGCTGGAACAACGGATCTTCGAGCAAACCTTCCTTGAGCATTTGCTTGGCAAACCAGAGGTGGCCGGTGTCAAAGATTTCCAGCTCGGCCTTGACGCCCAGCTCGGTAATGCGTTTAGCGCCAGCGCGCAGCTGGGCAGGAGTGGAGACATAGATGTAGTCGCCATCACCAAAATTCAGGGTGCCGCAATCCAGGGTGCAGATTTCCGGGCGCAGCTCTTCAATATGCTTGAGTCGCTCCAGCGGGCCGACCAGATCGGTACCAGCGCCAAACTCCAGCGGCTGCTCGCCAGGACCGATCTCAAGATCACCGCCCATACCGGCTGTGAGGTTGATAATGACATCGGTGTCGCTTTCACGAATGCGTTCGACCACTTCGCGGTACAACACGACATCGCGGCTTGGCTTGCCGGTTTCAGGATCACGCACGTGGCAATGTGCAACCGTAGCGCCTGCCTTAGCCGCTTCGATTGCCGCATCGGCAATCTGTTTAGGAGTCACGGGAATTGCCGGGTGTCGGCCGACTGTATCGCCAGCCCCGGTGACTGCGCAGGTGACAATGACTTCATAATTCATGGCTGTGACTCCTAATTCCAGGCAACAGAAACCCATACGTGGACAAAGCCGCGCATGGGGTTTTCAGGGTTGGTTTACTTCAGCGCGGCAATTGCGCTGTCTGCAGGCTTACCGTCAAAGGTGGTGACACCCTTGAGCCAGCCGCTGACGACTTGTGGATTAGCCTTGATCCAGTCGCGGGCGACATCTTCTGGCTTTTTACGATCCATGATCGGCTGCATCAGCTGGCTTTCCTGCTCACTGGTGAAGCGCATGTTGCTCAGCAGTTGATTCACGTTCGGGCAACGCTCGGCGTAATCTGGCGCGGTAACGGTCGAAACCGTGGCAGCGCCATCATTCGGGCCGAATACATCTTCAGTGCCGGTCAGGTAAGTAATTGGGTGTTGCAGGTTCATTGGGTGCGGCTTCCAGCCGAAGAACACGATTGGCTTGTTGCTGCGCGTGGCCCGGTTTACCGCAGCCAGCATGCCCGCCTCGCTGGACTCGATCAGCTTGAACTCGCCCAAGCCAAACTGGTTGGTATCGATCATCTTCTGAATTGCGGTATTGGCGCCTGAACCGGCATCAATGCCGTAGATCTTGCCATCGAGCTGATCCTTGAACTTTGCAATATCAGCCATGGTTTTCAGGCCTTTTTCTGCTGCATAGGTCGGCACGGCAGGCGCAGCGACGGCGTCACTGAGCGATGGCGTGTCCATTACCTTGACCGCTTTTTTCTCAAGGAACGGCTGGATGTTGTCATCCATGATCGGCTTCCAATAGCCAAGGAACACATCGATCTGGTCTTTCTGGATACCGGCGAAAATAATCTGCTGCGATGCTTGGGTCTGCTTGGTTTCATAACCAAGCCCTTCAAGCAAAGTGGAGGCCACAGCGGTGGTTGCAACAACATCCGTCCAACCGACTGCACCGACACGCACGTTCTTACAGCTTGCTTGATCCGCAGCCAACAACGACGAGCTGCACAGGGCGAGTACACAGCCACCGGCGATTGCATTTAGACGTTTCATGGTTTTGCTCCCTCACTTTACGGTTTATATCCAAGGCCTCGGTGTGCAGCAAAACAGCCTGCGACAGGGCCTGGATTTTGTTCTGTAGAGGCCGTCAAGCCCCTCCGTGTTCGGACTTGATAGCGCCCGATGCAGCCACAATACCCAAGACAGCGCTGGATAAAGCGCACTTTAGCGACTACTTGTGGAACTATAGCGACTGCGGCGCAATCAGCTTTACGGCGCCGAGCCGTACCTAACCAAGCCCTTCAGAGGTGAACCAACGCAATGCCAACAACCTTCTGGTTCCTGCTGCTTCCGGGGTTTTCGATGATGGGCTTGATGTCCTCGATCGAGCCGCTGCGCGTTGCCAATCGCTTTAAAGACGAGCTGTATGACTGGCGCCTGCTCAGCGTGGACGGCGGCCCGGTGCAAGCCAGCAATGGCATGTCGCTGAACGTTGAAAGCGCGCTGGATCACGACGACTGGCCGCATACGGTGTTCGTAATCAGCGGCTTCGAACCACTCGGCGGCTACAGCCAGCCATTGTCGGCATGGCTGCATCGGCTTGATCGCGAAGGCGTGGTGATAGGTGCAATAGACACCGGCAGTTTTATCCTGGCCGAGGCCAAATTGCTGGACAAACAACGCATTACCTTGCACTGGGAAGCAATCAACGCATTCCAGGAACGCTACCCGAGCCTGAAGGTTACCCAGGAATTATTCGAAATCGATGGCAAACGCATCACCACGGCTGGCGGTACATCGACCATAGACATGATGCTGACGCTGATTGCCCGCGATCACGGTGAGCCCATGGCGGTGAAGGTGTCCGAACAGTTTGTCCTCGGCCGCATTCGCTCACGCCAGGACCATCAGCGCATGCAGGTCACCAGCCGCTACGGGGTGCATAACAAAAAGCTCAGCCAGGTGATCGCCGAGATCGAGCGGCGCAGTGAAAACCCACTCACCCCACAACAGCTGGCTGACCTGGTGCAGATCACCCCGCGCCAGCTTGAACGCTTGTTTCGCCAGCACTTGAATGACACGCCGGCCAACTTCTACCTCAACCTGCGCCTGGATAAGGCCCGGCAATTGCTCCGTCAAAGCGACATGAGCGTGCTCGAAGTCGCCCTCGCCTGCGGGTTTGAGTCCTCCTCCTATTTCTCGCGGCGCTACCGCAAGCGCTTCCAGACCAGCCCCAGCCAGGATCGCCACGAGCACCAATAGCCTGCTGGCGGATACGCTCCGCGCGTGTCGCGCCCCAACAGAGCACCGGGCGTAGGGTGCCTCCCACCATTGTCAGCGCATCCAGATGCCCAGTGGACGGTAATTATTTGCCCGCCAGCCGGAATACAAAGCTGCGCCCATTGTTCGAGAGCCGGTGGACACGCTTCGCCCTGTCACACCCCAGGTGGTGACGATGGCTAGGGAGGAACACCCTTTATCCTTCCATCAGATGACCTATCCGTTTGCGACCTGGGCTTGACGCTTTCGGCAATCCCTCAGTCGTTTTTGCATCGGGTTACTTCACCCCCCGGGGATATGCTCACCTCAAAGCGTCATCAATAGATATGACGTCACAACTTGAGGGGACAGCCTGATGAGCCCAGCCGAACTACACGCCGACAGCATCGTTATTGACGGGCTGATCATCGCCAAATGGAACCGCGAACTCTTTGAAGACATGCGTAAAGGCGGCCTCACCGCAGCCAACTGCACCGTGTCGGTCTGGGAAGGTTTCCAGGCCACGGTGAACAACATCGGCGCCAGCCAGAAGCTGATCCGCGAGAACAGCGACCTAGTGATGCCGGTACGCACCACGGCCGATATCCGCGCGGCGAAAGAGCAAGGCAAGACCGGAATCATCTTTGGCTTCCAGAACGCCCATGCCTTTGAAGACCAGATTGCCTATGTTGATGTCTTCAAGCAGCTTGGCGTTGGCATAGTGCAAATGTGCTACAACACCCAGAACCTGGTGGGTACCGGTTGCTATGAGCGCGACGGCGGTCTTTCCGGATTTGGCCGCGAAATCGTAGCCGAGATGAACCGCGTCGGCATCATGTGCGACCTGTCTCACGTGGGCTCCAAGACCAGCGAAGAAGTCATTCTCGAATCGAAAAAACCTGTGTGCTATTCGCACTGCCTGCCAAGTGGACTCAAGGATCACCCGCGCAACAAGTCCGATGAAGAACTGAAGTTCATCGCCGACCACGGCGGCTTTGTCGGCGTCACCATGTTTGCGCCCTTCCTCGCCAAAGGCATCGATTCCACCATCGATGATTACGCCGAAGCCATTGAGTACGTGATGAATATCGTCGGTGAGGATTCCATCGGCATTGGCACCGATTTCACCCAGGGTCACGGCCAGGAGTTCTTCGAATGGCTGACCCACGACAAAGGCTACGCACGCCGCCTGACCAGCTTCGGCAAGATCGTCAACCCGCTGGGCATCCGTACCGTGGGCGAATTCCCCAACCTCACCGAGACCCTGCTCAAGCGCGGCATGCCCGAGCGCGTGGTGCGCAAGGTCATGGGCGACAACTGGGTCCGTGTGCTGGCTGATGTCTGGGGCGAATAACCCTGGCGCAAAACAGCTAATGAACGGGTATGAGCCCCGTATTTTTCAAGGCAAGGCCCTGGCTTTGCAGACCTGGGATTTTTGGAGTTTGAACATGTCCACACACGCACCCGAGATGCCGATCCAAGTTGATGATGAAACCGGGGTTTGGACCACCGACGCCCTGCCGATGCTCTATGTTCCGCGGCATTTCTTCGTCAACAACCACATGGGCATCGAAGAGGTTTTGGGCGCAGATGCCTATGCCGAGATTCTCTACAAGGCCGGCTATAAATCCGCCTGGCACTGGTGCGAAAAAGAGGCTGAATGTCACGACCTGAAAGGCGTGGCCGTATTCGAGCACTACATGAAACGTCTTTCGCAGCGTGGCTGGGGCCTGTTCAAGATCGAGCACATCAATCTGGACAAAGGCACCGCCGAGGTGCGCCTCGAACATTCGGCATTTGTCTATGTATACGGCAAGTGCGGACGCAAGGTCGACTACATGTTCACCGGCTGGTTCGCCGGCGCCATGGACCAGATTCTCGAAGCCAGCGGCAGCCCAATCCGGACCGTAGCCGAGCAAGAGTTCGGCGCCTCCGAAGAAGGGCATGAGCACGGGCTTTTTGTTGTTAAACCTATTTGACCCAGCCGTTTTAAAGCACCATCAGCTGAGGAGTAAGAAATGGCTTTCGAGGCAATGTTCCAGCCGATCCAGATCGGCAAACTGACTGTCCGCAACCGTGTAATCAGCACGGCGCACGCCGAGGTGTACGCCACTGATGGCGGTATGACGACCGAGCGTTACGTCAAGTATTACGAAGAAAAGGCCAAGGGCGGCATCGGCCTGGCGATTTGCGGCGGATCATCGGTCGTTGCCATCGACAGCCCGCAGCAGTGGTGGAGTTCGGTCAACCTTTCGACCGATCGCATCATCCCGCACTTCCAGAACCTGGCCGACGCCATGCACAAGCATGGCGCCAAGATCATGATCCAGATTACCCACATGGGCCGCCGTTCTCGCTGGGACGGTTACCACTGGCCAACGCTGATGTCGCCATCGGGTATCCGCGAACCGGTTCACCGCGCCACCTGTAAAACCATCGAGCCCGAGGAAATCTGGCGGGTCATCGGCAATTACGCCCAGGCCGCACGCCGTGCCAAGGAAGGCGGGCTCGATGGCGTCGAATTGTCGGCTGTGCACCAGCACATGATCGACCAGTTCTGGTCGCCACGGGTCAATAAGCGTGATGACGAATGGGGCGGCACCTTTGAGAAGCGCATGCGCTTTGGCCTGGAAGTGCTTAAGGCGGTACGTGCGGAGGTCGGCGATGACTTTTGCGTGGGCATCCGTTTGTGCGGTGATGAGTTTCACCCGGACGGCCTCACCCACGAAGACATGAAGCAAATCGCCAAGTATTACGACGATACCGGCATGCTCGACTTTATCGGCGTGGTCGGCTCGGGGTGCGACACGCACAATACCCTGGCCAACGTGATTCCCAACATGAGCTATCCGCCTGAGCCCTTCCTGCATCTGGCGGCGGGCATCAAGGAAGTGGTCAAGGTGCCGGTGCTGCACGCACAGAACATCAAGGACCCGAACCAGGCCACGCGCATCCTTGAAGGCGGCTATGTCGACATGGTCGGCATGACTCGCGCGCACATCGCCGACCCGCACCTGATCGCCAAGATCAAGATGGGCCAGGTGGACCAGATCAAGCAGTGTGTCGGCGCCAACTACTGCATCGACCGCCAATACCAAGGCCTGGATGTACTGTGCATTCAAAACGCTGCCACCTCCCGTGAATACATGGGTGTGCCACACATCATCGAGAAAACCACCGGGGTCAAACGCAAGGTGGTCGTGGTCGGCGGTGGCCCGGCCGGGATGGAAGCTGCGCGTGTGGCGGCGGAGCGTGGCCATGATGTGACCCTGTTCGAGAAGAAAGACCAGCTCGGCGGGCAGATCACCACGGCATCCAAAGCCCCGCAGCGTGACCAGATTGCCGGTATCACCCGTTGGTTCCAGCTTGAGCTGGCACGCCTGAACGTAGACCTGCGCCTTGGTACTGGCGCCGATGAAGCGACGATTCTCGACCTGCGCCCGGACATTGTTGTGCTGGCCAACGGCGGCCATCCCTTTGTCGAGCAAAATCCGCAATGGGGCGCGCAAGAAGGTTTGATCGTCAGCAGTTGGGACATCCTCGATGGCAAGGTCGCGCCAGGCAAGAACGTGCTGGTCTACGACACCATTTGCGAATTCACCGGAATGTCAGTGGCCGACTTCCTCGCGGACAAGGGTGCACAGGTCGAGATCGTCACCGACGACATCAAGCCCGGCGTCGCCATCGGCGGTACATCGTTCCCCACTTACTACCGCAGCATGTACCCCAAGGAAGTGATCATGACCGGCGATTTGATGCTGGAAAAGGTCTACCGCGAAGGCGACAAGCTGGTCGCGGTACTGGAAAACGAATACACCGGCGAGCATGAGGAACGGGTGATCGACCAAGTGGTTGTGGAGAACGGCGTACGTCCCGACGAACGCCTGTACTACGCACTCAAAGATGGCTCGCGCAACAAGGGACAGATCGACGTCGAAGCACTATTCGCCATTCAACCCCAGCCTTGCCTGAGCGAGAGCGGCGATGGCTACTTGCTGTTTCGTATCGGTGACTGCGTTGCCCAGCGCAATACGCACGCAGCCATCTACGATGCCTTGAGGCTCTGTAAAGACTTCTGATCGCCCGCTGAGCGCGCTGAGCAGAGTTGTTCGCCTTGCCAATAGAACCATATTGGCTGCGGTGAACGCCTTGCTCGGCATACTCAGTGATTCGATCGGGTGACTGATGGATTGATAAGAGCAAAGGCTTGGGCTCAGAGCTATTCGTTGGTGAGTTAGCACTAGACCAACTTGCCCTGGATTATGCGGTCCCGCCAAGGAGACCCAATGATGTTGAATACCGTTTTGCCAATTCTGCTCTTTGCCGCGCTGGCGCTGGCCGTGATCGGTGCCATGAAACGCTTTGCCATGTGGCGCCGCGGCAGGGCTGCCCAGGTTGACTGGATCGGCGGGCTGCTGGCCATGCCACGCCGCTATATGGTCGACCTGCACCATGTGGTCGCCCGCGATAAATATATCGCCAACACCCACGTCGCCACCGCCGGAGGCTTCGTCCTGGCGGCGGTGTTGGCCATTTTGGTACATGGCCTTGGCCTGCATAACAGGATTTTGGGCTTCACCCTCTTGGTTGCCACTGGGCTGATGTTTGTGGGTGCGCTGTTTGTGGCCAAACGCCGCCTCAACCCACCGGCACGGCTGTCGAAAGGGCCGTGGATGCGCCTGCCGAAAAGCCTGCTGGCGTTTTCCGCCAGCTTGTTTATTGCCACATTGCCGGTTGCCGGGATTCTGCCAGCAGGCTTTGGTGGCTGGCTGCTGGCGGCAATTCTGCTGCTGGGGATCGCCTGGGGCGTTAGCGAACTGTTCTTCGGCATGACCTGGGGCGGACCGATGAAGCACGCCTTTGCCGGGGCACTCCACCTGGCCTGGCACCGGCGTGCCGAACGTTTTGGCGGTGGCCGTTCCACTGGGTTGAAAGCCCTCGACCTGGATGACCCGCAGACGCCACTTGGGGTTGAGAAACCCAAGGATTTCACCTGGAACCAGTTGCTTGGCTTTGATGCCTGCGTGCAATGCGGTAAATGCGAAGCCGCTTGCCCGGCCTTTGCCGCAGGCCAACCGCTAAACCCGAAAAAGCTCATTCAAGACATGGTTGTTGGCCTGGCTGGTGGCACTGACGCCAAATTTGCCGGCTCGCCCTATCCGGGCAAGAAGATCGGCGAACACAGCGGCGCTCCGCACCTGCCTATTGTGTCACTGGACGGCAAGGCCCTGGTCGACGCTGAAACACTGTGGTCGTGCACCACCTGCCGCGCCTGCGTTGAAGAGTGTCCGATGATGATCGAGCACGTCGATGCCATCGTCGATATGCGCCGTCACCTGACGTTGGAAAAAGGCGCCACACCCAACAAGGGCGCTGAAGTACTGGAAAACCTGATTGCCACTGACAACCCCGGCGGTTTCGCACCCGGCGGACGCTTGAACTGGGCTGCGGATCTCGACCTCCCCCTGATGCGCGACAAGCAAGAGGCCGATGTACTGTTCTGGGTCGGTGACGGTGCCTTCGACATGCGTAATCAACGCACCTTGCGCGCACTGGTCAAAGTGCTTAAAGCCGCCAATGTCGATTTCGCCGTGCTTGGACTGGAAGAGCGCGACAGCGGCGATGTGGCGCGCCGGCTTGGTGATGAAGCCACTTTCCAGCAGTTGGCCAAGCGCAATATCAGCACACTGGCGCAATACCGCTTCAACACCATCGTCAGCGCCGACCCGCACAGTTTTCATGTACTGAAAAACGAATACGGTGCTTTCGGGGGGGACTACAGCGTTCTGCACCACAGCACCTATATCGACCAACTGATCAGCAGCGGAAAACTCAACCTGAGCCAGCACCAGGGGGCCTCGGTTACCTATCACGATCCTTGCTACCTCGGACGCTACAACGGTGAATATGAAGCCCCGCGCAGCGTGCTCAAGGCAATTGGTATCGAGGTCAAGGAAATGCAGCGCTCTGGTTTTCGCTCTCGTTGCTGCGGCGGCGGCGGTGGCGCACCTATCACCGATATTCCGGGCAAACAGCGGATTCCAGACATGCGCATGGTCGATATCAAGGAAACCGGCGCTGAAATTGTCGCGGTGGGCTGTCCACAATGTACCGCCATGCTTGAAGGTGTGGTCGAGCCTCGCCCGCAAATCAAAGACATCGCCGAGTTGGTTGCCGAAGCCTTGGTTGAAACAACCGCGACTCGCCCTGCCCAACGCGAAGCAGTGGAGGCCGTATGAGTGACATTATTCGCCGCGACCCGCGTGCCGAGTGGATAGCACGCAATCGCCTGCATCCGCTGCATTCGAGCATGCAAAGCAGCGTGACTCGATGGCTCAGCGCAGCAGGAGTAACCCGCAAAAACCCGCATGCCGTAGGTTTTATTGGCCCCAACGGCATCAAGCGTATCGACCGCTCGGGGGCACAGCAAAGCAGCGGCAGCAAGCGCAGCAGCCCAACGGCTGAGAAGCAATTGCCACTGCATATTGTCGAGCAGCCGGCATTCCATATCTGTGTGGTGCCTGACATGGTCGGTGGTCGCCTGAGCAGCCACGACAAGGACCTGCTTGGCCTTGCCCATAAACTGGCCGGCACAGAAGGCGCCGTGGTTGCGGTTGTCTTTGCCGAGCATAAGGAAAACGGATTCGACACCGCAGGCGTCGACCGGATCCTGCACTTTACTGATGCCGTGTTTGATGGCTACTCGCCAGAGCAGCGCGTGCAGGCGCTGGTGCGAGTTGAAAACCAGCTTGAGCCGCGCCACTGGTTACTGCCAGACAGCCGTAATGGCGGCGGTGAACTGGGGCGCAGGCTGGCCGCGAGCTTGTCAGAGCGTCCGGCAACCCGTGTTTGGCAAGTCGCCGATGAGCAAAGTATCGGGCGCGCAGGTGCTGGCCAGCAGGACCTGCACCGTCCCGCGCCACGCCTGATCCTGGCCTCTGCCGAATGCGCAGAGCCGATCAGTGAAACCCGTCATCAGGCGCAACCCATGCAGCTGCAAGACGCAATCAACCCGAGCCGCTCGCGCATCAAGGATCTGGGAGCGGTGGCTGTCGACCCGGCGTTGATTCCAATGGCAGAGGCTGAATTTATCTTGTCCGGCGGCAATGGCGTGAGCGATTGGTCATTGTTTCACCAGGCAGCCGAGACATTGGGCGCAACCGAAGGCGCATCGAGGGTGGCCGTCGATGACGGGTTCATGCCACGCAATCGCCAAGTGGGTGCGACCGGAACCTGGGTCACGGCGCGGGTCTATCTGGCCGTGGGTATTTCAGGCGCCATCCAGCACTTGCAAGGTATAGGCGCGTGCGACAAGGTGATCGCAGTGAACATGGACGCCAATTGCGACATGGTTAAACGCGCTGATCTGTCGGTCATTGGCGACTCGGCGGCCATCCTTCAAGCATTGATCGCACGTATCGATGCTCATCGTCAGGGAGGCATTCGCGATGCAGCCTAGCCCCATGGACACAACAGCGCTCAATGTCGTGGCGCTGGTTTCAATCGGTGCCCATCCGACCTCCGGCAGGCCCCGGCGCGCCGAACAAGATGCCCGCGCAGTCGAACTCGGCTTGCGTCTTGCTGGCGAAGCCATGCAAGTGGTGCATGCTGGCGACGCGCGACAGGAAGCCTTGCGCGGTTACCTGGGCATGGGCATCAAGCAACTTCATGTACTTGAGCAACCGGCGCAAGCCGATGTGCTGCATGCGCTGAGCGATTATTTACTCGACAGCGACGCCCAGCTGATCCTGACCGGCAGCCAGGCTGAAACCGGCGAAGGCTCGGGCATGCTGCCCTATTTGCTGGCCGAGCAACTCGGCTGGCCAATTGTGGTGGGGTTGGCCGAGGTTGAGCGCATCGACCATGGCATTGCCCATGTATTGCAAGCCCTGCCTCGTGGCCAACGCCGACGCCTCCAGGTACAGATGCCCTTTATCGCCAGCGTCGACAACGCCGCCCCGCTCGCCAGGCAAAGTGCTTTCGGTCCTGCACGGCGTGGCGAGCTGACCGTAACAGCCGCCAATGTCTGCCCGGACCAGCTGTTCAAGGAAGGTCAATTGCAGCCGGCGCGACCACGCCCTAAAAGGCTTAAGGTCATCAAGGCCAAGACCGGCGCAGAACGGATGAAAGCGGCTACGGCCAAGGCATCAGGCGGTGGCGGCCAGGTCCTTAAAGACTGCTCGCCAACCGAGGGCGCCGAGGCTATCTTCAAATTATTAATGGATGAAGGCGTGCTGCGTTAAGCCGCCAGCACAGGAGATTAATCATGATGCACGCTGACCTGATCGACCAGGAAGACCTGCGCGAACGCCTCAATGCCATCGGCCTGGCGATTCCATCAGGAGCGAGTGCTGAACAAGCCTGCGCTCAGGCCGTCAGCGGCCTGAGCCCGGACCGGGCAGTGGCGTTACGCCGCGTAGTCGAAGAATTGCTGGGCGGCAGCGCGACCCTGCTGCCAGCCGTGCGCGAAGCCGTTTCCCGCACCTTGTTACCGGCACTGGTGCCTAAACCGAAATAAACCGGCATTTATGCCTTAGGCGCATGGCATTTTCAGGAGCCAAGGCTGCTGGCGTCCGGATAATCTGTCTGAACGGTTTCAGCCATGGCGGACTGCTTGGCGTTGTCGCGCCCCGTTAATCACCACCAATGGCGGGCAAACTGCGCGTTGCCCGCCCGACTCCAAGCCTTTAAATACGCACGCTGGCAAAGGTAGACTCGCCTTGCGCACGCGTCAGCGCAGCCATGGCGCTGGAGGACGAAGGCCGCATCAGGTCTTCGGTCACAGGCACCAGCGAGACGATCTTCGACAGGCTGTTGCCTGCACGTTCATCACGCGGTGGAATACCAAAGTACTCGCGGTAGCATTTGGAAAAGTGTGGCGTCGAAACAAAGCCACACACCGAAGCCACTTCGATAATCGACATCGAGGTCTGCTTGAGCAACTGGCGCGCACGAATCAGGCGCAGCTTCAGGTAATAGCGCGACGGCGAACAGTGCAGGTACTTCTGGAATAACCGCTCCAACTGGCGGCGCGACACATCGACATAACAAGCCAGCTCGTCGAGATCGATGGGCTCTTCCAGGTTTGCCTCCATCAAGGCCACGATTTCCTGCAGCTTTGGCTGGTTGGTCCCGAGCATGTGCTTGAGTGGAACCCGCTGATGATCCTGCTCGTTACGAATTCGCTCGTAGATAAACATTTCGGAGATGGCCGCGGCTAATTCGCGCCCATGTTCGCGACCGATCTTGTGCAGCATCATGTCCATCGGCGCGGTGCCACCAGAGGAGGTGTTACGGTTGCGATCAATCGAAAACAGGCGCGTGGTAATTGCCGCACGAGGGAAGGCTTCCTGCATGGAAGCCAGGCATTCCCAATGCACGCTGCAATCATAGCCATCGAGCAGACCCGCCTTTGCCAAGGCCCAGCTACCCGTGCAGACAGCGCCGATGTGACGTCCCTGGCGCGCCTGTTGCTGCAGCCATTGCAAGTGTTCGCGGGTGACGCTGCGCTGAATATCAACACCACCGCAGACAATCACCGAGTCCAGTTTAGGCACGCTTGAAAGCGAAGCATCCGGGCTGATGTTCAGTCCGTCGCTGGCCGAAACCGTTTCACCCGTCAGTGTAATGGTGTACCAGCGATACAGCTCTTTGCCAGAAAGCTGGTTTGCCATGCGCAGCGGCTCAATTGCCGAAGCCAGTGAAATTAAGGTGAAGTTGTCCAGAAGCAAAAAGCCGATGGTTTGAGGCAACTGGTTCGGAGGCTGCGCCCCGCTGGTTGACTGCGACATTAAGCAAACCCTCACACAAGCACGTAATTAAGCTTTGAGAAGCCTCCGAAAAATTCTGCGCTAGATATCATGGCGTTAAAAAACTGCTAAAAATGCTCGTTCAGACCACTAAAGCCGAGCGCGACCCCGGTCGCTTTTTCGCATTTTTTGCCTTGTACTATCGTCGCTCGTTACCTTTTTCAGAGATTCTTTGACAGCTTTTTTTTGGAGTAATTTTACGATGTGCCAGTGCCGACTCAGGTTCAGGATCAACAGTTTCAGTCTCTGATTGATAAACCCCAGCCAGTACCGCATATCGTAATCAAGCACGCATAGGTCTGGCTTACGGCAACCCCAGACAGGCCCTAATCGCAACGCAAAGGCCATGCCTAAATTGATTAGCCGTTCAATAAAAATGATGAGTTGTCGCAAGCCGTGCAAAACCGGCATTCCCAGTTGCGACAAAGGGTTTCGGAAAACGACCTGAAACCTAGCTACCATGGGGCTTTGAGCATTTCGGTAGCACCATTCAAACGACCGTTTGTAACCAGGCCCCAATTTATATGCAGCGCAGTAACAGACAGGCGGTCAACCAGCGAATCGGGGGTTGTCGAACGCGCTGGCCATACTGCGACAACATGCCCGCACCAAAAGCAGGCATGCCCCGATTTAGTGACCTGCAAATGCTCGAAACTTCAACATTCGATCGCACTCACGGCCAAGCCTCCGCGTGAGGTTTCCTTGTATTTGTCCTGCATGTCCGCGCCGGTATCACGCATGGTGCGGATCACTCGATCCAGAGAGATGAAATGCTTGCCATCACCGCGCAGTGCCATTTGCGCAGCATTGATGGCCTTGACCGCTGCAATTGCATTGCGCTCGATACAGGGCACTTGCACCAGCCCGCCGACCGGATCACAGGTCAGGCCAAGGTTATGTTCCAAACCAATTTCCGCTGCGTTTTCCAATTGCTCCGGAGTGGCGCCTAGCACCTCAGCCAGCCCCGCCGCAGCCATGGCGCAGGCTGAACCCACCTCCCCCTGGCAGCCCACTTCAGCGCCGGAGATGGATGCGTTCTTTTTGCACAGGATACCGATGGCAGCAGCACTGAGCAGGTAATCGACCACGTCGTCTTCGCAGGCGTCGGGGTTGAATTTCATGTAGTAATGCAACACAGCTGGAATAATGCCCGCAGCGCCATTGGTGGGCGCGGTCACCATGCGCCCACCGGCAGCGTTCTCTTCGTTGACTGCCAGCGCAAAAAGGTTGACCCACTCCATTGCCGACAGCGTCGAACCAATCACATTCGGCTTGCCCAACTCTTGCAGGCTACGATGCAACCTGGCCGCGCGGCGCTGAACCTGCAGGCCTCCAGGCAATACGCCTTCATGACGCAAGCCCTGTTCCACGCAATCACGCATGGCCCGCCACAGTTCCAGCAAGCCGCTGCGAATCTGGGCCTTGGTACGCCAGGCTTGCTCATTGGCCATCATCAATTCGCTGACCCGCAAGTTGTGCTGCTGGCACAACTGCAGCAACTGGGCAGCACTGGAGAAATCATAGGGCAGCTCGGTATCATCCTGGTCCAGCTTGCCGGTCGCCGCTTGCTCCTGGTCAACCACGAAGCCGCCCCCGACGGAATAGTAGGTATTGCGATGCAGCTCCTGCTGTTCGGCACCAAAGGCAATCAGGGTCAACGCGTTGGGGTGGTACGGCAGGTTCTCGTCGAGCAGCAACATGTCGCGCTGCCAGTCGAAGCGGATCAAGGGTCCGCCGCCCAGTTGCAATTGCTGTGCAGTCTTCAGAACCTCGATTCGCGGCAGCACCTGACGTGGATCAACACTGTCTGGCAATTCGCCCATCAACCCAATGAGCACCGCATTGTCACTGCCATGGCCGACGCCAGTCGCGGCAAGCGAACCATAAAGACGCACTTCTATACGCTCGATTCGCGCCAGCAGATGGCGTTCCTGCAATGCGCCTAGAAACAGGGCAGCCGCACGCATGGGGCCAACCGTGTGCGAGCTGGAGGGGCCGATACCAATCTTGAAAAGGTCAAATACGCTGATAGCCACGACAGTTTCCTCAAGGGAATTGTTGTTTGGCGGCCATGATCAAGTTTTCAGCGCACAACAGACGCCTGACACCGACTTACTCATATCCAAATCCGTCAATGCCAGTCGCCAGCACTGTTTTGCTGGCTAGAAGCCAAACGGCAATCAATAGCCATGCGCGGTGTTTTTCAACAACATGGGCAGTTTGACTTGCAGGGCATTTCCGGGGGCCTGAAATGCTGTTTATCAAGTTGCCCAAATCAATGAAATATCTAACAAAATCCATCCGGAAAAACCGCGGATAAGAGCGAAAAAAACAACAACGGATCGACGAAATCCACCTCGCGACAGCGGTAAAAATGTGCAATAAAAACTACACTCGAGTGCGAAAAATCGCAAAAAAACAGATTTTTTTCAGATTTTTTTATTTGCGCCACAGCCCCCGAACTACGGCGCCTGCGACCTATCGAAACGCTGCAAACCACGGCCGGCGCGGGTTCTAGCCTTGGCCTTGGGACTAAAAAGTCTGTTATGGTTTTAATAGGTATGCGCAATGTCGCCGCCCAACACGTCAGGGTCGCTAATCGACAATTGTCGCCACTAGAAGCCTATATCGTTGAGTCAGCCGATTTCGTCGCTGTTGCTTGAAACCGAGCAAACAGACCGAGGCAAAGTGCCTTGGACCGAAGTAATAAAAACGTGCTGGCCAACCATCGAACGGGCGCCAGCCCAACAAGAAAATTCGGATGTACGCGCATCTCAGGTTGAGATGTGTTCACCCAAAGGATTGGGCTTCAAAACACTGCCAGAGGGTTTGGAAAGCAGTTTGCAGCACGGCACAACGAGGGTTTATCACAATCACTACACTGAATCGTCCACCGCCTTAGCGGCACATGGAGCGAATCTGTGGTGGCGTTTGATAAAACCTCAAGTGCAATGCAGCAATTGGCCAACCATGTCCTGGAACCACGTAAACCCACACAGACACGAACAGTCGGCATCACCCTGCTTTGCAGGGCTCCGCGTAACTGATCTGGATGTCTTCTGAAGGGGAACAAATCCCATGCAGTCTGGAAAAATCGTCGTAAAGAACCTGTACAAGGTTTTTGGCCAAAATGAACAAGAAGCAATCGACCTGCTTAAAGAAGGTTGGAGCAAAGATAAAATCCTTGCGGAAAAGGGCTCTGTAATCGGGGTCAGCGACGTATCCTTTAGCGTTGAAGAAGGTGAGATTTTTGTACTGATGGGCCTGTCCGGCTCGGGAAAATCCACCCTGATTCGACTGATAAACCGACTGGTCGAACCCAGCGCTGGTGATGTTTTCATCGATGGGCAAAACGTTGCAAAACTGCCCAAGTCCCAATTGATTGACCTGCGCCGCCGCGACATGAGCATGGTCTTCCAGTCCTTCGCACTGATGCCGTCGCGCACCGTGCTGGACAACGCGGCGTTCGGCCTTGAAGTGGCCGGTGTCGGCCGCAAGGAACGTGAAGAGCGGGCAATGAAAGTGCTCACCCAAGTGGGCCTCGACACCTTTGCCAACAAGCATCCCCATGAATTATCCGGCGGTATGCAGCAACGTGTTGGCCTCGCCCGCGCACTGGCAGTCGATCCTTCGATGATCATCATGGACGAGGCCTTCTCGGCACTCGATCCACTCAAGCGTCGTGAAATGCAGGACGTGCTGCTGGAGCTGCAAAAGACCCATCGCCGCACCATCATCTTCGTATCCCACGATATTGAGGAAGCCATGCGCATCGGCAATCGCATCGGCATCATGGAAGGTGGCAAGCTGATCCAGGTCGGGACGCCGCAAGAACTGGTCGATAACCCCGCCAATGATTATGTACGTAACTTCTTCGACACCGTAGACACCAATCGCTACCTCACTGCTGGCCAGCTCAAGGCTGACAGCGTGCCACTTTTCGTCCACAACGGCAGCGCCCCCGACGCCCAAATGGTGTGCCAGAAGCTGCAGGACATGGACAAGCATTACGCATTTATCGTCGACCAGGACAACGTTTTCCAGGGTTCTATCAGCCTTGAAAAAATTGCCCTGCTGGTCGAGGACGGCCAGCCACATGCACTGGATGCCGATGTACTCAAGAAGATTGAATGCGCCCCCGAAGACTTGCCATTGAACGAAGTGATCGAGCGTTTGGTTGATAACGAAGGCCCGATTCCGGTCAAGGATGAAAATGGTCGCTACAGCGGTGCAATCAGCAAGGGTCGTCTGCTGACCCGCATGCAGGGAGACTAATCATGAGCGATAAAAAACTCGACCTCGGCAGTTGGGTAAATGATGTTGTCCAGCACTTGCTGGATAACTACAGCGGCGCATTCGACAGCATTGGCCAGGTTGTCAGCGGCTTCTCCGAAGCTATCGAATCCATCCTTATGTTCCCGCCAGCCTGGCTGTTGATCGCTATTTTTGTAGCCCTGGGCATTTGGCGAATCGGCCTGCGCTTTGCCATTTTCACCGCCGTTTCATTTGTGCTGATCGTCATGACCGGCTTCTGGGAACAAACGGTTGTAACCCTTGGGCTGACCTTCTCGGCAACGCTTATCAGCCTGATCCTGGGAATTCCGCTGGGCATATGGGCGGCTAAAAGCGAGCGCGTGGCGATGATTATCCGTCCCG
Source organism: Pseudomonas segetis (assembly GCF_900188155.1). Classification (GTDB taxonomy): domain Bacteria; phylum Pseudomonadota; class Gammaproteobacteria; order Pseudomonadales; family Pseudomonadaceae; genus Aquipseudomonas; species Aquipseudomonas segetis. Next base: position 76,468 of record NZ_FZOG01000006.1, read on the forward strand.
TCCTCGACTTCATGCAGACCATGCCAGCCTTCGTCTACCTGATCCCTGCTGCCATGCTCTTCGGCCTCGGTCGCGTACCCGGCATCATCGCAACGGTGATCTTCGCGATGCCTCCAGCCGTACGCTTGACCAGCCTGGGCATCCGCCAGGTCAACAAGGAAATCGTCGAAGCCGGTCAGTCGTTCGGCTGTAACGGTCGTCAATTACTGTTCAAGGTACAGCTGCCAAATGCGATGCCATCGATCATGGCGGGCGTTAACCAGACCATCATGATGGCCCTGTCGATGGTGATTATTGCCTCGATGGTCGGTGCAGGCGGCTTGGGTAACGATGTACTGGCAAGCATCCAACGTCTGGATATCGGTCTAGGCTTTGAAAGCGGCATGGCCGTGGTGTTGCTGGCTATCATCCTCGACCGTATTACTGAAAGCTTCGGCACACCTAAGCAAGAGAATAGTCGTAGCAGCGTTGTCTCTTGGTTGAGCGCAAAACTACAACGCCAATAAATAAGCCTTACATTCTAAAAAGACTAGGGAGTTGCCGATGAACAAGATCAAGACACTTGCGGGAGTAGGCCTTCTGGCCTGCGCAATGATGCAAGGCGCATGGGCTGCAGAGCCTGCGAGCTGTAAACAGGTCAAGTTTGCCGAGATTGGCTGGGCCGATATCTCCGCCACCACCGGCGTGGCCATGACCCTGACTGAAGGCTTGGGCTATCAGCCGCGCAAGATCCTCGCTTCAGTGCCTATCGCGTTCACTGGCGTACAAAAGAAACAAATTGATGTGTTCCTCGGCTACTGGGCGCCTTCGATGGATGCGGTCATCGAGCCCTTCCTCAAGGATGACGGAGTCAAGGTTCTGCCCAAGGCCAACCTCGAAGGTGCCAAGTACACATTGGCGGTACCCACCTACGCAGCAGAAGCTGGCCTCAAGAGCTTCCAGGACATCGCCAAGTTCAAGGACCAGCTCGGCGGCAAGATCTACGGCATCGAACCCGGCAATGACGGCAACCTGCTGATCGAGAAAATGATCAAAGGCAACCAGTTCGGCCTTGGCGACTTCCGCATGGTTGAATCCAGTGAAGCCGGCATGCTGGTCCAGGTTCAGCGGGCGGTGAAAAAGAAAGAGCCAGTAGTTTTCCTGGGTTGGGCGCCACACCCGATGAACACCCAGTTTGACCTGACCTACCTGTCCGGCGGTGACGACGTATTCGGCCCGGATTACGGCGCAGCCAAGGTCTACACCGTGGTTTCTCCCGGTTATGAAGAGCAGTGCCCTAACGTTGGCAAGCTGCTGAACAACCTGCAGTTCACTGTCGAAATCGAAAGCCAGCTGATGGAAAAGGTGCTCGATAAGCAGAACCCGACCACCGTGGCCAAGGAATGGATCAAGGCGCACCCCGAAGCCCTCGACAAGTGGCTTGCAGGTGTGACCACCGTAGACGGTGAAGACGGTGTTGCCGCCGTCAAGAAATTCGTCGGCCTGTAACACAGCCGATTGTTTCAATGCCTTCCCGAGGTATTTTCGGGGAGCTTTGATAGAGCCGGCAAACCCAGTTTGCCGGCTAAACCGGGCGACTCATTTTGCAGTGAGCGTCCCTGTGGCCCCCAAGGGTGCAGCCTGCATCTTTGCAGCTGCAACAAGGCCCGCAATCAGAACGAGCCAGTAAACCTACAACAACTGCCACTCACACTGACGGAGCAAAACCCTATGCGTAGAATCAAATCACTGTGCCTGCAAGGTCTCGGCGTTGCAGCCCTGGCACTTGGCATGTCATCGGCAATGGCAGCTGACAAGCCTGAGCTGAAAATCGGTTTCGTAAACGGCTGGGACGACAGCGTCGCGGTCAGCAACGTTGCGGCTGAAGTACTCGAAAGCAAGCTCGGCTACAGCGTCAAGCTGCAAGCCGTGGAACCAGCAATCATGTGGCAAGGCGTGGCCCGTGGTGATCTTGACGTCACCCTTTCAGCCTGGCTGCCGACTACCCATGGTGAATACTTCAAGCGCTTCAAAGACAAAGTTGAAGTCCTGGGCACCAACTATCAAGGCGCCAAGATCGGCCTGATCGTGCCTGACTACTTCGCGGCAAAAAGCATCGAAGACCTGAACAAGTACAGCAAGGACATCGACGGCAAGATCACCGGTATTGATGCCGGTGCAGGCGTTATGCGCCGCACCGAAGACGCTATCAAAGAGTACAACCTCGACATCAAGCTGATGCCAAGCTCCGGTCCAGGCATGGCAACCGCCCTGGCGCGCGCCGAGAAAGACAAGAAGGCAATCGTTGTAACCGGCTGGATTCCACACTGGATGTTTGCCAAATGGAAACTGCGCTTTCTTGAAGACCCGAAAAAGGTCTTCGGTGATGACGAGCACGTAGACACAGTGGCCAACCCGGCACTGGCTACCAAAGCGCCAGACGCTGCTGCCTTCCTGAAGAAAATCTCCTGGAGTGGTGAAGAAGTCGGTTCGGTCATGCTGGCCATCCGTGAAGGCGCTGACCCTAAAGACGCCGCCAAAAAGTGGATTGCCGATAACCCTGAGCGCGTAGCTGAATGGCTTAAATAAGCCCTATTGACCTCGGTATTAGAAAGCGGACTTCGGTCCGCTTTTTTTATGGCCAAACAATCCAGGCTTAATCGGCAGGCAGACACTTGCTAAGCAGCGCTAGCAAGGTTTCGCGCTCTGCATCGCTAAGAGGGGCGAATGCAGCCGTTTCAGCCTCATAAAAGATTGCCAGTGCCTGATCCTTTACCTGGGCGCCTTGCCTGGTGAGGCTCAACTGCACGCTGCGTTGATCTTGCGGGTCTGGCTCGCGCTTTATCCAGCCGCGCGCCTCAAGGCTGCGTACCCTGCGTGTAATCAAGGCCTTGTCACAGCCATTGAGTTTTGTCAGCGCGAGCGGGTTGAGGCCCGGCTGCTCCGCCAACTGTTCCAACAGCAAGACATCTGGCGGATTAAGCGCAAGATTGGCATCGCGCAGGTCGCGCAGAACATGGTGTTTCATACCCATGATCAGACGACGCAGGGTGCGGGATAACGCTTGGTTGGTCACGGCGGAAACACTCAGAAGTAAGGATTCTGTAAACAATGTTGACTCAATCAACCTTATCGCGAGAATGTTGACCCCATCAACTATATCGCCATATAAGCTGGACCAGCCTGCTGGACACAGCAACGCGGATTACCAGCAGGTCGTAATGGAGAGCAGGGCATGCAAGGCTTCTTTAAACCCTTACTGATTAGCTCGATAGCTGCATTGAGCCTTGTATTGACTGGCTGCAACGACAGCAGCGCTCCCACAGAAAAAAAGCCACAACAGGTTGGCGTAGTCACCCTCAAAGCCAAACGCTTCGAGCAAACAGTCGAGTTGCCTGGCCGCACCACGGCACTAAGGATTGCCGAGGTTCGTCCGCAGGTTGATGGCATCATTCTCAAGCGCCTGTTCGAGGAAGGCCATGATGTAAAGGCAGGCCAGGTGCTCTACCAGATAGACCCGGCCACTTATCAAGCAACACTGAAGAGTGCCGAGGCGACGCTGGCTTCAGCCAGGGCCAAAGCCAAGCGCTACCAGTTATTAGTCGCCAGCCAGGCGGTGAGCCAACAGGATTACGAAGCCGCACGGGCCGCCAGCCTCGAGGCCGAAGCCGCCGCGGACCAAGCCAGGATCAACCTGCGCTATAGCAAGATCACAGCCCCCATCAGCGGCCGCATCGGGCGCTCGGCGATTACCGAGGGCGCGCTGGTGACCAATGGCCAAAGCACCGCCCTGGCCACCATCAAGCAATACGATCCTATTTATGTCGACGTTACCCAGTCGGTCAAAGACCAACTGGCGCTGCGCTCGGCCATCGCCGCAGGAGAGCTCGACAAGGCCGGCAAGAACCAGGCGCAAGCCCGGCTGATTCTTCCGGACGGCAGTCAATACCAGCACACTGGCACGCTACAGTTTTCCGAGGTTTCTGTTGACGAGACCACCGGCTCGGTCACCTTGCGTGCAGTATTTCCCAACCCCGACCATATCCTGCTGCCCGGAATGTTCGTGCATACCAAGTTGATTAGCGGCGTGCGTAAAAAAGCCATACTCGCGCCCCAGCAAGGCATTACCCGCGACCACAAGGGCGAGCCTGTTGCCATGTTGGTGGATGCAAACAACAAGGTTGTGCTGCGCCCAATCACGACCCACAGCACCTCCGGCAGCAACTGGCTGGTCACCGCAGGGCTCAAGGATGGCGACCGCCTGATCACCGAAGGCCTGCAATATGTATTGCCTGGCGACAGCGTCAAACCTGTTCCAGCCCAGAACATCAAGGCCGAAGTTGAAGCTGAACCGCAAGCCGAGGTCGAGACAGAAGTCGACCCTGCCACCATTCCGGCACCTGCCGCTGACCCTCAATAAGGAGCGGCACGCATGTCTCGTTTTTTTATCGACCGGCCGATCTTTGCCTGGGTCATTGCCCTGATGATCATGCTGGTCGGCAGCCTGGCCATCCTCAATCTGCCGATCAACCAGTACCCGAACATCGCCGCACCGGCCATCGGCATCAGGGTCAACTATCCCGGCGCCTCAGCACAAACCGTCCAGGACACTGTCGCCCAGGTGATCGAGCAGCAACTCAATGGCCTCGACAACCTGCGCTATATCTCCTCGGAAAGTAACTCAGATGGCACCATGACCATCACGGTGACGTTCGACCAGGGCACCGATGCCGATACCGCTCAGGTACAGGTGCAGAACAAGTTGCAACTGGCAACGCCTCTGCTGCCGCAAGAAGTGCAGCAGCAAGGAATTCGTGTCACTAAGGCCGTGCGTAACTTCCTGATGATCGTCGGTGTGGTATCGACAGACGGCAGCATGGATCGCGACGACCTCGCCGACTACATAGTCTCCAATATCCAGGATCCACTGCTGCGGGCCAAAGGCGTCGGCGACTTCCAGATTTTTGGTGCGCAATACGCCATGCGTATCTGGCTCAACCCGGAAAAGCTGAACAACTACCAACTGACGCCGGTGGATGTCAAGACCGCCATTCAAGCGCAGAACGTGCAAATTTCATCGGGCCAGTTCGGTCAATTACCCGCCCAGTCTGGCCAGCAACTGAATGCGACCATCATTGGCAAAACCCGGCTGCAAACCCCGGAGCAATTCGAAAACATCCTGATCAAGGTCAACGCTGATGGTTCCCAGGTCCGTCTTGGCGATATCGCCAAGGTTGAACTGGGAGGAGAAAACTACAGCACCTCGGCAGAATATAACGGCAAGCAAGCCGCTGGCATGGCCATCAAGCTGGCCACTGACGCCAACGCGCTGGAGACGTCAGCAGCCATTCGCAGCACCCTCGAAGACCTCAAGCCATTCTTCCCGAAAGGCCTTGAAATTGTTTATCCCAACGACACCACCCCAGTGATCGCCGGCTCGATCAAAGAGGTGATTTTCACCCTGATGGAAGCCATAGTCCTGGTGTTCTGCGTGATGTACCTGTTCTTGCAGAACTTCCGCGCCACGCTGATCCCGACCCTGGCCGTGCCGGTTGTGTTGCTTGGCACTTTTGCGGTGCTCGATGCATTCGGCTTCAGCATTAACACCCTGACCATGTTCGGCATGGTGCTGGCCATTGGCTTGCTGGTGGATGACGCCATCGTAGTGGTCGAAAACGTTGAACGGGTGATGGCCGAGGAAAAGCTCTCCCCGCTTGAAGCCACACGTAAATCCATGGGCCAGATCCAGGGGGCGCTGGTCGGCATTGCCTTGGTGCTGTCTGCCGTATTCCTGCCGATGGCGTTCTTCGGCGGCTCGACCGGCGTTATCTATCGTCAGTTCTCAATCACCATTGTTGCCGCCATGAGCCTTTCGGTACTGGTTGCACTGATCTTCACCCCAGCGCTGTGCGCGACCCTGCTCAAGCCGATCAAGGACGGCCAGGTTCACAGCAAGCGGGGCTTCTTCGGCTGGTTCAACAACACCTTCGAGCGCGGCGTAAGCGGCTATGAGCGTAGCGTTGGCAGTATTCTCAGGCACAAGCTGCCCTACCTCATCCTCTACGCATTGATCCTGTGCATCATTGCCTGGATGTTCAGTCGTATTCCCAGCGCCTTCCTGCCCGAGGAAGACCAAGGCTCGTTCTACGTTCAGGTGCAAACACCCGCAGGCTCCAGCATGGCCCGGACCAAGGATGTAGTGGATCAGGTGCGCGACTATCTGCTCGATGAAGAAGGCGATATCGTCGAGTCGGTGTTCAGCATCAGCGGTTTCAACTTTGCAGGGCGCGGTCAAAGCTCCGGCATGGCCTTTGTTACCCTCAAGCCTTGGGAAGAACGTCCCGGCGAGGTCAACAGCGTGTTCAGCCTGGTAACCCGCGCCCAGGCGCGCTTTCGTTCGATCACCGACGCCCTGGTGTTTGCCTTTGCCCCGCCCTCGATCCGTGAGCTGGGTAACTCCAGCGGCTTTGACATGTTTCTGCAAGACCGTGCAGGCGTCGGCCACGAGGTCATGACTGAAGCGCGGGATCAGTTGCTCAGGATGGCACGTGAGAACCCGGCACTCACCGGCGTGCGGGCCAACGGCCTGAAGGACGAGCCGCAATACCAACTGGAAATCGACGATGAGCGAGCGCGAGCCCTGGGCTTGAGCCTCAACGACATCAACAACACACTGTCGATTGCCTGGGGCTCCAGCTACGTTAACGACTTCATCGACAAGGGACGGGTAAAGAAAGTCTACCTGCAAGGCGAAGCGGCGGCACGCATGTCCCCTGAAGACTTGAACAAATGGTATGTGCGCAACAGCGACGGCAAAATGGTGCCTTTCAGCGCCTTTGCTGGCGGCAAATGGGTCTCGGGCTCACCAAAGCTGCAGCGCTATAACGGCGTTTCAGCCATGGAGGTTCTCGGCGCGCCAGCCGAGGGCTACAGCACTGGCGATGCCATGCAGGCGATGGAGGAAATGGCCGCCCAGCTGCCGGTGGGCGTGGGTTATTCCTGGACGGGCATATCCTATGAAGAACGGCTTTCTGGTTCACAAGCTCCAGCGCTGTATGCCTTGTCGATGATCTTTGTGTTCCTGTGCCTGGCCGCACTGTATGAAAGCTGGACCATTCCGCTGGCGGTCTTGCTCGTGGTGCCGCTGGGCATCGTCGGTGCGCTGCTGGCGACCAGCATGCGCGGACTGTCCAATGACGTGTTCTTCCAGGTTGGCCTGCTCACAACCATTGGCCTGGTGGCAAAGAACGCCATTTTGATCATCGAGTTCGCCAAAGAACTCAACGACCAGGGCAAGGGCCTTGTCGAGGCCACGCTGCAAGCCTGTCGCATGCGTTTGCGGCCGATCATCATGACCTCGCTGGCCTTTATCCTCGGCGTGGTGCCACTGGCCATATCCAGCGGTGCAGGCGCGGGCAGCCAGCATGCAATAGGCACAGGCGTTATCGGCGGCATGCTTAGCGCCACCCTGCTGGCCATCTTCTGGGTGCCATTATTCTTTGTCCTGGTCAGTTCCTGGTTTAAACCCAAAAGGCGTGCAAGGACTGCGCAGGATGAGGTGCAGCCATGAATAAATTTACCCTGAGCCTGCTCAGCCTCGCCCTGCTCAGCGGCTGCTCGATGAACCCGGAATACAGCCAGCCGGAGTCACCGGTTACTGCAGTTTACCCAAGTGCCGGTGCTTACCCCGCCCAGGGCACTACCGAAGCGGCGCAACTGCAGGAATGGCGCAGTTTTTTCAAGGACCCTGCGCTGATCAAGCTGATCGAGCAATCACTTAACAACAACCGCGACCTGCGTGTTGCGGCCTTGAATGTAGAGGCGTATCAGGCGCAATACCGCATCCAGCGGGCCGAACTCTTTCCCGAGGTAAACGCCAATGGCACGGGCACCCGCCAGCGCATACCGGAAGGCGTCAACCAGAGCAGCGACTCAAGCATCAACAGCCAATACAGCGCCACCTTGGGTGTCAGTGCCTGGGAGCTGGATTTCTTTGGCCGCCTGCGCAGCCTTAACCAGGCGGCGCTGGAGCAGTACTTCGCGACTATCGAGGCGCAACAAAGCGTGCGCATCAGCCTGATCGCCAGCGTTGCCAATGCCTGGTTTACCTTGCAAGCCGACCGACAACTGCTGGAACTCACAGAGCAGACGGTCAAGACCTACCAGGACAGTTATGACCTGACCAAGCGCAGCCTGGAAGCAGGGGCTGTTTCGGCGATTGTTCTGAGTCAGGCGAAAACCTCACTCGATAGCGCCAAGGTGGTATTGGCCCAGTATCGTCGGCAAGTGGCACAAGACCAGAATGCACTGGTGCTATTGCTCGGCAGCGACCTGCCGCAAAACCTGCCAGCCAGTCCGCAGCTGAGCGATACGTTGCTCACGGAAGTACCGGCCGGCCTGCCCTCGCAGCTGCTGCAACGTCGCCCGGATATTCTTCAGGCAGAACACCGGCTCAAAGCCGCCAACGCCAATATTGGCGCTGCCCGCGCGGCCTTCTTCCCCAGCATCAGCCTGACCGCCAATGCAGGCACAATGAGCTCGTCATTGTCGGACTTATTCAGTGGTGGCAGCGGCACCTGGCTGTTCCAGCCAGAAATCAACCTGCCGATTTTCAACGCCGGACGCCTGAGGGCATCACTGGACGTGGCTGAAATCGAGAAAAACAGCCAGGTCGCGCAATACGAAAAAGCCATTCAACTGGCCTTTCAAGAAGTCTCGGATGGATTAACCGCGCGCCTGACCTACAAAGAGCAGCTCGCAGCGCAACAGGCATTACTCGACAGCACCCAGCAGTACTTCGATTTGGCGCAGCAGCGCTACCGTGGCGGGGTCGACAGCTACCTGATCTTCCTTGATGCCCAGCGCTTGCTGTTTCAGGTGCACCAGGACTTGATCAGCGACCGCCTCGCCCAGCTCAGCAGCGAAGTGAACCTGTACAAAGCCCTGGGCGGAGGCTGGCAACCGGGAAGCGAGCTCGCCGACGGATCAGAACCCTAGCCCGGGCTTGCCCTTACTGCGCCAGTGCGAACACCTCGGCCAGGTGCGCCGCATAGCGTTTGCGATCCTGTTCGATTGCCGGGGCCTTCATCACATCGTTACAGATGAAGGTCGGCAGGCCACTCATACCCAGAAACTGGTTGGCCTTGTGAAACGGCAGGTACACCGCATCAACGCCTTTGCCGGCGAAGAAGTCAGACGGGTCATCAAAGGCCTGGGTTGGCGCATTCCAGGTCAATGAAAGCATGTACTGCTTGCCCTGCAACAAACCACCGCTTCCGTATTTCTGCGAGCTGTCGGAACGCGTTCGCCCATCATTGGCGTAGAGGCTGCCATGGCCTGCGGTAAACACCTCGTCTATGTACTTCTTGACAGTCCAGGGCGCGCCCATCCACCAGCCCGGCATTTGATAGATGATCACGTCTGCCCAGAGGAATTTCTCAACCTCCTGCTGAATATCGTACCCCTCATCGATACGGGTTGTTTTCAGCTCAAGACCTGCGTGATCAAGCACCTGCAACGCAGTCTCATGCAGGGTGCTGTTATAGCGCCCTGCTGAGTGAGCGAACTGTTTACCACCGTCGAGCAGCAAAACTTTATTCATAGTGTCGGCCATCCCAATAAGTTCAAAGTTGCGCGCAGTCTAATGGCCCCGCGCGCAGCTAAAAACAGGCTGCCGGGCAAATAATAATTGCTTAAAAATCACGAATAAAACTTAATTTACTGACTTAAAGTGAAGCTATCAATCCAGCCTTCCTTGAGTGCACCTTATGAACCAGCCATACGCATTTATCCTCGACGCCTACACCCAGCCGGAACAGTCTGAGGCGTTTGCCGAACTGTTCGCCGGTTATATCCAGTCCAGCCGCGCCGAAAGTGGCTGCATCGAATACCACATGCTGCGCGATCCAACTGAGCCTAGCCGTTTTACCTTTTATGAGGTTTGGCAAGACCAGGCGGCCTTCGACAAACACGTCGCCCTACCCCACATGCGCCAATTCCATGAGCAACGCATGAACTACCTGAGTCGCGAGTTGCAGGTGCGCATGATCAATCCCATCACGCCATCCACCTGGCAGCCGATGCCGCCGGTTGGCAGCGCATAAGCGAGGCTAATATTGATTGATCGATCAATAAAAAAGGCCATAGACTGGCGCTCCTTTCATGTACCCATTGGAGTCTCTGATGCCCAAGGTCGGAATGCAGCCGATCCGCCGTTCACAGCTAATAGCCGCCACGTTGCAAGCTGTTGACCAGGTTGGCATGAGTGACGCCAGCATTGCCTATATCGCCAAGCTGGCTGGCGTTTCCAACGGCATCATCAGCCATTATTTCCAAGATAAGAACGGCTTGCTCGAAGCCACTATGCGCCACTTGATGCTGGCCTTGAGCGATGCGGTCCGCTCAAGGCGCAGCGCGCTCAAGGACAACAGCCCAAGGGCTCACTTGCGTGCAATCATCGACGGCAACTTTGATGACAGCCAGGTCAACGGCCCGGCGATGAAAACCTGGCTGGCCTTCTGGGCCAGCAGCATGCACCAACCTTCGCTGCAACGCTTGCAACGGGTCAACGACCACCGCCTTTACTCCAATCTTTGCGGGCAATTTCGCCGCGTGCTGCCTCAAGAACGGGCACGCACTGCCGCACGGGGCATGGCCTCGCTGATCGATGGCCTATGGCTGCGTGGCGCATTGTCCGGCGAGGGTTTCGATACCGCCGAAGCGCTCAACATCGCCTATGACTATCTCGATATGCAGCTCGGCGACGCTGCCTAACTCTCTGCACAGCAGCGAAATACTCTGCAAGTTGCCAGCTCGCTGCAGGGCTGAGCGCTGCTCTGGCTCGGCACTCAACAACCTGTAAACCGCGTAGAGCCTGTCGCTAACAGAGCGGTTTCGGTCGCCCGCAGGATTTTTGTTGATTGATCGTTCAATAAAAATAACGTAGCCTAATGGCATCATTTCCGGCCGTCACAACGCAGCTAAATACGCACTGCTCAACCGCCGACATATCCGACAAATGCGCATCAAGCATTTTGTCTGCCTTGCACAGCACCACGAAAAGAGGATTTCCCATGGCTCGTTTCGAAGACCAGAAACTCTATATTGGCGGCCGCTACGTCGACTCCAGCAGCGGCGCCACATTCGAAAGCATCAATCCCGCCACCGGTGAAGTCCTGGCCAATATCCAGCAAGCCAACCAGCAAGATGTCGATCAGGCGGTAGCCAGCGCCAGCGCAGGGCAAAAAGTCTGGGCCTCCATGACTGCCATGCAGCGCTCAAGAATTCTGCGCCGCGCTGTCGATATCCTACGCGAACGCAACGATGAACTGGCTGAACTTGAAACCCTAGACACCGGCAAGCCCCTGTCGGAAACGCGCTTTGTCGATATTGTCACCGGCGCCGATGTACTTGAGTACTACGCGGGCTTGATCCCGGCTATCGAAGGCGAGCAGATTCCGTTGCGTGACAGTTCATTCGTCTACACCCGCCGCGAACCCCTTGGCGTAGTGGCCGGTATTGGCGCGTGGAACTATCCAATCCAGATCGCCATGTGGAAATCCGCACCAGCACTGGCGGCTGGTAACGCGATGATCTTCAAGCCCAGTGAAGTCACCTCGCTGAGCGCGGTGAAACTGGCTGAAATCTACACCGAAGCCGGGGTTCCGGACGGTGTATTCAACGTCCTCACCGGAAGCGGCAGCACGGTTGGCCAGATGCTGACCGAGCATCCGGGCATCGCCAAGGTGTCTTTCACCGGCGGCACCGTCACCGGCAAGAAAGTCATGGCCAGCGCCTCCAGCTCCTCGCTGAAAGAGGTGACCATGGAGCTGGGCGGCAAGTCTGCATTGATCATCTTTGAAGATGCGGATCTCGACCGCGCCGCCGACATTGCGATGATGGCCAACTTCTACAGCTCAGGCCAGGTCTGTACCAATGGCACCCGGGTGTTTGTGCCACGCATGCTGCAATCGCGCTTCGAGAACAAGATTGCCGAGCGGGTCAAGCGTATTCGCCTGGGCGATCCGCAGGACGAAAACACCAATTTCGGCCCCCTGGTCAGCGAAAACCACATGCACAACGTGTTGCGTTATATCGAGACTGGCAAGGCCCAAGGTGCACGTTTGCTCTGTGGCGGCGCACGCGTGACCGAGGGCGAATTTGCCAAAGGCACCTATGTGGCGCCAACCGTATTCACCGACTGCACCGATGACATGACCATCGCCCGCGAGGAGATCTTTGGTCCGGTCATGAGCATTTTGGTCTACGACACCGAAGATGAAGTGGTGCGCCGCGCCAACGATACCGACTATGGCCTGGCCGCTGGCCTTGTGACCCGTGACCTGAACCGTGCCCACCGGGTTATCCACAAGCTCGAAGCCGGTATTTGCTGGATCAACACCTGGGGCGAGTCTGCTGCCGAAATGCCTGTGGGCGGCTACAAGCAGTCTGGTGTTGGCCGCGAGAATGGCCTGAGCACATTGACCCACTACACGCGCATCAAGTCGATTCAGGTTGAATTGGGCGATTACGCCTCGGTTTTCTAAACGCCAGCCACAGGGCCGGCAGCGCTGGCCGGCCCTCGTTTAGCACGACGCTCCAGGCAGTGCCGTCACTGTGCAGAGCGCGCCATCGCAACCGCCGCAACGCAGGTAAAGATCATGAAGCAGGAATTTGACTACATCATCATTGGCGCTGGCTCAGCTGGTAATGTGCTGGCCGCCCGACTCACCGAAGACAGCGATGTCAGCGTACTGCTGCTCGAGGCCGGTGGCCCGGATTATCGCCTGGATTTCCGTACGCAAATGCCTGCTGCGTTGGCCTTTCCCCTGCAAGGCCGTCGCTATAACTGGGCGTACGAAACCGACCCGGAACCGCATATGAACAACCGGCGCATGGAATGCGGTCGCGGCAAGGGCCTGGGCGGCTCATCGCTGATCAACGGCATGTGCTACATCCGTGGCAATGCCATGGATTACGACGGCTGGGCAAAAAATGCCGGGCTCGAAGACTGGAGCTATCACGACTGCCTGCCGTATTTTCGCAAGGCCGAGAGCCGCGACATTGGCGCCAATGCCTATCATGGCGGCGATGGGCCTGTGAGTGTATGCACGCCGAAAACCGGCAACAACCCGCTATTCCAGGCCATGATAGAAGCCGGAGTGCAGGCCGGTTACCCCCGCACCGACGACCTCAATGGTTTCCAGCAGGAGGGCTTCGGGCCAATGGATCGCACGGTCACGCCAAAGGGCCGTCGCGCCAGCACCGCTCGCGGCTACCTTGACCAGGCCCGTGAGCGCAGCAACCTGACGATAGTCACCCATGCCCTGACCGACCGTATCCTGTTCAGCGGCAAGCGTGCGACTGGCGTGGCCTACTTGCAAGGCGACAGCAATACCCCGGTGAACGTCACTGCACGCCGAGAAGTGCTGCTGTGCAGTGGCGCGATCGCTTCGCCGCAAATACTGCAACGCTCGGGTGTTGGCCCGGCAGCCTTGCTCAAGGAGCTGGACATTGCCCTGGTCCACGACCTGCCAGGCGTGGGTGAAAACCTGCAGGACCACCTGGAAATGTATCTGCAATACAGCTGCAAACAGCCGGTGTCGCTCTACCCTGCCCTCAAGTGGTGGAACCAGCCGGGCATTGGCGCCAAGTGGATGTTCATGGGTGATGGTGTTGGCGCCAGCAACCAGTTTGAAGCCGGTGGCTTTATTCGCTCACGCGAAGAGTTCGAATGGCCAAATATTCAATATCACTTCTTGCCCGTGGCGATTAACTACAACGGCAGCAATGCGGTCAGCGAGCATGGTTTCCAGGCGCACGTGGGTTCCATGCGTTCACCAAGCCGTGGCCGTGTGCGCGCCAAGTCTAAAGATCCACGCCAGCACCCAAGCATCCTGTTCAACTACATGGCGCACGAGCAAGACTGGCAAGAATTCCGCGACGGCATTCGCATCACCCGCGAGATCATGGCGCAAGTTGCGCTAGACCCGTACCGTGGCCGCGAAATCAGTCCTGGCGCCGATATCACCAGCGACGCGCAACTGGACAACTTTATCCGTGAACATGCCGAGACCGCATTCCATCCATCCTGCTCCTGCAAGATGGGTGAAGACGAGATGGCAGTGGTTGACGGCCAGGGCCGAGTGCATGGCCTGCAGGGCTTGCGCGTAGTCGATGCCTCGATCATGCCGCTGATCACCACCGGTAACCTGAACGCCCCAACCATCATGATGGCCGAGAAAATCGCCGATAAAATTCGCGGCCGCGAGCCTCTACCGCGCAGTACCGCCCCTTACTTTGTTGCCAATGGCGCGGTAGTGCGCGGGCCAGCCATGCGTACAACGGCAACCGCTCGATAAGCCGGCAAACAGCAGGCCGCGACAACGCGAAGCTTGTCCAGCGGTGTTCAATCAATAGCCGCAGGTTTGTCCTGTGGCTGGGCACTGCTCGCGTATCTGCGAACAACGCTGGATAACGCCTTCTTCGGCAGTGAAGATTGGTTCTTTGGCTGATCGTTAGCGGGCTTGTGTGCATGGTCGGCAAGCTTCGCGTTGCACAGCCTGCTCGTTGTCCCCACACCGTAAGCCGAACCCTCTAGCCCGCTGCATTGCTCAGCAAGGGTTCACAGATTGCATTACAGTTGTAAGGATCTGCTGTGACCGAGGTTCTCTATGCTGCCGCTTGACGCACGCACAGCCCGCCTGCTGCCCTGGATTGTTGCCATCGCGTTTTTCATGCAAACGCTCGATGGCACCATTCTCAATACTGCCCTGCCGAGCATGGCCCATGACCTGGCCGAAGACCCCTTGCGCATGCAATCGGTGGTCATCGCCTATATGCTCACCGTGGCCCTGCTCATTCCTGCGTCCGGCTGGATTGCCGACCGTTTTGGCACCCGGCGAATATTCTTTGGCGCAATCTTGTTGTTCAGCCTCGGCTCGCTGCTGTGCGCACTCTCGCAATCACTCAACATGCTGATCGGTGCCCGGGTCATCCAGGGCCTTGGCGGCGCCCTGATGATGCCGGTCGGGCGTCTGGTGGTGCTGCGAGCCTACCCGCGTAGCGATCTGGTGAGGATCATGAGTTTCATCACCCTGCCGGGCTTGCTGGGGCCCCTGATTGGCCCAACCCTGGGCGGTTGGCTGGTTGAATACACCAGTTGGCACTGGATTTTCCTGATCAATCTACCGGTGGGCGCACTGGGTTGCTGGGCAGCATTCAAGCTGATGCCTGATCTGCGCGGGCCGCACCGCACACGCTTTGATGCCATAGGTTTCATCCTGTTCGGCACCTCAATGGTGCTGATCACCATTGCCCTCGAAGGCTTGGGTGAGTTGGGCATGGCCCATGTCCGAGTGATGTTGCTGCTACTTGGCGGACTCGCCTGCCTGGCCGCTTACTGGCTCAGGGCCGGGCGCACGGAAAACGCGCTGTTCTCGCCCAAACTGTTTAACACCCGCACATTCGCCGTCGGGATACTGGGCAATATGTTCGCTCGCCTGGGCAGCGGCTCGTTGCCGTTTTTGACGCCGTTATTGTTGCAACTGGCCATGGGTTACTCACCGTCTCAAGCGGGCATGAGCATGATCCCGCTGGCGCTCGCGGCGATGCTTATGAAGCCGCTGGCCAAACCATTGATTGATCGCCTCGGCTACCGCCGCATCCTCACGGGCAACACCTTGCTGCTCGGCGCGCTTATCGCCAGCATGGCCCTGGTTGATGGCAATAGCTCGCCACTACAGCTCATCGTCCAGTTGTCGCTCATTGGTGCCTTCAACTCACTGCAATTCACCGCCATGAATACCGTGACCCTGATCGATCTGCGCGACGATGAAGCAAGCAGTGGCAACAGCTTGCTGTCGGTGGTAGTGCAACTGTCGATGAGTATCGGGATTGCAGCGGCGGCGGCGTTATTGAGTGGTTTCAGTGCAGAAAACAAAGGTAATCCCGATGCGGTTGCCTGGGCGTTCCAAGCCACCTACCTGTGCATCGGTCTACTCTCGATGTTCGCGGCCGCGATCTTCCTGCAACTTTCCCCGGCCGAAGGACGCAGCCCAAGGCGGGCCAACCCTGAAGTCGACCCACAGGACTAGCCAGCCTGGCTCGCGAAATGCTGTGGCATGCGCAGGCGGCGACCTGTAACCCAGGGCGCGGCTTCAGCTGTAGAGCAAAATCACCACCAGAGGCCCAAGTGCGGTAAGCAACACGTTGGCAATCGCATAGGGTACGGTAAAGCCCAGTACCGGCAAGGTGCTGCCAGCGGCGTCAGATGCAGCAATCATCGCCGCGTCCTGGGTTTGCGAGCCTGCCAGCGAGCCGACCAGAATCACTGTCGGAATCGCCAGCACGAAGCGACCAAAAAACAAGCCGACCAACAGCGGGATAAACGTCACCAAGGCGCCACAGCCGAGCACCAACAGGCCCTGGCTTTGCAATGCGGCGTAGGCTTGCGGGCCTGCAGACAGGCCCACCACGGCGCAAAACAGGGCCAACCCCAAATCCCACAAGACGCGCCCAGCCGGTGCGGGCATGGCGGCATTGCGTGGTGAGCGCGCGTTCCACCAGCCAATCACCAAGCCGGCAACCAAAGCACCACCGCCACTGCCCAAAGTCACCGCCACGCCGCCGATGGTCACCGCGGCCAAACCAAACACCGTGCCGACACCCAAGCCAAGGCCAAGCCAGACCAGATCCGTGCGCTCATCACGCGACACAATCGGGCCAATCATCTGCTGGATCCGGGCGATATCTTCCGGCAATCCCGAGAGCACCAATACATCACCGTTAAGCAGCACCAAATCCTGATGCATGGGCAACTCACGCCCTGAGCGGGTGACACGCTCAAGAAAAACCCCACGCGCCATCTCGCCTGCGCGCAGGGCGATCTCATGCACGGGCAGGTTGTGGTATTGATGGTTACTGAACACCAGCTCAATGGTTTCGATGGTCGCGCCCAGCAGCTCGGGTTCCTGAACCTCGCGTCCGACTAAACGCCGGGCCTGGATAAGATCTTCCCGGCGCCCGACCATCAGCAATAAATCGCCGCGTTGCAAAACCACCCGGCCAACGGTTTCTATCCAGGCATTGCCGCGTTTAATCCGCTCACAGGACGCGCGCCCCGGAAGCATGGCTTCGAATTCAGCAATGGTTCTACCCGCCAGGCGCCTTACTTTGTAGACCCTGCGCTCCACCGGCCGCAGATTCAAGCCGATGGTGTCGTCCTCGATATGCTGCGCCTCATAGCGTCGCGCATCTTCAGCCAGGTCGACCCCAAGCAGGCGCGGGCCGATTTGCGAACAGAACAGGACCACGCCCACGGTGCCGAGAATATAGGTCAGGGCATAAGCCACCGCGGCATTGCCCTCCATCAGCATCAGCTCATCATGACTGATTGGCAGCGAAGCCAATGCGCCATACCCCGTACCGAGCATGGCGGTCTGGGTCATGCCGCCTGCCGCCAACCCCAAAGTGGTGCCGATATCCAGCTGGAAATACCAGGACAACAACATCGCCGTGCTCAAGCCGGTTGCGGCAATAACCAGGGTCACCACGGCCTGCTTCAAGGTTCCAAGGCCAAGGGATGCAAAAAACTCAGGCCCACCCCGGTAACCGACGGCAAATACAAAGAGTGAAAAGGCCAAGGTCTTGATTTGCCCCGACAAGGCAAAGCCATCGTCACCACCGAGCAGGCTGCTCAACACCGCAGACACCAACAGCACCCCGGCGGCATTGCCCAGGCTGAAGCCAAACAGCTGTATCCGGCCCAGGCCTACACCCAGGGCCAGGCTGAAAAACAGCATCACTTCGGGATGCTCACCCAGCCACTGGATTAAGACGTCCATTACAACCTCCTGTTGGCAAGCCAGCGGTACCCTGCGCGAAAGTTTCCGGATTCAAGGCTACTGTTCCAAAGCATAGGCGCAGATTTAAAAATCCCCTTGCCGGCATCCAACTATTTTCCGGTGCTTCGGTCGGCCCGAGCACAGTGCCGGGCGCCGCACCTGTTACACTGCGCGCCATTTCGTTTTTGCAGGTCTGTATCGTGACTAACACCGCCTTTTCATCTTTGCCACTTTCGCCCGCCATGCTGGCGAATCTCGAATCGCTCGGCTATGCGCAGATGACCCCGATTCAAGCGCAAAGCCTGCCGGTGATACTCAAGGGCATGGACCTGATCGCCCAGGCCAAAACCGGCAGTGGTAAAACCGCCGCCTTTGGTATCGGCCTGCTCAACCCGCTGAATCCTAGATTCTTCGGTTGCCAGGCACTGGTGATGTGCCCGACTCGCGAGCTGGCCGACCAGGTGGCCAAGGAAATCCGTCGTCTGGCGCGTGGTGCTGACAACATCAAGGTATTGACCTTGTGCGGCGGCGTGCCGTTTGGCCCGCAGATCGGCTCGCTTGAGCACGGCGCACAGATCATCGTTGGCACACCGGGGCGTATTCAGCAGCACCTGGCCAAAGGCACGCTCAAGCTCGACGGCCTCAACACGCTGATTCTCGATGAAGCCGATCGCATGCTCGACATGGGGTTCTACGACAGCATCGCCGAGATCATCAGCCACACCCCGGATCGCCGCCAGACGCTGTTGTTCTCGGCCACCTATCCGAGTGCCATCAAGCAGTTGTCGGCCTCGTTCATGCGCGACCCGCAGCGGGTAAAAGCCGAAGCCCTGCACGATGACACGCAAATCGAGCAGCGTTTCTATGAGATCTCCCCGGAGGAACGCATGGATGCCGTGGTCAAGGTGCTGGCAAGCGCTCGCCCGGAATCAGCCGTAGCCTTCTGCTTCACCAAGCAGCAATGCCAGGAAGTGGTTGACCACCTGAGCGCCAATGGTATTTCCGCCGGTGCGCTCAATGGCGACCTTGAGCAGCGCGACCGTGACCAGGTGCTGGCGATGTTTGCCAACCGCAGCCTGAGCGTACTGGTGGCAACCGATGTGGCAGCGCGTGGCCTGGATATCGATGCCCTCGACATGGTGATCAACGTAGAGCTGGCCCGCGATTCGGAAACCCATATCCACCGCGTTGGCCGTACCGGTCGCGCAGGAGCCAAGGGTGTGGCCGTAAGCCTGGTTGCGCCACCTGAAGCGCACCGCGCCCAAGCGATTGAAAAGCTCCAGCAAGGCGCCCTCAACTGGCAGCCCCTGAGCAGCCTCAAGCCCCTGGTCGGCGAACCCTTGCAGCCACCGATGATTACCCTGTGCATTGGCGCCGGACGCAAGGACAAGCTACGTCCCGGCGACATTCTCGGTGCACTGACTGGCGATGCCGGTATTGCTGGCACCCAGGTCGGCAAGATCGCTATTTTCGACTTCCAGGCTTACGTGGCAGTCGAGCGCGGTGTTGCCAAGCAGGCCCTCAAACGCCTCAACGACGGCAAGATCAAAGGCCGCAGCCTGCGCGTTAGAGCGCTTTAGGCCCGTCGACCCAGCGCTTGCCAGTCAAGCGCTGAAACAAAACGACCAGCGCTCGCTCTATTGCCTTGATGGACTCTCCAATCAAGGCAGGAGCAGCACATGAACGCTCGCAAATTATTTACCAGCCTGATCCTGATGGCGGTCAGCTCGATGAGCGCTGCAGCCGAAGGACTGGTTAGGCTTAAAAGCCCCTACGATGTCAGCCAGACGATGCAACGTGTCGAGCATGCAGTCGGCACCCGTGAGCTGACGGTTTTTGCCAAGGTCGATCATGCTGCCGGCGCGGCGAAGGTCGGCTTGCCCCTGCAGCCGACCCAACTGCTGATATTCGGCAACCCCAAAGGTGGCACGCCGCTGATGGAGTGCGCGCAGACCTCGGCAATCGATTTGCCGCTCAAGGTCCTGGTCTGGCAGGATGCCTCGGAACAAGTCTGGGTCGGTTACAACGATCCAGCGTACATAGGCGCACGGCACAGTGCCGGCGACTGCCCGGTAATTGGCAAGCTGCAAGCCGTTCTGCAGGCCATCGCCGATGAGAGCGTCGCGCCTCAAGCACCCTGATCCGGCGATACGCGGCTGGCGCCTTCGGGTAATATGCCCGCACTTTGTGCCTGGGTTGAGGAAGTTGCTGTGCTCGCTGCGAATGTTGTGATCATCGGTGCCGGTGCCGCCGGACTTATGTGCGCCCTGACTGCGGCGGGTCGGGGTCGTAGTGTTCTGTTGCTTGACCACGCCAACAAGGCGGGCAAGAAGATCCTTATGTCTGGCGGTGGGCGCTGCAACTTCACCAACATGTATTGCGAGCCGGCCAACTTCCTTTCGGGCAACCCGCACTTCTGCAAATCAGCCCTGGCGCGCTACAGCCAGTGGGACTTTATCGGCCTGGTCGCCAAGCATGGCGTGCCCTATCACGAAAAAAAGCTCGGCCAGCTGTTTTGCGACAACAAGTCCAGTGACATCCTGCAAATGCTCTTGGCTGAATGCGCGGAAGCAGGCGTTGACCTGCGCCTGGATACCTCGGTCAAAACCATCAGCAAGCAAGAAAGCGGCTACAGCCTTGAAACCACCCTTGGCCCGGTGCAATGCCAGTCGCTGGTCATTGCCACGGGCGGGCTTTCCATCCCGACCCTGGGCGCCACGGGCTTTGGTTATCAGGTCGCCAGGCAGTTTGGCCATGAGCTGCTGCCAACTCGCGCAGGCCTGGTGCCATTTACCATTACCGACCCGCAACTCAAAACCCTGTGCACGGAACTGTCCGGCACTTCGGTTGAAGACTGCATGGTCAGTTGCAACGGCACCAGCTTCCGCGAAAACATCCTGTTCACCCACCGTGGACTGAGTGGCCCGGCCATCCTGCAGATTTCCTCGTACTGGCAACCTGGCGACAGCATCGCAATCGACCTGCTGCCCCATATCGATCTTTCCCAATGGCTGGCAACCCAGCAACTTGAACGCCCTAACTCCGAACTCAAGACCCTGCTCGCGGAGCTTTTCACCAAGAAAATGGCAGCTTTGCTTGCCGACAGCTGGTTTGCCTCCAAACCCATGAAGCAGTACACACCGGGCGAACTGAAGACTATTGCCGAGGCGTTATCCAACTGGCAATTGGTGCCCTCAGGCACCGAAGGCTACCGCACGGCGGAAGTCACCCTGGGCGGAGTCGACACCCGCGAGGTTTCATCGAAAACCCTTGAGTCTTTGAAGTCCCCAGGGCTTTACTTTATCGGCGAAGTACTGGATGTCACCGGCCACCTGGGCGGGTTCAACTTCCAGTGGGCCTGGGCATCAGGCTATGCAGCCGCCCAATATGTCTAACCACTGAGCCGGGACCAAACCGACCTGAATAGACGGCTCGGCAACCCAGATCTTTGGCGCAAATTAATCCTGGCATGGAACTGCCGCTTGGCTGTGTGATCTGCTTTATTAGATAGAGTATTTGTAGCACGAGTGTCTAGCTGACAGTTGTCCGACCCTGCACAGGATTATCCGCTACATGACTCAAGACCAAGGATTGATCTTTGCCATTCTCGCCATCACCATGGGCTTGTTTATCTGGGGTCGCTGGCGACACGACATAGTCTCGCTCGGCGCATTGCTTGCCTGTGTTATCTGCGGCCTGGTGCCCGACCGGGACGCCTTCGCCGGCTTCGGCCACCCTGCGGTAATCACGGTCGCCTGCGTGCTCGTGCTCAGTCACGGCCTGCAGATTACCGGCGCGGTGGATGCCTTGGCGCAGCGGGTTATCCCCAAGAAAGCCGGGCCATTGCTCACCATGGCCGCACTGACCATTCTCGGCGCCATGTTGTCGGCCTTTATGAACAACGTCGGCGCGCTCGCCTTGCTGATGCCGATCGCCTTGCAGGTCGCCAACAAGCAATCGATGCCGCCAGGCCGCGTCCTGATGCCGCTCGCCTTCGGCACCATCCTTGGCGGCATGACCACCTTGATCGGTACGCCACCCAACTTGATAGTCTCCAGCTTCCGCGCGAAAACCGATGCGGGTCCATTTAGCATGTTTGACTTCAGCATGGTCGGCGTCGCTGTCGCCCTGATCGGCATTGCCTTTATCTTGCTGATTGGCTGGCGCCTGGTGCCAAAACGTCAGGTCGGCAATGCGGCCAGCTTCGAAACCGGCACCTACCTCACCGAAGCACGCGTACTCAAGGGCGGCAAGGCCGTTGGCCAGAGCATTCGAGAAGTCGAGCAATCGCTGGAGGAAGCCGACGCACAGATTGTAGCCATGGTGCGCAACAAAATGCGTCTCTCCGCGCCCAACCCGCGCCGGGTGCTTGAGATTGACGACGTGCTGGTGATCGAGGCCGAACCCGAGTCATTGGGTAGCGTCTTGAGTAATCTCGGGCTGACCCTGGAAGCCAGTGACTCGGCGAAAAAGAACAAGGAAGCAGACCCGAAAAATGAACGCGAGCCCAGTACCGGCGAAGACCAGCCAGAGGCCGAGGATTCGGACAAGAAGGACAATGGTGAAGCCAGTGTGCTGCAGGAGCTATTGGTCAGGCCTGATGCCCAGCTGATCGGCCGCACGGCCAGCGGCACCAGGTTGCGCAGCCGGTACTCCATCAACCTGCTGGCCATTTCCAGGCAAAGCCACCGCTCTGTCAAACGCCTGCGCTCGACACAAATCCAGAGCGCCGATGTATTGCTGATGCAGGGTTCATTGGATGACATTGCCGAGTTTGCCGCCGACTATGGCTGCGTGCCCCTGGCTGATCGCGCAATCAGCATTCCCAACCCGGGTCAGGCCGGGCTGGCCATTGGTGTAATGGTCTGCGCTATTGCCCTGTCTGCGTTCGGGCTGTTGTCTGCTGCGGTTGCCTTTGCCTGCGGGGTGCTGGTGTTTATGGTGATGCGCGTGGTGCCGTTGCGTTCGCTGTACGAGTCGATCGACTGGCCGGTGATTGTCTTGCTCGGTGCCTTGATCCCCGTGGCTGGCGCCATGTCCAGCAGCGGCGCGGCGGACTTGCTGGCCCGGCTGCTGATGGAAAACATCGCGCAGGGGCAACCTGTCGTGGTGCTTGCGGTATTGCTGATCGTCACCATGACCCTGTCAGACTTTATGAATAACGCCGCTACCGCCGCCGTGATGTGCCCGATTGCGTTGAGCCTGGCGACTCAGCTTGAGGTCAACTCAGACCCCTTGCTGATGGCGGTGGCCATTGGTGCATCCTGCTCCTTCCTCACCCCAATCGGCCACCAGAACAACACTTTGATCCTCAGCCCTGGCGGGTTTCGTTTTGGCGATTACTGGCGCCTCGGTTTGCCGCTGGAAATTGTCGTGGTCTTGGTCAGCGTGCCAATGCTGCTGTGGGCCTGGCCGCTGTAACGACCAGGCCCGCAAGCAACTCAGAGCTGTTCAAGCATGCCGGTTGCGCTGTGATACTCCAAGCCATGGGCTTCTGCCACACTGGAGCAGGTCAGCCTGCCCTTGGCAACGCTGAGGCCGTTGCACAGGTGCTGGTTTTCTTCGAGGGCACGACGTGGCCCCTTTTGCGCCAACTCGATAACAAAAGGCAGGGTTGCGTTATTGAGCGCCAGTGTCGAGGTGCGCGCCACAGCGCCCGGCATATTGGCCACGCAGTAATGCACCACATCATCGACTACATATGTTGGCTCTGCATGGGTTGTGGCTTTGGATGTTTCAGCGCAACCGCCCTGGTCAATGGCAACATCCACGAGTACGGCACCAGACTGCATCTGCTTGACCATTTCGGCACTGATCAACTTCGGTGCAGCAGCCCCTGGAATCAGCACCCCGCCGATTACCAGGTCGGCCGCCAGGATCTGCTCACGCAAGGTCGAACCCGTCGAATACAGGGTAGTGATGCGGTTACCGTATAACGAGTCGAGTCGGCGCAGGGCATCGACGCTTTTATCCAGCACAGTGACATCAGCCCCCAGGCCAACGGCCATGGCCAAGGCATGACTGCCAACCACACCGCCGCCGAGAATCACCACTTTACCTGGCGCCACGCCAGGCACCCCGCCGAGCAGCACGCCACGGCCGCCCTTGGCTTTTTCCAGGCAATTGGCGCCGGCCTGGATCGACATACGCCCCGCCACTTCGGACATGGGCGCCAGCAAGGGCAAGCGACCATGGGCATCGGTCACGGTTTCATAGGCGATACAGGTGGCACCGCTGTTGATCAGGTCATCGGTTTGCGGGCGGTCCGGGGCCAGGTGCAAATAGGTGAACAGGGTCTGCTCCGGGCGAAGCCGGGCACGCTCTTGGGCCAGCGGTTCCTTGACCTTGACGATCAGTTGCGCGTCAGCGAAGAGCGCCTCGACGCTGGTCATTATTTGCGCCCCGGCGGCCACGTAATCGGCATCGCTAAAACCGATTGCAGCACCAGCCTGTGTTTCGACCAGCAACTCATGGCCCAAGGCAGATAATTCAGCAACAGAGTGAGGTGTCAGGCCGACACGGTATTCATGGTTCTTGATTTCTTTGGGTACGCCAATACGCATAGCCACCTCCGGCAGGTCAGGTATGTCAGTGTTGTATCTCCTAAGTTTAGGAAAACTGACGTACAAGCCCGTCTGAAATAACCACTGATTTCAGTTAAAACGCCTGAAATCCAGAGTAATTCGGCACTAATCAGGCGCTTGATCAGGCAACAAGCACATCGCGGGTCAGTTGCCTTGGCCAAACAACAACTTGCGCGCCTGCGCCGAAACCAGGGCATCCGGGTCCGGGTTTATCTGATCGACCAGGGCATAGGCGCGCTGCACTGCAGGTCGCTCGGCAACACGCTCCAGCCAGGCAGCCATATTGGGAAAGTCAGCAAGATCCTGCTTCTGCCCTTCCCAGCCCCTGGCCCAGGGGTAGATGGCCATATCGGCAATCGAGTAGTCACCGGCAACATAGTCGCGCCCCTCAAGCTGTCGGTTGAGAACGCCATACAGACGCGCCGTTTCCTTCACGTAACGCTCGATTGCGTAAGGGACAGGCTCAGGCGCATAACGATTGAAATGGTGATTCTGCCCGGCCATTGGGCCGAGCCCACCCATCTGCCAATGCAACCATTGCAAAACCTCGGTACGGGCGCGCAACGAGCGTGGCAAAAACTGCCCGCTCTTGTCACCCAGGTATTCAAGGATCGCGCCCGACTCGAACACGGCAAGCGGTTCACCACCATCGGCGGGCTCATGATCGACAATGGCCGGGATACGGTTGTTCGGCGCTATCTTCAGGAAGTCAGCGGCAAATTGTTCCCCTTTACCGATATGCACTGCACGAACCTGATAGCTCAAGCCCGATTCCTCAAGGAAGATACTGATCTTGTGGCCGTTGGGCGTTGTCCAGTAATACAGGTCGATCATGGCTTACCTCCGATCAATTCAAGCCGCGCGTTTTACCACCCCGAACTCAGCCTCATAGCGCTTTAGGATACGCTGGAACCAAGCGTCGACTGCCGATTCGGCAGGCCATGGCTGCTCGCCAAGGCACCAGGCCCAGAAGAACAGACCTGCGACCAGATAGTCGGTGCCTGCAGGTTGCTCGCCATCCAGATACGGTTGTGTCTTGAGCCAGGCTTCAAGCGGGCCAACCGCCAGTACAAATGAGTCCAGGCCAAGCTGCCTGTCGGCAAAGGCTTCCAAGGTCATGCCAAGGGCTTTCTCACGGCTAGTGCGGAAATAGTCCTTGTCCGCGTCATCAATTGCAGCGTACACCCGGGGTACCAAGAGCTTCAGCAGTGGCATGCGCAATGCGGTAAAGGTCAGTTTTTCCAGCAATCGCGCGCGGTTGGCAGCCAGGCTGTCGCCGAGCAAGGGTTGCTGCGGATAGGTGGCGTCCAGGTACTCGAATATGGCAACACTGTCGTTCACCACGGTTTCACCATCGCGAATGACCGGAACCAGGTTTTGCCCCGAGCACGCCAAGGGCTCTTTGTCGGTAAAGCGCAAGGGGCTCCCAGTAAATGGCAAGCCCTTGTGCGCCAGTGCCAAGCGCACCCGCCAGCAATAGGGCGAAAACAGAATCTCTGGGTCAGCGCCCCGTAGTTCGAATAGCTCCAGCATGCATGCCTCCTTTTTTAGGACTGATCAGTCCATATTTTGCTAAAAAAATTACCTTAACTGGCTCATCACCAGGTCCACGGTGGATGCGATTCGCTGCGCCGACACCCCCGACTTTACTTGCGTGCGCAAACCACTGATCACGGCTTGCAGGTAAAACCCCAAGGCTTCGGTGTCAGCCTGCGCACTCAATTCCCCCACGGCTTGGGCGCGCTTGAGCGCAGCGCCCAAGACCTGGGAAAAACCTTCTGTGGCCTGTTTGGTCAGGCTCAGGATCTCGGGTTGATTGAGCGAGAACTCATTGGCCACATTGACCAGCATGCAGCCGCGCGGTATGCCATCAAGGCCATCGTCATCGAGCACGCCCAGCAAGCGACCGCGAATGTACTCAAGGGGCGAGCTTGCTTGCTCGAGTGACTCGATCAACAGTGCCTGGCGGTGCTGGCAATAACGCGTAAAGGCCGCCTCGAACCAGGCCTGTTTGCTCGGGTAGGTTTGATACAGGCTGCTTTTCGACAAGCCGGTAGCCGCAAGCAGATCTTGCAGCGACGTGGCTTCATAGCCCCGCTGCCAGAACACCTGCATGGCGCTTTCAAGGGCTTGCTCGGGGCAAAATGATTTAGGGCGTCCGCGATTCATTGGCACATTTAGAACCGATCGGTTCCAAATATCAAGCCCGAGGTTCAACCCGTTCATTGGCGACTGCCCGCAGCCTCGCATGTATCGCCTGACCGGTAGCACTCGTCATAACTGATCCGTTAATCTGCAAGCACTCATGCAGCAAGGCCAGCCGATGACTCGTCCTTCATTACGCCAATCTTTGCGCCGTCTCTGGGCGTTGGACAAATTCAGCTACAGCCTGCGCGTCTTTATCGCACTGAGCGGCAGCCTGATCCTGTGCTGGTCGCAGGACCAGATGCACGCGCTGATCCCACTCTTCCTCGGAGTTATCGCCAGCGCCCTGGCCGAGACCGATGACAGCTGGCAAGGTCGCCTGACGGCGCTCTTGGTGACACTGTGTTGTTTCAGTGCCGCTGCGCTGACTGTGGAGTGGGTCTTTGGCTACCCTTGGCTATTTGCCGCTGCGCTGGCCGCCTCGGCCTTCTCACTGACCATGCTTGGCGCACTGGGCGAGCGCTACGCAACACTGGGCTCGGCGACACTGATCCTGGCGATCTACAGCATGATCGGCGTAGAGCAGCGTGGCGGCACCAGTGGTTCGCTTGTGCAGCCCATGCTGTTGGTTGCGGGCGCCGCTTGGTATGGCTTGCTGTCGGTAGTCTGGCATGCGCTGTTTTCCAATCAGCCGGTCCAGTTGAGCCTGGCCCGGTTGTTCCGTGAACTGGGCCGCTACCTGAAGCTCAAGGCAGCCCTGTTCGAGCCGCTGCGCCAATTGGATGTCGAGGAGCGCAGGCTGGCACTGGCGAAACAGAATGGCCAGGTGGTCGCCGCGCTCAATGCCACCAAGGAAATAATCCTGCATCGCGTCGGCAACGGCCGGCCTGGACGCAAAGTCAGCCGTTACTTGAAGCTGTATTTCCTGGCCCAAGACATTCATGAACGCGCCAGCTCATCGCACTACCCGTACAACGAACTGGCTGAAGCCTTCTTCCACAGCGATGTGATGTTTCGCTGCCAGCGCCTGTTGCGGCTACATGGCGAAGCCTGTGAGCGGCTGGCTGAGGCGGTCGAGTTACGTCAA
Source organism: Pseudomonas segetis (assembly GCF_900188155.1). GTDB lineage: Bacteria > Pseudomonadota > Gammaproteobacteria > Pseudomonadales > Pseudomonadaceae > Aquipseudomonas > Aquipseudomonas segetis. Next base: position 104,106 of record NZ_FZOG01000006.1, read on the forward strand.
CCCTTTATGTTTCGCGAGCTGTGCAGCCAGGCCCTGGCCGATCTGCATGATTCGCTCGACTATCTGCGCCAGCAAGCCAGCCCCACGCAGCGTCATCTACTGCGCTCACTCAATGCCCTGGCCAACAACCTGGGCACCCTGGACAACCTGTTCAGCAATGCCAGCAACCCCGATGCGCTGGCGGACGAACAAGACAGCAGCCTGCTCGATCGCGAACCACAGTCGTTCAAAGAAGTTCTTAACCGCTTCCGCGCCCAGCTCACACCCAGCTCATTCCTGTTTCGCCACGCATTGCGCCTGGCGATTGCGCTGACAGTCGGCTATGCCGTGCTCAACTGGATTCATCCGGCGCAAGGCTACTGGATATTGCTGACCACGGTGTTTGTCTGCCAACCCAATTACGGCGCGACACGGCGCAAGCTGGTCCAGCGGGTGAGCGGCACGGTACTTGGCCTGCTGATTGGATGGGCATTGTTTGACCTGTTCCCAATCCCGCTGATCCAGTCGCTGTTCGCCGTAGCAGCCGGGGTTGCATTCTTCGCCACGCGCACCAGCCGCTATACCCTGGCCACCGCCGCCATCACCTTGCTGGTGCTGTTCTGTTTCAACCAGGTGGGCAATGGTTACGGGCTGTTTATACCGCGCCTGGTCGATACCTTGCTCGGCAGCTTGATTGCAGGGCTGGCTGTGTTCCTGATCCTGCCAGACTGGCAAGGCCGCAGCCTCAACCGCATGGTCGCCACAACCCTAAGTTGCAACAGCACTTATCTGCGACAGATCATTGAGCAATACGCCCAGGGCAAGCGTGACGACCTCCGCTACCGGCTGGCGCGGCGCAATGCCCACAACGCCGATGCTGCGCTGTCGACCACGCTGGCCAACATGCTCATGGAGCCAGGCCATTTCCGCAAGGAGTCGGACATTGGTTTTCGCTTCCTGGTGCTGTCGCACACCTTGCTCAGCTATCTCTCCGGCCTCGGCGCGCATCGCGGTGAAATCCAGCTGGATGAAACCCAGCAACACCTGCTGACCAGTGCCGAGCAACTGGCGGCCAGTCTCGATGAAATCGCCAGGGGCCTGATTGATAAAAGCGGCGTGGCGATTCACAGCGACGCAGAAGAACAGCTTGCCCTTGAACTGGAACAGGTTCCCGATGAACTGGACGACCAGCAGCGCCTGGTGCAAACCCAGCTGGCGCTAATTTGTCGGCAGTTGGGCCCTATTCGCACGGCCTCGGCGCACTTGCTCAAAGGCGCAGCCCCCGACTAGGCCCGTGCACGCCGCCAATAGCAGGCTCAGGCCAGTCGCGCCTTGGCCGCCTGCGCCCGGCGTCGAATGGTCAGGTCGATCTTCAGGCAAATGGCCGCCAGCGCCAGAAAACCAATACCCAGCGAGGCGCGGGTGACATCCGTGCCGAACAGCTCGGATAACCACTGCGCGATTCCCGAAGGATTACTCGCCAACAGAGCCCCCAGCGGCACTACTATTCCCAGGAAGCAAAAGCCAATTGCACGTAACAGGTCCATCAAAGATCCTCCGGCCGGGCCTAACCAGCGCAGTATTTTCAGCAGTGACCAACTATCGTCCAAGCACTGACTTGGCAACACTAGACCTTGGTGCAAGACAATTGCAACGTTCCCGCAACTCGGTCATTTCAGTTACCCTGCGCGCCAGCTCCCACCCAGTAGCCACTGCCCATGGATAAATCACTGCTGCAGCAACTCGTACTGACCCGCCTTGAGGCAGACCTGCAGGCTGCGACGCACGCTGCGCAAGTCGCGCACGAAAGCGCAACCCATGAAGAGAACATCGCCGAGAACAAATACGACACCCTGGGCCTGGAAGCGGCCTATCTGGCAACCGGCCAGGCGCGCAGGGTCGAGGCAATCCGCCAGGCAATCACCCTGTGGCGTCAGTTGCAGCTGCGCCCTTTCACAGAAGAGTCCGGCATCGCCCTGGGCGCATTGATTTGCCTGGCGGATGAAGATGCAAGCGAGCAGTTGTTTCTGCTCGGCCCCAACGGCGCGAGCATGAAGTTGCACCATGGCGAGCGGAGCATTCAGGTAATCAGTCATGAGGCCCCGCTGGGCAAAGCCATGCTCGGCAAGACCCTTGGCGATGAAGTGATCTTGAAAATTGCCAATGGTACGCAACACTTCGAGGTTCTATGGGTCAACTAACCTAAGATTAGAAGACTGAGCAACACTAGGTTGCAACAGCCACATCATCGACGGAGAGCCCCATGGAACAGCCTGTTCATGATCTACCCAGCTTGTTTGCCCAACTCGGCTTAGCCAACGACCCCGCAAGCATCGACGCATTTATCAGCACCCATTCGCCACTGCCTCAAGACTGTGTACTGGCCGAAGCCAGCTTCTGGAACAAGGCCCAGGCCGCTTTCCTGCGTGAAGAAATACGCGAGGATGCCGACTGGGCGGAAATCGTCGACCAGTTGAACCTGATGCTACGCGGTTGACGCACCTCAAATAGCAGCCAGGCACTAACGGCCAGCCCGATGCTGGTCTAGGCTCATACAGCCATCACTTTAGATTGTTGGAGCCTGTATGAGAGTCCTTCGCCTTACGCGACTGTGCTTGCCCTTGTGCTAAGCTGTAGTTGGCCCATCGGCGCTGGCCGCCGAATCGCAAGAGGCCCCGGACAGCGCGGTGACCGCCGAGGCCCGGGCTGTCTATGAGCGTATGCACACCAGCCTGCAGGCGCTCAAACGGTACTCCGTCAGCGTGCAGTCGAGCCAGGACGAGGTCCTCGACTACGGCTACAAGCTGCAACACAACTCACAGGCAACCCTCGATGTGCAAGCGCCCACGCACTTGCGAGCGCAGATCAGCGGCGAAGCGCCGCGCCTGATCGTCTACGACGGTAACACCCTGACCCTGGCCAGCCCAGAACAGGGTTATTACGCCCAAACGCCCGCCCCGGCGACCCTCAACCAACTGGTCAACGGGCTGATTGCCCATGATGTTGAAATGCCCCTGGTCGACTTTCTCAGCCAAACCCGGCAAGCGCAATTCCTCGCGGGCGTTAAGCGTGGCGTGCTGGTCGATAGCGAACAGATCGATGGGCAAACCTGTGACCACCTGGCCTTTCGCGAACCAACTATCGACTGGCAACTCTGGGTCAGCCAAGGCGCGCAGGCGTTGCCTTGCAAACTGGTGATTACGACCCGATACACCCTCGGTGATCCGCAGTACCAGGCGACCATGAAGTGGAATACCAATCCCGGTTTTGCAGCCGATCACTTCACCTTCGTGGCTGGCAAGGATGCCAAGCGTATTCCCTTCACCCGAGACAGCGTTGCGCCCCAACAGGAGCCACAGCCATGACAGCTCAAGTACCGCAGCTCCTTGGTTATTTGGCCCTGTCATTGCTGCTAATCGGTGCGCCACTGGTTGAAGCCGCTCGCCTCGGCGGGCACGGCGCTGGTGGAGGCGTGAGGGCACACAGCTCGGTGAGCCATGCGCGTGCGGCAAGCCAGCCGCGGGTGCAACCGAACCGCAATATTCAGCGTCCGCCAGTCAGGCGCGACAATAACGTCAATATCAATAAAAACATCAACATCAACGATAACCGCAACTATCGCCACGGCGACGTCGATATAGATGTCGACCATCACGGCTGGGGCTGGGACGAAGACGTAGATATCGACGTTGACCACAATGGTCGGGGTGACTGGGATATCGACGTCGATGTCGACCATCACCACCCGGTGGCGACTGCGGCCATTGTCACTGGCAGTGTCTTGGCCATCGGCTCGATGATCAACAGCCTGCCGCCCAACTGCCAGCAGGTCTACCGCCACGGCAACGAATATTACTACTGCAATAACCAGTACTACCAAGCGCAATGGAACAACAACTCGGTGGTCTACGTTGTGGTCAACAATCCATAGGCCACCGGCGCATTCAAGCCTGCGCCTTGGGCAGTTCCAGCCAGGTCAGGTAAACACGCAGGTCGAACTCGATTTGCTGGTAGCCCGGCAGCATGTATTCGCAAAGCTTGTAGAAGGCCTTGTTGTGCTCGGACTCTTTAAGGTGCGCCAGCTCATGCACCACGATCATGTTCAGGAACTCTGGGGCTGCATCCTTGAACAGCGCAGCCACGCGAATCTCTTTCTTGGCCTTGAGCTTGCCGCCCTGAACCCGTGAAATCGCAGTGTGCAGCCCCAATGCACGATGCGTCAGGTCGAGGCGGTTATCGAATAGCACCTTGTCGATATTCGGCGCATTGCGCAGGTGCTCTTGCTTGAGCCCCATTGTGTAGCTGTACAGGGCCTTGTCGCTCTGCACACTGTGCTTGCCACTGTATCGCTGCGCCAGGTAGTCACCCAGGCGACCCTGGTCTATTAATTGGCGTACCTGATCTTGCAGTGCAGCGGGATAGGCCTGCAGGTATTTAAGCGGCGTCATGGTCACAGATTACAGCGCAATGAGGCAGACCATTATGCCGCAATGCCTCACTCGGTCGGAATGACTTTGAGCACCCGCCCTTCAGCGTTGTCGGTAAGCAGGTAGATGTTGCCATCCGGACCGCCGAACACCCCGCGAATCCGCTCATCGAGCTCTTCGAACAACACTTCCTGGCCCGCCAGCATGCCATTTTTCATGCGGATTCGCCTGACGCTTTTTTCCGCCAGTGTCGAGGCAAACAAATCACCCTTCCAGTATTTGAAGCCTGAGCCGCTGTAGAGCATCAAGCTGGAAGGCGCGACCGAAGGTGTCCATTGCAGCAAGGGTTGCTCCAACCCAGGAAGCTCGGTGTAAGGCGAGATTTGCGCGCCGTTGTAATCGACTCCGTAGGTGATCAACGGCCAGCCATAGTTGACGCCCGGCTTGATCAGATTCAGCTCATCGCCGCCCCGCGGGCCATGCTCGTGGCTGTAGACACGCTTGAGCTGCGGCGCATAAACAATGCCTTGCACGTTGCGATGGCCGTAGCTGTATACCTCTGGTGCCGCATCTTTGACATCCACAAAAGGATTGTCCTCAGGCACGCTGCCATCGCGGTTGATTCGAACAATCTTGCCCAGATGATTGCTCAGGTCTTGCGCCTGTTCGCGGTAGTCGAAACCATCGCCCAGGGTTAGCAACAAGCTGTTGTCCGGCAGAAAAGCTATCCGCCCGCCATAGTGAGAACTGCCAGCCTTGGCGGGCAGTGCGGTGAACAGGGTTTTCACATCCTGTAACTGTCCATCGACCAGCCGGGCACTGGCAAGGCGCGTGTTGTTGGCACTGCGATCGCCGTAGGAATAGCTGAAGAAAATGCGCTGGTTTTGCTCGAACTCAGGGTCCAGCACCACGTCCAGCAGGCCCGCCTGGGAGGTTGCGTATATCTCGGGCAACCCGCCAACGGCTTGCTCCTGCAACTGGCCGCTGGCGGCGATGATGCGCAAACGGCCGCCACGCTCGGTCACCAACATGCGCCCATCGGGCAAAAATGCCATCGACCAGGGATACTCAAGACCTTCGGTAAAGGTCTCTATACGATAATCGGTGGTGGCTGACGCCGGGCTCAGCCAGAAGCAGGCAAGCAAGAGTACGGCGGATGGGCTACGCGCTTTTTCGATCATGGTAAAACCTTCTAGTCGGCGCAAAATTACGTTGCGGTTCGGCAACGCACGGCAAAAAACAATGCGCCAACACTACCGCTGGCCATTAATCCAAGGGTGCCCACGAACGAACGGTTGGCACCAATAAAGGTCGGCATCGGCAGCACTGCATTAACCAGCGTAAGGCCCAGGAAAATTGCCAGGGCACCCGCCAGGGCGAATAGCATCCAGCGGGCATCAGGTACCTTTTTGCTCAGCCAGGCGGCCATGGGCAGTGCGCAAGCGAAACCCAGCAACACCAGGATCGCAAATACCGGGCTAAACCCCAGAACATCCAGGCAGGTCGTTTCCACGCGCACATCGATTGGCATCGGGGCGCCCAAGGCCTGCAACTGAGCGAGGTTGTACTGTGTTTGTAGAATGCTTCCCACCAGCGTTGTCACCAACACGGCGAGGACAAACTGCAGCAAGACTCGCGAGTTGTTGGGCATAAAGGAGAACATCCTGGGCGAATTATCAGGCAAGTATGAGCCAGACCCGCGCAAGAGGGGCGTTAGGAGTTTTACATGGTTTTTCGTAAAGCCCTCGAGGGCCGTAAAATGTGCGAACAGAGCGCGGCCCAGCGCTACCAAATTCAATGTTCCAGACACCAAAAAGCCCGCAATTGCGGGCTTTTTGGCTGCTGCAAAGGCTTTACTTGACCTTGGAGGCCAGTTCGCCGCTTGCATAACGTTGAAACATAGCTTCGAGTGAAACGGGCTTGATCTTTGATGCATTACCCGCTGTGCCGAAGGCTTCATAGCGCGCAATACAAATATCACGCATGGCTTCTACGGTTTTGCCGAAGAACTTGCGCGGATCGAACTCGCTCGGCTGTTCAGCCATCATGCGACGCATGGCACCGGTTGATGCCAGGCGCAGGTCGGTATCGATGTTGACCTTGCGTACACCGTGCTTGATGCCTTCAACAATTTCCTCGACTGGCACGCCGTAGGTTTCCTTGATGTCGCCACCGTACTGGTTGATGATCGCCAACCACTCCTGCGGGACCGAAGATGAACCGTGCATGACCAAGTGGGTGTTGGGAATGCGCTGGTGAATCGCCTTGATACGGTCGATCGCCAGGATGTCGCCAGTTGGTGGCTTGGTGAACTTGTAGGCCCCATGGCTGGTACCAATCGCGATCGCCAAGGCATCAACCTGAGTGCGCTTGACGAAGTCGGCGGCCTCTTCCGGGTCAGTCAGCATCTGGCTGTGATCCAGAATGCCTTCGGCACCGATACCATCTTCTTCGCCAGCCTGACCAGTTTCCAGGCTGCCCAGGCAACCCAGTTCGCCCTCTACCGAAACACCGCAGGCATGGGCCATGGCCACGGTTTCCTGGGTGACACGCACGTTGTAGTCGTAGTCAGCCGGGGTCTTGCCGTCTTCTTTCAGTGAGCCGTCCATCATCACCGAGCTGAAGCCCAGCTGAATCGAACGCTGGCAAACCGAAGGACTGGTGCCGTGATCCTGGTGCATGCACACGGGGATATGCGGGAATTCTTCGATTGCCGCCAGAATCAGGTGGCGCAAGAACGGCGCACCGGCATATTTGCGAGCACCTGCCGAAGCCTGAACGATGACCGGTGAATCGGTCTTGTCAGCAGCTTCCATGATGGCGCGCATTTGCTCAAGGTTGTTAACGTTGAATGCTGGAACGCCGTAACCAAACTCGGCGGCGTGGTCGAGCATCTGGCGCATGCTGATAAGTGCCATATTTTCCTGTCTCCCGATTGGGCTGTTAATCATCAAAGCCTGTCGCAAGAACAGGCTTAGTTAAATAGTGCTTAACCTTAGGCTACCGCTTAAGGTGCTTTACAACCACGACCAATCAAATCATCAGTGGCAGTACGGTAAATCAAGCCTTCGTTGCCCTTGGTATGAAAGGTCAACATGCCATCGCTGTACATGGCGCCGGAACCCGAAGGCTGGCGCTCAAGACGATGTACGATATCGCCACCGCCGACCCGCACATCCACTGCGTCCTGGGACGAATCGACAAAGCGCCACAGCACTTCAGCCTGACTGTCACAAACCCAGCGTGTCCAGTTATCGGTCGGTGCCTCGGTCGCACATCCAGCGACAAAGCCCAAGCCTGTGAACACAACTGCAGCGCAGAGTGCCTTAACGTTCATCGCATTGCCCCATTAGCAATCGTTCATCAATTCTGGTCCCGCCGCCGGAACCTCATGCCGCAGCACATGTCGGCTAACGCCGTCACGACTGTAACGGTCGTATGTCACCGCCGGCCGTTCTGGCTGCATAAACACCATGTCGCAGTGTTGGTCCTGATCGAGTGCCGCCGAACTGCAAGCCACAACCGACAGGCAAGCGCACAGCAACATGGTCAAGGCACTTAAAGACTTCAACATCACACCAGCCGTTTACAGGTCAGCCAATCAGCAGTTGGTTTCTTCATAGGAGGTACCTGTTGGATCGCCGGTGCTCTGCGATTCGATACGCATATCCTGGTTTTCAGTCGGTGACTCGATGTTGGCAGGGCTGAATATCTTGCAGGCACGCTCATGACGCGCCTCGCTCAAGCAACCTGCCAGCAAGGTGGCAGACGCCAACAAAACCATAGTATTTCGCATCTTAACTTACTCCTTATCCATTCAGCCCAGCTCCTGCTAGGTCATTATGTGACGCCGCAAGGCCAGGTTTAGCCTTTAGCGCGCTGTTCCAACATATCCACAGCAGGCAATACCTTACCTTCAACAAACTCAAGGAAGGCGCCACCGCCAGTGGAAATGTAAGAGATCTTGTCGGCGACTGCGTATTTGTCGATTGCCGCCAGGGTATCGCCACCGCCAGCAATGGAGAATGCCGAGCTTTCGGCAATGGCCAGCGCCAGCGCCTTGGTGCCTTGGCCAAACTGGTCAAACTCGAAGACACCAACCGGGCCATTCCACAGGATAGTCTTGGAAGACTTGAGCAACTCGGCAAATTGCGCGGCGGTTTGCGGGCCGATATCGAGAATCATGTCGTCTTCAGCCACATCAGCGACCAGCTTGACCGTGGCCGCTGCTGACTCGGCGAACTCCTTGGCGACCACCACATCAACTGGCAAGGGTACATTGACCTTGGCCGCGATGGCCTTGGCAGTCGCCACCAGATCCGCTTCGTACAGCGACTTGCCGACCGGGAAACCGGCGGCGGCAAGGAAGGTATTGGCAATACCGCCACCGACGATCAACTGATCGCAAATTTCACTGAGGCTATTGAGCACATCGAGCTTGGTCGAAACCTTGGAGCCAGCAACGATTGCAGCCATTGGCTTGGCGGGATTGCCCAGGGCCTTACCCAGGGCATCCAGTTCGGCGGCCAGCAACGGGCCAGCTGCAGCCACCTTGGCGAATTTGGCTACGCCATGGGTCGAGCCCTGGGCGCGGTGCGCGGTACCGAATGCGTCCATCACGAAAACATCACACAAAGCAGCGTATTGCTGCGCCAATTGATCGGTGTTCTTCTTTTCACCGGCGTTGAAACGCACGTTTTCCAGAAGCACCAGATCACCGGCGGCCAGTTCAACACCGCCCAGGTAATCCTTGATCAGCGGGACCTCGCGGCCGAGCGCCTTGCTCAGATAGTCAGCCACGGGCTTGAGGCTGTCTTCTTCTGAGTACTGGCCTTCGGTCGGGCGGCCGAGGTGCGAGCAAACCATGACCGCCGCGCCTTTCTCCAATGCCAGCTTGATGGTTGGCAAGGAGGCCAGAATGCGAGCGTCGCTTTTTACAACACCGTCTTTTACCGGCACGTTGAGATCTTCGCGAATCAGTACGCGTTTACCTTGCAGATCAAGGTCGGTCATTTTCACTACGGGTTTAAAAGCAGAGGCCATGTATTCAGTCCTTCACGGGGGCTGTTTGGGTGGAAACATTCAAATAGTGTTCGGCAACATCGAGCATGCGATTGGCAAAGCCCCATTCATTGTCGAACCAAGTCAGTATATTCACCAGCCGCGGGCCAGAGACGCGCGTTTGGCTGCCATCGACAATCGCAGAATGCGGGTCATGGTTGAAATCGCAACTGGCATGCGGCAGTTCAGTGTAGGCCAGCAAACCACGAAGCGGACCAGCTTGCGAGGCTTCACGCAGTACCCGGTTGATTTCCTCGGGGCTGGTGTCACAGCCAGTCTGAATCGTGATGTCCAAGCAAGACACGTTAACCGTTGGCACGCGTATAGCTTTGGCCTGAATCCGCCCGGCAAGTTCCGGCATTAACCGCTCAATGCCACGGGCAAGGCCTGTGGACACCGGAATCACTGACTGGAACGCCGAGCGGGTGCGACGCAAATCTTCATGGTGATAGGCATCAATGACCGGCTGATCGTTCATCGCCGAGTGAATCGTGGTGATCGAAACATACTCGATGCCAACCGCTTCATTGAGCACCTTCAACAAGGGCACGCCGCAGTTGGTGGTGCAGGATGCGTTGGACACCAAGCGCTCGGCACCGGTCAAGGCATGCTGGTTAACGCCAAATACGATGGTCGCGTCGATATCCGCTTCACTGGCCATGGGTTGTGACATCAACACCCGTGGCGCGCCCGCGTTGATAAAACGCTGCGCCTCGATGCGCGTGGTGTATTGCCCCGAACATTCGAGCAGCAAGTCGATATCAAGCGCCGCCCAATTGATGCTTTCCGGGGTTTCGCCGCGCAGTACCTTTACGCAATCACCATTGATATGCAGACAGTCGCCGTCGACCCGAACCTCGCCGGGAAAACGCCCGTGGGTTGAGTCAAAACGCGTCAAATATTCAATGCTCGACTGATCAGCCAGGTCGTTAAGCGCGACAATCTCAATACCCGCGCCCTCTCCACGCTCATGCAAGGCACGCAGCACGCAGCGACCGATACGACCGTAGCCATTGAGTGCGATTCTGTAGGGACGCTTGGACATGCTGGACTCAGCTCTCGACAAGGTGCGGGAATAGACTGCAAGTCAGCCGGCAACACCGGCCAACCTGCACGTACAGAGGTTCCTTAGCCTTCAAGCATTTCGGCAGCGGTTTCCAGAATATTCTCGACTGTGAAACCAAAATGCTCGAACAACGCAGGTGCCGGTGCAGACTCACCAAAGGTGGTCATGCCGATGACCTGGCCCTCAAGGCCGACGTACTTGTACCAGAAGTCTGCGTGAGCAGCCTCGATGGCGATACGCGCGCCCACCTGGACCGGCAATACGGACTGCTTGTAGCCGGCATCCTGTGCGTCGAAAACGCTGGTGCACGGCATCGAAACCACACGCACATTCTTGCCCTGGGCCGTCAGCTTGTCGTAGGCCTCAACCGCAAGGCCAACTTCCGAGCCGGTGGCAATCAGGATCAGCTCTGGCTCGCCAGCGCAATCTTTAAGCACATAACCACCACGGGCGATGTCGTTCAACTGGGCGACTTCACGGCCTTGGTGCGGCAGGTTCTGACGCGAGAAGATCAGCGCCGACGGGCCATCGTTACGCTCGATTGCGTATTTCCAGGCCACTGCCGATTCGACCGCATCGGCTGGACGCCAGGTATCGAGGTTCGGCGTTGAGCGCAGGCTGGTCAATTGCTCGACCGGCTGGTGAGTCGGGCCGTCTTCGCCCAGACCGATTGAGTCATGGGTGAATACATAAAGCACGCGCTTCTTCATCAGTGCCGACATACGCACCGCATTGCGTGCGTATTCCATGAAGATCAGGAACGTCGCGCCATACGGCACGAAACCGCCGTGCAGGGCGATACCGTTCATGATCGCGCTCATGCCGAACTCGCGGACACCGTAGTACATGTAGTTGCCGGATGCGTCTTCAGCCGAGACGCCCTTGCAGCCTTTCCACAAGGTCAGGTTGGAACCAGCCAGGTCAGCCGAGCCGCCAAGGAACTCAGGCAACAGCGGACCAAAGGCATTCAGGGTGTTCTGGCTGGCCTTGCGGCTGGCAATGGTTTCGCCCTTGACCGCAACTTCAGTGATATAGGCAGCGGCTTTCTCGGAGAAATCAGCCGGCAGCTCACCGGCCATGCGGCGTTTCAGCTCGCTGGCCAACTCTGGGTACGCGGCGGCGTAGGCAGCGAAGCGCTGATCCCACTCGGCTTCAACAGCAGCACCCGCTTGCTTGGCATCCCACTGCGCATAGATATCGGCAGGGATTTCAAATGGGCCGTGGTTCCACTCCAGCGCCGCGCGGGTCAGTGCGATCTCGTCATGGCCCAGTGCTGCACCGTGGCAATCTTCCTTGCCCTGCTTGTTCGGCGAACCAAAACCGATGATGGTTTTGCAGCAGATCAGCGTGGGCTGTTCGCTTTTGCGGGCAGTCTCGATGGCGATCTTGATTTCTTCGGCGTCGTGGCCGTCAACATTGCGGATCACTTGCCAGCCATAGGCTTCAAACCGCTTCGGCGTATCGTCGCTGAACCAGCCTTCAACTTCGCCGTCGATGGAAATGCCGTTGTCATCGTAGAAGGCAATCAGCTTGCCCAGGCCCAGGGTGCCCGCCAGGGAGCACACTTCGTGGGAGATGCCTTCCATCATGCAACCGTCGCCCATGAAGGCATAGGTGTAGTGATCGACAATCTTGTGACCATCGCGGTTGAACTGGGCCGCCAGGACTTTTTCAGCGATGGCAAAGCCTACGGCGTTGGCAATCCCCTGGCCCAACGGACCGGTGGTGGTTTCAACGCCCGGGGTGTAGCCGTACTCAGGGTGACCAGGCGTGCGGCTGCCCATCTGGCGGAATTGCTTGAGGTCTTCGATACCCAGGTCATAGCCGGTCAGGTGCAGCAGCGAATAAATCAGCATCGAGCCATGGCCGTTGGACAGTACAAAACGGTCACGGTCGGCAAACTCAGGGTTATTCGGGTTGTGCTTGAGGTAATCGCGCCACAATACTTCAGCGATATCGGCCATACCCATTGGGGCACCCGGGTGGCCGCTGTTGGCTTTCTGCACGGCATCCATACTCAAAGCACGGATGGCATTGGCGCATTCACGACGGCTGGGCATCGCTGATCTCCTGAGGGACAAATTTGAAAAGGCACCCATTTTCGCCCACCAAGGCGGTGCGGGGCAATGACAGATAGTCATGCAGCGGCGAATACTTGAGGAAAAGCTGCAATCTTGTCGATTTTCAGCCGTGTAACCGGCAAATCTGCCGTCAGAGCGACATATTTGCAGTCATATCCCGCCGAGTTCGCTCATGCAGGTACAAGCCAGCCCGATTCGCGCTCGAACAGTTGCACCTGGAGCGATGATCGCAAGAAACACTTGGCGAAGGCTCTACCTGAAGCACTGCAACCAGGCCCGACAACAGCAATATCAAAATATTTTGATATTGCTGTTGCTGTATGAAAATTGACCGCTTAGACTGCCCACCTTATGAACATGCGTGTGCCCCAGCTCCGTTTTGAGCCAGCCGATGAACTGGCCGCCCTGTGTAAAGCTGGCGGCGACCCACTGCGCCTCAATGTATTGCGCGCCCTGAGCAACGATTCATTTGGCGTACTGGAACTGGCGCAGATATTTGCCATTGGCCAATCAGGCATGAGCCACCACCTCAAGGTGCTGGCGCAAGCCAAGCTGGTGGCCACGCGTCGCGAAGGCAATGCGATTTTTTACCGTCGCGCCTTCGCCGACAACAAACGTTTTGGTGGCCGGCTGCACAGCGCCTTGCTTGATGAAGTTGATGCGCTAGCCTTACCCGCCGAGGTGCAGGCCCGCATTGCTGCGGTCCATGCCCAGCGTGCAAGCGCCAGCCAGGAGTTTTTTGCGCGCATGGCAGATAACTTTCAAGCCCAGCAGGACTTGATCGCAGGTCTGCCACAGTATCGCGACAGCGTGCTGGCGGTGCTGGATACGCTGGGCTTTGCCGCCAGCGCCAGCGTGATTGAAGTAGGCCCCGGCGACGGCGGTTTTCTGCCTGAGCTTGCGAGTCGCTTTAGCCAGGTGACGGCGCTGGACAATAGCCAGGCGATGCTCGAAATAGCACGCCAGACATGCGACAAAAGCAGCTTGAGCAATGTGCAACTGGTGCTCGCTGATGCGTTGAATGATTCATACCCAAGCGCCGATTGCCTGGTGCTGAACATGGTGCTTCACCATTTTGCAGCGCCGGCAGAAGCCCTTAAACAGCTTGCGGCGCGGGTTAATCCCGGCGGCAGCTTGCTGGTAACCGAGTTATGCAGCCATAACCAGAGCTGGGCCAGGCAGGCCTGCGGCGATCTTTGGTTGGGCTTTGAACAGGACGACTTGGCCCATTGGGCCATCGCCGCAGGGCTGACGCCAGGTGAAAGCCTGTATGTCGGCCTACGCAATGGATTTCAAATTCAGGTGCGGCACTTTGCCAAGCCCGATGAATACACAGGCTTCAGAGCGAATTTCCGCCCGCAGCCGATCTCACCCACCGGTATTAATTAGGAAGACCGATAGATGAGCGAATACTCCCTGTTTACCTCTGAGTCTGTGTCTGAAGGGCACCCGGACAAAATTGCTGACCAGATTTCCGATGCAGTGCTCGACGCAATCATCAGCAAAGACAAGCACGCACGCGTGGCCTGCGAAACCATGGTCAAGACCGGTGTTGCCATTATCGCCGGTGAAGTCAGCACCTCGGCCTGGGTTGACCTTGAAGACCTGGTACGTAAAGTCATTATCGACATTGGCTACGACAGCTCGACCGTTGGTTTCGACGGCGCGACCTGCGGCGTGTTGAACATCATCGGCAAGCAGTCGGTAGACATCAACCAGGGCGTTGACCGCAGCAAGCCGGAAGACCAGGGCGCCGGCGACCAGGGCCTGATGTTCGGCTACGCCAGCAACGAAACCGACGTACTGATGCCTGCACCGATCTGCTTCTCGCACCGTTTGGTCGAGCGCCAGGCAGAAGCCCGCAAGTCTGGCCTGCTGCCTTGGCTGCGTCCTGATGCCAAATCACAAGTCACTTGCCGTTACGACAATGGCAAGGTTGTCGGCATCGACGCCATCGTATTGTCGACCCAGCACAACCCGGAAGTCAGCTACAACGACCTGCGCGAAGGCGTGATGGAGCTGATCGTCAAGCACGTGCTGCCAGCAGAATTGCTGCACAAGGACACCCAGTTCCACATCAACCCAACCGGTAACTTTGTGATTGGCGGCCCGGTTGGCGACTGTGGCCTGACCGGCCGCAAGATCATCGTCGACACCTACGGCGGCATGGCCCGCCACGGCGGCGGCGCGTTCTCCGGCAAGGACCCGTCCAAGGTTGACCGCTCGGCAGCCTATGCCGGCCGTTATGTTGCCAAGAACATCGTGGCGGCAGGCTTGGCCGAGCGCTGCGAGATCCAGGTGTCCTACGCCATCGGCGTGGCGCAACCGACCTCTATCTCGCTGAACACCTTCGGCACCGGCAAGATCAGCGATGACAAGATCATCCAGCTGGTTCGCGAGCACTTCGATCTGCGCCCATACGCAATCACCAAGATGCTCGATCTGCTGCATCCGATGTACCAGCCGACAGCTGCCTACGGCCACTTCGGGCGCAACCCTTATGAAATGACCTTTGACGGTGACACCTTCACCGCATTCACCTGGGAACTCACCGACAAGGCTGCGGACCTGCGCGCTGCCGCTGGCTTGTAATTCAAGCAAGACCCTAAGCCCCGCCAAGTGCGGGGCTTTTTTTGGGCTGAAATTTATAAATCAGCCAGGCCCCGTTAAAAGTCGGGCTGCTGCCAGTGCCTTGGACAACTAGGCTGAGCGGGGTATCAAGGCAACGCAAGGATGCGCATGAACAACCCACTGCTATTACTCATAGCGGTCGCGGCTATTGCCCTGCACAGCGAACCTGGCCTCAGCGCTGATTGTCCGCAATGGCCTGCACAGCAGGCACGGGCTGAGATCAGCCAACTGAGCAGGCAAATTGCCGAATGGGACGACGCCTACCATCGCCAGGGCATCTCCCTGATCGCCGACGAACTCTATGATCAAGCCCTGGCCAAGCAGCAACGCTGGCAACGCTGTTTTCCCTTCGCAGCACAAGACTCGGGACAACCATTGGCCACCAGTCGCGGCACGATCAAACACCCGATCGCCCAGACCGGCCTGAACAAACTGGCCAGTACCCAGGAGCTGGATGCCTGGATCAGCACACGACAGGACATCTGGGTGCAACCCAAGGTCGACGGCGTGGCGGTTAGCCTGATCTATGACAAAGGCCAGCTTCAGCAGATGATCAGTCGGGGCGACGGCCAGCACGGCCAAGACTGGACATCACGAGCACTGCTGATAACCGCCATTCCCAAGCGGATTGCCTCTCAAGACCCGCTCATTCTCCAGGGCGAGCTGTATTGGCGACTGGAAAATCACATTCAAGCCAAAGCAGGTGGCGTCGGCGCGCGCAGCAAGGTCGCAGGCCTGCTCGCTCGCAAACAGCTCGACATTGAATTGGCTGATGGCGTGGGACTGTTTGTCTGGGACTGGCCACAAGGCCCAGCCGATATGAGTGAACGCCTGGAGCGCTTGGATGAATTGGGATTTCGCGATAGCAAGAACTTCAGCCAGCCCATTCAAAATGCTCGACAAGCCCAGGACTGGCGCACCACCTGGTATACCAGCGCCCTGCCCTTTGCCACCGATGGCATTGTCTTGCGCCAAAATGCCCGCCAGGCAGCGCAACACTGGCAGGCCAGGCCACCCTCCTGGGCCGTGGCCTGGAAATACCCGGTTAGCCAGGCGCTGGCGGAGGTGCGTGAAGTCAGGTTCAAGATCGGTCGCAGCGGACGCATCACCCCGGTACTGAGGCTCGCCGCCACACAACTGGATGACCGCATCATCCAGTATGTCAGCGTCGCAAGCATGCAACGTTGGCAGGCAATGGATATCCGCCCCGGTGACCATGTTGCGATCCGGCTATCAGGCCTGACGATTCCGACGCTTGAAAGCGTGGTCATGCGCAGCAGCATTCGCCAACCGCTTACAGCCCCCGATACGGCAACCTACAACCGCTTGAGCTGTTGGCAATATTCAGCAGCCTGCGCCCAGCAATTTATCGCCCGTCTCAGTTGGCTTGGCGGCAAAGGCGGCTTGGACATGCAAGGCGTTGGCGTAGGCACATGGCGCAAGCTTATCGACGCACGGCATCTTGTCGGTTTACTTGACTGGCTCGACCTGAGCCGCGAACAGCTTGAACAAACCGCAGGACTCGGCGACCGCAGCGCCGCGCATTTAAGCCAGCGCTTTAATGCAGCCCGCCAGCAACCATTCGCGACCTGGCTTGCCGCCCTCGGAGCACCGCCCGGACTGCGCCTGCAGCCTGGCGACAACTGGCAACGGCTAGCCCGGCGAGACGCTCGTGCCTGGCTGCAACAACCGGGGATCGGCGAGGTTCGCGCCAAACAGCTTCAAGCATTCTTTGCCCATCCGCAGGTCGTCAGGCTCCAGGAGAAGCTGCACGCGGCTGGAGTTAATGGCTTTTAGCTGTGGTTTCGGCGCCCAGCAAGCGCAGCGCGCGGAAAACTTTAGCGAACAACCGCAGTCAAAATCAGTTCGCAAAAATAATAAAACGGAGCGAACAGCATGCTTAAGCGATCAACACTTATTTTCCTACTCAGCGGCGCCGCACTATTAACCAATGCCGTGATCACGGCCCAAGCCAGCGACCCGCTAAAAAACTGCATCAGTAAACGCCAGGAACTCAGAGACAAAACCGAAGAAGTTGGCAAACTCGGCGATGCAACCCGGCTGGCGAATATCCAGCAAGAACTGGGCAAGCTGGAAGCACAGTGCGCAAAACTAGGCCTGCACTCAACCCAAGGCACAGAAGTGTCCGAAGCCCAGTTAAAGGTCAGCGCCCGCAAGAAAAACCTGGTTGCAGCACTCGGCGCGGGCGATGCCAACAGCATCGCCGAAAGCCAGAAACTACTGAGCAAGGCCCGCAAAACCCTTGAGCAAGTGGAGTCCCAATCTACGCGCAGCTAGTAAAGCCTTGGGAAGCTCTGAAAAAAGGAAGCGAGCGAAGACAGGACAAAGCGCAACGGGAGTAATAGCCAAGGGCCAGCGCAGCCGCTCCAGGGGCTCCTCAGTGGTTGCGGAACTCCTGATGGCAGGCCTTGCAACTGTCTTCAACAGCCTGCACCGGCGCAACAAGGTCCGTGCTTTTCAATGGCTTGGCAGTGGTTGCCACCACCAGTGCAGCAGTGTTGGCCTCAAGCTCATCTGCTAACTGCTTGAACCGCGCCTGACGCTTCCAGACATCATCACGGGCATTGGTAGCATCTTGCTCCTTGACCTGCGGAAAGTGCTGCCATGGCGTTTTCGACAATGCATCCAGCTTGGCAGCCCCCTCAATAAACCGCTGCTGGTCAAAAACGATACGCCCACGCATCATGCCGCCAAGGTCTTCGCTGGTCTTGAGCATCTGCTTGAAAATAGCCTGGCGCTGACCCAGCGGTGAATTGGGATCAACACCCCCACAGGCGACGAGGGTCAGACTGGCCAACAGAACAAGTAAAACATTTCTCAGCTTCATAACACCTTCGCGCCGCAATCAGGCTCAACAAGCCCGACAGTATCCATGCTCCGACCGCGCCGGCCAAGCGCGGTAATTTGCCGCACGCAGCGACTGCCACGGGATTTGTCGCATAAATACCTGGTCGCCCAACTGCCGCATAGCCCCTTAGGCTCAGGCCGCAACCACAAACAAGCTGATAATCAGGCCCATATTGATAAACCACATGAGCGAACGCACGGGCGCAAGATCGGCAAGGTAACAGGCGGTGTAGAGGATCCGGCTGATGATAAAAGCAATCGCCAACTGATCAATTAGGCTTTGCTGGGCGCCACCGGCCATGTGGGCGATGATCACCGCAGCAGCAAAGGCCGGGGTGACTTCAAAACCATTGAGCTGGGCATTGTTGGCACGTCTGGCGACGCCTTCAACACTGCCAAGATAGGCCCTCGGGTCATGGTTGTTTCGCGGGGTAAAGCCTTGGCTAAGGCCTTTGGCCAGCGCGGTCGACACATAAGGCAGGAAGATCGCAATCAGTACGCACCAGAAGGCAATGGTCATAACAGCTCCGCTGTAAGTCAGATAGGCCCTACAGCTTGAGCTGCAGGGCTCTGATCGTCCATTGTCAGAAGCGCTAACTTGAAGGCAAATCAGGCAATCATGCGGCTAATTTGCCGTTGGCTAATACACAGGCGAGCGACGTCGCGACCCGCTCAGACCTTTACCCCCCAAAAATTGCCAAGTAATTGCCCAAGACGACCACAGTGTTACACCCATGGCGACAGAAAGCCTTGGGCAAAACCGCCTGGCCCGCTATAATCGCCCGGTTTCACGTGACCGACACCGCTTCGGTTACGCCCGCCACCCATCCGAGGGGCGCTGCAGCAGACCCTGGTCTGTCAGGCTCGGATGGGGCGTTAACCATACGCATCAACGGCGCCCATTCGCAGACAACGAATGGAGACTCATTTTATGAGCGCTGTTATGACGCCTGAAGGTTTTACCGATTTTAAAGTGGCTGATATTTCCCTGGCTGCCTGGGGCCGCCGCGAAACCATCATCGCTGAATCCGAAATGCCAGCCCTGATGGGCCTGCGCAGCAAATATGCTGGCCTGCAACCGCTCAAAGGCGCCAAGATCATCGGCTGCATACACATGACCATCCAGACCGCTGTGCTGATCGAAACCCTGGTGGCGCTGGGGGCAGAAGTGCGCTGGTCATCATGCAATATTTTCTCGACTCAAGACCAGGCCGCTGCTGCTATCGCCGCTGCTGGCATCCCGGTATTTGCCTGGAAGGGCGAAACAGAAGAAGAGTACGAGTGGTGCATCGAGCAGACCATTCTCAAGGATGGCCAGCCTTGGGATGCCAACATGATCCTCGACGACGGTGGCGACCTGACCGAGATCCTGCACAAGAAATACCCGGCCATGCTGGATAAAATCCACGGTGTGACCGAAGAAACCACCACTGGCGTACACCGCCTGCTGGATATGCTGGCCAAGGGCGAGCTGAAAATCCCGGCAATCAACGTCAATGACTCTGTCACCAAGAGCAAGAACGACAACAAGTACGGTTGCCGTCACAGCCTTAACGACGCCATCAAGCGCGGTACCGATCACTTGCTCTCGGGCAAGCAAGCGCTGGTAATTGGCTACGGTGACGTGGGCAAGGGTTCCTCGCAGTCGCTGCGCCAGGAAGGCATGATCGTCAAGGTCTCCGAGATCGACCCAATCTGTGCCATGCAAGCCTGCATGGACGGTTTCGAACTGGTTTCGCCCTACATCGACGGCCTCAACGACGGCACCGACGCTTGCATCGACAAGGCCCTGCTGGGCAAGATCGACCTGATCGTGACCACCACCGGCAACGCCAATGTGTGTGACGCAGGCATGCTCAAGGCCCTGAAAAAGCGTGCCGTTGTCTGCAACATCGGTCACTTCGACAACGAAATCGACACCGCTTTCATGCGCAAGAACTGGGCATGGGAAGAAGTCAAACCGCAGGTACACAAGATCCACCGTACCGGCACTGGCAGCTTCGACGCGCACAACGATGACTACCTGATCCTGCTGGCCGAAGGTCGCCTGGTCAACCTGGGTAACGCCACTGGTCATCCAAGCCGCATCATGGATGGCTCGTTCGCCAACCAGGTTCTGGCGCAGATCTTCCTGTTCGCGCAAAAGTACGCCGACCTGACTGCCGAGCAAAAAGCTGAGCGCCTGACGGTTGAAGTCTTGCCGAAGAAACTCGACGAAGAAGTGGCACTGGAAATGGTCAAGGGCTTTGGCGGCGTAGTCACTCGCCTGACCCAAACCCAAGCTGATTACATCGGCGTAACCGTTGAAGGCCCTTTCAAGCCGGATGCTTACCGCTACTAAGTAGCCGACTGGCCGCATGCCTGCACACAGTTGTGCGGCCAGTGCTCACAAGGACATCGTCATGAGTCAAGAACGCCGTTTCAGCTTCGAGTTTTTCCCGACCAAAACCGAAGCCGGACACGAAAAGCTGATGGCCACCGCGCGCCAGTTAGCAACCTACAACCCGGACTTTTTCTCCTGCACCTATGGCGCAGGCGGCTCTACCCGCGATCGCACCGTCAATACCGTCTTGCAGCTTGATGGCGAGGTCAAGGTTTCGACCGCGCCACACCTTTCCTGTGTCGGTGACAGCAAGGCCGAGCTGCGCGAACTGCTGGACCTCTACAAGAGCAACGGCATCAAGCGCATCGTCGCCCTGCGTGGTGACTTGCCGTCAGGGATGGGGATGGCCAGTGGCGAGTTGCGCTATGCCAATGAACTGGTCGGCTTTATCCGCGAAGAAACAGGTGATCACTTCCACATCGAAATTGCTGCATACCCGGAAATGCATCCGCAAGCACGCAACTTTGAAGATGACCTGGCCAACTTCGTGCGCAAGGCCAAAGCCGGTGCCGACAGCGCCATTACCCAGTACTTCTTCAATGCCGACAGCTACTTCTACTTCGTCGAGCGCGTGCGCAAGATGGGCATCGAGATTCCGATTGTGCCGGGTATCATGCCAATCACCAACTACAGCAAGCTGGCGCGTTTTTCGGATGCCTGTGGCGCCGAGATCCCACGCTGGGTGCGCAAGCAACTGGAAGCCTACGGCGATGACATCGACAGCATCCAGGCTTTCGGCCAGCAAGTGATTACAGAAATGTGCGAGCAACTGCTGCAAGGTGGTGCGCCAGGTCTGCACTTCTATACGCTGAACCAGTCCGAGCCTAGCCTGGCGATCTGGAACAACCTGAAGCTGCCGCGCTGACCAATGCTTCAAGGCCGTTGTTACACAGATTGAAGCCTTGGCCCTGTGCTCTGCCGCAGGCCCAAGGCAGTGCTATAAATACCCCTGTATGCAGCAATTTCAGCGCCATTAAGCAGGCAACTACTGCGCAACGGCCAAGCTCTGTTATACTCGGGACTTCCCGCCAGGCTTGCGCCCGGATGCTAGCCCCTCCCAGAGGCAGCAGTACCGGACGGGATTGCGCGCCCCACGTGCGATTCAAGCCAGGCAATACACCATAGGGCTACGCCCTCACTAGACAGGATTTCACATGTCCTTTGCTTCCCTCGGTCTCTCCGAGGCTTTGGTTCGTGCGGTCGAGTCCGCCGGCTACACCCAGCCAACTCCGGTGCAACAGCGGGCTATTCCCGCCGCGTTGCAAGGTCGCGACCTGATGGTAGCGGCACAGACTGGCACGGGTAAAACAGGCGGTTTCGCCCTACCAATCCTTGAGCGCTTGTTCCCCAACGGTCACCCGGACCGCGAACAACGTCACGGCCCGAAACAACCACGCGTACTGGTGCTGACACCAACCCGTGAACTGGCCGCCCAGGTGCATGACAGCTTCAAGCTGTATGCCCGCGATTTGAAATTCGTCAGCGCCTGCATCTTTGGCGGCGTTGGCATGAACCCACAGGTCCAGGCACTGGCCAAGGGCGTTGACGTTCTCGTCGCCTGCCCCGGCCGCCTGCTCGACCTTGCCGGCCAAGGCAGCATAGACCTGTCGCACGTCGAGATCCTGGTGCTCGACGAAGCCGACCGCATGCTCGACATGGGCTTTATCCATGACGTCAAAAAGGTCCTGGCCCGCCTTCCGGCCAAGCGCCAGAACCTGTTGTTCTCGGCAACATTCTCCAAGGACATTACCGACCTTGCAGGCAAGTTGCTGCACAACCCCGAGCGCATTGAGGTCACGCCGCCGAACACCACGGTAGAGCGTATCGAGCAGCGCGTATTCCGCCTGCAGGCCAGCCACAAGCGCGCACTGCTGGCTCACCTGGTAACCGCCGGTGCCTGGGAACAAGTGCTGGTCTTTACCCGCACCAAACATGGCGCCAACCGCCTGGCCGAATACCTCGACAAGCGCGGCCTGCCCGCAGTTGCGATTCACGGCAACAAGAGCCAGAACGCTCGCACCAAGGCTTTGGCTGACTTCAAGGCCAACAAGGTCCGCATTCTGGTTGCCACGGATATCGCCGCTCGCGGCCTGGATATCGACCAACTGCCGCACGTGGTCAACTTCGAACTGCCTAACGTTGAAGAAGATTACGTGCATCGCATTGGCCGCACTGGCCGTGCGGGTCGCAGCGGTGAAGCGATCTCGCTGGTAGCGCCAGACGAAGAAAAGCTGCTGCGCGGCATCGAACGCATGACCAAGCAGAAGATTGCCGATGGCGACATGATGGGCTTCGACCCCAGCACTGTTGAAGCTGAGCGCCCAGAAGTCCGCGAACCACGTCAACCGCGCCAACAGCGTGCCCCGCGCCCGGCCACACCGGATGGCGAGCGTCATGGTGGCGGACGCAAAGACAAGGGCAAGGACACCGGTCGTGCAGCCAAGCCTGCTGGCAGCCGTGATGGCCGTGGGCGCAAGCCTAGGCCGCAAGGTGAACGCAGCAATCGCCCGGCAGTAGCGGCCATTCCTGTATTGCCTCCCGACCGGGCTCCTGACGAGTTCCGCGACGACGAAATTGATAACTTTGGTAACCGTGTAGACTACGTCAGCCCGAACCAGAGCAAGCCGCAGAACCGTGGCCGTCGCCCGGCAGCCGCCGCAGCACAGCCAGTAGGTCAACCACGCAGCCAGGGCCGCGGCCCACGCAACAATGGCAGCGCTGACGGCGCTCAAAAGCCACGCGGTAGCGGCCAAGGCAAGCGCCAGGCAGGCCAGGGACGCAATGGCTCTGGCGCCAATCGTTCGCGTCCGCCACGCGACCGTGAACGCAGCACCTCACTCAATCGTGACGAACTGCCACGTAGCGAGAGAAGTGCAAGCAAGGCGACAGAGAAACAACCTGTCATCATGCATAAAAGCTCGCGCCTTGATCGGTTCCCGACCCCGGAACAACTCGATCAGCTACCAAGCAGCCGCCCACGCGGCGAAAAGCCAGCCCTGCTAACGCGTAACCGCGACGAGTAACCCGGCATTGGCTGCACCCAACAACGCCAGCCGAGTGCTGGCGTTGTTGTATCTGCAGGTCACGAACTGCAGATGCGTCGCCCATAAAAAACGCCGGCACTAGGCCGGCGTTTTTTATGGGCAGCCAGTAATTACTGACGAACACCTTCGAACGAAATGATCAGCTCAACTTCTTGCGAAGCAGGGCCCAGGTCTTTTTCGATGTTGAAGTCTTTCATCTTGATCGTGGTGGTGCCTTCAAAACCCGCGCGGTAGCCGCCCCATGGATCATCACCTTCACCCACGAACTTGGCCTTGACGACAACAGGCTTGGTCACGCCATTGAGGGTCAGGTTGCCGGTCACGTCGGCAGTGCCATCGCCAGTCGATTTAACCGAGGTCGACTCGAAGGTGGCAGTCGGGTTTTTGCTGACGTTGAGGAAATCGCCGCTGCGGATGTGCTTATCGCGCTCGGCGTGGTTGGTATCAACGCTTTCGGTCTTGAGGGTTACTTTAACTTTGCTGGCTTCTGGCGCTTTGGCGTCGTAGCTGAAGCTGCCATCGAACTCTTTAAAGGTGCCGTACAGCCAGCTGTAGCCCAAGTGGTTGATCTTGAAGTTAACAAAGGCGTGCTGGCCTTTGGTGTCGATCACGTAATCGGCAGCAGAAGCCTGACCCGCGCCGATCAAAGCAGTACCTAGTGCAAGTGCAGCAAGCGTTTTTTTCAACATGGAATCGTCCTTTCAAAGTGATCTTGCAAAAATCATGGTGCAAGGTTTCAGGGATGCGCGGAGCAGGCCGCGCGATTCAACAACTAAGGAACCTCTGAATTTATTCGCGACCGAGCATGCGTTTCAGCGTGCTGTCACGGTCAATAAAGTGGTGCTTGAGCGCCGCCAAGCCGTGCAGACCGGCAAATATGACGATGGCCCAGGCCAGATATTCGTGGACCAACCCGGCCCAGTCCTCTTGATCAGGAATGCTGGTCAAGGTCGCCGGCACTTCGAACCAACCAAAAACGCTGATACCACGGCCATCCGCGGTTGAAATCAGGTAGCCGGCGATCATCAGCACAAACAAGCCGATATACAAAAACGCGTGGCCCCATGTGGTGGCCAACTGCGTCATGCGGCCATGGCTTTGCAAATGCCCCGGTGGCGGGCTGATCCAGCGCCAGGTCAGCCGCAGAAGCATGGCGACAAACAGCAAAATACCGATACTTTTGTGGACCATCGGAGCAACGGTGTAAACGCTGCTGTAGTAATCAAGGTCGACCATCCAGAAGCCGAGGCCGAACAAACCAAATACCGTCACTGCCACCAGCCAATGCATCAAAATACTGATCACGCCATAACGTGATGAAGAGTTGCGCCACTGCATCAATATGTTCCACAAAACCATGACTATTTAAGTTGGGCCAAGATTAGCAACAAAACTATCGATATAAAGCGTAAATTTTCGCTTTGAAATATCGGGAAATACGATAGCTAATCATGCCCCGCTGTTTTCACACTGAACCTCTGTGAATCTAGAGCCTAATGACCGGCCTGCGTTACAACAAGGCTGCGCAGTGACCAGGGCATCAGGGGCGTCCGTCTCATCGGCTCGCCAAGCCTGGCGGCTTGAAACCCAATCATCAATTGAGCCCAAGCCCGGCATTGCCATCTGGTAGGCTGTGCCTAAAGATTTGGAGAACCCAATGAGCCTGAACGATCAATGGATGCAACGCGACCTCGCCGTAGTTTGGCATCCTTGCACGCAGATGAAAGACCACGAGCAACTGCCCCTTGTACCGATCAAGCGCGGCGAAGGCGTATGGCTCGAAGACTTCGATGGCAAGCGCTACCTTGATGCGGTCAGCTCCTGGTGGGTCAATGTCTTTGGCCACTGCAACCCGCGAATCAATCAACGCATCAAGGATCAGGTCGACCAACTTGAGCATGTGATCCTCGCCGGGTGCAGCCACCAACCCGTCATTGAATTATCCGAGCGCCTGGTCAAGCTGACACCGGACGGGCTCGACCGGGTGTTTTACGCCGACAACGGCTCGTCGTGCATCGAAATCGCCCTGAAGATGAGCTTTCATTACTGGCTCAATATCGGCCAACCTGCGAAGAAGCGCTTCATCACCCTGAGCAACAGCTACCACGGCGAAACCGTCGCAGCCATGTCGGTCGGGGATGTCGCCCTGTTCACCGACACCTATAAAGCCCTGCTGCTCGACACGATCAAAGTCCCCAGCCCGGACTGCTACAACCGTCCGAAAGGCGTCAGTTGGGAAGAACATTCGCGCCTGATGTTCACCCATATGGAGCAAGCCCTCGCCGAGCATCATCACGAGGTTTCAGCCGTCATCGTCGAGCCGCTGATCCAGGGCGCGGGCGGTATGCGCATGTATCACCCGGTCTACCTGACGCTGCTGCGAGAGGCCTGTGACCGTTATGGCGTGCACCTGATCCTGGATGAGATAGCCGTTGGCTTTGGTCGCACCGGCACCATGTTTGCCTGCGAGCAGGCTGGGATTCGCCCGGATTTTCTATGCCTGTCCAAAGCACTGACAGGCGGCTATCTACCGCTGGCCGCCTGCCTGACCACCGACACCATTTATCAAGCCTTCTACGACGACTATTCCACCTTGCGCGCGTTTCTGCACTCCCATAGCTACACAGGCAACCCGCTGGCGTGCGCTGCGGCGTTGGCGACACTGGATATCTTCGAGCAGGACAATGTCATCGAAGCCAACCGTGCACTGAGCCAACGCATGGGCGATGCGACTGCTCATCTGGCAGACCACCCAAACGTTGCCGAAGTCCGTCAGACCGGCATGGCCCTGGCAATCGAAATGGTCGCTGACAAAGGCAGCAAGACCCCGTACCCCTGGCAGGAACGGCGCGGCCTGAAAGTCTACCAGCACGCCCTGGAACGCGGCGCATTGCTGCGTCCACTGGGCAGCGTTGTGTACTTCCTGCCGCCGTATGTAATCACCCCGGAGCAGATCGACTTTCTCGCAGAAGTGGCGAGCGAAGGGATTGATATTGCCACCCGCACCTCGGTCAGCGTGGCCCAGGGCAATAGCAACTATCCCGGCTTTCGTGATCCGGGCTAAGCGATTCAGGTGTGAATTTCAGGCTGCTAATGCCAAATATGGAAATGGAGAACGAAAGATGGAGTGGGTGTCATTAGCCCTATCGGCCAGCGCGCTGATAATTGTGGTGCTGTATGTCGGTGTTGCCAGCCCTGGGGCAAAGAGAAAACGGCTCAAGCGGGCACTCAAGGCTGTGCCTGAGTTTGATCGAGGCCAATACCTGTTCAAGCGCCGTTACCCGCACTTTAAATATGGCACCGGCAGCTATGGCGTGCCTGACGTGAAGTTCATACACGAAGGCACGACCCTGAAAATTGGCGCCTACTGCTCAATTGCCAAGGGCGTCTTGATCCTGCTTGGGGGCAACCACCGCACCGACTGGGTGAGCACCTACCCTTTCCCAGCCATGTTGAAACAAGCCCGCCATATCAAGGATTACGAAGAATCACGAGGCGATGTGCTTATCGGCAGCGATGTCTGGTTGTGCGCCAACAGCACGATTTTATCCGGCGTCACCATCGGCCATGGAGCTGTGGTGGCGGCCGGGGCGCTGGTTTGCAAGGATGTCGCACCCTTTTCGATTGTCGCGGGCAATCCCGCTCGAGTAATTGGCTGGCGTTTTGATGAGCAAACCCGTGAAGCACTGTTAGCCAGCGAGTGGTGGAACTGGCCACAAGAAGAAGTCGCCAGCGTTGTCGAGCGCCTGTGCTCTGAAGATACGGCAGGGTTCCTTGAGTACGCCCGCAGCCGCAAACCAGCACCTTGAGTTTTTGTTTAATACTCGACCCTTTTGCAGAGCCCAACCCCTGAGGCAGCCGCTTGCATCAACCGCGTGAGGCATTAGTCTTTCTGGCCGGTACTCGCGAGCGCTGATGGCCCGAAGGCGTTTATTTCCAGCCCCCGAAAGAGCCGGTATCACCGGCGTCGGTGCCTTTTAATCAGGAGTTCGACACCGAGCTATACTGCCTGAGCCCACAATTGAGATGCAATTTTCTGAATTTTACCTCTGACCCCAAGTCCTAATAAGAACAATGCTGAATCTAGAGGTTCTCGCTATGGTAATGCACTACGAAACAACCGATGGTCAAGTTGCATGCGGTCGAGACAACGACAATTTGGATTCCACCAGCAAAGCAAACAAAGTGACCTGTAAAACCTGCCTTGGCTCGCATGTAATGCAGGACATTGCTGGAGCCGCGAAACCCAAGAAAAAGGCCAAGAAGCCGGCAAAGAAACAACCCAAGAAAAAAACTGTACCGAGTTCAACATTCGACTGGAAATACGAATGGGCGGTCATGTGCCATGACCTTCGACCTAATGATCGACTTCCACGCGGTTTCGAGTCGATTGAAGTCTGACGCTGGAGTGATCAAATGAGATCAAGGGCTGTCTCTTTCTACCGGATGGATAAACAGGAACAGCCCGACACTGCGTTACTTGGCTTCTTTAATCACGGTTCCCAAAGAGGCATCTTTTACCAAATAGCGGCCCTCTAACTCACTGAGAGAAACCAAGCTGTTTCGTGCCATTAAAAAGCCTACTTCGACATTTTGTTTAACATACTGGATTTCACCTGCTTTGACATTCACGACCAACTCGGCCCAGTTTTCAGCCTTCGAGCTTAGTGTGTGCTGACCAGGCTCAACATAGAAATAGATGTACTCATTGGCACGTGTATATCCCATTTCGGAGTCTGACTCCTGATCATCAAGAAACACGTTAAAACGTACCAGCCCCCCAGCCAAGCTAGGGCGGACAATATAAAGCAGCCCTTTATCGGCAACCGCCTCTTTCGGCAATGTGTACCCAGCCAGCTCTGCTTGCATCTTGTCTGGTGAAGGCGTCGAGGCACATCCATAAAGAAGGCTCATGCACACAAGTGAAAGTATTTTAATTATTTTCGCAGTCATTTTTAGCTCCCTGGCTACGTGCGCCATTATCGTTATGTTAAGAGTTGCTATCACCTCAGCCTCTCAGCAAAACCGCTGACCCGCCTTGTCGGCGTGCGGCGTGAGAACTCTTGGAGGGTGGGCATGGTGCGCCAATCAGTAGCAGACAGCACGATGCACAAGCCAAATAAAGGCAAAACGCCATCATTCAGATTGTGCGCGCGACATTAGCACGAAGCGGAAGCTTTGCTACAGGCGAATTGATGGATATGTGACAGGGGTTTTGCCCTACTGCACGAGAGCCATCAAAAAGTCAGGCCACAGTTTTCAGCGACAGAAACAAGAGCCACAACCCAAAAGGAACTGCTATTGGGTATGGCTAATTAATCCAGCGATTGACCGAACTGAACCCAGATACATCTGCTGTTTGCAGAGCCTGGCGAGCTCTTTGTGCCGATCAGCAATTGAGCACTCCAAATTGACCGAAAGATCACGCCACCTCATTGGTGCGCATCAGCTGTTCATCAATGGAAACAACGGATGATCCATAGCTGCGCCAGCTGGCAATTCCTTATCCAACCCTGGGAAAGGTGGCGAGGTTGTCCAAGTGCGCGGGGCGTGGGTCATGTCGTCACCTAGCAGGCGCACGGAGAAGGCCCGACGGCGATTCTGCCCGCTGACGCCGCCAGAGGCATGCAATGTCAGCATATTGAAAAACACCGCATCGCCCGGTTCCAGCGCCCAGCCAAGAATCGGGAAGTTGTCGCGCTGCGACTCAATATCCGGTAGTTCGCCCAGCGAGCCTTCGGGAAACCATTTGGCCTGGTTATCAAGAAAGGTACGCGGCATCAGCCAGGGGCCTTTATGGGAGCCGGCAATGAACTCCAGCGTCGCTTCCCGCGAGACCGGGTCAATGGGCATCCACATGCTGATGTTCTGCTGGCCTTCGACATTGTAGTAAGGCTGATCCTGGTGCCATGGAGTACGCTGGCGGGTCCCCGGCTCCTTGACCAGCAAATGATCGTGGTACAGCCGAACCTGCTGGCTGCCCATCAAGCGGCGGCCTGCCTCGGCCAAGGGCGAATTGAAGATAAAGTCGCGGTAGGCGGGGTTTTCCTGCCAGTTGCAAAAGTCCTCGAAGAACCAGCCAGGGTCATCTGGCTGGCTGGCAACCTTGGCCCTGGGACTGGGGTTGCGCAGGTTGTGCTCGATGCCTGCGGCGAGCCCACTGATTAACGCCTGATCGAATAAGCCGCGAATACAGATCGCGCCGTCGCGCTGAAAGGCATCAATGGTGTCCTGGTCGATAAGTGCATCAAGTGAAGCAGTCGTATGCATGGCAAGCAGCTCCTTGTCGGGCCATCATTCAAAGGTCGGCAATTCGTCATCCAGCGCATCAATCAGACGGCTGAAAAACGCCTCGCAGCGTTCAAGTTGGTCAAACTCAATGTATTCGTCCGGCAAGTGCGCCTGATGGATACTGCCGGGCCCGCAGATAAGCGCCGGGATACCCAGGCTGGCGAGAAGCCCCGCCTCACAGCCAAACCCAAGGGCCACGGGATTGCTGTCGCACTGGGCCAGCGCCGCGAGCCAGTTGATGTAGCCCTGGCGCTGCTCGTCGAGCTGGGGGTACTGGCCGACACACTCGAGCTCCAGCCGCGCCTGTTCGGCCAGCGCCTGAATCGGCGTTGGCATGGCCTGTGGATAGGCGGCGGACAAACGGCTGAGAACCTCCTCACTGTCCTGCCCCGGCAGGGTGCGCATCTCGAAGTCCAGCTGGCAGCGCTCGGGAATCTTGTTCAGGGCACTGCCGCCCTGGATCAAGCCGGTGTGCACCGTCGACCACGGCGGATCGAAGCGGTGATCCGGTGGCGTGTTCAGGCGCTTTTCCTCGGCCAGGCGACGAATCTCCAGAACCAGCCCCGCCGCGACGTCAATGGCATTGACCCCACGTTCTGGATATCCAGAATGCCCGCCAACACCATGGACAGTGGCGCGCATGGCAACATGCCCCTTGTGCGCATTGCCGATACGCATCGGGGTTGGCTCGCCAATAATGGCGCCACGCAAGCGGTGCTCCTGAAGGCGCAGGTGCGGCAACATCAAGGGCGCACCCAGGCAGCCAAGCTCTTCATCGAATGAAAGGGCCAGCACCACTGCATTGCGCTGCAGGCGATGCCTGGCTTTGACCAGGCTGTTCAAGGCGATGCCGATAAAACCTTTCATGTCCGCACTACCCCGTCCGTAGAGTCGGCCTTGATGGCGACGAGGCACAAAGGGTTGCGTAACACTCCAGTCAGCCGGGTCAGCCGGAACCACATCGCTATGCCCGGAAACCAGTATGGCAGGCGCATCCTTGGGGCCGAACTCGGCAATCAGGTTGGCCTTGTTGCCATCGGCGTCATGGATCAAGGTCACCGCAATATCGTGTGATTGCAGCCACTGCGCAACAAAGTTGATCAACTCCAGGTTGCTACGTGAGCTGGTGGTATCGAAGGTGATCAAGCGCTCGATCAACTCAAGCGCGTCGCGCGAAAGGGGTTCTTGCATTGTCAGCTCTCCAGCCACGATCAGGCTCCGGTCCATATAAAGGTGTTGGCAACGACGACCAGCACAGCGCCAAGAGCGTAGAGCATCAGAATCAAAGGCAGCATGAAACGCATCCAGCGCGCCCACGGCACGCCGGCAATGGTGAGACCTGCGATCAACCAGCCTGCGGTCGGAGTGAAGGCATTGGAGATACCGTCACCAAATTGAAAGGCCAGCACAGCGACCTGGCGATCCACCCCGGCAAGATCAGCGAGCGGCGTCATGATCGGCATGGTCAGCGCGGCCTGGCCGCTGCCGGAGGTAACCACGAAATTCATCAGGCTCTGGGATGCATACATCCCCAGTGCCGCCAGGTTCGAAGAGCTGTTGCCGACAACGGATACCAAGCTGTGGATGATGGTGTCGATGGTCATGCTCTGTTGCACGATTACCACGATAGTGAAGGCCATGCCCACGGCCAGGGCGCCATCGACCATATCCTTGCAGCCCTCCGAAAAGGTCTGGGCAATGTCATTCGCTGGCATGCGGGCAATGATGCCGCTGACGATGCCAAGGATCAGGAATATCCCGGCCATTTCCTTGAGGTACCACCCCCAACTGCTGACCCCGATGATGATCACCACCAGGGCCAAGCCAAAGGCGGCCAGAATTCCCAGGTGACGGGGCTCAAGCTGCACCAGCTCCGACTGGCTCACGCCTTGCTCGGGCACGGCCAGATCGGCAATTACACTCCGGCTCGGGTCACGCTTGACCCGTTGCGCATAGAACATGACATAGCCCGCGCTGAGGGCAACGAACAACAGCCAGCAAAACATGCGGTAGCCCATGCCGGAGAACAGCGGCAGCTCGGCAATCGATTGTGCGACACCAACATTGAACGGGTTGAGAAATGAACCGGTATAGCCAATGGCCGTGCCAATAAGGGGAATTGCAGCAGCGACCACGGCATCGTAACCGGCACGCCTGGCCAGCGGCAGGAGAATGAAGATGTAGACGATACTGCCTTCGATCATGCCGTAGGTAGCGGAGCACAGTGCAAAGAAGGTCATCATCAAGGGGATGATCAGGATTTCACGGCCAGCAAGGCGCGACAGCAACAAATTGACCAGCCCCTCCAGCGCCTGGCTACGACGCATGACGCCAAAGGTGCCACCGACAATAAGCAGGAAGAAAATAATCGACGAGCCGCTTTTCATGCCCTCGAAGAAAGCGTTGAAAAAAGCCAAAGGGCCAATGGCCTGATGCTCGACCCAGTGATAAGTCCCGGCGACAATCACCGAGCGGCCTTGCTCATTGACCAGGCGTTCATAGCTACCGCCGGGAATCACCCAGGTAATCAGCGCGGCGAGTACGGCCAGAACAAAGAGAATGACAAAAGCATGGGGAATCGCTTTTGGGCTGGGTGATCTCAAGCTGACATCGCTTGCCATGGTGGTATTTGACATTGTTATCACCAGTGGAGTTGGCCATTTCTGCTGGCACATATTTGTTAGCTTGCTATGTTAATTGCAAAACCAAGCCGATTGCACCAATCCTGGGCATATTGACCGGTCAGTTATGCCGAATTAATCCCCAAGACTGCCTTACCGGGAGCATTCCTACGTCGGCGCAGTGCGCTGAAGCAGTACCAAGACTGTAGAGCTGCGTTTGATCAGGGTGGGGGCAGATAACCTGTGCGCGGAAAGGAAGAAGCGGCGTAATGTCCTGCATGAATGGAATCCTTTTCAATGCGGATATTTATTTTTGTATATACATTGAAATTTGATACTACCGCCAGACATAGCGCTGTCAAGCCATTAATCACGAATCACATGATGGCTAATCGATCTTACGGGAGCAGGTACAAACAAATGAGTATACATTTGATGAGCAGACGCAAGCCCCAGCGGCCTGGCCACTATTTGTGGCGAACACTAAAAATGGGGGCGACATCGCAGGCACCAAGCATGGACTGCGCAGCCATGCTTTTGCGCCTGATGTGCCAAATGTTCTAGATAGAATTGATAGCCTTCATCGTTATAGAAACAAACCGAGCGGTTGTTTCCCCTCTGAATCAGATGCAGAGACATCCTAGGCAACAGTAGTCTTACTCGACGTGGCATTGGAAACTCCTTTTCCATTCGCAACAGTCTGAGGCTTGTAGTGGTCAACTAATCCCAGACACGACGTTAAGTTTCTGCTCAGCCTGAGCGGGCGCTAGCCCGCCATTGAATAAATGAGGCCGTATCCAGTTGTAGCGATGCATCAAGTAATGGCTGATGTCCCGTTGCGCCTGCTGAACCGACATATAACCCACTGAAGGTATCCACTCGGTTTTCAAGCTTCGAAATACACGCTCCATCGGCGAGTTATCGTAGCAATTGCCCCGGCGACTCATGCTCTGGCTGATGCGGTACCGCCACAGGCGCTGTCGGAAGTGGCGACTTCCATATTGCGACCCCTGATCCGAATGAAACAGCAGCCCTTGAGGCTTCCCGCGTTGCTCATAGGCCATATCCAGCGCCCTGGTGACCAAGTCAGCATCCGGGTTTCCTGACAACGCCCAACCCACTATCCGGCGAGCATAGAGATCCATAACCACGGCCAAGTAGTGCCATTTCCCTTGCGCCCAGATGTAGGTGATGTCACCGCACCAAACTTTGTTTGGCTCGGGAACGTTGAACTCACGATTCAGCGTATTTGGAATGTCAGGTCGCTCAATCGTTGCTTTTTTGTAGGCATGCGAGCCCGGCTGCTTGCTGATCAACCCCAACTCCCGCATCAAGCCACGCACCTTGAAGCGCCCGATTTGCTCACCATCTTCCTGCATCATCGACACGATACTGCGGCTGCCAGCAGCGCTTCGACTCTGGGTGAACAGTTCGTTGACTCGACTGCGTAATCGAATTCTCTCAACACCCGGAGAACGCCGCCTGAGGCGATGGGCGTAGTAAGTCGAGCGGGTGATTTCGAACACCTCGCACAAACAATCAACAGGTTCATGGGCGCTTAGCTGATGGATCAGCGCGAACGCTCGAGATCTTCCGACATCAAGAGCGCGGTAGCCTTTTTTAATATCGATTTCTCTCGCTCGAGCCGAGCAATCCGAGCTTCCAGCTCTTGGATTTTTTGCTGCTCTGGAGTCAGCGCCTTACTTTTAGGCGTCACGCCTGTTCGCTCTTGCTGGAGCTGATCGACCCAACGACGCAGAGCTGTCTCACCAATACCCAGTGAGCGACTGGCCTCGATGAAGCTGTAGTTTTGCTTGAGCACGAGATCAGCAGCCTCGCGTTTGAATTCAGGGGAAAAGGTACGGCGTTGCTTGGTCATATGACACCTCGTTCTGACGAGTATTCTCGCCTAAATGGGTGTCCGGTTTCATTAGACCACTGCACTCAGCCGCAGGCATAATAATAGCAATAATAGGGGACAGACCACGTTTAATTCAAAATCTCAGCCAGAAAACGTGGTCTGTCCCCTATTTACTGCCTGGTCGGTGATTATTTCGGACAGACTTTCGGCTCCGTCATCTTAATCGGGTCTTTGATCGGGTAGCCCGGCCGTCCATAATCCGCGCAGCTGGTGGTCACTTTCACTTTATCGCAGGGCATAAAATGTACCGTGACCCCACAGGTCTTTTGCCCCGTATAGTCCGGCACGGGTACAACCGCACTATGCTGCCGGTTGTTTTCACTCATTTTTTTTACCCAGGCCAAGTACTTGGCAGTGTCTGCGAACCCGGGAAAACCTTTCGTTGACGCTTCACCACTTTCCCAATCAACCTTCACCGTCATCCCCGGTTGCCACTTCGAGGGCACGCCATAACAGCAGCCACCGCCGCCCCCCTGATACGGTCCAATAGCGTCAATGCCCGACTGCCCGTCGACGCTGAAATGGTTAATGGCCCATTTGGTATGGTTAATCGCCTCAATGGTGCCGCCACCTCCGCTCTGCACACCTGCCTGGGCCGATGGCTGGCTACAGCCTGTCAGCAGCAAGGCGCCCAGCGCCACGAGGTAAAGTTTTATTTTCATTTCATATTCCTTTAATCAATGAACAGATAACGTGCGTCTTGCTTAGCCGTGACTGCCAGACAGGCATGGCTAAGCATTACAAAACAAGGGAATTACAACGTCAGCGTGGGTATTACTGCGGACAGACTTTCGGCTCCGTCATCTTAATCGGGTCTTTGATCGGATAGCCCGGCCGTCTGTAATCTGCACAGCTGGTGGTGACCTTTACTTCATCACAGGGCATAAAATGTACCGTGATCCCACAGGTCTTTTGCCCCGTATAGTCCGGCACGGGTACAACAGCACTGTGCTGTTTATTCTGGGCCTTCATTTTCTTTTCCCAGGCTAAATACTCATCCCGTTTATCAAAACCCGGAAACCCGTCCATATCTCCGACACCCGTTTCCCAATCAATCCTTACCGTCATACCCGGCTGCCACTTCGAGGGCACGCCATAACAGCAACCGCCACCACCGCCCTGATACGGCCCGATAATGTCAATGCCCGACTGCCCGTCGACGCTGAAATGGTTGATCGCCCATTTGGTATGGTTAATCGCCTCAATGGTGCCGCCGCCTCCGCTCTGCACACCGGCCTGAGCCATTGGCTGGCTACAGCCTGAAAGCAGCAAAGCGCCCAGCGCCACGAGGTAAAGTTTTATTTTCATTTCATATTCCTTTCATCAATGAACTGAATCACCCCTGATTTCGTAACAAGAACAATAGAGGAACAATAGGGGACAGACCACGTATAATTCAAAATCCCAGCTAGAAAAACGTGGTCTGCCCCCTATTTACGCCATATTCAGCCTAAGCTTCTACATCTAAACCTGCCGCTTAATTTTCAAGGATAAATAAAGTCTATACTTATTTTAACTTTAACTAAGTCCAAGGTTACCTCACAGCCACTCCACGCTGGCAGCCCTCCTGTAAGTTTATTCTCAACATACCAACTGCGAAGCTCTGTTAAAAGGTCTAAAATATCTGTATTGGCTCGCCCGCCTGCCGTGAACCAAGCAACGTTACCTTGTTCATCAATGTAGTCATACTCACAGCTATCTAGCTCTTGGGATAACTGTGCGCGCATTATAATTTTACAGGCTCCGCCGGGAGCAATTTCAAATAAAATACCCCCAATGTCATTGTAGATATCATCATCACTACGCATCAATTTCCACCCGGTGAGTTTTTAAATACAATCTCTTTTAGACGAGCACCAATAATAGGGGACAGACCACGTATAATTCAAAATCTCAGCTAGAAAAACGTGGTCTGTCCCCTATTTACAGTTGCTTTTGGGCCATCAAACCTTCGGCACTATTGAAAACAAGGCTCCACTCATTGAATAACTGCCTATATAGCTCCTTGCCTTCTCTGAACTTCTTTTCAAGAAGGCAGAGTCCAACTCTCCAGGCTCTTGATCGCAATACCAATTGTCATAGGTCTGTTCGGGAGACTCGTCGACCAGTTGATATACATCCCCTCCGAGCACTGGGAATCCTAAAGCTTCAAGCTCGTTAATGGCACGTACGGCTTCATCACGCTCCAAGGCCCAGTTCTTTACTCCCACACAACTCAGAGAAACCCCACAGCTTAGGATGGAGTCAATCTGCTCTGACCATATAACACTCATAGCTCACTGCCCCGGATTCGGCTTAAACAGACGATGATTAACTGTTCCATCCGGCTCCTTTATGAACTCGAACACTCCTTGCTTTCCACGATACTCGCCTGGAATTTTCAGTATATCTCTGAACAATACATTTAATCCAAAATCTCACCCAGAAAACGTGGTCTGCCCCCTATTTAAAGAAATCACCTGCAACGGAGTTTACTTTTGCACCAACTAATCATCAATAATAGGGGACAGACCACGTATAATTCAAAATCTCAGCTAGAAAAACGTGGTCTGTCCCCTATTTACGCTTTAACTAAAACCCCAGATGCTTTGTCTGCTGCTTGCATTGCCGGGTCAACAGTCCACGTCTTAGAGGCAGTTGCTTTTGCACCAACAGAACCGTCAAAACTAACTTATAGCTCTACTTCAGGCCTAATCCATACAGCAATGGCAACCTCATCACTAAGTGAGATCATCGCACTCTTTGAAAATTGGACAAGGCGTATCTTGTCACCCATATCGTAATCACCAATACAGATCCAGCCCGTAGCCATATCCTTAAACATCTGCCACAGGTTCGAGCCGGGAATTTCAATTGCTACACCTGCAACCAACTCAAAACCTGCAGATTCAATATATATACTTCCACAGTCTATATGATTCATTGGCATATGCTTTGGTTCGCAATTGATTAGTGGGCATAACCCCCATGGATAAAGTAGCCTTCCTGTCTCAACGCCCACTTCAATCTGAAGAGTACCAATGACTAAAGAACAGCATCCTTGCCCTCCGGTCCTCAAGGCAATCTCTTCGCGAGAACAGTCAACAAAATCTATTGAGTATTCTGACTCTCTATAGATCAACCGCCCAGAAAGAGGCTCTTCCTTTAAATCACATTTAAAGCCAGCATACGTCATGACTACTGCCCGCTCTTGAATAGAAAGTGAAGTACTGTATTAGTCTTAGGATCCACAACCAGCTCATAGGTGCCTTTGCTTCCATTCATTGTTCATTGGACATCCCAGCGGAGAGCGCCTGGTACTCCCCGTGGATCAGTAATAATAGGAGACAGACCACGTTTAGTTCAAAACCCTAGCCGAAAAACCGTGGTCTTTACTTTATTTCCCTTATGCCGACGGCCTCAGGCACCTGTAGCGATGCTCAAAGCGGCACTAGTGCCTGCGCACAACACGGGCGTCAAACAGGCTAAACTGCGCGTCCCTGCATTCAGTTAATAGTTTGCCCATGCGCCTATCTCGCTTTTTTATCGATGCCCCGCTCTCCATTGGCCAGCATGCGCTGCCTGAGGCGCAGGCTCATTACATCAGCCGCGTGCTGCGCCATGGCGTTGGCGATGCGGTGCAATTGTTCGATGGCAGCGGCAATGAGTTTCTTGGCGAGTTGATCGAGGTGGGCAAAAAGGCCGTCAGTGTTGAGCTGCGCCAGTGCATCGCAGGTCAGCCGGAGTCGCCGCTGAGCATTCATCTGGGTCAGGGGTTGTCCCGTGGCGAGCGAATGGATTGGGCGATCCAGAAAGCCACGGAGCTGGGTGCAACCGAGATCAGCCCGATCGTCAGCGAGCGGTGTGAAGTCAGGCTCAAGGATGAACGTGCTGACAAGCGCATGGCGCATTGGCGGCAAGTGGCGATTAGCGCTTGTGAGCAGTGCGGTCGCTCGGTGGTGC
This sequence comes from Pseudomonas segetis, assembly GCF_900188155.1. GTDB lineage: Bacteria > Pseudomonadota > Gammaproteobacteria > Pseudomonadales > Pseudomonadaceae > Aquipseudomonas > Aquipseudomonas segetis. The sequence continues at coordinate 142,421 of NZ_FZOG01000006.1, forward strand.
CGCTGATCCATCCACCCATCAGCCTGAATGACTGGCTGGCGCAGATAGATGCACAGCTGAAACTGGTGCTGCACCCGGTTGCAGAACCGCTGGAAAGCCACGCCAAGCCCCAGTCGCTGGCATTCCTGATCGGCCCTGAAGGCGGCTTGAATGACGCCGAGGTCGAGCAGGCTAAAGCCCAGGGCTTCCATGCGGCGCGTTTAGGTCCACGGGTATTGCGCACTGAAACGGCGCCTGTGGTGGCACTGAGTGTGGCGCAGCAATTGTGGGGCGATTTTTAAGCCGCAGCGGCCCCAACGCAAAACGCCAGCTTGCGCTGGCGCCTGCAACGACCACTCAACCTAGATCAGGCCTGCGTCTTCCAGTAACTGCTCAAGTGCAATCAGGTCGGGGATCTTCAGCACATCATCGCCAATTTGCACCGCATCCAACTCCAGCGGGGCCAGGCTGGCGCCGGGCACTGTCACCAGGTCGTTGGCGACCTTTACCGAGCGCGGAATCCCCTGCACCAGCAGGGCGATAAACTTAACCTTGTCCCGGCCGCCGGATGCGTTGATCACAGCCACCCGGGCGTTGCCGCCGATTTGCGCCTGGCCGTCACTGGCCGCTTCGAATGACAACAGCGGCAGACGCAGATCCCGCCAGTTGATCTGCCCCAAGAACCATGCTGGCATGCCTGCGCTGGTTTGGGGTGCGCGATAGGGAATCAACTCGGCAACCACTACGTTAGGCAATAGCAGCGTGCGGTCTGCCAGCGGGATAGCCAGGCATGTGAGGCTGGCGACGCTGTTTTCGATGGTTTGGCTCATGGATATGTCCTGATCAGGCATTCGAATGGCGGCACTGCTCTGCCAGATGATTAACCAGCCCGAGCGCCAGTTCGCGCGGGTCGGCGCTGTAGTCGCTATACCCTCCCTCACGCAGGCTATCGGGCATGCTTGGGCACAGGCAAGTGTCGGCGCGCTGGGTCCAGACAAGTGCATTCTGGCGCTTGACGTATGCAGCGGCTGCACTGCCGTCGCTGCCCATGCCGCTAAAGACGATCACGCCGCACTGGTTGCCAAACTGCTGGGCCAGATTCAACATCATCTGGTCAATCGAAGGGCTGTAAGGCTCGGGCCAGGCACGCTGGGTAATGTGCATGGCGCCGTCGCCATCAAACTCAAGTTCACGGCTGATCGGCACAACTATCACTTCCCCGCAACGCACAGTGTCACCGTCCCGTGCTGGGTTGACATGCCATTGGCTGTGCCGGCCAACCGCCTGCGGCAATACCGACTCAAAACTGGCATCGATATGCTGTGCGTATATGAATCCAATTGGCAAGCCGCCGGGTAGCGCATCCAGAAAAGCCTTCACCGCTGCCGGGCCACCCATTGATGCAGCCAAAAGCCAGACCTGCCGCGCAGGCTCGCCAACAACCAGTTGCGTATTTGCCAGCGCTTGCGGCAGTTCCAGGCGCGTTGGACGCTGCGCCTCGGCCAGTAGCGCCTCAAGCGTAGGCCCGACCGCTTTTGACGGATCGCCCACCAGCTTCTTGAGCTTGGCAAACAGGCTGCGCTCCCAGCGCGGATAGTTCTCGGAGTGGCGCTCAGGCGCATGGCCTTCCCCAAACAGCACCGGAGCAGAGGTGGTCTCGAGCAGGTTATCGACCAATGGCGAGTCGTCCGACTGGGCCAGGTCCACCAGCCACAGGTCAGCCTCGCAGGCCTGCAACGCCTCTTCGTCAAGGCGCGCTGGATCACTGTTCATAACCACTTCATAGCCACTGCCCGCCAGCGCCTGCTGCAGCACATGGCGCTGCAGGGATGTATCGGCAATAACGGCGATGCGAGCGGTGGCTTTCTCGGTCATGTGCGCTTAACCAGCTGATTGATGCTCTCAAGCAGGAGCGACTCTTGGTAAGGCTTGCCCAAGTACTCGTTGACCCCGATGCTCAGTGCCCGCTCGCGGTGTTTTTCACCGGTACGCGAGGTGATCATGATGATCGGCAAGTCCTTGAGACGTGAGTCGTGGCGGACCAGGGTCGCCACCTCAAAACCATCCATGCGCGGCATTTCGATATCCAGCAGCATGATGTCCGGCTTGTGCTCTTGCAGCAGCGAGATGGCATCGACACCATCCTTGGCGGTCAGCACGTTCATACCGTTACGCTCAAGCAAGCGGCTGGTTACTTTACGCACGGTTACCGAGTCATCGACCACCATCACCAGCGTTGGCCGATCAGCTTCAATCTCCGCCTCGCTGGCTTTGTGGCTGACCAGGCGAGGTTGCATCTGGTTAAGCAGGTGAGCGTGCAACACACGGATGGTGGCCAGCAGGTCGAGAATGACCACTACGCGGCCGTCCCCAAGGATGGTCGCACCGGAAATACCGTGAACACCGGCAAATTGCGGACCGAGGCTTTTCACCACGATCTCACGGGAACCGGCCAGCGAATCAACCTGCACCGCGACCGTATGCTCGCTGGAGCGCACCAGGATCACCGGCAGCGGCAGGCTTTGCCCAACCAGTTTGGGTTGCTGGCCGTTGTTGAGCAGGTCACCGAGATAACGCAATTCGTAAGCCTGGCCCGCGTACTCGAAGCGTGGTGCATCCGGTGCGTAATAGGCCTCAAGTTCGTATGGCGAAACGCGCACGATACCTTCGATGGTGTTCAGCGGAATCGCGTAGAGATCCTCGCCGGAATACACCATCAATGCACGATTGACCGACACGGTAAATGGCAGGCGAATCAGGAAGCTGGTGCCCACGCCCGGCGTCGAGTCGATACTCATCGAACCGCCGAGTTGCTTGACCTCCGAATGCACCACATCCATGCCGACGCCACGACCCGAGATTTGCGTAACCTTCTCAGCGGTGGAGAAACCCGCCTCGAGGATGAACTGCAAGACTTCGTAATCGCTAAGGTCGGAATCCGCATCCATCAGGCCACGTTCGATGGCCTTACGACGCACCGCATCGCGGTTGATCCCGCCACCATCGTCGGTCAGGGTCAAGGCGATATCACCGCCTTCACGGCCCAGGTTCAGGCGAATGGTGCCTTGCGCGGGCTTGCCAGCTGCGCGGCGCGCATCGGCTGACTCGATACCGTGGTCCACGGCGTTACGCAACATGTGCTCAAGCGGCGCGACAATGCGTTCGAGAACGGTACGGTCCATCTCGCCATCGGCATTACCGACCACGAACTCAACCTGCTTGCCCAACTCGCCCGCTACCTGACGAACGATCCGCCGCAGACGCGGTATCAAGCGCTCGAATGGCACCATGCGCGTACGCATCAGGCCTTCTTGGAGCTCGGTATTGACCCGTGCCTGTTGCAGCAGCAGTGTCTCTGCGTCGCGGTTACGGGCGGCCAGGGTTTCTTTGAGGTCAAGCAAGTCAGACGCCGACTCGAACAAGGCACGCGACAAGGTTTGCAGCTGTGAGTGACGGTCCATTTCCAGCGGGTCGAAATCCTCGTAGCCGGAACGCTCAGCCTCGGCCTGATAACTGCTGAGGATTTGCGCCTGGGTTTCGGTATCCAGACGTCGCAACTGGTCACGCACCCGGTCAATGGTCGCTTCCATCTCGCTGAGGGTGAAACCAAAGTCACTGACCTGCTGCTCTACCCGGCCACGGAAAATCGAGGTCTCACCTGCCAGGTTAACCAGCCCCTCAAGCAGCTCGGCTGGCACCTTCACCAACTCCTGCGGAGCACGACGCGATGCGGCCTCCTGCGCAGCTTCCTGGGCGCGGCGAACAAAAGGCAAGACCTTGTTCACCAGTTCCTGGGCCGGCATGGCACTGGCAGCGACAATAGGCGCAGACAGGTTTGCCTGGTAATCCGCCACAGGTGCAGACGGCGCAGCCTCAACCGGAGCATCAAGGTGCTCATTGGCCAGGCGCTCACGCAACAGCTCGACTTCGTTGACCAGCCCTTCGTAACCCGACTGCACATCGAGGAAAATACTTTCTGGCCAAGGCGCAGGTTGTTGTTGCGCTTCGCTCAGATGCTGTTCGAGGTCGTGCGCCTGGTCGCCCAAGCGCTTCTGGCCCGCCAGGCGAGCACCACCCTTGAGGGTGTGCAGGACACGCAGGATGTCATCAATGGCGCTGGAATCGTCACGGTTGACATCCCAACGGCCCACTGCAACTTCCATGGCTTCGAGCAGGTCGTCGGCTTCCTCGAGGAAGATATCGAGGATGTCCGACTCTTCTGCGGCATCGCTGGAGTCCTCAACCGCCTGCAGGTGAACACTGGACGGCATGCTCAGTTGTTGGCCCGGATTGTTGCGGAACTGCTTGATGGCCTCGATCAGCGCCTCGCCATTGGGCACGGGGCGCTGATCACGAACCGCTTCAAGCATGGCCGCCAGGCTGTCGTGGGCAAGTTGCAGCAAGGCAAATAGCTCAGGGCTCGCACGCAGGCGCCCGTCGCTCAGGCCTTCATAAAGAAATTCAAGCTCATGGGCAAGATCACCAACCTCTGCAATCTCGGACATCCGCGCGCCCCCCTTGAGGGTGTGCAGATCGCGCTGCAGAGATTCCAGTTCAAGGCTGTTATCGACATCGTTGATCCAACGCTGCAAGGCCGCAGCCGAACTGTCGAGCAGATCAAAACCTTCCTCAAGGAAAATCTCGACCAGCTCCTGGTCACGTTCGTCATTGAGCGGTGTTGGCAACACGGGCTCAGCGACGGGCTCGGCTGACATGCTCAGTTCAGGTAGCGGCTCGCCTTCATCCGGCACGGCATCACGTGCTTCGAAATCCGCTGGTTCAGCCGCGACGTCCTCGCCTTGCGGCACTTGAGCATCAACTGGCTCGGCGTCGAGGGCCTGCTCAAGTGCTGGAGCTTCATCTTCTGGCTGATCGATCGCAGGCTGTTCTGCCTCTTCGTCAAGTTCAGCCAACGGCATTTCGTGTTCAGGCTCGGCAGCTTCGCGGTCGTCGTCCACAGGCTCATCGAGCGGCTGGTTATCCGCGTTCGCCTGGTCACCACGAATAAAGGCGGCAATGGCAGCAATCAAGTCATCAGCCGGAGCGATATTGGCTCGGGCTTGCATTTGTTCGACTTGCACGGCCAACCGGTCGTGGCTTTGCTGAAGCAAGCCGGTGAGTTCCGGTGCAACATCCAGCCGACCATCGAGCAGGCGCTCATAAAGGGTCTCAAGCTCATGACCAAGATCGCCCACCGGCTTGATATTGGCCATGCGCGCGCCACCCTTGAGGGTATGCAGGTCACGATATAGCGCTTGCAGCGGCGTCTTGTCCTCAGGATTGGCCAGCCACTGGTCGAGCGAAACACTGGCGCTCTCCAGCAGGTCGACCGCTTCCTCCAGGAAGATCTCGACCATTTCACTGTCCAGGGCCTCATAGGCATTGGCATCGGCTGATTGCTCATCAAGCTCCTGCCCGGACGCTGCTTCAGCTGTGCTTGCAGGCAACTCGGTGTCTTCCGCCGGGTCGACAAAGCCGTCTTCAGCCGCTGCCTCATCTGCCTGCGACTGCAGCGCGGCAGTGGCGGCATCCAGTTCGATAATATCGATACCGTTGTTATCGGGGCTCGACAACAATGCCAGCTTGGACGGGTCTAGCGCCTCGCCAAGCAGGAGCCGCAGGGCTTCGACACGTTGCGGCTCGGCACTGACCTGCAATCCCGCTGCAACCTGGTCCATCATTCCGATCAGCGCTTCATGGGCAAGTTCTGCCTCGCTGAAGAAACGCTCGCTAACCGCCAGGCTACCTTCCTCGACTGCGCCATACAGATCAAGCAATGCCTCGCACAGCTCATCGATTTGCGGCAACTCGGCCATTTCAGCGCCACGCCCGAGCATGGTCAGCTCATCAAGCAAGGCGCTGAGCTCCTGACGCTCGAACGGATGCTCGCGCCAGTTGCGCAACAGCTTCTCGGCATCGAGCAGGATGTCCATGCCTTCAGCCAGGAAAATGCTGATCAACTGGGGATCGCGCACCTCGCCCAACTCACTTTTGCGATTGCTTTCGGCCGTATCCAGGCGTTCCTGGTGCAGCTTTTGTACATCGTCGAGAAAGGCTTGCGCACCCGGCAACACCGCCAGCGGATGTTCTTCAAGCTGGGCAAGCGCGAGGCGGAACAACTGTTCGGCGCGACGCAACAGGTCTGCCTCGGAGATATCCAGGGCGATCAGGTTGGTCTTGAATTCCTTGACCAGCTTTTCCAGCGGCGCTGCGATCTCGGCGACCGGCAAAATGCCCGCCATGTAGGCGCTGCCTTTAAGCGTGTGCAAGGCTCGCTGCAAATCATCGGTAACCGGCTGCGGCAACTCACGCTCGCAATCCGCCAGGAAACGCAGCAAGGTCTCGAGGTGGGTTTCAGCTTCGCTTCGGAAGATATCCAGCAACTGCGGGTCGAGCATCTCATCGCGCTCGCCCGAGGCCGGCAGGACATCCGCTGCTGCAACGGATTCAGCGGGAGCCGTGGCCACGGACGGGCTAATACGTTGCCCCTTGGCCAGAGCATGGGCAGTCATTGCCAGCAGATCGACATCATCACGCTGGCGCTGCGCCTTATTGGCATATTCGCAGACCAGTTCGGGGATCAGCTTGATCACCTCGCTGATTACCTGCTGCACATCCGCATCGGCTTCGATGCTGCCGTCCAACACTCGATTGAGCAGGTTTTCTACCGACCAGGCCAACTCGCCAATCACCAGAGCACGGACCATCCGGCCACTGCCCTTGAGCGTGTGAAAGGCCCGGCGAACCTCAATCAGGGCTTCCTTGTTCTGTGTATCGGCGCACCATTGCGGATAATACTCGGCGATGGTTTCGAGCACTTCACCGGCTTCTTCAATGAAGACTTCAGCCAGCTCGTCATCGAATGGCTCTTCATCGGCAGGTGGCGGCAACAAGCTCGGCGGCACATCGTGCGCAGGCGGATTAACCACCTGTACGGGAGCTGCCATGACATCCGCGATGGACAGCGGTTTTTCAGCCTCCTCGCCTGGGGCTTGTTCAGGCTCGCTCAGGCTCGGCAGCTCAACGTCCGGCAGGCCCAATGCGGCGATATCTTCATCATTCCAGCTGGCTTGCGGCTCCAGGGAGTCGAGACTAAAGGCCTCAAGCTGCAAGTCTGGGTCATCCAGTGAAAATGCCGGGCTTTCATCCAACTGCACTGTTGGCAGTTGTTCATCGGCAGGCGCATCGGCCGGTTCGAACTCCAGCTCGCCAAAGTCAAAGTCGACCAACTCGATATCGTTTTCGCTGTTGTCCTCGACCGGCGTGATCTCGGCCAGGTCGAAGTTCAGCTCATCATTACCGGCCGATTCGAGATCAGCAAAGTCAGCATTCAAGTCATCAGGCGCTGGTTCGGACTTTGGCGTTTCAGCATCGAGTTGCTGCTCGAGCGCCGTCTCGAAGCTGTCACTCGACAGGTCGATATCCAAGGGCGCGTCTGGCTCGGCAATCGAATCAGCGCTGATTACCTCGATATCGTCCAGCGGGTTGGCCAAGGGCTCGAAATCAGTTTCGCCAAGGTCCAGGTCAAAATCTGGCAACGCGGATTGCGGGTCGGCTTCAGTGCTGGCATCGAGTTCGGGTGATGCTTGTGACTCGGGTTCTGCAAACGCCTGCGGCGCATCAGCCTCCTGAGGCTGGTCAAGAATCGACGCCTTTTCGTGCAGCGGATAACCCAGGCTCTCAAGGCTTTCTTCAGCCACGTCGAGAATCAAGTTGCCCTGGCTGGCGTGATCATCGCCCAAGCGTTCAAGGTAGTACTCGACGCTGGTAATCGCATCGGCCAAGGTGTCGAGGCTTTGCCAGTTAGGCACGGCCTTGCGCGCCAGCAGTTGCTCCTGAATGTAGCGGTTGCAGGCATTGAGCAGTTGCGCGGCGCGCTCCAGTGGAATCATCGCCAAGCCGCCGCGCACTTGCGTCAGCAGCTCAGGCACGCGGGCCAGGTGATCGTGATTCCACTGCGAGGCAATGAATTCGATAATCGCATCCTTGGCTTGCTCGAGGCCGGTACGCGCCTCCTTGATCACCAACTGGTGGATTTGCCCAACGTCGGTCGTTGGCAAATGGTTTTCTTCACTGGTGCCCTCTTCCGAGGGGCCAACCATGCCGGCCAGCGTCGCCTCGACATAGAGCAGCGCGCCCGCCACATCCATCAACACGGCATCGCTCGGCTCGCGCAAGCCTTGGGCCAAGCCTTGCACCACGGCAATCTGGTCGATAATGACCTTGCGCGGCTGGGCAAAGCCCAACACCGCCAAGGTGTCCGAGATCTGCTTGAGCGGCGCAAGCAAGGATTCCAGCTCGACAATTTGTACGCGGTCGCTGCGCACAAACAGATCAAGACTGTCTTTGACCCGAACCAACTCCTCACACAGCGCACCGACTACCGAACGCATGGCATTGCGATCCGGTCCTGCCAGGTTGGCACGTTCGGCGTCTACCGTTTCATCGTCTGGCAAGGCTTCATCCAGGCGATATTGTTCCTTCAACGCGGCTATGCGCGGGGTCTGGTTGTTGGCCTTGGCGACGTAGAACAGCAGGTTCTTGATCAACTCATCCGGCGCAGGCTGGTTGAACCCCTCCGCGCCCTGGCTCATCAAGCGCTTGAGTTCTTTATCGACCTCACGCAACAGGCCGCGTACCGAACTGCCATTGGCGATACTGCCGCTGGCCAGGCCTTCAACGACACCCGAGGCGGTCTGCCACAACGCGCCGAGCGGGGCGTCCTTGCACAAGGCTTCGAGGCGGGCAAATACCCGCGCCATGTAACCCAGGTTGGTTGGCAGGTCTTGGTTACGCAGCACCCCCACCAAGGCCATCTGCAGCATTTGCCGCAGTTTGCGCAGCAGGCCCGGCAACTCGGCGTTGTAACGCTGGGCCAGCGACTCAGTCGACAGCGCAGGCGCCCGCGAGGACATGTCCGGGGTGAACAGGCTGGTTTCCGAGAGCAGCTTTTCACCGCGCGCCGAACGCAGGTCATTGAGCAGAGGCAGCACGACCATTGGCAGGTCGCGACGCGCAGTCTGGATTCGGTCCAGATAAACCGGCATTTGCAAGATAGCCTGCATCAGCACTTCCAGGGCTTCACCCTGATTGCCGACACGGCCTTCCATCAACGCTTGCGAGAGGTGCTCCATCTCTTCCGCGAGCAGAGCCGCGCCGTGGAACTCAACCATCTGCAAGGTACCGTGCACCTGATGCACATAGGTCAAGCAAAACCGCATGCGCGTTGGGTCTTGAGGGTTCTCTACGAACGACTCAAGCGCCTGACGTGCCTGCTTCAGGGTTTCTGCTACTTCGCCTTTGACCCATTCCAGGGCGACATAGTCGTGCCGATCACCCATAGTCACTCCGCTCATAACTTGCCCTTACGGGTAAACGCCAGAACTCGCTCGTCGGCGACCGGTATCAAATCCGGATGCTGCCAACCCGCCACTTCGCCAACTCCAATAACCAGCAGACCACCCGGTGCAAGGCGCTCTGCCAGGCAATTGAGGATCTCTCGGCGACGCCAGCGACGAAAATAAATCAACAAGTTCTGACAAAAAATAACGTCCATACCGGCCATTGGCGCCTTTGCCAACTCCAGTACATTGAGCTTGGCGCAACATACTTGCGACGCCAGTTCCGGTAATACCTTGAAGCCGCCATCGGGCTCAGCGGAAAAATAACGCTGAGCTATATGCGCCTCTAACTGCTCAAGCTTGCGCGCCGCAAAACGCCCTTCACGGGCCTTGCTCAACGCGTTGAGGCTGATATCGGTGCCGGTCACCGCATAATGTGCAGGCAATCCGGCATCCTCCAGCACCTGGGCGGCAGTGATGGCCAATGAATACGGCTCCTCACCACTGGAGCAACCCACGCTCCACAATTCCCATGGCTTATTCAGCGGCTGCTGCAACCGAGATTGCAGGTAACGCTCAAGCACATCAAATGAGGCACGATGACGAAAAAACCGGGTCTCCTGAACCGTTAACCGATCCAGCAGCACAGACCACTCAACCGCGCCACGCGGGCCATCAGTCACCTGACGATAGTAGTCGGCGTATTCATTGACACCCAGCTCCCGCATGCGCGAACTCAGGTTGGTCTGCAAAAACGCCTTGCGCTGCTCCTGAATCACGACACCAGTACGATCTTCGAGCAGAACCTGCCAGCTGTGGAATTCGTCGTTAGACATTTCCAGGACTGGCTGCAAGGCCCACGCACCATGCGGGTTGTCGTGACGTTCGGTCATAATCCTGGGACTCCGGGCAGCGACCTTTGCAAGCCGCTGCGCAGCCATCGATTAAGCCTGCTCCCCTTCCGGCAAGGTAAAGCCGGATACCGACTTACGCATCTCACTGGCCATTTTCGCCAAGTTACCAATGCTCTTGGCGGTTGCGGTAGTACCGGACGACGTTTGCGAGGTGATCTCCTGAATCACGTTCATGGTGTTGGAGATGTGGCCGGCAGACGATGCCTGTTGGCGTGCGGCGTTGGAGATGTTCTGGATCAAGGCCGCGAGGGTCTTGGATACTTTCTCGATCTCTTCCAGTGCAACCCCGGCGTCCTGCGCCAGGCGTGCACCGCGCACCACTTCAGAGGTGGTCTGTTCCATCGAAATAACAGCTTCGTTGGTGTCAGTCTGAATCGTCTTAACCAGCGCCTCGATCTGCTTGGTTGCAGCAGATGAACGTTCTGCCAGACGCTGTACCTCGTCCGCTACCACGGCGAAGCCTCGGCCTGCGTCACCAGCCATGGAGGCCTGGATTGCAGCATTAAGGGCGAGGATGTTGGTCTGGTCGGCAATGTCGTTAATCAGGCTAACGATGTCACCAATCTCCTGGGACGACTCACCAAGGCGCTTGATCCGCTTCGAGGTGTCCTGGATCTGCTCACGGATGTTATCCATGCCGGTGATGGTGTTGTGCACCACCTCGTTACCCTTGTTGGCAATGGCTACCGAACGCTCCGCTACCGCAGAGGATTCAGAGGCGTTCGCCGATACCTGGTCAATCGACACCGCCATTTCGTTGATGGCCGCCGAAGCACCGGCAATTTCCTGCGCCTGGTGCTCGGAAGCCTCGGCCAGGTGCATTGCCGTTGCCTGGGTTTCCTGGGCCGCGCCTGCCACCTGTACGGCGGTCAGGTTAATGGTCGCAACCAGGTCACGCAGTTGGTCGATGGAGTAGTTGATGGAGTCAGCAATCGCACCGGTGAAGTCCTCGGTTACCGTTGCCGCCACCGTCAAGTCACCGTCGGCGAGGTCGGCAATTTCGTCGAGCAGTCGCAAAATCGCCGTTTGGTTACGATCATTCTTTTCAGCCGTTTCAGCCAGTCGGCGGTTGGTCGAACGGACCATCACGATACCAATCAGGATGATCGAAGCCAGTACCAGCAAACCCAGTACATAGCCCACCAGGGTATTGACCTGGCGGCTGTCGGCCAGGCCTTCAAAACCCAGGGACAGGTCCGAGGCTTTGTCGAGCAGGGTTTGCGAAACCGTAAAGATGGAGTTGGCCGACTCACGAACCTGGAACAGCTCTGGCGAGGTCTCGAGAATCTCGTCCACCGAACCCGATACGAATTCGAACAGCTCGGAAATCTCACCCAGACGATCCAGAGCTTCGCTGTCTTCCACCTTGGTGATTTCCATGGCGGCGTTGCCTTCGAGCATCGCATTCAATACGCGACCGAAGAGGCTGGCGTCACGACCGAAGGTGTCGGCGGCCTGCACCGAGTCCGTGTCACCGGCAAGTACCTTGTTCACCGAACCCAGGATACGTTCTGCCAACAGCGACTGGCGCTGGGCAACCGAAACCTGAGCAGCGGGCGCGCCACTTTCCAACAGGATGTCGACGACTTCTTCGTACTCGACCTGCAACTGTGGAATGGTTTCAGCCAGAGTCGCAGCTACCTGGTGCAGCGACAGAACCGTTTGCTCGCTGGCCAGGATGGAGTCGGTGTTTTTACGCAAGCTGTCCCAGTCCTTCTGCACAGCCGCCATTTGCGGCTGCACCAGTTCTGGAGCGGATGGCAAACCGCTTTCAGGGTTGCCATCGGTCAGGATTGCCCAGCGCTTCTGGAAGTCGTTACGTGCATCACGCAACAAACCAAAGGCCTCGGGCGTACCCGTTGCTGCTTCCGTGGCGTTTTTCGCAATACGCTGGGACAGAACACGCAGCTCACCGGAGTGGCTGATGTATTCAGTATCGTAGTTGGACTGGGTGTTGATATAAGCAAAGTTAGCGAACAGCAATACAACTGACACGATCAGGACGATAAACAGCCCCAAAATCAGTGTACTGCTCCGCGTACCCGCGAATAATTTGCCTGCATTTAGTTTTTTCATTATCTGGCCCCCGCCTGGACCGACCGCACTACGGTTCCCATATAACGCCAAAAGGCCGGCAAAGCCGACCCAACCGAAAATCTTATTAAAATGCTACCGCTAGAAAGTCTGGGTTCTGTGCCAGCGCAAATGGGCTGAACACCAACCAAGCTTGCTCACGTTGAAAGACGCCATGAATAAACGGCGCTACCGATGTTTCCAGTGGAGGCAGATCTTCGGAGAATGTATCCACCGAAAAGTGCTGCATACCAAAGACTTCATCGACCGTCAGGCCGGCAAAGATCTCTTGATGGTCCACCACCAACACCCGCCGCTGCTTGCGCAGTGGCGACAACTCATTACCCAGGAAGCCACACAGGTCCATGACCGGAAGCAAGCGACCACGCACGTTTGCCACACCCTTGACCCAGCTCTTCACGCCTGGCAACAAGGTATAACGTGGTTCATGCAATACCTCACCGACCTCACCCATCGGTGCCACGAACAAACGCTCCCCCATCCGGAACCCGATACCACTCCACGTCTGCTGCGCGGTTTGCTGCATAGGCAAGCCAGCCGCAAGCGCACGACAGCGCTGGTCGATCTCGAGAAGTTTTTCAAAGGGTGTTTGTGCGTCGGACATGCCCACTGCAGCCTTTTGGTTAGAGTTTGCCTACTGGCGCGGAATTAACCGGCCAGCACAGCGTTCAGCGTTTTCAGCAGCGTGTCTTCATCAATCGGCTTGGTCAGGTAGTCTTTAGCGCCTTGGCGCTTACCCCAGACCTTGTCAGTTTCCTGATCCTTGGTGGTGACGATGATCACTGGAATGTGATTGGTGTCCGCATCCTTGGTCAGTTGACGTGTCGCCTGGAAGCCGTTCAGCCCGGGCATCACGATATCCATCAATACCGCGTCTGGTTTTTCCTGGCGAGCCAGGGCAACGCCATCGGCGCCATTTTCCGCCTTCAATACTTCATGACCGTGCTTTTCCAGCATTGCGGTCAGCTTGTACATCTCGGTCGGCGAGTCATCAACAATCAGAATTCGAGCCATGGTGCGTCTCACTACTTAAAGGACATCGGTACGTATACGGATGTCAGGATGCTTGTTCCACCGGCATAAAGTCAGGCACATGGTTTTTGATCGCACCGAGCAACTCTTCCTTACTGAAGGGTTTGGTCAGGTATTGATCGGAGCCCACGATTCGCCCTTTGGCTTTATCGAACAGCCCATCCTTCGAGGACAGCATGATCACCGGCGTGGATTTGAAAGCGCTATTATTCTTGATCAGGGCGCACGTCTGATAACCATCAAGACGCGGCATCATGATATCGACAAAAATAATGTTCGGATGGGTATCGGCAATTTTTGCCAAGGCATCGAAACCATCTACTGCAGTAATTACATCGCAACCCACTTTCTTGAGCAGGGTTTCTGCGGTTCGACGAATCGTTTTCGAATCGTCAATGACCATTACTCTCAAACCCTCGGAATGCTGTTCCATGTTTGCCCTACCATCGCCTCGGTGAGTCATTATTTTTTCTGCTGGAGCCAGTTCAGCTCGACCGCCCATCTAATGATGTCGCGTCAAAACACAATAATCTTCAGCCGCCCCGTCACCCTGATTTTGTCGGTGCCAGGCGGTTTATCGCGTGTGAGCAGTGCGGACACAGCCTTTGAACAGGCTCCTTAGATTGACGCCTGAACATCTGACGCCAATAGATTGTTACCCTGATCATTCGGCCTTTTTAGCACACTCTCCAGATGCAAGCTATAAGCTACCGACGCCTAAGGTTTTTTCCTTGAACGACTACACAATCAGCGCCAATTAAAGGCTCGTGTATAGTCTCCAACATCTTATTAACAGCTCACATTGTGACTTTACGGAGAAAAATACATGACCGTTCGTGTCGGCATCGTCATGGATCCTATCGCGCAGATATCTTTCAAGAAGGACAGTTCCCTGGCCATGCTCCTCGCAGCCCAGGCCCGTGACTGGTCGCTGTTCTACATGGAGGTCAAGGATCTGTACCAGGCCAAAGGCCAGGCCCGCGCCCGTGTTTGCCCGCTCAAGGTGTTTTACGACCCCGAGCACTGGTTTGAACTCGGCGCGGAACAAGACATGCTGCTGTCGGACCTGGATGTGATCCTGATGCGCAAGGACCCGCCGTTCGACAATGAATTCGTCTATGCGACCTATCTGCTGGAACAGGCCGAGAATGCTGGCAGCCTGGTGGTCAACCGCCCGCAAAGCCTGCGCGACTGCAACGAAAAGCTCTTTGCCACCCAATTCCCGCAGTTCACCCCGGAAACCATCGTCAGCCGGCGCGCCGACATCCTGCGCGAGTTTGCCCGCGAACAAGGCGACGTCATCCTCAAGCCCCTCGACGGCATGGGCGGCTCGATGATTTTCCGTCATCGCCAGGGCGACCCAAACCTGTCGGTAATCCTGGAAACGCTGACCGCACACGGCACCCAGCAAATCATGGCGCAAGGCTATCTGCCTGCCATTGTCGATGGTGACAAGCGCATTCTGATGATCGACGGCGAACCGGTGCCCTACTGCCTGGCGCGAATTCCCGCAGCGGGCGAAACCCGTGGCAACCTGGCCGCAGGTGGACGCGGCGAGGCGCGCCCATTGAGCGCACGGGACCTGGAAATTGCCCAGGGCATCGGCCCTACCTTGCGTGAAAAAGGCTTGTTGTTCGTGGGCCTGGATGTAATTGGCGACAACCTGACCGAAATCAACGTAACCAGTCCAACCTGCATCCGTGAAATCGATGCAGCCTATGACACCAAGATCGCTGAACGGCTAATGGATGTCATTGCCGACAAACTCAAGGCCGGCAAATAACTTGAGCAACAAGCCCTGAATCGACGCACGCACCACCAGGATTCAGGGCTTGGGGGCCTTTTGGCACTGCCTCGCCTGGGCGTAAATTAAGTAGCACCAGCCAGGACACAAGTTTGAAGCAGGTAGCAGCTTTGCACTTGAAACTTGCAGGCCATGGCCTCTAGTCGGCAGACTGCGCGGCATTCCGAGCTGAACCTTATTTCATGAAATCACCAGCCAAGACCACAAACACACCTTCTTCTGCAGTCAAGCCAGCAGATCGACTGGGCTTCACGCTGTTCCTGGCAGCCGTGCTGCATATCGCGTTGATTCTTGGCTTGAGCTTCAGCCTGGCTGACCCGGTAACCATCAGCAAGACCCTGGAAATCACCCTGTCGACCTTCAAAAGTGAAGAAAAGCCCAAAGAGGCGGACTTCCTGGCCCAGGACAATCAGCAGGGCAGCGGCACGCTCGACCACAAGGCGGCACCGAAAACCACCGAACAGGCCCCCTTCCAGGACACCCAAGTCAAGCACGTGACACCCCCAGCGGCACCACAACCACCCCCAGTGCCCAAGCAAGAACCGAAAAAGGTCGTGGCCACCAAGAAGCCACAACCGCAGAAGGTCCAGGCCAAGCAGGAAAAGGTCAAGCAAGTCGAACCCACCCGCGAGGCGCCGACCTTCGACCGCGAGCAACTGAGCAGCGAAATCGCCAGCCTTGAAGCCGAGCTGGCACAAGAAGTCCAGCAATATGCCAAGCGACCCAAGATTGTGCGCCTCAACGCAGCCTCGACCATGCGCGACAAGGGTGCCTGGTACAAGGACGAGTGGCGCAAGAAGGTTGAACGCATCGGCAACCTTAACTACCCGGACGACGCCCGGCGCAAGCAAATCTACGGCAGCCTGCGCATGCTGGTATCGATCAACCGTGACGGCAGCCTGCATGAAGTGCTGGTACTGGAGTCGTCCGGCCAGCCACTGCTCGACAAAGCGGCGCTGCGAATTGTGCGACTGGCAGCGCCCTATGCGCCCTTCAGCGGTGACCTGGCAGATGTCGACCGCCTGGAAATCATCCGCACCTGGCGCTTTGAGCGCGGCGACCGTTTGTCGAGCAACTAGCCCTGGCAGGACTATTTACTCCATCTGCTGGTTTTTTATCGCCAGCCCATTGAGTAAATCCCTGTTTTGGCTTCCCGGCTCAGGTCGCAGGCTTTAAGCTAGCGCTCATGAAAGATGCCAGCCCTAGCTACCTCAAACATCAGTTGCTCATTGCCATGCCGCACATGGCCGATGAGCACTTTGCACAAACCGTCACCTATATCGTTGATCACAACGAGCAAGGCGCCATGGGCTTGGTGATAAACCGCCCAAATGGCCTTAACCTGGCGGACGTCCTCGAACAACTCAGCGAAGACAGCGAGCCACCGGCTATCTGCGAGAGCCTGCCGATCTTCAGCGGCGGCCCGGTACAGACTGACCGCGGTTTTGTCCTGCATCCTGCTGGCGACAGCTACCAAGCCACCCTTGAGCTTGGCGAACTGGGCCTGACCACTTCACAGGATGTGCTGTTTGCAATCGCCGCCGGTACCGGCCCTGACAAATACCTGATCACCCTCGGCTATGCCGGCTGGGATGCAGGCCAACTGGAAGCTGAAATCGCCGATAACGCCTGGCTGACCTGCCCGGCGACGCAGAACATCCTGTTCGACCTGCCCTATGACCAGCGCCTCAATGCCGCCGCATCGCAGCTTGGCATCAATTTGAGCCTGCTGACCTCACAAGCAGGCCATGCTTGATGGAGCCAACCTGTGACTAGCCCGAACGCGCTGCGTTTATTACTCGGTTTCGATTACGGCACCAAGCAGATTGGTGTGGCTGTCGGCCAGGTAATTACTGGCCAGGCCCGCGAATTGTGCATTCTCAAGGCACAGAACGGCGTACCCGACTGGCAAAAAGTCGAAGCCCTGGTACGCGAATGGCAGCCCGATGCAATAGTGGTCGGCTTGCCACTGAACATGGATGGCAGCCCGAGCGACATGAGCGAGCGTGCTCAGAAGTTCGCGCGCCGCCTCCATGGTCGCTTTAATCTGCCGGTCCACACCCACGACGAACGCCTGACGACCTATGCGGCCAAGGGCGAACGCTTGCAGCAAGGCCAAAATAGCGGTTACCGCGAGCGCCCAGTGGATGCATTGGCGGCGGCACTGCTGCTCGAAGGATGGCTGCAAGAACATATTTCAGGCTGAGCCCGGCTCAGTGTCCAAGGAGCTTGTGATGAACCTACCCGATCCCGCCCAACTGCTGCCCGAAATGGCCAGCGCGCTAATCAGCCACCTGAATAAACGGCAGATCAGCACACCGCGCTTCATTGGTATCCGCACTGGCGGCGTGTGGGTTGCGCAGGCATTGCTTGAAACCCTCGGCAATGAAGAGCCACTGGGCATTCTTGATGTTTCGTTCTACCGCGACGATTTCACCCAGAACGGCCTGCATCCACAGGTCCAGCCTTCTGAGCTACCGTTTGAGATCGAAGGCCAACACATTGTGTTGATAGACGACGTGCTGATGAGCGGGCGGACCATCCGCGCCGCCATGAACGAGCTGTTCGACTACGGTCGCCCGGCCAGTATCAGCCTGGTCAGCCTGCTCGACCTGGATGCTCGCGACTTGCCGATTCGCCCGGATGTGGTCGGCGCAACCCTGTCACTGCCTGGCGAGCAACGGGTAAAATTATCAGGACCGACTCCGCTCACTCTTGAGCTGCAAACGCTCACAAACTGAGACCCCTACCGCGATGACGCCGACAGAAGCCAAACGACCTCTGCAACTCAATGACCAAGGTCAGTTGCGCCATTTTCTTTCGCTTGATGACTTACCGCGTGAGCTACTGACCGAGATCCTCGACACCGCCGACTCATTCCTCGAAGTCGGTGCCAGGGCGGTGAAGAAAGTCCCACTGCTGCGCGGCAAGACCGTGTGCAACGTATTCTTCGAGAACTCCACACGCACCCGCACCACCTTTGAACTGGCGGCGCAGCGCCTGTCCGCTGACGTTATTACCCTGAACGTCTCGACTTCCTCGACCAGCAAGGGCGAGTCACTGTTCGACACCTTGCGCAACCTTGAAGCCATGGCTGCGGACATGTTCGTGGTGCGCCACGGTGACTCAGGCGCGGCGCACTTCATCGCCGAGCACGTGTGCCCGGACGTGGCCATCATCAACGGTGGCGACGGCCGTCACTCGCACCCGACCCAAGGCATGCTCGACATGCTCACCATTCGTCGCCACAAAGGCAGCTTCGAGAATCTCTCGGTCGCCATTGTCGGCGATATCCTGCATTCGCGTGTCGCGCGCTCGAACATGATCGCCCTGAAGACCCTGGGCTGCCCGGATATCCGCGTAATTGCCCCGAAAACCCTGCTGCCAGTTGGCATCGAGCAATTTGGCGTGACCACCTACAGCAACATGGACGCCGGGCTCAAGGATGTCGACGTGGTGATTATGCTGCGCCTGCAACGTGAACGGATGCAGGGCGGGTTGCTGCCCAGCGAAGGTGAGTTCTACCGCCTGTTCGGCCTGACCGAACAGCGCCTGAAATTGGCCAAGCCCGATGCTCTGGTCATGCACCCAGGCCCGATCAACCGTGGCGTGGAAATCGAGTCAGCGGTGGCCGACGGCCCGCAATCGGTGATCCTCAATCAGGTGACCTACGGCATCGCCATCCGCATGGCGGTGCTGTCCATGGCCATGAGCGGGCAAAACACTCAACGTCAACTCAACCAGGAATCCGAGGAGCAGAACTGATGCGTACCCGTATCCTCGGCGCCCGCGTAATTGATCCGAACAGCGGTCTCGACCAAGTCAGCGACCTGTTTATCGAAGGCGGCGTGATTACCGCCATTGGTGATGCGCCAGCGAATTTCAGCGCTGAACACAACCTCGACGCCAACGGCCTGGTTGCAGCGCCCGGCCTGGTCGACCTCAACGTGGCGCTGCGCGAGCCCGGCTACAGCCGCAAAGGCAGCATTGCCACAGAAACCCTGGCAGCGGCAGCCGGTGGCGTCACCAGCCTGTGCTGCCCGCCATTTACCAAGCCGGTACTCGACACACCGGCCGTGGCCGAGATGATCCTCGACCGTGCCCGTGAAGCCGGGCACACCAAGGTCTTCCCTATCGGCGCACTGAGCAAGGGCCTGGAAGGCGAGCAACTGGCCGAGCTGGTTGCATTGCGCGATGCCGGCTGCGTTGCATTCAGCAACGGCCTGGATTGCTTCCGCAACAGCCGTACGCTGCGCCGCGCCATGGAATACGCCGCCACATTCGACCTCACGGTAATATTTCACTCGCAAGACCACGACCTGGCCGAAGGCGGCCTGGCCCACGAAGGCGCAAGGGCCAGCTTCCTTGGCTTGCCCGGCATTCCCGAGACGGCCGAAACTGTCGCCCTGGCCCGCAACCTGTTGCTGGTTGAACAAACGGGCGTGCGCGCCCACTTCAGCCAATTGACCAGTGCACGTGGCGCGCAGTTAATTGCCGAGGCGCAAGCACGCGGCCTGAAGGTCACCGCCGATGTTGCGCTCTACCAGCTGATTCTTACTGACGAGGCGCTGCAAGGCTTCTCTAGCCTCTATCACGTGCAACCACCGCTGCGCACCGCAACGGATCGCGACGGCCTGCGCCAAGCCGTCAAGGCTGGCACTATCCAGGCAATCTGCAGCCATCACCAACCGCACGAAGCCGACGCCAAGCTGGCGCCCTTCGGCGCGACAGAGCCGGGCATCAGTAGTGTCCAGCTATTGCTGCCCCTGGCCATGACCCTGGTGCAGGACGGCCTGATCGATCTGCCGACACTACTCCAGCGCCTGACCATCGGTCCTGCCACGGCCTTGCGCCTGCCGGCAGGCACCCTTGCCGTAGGCCAGGCGGCAGACATCCTGCTATTTGATCCTCAAGGGTCAACGCTGGCCGGGGAAACCTGGTTCTCGAAGGGCAGCAACAGCCCCTTTATCGGCCATTGCCTGCCGAGCGCGGTGCGCTACACCATGGTCGACGGGCATACCTGCTACCAGGCCTGACCGGTTGGCGGCTGCATGCCCGGCACATGCAGCCGCCATCACCCAACAAGCGCACCAGCCTCTCGATAAAAACTGCCGCCGGGCAGTTTTTTGCTTTGTCTGCCCGACAATGCCAATAGCGGTCTAAGCTGAAACCTTATTCGAAAAACCGACTCTGATTTATTCATGGCGCAGCACGCCAGACCAATTATCGCCAAGCCAGCTTCAGGCTTACCGGCCATGACCCGGCCAATTAATTTCCCAGCCAGCCGTAACCTTAGCCTTCAGCCAGCCTCAACAATGACCAGCCTAAACAGCGGAGACAAAAGTTGATGAGCAGCACACTAAGAGCCCTGAACCCAAAGCACACCCAAAACCAGTTGCTTGATCGCTACCTCGCCGTCAGGGGCCGTACCGAATCCTTGATCGCACCACTCAGCCATGAAGACATGGTGGTCCAATCCATGCCCGATGCCAGCCCGGCAAAGTGGCACATCGCACATACAAGCTGGTTTTTCGAAACATTCCTGCTCGCCCCGCACCTGGTTAACTACGGTTTATTCGATCCCAGCTTCAGCTACCTGTTCAACTCCTATTACGAAGCCGTCGGCCCGCGCCACCCCCGCCCTCAACGCGGCCTGATGACCCGCCCCAGCGCCGAGCAAGTGCTCGCCTACCGCAAGCATGTCGACCAACACATGGCCGAGTTGCTGCAAACCCCGCCGAGCCCTGCACAGCACAAGTTGATCGAACTGGGGCTGGCCCATGAAGAACAGCACCAAGAGCTGTTGTTGATGGATATTCTCCACCTGTTCAGCACCTCCTCGCTGAAGCCGGTTTACGACCGGCGCTGGAATAAAACCTCCCGTGGGCGCAAGGGCCAGTTCAAGGCCCATGCCGGTGGCCTGGTCGAGATCGGCCACCAAGGCCAGGGCTTTGCTTTCGACAACGAAGGCCCCCGACACACCACCTACTTGCAGCCATTCGAGATCAGCGATCGCCTGGTGACCAATGCACAATGGCTTGAGTTCATGGACGACGGCGGCTATACACGGCCGGAGTTGTGGCTGGCTGAAGGCTGGGACACGGTACGCAGCCAGGACTGGCAATCACCGTTCTACTGGCAACCGAGCCAGGACGGCTGGAGCCAGATGACCTTGGGCGGCCTGGAGCCGGTGGATCTCGATGCGCCAGTGACCCATATCAGCTATTACGAAGCAGCCGCCTTTGCCTGCTGGGCTGGCGCCCGCCTGCCGACCGAAGCGGAATGGGAAGCTGCGGCCCAGTCGGGCCAGCTGCAACAGGTCGATGACATTGCCTGGCAGTGGACGCAAAGCCCTTACAGCCCCTATCCGGGCTTTCGTCCAGCGCCCGGCGCCGTTGGCGAATACAACGGCAAGTTCATGATCAACCAGATGGTCTTGCGTGGCGGCGCCAGTTTCACCAGCCCCGGCCATACCCGCCTGAGCTACCGCAATTTTTTCCACCCGGAAAAACGCTGGGTCCTGAGCGGACTGCGATTGGCGCGAGACAGCCACAAACCACTGACTGACGAGCACAGCTCATTCCGGCGCGATGTACTCAACGGCCTGGCCGCAGACCACAAGAGCATACCGCCCAAATACTTCTACGATGCCGCCGGTTCAGCGCTGTTCGAGGACATCTGCAAAACCGCCGAATACTACCCAACCCGCGCAGAGACTCGTCTGCTGGGCGATGTTGCCGGTGAAATAGCCGCCACCTTTGCTCCCGGTAGCGCGCTGGTCGAATTTGGCAGCGGTGCCAGCGATAAAACCTGCCTGCTGCTTGATGCTGCCCCGCAGCTGGGTGCCTATGTGCCCATTGATATCTGCCCGGATGCCTTGCAACAAGCCGCGCAGCGCCTAGCCGAGCGCTATCCGGCCTTGCATGTCGTTCCTCAAGTCGGTGACTTCACCCGCACCCTGGCCCTGCCAGCAGCTATCAACCAACGTCCACGGATCGGTTTTTTTCCCGGCTCGACAATCGGCAATTTCAATCAGCAGCAAGCGGTAGCATTCCTCAAGTCGGCCAAAACCATATTGGGCAATGAGGCGCAATTTATTGTCGGCGTCGACATGGTCAAACCTGTCGATATCCTTGAAACGGCCTACGACGATGCGGCGGGGGTAACCGCCAACTTCAATAAAAACCTGCTGGTGCGCATCAACCGTGAACTGGGCGCGGATTTTGACCTGAGCAACTTCGCCCACCAGGCGCTTTGGAACCCGGTAAGACAACGCATGGAAATGCACCTTCTCAGCCTGGTTCCTCAAACCGTGACCATTGCCGGCCAGCGCTTCACCTTCGCCGAGGGCGAGAGCCTGCACACCGAAAACTCCCATAAATTCAGTGTCGAATCATTCACTGCAATGGCTGCAGAAGCTGGCTGGAATGTTGCCCAGCATTGGATCAGCGAAGCACCGCAGGTTGGCCTGTTCAGGCTCAGCCAAGCGGCTGGCTGAAGGCATAGAGCGCCCGATGGCAAACATCGGGCGTCTTGCCTGCGGGCGGCTTGGCAGAGCCTGTATGGCAGGGCTCATCCTGCACCAAAAACGATCAGCTTCCAGTAGCGCTGCCCTGGGCGGATACCATTTGCGGCATGGCGATTTGAGGTTCGCCTGAAACCGCCAGATACTGAATAGAATGCACGCCCATAAAATCCGGCAGCAAATGCTATTTGCCCAAGGCTCGCCCACAAACTTCGGGGCGAGCGATGCTAAAGTAGCCCGATAATTGCTTAAAAATGCCTGTACTGGCTTGAGGATGCTTTTGCCAGCGCTGGAACAACCCAAAAGGTGAATGTGTAATGAACCCAGTTTTGCGATCAGAGATTCAGGCAGCCTTGGCCATTGACCGAGGCATTATCGATGAGAGCAGCGCCAAAGCCGAAATCACTCGCCGCATCGAATTCATCAAGGGCGTACTGCGCAAATCTGGCGCCAAGGCCCTGGTACTGGGAATCAGCGGCGGCGTCGACTCTTCAACCGCCGGGCGCTTGTGCCAGCTGGCCGTCAGCGAAATGCGCGACGAGGGCCACGCCGCCAAGTTCGTCGCAGTGCGCCTGCCGTACAAGACCCAGGCAGACGAGCACGACGCCCAGGCAGCGCTGGGCTTTATCCAGCCGGACATGTCGACTGCCGTGAACATCGCCGATGCCGTCGATGGCCTGATGAACAGCATCCAGCTGGAAGGCATTGAACCAAGCCCAAGCCTGACCGACTTTGCCAAAGGCAACGTCAAGGCCCGCACTCGCATGGTCGCGCAGTACGCCATTGCCAATTTTGTCGGTGGCCTGGTTGTCGGCACCGATCACGCAGCCGAAGCGGTCATGGGCTTCTTCACCAAGTTTGGGGACGGTGCTTGTGACTTGGCGCCATTGTCAGGCCTGACCAAGAGCCAGGTTCGCCTCCTCGCCCAACAACTGGGTGCGCCAGAATCCCTGGTGCACAAAGCGCCGACTGCGGATCTGGAAGAACTTGCGCCGGGCAAGCTCGATGAAGTTGCCTACGGCTGCACCTACATGGATATCGACAACTACCTGCTTGGCAAGCCAGTGTCTGATGCCGCCGCCGAAATCATCGAAGCGGCCTACCTGAAAACGGCGCACAAGCGCGAATTGCCGATCATCCCGACCTAAGTCCAACACTCGAGCCTCCCAATAAAGCCCGGATATTCCGGGCTTTATTGGTTTTGTCATCGACCGCGCTCGCTTTATGACAGTTTTGTTTCAATCCCCTGTTCAGCTATGCGATGCTGGCGTCATTGCCGTAAGCCAACTACAGCTTAAGTAACAACTAGAACGCGTACGGCACCGTCGGCTTGCCCATCAGGGTTTAAACAGCACAGGGAGCCAGCATGCTTACCCTGCTCAATTTATTATCTGCCGTGGCCTTGTTGATTTGGGGCACACATATAGTCCGAACCGGCATCCTGCGGGTTTACGGCTCTAACCTGCGCCGCGTAATCAGCCAGAGCATGTCCAGGCGCTGGCTGGCGTTTATCGCCGGGATAGGCGTCACCGCACTGGTCCAGAGCAGTAACGCCACCGCCATGCTGGTCACCTCCTTTGTCGGTCAAGGCCTGATGAGCCTGACCCCGGCGCTGGCAACCATGCTCGGCGCTGACGTCGGTACGGCCTTGATGGCGCGGGTGCTGACCTTTGATTTGTCATGGCTGTCGCCACTGCTGATCTTTATCGGCGTGATCTTTTTCCTGTCACGCAAGCAAACCCGGCTTGGGCAGATGGGCCGGGTCAGCATCGGGCTGGGATTGATTATTCTGGCGCTGCAATTGATCGTTGAGTCGGCGGCGCCGATCACACAGGCACAAGGTGTAAAAGTGATCTTTGCATCACTGACCGGCGACATTCTGCTCGATGCGCTGGTCGGTGCCCTGTTCGCAATGATTTCCTACTCCAGCCTTGCAGCCGTATTGCTCACCGCCACCTTGGCAGGTGCTGGTCTGATTGGCCTGCCCGTGGCCATCGGCCTGGTGATTGGCGCCAACATCGGCAGTGGCGTGCTGGCCTTTCTCAGCACCAGCATGCAGAACACGGCAGGCCGCCAGGTGGCGCTTGGCAGCCTGCTGTACAAGTTGATTGGCCTGCTACTGATTATCCCAGTGCTCGACCCGCTGGTGGCCTGGATCGACAGCCTCGACTTCAGCCACCAGGAAATCGTCATTGGCTTTCACCTGCTGTACAACACTGCGCGCTGCCTGCTGCTACTGCCCAGCGTGGGTCCAATGGCCAAGCTCTGCAGCTGGCTGCTCCCGCAAAAACCAGAAACCAATGGCGCGGCCAAGGCACGACATCTCGATCCAGCAGCGCTGGCCACCCCTAGCCTGGCGCTGGCCAATGCCGCGCGCGAAACCCTGCGCATCGGCGACTTGATCGACAATATGCTCGAAACCATGCGCGATGTGCTGCATAGCAAGCAGAGCGCTGTCAGCCAGGAGATACGCCGCCTGACCGACGACATTGACACGCTCTACAGCGCCATCAAGCTGTATCTGGCGCAGATGCCGCGGGAAGACTTGAGCGACCAGGACAGCCGTCGCTGGGCAGAGACCATCGAACTGGCGATCAACCTCAAGCTCGCCAGTGACCTGATCGAGCGCATGCTGCGCAAGGTGCAGCAGCAAAAGACCTCGCAGCGCCGGTCATTTTCCGAGACAGGCCTGGAGGAGTTGGCCGGGCTGCACAGCCAGCTCATTGCCAACCTGCGCCTGGGCTTGTCGGTGTTTCTCAGCTCCGACAAGGAAAGCGCCCGCCAACTGCTCAAGGAGAAGCGCCGCTTCCGCGCCCAGGAACGCCGCCTGGCCCATGCCCATGTCAGCCGGTTGCAACGCAAGATAGTGCAGAGCATCGAAACCAGCTCGTTGCACCTGGAGTTGATTGCCGACATGAAGCGCTTGAACTCACTGTTTTGCAGCAGCGCCTACGCCGTGCTGGAAACTGCCGATACCGGCGCGCTGGCGGTGGATGACCTATCCGAAATCAAGCATACAACCTGAATTCAGGGCCAGGCAGGTTAACGCCTGGCCCGTGCTCGTTTACTGGATATCATCTGGCTTGACGATGACCCAGTTCTTGTCCGCAGTGACTGGCAAACCTTCCTTGGCCTGCGCCTCGGCGTTGGTCTTTATCATGCCGTTGAGCTGGTTCATGTACTTGTCTTTGCGGTTGACCCAGAGGTGAATCCCGCCTTTGCTGACGTCGACGCCGTGAAACAGCATGTAGCCATCGCTGTCTGGGGTATCGCCAGCCACCAGGATTGGTTTTTTCCACTGGTCGATATAAGTCAGGATGGCGCCCTGCTTGCCTGCCATCCAAGTGGCTGGCGTCCATAGGTACGGGGTCAGTTCAAGACCGAGATTGGCCTGCTCATCATATGTGCCTGCGGCGACTTGCTTGCGTGCGGTCGTCAGTTGGTGGGTCTGACGATTCTTGAGCAGCAGCGAAACGCCGATTACGTTCTGCGGTTTGACCTTGTAGCCGTATTTTGGGTCTGAAGCGACCATGCGCACCAGCTCCTCTGATGCCGCGCTCACCACATACACCTCAATGCCGTTTTCCATCAGCTTGTTGTACAGCTCAACCTGACCGGCAAACACCTTCGGCGGCTTGACTTCAATGGTCTTGACCGTATCGCCATCGTAATAGGTGCTGGGAACGGGCTTGCCCGAGGCCATCATCTGGTCGACATAGCCCTTGAGCTCCTGCAGCGTGAAGCCGGAAAACACCTGCGCAACCCATGGATAACAAACCATGTCGTCCACTTCGCAAAGGCGATAGTAATAGCTGAACAGGCTTTCCTTGTGCTCAGCGGTGTCCTTGAACGGAATCAGCTTGAGGGAGGGATCGAGTTTTTCACGGGTGATCAGCCCTTTGTTCTCCATGAACGGCAGCAGCGACTCTTCCAGGTCGTTGCGGTAGCTGGTGTTATCCATGTCAAAGACAGCGTAGTTACCCTTGTTGGCATTCGCTGCAATCATGGCCTCAAGTTGCTTGGCTGCCGGTGCTGGCCAATGCTTGAGCTCGGTGGAGAACGCCTGGCCCGCTACGCCCAGGTTCAAACCCAGGCAAAGTGTAGCGGCCAGCAATTTTGGCGCGAGCTTCATAACGGTTCTCTCTTTTTAGTAGAAGAAACAACCGTAACAAAAAATTACCGAGAGGTTGGTGCATTAACGACCCGATGTACGCTGTCGGCGCCACCTGGCCCCGTCAGCTGGGTGCAACGATCACGCGCGGGAGGCGTTCTTCAGTGACACCTGAGTGTTGAGCGTCCAGAAATCATAGAGTACGCCGACAAAGAACAGGCCCCCGGTGAACAGGTAGATGATCCCTGTGATCCACTTACCCTGGTACATACGGTGCACACCGAAAACGCCGAGGAAGGTCAATAGAATCCAGGCGACGTTGTAATCGGTTTCGCCTGCGGTAAAACGCAGGTCAGCTTCCTTGTCCATGGCGGGGATCAGGAACAGGTCTATGATCCAGCCGATAAACAACAGGCCCAGGGTGAAGAACCAGATAGTTCCCGTTACAGGCTTGCCGTAATAGAAGCGATGGGCGCCAAGAAAACCGAAGATCCATAATAGATAACCGATTGTCTTGCTGTGGGTGTCCTGTTGCTGCATAGCTGCTCGCCTCCTGCTTGCATGGAAAATATTAGGACAACCGCGCGATGTGTTGAGTGCCACCGCACTGGATAAATTTTGCGCCCCCCCTTGCTAGCGGAAGCTGCGACCCGGGTTGTCGTCGTTGCTGACTTCCAATGACAAGCCCTGCGCCATGCTGGTCAGGTGATCGCCATCGGTTTCCGAACCGAGCTTGATCATCAGGCGCAGGTCGTTCGCCGAATCGGCATAGAGCAAGGCATCTTCGTAGGTGATTTCACCCTGGCTGTAAAGGTTGTACAGCGCCTGGTCGAAGGTCTGCATACCCTGTTCGGTTGAGCGCTTCATCAAGGCCTTGAGCTCGTGCACATCGCCTTTGCGAATCAGGTCAGCGGCCAGTGGCGTGTTTATCAGGACTTCAATTACCGCTCGCCGGCCTTTGCCGTCCGGGGTTGGAATCAATTGCTGGGCGACGATGGCCTTGAGGTTGAGCGACAAATCCATCCACACCTGGTTCTGCCGATCGGCCGGGAAGAAGTTGATGATCCGGTCCAACGCCTGGTTGGCGTTGTTGGCGTGCAAGGTGGCCAGGCACAGGTGACCGGTTTCGGCGAAGGCAACGGCATGGTCCATGGTTTCGCGAGTTCGCACCTCACCAATCAGGATCACATCCGGCGCCTGGCGCAGGGTGTTTTTCAGCGCGACCTCGAACGACTCGGTGTCGATACCTACTTCACGCTGGGTGACGATGCAGTTTTGATGCTGGTGTATGTATTCGATCGGGTCTTCGATGGAAATGATGTGGCCGCTGCTGTTCTTGTTGCGATAGCCAATCATTGCCGCCAGCGAGGTCGACTTACCGGTACCGGTCGCACCTACGAACAACACCAGGCCACGCTTGGTCATCGCCAGCTTTTTCAGGATTTCCGGCAACTGCAAGTCATCGAGCGTCGGGATATTGGTTTCGATCCGGCGCAATACCATGCCCGCCAGGTTGCGCTGGTAAAACGCACTGACCCGGAAACGACCCACGCCACGGGCGCTAATGGCAAAGTTGCATTCGTGGTTCTCGGTAAACTCGCGACGCTGCTGTTCGTTCATCACCGCATGCACGGTTTCACGGGTTTGCTCAGGTGACATCGCGGTCTTGGTGATCGGCATGATCTTGCCGTTGACCTTCATCGACGGTGGAACGCCCGCAGTAATGAAAAGGTCAGAACCACCTTTCTCGACCATTAGGCGTAGCAGTTTTTCAAAGTCCATTGCTCTATCTCACCGTCACTGTCACGCGTGAACCCTTGATTTATATAGCAGCGCTGCGCGTGTGTCAGCGCTGCCTTCGCTCTGCGCGGTACGCGCAACCCGAGCGGTTGGGCTGTTGCCAGTTAGAAGTTTTCCGGGGTTTTCGACTTCTCACGCGCGCTTTCGCGGCTGACCAAGCCTTTCGCCACCAAACCTTTAAGGCAGGCGTCGAGGGTCTGCATCCCCAGCGAGCCACCGGTCTGGATCGACGAATACATCTGCGCCACTTTGTCTTCGCGGATCAGGTTTCGAATCGCCGGGGTGCCGATCATGATCTCGTGCGCTGCCACCCGACCGCCGCCGATTTTCTTCAACAGTGTCTGGGAAATCACCGCCTGCAATGATTCCGACAGCATCGAGCGCACCATGGATTTTTCTTCAGCCGGGAACACGTCAACCACCCGGTCGATGGTTTTTGCAGCTGAGGTGGTGTGCAAGGTGCCGAACACCAAGTGTCCGGTTTCCGCGGCGGTCAGTGCCAGTCGGATGGTTTCAAGGTCACGCATCTCACCCACCAGAATGATATCCGGGTCTTCCCGCAGCGCCGAACGCAGTGCTTCGGAGAAGCCCAGGGTATCGCGATGAACTTCACGCTGGTTGACCAGGCACTTCTTCGACTCATGCACGAATTCGATCGGGTCTTCGATGGTCAGGATGTGGTGATACTTGGTGGCATTGAGGTAATCGAGCATCGCCGCCAGGGTGGTCGACTTGCCCGAACCCGTTGGCCCGGTCACCAGAACCAGGCCACGCGGCACGTCGGTGATCTTGCGGAACACTTCGCCCATGCCCAGGTCTTCCATGGTCAGGACCTTGGAAGGAATCGTCCGGAACACAGCGCCAGCACCGCGATTCTGGTTGAAGGCGTTAACCCGGAAACGCGCGACACCCGGCACTTCGAACGAGAAGTCGGTTTCCAGGAACTCTTCGAAGTCCTTGCGCTGCTTGTCGTTCATGATGTCGTAGATAAGCGCATGCACCTGCTTATGGTCCAGCGCAGGCAAGTTGATGCGACGTACATCGCCATCAACACGAATCATCGGTGGCAGCCCCGAAGAAAGGTGCAAGTCCGAAGCCCCTTGCTTGGCACTGAACGCCAGCAGTTCTGTGATATCCATGTAACTCCCCAACAGGCTGCTTAAATAACGCTGCACCCGGTTATGCAGTGTTTAAATCAAATCAAACGGCTCAACTAGCACGCGTCGTTGCAGGCAGAATGACGCGCCCTGTCACGTTAGTTTTTCTCAACCAGCGGCCATTGACGTTAGAATGCCCCACACGCAGAGCGAACGGGCCACAGAGCGTAAGTAATGTCCACGATAGCAGAGAATATTGCAAAGGTCGGAACTCGGATCCGTGAGGCGGCGCAAGCCTGCGCACGTCAACCCGAGACAATTGGTTTGCTTGCAGTAAGCAAAACCAAACCAGCCAGCGCCGTTCGCCAGGCTTATGCCGCTGGTGTACATGACTTTGGTGAAAATTATCTACAAGAAGCGCTGGATAAACAGCACGAATTATCCGATTTGCCATTGATTTGGCATTTCATCGGCCCCATTCAGTCAAATAAGACCCGCGCCATCGCTGAAAACTTTGACTGGGTACATTCAGTCGACCGACTCAAGGTGGCACAACGATTATCGGCACAGCGCCCTGCGCACTTGCCCGCACTGAATATCTGCTTGCAGGTCAACGTCAGCCAGGAAGCCAGTAAATCCGGCTGCAGCCCTGAGCAATTACCGGCCCTGGCTGCGGCCGTGAAGGGGTTACCGAACTTGCAGCTAAGGGGACTGATGGCAATTCCAGAGCCAAGCGACGACCCGGCACAACAAAGCGCGGCATTTGCCTTGTTGCGCGAGCTGCAAGAAAGCCTGAATCTCGATCTCGACACATTGTCCATGGGCATGAGTCACGACCTTGAGGCGGCTATTGCCCAAGGCGCGACTTGGGTTCGAATTGGCACGGCGCTCTTTGGTGCCCGCGACTATCGTTCTGAATCAACACAGGAAACTTCGCTATGACTTCTCCTCGCATCGCCTTTATCGGCGCAGGCAACATGGCCGCCAGCCTTATTGGCGGCATGCGCGCGCAAGGCTTCGACGCCAGCGCCATCCGAGCCAGTGACCGCGGTGAAGAGCAACGCGCGAAAATTTCTGCCGAACACGGCATCAGCACTTTTGCCAGCAACGCCGAGGCCATTGAAGGTGCGGACGTCATAGTGCTGTCGATCAAGCCGCAGGTGATGAAGGAAGTCTGCACAGACCTTGCCCAGCACCTGCAAGCGGGCCAACTGGTGGTTTCCATCGCCGCCGGCATCAACTGCACCAGCCTTGAAAGCTGGCTCGGCGAGCGCCCCATAGTGCGCTGCATGCCCAACACCCCGGCGCTACTGCGCCAGGGCGTAAGCGGCTTGTATGCCAATGCTCGCGTGAGCCCTGAGCAGAAAGACCAGGCCGAACAATTGCTGAAAGCCGTCGGCATGACCGTTTGGCTCGACCAGGAACAGCAAATCGATGCGGTAACCGCTGTTTCAGGCAGTGGCCCCGCGTATTTTTTCCTGTTGATCGAAGCCATGACGGCAGCCGGCGAAAAACTCGGCCTGCCGCGCGAAACAGCAGCCCAACTGACATTGCAGACAGCCTTGGGCGCCGCCCATATGGCCGTCGCCAGTGATGTAGACGCTGGCGAATTGCGGCGCCGGGTGACCTCGCCTGCTGGCACCACTGAAGCTGCAATCAAAACCTTCCAGGCTGGCCGTTTTGAAGCCCTGGTTGATGACGCATTACACGCCGCTGCTCGCCGTTCGGCCGAGCTGGCCGAACAGCTGGGCAAATAAGGAGCAAATAATGATTGGTCTGAACACCGCGGGCGTCTATATCCTGCAAACCATCGGCAGTTTCTACCTGTTGATCGTATTGCTGCGATTCATCCTGCAATTGGTCCGCGCCGATTTCTACAACCCGCTCAGCCAGTTTATCGTGCGCGCGACTCAGCCTTTGCTCAAGCCCATGCGCAAACTGATCCCGAGCATCTTCGGCCTCGACACCTCCTCGTTGATACTCGCCTTGATCGTCCAGTTCGTGCTGATGGAGCTAACCCTGATGCTGATGGGCTACGGCTTTGGCGCACCGCTGCTGGTATTGGTCTGGTCGATCATTGGCGTCACCGCGTTGTTTATCAAGGTGTTCTTCTTTGCCTTGATCATCAGCGTGATTCTGTCGTGGGTCGCCCAGGGTAGCCATAATCCTGCGGTTGAACTGGTGAACCAGATTTGCGAACCCCTGCTGATGCCTTTCCGGAGAATCCTGCCAAACCTTGGCGGCCTCGACCTTTCGCCTATCCTGGCATTCCTGGTGCTCAACCTGATCGACATGCTGGTTATCCACAACCTGGCGATCCAGACTGGCATGCTCTCGGGCCTCAGCCTGGCAATCTGACCCAGGCCATGCCCGCCCAACCGGCCTCATCCGCCCGGTTGGACGGGCAAAACGACCGTTTATAAATAGGCTAATTGACGATTCTTACAGTCCAGGCATAATGCCATCACTGCAAGGATTCAATACAAGTGAGTCGGCTTTCACATATCAGCTGAAAATGCCCGGCCTGGCTTGTAAAAATAGTCATAATGAATTGATAGCAAAGCCTACAGCTCGATGCGGGACGTGCTAGATGCTTCGATTCGTTAAAGGATGGAGTCAATGAGCATGGAACGTCTCACCCAGCAGATCGACGCCTATGTGGCGTGGAAGCGCGAGCTTATGCGTGAAATCACGCGTTATCGCAGCTGGCTCGAAGCCAATCGTTTAAACTCGGATAGCGTTGCCGCCAAACTTGAGCGCGCACTTCGGGTTTTGCGTACCGATCACATCACCCTGGCATTTGTTGGCGAGTTCTCACGCGGCAAGACCGAGCTCATAAACAGCCTGTTCTTCTCTTCTTATGGCCAGCGCATGCTGCCATCGCACGCCGGGCGCACCACCATGTGCCCAACCGAGCTGTTCTTCGACCCACGCTCCGAGCATTCCTACATTCGGCTGCTGCCGATAGAAACCCGCGTCTCGGAAGCCAGCGTTGCCCAGTTCAAGCGCGCCCCGCGACATTGGGTGAACATCCCGCTGGATGTTACTGACCCGGGCAACATGATTGCAGCGTTCAACCAGGTGTCGAAAACCAAGCCGATGAAGGTTGAAGACGCCATCCAGCTGGGCTTCCATCCAGATACCCTGGAAAACAGTGACAAACCCGGCGTGGTCATGGTGCCGGCCTGGCGTCATGCCCTGGTCAATTTTGACCATCCACTGCTGCGCCAAGGCTTGCGCATTCTCGACACGCCCGGGCTGAATGCACTGGGCTGCGAACCAGAACTGACCCTGTCGATGCTACCCAGCGCCCAGGCAATCCTGTTCCTGCTATCTGCCGACACGGGCGTAACCGCAAGCGACATGGCGGCCTGGCAACAACATATCCACCCGCTTGAAGAAGACAGCCACGCCAGCTTGTTCGCCGTGTTGAACAAGATCGACGTGCTCTGGGATGACCTGGCCGGCGAGACATTCGTGCAGAACAGCATCCGCCAGATCCAGACCATTACCGCCAGGCAACTTGGCATCAAGCCGGACGATATATTGCCGCTTTCGGCCAAGCAGGCGCTGTTGGCGAAAGTGCGCAAGGACCCGGCACTGCTTGCGCGTAGTCAAATGCATAACCTGGAAACATTGCTCTGCGAGCGCATCGTCAAGCAAAAAGAACGCCTGATCGAAGATCATGTGGTTAACCAGGTGCTGGGCCTGGTGCAAAACAGCCAGCACGTACTCAACTTGCGCCTTGAACAAGTGACCCAGCAGCAAGCCCTGCTTAACGCCCACCAGCAAGATAACGGCCAGATGCTGTTTGAGCTGACCGCCAAGACCAAGGAAGATCACAGCCAGCACCACAAGCGCCTGCTGGGCCTGAAAACCAATCAGCGTCTGCTCAAGCGCCAGGGCGATATGCTTCGCGCGGCAGTGCGGCCCGAGCAGCTTGAAAAGCACATGGAGCGCGCGCGCAAGGAGCTGACCAGTTGCTGGACTACCCTTGGCATCAACCAGGCCATCCTGCATTTTTTCAGCTCGATCCAGAACGACCTGCACAGCCTGAGCTATGAAGTCGAAACCGCCAACACCATGGTCGCAGCGGTTTATCGCCGGCACAACGAAGAAAACCCGCTCAATGGCGTAGATGCACCGCAATTCAATGTTGAGCGCTATTGCCGTGAACTCAAGCAACTGCAGGTCAAGGCAGACCAGTTCCGCCTGCACTTGAAGTCCTTGTTGACCGAGCAGAAAAGCCTGGCGAGACGCTTTTTTGCCACGCTGGCCCAGGAAGTGGTCGGAATGCACCAGCGCCTGCGCCAGGATGCGGACCAGTGGGCCAACGATGCCTTGATGCCCCTGATGCAGCATACGCTGGAACACAAGCAGCTCCTTGAAACGCACATGTTGCGACTCAAGGCACTGGCCCAGGAAAACCAGCAAACCCGCCAGCGCACTCAACAACTGGCCCGCTACCGCGCAGACCTGAGCGCACAGCTCAATGAAGCGGCGGACATGCTGCGCAACCTGCGCCGTCCTGCCCCCATCCAACGGCACAGCAAGGTCGTCAACCTCCCGCTTGCAGCACGCAGCATGAGCGCCAACGAATAAAGCGCCCCGCACCGGTTGACCGGTGCTCCAGGACGCACATCCACTTTTGTATCCGGGCTTTACTCAAAAGCTCATCGCACCGCCCCATCGCTTGCCGCAGGGGGCGGCGCTCTTTAGACTGCATGACTTTCTTTTCCAACTCTCAACTTTGCGAGCAGGGTCGATGTCGACTGCCTTTCCACAAGATTCTGTTGGCTTGGTGACACCCCAAGTACTGCATTTTGCCGAGCCGTTATCACTGGCTTCCGGGCGAACCCTTGCCAACTATGACCTGATATATGAAACCTACGGCGAACTCAACGCGGCGCGCAGTAATGCCGTGCTGATTTGCCACGCACTGTCCGGCCATCATCATGCCGCTGGCTATCACAGCGCTGAAGACCGCAAGCCCGGTTGGTGGGACAGCTGTATCGGCCCCGGCAAAGCCATTGATACCAACCGTTTCTTTGTGGTCAGCCTGAATAACCTCGGTGGCTGCAACGGTTCTACCGGCCCATCGAGCATCAACCCGGAAACTGGCAAGCCCTTCGGCGCCGATTTTCCGGTAATGACCGTCGAATGCTGGGTCCACAGCCAAGCCCGACTGGCAGATGCGCTGGGTATCGAGCAGTGGGCCGCGGTTGTCGGCGGTAGCTTGGGCGGCATGCAAGCCATGCAATGGACCATCAGTTATCCTGAGCGCGTTCGCCATTGCGTCGCCATTGCCTCGGCGCCCAAATTGTCGGCACAGAACATTGCCTTCAATGAAGTCGCCCGCCAGGCCATTCTGACCGACCCGGAGTTTCATGGCGGCCACTTCCAGGAACAGGGCGTGATCCCCAAGCGCGGCCTGATGCTTGCGCGCATGGTTGGGCACATCACCTACCTGTCCGATGACGCCATGGGCGAGAAATTCGGGCGCGGCCTGAAAAGCGAAAAGCTCAATTACGATTTCCACAGCGTCGAGTTCCAGGTCGAAAGCTACCTGCGCTACCAGGGCGAAGAGTTTTCAGGACGCTTTGACGCCAACACCTATCTGCTGATGACCAAAGCGCTCGATTACTTTGACCCCGCCGCAGCAAATGACGGCGACCTGGCGAAGACCCTGGCGAAAGCGCAGGCAGACTTCTGCGTGATCTCATTCACCACTGACTGGCGCTTCTCGCCACAGCGCTCACGCGAGATAGTCGACGCCCTGACCTCCGCGCGGAAAAACCTGTGCTACCTGGAAATCGACGCGCCGCAAGGTCACGATGCGTTCCTGATGCCGATCCCGCGCTATCTGCAGGCATTTAGCAGCTATATGAATCGAATTACCTTGTGAGGCAGGCATGAGAGCCGATCTGGACATTATCCAAGACTGGATTCCCGCAGGCAGCCGCGTGCTTGACCTTGGTTGCGGCAACGGCGAGTTACTGGCCTGGCTGCGCGACAATAAGCAGGTCTTTGGCTACGGCCTGGAAATCGACCCCGACAACATTGCCGAATGCGTGGACAAGGGCGTCAATGTTATCGAGCAAGACCTCGACAAAGGCCTGGGCAACTTTGCCGATGGCAGCTTTGACGTGGTGGTCATGACTCAAGCGCTACAGGCCGTGCATTTCCCGGATCGAATACTCAAGGAAATGCTCCGCGTCGGTAAAACCTGCGTCATTACCTTTCCTAACTTTGGCCACTGGCGCTGCCGCTGGTACCTGGCCACTAAAGGCAGGATGCCGGTTTCCGACTTTTTGCCCTACACCTGGTACAACACGCCGAACATTCACTTCTGCACCTTCGAAGACTTCGAGCGCCTGTGCCTGGAACAGCAAGCGACCATTCTTGAGCGCCTGGCGGTTGATCGCGACCACCGGCACGGTTGGGCCAGTAAAATCTTGCCTAATCTGTTAGGTGAGATAGGCATCTATCGGGTCAGTGGTCATAGCGCCATGAACCGCACCAGCTGACTATTTGAAGGAGATTTCTTATGCGTCGCCTCGTCGTATTACTCATGGCCCTGTGCCTGAGCCTGCCAGCCTTTGCTGAGCGCAAGAAAACCTATGGTGACCTGGACATTCACTACAACGCCTTCAACTCCGGTTTCTTGCAGCCGGATATCGCCGCCGCCAACGGCCTGGTCCGCAGCAAAACCCAAGGTGTGGTCAACATTGCCGTGCTTAAAGCCGGCAAGGCCAGCGCCGCCAACGTAACCGGTTCGGTAAAGGACCTGCTGGGCAAGAACTACGCGCTGAGCTTCAAAAAAGTCAGCGAACCGGGCGCCATTTATTACCTGGCGCAGTTCCCTTTCGAACAGCGTGAAGTCTTGCGTTTCACCATTAATGTCACCGCGGGCGACGGCAAGGCGCACAGCTTCGATTTCAACCAGGAATTTTTCCCAGACGAATGATCCAGCTCACTGAACTTGTACTGGCCAGCCATAACGCTGGCAAACTCAAAGAACTCCAGGCCATGCTTGGCGACGCTGTTCGTGTACGCTCGGTGGGTGAATTCAGCGCCGTAGAGCCCGAAGAAACCGGCCTGTCCTTCGTCGAGAACGCCATTCTCAAGGCCCGTAATGCCGCGCGCGTATCGGGCTTGCCGGCGCTCGCCGATGACTCTGGCCTGGCCGTTGACTACCTCGGCGGCGCCCCCGGCATTTACTCGGCACGCTATGCCGACGGCCAGGGTGATGCCGCCAACAATGCCAAGTTGCTTGAGGCACTCAAGGATGTCGCTCCCGAACAACGCGGCGCCCAGTTCGTCTGTTGCCTGGCCCTGGTCCGCCACGCAGACGACCCGCTGCCGATCATCTGCGAAGGGCTGTGGCACGGACGTATCCTGCCAGCGGCGCAAGGTGCCCATGGCTTCGGTTATGACCCCTTGTTCTGGGTGCCAGAGCGCGACTGCTCAAGCGCCGAACTCATCCCTGCCGAGAAGAACCAACTCAGCCACCGTGCACGCGCCATGGCGCTGTTCAAGCAACGGCTGGGTCTATGACAACAGCGCCAAACGCTGGCCAGACCATCGCCAGCGACCGCAGCCATCATCAGGTTGAAGGCTTTGTATTGCCGCCACTGGCGCTGTATATCCACATTCCCTGGTGCGTTAAAAAGTGCCCCTATTGCGACTTCAACTCCCATGCAGCGGCGCCAAACCTGCCGGAGGAGGAGTACGTTGACGCCTTGCTGGCTGACCTCGACGCCGACTTGCCTGCTGTGTACGGGCGAGAACTGACATCGATTTTCTTTGGCGGCGGCACACCGAGCCTGTTTTCAGCCAAGGCCCTTGGGCGTCTGCTGGAAGGCGTTGAACAGCGCATCAAGTTTGTCGACGGCATTGAGATCACCCTCGAAGCCAACCCCGGCACCTTTGAACAGGCCAAGTTCTCGGCCTACCGCAAGCTGGGGATCAACCGGCTATCGATCGGCGTGCAAAGCTTCCAGTCGTCCAAACTGCAAGCACTCGGCCGAATTCACGATGGCGATGAAGCCGTGCGCGCCGCCGATATGGCCCGAGCAGCCGGTTTCGACAACTTCAACCTCGACCTGATGCATGGCTTGCCGGATCAATCCATTGACGATGCCCTGGCTGACCTGCGCATCGCCATTGCCCAACAACCCACGCATCTATCCTGGTATCAGCTGACACTTGAGCCCAATACGGTGTTCTGGAACCAACCGCCAACCCTGCCCGAGGACGATACGCTCTGGGATATTCAGGAAGCGGGCCAGGCACTGCTTGCCGAGCACGGCTATGCACAATATGAAGTCTCAGCCTATGCCCAGCCTGGCAAGGCGGCGCGGCATAACCTGAATTACTGGAGCTTCGGCGATTTCATCGGAATTGGTGCGGGCGCTCACGGCAAGCTCAGCAGCCCCGATGGCATTATCCGGCGCACCTGGAAAACCCGTCTGCCCAAGGACTACCTCGACCCAAACAAGCGCTTTAGTGCAGGCGAGCGCGTTCTCGTGCAGGATGAGTTGCCGTTCGAGTTTTTGATGAATGTATTGCGCCTTACCGAAGGTGTGGCCAGCGAGCTGTTCAGCCAGCGCACCGGCCTGCCGCTCAGCCTGCTAAGCGAGGCACGCAAAGAAGCGCAACAACGCGACTTGCTGCAAGACAACCCTGATCGCCTGACTGCGACAGCAGAGGGCCAGTTGTTTCTAAATGACTTACTGCAACAGTTTTTGCCTTGATAGGCAGTTGATGAGCCTTTTGCTCTAAGGACACCGCATGGACCTGCTACTTGACCTAACCGCCACACTGTCACGCTGGAGTCGCAGCCACCTGTACGACATCTCGCTGGCGATCATGGCGACCTTGTTCGTACTCTTCGGCCCAGCCATCAATGCCTGGGTTCAGCGCAGCATTGGCGGCCTGAACTTTGTGTTCCGCACCA
This sequence comes from Pseudomonas segetis, assembly GCF_900188155.1. GTDB lineage: Bacteria > Pseudomonadota > Gammaproteobacteria > Pseudomonadales > Pseudomonadaceae > Aquipseudomonas > Aquipseudomonas segetis. The sequence goes on from NZ_FZOG01000006.1 coordinate 181,077, forward strand.
TCATTTTCGTCATCGTCTGCGCCGTGGTGTATGGCTTGGCCATCGTATTCCTGACGCCTTACCTGAGCGCGGGCCTTGGCCAGTTCAACAACTACACACTGGCGCCAGTGCTGTTGCTGGTGTTCTTTTTGATCGGCGTGCTGGCTGACCGCAGCTAGGAACAGCACACCCTGCAATGGTGGATGGAAAAACGCCATCCACCCTCCCCATGCGTTTAAAGGCGCTGCCAGCCTTCAAATACATAAGGCGGGGTTGTCTCGGTGGCAGGATGCGCCTCGCTTGAGACCAGTTGCCATGCGGCGGCATCAAATTCAGGAAACCAGGCATCGCCGTCCGGGCTCAGATTGATCCGCGTCAGGTACATGCGCTGTGCCTGCTCAAGCCCCTGGGCATAGAGTTGCGCGCCGCCAATCAGCATCAACTCATCCACGCCCTGTTCGCGGGCCCAGGCATCGGCACGGGCCACCGCCGCCTCCAGCGAAGCAAAGACTTCGGCACCCTGAAGTTGCAAACCGCTTTGGCGGCTGACCACCAGATTCAGGCGCCCCGGCAAGGGTCGGCCAAGCGAGTCCCAGGTTTTGCGTCCCATGATGATCGGCTTGCCCAGCGTCAGCGCTTTGAAGTGCTTCAGGTCAGCAGGCAAGTGCCAAGGCATTTGGTTATCGAGGCCAATCACGCGGTTATCCGCGAGCGCCGCAATCAGACAAAGAGGAAGAGTATTTTTCATGCGGGCGAGCATATCAAAGCTTGGGCCCAGGGTGCGACAACGCGTGGCGCGTCTACAATCCAGACGGCTGTAAACAAAGGGTCACCAAGCCTGTTGCAGACTATCCTTTTAGCCTGCACCCCGTACAAGGACGACGCGCATGCCTGCACCCAACCCTCTTCTCGCCGCCCACTCTCGCCTGGGCGCTTTAGCCTGCCTGCTTTGCTTGCCCTTTATGGCGGGCGCAGCGCCTGAGTCGCCCAGCCAAGAACACACTGCCGAAGCGCAACCTTATCCGCTGGTCATCGGCCACCGCGGCGCCAGCGGCTATGTGCCCGAACACACGCTCGGCGCTTACGCATTGGCGGTCACCCTTGGCGCTGACTACATCGAGCCCGACCTGGTAATGACCAAGGACGGGCAACTGGTGGCGCGGCATGACAATGAACTGGGCTTGACCACCGATGTGGCGGATCACCCGGAATTTGCCGAACGCAAACGCAGTAAAACAGTTGATGGCATCGCGCTAAATGGCTGGTTTAGTGAAGACTTTACCCTGGCTGAACTCAAGACCCTGCGCGCCATTGAGCGAATCCCCGACGTGCGTCCCGGCAATGCCCGCTTGAACGGCAGCCTGCAGATCCCGACGCTGCAGGAAATCATCGACCTGAGCAAAGACCTGCAACGCAGCCAGCAACGGCAGATTGGCCTGTATATCGAAACCAAGCACCCAAGCCACTTTCAGCAACAAGGCTTGAGCATGGAGAAACCCTTGCTGAAAATCCTCAGGGAAAACGGCTTGGATAGCGCCGAGGCACCGGTTTATATCCAGTCGTTCGAGGTCAATAATCTTAAACAGCTCAGTCGTGACAGCGATATTCGCTTGATTCAGCTATACGGCGAAGGGCAGCCCTTTGACCAGGTCAGCAGCGGCGGCAGCCTGACCTACGCGCAGATGGCAACGCCGCAGGGCTTTAAACAAGTTGCCGAATACGCAGTCGGCGTCGGTCCACACAAAAGCGCAATCATCCCGCTCGACAGCAAGGGCATGCTCGACCCAGCCAACGCCACCCGTTTTGTAGCCGATGCCCACGCCGCGAAATTGAAAGTTCATCCCTACACCTTTCGCGCTGAAAACAGCTTTCTGCCAGTGAACCTGCGCAAGGGTGATGACCCGCAAGCCCGGGGAGATATCGAGCAGGAAATAGATATATTCCTCGACGCCGGTATCGACGGCCTGTTCATGGACCAGCCAGACATTGGCATCAAACTGCGCAAATAAGCCGATGGAATAGTTCAAACAGCGTTCAGCGGTTATGCTCAGCATTCACTCCTGAAGCGAGATACCGCGTGACAGCTGCCTCCAATACGCTGAGCAAACTGCAAAAGCTCTGGCTCACCGAGACCATCCGCTTGCGCGAGGAGCACACCGGGCCGCTCGAAGACAGCGAAGCCAACCGCCGGGTGCAAATCAGCGGCGGTGACTTTGCCGAGCGCCTGCAACACCGTGCTTTATTGCTGGCCGAACGTGACGGCCAGCTACAAGCCTTGAGCCATTGGTACCAAGGCTCACGCCTGGCGGTCCTGGCCATGCTGGTATTGGCGGTGTTCAGCGGCATAGGTTTGAGCGTGGCGGCGCTCGGCGATGGCTTGCGCCCGGTCAACGTGTTCTGGGCGCTCGGCAGCATGCTTGGGCTTAACCTGCTGATGCTACTCGGCTGGCTGCTCGGACTTTTGCTTGCGGGCAATAGCGCCGGCGCACTGGGCCGCTTGTGGTTGTGGCTCAGCGAGAAACTGGCGCGCGATGCACAGGTGGCGCAACTGGCACCGGCCTTGCTCATTCTGCTGCAACGCCAACGACTCAGCCGCTGGGTGCTGGGCATCATGAGCAACGGATTCTGGCTGGTCGCGCTGATCAGCACATTGTTGAGCATGTTGCTGCTGCTGGCCACACGACGCTATGGCTTTGTCTGGGAAAGCACCATTCTCGGCGGTGACACCTTTACCGCGCTGACACAAGGCATCGGCGCCCTGCCCGCGCTGTTTGGCTTCAGCTTGCCGGATGCCGAACTGATCCGCCTCAGCGGCGACAGTGCCATGCTCAGCGAAGCCGCCCGGCAAAGCTGGGCTGGCTGGCTGGTCGGCGTGCTGCTGATTTACGGCATCATTCCGCGCCTGCTGCTGGCGCTTGCCTGCTGGTTGTTCTGGCGCAAAGGCCGCGCCGCCCTGAAACTCGACACCAACCTACCCGGCTACAGCCTGCTGCGCGAACGGTTGCAACCAAGCAGCGAGCGCCTTGGGATAAATGACAGTGCGCCGGACGCCTTGTATCAGCCCGCGGCAGGTAACGGCATCAACACCAGCGAAGAAGCGGTGTTGATGGCCATCGAACTGGATACCCAGCGCCAATGGCCACCAACCAAGCTGCCCAAAAGCGTACGCGATGCCGGGGTGATCGACAGCCGCGAACAGCGCCAGCGCCTGCTCGATCAGCTGACGCGCTTCCCCCCGGCCCGCCTGGCGATTGCCTGCGACCCGCGCCGCTCGCCCGACCGGGGCGCCTTGAGCCTGCTCGGCGAACTAAGCCGCTGCGCGGGTGCCACACGCATCTGGCTATTACAGCCACCAACAGGCGAGCCGCTCGACAGCAATCGCCTAAGCGACTGGCACAGGGCGCTCGACACCCTGCAACTGCAACACAGTGATTCAGCGCCGCTAAGCTGGCTGGAGAGCGGTCATGACTAAAAACAAGCCGCTGCGACTGGCCATCGTCGGTCACACCAATGTCGGCAAGACTTCACTGCTGCGCACCCTGACCCGTGACGTCGGCTTTGGCGAGGTATCACACCGCCACAGCACTACCCGCCATGTTGAGGGCGCACGCCTGTCCGTTGAAGGTGAAGCGTTGCTAGAGCTTTACGACACACCAGGGCTGGAAGACGCAATCGCCCTGCTCGACTACCTGGAACGTCTTGATCATCCCGGCGAGCGGCTCGATGGCCCGGCACGCCTGGAGCGTTTTCTGCAAAGTAGCGAAGCCCACCAGCGTTTCGAGCAGGAGGCCAAGGTACTGCGCCAGCTTCAAGCCTCCGATGCCGGTCTGTATGTGATTGATGCACGCGAGCCCGTCCTGGCCAAATACCGCGACGAACTCCAGGTGTTGAGCATGTGCGGACGCCCCTTGCTGCCGGTATTGAATTTTGTCGCCAGCACCAGCCATCGCGAACAGGAATGGCGAGAAGCACTGGCCCGCCTTGGTTTACACGCACTGGTGCGCTTCGACAGCGTGGCACCGCCCGTTGATGGAGAACGGCGCCTCTATGAAAGCCTGGGCCTGTTACTGGAAAAAGCGGCCCCTCAATTACAACGCCTGGTCGAGGATCATCAGGCCCAACGCGAAGCCCGAATACAGGCCGGCTTGCAGTTGATTGCCGACTTGCTGATTGATTGCGCGGCCTACCGACGCAGCGTTGCGGCTGAACCGGCGCTTGAACAAGCGGCGATCCAGGCCCTGCGCGAAAGTATTTGCAAACGCGAACAGCGCTGTGTCGAAGACCTGCTCAAGCTCTATGCCTTCCGCAAAGATGACGCCAAGGCTGAAGACCTCCCCCTGCTTGACGGTCGCTGGGGCGATGACCTGTTCAACCCGCAAACCCTCAAGCAGTTGGGGATCAAGGTCGGTGGCGGCATGGCTGCAGGCGCGGCAACCGGTGCGGGGGTCGACCTGCTGGTTGGCGGCGTCACCCTGGGCGCGGCGGCGGCGCTAGGCGCATTGATTGGTGGTGGCGCACAAACCTTGCGCGGCTATGGCCGACGCCTCAAGGGTAAGCTCAAAGGCGAGCGAGAACTCACAGTTGACGATGCCGTGCTGCGTCTTCTGGCCCTGCGCCAGCAACTGCTGCTGGGCGCCCTGGATGAACGCGGCCATGCGGCAATGAATGCAATCAAGCTCGCCGCGCCCCAGGACAGCACCTGGCGCCAGGGCAAACTACCCGAAGCCCTGCGCGACGCCCGCGCCTACCCGCAGTGGTCGAGCATTGATAATCGCAGTTGGCGCAACAACAGCGAACGCCGCGAGCGAGTCGAAGCACTGACCCAAGAGCTGCTTGACCAACGGATCAGCAGGGGCTGAAACAGGCGGCAGGCTACCCCAAGTCGGCCCACAGCCTGTCTTGGGCGATTGGTGCGGCCCTGATCAATCGCCCAAGGCTGCCCAAGGATGTTTAACGCTCAGGCCCGCGAGGAGGTCTGGAACTAGTGATCCAGGTAAACATCCTTGAGGCGCTGCCACTCGTCACTGTTGGTGATGCGCAGGATTTCCTGGCTGATCGGCTCGCGTAACGGGCTGCCACTGGCGACGGCAAAGGCATATGACTGATTGTCAAAGGTGCCCGGCAGGATGTCCAAACCACCGCCGTCCAACTCTGCATTGCGATACTGCAGGATCGGCAGGTCGTAGACAACCGCGTCAGTCTCACCCTCTTGCACCGAGCGCATTGCACTCAGCACATCCGGGTAGACGGTGTTGCGAATTCGTTGATTGGTCAGGTACTTCTCACCGACTGTGCCGCCGATTGTCGCTACATGCGCACGACGGAGGTCTTCAGAGCCCTTGATACCACTTTGCAGATTACCGACGGTCAGCGCACTGGTGACCGCAGCAGTAAAGGTCGACACCATGATCAAGGCACTGAACATCCAGATGATGGCGATAACGCGCCCGCCAAACGTCACCGGTGCTTTGTCGCCATAGCCAACCGTGGTCATGGTTACTGCTGCCCACCAGAAGCTATTGCCCAACCCTTGTGTTGTCTTGCCACCAAACTGGTCAGTGTTACGCCGACGTTCGAATATCCAGAGCAACGCACCGACCAGCAATAACAAGCCAGCCAGGCCCAGCACCACGCTAGCAAACTGCCAGGACAGCAAGCCCTTGAGTGTTGCCCAGCCACTTTTGTCACCGCCGTGGGGCACCGCAATGGCCAACCCTGTTTGATAGATAGGGTGGGTAAAGTCAAGCTTGCTTTCGCGCTCGGCGGTCATGGTCAAGGCGCCAATAACCACATCGAGTTTACCTGCCTCAAGGCTTGGCAACAGCTCGCCAAACTGCATGGGCTCATATTCGAATCTATAGCCCAATGCCTCGGCCACATCATTCCAGACATCGACACTTATCCCGTGCCACTCTCCATTGTCATCATGAATGACAAAGGGTGGAACCTCGCTTAGCCCCACGCGCAGAGTAGTTTTTCCAGGCTCATCCGCGACAGCTGAAAAGCTGTACAGACACAAAATAAACACTGCAACAATCCTATGCACCTCAACGCTCCATGCTTGGCAACAAAGGCAATAGGGTAACAAACTTTGGCCGCTACCCTGGCTTTGAGGCGCAATGGATCGTTTCACAGGCTTGGGTAGCATAGCCTGCAACCGCTCTGGCTCAGGCCATGACGAGCAACTACCCTTATGCGGCCTGAGTACCTGGCCAAGCACTTTCACCAAGCATTGCGGCAATGGTGCGCTCACCCAAACCCAGCCCGACACTCATGCCTAGCCCGGTGTGCATCAGCACAGCCTGCACCCCTTCATCCACGCGAAGCACACTGAATGGTCCAGGCCCACGCGCGCCATAAACTCCTTGCCAACGCTCGATCACATCAATTGGCGCCCCCAAGGTATGCTCGGCCAGACTGATCATTATTTGATCAACCGCTTCACTATTGAAGGGTTCGATGTCGCTGCCATAGACATGGGAATCACCAATGATCAGCTCGCCGTAGGGTGTCGGGCTGATCAGCAGGTGAATGCCATTGGCTTCCAGCTCCGGCTGCTGTTGGGAAATTTGCGCACGAATAGCATCCGCCTCAGGCAAGTCGGAAAATGCACCGTAATGCACACAGCTCAACCCGGTGAGTAATGCATGCTGCAACTGCAACGGTTGCTTCAAGCGCGCCCGCAACATCTGCAGGCCACACACTTGCGGCTTCAATTCACTGATTTGCTCAGCCAACAAGGTTTGGTAATCGTGGCCTGAACAAACCACCACTCGCGGACTACGGAAGACACCGCTGGTAGTTTTGACCATGCCAGGCTGAATATCCTGCACCAGGGTCGAAAAGTGAAACTCTACGGCATAGCGTTGTTGTAAGTGCTTAGCCAACTGCGGCATGGCCTCACGCGAATAGATCTGCTGGTCATCAAGACCATGCAAGGCTGCGCGATGATGTGCAAAGCGCCCGTCATATAAATCGCTTAGGGCCGAGCCACGCAGCAGTTCGACCTTGTACTCGTATTCGCGTGCACGGCCAGCGCAAAACGCTTCCAGCAGCGTTTCTTCGGCTTCGGTACGGGCAAACAGCAACGAGCCTTGCTGCTTGATCGACAAGCCAGCCTCAGCCGCAAGACCGGCCCATAGGCCGCGACTCAAGCGGGCCAGATCGAGCATCGGCCCGGGGGCTTGGCCAGTCACCAGCGCTTGCCCGAAGTTACGCACTGAAGCGCCCAACGGCGTATGGCTACGCTCGAATACCTTGACCTTGAGGCCGCGTTTAGCTGCCGCATAGGCATGGGCCAGGCCCAGAATACCGGCACCGACAACCAGCAGGTCGCAATCTTGCTGACTCATTAAAAATCCTCAAACGCAGTGTTTAATTCACCCTGACTGGAGGAGCACGCCTTGCGGTCGCACCCGTCCAGCAGCGCTTTTACCCAATCAACCGCACCACAAATCGAGCACCAGGCAGCGGCGATCTGGCTAGGCGCGCGGGCGCAGGCCACGGCCTGCCCCTGTCGCGCAACACCGCAAGAGCGTCGCTGCCGGCTGCATCACTGGGCAACAGGCTCTGATTTGCCGTCATAACGCTTGCGCCATTCTGCGAGGATCTTGTCGCGGTTCTCCGCAGCCCAGGCAAAGTCGTTCTTGATCAGGCGCTGCTCATAATCGGCAGGCAATTCCTGGAAGCGCTCAGCAATACCGGGCTGGGCAAGCACCGCGAAATTGCTCTTGTACAGTTGCATGGCGTCGCTGCTGGCAGAAAAGTCAGCCAGTTTCTTGGCCGCTTCCAAGTGAGCGGTGCCTTTGATAATGCCGGTCGCCTCGATATCCCAGCCCAGGCCTTCCTTGGGCAGGACGATATCCAGCGGCGCCCCTTTGCGTTGCAATTGAACCGCCGGGTATTCGAACGAGATACCGATCGGGAACTCCCCCGCCGCCGCCAACTTGCAAGGCTTGGAGCCGGAATGGGTGTACTGGCCGATGTTTTGATGCAGGCGATCCATGTAGGCCCAGCCTTGTGGCTCACCAAAGGTCTGCAACCAGGAGCTGACATCCAGATAACCGGTACCGGATGAGGCCGGGTTGGGCATCACAATCTTGTCTTTGTAGATCGGCTTGGTCAGGTCTTCCCAGCTAACCGGTTTCGGCAGGTTCTGTTTTTCGGCCTCGACTGTATTGAAGCAAATTGTCGCGGCCCAGACGTCCATTCCGACCCAGGCTGGAGGGTTGGCCGCATCCCGGTAATTGGCGCTGATCTTGTCGAGCTGCGCGGGCGCATAGGCCTCCAGCATTTGCTGTTTGTCGAGTACAGCCAGGCTAGACGCCGCAAGCCCCCAGACAGCATCAGCCTGCGGCCGGGCTTTTTCTGCCAGCAGCTTGGCGGTGATGATGCCCGTCGAGTCACGCACCCATTTGATTTCAATGTCCGGGTTTTGCTTTTCGAACGCCTCTTTGTAGGCCTTGAGTTGTTCCACTTCGAGCGCGGTGTACACAGTCAACTCGGTCGCGGCAGTGGCGTGCAGGCTGAAACCGGCAATCAAGGCGGTCGCTAGAGCAGTACGTTTGAACATGTGAAGCTCCATTATCGAGGTTTTATGGGTTGGCAGAATCAGTTTTCATGACAGTCAGGCTGCACCGGCGAGCCTTGAAGCCCCACCAGTGGGGAGTGGCTTTAAATTGCGCTCATCGGCCTGGCGCCAGGCTTGCGAACGCATCAGAAGCCCCCGCGAGACAGTGGCCAAGAGCACCGACACGCCAGCCGAGGTCAGTAAAATCAGGGTCGACATCGCAGCCGCGCCGCCAACATTGCCTGCGTCATCCATGTTCAACACTGCAACGGCGGCGAGCATGCTGTCGGGGCTATACAGAAAGATTGCGGCTGACACAGTGGTCATCGCCGAGACGAACAAGTAGCGAATGATGTCGAGCAGGGCAGGCAGGCAAATCGGCAGGGTTACGCGCAGGTAATGCTTGGCCAGAGGCATTTTCAGCGACAGCGCAGCGGCTTCAAACTCACCGTCCAGTTGACGCAGTGCCGTGCTGGCGGTCATCTGCGCAGTGGTCAAGAAGTGCGCAATGGTGCACACCACGAGCAAGGTCAGGGTGCCGTACAAACCACTGAGCGGGTTACTCGGCAGGTTGAAGAAAAATACGTAACCCAGGCCCAGTACCAACCCCGGCACCGCCATCGGAATAAAGCTGAGCATGCGCAGGATTTGCGTCAATGTGTTTTGCCGGGTTTTCTCCATCAGGTAGGCGCCAGTAAAAATCAGCAAGCTGCCAAATACCGCGCTGCAGGTGGCAAGGATCAAGCTATTGCTGTAGGCCGACCAACCGCCGGGCAGGTCGGAAAAACTGTAGTGATCCAGCACCAGTGACAGGTTGTAAGGCCAGAACTTGACCAGCGAGGAGAAAATCGCCATGCCAAATACCAGCAACAGCGCGGCGCACACCAGAATAACGATGCCCAGGAAAACGCTATCGCGCAGACGCGAGGGTTGCGGGTGATAGACCTGGGCGCGCCCGCTCATGCTGTCTCGCGAACGCCGGCGCAGCCACATGTCGACGCCAAAACTAAGCAGCGCCGGGATCAACAGGACCATGCCAATCAATGCACCACGGCCGAACTGTTGCTGGCCGACCACCGCTTTGTAGGCTTCAAGCGCCAGCACCTGGTAATCGCCACCCACCACCACTGGCACGCCAAAATCGGTAATGGTCAGGGTGAACACCAGGCAGAACGCTGCAAACACACCCTGGCGACTGCCCGGCCAGGTGATGCTGCGAAATGCTCGCCATGGTGATGCCCCCATGCTCGATGCCGCATCAAACAGCCGGGCATCTGCCAGGGAAAGGGCCGAGATCAGGATCATCAATGCATGGGGGAAGGTATAAATCACCTCGCCCAACACTATTCCCCAGAAACCGTAGATGTTGTCGGCGAACAGCCCACGCAAGATGCCCTGGTTGCCAAACAGGTAGATCAAGGCAATGCCTGGCAGCATGGAAGGTGCCATCAGTGGCAGTAATGAAATCGCCCGCCACACACCCTTGCCCGCTATCAGCGTGCGTTGCAGCGCATAGGCAAACAGATATGCCAGCGGCACCACGATCAGCGCCACAGTGGTCGACACGCTCAAGCTATTGAAGAGCAACCAGCGGAAGTTGGCGCTAGAAAACAGCTCATAGGCAGCGCCAAGGCCTCCCCCGTCACCACCGAAGCCGCGCCAGAGCATGGCCAGCAGGGGCAACAACACGGCAACGACCAGCAGCACCAGTAGCAAGCCTTTACCACCCTCAATAAACAGGCGGTCAGCCCAGCCTGCATGGCTTTTGCCGACAACATGATTGCGCTGTGCAGGTGCCTGCAGATTGATATGCGGTTGCGCCGTCATGTTAAGCAAACACCTGCAGGCTGCTTGAAGGCAGCGCGACCCGAATATCCTGGCTCGCAAGGCGCGGCATGGCCTCCGGGGACAACTCGGCCTGCAGGGTCAGCCCCGGCAAATCCGTCAGTTCGAAATTCATTCGGCAACGGTTGCCCAGGAAGGTGACATCACGCATCTGTGCATGAAACTGATTGTCGATCCCTTCATGCGGGTTGATCACCACCGCTTCAGGGCGACAGAACAAACGTCCTTGTTGCAGTGCCTTAGCCTGTGGCAACTGCACCTGCAGTCCACCAACCCGGGCGCTGCCATCTTGACCGCAGGCAAATGGCAACCAGTTGCCCTGCCCCACGAACTCAGCAACAAAAGGTGTCGCGGGCTGGTTATAGATCTGTTGCGGCGTAGCGTATTGCTCGACATGCCCCTGGTTCATCACCGCGATTCGGTCGGCCATCAGCATCGCTTCATCTTGATTGTGGGTCACCATCAAGGTGGTCACGCCAAGGTTTTTCTGTAACTGACGCAGCTCGCCACACAGATGTTCACGAACCCGCGCATCCAGCGCCGACATGGGTTCGTCGAGCAACAACAGCGAAGGCTTGGGAGCCAGCGCGCGAGCCAGGGCAACGCGCTGTTGCTGGCCGCCGGAGAGCTGGCCCGGATACTTTTTCTCGCTGCCGAGCAGGCCAACCAGTTCAAGCATCTCGCTGACCCGTGCACGCACGACTTCACGGCTATCGCCGCTCAAGCCGTAGGCGATGTTCTGCGCCACGCTGAGGTTGGGAAAGAGCGCGTAAGACTGGAACAGGATGCCGTAGTCGCGGGCTTGTGGCGGCAAGTTGGAGACGTCACGCGAGCCAATGACGATACTGCCGCGATCCTGCTTCTCCAGCCCGGCAATGCAGCGCAACAAGGTAGTTTTGCCGCAACCCGATGGTCCAAGCAGACACACCAGCTCCCCGGCCTCGACATCCAGAGAAACACCATCAAGCGCCTGGAAAGCGCCGAAACCCTTGTGGATACCGCGAACCTGCATATTGTGTTGAGTCATGTGCCACCTCACTGAGCAAATTGCTCGAATGAGGTTGATGCTAAACAAGCTATGCGAAGGCTTTATGGCAGTTAGGCAAAAGCTGCCAATAGTGACATCGGTATATTTGGGAATGACTTGCCGTTTTCAGGATGCTGGCTGCTCAATCGCCAACAGTGGAATGGGCCAGTGTCAGGAAAGCGGCGAGCAAGCGCGCCTGACGGCGCTCCTTGAGGCAATACAGATGCTCGCTGATCATCGGTGCCTGCTCCAGCTCGACCACCCGCAGATCAGGATGATCAGGCACTTCCTGGCGAGCAATCACACTGACACCGATATTGCGTACAACCGCTTCGCGAATCGACTCCCGATCACCAATTTCAAGCAACCTGGCAGCGCTGACATTGGCCCGCGCGAGCATTTCTTCAGTCAACACACGTGTGGTTGAACCCTGCTCGCGCATCAACAGGCAATGACTGGCCAAGGCATTCACGCTCACCCTCTGTTGTGCAGCTAGCGGGTGTTCGCGGTGCACCGCCAATACCAGCGGGTCCTGGCCAAGGGTCAGATGCGTCAGGCGAGCATCGGTGTTGAGCTGCGAAGACGCGGCCAGATCGACACGATAATCCTCCAGCGCCTCGATAACCTGCTGGGAATTGCCGATTTCCAGGCTGACTTCGACCTGCGGGTATTGCTGATGAAAGCGCTTGATCAGGTCGAGCATGTAATAGGGTGCGGTGGCGGCAAGGCGCAGTTTGCCTTGCGCCTGCCCGCAATTACGCAGGAAGAACTCGATATCGGCTTCCTCCTGCATCAGTTTCTTGACCCTTGGCAGCAGCTCTACACCTGCCTGCGTCAGGGTCAAGCGCCGGCCGCCGCGATAGAACAACTCGACGTTGTACTGGCTTTCAAGGCTGCGGACTTGAGTGGTGATCGTTGGCTGGCTGAGGCCGAGCTTTTTCGCCGCCTGGGTAATGCTGCCCAGGCGGGCGACCATGTAGAAGGCCTTTAGCTCGGCGCTGTGCATCAGACCGCTACAGGCGCTTTGATATGGGGATGGGCTTCGTAACCCACCAGTTCGAAGTCTTCAAACTTGAAGGCGAACAAGTCGGTCACCTCAGGATTGAGCTTCATCTGCGGCAATGGCAGCGGCTCACGGCTAAGTTGCAGGTCAGCCTGTTCGATATGGTTGGCATACAAGTGGCAATCACCGCCGGTCCAGATGAACTCGCCGGGCTGCAAGCCACAGACCTGCGCCACCATCAAGGTCAGCAGCGCATAGCTGGCAATATTGAATGGCACGCCGAGGAAGATATCAGCCGAACGCTGGTACAACTGGCAGCTGAGCTTGCCGTCCGCGACGTAGAACTGGAACAGGGCATGGCAAGGCGGCAACGCCATCTGCTCGACCAGCGCCGGATTCCAGGCCGAAACGATCAGGCGGCGCGAATCCGGGTTGGTCTTGATCATCTCGATCAGCTTGCTGATCTGGTCAACCGACTCCCCGTTAGGCGCCGGCCAGTTACGCCACTGGTAGCCGTAGACCGGACCGAGATCGCCGTTTTCATCGGCCCACTCATCCCAGATGCGTACACCATTTTCCTTGAGATAACGGATATTGGTGTCGCCCTGCAAAAACCACAGCAGTTCGTGGATGATCGACTTGAGGTGGCACTTCTTGGTGGTCACCAGCGGGAAGCCTTCGGCCAGGTCGAAACGCATCTGATGGGCAAACAGGCTGTAGGTGCCCGTGCCGGTGCGATCACTTTTGAAGGTGCCGGTCTCGCGAACCAGACGCATCATGTCCAGATACTGTTTCATTGCACGGCTCCTTGGGCAGCTTGGCGACGGTAGGCGTATGCGATCAGCGCCATGCCGCCAATAATCATTGGCAGCGACAGAATCTGGCCCATGGTCAGCCAACCCCAGGCCAAGTACCCCAACTGCGCATCCGGCACCCTGACAAACTCGACGATGAAGCGGAATATGCCGTAGCACATGGCGAACATCCCGGACACCGCCATGGTTGGCCGTGGTTTGCGTGAGTAGAACCACAGGATGGTGAACAGCGCCACGCCCTCAAGCGCGAACTGATACAACTGCGACGGGTGACGGGCAAGCTGCTGCGGGTCGGTCGGGAACACCATTGCCCAAGGCACGTCAGTGGCCTTGCCCCACAGCTCGGCGTTGATGAAGTTGCCGATACGCCCTGCGCCCAGGCCAATAGGCACCAAGGGCGCAATAAAATCCATCAACTCGAAGAAGGTCTTGTTGTTGCGCTTGCCGAACCACCAGGCAGCCAGCATCACGCCGATAAAACCACCGTGGAACGACATGCCGCCCTTCCATACTTCAAGGATGAGCAGCGGGTTGGCAATATAAGCGGGCAAATCATAAAACAGCACGTAACCCAGGCGGCCACCCAGTATCACGCCCATGGCGCACCAGAACACCAGGTCTGAAAGTTTTTCCTTGTTCCAGGTCGGCGCAAAACGATGCAGGCGGCGCGAAGCCAACAGCCATGCACCGCCAATCCCGACCAGGTACATCAGGCCATACCAATGGATTTGCAGCGGCCCGAGGGAAATTGCAACCGGGTCGATCTGGGGGTAAGCCAGCATCAAAAAACTCCTAAGAAGGCGTTAAATCAGGAAATTCAAGCCCACGCAAAATAACAGCAGGGCAAATAAACGCTTGAGTACGACGGGTGATAAACGATGCGCCAAGCGTGCGCCCACCCGCGCAAAAAACATACTACTAACGGCAATACCGGCCAATGCAGGCAGGTAAACAAAGCCTGCGCTCCATTGTGGCAACTGCGCTTCGTTCCAGCCGATCCACATAAAGCTTATGGCACCCGCCAACGCAATGGGCAGGCCACAAGCCGATGAAGTTGCTACCGCCTGTTGCATGGGCACACTGCGCCACATCAAAAACGGCACGCTCAGCGAGCCACCGCCAATGCCGAAAATCGCCGACGCCCAGCCGATCACCACTCCCGCCACGGTTAATCCGGGCTTGCCTGGGACACCACGACTGGCCTTGGGTTTCAACCCAAGAATCATTTGCAGCGCAACGCTAATGGCAAACACCCCAATGATCTTCTGCAACAACGGCCCCTGGATCTTACTCGCAGTCAGCGCACCCAAGGCTGCGCCAAGCAATATACCCACAGCCATCCAGATAAACAGCGGCCAGCGCACGGCGCCCAGGCGATGGTGCTCGAGTACCGAGTTGATCGAGGTAAAGATGATGGTTGCCAGTGAGGTGCCCACCGCAAGGTGAGTCAAAACTTCCGGGGCAAAGCCATGGGCAGCAAAGCTGGCAACCAGCACCGGGACAATGATCAAGCCGCCACCGACACCAAACAGCCCGGCCATAACCCCTGCAGCAGCGCCAAGCACCAGATACAGCAGCAGCTCCATCACCACCCCCAAAAATAAAGGCGCATGGTAACGGATGCAGCAATTTGCCTCTACTCAAGAGCGATGGATGCCATGCCCGGCATTGCGTAAAGTGGCAGCACCATCAACCAAGGAAGCAATCATGTGCCTGATAACCCTTGCCTGGCGCCCCGGCCATGCCCAGCCACTGGTCGTTGCGGCCAATCGCGATGAGTTCTATGCGCGCCCCAGCGCAGCCCTGAGTCAATGGCACGACGCACCTGGGATATACGCCGGGCGCGACCTCGAAGCAGGCGGCACCTGGCTCGGCATTAGTGGTGATGGTCGTTTCGCCGCCCTGACCAATATTCGCAATATGCAACTGCCGGCGGGCCGGCGTTCACGGGGTGAGTTGCCCGCCAACTTCCTGCGCACCAGTCTGAGCGCCCGCGACTATATCGAAACCCTCAAGGTGAGCGCGGCGGATTATTCGGGATTCAATCTACTGGTCGGCGATGGTCAGCAGCTGTGTTATTTCAACTCGCACAGCGGCCAAGCCCAAACGCTTAGTGCCGGGGTTTACGGTTTATCCAATGCCGAGCTCGACAGCGCCTGGCCCAAGGTTGATTACGCCAAGCAGGCCCTTGCCCAGCTACTTGAGTCACCAAGACCCGAGGCTATGCTGGAGTTGCTTAGCGATAACCAGGTACCGAACGACAACGCCTTGCCTGACACCGGCGTCGGCATCGCCACCGAACGCCTGCTTGGTAGCGCATTTATTGCCAGCCAGACCTACGGCACCCGCGCCAGCACGGCATTGATCGTCCAGGCCGACGGCCATTGGCAGATGGTTGAACGCAGTTTTGGCACCCTTGGTGTGGCATTGGGCGAAGTCAGCCTGCAAGGCTGACTGTGGATAAGTGCCCAAGCCTGGCAACGGGCCAGGACTGGGTCTTATGCCTGAATATCCGAGGCGGGGTTGATCATTCGGCCCAAACCTAGGTTACGCAATGCTAGGTGCAGGGTGCTGTCGATAACCTGCGGATTGTCGATGGTCATCACCTGCGCCAGCAGCTCGCGGGCCTTGGTCATGGTGATCTGGCGCAGCAGCCACTTGACCTTGGGCAAGTTGGTGGCGTTCATCGACAAGCTATCAAAGCCCATCGCCATTAGCAGCACCGCCGCGGCTGGATCACCGGCCATTTCCCCGCAAATACTCACCGGCTTGCCTTCGGCATGCGAGTCATCGACCACCTTGCGCAGCGCTTGCAAAACAGCCGGGTGGAAGAAGTCGTACAGGTCGGCAACCCGTGGATTGTTGCGATCCACAGCCAGCAAGTATTGTGTCAGGTCGTTGGAGCCGACAGAGAGGAAATCCACCTGCCGCGCCAAATCGCGGGTCTGGTACACCGCTGCCGGAATCTCAATCATCATGCCCACTGGCGGCAATGGCACATCGGTGCCTTCATCGCGCACCTCGCCCCACGCCCGATGGATCAGGTGCAGGGCCTCTTCAAGCTCCTGAACCCCCGATATCATCGGCAACAGGATCCGCAGGTTGTTCAACCCTTCGCTGGCCTTGAGCATGGCCCGGGTTTGTACCAGGAAAATCTCCGGATGATCGAGGGTCACGCGAATGCCGCGCCAGCCCAGGAATGGGTTGTCTTCCTTGATCGGAAAGTAGGACAGGCTCTTGTCACCGCCGATATCCAGGCTGCGCATGGTTACCGGCAGCGGGTGGAAAGCTTCAAGCTGCTCGCGGTAGATTGCCAGTTGCTCTTTTTCGCTGGGGAAGCGCTCCTTCATCATAAAGGGCACTTCGGTACGGTACAGGCCCACACCTTCGGCACCACGCTCTTGCGCGCGGGTTACATCCGCCAGCAAGCCGGTATTGACCCACAGCGGCATGCGATGTCCATCGAGCGTCTCGCACGGCAAGGCGCGCAGCGCATCGAGCCCCTGGCTTAGCTGACGCTCTTCCTCAACCACGTCAGCGTATTGCTTGCGCAGTATTTCACTGGGGTTGGTGAACACCTCGCCATGGTAACCATCGACGATCAGCTGGATTCCGTCGATCTTCGAATAGGGTAAATCCACGGCGCCCATGACTGTCGGGATGCCCATGGCACGGGCAAAGATAGCCACATGGGAGTTACCCGAGCCCAGCACCGAAACCAGCCCGACCAACTTGCCTTCCGGCACTTCGCCAAGCATCGACGGCGACAGCTCCTCACTGACCAGGATGGTGTTATCGGGATACGTCAGGTTTTGCTGGCGAGCTTTCTGCAAATACGCCAGCAAGCGCCGGCCCAGGTCCTTGATGTCCGAGGCTCGCTCACGCAGGTAGGCATCGTCCATCAATTCGAAACGGTTGACGTGATCCGTTACCACCTGGCGCAAGGCTCCCTGCGCCCACTGGCCGGTCTTGATGACCTTGACCACCTCGTTACCCAGCGAGGCGTCTTCGAGCATCATCAGGTAGACATCAAACAGCGCACACTCTTCTGGGCGAAGTTGTGTGGCCATCTTCGCCGAAAGTGCGCGCATGTCTGCACGAACGCCTTCAAGAGCCGTATTGAACAAGGCCAATTCAGCGTCGATGTTCTCAATGGTTTTATCGGGGACCACTTCCAGGTCCGCTGGTGGCAGTACTACCAGCGCAGTACCAACCGCCGCGCCTGGCGAGCCGGGCACGCCGACAAACTTGGCTTCCTGGATACCCTTGCCTTGCTTGCCCAGGCCACGAATCGAACCCGTGGCCTCGGCGTGGGCAATAACCCCGGCGAGCTGGGCGCTCATGGTCACCAGGAAGGCTTCTTCACCTTCGTCGAACTGGCGGCGCTCTTTTTGCTGGATAACCAGAACGCCCATCACCCGACGGTGGTGAATGATCGGCGAGCCCAAAAATGAGGCATAGCGCTCTTCACCGGTTTCGGCAAAGTAGCGATAGCGTGGGTGAGCGGCTGCATTTTCGAGGTTCAGCGGCTCTTCGCGCGTGCCTACAAGACCGACCAGGCCTTCATTGGGGGCCATGCTGACCTTGCCAATCGAACGCTTGAGCAAGCCGTCGGTGGCCATCAGTACGAAACGGTTGGTTTCAGGGTCGAGCAGGTAAACCGAGCAAACGTGGCTGCCCATGGCCTCTTTTACGCGCTGCACGATAATGCCCAACGCCGCCTTGAGGTCTTTGGCGGCATTCACTTCCTGGACGATCTTGCGCAGCGTATTGAGCATGGCTCGACTCTAGTCTATGTCAGTCCCGCGTCAACAAACGCGGTGCGAGTTCTTTAAGGGCGCGGCGATAAACTTCACGCTTAAATGTAACGACTTGACCGAGAGGATACCAATAACTGACCCACTTCCAGCCATCAAACTCAGGTTTATTGGTGAGGTCCATGCGTACGCGCTGCTCATCGGAGGTTAGGCGCAGCAAAAACCATTTTTGCTTCTGACCAATACACAGCGGTTGGCTGTGCGTGCGCACTAACCGCTGAGGCAGACGATACCTCAACCAACCACGGGTGCAGGCGAGAATCTGAACATCGCGCCGTTCGAGCCCGACTTCTTCATTCAACTCACGATAAAGCGCGTCTTCCGGCGACTCATTATCGTTGATCCCACCTTGTGGGAATTGCCAAGCGTCCTGGTTAATCCGGCGCGCCCACAGCACCTGCCCGGCATCATTAGTCAAAATAATGCCGACGTTCGGGCGAAAACCATCGGAGTCAATCACGGCGCACAACCTCGTAAACGCATGTACTGGCATTGTTCCACAAAGCCTGCGACAGCGGCAACGCGCTAGATGGTGTAATAGGAATACCTCGCAAAAGCAGCTATTCTGCGGGCCCTTGGACTCAATCAGTAAGGTGATGTGTGCGCTTGGCTTTATTTGATCTCGACAACACCCTGCTCGGTGGTGACAGCGATCACGCGTGGGGCGACTACTTGTGTGAACGCGGCATCCTCGACGGCGTGGCCTACAAGAACCGCAATGACGAGTTCTATCAGGACTACCTGGCTGGCACCCTGAACATCACCGATTATCTGAATTTCACCCTGGACATACTCGGGCGCACCGAGATGAGCCAGTTGCAGCAGTGGCACGATGACTTTATGCGCGATTGCATAGAGCCCATTATCCTGGCCAAGGCCGAGGCCCTGCTCGAACAACACCGCCAGGCAGGTGACAAGCTGGTCATCATCACCGCGACCAACCGCTTCGTCACCGGACCTATTGCCGCCCGCCTTGGCGTGGACACCCTGCTGGCGACCGAATGCGAAATGGCCGACGGCCGCTACACCGGCCGAACAACCGATGTACCCTGTTTCAAGGAAGGTAAGGTCATCCGCCTTAATCGCTGGCTCGAGGAGACCGGATACAGCCTTGAAGACAGTTACTTCTACAGCGACTCAATGAACGACTTGCCGCTGCTTGAGCAAGTCAGCCATGCCTTCGCCGTTGACCCCGACCCACGCCTGCAAGCCGAAGCCGAAAAGCGCGGCTGGCCGGTGATATCACTGCGCTGAATCAATAGCGCCGAGACTCGGCAGGCACAAAAAAAGGGTTACGGCGCGCGCCTGTAACCCTTTTTGGGAGCAACCCCTTAGACCGGCTTGGCGCCCATCAGCCCCATTATCGCGATCAGCAGGATAATGATCAGCACCGCATAAGCCATGCACAAGCGCTTCAAGCCGGTTGATGCCGGCGTCTCGCCCAGCGCCAGCCAGACGCGCAGGCGCCCGGAAAGCAACAGGCCCAGGATCACCAGCAGGGCAAACAACAGGCTGCTTGCCAACAACCACATCTGGCTCAGCGGCAACCCGGTCATGTCGACCATCCAGTAACCACTGAACGGCAGCGTCAGCGCCAACAGGGCCAGCACCGGCATGCTGATAAAGCGTGTGCGCTTGAGTTTACGCTGCAACACGCCGGCATCACCGCTGCGCTGGGCTTTCCAGAGCATGAACACATGGGCCAGCAAACCTAACAGTACAAGCACTGCAACAGCGCTGTGGGCGATCTTTATCAGTTGATAATGTTCCATCGTATATTGGGCCTATCCAAGGAAAAGTGTGTACGCCGGGTTCTCACTCTCATCCCAGTAGGGATAGCCGATCGCGTCAAGTGCTGCCGGGACCAGATGGCGCTCGTGTTGAGGAACTTGCAGCCCCGCCACCACACGGCCATCCGCGGCGCCATGGTTGCGGTAATGAAACATCGAGATATTCCAGCGCCCACCCAACTTATTGAGGAAGTTGAACAGCGCACCCGGACGCTCGGGAAACTCAAAGCGCAGCACGATTTCGTCACTGACCCGCTCCGCACGACCGCCAACCATGTGGCGTATATGCAACTTGGCCAGTTCGTTGTCGGTCAGATCAAGTACCGGGAAACCCTTGTTTTGCAGGCCTTCAACCAACGCCTTGCGCGGGTCGGTTTCGGGATGCGTCTGCACGCCAACGAAGATGTGTGCCTCTTTGGCGGCATGGTAACGGTAGTTGAATTCAGTGATCTGGCGCTTGCCAAGGGCTTCGCAGAACGCCTTGAAGCTGCCAGGCTGCTCGGGAATAGTCACGGCAATGATCGCCTCGCGTTTTTCGCCCAGCTCGGAACGCTCGGCGACGTGACGCAAACGATCAAAGTTGATGTTGGCTCCCGAGTCGATGCCGATGAGCACCTGATCCCGGACGCCTTCACGCTCGACGTACTTCTTGATGCCGGCGACACTCAAGGCGCCAGCAGGCTCGGTGATGGAGCGCGTGTCATCGTAGATGTCCTTGATCGCCGCGCAAATTTCATCGGTGCTGACGGTAACCACTTCATCGACATAATCCTTGCAGATATCGAAGGTATGCTTGCCGATCTGGGCAACTGCCACACCATCGGCAAACAGCCCAACCTGCCCCAACACCACACGCTCACCCGCCGCCATGGCGGCTTGCAGGCAATTCGAGTCATCTGGTTCGACGCCTATGACCTTGGTTTGCGGGCACAGGTATTTGACGTAGGCCGCGATTCCCGCGATCAACCCGCCACCGCCAACAGGAACGAACACCGCATCGATCTTGCTTTGATACTGGCGCAGGATCTCCATCGCCACCGTGCCCTGGCCAGCAATGGTGTCCGGGTCATCGTAGGGATGAACATAGGTAAAGCCCTGCTCCTCGACCAGCTTCAGCGAATGGGCCAATGCCTCGGGGAAGCTATCGCCGTGCAACACTACGATTCCACCACGCGAACGCACGCCATGGACCTTGATTTCCGGCGTGGTCTTGGGCATCACGATTGTGGCCTTGATCCCAAGGTGCTTGGCAGCCATGGCCAGGCCCTGGGCGTGGTTGCCGGCCGAGGCAGTGACCACACCGCGCTCACGCTCGATATCACTGAGCTGGATCAGCTTGTTGTAGGCGCCACGAATCTTGAATGAATAAACCGGCTGCAAGTCTTCACGCTTAAGCAAAATCTTGTTGCCCAGACGCTCTGAAAGTTGAGGAGCGACTTGCAACGGCGTTTCCACCGCTACGTCATAGACGCGCGAGGTCAGGATTTTCTTAACGTAGTGTTCGAGCATGATCTCTAATCGCTGGCGGTATTCAAAGGAGCTCACGAGTCTACCCCACGGCGGCCGTGCTAGACCACACGGAATCGGGGGATTTGGCTGCGACGTCGTGACTCGATTGCAGCACATTAGTGGCAGGGTTTTCTTGCACATGCCGCTATAATTAGCCCTCACCCATCTTCAACTTAGGCTCAGAACCGTGATGACTCAGGACCAACTCAAGCAAGCTGTGGCGCAGGCTGCTGTCGACCATATCCTCCCCAAGCTCGACGCCAAGAGCATCGTGGGTGTGGGCACGGGCTCTACCGCCAACTGCTTTATTGATGCGCTGGCCAAGCACAAGATGGAGTTCGACGGTGCAGTTGCCAGCTCTGAAGCCACCGCAGCACGCCTTAAAGGCCACGGCATCCCGGTCTACGAACTGAATACGGTCAGTGACCTGGAGTTTTACGTCGATGGCGCTGATGAAAGCGATGAGCGCCTGAACCTGATCAAAGGCGGCGGCGCTGCATTGACTCGCGAAAAGATAGTCGCGGCCGTAGCCAAGACCTTTATCTGCATTGCCGATGCCAGCAAATTGGTGCCAGTGCTTGGCGCCTTTCCCCTGCCGGTCGAGGTGATCCCTATGGCGCGTAGCCATGTGGCCCGCGAGCTGGTCAAGCTCGGTGGCGATCCGGTGTACCGCGAAGGCGTGGTTACGGATAACGGCAATGTGATTCTTGATGTATTCAATCTGCAGATCGTCAACCCAATTGAACTGGAAACGCGCATCAACGCAATCGTGGGCGTGGTCACCAACGGCCTGTTCGCGGCGCGTGGTGCCGATTTATTGCTGTTGGGAACCAGCGAAGGGGTCAAGAGTCTGACTCGATAGGAGGCTTGGGCTGGTCGGATGGCAAAGACCAGCTAGGCTTGGATTGTCCCTATCCCGACCAAGGAGGTCAAAATGGCCAGTAAATTTCACCTGAAAAAAGCCAAAGACGGTCAGTTCCACTTCAACCTGCTCGCAGGTAACGGTGAGATCATCCTCACCAGCGAGATGTACAAAGCCAAGGACTCGGCGCTTAACGGCATTGAATCGGTGAAAAAGAATTCGGCGCGCGAAGGCGCTTTCGAAATCAAGACCAGCAGCAACGACAAGCATTACTTCGTGCTCAAGGCGACAAACGGCCAGGTGGTAGGCCAAAGCCAGATGTACACCACTGCCGCAAGCTGCAAGAACGGTGTTGAATCAGTCCAGAAGAATGCGCCAGGAGCCGTGCTCAACGACGAAAGCTAAAGCCAAGGCCTTGGACTCAAAAACGCCGGTGGCTTATGGAGCCCCGGCGTTTTTTATGAGCGCACTACTTGGCTTGCTTCTCGAACACATAGAACAGGTTTGGCTCACTGATCAGGTAGAGCACGCCGTTATCATCCATGGCGACACCTTCAGCCTGTGGCACCGACGCCTTCAAGCCATGCTGGCGACGCAGCAGGGATAAGGTACTGATCGGCTTGCCCTCCACATCAAGCTCGATGACAAGGCTCGACTCATCAGAGAGCGCCAACAAATGGCCCGTTTTCTCGTCAAACTGCAGGCTCGACAGGTCGCGAACAAACAAGCCCTTATCGCGCTTGATGTTATCAACCACATGCACTGAATACTTTTGTTCGGCATTGGCTTCGGCAAAACCGGTTATTTCAAGGATTCGTACGGGGTCACGCTCTTTGGCCACATACAGGCGCTTGCCCACAGAATCATAGGCCAGGCCTTCGAACCCTTTGTTGCCGCCCCCACCCACGCTGAGTGAGAACTGCTTGGTTTGATCGGCATTGACTTGCCTGGTGCTGTCATCGATCTCTACCCGCAGCAGCCGCTGGAGCCGCTCATCGGTGATCACGAATACATTGGGGCGAATGTATTCAACCGCCTCGGGATCACCAAAGCCCACCAGATCAATACGGCGCAAAACCTGGCCATCGAGGGAGAGCTCGATCAGCTGTGGCTGCGTATTGGTGACGGTAAACAAGGTGCGCCTATCAGGGTCGTAAGTCAGCGCGGAGATATCATCATCAAGGCCTTCAATTTTCTTGGCCTCGAGGCTGACGCGATAATCCGACAGCCAGATCGCATCCGCTTGACTGCTGCTGGCAGATGTTGCGTTGAACCAGATCCGTTCGAACAAACGATACTGCTGCGCAGCGACCGCCAGCAATACCACCACCAGTACCAATAAGGCCAGCAACACACGTTTAACCGAGAACAGGGAACCCATGTTTGTACTTCTCAGAAATTGCGCATAAAAAACGCCGCCCAAGCCCAGCTTGCAGCAGCGCATCCAACATTGGGTCTGGCCCCGGATGCACTAGATCAAATGCACCCGGAATGCCAATCACAGCAAGTGTTACTTGACCAGCTCCACGCGGTCGACTTCAACTTCAACACCGCTACGACCCTGATCAACTTCACCGGTCAGCTTGACGGTGGCTTTATCGTCAACGCTCTGGCTCGGCCAGTCTTCATCATCGATTTCAACTTCGACGGTGCCGGTGGCGTCCTTGAATGTGTAGTGTTCACCGCGCAGACGCTCGACAATCTGACCTTGCAGCACAACCTGGGTATCGTCAGCAGCCTTGAGCGCTTCAGCGACTGTGGTCACCTGAACGTTGGCGCTAGGACCGTTGTAGCTTTGAGCCATGACCGCAGTCGAGAACAGTGGGGCAAGCAGCAGTGCGAGAGTAGTGCGTTTCATAGTCTGAATCTCTAATCAGTGAATGACAGGGTCAGATTAACCAGCGTAGCTGAAGCCTTGCTGAATTTTGCCTTAAGCCAAACTTAAAAGAATCCTCAAACAGCGAAGTGATGTTCCAGTGGCTACTTAGACAGCACATAGAACAGATTGGGCTCGCTGACCACATAGATATCGCCATCGGCACCGGTGGTCACGCCCTCGGGCTGCTTGACGCCCCAACCCAGACCATTGAATCCACTGGCAAGACTGATAAAGCTGTGCGGCCTGGCGTTGGCATCCAGCTCAACCAATACCCGCGACTCGTCAGAGAGCAGCAGCGCATGCCCGGTCCGGGGATCAAAACTCACGGAAGAAATATCGCGGACAAAAACATCGTCGATATTAAGCTCAAGCATGCCCTGGGCCGGACCGCTCTTGCCTGGCAGTGGCAAGGTGTAAAAGCCCCGGGGATCTCGCTCTTTGGCCAACAGTATCAGTTGGCGACGACTGTCCCAGCCTAGCCCCTCAAAGCCTTTGTTAGCGGCCTTGGCAAAGCCCAGGTCAACCTGGATTTGCTGCCTGGCATTGATCTGGGTTGTGCTTGCAGTCAATGGAAAAACCGTGAGCGTGCGCTGACGCTCATCGACGATGGCCATCAAGTCGCCAGAGAGCGCTTCGACACCTTCGGGGTTTTCAAGCCCTGTCACCGGGATACGCCGCAACACATCGCCAGTCAGCGATAACTCGACCAACTCGCTATGCTTGCCCAAAATAGTAAACAGGGTGTTGCTGCTGGGCCGGTACGTCAGCCCGGAAACCTCACCCTCTTCAAGCCCGGCAATCGCCTTGCCGGCCAGGGTCACGCGGTAGCTGGGCAACCAGATGCTTGACGCTTGCATCTCGGCACTGGTTTGCAGCTCCTTGAGCAGGAACAGCGCGCGTTCATCCCAGCGCTGATAGAGCCCGACACTGACAAACACCACAAGCATTAAAACCAGCAGACTGCGAAATACAGTGCTGAACACCTTCGAGCTTTTGGGCACCGCTATTACTCAATAAAAACGATACCGCTCAAGCTAGGCGTATCCTCAGGTTCAAATACCGCTCAACGCGCATCCCTGCACATACTAAGAAAGGGGCCGGATCATTTGATTAGAGGACTTGGCTGGTGAAACTGCTCAACCCAACCAGTTCAATCTGCAATTGATCACCCTTGTTCAGAGGGCCTACTCCGACTGGAGTTCCAGTGAGAATGACATCGCCAGGTTGCAAATTGAAGTGAGCGGCCATGTTCTGGATCATTGGCACGATCGGGTTGAGCATGACGCTGCTGTTACCGTCCTGGCGGACTTCACCATTGATGCACAGACGAATGCCAATGTCGGCCAAGTCAGTGATGGCATCACCACTGACAAAAGGCGCAAGCACGCAGGCGCCATCAAATGACTTGGCGATTTCCCACGGGTAGCCCTTTTCCTTGAGCTTGGCCTGGACATCACGCAGGGTCAGGTCCAGGGCAGGCGCGAAACCTGAAATCGCATCCCGTACTTCTTCGCTGCTCGGTGAGCGCGACAGTGGCTTGCCAATCAGCACCGCGATCTCGGCTTCGTAGTGCACCGAGCCACGGTCGTCAGGAATGCTGAACCCAGTATTGAGTGGCACTACACAACTGCCTGGCTTGATAAACAACAGCGGCTCGGTCGGAACAGGGTTGTTCAACTCTTTGGCATGCTCGGCGTAGTTGCGACCAATGCACACCACTTTACCCATTGGGAAATGGATGAGGGTGCCGTCGATATACTGATGCTGGTAGCTCATGAATAGTCCTCAAAAGGCAATGCATGCAAAACAATGTGGGCTCGACAACAGGCCGGACATCAGTGATGTGTTGTTCAGTCCCGGCCTGGCCTGGCAATTACTCAGCGAAAATTTTACCGGGATTCATGATGCCATTGGGATCAAACACCGCCTTGATGGCCTTCATGTAGGCAATTTCAGCTTCAGAGCGGCTGTATCCCAAGTAGTCACGCTTGGTCATGCCCACGCCATGCTCAGCCGAGATCGAGCCGTTGTACTTCTGCACGATCTCGAACACCCACTTATTGACAGTGGCACACTTGGCGAAGAATTCATCTTTGCTCAGGTTCTCGGGCTTGAGGATGTTCAGGTGCAGGTTGCCGTCCCCGATGTGACCGAACCAGACAATCTCGAAATCCGGGTAATGTTCGCCGACGATCTCGTCAATATCATGCAAAAACGCCGGGACTTTAGAAACGGTCACCGAAATATCGTTTTTGTATGGCGTCCAGTGGGAGATGGTCTCGGAGATATATTCGCGCAGCTTCCACAGGTTCTGCAGTTGCGCCTCGCTCTGGCTCATCACGCCATCGAGTACCCAGCCTTGCTCAACGCAGTGCTCAAAGGTCTCGAGTGCAGCGTTGGCCACTTCTTCGGTACTGGCTTCAAACTCAAGCAATGCGTAGAAAGGGCAATCGGTTTCGAAGGCTGGCGGCACATCGCCACGCGCCATGACCTTAGCCAGGGCCTTATCCGAGAAAAACTCGAAGGCGGTCAGGTCAAGTTTGCTTTGGAAGGCATGCAGCACCGGCATGATCGAATCGAAATCAGCGGCACCCAGCACCATTGCGGTCAGGTTCTGTGGTGCGCGATCGAGGCGCATTGTCGCTTCGACCACAAAGCCCAGTGTGCCTTCGGCACCGATAAACAGCTGGCGCAAGTCGTAGCCGGTGGCGTTCTTGATCAGGTCTTTGTTCAACTCAAGCAGCTCGCCAGTGCCGGTCACCACCTTTAGGCCAGCCACCCAGTTGCGGGTCATGCCGTAGCGAATAACCTTGATACCGCCGGCATTGGTGCCGATATTGCCGCCAATTTGACTGGATCCTGCGGAAGCGAAATCCACCGGATAATACAGGCCCTGTTCTTCAGCAAAGTTCTGCAGTTGCTCTGTGACGACACCTGGCTGGCAGACCACGGTGCGATCAAATTCGTTGAACCCAAGAATTTGATTCATGTAGTCAAACGAAACCACCACCTCGCCGTTGGCCGCGACGGCAGCAGCAGACAACCCGGTGCGGCCGCCGGAGGGTACTAAAGCGACCTTGCTCTGGTTCGCCCAGCGGACGATGGCCTGCACCTGTTCAACGCTCTTGGGAAAGACAATAGCAAGCGGTGCCGGGGCAAAGTGTTTGGTCCAGTCCTTGCCGTAGGCATCAAGGGAATCGGCATCGGTCAGCACTTTTCCGACTTCGACTAAGGACTTCAACTCATCAATCAGGGCAGGATTGGTCATCTACAGAACTCTCAAACGATTCATGGTCACCCTGAGCACGCTTCATCTGCCAGGATAGGGTGTTTCGCGGGGCACCTATGCTAGCATACGCACCCCGTTAATCAGTGCCCAGCACTAACCCACGGGCTTATCAGCAGTTGGTGCTGAGAATTTTCCTGACACTCTATTGTGGGACAACAGGTACTCCGATGAGCAAGACCTCTCTCGACAAGAGCAAGATCAAGTTCCTTCTTCTCGAAGGCGTCCACCAAAATGCCGTGGATACCCTGAAGGCTGCCGGCTACAGCAATATCGAGTACCTCACCGGCTCGTTGCCTGAAGCCGAATTGAAGGAAAAGATCGCCGAGGCCCATTTTATCGGCATCCGCTCTCGTACCCAGCTGACGGCTGAGGTATTTGATTGCGCAAACAAACTGGTTGCCGTCGGCTGTTTCTGCATTGGCACCAACCAGGTGGATCTCGATGCGGCCCGCGAGCGCGGTATCGCCGTATTCAACGCCCCCTTCTCGAACACCCGCTCGGTTGCCGAACTGGTATTGGCGCAAGCGATTCTGTTGCTGCGCGGTATCCCGGAGAAGAACGCCTCTTGCCACCGTGGCGGCTGGATCAAAAGCGCGGCCAACTCATTTGAGATCCGCGGCAAGAAACTGGGCATTGTTGGTTACGGCTCGATTGGTACGCAGCTGTCGGTGCTTGCAGAAGCACTGGGCATGCAAGTGTTCTTCTATGATGTAGTGACCAAGCTGCCGCTGGGCAACGCCACGCAAGTCGCCAAGCTGCATGATCTGCTCGGCATGTGCGATATCATTTCGCTGCACGTTCCTGAGCTGCCATCGACTCAGTGGATGATCGGTGAAGCGGAAATCCGCGCAATCAAGCAAGGCGGCATCCTGATCAACGCTGCACGCGGCACTGTGGTGGAACTTGACCACCTGGCAACTGCGATCAAAGAAGAACGCCTGATTGGCGCGGCCATCGACGTGTTCCCGGTCGAGCCTCGCTCGAACACTGAAGAGTTTGAAAGCCCGCTGCGTGGCCTTGACCGCGTAATCCTGACGCCGCACATCGGTGGTTCGACCGCCGAAGCCCAAGCCAACATTGGTCTGGAAGTGGCTGAAAAGCTGGTCAAGTACAGCGACAACGGGACCTCGGTATCGTCGGTCAACTTCCCGGAAGTGGCCTTGCCGTCACATCCTGGCAAGCACCGCTTGCTGCACATCCACGAAAACATTCCAGGTGTGATGAGCGAGATCAACCGCGTATTCGCCGAAAACGCCATCAACATCTCCGGTCAGTTCCTGCAGACCAATGAGAAGGTTGGCTACGTGGTAATCGACGTCGATGCTGAGTACTCCGATCTGGCATTGGAGAAACTGCAGCAGGTAAACGGCACTATCCGCAGCCGCGTTCTGTTCTAAAACAGAACAGCTGCACTAAAAAGGGAGGCTTTTGGCCTCCCTTTTTAGTGGCTGGCATTTGGGTTTGCTTGAAACCCAACCCGGCTATTTAACCGTTACAGTGATTTTTTTCGACAGCACCGGCGGGTCAAATGGCACGTGGTTCTTGTCGCCCAGAAGCAATTGCAACGTATGCTTGCCCGGGGCGAGGGTCAGCTCGGTTTCGGTCTGGCCCTTACCGAAATGGACCACGTTTTCGGTAGCCGGTAGCGGGCCGTTCATAGCAGGCAACTGGTCGAGATCGATCAACAAGTGGTGATGACCGGTATCCGGAGCATCCACGCCCGCCGGGGCAATGCCCATCCCCTTGAGGCCAAAACGTACGGTAAAGGTTTTATCGACAGTGGCTCCGTCCTTAGGCTCGATGATATACACCGAGGCATTTTCCGGAGCAGCTGTCCGGGGCACTTCAGCGAGGGCGGCGAAACTGGCTCCGAGCATGCAAAAGCTCAGGGCGAAGGCAGGCACTAACTTATTCATCATGAACACCTTGTGGATTGATTCATGGGATTGACGCTGCAATAAACAGGTTTGTTCCCTGCAATCAGCAGCTCTAGTCTAGTTCAAGCCGAGCAAGCGCCCGGGTCGCCGCGTCCAGTTGCTCTTCGTTAAACACTGCAACGCCCGCGCGCCGCAGCAGAGCGGCAGTTACGCCTTCGCCAGCAACCTTGTTGCCACTGAAGCTGCCATCATAATTCTCAATATTTCCGCACGAGGGGCTGCGTGCCTTGAGTAAGGCGATTGCAATGTCGTGTTTCTTGACCAACGCCAGCGCCTGCTCGGCGCCCGATACGAATTGAGCGGTGAAATCCTCACCTTCAATACTGACCACGGGCAACAGGCCATCCAACACCTGGGCGCCCTGGCCACCTGGAATTTCAGCGGCAGGGCGCGGTGTTGGCAGACCACCGGCGACTTCCGGACACAGGGCAATAACCCGGCCTTCCGCTTGCCAGCGCGCCAGCACGTCATAAGGCCCGTGCGCACCGCCGTCATAGCGCACGCGATGGCCCAACAGGCAACGGCTGACCAGGATCATTTGCATCGCTATCTCCACTCACCAGCCCTAAAGGACCGAGTCACCCCGCCGGCGAAACCAACCCGTTAACGACAAACGCTCACGCTGGGCGGGCAACACCTCATGGGGCATATCGGCGGACAGAAAGACTGCCAGTACCCCGGCTTGCGGCGCTATATCACGCACCCCGCCGCCTGGCAGGTGCAAGCGCAACTCGCCGCCCTGCCCGGTTTCCCACTCTTGATTAAGATACAGCACTACTGACACAGCGCGTCGGTCATCGTCACGAAAGCGATCCAGATGCTTCTTATAGAATGCACCCGGCGGATACAGGGCAAAATGGCTTTCGTAGTCTTCAAGCCCCAGATATAAACCTTGATTGATGGCTTGGCGCAATGACTCAAGTTTGGCCAAGTACTGGTCACAGGCTTGCGACTGGCCCGGTTCCAACCACTGGATACGATCACCGCGAATGCCTTCCTGTACCGCCAGGCCTTGGCCACGGCCTATACTCGCAGGCACTAATGCGCCCTGCGCTGCACGTTTACGGCACTCTTGGGCCAGTTCGAGGGTCAGAGTCTGTGAGATAAATGCAGGCTGCAGTGACCAGCCCTGCTCTGCCAGGTCGTCGACGATGCTCGAAAGCTGCTCTAGGGAAGGATTTTCAGACATGCCGATATTCTATCAGCGCTGCTTCTGCTTCTCGACAAGCATCGACTGGCCAATGAAAATAGCCGCACGCCAGACAGGAGTCCTTATGCGCGCCCTATGTGTTGCACTGTTTATGTTTATCAGCCTGCCGAGCCTGGCAGCGTCTTCAGTCGAATTGTACAAGGTCGCCGGTTGGCCCGAGCAGCGCGCCAACTTCAACGATGCCCTGAGCGCTGCCCAGGCGCGCTATCGCAGCACACTGCCGCCCGCGGTTTATAAGGCATTGGTCGACAACAGCAATAAACGCTTTGCGCCACAAGCCATGGACCAGCGCGCGCAACAAGCCCTGCAGGACAATCTGGCGGACCCAGCCCCTGCCGTCAGCTTCTTCAATTCCGCATTGGGCAAGAAAATAGTGGCTGCAGAAACCCTGGCCACCCGCAAGGATCAACTTGCCCGCTACGCCAATGGCCTGCCGCAAGTTGATGCCTCAGACAGCCGGCGCCTGCTGATTGGCCATCTGGCGCAAGCCTTGCCCGCCAAGGAAGCCGGCGCCGAAGTCAGCCTGGCGCTGGCCGGTGTGGCAGCAGACAGCCTCAGCCAGATGATTCCAGGCTTGCTCGGTGGCGGCACTGCACAGGCGCTGCTCAGCTCGCAACGGCAAAACCTGATGAACCAAATCGGCGCGGAGCTGGATAACACCTTGTTGTTTGTCTATCGCGACCTCAGCGATGCCGAGCTTGAAGAGTTTGTCAGCTTCGCCCAGTCAGATGCAGGTAAAACCTACTACCAGGCAGCACTAGCTGCGATGCGCGCAGGCTTGGCTGTCGGCCAGAACACAGCGGATCTGGCGCCAGCCCCGCAAGGTATTTAATCCCGGCGCGTCACTGGCGCCTTGCGGTTGGGCTATTTGCGCATCTGTTCGGTCAGAAATGCAAAGTACTGGTCGCGGTAGAGCTGCGACTCATTGGCCATGTGATGCCGCGCCTCGGGTAAAAGCAAAATCTTCGGCGCCTTAAATTTCTCCTTGAGCACCTGTAGATTGTGCCGCCAATCCACCGTCATATCGCTTTCACCCTGGATTATCAAAGGGCTCCGCGGGCTCGGCGGCGCCATTTCGATGTGCAGCACCCAGCGGGCCAACGAGCCAACCCATGCCGTGGGCAAGCATTGCGGCTGCAGTGAGTCGTGGTGATGGAGGAAGTCGATAAATTCAGTATCGTGCGAATTTTCGGTAAAACGTCTTGAGATCTTGCGCACGAAAGGCTTAAGCAAGTGATAGCTCAACTTCGACCACCCCCATGCACGGGGCCGTACCAGGGGTGAAAACAGGATGCTCTGGCCAATTTCAGGGCCGGGATTACCCGTAAGCAGATAATCAACCACAATCGCCCCGCCGGTGCTCTGGCCAAACAGGTGCCAGGGCTGCGGCAAGTCTAATTGCCCAACCTGCGCCAAAGCGGCCTTGAGCACGATCTGGTATTCAGCAAAATCACCGATACTGGCCCGCGCACCGCTCGATAAGCCATGCCCCGGCAGATCAAATGCAAAGACGGCGAAATCCATGCTTAACGCCCACTCAATGACATGGCGATACAGTGCCAAGTGATCGTAATAACCATGCAGCAAGACCAGGGTTGCCTTGGGCGCTTGGGGCCACCACACCTGGGCTGCGATGCGATAACCGGCGGCATCAAAGAAACCCAGACGCACCTGCCGCGCCGCGAGCTTGTCGAGCCGATAGAACGAGCGGTACGCCTGCTCGTGCGGCAAGCTCATGGCAGCTGCGGCTATGGGTCGCAGACCGGCGACCACGCTGTCAGGGGTGAAACGCTCTGGCATTGGGCTTTCCATGATTGGTGGGCGTGTAGGGCGATTATTTCACGTCATTGCCTGCACTGCGGATATTTTGCTGCCGGGCGCATCGTGGCAAGCTATACCACCTTGGATAGACAGCTCACCATGCCAGTTACCCGTCATAAAATCATCATTGCCAGTATTGCCGTAGTCGCAGTGATCGTTGCGCTATGGTCGGCATTTGTTTGGTTTGAAGCACGCTACCTGCGCGCATTCAGTGAGCGCACAGCCATTTTCACGGGAGCAGATATTCGCTTACCCCCTGACATAGCAGGGCCCGGCCCGATTCGACTGGTGCATTTCTGGGACCCCGCATGCCCCTGCAATGTCGGCAATCAACAACACCTTGCGGAACTGGTCGAACACTTCGCAGTGCAAGGCGTTGCGTTTTACGCAGTGCAAAAACCGGGAAGCAGCGGCCAGTTGCCCGACACCCTCAAAGCACTGAAGCCCTTGCAACAACTGCCGGGGAGCGAAAAGCTGCCAGCAAGCCCAGCCGTGGCGATTTGGGACCGAGCGGGCAATCTCGCCTACTTTGGCCCATACAGCTCGGGGCTCACCTGTAATTCGAGCAACAGCTTTATCGAGCCAATCCTTAACGCCCTGGCTGAAGGGCGCTCGGTCAGCGCCAGCAATAATATGGCGGTGGGTTGCTTCTGTTACTGGAACGCCAGCGACAAATAGCCGGAGTCAACACCGCGCTTTATGTTTTGGGGTGCAACCCTGCCAACGCCTGAACGCCCGGTAGAATGGCGACAACTCAGCAAAGCCGCAGGCCCTGGCAACATCACGCGTCGCCATGCCTTGCTCCAGCAGCGCCAGCGCACGTAGCCTGCGAACCTCATCGTGGAGCTGACGAAAACTGCTGCCTTGGGCTGCCAGATCCCGCTGCAAGGCCGCCGGTTTTAGATTCAACGCCGGCGCGCAAGCCTGCAAGCTGCAGAGCTGTTGCCCCAGGTTTGCTTCCAGCCAGTTACGGACCCGGTCCAGCAAGAGGTTCTCGCTCAGTTCCGCCAGCTCGACTGTCGCCTGCTCACTAAGCAGCTTGAACAGCCGTGGGTTGGCACTGCGCGACGGCCTGGCAAGCAGTGCCTGGGGAAAGATCAAGGCATCGTGGCGCTGACAGAACTGTGGCGTGACACCAAACAGGCGCCGATGCTCACTGATGCGCCGTGGCGCCGGATGCCGGAACTCGACTGCACTCAGGCAGAACTCATCGTCGGTCACACTGCTGAGTTGTTTCTGCCAAAGCAGGGCCAGGCATTCGATTTGCTGACGCAACGAGCCGACCCCTCGGTAGTTGAGGTCGATAATCAGCCGTACGCTGTCGCGCTGTTCCTCAAGCCGTGCAGCAAAGCCACCCGAGAGAATGTGCTGGAAGCGCACAAAGCTTTCCAGCGCCTGGCGCAAATCACGACTGGCCAATAGCAGGTAGCCCACCACGTCCATCGGTCGCGGCTTCATCACTTCGCCCAGGTGCAGGCCGATATCCACATCGCCGGTCAACTGCTCGAGTGCCTGCCAAAAGCGCGGTGCACTGTCATGTTCCTGGCGAGTGTCAATCAATGGCGGCGACAAACGTGCACCGTCATAGGCGCGTCGGTAAGTATCCGTTGGATCAAAGCCAAGGCTGCTCAATCCCTCATACAGCAAGCGGCGCATGGTCGCCGAGTGAGTCAGGCTGATGGTGGGTAACTGTTGTTCGCTGATCATCTGCACTTCGCGACCCATTGATTGACCAGATAATTTCACTGCAAATGCATTTGGTCAATGCTGTATAGCTGTCTAGTCCGCACAATAGCGACATAAAACGCGGCTAGAACCGCAAGACAACAATAAGGATGATCGAATGAAACGCTCCCTCACTGCACTGGCCGTCATCGTTGCTCTAGCGGCGGCTGGCGGCGGTTGGTATTGCACCAGCAAGCAACCCAAGCGCGAGGGAGAAATCGCCCTGCAACAGCTGCAAGCACCTGTCAGCGTGCGCTACGACGAGCGCGGCGTGCCGCATATCAAGGCTGAAAACGAAGCGGACATGTACCGCGCCCTTGGCTATGTACATGCCCAGGATCGGCTGTTCCAAATGGAACTGATGCGCCGCCTGGCACGGGGGGAATTGGCAGAGGTATTGGGCAGCAAGCTGGTTGATACCGATCGCTTGTTCCGCACCCTGGAAATTCGTCAGCATGCCGACAAGTACGTGCAGAAGATGGATAAAAGCAGTGCATCATACAAAGCGCTGCAGGCCTATCTCGACGGTATAAACCAGTATCAGGACAACAATCCGGCTCCTGTTGAGTTTGATCTACTGGGCATTAACAAGCGCCCCTTTACCGTCGCCGATACCATCAGCGTTGCCGGCTACATGGCTTACAGCTTTGCTGCCGCGTTTCGCACAGAACCGGTGTTGAGCTACGTGCGCGACCAGCTCGGCCCGGACTACCTCAAGGTGTTTGACCTGGCCTGGCATCCACAAGGCGTGATACAGCAACCGCTGGCCAGCAACGACTGGCAAGACCTCAACAGCATCGCCCGCCTGAGCAACGATGCGCTCGCCGAAGCGGGCTTGCCACAGTTCGAGGGCAGCAATGCCTGGGCCGTATCGGGTAGCCGCACGGCCAGCGGCAAGCCATTACTGGCGGGCGATCCGCATATTCGTTTCTCGGTACCCGCCGTCTGGTACGAAGCGCAACTCAGCTACCCCGGCTTTGACTTATATGGCCATCACCAGGCGCTCAACCCGGTTGCATCCCTGGGCCACAACAAGGACTTCGCCTGGAGCATCACCATGTTCCAGAACGATGACCTGGATCTGATTGCCGAGAAAGTGAATCCCGACAACCCCAACCAGGTGTGGTATCACGGCCAATGGACAGACCTGCAAAGCCGTACCGAAACCATCACTGTCAAGGATGCCGAGCCGGTCACCCTGACTCTGCGCCGCTCGCCCCATGGCCCTATCATCAACGATGCCTTGGGCGAGTCCGCTGGCAAGACGCCTATCGCCATGTGGTGGGCGTTCCTAGAAACCGATAACCCGATCCTCGAAGGTTTTTACCAGCTCAACCGTGCCGACACTCTTGAAAAAGCACGCACAGCGTCGGAAAAAATCGAGTCGCCCGGCCTCAACGTGATCTGGGCCAACGCCAAGGGTGATATCGGCTGGTGGGCGGCGGCCAAGCTGCCGCGCCGCCCTGCTGGGGTCAACCCGAGCTTTATTCTCGACGGCTCCACGGAGGAAGCGGACAAGCTCGGCTATTACCCATTCAGCGATAACCCGCAGGAAGAAAACCCACAGCGCGGTTACATCGTCTCGGCCAACTTCCAGACGGTTTCGCCAACAGGTATAGAAATCCCCGGCTACTACAACTTGCCAGACCGCGGCCAGCGCCTGAATCAACGCCTGGCTGACAACTCGGTCAAGTGGGACTTGAGCAACAGCCAGGCACTACAGCTTGATCCGGGCACCGGTTACGCACCACGCTTGCTGGCCCCCATCATCGATGACTTGCGCAAGGCCGCCACTAATGAGCAAGAGCAAGCCCTGGTTGAACAGTTGGTTAGCTGGAATGGCGACCATACACTCGACGCAACTGCTCCAACCCTGTTCAACCAGCTTGTATATGAATTGGCCAGGCACGCCATGGGCGATGAGTTGCAAGGGCCGTTTTTCGAGAATCTGCTCGCCACGCGGGTGCTTGATGTCGCACTGCCACGCCTGACAGCTGATGCCGACTCGCCATGGTGGGATAACCGCAGCACCGACGCCATCGAAGACCGTGCCCAAACGGTCAAGGCGGCTTGGCAGGCGAGTATTGCCCACCTCAAGCAAACCCTTGGCGCCGACCCGAAAAGCTGGCAATGGGGCACGGCACATACCCTCACCCACAACCACCCGCTGGGCCAGAAAAAACCGCTGGATCGCCTGTTCAACGTCGGCCCATTCGCAGCGCCGGGAGGCCATGAAACACCAAACAACCTGTCGCACCGCGTAGGCCCGGCACCCTGGTCGGTGGTTTACGGCCCATCCACGCGGCGCCTGATAGACATGGCCGATGCCAGCACAGCGCTGGGAATCAACCCGGTCGGCCAGAGCGGCACGCCGTTCGACAAGCACTACAGCGACCAGGCCCAGCGCTATATACAAGGCGTTTACCTGCCCATGCACCTGAGCGACAGTGATGTTGCCGCACACACCAGCAGCACCCTGACCCTCATGCCTGCCCGCTGAACCAGGCGGCGCGTCGTCACAGGCGCGCCATGGTTGGTATAGTGGTTGTCTTTAACAAAGCATTGAGGTTCTGATGACTTGGACAGTCTACTTATCCGGCGAAATTCATACCGACTGGCGTGAGCGCATTATCAATGGCGCCGCCAAAGCCCAGCTCGACATCAAGTTCACCTCGGCCAATACCGATCACGAAAGCAGTGATGCCGCCGGTGATGTACTCGGCGCTGAAACCGAAAGCTTCTGGCGCGACCACAAGTCATCCAAGGTCAATGCGATTCGCACCAAGACCCTGCTTGAACAATGCGACGTGGCAATCATTCGTTTCGGCGACAAATACAAACAGTGGAATGCCGCCTTTGACGCAGGCTTTTGCGCCGCACTGGGCAAGCCCTATATCACCCTGCACGCGGACGACATTATCCACCCGCTGAAAGAAGTCGACGCCGCCGCCATGGCCTGGGCACAGACACCCGAGCAAGTGGTTGAGCTACTGAGCTACGTCACGCAACAGTAATCACCCGCAAGCGCACTGACCGCCGCCATTGAAACGCGCAGCGGTCAGGGCAACCTGGCCAGGACACCTTGATAGTGGAATACGTTTTGAGCCCGCACGAAAGAGCCCGAATAAGAGCCGTGCTTAGCGAGGCGTTCAATGACCTTCCTGTTGATTACGACTACCTCGCCGAACAGGTAAAAGATGTTGATCCCAAGGTGCTGCATGAAATCCTTTATTCCGAGGTGGCCCCCCTGTGTTTCTCCAACCTTGCCGCGCCAGTACCGCCGGTGTGGACAGGCTTTGAGCCCGACTCGCTCAACGCGATGATTGATCAGCGGCTGGCCGCAAGAGAACGCCATTGGCTACGCAGGCAGTTTGATAAAATCCTGATTCGCTGGCTCAGTTATAATTACGCTTATATCTGGCAAGAAATCACCCGCCGAATTAAATAGCCAACCACTGGCCTTTAATAATCGGCAAATAGTTGAATCATTATTTAGAACAATAACTAACTGAGCGCTTCACCGCACTTGAGTTTTACTTAACCCTGCGCAAACAAAACTCAATAGTCAGACCTCATGAAGTTATGGCCCACTTGTTCATGCCTTGAGCTTATTCAAGCTCAGATTAAACAGGATCTCAGCCATGACAACTCTTTTGCATATTGATGCCAGTGTTCGCTCTGAACGTTCGCTAAGCCGTAAACTCTCGCAGGCCTTTGTCGATGCCTGGGTTGCACATGATGACAATGCACAGGTTATTGTTCGTGACATTGGCCGCAATCCACCGCCATTCATCACCGAAGACTGGATAGCAGCGGTATTTACCCCCGAAGCGCATATGACGACTGAAAAGCGCGAGGCGCTAAGTGTCTCGGACGAGTTGATCGATGAGCTAAACCGCGCCGATGTCATCGTTATCGGCACGCCGATGTACAACTACGGCATGCCTGCCCAGCTCAAGTCCTGGTTCGACAACGTGATCCGCATCGGCAAGACGTTCAGCTTTGATTTGGGCCGCGGTGATTACCCGCTGGAACCTATCATGACCGGCAAGAAACTGGTGATTTTGTCTTCCCGTGGCGAGTTCGGCTTTGGCCCCGGAGGGATACGCGAATCCATGAACCACCTGGACACTCATATCCGGACCTGTGCGCACTATTTGGGTGTGAATCAAACTCACGGGATTTCCATCGACTACCAGGAGTTTGGTGATGATCGGCATCAAGCCTCCATCGCCGATGCTTTCGACGCTGTGCCGCGCCTGGTCATGCAGATGCTCGAGAAAAAACCTCAACTGTCGCCAGCATGAATGACTGTGCCGCTGCCTGGCTCCTAGCCGGCACTGAATTGAGCAGCCTCGCTCAGCAGCCAATCCTTGAACAGTGCCAGGTTGCTGTTCGAGGCCTGCCCTGGCCCCTCGACCAGATGGTAAGAAAAGCCAGGCAGGCTTGGGCCTTCCACAGGACGTATCTGCCCAGTGCGCAATTCCTCGTCAACCAGTAGGTTGCTGCAGAGCAACGGGCCCAGCCCCTGTTCCATAGCGCGTAGCGCCAGGGTTTCCTCGCTGTACCAGGAGGTGCGTAACTCGCGAGCGCTGTCATGTTCAACCTGAGCCAGCCAAGCAGACCAGGATGGCGCGGCAAGCGCCTGGTTTTTCCATTTGAACGCCAGCAGTGGCCGACTGTAGAAATCGCTTATCCGTGCCTGTCGATCGGTTGGACAGATGCTTGTATGCGCCACGGCAATGTATCTGTCCGCGAACAGCACCGGCCCCCGCAGGTTCCCATCGAACGGGCCATAGCGAATCGCCAGGTCTACAGCCTCGCTACGCAGGTCCACGATCTTTTCCGATGCATGGATAGACACCACAAGGTTGGGATAAGCCGCGTTGAACCTGGGCAGGCGCGGCATGAGCCAGCGCTCGGCAAATGCCCGGGTGGTTGACACCTCGATGCTGTCTTTCGCCTTTGGCGCGGCGAGCAAGGCAAAGGCCTGGGCGATCTGGTCGAAACCGTCGCGCAGCAGCGGATAGATTGTCTTGCCTGCTGGAGTGAGGCTGACCGAGCGCCCCCTTTCCAACAACTTTTGCCCCAGGCCATCTTCTAGCTGACGAACTTGATGACTCACCGCCGCAACCGTCACAGACAGCTCGTCAGCCGCAGCAGAAAAACTCTGGTGACGCGCCACGGCCTCGAATGCACGCACGGAGTTCAACGGAGGTATTTTGCGCATCGTTTTTTCCTGGCGACCATCTGCTTAGAATGACCTACAAGGGTAATTTCTGCCCAGCGCTAAACCGCTCGACGCTAACCTCGCCGGACACCGGCGTGTAGAGGTAGGCAAAGGCGTTCGGGAGACTGCTAAGGACTTGAGCGACGCCATCATGCCAATAGATTGCCGCACCATTGTCGCACGCAACCGCCCTTTCACCTGAGGTGCGCACCAACTCCAACAAAGGAGC
Organism: Pseudomonas segetis; assembly: GCF_900188155.1. Classification (GTDB taxonomy): domain Bacteria; phylum Pseudomonadota; class Gammaproteobacteria; order Pseudomonadales; family Pseudomonadaceae; genus Aquipseudomonas; species Aquipseudomonas segetis. The sequence continues at coordinate 220,613 of NZ_FZOG01000006.1, forward strand.
ATGGCGCTGTTCTTTATCCAGATGTGGACAAAATACACCAGGCAGAAAACCCAGGGCGCCGAGACGTTTAAGCTTCCAGTCCGAGCCTGCAGTGAATCGATCCGAGTCGCTTAGCCCGGCTTCATACCAACAGATAGCACCTGCGCTCAATCCCGCGAGAACCGTGCCACTCTCCCCGGCCTGACGTAAAGCTGCTGCGATCCGAAAATCCCGCCATACGGCTAGCATCTTTTCGGTGTTGCCACCGCCGACATAAACCAGATCGGCATTTAGAATTTTGTGCATGGCTTGCTGATGGGAAAAGTCGGTGCGCGATGCCAGCAGAAAATCAACTTCGCAACCCAGCCGCTCGCCATAGACATGCTGGAAAGTCGCGCAATAGCCATCTGCATCGCCACTTGCAGTGGGAATAAACAATGCTTTTGGAGTGGATTTTCCAGTTTGACTGCAAATAAACGCGTCCAAATCCAGCGTTTCCAACTCAGAAATCTCACCACCACCAATGGTTATAATCTTCACGCTCAATGACCTTGATTCAAGAAGGCTAGTCGGGGCCGGCGCCAGTGTAGCGCCCACCCGCATCACTTGCATGGGTCGCCCAACCCACACAATTGCAGGCCCGTTGCGGAGATTTTGGTGAGTTTGTGCATCAATGACGATGAGCCAGGCCTTGGCGCAGGCCACGAACTATTTTCCACCTGCGCTATTGGCAGCGTTATCGACCCTCTTGCCTGACGACGCGCGATGCCCAACATGGGCCTTTCCCCCCGCAAGCAGTGGTCTGGAGGCCTGTAACTACGAGGCAAAGCAGCTTTTAGATAAGCAACAACGACAAAAAACATAATTTCGCTAATCAGCCCCGGTGGACAGAATGCAGCTGTAGACAGTTCGGCGCCGTCAGTAAAGGCCGCGTCTTGACCTGAATTTGTCCCGCCTTCCACATGGGCTCAGATATGACAGTTGAACATCTTCAAATCGATACGCTTGTCGTCGGCGCAGGCCAGGCAGGTGTGGCCATGAGCGAACACCTGAGCAAACTTGGGGTGGAGCACCTTGTCTTGGAGCGCAACCGTATCGCCGAAGCCTGGCGAACCGGGCGCTGGGATTCACTGGTGGCTAACGGCCCAGCCTGGCATGACCGCTTTCCAAACCTTGAATTTGATCTCGACCCAGATGCCTTTGCACCGAAAGAGCAAGTGGCGGATTACTTCGTCGAGTACGCCAGGACCTTCAACGCACCGATCCGCACAGGCGTGGAAGTCAAGCAAGTGGTGCGCAATAACGGCCGCCCCGGTTTCACCATTGAAACCTCTGAAGGCATGATCGAGGCCAATCGCGTGGTTGCCGCAACAGGCCCTTTCCAGCGTCCGGTAATCCCGCCGATTGCGCCAAACGATAGCAATATCCACCAGTTGCACTCGGCGGCCTATCGCAATCCGCAACAGTTGCCCGAGGGTGCGGTGCTGGTGGTTGGCGCGGGCTCGTCCGGGGTGCAAATCGCCGAGGAATTGATGCGTTCCGGCAAACAGGTCTACCTCTCGGTTGGCGCCCATGACCGGCCGCCACGCAGCTATCGCAATCGTGATTTTTGCTGGTGGCTCGGCGTGCTTGGCCAGTGGGATGCAGAAGCGGCGCAGCCCGGCAAAGAGCACGTAACCATTGCCGTGAGCGGCGCACGCGGCGGCCAGACCATTGATTTTCGCAACCTTGCCAACCAAGGCATGACCCTGGTTGGCCTGACCAAGGCCTTCAATAACGGCGTTGTAACCTTTCAACCAGACCTTGCCGAGAACCTGGCGCGCGGCGATGAAAACTACCTGGCCCTGCTTGATGCTGCAGACGCCTATATCGAACGCAATCAGCTCGACCTGCCGGAAGAGCCCGAGGCGCGCAAGAAGCACCCGGATCCGGCATGCGTCACCCACCCAATTCTTGAGCTTGACCTGGCAGCAGCAGGCATTACCTCAATTATCTGGGCGACCGGTTATGCGGTTGATTTCAGTTGGCTAAAGGTTGACGCCTTCGATGCCCAGGGCAAGCCACGGCATCAACGCGGCGTCTCCAGCGAACCGGGCATCTACTTCCTTGGCCTGCCTTGGTTGTCACGTCGTGGCTCGACCTTTATCTGGGGCGTGTGGCACGACGCCAAACACATCGCCGATCACATCGTCACGCAGCATAAATACCGCGACTACCGCGACGCCACGCAGCGCCAGGCCGAAGGCGACTCACAGGCGCAACCCTTTCGTATCATGGGAGTCAGCTGATGCCAACACACACTCGCATCCGCATGTTCAACACCAAGGACACCTACCCCAACCAGTCATTGGATAACGACCTCTGCCAAGCCGTGCGCGCGGGCAATACCGTCTATGTACGCGGCCAGGTCGGCACCGATTTTGACGGTAACCTGGTGGGCCTGGGCGATCCGCGTGCACAGGCGGAGCAGGCAATGAAGAACGTCAAGCAACTGCTCGAAGAAGCTGGCAGTGACATGAGCCACATCGTCAAGACCACCACTTACCTGACCGACCCACGCTTTCGTGAGCCGGTGTATCAGGAAGTCGGTAAATGGCTCAAGGGCGTATTCCCGATTTCAACCGGCCTGGTGGTTTCGGCACTTGGCCAGCCGCAGTGGCTGATGGAAATTGACGTGATTGCGGTAATTCCCGAGGAGCAAGCATGACCTTTTCAATTGTCGGCCGTTGCCCAGAAACCGGCCAGTTGGGCATTGCCATCAGCTCATCCAGCATCGCGGTTGGCGCACGTTGCCCCTGGCTGAGAAGCTCAGTTGGCGCGGTTTCAACCCAAAATATCACCTTGCCTGCACTTGGCCCTGAAATCCTCGACTTGCTCGAAGGAGGCGAATCCGCCGCCAGCGCACTGGACAAGGCACTTTCACGCCACGGCTACAGCCAGTACCGGCAAGTCACAGTGATCGACATGGACGGGCAAACTGCACATTTCACCGGCAGCAAGGCGCTTGGAGTCAACCATGCCCTGGCGGGAGAAAGTTGCGTGGCGGCAGGTAATCTTTTGAGTGACCAGGCGGTAATCGAGGCCATGGTTCGCGCCTTCGAGGATAGCGCGGGCGAAGCCCTTGCTGATCGTCTGTTGAGCGCCATGAACGCTGCAATGAGTGCCGGTGGCGAAGCCGGGCCCGTGCATTCGGCCGCACTGTCGGTGGTAAGCGACCTGCTCTGGCCAATTGTTGATCTGCGAGTAGACTGGTCAGAACAAGACCCTATTGCCGACTTGGATAAGCTTTGGCAGGCCTACCGCCCACAGATGCAGGACTACGTGACCCGCGCGCTCGACCCGACCAAAGCCCCGACCTACGGCGTACCCGGCGACGAGTAGCGCCAGCTCCGGGAGAGACTGACCATGCAAAACAGCCGTCAATTACTGGCCAGGTTGATTGAGTTCAATACCGTTAGCCGTGAGTCAAACCTGGCGCTGATCGACTTTATCAGCACCTACCTCAAGGGCTTCGACATCCCATGCCAGCTGTTCTTCAATGCCGAAGGCAGCAAGGCTAATCTGTTCGCAACTATAGGTCCGGACATCCCTGGCGGCGTTGTGCTTTCAGGGCACACCGACGTGGTGCCGGTCGAGGGGCAGGCCTGGACCTTGTCGCCCTTCTCAATGACCGAGCGCGACGGCCACTTGTTTGGTCGCGGCACAGCCGACATGAAAGGCTTTATTGCCTGCGTGCTGGCCGCAGTGCCGCAGTTTCTGGCCGCACCGCTGAAGCAACCCGTGCATTTTGCGTTTTCCTACGACGAAGAAGTAGGCTGCCTGGGCGTGCGTTCCCTGCTGGCTGATTTGCAACAACGACCGCATAAACCCAGCGTTTGCATCATCGGTGAACCCACATTGATGAAGCCGGTGCTAGGCCATAAAGGCAAGTTGGCCATGCGCTGCAATATCCAGGGCGCGGCTTGTCATTCGGCTTATGCTCCGCAAGGCGTCAACGCCATCGAATATGCAGCAAAGCTGATTGGCAAACTCGGTGAAATCGGCCAGAACTTGCGTGCGCCGCAGTTGCACGATCCCCGTTTCGACCCACCATTCTCCACAGTGCAGACCGGTATGATCAGTGGCGGGCGGGCCTTGAACATCGTCCCTGCCGAGTGCCAGTTTGATTTCGAGGTCCGCGCCCTGCCATCGGACGACCCGCAAGATGTCGCCGACCAAGTGCAGCAGTTCGCCAAGGATGAATTACTGCCGAGAATGCATGCGGTCGATACACAGACGTCCATCGAGTTCAGCCAGCTTTCCGCCTATCCGGGCCTGGCAACGGACGCCCAAAGCCCGGCCGCACAATTGATTGCCCTGCTCAGCCAATGCGATGACTTCAGCACGGTAGCCTTCGGTACCGAAGGTGGCTTATTCGATAAAGCCGGAATTGCCACAGTTGTCTGCGGGCCAGGCAGTATCGAGCAAGCGCACAAACCAGACGAGTTCATCAGCATTGCACAGCTTGAACAGTGCGATGCCATGCTCAGTCGCCTGGCGCAGTGGTTAAAAACAGCGTAAGCCGGATAACGCTGTTTTATCCGCCACTTGTGACCGTCGGTGGCGCCAGATGCTCTTTGCAGTAATCAACAAACAACTGCGCCGGCTTGGTCAGTTGCGCCCGCTTGAGCCAGGCGGCGACCAGACCTGAGCCGGTAACCTTTTCACTGATGTCCACCATCACCACTTTCTGGCCGTCGTAGGTGCATTCCGAACGCGGCCGGGTGACCAATATCGAGAAGCCAAACCCCTGGCCAACCATGCCACGCACCATTTCGATCGAAGGCGAGCTAAAGCCAATATTCGGGCTCAGGCCAAGCTCCTCGAACAGGCTGACGAAGTAGGTACGGCTGGGCTGCACATCGAGCAGAATCATCGGTTCTAGCACCAAGTCACGCAGTGAAACCTGTGCCTGCTGGGCAAACCTGTGGTTTTCAGGAAGCAATGCGTAAGGCGGTTGCGGCGGCATCAGCGGCTCGACCTCAATGGTGCCATCAAGGTCGTGCTCATACAGGATCGCCAAGTCAAAACGGCCACCGGTCAGGCCTTGGACCAAATCCTGTTGCTCACCGTCAAAGATGCGGATGTCCACGCCGGGATACAGCGTGCGAAAGCCGGCAATCAATCCTGGTAAATACAAGGGTGCAACGGTTTCAAAACAACCGATATCAATCTGTCCGCAGACCACGTCGTTGTCCGCCAGCGCATTCTGCTCGAATTCGTGGGACATGCGCAGCAGCTCTTGCGCCTTGCGGTAAAAGCGCGCGCCGCTCGGGGTCAACGATACGCCCTGGGCGTGATGACGAATAAACAACTGCACGCCAAAGCTTTCTTCCAAGCCCTTGATCGCCGTTGATATCGAGGGTTGCGCGATGTACAGCTTGCGCGATGCCTCGGCCACGCTGCCGCACTCGACGGTGGTTACAAAATACTTCAATTGACGCAGGGTATAAGCCGCCACGATAAACCTCGTCTGACCACCCCGGCGAACCAGGATGGGGCATTGCAGTGTTTGATTACTCAAGTGGCCTGTGCAAGCAATTTACACGCCCCACCTGGCTGGAACTCAAATAACTCACTGCTTTTATTGATTATATTGGCCGTTCAAGCCACCTGTATGCTAGCCGGGTGAACATCCGCAAGACTAGAACCGCCGTCCGTCAACCTTACTGCACAATCGCCATGCATGGCGCTCCTTATTGGTGCTGGCTTAACCAGCTTTTTCATATACCCCGAAGACATATTTAATAATTTTCCTTGGCGCGCGCATCAGCCAACATCGTCCCACGGTAATAAATATGGCCTATTCGGTTTGGGCAGTGAGCGAGGGGTAATCCGGTGTTTGAACTCAGTGACTGGCAACAACGTGCACAGCAGCAACGCTTTATCACCACCGCGCTGATTGCAGGCCAACCGGTTACCCCGGCATCTGGCGCGACCTTCAGCGCCATCAACCCTGCGACCCAACAAGTGCTGGCCGAGGTCAGTGCCTGCGCTGAAGCCGAAATTGACCTGGCCGTTCGCGCCGCGCGTGAAGCCTTCGACAATGGCCCCTGGGCACGCATGGCGCCAGTGGAGCGCAAGGCCGTGCTGCAAAAGCTTGCGGCACTGATGCTGGAAAATCGCGAAGAGCTGGCGCTGCTCGACTCCCTGAATATGGGCAAGCCAGTGATGGATGCCTGGAATATCGATGTGCCGGGCGCTGCCAATGTATTTGCCTGGTACGCCGAAAGTATCGACAAACTCTACGACCAGGTCGCGCCCACCGCCGCCAACACGCTGGCCACTATCACCCGCGAACCTCTTGGCGTCATCGGCGCCGTGGTGCCCTGGAACTTCCCGTTGGACATGGCCGCGTGGAAACTTGCGCCAGCCCTGGCGTCCGGTAACAGCGTGGTGCTCAAGCCAGCGGAACAATCGCCCTTCTCGGCCCTGCGCCTGGCTGAACTGGCGCTTGAAGCGGGGCTTCCCGCTGGCGTACTCAACGTGGTGCCGGGGCTGGGTGAAACCGCAGGCAAAGCCTTGGGCCTGCACCCGGATGTCGACAGCCTGGTGTTCACCGGCTCGACCGAGGTGGGCAAGTATTTCATGCAATACGCTGCGCAATCCAATCTCAAGCAAGTGTGGCTGGAGTGCGGCGGCAAGAGCGCAAACCTGGTGTTTGCTGATTGCCAGGACCTGGAACTGGCAGCGGAAAAGGCAGCCTTTGGCATCTTCTTCAATCAGGGCGAGGTCTGCTCGGCCAACTCGCGGTTACTGGTCGAACGCTCGATTCATGATCAGTTTGTTGAACTGCTTATCGACAAGGCCCGTGCCTGGTTACCGGGCGATCCGCTGAACCCGGCAAGCACTGCCGGCGCCATCGTCGACTCACGCCAGACCCAGCGCATCCTCGATTACATTGCGCAAGCCCGTGAGCAAGGCGCGCACGTCGTCTGTGGCGCCAAGCAACTAGAGTTCAACGGCTCGGCCAACTTTATCGAACCGACTATTTTGTGCAACGTCAGCAGTGACATGCAGATTGCCCGCGAAGAGGTGTTTGGCCCGGTTCTGGCGGTAATCGCCTTCGACACCGAAGAGCAAGCCATCAAGCTCGCCAACGACAGCATCTACGGCCTCGCCGCATCGGTCTGGAGCGATGATCTCAACCGCGCTCACCGGGTTGCCAGGCAGCTCAAGGCAGGCACGGTTTCAGTCAATACCGTGGACGCACTGGATGTAACAGTACCCTTTGGTGGTGGCAAGCAATCCGGTTTTGGCCGTGACCTGTCGCTCCATGCATTCGATAAATTTACCCAGCTAAAAACAACCTGGTTTCAACTGCGCTAAGCAACCACTGATGAAGACAGCGCAGTAGTTTTTCAGAGGTTTCCTAAGAGGAGTTTTGCAATGACTGCCCCGTTCACCCCAAAACGCACAACCGAGGATTATCAGGCACTGGATGCGGCTCATCACATTCATGCATTCCTCGACCAGAAGGCGCTGAACGCAGAAGGCGCGCGCGTCATGGTCAGAGGCCAGGGCCTGAACCTGTGGGACAACGACGACAAACGCTACCTCGACGGCATGTCTGGCTTGTGGTGCACCAACCTGGGCTACGGCCGCCAGGACCTCACCGCAGCGGCGACCCAGCAGCTTGAGCAACTGCCCTACTACAATATGTTTTTCCACACCACGCACCCGGCGGTGATTGAGCTTTCCGAGTTGTTGTTCAGCCTGCTGCCTGCCCACTACAGCCACGCGATCTACACCAACTCAGGCTCCGAGGCCAATGAGGTGTTGATCCGCACCGTGCGCCGCTACTGGCAGATTCTCGGCAAGCCGCAGAAGAAGATCATGATCGGCCGCTGGAATGGTTATCACGGCTCGACCCTGGCCAGCACGGCATTGGGCGGCATGGGCTTTATGCATGAAATGGGCGGCATGCTGCCTGACTTCGCCCACATTGGTGAACCCTACTGGTATGCCGAAGGCGGCGACCTGAGCCCGGCGGAGTTTGGCCTGAAGGCGGCGCGCGAGCTGGAAACCAAGATCCTCGAGCTCGGCGCTGAAAACGTCGCGGCCTTCGTTGCCGAACCCTTCCAGGGCGCTGGCGGCATGATCTTCCCGCCTGAGAGCTACTGGCCTGAAATCCAGCGCATCTGTCGCAAGTACGACGTATTGCTGTGCGCCGATGAAGTGATTGGCGGTTTCGGCCGCACTGGCGAGTGGTTCGCCCACCAACATTTCGGTTTTGAGCCAGACACCCTGAGCATCGCCAAGGGCCTGACCTCGGGCTATATCCCGATGGGCGGCTTGGTGCTGAGCAAGCGCATGGCTGAAGTCCTGGTCGAGCAAGGCGGGGTTTTCGCCCATGGCCTGACCTACTCTGGGCACCCGGTTGCAGCCGCGGTGGCCATCGCCAACCTCAAGGCGCTGCGCGATGAGCAGATTGTCAGCCAGGTCAAGAACGACACCGGCCCCTATTTGCAAAACGCCTTGCGTGAAGTCTTTGCCGACCACCCGCTGATCGGTGAAATCCAAGGCACGGGCCTGGTCGCAGCGCTGCAGTTTTGCGAAGACAAAGCCACGCGCAAACGCTTTGCCAACGAAAGCGATATCACTTGGCAATGCCGCACATTCGGCTTTGAAGAGGGCGTCATCATTCGCTCGACCCTTGGCCGCATGATCATGGCGCCAGCACTGGTTGCCGATCACGCAACCCTGGATGAACTGGTCGAGAAAACCCGCCGCGCAGTGGATCGAACCGCGCAGCAACTGGGTTTGCTTTAACAAATAAAAGCCCCGAAGAGGGCCAGGAAATACTCCAGTGCCAGCTTCAATAGCTGGCGCAACGGACGCTTATTGGTCGCTGACCAGCCCTGCCACTAATAAACCAACAACAAGCCGACAGGCTGTGGGAGTGCTCCATGAACAAGTCCTTGCGCAATTACCTGACCCCAACCTTGCTCTGCGCTGCCTTGGCAGCCGGAGCCACAACCGCTCAGGCCGGCACCTTATCGATTGGGCACACCACCTGGGTCGGCTACGGCACCCTTTATCTGGCCCGTGACCTTGGTTACTTCAAGGAACAAGGCCTGGATGTTGAGCTGACCACCATCGAGGAAGCAGCCATGTACATGGCGGCGCAGGCTTCTGGCCAGTTGTCTGGTTCGGCTTCGACCATCGATGAAGTGCTCAAGTATCGCTCCAAGGATTTCTGCTTCAAGGCAGTTGCGGCACTCGATGAAAGCGCCGGCGGCGATGGCGTGCTCGTCGGCAATGAGGTGTCGAGCCTAAGCGACCTCAAAGGTAAGTCAGTTGCAGTCAATGATGGCTCGGTTTCACAGTTCTGGCTGTCGTATCTGCTCAAGCAACAAGGTATGAAAATGGCTGATCTGGATATCCAGAACATGACCGCTGACGACGCCGCCACCGCATTTATTGCCGGAAGAATCCCTGCTGCAGTGACCTGGGAACCTCATTTGTCGATGGTTCGCGCCAAGAAGCAAGGCAAGGTTCTGGTCGACAGCAGCCAGACGCCGGGCGTGATTGTCGATGTGGTTGCGTTGAGCTGCGATGTCATCGACAAGCAGCCTGACGACGTCAAGGCCCTGGTCAGCGGCCTGTACAAAGCCGTTGAGTACACCAAGACGCACCCAGCTGAAGCCTACAAGATCATGGCCAAAGGCGTTGGCGGTTATCTTTCCGACCCCAAGGAGCTCGCGGAAGCCGCCAAAGGGGTGCGTTTCTATGACCAGGCCATGAGTGAAAAACTGCTCGGCACCCCTGAAACCAAAGGCGACATTGCCAACATCATTACCTTGGCCAATGAAACCTGGAGCGAACTGCAAGGCAAACCGTACAACGTCAGCTATGGCGATCTGGTCGATACCCGTTTCGTCAAGCCATAGCCTCTTTACCCGCCTTTGTTAAGGCAAAGACGGGCCTTCTGACATTTGTCTATTGCTCCGGAGACGCCGAATGGCTACTCAAAAATCTACCTTGCAACGATGCCTGACGCCCAAGGTCGAGCTTCCTGCAACCCTTACCCTGACCGCCAGCATCGCCTGCTGGGTCCTGGTCTTTGGCTTGTGGGCTGCGCTCTCGTATGGCGGTGTGGTTCCTACCATGTTCTTACCTACGCCCGGCGCTGTACTCGACGCCGCAATGCGCCTCAGCACCGACGGCACACTGGGCAAGCACGTACTGGCCAGCGTCGAGGTCGTGGTCATAGGTTTTGTTGTTTCATCATTGGTTGCCGTCCCATTGGGATTGCTGATGGGCAGCTTTCGCATCGTCCAGGCATTGCTTGAACCGCTGGTGAATTTCATCCGGTATTTGCCGGTGACCTCTTTTGTACCTTTGTTCATCTTGTGGATCGGGATCGGCCTGGAACAGCGCGTCACCGTGATCATATTCGGGGTGTTCTTCCAACAGTTGGTGATGATCGCCGATGTGTCAAAAGGCATATCCAAGGACCTGATCAATGCCAGCTATACCCTCGGCTCCAGCCGCCGCGATGTGGTGATGCACGTGCTGGGGCCAGCCTCGCTGCCGGGCATACTCGACACCTTGCGCGTAACCATGGGCTGGGCCTGGACTTATCTTGTGGTTGCAGAACTGGTGGCCGCATCCAGCGGCTTGGGCTACATGAGCCTGAAAGCCATGCGCGGCTTTCAGGTCGACGTAATTTTTCTGGCGATCGCAATCATAGGCCTGCTTGGCTTGATGACCGATCAATTGTTCCGACTCTTACGCTTAAAGGTGGCTTCATGGGCGCAGTAGCTGCGGTGCGACGCGACATTCAGGTACCAGTAACAGAACCAGGAAATCCAACCGCCCGGCTGCGGGTGGATAACGTCAGCCTGCGTTACGACACACCTTCAGGTGGCGTTTTTACGGCACTTGACTCCGTTTCACTGGAAGTGCCGGACCAGCAATTTGCAGTAATCGTCGGCCCTTCGGGATGTGGCAAGTCCAGCCTGCTGTACCTCACTGCAGGGCTGGCCGAGCCAAGCAGCGGTGAAATCTATGTAGGGGGCCAGCGGGTTGACGGCCCCGGCGCCGACCGCGGCATGGTTTTCCAAAGCTACACCCTGTTTCCCTGGCTGACCGTACGCCAGAACATCGAGTTCGGTCTCAAACGCAAAGGCATGCCGGCCAGCGAACGTAAAGAGGTGGTGGATTTCTACCTCAACGAGGTTGGCCTGACGCCCTTTGCGGATAACTATCCCAAGCAGTTATCCGGCGGCATGATGCAGCGCGTGGCCATTGCACGGGCACTGGCCAACGATCCGCAAATATTGTTGATGGATGAACCCTTTGGCGCGCTCGACAGCCAAACTCGCATGCAAATGCAAAAGCTGCTGTTGCGAATCTGGGAGCACAGCAAGAAGACCGTGGTGTTTGTCACGCACGACATTGACGAAGCCATCCTGCTTGGTGACCGGGTTTATGTGATGGGCGCGCGGCCAGGCCGGATCAAGCAAACCCTGGATGTCCCCATCCAGCGCCCCCGTGACCTCGACATGGTTATGGATCATCAGTTCATCGACATGAAACGCCAGATCCTCGGCCTGCTGCACGACGAACTCGAAGACGCTCACTGATCAAGCGCTGCATCCATCGCGGCTGTACTGGCGATGGATGCAGCGGCTCATAGTTGCGTGCTATTGCAGCCGCAATGAGTTACTGAAGTGACTGATGGCATCGACCACATGCCGTGAGCCTTGCTGGATTTCGACAATCGCCTCGCCGGCTTCGTTGGCCAGCTCAACACCTTGCCCGGTCCTGCCAAGGCTCGACCGCATACTTTCCACCGCACTGAGCGATAGCTCATGGTTCTGCCGCACCACTTCGACGATCTCCAGGGTCGCCTGGCTGGTACGCGCGGCGAGGCTTCTGACTTCATCGGCGACGACCGCAAAACCACGGCCATGCTCACCCGCCCGTGCGGCCTCTATGGCAGCATTGAGGGCAAGCAAGTTGGTTTGATCGGCAATGCCACGAATGGTCTGCACAATATTGCCAATCAGTTCGGACTGCTGGTTGACCGCATCGATACTCTTGGCCGCATCATTCAAGTCATTTGAGATCGCCTCAATCACCTTGACCGTTTGCTGTATCACCGACGAACCTTTTTGCGCACAGGTATCGGTTTGCACCGAGGTGGCATGGGCAGCCTCAGCAGCACTTTGCTGGCTAATGACTTGCTCAGTGATATCGCTGGCGAACTTGACCACTTTGTAGAGGCGATTGTTCGCATCAAAGAGCGGATTGTAGGAAGCCTCAAGGTAGATTCGCTGACCACGACTGTCGACTCGTTGAAAACGTCCGGAGTGAAATTCCCCCCGGTTCAGCGAGGCCCAGAAGTTCTTGTACTCAAGCGACTCGCTTTCACTGCGGTCACAGAAAATCCGGTGATGCTGGCCCTTGACCTGGTCGAGGCTGTAGTGGGTGGTTTTCAGGAAGTTTTCGTTGGCATTGAGGATGTGTCCATCCGGGGAGAACTCGATCACCGCCATCGAGCGGCTCAGCGCATTTATCATGCTCTTGCCCTCACGCTCCCGGTGGATTTGCTGGGTGACATCGGAGGCAATCTTGATCACGCTCACGACTTGATTGTCAGCGTTCTTAACCGGCATGTAGCTGGCTTCCAGCCAAAGTTCACGACCCGATTTGTCCAGGCGCATGAAGGTATCGCTGATCGCCTCGCCCCGTGCCAAGTCGGCCCAGAGCTTGGCATAGGCCTCACTGCGGTAATAAGACTCTTCACAGAAGATGCGATGGTGCTTGCCGCGGACTTCCTCTGCGCTATAACCCATGGCCTCGCAGAAATTCTGATTGGCATCGAGAATGATGCCGTCAGGGCGAAATTCAATCATCACCATGGAACGGCTGATGGCGGCCAACTTGGCGTTGACCTCAGCCAATGCAAAGGTGGCGCGTTCTTGTTCTAGACGATCTGTTTTACGCAATGAATTAAACATGAAAAGCCCCTCACCGGCCCCGCATTAAATTAAAAGTTACAGCACCCTGTTACTGCATCACTGCGTGCACACTACTTTTGAATTAACACGTTTTAGTTAATCCTTTAATGACCTCATCAAAACAGAATTTGACGCGAACAAAACAGGCACATTCACAGCATCAAAACCTGTACAGCCTGTATAACCAAGGCTTCCAGTCAAGTGCTACTGTTTAGCCATTACCGACTATTCAACTATGCGACCTGAATTAACTTTCGTCAGCAGTACAATAGTATTAATCCAGTCAAATATTGACCAACCCCTGATGTATTGATCGACACTCAAGAACAAAGCTTTATATACAGGCATAAAAAACGGGCCCAGAAGGCCCGCTTAAATCCAGCAATTAACGATCAGCTTTTAGCACTGCTTGGTGCTTGCTGCCAGGTCGCTTTTGCCCCTTCGTCAACGGCTTGTTGAATTGCTTTCTTGCGCGCGTTTTCAGCACGTCGGGTCAGCGCCCAGGCGATGAAGGTCACCAGCGATACCGACAACAGGATCAAACTGGCAATAGCATTGATCTCAGGCTTGACCCCAAGACGCACGGCCGAGAACACTTCCATCGGCAAGGTTGTTGAACCCGGCCCGGAAACGAAGCTGGCCAGTACCAAGTCATCCAGCGACAACGCGAAGGACATCATGGCACCTGCGGCCAGCGATGGCGCAATCATCGGAATGGTGATCAAGCAGAACACCTTCAATGGTCGTGCGCCCAGGTCCATGGCCGCTTCTTCGATCGACAGGTCCAGCTCACGCAACCGCGATGACACCACCACCGCCACATAGGCAGTACAGAAGGTGGTGTGGGCAATCCAGATCGTGGCAATGCCACGCTCTGACGGCCAACCGAGCAACTGCGCCATGGCCACGAACAGCAGCAATAGCGACAGACCAGTAATCACCTCCGGCATGACCAATGGTGCGGTGACCAGGCCACCGAACATGGTGCGGCCCTTGAAGCGTGTGACGCGAGTCAGCACAAAGGCAGCCATGGTTCCCAGTATCACCGCAGAGATTGCAGTGTAGAAGGCGATTTCCAGCGAGCGCAGCACGGCATTGATCAACTGCGTGTTGTCGAGCAAGCCGACATACCACTTGACCGACCAGCCACCCCAAACGGTCACCAGGCGCGAGCTGTTGAACGAGTAGATAACCAGGATGACCATCGGCAGGTAGATGAACAAGAAGCCGAGCCACAGCATGATGTTGGAGAAACTAAAGCGCTTATTCATGCCCTGCCCTCCATTTCCTTGGCCTGGTTACGGTTGAACAGAATGATTGGCACGATCAGCAACGCCAACATCACCACAGCCAACGCAGAGGCTACCGGCCAGTCACGGTTGTTGAAGAACTCTTGCCAGAGCACTTTACCGATCATCAGGGTTTCCGGGCCGCCCAGCAGCTCTGGAATCACGAACTCGCCTACCGCCGGAATAAATACCAGCATACAGCCTGCAATGATGCCGTTCTTGGACAATGGCACGGTAATTTTCCAGAAGCTGTTGAAGGTGCTTGAACCAAGATCCGAGGCAGCTTCGAGCAGGCTATGGTCGTGTTTAACCAAGTTGGCGAACAGCGGCAGGATCATAAATGGCAAGTACGAATAGACAATACCGATATACACCGCAAAGTTGGTATTGAGTATTTGCAGCGGCTCACTGATTACACCGATAGACATCAGGAAACCATTGAGAATGCCGTTGTTGCTGAGAATCCCCATCCAGGCATAAACCCGAATCAGAATCGCAGTCCAGGTTGGCATCATCACCAACAACAAGTAGACCGTCTGCATTTCCTTATTGGCACGGGCAATGGCATATGCCATCGGATAGCCAATCAGCAGGCAGATCAGCGTACTGATAAAGGCCATCTTCAGCGAGCCCAGGTAGGCTGCCAAGTACAGCTCATCTTCCGTCAGGAAGATGTAGTTACCCAGGTTGAGGATGATCGACAACTGGCCTTCAGCCCAGGTGTAGATCTCGGTATAGGGCGGAATCGCGACATCTGCTTCGGCAAAGCTGATCTTCATCACGATGATGAAAGGCAGCAGGAAGAACAGAAATAGCCAAATGAACGGGATGCCGATTACGACATGCCGGCCCTTGGGCATCCGGCGACTGATGCTTCGGGATATGTTCATGAGCGCAATGCCACCCCGCTATCGTCCTCCCACCAGACGAAGACCTGATCGTCCCAGGTTGGCCGTGCGCCGCGACGCTCGGCGTTGGCAACGAAGGACTGGACGATCTTGCCGCTTGGTAATTGAACGTGGAAAACCGAGTGGCCACCAAGGTAGGCGATATCGTGGACAGTACCGCGTGACCAGTTGTATTCGAACGATGGCTGTTCGGTGGTCACCAGCAGTTTTTCCGGACGAATCGCATAGGTAATGCTCTTGTCCTGGACCGAAGTGCTGACACCGTGGCCGACAAATATATTGCGCTCAAGGTCCGGACTGTCGATCAGGGCATGGGCCTCATGATCTTCAACCACCTGGCCTTCGAACAGGTTGACGTTACCAATGAATTCGCAAACCAGGCGGCTGGTCGGGGTTTCATAGATATCAATCGGGCTGCCGATCTGCGCGATCCAACCCAAGTGCATGATCGCGATGCGCTGGGCCATGGTCATGGCCTCTTCCTGATCGTGGGTTACCATTACGCAGGTCACGCCTACGCGCTCGATAATCTCGACCAGCTCCAGTTGCATTTCCGAGCGCAGCTTTTTATCCAGTGCGCCCATGGGCTCATCAAGCAGCAGCAACTTCGGGCTTTTCGCAAGCGAGCGGGCCAGGGCAACACGCTGGCGCTGACCACCCGACAACTGGTGCGGCTTGCGCTTGGCATACTGGGTCATATGCACCAGCTTGAGCATCTCGGCAACACGCGTTTCGATATCAGCCTTTGGCATTTTGTCTTGCTTGAGGCCGAAGGCGATGTTTTCAGCCACTGTCATATGCGGGAACAATGCATAAGACTGAAACATCATGTTGATCGGGCGCTCGTAGGGCGGCATGTCGGTGATGTCTTCACCGTCGAGATAGATGCGCCCCTCGGTTGGTCGTTCAAAACCTGCAAGCATGCGCAGCAGGGTTGACTTACCCGAGCCAGAGCCGCCCAGCAAGGCAAAGATCTCGCCTTTATTGATAGTAAGAGAGACGTCATCAACGGCAACCGTTTCATCAAACTTCTTGGTTACACGCTCGATTTTAACCAGCACCTCTTTCGGTTGCTGATCGCCCTCAAGAACCCGTTTATAGGTACTAGAAGCAACTGCCATTACCAAAACTCCCGCAAAATCGCGCCCGCCGTCTTGACGACGGGCCGCTTAAAATTATTGTCCTGACTTGATCTTCGTCCAGCTGCGTGTCATCAGACGCTGGATCTTACGAGGCATTTCCTGCTGGATGTACAACCGATCCAGTACTTCCTGAGGAGGGTAAACCGACGGGTTGGTGCTGACCTCCTGGTCCATGAACTTGGCGGACTTGAGGTTGGGGTTGGCGTAACCCACGTAATCACTTACCCCGGCAATGACTTCAGGTTGCAGCAAGTAATTGATAAAGGCATGGGCTTGTTTGACATTCTTCGAATCCGCCGGGATTGCCATCATGTCGAACCACAGGTTGCCACCTTCCTTGGGAATCGCATAAGCGATATCAATGCCCTTGCCTGCTTCTTCTGCACGATCTGCAGCCTGCAGTACGTCTCCGGAGAAGCCGGCCGCCACGCAGATATTGCCATTGGCCAAGTCACTGATGAACTTGGAAGAGTGGAAATAGGTCACGTATGGCCGTACCGCCAAAAGCTTCTCTTCGGCTTTCTTGTAGTCATCCGGGTTCTTGCTGTTTGGATCAAGGCCCATGTAGTTGAGCACCGCTGGAATCATTTCATCGGCCGAATCCAGGAATGACACACCACAGGTGGTGAGCTTCTTCATGTTCTCAGGCTCAAACAGCACCGCCCAGGAATCAATATGGTCGACGCCCAGCACTTCCTTGACCTTCTCGACGTTATAGCCGATGCCGTTGGTACCCCACAGATAAGGCACGGCATACATGTTGCCCGGATCATTGGTCTCTAACTGCTTCATCAAGCGCGGGTCTAGATTCTTCCAGTTAGTCAGTTGGCTGCGATCCAGCTTCTGGAACGCACCAGCACGAATTTGCTTGCCCAGGAAGTTGTTGGACGGCACCACGATGTCATAACCGGTGTTGCCTGACAGCAGCTTTCCTTCAAGGGTTTCGTTGGAGTCGAATACGTCGTACACCGGCTTGATACCAGTGGCCTTCTGGAAGTCGGCCAAGGTGTTCTCGCCGATATAATCACTCCAGTTGTAGATGTGTACGGTCGACTCAGCGGCTTGAGCTGCTGCCGCAACGCCGAGTGCTAGTAAGCTGGCTGTTAGAGTTTTGCTTATTGAGAATCGCACACGTATGTCCTCTTATTTTATGGAGCGGCCAAAAAAAGGCCGGCACTGTATCGGATAAGATCGCTTCTGTTCAGTGGTCTTTTGCTTGTCAGGCTGAACAACACGGTAATTACCGCGCTCTCTGGCGACCGGAACATCAATCGCGAGACCTCAAACTGAACGCGCTTAACGGCGAACAGAAGAATTGAACAATACATGCAAGCTTTCTTTTACCAGTTGACCGGGCACACGAAGGAACCTCTGAAAAACTACTGCGCCAGGTATTACCGCATTGAAAAGCTGCTCAAATGCTCACTTAGAATAACTAAAGTCGAGCGCGACCCAAGTCGCTTTTTCACAGCTTCTACTCCCGTCGCTCGTTACCTTTTTCAGAAACTCCTTGAGACTCGGAAAACTGCATCCATTTCTGATACCACCAGCGGGTTACAACTTCTGCATCAGGCGGAGGGTTCCGCCTGATGCAGGACTACAGTCTTAAATCAACAACACTTAACGGCCCGACTTGACCTTGGTCCAGCTACGGGTCATTGCACGTTGTACCTTCGGAGACAGCTCGGAGAAGGTGTACAACTTCTTCGACGCTTCCTCGGTTGGGTAGATGCCTGGGTTGTTGCGGATTTCTTCCGACACCAGTGGTGTCGCCGCAGCATTACCGTTCGGGTAGGCCACATAGTCAGAAATAGGCGCAATAACCTCTGGCTTGAGGATGTAGTTGAGGAAGGTATAGGCCTCGTCAGCGTTTTTCGCGTCAGCCGGGATAGCCATCATGTCAAAAAATGCGGCAGCACCTTCTTTAGGAATGACATAGCTGACTGGCACGCCGTTCTTGGCTTCTTCAGCACGGGCTTCAGCCTGGAAGACATCGCCGGACCAACCCAGGGCCACGCAGATGTTGCCGTTAGCCAGGTCAGAGATGTACTTGGATGAGTGGAAGTAGGTGACATCTGGACGAACCTTGAGCAGCAGCTCTTCAGCCTTTTTCACGTCCTCGACACTTTGTGCAATCGGGTTCAGGCCAAGGTAGTGCAACGCGGCTGCATAGACTTCCTCAGGTGCGTCGAGCATGGAAACGCCGCAAGACTTCAGCTTGTCCATGTTCTCTGGTTTGAAAATGATGTCCCATGAGTCGATCTTGTCGATGCCCAGGGCCGCTTTGACTTTTTCCGGGTTGTAGCCAATGCCCGTGGTGCCCCACAGGTACGGAAATGCGTACTGGTTACCCGGATCAGCTGCTTCGAGCGACTTCATCAGGTCAGGATTGAGGTTTTTCCAGTTTGGTAGCTTGGACTTGTCCAGCTTCTGGAAAACACCAGCCTTGATCTGCTTGGCCAGAAACTGGTTGGACGGCACCACGACGTCATAGCCCGAAGTACCGGCAAGCAGCTTGGCTTCCAGAGTTTCGTTGCTGTCGAAAACGTCGTACACCACCTTGATACCGGTTTCTTTCTGGAAGTTTTCCAGTGTGTCTTCAGCGATGTAATCGGACCAGTTGTAGACGTGAAGAACTTTATCCTCAGCCTGTGCTGCTCCCACTACAGCAGCCGCCAAGGACAACGCGAGAAGGGTTTTGCCGAAAAATTTCATGCGTAAAGCTCCTGTTGTTTTATAAGTATTCCAGAAGGTAGCGCAGCCTGTTTGCACCACCTTCCGGCGAGCCTGGCCAACGCACTGGCGCAGTCTGGCAATTTCACCGACATTTTTAAACACTCAACTGATTACAGTTGCGAGTTTAATCATTGCAATGCTTTAACCCAGTACTTCGGCAGCCGTCAGATCGAGACATTGACGGGCCTTGGTTACCAGCTCATCGATTTCTGCCTTACTGATCACCAGCGGTGGTGAAATAATCATGGTGTCGCCTACGGCACGCATGATCAAACCATTGCTGAAACAGTGTGTACGGCAAATCATGCCAACACCTTTATCACTCGGGTAACGCTCGCGAGTAGCCTTGTCCTTCACCAATTCAATGGCGCCGAGCATGCCAACACCGCGAACTTCACCCACCAACGGATGGTCAGCCAGCTCACGTAGACGCTTTTGCAAATACGGTGCCGTTTCTTCTTTGACCCGTTCAACAATTTTCTCTTCGCGCAAAATACGCAAGTTTTCCAGGCCTACCGCTGCAGCAACAGGGTGGCCGGAATAGGTAAAGCCATGGTTGAAGTCGCCGCCTTGATTGAGCACCTCAACGATTTCGTCACGGACGATCAAGCCGCCCATCGGGATGTACCCGGAGGTCAGGCCCTTGGCAATGGTCATCATGTCTGGCGCATTGCCATAGAGGTCACTGCCAAACCACTCGCCGGTGCGCCCGAAGCCACAAATCACTTCGTCAGCGACAAACAGAATTTCATACTTGGCGAGGATCTCACGCACTTTCGGCCAGTAAGTATCTGGCGGGATGATCACGCCGCCAGCGCCCTGGATGGGCTCGGCGATAAATGCACCGACATTGTCGGCACCAACTTCGAGAATTTTCTTTTCCAGTTGTTCGGCCGCCCAGATACCGAACTCGTCCGGCGTCATGTCACCGCCTTCGGCGAACCAGTATGGCTGCGCGATATGCACAATGCCCGGAATCGGCAGGTCGCCCTGTTCGTGCATATAAGTCATGCCGCCCAGACTCGCACCGGCCACGGTTGAACCGTGATAGCCGTTGAGACGGCTGATAATGACCTTCTTGCTTGGCTTGCCCTTGATCGCCCAGTAATGGCGGACCATACGCAACATGGTGTCATTGCCTTCAGAGCCTGAACCGGTGAAGAACACATGATTCATGCCTTCCGGGGCCAGTTCCGCAATTTCCTTGGCCAGTTCCAGCGCTGGCGGTGTCGCGGTCATGAAGAACATGTTGTAGTAAGGCAATTCTTGCATCTGCTTGTAAGCAGCTTCGGCCAACTCTTTGCGACCATAGCCCACTGCCACACACCACAGGCCTGCCATGGCATCGAGGATTTTATGCCCCTCGCTGTCCCACAGATAAACACCTTCTGCGCGAGTGATGATGCGCGGCCCTACTTCCGCCAATTGCTTGAAGTCGCTGAACGGCGCGAGATGATGCTCGCGGCTCATCGCCTGCCATTCACGGGTTTTTGGGTTAGTCGCCTGGTTAGTCATATCCACCTCTAAAAATGCATGTAGCGTGCGCCGGACAAAACTGTCCGGCGCACGTTCAATTACACGGACAGCAGCAGGAATTCACGCTCCCAAGAGCTGATCACCCGCTTATAGTTCTCATGCTCTGCGCGCTTGACCGCCACATAGCCACTGATGAACTTGCGGCCCAGGTACTCCTCGGCCACCTTGCAGTTTTCCATTCGCTCCAGCGCGGCTTCCAACGTCAGGGGCAGACGCAGGTTGCGGCGCTCATAGCCACGCCCTTCAACTGGCGCACTTGGCTCTATACCTTCGACCATACCGATATAGCCGCACAACAGACTGGCAGCCAGCGCCAGATAAGGGTTGGCATCGGCACCGGCCAGGCGGTTTTCAACGCGGCGATTCTCTGGAGAAGCATCGGGAACACGCAAGCCAACGGTGCGATTCTCCTCGCCCCACTCAACGTTTACAGGTGCCGAGGTATCCGGCAGGAAACGGCGGAACGAATTAACGTTCGGTGCGAACAGCGGTAGCAACTCAGGAATCAGCTTCTGCAAACCACCGATGTGGTGCAAGAACAGCTCACTCATTGTGCCGTCGTCATTGGAGAAGATATTTTTGCCGGTGTTCTTGTCGATGATGCTTTGGTGCACATGCATCGCGCTGCCTGGCTGGTCGGTAATCGGCTTGGCCATAAAGGTCGCCGTTACATCATGCTTGAGCGCGGCTTCACGCATGGTGCGCTTGAACACCAAGACCTGGTCGGCCAGATGCAGTGGTTCGCCATGACGGAAGTTGATTTCCATCTGCGCCGGGCCTTCCTCGTGGATCAGGGTATCCAGGTCCAGGCCTTGAATCTCGCACCAGTCATACATGTCTTCAAACAGCGGGTCGAATTCGTTCGCCGCATCAATGGAGAACGACTGGCGACCGGTTTCCGGGCGGCCCGAACGGCCCAGCGGGGCTTCCAGCGGGAAGTCTGGGTCGGCATTGCGCTTGGTCAGGTAAAACTCCATTTCTGGCGCCATGATCGGCTGCCATCCTTTGTCGGAGTAGAGCTTGAGCACTTTCTTGAGAATGTTGCGCGGCGACAACTCAATCGGGTTGCCTTGCTTGTCATAGGTGTCGTGAATCACCTGGGCAGTCGGCTCGATCGCCCAAGGTACAAGGAATACAGCGCTCTCATCGGGACGGCAGACCATATCGATGTCCGCCGGATCGAGCAGGTCGTAATAGATGTCGTCCTCGACATAATCGCCCGTCACGGTTTGCAGCAACACACTCTCTGGGAGGCGCATGCCTTTTTCCGCAATGAACTTGTTGGTTGGCGAAATCTTGCCGCGGGCAATGCCGGTAAGATCGCTGACCAGACACTCAACTTCGGTGATTTTGCGTTCTTTCAGCCAGCTGGATAGCTGGTCTATTTTGGTACTCATAGAGACCTCAGGGTTGGTTGAGCCGACTATTGATTGAGTCGGCCTCAGCGTTGCCCCGCCCTCTTCCTGCAAGCCTCACCAAAGGCCTGGAAGATGGCGAGATAATTCGGATTAGATCGTACCTGCCATTCGGGGTGCCATTGCACCCCCAAGGCAAAGCTTTTTGCACCTTCGACGGAAAAAGCCTCGATCAACCCGTCAGGCGCCAGCGCTTCAACTCGAAGGCCCGGCGCCAGACGCTGAACGCCCTGACCATGTATGGAATTGACTTCGATCTGCGCTGGCAAGCCGATGCCAGCGAGAATGCCACCAGGCTGCACATGCAGCGCATGACGAGGTGCATATTGCACCTCAAGCGGCTCGTCCTGCGGTTCACGATGATCCATGAAGCCTTCGACTTCGTGCACTTTCTGGTGCAGCGTGCCACCGAAGACCACGTTCATTTCCTGGAAGCCGCGACACACACCGAGCACCGGAACCCCGGCCGCGATCGCAGCCTTCAACAGGGGCAAGGTGGTGCTGTCTCGCGCAGGATCGTGCAAAGTGCCAGGCTCGCTGGCCGGGCCATTGTAATGATGCGGTTCGACATTGGATGGCGAGCCGGTAAACAGCAAACCGTGCAGATTATCGAGCAGGGTAGGCTGATCCAGCAGCTCGCCGAGTGAAGGAATAATCACCGGCAAACCAGCTGCACCCAGAACCACTGCGCGAACATACTTGTCGCCGGTAACGTGGTAAGGATGAGGGCCAATCTGTTTTGTATCAGAGGTGACGCCGATTATCGGCAGGCGTGACATGGGGCACCCGTTTTATTGCTGTTAGTGGGTTTGAACCGAGCTTAGCCTTGTTCATTTTTTTTCACAATAGCCATGTAAAAAATTGAACACACCCCACTGAGCACCGCACAGGCAAAGGGCTCAAGAGGCTCTGAAACTCCCCGAAACGCCCTAAAATTGGCCGCACAGCCCTATTTTGGGGCAAAATACGCCTCTCTTGACAGCGCAAGGTGTTTAAGATTGACTCACACCTGTGCATTCGCATGATTGATATTTTTAACAAGAAAGGTGTTGCATCATGTCGGTACCCCCGCGTGCCGTTCAGCTTAATGAAGCGAACGCGTTCCTTAAGGAACATCCTGAGGTCCAGTTCGTCGACCTTCTTATTGCAGATATGAATGGCGTGGTGCGTGGCAAACGCATCGAACGCGCCAGTCTTCATAAAGTGTACGAGAAAGGTATTAACCTTCCCGCTTCTTTATTCGCACTCGATATCAATGGTTCAACGGTAGAAAGTACCGGCCTGGGCCTGGATATTGGTGATGCGGATCGTATCTGCTTCCCGATTCCCGACACACTGTGCAATGAGCCATGGCAGAAGCGCCCAACCGCGCAACTGTTGATGACCATGCACGAACTCGATGGCAAGCCATTCTTTGCCGATCCACGAGAGGTGTTGCGTCAGGTAGTACAGAAGTTCGACGAACTAGGCCTAACCATCTGCGCCGCTTTCGAATTGGAGTTTTACCTGATCGACCAGGAGAACGTGAACGGCCGTCCACAGCCACCACGCTCGCCTATTTCCGGTAAACGCCCACACTCGACCCAGGTTTACCTGATCGATGACCTCGACGAATACGTTGATTGCCTGCAAGACATGCTCGAAGCCGCGAAAGAGCAAGACTTGCCTGCTGACGCCATCGTCAAGGAAAGTGCCCCGGCGCAGTTCGAAGTCAACCTGCATCACACCAAAGACGCGATCAAGGCCTGCGACTATGCCTTGCTGCTCAAGCGCCTGATCAAGAACATTGCCTACGACCACGAAATGGACTCGACCTTCATGGCCAAGCCCTATCCAGGTCAGGCCGGCAATGGTCTGCATGTGCATATTTCCCTGCTCGACAAGAAGACTGGGCAAAACATCTTTACCTCGGAAGATCCGCTGGAAAACGATGCCTTGCGCCACTCGATTGGCGGCATTCTGGAAACCATGCCTGCGTCAATGGCGTTCCTCTGCCCTAACGTCAACTCATACCGCCGCTTTGGCGCACAGTTTTATGTGCCTAATGCGCCGAGCTGGGGGATTGATAACCGCACGGTCGCGGTTCGCGTACCTACCGGCAGTCCGGACTCGGTGCGGATCGAGCAACGCGTTGCCGGTGCCGACGCCAACCCGTACCTGATGATGGCCTCGATTCTGGCCGGTATCCACCATGGCCTGACCAACAAGATCGAACCGGGCGAGCCGATTGAAGGCAACTCCTACGAGCAGTTGGAACAGAGCCTGCCGAACAACCTGCGTGATGCCCTGCGCGAGTTGGACGACAGCGAAATCATGGCCAAGTACATCAGCCCTGAATACATCGACATCTTTGTCGCCTGTAAAGAAAGTGAGCTGGCTGAATTCGAGCACTCGATTTCAGATCTGGAATACAACTGGTATCTCCATACCGTATAAGCTCAGGTAACACCCGACGCCGGCCTTGAGCCGGCGTCTTTTTGAGTCACGCGCCAAGGCGTGAAAAAACAAGAAGACAAGCTCGACACTGGCCCTTTTGCCCGGACATTCAGCTGCAACCCCTGTACCAGCAAAAGCCCACAATAGTGAATGCCGAACTAAAGTATGTTCAGTTAAAGGCTGTGAGTAGCGTCTCAACACCGCGATACATTGCGTAGTAGCTTTCGTCCGACCTGCCAAGTACCCACTTTCCAGCCGTCGCTACTGGTACGGTTGATGATGTTTACAGGAACAGATCTATGCCTCGTTTGTACGCCCTGCTTCTACTTGCATTGACCTCGTTGTCCGTCAATGCCCAAGAAATGATTCGCGTCTACAACTGGAACGACTACATAGCACCGCAAGTGCTCAAGGACTTCGAGGCAGAAACCGGCATCAAGGTCGAGTACCACACCTTCAGCACAGCGGAAGAGCTGAGCAAAGTCATGGCCAGCGGTGAACCCATCGATGTTGCCGTGCCGTCCAACGACACCATTCCCGAACTGATCAAGGCCAAGGCCATCCTGCCCTTGGACATGAGCCTGCTGCCCAATCGCACGCACCTCGACAAACAGCTGCTGAGCAAGCTTGCAGCTGTCGACCCCGACAACCGCTACGCAGTGCCTTACCTGTGGGGCTCGGTTGGCCTGGCGATTAATACGCCCCAGGCAGAAGCGGCCTACGGAGGCCCGTTACCGGATAGCTGGAGCGTCCTGTTCGATCCGCAAAACAGTGCTCGCCTGAGCAGCTGTGGCATCAGCGTCCTGGATGCATCGGACGAAGCCTTATCCTTGGTCCTTAACTATCAAGGCCGCGATTTCTCGCGCAGCGCCCCGAGCCGCATCCGCCGCGCAGGCGAGATCCTGAAGAACATTCGCCCCAACCTGCGCTACGTCGACAGCGAGCGCTACATCGAGGACCTCAACAACGGCAAGTTGTGCATGGCCATGGCCTGGGTAGGTGATGCGCTGGCCGCCAAGCAGGCTGGCCAGCCAATCAACTTTATCGTGCCGTCCGAAGGCTCGGTGCTGTTTATCGACAATCTGGTTATTCCAAGCACAGCCCGGCGCGCCGACTTGGCACACCGATTCATCAATTACCTGATGCAACCTGAAGTTGCTGCCGAAATCACCACTGAAACCCTCTACCCGAACGCCAACAGCGACTCCAGGCAGTTCCTGGATGCCTCTTTGCAGGCGATGCCCGACCTGTATCCGAATATCGACATCAAACGCCGCCTGTACACGCTCAAAACCCTTTCTGATGAGCAAAAAGCCGTACGCGACGAGGTGTGGCAACAGTTCACCTCGCAATAGCGACAGTCAGGCTGCCGAATCGTCACGGTGACTCGGCAGCGCCATATTTCAGTTCGCCATGTCGTTCAATTGACGCAACCACTGCGACTGACCTATTGTTGACAGCTACTGTCCTGCGCAATGGAATGAACTGGAGCACTCATGAAAACCCTACATTTACTCTTGCTCATCCTGTTTGCAAGCATCCTCACAGGCTGCGGCTACAACGACATGCAGCGCCAGGATGAAGCCGTCAAGGCCGCATGGTCCGAGGTCGTCAACCAATACCAGCGCCGCGCCGACCTGGTTCCCAACCTGGTCAATACGGTCAAGGGCTACGCCCAGCACGAAGAAAAAGTCTTTGTCGAAGTAACCAATGCACGGGCCAAGGTCGGCAGCGTGCAAATCAACAGCGACTCGCTCAACGACCCACAGAAGCTCCAGCAATTCCAGGCTGCCCAAGGCGAGTTGTCCAGCGCCCTGTCGCGCTTGATGGTGGTAAGCGAGCGCTACCCTGAGTTGAAAGCCGATGGGCTGTTCCAGAATCTTCAGGCTCAACTCGAAGGCACCGAAAACCGCGTGACAGTTGCACGCAACCGCTACGTCCAGGCGGTACAGCAATACAACACCCTGATTCGCACCTTCCCAAACAACTTGACGGCGATGGCGTTGAGTTATGAAGTCAAGCCAAACTTCAGTGTCGAGAACGAGAAGGAAATCTCCACGGCACCGGCGGTAGACTTTGGCAACAGCAAAGCACCTGCCACGCAGTAACATGAAGCCATTTCATCACTGGACTCAGCGCCTTTTCCTGGCGCTGATGCTTATCGTCCCGGTTTTGGTCCATGCCGCCGAAGTACCCATGCTCAAGCGCCATGTCACCGACCAAACCGGCACCCTGACTACCGAGCAAATCGAGCAACTCGACCAGCAACTGGTTGCGCTGGAGAAACGCAAGGGCGCGCAAATGGTGGTGCTGATCGTATCGACCACCGCGCCGCAAGATATCGAGAGCTACTCATTAGCCGTTGCCGAGGCCAACAAGATTGGTCGCAAGGGCACCGATGACGGCTTGTTGCTGCTGGTCGCCAAGGATGATCGGCGTGATCGTATCGAAGTCGGTTACGGCCTTGAGGGCGCGGTGCCCGACGCAGCTGCCGCACGCATCCAACGCGAGTTCATTGCGTCACGCTTCAAACAAGGTGACTTCTTCGGCGGCATTAGTGCCGGTGTTGATGCACTGACCAAGCTGATTGATGGCGAGGCCCTGCCGCCACCAACCCAACGCAGCGAAAGCAGTGGTCTTGGCGCCATCATTGCCCTGTCTGTGTTTGCTCTATTGATGCCAGCAATCATTCTGCGCATGATCGTGGGCGCCATCATTGGCCGGCGCGGCTTGATACCCCGCATGGGCGTGGGCGCTGTACTGATGTCACTGTTTGCACTCTTCACCCAAGGCACACTGGCCGCCGTGTTGATTGGTGCAGTGATGGGCGCTGCCTTTCTCGCCATACCGCTTGGCGTAATACACATCGGCAGCGGTTCTGGACGCAGCAGTGGCGGCGGCTTCGGTGGCGGTGGTTTTAGTGGCGGCAGCGGTGGCGGCGGTGGTTTCAGCGGCGGCGGCGGCAGTTTCGGGGGCGGCGGTTCGTCGGGTAGCTGGTGATGACAGTGATAAAACGTGTATTGATCCACCTCTTCTCAGGCTGGTTCCAGCTGCGTCGCAATTTTCCGGCCCCCTTGCTGGCTGAAATCAGCCAGGCAATAAGCACTGGTGAAAAACTGCATATTGGCGAGGTGCGCTTTGCCATTGAGTCGCGCCTGCCCTTGGTTGAGGTATTGACCGGCGTCACGTCGCGCTCGCGTGCCGAACAGGTTTTCGCCGAACAAGGCGTATGGGATACCGAGCACAACAGCGGTATATTGATCTACCTGCTGCTTGCCGAACATCGCGTTGAAATCGTTGCCGACCGAGGCATTTCGCGCCACGTCGAGCAAGCGCAGTGGGACGCAATCTGTTCGCGCATGTGCGAACACTTTGCCCAGGGCCTGTGGCGCCAAGGCAGCCTTGAAGCCATTACCCAGGCCCACAGCTTGCTCGCGCAGCATTTTGCAGCGCCGAGTACAGGCAACCCTAATGAGCTGCCCGACAAGCCGATTATTCTGTAACCTGCCTGGCCAGGCGAATAAACCGCTAATGATTCCTTGACCTGAGCAGACCATGCCACGCCCGACGACTGTCCGTAAACCTCGCGCCAGCAGCCAAGCCCGTATCGCTGCGATTCTTGCGGCTGCCCGTGAGTTGCTTGCCGAACAAGGGGTGACCGGCCTGTCGATCTACAGCGTTGCCGAGCGCGCGCAGATTCCCCCGTCATCGGTTTACCACTTCTTTACCAGCGTCCCGGCTTTGCTTGAAGCCCTTACAGCAGATGTTCATGCGGCCTTTCGCGCCTGCCTGCAACAACCGATTGATCATGCGCAATTGCGCAGCTGGCGCGACCTCTCAGCCATAGTCGAACAGCGCATGCTGGCGATTTACGCGGATGATGCCGCAGCCCGCCAGTTGATTCTGGCGCAGCATGGCTTAAGCGAGATAACCCACGCCGACCGGCAACACGACATCGAACTGGGCCAGTTGATGCAATCGCTGTTCGAGCGGCACTTCGCCCTGCCAACCCTGCCCGATGATATTGATGTGTTCGCACTGGCCATGGAGCTTGGTGATCGCGTCTATGCGCGCTCAGTGCAACAGCATGGCCACATCAACCCACGGCTTGCCGAAGAAGGCATGCGCGTATTCGATGCATATCTGGGTCTGTATCTGCCCAGCTGCCTGCCCAAGCGCCCCACCGCCCTGTAATCAGCCCAAAGAACCTTGTGGCAGCCAAACGGCTGTCCATTGCATTGCTATTCCTACAATATAAATATCGATATTTATCGATTAAAAACACATAAAAATACGCTATCGATTCATATTTTTCTTTTAAAGCAGATTTTTATCGACTATAAATGCACTCACTCAAGGCTAACTCGCCCTGCTTCAAGCCACCTCGATGCGAAGGTTGAAGCTGGGCGCCGAACGTTTTTACGAGGTGTCCAATGTCACGTACCGTTACTGTCGCCGCTACGCAAATGGCTTGCTCGTGGGATCGCACAGCCAATCTCGCCACTGCCGAGAAACTGGTGCGTGAAGCAGCAGCAAAAGGCGCTCAGATCATCCTGATCCAGGAACTGTTCGAAACGCCCTACTTTTGCCAAAAGCCCAACCCGGATTTCCTGCAACTGGCGACCGCTGTCGAAGCCAACGCAGCCATTGCACACTTTCAGCAAGTCGCCAAAGAGCTGCAAGTGGTGCTGCCAATCAGCTTCTATGAACTGGCCGGTCGGGCGCGCTTTAACAGCATTGCGATTATCGATGCCGACGGTAGCAATCTGGGGATCTACCGCAAAAGCCACATTCCAGACGGTCCCGGCTATCACGAGAAGTACTATTTCAACCCAGGCGACACCGGCTTCAAGGTCTGGAATACCCGCTACGCCAAGATAGGCGTGGGCATCTGCTGGGACCAGTGGTTCCCCGAATGTGCGAGGAGCATGGCCCTGCTTGGCGCCGAGATTCTGTTTTACCCCACCGCGATTGGCAGCGAGCCGCATGACCCCAGCATCAACTCGCGCGATCACTGGCAACGCGTACAACAAGGTCATGCCGGTGCCAACCTGATGCCGCTGGTCGCCAGCAACCGTATCGGCCGAGAAGAACAAGACGGCTCCGGGATTACATTCTACGGTTCATCGTTTATTGCCGATCAATTTGGCGCTAAAGTTGAAGAACTGAATGAAACCGAAGAAGCTGTGCTGGTCCATAGCTTCGATCTCGACAAACTTGAACACATACGCAGCGCCTGGGGCTCTTTCCGTGATCGTCGCCCTAACCTGTACGGGCCATTAAAAACCCTCGACGGCGTACTCGAGTCTTAAATTAATCACACACCACTGCCGGGCGCCCACCGGGGAGCCTGCAGCGGCTGTTTCTAACGTCTATATGCAGGTGCTTGTAATGACAACCCTAAACACCAACCCTCGCGCAGATGGCTTTCGTATGCCGGCCGAATGGGAAGCCCACAGCAAGACCTGGATGGTCTGGCCGCAGCGCCCGGATAACTGGCGCCTGGGCGGCAAACCTGCACAGCAGGCATTTACTGCAGTAGCCAAGGCAATTGCCGAGTTCGAACCGGTGACGGTTTGCGTTTCGGCCCAGCAATACGAAAACGCCTGCGCGCGCCTTGATCACAGCAATATCCGCGTGGTTGAGATGAGCAGCGATGATGCCTGGGTACGCGATACCGGCCCGACATTTGTCATCAACGACAGTGGCGATGTACGCGGTGTCGACTGGCAATTTAACGCCTGGGGCGGTTTCAACGGCGGTTTGTATTCCCCCTGGAACCGTGATGACCAAGTGGCCAGCAAGATTCTGCAGATAGAAAGCTGCGCGCGTTATCGCACCGAAGGTTTTGTCCTTGAAGGCGGCTCGATTCATGTTGATGGCGAAGGCACTCTGATCACCACCGAGGAATGCCTGCTCAACCCTAACCGCAACCCGCATATGACGCGTGAGCAGACCGAGGCCGTACTCAGCCAACACTTGGCCATTGATAAAGTGATCTGGCTACCAGATGGCTTGTACAACGATGAAACCGATGGCCACGTCGACAATTTCTGCTGCTACGTGCGTCCAGGCGAAGTCATGCTGGCCTGGACCGATGACGAGCAAAATCCCAACTACCCTCGCTGCCAGAAAGCCATGCAGGTCTTGGAAAGCACCCTGGACGCCAAAGGCCGCAAACTGGTTGTGCACAAGATGCCGATTCCGGGGCCAATGTACGCAACCGAAGAGGAATGCGCCGGAGTCGATTTGGCCGATGGTTCACAGGACCGTCACCCCGAGTCGCGCCTTGCCGGCTCTTACGTGAACTTCCTGATCGTCAACGGCGGCATCATCGCCCCCAGCTTTGACGACCCGCGAGATGAAGAGGCCAAAGCCATTCTTGGCCAGGTATTCCCCGACCATCGCGTAGTCATGGTGCCTGGTCGTGAGATTCTGCTCGGCGGCGGCAATATTCACTGCATCACCCAGCAACAGCCTGCCCCGCAGACGCGATAAGCCTGGCAAATTGTTGCGGCAAAAAAAAGCCCGGCATCTGTATCCAGAGCCGGGCTTTCTATTGCTGACTAAGGCTGCTCAGGCTTACAGCAATGGCAGCGTGTAGCTCACGATCAGACGGTTCTCGTCGATGTCCTTGGCGAAGTTCGAGCGCACAGTCGCATTGCGCCAGCGCACGCCCAGGTTCTTCAAGGCGCCTTCCTGGAACACATACATCAACTCGGTATCGCGCTCCCACTCTTTGCCTTCGCTGGCATTGGCGGTTGCCAGGTCCACATTGTCGCCGTTGAGATAACGGGTCATGAAGGTCAGGCCCGGAATACCAATGGAGGCAAAGTTATAGTCGTAGCGTGCTTGCCAGGACTTTTCGTCCTTGTTGGCAAAATCGCTGATCTGTACATAGTTGACCAGGAACGGGTCAGTGTTGCCGACATAGGCGAAACCGCTGTCGCCGGTCATGCTCTGATAGCCCAGACCAAAGCTGTGGCCGCTGACACTGTATGTGGTCATGATGCCGTAAGCATCGTTGTCGATGGTGCTACGACCGTCGTCAGTGGAGTGTGCATAGCGCACATCGGTCTTCAGGGTCTGGCCTTCAGCAACCGGCCATACATGCACCAGGTTGAAAGAGTTCTGCTTATAGAAATCTTCCAGGTTGGAGTAGTAATAACCTGCAGTCAGTTCCTTGGTGACCTTGTAGGTACCGCCGATATAGTCAAATGAGTCGGTAGTGCCGCTGCCGGTTACCGCAATACCACGCGTCTTGCCGCTGGTGACCGTGATGTCTTCATAGTCATTGGAGTTACGGTTGTTCACTTCACGAATATGCGCGGCATCAAGGGTCAGGCCTTCGATTTCCTGCGAAACCAGTTGGCCACCGCTGAACACTTGCGGCAACAGACGACCATCACTCGACGCAATTGCCTGGTTCTTGTACTGCAGGCTACCGATCTTCAATACAGTCTTGGAGATCTTGGCTTTACCGGCAACGGCCAGGCCCGAGGATGTGTCCTGCGAACCGCCAGATGAGCGGTCCGGAACCAGCAAACCGCTACCTGCGGTGCCGTCGCCCGAGTCCAGCTTGAAACCGAAGGTGCCAATCGCATCAACACCAAAACCTACCGTGCCGTCGGTATAACCCGAGTTGGCGCGCAGGATGAAGCCTTGAGCCCACTCTTCAGACTTCGATTGAGGCGCACCCGAATCACGGAAATCACGGTTGAAGTAGAAGTTGCGCGCCTCAAGAGTTGCCGTGCTGTCTTTCAGGAACTCAGCATGGGCAGTTTGGCTCAAGGATAAGCCCAAAGTGCTGGCAGTAACGGCCAGCGCCAAGGAGGTTTTTCTCATTATGGTTTACTCCAGTGTTATAGGGACACACATCAACACACGCACAGCGTTCAGGGATAAAGACGCCACGCATGCCGAATCCTTAGCAAATCCACACAGCAACGCGCAGGCAGCCGGATAGGCGCCAGCAAAGCGTTAGCGGTGGGACTGAAAAATCAGGGGATTAAGGCTGCTGGCCTGAATAGCAATGTGCTACAGAGCAGTTTTTGCGAAAGACAGAAATTCTTCATGGCACGGGTCTCTTCATTTTTATTGTCAGCCGGCAAAAGGCGCCGGACTCACTTATGAAGCTGTCGTTACAGATTTTGTGCCAATTATTTAAGAAAATATTAAATTCATTATAAATCAGACAGTTACATTATTTTTCGTTGTTTAACTCAGTAAAAACAACCAGCCGCATGGGCGCTTTTTCGCCGAAACCAACCTAAAGTTAGGCGGAATACCGCCAGTTCGATTCAGGTTAATTATCAGCCTCCTCATTAGCCTATGACGACTTGATCCTTGCCCTGGTTCTTGGCCTTGTACATCGCCTCGTCAGCACGGGCAAACAAGCTGTCCAGGGTCAAATCCGCACTATTGATGCTGGTCAGCCCCTGACTGACGGTGACACCAAACTGGATATCTGCATGAGTGAATCGCAGTTGCTTGATCTCCCGCTGCAGGCGTTCGGCAATTTGCTTTGCCAAGGCCGTCTCGCAGCCCGGGAACAACGCGGCAAACTCTTCTCCTCCAACGCGCCCGAACAAGTCGCCCCGACGCAAGACAGAAACACCGCAAGCGGCCATCCGACGCAACACCTCATCCCCTACCTGGTGCCCGTACTGGTCATTGATTTGCTTGAAATTATCGATATCAAGCAACAGGAAAGACAGCGGCGTACCAAACTTGCGGGCATGCTCGAATTCTTTCTGCGCACACTCGAAAAAATGCCGGCGATTACTGCTCTCCGTCAGCACATCGGTGGTGGCCAGGCGCTGCAGCTCACCTTCAAGCTGCTTCTTCTCGGTGATGTCCTCGGCAATCCCGACAACAACCTTAGCGTCGCCCACATGGCTCAAGCGCCCCATAAAGCACTTGTCGCTGAGCCAACGTAGCTGCCCGTCCGCACGGATAATCCGATACTCGCGCGACTCGACGGAACCGGTCTGCAGCACCTTGGCCAGGCTATTGGCGGCATACTCGACATCATCTGGATAGATCGAGTTGCGCCACTCGCCGTAGTCCGCCATCAGCGAAGCCGCCGGGCGGCCAAATACGGCCTCGTATGCAGGGCTGACATAAATGACTTTTTGCGTATTCCAATCAAGCGCCCAGACCACGGCATTGATACTGCCCAACAAGGAGCTGATCAGTTGCTCGCGCTCGCGTAGGCGCGTGACCTCTGAACGGCTGTGCAGCAACGCCAGGGTCAATTCTTCAAGCTCTGTTGGCAGACGACTATTCTCATCCATGGAGTTATTCCTAGCATGGGGTTTTACTAGTAAAAGCCTAGATAAGAGATAAAACCTGTTACTTAGTTCTAATAAAACCAAAAAGCCCGCTAATTAGCGGGCTTTTTAGACGAACGAGCAGGTTAAATAGCGTTTGGGCGCAGTGAGTAGGTTTTCAGCTGTGCTGCAAATTCACGCAGGGATTGGATACCGCTGACTTCGGCTTCATGCACCCACTGCTTGATCGCTTCGAGCATTTCGTGGCCGTTAGAACTGGTCTTGGCCCAGATCAACTGCAACGCCAAACGCTTTTCATAAATCACTTTCAGTGCCTGGCTCTGCTCAAGCATCGCATCAATGCGCAACTGATGCTTTTCATTGAGCAAGCTGGTCTCACGCGACAGCAAGCGCTTGGCCCGGTGGAAACGGTCGCGCACCGATGCGTCGGCCTTGGCCAGTTCCTGCTTGACCAATGGGGCGATCACCAGCTTGCGGTACTGCGCCATGATCTGGAAGCGGTTGTTAAGGATCGCCATCGCGGTATCCATGTCGAGGTTGTGCTTGCCTTCAACACGGTGCGCGATTGGCGCGACACGCTGGACCTTGGCCAATCCCAAAAAGCTGAATAGCTTGATCCACGCCCAGCCCATATCGAACTCCCACTTCCTGACCGAAAGCTTGGCGGAGTTTGGATAGGTATGGTGATTGTTATGCAGCTCTTCGCCACCAATCAGAATGCCCCAAGGCACCAGGTTGGTCGCGGCATCCCGGCACTCGAAGTTGCGGTAGCCGACTGCATGGCCAAGGCCATTGATCACGCCTGCCGCCCATACCGGGATCCACATCATCTGCACGGCCCAGACAGTAATGCCGGCCGCGCCAAACAATGCCAAATCGATAACCGCCATGATCGCCACGCCGCCCAGCCGGAAACGCGAGTACAGGTTCCGCTCGATCCAGTCCTCCGGGCAGTTCTTACCGTAAATACGCAGCGTTTCCGGGTTGTCCGCTTCCTCGGCATACAACTCGGCGCCTTTGCGCAATACAGTGCCCAGGCCCTTGATGACCGGACTGTGCGGGTCATCCACGGTTTCACACTTGGCATGGTGTTTACGGTGGATAGCCGTCCACTCACGGGTGTTCTGCGCCGTGGTCAGCCACAGCCAGAATCGGAAGAAATGTTTGAGCGCAGGGTGCAATTCAAGAGCACGGTGCGCTGAGTAACGGTGCAGATATACCGTTACGCTGACGATCGTAATATGCGTCATCAGCAGGGTGACCGCGATCAGTTGCCAGACCGACAAGTCAAGAATACCGTTGTACCACATGCGTTAGAGAACCTCTCTGAAGGTAAGTGCCCGGTGCAGCACCGTGCTGCATTATGTCTATCTGTATACAGAAAACCAGACGGACTTTTGCATATGAATGTTACAGGGCTGCTTGCGATGTCACTACTGCCCACTTCGGCCTCTAGAGCCCGCAGCCGCCGCGGGTTTGCAGGCTGTTCGGCCCAATTAGGCGGCAATCGACAAAATGGCTAAACAGACGACCGGTCATCCTGGATGGCATCTTCGAAACTACAGCAGCACCGATAGCAACACCGATGCCAGCAGTGTATCAAGGCCAAGTCGCGACAGAATCAACGGCTGCCCAGCAACTGCTGTCGCAACCCCGGATCGCGGGTTTTCGGGTCCAGCCAGATGGCAAAGAATGCCTTGGTAAACGCACCGTCTTGCACCTCATGGTGCAAACGGCCATCAACATAGAACTGACTGCGCTGGAGCAAATTAACCCCGGTGATACGCTGACCTTCCCGGATATCGACGAACGCACTCTGCATTTCGCTGCGCCAGGCCTGCAACTGCGACTCGCTGACCTGGCCTGGGGATGTGCGGCGTATCTCGTCAAGGCTGGCATCAACAAACTCCTGACGACTGATGTCTCGATGATAAATCAGCTCAAGGGCAAAGGGTTTGCTGCTATCAAAAGGCTGCTGGGCGCTCCACAGCCGCGCCGTGTAGATGCGAAAACCCCAGATACGCAAATCGCCTTGCCCGACCAACTCTGCATCAGGCAGGACATCGCGCCAGCTGGCTGACGCCCCCAGCGGAACAATTGCAATACAACAGCTGAGCCAGAACGTTCGGCACAGGTTGGCGAGACTGGCACTGGTCATCACAAACTCTCCCTGCAAGAAAGATGGCTGTGGGTTGATAGTCCTGCGCAATCGACAACAAAGCCACTGCTAATTTGCTTGACTGCTCAACTGAGGCGCAGCAGGTGCACCAGCAAGCCACAACAGGCGCTCAGCGCAATCACCTGAATAACCCCACGCTTGTAGCGCAGCAAGGCCACGGCGGCGGCTGCGACAATTAGCGCCGAGGGCCAGTCAAAGGCTGCACTCATGCCTTGTGGCCAGAGCACGTGGTAGGCGAAAAACAACGCCAGATTGAGAATAACCCCAACCACCGCCGCCGTAATTGCCGTTAACGGCGCGGTAAATTTCAGTTGATTGTGGGTCGACTCCACCAGCGGCCCGCCCGCAAGAATAAACAGGAACGAGGGCAGGAAGGTAAACCAGCTCACGAGCACCGCTGCCACAGCTCCGGCCAGAAACAGCTGTTCAGCGCCGAAGACCTGCTGCACATAGGCACCAATGAAACCGACAAAGGCGACCACCATGATCAGCGGTCCAGGCGTGGTTTCGCCCAGCGCCAACCCGTCAATCATTTGCACGGGGGTCAACCAGCCATACTGCGCGATTGCGCCTTGATAGACGTAAGGCAACACCGCATAGGCACCACCAAAGGTCAGCAACGCAGCCTTGGTGAAGAACCAGGCCATCTGCGTCAGCGTACCCTCCCAACCAAACGCCAGCATCAATGACGCCATGGGC
Source organism: Pseudomonas segetis (assembly GCF_900188155.1). Classification (GTDB taxonomy): domain Bacteria; phylum Pseudomonadota; class Gammaproteobacteria; order Pseudomonadales; family Pseudomonadaceae; genus Aquipseudomonas; species Aquipseudomonas segetis. The sequence continues at coordinate 257,235 of NZ_FZOG01000006.1, forward strand.
AGCAACCAGAGCAAGCCCCCCACCAGGAGCAACTTGACCAACCCTGCCAGGGTAAAGCGCGCATGGGCAGGCGCTGGCGTATGGTCATCGATTAACGCGTCTGTGGCTACTGGGGTGAGCGCGTCGGCACGGGCGGGCCCGCTAAACCAGTGTGGCCAGATACGCCCGGCAACGTAGCCAGTCACCGCGGCTCCCAGGACGATCAGTGGAAAAGCGATCTCAAGGGCAAAAATCGCCACAAAGGCGGCGCTGGCAATCAACCACAACCCGGGATTGGTTAGCGTCCGTGAGCCGATACGGTAGGTCGCCTGGATCACAATTGCAGTGACCGCCGGCTTGATCCCATAAAACAGTCCTACAACCAGCGGTTGGTCGCCAAAAGCGATGTATAGCCATGACAACGCAATAAGGATAAGCAGCGAAGGCAGGATGAATAAGGCGCCCGCAATAATCCCACCCCAGGTGCGGTGCATGAGCCAGCCGATGTAGGTCGCCAATTGTTGCGCTTCTGGCCCTGGCAGCATCATGCAGTAGTTCAGGGCATGCAGGAACCGGCGCTCAGACAACCAGCGACGGCGGACCACCAGCTCTTCATGCATGATCGCAATTTGCCCAGCCGGACCGCCAAAGCTGATCAGCCCCAGTTTCAGCCAGAAACGGAAGGCTTCAAGAAAACTGACAGATTGTGGCGCTTGGCCTTGTTTTTTTGAGCAGGACATAGAGCCACTGGTAATAGGGCGCCCATCACGACATTGGGGCGGGTGCAGGGCCAGATAAATACCTCAGAAGAACTGGGGCACCAGCATCTGCTGCGGAACCGGCGAGCGCAGATAGTCCGCATTATATACCCGCGCAGGCAATACCACTTCGGGCTGCTTGGTCTGGCCGTAGGGAATTTGCATCAGCAAGTGCTGGATGCAATTTAGCCGGGCACGCTTTTTGTCGTCAGCCTCGACAATCCACCAAGGCGCCTGCTCGGTGTGGGTGCGCGAGAGCATTTCTTCCTTGGCCCGGGTGTAATCTTCCCAGCGGCGGCGCGACTCCAGGTCCATGGGCGATAGCTTCCACTGCTTGAGCGGATCATGGATACGCATCAGGAAGCGTCGGTATTGCTCCTCATCGGTGATCGAGAACCAGTACTTGACCAAGATGATGCCCGAACGAATCAGCATGCGTTCAAACTCCGGCACGCTGCGATAGAACTCTTCGTACTCATCGTCAGTGCAAAACCCCATGACCCGCTCGACACCTGCGCGGTTGTACCAACTGCGGTCAAACAGGACCAATTCCCCAGCGGCGGGCAAATGCGCGACATAACGCTGGAAATACCATTGGCTGCGCTCCCGCTCACTGGGCGCGGGCAGGGCAGCAACACGGCATACGCGCGGGTTCAGGCGTTGGGTAATGCGCTTGATAGCACCGCCCTTTCCTGCCGCATCACGCCCCTCAAACAGCACTACCACCTTGAGTTTCTGTTCGACGACCCACTCCTGCAACTTGACCAGCTCGGACTGCAGGCGCAGCAGTTCACGCAAGTACAGGCGCCGGTCCATATCCACCGGTGCCGCGTGCCCCAACTCCTTGAGCACAGGGTCAAGGCGAACATCGTCGAACTCCATTTCCAGCTCTTCGTCGAAACTGTCGAGGATATCGGCATGCAAGCGTGACGCCTGCTCGGCAAAATCCAGGTTTGCGTTATCGGTCATGACAGGTCCTCAGGTTAGGCCCGCCTCAGAAGAGGCTTCGCAAGGCCAGGAAGGCAACGGCGGCAAGCACTGCCGCGGCAGGCAGGGTAATCACCCAGGCCAGGGCAATGGGTTTCATCAGCGACCAGTTGGTTTGCCGGTTGACCAGGCCAATGCCCAGCACCGCTCCAATCAGGATGTGCGTGCTCGATACCGGCAGCCCCATCACCGAGGCCAGCATCACCACCGCGGCCGCCGCAAGCTCGGCGGAAAACCCCGAGGCAGGATGCAACGCAGTGAGGTTGTGGCCCACAGTTTGAATCACCTCTTTGCCGATAAACCACAAGCCGGCAATCAGAGCGACACCGAAGGTGACCATTGCCGCAGTCGGAATGGCTGCTTCTGAACCGATAGCGCCGGTACGCAATACTTCCAGAATCGCAACAAACGGCCCGATGGCATTGGCTATATCGTTGGACCCATGACTGAAGGCAAAGCCACAAGCGGTAAAGACCTGCATCCAGCTGAACATGACAAAAGTCGCCCGGCTCAGCGATTCCCCCTTCAGGGTTTTGGCAAAGATAAAAGTCGCCAGCCAGACCAGCGCCCCGATCATCACCATGATCAAGTAGCTGTTAAGGGTGCTCAGGCCCAGGTGCATGTTCTTCAGGCCCTTGAACAGCAACATGGAGGAGATGATCACCGCCCCAATTGCCGCGATCACCGGCACCCAGGTTTCCAGTGCATTGTGGGTACGCAACTGGCCACGCTTGTTCTCGATTTTCTGCAGGTCGCGGTAGTAGTCGGACTCAAGGTCTTCGGCTTGGAAATCGCGATCGTTGATCACCTGCATGTCGCGCGTCATGGAGTGGGTGTAGGAGATTTTCTGGATCTCGGACAGCCGCTCAAATGCCTCTTTGTGCCGGCGCTGGTGATTGCGCTTTTCTTCCCGGATCTGCCTTATCTGGCTTTCCGCCTCGTCGTTGTAAGTGAGGATGTATTTTTTTATCTGCGCGTACAGCAGGTACGCCACAATCCCGCCGAGCAACGGTGACAGCACCCAGGAAATCGCGATTTGACCGATTTTGTCCCACTGCACCAGCGCCAGTGCCGTATCAGTACCGTTGAGCAGGATGCCCAAAGTGATAGAGCTACCGACAATCGCACCAATGATCGAATGGGTGGTGGAGACGGGATAGCCCTTCCTGGTCGCGTACAGTAACCAAACGCCCGCCGCGATCAGTGCCGACATCATGATGTAGACAAAGTCCATCGGCGAGACCGCCATGGCACCCAGGTCAACAATGCCGCCGCGTATGGTCGAGGTCACTTCACCGCCAGCGATTACCGCGCCGCTGACCTCAAATACCGCCGCGACCATCAGCGCCTGGCGTATGCTCAGGGTGCCCGCACCAACACTGGTTCCAAAGGAGTTGGCGACATCGTTACCGCCAATGTTGAAGGCCATGAAGATGCCAAACAAGGTCGCCAGGATAAACAACAGCGCATAGTTGTTGTGGGTGTACTCCAGCCCCCAAACCATGAAATACAAGGTGACAGCGATAAGCATCGCAGCGAAAACCAGACTGATTTTCGAGATGCCCCCTGCCGGAGTAGCCAAGACGTTACTTGAAGTTGGGGAGCCAGCCATTTGTATCCCTCCAGACTAAAGCGCAATGGCCCCATTACGGGGAGGTCGTTCTGGCTGATCATTTATTCACCAGAAGGTGACAGGCTGATTAAGAAAAAATGACCAAAGATCAAGCGCTGCGGTACTGCCAGGTACGTTGGCGTTGTAGAAAATCCGTATTCGCCTCTAAAAAGCGCTGTATATTTTCAAATACAGCGATATAAGCTAGCCTCGTATCAGCACAAGCAGCTCGAATCTGGCCGTGCGGTTTACCTGCACAGATTTTTATTGACTTAAAAGTCAGCTTTCAACAGCATGCAGCCATTATTTCGGCCAATGCTGGGCAAGCATCCGCCAAGCGCTATATACAAAAACATATACCGATTGATGCACCCAAAGGGGAAATCCATGTTTCGCCATCGCCTCAAAGCCCTCTGCGCCCTGCTCGTTGCCGGCGCACTAAGCCCTAATAGCTTCGCCGCGGATGTTAATGTCGCCGTTGCCGCCAACTTCACCGCTCCACTGAAAGCAATCGCCGCAGAATTTGAGAAAGACACCGGCCACAGGGTTATCCCGGCATTCGGCGCTACCGGCCAACTCTTTGCGCAGATCAACAATGGCGCGCCATTTGAAGTATTTCTTAGCGCCGATGACAGCACCCCGGCCAAGCTTGAACAAGCGGGCAACAGCGTTCCCGGCTCACGTTTCACCTACGCCACCGGCGCCCTGGTGCTGTGGTCGGCCAAACCCGGTTACATCGACGAACAAGGCGCCGTACTCAGGCAAAACGGGTTCAAGCACTTGGCGATGGCTAACCCCAAAGCTGCTCCATACGGCCGTGCAGCCACACAAACCCTGGAGAAACTGGGCTTGAGCACACGCCTCAAGGACAAGATCGTTGAGGGCCAAAGCATCACTCAAGCCCTGCAGTTCGTTTCCACCGGCAACGCCGAGCTGGGGTTTGTGGCACTGTCGCAAGTGTATAAAGATGGCAAGATAAGCAGCGGCTCAGCCTGGCTTGTACCGGACGCCTACTATCAACCCATTGAACAAGACGCACTGATCCTCAGCAAAGGTGCAAATAACCCAGCGGCCAAAGCCCTGACTGATTACCTCAAAGGCCCCAAAGCCCAGGCGATCATCAAGTCTTATGGCTACAAGATTTAACCCCGAGCCTGCGCAATGCCCCTGAGCAACGACGACCTAAGCGCCATCTGGCTGACCCTTGAACTGGCATCGCTGACCACCGTGCTTTTGCTGCTGATCGGCACGCCAATCGCCTGGTGGCTTGCACGCACAGACTCATGGTTGAAGCGCCCGGTTGGCGCCGTAGTCGCCCTGCCGCTGGTCCTGCCTCCCACGGTTATCGGCTTTTACCTGTTGATTGCGCTGGGGCCAAATGGCTACATCGGACAGCTCACTGAAAGCCTGGGCTGGGGAATCCTGACGTTCAGCTTCACCGGCCTGGTGATCGGCTCGGTGTTTTATTCCCTGCCCTTTGTTGTACAGCCGCTGCAAAATGCCTTCGAGTCGATTGGCAACGCCCCCCTTGAAGCCGCTGCCACCCTGCGCGCAAGTAAGCTGGATACATTCTTCAGTGTGGTCATACCGCTGGCACGGCCCGGCTTTATCACCGCTTCGATTCTAGGTTTCGCGCACACCGTCGGCGAGTTTGGCGTGGTACTGATGATTGGCGGCAACATTCCGGGCAAGACTCAGGTTGTGTCGGTGCAAATCTATAACCATGTCGAAACCCTGCAATACACCCAGGCCCATTGGCTGGCTGGCGGCATGCTGCTGTTTTCGTTTGTCGTGTTGCTCGCGCTCTACTCCAGCCGCCAGGCGAAGCAAGGCTGGCAGTCATGAACAGGCCATTGCCAATGGATAAGCCGCAAGACCCGGCTTCAGAGTCAATACAGGCACACTTCAAGCTCAGCCACGACAGCTTTACCCTGGATGTCGACCTCCAGCTGCCAGGCAAGGGTGTCAGCGGTTTCTTTGGTCACTCCGGGTCGGGCAAAACCAGTTGCCTGCGCTGCTTTGCCGGTTTGGAAAAGCCCCAAGAGGGCTACCTCAAGGTCAATGGCGAAGTCTGGCAAGACAGCCAGAACGGTCTGTTCATGCCGCCCCACAAACGCGCGATTGGCTACGTGTTTCAAGAGGCCAACCTGTTCCCGCATTTGAGTGTGCTGGGCAATCTTCAATATGGCCTCAAGCGTATCCCCAGCACATTACGCCAGGTACCTTTGCAACAGGCCGTCGAGCTGCTGGGCATTGGCCACCTCTTAAAGCGCATGCCCGACAAACTATCCGGCGGTGAGCGCCAGCGCGTGGCAATCGCTCGCGCACTGCTGTGCAGCCCCAAGCTGTTGCTGATGGATGAACCTCTGGCCGCACTCGACCCCAAGCGCAAATCTGAAGTGCTGCCCTATCTTGAGCAGTTGCATGGGCAACTGCAGATTCCGGTGATCTACGTCAGCCATAGCGCAGATGAAATCGGTCGCCTGGCCGATCACTTGGTGGTGCTCGAAGACGGCAGGGTACAGGCCACTGGGCCTCTGAAGCAGACGCTGGTCCGTGATGACTTGCCCTTTATCTTCGAAGCCGACGCCGAGGCAGTCGTTGATGGCCATGTCTGTGACTTTGACCAGCACTACCGGCTGCTGAGTATCCGCTTGAATGGCTCCGACAGCGTGCTGAAACTGCCGCACTCCATGCTGGAAAATGGCCAGCCGGTGAGAGTCAAGATCAAGGCCAGGGATGTCAGCATCAATCTGCAAAAGGCCCATGACAGTAGCATTCTCAACCTGATTCCAGCACAGGTCGTGAGCATCGTCTCGCTTGATGGGCAGGCTCAGGTGCTGATCCATGCTGCCGTGGGCGAAGAACACATAGTGGCGAGAATCACCCGCTACTCGTTCGACCGGCTCAAGCTCTTGCCACAACAGCAGGTTTGGCTGCAGATCAAATCAGTATCACTGCTCGGCACAGCCTAGCTGGCCGCCGACTTTTCCAAACCTTAGTTTGCTTGACAAAAACCAACACATGGCAATTTGCTACTGCTGGCTTAATGAAATCTAAGCTACTTTGAAGCCTTGTTTTATCCGAGTAGCTGTTGCATCTTTGCTCAAAAGCATCGTTTGTCTGTTATCCAGGGCGCTTAGACAGGCATTTTCGGCTATCTGCCTGTCTTTAAAATTGCCGATCGACTGCCATACAACTCACACAACTTATTTGTACGCAAAGCCCACAGAGGCTGCGTAGCTAAAGGACATAGCGTATGGCTGTAAAATGGGGATTACGGGGTAAGTCTGCGCTCGCAGTCCTGCTTGCGTGCGCTATTGCGCTGGTTCCGGCCGTAATGTTTGGTTGGCGGGCGCTTGGCGATATTCGTGGCCATTTTGGCGAAGCCTACGCACGTAACTTCACCCTTCTGCACCGCCAGCAAATCGCAGCCCCCTTGAGTCGGGAGCTGGCACTGTCCAAGCGCTTGGCGAACTCACTCGGCACCCGGCAATGGCTGCAAGATGAAAGCAGCTCGGTACACCGCACGCGTTTTTTTGATGAAGCAGAGGGTTTTCGCAGCGATTTCCTGGATAAATCCTACTTCATCATCGTTGACTCATCCCTGCACCTTTATCGCAATGACGAAGACAGCCCGGTCAGCCAGATCCGCCGCTACACCCTCAGCCAAACGGACCCGAAAGACGCCTGGTATTTTGCCCTGCGCGATGACCCAACCGACTACAGCCTGGGCATTGAGGTCGACGATCAGAACAATGCCAGCAAGATTCGCTTTAACGTGCGCGTACGCAATGCGCAAAACAAGCTGCTTGGAATCACCGGCAGCGAGCTGAACCTCAAGCCCTTTATTGATGAGCTGCTGAGCAAAACCGAGCCGGGTGTGATGCCGATGCTGTTCAACCACGACGGCATCATTCAAGCCCAGCTCAAGCAAGGCAATGCGCCGCACAGCAATGACATATTCGAATACCTGAGCAACCGCGACGACCGCCAGTCGTTGCGCCAGATCATGTTGCAGGCGCAAACCGAGCCGAACCGGGTCAAGACCATGGACGCCATGGTCAACGGCAAGCCGCGACTGCTGGCACTTGCCTACATCGAGCCACTGAGGTGGTACGTAATGACCTCGGTCGACCTGCAAGCAGCCAATGTAGTTGATAGCCGCTGGTTGTGGCTGCTGCTTATCAGCTTTGTCGCCTTGCTTGCCGTGCTTTTGCTGGGGTTTGCCTACGCAGTGGAAAGCCTGGTGGTAAGGCCAATCAAGGGGCTGCGCCGCTCGGCACTGGCAATTGCCGCCGGGCACTATGAAGAAACCCTGCCTGATGCCCGCAATGATGAAATAGGCGAGCTTACGCAAGCCTTCTCGAGCATGGCCGACCAGGTTCTACAGCACACCCGGGAACTGGAGGGCAAGGTACAGGAGCGAACCCAGGCGCTGGAACAGGCGAACCGGGAAATGGTCGCGGCACATAAGAAAATCGACGACTCAATTGATTACGCAAGCCTGATCCAGCGCGCCATTCTGCCCGATCGTCAACTCAGTGCATCGCTGGGCCAACAGCAGTTTGTACTTTGGCAACCGCGCGATACGGTCGGCGGTGACTTTTATGTGTATCGCCAGCACCAAGAGGGGTATTTGCTGGGCGTATTCGACTGCGCAGGCCACGGCGTGCCGGGCGCCTTGATGACCATGCTTGCCCGCGCCGCAATCGACCACGCCATTGGTGTGGCGGGGGCCGATGATCCCGCTGCAATTCTGCGTGAAACAGACATCGCCCTGCGCGGCATGCTTGCCGATGCGCAACTATCCCGCGCGCTGGCCACCAACACTGATGCGGGCTTGGTCTGGGTCAATCCCAGCCACAAAAAACTCTTGTTTGCCGGGGCCAAGATTGGCCTTTTCGCCACTGACGGCGAAGCCATCCAGGAACTGCCGGGAGGTCGCAGGGCCTTGGGTGACAAGCGCAAAGGAGAATACCAGAACATCGAGCTGGCATTGATGCCCGGCTGGACCTATTACATGTGCACCGACGGCTTCCTTGACCAGGCTGGCGGCGAACATGGCTTCGGGTTTGGTAACAGGCGATTCACCGCTATGCTGCAAAAGCACGCGAAACTACCGCTAGCCGAGCAAGCTGAGCTTTTTGCGACGAAACTCGCGGAATATCAAGGCGAGTTACCGCAACGTGATGACATCACCGTGCTGTCTTTTCGCTTTGACCAGAACAGCTAACGGCTAAATTGAAATGCTGAAGAGAAAGAATGGGGCGATACGCTCCGCTCACATTCACCAGAGCAGACAATAACAAGGGCGCCTATGGAATCGTTAGATCTACTTGCAATGCGTGAAATCTACAATCGGCAGCGTGTCATGCTCTGTTTCAATGGCCCGATATCACGCAGCCTGATCGAGGAAATCGGCAATGCTTTGCGTAACTACCTGCAGGCCGAGCAAGCCAAGCCTTCGGCGGCGATGGACGTATTTGCGGTTTACATCGAGATGACGCAAAACATCAGGCATTATGCCACCCAGAAAGGCTTCAGCGACCAGGACGCCTCTGCTACCGTAGCCATTTCTCGCGACGACGAAGGCCGCTATGTAGTATCGGCAGGCAACCTGGTGACAGAACAAGACGGCCGCGAATTAGTCGACTTTGTCGCACGGCTATCTACGCTGGACAAAGCCCAACTCAAAATCGCCTATAAAGAACAACTGCGCAAACCGCGTGAAGATGGCGCAAGCAGCGGTGCTGGTCTTGGCTTGCTGGATATCGCCCGCAAGTCCAGCTCGCCTATGCGTACCAGCTTGCAAGAGCAAAAAGACGGCCGGTTCTTTTTTAGCCTTAGTGCCGTTATTTGAAATAAGGATATTGAGAGTAAAACCATGAGCGAACTTAATATCGCCAGCACACAATCCACACCTGCCATTCATGGCGACTGGCAAGCTGGCGTGCTGGCAATGCAAGGCGATTCCTACCCGGAAAACTCATTTGAGCTGTATGACCAGGTCATCCAGTGGGTTGAACGATTCCTGGGAGAAGAACCCCGTCCCCTGGCGCTGCAACTAAAGCTGCTGTACCTCAACACCAGCTCGATCAAAGCCATGATGGATATCTTCGACCTGCTTGAAGAGGCGCACAACCAAGGACGGGAGGTCAGTGTCACCTGGTTATACGACAGCCGTAACGAACGCGTTGCAGAGCTCGCCGAAGAGTTTCGCGAAGACTGCACATTTGCGTTCACTATCAGTACCTTTGACGAGTAGCATATGAACCGCGAGCGCGATCTAGATAGCTTGATAGAGAGCTTGTTGGCTGATCCTGCGTATATGGACCATCCGCTACGCGATGCCCTGCAACGCCTGCACCAGCAGAATGTTGAGCACCTGGGTCGCATCGAACGCATTGCGCGCATCTCTGATGGCTATCAATCCCTGGCCCGCGAACAGAACCTGTCGTTGTCCGAGCGTTATCACAAGCAACTGCGCAAACTGGAAAAGGTCGCCCGTATTTCCGACCGCTATCAGCAAATGATGCGCGACCTCAACCTGGCCCTGAAAGAAGCCTCCAACCGCGACCCATTGACCGCCCTGGCCAACCGCCGCATGTTGATTGAGCGGCTCAAGGAAGAGGTTTCACGGGCCACTCGTCAGAACAAGACCTTTGTCTTGGCAATGGTTGATGTGGACCATTTCAAACAGATCAACGACAACTGGGGCCACGATATTGGCGACCGCATGCTCGAAGAGATCGCCCGGGTCTTGCAAGCAGAGGTCCGCAGCTACGATCTTTGCGGGCGTTGGGGTGGCGAAGAGTTTCTGATCTTATTACCCGACACCGACCTGGACTCGGCCGCACAGGTTATCGAGCGCGTGCGTAGCGGCCTGCGTGCCCTGGCCGTGCGGGTCAGCACGGAATTGCTGAGCGTATCCGCCAGTTTCGGCGTGGCAGAACACCGCACCGACGAAAGCTACTCGCAAACCCTCAACCGGGCAGATGCTGCCCTGCTACAGGCCAAGCGCAATGGCCGCGACCGCTGCATCTACGCGAACCATGAGTCGCTCGACAACACCGCCCCCAAGCCACAGCCCTAATATCCAGGCAGTGGCTGCCAGCAAGTGGCAAGGCAACTGCAAGGCTGATGATCAATAGTCAAAAAATCACTCTTTCGGTTAATTTAATAACGCCCCCAGAAAAGTAATCTATACCTAGCGTATTGCTGCGCAAAGTCTTATCCGCACTGCTCACAACAATAACAAGGAGCACCCCGGAATGCGTTCCAAGCTTATGATTACCCATGCTTTTATATTTTTGATTGCGCTCGCTGCGAGCTTCCCAGCGAGCACCTCAGCGGCTGCACTCAGCCCCGCCGAGCTTGCTCAGGTATATGCCTGTCGCGCGACCAGCAGCTTGCTCCTGTTACGTGGCGAAGGCTTCCAAAAGATCCATCAACAGCGCCTCGAAGCAGACCTGCAGGCTCTAAACGGCGCCCTGCAAGCCATTTCACAACCCAGCGATAACCTTCTGGCCACGCGCCAAGAGCTTGTTACCCAGCTGCGTAACGGTGTTTCCTATGGCCCCAGCGAAGACAATGTGCCGTGGCGTTATCCACAGGAGCTGAGCAAGGCGCTACGCGACTTTCTGCATGAAGCACGACAAATGCCGCAAGGCAGTGACGATGAGCTGCCCGCCGAGGTCGAATACCTTGCCGTGCAGTACCTCAGTCGTTCCTACATGGGTACCTTTGAAATTGCCCGTGAGCAGCCCGACACCTATCTGGGGCAGGACGAACGCCTGTTGCTGCCAAAGATTGACCAGCAGCTCAACACCGCAGGATTAGCCGATGATCCGGCGCTGGGCAAGCTCACCGCACGCTGGGAGTACCTGAAGAGCGCACTGGCCGACATGAACAGCAAGAGCAACACCCTGCAGAGTGTATCGGGCCGGCCCTTTGCTCCCATTACGGTTGACCGGCATTCACGCACGCTGACGCAAAACTGGATAGAACGCGAGCAGGCCTCGCCTGCCGTTGCCGCGCAGTAGCGCCCGGCAACGCAGCGTTAAATCGATTGTTGGCCGCTCCTGTGCCTTACCGGCCCGGCGCGGTCGACCACCTGCTGCTCGACTTCAGCACGCATGCCCAGCAGGAACGCAGCTTCGGCCACCACAAACAGCGGCCCGATTGCCAACCCCATGACATCGTCAACAAATGCAGGTTTGCGGCCTTCAAAATAGTGGCCAACAAACTGGATCAGCCAGCCCACGACAAACAGGCCGAGCCCCGAGCCCAACCACAGCATCGTACCTTGCTGCGCCAGCAACGCTCCGGCCCAGACACACAGCAACAGCCCGATGCTCATGGCCAGGCCGAAGCGCAGGTCAAGGCGCAGGTAAAACACGGCAGCCACAAGACTCACAAGTGCCGCGCCTGACCACCAGAGTCCAAGCCACTCAACGCCAGGGCGAGACAACAAAACCGCCACGGCCAGTACAATCATCGGAATACCGACAAAGTGACTGATGATATTTCGCTGATCGCGGTGATACGCCGCGTACTGCGCCAGGTGATCGACCAGGGTTTTCATTATTATTCTCCGCTGTAGCTAGGGTCACTAGGTCGATCATAACCCGACAAGCCCGTATCAGCGCAGCTTCTCAAGCAGTTGGTAATACCACATTCCGACCGCCAGCATCGGGTTGCCAAGCACATCGCCAAACGGCACTTTAATGTGCGAACAACCGGCAAAGGTGTCGAACTTCTCCAAACTGCCAGTCAAGGCATTGGCCATAACTTCACCCATGATATGCGTCGTGGCGATACCGTGGCCGGAGTAACCCTGGCAATACCAGACGTTATCCGAAAGCTTGCCCAGCTGCGGAATACGGTTGATCACGATGCCCATGGCGCAGCTCCACTGGAAATCGATATCAACACCTTTGAGCTTGGGGAATGTCTGCTCGATACCCGGACGCAACTCTGCCGCAATGTCACGAGAGTCACGCCCGGAGTAGTTGGCACCCCCCCCAAAGAGCAAGCGCTTGTCAGCAGTCAGGCGGAAATAGTCGAGCACAAAGCGGCAGTCATACACGGCCAGGTCATGTGGGTTGATCTGGTCGGCCAGTTCGCCAAGGGGTTCAGTGGTGACAATCCCGCCCATGGCCGGGAAGATCATGCCCTTTAGTTTTTTCGGCTCAAGCTGGTGATATACATCACCGGCCAGCAGGACCTGCTTCGCATCGATCCGGCCTTCAGCGGTCACCACTGCCGGTTTATCGCCGTGAATGATCTCCAGCACTTCGGAGTGTTCGAAAATCAGCGCGCCCAGGCTTTCAGCTGCCTTGGCCTCGCCGATACACAGGTTCAGTGGATGCAGGTGCATATTGCGCATGTTCTTGATTGCGCCATGGTACAGGTCGCTGTCCAGGTGATTGCGCACGGCACTGCGGTCAAGCAGGGTCACTTCATCACCCATGCCACGGCGCACGGCTTCTTCGTAGTCCGCTTTCAAGTCATCCATGTGAGCCGGCTTGTAGGCCGCATGCAGGTGACCGTACTTGAGATCACAGGCGATCGAATACTTCTCGATACGCTTCTTGATGATCTCGTGGCCACGCCAGCGCAGGCCCCAGATGAAATCATCAACCTCACTGCCGAGCTTATTGCGCATCTGTTTGCGCATGGCACCATCGCCCGAGAGGCTGCCGGTGACCTGGCCACCATTGCGACCGGTTGCGCCCCAGCCAATTTTCTTGGCTTCGACAATCGCAACCTTCAGGCCGCGCTCAGCCAGTTCAACCGCACTTGCGACGCCGGTAAAGCCTCCGCCAATAATCACCACATCGACACTGACCTGGCCTTGTAGCCTTGGGTAATTGGTTTCCTGATTGAGGGTGGCCGTGTAGTAAGACTTGCAGCGCTGCGCGTCCGGGGTCACAACATCTACTTGAGCATTCATACAAAATCCTTGGTTAAACGGTTTGCTGGCAGGCTTGAGCCTGAACAGGGCCGGCAGGTCCAGCACAGCGCTGGCCAGCGGTCCTTGATGGCTCAGGCTAATCAAGCGTTAGTCAGGTACCAGCGCCAATCCTGTTCGCCCACTTCAGCCATGAACTGGCGATGTTCTTCGCGCTTGACCGCGAGATACACGTCAAGAAATTCGCCATCGAGGGCTTCACGCGCCCAGCTTGAGTTTTCCAGTGCATGCAGTGAGGTCAGCCAGTCGGTTGGCAGCAGTTCCGTAGCCTGTGCATAACCATTGCCCGTGACCGGAGCGCCCGGATCAAGCTCATGGCGAATCCCGTGATGAATCGCTGCAAGAATGGCCGCAGCCGCCAGATAGGGGTTGGCGTCGGCACCACAGATACGGTGTTCGACATGGCGTGTATTGGCTGGACCGCCCGGCACACGCATGCTGACGGTACGGTTGTCCACACCCCAGGTCGGTGCCAGGGGCGCATAGCTATTGGCCTGGAAACGGCGGTATGAGTTGGCGTTGGGGCAAAACAACAGCAGTGAGTCGAGCAGTGCGCTGAGCATGCCCGCCACCGACATCGCCAGCAGTGGCGTGCCCGCCGGATCTTCGCTGGCATAGAGGTTATTGCCCTGTGCGTCCGCCAGGCTGACATGCATATGCATGCCAGTGCCGGCCAGGTGATCGTAGGGCTTGGCCATAAAGCAGGCCTGCATGCCGTGCTTGTGGGCGACTCCTTTGACGATGCGCTTATAGCGAACCGCTTGATCCATGGCCGCCAGTGCATCGCCATGCTCCAGGGTGATTTCAACCTGGCCCGGTGCATATTCGGAGATGGCCGTGCGCGCCGGAATTCCCTGGGTTTTACAGGCACTGTAGAGGTCAGCGAGAAAGGGCTCTATCTGCTCCAGTTCACGCAAACCGTAGACCTGGGTGCTGCGTGGGCGACCTCCATCGGCATCCAGCGCCGGTTGTGGACGCCCCCGCGCATCAGGCTTCTGATCGAGCAGATAAAACTCCAGTTCACAGGCCATGACCGGGTGATAACCATCCGCCTTCAGCCGTTCGATCACCTGAACCAGCAGGTGCCTTGGATCGGCAACAGTAGCGGGCAAGCCTTCAGTCGGGTGCATGCTGACCTGTACCGCAGCAGTCGGAATCTGCCGCCAAGGCATCCGGGTCAGGCTGCCGGGCAATGGATAAGCACGGCAATCTATATCGCCCACTTCCCAGACCAGGCCCGAATCCTCGACGTCGTCTCCGTTCATGGTCAAGCCGAGGATAGTGCTCGGCAATGGCCGACCGGTCTTGTACACCGCGAGCAACTCGTCGCGGTGTAACAGCTTGCCACGTGGCACACCGTTGGCGTCGAGAATGAACAGCTCGAACATCTCGATATCAGGATTGTCGGCTAGAAATTTTTCAGCTTCTTGCACTGGAGCAAATTGCATGGGATCTCGATAGCGCAGTCGCGCGAATAAGTCAGTTGCCATGTGGCAAGCGGGTAAGCAATAGCGCGGCAGTGTCAGGGGACTGCCAAGGGTCGATAACCGTCGTATGCGCTATTGCATAACGATTAACAAGTCGCGAGGAAGGCTGTATCCGGAGGGCGCGCATGTCGGCAGTGCCAAAGCGCCCAGAAGGCTAGTATTTTCGGGAAGAGAGGGTTCACCCGGTTTGCAGCAAAGCAGAGCCGTTCCCGTATAGACGGGACAAAGACAGTCTGCTTGGAAAGAAGCGCTGGCGAACTCATAGAACCAAAGACTCGCACAGCGCACAATGTTTGTTAAAGCAGATTTTTTACATGTTTAGATTATTCATGACTAAACAATCTGGCGAGCTATCCTGAAAACCGATGTCGACGAATAAAGCTCTGGTCCAGGTAGTCCTTCCAGTATCCATAGACTTGCCCACCAGCACTGATGCCGCGCCACGCCAACAGCGCGCCACCGTCCCCCGTGGCCAACAAGGCCAGGCTCTGCTTTTGCGGGCGATAGTTTTTCAAGGGTTGCTGGTGCAATGCGGCCATCAAATTGCTCGCCAATACCGGCCCCTGACGCACTGAATAAACACCGCTCTTGGCGGCACCGGGCAAACTGGCGCAATCACCCACGGCGAAGATCTGCCGATGGGAACAACTCTGCAGCGTGGGCAAGACCTGCACAAACCCACGCGCATCACAGGCCAGGCCACTTTGCTCGAGCCAGGGCAAAGCCTGCGCGCCCGTTGCCAGCAACGCCCGCTCGCCTCGCCAGACCAATTCGTCCTGGCTGAATAACTGGTCATCTTCAATACGGCTTATCGGGCTGTATTCGCGCAGGCGCACGCGGCGCTGACGCAATGCGCCTATCGCTCGCAGATGCAGCCCCGGGTTATGACCTGCAAGCAGTTTGCCCGCACAGAACAATGACAAGCGCGGCACTTTATCGGCAAGCGCCAGCGCCAGCTCAACACCCGCTGCGCCACCGCCAATAATGGCGATGGGTTTTGGTGACTGCTGCCAAGTCTGCCAACTCGCCAGGAACGATGCGAAGGGTTTGATCGCCAGGCATTGCATGGCATCACCTTGTTGCGCCAAAGGTGCAACCTGGCCACCGACATTGAGCGACAACCAATTGGCACTCAACTGGCGACCATCACTGAGTTGCACCTGGCGCTGCTCCGCCGAAAGGGATTCGACCTGCGCGGTAATTAACTCGACCTTGGCGGCGCGGCAGATCGGTTGTAGCTCGACACTGCAATCGGCTGCCGAATAACGACCCGCCAACAACCCGGGAAGCATGCCCGAATACCAGGCATGGGTGTCAGCGCTGACCAAGGCGATGCGCCCGGACGGACGCTCAAGCATGGCCCAGCGACGCAACACGCCAAGATGTGCATGGCCTGCACCGACCAAGATCAGATCGTAATCACTCATAACGCTTTCTAGTCATCCTTGAGAGTCTCGCGGTATTGGCTCGGCGTCTGTCCGGCCCAGCGCTTGAATGCGCGACTGAAGCTGCTGACATCCGAAAAACCAAGCAAGTAGGCTATCTCACTAATTGAACAATTGCCCTCGCGCATATACTGCAGGGCCAATGCCTGGCGTGTTTGCGCCAGTACAGCTTCATAGCTTGTTCCTTCTTCGGCCAAATGCCGCTGCAGGCTGCGCAAGCTCAGGTGCAAGGCTTGGGCAATGCGTTCCGCCGAGGGTTCACCCTCTGGCAACTGCGCCTCCAAACGAGCGCGCACCTTGCGTATCCAGCTGGGTGCCTGCAGCTGCTCCAGATTACGCTTGAGCGCCTCTTCGTTGTGTTCGGCCAATTCAGGATTGCCATCATCAAGCTGCTGCTCGAATGCCGGCTTGGCAAAGCGCAGTAGATTTTCTGCTGCCGCAAACACCAGGGGTGCACGAAACACCGCATGCCAGGGTTGGCTATCCTCGGGTTCGGGTCGCTGCAGATACACCGCCAAGGGCGCAAAATCGCGGCCCAGTCGATTACGGCAACTACGCACATAGATGGCCGCAAAGGCATCGAGTGCTTCAGGTGCGGGAGGCTGGCTGCCGGGCGCGGTGCGAAAGCAAAACTCATAGCAATCGGCGCATTCGCGCAGCTCGAGTTCCATCACATCACTAATGACCTGGTAATACCTGACCGTGCGCTCGAACATTTCACGCATGCTGCAGCTGGCTATCAATGCATAACCCAGCGCATGAAAGGTGGTGGGGCTGACAAACTGCGAGGTCTTGAGGCCCAGCGCCGGGTCCCCGCTGGCCTCGACAGCCAACTGCCAAAGCCGCGTGGTCAGCGACAGCGGACAACGTCCATTGGGGTCGTCCAGTGCACCGGGCTCGAAGCCTGCCTGCCGGCACAGCTGCTCACTATCAAGGCCCAGCGCATCCAGTTGCTTACGCAGGGCACGGGTCCAGCTGGCCAGGGTGGTTGCTTCATTGGTCATGCAAGTTGGCGCATCCAGTCAACAGGTTGGCGTACTCGGTCGGGCACATAAATACCAAATGACGCATGGTTATGGCACTCACCATAAGGTTTTGCAGCCGATAATTAAGAGGATGGGGTTATGTCCAACGATTCTGCAAGCGTTGACGCCATGAATGACCAGCAACGATCAGCGCATATTCGCCAAGCAGTACTGGCCCACGGCGTGGAACTGCGCCAGCGCTTCCCAATTTTATTGCACCAAGACGCATTGGGCGCTGGCATCCTCGCTTTTGCCCTGCTGGGCATGATCGGCTCTGCAGCACTGTACATGGGCGGCTATATGCCGTGGTGGGCATGCCTGTTACTGAATGCTTTCTTTGCATCCTTGACCCATGAACTTGAACACGACCTGATTCACTCAATGTACTTTCGCAAGCAGCGCATCCCCCACAACCTGATGATGGCGCTGGTGTGGCTGGCACGGCCAAGCACGATCAACCCCTGGGTCAGACGCCACCTGCACCTTAATCATCATAAGGTGTCCGGTACCGAGCAGGACATCGAGGAACGCGCCATCACCAATGGCGAACCCTGGGGCATCGCACGCTTGTTGATGGTGGGTGATAACGTCATGTCCACCGTAATTCGCGCGGCTCGCGCACCTAGCGCCGAAATCCGCAGGAAAATACTCAAACGTTCTCTGCTGGTTTATGCGCCTCTGGCACTGCTGAACTGGGGTACCTGGTACCTGTTTCTAGGCTTCCACGCCATTGACCTGCTCAGCAGTAGCCTGGGTATGCCGATCGACTGGTCCGCCAGCACCCTGCAGTTCATCAACGGCGTCAATATCGCAGTAGTGGTATTGGTCGGCCCGAACGTACTGCGCACCTTCTGCCTGCATTTCGTCAGCTCCAACATGCATTATTACGGCGATGTCGAACCGGGCAATGTGATCCAGCAAACCCAGGTGCTCAACCCATGGTGGATGTGGCCGCTGCAAGCCTTCTGCTTCAACTTTGGCAGCAGCCACGCCATCCATCATTTCGCGGTCAAGGAACCCTTCTATATTCGCCAACTGAGCGTCCCTTTCGCCCATAAGGTGATGCGTGAAGCAGGTGTACGTTTTAACGACTTTGGTACCTTCAGCCGTGCCAACCGCTGGCAACGCAAGGACCAAGCCCAGGAAGATCCAAACGCACAAACGGCCTAGGTTGCCCAACCAAGACACAGCGGCTGATGCCGCTGTGTTGTTATTGCGCCTGTAACTCCAAGCTCGGCTCGGCAAAATAGCTTTCGGCCGACTCCCCGGTATTGTCGCTATCGACGGCAAAGACCACCCCGATGATCCGTTGCGGCGCAGCGCCAAAAGCGGCAATCGCATCCGCACGCAGGTTGCGTTTCTCGCTCAGCCAGGTCGCCAAGGGTGCTTGGGGGCCGCGCAGTACGCTCATCTCGACTTGATCGGTATAGGCGCTACGCCCATGCGTGCCGGGAGCCGCCTTGTTATCCCATACATAAGCCAGTGTCGCGGCGGGCAGGTTCGGATCATAAAAAGTTCGCGCCAAACGGATCTTTTGCCGGGTCAGGAAAGGTAGGTCATCCAGCGGATAATCCAGCAGCACATACACCCGCGCAGCATAATCATCACCCTCACGGGTGGCGAATTGCGCCTTGCGCAAAGGCTTTTCCGTGCGCCACTGCCAGCTCAATATCCAGGGTTTATCACCGGCAAGGTCCAGTGGATGCAGCAAACCTCCCGCGGCGGCATCGGCCTTTATATGCAGGA
This sequence comes from Pseudomonas segetis, assembly GCF_900188155.1. GTDB lineage: Bacteria > Pseudomonadota > Gammaproteobacteria > Pseudomonadales > Pseudomonadaceae > Aquipseudomonas > Aquipseudomonas segetis. Next base: position 276,250 of record NZ_FZOG01000006.1, read on the forward strand.
CCTTGCGACCCGCCTGAGTCTCCAGGGTGCGGATCGAGGGCTTGAGCTTGGGTATATCGGCCAAGCGCCAAGGTGCTGACCACTCACCCGCTGGCGGGCCGGATGTCCATGCCTGCAGCTGATTTCCGGCCTGTGCCACGGCGGCCTGCACCAAGGCACAGACCAGCACCAGCATGCCTGGCAGGCGTTTCAACCGCGCCTCCAGCCATGAAACTTCTCGACCCAGCGCAACAGGCCTTGCGGCGCATGGGCACGCTTCCACTCACCTGCCGCATACTTGTTGGCTTCAGCCATGGTTGGGTAACTGTGCGTGGTGCCCAGGATCTTGTTCAGCCCCAGGTTGTGCTTCATCGCCAACACATATTCAGCCAGCAACTCACCGGCATGCTCACCCACGATACTCACCCCGAGGATTCGGTCCTTGCCGGGCTCGGTAAGCACTTTGACAAAACCCAGGGCGGCTTCATCGGCAATCGCCCGGTCGAGATCATCAATCTCGTAGCGGGTGACTTCATAGGCAATATCCTGCGCCTGTGCTTCAGTCTCGGATAAACCCACCCGCGCGATTTCAGGAGACGTGAAGGTGCAATACGGAATCACCCGGTAATCCACCTTGAACCGCTTGAAGCCGCTAAACAGCGAGTTTACAGCCGCGTACCAAGCCTGATGCGCCGCAACGTGGGTGAACTGGTATGGCCCGGTTACATCACCCACCGCATAGATATTGGGGAAACGCGTCGCCAGGTATTCGTCGGTTTCCAGCGTACCGTTCGGGCGTACCGCCAGGTCGAGGTCTTCTGCACCGTAGCCGCTGACATTCGCCACGCGCCCCAGCGCCATCAACAGGCAATCAAAGGCGATGGTCACTTCCTCGCCGGTGTCCATACGGCGCGCAACCATACGCTGCTCACCATCGACCAATTCGAAACGTTCGGCCTTATGCAGCAAGCGCACATCGACACCATCGTTAAGCAGGCTATTGAGTACCTGCTCGCTGGCATCAGCATCTTCACGGGGCAACAAGCGATCTGCCAGCTCGACCTGAATAACCTGGCTGCCCAGGCGCTGGAAGGCTTGGGCCAGCTCACAACCAATGGGCCCGCCGCCCAGCACCAGCATCCAGCGCGGTTGTTGGCGTAGATCCCAGATGCTATCGGAGGTGTACACCTGAACCTGGTCAAGGCCCGGAATATTGGGCACCAAGGGCCGGGCACCGGCGGCGATAATCATGCTCCGTGCGCTTAACGCCTGGCCGTTGACCTCAACCGTCCAGGGCGAGGTGATTTTCGCCTCGCCGGTAATCACCTCGACGCCCAGGCCGGTGTAGCGTTCAACCGAGTCATGGGGCTCGATGTCACTGATAACCCGCTGTACACGCTCCATCACCGCAGGGAAATCAATCTCGGCACGTGCCGCGCGAAAGCCCAGGGCATCGGCTTTTTTCAGCTCGCCGGCAAACTTTGCCGAGCGCAGTAAGGCCTTGGAGGGTACGCAACCTGTGTTGAGACAATCGCCGCCCATTTTGTGCTTTTCAATCAAGCTGACCTTGGCTTTGACCGCCGCCGCAATATATGCGCTGACCAAGCCACCGGAACCCGCTCCGATGACAATCAGGTTGCGGTCAAAATTGTCCGGGCGAATCCAGTTCTTGTAGATGCGTCGTGCCTGGATCAGGCCGAGCAGCTTGCGCGCGATAATCGGGAATATGCCCAGCAGTACAAATGCACCAATCAAGCCCGGCGACAGAATGCCACTGAGTGATTCCAGCTGGCCCAGCTCGCGACCAGCATTCACGTACACCAGGGTGCCCGGCAACATGCCCAGTTGGCTGACCCACCAGAAGGTACGCACCGGCAAGCGGGTAAGCCCCATCGCCAGGTTGATCAGGAAGAACGGAAACAAAGGCACCAGGCGCAATGCGAACAGGTAGAACGCGCCTTCGCGCTCAACGCCCTGGTCAATGCTGGCCAAGCGCTTGCCGAAGCGCTCCTGTACCCAGTCACGCAACAAAAAGCGGCTGCTGAGCATGGCCAGGGTGGCGCCCATGGTCGAGGCAAATGAAACCAGCAGGAAACCTTCGCCAAGACCAAACAGCGCTCCGCCGAGCAAGGTCATCAGCGCGGCGCCAGGCAGCGACAACGCGGTCACGGCCACGTAGATGACAAAGAATATCCCGGCGGCCAGCAAGGGTTGCGCCGAGACCTGTGCATTCAAGGAGGCTTGCTGGGCCTTGAGCGCCTCAAGGTTGAGGTATTGGCCCAGGTCAAAAACAAAGAAACTGGCAATTAGCGCCAGAATCACACCCATCAACAATATTTTACGGCTGTTCATTAAGTAAGCGCCTCCATGGCGCATAGGCTCTGGCACAAGCTGAAGCCTTTCAGCAGAGCGCTGGACACCGCTGGCAGTGCCTGCCCCTGGATACGTGGACGATAGGACAGCGCAGCCGGACTGGAAGACGGCCACTGGCGGTCGAAGTCATTGAGAAATTGCGGGTGATCGTAGTTCAAGGCCAAGGCCTCGATAAACAAACCGTTGCGCTCGGCGCGATACAGCGCTGCCGCATGTGGCGTGGTCGCAATCCGCGTGATGACGCCATAGCGCCCGCCACTGAAGTTAGGCATGCCAGCGGCGCCGTTGTTGATCAGGGTGCCATGCTCCAGGTTCAACGCAACCGCCGCGCAACTGTGGCTGGTGGCCAATACTTCGCACTGATGATGCTCAAGCCATTGGTCAAGCTCCAGCTGCCGCGCCGGCTCATCCAGCGCCTCACGCGAGCACTGCCAACCCGCCAGCGATTGCTCGTCGCCATGGCTGATTGCTATGCGCCGTCCGCCAACCGCTACCACAGCCGTTGCGGGCCGCGCGGCCAATTGTTCAGCCACGCCAGGCAGGCCTTGAACGGTTTGCTTGAGTCGTTGCTGCATGGCGTTCGAACGTTCGACCACCTGCTCATCAACCGTCATCGGGTAGGCGCAACCACAACCTGCACCGCTATCACTGGCGCGCCCAAGTTCGGTCTCCACATTGCCGCGCAGCAAGGTGTAGGCACTCAGGCCTTGCTCGACCTGCAAGAATACCTGCGGATCGCAATCGAACCAGTGCACATCGCCATTGAGCACGACACGAGCACCTGGCTCGGACTGGACCCTGCGCTGCAGCGCCGCCATGGCCTGACGATTACCGTACAAGCCACCGACCACATAAAGCGTGTCGCAGCCAAACAGTGGCTGCGCAGCGAACGCCTGCGCGGGCAAGCGGTAATCCAGGGGACAGTCACGGCCCGCGCGCAGTGGCATCAGGCTTCGCCGCGCGCTGGGTAGTTGTTGTTGATCACGTACTCGACCGCACCGAGCAACTCGTCGAAGTGCGGACGGGCAAACGGCATGCTGTTGACCGAAGACATATACAAGGTACCGTCCGGGCGAACCAGGAACACGCCCGGCTCGGCGAAAATCTCCGGCTCCGGCGAACCAGGCTTGCCTTCGGAAACGAACAACCCCCAGCTACGCGCTGCCTCGATGCTCAGGTCGTAACCCAAGGGCACATTGGCGATGGTCCAGGTGGCCTGGGTCTTCTGCGCGCGTTCATGGTTGTCGGTCGACAATGCAATCACCTCGACACCCAACGCTGCAAAGCGCTCAACCAAGCCGTTGAGTTCTTGCAGTGACTTGCGGCACAGCGGGCAATGCATGCCGCGATAGAACACCAGCATGGTGAAGTTCTTCGGCGTATTGGCATTCAAGGTCCATTGGCCTTCCGGCATCAGCTTGACGCTCAGTTCGGGCACAGCCTGGCGCGGGATCAATTGGCTCATGTTCAGCTCCTAGGTTGAGGCGGATGATGCGTTGGGCGCCGAGCACAGAAGCCCCGGCAATGCATAGCCCAGTGTGCAAAGAATAAGGCCATAGAGGTTGGTGCCCAGCAACAATGCGTAGTTACCGTCGCCGATTGCCCAGCTTTGCGGTATCCAGCCGATGCTCAATGCAAGGCCCAACAGCAAGCCGCACCAAAAGCTCAGATGAAACCCAAGGCGAGTTGGCCTGACGATGCCGTGGAGGACAAATACCGGTGCCAGGCCAATCACCATGGTGCCGCTGATAGTCGTGGCTTTGAGAATGTCAGTGCCCGCCAGCATTGGCAGGTTGCCGAGCAGGGCAAACACCACCATCACCGCCATGCCCACGCCAATTGCCTTCTGACCCAGGTCGCGCCCGGCCAGATTGGGCAGTTCACGACCCGCCAACTTGGCCAGACTGGAAAAGGTTGAATCCAAAGTGGAACCGGCAGCCGAGACCATGACCACCGTCATGACCATCAAGGCTGCGACGCCCATGGATTTGGCAAGGTCAGCCGGCACGTTACCTGATGCGGCCAACCCCGTGAGCTGCGCATGGACCCCAATCAGGCTGAAGGCGAGAATCGCGAAAAACCCCAGTACGCCCGCAATCACAAAGGCACGACGCATGGTTTTCTCTTCGCTGATAAAGCCACGATCGGTCAACACCGGATCATGAAAGCCATAGCTGAACACCTGCAAGCCCGCGACCAATAGTAAATCCACGCCACCACTGAAAGCCCAATGGCTGGTGCTGGTCAATTCGGCGGCTGAGTGCCGTGGCAATACCAGCCCGAGCACCCACACCAGGGCCACGACAAAGATTGCCGCTTGCGCCGCGTCGGTCAGGATCGAACTGCGCAAGCCACCGCGCAGGCTGTAGGCCAGAGTCACCGCAGTAAACAGCAAGGCGGCCGTGATAAACCCGGTGCTGCCCGAGTCACCGTAATAACCGCCGACCACTGCGGTATTACTCCAGACCTCGTTAAACAGGCGAATCAGGATCGCCGCGGTAAAGGCCAATGCCGCGCCGCGCCCGTAATTTGAACTCAGAAAGCTGACCAGCCCGGTTGCCGCAAACTTGCGCCGCAACCGGTAGATCACAAAGCCGGTCAATGGGATCGCCAGCCAATAGGTGGCGTAGGCCAAGCCACCAATCAAGCCGTAGCTAGCGCCAAGGTTGGCCGCATTGGTTACCGACTTGGCGAAGATCCAGCTAATGAAAATACTGGAGGTCAGCAGCCATGGCGCAGCGCTACGCCCCTGGTTGTCTTCACCATGGAAAAACCCACCGATGGTGACGGCGCGTGGCGACAACATCACCATCAACACCCCATAGAGCACCAGAAATCCCCAAAAAAACAGGCCAAGAGCACTGTTGGGTTGCATAGGCTACTTCCTCAGGAATTAAGCGCACCGCCGCAACTGGAACCTTGTCCAGCCGTGCAAGCGAAGCAATGGTCACGGGTAACTATGGGATTGCCAGCCAGTGTCGCATTGAGCAGATCACTCAAGTGCGGACGCTGGCGGCTGATTACCTGGCTTTGCAGCTCCAGGGGCAAATCGAGCATCTGGTTGAAGTCGCAGTCGTACAGATAGCCTTGCCAGTCGACACTGATCAACGAACGGCACATCAAGCCCGCCACGTTCTCGGCACGGTAACTGTCACGCAGTAGCTGCATATAGCTATTGAACTGGCCCTTGCTCACCAGCGTGCTGCCAAAGCGCGCAATCGGCTGGTTGGTGATGGTCAGCAAGTGATTGAAGACGATGCCAAAGTCTTCCAGCAAGTGGCGCTTATAGTCAGTTTCCAGGGCTTGCTGGGGCGGTGGCAGACTGGCGCCCTGCGGGTTGTACACCAGGTTCAGGACCAGGCCGCTGCCCTCTTTACCGTAGCCCAGCGCATTGAGTTTTTGCAGGCCGATGATGCTGGCATCGAAAACACCATCACCGCGCTGCTTGTCCACGTTGTCACGGGAATAACAGGGCAGTGATGCGCTGATTTCAACCTGGTGCTCGGCAAGAAACTGGGCCAGATCCTCATAACCGGGCTCGCTCAGGATAGTCAGGTTGCAGCGGTCAATGACCCGCAAGCCTTCGCGCCGTGCATGCATGACGATTTCACGGAAACGCGGGTGCATTTCAGGTGCACCACCGGTCAAATCAAGCGTATGCACGGGATGAGCATCAATCACCTGATGCAGCAGCGCAAGGCTTTCATCGGTCATTGATTCTTTACGCGTAGGCCCCGCGTTGACATGGCAATGCAGGCAACGTTGATTGCACACATAGGTTAGATTGACCTGCAAAGCCTCAAGCTCGCCGCGATTCAGCGCGGGAAATGCCAAGCGATCGAGCAGCGGTAACATCGCGTGCACAGTGGGCTCCTATGAAAAGTATGATTTATAGAGCTATTTGCCCAACCTTTGTTACAGCCAGCGCCCAGCAAAAACTTGCGGTATTGTTATACAAAGTTTGTACAAAGTCCGCGCTGGTTAATAAAGCTATCCTGGGAGCTTCGCATGACGCGTATTGCCTTGTTCTTTCTCGCCGGTTTTCTTGCAGTACCTTTCTTCCATCAACCCGTTCTGGGCATATTACACGGCATTGGCATCGTACCCTTTGCACCTTTCAATATGAGCGCCACACTGCCGCTTGGGGTGCCGGCGTTGATCTCAGCCTCATTCTGGGGCGGGGTTTGGGCGATAGTGATGCTGAGTGTATTGCGTTGGGATGCACAAAAACCGCAGCCCTGGATTAAAGGCTTGCTGTTTGGCGGCATCGCTTTAACTCTAGTCGCCCTGCTGGTGGTTTTCCCGCTAAAGGGCATGGGCTTCGATATGGCCCAGTTGCCAGGCCGTTTCCTGATCGGTTTCCTGGTCAACGCGGCATGGGGTGTGGGTACGCTGGTGTTTGCGAAAACCTTTATCAGCCGTTGAACGGCAGGGTGTGACAAGGCGAAGCTTGCCCACCCGTTCGACCCGCAAGCGGAGCTTGAACCAATACAACTACAGACGGATAAAGCGTTGCCCTTCCTCCAGATGCAAAAAAGCCCGCTTCGGCATTTCGCCAAAGCGGGCTTTTTTGCACTATGGCTTACGCCAGCTCGTCAAAGCACTCAGCGATAATCGCCAGGCCCTTGTCCAGCAATGCATCTTCCGCAGTCAGCGGCACCAGCACGCGCAACACGTTACCGTAAGTACCGCACGACAGCAGGATCAGACCCTTGTCGCGAGCCTTTGCCACCACTTGGCCAACCAGCGCTGCTGCTGGCTTGTGGTGATCGCCGCCTTCGAACAACTCAACGGCAATCATCGAGCCCAGCGCACGCACATCGCCGATGGAGTTGTGCTTGGCCTGGATGGCCTTGAGACCAGTCACCAGACGCTCGCCAACAGCCTTGCTGCGATCAAGCAGGTTTTCTTCTTCAAACACGTCCATGACAGCAAGAGCCGCCGCGCAAGCAATCGGGCTACCGGCATAAGTGCCGCCCAAACCGCCAGGAGCAATAGCGTCCATGTATTCAGCCTTGCCGCACACACCCGCCAACGGGAAACCGCCGGCGATCGACTTGGCGAACGTGGTCAGGTCAGGCACAACGCCCATCTGCTCCATGGCGAAGAAAGTACCGGTACGGCCAGCGCCAGTCTGGACTTCGTCGGCGATCAACAGAATGCCGTGCTGGTCGCACAGGGCGCGCAGACGCTTCATGAAATCCTTCGGCGCAACGTAGAAACCACCTTCACCCTGGACAGGTTCGATGATGATTGCCGCGATGTCTTTCGGCTCGGCGTCGTTCTTGAAGATGCGCTCGATACTGGCGATTGCATCATCGGTGCTAACACCGTGGAGCTCGCAAGGATACTGCGCACGGAATACACCACCCGGCATCAGGCCCATGCCTGCCGAATAAGGTACGACCTTGCCGGTCAGGCCCAGGGTCATCATTGTGCGACCGTGGTAACCGCCAGTGAAAGCAATAACGCCCGCACGACCGGTTGCGGCGCGCGCAATCTTCACCGCGTTCTCAACGGCTTCGGAACCGGTGGTAACCAGCAGGGTTTTCTTGTCGAAATCACCTGGCACCTTGGCATTGATCTTCTCGCACACCTCAACGTATGGCTCGTAAGCCAATACCTGGAAGCAAGTGTGGGAAAGCTTGGTCAGTTGCTCTTGAACAGCCGCAACGATTTTGGGATGCAGATGGCCAGTGTTAAGCACCGCAATACCGCCCGCGAAGTCGATAAACTCGCGGCCTTCAACATCGGTTACCGTCGCATTTTCCGCTTTTGCAGCGAAAATCGGATGGATCTGGCCAACGCCACGTGGAACAGCGGCGGTGCGGCGTTGCATCAATGATTCGTTAGTCTTGCTCATGTCTTCCTCATTCACCGCTCATCGTGCGGCGTGGTTCAAGGACTGCGCGACCGGTGACAAACGCAGCAGCATACGATGATCGACTGCCGCGTCCTCCCCAGTCACAGGGTTACTTAAAACTAAGGGCAATGGCCAAAAAACCGGGCTGGCTCTTGCCAGTTGGTTCCTCAGCCATCACCAGGCATTAAGGATTTATACGCTCAGGCACAGGTACTTGATTTCCAGATAGTCCTCAATACCGTACTTGGAGCCTTCACGGCCCAGGCCAGAGGCCTTGATGCCACCAAACGGCGCAACTTCGTTCGAGATCAAGCCAGTGTTGACGCCGACCATGCCGTACTCCAGGGCCTCGGCCACACGGAACACACGGCTCATATCACGGGCATAGAAGTACGAAGCCAGGCCGAACTCGGTGTCATTGGACATGGCAATCACTTCAGCTTCATCTTTAAAGCGGAACAGTGGCGCCAACGGGCCAAATGTTTCCTCTTTGGCGACGGCAGCGTTAAGTGGTACGTCAACCAGAATGGTTGGCTCAAAGAAAGTACCGCCCTTGCTGTGGGGCTTGCCGCCAGTCAACACCTTGGCGCCTTTGCCGACGGCATCTTCGATGTGCTCTTGCACCTTGGCCACGGCTTTATCGTCAATCAACGGGCCAGTTGTGGTGCCTTCGCTCAAACCATCACCAATATTGAGCTTGGCAACGGCAGCCTTGAGCTTGTCGGCGAAGGCATCGTAGACGCTGTCCTGAACATACAAACGGTTGGCGCAGACACAGGTCTGGCCGTTGTTGCGGTACTTGGAAACAATCGCACCTTCGACTGCAGCGTCGAGATCAGCGTCATCAAATACGATAAACGGCGCGTTACCGCCCAGCTCCAGCGACACCTTCTTGATGTCCTTGGCGCACTCAGCCATCAGTTGACGACCAATTTCGGTCGAACCGGTGAACGACAACTTGCGCACGATTGGGTTGCTGGTCAGCTCGCCACCGATATCGCCAGCACTGCCGGTGACCACGCTCAGCACCCCTTTAGGGATACCCGCGCGCTCGGCCAACTCCACCAAGGCCAGGGCCGAGAATGGAGTCTGCGACGCAGGCTTGATCACCATGGTGCAGCCTGCCGCCAATGCTGGACCGGCTTTACGGGTGATCATCGCAGCAGGGAAGTTCCACGGGGTAATTGCCGCAGTCACGCCAATTGGCTGCTTGATCACAATCAGGCGCTTGTCAGGCTGATGGCCAGGAATCACATCGCCATATACACGCTTGGCTTCTTCTGCGAACCACTCGATAAACGAAGCTGCATAAGCAATCTCACCCTTGGCTTCCGCCAGCGGCTTGCCCTGCTCCAGCGTCATCAGGCGACCCAGGTCGTCCTGGTTTTCGATCAGCAGCTCAAACCAGCGGCGCAGCTTGTTTGCGCGTTCCTTGGCAGTCAGTGCACGCCAGGCCGGCAGCGCACGGTCAGCCGCTTCGATCGCACGACGCGTTTCTACTGCGCCCATCTTTGGCACAGTACCCAAGGTCTCGCCGGTCGCGGGGTTGGTCACCTTGATAGTCTGGCCGCTGTCGGCGTCCAACCAGGCACCATCGATATAAGCCTGCTGACGAAATAGCTGAGTGTCTTGCAATTGCATGGCAGTCTCCTGAATACCGGCGCTAAAACCGGGAGGTTGTTATGGGAGCCTAGGCGTGTGCCCAATATGAAAATATGTCGGTCGAATGGCCGCGCGGATCAAGCATCAACCTGGCCTGTAAGGGTTTCGAGCAGCAGGGGGCTGTCGAGTTCCGATCAGTTTCAGGGCGTGTGTTTGAAATCTCAAACGAATCCTAGGGTCGTAAGGGGTAAAGGGCAATAGTCTGTTCGAAAAAATTAACGATTTAAGCCGTTATTTATTCTTTTGATAGACGAGTGACTGCCAGCCGTTCATATTTTGTGCAGAATCACGAACAAACCATGCCCATGGACGCCCGCGAACTAGATGCGTATCATTGCGCCCGCAACGCACCAGTAGCTCAGCTGGATAGAGTACTGCCCTCCGAAGGCAGGGGTCGTGGGTTCGAATCCCGCCTGGTGCGCCATATAAGACAAGGGCTTAGGTGAAAACCTAGGCCCTTTTGTTTTTCATGTGTCCCAAATGTGCCCATCCAAATTGGCGCTCGGAATGTCGGACTACCCCGCTCCGGTAGGCATCCCCGGCCTATGCTGGACTACCCCCTTCAAAAGCCGAAGAAAAACCTAGAATCGGGTCCGGCATTAGTTGACCACAACAGTCACGCGCTTGAGTTCGGTCAGCAGACGACTTAGTTCTGCTAACCGACGTCTTATAGTGAACGTCGCTCCTAGGCTTGCTGCAACGCTTCGCCTACGCATACTTATTGCTATGCCGAGCGGATTCTCATACTGCTACCACGGCCAACCCTACACCTCAATCTGCAATCGCGGCGCTAGGTGCCAGCGACTCCTTGATATAGTTGATCCGTGGGCAAGCCTGCATTAGCCCTACCACTGCTGCGAGCAAACCGCTCGATCCACCACAAGCCAGCATGCGGCCTTCGGCCTTGATATCCCAGATTATGTATTCTTAGCATTGGAGTATTCGGTGACATGGATAAACTACTCGCCCTCAGAATGTTTATTGATACCGTTGATGCAAATGGCTTCTCAGCCGCAGCACGCGCTGCGGGTGTAGCAACTTCCTCGGTGACCAGGATGGTGGATGCGCTGGAAAGCGAGCTCGGTACCGTGCTGCTGAACCGCTCGACTCGACAGATTAGTGTGACGGAGGCGGGAGCAGACTATTACGGCAAAGCTCGCGCGATTCTCGAGGCTGTCTGCGCAGCGGACGCACAGGTATCTGACCGCGGGGAACAAGCGGTCGGGTTGCTGCGCGTCTGTCTCCCAGTTGCTTTTGGTCGGCGAGTGGTCGCACCGCAGGTGCAGCTATTACTTGCGCGTCACCCCGGCTTAGACATCGATATCACCCTCTCCGACGAAATCAGCAATCTACTCAGCGAGCGCATCGATGTGTCTATCCGCTTGGGCAGCATATTGCGCAGTGAAGACATCGTAAGCCGAAAGATTGGCCAGTTCGAACGATGGCTGGTAGCTAGTCCGGACTATCTGAGCGCCAATCCGCTACTCACTCAACCGCTCGACTTGCACCAGCATCAGTGTCTCAAGTTCGACTACGGCGCTGGTAGCCTTCCCTGGACCCTGCAGGGACAAGACGAAACGATCGAGTTGGAGGTACGTGGCAGACTAAAAAGCAACAACGCAGACCTACTACACGAGGCTGTACTTGCCGGCGCCGGTATCGCCTTGCTGGCAGACTGGTTGGTCAAAGCCGATGTAGAAAACGGTCGCCTGGTCCGTGTGCTAGAGCAGTACCAGGTTAGTCCCGGCCAGACTCAGACCACCATCAACGCGCTGTACCTGCCGAATCATCGAGGCTCGACCCGGGTGAATACTTTCATCAACTTCCTTGAAAAGATTCTTGCCAACGCGAGCTGACGGTTAGCGTTGCAGATTGCGCAACGCTTGATTGCGCAGCGGTCCGATTCTCCCGATCACGTTATCCCCTTATCGTGGTGACACTCTCACTTACCGAGGTCGTCGCCATGAACTCGCTCGCCATCCCCCCTACTTGCGATTTTACGCGCTTAGAAGCGAGAGCCATCTGCCCCTCATTTGTAGATTTGCAAACAGTTCCGGCACTTCCGTCGGGCTCTATTCTTTCGCTAATCCCGCCGCCATTACTGGCAGCCTAGGAGACTCGCATGACCATTTCACTTTTCGATCCCATTCAGGTCGGTGCTATCAGACTCGCGCACCGAGTTGTCATGGCGCCACTAACCCGCTCACGTGCCGGGCAACCAGGCAATGTCCCCACTGCAATGAATGTGGAGTATTACCGTCAACGTGCTGGTGCCGCTCTAATCATCACCGAGGCGACTCAGATTTCCCAGCAGGGTCAGGGGTATGCTTGGACACCTGGTATCCATAGCGAGGAGCAGATTGCAGGATGGCGTGCGGTTAGCGATGCCGTACATGCGCAGAGCGGCAATATCTTCATGCAACTCTGGCATGTAGGGCGCGTCTCCCATCCGAGCTTTCAGCCGGGGGGAGCTTTACCGGTCGCACCCAGTGCGCTACCAGTGCCCGGCAAGACATTTATTGTCGATGCACAGGGCAATGGCGTTTGGGGTGACGTCCCTACCCCGCAGGCGCTCTCGCTTTCCGGCATCCATTCGATCGTTGAGGACTATCGGCGCGCTGCGCGCAATGCCATCGCGGCGGGTATGGATGGTGTGGAGATTCATGCTGGCAACGGGTACCTGCTGGACCAGTTCATTAACTCCAACAGTAACCACCGGCGTGATCGCTATGGTGCCACCTCTGAAAACCGTGCTCGCTTACTACTGGAGGTGGTCGACGCCGTGTGCGCTGAGATAGGTGCCGACCGCGTGGGCGTGCGTCTCACACCGATGGGACGCTTCATGGGTATGGGTGATGAGTCGCCGCAGGCCACCTTCGGCTATATCGTCAAGCAACTAGACACTCGGTCACTCGCCTACCTTCACCTGGTCGAGCCAGCAATGGTCGGCACTGAGCGCGATGAAAACTACGATCCAGCTTGGGACAAGATGATCCACCTGCTGCGTGCTACTTACAGCGGAGTGCTGATGCTTGCTGGCGGTTACGACCGGAAAACCGCCGAACAGGCTCTGAAATCGGGGCGCGCCGACATCATAGCCTTCGGCCGCCCATTTATCGGCAACCCGGACCTACCGGAGCGCCTGCGGCGCAATGCAGCACTCAACATCCCCGACAGCAACCTGTTCTTTGGCGGTACGGCGGCCGGTTATATCGATTATCCAGCGCTTTCATGAGCAGCCATTTAAATACAGGCGAACCTGAAATGACCAACTTGAGTATTGCGCCCTCGGGCGTGACGCAACATTCACTCACCCGCGGTATGGTGATGCTGTTCGCGTTTTGTTGCGGCGCTATTGTCGCCAACCTTTATTACGCGCAACCAATCGTGGAAATGATTGCACCGGCCGTGGGACTGTCTTCACAGAGCGCTAGCCTGATCGTGTCGCTAACGCAAATCGGTTATGCATTGGGCTTGCTGCTGTTGGTGCCCCTAGCCGACCTTATCGAGAACCGCAAGCTGATGATGGTTACGACCCTGGTAGCAGCAGGCGGGTTGCTGGCGGCTGGACTGGCCAGCGAGCCCAATCTGTTCTTGGTGCTGTCGCTGCTTATTGGTTTCAGCTCTGTTTCAGTGCAAATGTTGATTCCTCTTGCCGCGCACCTCGCACCAGAAGCTACACGTGGTCGAGTGGTAGGCAACATTATGAGCGGCCTGTTGCTAGGCATCCTCTTAGCCAGGCCGCTGTCCAGCTTGGTGGCCGATCACTTCGGCTGGCGCGCGATCTTCATAGGCGCGGCGCTGGTTATGCTGCTGATCAACCTAGTGATAGCGTTGACAATTCCGCAGCATAAGCCTGCCCACCGGGCTAGCTATTCCCAGTTGATGCGCTCGTTGTTGAGCTTGGTGCGTCATCAGCCCGTGTTGCGTCGGCGCGCTTTCTATCAGGGATTGCTCTTCGCAAGCTTCAGCTTATTTTGGACCGCAGTGCCGATCGAACTAGTCAGACACCAAGGCCTATCGCAAACGCAGGTTGCGATCTTCGCCTTAGTGGGAGCCATAGGCGCCCTGGCCGCGCCAGTGGCTGGGCGACTTGCCGACGCCGGGCACACGTGGCGGGCATCGCTAGTGGCGATGACAATTGCCGTAGGAGCCATGCTGATGGGTTGGACTGTCCCCGGTGCCAGCCTCGTTGGCCTTGCTTTGACCGGTATCCTGCTGGACTTTGCTGTGCAGATGAACATGGTACTCGGACAACGTGCGGTGTATGCCCTTGAACCTGCAAGTCGCGCACGACTCAATGCGTTATACATGACCAGCATATTCATTGGCGGAGCCATCGGCTCGGCTCTAGCCAGCCCGCTCTACGAGATGGCAGGCTGGCCCGCCATCTCCTTAGCGGGCGGCCTATTGCCACTCATCGCCCTAGCTTTCTTTGCCTACGCTGAGCCTAAGCGGCGGGCAACCAATCTGAACGCAACGGCTAGGGAATAAACCAAGCAACATACTCGATACCAAAGGCCAGCCAAGCAGCTATAAATGCATTATCTGTTTTAGCGAGCGGCTGGGCCTTAAGCCGATCCAGTATCGATGGCAATTCAATTAGGATCCTTACCGACCAGCCGCAGTCTCGGCGTAAGTTCATTTTGGCTGAATCGTGCAGTGTAATGGCCGAATCTTTCCGCTCATAAGTGTTTTTCGGACATATATATCTGTGACCATACCTACAAGCCCTATAGATGGAGTAGCGCGTAACGTCGGCCGGGCCCGGCGGGCCAAGCGCTGTTGTGTGCATGAATACTAAAAGCAGCAACCAACCTAAAGAAGTGCTGCAATTCGGTTCGTTTTGCTACTGCGCTCAACGCCGACTTCTATTGGATGCTGGAAAGCCGGTACCAATCGGCAGTAAGGCACTCGATATTCTCCACTTTTTGCTCGACAACGCCGGTACTGTAATGAGCAAAGAGGCCATCATTGCTCACACGTGGCCCACAACGGTAGTCGAAGAAACGAACCTGCGAGTACATATCAATGCTCTGCGCAGAGCACTCTGCGATGGCAAAGACGGTCGGCGCTATATCGTCAATATCCCCCAACGCGGTTATTCCTTTGTTGCAGATGTGCAGCCGTTTGAAGCTGTCATCGCCTGGCCTCCCAATATCAGTCAGACGGCAGGTGCACTAATACCCGCGCGGTTGTCGCAACTTATAGGCCGGGATGCCGTGGTGGACAAATTGGTCAGGCAATTACCGTCTCGCCGACTGATCACTTTGGTCGCAGCTGGTGGCATGGGCAAAACGGCGGTGGCTTTGCGTGTGACCGAGTTGCTCACGGAGTTCTACGCGGACGGGGTCGCTTTCATCGACTTATCCGAACTCGCCGACCCAACTCTGGTTTCGGCCACGGTGATCGACTCACTGGGCCTAAGCGTGCCAGCACAAGAAGACATTACAAACCTCTGCAATTATCTCCAGCCGCGACGCATGCTATTGGTGCTAGATAATTGCGAACACTTGATCGAAGCCTGTTCGGTTATGGTCGATGCATTACTTAAAGCAGCCCCCAACCTGTCGATTTTAGCGACCAGCCGCGAGCCCTTGCTGGTTGAGGGGGAGAATGTTCAACGCCTGACGCCGCTGGCGCTTCCCAAGGATCCGACTGGGCTCAGCGCTGTGGACGCGCTGCATCATTCGGCGCTGCAATTGTTCGTCTACCGGGCCGCATCCCACAAAGAGAGCTTCCATCTACGCGATCAGGATGTACCGCCGTTGGTTGATATATGTCGACTGCTGGATGCTTCGCCCCTAGCGATCGAGATGGCAGCGGCGCGAGTTGAAACCTTTGGACTCGACGGGCTGAGTGTTCAACTGCAAGGCGCCTTTTTACTATCGATGCAGGGGCAGCGAACAGCAAAAGCCAGACAACAGTCGCTAAGGGCCTCTCTAGATTGGAGCTATGCACTGCTGACACCAATCGAACAGAAGGTTCTGCAATGCTTCGCGTTGTTCAAAGTTGCAGTTACGCTGGATCAGGCAATCAGGCTCATTACCTGCAAAACCTTGGAGAGCGCCTGTATTTTCGATGCGGTAGTCCAGTTGGTGGCCAAGTCGCTGTTATTGACCGATATAGGCGACAAGGTTGTAGGCTACCGGCTGTCCAATTGCACCCGCAGCTATGCCTTGGAAAAACTGGCAGATAAGAATGAAATACGAACCATTCGAAATGGCTGCATTGAGAATAAAGCCTATGCCTGAGTAGGCACTTGCAGGACCAACCAACCGGCTATATCTGCAGTTCCTCCAGTAGCTGTTTCGCCTTTAGCAAGTCAGGTGTTGAGAAACCTTCAGTGAAACGACCGTATACCGACGCCAGAAGGTCGTATGCGGCATGCAGGTGGCCCTGATCTCGTCGCAGTTGCGCCAAGGACGTGGAGCATCGGAGCTCCCACGCCAGCGCACCCTGCTGCTGTGCAATAGCGATTGCCTCTTGCAGCAACCGCTCAGCAGCAAACTGATCCGGCAGTTGTTGAGCAAGAGTGTTAACTGCTTTGATGCGCAGAATTTCAGCGGTAGCCCAACCGGATTCGCCGGCCTCGGCGCGATCGAGCAGGGCCGCATCGGCGAAACGAGGGTGCACTGTCGCTAACATATCGCTGATCAGCCCTTGGTAATCCGGCATGCTCGGTACTGGTTCGGAGCCTCCCAGGGCCGAGTAATGCCGAGCCCAGGTTTGAAAAAAACGAAGGTTATGCACTAGGGCGCGCTCATGGAAAAGCTGCAGGGCATTATCGGCTGCACAGCTGTCGCCGTTGTATTTGGCAATAACCCAAGTGGAAAGCGCAAGGGTGTAGCAAATCGACATGCCGTGATCGATACGTAGTGCGGTCTGCAGCGCCTTATCGGCCATTCGCCATGCCTGCTCGGGGTAGCCCTGCAGCCAGAGCGTTCGAGCCATCAAGGTTAGGGCTGCTACTTCCTGATCATATTGCACGCCAAAGCCTTGAGTGAAGTGACTGCGCGCTTCGTCCAACGCCAAGCTTGCAAGAGCCTCTTCTGCAAAGCGTCGCGCCAGCACCTGGTTACCTACGAAATGCTGGGCCAGCCCCTGAAGGCGAACAGCGCTGAGTGCCAGCTCAGCAGGTCCGAGATTGCATAGTTTTTTAAAGTGCTGGGTCTGCTCTAGGGCTTGCCGATAGTGACCGCAACTCAAATTGACGGCCATCAGCCCTGATATCGCTTTGAGTTCCGCGGTAAAGTCATCGCATTGCTGAGCTAGCTGATGCGCCGTTACGAATGCTGTAATCGTCTGTGGTTTGCCACCCTGAGTGTGGTACCAAGCGTTACCCTGAACCAAACGTAGCGCCAATTCCAAATGCCGGCTGGGTTTCGTCTGGCGCTCCAACGCTGCCAGAGATAGGCCAACATAGTGTGCATGTTCTTTTAATAGTGAAAGTTCCTGCCACAGCGCCGTAGATACAACGCTTAATTCTACCGCCAAAGTATCCAGCCCTTCCGGCGAAAACCCCCACTCAAGCGCATTGCGGATGTCATCAAGGCAGTATGCGTAGCGATCCAGCCAGAATTGACGCGGTATCCTCCCCCATTCGCTCTGGGCGTGACTGAGCAAAGTGCAATAGTGCTCTGCGAGACGGCGCTGGGTTTCTGGTAGTTCGCCCGCTTGACGCAGTTTTTCCAAGGCATAGTTACGAGTGGTATCAAACAGACGGTAAAACACATGGTCGTCCACTATTTCCACTTGCATCAGGGACTTGGCCACTAATTGGTTGATCGACAATGCTATCTGGTCCGGTGCTATGTCGGCTGCAGCGATTACCGCGCCGGCCGATTCGAGCGTGAAGTGGCCGCGAAAAACCCCAGCGCGGCGAAAGCAGGCCTGATCCCGAGGGGCGAGCAGTTCATGACTCCATCCCAGTGTGGAGTGCAAGGTCTTCTGTCGCGGCAGAGCGGTTCGCCGTCCTGGCGGGAGTAAACGGAGATCGGCACTGAGCTGTGCCAACACCCCCCGCACACCGAGATTACCGATTTGTGCTGCGGCTAATTCGATAGCCAAGGGAATACCGTCCAATCGGCGACACAGGTCGCTAGCTACCTGCAAGTCTTCGTTGGTCAGCTCGTAGGTGTCCTGACTGGCTTTAGCGCGTTCCACCAGAAGCTGCAACGCGGTGAAGTTTAAAGCCTGCTCCTTGTTCTCGACCCCAGATTCAGGGGGGTATTGAAGAGGCCCGATACGGCGGACATGCTCACCATCGATACGCAGGGCCTCACGGCTTGTCGCCAGGATATAAAGGCGTGGGGCGTTCCTGAGCAGCGTTTCGGCGAGAAGCGCGATAGCATCGATCAGATGTTCGCAGTTATCCAGCACCAGCAGAATTTTTCGAGTGCTGAAGAAAGCTGTAAGGTCGTCAAGTGGCTCCTCGTTACGGCGGAGAAGTTTGAGTGTTGTAGCCAATTTCGCTGCTACCGCCTCAGGCTCAGCGAGGGGTGCAAGATCCAGCAGGAAAACCCCATGAGGAAAATCTTCTAGCAACAACTCAGCGACATGCAGGGCAACTGTAGTCTTACCTATGCCTCCCGGTCCCACGAGGGTTACCAAACGCTGCATACGTACCAGCTTCACCAACCCGCTCATCACATCGGCGCGACCAATCATGCCGCTCAGTTTCGGTGGCAGATTACCTGGCGGCGTACTCTGCTGGATGTAATTCAGATTTTCCGCTTCATCTTTCCAAGAGAGCACAGCAACCAAGCTATAACCGCGTTGGGGCACATTGATGATATAGCGTTGCCCAGCGCGTCCATCTCCCAAGGCCTTACGCAAGGCGGCAATGTGTACGCGCAAATTGATCTCTTCTACCACACTATCAGGCCAGACCCGAGCGATCAGTTGGTCCTTACTAACCACCTTTCCAGCGTTCTCCAACAGCATCAGGAGGATATCCATCGCTCGGCTGCCGAGGCGTAACGGTCGATCAGCCTCGAGAATCAAGCGCCGGTGCGGATAGATCTGATAGGGGCCGAGCATGACGATTTGCTCGCTGCCAATAATCGATTGTGGGGTCATGCCTTTCCTGTGTCTTCACCTGACCTTGAACGGAAGGTCTACGTACCTGACGTCCGAGTATTTTTATCAGGTTTAGCTAAAAGCACAACTGGCGCATACAAATAACCCATTAAAATCAGTTACCTAGCAATGCTATAGATCGAAATGATCGACCAGTCGCAACGTATAACATAACGACAATTAACAACCCTTAACTAACCCTACAGATAGTCATCCACTCAAGATTGAGCCTAGCAGGCCTGATAGTTGGCGATTTACATCCTCAGCTCTTAGCGGTGCCAGACCACGGTCACTTCAATATTGATGGAGCTATGCAATGAGCTTGAACAATATCTTGTTAGGTGCGGCCCTAACATTGTCTGCCGGTGTTGTCTTCGCAGCGGGAAGCCCGGGCGTAGAACAGGATACCCAAGCGTTTCTCGATGCTCTGGCCGCCAGCGGTGGCAAACCGCTGGAACAAATGACCCCTAAGGAGGCGCGCTTAGTCCTCGTGGGAGCTCAGGCATCGGTCAAGGTCGACCTGTCCGGCACGAAAGTCGAAGAAAAAACCATAAAGGTGTCTGGTGCACCCCTCAAATTGGTAATCGTCCGTCCTGAGGGCGCGCCTGCCGAATCACCGGCGTTCATGTTTTTTCATGGCGGTGGCTGGGTACTGGGAGACTACCCTACTCATGCACGGCTGATCCACGATCTGGTGGTGAACTCCGGTGCAGTCGCAGTCTATGTCGATTACCAGCCTTCGCCAGAAGCGCATTATCCCACCGCTATAAATCAAGCCTATGCAGCCACCGCCTGGGTTGCGCAGCACGGTCGTGAAATCGGCGTGGATGGTAGCCGCTTGGCGGTCGCCGGCAATAGTGTCGGCGGCAATATGGCGGCGGTGGTCAGCCTGATGGCCAAGGAACGAGGCACTCCTAAGATCAGCTTCCAAGCTCTACTCTGGCCAGTGACCGACGCAAGCCTGGAAACCGCTTCTTATAACCAGTTCGCTCAGGGCCACTTCCTGACCAAGCCTCTCATGAAGTGGTTCTGGGACAACTACACCACCGACGCTAAGCAGCGCGCTGAGATCCATGCCTCGCCGTTGCGCGCCACAACCGAACAACTCCACGGCCTACCACCGGCCTTGATCCAAACTGCCGAATTCGACGTGTTGCGCGACGAGGCCGAAGCCTACGCCCGCAAGCTTGATGCCGCCGGCGTCGACGTTACCTCTACCCGTTACAACGGAATGATTCACGACTTCGGTTTGCTCAATCCGCTGGCGCACATCAGTGGCGCACGCTCGGCCATGTTGCAGGCCGGCACGGAACTGAAGAAACACCTGCAATAGTGCTAACGACTTCAACTACTCGGAAGAACTGTACATGGGCACTATCACTACGCGCGACGGCGTCGAGTTGTATTACAAAGATTGGGGTAGCGGTCAGCCCATTGTATTCAGTCATGGTTGGCCGCTGAGTGCCGACAGCAGGGAGTCACAGGTGCTGTTCCTGGCGGCCAATGGCTATCGAGTAATTGCCCATGACCGCCGTGGTCACGGCCGCTCCAGCCCTGGGGTGGTAACGATATGAACCACTATGCCGACGACTTGGCAGAGTTAATTGAAAGCCTAGACCTCAAGGACACGGTGCTGCTCGGCTTTTCCACCAGAGGTGGCGAAGTAGCGCGCTATATCGGTCGCCACGGCACCTTCCGCGTTGCCAAAGCCGGCTTGATCTCGGCGGTACCGCCGCTGATGTTGAAGACCGACATCGCCAACGGCGGCGCATACGGTCTGGGCCTGATATACGCCAAGACCATGTTCAATGCTTCCGAGGGCCACTGAGTATGTCAGTGGCCCCCGTTGCAGGCGGCACTTGCCTCCTACGTTGGAGAGATAAGCATGAGTAAGCCAGTTGACTGGGCTCTATTGTTTCTCCGGGTCAGCGGTGCATTGCTGTTGTTGCAAGTGCACGGCTTACCCAAGTTGCTGAACTTCAGCCAGCAAGCACAGGTGATCGAAGACCCTCTAGGATTCGGCGCAGTGGTGACCTTGAGCCTGGCGATTTTCGCCGAGGTGCTGTGTCCGCTGTTAATACTGTTCGGCCTGTTCACCCGCCTAGCCTGCTTGCCCATCGTGTTTCTTCTGCTGGTATCGCTGCTCTTGGTACATCCGCAGTGGAGCCTTGATGAAGGTCAGTTTGCTTGGCTGTTGTTGATCATTTTTACCACGCTGACGATCTCCGGGCCGGGCGCTCTGGCGCTAGGTCAGCACGTTGCCAACCCCCGGAGCAAGGTGCTCTGGCTTTATTAAAACGCGAGAGGGCAGGAGCATGTATGGATGAGTTAGAGGTGGTCACATTAATCGTGCGGCATCGGGTCAAGGTTGGAAAGGAGGCGGCTTACGAGAAGTGGTTGCGCCGTACCATCCAGATCGCCAGTACCTATCCGGGTCACTTGGGAGTCAACGTCATGCGCGATTTGGGGCAGTTCGTCTGCGTATTACGCTTCGTCGGCACGCGCGATCTGCAGTGCTGGCTGGACTCCAGCGAGCGCCACCAACTGATTGAGGAAGTCTCTCCCTTGCTAGCAGAAGGAGATCAGACGGAGATAGAGGCTGGCAACGAGTTCTGGTTCAGTCCTAGCACCGCAATACCACCGGCGCGCTGGAAGCAGGCGTGCATCACATTTCTGGTGATACTGCCACTGAGCCTGCTAGTTCCGCTGCTCTGGCAGCCCTTGTTCACCCGCCTGCCTTGGTTGGGCGGCTATCTAGCCAGCAACGTATTGATCACTCTCAGCATCGTACTGTTGGTCGTGTATCTGTTCATGCCCAAGGTAACCGCTCTGTTCGCTTCCTGGCTCACACCCTCATCGAGGGATCGGGCAACACATGAACAATGAACCATCCGATCGTGGCTGCCGCAAATTCCAGGCCTTACGGTTTACCACCTACTAACCCCACGGGAGAGTGCCATGAGCGCTGATTTGATTCTGTTTAACGGTCGTCTGCACACGGTAGACCGCGAAAAGCCCGAGGCCACGGCGGTCGCGATCAAGGACGGACGTTTTGTGGTGGTCGGCAGTGATGCCGAAGCCATGGCCATGCGCAACAGCGCCACTCAAGTGGTCGACCTACAGCGTCGCACTGTAGTGCCTGGCCTCAATGACTCGCACCTGCACTTGATACGCGGTGGGCTCAATTACAATCTGGAGCTGCGCTGGGAGGGCGTGCCATCACTGGCCGATGCCTTGCGCATGCTCAAGGCTCAAGCCGAGGTTACCCCCGCACCACAATGGGTGCGAGTGGTTGGCGGCTGGAATGAATTCCAGTTCGCCGAGAAGCGCATGCCAACACTTGATGAGCTCAACCAGGCGGCGCCGGACACACCTGTATTTGTTCTGCATCTGTACGACCGTGCGCTGCTTAATCGTGCGGCGCTGCGAGTGGTGGGGTACGACCGCAATACGCCAAACCCTCCGGGCGGGGAAATCCAGCGTGATGCCAATGGCGATCCAACCGGAATGCTGGTGGCCAAGCCCAATGCCATGATTCTCTACTCGACGCTGGCCAAGGGGCCGAAGTTGCCGCTGGAATACCAGGTCAACTCGACGCGTCAATTCATGCGTGAACTCAATCGTCTTGGCGTCACCAGCGCGATTGACGCCGGTGGCGGATTCCAGAACTACCCTGACGATTATGCCGTCATCGAGGAACTGGCCAAGGCCAAGCAGTTGACCGTACGCATCGCCTACAACCTGTTTACCCAGCGGCCCAAGGAAGAACTGACGGATTTCAAGAACTGGACGGGTTCGGTGAAGCTGCACCAGGGTGACGATTTTCTGCGGCACAACGGTGCCGGTGAGATGCTGGTGTTCTCCGCGGCTGACTTCGAGGATTTCGTCGAGCCGCGTCCAGATCTGGCGCCCGACATGGAGGCTGAACTGGAGCCGGTTGTGCGTCATCTGGTCGAGCAGCGCTGGCCGTTCCGTTTGCATGCAACCTATGACGAATCCATCTCGCGCATGCTGGATGTGTTCGAGAAGGTTAACCAGGATATTCCCTTTGATGGCTTGCCCTGGTTCTTTGATCACGCCGAGACCATCACGCCAAGGAATATCGAGCGGGTCCGAGCCCTGGGCGGGGGAATCGCCATTCAGGACCGCATGGCATTCCAGGGCGAGTACTTTGTCGACCGCTACGGCAAGCAGGCCGCAGAACAGACGCCGCCGATCCAGCGCATGCTCGCCGAGGGCGTGCCCGTGGGTGCGGGCACCGATGCAACCCGTGTTTCCAGCTACAACCCCTGGACTTCTCTTTATTGGTTGGTGAGCGGTAAGACGGTTGGCGGCATGGCGCTGTACCCCGAAGGTTTGTCGCGGGCAACGGCCTTGCAACTGTTTACCCATGGCAGTGCCTGGTTTTCGTCGGAGCAGGGCAAGAAAGGCCAGATCAAAGTAGGGCAACTGGCAGACGTGATTGCCTTGTCGGCGGATTACTTCTCGGTCGATGAAGAGGCGGTCAAATGGATTGAGTCGGTGTTGACGGTCGTCGGTGGCGAAGTGGTGTATGCCAGCGAAGAGTTCAGCAAATTATCACCGCCTTCGGTACCGGTCATGCCGGACTGGTCGCCAGTGATCAATGTGCCAGGGCATTGGCGGCTGAATGCGCCCATGGCGCAACAGGTCCATCAATGTGTTGGTGCCTGCGCGGTGCATGCACATAGCCATGAAAAAGCACGACTATCATCGGCTCCAGTCAGCGACTTCCAGGGGTTCTGGGGCGCATTCGGGTGTTCCTGTTTTGCCTTCTGA
>NZ_FZOG01000001.1:0-593009 GCF_900188155.1 Pseudomonas segetis
CCATACTAATTGCCCGTGAGGCTTGACCATATAACACCCAAACAATTTGCTGTTTGAGTGTCATAACAGAAGTTGATAGAACCGAAAGTTTGCAACACTACAAACATCACATACCCGATTCGAAGCAGCGTCCAAGACGAGGCTTCAAACAAATTGCTTGACGACCATAGAGCATTGGAACCACCTGATCCCATCCCGAACTCAGTAGTGAAACGATGCATCGCCGATGGTAGTGTGGGGTTTCCCCATGTGAGAGTAGGTCATCGTCAAGCGCCTATACCGAAACCCCAGATCATGTAAATGGTCTGGGGTTTCTCTTTGCCCTAAACAAAAGCACGACAGGCCGCGCAGCCCGTCGCTAGCAGCCAGTAAGGATGGCGGGATAGGGTAGGCTTAGTCTGATCACACTTTTTGAAAGAGTCTGGCTTGCCAGCCAGCAATTGTTTTTCATCAGAGTGATAACTCCTCGTTTACACTAGGTTCACTTTGTGAAGGGAAATCTATGCCGGAGCCGATTGAAGCAACATCGCTGACACAACATTCCATTGAGCAGCTTATAGCCTGCCATGAATGCGACCTGCTGATGCGAAATCAATCAATTGAGGACGGTGAGAGAGTCGAGTGCCCGCGCTGTGGCTACGAGCTCTATAGCCATAGACACCAAGTTATACGACGTAGCCTGGCATTGGTTTTGGCTGCTCTGCTGCTGTATGTACCTGCGAACTTTCTACCTATCATCGAACTCAATCTACTTGGGCAACAGACCCAGGACACAGTGTGGTCAGGGGTACTTGGCTTGTATAACAGCGGCATGCAGTCGGTTGCTGTCGTTGTGTTTTTAAGCAGTATGGTGATTCCGTTACTCAAGTTATTGATTCAACTGTTCGTCTTGCTCAGCATTCGTTTCGATTTTGGCCGTAGTTATGGTCTATTGCTGTACCGCATGTACCACCATATGCGTGAGTGGGGCATGCTTGAGGTGTACCTGATGGGCATCCTCGTCGCTGTAGTCAAGTTGGTTGACGTTGCTGACCTCAGTTTTGGCATGGGTCTGTTGTGCTTTATCGGCCTGTTGCTGCTACAGGTGTGGCTGGAGGTCACCATGTCTCCCCATCAGATATGGCAAGGGTTATCAGGTGAGGAGCGCGCCAGTGAGAGCAATTGATGCTGGGTTGCTGGTCTGTGATGAATGCCATCAGTTGAGCCCGATTGATACAGAAGTGGAGAAGCAGTTCTGCCCACGCTGCGGGGGAAGGGTGCATGCGCGTCGGCCAAATAGCCTGTTACAGACCTGGGCGCTGCTCATTACCTCGGCGATCCTGTATATCCCGGCAAATATGTTGCCGATCATGCAGGTTAGCTCCCTGGGGAAAGGCCAGGCCGATACCATAATGTCTGGCGTGATCGAGCTGGTTAACTATGGGATGTACCCTATTGCAGCTGTGGTGTTCATTGCCAGTATTTTGGTGCCTACGTTCAAGCTGGTAGGTATTGGTTTGCTGCTTTACTCCGTACAACGTCGCCAACCCATGTCGGCACGCCAACGCATGTGGATGTATCGTTTTATCGAGTGGATTGGCCGCTGGTCAATGCTAGACATTTTTGTAATCGCAATTTTAGTAACTGTGGTCAAGTTTGGCGCATTAGCCAGCATTGAGCCGGGCTGGGGTGCTGTTGCATTCGCCAGTGTGGTTATCCTGACCATGCTTGCGGCTTTAACCTTTGATCCACGCTTGATTTGGGACAATACGGATACGGATGACAACGATGAATGATCTGCCTCTGGCTAAAAAAAAACCGGCCTCTAATTGGTCGGCTATCTGGATCTTGCCCATCATCGCGTTGTTGATTGGTGGCTGGCTGGCCTGGAAGGCATACGATCAAGCGGGCATCATGATTGAGGTCAGGTTTGCAAGCGGTGGGGGGATTGAGGCTGGCAAGACGGAAGTTATCTATAAAGGGATTTCGGTCGGTAAGGTTAAGGCGGTAAATCTCGACAGCGAAGGCAAGGCTGATGATGTTGTCGCCACCATCGAGATGAGTAAAGAGGCCAAGGGGCACTTACTCACTGGCACACGTTTCTGGTTGGTCAAGCCCAGTGTGTCTCTGGCCGGTGTGACAGGTTTGGAAACCCTGGTTTCAGGTAATTACATTGCCGTGAGTCCGGGCAAGGGCGAGCCTACCCTGAAATTTAAAGCGCTAGATGAGGCCCCGCCGTTATCCAATGATACGCCCGGGCTGCATCTGACGCTCAAGGCTGATCGCCTGGGGTCGATCGATAAGGACAGCCCGATTTTCTACCGCCAGCTAAAGGTGGGTCGGGTCAAGGACTATGTGCTGGATGATGATCGCCAGACGATTCGTATCCACATATTCATTGAGCCTGAGTATGCCAACCTGGTGCGTAAACATACCCGTTTCTGGAACGCCAGCGGTATCACGGTCGATGCTGGGCTATCGGGTTTCAAGGTACGCACTGAATCGCTCGCCAGCATTGTTGCCGGAGGGATTGCCTTTGGTACGCCTGAGACGCGCAAGGACAGCCCGCCAACAGATCCGTCCCAGCCATTTCGCTTGTATGACAGCTTTGACTCGGCGCAAGCAGGTCTCAAGGTTGTCGTGAAACTCCCTGATTTCGAAGGCCTCGAAGAAAACCATACGCCAGTCATGTACAAGGGAATCCAGGTCGGCATGCTTAAGAAGCTCAAGGTAGATGATGATCTACAAGGGGCTACCGCAGAGCTGACCCTGGACCCCTTGACCGAGCACTACCTGGTTGAGGGTACCCAGTTCTGGGTCGTTAAGCCTTCGATCTCCCTGGCTGGTATTACTGGCATTGAAGCACTGGTTAAAGGGAACTACATTGCCGTTCGTCCAGGCAAAAAGGGTGCAGCGCCTGCGCGCGAGTTTGAGGCGCGTAGTAAGGCTCCACCACTTGATTTGGGCGCTCCTGGCCTGCACCTGGTTATGCGCAGTGAAAACCTTGGTTCACTTGAGGTGGGCAGCCCCATTTTGTATCACCAGATTAAAGTGGGCACGGTTCAGAGCTATCAACTGGCACGTAATAATAAAGAAGTGCTACTGGGGGTCCACATCACGCCCGAGTACGCGCATCTAGTCAACCGCACCAGCTATTTCTGGAACGCCAGCGGCATAACACTCAAGGGCGGCTTGTCGGGGATTGAGGTCAAAAGTGAGTCATTGCAAACGTTGATTGCCGGTGGCATAGCTTTTGAAACTGCAGACCTCAACGGCCCACGCTCCAATAAACGAATACAGATGTTCAACCTGCACAGTGATCGTGATGATGCGGTCAAGGCAGGCACGATGATCAGTATTCGGGTTGATCGTGCTGACGGGCTCAAGCCAGGTGCGCCGATTCGCTACAAGGGTATGGATGTAGGTACTATCGAAAGTCTTGAATTGACCAAAGACTTGCAGGCCGTTCAGCTCAATGCGCGTATTACTCAAGGCGATGCAAGGGTTGCCCGGGCTGGCAGTAAGTTCTGGGTAGTCAAACCGGAGTTGGGTCTGACGCAGGTGGACAATCTCGATACCCTGGTACGTGGCCAGTATGTTGAGGTCTTGCCTGGTAATACCCAGGAAGCCAAGCGCACTCAATTTATTGCCTTGACCGACCCACCGAACTTAGCCGAAAGCGAAGCGGGCTTGCGCCTGGTCTTGAGTGCCTCGCGTCGCGGTTCCTTGAAGACTGGCGTACCTGTTACCTACCGCGAGATCGTGGTTGGAAAAGTGGTCAGTTATGAGTTGGGAGCAACGGCTGATCGTGTTCTTATCCACATTTTGATTGAGCCTCGCTACAAGGCATTGGTTCACACCGGAAGCCGGTTCTGGAATACATCGGGTATAGGTGTCGATGCAGGGCTGTTCAAAGGCGTGAAGCTACGAACCGAATCGCTGGAGACGGTATTGGCTGGTGGCGTATCCTTCGCGACTCCAGACAACGCCGATATGGGCAAACAGGCAATCCCCGGCCAAACCTTTGCGCTGTTTGATGACCCAGAGGATGATTGGCTGCGCTGGGCGCCAAAAATCCAGCTACCCAAGAAGTAGTCGCTGAAACAACAAGGGCCGCATATGCGGCCCTTGTTGTTTATACAGGCATTGGGCTTTAGCTTAGGGCTTCCTCGGCAGGTACTGGTTTTGCCTCCTGCGCTGTCTTTTCCCGTGGCTTGATGAACTTCCAGTCCGCCTCATCGATATAGATGCCGTTCGGGCCACTGCCGCCTTCGAGGTCAATCGCGACGTGTGCTGAAACCTGTGGTTTAACAGACGCAAGAATTGGCACGAAGCCCAACTGTAGGCTGGTTTCTATCAGGGCTTGCTGGTTGCGTTCGTCGATGTCTGCCGCCTCATCAAGGTAGTAAGGCAAGCGTACCCGGCCCGCTTGTTCGCGATCCATCAAGTGCAACAACAAGTACATGTTGGTCAGCGCCTTGATGGTCATGGTCGTACCGTTGGACGCCGCGCCGTCGATATCGGTATGTATCACTGGCTGGCCATGAACCTTGGTGATCTCAAATGACAGCTCGAACAGCTCTTTCAAGCCCAGCTGGTTGTGATTGGCTGCAACGAGGCGCGCCAGGTACTCTTTGGCTTCTTCGTTCTTGGCGTCTTGATCGGCTGATTGCGACAGGTCGAATACGGATAGGGTTTCGCCCTCCTCATATTGACCGGCACTGTGGATGATCTGGTCAATATGCTTGAGCGCTTCCTTGTTCGGCGCCAGGACAATGCGGAAACTTTCGAGGTTCGAGACCTGCCGCTTGTTGATCTCGCGGTTAAACAGGGCCAGTTGGTGTTCTAAATTGTCGTAGTCACTGCGGATGTTGCGCAGGGTACGGGCAATGTCTGTCACCGCTGCACGGCGCGCCTTTGCCAGGGTCAGAGCCTCATCCTGGCGGTGCGCATAGGCATTGACCAGCAAGTGCAGGCGCCGCTCGACATCATCCTCGCTGTCGAACTTGGCTACGCCCTTCAAGCGTACCTGTGCATACAGAGCCTCGACTTGGCCATCGATACGCTGCAAGCCCTGCCAGGCATCTTGATAGTCATTGAGCAGCGGTAGCAAGTTATCCAGCGAGTCATCCACCGGGTCGGTGAACGGGGTGCCGAAGGGCAGGTCGGACGGCAATAGCTGGCGGCGGCGCAGAGCATCTTCGAGCGTACGCTCCTTGGCCTCAAGGTCGGCTAGCTGGCGGCCAACCAGTTGCAGCTTGGCAGAGAGTTGCTGGACGCGTTCGGTGAAGGCATCACTGGAACGTTTCAATTCATCCTGAGCGGCTTCATGCTCTGCGAGCTGCCCTAGCTTGCCTGGCTTTTCTGCTGCCAAGGTCTCGCTGCGACGGAAGTCTTCGAGCGCCTTTTGTGCGTCGAGGACATTCTTATACAGCTGCTCGGCCTGGGACTTGCTCGCAGCGCGGTCTGCTGCGACGGCTTGTTGAGTCTTCAGCTGTTTGTATTCGCGGTCGAGACGGTCTTTTTGATCGCGCAACGCTGCCCGGTCAGCCAGAGCTTGCAGAGCGGGTGGCTCGATGTGGGAAAGGTTGATGGACAATCCCGGGACTTCAAATTGCTCGCCCTTGAAGCCATCGAGGATTGCTTCAAGGGATTTGACCCAGGCTTCACCGTCCTCGACCTGAATGCCTTTTTCGCCCAGAGGCAAGCTAAAGAGCTGGCCATTGAACAGGCGCATCAAGCGATCTACATCTTGCTGCGAAAACTCCTCGCGCAAACGCGAGTAGCTGTTGTTATCGGCATGCTCAAGCTGTTGCTTGACTGACTTGAGGCGCTTATCGAGGTCACGTAGGCGCTCATCAAGGTCTTCGCTGGAGAACTGTCGAGATTGCGCCAGCGCACCGGCGAGTTCGTCATGGGCATCCTTGGCAGCCAGAAGTTGTTGCTCCAGTTGCTGCACGTTGTCGACCAGGGCAAAGCGGTGCGTCAGCACATCGAGCTCGCCAAGCCAGCGTTGAATTTCGCTGATCTCACGTTCGAGGCGCATCAACTCCTGGGTGCTGCTGCGCTGTTCATTTTGTAAGCCATCTTGTTCGTTGCGATAGTGCTCGGCCTGAATGACCAGCTCCTCGCGGCGCGCCCCTGCGTAGTCCTGCCAGGTGCCAAGCAAGCTATCGAGCAACGGCGATAGGCGATGCAACTTGCCGCGCAATAGTTCGCGTTGTGCTACACCCGCAGACAACGCTTCGATCAGAGGCCCGGCAGTCACCAGTGCCTGGTAATCCTGCTCCATGCGGCGCACATCGCGGAACGCCTCTTCAGTAGCAGCAATATAGTCAACACTGCCTGAGCGCAAGCTATGCTCGAAAGCATCAAGAAAAAGCTGCTTGAGCTTGGCTGCGGTGATTTCACGCATGTGCAGCAGGTTGATGAACAGCGCACGAAAGGTTTTCAGGCTCTGCTCACTGGTCGAGCGCAGCGGGATAATCGTCAGGTCCAGCGGAATCGAGGTATGCCCGCCAACCAGCAGGCGCCGCAATTCATCGGGCTTGAGTTCGTAGGCCTTGATGTCTTCGCGTTCGAGGTTGTTGAACAGTTCGCGTTGCCGTAAACAGGTGCCATTTTTCTGATAGTGGTCAAGATTCAACTCGCCAGCGTAGGCAAAGAACTGATGACCAAAACCGCCGCCTGGACCGCGCCCGGCAACACCTATCACATGGGTGCCATGAGGTAATGAAACCTCGACCAGGATATAGCTGGTGTCGGTGGCAAAATAGAACTTTCGCGATTGCTCCAGGCTGTATTTGCCAAAGCTCATGTCTGACATGCGTGCGAGTATCGGGAATTGCAGGGCGTTAATCGATGCACTTTTTCCCAAGTTGTTGGCGCCATAGACCGATAGCGGATTTTCCAGTGGGAAAATCCCCAGGCTGTAGCCGGCAGTGTTCAACAAGGCAAAACGGCGAATGCCGTAGCGTTCCTGGCTCATGCATCAACCTCCTGGTTTGCGCGTTCTGCGGCGATGGCTTCAGATATGGCCTGTTCTTCGGATAATTCATCAACTTTTACTGCAGCTTCGTCGAGACGAATGATGTCTTCCTCTTCATCATCGACCAGTACAGGTGTCGGCAGCGGCAGATTGCTGTGCAGGCTGGCCGCGAGATCACGGTCTTGCTGGACCGACAGGCACACATCGAGGAACCGGTGCATAGGCGCCAGAAAACGATAGATACCGTTGTCTTCGCTGGCAAAACCCAGTTGGCAAAGACGACGCATAACCTTTTCTTCGAGCTCGTCCTGGGTTGTCACTTCGGCCTGGACAAACAGGTCGCGGTATTTTTCCAGTAACGCAGGCAACTCGTCGCGGCCCAGGCTGCCACCGTCAAGCACCGCCAGCGGATCGCGCCCCTGGTCGGCCAGGTGCTCAACCAGGATAAAAGTGAACAGAGCGAGACGCTGTGCCGTTTTGTTGACCTGTGCGCCAATTTGCTCAGGTACAAAGTAATAGAAGCCGCGAGGGTCGCAGGTCAGTTCAAAACCAAGCGCCTTGAACAGCGCGCGATATTGGTCTTGTTGGTTCGATAGCTGCGTATACAGCTCTGGGTCACGGCGACTGACGTGGTAGCCCTTGAACAGTTCACGGAATATAGGGGCCAAGTGGCTCAGTTCGGAAAGGTCGATATTCATACGCTGCTCTTTTCGGCTTTGCTGGACGCCGGATTACTTTTAATCAGGGCGAATGAGCTCAGGTTGACCTGATGCTCGGCGGTAAGGTATTCGCGCCGCTCAAGGCGGTCACGCTGGAAGCGTGAGTCACGCGATAATCGAGAGAACCAGTACAGCAACTCATCTGTTGCTCCATTGGGCTCCTGCTCAAGTAGCCAAGCCATCAGGTCAGGCAGCGGTAGCGCTTGTTCGCATCGCTCAAGCATTTCCCGCGCGGTGCGCGGTGCACGAGGAGCCTGGCCTTTGCGGCTGCTGCTGGCTTTGGGGAAATGGGCAGGCTTGGGTTCGAAGCGGGCCAGGGCGTAGACATAAGCCTCGACCTGCGAAGCACTTCCAAGGAAGGTGCTTTGCGGGCGACTGAACATGGGCATTGACGCCTGCGGCACTGCATCGAGCCCTTTGCGACGAATGGCTGAAAGCGCCAGGGCCGCGCCACGTGTCACGGCGTTATGCCTGCGTGCTTCTTCACGCAGCGGCAGTAATAGCTCGCGTGCACGGCGCAAGGTCAGTTGCGCGGTGGTCTGCATCTCGAGAATACGTGCATGGGTTCGCAGCAGCAGGTCATCGTCGACCAACTGGCCGAGACGCTGCTGCTCGCTCAACAGGCGCAGCAGTACATGCTCAACACGGTAGACGCCTTGCTCGAAGGCACCGTCGGCGGCAACCAGCTGGATCATTGGCTCGACGTATTCGTCCCAAGTCGCCAGTACTTCAGCATAGCGTTGGCGCAGGGGGATTTGCCGGTCGCTGGTTTTGGCACGGTCAGCGACAGCGACCAACGCTTGTTCATCGTTGAGAAGTTTTTTCAGTACATCGCGTACGCGCATGTCGAGCAAGCGCAGCTGCCGCGCAAGGTCATGAGCATCACGGACTTCAAATGCATCCTTTATATAACCGGCCAAGCGCTCAAGGTGGCGCAGGTAGGCCTCGATTTCCAGGCATAGGCCAAGGCGATGCTCACGGCGCAGGTAGGCGAGGAAGTCATGAATCTGCGCATTCAACTCGAAGCGGTTGGGACTTTTGGCCACCGGCACCAATATGTCCAGGCGAATCCACTGATCGAGCAGCATGGTGATATCGACTGGCGTGCTCTCCGGCAACTGTACCGAAAGCTGGCTGCGCAGTTCGGTCAGGCTCAAGGTCCCGGAGTCAAAGTGCTCGCAAAGCGGCTCAAGTAACGTCCAGTGTTCGGCGAGGGCACGCAATACGCGCTTGGGGTCAATCATTGAGAGGCCAATCACTCAATTGAAAAACGCCAATTGTACTGCATCGTTGGAAAAACGCTTGAGTTACAACCGATCAGAGGTCGTTTCTCTGTACTGCAGCACGGGATGAGTACCAGCAATGGTGACTCATCAAGTCACGGAAGTGACAGATTGCGGCAGTATGCGACTGCTGGAACAGCAAGACTGGCTAAAAGATGTGGGCTGCTTCGCATTTGAATGCCAGATTGCGCTGGCATTGAATTTGCGATGAAGGTGGAACCCCCCACGCTTTTTGGTACCTGTCATGTCTGCCACTACGGCTGTTTTGATTGAAGATTACTGGGCCGGATTGGAGCAGCAGAACCACCTCGATTGGGATCTGCATGCAATCACCAATCGACGCGAGGCAATTGCCTTCTTGCAACGGTTCGAAAACCGCCTGTGCGTCTACTCGCCCTACATAGAAAAGCTGTATAGCAACTACAGTTTCGTGGTCCCGCAGAGCAATCACGGCAGTATTACCATTCTGCCGGACGAGCAGGCTTGGCATGATACCTTTCAGGACATTCCCTGCGCGGCTGTTGAAGCCACAGGGGTATACATCATCCCTGGCGAAACCATGGGGCACTCCGGATTGTACCTAAAGATTCCGAGTGGAAATCGACTGGTGGGCTCCAAAGAGTTGCCTTTTCATGATGGACTGAGGCTCCTTATTCGGCGTTATAAGACACTGGGTGAAATATTCCTGCCGGTACTGGTAAAAGGGGATCTACGCGAGTACGAGGCGCGAATGCCATCACTTCACTTGCACCGGATAAAACTCAACTGCCTGGCACATTGCTCGCAACTGAGTATTGATGCCTTAACTCGTGCAATTACAGCCCATGTTTTAGCGCTATTCCAGCAATATGGACAGCGTTCTACGGATGTGGTGATGAGTAACAGTTCGCATTAGTTCGGTCCGTAAATAACCGATTCGACTTTTAACCCTCGACTATTGGTTGGGGGCGATTTGTGCCAGTGGTTCCTATATTTATTACAGGCGAAAGGCATTTGCTTTCGTCAGAAGTAAGTACATGGAGGCATTATGAATTCGGTTTCTCGATTCTTAAAAAGCATTTTGATATTACTTTGCACTGGAGTTGCCAGTACAAGTGCCAGTGCAAAAATGATCGAGATGGCCGATAAAGAATTGTCGGATGTATCTGGTCAAGCGTTTATTAACCTGACGACAGATCAAAATGCAGGTATTGACTACACCCGTATTAATCTAGGGTTGAAGGTTGAAACACAATTAAATATCAAGCAGCTCGAACTGGGTAAATACCCTCGCGCGGGGGAGCCTGTCGATAGTGCTGATATTCTGATCAATAACTTTGCGCTGGGTACTGTTAACGCCGATGATACGGTTAATCCATTTCAAATAACCAACCCCTACTTGGAGCTGGCATATGATGGCAATAAGGTCGTCGGTGTCAGGGTCGGTTTTGATGAAGCCAAAGGTTATCTTTCAGGGGATATTAAGAGCCTGACTGGCAACATCCCGATCAAGATCGAAGGTACGGCATCGCCTATATTTGACGCAGCGAATACCTTTGAAGACGTTCTCCTGACCCTTGCAGGCGTCACCAGGCGTACGAGGCTGCAGGCGGATGCTGGCTTGGTCACCCAGGGCGGCGATTCCGATCTGATTCGCGCCACTTATTCAGGGCTTGAAAATGGTCAGCGCCTGAGCTGCAGTGATTGCAACTTAACAGGCTTCACCGATGCATTACTCAGCTTGTTTTCATCCAATGGTTGTGAGGTCCTTTCGCTGCCAACCTGCTTCCCGCTTGGCAATTTCCAATCGTTACCCGTTGGCAACTTGAATTTAGCTGACAATCCAAATACTGCTGCAATAGAGGGCGCTGCTCGTGGATTCTTCCTGTCCTTGCAGACCCAGGATGTTGCCTGGCGTGACAAGGACAGCAATGCGTTTCGCAATGTACTTGCCGGTGCCTTTTTAAACATTCCCAATTATCGCGATGAAAATGGCAACCTCGTGGCACCTATCAAGCTCAATTTTGAACAAGCCTTTAACGGTATTGCGCGAGAGGATACCTGCCTGGGCTCTGCGACTGTGGGGTGCTAAGCATGAAAGGGTTATATAGCCTGTTGTACGGCGCTTTGATTGTGTTTCCGGTGCAAGCAAAAATGCTGGAAATGAACGATCAACAACTCGCAGGTGTGAACGGCCAGGGTATTGCATTCTCACTTGAAGGCATACTGCTTGATGCATCTGAATCGAGCATATTTATTAATGATATTACCAATGCGGCGGGTGAAAATATCCCTATCTCGGTTCATGAGTTTTATTTGGCTTCAACCGGCAGTAATAAAGGCAGCAATCTGCAGCCGGTCAACCTCGGGCGCCTTAGCAATCCGTTCAAGCTTCAGTTTGGTAACGGTGAAGATCTTTTAACTCTCAGAGATGATGGCGTGTGGGTACAAACCACTCCTGATGAAGTCGCTATTCTTGAATTGAAGTTTCCTGAACGTTTGACTGGTGTCATGGGGCAACCTTGTATTGCCGGTTTTGCCGCCGCAGGTACTAACTGCTCAAGTCGCCTGGGTGAACGTCTCGATGCTGGTATTCGCTTTGATTTTCAGGTTGCAGCAGGGCGTACCGATATACTCAATATCGATATTGTCGAGTTGATCATGGACGGTAGTTATTTACGGCTTTGGGGCGATGAGGCTCGGGATCAGTTGGTTGGCGAAGCGCGTACAAATATTTTCGCAAAACGTATTGATTTGATGTCTTGCATTCCCGGTTCTTTAAACTGCGCGAGTGACCAAGAACAAGCAGACAGGACCTTAAGCCTAAGCGATACCTATTTCAATATTGCTTTGGGTTACGGTAAGAGCCAGCCGTTATTATTTGATGTAACCAGTGATGGTCAGTTTGTAATTGAACTCCCCAACCCCGTCAGTCGAGCGGCTAATGGCTCTGCACGTTCTGCAGCGGAACGAAATGCAATTGCCAATGACTTCTATACCAATGCACCTGAAACAAACATTGTTATTGGTAATTTACGCTCAGGCAACAACGGTATAGTTTCCGGCGGCTATAACTACGGCCGCAATTCAATAGAAGGTATGAGCATCAACTATCTGAAGGCGACTAGCCGTGATTTATAAAGCGCTTGTTATTGTTCCACTGGTCTTTGCTACGACCCTGCATGCAGAGATGCAGGCACTTGATGATGCTACCTTGAGCCAATTCAATGGGCGGGGAGGCGTGTATTTGTCTGGTGAGTTGAGCATTAACAAAGAGGGCGGCGTACTCTGGGATACTCCGGCAACCAACAATCCGGCCACTTGGTCCGCAAATCAACGTAGCTGTTCAGCAGTGGGCTCCACAGTTCCCGGTGACTGTGGCTTACGTGTAGCTGTTCGTGCCGAAGAGTCTGGTGGCTGGTATGTGCTGGATAATATCAAGGGTATTTTTAGTTTCGAAGGTTTGACTTTGCGTACGCGCATGATTAATAGCGGTTTTGGAGGCGATGGTGCGGTTTTCAATCAAGATGTATTGGAGTTTGGCTTGCCGAATGAAATTGTATTTAAAGATGCCAATTTCACATTCGGTGTTTCTAATCAAGGTGGTTGGAGAAATAAAGCACTGAGTGTTGCACAAGGTGGTGATCCAAGTTATCAGCAAACGAATATCTTCTCTATCACAATTGATGGCACCACTCGAGTGCAGGGTAATGTTTTAGTTTTTCCTAGCAACTGAGGCTTTAAGCTATGTACCGTTATTCGCTATGTCTCATTGGTTTATTCAGTTCAGTGCTGCAAGCGATGCAAGTGCTTGATGATAACGACCTGTCTGAGATTTCAGGGCAAGACGGTATTAGCTTGCAGGTTACAGGGCCAGGTTGGTCCGCTGGTAGGATTGATCATACGCAAGATGGACAGAGGCTGAGTCTTAAGAAGGTCAGTGCCCGACCGCTATCCAGCAGCAGTGCATCTAATACAGCGATAGACGTTGCGGCTGGACAGCTTCAAGTCGAACATGCGGGACGTGCGACTGAGCTAACTGTCAGTAAGGTTGAGCTCGCTGGCAATCCGAATAGCTTCGGTAGTCTTCGGATGTTCTCAACACTAGGGGCCAGACTAAAGTTACGAGGCGGTGGGGCCAGTGGCGTCAGCGGGTTCTCCGTTGATGACAGCAAGCTTTCACTGACCGATACCACATTTTACTACCGCGATAACGGTTTCGATCTGATTGTCAAAGGTGTCTCGTTTGATACCTATTTGAATAATGCCTATGTGGATATTGTCAGCGGCGGGAATGGCGAGCAGGTAAAACTCGATCTTGGTGACTCTCGTTTTGTTGCCTCTGTTGGTGGGGTTGGTCTTGATCTTGCGTATTCCGATGCGGTTGATGGTGTTGCAGCAACCCCAAGTGCGCCAGATACTCGTGACCCTCAATACGAACGTAGTTTCGGTCAGTTGCGGATGGATCTACGGCTTGGGGGCAGTATCAGTATCTCGGGAGGCGGGGAAAGCGGAGAAGGGTTGCGCCTGACGCCTGATATAACTGTTGCCAACAGCCTGTTTCAATATACCGACGCCGGTGTGTTGCGAGCTGAAAACTATTCGGGTGCGATTGTCAGCCAGTCAGGCCTGACTCTAGACCTTGAGCAAGACACGCAGGGCAATTACGTCAAATTAGCCTTTCAGGACCTCAATCTCACTGCTGCGCTTGAGGGATTGATTATTGGAAACCCGGCCAGTCAACGTATAGGAAGTGTCGGTTTTGATTTGAAGTTTCAAAATCAAGGTACGTTCCAAAACTACCTCAAGCTCCGTCCCGGAGGTGATAGCCACTCCGGGAGTGAAGGCATCACGGCAGATATTGGCTGGAGCCTGGTAGATAGCTCGTTATCGCTGACCGACAACAATAACAGCTTGTGGTTTAGCGGCTTGCGCAGCTTCGGTACAGGTCAGGTAACAGTTGATGTGACTAAAAGTTGTGCAACCGGCCTGGGTGTAGCTTGCTACGCCGGGCTTGCTGACCTAGACCCCTCGAGCGGTGGCTTCGATGGGCATTTCGACGGTATCCGATTCGGGCTTAACAATGTTGTTGGTCATTATAGTCTCGATGGCATACGTGTTGGTCAAGCTGATGCTCCACTCCAAGGGGGAACAGAGTTATTGGTATTGCTTTCGATTTTTCCAGCCTACGACTTCACGCTCAATGGCCATCTTACGATCAAGCCAGGTGGTTATGTTGGTGATGGTTTTGGATTTAATGCCGACTTTTACACCACGGAAGCGAACGCGGCGCTTAATGTAGATGAAAGTAGTCAAGGGTTGTGGCTCAGTGGGGCAGAGTACGAGATGCATTATCGCGATGGTTCCGTTGATGTCAGTAATCAAGGCGTCGAGTTTAGAAAAGGCACTTATTGGTCGAAGCTTGATGTTTCCGACTTGCGCCTGGGTGACAAAGACACCGGAAGAAGTATTGGCAGGATTGTACTTAAGCGTTATGAGCAGGGTTCATCACTTACCTTGAGCTCTGGCGGCGCAGGCGCTTTGTGTGTTGGCGGCTCTGGTACGAGTGCCGGCGCCTGCATGGCAAGTGGCGGTCGCTGGGATGACCGTGGCAATGAAGGGTTGAGCGCTAAGCTGAAAAGCATTTTCGTTAGGGACAACTCCGGCAGTCCTGAGGATGCAGTCTCCAATAACCCCAAACGCAACCAGTTTATCCTGGAGAATGGCCGGGTAAATAATGAAAATGGGACGGGAGCCCAATGGGTTATTGATAATTTTTATACATCGGATGGTGATCCAGCCAATCCAGATCAAAACACTTATGGTTTCAATGTCGACCTCGGCCTGGATGTTGCGCCCTCCAGTGTGTGTATAAAAAACAGTACCGGGTGTACACCAATTACCCCGGATCCACTTGGGTTCGCTGTGAACGCACGGGCACATTTCAAAGAGATAAATATCGAGCGTTTTCAGAATGTGCACCCCACTGGGGGCAGTGTTACCTCGTTCTACGGAGTTAAAGTGCAAAATGCTGATATAGGAGCAAACCTAACCGCGACACCTATCAATTAAGGGGCGGTTTATCAGCGCTTTGATGTGGACTCATGAGCGTTAGCGAGGCATCTGCCAAAGGCTGGTTCGCAGGTTGAGTCCCCGTGTGAAAACAATCAGGGGGCCGTCCTTGCGCTGTCATACCTTCGAAATAGCAGCAAGAGCTGCCAGTTCGAGCCACGCGCAGGCGCTTTCAGAATGGCCTCAGCAATGTGGGGGGGGGTGATGCTTTATCCTGGTTGAAGACAAGGCTCAAGCGCTGTGCATTTTCCACAACCAGCTGTCTGCAACAAATTGACTAAGACCCTGCCCAAGAATGATCCGTCAGTCGCTTGGCTGCCAGGTGGAACCCCGCTTTCGGGAAGCGGCCATTGGTCTACCGAGCCAATCCAGCGCGATGAATGACAAGATAAGGCTCTTGTTGGGCAGGGCAGCGTGTGGACGTATTGGTATTAGTAAAGGTGCTGTTGCTGGTATTGTATCCATTGGGTCATACCTATGCGTTGACCCAATACAGGCCAATATGTACATCCACGGGTAGCAAACGTTTGATTCCAGAATTACGCCGCAGGGCTTATTTGAGTGCTATGCAGGTCGCCAGTTGGCTGCCGCGAGTGGCATTACCCTTCGCTGCACCTTCGCGGCCAGAGCTATTGGAGCCTTTGCAAGAGCCTGTTGGCGAGGCTCAGCCGCCGGCAATTGCGCAGCCGGAATCACCTCCTGTTGGCGATAGGCCAGCAACTGTTCATCCTCGGCTTGAGGTACCTCGACCTAAGTCGCAGGAGCGCAATATTCGGCCAGTAGTCAGTGATGAGCCGCAGACACCTGTACCCACGCCCAAAATCGCCATGGAGGCGCCTCCGCGCTTTGCATTGCAATTGCTACGCGCGGGTCATTGTGCTGTGTTGGTTGAGCTGCCTACAGGCGAGCCTTTGCAAGGTCGTGATCCAGCCTACTTGTTGCTCAAGGATTTGCTCCGGGCTGCCGGTTTACCAGACAGTCCGCAGATCATAGGTCAGCCGGTGCGCTGGCCATTACTGTCGCGCGGCAACATGGACCAAGGGCCGACAGCCGCGCTCGAGTTTGTTCAGAGTTTCGTGGCTGCTCGTTTGGAAGAGCAAGAGCCCTGTAGCTGCCTGTGGCTGGTTGGTTTGCCTGCTATACGATTTGCCGGTGAAGCTGACGCAGGCGATTACTGCCGGGAATTGCAGATTGAAGGTATAGGCCCAGCCTGGGCAGTACCTGGATTAGAGCTATTAATGGACGAACCTGTACGCAAAGCTGAGTTGTGGCAGGCGATGCGCCGTGTGAAACAACGTTGGATGAGTCAGTCTGAATGAGTGATGCATTATCGTTCCGCCCCATGACCGAGGCGGATATTGAGGCTGTGCTGAAAATTGAGTACGCCGCATATAGTCACCCATGGACCCGCGGCATCTTTATGGACAGCCTCAAGTCCTACGACAGCTGGGTGATGTTTGAAGGAACACAACAGGTGGGACACGGCGTCATTAATGTGATTCTGGATGAGGCGCATCTGCTCAACATCACTATCAAGTCTGAAAATCAGGGGCGAGGTTATGGCCTGCGCCTGCTTGAGTTCCTGATGCAGCGTGCGATGGAGCTAAAGGCCGGTGAGTGTTTTCTGGAGGTCCGCTCCAGTAACCAGGCGGCATACCGACTCTATGAGCGCTATGGTTTTAATGAGATAGGCCGCCGCCGCGATTACTACCCGGCAGTGGGTGGGCGCGAAGATGCACTGGTTATGGCCTGCACCTTGATTGATTAAGCGCCTCCCGTCTCTTTCCTGCGCACAGGTTGCAACCTTATCTGGAATCTGTGCCTGACCCTCAAGCACTTTCCTGCCTTTCACTGTGCTTTTTATGTCCAGCTGCAGCTAAGGCCAAGCTGTCATGCGCGTTCCCCTTATTTATCTACTGCGCTGCAATTAGTCATGCACACCGGCAAAGAGCTACTAAGCTGTTTGCTTTAATAATAATTTTCCCATGCTCAGCCATGACGTGAGGAACAGGTGTAGTGATGTGCGATTCTTTAGTAGTACGCCATCGGGGGCGAACATGGTTTGCTAAAAACAGTGATAGAGAAGCTGCAGAACCACAACGTTTGATTCGTATTCCCGAAGTGCGTGGTGACCGCAGGGCAACGTTGATGACCACCTACCAAAGTATTGCGCAAACAGCTGAGCGCCACGGCTTGCTATTGAGCCAGCCCAGCTGGATGTGGGGTGGTGAGATGGGGGTCAATGATCGCGGCGTAGCCATCGGCAATCAGGCTGTGTTTACCAAGCTTACCCAGAAAAACGCCAATTGTTTGTTGGGCATGGATCTGGTTCGCCTCGGCCTGGAGCGCGGAGCGACTGCTCGTGAAGCGCTAGAGGTTATTGTCGAGCACATTCATATCCACGGTCAGGGTGGGGCGGCGGGGTATCGCAATAAGTCATATCGCTATGACAACAGCTTCCTGATCGCTGATCCGCACGAGGCATGGGTGCTCGAAACCGCAGGGCATTTATGGGTCGCCAAGTGTGTGGAGCAGTGGGCTATTTCCAATGCGCTAACGTTGGGTTCTGAGTTTGATTTGCATAGCCCGCGCTTGCATGAACAGGCGCGTAAACTCGACTGTTGGGATGGCAAGGGCGAATTTCACTTTGCAAGAATCTTCGACACCCGCTTGCTGCCCTGGATCGCCGGTGCGCAACAGCGTTGTCAAGCCAACAAGAGGGTTCTGGATACAGGGGCGGAATCTTTTGGATTTATGCAGTTGGCTGCAGCGTTACGTAATCATGGCGACCTGGGCGACAACTTCCCCTGGCATAATAATCGCCAGGTCTGTATGCATGCAGGCAAGGTATGGCGCCCATCGCAAACGACCTCGAGTCTGCTGGCAAGCCTGGACAATCAAGGTGTCTCCGTTGCTGCAACAGCAACCTCGGCACCCTGCCTGAGTCTGTTCCAGCCACTGAGTTTTGAACCTTCATCCGGCGCGGCATTGTTAAGCGACCCACTCGAGCCGATTGAGCAGAGTTTGTGGTGGCGGTTTGAGGCGGTGCACCGCCGATGTCTTGCAGACAGTGATTTCAGGGTTAAACTGCGGGCCAGCCGTGATCAGCTTGAACCCTTGTTGCTTAGTGCATTGGGCCAACAGCAGATTGATTGGCCCAAACTTGCTGACTTGGCGAGCCACTGGCATCAGTATTGGCATGCCGAGGCGATCCAGCAGCCAGCGCAACTAGGCCGCTGGTGGCGGC
Source organism: Pseudomonas segetis (assembly GCF_900188155.1). GTDB lineage: Bacteria > Pseudomonadota > Gammaproteobacteria > Pseudomonadales > Pseudomonadaceae > Aquipseudomonas > Aquipseudomonas segetis. The sequence goes on from NZ_FZOG01000001.1 coordinate 18,268, forward strand.
GTTACGCTCAGCTGTGACTGCTGCGGTTGTTAATTTGTCAAAGGCTCACTGTGTCGTTTTAGGCGCATCTTGATATTTTGGAGTGGATGGAATGAGTGATTTACAGCACCTCTTCGACAACAACGAACGGTGGGCTCAGGCAATCACTCAACGCGATCCAGAATTTTTTGCCAAGCTGGCGCGTCAGCAAACGCCGGAATACTTGTGGATTGGTTGCTCCGATGCGCGCGTGCCTGCCAACGAGATTGTCGGCATGTTGCCTGGTGACCTGTTTGTTCACCGCAACGTTGCCAATGTGGTGCTTCATACCGATATGAATTGCCTGTCGGTGATCCAATACGCCGTCGAAGTACTAAAGGTCAAACATATCCTGGTCACCGGCCATTACGGTTGTGGCGGGGTGCGTGCGGCCATGCAACACCGGCAGTACGGCTTGATTGACGGTTGGTTGCGTACTATTCGTGATCTGTATTACGAGCACTATAAAGACCTCGAAAAGCTGCCCAATGAAGAAGATCGGGTAGACCGCCTGTGTGAGCTCAATGTCATGCAGCAAGTCGCTAGCGTCAGCCATACGACCATAGTGCAGAACGCCTGGCACCGCGGCCAGTCGTTGTCGGTACATGGCTGTATCTACGGTATCAAGGACGGACGCTGGAAAGACCTGAATGTAACGGTCGAGGGGATTGATCAATTGCCTTCGCAATACCGGTTGCGCCCGATCGATCAAAACTGACCGTTATGAAAAACTCTCGTACATGGGCCATGCTCGGCCTATTGCTCGCTATCCTGTGCTGGTCGGGCAATGCACTGGTCGCTCGAGCCGTTCACGATGACATTTCGCCATTTGCCTTGGCGTTCTGGCGCTGGAGCCTTGCCTGCGTGCTGCTCCTGCCGTTCGTGATAGCACCCTTGCGTCGGCATGTTGCCGACTTGAAACGTGCTGGCTGGCGCTTGCTGGTGCTCTCTGCCAGCGGTATCAGCGCGTACAACTCACTGCTCTACAGCGCGGCGCAAAGCACCGTAGCGATCAATATCACTTTGGTCAGCACCTGTTTGCCATTGGTTACTTTTATCGGTGGTGGATTACTGCTTGGCGAGTGGCCAGCGCGACGTGCCTGGCTAGGCATGCTTATCGCGGCCATAGGCTTGGTGATTTTAATTACCCAGGGCAGTTGGGCCACCCTGACGGCAATGTCGTTCAATCGTGGCGACTTGATCATGTTGCTGGCCGTGACGGACTGGGCCTTGTATTCCTTGTTGCTGAGGCGTTGGGCCAGGTTCTTGCAGCCTATCCCTCCGTTGGCACTGCTGGGTGTACTAATGCTGCTGGGTGTGCCGATGATCCTGCCGTTTTACCTGTTCGAACTGGCCCAGGGCGCCCAAGCCAATGTCAGCGCTACGACATTGGGAGCCATTGTCTACACTGCGTTGTTTGCCTCCCTGCTTGCCTACCTTGCCTGGAACCATGGCATTCGTGTCGTCGGTGCCGCAAAAGCAGCGCTGACAAGCTATCTAATGCCAGTGTTCACGGCGATTCTGGGATGGCTGCTGCTAGGCGAAGGCTTGTTGGCCTATCATTGGATTGGTGGCGGCTTGATCTTCAGCGGCCTGCTACTGGCCACCCAGATGAAAGCCAGTAATGCGCCAACGGCCGAGGCCAGGGCGATCGATTAGCTCGGGATCTGTAATTGCAGGCCGCTGGTTGCCAGCTTCAGCCATAGCATCGCAGCAATAAAACCGAGCACGCTCAGCGCCGTGTACCCGGCCACAATCCCCAGTGCTATCTGCTTCCAAAGCCCCGCGTAGGTAGCGTTGTTCCTCACTGGATAATGCTCGATGTCACGCTCGGCTCGCAGGTTGCCCAGGTTGTTGCTCATTGCATGGCTCCACAGATTAAGCACACTGAGCTAAATGCCAGAGCACGGTAATCACTGTTAAATTGGTTGCTGATTATGAGGCCGTTCGGCGGTGTGGCGTAAGCTGAAATCACAGCGTCGCTGTATTATTTTTCGCCGGGTTTAGGCGTGACAGGCATCTGCATAGCGCAGCACACAACACAGAGTCATTCATGAGGAGTACCACCATGCACAGCGCTTCACTCCAGGACACAGCCGCACCAGAAGGCATCTGCTACGGCTGCGGCAGTAGCAATCCGCATGGCCTGCAGATCAAAAGCCACTGGCATGAAGACAAGGTGCACGTCGTGGCTGAGTACCTGCCTGATGACAAATATACCGGCTGGCCTGAACTGGTATACGGCGGCTTGATCGCCATGCTGGTGGATTGCCATTCGAATTGGACTGCAATGGCCTACCATTTTCGGGCAGAAGGTCGAGAAGTCGGCAGCCTGCCGCGCATTGACTGCGTCACGGGTAATCTCGGGATAAAGTTTATCAAGCCAACACCAATGGGCGTACCGCTCACCCTGCGCGCTAAAGTTGAAGGCGAAGTAGGACGCAAGAGCCGGGTTATCTGCGAGGTTTACGCAGGCGATGTACTCACCGCAATTGGCGATTCAATATTCGTACGTGTCGACACGGCCCAGCTAAGCGCTGCGGCGCATGGGCGATAACACGAGCTCGTACCAAGAGCGCTCTAACGCGCATACAAAAAAGGGCTTACCTTTCGGTAAACCCTTGTTTTGTTTGGGGACGCAGTCACCGGCTTTGGCGCTGTAACTAACTGTTTTTAATGGTATTTGTTCCGTCTGTATTTTTTAGGGATACACGTAGGGATACACGGTGCCGGTTGCTGTACCCATAAATGGCCATATTTTGAGCACTCCACCAGGTTGGAACTGGTCAGCCTGATCACATGACTTGCATGGGCTGACTTATTAAAGACGGACATTCCTGCAGACATTGCAGCTAAGCATTCGTTGCTTCTTGAGGGTAGATAGGTCGCCCCATTCGGCTGTTGTAGAACGCGGCTAAAGCCTCATCCGATGCTTTTTTAAGCGCTGGGAGTTCGCGATTCAGGCGTTCAATCTCGTTTTGACGCTGTTTGATTTGCTTGCGATATTCGTTCATTTTGATGCTCCAAATTAAATAAGGGTTATTGGTCTGGGCGGGCTAGAGCCGTAGCCAGTTCTCCTGCAGCCGCAACCAGGGCAAATCGGGCAGCGGCGCGGTGTGCTTGGCCGCTAGCGCTGGCCGGTAGTGCTTCGGAGGCGAACCGCTCAACGGTCTGCCTTAACATGGCTGTGTACCCCAGCAATTGACCGGGCTCACACAGGGCAGTCAGGAAGGCGAGTAAGGGTGTTCCATAAAACTTTTTGACCCTTGCTTGCAGCGCATCTGAAAGCGCTGCACCGCCTTCAAAGCCGTGCAAGGTGTCGAACAACCCAAAGCCTTGGCCAGCGTCCGCATGCATGGCTAGCATGCGGATCTCCATACCGGCTTTAAGCTCCCGCCCAGCTTCGGCCATGGTTTCGGCTAAGGTCTTTTCACCGCTCGACACAAACAACAGCCGCCACTCTTGCACTGGCTTACCTGCTTGCCCTCGGTCATTGGCGCGAGCTTTCCCGGTGCCGTTGCCCAGCATGTACACCGTTTCGCCAACAATACGCGGGTCGCACTGGCTGATTTCATCGAGCACTAACAGGCCGTCTGAGTGCGCAGATGCAATCGATTCCAAGGCGTTGTCGGTGCTACGCCATGAGCGCTCAAAGGCGGGCGGGCCATACACCGAACACGCCACCCGCCCTGTGGTGCTCTTACCGCTTGAGCTGATTCCGTGAAAGTGAAAACCACCTGATTCATGGCCAAGCAAATGCAGTAATGGCCCCGCGAACGCCGTGCTGGCTGCAAAGGCGAGGCGGTGATTGTCAATGCATAGCGCACCGATTTGCTGTTGCCATTGTTCCAGTGTGCCCGCTTGGCTAATCGGTGGTAGCGCTGCACCTGCCTCATAAAAATGCAGGTGCTCATTGCTGCTACCTATCTGTCTGTCAGGGAGCAGATAGGCGTCACCGTGCCAGCCCAAACGACTGACCAAACGGGCGCGCTCTGTGCTGTCATAGCCTTGCAAATAGCTCTGCAAATCATTGCGCGAGTTACGTGCGGCGCGGGCAGGCGCGAGTCGCAGGCCCATGTTGACCAGTGGCCCGAGTACTTCCTTATTCATCGGCAAAAAGTAGAATCGAGAACAACCAGCAAGAAATTAAACGCTTACTCCAACTCGCCGAGTGGGAGGAAGGGTCAAAGCAGGCACCCACTGTAGTCAAAACAGCCCGCAAAGCTCTCGATGCAGCCAATGCGGAGATAAAAGCACTCGAAATCAAACAGACCAAAGTCTCCGAGAAACTTGAAGCTTTGCAGGAAAGCCAAAGCAATGAACTCGCACAGGCGAAGGCTAAAGAGAAAAAAGCAGCTGCTCAGTATGCTGCTGCGCTAGCGGCTGGTGACGAACCAGAGGAGACCCGCACCAAAGGTGTACTCCGTGCGGTGAGCGAAGCGCTTGAGTCATTCAAACGGGGGAACTCAGGGACGACCGCAGTAATACAAGCCCTGAACACTGAGCTGGAAACGATAGCGGAGCGTATTGAGCTGGCCAAGCAAGAGGCCAAAAAGGCCCGTCACAATATGCTGGAAGCCGCTCGTTACCTCTGGGCAGCGCGACTGGAAAAGGCCGTCCATGAACTAACTCAGATTGCCGCTCATGTGAACGCAACTGAGAAGGCGTTAGGCTGGGGTCGCTCGATGGGAGACATTTGCCTACCGATATTGAGCGCTACAGGAACACGATGGCTTAGAGAACGTGCCGTGCGAGAAATCAGTGCAGAGCTCAGCATCGAACAATTAATCGCTGCATAGGACCCAGTGCACCGCTCACTGATGTCGGGCGGAGTACCGTTTTCATCCGGCCCCAGGTCGAAGCGATACAGCACAAACAGCGGACGGGATTCAGCGTCTTTATAGACCCACACCTTTGACGGTTTACCGTGCTGGCGATGCTTGAGTGGACACTTGCCCATCGCTTCATCGGGTACGGGCTGCACCGGCACCCATTCCGGTGTTTTGGCCTGTTTCGCAACAGGTGCAGGCTCGCTGCTTGCGGTGACATTTAGGAAGTCAGCCAGCTTGTTACAGGCTTCGATATCCGTGCCGCCGTCGAGGTAGCGCACCAGGTCAATTAGATCGCCGCCTTTGTCTCCGGTAGCGAAGTCCGACCATGTGCCTTTAGCCAGGTTAACTTTGAATGAGCCTGCATGTTTGTCTGCGCGCAAAGGGTTGGGTGCGGTGTATTCCCGGTTGTTGTCTACACGCTTGCCACCGGGCAACCAATGCGCCAACACTCGATCAATTGAGCGCAATGCCGCCGCCTTTACTTCTGCGAAGCTTGGGCGCTTTTTAGAGGCAGTCATTGGCTGGCCTCCTTGCGAAGCGCGCCCGATACGCAGGCATCAATCAAGCCTTTGGCCAATTCGTTCAGGTACTGAATGGCATATGCATCCACCGGCTCAGCGTTGCCATCGCCGATGGATGCACTGAGGCTATTTACGCAGGCAAGAAGGCAGGAAGCATGCTCAAGCGCATCAGTAATCGGCACGCCCTCATTAACCGACAGCAAGCCGCCTGTAGGCAGTTTGCAGAAAAGTTCTTGGCGAGTGGTCACAACTGAAAGCGAACTCATGATTGCACCTCACCGTTCAAAGCGGAGGCTTCAATGCGCAGTTGCTCAGCATCAACGTCCAGCATGTTTGCCCAGTCTTCGGCGATGTAGCGTCCGGCGCGGGCAACGGCTGCTGCGTTGACTTGATCCAGTTTTGGAATCGCCGAGAACAGCCCGGTCAAAATGGCCAGCGCGTCACTGGCTCCAGTGAGTTCAGACTCGCAGTCTTGAAGTGTTTTGAGGTGCGGATTCATTGCGCACCCCCTTTGGTTTCCAGGGCGCGAGTACGGCGCATGGCTTCGTTGTAGCGGGCGAGGCGAACGGAAAGTGAAGAGTCAGCGTGTAGCGCGGAAATGGCGCGGGCTTTTAATGAGGCGATATGTTGCTGAATTGGAGGCGGATTGAGGGCGTGCAAATGCTTCATAAGTGGTGCTCCTACTGTTGTGGAGCTGCCACGAACCGTCGCCAAACGATTATGGGTGGCAGCTGTGCGCAGGTTGGCGAACCGGGACAGTAGGCACCCGGCATACCCGAAGGTATCCCACGCACAGCCGCCATAACACGTAGCTGCGGGCACAAAAAAAGCGCCTGCTGCTGGATATGGGGCGCTTGTGCGCCTACTGATGTTCGGGTCGCCAAACCCGGTCGCTGAATTTGCAGCGACCTTGGCAGAGTAGCTCGATGATTTGATCTGTGCAAGTCGAACTTGCTGGATGGAAATACTAGGCATAAAATGGCCTCGCAGTTTGGCTTCTCGGGGTTGCTGAGCTGCTTTGACATGACGCCTACGGTTAACCGTGGGCGTTTTTGTTTCAGTGCAGAGTTGGAGGGCTGCGCTCTAGCGATAGCCAACCTAAGTACTCACCCTTTTTTGCTCGGCGCTCGAACTCAGCCAGTGCCTCACTGGCAAGTAGAAGACTGGGTATCAGTTGGCTTGCATCAGTGACGGTGGCATCGACTGGCGGCTCAATCGCCAGCATTGTCCAAGTACCGCCAGGCCAAATTACGAACATTACCTGAGCACCTTCTGCCAGCGCCTTGTCACGCATAGCAATCAGGGCTGTTCGACCGCGCCGCTGAATCTCACTTAGCTCCGGGAGCGACAAAGCTTCAGGGCTATCAAGCATGGTGTGGGGTAGAAAGATCGGCATCATGCGGCCACCTTGTCCCGGGCAGCGATTCGTGAACGCACCCATTCCTGAACCTCACTCAGAACCCACGCCACTGGCGCACCTCGGGCGGTGCTGTCACTCAGCTTTACGGGAAGTGGGAAGCCGCTTTCTCGCTGACTCATCAGCTTATAAATGGTCGGGCGTGCCAGGCCGACAATGGCCACAACTTCATTGATGCGTATCAGGCTTGTTGAAGGGTCAAGCTGACCAGCAGAGAGGCGAGCAGTCGTCATGCTTGGTCTCCTGTTATCTGGCGGGTATGCGTTTCTAACCAGGCAGAGACATCGCTTTTACGGTAACGAACGCGAGAACCGCATTTAATCCACGCAGGCCCACCACGGCGCGAACAACGCCAGGCATCAAGCGTGCGAGGTGATAAGCCAAGAGCCGCAGCTGCTTGGGCTGTGGTCATAAGAACGTCGCTAAAAGGAGGAGCAATAGCGCCGGTTTGCAGGGGCTGAATGGTCATAGCTAATTACCTGTACTAGTTGAGACAGGCATAGGCTAAGGGTGGTCAGGGAAATGACCGGCCGTTCATTTCCCTGTTATTTTCAAGAATTTTTAATGGCATTAATTTGCCAGTTCAGCCATAAAGAATGGAGGGAAGGGCGCAGGTGAAATGCGCAAGGACTAGGGAAAAGGAAATCTACTAGTGGGCAGTCGTTGCAGACCGAAAACTATTGCAGGCATGCTTATAGGCGCTGCAATAACTGTGATAACTTAGTGGATGTTATTTTCTTGATCTTTATGCTATCTCTTGATATATAGCGTTTGGTTAAGGGGCGGGCTTTAGCTCGGTCCGGCGTGTGCTACGAGTGATTTGAGTATTTACCATAAGCCGAGCACTCTATTACATATAGGTTTTACATAAAGTATTTTTTACCCAAATCATAAGTGATATCGAAGCTAGAAAAAATTTCCTGGCCCCTTTTACACCACTCTAAGAAAATTTCAGATAAATCCTGAGTGATTGGCTTCTGAAACATTTTAGTTAGTAAGTGGTGAGTAAGTTCGGAGTTTGACTCGAGGTAAAAATCACCTGCACTGGTCATGTCGTACGGACTTTCAGGCATGGATTATATATTTTTTTGAATATCATTCTTTTGATGTTAGCTTTCACTCCACCTTGAACAAGAGCTTCTATATATTCTGGTGCTGTGAAGTCTGTGAAATAATTATCAGTTTCGACCCAGCAGTGGAATGCTTCTGGACTACTATAGATGTTACCGTTTTCTTCATCTGTAAATGACAATGTATTGCCGTGCTTACTTGCTTGATCACTTCGTCCTTAAATTCTTCAAGGTAACGCTGGTTGCTTATGGTTCATCTTACTGAGCCTTATTATGAGGCTTGGAGGTCTCTAGTGAATCCTGCGCTATTCAGAGTTCTACGAACTCGATCCGCTTTTGATTTTTAGGTATTTTTCAGTGAGTTTTTGACGGAGCCGTGTAGGGTAATCAGGTTCTTCAGGGCTGATATTTTTTACAATTCTTTCAAGCCAAACATTGTCTTCCTCACCATCCCAGATTTTTATGTAGCTTCCATCGCGATATCCGTTCGCTTGTCGAAAAAGGTTTAAAATATTTTTTGATACGTAGTGTAGGAATACATCATGCCAGCGAAGAGAGCACCTCTTCATTAACTGGTCCAGCACTGCAAAGCTGCGACGACGGCAAGCAGCCATTGCGCCGAGCAACTCAAGAAGCTGAAGAATATCAAGCTTGCCAAGCTTGTATTCCACTTCGTCAAAAATTATATTTGTTATTTGTAGTTCTGTACTTATCTTCTTGATTGATAAGTCAAGATTTGCATTGGACTCGACCAATGCGTCAGACAAGTAAAAGTGAAGTATGTCTATCAGTTCAATTTGCAGCTGGTAGACGTCTGGGGACTGATTTTTCCACCACTTCCAACCATGATGATCCAGTGCTTCAGCAGCTTCAACAAAAGCAGCTCTCAGAAAGGGTTGTTTGGCACTAACCCAGTTGGGGTCAATAACCCTATTAAGTTCATCCTGCAGAGTTAGCATTGTCTTGAGGTTTGCAGGCTTTAGGCTGTCTTGGTAGGTCATTATTTGGATGCCTCATCTTGATAGAGCAAGCTATTAACGTTCCAAAATACTTACTATTGCAATATGACTGAGTATCGATGCCATAAACTGGAGCCTTCTGAACGTTTCGACTTGCGCGTGGGGTGATCAAATAGCAAGCCGACTTGCTCTGGGTAGATGCTTGCGAATACTGCTGATGCTATTCCACATGGCTTAGTACCAATAGGGGCAATAAACATGCTTTTTCCGTAGCCGAGAGATGTGCGGGTAGTCTCTAGACACTCAAATGCAGCCTCCGGGTCATTCGCAGCACAATAAGCCATCTCGATTCGACCTTGCTCACTTAGTCGAGTTAGATGGGGAACGATAGAGTTTAGTTCCCAGCCAGGTTGAAATGCCGGGATGCCAAACACTACCTTGATATCCTTTGTAGTGATCATTTGATGCTCTTCAAGTGCTCGTTCTAATCTTTCCGATTCAAACCCTAAAAAGAAAACTCCTGCCTCAAGGTCGTCGGAGGTCAGGTCGACAATTGAATTCGGTATGGGGAGATAGCCTTTTATTCGGTCAGAGAGAGCGTACTGATCTGCACCCTTTGGTTTTGTATACTCTAATGGTTCAACATATATAATTTCTATTCTTTTAAGGCCAATATCGATAAGAGCCCGTATAGTGGAAAATAGCTCAGCAAATCCTAGTGTAGTGGCTTCTAGAACTACAAGTTGTCCAGCCGTAAAGTGACGAAACAGGTCTGAGCCGACATCGGCACTTGCGGTGGTGTTGTCGACGCTAAGGGCCATTGTTTCAATGTCATACTGGACAAGCACGCGCTGAGCATTTGCATCTCCAAAAGAAATTGCAAGCTCTCCACGTTCATCCAATGCACTGCCATGTATAAAAACAAACTTATCGTCCAATAACAGATCTTTTGGGTTTGACGAAGATCGAGTGTAAAAACTGGCTATTGAGATGCTCATCAGATAAGCCCCAGTTGTCGGTCATCAACTTCCGGTGTCGCTTTAGCAACGGATCGAGCCAAACTCCTATATTCGTCTTCGTTGCCTGAGAAGAGTACTTGAAAATCGTCGGTAGATATTTCAAGTTTTCTCTTGCGGCGATAACTGATTTGAAAGTAAGGCGAATATATTGGATTCAATTGATAGTCAATGATGTCACTACCTACTGATCCCTTGGTCTTAGTTTCTAGCTTTTCAACTAATATAGCATATTTAATTGCTTCACTTATAAAGTTAAGCTCTTCGGGTTTTAATGCTCGACTTCCTGAGTTTACAGTGAATTGATTTTGTTCGGGCTCACTCATCGGAGGTGTTGCTTGCAAGGCTCTGAAAATACTTCCAAGTCTAAGCACAAATATTCTTAGCTGCTCTCCATATTGGCCAAAAGTTTTTATCTCTTTGATCAGCTGGTCCGCCGCTTCATAGGTTGCACGACTTTGGGTCTCGATGGAGATCGCTCTCTCTTCCTCCTCTTTTAAATCTGCTATTTCTAGAGCTTTGTAGCAGAGGATGAGGAAGTGTCTTAGGTTGTTGTTAGACATTGTGCAAAGCGTGTCAAATCCGCTATATAGCGGGCACTCTCGTCCATAGGGGCGATATATCTCAAGCAGCGCCCCAACAAGATTATTCTGTATCCACGATGTGTGGAATTGCCCTTCCCCTGTGGTTGCGTACTCACCTAAGGCTTTCAAGACTTTTTCTGGAGTTAATGCCTGTCTGTTTAAGAGCGCAGGAACAGTGACTAAGGCCTCCGGAATTGTTGTAAAAGCCATGAAATCACTAAGAGTTATTCTCGAGCTTCTATATTTTAAGGCCTTACTTATTCGTTCTTCTAGCTTTCTCTTGATGGCGTCTATCTTCAGGGCATCTGCAGCAAAAGCTTTATAACTCTTGGTTGGGAAACGATCTCTCATTTCAGAAAGAATAGACTCCCTGTACTGAGGGGCTCGCCTCTCAGGCATAGATTCTAATGATTGTAATCTTTTGACTAATTCGCTTTCATGCAGACCGGACGCTAGATCTAAGTTGGCTAAAAATACCTCTGAGAAAAAAAATGGTCGCTCGCTTTCATACAGTAACTGATCTAGATCCAGAAGTCGGTAATCATGAGTGCCATTTACCCATTCCGGCCCAGTAGTTTGATTGTCTTGCGACCGTTCCTTCGAGGTGAAGTTAATAATTAACGGTTTTTGACTGTGCTTTAGGAGTGAGTTTAAAACTCTCCGCTGATGGGATACTAGATTTTCAATTTCATCTACATAGATATAAAAAGATGCGTTACTGAGTGCTGGGACCTCTCGAATGTCCTCAATTAGGGACTCTAGAAATATACGTCCTGGCGGTAGTAGCGGTTGCTTGGCTGTCGCTACATTGGATACCCATGTTGAAAATGATCGCCTTATTTTGCCCAGATGTATTTCAAGCTCGGCGGCGGATGACGGAAAGTCTTCATGAAAATCTGATGCGGAGTTAAAATGCAAGCGCTCGAAATCCCCAGTATTGAAGTTTGGGTATGCGCTATTAGCGATAGCCTTTAGCGATCTAATTATTTCGATGCCGATATATAAAGAGAAGTAGCTTTCAAAAACAATCTGCCACTGTTCCTCCGTTATCCCTCTATGCTGTAGGGAACTACAAAATTGAGTATCTACGCGCCAGTAGATGCCTATGTGAGATATTTCTTCAGTGGGGATTGACGGCCTTCTGCTTGAGAATGCTGTATGGTAATCAAAATATTTTAGAAGCATGGTTTTTCCACAGCCACGCTTTCCAATTATGTAATTTGACTTAGTTGCTGTTTTTAGACCCAAGCGCTCAAAGTAAGGGGGGATAAAAAATTCACCCCATATATCTGCGTCGTGTTCTTCGGCGCGAGTTTTCGTCAGGATTGCGGCGTCAGTGCTTGCCTTCATATCTTTTACCTTTCTATTAAGGGGAGCCACGTTTCTGATTTGCTCCAAAGTATACTTAGCGAGTCATCTGGAATGCCGTGCTCATACCCCACTATTACACCGAGACTGCCAAAGCCAAGTGAGCCACTACTACCATTTAGAAGCTTGTGCTTCTCACAAATTGCTTTATATACATCAGTGGGGTGGCTTTCAGGGTATGGCCACAATCCGTTAGATATCCACGCCTGTGCTAGGTGCTCAAAGCAGTGGGCTTTTAAAAGCATTTCCCCAAAAAATACAGCAATACCGGGGTGTTGCTTTGCAAGTTTAGAGATCGCTTCTTCATGTGCTATAGCCACCACAATAGCTATTTGTTCTGGATAGTTTTTTGCTGGTCCGTAGCTGGCTAGAAAGCCGTCGAGTTGCTCGCCAGTAAATGTTCCGTCATCGACAATTAGCAACCGCTCATCTTCGCGCATTACTGTAAAGTCATATGCATATGACTTATTTACGCCGAATGTTCTGTTAACTAAGCGGGCAATTAGCTCTCCACTTTTCCCAGGGAGGTTATGGGTATTAAGAGTGGGGGGGCTGCAGTAGAAGCTCAGGTTTCCGATGTCCCCATTTAGAATGGCGCGCCAGTCCGTTTCCTTTGGAAGCTCAATTTTCTCTCCAAAATGTTGGCTCGCAGACTTTATTGCTTGTCTAAAGGAGGACTCTAGCTGTTCCGTTGTCCGAAAGACCAAGAAGCGAAGGATTAACCACGCCAGGGCTTTTTCTGGACCATCGTTAAACTGCTTCGCCCACCGTTTCGCCTTTTCCCATGTCAGGGGTGGCTGACGAATTCCTAAATTGCTTAGCCCCTTAACTGTTCTCTCTAATGAAAGTTGGTCGTATTTTGAGGATTCACTATATATATGGTTCAATCCATGTTTTCCTATATATTATTATTTTTTCTTTATGCCAAGATGGGAAGGGAGCTGAGTGTTTCTATCGTTATATGTTTCGCACAAGATCCTTTTGCCGCCAATTTCCGCCATTCCCTCCCGAAATCGCTGTCAAGGGTATGCCATATTTTTTTTTGTACGCTTTGTGGGGCGCGAATACGATATATGCAATCCGTAATTAGTCCAGTGCCTTCTACTACCTTGGCTTCTCGTATTAAGCATCTAGAGCCAACTCTTGGAATTAAAATATCTCCAGGATGTGCAGACTTAAATCCCTCAATTGCGCCATTCAGTTTAAGATGCTTCGAGTTTGTAACAAAGTCAGTGGTGTGAAATGCTGTAAGTCCAAGCGCTCTGAACACGTTCTGAGATCGGCTTCCACGAGCTATTATCCCTCCTAGTTCGGATAGGCTTCCGATTGATTGCCCAGGTTTTAGTTGCACTTCATGAATCATTGAGTGATACGTGTAATCGAGTCTTTCGATTGCTTGCTGCGTCGAAACTGACAACTCATTTACAATATTTCCTTGCAAATTTGCTTGCCTTAGTAATACGTTTCGCTTTCGGCGAACGCTTTTACATCCAGAAATTAGGTAAGCCTGCACCTCGGCATTTGCAAATGTTTTAGGATGAAGTTCGGTAATAACTAGGTCAGAGAGTTCTTCTGCCAGCTTTCTGCGATACGACTCATATGCTTTATCGCAAATAATTGCAGAGGTGACGATCAAACCTAGTGAGGTACCTTTGTTACTTGCCGACCAAATTCGTGCCAAGAAAGCCGCATCTCTTCTAACCCATCCACCCCCTTCTACAATCGGGGGTAATTCTTCCCTATCGCTGGTAAGTTCTTCTCTAGAGATACGAAGCATTCCGTAGGGGGGGTTCGAGAGTACGACTGATTTTGCAAGCGGTGAGATGATGCTCTCAAGGAGGCCAGGGGTCAGAGCATCCTCGGCGATCACCTTGGCGTTTGGAGTGAACAGGCTACTAAGTGCTTGTGCGTATTGCTTGTCTTTCTCGACTAAAACAACAGCGGCATCCTTGCATCGAGTCAAAGCTGCGGAAGCCAAAGCGCCTTCACCAGCACCAATGTCAACGATTGTCTCACGGTCAGCCGCGACTGCTTTTGCCAGCAATGATGCGATCACCGCTGGCGTGAAAACTTGTCCTTGCTCGTCGGCCAAGTTTCGTGCCTTGCGAAATCGGAGTGTGGATTTCAAGGCGATATCCCCAATACTAATTAATTTACTTTCAGTAACGTCGAAGTGTGCACGGTATACGCTCATGGTACCGTGGCGCAATAAGGCGATGACGCATGCAGTTCATAAAGATTGATTTATGTAGCTTGATCGCGAGCGTGTATGACCAGGCAAAAGCTTTTCCTAAAGCGATTGAGAATTGCCTGGCGATTAACTTCGGCAGTCGATCCTGTGCAAATACCGCTAAGCCTGCAGGCGTTCATTGGGCTGGTGAGCGCGCCCGCATGGCATGTATAACCGCTTTTGCCTTCCCTTTGGTAGCAACTTGGAGCGAATGAGGAATCGGCTCGGATTTGTTGAGTGGCAGATGTGGTGATGTCCTCATGCAACCTCTCTCGAATCATCTTTCGTGCTCTACCGCGCACGGCTCAAGTCTAAGCGCCGACCGCCCACCCGGCAGTCCCACTGTCAAAAAACACAATGTCTATCTCACCAAGGTGATCCCTGATAATGCGATACGCAGCCTCGCAAAACTGTTGGTTGCCCTGATAAACCGAGCACGCCACACGAGCCACATTCGCTTGGGAAAGCCGTTGAAGTAAATGCAATTCCTGTTCGCCCATGCCCCACCCGAAGATGGTGAGAGTTCCGTCCAGCGACGGGATAACCTCTCGGTACACTGTGGATAGGTAGTAGCTGTTCTGGATCGCCGACAACTTCTGCGCCGAAGTACCTTCACTCACAAAAAGGGGGATAAAGCGACCGGTGCTCCAGGCAGACAGAATTGCCTCAAGAAGTCCTGCTCCCTGATCGTGAATCTTGCCTTCGTTGTCCACAACGTCTCGACGCAGAGCTAGGTTGCCGTGTGGGTAAAAGACCAGCGTATTTGTCCGCTCCCAGGTCCGCCGCCTAAAGCGCTTCCAGCCATCATCGAAGCTTCCAGCCAAGAAGCAGTCCTTGAACTGATGCTGATCCTGCACGTCTAGCCCGTATGTCATCGTCCAGTACACAAGCAGGTCGTAATTCAGTGACAACACCGTACTGAACTGTTTCAGAAAGCCGTACATACTGGGAAGGCGATCAGCTATTTCGGCGTGAGCAGGATGCACGGCACGTACGGTTTCAATGAGTGCTTGACGAATGTCCTGGTACACCTGAACTGTGAGGCCATCAGGGATCTGGAGTGCAGAATTGACCCTGGTCGCATGCCAAACTAACCGCAGCACCAACTCAAAATCACTCGTACCGAACGATCTAAAAAGCTCCTCTACCTCTGCCGTAAGTAATCCTCGACTGCGTGCTTCCTGTAGAAGAGTCGCATATCCGAAGTCCGTATTGACTGCGATACTTGCTCCATTACCAATCAGTACGGCTCCCCGTTGAAAATCACTTGCAATATCTTCCCAGTGATGAATGTCGTGTGGCATAAGCTCTTTCCTGGCTCCCGAACACTCGGTTCTGATCTCAAAGCATAGCTCTAACACATACCTGCAGATGTTTAAATGGCATCTAGCCACTACCTGCTTCGAGTAGTAGCAACGCTCGCAGTTGAGCGCTGAATTACTCACAAAAAAGTGCTTAGAAATCTGCAAATAAATTGGAGATCAAAATAATCCAAAAGGCATTAACTACCCGTTATTGCTAGTTAAGTGATTGGGGACATGTCTGCGTTTCACGTTCGATACCCTGGCCCTCTCGAGTTCCAGCGCTTCCGGCGGGTTGACGTGTGTTTCACCGAGGAAACGTCCAGAAGCCCATCCGCCTCGTCCACGCTGCCCGTACCACCATGCCGCCGCAACAGTACAATCTTCATTGGTCTGCATGTAATCCTGATCGAACTATATGGTCCGATCAGGCTCATGAACCCAGTAAAGTACCCAGTGGCCTATTCCTGTCTTTCATGACCGGAAGCTGTTGGCCGACAGTTGCCAATCAGTGTCACCTACAATCAAAACGGCGGATCTAATCGAATGCAGTCGGGAGGCCAAGTTAAGTCCAGGTCTGGGTCAAGCGCCCCGCCAGCTCGCAGAATGTTCCGTATTTGTTTTTTTGATAGTTTCACGCCGCCTGATTCTTTTTCAGCAGTAGCAGTATGCGCTATCATCCCAACCAGGTCTTTTTCTGCGACACCGTTCTTTCTTAGCGTATGTGCTTTCGCACATATGGCATCGTTTCGCTCTGTGACAGCGCGTCGTCGTAGCTCTGCTGATCGGAGTCCTCTGCTTCTTGCCGCTGTGCTGATCTTAGTTTTATCTTCGTCACTCAATATAGGCAAGGCGTATACCGCAGCCAGTATTAGGTAATGGCGCGCATTTCCTAAAATTTCGGCTGTGTTTTCTCGTGTCTCCATTTCGACTTGTGCCCATTCTCGCCTAGGCTCGTTTATGAGCGCTTCAAAGTCATCGGGGCTCTCTCGTGCTATGGCGTCTAGAGTTTCTGGACTGGTGGTGTGAAATTCTTGCTGAAAGTCAGCAAGCCATTTGCCGAGAGTTTCAATCGCTCTGCACGCCCGGTCTATTGCGAGAGCTGCCATGCACTGACTATTTGAGACGTTACTCTCGCTGCTTATTCCCACTGTAGAGCGAATGCAAGCCGCTATATCTAGGTCAGAGATTTGAAGCTTCTGACTGATGTTGTATGAGAGCCGCCTTACTTCGGAAACAACCATGATCGATATTTCTGACCACTCACCATCTGGTGATTGGTGCTCTTGCCAGTGTCTCTGCCCTTCTTCCAGCAGTTGCAATGCATATTCAATGCGCTCAGCAAACTCATCATAGAGAACATATTGCTCTAGCGTTTCAATGACCTCCCACGCTTCGATATCAAGTGGTGAAGCTAGGTAATACGGGCTGATCAAGATGTGCCCCCAAGCCCCAAAGCAGCGGGAGGTTGAGTTGCGCTTGGCTGCACTGGGGCGCCACAAAGGAAGTGGCCTGCAGTCGATAATAGGTGCGGTGTTGGTGTTCCCATTTGCAGGCGAGCACTGGAACACGTTTTGTGTTCCTCGGGGCTAGTGTTCCAGTTATTAAGGTTTTGTGTTCCACCCTTGCAGGCCCCGTAATTATTGGCTTTAAGCAATTTTGGAACACGTGGAACACATGGAACACGTGTTTTTTCAGGGTTATTGTAATGCATGCCTAAACCACCTTGCCAAAGGTGCCTGTAACAACGTTTCCGGCTGCCAGTTTGTCTAGGTGATCGGCATACCATTGCAGCATGGTCGTGCGTTGCTCTAGGTACTGGGCTTTGTTGTATATGCCTCGCACTCCGGGTGCCTTGTGACTCAACTGTGCCTCGATATGGTCAGCAGTAAAACCATGTTCATTCAGTATGGTGCTGGCAATATGGCGGAAGCCATGACCAGTCTGTCGGCCTTCATAACCAAGGCGACGCAGAGCCATTAGAAACACTGTGTCGCTGCGTGGTTTTGTGCGATCACTACGGCCCGGAAACAGCAGGGGATAAGCTCCGGTGATTGGGTGCAACTCTTCGAGCAAGGCAATGGCTTGGCGGCAGAGCGGTACCAGGTGTTCACGTGCTTCACCACGCCTTGGCTTCCTGCCTTTGCGTTCAGGTGGGATAGTCCATAGCTTCTTGTCAAAGTCGAACTCTGACCAGTGAGCTTCTCGTAGTTCACTGGGGCGGACGGCTAGCAGGGTCAGTAGGCGCAAACCTAGCTGAACATCCTTGGCGTGGGGGTAGGACTGAATTGCTCGGAGTAGGGCGGGTAATTCGTCAGCAGATACGTGTGCGTAGTTCTCGGCCTTGCCGGTTGATAGGAACTTGTGAACTCCGTCCAGTGGGTTGTTTACGGCGCGGCCAGTAACCCTGGCCAAGTCATATATATCCTTGCAGTAAGCGCGCACTCGGCTCATCTGCTCGAGAATGCCTTTCTGCTCCATGCCACGCAGTAGATCCATCCACTCCATTGAAAGAATGCTGGTGTAAGGACGTTTACCAAATGTGGGGAGCACATGGCGTTCAAGTGCACCGATTACCCGTTTGGCAGTACCGTTGTCCCAACTGTTTAAGCGAGAGCTGTACCACTCACGCGCCAAACGTTCAAAGGTGTTGTCAGCGGCGGCCTGTTCTTCCGCTTTGCGGGCCTGCTTGCTGGCGAGAGGGTTTTTCCCTTCGCTTGCATCGTTGCGCAACTCGGCTGCTTTTTGCCGTGCCAGTGAGCCGCTGACATCGGGATACCCGCCAAGCCCAAGCCACGACCATTTGCCGTCTGGCTTTTTGTAGCGGAACTGCCACGACTTTTGCCCGTCTGGCTTGACTCTAAAATATAGCCCTGAGCCGTCTAGCTCGCGGTATTCCTTGACGTCTGGCTCTAAGCCAGCAAGGGCAGTGTCTGAGAGGGGGCGGCGCTTGATTTCTGAACGCTTCATTTGTGTATCCCCTTGGTTCAATTATTCCAAGAGGATACACAGGGGGATACACGCCGCGCAATGATAGGTAGAGACAGGTATAAACAGCCAGATACAAGAAAGCCCGCACTAGGCGGGCTTCTTGGGGTGTTTCGTAGACTGTCTGAGACAGGTAGAAACAGGTATTTGGTGGCTACGCAGGGACTTGAACCCCGGACCCCAGCATTATGAATGCTATGCTCTAACCAGCTGAGCTACGTAGCCGAGTGGCGCGCATTATTCTAGCCTGAGGGCTTTGTGTCAAGCATGTTTTGATAAAATTATTGCGTTTGATCAAGTGCTTACGCGCAATGCGTGCACTCGCGTGGTTTGGATCGTCGCTGTGCCAAGCTAAATTTTAATTACCTGTCCAATCCGTCAACTTTCTCGGGCGAGCGTGGCACAATGCTCGGGTGTTGAATTGCCCTTCTTTGAGCTTCGGCTTTGTCTTTTTCGCTGTGGTGTATCAATGATCCGCCGCAGTCGTCTGTTTGATCGTTCGCCCAAGTGGGCGAGTTTTGTGTGGAGCGTGCGTCTGTGCAGCGTGTTCAAGGGTTTACCAGCGATGCTGGAGTTATTGAATGAGGATTAGGTTTTGGGGTTGGCTGGTGCTGGTTGCCTTGGGGCTTAACCTGCGGCCAATTCTCACCTCGATCAGTCCCTTGCTGGACGATATTCGGCTAAGCACGTCAATGAGCTTCCAGGGGGCGGCGCTGCTAACGACCTTGCCTGTGGTATGTATTGGCCTGGTGGCGCTCTGTGGCTCGTGGATTGAAGCGCGGCTGGGTGAGGGCAGGGGCATTGCCCTGGGTTTGCTGTGTATTTTCCTGGCTTGTCTCGCGCGGGGTTTTATCGCGGATGGCAATGTGTTGCTGGCAACAGCGTTGCTGGGCGGTGTTGGTGTCGCGTTGATCCAGGTGCTGGTGCCAGGCATGGTCAAGCGTCAGTTCGTTGGTTGTGTGGCTTTGGCGATGGGGGTTTATTCGGCGTCATTGATGAGTGGCGGCGGCCTGGCTGCCTTGCTGAGCCCACATATGGCCCAGGCATTTGGTCATTGGCAGGCGGGGCTGTGGGTTTGGCTGATCCCTGCGCTGCTTGCCGCCTTGCTGTGGTTCAGGATGCCCTGGCACAGGCCTCAGGCCTTGGCGCAAAGGGTTTCATTCAAGGCCTTTGTCGGCAACCGTCGGGCATGGTTGCTGGCGATTTATTTCGGCTTCTGTAATTGGGGCTTTATGACCATGGTCGCCTGGCTGCCAGCCTATTACCAGCAGTTGGGCTGGAGCCAGCAGGCCAGTGGTGCGCTGTTGGCGTGGATGACCATATTCCAGGTGCTGGCGGCGCTGTCGATGCCGGTGCTGGCCCATCGCATCAAGGATCGACGACCTTTGCTCGGCATTAGCCTGGGGGCGCAAGTAATAGGTTATGCGGGGCTGTTATGGATGCCGTTGGCGGCATCGGCAGCCTGGGTTGGGTTGGTCGGTTTCGGCTTGGGCGCCTGTTTCGTGTTGTGCCTGTTGCTGAGCCTCGACCACCTGCATGATCCTCGCGCGGCAGGGCAGTTGGTGGCTTTTGTGCAGGGCTTCGGTTTTTTGATCAACGCCATTGCACCCTCGATGGGCGGTTGGTTGCGTGAGCTGAGCGGGTCGTTCTACAGCACCTGGCTGGTGATGCTGGTCAGCCTGATCTTGATGTTGCTGTTGACCTTGCGTTTTAGCCCAGCCAGCTACGCAAGGATCAATCACCCAGGCCAGCCTTCGGGGGCCAGCTAGGCGATGCGAAGGCAATAAAAAGCCCCCGGCTCACAAGGTGAGTCTCGAGGGCTTGGTTTGGCAGCCTGGGCTGCCAGCGGTGTTTAAACGTTGAAGCGGAAGTGCATTACGTCGCCGTCTTTAACGATGTATTCCTTGCCTTCCAGGCGCCATTTGCCGGCTTCTTTAGCGCCTGCTTCGCCCTTGTACTGGATGAAGTCGTTGTAGGCGATCACTTCGGCGCGGATAAAGCCTTTCTCGAAGTCGGTGTGGATGGCGGCGGCGGACTGCGGGGCAGTGGCGCCGACGCGAACGGTCCAGGCGCGTACTTCCTTCACGCCAGCGGTGAAGTAGGTTTGCAGGTTGAGCAGCTCATAGCCAGCGCGGATGACGCGGTTAAGGCCTGGCTCGTCAAAGCCGAGCGACTCCAGGAACATGTCCTTTTCCTCGCCATCGTCCAGTTCGGCGATTTCGGCTTCGATCTTGTTGCAGACAGGCACCACGACGGCACCTTCGGCGTCGGCAATGCCGCGCACGATGTCGAGCAATGGGTTGTTTTCGAAGCCGTCTTCGGCAACGTTGGCAATGTACATGACGGGCTTGCTGGTGAGCAGGTGGAAGCCGCGTATCAGTTGCTTCTCGTCGTCAGCCAGGTCCTTGAGCAGCGTGCGTGCGGGTTTGCCTGCGGTGAAGTGCGGAATCAGCTTTTCCAGCAGGGCTTTCTGTGCGACAGCATCTTTGTCGCCGCCCTTGGCGTTGCGCGTGGTTTTCTGCAATTGCTTCTCGCAGCTGTCGAGGTCGGCGAAGATCAACTCAAGGTCGATAATCTCGATATCGCGCTTTGGATCAACGCTGTTCGATACGTGGATGACGTTTTCATCTTCGAAGCAGCGAACGACGTGGGCGATGGCGTGGGTTTCGCGGATGTTGGCCAGGAACTTGTTGCCCAGGCCTTCACCTTTCGAGGCGCCGGCTACCAAGCCTGCGATGTCGACGAATTCCATGGTGGTTGGAATCACGCGCTCGGGCTTGACGATCTCAGCCAGGGCATCCAAGCGCGGATCCGGCATCGGTACTATGCCCGTATTCGGTTCGATGGTGCAGAAGGGGAAGTTCTCCGCAGCGATACCGGATTTGGTCAGGGCGTTGAACAAGGTGGACTTGCCGACGTTCGGCAGGCCGACGATGCCGCAATTGAATCCCATGGTGTTTTCCTCGCGCAGATGATTTCTAGAGTTAGGTTAGGCTTTTTGGCTGTGCAGCTTTTGCATCGCTTTGTTCCACTCTCCGGCGAGCATCTCTGGGAGTACGCCGAGTGCAAAGTCGATGCTGGTGTCGAGTAGTTCCTGTTCGCTGCGCGGGGCGCGTCCTAGAACGTAATTGGACACCATGCTGCTATGCCCTGGATGGCCGATGCCAAGCCGCAAGCGGTAAAAGTTATTCTGGTTGCCCAGCTGCGCGATGATATCGCGTAAGCCGTTATGCCCGCCGTGCCCGCCACCCTGTTTGAGTTTGGCGACGCCAGGCGGCATATCCAGTTCGTCGTGAGCCACCAGGATCGCTTCGGCAGGGATGCGAAAGAAGTTCGCCAGCGCTGCCACGGATTGACCGCTGCGATTCATAAAGGTGGTGGGGATCAGTAAACGAACGTCGCGGCCTTGATGGCTGAATTTGCCAGTCAGGCCAAAATACTTGCGATCAACACTGAGGTTGATGCGTTGACTGTCTGCCAGTCGTTCAACGAAAAGGGCCCCGGCATTATGCCGAGTCTGGTCGTATTCAGGGCCTGGGTTACCAAGGCCAACGATCAGTTGTACGGCAGTCATACTGGAGCCCTTTATCGAAAACAGCTCAAGCGCAAATGCACCTGAGCTGTTGATCAGCGTAGCGGGTGTTACTCAGCTTCAGGAGCGTCAGCTGCCGGAGCGTCTGGAGTTTCCGCGTCAACTTCAAGATCTTCAGCTTTGGTAACGCGAGGCATGTGGGCGTTAGCCACGGCCAGGTCGCTATCGTGAGCCAGTGCAACCAGTTCAACGCCTTTTGGCAGAACCAGGTCAGACAAGTGCAGAGTCTGGCCGACTTCGATCTTGGCCATGTCGACTTCGATGAACTCAGGCAGGTTGCGTGGCAGTACGCTGATTTCAACTTCAGTAGCGGTGTGAGAGATCTCGCCGCCTTGCTTCTTGACTGCAACTGCTTTGTCTTCGTTGATGAAGTGCAGTGGAACCTGAGTAGTCAGTTTCTGGCCAGCAACAACACGGATGAAGTCAGCGTGCAGTACGAAACCTTTCGACGGGTGACGCTGCAGAGCTTTGATCAGGACGTTTTCCTTGGCGCCGTCGATGGACAGCGACAGGATGTGGCTGAACGAAGCTTCGTTTTCCAGCAGCTTGGCGAAATCTTTGGCAACCAGGCTGATGGATTGTGGAGCCTTTTCGCCACCGTAAACTACGGCTGGAACCAGGCTGGCGTTACGACGCAGGCGGCGGCTCGCACCTTTCCCCAGGTCTGAACGCGCTTGTGCGTCAATGTTAAAATCACTCATTTCATTTCTCCAAAATAACCTTTCCACCCGTTACGCTTGCGACCAGCGACAGGGTGGTTAGGTAAAAAAGCCCCGCATTAAGGCGGGGCGCATTTCGCTCAGGGCACAGGGTTCCGGATTAACGGAACATTGCGCTGATCGATTCTTCGTTGCTGATGCGGCGAACCGCTTCGGCGACAATAGGGCCAATATCGAGCTGGCGAATACGCGAGCACGATTGTGCGGCAGCGGACAGCGGGATGGTGTTGGTCACCACCAGTTCGTCCAGTACCGAATTCTCAAGGTTCTCGATGGCGCGACCCGACAATACGGCGTGGGTGGCGTAAGCGAAGACCTTGGCAGCGCCGTGTTCTTTCAGTGCCTTGGCACCGTGACACAGGGTGCCAGCGGTATCGACCATGTCGTCAACCAGGATACAGGTGCGGCCTTCCACGTCACCGATGATGTGCATCACTTCGGAGTGGTTGGCTTTCTCGCGGCGCTTGTCGATGATCGCCAGATCAACACCCAGGGACTTGGCTACAGCACGCGCACGCACTACACCGCCGATGTCCGGGGAGACGATCATCAGATTTTCGAAGCGTTGATCTTCAATATCATCCACCAGGACCGGGGAACCGTAGATGTTATCTACCGGGATATCGAAGAAACCTTGAATCTGGTCAGCGTGCAGGTCGACAGTCAGAACACGGTCAATGCCTACAACGGTGAGCATGTCAGCCACGACTTTAGCGCTGATTGCAACGCGAGCGGAGCGCGGACGGCGATCCTGGCGTGCATAGCCAAAGTAGGGGATAACAGCAGTGATTCGGGTAGCTGATGAGCGGCGGAAGGCGTCGGCCATTACCACCAGTTCCATCAGGTTATCGTTTGTTGGCGCGCACGTCGGCTGAATCAGGAAGACGTCTTTACCACGAACGTTTTCGTTGATTTCAATGCTGATTTCGCCGTCGGAGAATTTACCGACAGAGGCATCGCCGAGGGGGATGTGCAGCTGGCGTACAATACGCCGCGCCAGATCGGGGTTAGCGTTCCCCGTAAAGACCATCATCTTGGACACGCGCAGTACCTACCGGCTGAGGGTATACCTGGATGAGTATAGAAATTGGCAGGGGCGGCTGGATTCGAACCAACGCATGGCAGGATCAAAACCTGCTGCCTTACCGCTTGGCGACGCCCCTGTATCGTATTTCATTGCTGATGCTTGTAGCTCTCCAGACATTAAAGCCCAATAAGGCGTTAATGGCAGGGGCGGCTGGATTCGAACCAACGCATGGCAGGATCAAAACCTGCTGCCTTACCGCTTGGCGACGCCCCTATCTGGTGAAGCTCACTACTTTGCATCTACTTCCTGTCCAACTCCTGAAGCGCTCGGTGCAACATCGAGATGTTACGCCCTTGTGCAACAAAACTTGGCAAAGTGGCTGGAAGTTGGCGGGCGACTTTATCAGCATCGACCTCATTTGGGAAGCTCCCAAATACACAAGCTCCAGTGCCAGTTAATCTTGCGGGAACAAATTTGTTCAACAAGATCAGAGCGTTACGTACTTCTGGATAACGCTTTTCTACAACTGGCTGGCAATCATTTCGACCGCCCCCCTCAAGAAGGCTGCGAACTTTAATGGGCGGCGTATCGCGTGTCAACTCGGCGTCGGAGAAAATTTCTACTGTGGGTACAAGTACTTGCGGTATTGCCACGAGAAACCAGGGTTCGGGAAGCTCGATTGGCGTCAGTTTTTCACCCACGCCTTCGGCAAATGCGGCGTGCCCGCGAACGAATACCGGCACGTCTGCACCCAGCGCCAGGCCTATGCTTGCCAGTTCGTCCAGGCTGCAGTTGAGTTGCCACAAGTGGTTGAGGCCGAGCAGGGTGGTGGCCGCATCCGAGCTGCCGCCACCGATGCCACCGCCCATCGGCAATTGTTTATCCAGCCAGATATCGGCGCCCTGGGCGCAGCCGGTGTGCTTCTGCAGCATGCGCGCGGCCCGCACGATTAGGTTGCTGTCATGGGCCACGCCGGTAATTTCGGTGTGCAACTGGATTTTGCCATCGGTGCGCGGGGCAAAACTCAGCTCGTCGCCGAAATCGAGAAACTGAAACAGGGTTTGCAGCTCGTGATAGCCATCGGCACGGCGGCCGAGGATATGCAGCATCAGGTTGAGCTTGGCGGGCGCAGGCAGTGTCAGGCGTGCGTCGGCATGGTGTTGCCCGGGCATTATTGGCCCAACTGGCGAGGCTGCCAGTCCTTGACCACTATGGTGACCTGCAGGTCCTGGCCATGCAGCTTGATGCGCTCGGGCAGCCAATAGCCGTTTTGCTCAACATAGCTCAGGTATTCGACTTGCCAGCCATCTTGCGTCAGCTTTGACAGGTGGCTGTCGGTGTCCAGGGTGACGTTGCTCTTGGTATCGGGGGCGGGCAGGCCGCGAACCCACCAGAGCAGGTGCGAGACCGGCAGGTTCATGCGCAGCTGTTGTTGCAGCAGGGCTTCAGGTGACTCGGCTTTATAGCGGCCCTTGTTGGCGACCTCAAGCAGCACTTCGCCCGGGCGACCGGTCAAGCGTGCGGCGCCACCACCCAGCGGGCCGGACAGGCGAATGTCGAAGTAGTCCTGGCGTTGTAGCCAGAACAGGGTCGCGCTGCCTGAGTCCTTGGGGGCGCGGATGCCGATTTTTCCGCTGATTTGCCAGGCATCCAGCGCGCTCAACTGTTCTTTGTGGGCTTGCCAGGCGGCCTGGTTTCCCTGGCCTTCGACTGATTCGTGGGAGATCAAGCCGGCGCAGCCGGTCAGCAGCGCGACTAGGCTGCAGGCAATAAGGTAGCGCAAACGCATTAGGGTTTCTCTGCTCCTGTCAGGCGCTTGATGGTGCTGCGCAAGACTTCGCTGTCGGGTTGTTTTTCCAGGGCGCTGGCCCAGATATCACGGGCTTCGCTTTGCTTGCCCTGGACCCAAAGGACTTCACCGAGGTGGGCGGCGACCTCATGGTCAGGGAAGTCTTCCAGTGCTTTACGCAGGAAGCGCTCAGCCTCGTCAAGCTTGCCCAGGCGATAGTTGATCCAGCCCTTGCTGTCGAGAATTGCCGGGTCGTTCGGGCTTAAACGATAGGCTTTATCGATCAGTTCGTCGGCTTCCTGGTAGCGGGTGGTGCGATCAGCCAGGGTATAGCCCAGGGCGTTGAGCGCCATGGTGTTTTCCGGGTCACGCTCAAGAATAAAGCGCAGGTCGGTTTCCAGTTGGCCAAGGTCGTCACGGTCTTCGGCGAGCATGGCGCGGGTATAGAGCAGGTTGAGGTCGTCCGGGAACTGCTCGAGCCCTTGCTGGATCAGTTGCCAGGCTTGTTCCTTGCGTTGCTTGCCGGCCAGTGCTTCGGCCTCTATCAGGTACAGCTGGATGGCGTAGTCAGGCTCGGCGCCACGGGCTTTCTCGAGTTTGGCCGAGGCCTCGCCGATGCGATCGCTGGCGAAGAGTAGCTCGGTCTGGCGGGCCTGGGCGGGCAGGTAGTCATTGCCAGGGCCGACCAGGCCGTACTCGATCAGGGCGCTGTCTGAATCACCAAGCTCTTCGTAGGCGCGGGCCAGGTTGTAGTGCGCTGCATCAACGTGACTGCCACGCTCTATGAGCTCCTGGAGGTAAACGATAGCCTCTTGCCATGCCTGGGCCTCCAGGCAGACCAGGGCCAGGGAGAAGCGCAAGTCATCGTCTTCGGGGAACTGTTGCACCAGCGACGAAAATTCGCCCTTGGCATCTTCCATGCGGCCCTGTTCGACCAGCGCGCGTGCATAGCTCAAGCGCAAGCGCTTGTCGTCCGGATGTTCGCGGATGCCTTTTTCAAGCAATGGCAAGGCTTCATCGCCACGCTCCAGGCTTTGGAGCAAGCGGGCTTGCAGCAGCAGCGGTGCTACCTCGTCGGTTTTGGCGGGGTGGCTTTCGAGCAGCTCAAGGGCTTCTTCGGAACGCCCATCCTCCTGAAGCAGCAGGGCCTTGCCAAAAATCAGCTGGCCGTTTGCCGGGTACTTGTTCAGCAGCCGATCAAAGCTCTGCAGCAAGCCTGCGCGGGTCTCCGGGTCGGTTTCTGCGGCCGACAGGGCCAGGAAGTCGAAGTGGGTATCGCCCTGGCGTTGCAGGACCTTTTCCATGTAGGTCATGGACTCGTCATAACGCCCGGCCCGCGCCAGCTGCACTGCTGCTGCCCGTTGCGCATCGATGGCGTCGGGGGCATTTTTCGCCCAGATCAGCGCGGTGTCCAGGGCAGCCTGGTCGGCGCCCAGGTACTCGGCAATGCGAAAGCCGCGCTCGGCAACACCCGCATCCTGCGTCGCATTGGCTTGCTGCACGTAGTTGCCCAGTGCAATGTCAAAGCGGTTGCGTTGGCCGGCCATTTCAGCGGTCAGCA
This sequence comes from Pseudomonas segetis, assembly GCF_900188155.1. Taxonomy (GTDB): domain Bacteria; phylum Pseudomonadota; class Gammaproteobacteria; order Pseudomonadales; family Pseudomonadaceae; genus Aquipseudomonas; species Aquipseudomonas segetis. The sequence goes on from NZ_FZOG01000001.1 coordinate 45,260, forward strand.
GTGCCAGCAAGGTTTCCTTGCTGAACGAGCTGTAGACCTCGGGCTGGGCAGCTTGCTCGGTTGCGGTCACGTCCTCAACCGGTGGCGAACCATCAGTAGAGGTATTAAAGGTTTGGCAGCCACCCAAAAAAGCCATGGCTGTCAGTAGTGCTAAAGATCTATTCATAGAAGACGAGACGGCTAACCTGCGGTCGGAGCATCATGACACAAGCCCTTGGGCAAGCCCATGGGATCATTAATTGGGCAATTGAACCTGCTCCAACTATTGCATGATGCTGAGTTAAAGCTGAGCAATGAACAACAGTGCAGCGCAAATATTTTACGAATTACATGCAAATTTATAGGTTTCTTGCCCCTGGCATCCATTATTCGGTGCCCGCCGGGCAAGATAAATTCTGCTTGAGATGTTGTGACAATAACGAGCGGTGGTTGTTCTCAAACGGTCGAAGTAGGACAATTGCCGGCTTATTTCATCTGTCAGCGAACATGCATGGCCTTTATTGCCCTCGGTATTAACCACAAAACCGCCTCGGTGGACGTCCGCGAACGCGTGGCATTCACTCCAGAGCAGTTGGTTGAGGCATTGCAGCTACTGTGCAGGGATACGGCTAGCCGCGAAGCTGCAATTCTCTCGACCTGTAATCGCAGCGAACTGTACATCGAGCAAGACAGCCTCACATCCGATGCGGTCCTGCAATGGCTGGCCAGTTACCATAATCTGAACCTGGAAGACCTGCGCGCCTGTGCTTATGTGCATGAAGACGATGCGGCAGTTCGTCACATGATGCGCGTGGCATCTGGCCTCGACTCAATGGTGCTGGGCGAACCGCAGATTCTCGGACAAATGAAGTCAGCCTTCGCGGTCGCCCGCGAGGCGGGCACCATGGGGCCTTTGCTGGGGCGCTTGTTTCAGGCCACCTTCAGCACTGCCAAGCAGGTGCGCACTGATACCACCATTGGTGAAAACCCGGTATCGGTGGCATTTGCAGCCGTCAGCCTGGCCAAGCAAATATTCAGCGACCTCAATCGCAGCCAGGCGCTGCTGATCGGAGCGGGCGAAACCATCAGCCTGGTTGCCCGCCATCTGCATGACCAAGGGGTCAAGCGCATTGTTGTCGCCAACCGTACCTTGGAGCGCGCCAGCAGCCTGGCAGAGCAGTTCGGTGCCCATGCGGTGTTGCTTTCGGATATTCCGCAGGAGCTTGCCAAGAGTGACATCGTGATCAGCTCGACAGCGAGTCAGTTACCAATCTTAGGTAAAGGTGCTGTGGAAAGCGCGCTCAAGCAGCGTAAGCACAAGCCTATCTTCATGGTCGACATCGCCGTTCCACGGGATATTGAACCGGAAGTTGGCGAGCTTGACGATGTGTACCTCTATACAGTCGATGACCTGCACGAAGTCATTGCCGAAAACCTCAAGAGTCGCCAAGGTGCGGCAGAGGCTGCAGAAGAACTGGTCTCGGTCGGTGCCGATGATTTTATGTTGCGTCTGCGCGAGTTGGCTGCTGTCGATGTGCTTAAAGCCTATCGTCAGCAAGCCGAGCGCCTGCGCGATGAGGAGCTGGCCAAGGCCCAGCGTATGTTGAGCAACGGGGCAAGCGCCGAGGATGTCCTGGCGCAGCTGGCGCGAGGCTTGACCAATAAACTGCTGCATGCGCCTAGCGTGCAGATGAAAAAACTGTCTGCTGACGGGCGCATCGACGCGCTGGCCGTGGCACAAGAACTTTTTGCCCTCGATGAGGGCGTGTCATCCAACAAAGGCATGCAATGAAACCTTCGCTGCTCAATAAACTTGATTTGATGCAGGACCGCTTCGAGGAACTGACGGCGTTGCTTGGTGATGCCGAAGTGATCAGCAATCAACAGCAATTTCGCGCGTATTCCAAGGAATATGCCGAGATCGAGCCGGTAAATGCTACGTTTGGAGAATACCGTAAAGTCTTGGCCGATCTCGAAAGCGCCCAGGCGCTGTTGAAAGACAGCGATCCGGATATGCGTGAAATGGCCGAGGAGGAAGTTGCCGAGGCCAAAGAGCAGTTGCTCAAGCTCGAGGCTGATTTGCAGCGCATGCTGCTGCCCAAAGACCCCAACGATGACCGCAACGTATTCCTTGAGGTGCGTGCCGGCACGGGCGGGGATGAAGCGGCGATTTTCTCCGGCGATCTATTCCGCATGTATTCGCGTTATGCCGAGCGTCGCGGCTGGCGGGTCGAGATTCTCTCGGCCAGTGAAGGCGAGCACGGTGGCTATAAAGAGGTTATCGCCCGCATCGAAGGCGATAACGTCTACAGCAAGCTCAAGTTCGAGTCCGGCGCACACCGCGTACAGCGCGTACCTGAAACCGAATCCCAGGGGCGGGTGCACACCTCGGCTTGTACGGTTGCGGTCCTGCCCGAGCCAGACGAGCAGGCCGAGATCAATATCAATCCGGCCGATTTGCGCGTTGATACCTATCGCTCTTCCGGTGCCGGTGGCCAGCACGTCAACACCACTGACTCGGCTATCCGCATTACCCACATCCCGACGGGGACAGTGGTCGAGTGCCAGGAAGAACGTTCCCAGCACAAGAACCGCGCCAAGGCGATGGCCTGGCTGGGGGCCAAACTCAAGGATCAACAGGACGCCGCCGCGCACAAGGAGATTTCCGATACCCGTAAGCTGCTGGTGGGGTCGGGTGATCGCTCCGAACGTATTCGCACCTACAACTTCCCCCAGGGGCGGGTGACCGATCACCGCATCAACCTGACCCTGTACTCGCTGGCTGAAGTCATGGCCGGTGGTGTCGATGCCGTGATCGAACCACTGCTCGCCGAGTACCAGGCCGACCAGTTGGCAGCCCTGGGCGACTGATCCAGCGCGCGTTAACAGCTGCGGCTCGGCGCGCTACTCTATATCACCATTGCCTGAGCCGATCTTGAACCCATGCCGACTATCCAAGCGCTACTGAGCAGCACACAGCTGCCGGACTCACCCAGTGCCCGGTTGGATGTCGAGTTATTGCTGGCGCACGTACTGGGCAAGTCGCGCAGCTACTTGCACACTTGGGCCGACAAGGCACTCACTGATCCCCAGCTCGAGCAGTTCGCCGCGGCGATCAAGCGCCGCCAGGCCGGTGAACCTGTGGCCTATATTATCGGCCAGCAAGGCTTTTGGACTCTTGATCTGGACGTTGCACCGCATACGCTTATTCCGCGCCCCGACACGGAATTGCTGGTTGAAACCGCATTGCAGTTGATACCGGCAACGCCTGCTGCGGTGCTTGATCTGGGCACGGGCACCGGGGCTATTGCCCTGGCGCTGGCCTGTGAGCGACCTGCGTGGCAGCTTTGTGGGCTTGATCGAGTGCCGCAAGCCGTCGAGTTGGCCGAGCGCAATCGCCGCCGGTTACAGCTGGCCAACGCCCGCTTCATGCAGAGCAACTGGTTTGCTGCGCTTGATGACCAGCCCTACCAGATGATTGTCAGTAACCCGCCCTATATCGCAGCAGATGATCAGCACCTGAGCCAGGGCGATGTGCGTTTTGAGCCGAGCAGTGCGCTGGTTGCAGGCCCAGACGGCCTTGACGATATTCGCTTGATTATCGAACAGGCCCCTCACTTTCTCAGTGCCAAAGGCTGGCTATTGCTTGAACATGGTTATGATCAAGCTGCGGCGGTGTGCGAGCTGTTGAGCGCGCGGGGATTTGGCCAGGTTGAAAGTCGCCGCGACCTTGGTGGTCATCAACGCATTAGCATTGGATGTTTTGCCCATGAGTGAACAGGCTGGTTTTTTTGCAGAGCTAAGCGACGAAGAGTTGATGCGCTACAGCCGACAGATTCTGGTCCAGCAAATTGATGTAGCCGGTCAGTTACGCCTGAAAAATAGCCGTGTACTGATAGTCGGCGTTGGTGGGCTGGGGTCGCCGGTTGCACTTTATCTCGCGGCGGCCGGGGTTGGCGAGCTGCACCTGGCGGACTTCGACAGCGTTGACCTGAGCAACCTGCAGCGCCAGGTTGTCCATGACAGCTTGACGGTGGGCCAGCCCAAGGTCGATTCGGCGGCCGCGCGGCTCAAGGCAATCAATCCGCTTATCAAGTTGCAACTACTGCGTAGTGCCCTGGACCAGGATTCATTGGCCAGTGCCGTTGCTGCTGTCGATCTGGTGCTTGATTGCTCGGATAACTTCACCACGCGTGAGGCCGTCAACGCGGCCTGTGTTGCCGCTCGGATTCCGCTGGTAAGTGGCGCCGCTATTCGCCTCGAAGGGCAGTTGTCGGTCTTTGACCCACGCAGTGATGCCAGCCCTTGCTACCACTGCCTTTACGGCCATGGCAGCGAGGCTGAATTAACCTGTAGCGAGGCGGGCGTGGTTGGTCCTTTGGTCGGTTTGGTCGGTAGCCTGCAAGCGCTTGAGGCACTGAAGCTGCTGGCCGGGTTCGGTGAGCCCATGATTGGTCGCCTGTTGTTGATAGATGCACTGGGCTCGCGCTTTCGTGAACTGCGCGTCAAGCGTGATCCCGCTTGCAGGGTCTGCGCTGTTGCCTGTCAACAGGTCCCGGATGAGCCATTGGGCAATGAATAGCAACGCGCCCGTAGGCGTCTTTGATTCCGGTGTCGGTGGTTTATCGGTGTTGGCAGAGATTCGCCAGTTGCTGCCCCGTGAGTCATTGCTCTATGTCGCCGACAGTGCCCATGTGCCATATGGCGAGAAAAGCCCGGAGTTCATTCGCCAGCGTTGCCGGGCAATTGCTGGTTTCCTGCTGGAGCAAGGCGCCAAGGCACTGGTGTTGGCCTGCAATACCGCGACGGTCGCGGGGGCGGCCGATCTGCGCCAGCTGTATCCGGATCTTCCCATTGTCGGCATGGAGCCTGCGGTCAAGCCCGCTGCTGCCATAACCCGTTCAGGCGTGGTCGGAGTGCTGGCCACCAGTGGCACACTCAAGAGTGCGAAGTTTGCCGCCTTGCTCGATCAGTTTGCCTCCGGCGTGCGCGTTGTCACCCAGCCTTGCCCGGGCCTGGTTGAGCAGATAGAGGCCGGTGATCTGGAAGGGCCGGCTACTCGGGCCTTACTTGAGCGCTATGTCGAGCCTTTGTTGGCGCAGGGCTGTGACACGCTAATCCTGGGCTGTACCCACTATCCGTTTATCAAACCGCTATTGCGCCAACTTGTCCCCGACAATGTCGGTTTAATTGATACGGGCGCGGCAGTAGCCAAGCAATTACAACGTTTATTGGCCGAACGTAATTTACTTGCAGGGCAATCTGATGTTAAACAGCTTTTCTGGAGCAGCGCGGATCCGCAAAAGATGCAGGCAGTGTTGCCCATGCTTGGGGTGGGAAGCGCCAGAGTCATGGCGTTTGAATAAAAATAGACAGGCCTTGTGAATAGGACTCACGAAAGAATAGGAAAAGGTATGAAAAAATCTATCACTCTAGTTGCTGCAGCAATTGCTGCGTGGGGGAGTGTTTGCAGTTCTGCTCAGGCTGCGGACCTTAGTTTTTCTATCGGGCAAACCAGTGACTCAACCACGACCTATCGTTTTGGCGCCCAGTTCGATTTCGACAGAAGCTGGCTGCAAAGCGATGTAGGGCGCCTGACCGGTTATTGGGACGGTGCATACACTTATTGGGACGGTGATGAGACTTCAAGTAATCACAGCGTCTCACTGGCTCCAGTGTTTGTGTACGAGTTCGCGGGAGAGAACGTGCGCCCCTATGTTGAAGCCGGTATTGGTATCGCATTCTTCTCCAGTACTGAAATCGAAAATAACGATTTGAGTACCTCGTTTCAGTTCGAAGACCGTATTGGTGCAGGCGTACGTTTTGCTAATCAGGAAGTCGGTATCAGGGCTATTCACTACTCCAACGCCGGGATCAAGAATCCTAACGACGGGGTTGAGTCCTACGCGCTGCATTATCGCCTGAGTTTCTAAATGGCCTGGCAGTAACAGCGCTGGCAACTGCCAGCGCTGTTCTAGCGGTAGATGGTGGCCATGCCGCGCCGTTCTTCGATGCACTCTGGCGATGCCATTTCAAACTCCCGGCAAATCAGCGGGCGTTGTTCATAAATGCTGCAACGCATGCTGTCGCGATCCAGTGCTGCACACCAGCCATCATCCAGGCGTAGCATCACTTCACCGCCCCAATCGTCAGTGCTGATGTAGCGTTCAGGAACGCCAGTTTCGGTGATCAGCATGACTTCCAGCTGGCAGCAGCATGCGGCGCAGTTCGAGCAGGCCACGGCTTCGCTGTCTGCGCCAGGTGGTTGCAGTTGGGTTACAGGGATGTGCGCTGAGTCGGTCATGGCCAGCAGTGTACGCCAGCCAGCAGGCTTTGGTGGCTCAAGCCGATCGACGTGTGCGCAAGGCTTGCTCGTATTGCGCGCGATAGAGCTTGGCAAAGCCATGCAGCACGGGCATCACCAGGGCCCAGATCAGCGCCAGCAGCAACAGGGTGGGCGCGGTACCGAGAGGCAAGCGCACATCTGCGATCTGCGCCCCGGCATAGTAGGACAAAGGCCCTGCAACTGCGCCCAGCAGGCTGGCGCGCCACCAGGGCTTGGCTGTCCACGCCAGGCAGTGGTTAAGCGTGCTGGCCAGCAGTATCCAGAGCAGTGCCAGCCACAGAGGTATCAGCGTGCGAGGCTCGGAAAACTCAAACACACCGAGGTTCAGCAAAAAACTGTCCAGTGCGCTGCCTGCGCAGAAAACACTGATTAACAGTTTGCCTTCAGCGGCCCAACTGCTGGTCCAGAAAAAATGCACCGCCAATATGCCCGCCACTATCAGCAACCACAGGCTGTCACCGGCGAACACACAGGTCAGCCAGCCAAGTTGGAAGAGCAGGGCATTGACGATCAGTTTAGGCATTAAAGCGTCCAAGTAAGGGGGCGGGTCGTGCGCCAGGTTTTGCCAGCAGCAGTTGTGCGGTACCGATGGTGCGCTCAATAAAGCCGCCCTCGCAATAGCACAGGTAGAACTCCCACATGCGGTAGAAGTATTCGTCGTAACCGAGCTTTTCCAGGTTATGGCGGGCCTGATGCAGGTTCTCGTGCCATAAGCGCAGCGTGCGCGCATAGTGCTGGCCGAAGTCCTCCATGTGATGCAGGTTCATGTCGGTCTTGTCGGTAATGATATCGAGCATCTTGGTGATTGAGGGCAGCGCACCGCCCGGGAAAATGTAACGTTGGATGAAGTCGACGCTATTGCGGGCCTGCTCGTAGCGTTGGTCACGAATAGTAATGGCTTGCAGTAGCATCAATCCATCTGGCTTGAGCAGATTGGCGCATGTCTGAAAGTAGCTGCTGAGAAAGCGATGGCCAACAGCTTCGATCATCTCGATCGATACCAGTTTGTCGTAGCTGCCTTCCAGGTCGCGATAGTCTTTGAGCAATAAGGTTACGCGATCTTCCAGGCCCTGTTCTTTAATACGTCGCTGGGTGTAATCGAACTGCTCCTTGGAGAGCGTGGTGGTGGTGACTTTGCAGCCGTAATTAAGTGCGGCATAAATCGCCATGCTGCCCCAGCCTGTGCCAATTTCGAGCAGATGATCCTGGGCTTGCAGGTCGAGCTTCTGGCAAATGCGCTCCAGTTTATTCAACTGGGCTTGATGCAGGCTGTCTTCGGCACTAAGGAATTGCGCCGCTGAATACATCATGCTGGGGTCGAGAAACTCCTCGAACAGTTCGTTGCCAATGTCGTAATGGGCCGCGATATTTTTTCGCGAGCCTTTTCGGGTATTGCTGTTGAGCCAATGCAGGCCCAATACGAACGGACGCCCCAAACGAGCAAGACCGGTTTCCATGGCATCCAGGGTGTCGAGGTTAGTGACAAATACGCGCACCACGGCGGTGAGGTCCGGCGAACTCCAGTGGCCGTGGATATAAGCCTCACCGGCTCCGATGGATCCGTTCTTGGCAACCATGGCCCAGACGGCACTGTCGTTGACCTTGATTTCGGCATGGATGCTGGCGTGCGGGTCGCCAAACTCAAAGCGCTGACCGCCCTCGATTACCGTCAGGGAGCCATGACGCAGACCTTTCAGCTGGCGTAGCACACCGCGCCGCAGCAAACCCGCGCCCAGGCCGCTACCCATCATTAACGCGCTCCTGGAAGAACTGAAGCTAGAGCTTTTCATGGGTGGATTCCTTCGCATGCTGGCGGGCAACGCTGAATGAATCAGTTGCCGGCAGGTGGTTGAACAATGGTGTTCGTTTGATCAGCAAGCGCAGCGCTTGCCAGTAGATCGCAATGACTGTCTTGCCGGTCATCCAGGGGAAGCTGGCCAGGTAGCGATACAGATTTTTGCGCGTGAGCTCGCGGCGGGTCAGGCTCAGGCTGGCATCGAACAGCTTGTCGGGGCCTTGCCAGTCGGCCATGTGGATTCCCAGTCGTTGGCTGACCGGGCTGAACCTCATCCGGTATTGGATATCGCGCGGCAAGAAGGGTGAGACATGGAATGCCTTGTTGACGCAGACCTCTTGCCTGGCATCGTCGCTGGCTGGCACGACATAGTGATAACGCTCGCGCCACGGCGTGTTGCTGACCTCGCAGAGAATGGCTAGCAGCTTGCCGTTGCGGTCGTGGCAATAGAAAAAACTTGCCGGGTTGAAGGCCAGTCCCCAGCTGCGCGGCTGTGCAAGCAGGCAAATAGACCCTTCGGGCATTTGCCCGGTGGCTTGTTGCACGCGTAGCCGTACCGCATCAATCAAACGAATGCCCACGCGGGTGAACTGTGGCAGAAAGTCTGTTTCGCGAAATGCAAATGGCGCAAATCGACCACGCCCGGCCAGCCAAGACAAACCCAGGACCTGATCCTGTTCATCCAGGTCAAGGTATATAAAACCCATGCGATACCTGAAGTCGTGTGGCTTTGGGGCAAAGCGTCGATGCTGCACCGTGCCGCTGTAGAGTGCGCTGTTCATCACAGGGCCTCATCGAAGTGGCGGGCGACGCGCAATGCACTCACGACGCCGTCTTCATGGAAGCCGTTGGCCCAGTAGGCACCGCAGAAATAGCTGTGGTTGGGGCCCAGCAATTCTTCATGGCGACTTTGTGCGCCAACACTGTCGAGGCTGTATTGCGGGTGCGAGTAGCTGTAGCGGCCGAGGATCTTGCTCGGTTCAATCTGGGCGCTCTGGTTAAGGCTGACGCAGAAGGTGGTATCGCTTTGTATGCCCTGCAGGATATTCATGTTGTAGGTCACCGCCGCCGGTTGTTCGACGGGGCCGCCCAGGCGGTAGTTCCAACTGGCCCAGGCCAGCGGTCGCTGGGGCAAGAGGCGAGTGTCGGTGTGCAGTACCACGTCATTGTCTGCGTAACGCAAGGCGCCGAGGATTTGCCGTTCCTGCGCGCTGGGCTGCGCCAGCAGTGCCAGGGCCTGGTCACTGTGGCAGGCGAAGACGACTTTATCGAAACGCTCAAGGCCGTTGGTGCTGTAGATGTTCACGCCTTCGGCGTCGCGTTCGACCCGCTGCACTGGGCAGTTAAGCCGGATGTGTTGTTTGAATGAGGCGCTCAGGGGGGCTATATAACGGCTGGAGCCGCCCTCGATTACACACCACTGCGGCCGATTGTTGACTGATAGCAGGCCGTGATTCTTGAAAAAACGCACGAAGAACTGCAGGGGGAAATCGAGCATGTCTTGCAGCGACATTGACCATATCGCCGCGCCCATGGGGACTATGTAGTGTTCGGTGAAGCGGCTGCAGTAGCCGCCCGCCTTGAGGTATTGGCCCAAGGTCATGCTGGGGTGGATTCGGTAGTTATTGAGGTCGTCGATGACCTCGCGATTGAAGCGCAGAATATCGCGGACCATGTTCCAGAACCTGGGCGAAATCAGGTTGCTGCGCTGGGCAAATAAACTGTTGAGGCTGTTGCCGTTGTACTCGGTACCGCTGACCGGATCGCTGACCGAAAAACTCATCTGTGTAGGTTTGTAAGCTACTCCAAGCTGGCCGAGCAAACGAATGAAATGGGGGTAGGTCCAGTCATTGAAGACAATGAAGCCGGTATCGATTGCAAAGCGTTTCCCAGCGGTTTCAACTTCAACCGTATGGGTGTGACCGCCGATCCAGTCGCTGGCTTCAAACACAGTGATTTGATGCTTGCGATTAAGCAAATAGGCACTGGTTAGTCCTGAAATACCACTGCCGATAATGGCAATTTTCATGTCTGATCCCAATTGCTGGTTAGGTACGAGCCATGCGTTTGCCAATGGCAACTTGCATCGCTTTGGGTAGCGCGCCGAGTAACCGCAGGCAACGGATAAACAGCCACGGAAAGGCAATCTCATAAGGGCGCTTGTCGAGGCGCTTTACGATGTGCTGCGCGGCAGTTGTCGCGGTGACGCGCATGGGCATCGGGAAATCGTTTTTCTGCGTCAGCGGTGTCTCTACAAAACCGGGGCTGACCAGGGTCACATCGATTCCCTCATGTGCCAGGTCAAGGCGCAGCGACTCAAACAGGTAGCGCACCGCAGCCTTCGACGCGCCATAGGCTTCAGCGCGTGGCAGTGGCAAATAGGTGACCGAACTGGCAACCGCGACCAGATGTGGGCTCTGGCTTTTGCGCAGCAAGGGCAGGGCGGCTTCGATGCAGTAGCTGGTGGCGAAGAGATTGGTCTTGCACACCCGTTCAATCAGTGCGGCATCGAATTTGGACGCATCGAGGTATTCGCAGGTGCCTGCATTGAGAATCGCCGTATCCAGCCAGCCCCAGGTCGAGTTGATGCGATTGGTGATGTCCTGCACTTGGTAGCGATCACAGAGATCTCCCGCAAGTACCAGCACCTGATGTGGGTAGCGCTCCGCCATGGCCTGTAGCGGCTCCACGGAGCGAGCGCTCAGCGCCACGCGATGGCCCATGCCGAGCAGCAACTCGGCGAGTTCTGCACCAATGCCACTGCTGGCGCCGGTGACCCAATAGCGACGTTCGTTCATTGGCTTAACCTGCCTTTCAGCCATGAGATGACTGCGCCCAGGACTGGCAGGTGTTCATAAAGCAAACTGCCTGCGTCAAAGTAGTCGCGATGTTGATAAACCCTGGTATGCCACAACAGGTGAGAACAGCCTTCAACCTGGATCAGGTTGCCACCCGCGAGGCGCGGGTGGCGATAGCTCATGGTCCAGCGCAGATAGCCTTCGCCACTTCCGACCTGGTCATACCCCTTGAAGTCGAAGCTTAAATCGCTGACGTTTGCGTATAACTCGGCAAAATAGCCGCGTATGTTTGCCAGGCCATGGAGCGTGTGCAGCGGGTCTTGAAACACGGCATCTTCGCTGTACAAATCGACCAGGCGCTCAAGGTTGTGCTTGTTCAGCGCGGCGAATTCGCGGGCGAAGTCTTTCAGGAAATCACTCATGGAAAACATGCCTCGGTTCTTCAGTCAGGTCCCTGAAGGCGTTGATCGCCCGCTCACGGCTGCTTTTTAAATCAACGATCGGGCTCGGATAGTCCGCCATGCCAAACAAGCCGCCGAGCGCCGAGGGATCATGGATTTCCTTTTTTCCCAGGCCATCCAGTTCAGGCAGCCATTGGCGGATAAAGCGTCCATCCGGATCGAAGCGCTGTGACTGGCTGACAGGGTTGAATATGCGGAAATAGGGCGCCGCATCCGTTCCGGTCGAGGCGCTCCATTGCCAGCCGCCGTTGTTCGCAGCGAGGTCGCCATCGATCAGGTGGCGCATAAAGAAACGCTCGCCTTCGCGCCAGTCAATCAGCAGGTTTTTGGTCAGGAACATGGCCACCACCATGCGCAGTCGGTTATGCATCCAGCCCGTGCTCAGTAGTTGGCGGATCGCCGCATCGATGATCGGAATACCTGTGCGGCCCTGCTGCCATGCCTCCAGTTCTGCAGGGGCCTTGCGCCATTTGAGCAAGTCGGTTTCAACCCGGAATGCCCGGTGTTTCGAAACCCGTGGATAACCAACCAGGATATGTTTGTAGAACTCGCGCCACAGCAACTCGTTGATCCAGGTGGTGGCGCCGGCATTGCCGCTGTCGAATTCACCGCGGTTAAATGCCAGCGCCGCATGCAGGCATTGGCGCGGCGAAATAACGCCAGCGGCCAGGTATGCAGACAACTGGCTAGTGCCAGGGCTGGACGGGATATCACGCTCTGCTTGATAGTCCGCTATGGGTTCGTCGACGAAGCGGGCCAGGCGGCGCATGGCTTCATCCTCGCCGGCAGGCCAGAGTTGTTGCAGTTGCTTGCTGGGCGTTGCGAATGGTTCGACTTGCAGCGGTACCGGGTCGGCTTCGATTGCCAATGCCGCTTGCGCGGCGGGCTTGGCTATCAACCCTGGAATGTTGTCGTGCAGACGCTGATAGCAAACCTTGCGGAATTGGCTGTAAACCTGAAAGTAGGTGCCGGTCTTGGTCAGTACGCTGCCCGGCTGGAAAAATAACTGGTCAAGGTGGCGGCGCAGCCCAATGTCCAGGGCGTCCAGTGCTTGGCCTACCTGGTTGTCGCGCAGGCTTTCGTTAACGCCGTATTCCTGGTTGAGATGTACCTGGCCAATGTCGAATTGTTGGCACAGCTCGCTAATTACGCCTGCTGCCTGATCCCAGTGCTCGGCAGTTCGGACCAGCAAGGGCACGTTCAGCTTGCCCAGTTCGGTGCTCAGGTGGCTGAGGTTGCGCAGCCAGAAATCGATCTTGCAGGGAGCATCATCGTGAGCTTGCCATTGTGCGGGGCTCAACAAAAATACGGCGACAGTCGGCCCCTGCGCCATTGCTGCGGCCAGCGCGGTATTGTCATGCACCCTGAGGTCGGTACGGAACCACATCAACTGCTGCATCAGGCCTCCTCTAGCAGGCGTCTATCGGTCAGCACTTGCATGGCGCTGATCGGATCAAGGGCAATGGCCAGGTTGCTGTGCTGGCTGAGTAACTCCAGTAATTGGGCTTGATGAATGGTTACCGTTGGCCCGGTGATGAGCAGGGTGATGTCATGTCCCTGGAGCAGTGTCGGTAACTGGCTGAGGTTCAAGGGTTGGGTTGAATACAGCAGTACCGCACAAGGCTGAATGTGTTCGATGGCCATGCCCAGCTCAGCCAGGGGCACGGGCCAGTCAAACACTTCAACCCGCGATTCGGCGCTGCTTGCCAGCCAGGCGCTGAGCCACAGTCCTGGGGCCATGGGCAAGTCGGAGCAGTTGACCATCAACAGCGGGTCGCCCATGTTCTGGCGGTTGTTGTGGTAAAGCCGTGCACCGAGCTTGCTGCGCAGCCATGAGTGAAAGAACACTTGCTCAAGACAGGCGCCAAATTGCCCATGCCAGCGTTGTTCGAGCTCGACCAGCAGCGGTAGCAGCAGTTGCTTGCACAGCACCTGCGGCGGGTAAACTGCCAGCTCGCTGTTGAATATGTCGTCGATGCGCCGCTCAGCCAAGGCGCTGATGGCCTCAAGTAGTTGCTGGCACTTGTGTGCCCATTGCGAATCAGCCCATTGCGCGCCAGCCACGGCTAGTGCTGGGGCGCCTGTGTCCAGCAGCCCCTTTACCTGGCTGACCGAAACACCACGGTTGATCCACATCAGGATCGTTTGGATCTGACTAATCTGTTGCTCGTTGTACAGGCGGTGACCTTTGGCCGTGCGCTGCGGCACGATCAGGCCATAGCGCCGTTCCCAGGCGCGCAGCGTCACCGGGTTAACGCCGGTAATACGCGCGACATCACGGATAGGTCGCAAACCATTCGCGAGTGCGGCTTGGTAATCCCCGTCAATGGGGGCTTGGTCTATGTGGGTCATAAGGCATTTCGCAAGCTGAGGTTTTCCGGGTGCGGCTGCAAGTAAACCTGTTGATCGATATAAGGGTCGGGATGCATCCGGAAGTGATGTTTAAGCAGCGTCAGAGGCACCACCAACGGCACCACGCCTTGGCGGTACTGGCTGATGAGGTGCTGCATTTCTTGTTTCTCTTGTGCGCTCAGTGATTGCTTGAGATAGCCGCTGATGTGCTGCAATACATTGCTGTGGGTGCCACGGGTTGCGCAGTTTTTCAGCGCGGCCATCAGTTGGCTGAAATACTTGGGCGCAAGTTCTTGCAGATCATGGGTGCCGAGGTTACCCAGCAGGCGGCCCAGCATTTTGTATTGCAATGGGTTGCTTGCCATTAGCAGGTATTTGTAGCGTGAGTGGTAGCCGATCAGGCTTTTACGGGTCAGGCCGGTTTGCATCAGTTGCTGCCAGTCGGCATAGGCAAACACGCGGCAGAGGAAGTTCTCGCGCAGAACCGGGTCGTTCAGGCGGCCTGCTTCTTCCACCGGCAGGTCGGGGTGGCGGGCGGTAAACTCAGCGGCAAAGATGCCCGTGCCCTGGGGCTCGCTGGGGTTGCCGTTATCCTGGTAAACCTTGACCCGGTATAAGCCGCAAGATGGCGACTGCTGCATGAAGATATAGCCGCATATATCTGTCAGTTCGCCAGCAACTTGCTGGCCATAAACTGCCAGTCGCTCGGTCACGTCGAGGTCTTTGTTGACGGTGCCTACCGCTCTTGGCGCTTCGGGGTCACCGACCAGGCGTATGGGTTCGCGGGGTGTGCCCAGGCCAATGGCTACTTCAGGACAGATCGAGACAAACTCAAAATAATCATTCAGGCTGCGGCTGCACAGTCGCGATTCTTTGTGACCGCCGTTGAAGCGCACTGGCTCGCCCATCAGGCAGGCGCTTATAGCGATTTTCGGTTTGCTGACCCTTGCGTCTGACATAGCCATGGTGACCCTATGATGATTAGTTGTACAAAATAAAAACGTGTACAACTTTTCTTCATCATAGGGTTGTTCTTGTACAAGTCAAATTTTTGTACAAGTTTTTAAGGGGGTAAAGGTTGAGCTGGGTTATTTCCAGCCCATCAACCATTGCTCCTTGTGCTGCAAGCTCTGCCAGGCAAGCAGCTCACTGCGTTTGGTCAATACAGCCTGGAGTTCGATGCACAACACCTGGCCTTGTTCATCGCGCACCAGGTCGGTAACGATGAAGTGCTTTTCACGATTGCGCGGGGTGACAGCGGTCCATTTCGACAGCAGCAGCTTTTGCGGGTTAATTCGCCGTGGGGCCTGGCATGCATTCATTGCATATGCTCGAGCAGTTTGCGAGCGGCTTCCTGGCCACTCAACCAGGCACCTTCAACCCGGCCTGACAAACACCAGTCGCCACAGGCATACAGACCCAGGTCCGCATCGGCCAAAGCGCCCAGTTGATGTGCGGCTGATGGACGTGCGTATAACCAGCGATGGGCCAGGGTGAAGGTCGGTGCCGGTACGGCGCAGCCGATCAATTCGGCGAAAGCCCCGTGCAAATGCTCGATGACCTGTTCCTTGGCCAGGTCGATATGCTGGCGGCTCCACTGGCTGGTTGCATGCAGTATCCAGGTGTCGTTGCTGTTGTCGCGACCGGGTTTGCTGGTGCTGCGGGCTAGCCAGTCAAGGGCACTGTCTTGCACGAAGCAGCCTTCCACACGGGTGTCGAGTGGGCTTGCGAATGACAGGGCGACGGCCCAGGTTGGGTCCATTGAAACACTTGCTGCCGCAGCGGCAAGTTTGGGCGCAGCGGCAAGCAGAGTAGTGGCTTGCGGCGCGGGCATGGCGATCACCACATGGCTGAATGGGCCGTGGCTCTGGCTTTCGGCATCCTGCAAGCTCCAATGGTGTTCGCCGCGATAAACCTCGGTGATACGGCAACTGAATTTTACCGGCAGCGCGCCCAGCATGGCGCGGGTTATTGCGCTCATGCGGGGCGAACCCACCCAGCGTACCTGTTCGTCGGGTGAGGCACTGAGTTCGCCATCTCGATAGTTGTACAGGCTTGGTTGCCACTGACTGGCCCAGCCCCGTGCTTGCCATTGCTGCACAACTTCGACAAAACGCCGGTCACGAGCGGTGAAATATTGTGCGCCAAGGTCGAGGGCGCCAGCGTCGCTGCGCTTGCTGGCCATGCGACCACCGCTGCCACGGCTCTTATCGAAAAGTTGAACGTTGTAGCCGGCGCTTTGCAGGGCTTGAGCGGCGGATAATCCGGCAATTCCTGTGCCGATAATAGCGATGGGAATGCTTGAGTTCATGGTCTGCCTCATGTTCTAGAACCTTAGGCTACGCTTTGGTGTAAAGCTATACAATTTTATTTTTATGTATAAGATTGTGCGGCCCAAGACAGGACTCATCTATAGTTTAAGGCTCAACACAAAGCTTAATGACGCGGTTTTCAAGCTACTCGGTAAGCTTAGCCATTGTTGATGAAACGCCGCGCCCTATGTCAAAGGTAGACTGTTTAAGCTGTGAAAAATTGCCTTGGGCTAGATACATGCGAGGAAGATGCCATGCATATTTTGCTGACTGGCGGTACCGGTCTGATCGGTCAGGGCTTGTGTCATTACTGGGCCGCCAAGGGGCACCAGTTGAGCGTTTGGAGTCGCCGTCCTGATCAGGTCAAAGCGCTGTGTGGTTACTCGGTTCGCGGCGTTGCAAGGCTCGAAGAGCTCAAGGATCAATCTATCGATGCTGTGATTAATCTGGCGGGCGCGCCCATTGCCGATAAGCCCTGGAGCACCGCGCGCAAGGCCCTTCTGCGTGATAGTCGAATCGCCCTGACCGAACAGCTCATCACCTGGCTCGCACAGCGTGAGCAAAAACCAGGCGTGCTTATATCCGGCTCGGCTGTTGGTTGGTATGGCGACGGTGGTGATCAAGTGCTGACTGAAGAGTCGCCACAGATGAGCGATGATTTTGCCTCCCGCTTGTGTGCCGATTGGGAGAGCGCAGCGCTGCAGGCCCAGGCGCTGGGTATTCGTGTGGTGCTGGTGCGCACAGGTTTGGTGCTTGCTGCAGACGGCGGCATGTTGAAGCGCCTGTTGTTACCGTTCAGGCTCGGCCTGGGCGGTCGTATCGGCAGTGGCAAGCAATGGATGCCATGGGTGCATTTGAGCGATCAAATCGCCTTGATTGATTTTCTCTTGCAGCATCAACAGGCCAGTGGTCCTTATAATGCCTGCTCGCCGCATCCGGTGCGCAATGGTGAATTTACCTATGAGTTGGGGCATGCGCTCAACCGCTTCACTGTATTGCCTGTCCCCGGTTTTTTATTGCGTGCAGGCCTTGGTGAAATGTCGATCCTGCTGTTGGGTGGCCAGCGTGCGCAACCCAAGCGTTTGACCGACCTCGGTTTTGAGTTCCGCTTCATTCATTTGGATGTCGCATTAACGGATTTATTGAATCCGACAGACTGAGCCCGATCAAAGCGGGCCGCACTAGGAATTTGCATGACCGATCACGCGTTACTGCTGGTTAACCTGGGTTCGCCAGCCTCGACAAAAGTTGCCGATGTCCGCAGCTACCTCAATCAGTTCTTGATGGACCCCTATGTGATTGACTTGCCGTGGCCGATTCGGCGGCTGTTGGTGTCGTTGATCCTGATCAAGCGACCCGAGCAGTCTGCCCATGCCTATGCCTCTATCTGGTGGGAAGAGGGATCGCCCCTGGTTGTGCTCAGCAAACGCTTGCAACAGGCAATGCACGCCAAGTGGACGCACGGGCCGGTGGGGCTGGCAATGCGTTATGGTGAGCCCTCAATCGAGTCGCAGCTGCAAAAATTGCTTGCCCAAGGCGTGAAAAAAATCACCTTGGCTCCGCTGTATCCGCAGTTTGCGGATAGCACCACAACTACGGTGATTGAAGAAGCGCGTCGGGTTCTTGGCGAGAGTAAGTCCGAGGTGCAATTATCGATTCTGCAGCCATTCTACGACCAGCCAGAATACATATCGGCGCTGGTCGACAGTGCGAAACCCTATCTGGCCAAGGGCTTTGACCATTTACTCCTGAGTTTCCACGGTTTGCCAGAGCGTCACTTGCACAAGCGTGACCCAAGCGCTGGTCATTGCTTGAAAGGCGCGGACTGTTGCCAGAGCGCATCGCCTGAAGTCCTGGCCACCTGTTATCGCGCGCAATGCATGCGCAGCGCCCAGGCATTTGCCGAAAAAATGGGCTTGCAGCCTGGGCAGTGGTCGGTGTCGTTTCAGTCTCGCCTTGGCCGGGCAAAGTGGATCGAACCCTATACCGAGGTTCGGCTTGAGGAGTTGGCGAAGCAGGGGGTTAAAAACCTGCTGGTGATGTGCCCGGCCTTTGTTGCCGACTGTATCGAAACGCTTGAAGAGATTGGTGATCGCGGATTGGAGCAGTTTCAAGAGGCAGGCGGTGAAACCCTGCAACTGGTGCCCTGCCTGAACGATCATCCAAGCTGGACCGAGGCCCTTGCCGTTTTATGTGAACGCGCGCCTATCGACCTTTGAGTTGCAGCTCCGCTGGAGGGCGGGCGCAGGTTGGCGCCTGTCACTCCAAAGGATGATATTCATCCTGTTAATAACGCCTACGAGCGATACTCACCAGGCGGCATATCCGCCTAAGCTGGCAGTACTTTAAACCGTCGCGCACCGCATTTGCGCTGTCGAGGAAACTGCCCATGCCCAATAACAACAATGGCTATCCTTCAAATATTCGCGCTTGGACCACCGTCAGCATTTTGATGGTTGCCTATGTGCTGTCATTTATTGACCGGCAGATTCTCAACTTGCTGGTTGGCCCCATTCGCCGTGACCTGGCGATTTCCGATACTGAAATGAGCCTGCTGATGGGCTTGTCCTTCGCCTTGTTCTATACAGTGTGCGGTATTCCGCTTGGTCGCTTGGCTGATAGCAAGAGTCGTCGCGGGCTGATTGCCTTTGGCGTCCTGTTTTGGAGTGCCGCCACCGCTGCATGTGGGATGGTGCGCCTGTATTGGCAATTTTTGCTGTGCCGGATTGGCGTGGGCGTTGGTGAGGCTGCGTTGTCGCCCGCCGCCTATTCATTGATTGCCGACAGTTTCCCGTTGGAGCGCCGCGCAACCGCGATCAGCGTTTATTCGATGGGGGTTTACCTGGGCTCGGGCTTGGCATTCTTGCTGGGCGGACTGGTGATCAAGTTCGCCTCGGCGCAGGGTGATGTGATGTTGCCAGTGCTGGGTGAGGTCCGGCCCTGGCAGCTGATCTTCCTCGTCCTTGGCGCTGCCGGCGTGCTCTTTACCCTATTGATGCTGGCAGTTAAAGAGCCTGCACGCCGTGGTGCCGGGGCCGGTGTCGTGGTGCCGCTGTCGCAAGTGGCCAGCTACATCCGCAAGAATCGGCGTACGGTGCTGTGCCACAACTTTGGTTTCGCAGGCCTGGCCTTTGCCGGTTATGGCAGCGCGGCTTGGGTACCTACCTTCTACATTCGCACTTACGGTTGGGATGCCAGCCACGTCGGGATCGTCTACGGCAGTATTGTGGCGGTGTTTGGGTGCCTGGGCATCGTCTTCGGCGGGCGCTTGGCAGATTGGATGGCCAAGCGTGGTCGCACAGACGCCAACATGCGGGTGGGCTTGTATGCGGCGATTGGTTCTGTGCCCTTTGTGTTGGGGTTTCCCTTGATGGAAAGCGCCTTTTGGGCTTCGGTCCTGATGGCGCCAACGGTGTTTTGCCTGAGCATGCCATTTGGTGTGGCGCCGGCTGCGATTCAGGAGATCATGCCTAACTCCATGCGCGGGCAGGCCTCGGCGATTTATCTGTTTGTCATCACCTTGCTCGGTCTGGGGATAGGCCCGACAGCCGTTGCGTTGGTGACTGACTACGTGTTTGCCGACGATAACGCGCTGCGTTACTCGCTGTTGATCGTGACCATACTGGCGGTTAGCACTTCGATTATCTTGCTGAGCAAAGGGCTCAAGCCATATCGCGAAAGTATCGAGCAACTCGGTGCTTGGTCTGCAGCTGCAGATCAGCAAGCAGCGGATGACAGTGCTGCAGCGCTAGTGCCTAACCGCCCATAAGCGTCGATTCCCGCGCATGCAGACAGGCATACTGCATGCGCTTGTGGTTTAGGGCATTAGTGTCCACCGTGGGCGAACAGCTTAAAGATCGACATGTCCCGTCAAGGGCTTTGATAGGGCAGCGCACTGAGCCAAGCACTGGCAAATACCTGTTTTACCCACCTTGGGTTTTCTATATATTCGCCCCTCCCATAAGAAAAACTTCCCATCGTCGTGCTGTCCAGGCTTGGGCCTGAGGGCTGTTGCCGTTCACGGCACTTTGTATTTCGAATGGGGGGCTTTATTCAACTGGCCCGCCCTAAAGTCGATGTGCGACTGATCAATTTTTATCCTATTGAGTAACCTGCATGCTGATCGCGCTGTCGATATTCATCATTACCATCACCTTGGTCATTTGGCAGCCAAAAGGGCTTGGCGTCGGCTGGAGTGCGAGCTTTGGTGCTGTACTGGCACTGCTCTTCGGGGTGATTGGCCTTGGTGATATCCCGACGGTTTGGCAGATTGTGTGGAACGCCACCGGGGCGTTTATCGCGATAATCATCATCAGTTTATTGCTCGATGAAGCAGGGCTTTTCGAGTGGGCGGCGCTGCATGTGGCCAAGTGGGGAGGCGGCAGCAGTCGTCGGCTCTATGCCTTTATCATTCTGTTGGGCGCTGTGGTTTCTGCGCTATTTGCCAATGATGGCGCGGCGCTGATTCTTACGCCAATCGTTATTGCCATGCTCCTGGCGCTGCGTTTTTCCGCTGCTGCGACCCTGGCATTCGTCATGGGGGCAGGCTTTATTGCCGATACCGCCAGCCTGCCGTTGGTGATATCGAATCTGGTGAACATCGTTAGCGCTGACTATTTCGGTATCAGTTTCAGCGAGTATGCCTCGGTGATGGTGCCGGTCAACATGGTCAGCATCGCGGCCACGCTGGGCATGTTGATGTGGTTTTTCCGCAAGGATTTACCGGCGGGCTACAACCTTGCGGATATCAAGCCTCCTGTCGAGGCGATCCGTGACCGGGCGACCTTTATTGCCGGGTGGTGGGTGCTGGCGCTGCTGCTGATTGGCTTGTTTGTACTTGAGCCGCTAGGCGTGCCTATCAGTGCGATCGCCGCCGTGGCGGCCTTTGTGCTTTACCTGATTGCCGCGCGCGGGCATGTAATCTCAACCCGTAAGGTGCTCAAGGAGGCGCCGTGGCAAATCGTGGTGTTTTCCCTGGGCATGTATTTGGTCGTTTACGGGCTGAAGAACGCCGGGCTGACTGACCATATCGCGCAATTGCTCAATGTGTTTGCTGAATATGGCGTGTGGGGCGCGACCCTGGGCACGGGGCTGCTGACCGCATTGTTGTCGTCGCTGATGAATAACCTGCCGACCGTGCTGGTGGGGGCGCTATCCATCCATGCCGCAGATGTCAGCGGGGTGACTCAGCAGGCGATGATCTACGCCAATATCATTGGCTGTGACCTCGGCCCTAAAATAACCCCGATCGGCAGCCTTGCCACGCTGTTGTGGTTGCACGTCCTGGCGCGCAAGAACATGACGATTGGCTGGGGTTACTATTTCAAGACCGGCATCGTTCTGACGGTGCCAATTTTGCTTGCCACCCTTGGCGCCTTGGCCCTGCGCTTGAGTATTTGAGCCGCTGTGTAAAAGCTGCTTATATGACCTTCACCGCACGGCCAATAAATTGTATCGGTCCTGTTGGTTTACCCGTGGGTGAGCCATTGGGGTTTTCCAGGGTCAGCTCAAACAGTTGGTTGGGTGCCAGTGGCGGGAGCTTGTCGAGCGAGATCGACAGCTTTTGCCCAGGCTTGACCAAGCCCAGGGAAACCGGTGCTTGCCAATCCTCGCCTTTGGTCCAGAATTCAAGCGCCTTGTCGCGCGGCACCTCGGCAACCCCCAGCGGTATCAACTGGATTTCCTGTCGGTTACTGGTTTGGATAACCCAGCCCGGGGCTTTGTCTTGCGGAGCCACCAGCACCACCAGATAAGCTGTTTCATTGAGTGGTGCATTGCGTAGCAGCAAGACAGCAGCCAGCACCAAAGTCGCGGCGATACCGCTGGCGGCAAGGCTGCGCCACAGCGGCAACAGATTCCACCAAGATGTGGCAGCGGTTGATGAACCCTGCTGCAGGCTTGAGTTAATGCTGCGCTGCACACGCCGCCACAAAAAGGGCGAGGGCGTTTGCGCATCGGCTTGCTCGGTCAGTTCCAGTAAGCGTCTTTCCCAGCCATCGACCGCCGCCCGCAGTTCAGGCTCGGTCGCCATGCGCTTGCGTACCTCATTGCGCTGCTGCGCCGACAAGGTGCCGAGCACGTACTCGCTTGCCAGTTCGTCGATATTCTCCGGGCTGTTGCTGCCAGTCACCTTGCTCATCCCATGCACTCCCGCAACGCCAGCAGGCTGCGCTTGATCCAGGCTTTGACGGTGCCAAGCGGCGTGCCGAGTTTCTGGGCGATTTGCGCATGGGAGTAGCCATCAACATAGGCATGCAGGATGCAATTGCGCCGTGCTGGTTCCAGTTGTTCAAGGCAGGTATAGATCCGCCCCGAGCGCGCGCGATACTCAAAGGAGTCAGCAATGCCAGGCGACGCCTGATCAGCCATTGACTCATGGTCGAGCTCGTCGGCGAGGGCATGGTTGGCATTGTCGCGGATGAAATTAAGTGCCAGATGGCGCGTCACGCTGAAGATCCAGCCACGGGCAGAACCTCTCGAGGAGTCATAGCTATTGGCTCGTGCCCAGATTTTGATAAAAGCGTCATGCACGATGTCTTCAGCCAGCGCATTATCGCCGACAATACGCTTGGCCACGCCGAGTAGGCGCGCGCTTTCCTGGTCGTACAAAACGCGCAATGCCTGCTGGTCGCCTTGGGCGCAACGTGTGAGGCAGGCTTCATAATCAAAGGTGGGTTCAGGCAAGGACAATAGCTTCAGACGCCATTAATTAGTAAATACCCCAGCCGCATGGACTGGGGTTTGATCTGATCAGATTAGACGACTTTGCAAAATGCGTAACCTGACCAGATCCTCTATTAGCGGAGTTTTTAGCTAGCAGTCCAGAAAATATAGTCTGCCTGATATTTCACGATCTCCTTGTTGCCCTTGGTCTCGGCTGTGCACGCCTTGGCAGGGGCCACGCCTCCTTTGATTGCGACACGCTGGATGTAGCTGACACCGCTCATTGCACCCTTGCCTTCAGCCGGGTTGGCCTTGACCAACTGGTAAGGAATGTTGCCGTCACCAGCAGGCGCGACTGCCAGCTGGGTGCCAGTGACTTTCGAGCCGTCTTTGGCCTGCCAGGTTGCAGGTGGGCCAAAATACTCGCCAACCTGTTTGCCACTGCGATCATTCAGGGCAGCCTTGGGACCGACAAACACCCACTCGGTTTCGCCTGCGGCATTGGCTTTGTCACGGCATTCATAAGTGATTTCGCCTACACCGACAGTTTCCATCGCCACTTTGTTGCCGTCAGGCACCTTGATGCTGTCGGGTAAGCCCATCTGCGCATAGGCCGCGGGTACAGTGGCAAACAAGCAAGCTGCTGCGAGGGTTGTACTGGCAAGGCTGAAAATTTTCTTAGCGTTCATGCGAGTCTCTCCATAAGCCAAAAGGAGCAGCATTTAGTGGGCTGCTACTGGTACTACCCGGCAGAAAGGCAATTGGATGCAGTGCAGGTGAAATATTTTTTCAGAGGTCCGCATTGGTGGTCAGCTTGGATGTGCCAGCCATTGAGAGGGTTGCCAGAACTACAGTCGCTTATTTCCCGCCTAAGCTAAGGATCAATGCTTAATCAAGCAGCAATGACAGCACTTGACTGGCGGGCGATTTGATTGCGTAGGAGTTTCAAGGTGGCCCCGGGTAGTCAGTAAAAGTGGCGTCAGTACATCGCTTGGTGGCAAGGGGCTTAGCGCAAACCTCAGCAAAAAAGGTACGCGTGTGACTGGCAGCATTAGTGGCACCGGGCTTTCAGCATCAAAGCTGTATGCGTCCGGTCGGGCCGGGAGCGATCAGAAGCAGTCAGTCAGTTTTGGGCTGGCTGCAGTCGTGGTTGGCATTGCGCTATTGGTCTGGTTCCTTAGCTTCTGATGCTTTGGCGAGCGCCGCGAGTCATGACTGCGAATCCAAGCTGAGCCTGTCCAGGATGAAGCCTGCTCGCTGGCTGATACTTAGCTGCGGGACTTCAATCAGTTCATAGCCGAACTGCTGATAAACTTTGAGCATCGCCTTGTAGGTTTGCACCGCCTGGGCAAAGCTTTGTTTGCGCTCGGCGTCATTTTCGTAGATGTGTTTCCACGGCGGGAAGATAAAGACATGACGGCTGTAGGTTATTGAGTTGGCCAGGCTTATCAAGGCTGCAGGCAGCTCAAGCCCCTCAAGGAGCGAGTAGCCAAGGCAATCGATAATGCCCCTGTCGAAAAACACTGGTTCGGCCAGCGTTGGTTGTTGGTTGTAGCTGGCAATTTCTGCGCGGACCATTTCATCCCTGAAGGCCGTTTTATTTTTCCACGGCAGGGCATCAGCCCCCAGCTCTTGCTGCTGGCGAATCACCATCCGGCCAACCTCGTCCCTGCATCTGTGGCCAAGGGCTTTTATCTGTTCAATTACAGCGGTTTTCCCCGAGCCGGGGCCACCGGTGAAAACGATAAAATTATTCAACTGCCCAGCTCCGTGAATGCGCTTTGGGTCGATTGGTTTAATGCGGTTCAACCAAGGGGAGTGGTTTCAGGTGAAACCTGGCCATCCGCTCTTGCAGGCCAGAGGCCGAGCCAGGGTTGAGCAACAGGCCTGCTTGCGTTCCAGGGGGCAATTGCCCCCTGGTTTCAGCCTGCCTTGTGGCGGTAGGCCCTTGTGGTCAGCAGGTAAACCGGTAGACCCGATACCAGTACGATCAGCGCGGCATAAGGGGCCGCACCGGCGTACTCAAGGTTGCCGGTATGGGACCAGACCTTTGTTGCCAAGGTCTCCAGGCCGGTTGGGCCGAGGATCAGGGTTGCCGTCAGTTCCTTCATGCAGTCGAGAAAAACCAGCACGAAGCCGGCGCCGATGGCCGGCGAGATGATCGGCAGGGTCACCCGGAGAAAGGTCGCAATGGGCGTATGCCCCAGCGTGCGTGCCGCTTCTTCCAGTTGTGGCGAGGCTTTTTCCAGCGCCACGCGAATCGGGCCTTGCGCCATCGGCATAAACAACAGCGCATAGGCGATCAGCAGCAGGATACTGGTTTGGTACAGCACCGGCATGTAGCCAAGGGCAAAGAACACAAAGGATAAAGCGATTACCAGCCCCGGCAATGCATGGAGCAAGTAGGGCAGGCGATCCGCGAGCGTAGCCATGCGGCCGTAGTAGCGCACCACCACCAGGCACACCGGCAACGCCAGCAGGCAACTGAGCAAGGCACCGCCGAAGGAGTAGGACAGCGACGCCCACAGTGTTTGAATGATCTCGGCGACCGGAAAGCTGGCCGAACTGCCTTCTATTATCCAAAAAGCGAGCATCGTCAGCGGTGTTCCACACCCGATAATGACCAATACCAGCAGTATCAGCTGTGCAGGCACTTGCCAACGGCCCAGGCGTACTGGTGCCGCGCTGCGGGCTACCCCTTGGCCGGTGCGTGCATAACCACGACCGCGCAGACGAAACTCGCCCCACAGCAGAATCATGCACAGCGCCAGCAGTAGCGCGGAAAGCATGGCCGCGTTGTTACCATTAAATTCGAGCTCGAACTGTTGGTAGATTGCGGTGGTGAAGGTTTGATAGCGCATGATCGACGGTGCGCCAAACTCAACCAGCATGTGTATCGCAACCAGCAAGCTGGTGGCCATCAGTACTGGTCGCAGCAGCGGCAGCGTAACCTGCCAGAACACCTGGCGACGGTTCAAGCCGAGCATGCGTGCCGACTCTTCCAGTGCCGGGTCGAGACTGCGCAGAGTCGCTACCACGGGCAGGTAGATCAGCGGGTATTTCGACAGCACCATCACCAATACCGTACCGCCCAGCCCTTCGAACATGGGGCTCATCGATACCCAGGTAAAGCCACTGACGAACGACGGAATGGCGAACGGCAGGCACAGCAGCACGTTCCAGTGCCGCCGCCAGCGCAGGTCGCTGCGTTCAACCAGCCAGGCCAGCCCCAGCCCGATCACCGCGCAGCCAATAGTCACCAGGACCATCAACTTCATGGTATTGGCCAGCAAGCCGAAGACAAACGGCCGCCAGAGCAGCGCAAAGGCTTCAGCAAAGCCGGTTTCTGCGGCACGGGCGACTACGAAGAACAACGGCAGGGCCGCCACCAGCAGCAAAGCCAGTACCGGTAGCTGCAGCCAGATCGGCGGCGACTTGCGCCGCCGGCTGGCATGGCCTGCCGCCGGTAACGGCAGGTCGGGGGTTACCGCTTGGGGTTGCATGATCAGTTCATTCCGACTTCGCGTTGCAATTCCAGTGCATCTTCAGCCAGGCCAATTTGCGCTGCGGTGATCGCTGGTGGCTTGAGCTGGTCGTACGGCTTGAGCAGCGGGTCGGCTGGCACGTTGGGGTTGACCGGGTACTCGGCGGATTTGCTCAAAATGGCTTTTTGCCCTTCATCACTGATCATGAATGCCAGGAATTGCTGGGCTTCTTTGGGGTGCTTGCTGGCTTTGATCACTGCGGCACCCGAAACACTGGACAGGCC
The DNA here is from genome assembly GCF_900188155.1 of Pseudomonas segetis. Lineage (GTDB taxonomy): Bacteria > Pseudomonadota > Gammaproteobacteria > Pseudomonadales > Pseudomonadaceae > Aquipseudomonas > Aquipseudomonas segetis. Next base: position 71,735 of record NZ_FZOG01000001.1, read on the forward strand.
ACCGGCATCGCCATCGGCGAAGTAGTGCAGCTTGGACTTGAGCTCGCCTTTTTCTTTCTTCAGCGCGGTCCAGTAGTAGCTGTTGACCAATGCAGCCCCAATTTCACCGTTCTCCACCGCCTTCATGGCGACGACGTTGTTGGTGTAGGTGGAGCCGAACGCCTTGAGGCCGGTCAGCCATTCTTCGGCAGCCTCTCGGCCATTGAGACTGATGACTGCGGCAGTCTGGCCAAGGAATTCACCGCTGCTCGGGACAAAGGCGATCTTGCCAGCCCACTCCGGATCGGCCACTTCCAGCACGCTGCTTGGCAGTTCGGCTTCAGTGATCAGGTCAGGGTTGTAGGCCAGCACGCGTACGCGGGAGGTAATACCGAGCCAGTTGCCGTTGTTGTCGGAGAACTTGGGGTCGATCTGCTTAAGCGTGCTTGGGTCTACCTTGGCCAGGAGGCCTTGGCTGCCCAGCTTGATCAGCGGCGGCGCCTCTTCTGTGTAAATGATGTCAGCCGGTGAACGCTCGCCTTCTTCGGCGATCTGGTTCGCCAGTTGGCCGCCACCGCCCTTGCGGATCAGTACCTTGATCCCGGTCTTCTCCTCGAACGCCTTGGCCACGGCCTTGCCAGTGGCTTCATGCTGGCCGTTGTAGAGGGTCAGGGTTACCGGATCATCGGCGTACACGCCACTGGCGAACAGCATGCCGATGGACAGAACCCCGGCGCTGATTACACGCGCCAACCCGGTTACTCGATGTACGGACATAAGCCTCTTTCCTCTGACACAAAAAGTTACCGAGGGATTATACAGGCCAATTGATGATGATTCTCAAAAACTCTCGACGCATGGCCAGGAACAGGCGCAGGTCATTGGGTTAAAGGAACACTTAGGTAAGGAAGGAGAGGGAGTTGCTAGCCCTGGCCTGCCGGGTCGGCGGCACGTGGCGCACTGAACGCCTTGCTGTAGTAGCCTGAAGAATCAAAGCAGCAGACTCTTTTCTTGCCCGATGACAACATGTCGCAGGCATCAATGATCCGCTTGGCGCGCGTCTTTGCCTGTTTGGCTGATGTGATCCAATGGATCCAGTCAAGCCGCGCAACGGTGGTTGTGTCTTGCCAGGTGGCCAGTGCTTCGGGAGACACCTTCAAGGCCTCGCTCAGCTCGGCAGGAACCTGGGGCTCAGGTTCTTGCGCCATGGCATTCAGGTCAAACCTAGCCATCTCGCCAATAGGGGCTCCGAGCTTTTCAAGCAGTTGCTCATCGATTTTCAACCAGTGGCTCTTTTGGCCATCGGGTTCAGCCAGCGCCTGGAAGTATTGGTCGTTGATACGACCCTCTACCGTTACCCGGCCGCGCCTTGGCAACTTGGCGCTGGCCGCTTTGGGCAGGATCACGAACGCCCAGGCATCGCTGTTGCCATGTTCGCGAGGGCTCAGTAATTGCGCCTCGAATTGTGATCTTGAGTCTTGTGCCGTCATGGGTTGAGCTGCTGTGCAACATGGATGATCGGAACCAGCCGGTATTTAGCTGATCTCTGTATTTTTAGCCCAAACAGTTATAGGTCGGAAGTTTCTGCGGCGCAAACGCCTGTCTCGAACCCGGGCAGGCATTTGCAGCTTGATACGCGATTGCAGGATCAGCGACTCGGCACTTCACCGACCACAGTGGTGCGGTACATTTCGCGGCGCATGCCGTGGTAGTCGGCCACCGGCATATGCCAGGTGCTGCGGTTGTCCCAGATCGCCAAGGTGCCCTGGCGCCAGCGCATGCGACAGGTAAAGGCCTCGCTGGTCGCCAGCTTGAACAGGTAGTCCAATAGCGGTCGTGCTTCATCCGGGCGCAAGCCCTTGATGCCCGTGGTGTAGGCCGGGTTGATGAACAGCACCTTTTGCCCGGTTTCTGGATGCGTAATTACCAGCGGATGGCTACGCACTTCTGCTGAGGTGTCGCTGCCGTAACGTATGGCCATGTTTTCCAGCAGGGCGTTGTGCCGGGCATTGACCCCGTAGGCCATTTCCGGGCTGTGCACTGCATCCAGGTTGGCCAGTAGTTTCTTCATCCCCGGCGACAGCCATTCGTAGGCCAGCGCCAGGTTGGCGTAGCAGGTATCGCCGCCAAAGGGCGGGATGTCATGGCCATAAAGCAAGGTGAACGCAGGCGGACGTTCCTGGAAGGTCCAGTCGGTGTGCCAGGCACCGCCGAAGACAAAAGGGGTTTTCTCGGTGGCTTCCTTGAGCACATGTACCACATGGGGATGGTCGTCCATGCAGGTCACGTAGGGTTCGCGACCGAATTCGCCGAAATGTTGGGTCACGCGCTCCAGGTCACTGACGCTCAGGGACTGGTCGCGGATAAAGACGACTTTATGCGCAAGCAACGCCTGGCGCAGTTCGGCAAAGCCTTCGTCGCTCAGGCGGGTCAGGTCGAGTTCTTCAATATCTGCGCCTATGGCGCCGGTGCTTGGCGTCGCGCGAAAGTGCTGGTAACTGGCGGCGCGGTTATGGCTGGGCAGGCTGTAGATAAATTCGCTCATGGCTCGCACTCATTGTTATTGGAGTGTTTGCAGGATGCAGGGTGAGTGCTAGGCTCAGCCATGATAATCACTGCCAAAAATTGATAATCGCTGCCATGACAATGCAGGCTTTGGGAGCGACGCGACACAAGGATCTAGCTGATGGACTGGCGCCAGAACCGCCCGCTCACTGGCGTGCGCTATCTATTGGAAACCGCCCAGGCCGTTGGCGTGGACATCCAGGCTTGCCTGATCGGTAGCGCCATCAGCAGTGCAGCGCTGCAACAACGTAATGCCCAGATCGAGGCCTGGCAGGAGCTGGCGGTAATCCGCAACCTGATCGAGCATGCCGGTCGGCCTGGGCTGGGCTTTATCGCCGGGCAGCGTTACCACTTGACCTCGCTGGGGCTGCTGGGCTTCACCATGCTTGCCAGCCGCAGCCTCGACGAGGCATTTGCCACCTTCAGTCGCTTCCAGTTGTTGGCGTTGACCCTGTGTCCGGCGCACACCGAGCCTGATCGGCGAGGGATGTGGCTGTTGTTCGATGCCAGTGTATTGCCGCAGGATGCCCGAGCCTTCGTTATCGAGCGGGGACTGTCTGCCTGCCTGGGCGTGGCTGGCGAACTGCTGCAACGGCCGATTGAGCCTCTGGCGGTAGAGATGATGAGCCGCGCACCCACGGACCTGAGTGCCTTGCAGCGCGACTTTCCTTACCCGCTGCGTTTTGATGCCAGGCGCAATGGCATCCTGTTTTCCCATGCGGACCTGAAGTTCAAGCTGCCACAGGCCCACATCAGCGCCCATAGTGAAGGTGAGCAACTGTGCGAGCGCCTGTGCCTGGAAATTTCCCATAGCCTGGCCAGGGCCATGACCGCACGGTTGGTACAGCAGGTGTTGATTCGTGATTCGGCCAGCTTGCTCAGCAGTCGCACAGTGGCCGAGCGACTTGGCTTGTCCGAGCGTACCCTGCATCGGCGTTTGGCGAGTGAGGGGCATTCCTTCCAGCAGCTTAACGAGCAGATCAAGCAGCGCCTGGCCGAACGCCTGCTGAGCGACTCAGCGCTGGATCTCAACAGTATCGCCCAACGTCTGGGATACGCCGAAGCCGCCAGTTTCTCGCGCGCCTTCAGCCGCTGGACAGGCTGCCCGCCCGGGCAGTGGAAGCGACAGGGGCAATAGTCGGGCGCCGGCTTCGAACCAACCCCCAGAAACAACAAGGCCCCGTTCGATGACGAGGCCTGCTTGCGATGGATCTGGAGCGGGTAGAGGGAATCGAACCCTCATCTAAAGCTTGGGAAGCTTTCGTTCTACCACTAAACTATACCCGCTTGGCACGTCTTGTTTGCGACGTCCGCTTTTGCGGGTGACTTTGTACCAGATGTTCAGGGGAAATTGAAGCGCTAGGGATGGCTATTTCTCCGGTTCGCCGATGGACAGCCCCTGATAAAGCCGGAACATCACTTTTCAGGGGCCGCCTTGGTACTTGCTTTCATCGGTTAAACCGCGATGGCTTGTGGTTGGGCATGGTAGCGAATGTGGCGCTGTGTTGTGTGCTGCAGGAAGTTCAGCAGCAGGGTTTTGCTCTGCTGGCAGGCGCTCTTGTGTTCCATGTCGAGGAAGTGCCCGGCATCTTCGATGGTCGCGAACTGGCAGTCATCCAGATAGTCGGCGAATACGCGCACGTCTTGCCCGGTGGTGTATTCATCCTTCTCGCCATTGACGAACAGCAGCGGCACATTGATGCGCGCCAGGTATTCCATCTGGCAGTGAGCCTCCATGCGCACGACCTGGTTGATATGCGCGTGCATTTGCAGGTACTCGTGCTCGTCGAGCTGGCTGATATGGCGATAGTTGTAGCGCTTGAACAGCGAGGGCAGATGCTTGCCTATTGTGTCATTGACCAAGTGGCCGACACCGTCGCGATCAACTGCCTTGAGGTAGATCAGGCCTTTTTCCAGGTAGTCGAGCATTGGCTCGTTGAGCAGTGGCGAGAAGGAGCTGATCACCGCTTTCTCGATGCGCTCGGGACATTTGGCCAGCGCCAGCATCGCCGCGACGCCACCCCAGGAAAATGACATCAGGTAGCTGGCTTCGAAGTGTTCGATGAGCTCAAGCAATATGTTGGCCTCATCTTCCTTGCTGATCGGCTGATGGTTGCTGTTATGCGCCTTCGATTGCCCTGCATAGGGTTGATCGTAGAGCACCACATTGAACTGTGGTTGCAGGTACTTAACCGTTTGCGCGAATGAGGAGGTAGTCGCCAGGGAGCCGTTGACCAAGATGATGGTCTTGCGGGCCATTGGGTTGGCGTAGAACTCGGTGTGTACCTTGAACGTCCTGTGAACATCGACGACAGCGTTGATTGGCTTCATGTCGTTTCCTCTCGGCGCAATCCAAACCATGGCCTACGCATAGGCGTAAACCGAACTAGAGCAGGACAGTAGGTAAACGCCTGGACGTGACAAAGCGATGTCAGACGTGGATTTTATTGGATTATTTTTGATCAATCGGTAAGGGCTGAAATAGAGCAGCCGCCCCGCAGCCGGTCAGCTGTGGAGGGTGTCTTGTAACCAGGCAGGAACCCAATTTGCGCAGAGCGCAAGAAACCAAAAGAGCGCTTAGATGGTGTTTGTGACTGTCCAGTCACTTTTCACCTTGTGATTGGATTTAAGCAGTCGCCTGTGGTGCTGACAAGCATTTATTTGAGCGATTGCTTGCCGTTTATCGGTGGCGGATAAATCAGCACTGGTGAGTTTGTCGCAGAGTCTGGTTAGACGCTGGCAATTTCGTCTGCTGTCAGTGCGCGATACTGGCCGGGTGTGAGCCGCGGGTCGAGCGTTATGGCACCTATGCGCTCACGATGCAGGCCGGTGACTTTGTTCTGAAAGTGGCCGAACATGCGCTTGACCTGATGATAACGGCCTTCATGCAACCACAGCCGCGCGTTGTAGGTGGCCAGGATCTCAAGCCTGGCGGGCAGGGTGGTGAGGTCTTCGAACTTGAAGTACATGCCGGCCGCAAAGCTGTCGATGTAGTGCGCTTCAATCGGCTGTTCAGTCGAGACCCAATAGACCTTGGGCTGCTTGCTGGTGGGTTGGGTCACACGGCGCGACCATTGCCCGTCATTGGTTATCAACAACAGGCCACTGGTGTTGAGGTCGAGGCGACCGGCCAGGTGCAGTTCGTGCTTGTCCGGTTCATTGAGCAAGTCGATGACGGTCTGGTGCCCTGGGTGTTCAGTCGCGCTGACCACGCCGATCGGTTTGTTAAGCATGAAGTAGCGTGCTGGCCTGCCCGCCTGGACGATTTGATCATCCAGCTCAACCCGATTAAAAAACCTGATATCGCAGCGCGAGTCCCGGCAGCACAAGCCATCAACCCGCACCCGGCCACTGGCAATAAGCTGGCGCACGTCCTGGCGGTTCAGGCTCGGCAGGTTGCTGAGGATTCGGTCGAGACGCATTGGCTCACTTATGGGCGGTTTGGGGCGTTTTATTGTTGTTATCTGTGGCTGCGAGGCCTTTGGCGCAACGCGGACAAATACAGCGGCGGTCAATACCCGGCGGAATTTTTTCCAGCACTTCGGGCGGGATCTTTTCGGCAAAGCACCAGCAGCTTGCAACCGGCGATGGCACGCCAGCTTGCGCACACTGGTTGAGCTGACCGCACAAGGGGCAAGTGCTTGCGGAATTGTTCATGGCTGAATATCAATAACCAGCGAGTGACCAGGATGGCAGCAGTATAAAGCGCTTCAGCTGGTTGTAGCGCAAAACCGTTGGCTGACACTGCACTGCGCATGATGCTTGCGGGTCGATCATGCGCAGTGCCGCCGACTAGGCCTTGGTTTGCATATAGGCTCGCCAGCCACCCAGTTCGGTAATGTTCTGCGCGCCTTCGATACCCTGTGGCTCGCAGATAAAGCCAACCTCCCAACGGCCATCCGCCAGCTGTACTTTTCCCAGGCCAAGGGGCGCAGGGATGCCGCAGAGAAAGGAACCCAGCTCGCTGCTCGGCAGTTCCCAGACTTCTACCTCGATTGCCGCGCCACCCTCTGCTACACGTACCATGCCGGGACGATATGGCGGGCCGCCCGCCAGCGCATAAAGCTGATAGTCAGGCGAGCTGCGCGTTACCTCAAGCAGCCTTGCACCGCGATTGAGCAGTTGCCAGTTCAAGGGGAAGCCTTGCAAGTGCGCGCCGCACACCACAACACGGACCAGGTCATTGCCTGCCGGATTCACTGGCAGGCTGCAGTCTGCAGGGCGATCACCACACAGCGGCAGCCTGTGCTGGTGCTGTAAGGCATTGGCGATGCTGAGCAGGTACTGATCGGTAAACACGCGGCCAAACAGGGTCACGCCCCAAGGCAAGCCGTTATTCATAAAACCTGCTGGAACGGCGACCGCCGCATAGTCGAGCATGTTCATGAAGTTTGTGTAGTAGCCAAGGTCCGAGTTGCGCGCGACCGGCTCGGCATGCAGTTCAGCCAGTGTCACCGGGCGCGGATACGCAGGCGTCAGGACGCAGTCAACACTGTCCATGATTGGCTGGCAGATCGCCTTGAGCGCCTGCAGGCGATACTGCGAGCGAAAGGCATCGACCGCCGTGGTGCCGGGCGCTTTGGCAAGCACGGCATGGATCACCGGCAAGACCGCCTCTGGTTGCGCTTCGATCAATTCACCGGCGACGCTGTAGCGTTCCGCCACCCAGGGCCCTTCATAGAGCAGGCGTGCCGCCTCCAGAAAGGGCGAGAAGTCGATTTCGACCGCTTCACCACCCAGCGCCTGGAGCCGCTCAATGGTGGCTGCAAACAGGGCTGGGCTTTCGCTGCAACCCAGGAACTCAAGCTGCCTGGGCACGCCAAAACGGAAGGGGCGAGGAGTACCGAAGGCATTGGCCGAGTTCCACATGGGGTTGGCGCGGCTGTATTCGTCGCGAGGGTCCAGCGCTGCGGTCAGGGCCAGTAGCTGGCTGGCTTCCGCTGCCGAGGCGGTGAAAAAGGTTACGCAATCCAGGGTGCGGCAGGCGGGTACCACTCCGGCTGTCGAGATCAGCCCTTTACTGGCTTTGAGGCCGACCAGGTTGTTCAGCGCGGCCGGAACGCGGCCTGATCCTGCAGTATCGGTGCCCAAGGCAAAGCTGGCGAGGCCCAGGGCGACAGCCAGTGATGAGCCTGCGCTGGAGCCGCCGGATGGATAATCCGGGTGTACGCTGTTACGGCATTCGCCGTAGGGTGAGCGTGTACCGTTGAGGCCGGTGGCAAATTGATCGAGATTGGTTTTGCCCATGGGCACTGCACCCAGGGCGATTAACTGCTCAACAATGGTGGCGCTTTGCGTTGGTGTATAGGCAAATGCCGGGCAAGCAGCAGTGGTCGGAATACCGGCTAAATCGATATTGTCCTTGATCGCAAAGGGCACGCCGTAGAGCGGCAACTCATCTGGCGAGCGGCTATCGAGCGCCGCCAGATAAGGTTCCTGTTCGGCCTCCGTCAGCAAATGGATAAACAGGTTGAATTCAGGGTTCAGCGCCACTGCTTGTTCGCGCAGAGCAGCGATGAGATGGCGCGGTGTCAGCCTCTGGTTTTTGTAGGCGCTACCCAAGGCGCTGAGGCGTAGGTCAAATTGATGCTTCATCGTCATAATTCCCATGCTGAGTGAGCCCGCCAGGGCCTGCTTGCAGGTCTTGACTGGCGGGCCGGGCGCAAATGATTAAGGGTTACTGTTCGAGCACCGCAACCCGCTGGCCTGCTCGAATCGCAGACCCCGGCTGTACGCTGATGCTCTTGATGATGCCGTCGTGCGGAGCGAGCAATGGGATCTCCATCTTCATCGATTCGAGAATCACCAGCACATCGCCAGCGTTGACGCGGCTGCCTTCGCTGACCTGAACCTGCCAAAGGTTGCCCGCAATATGACTTTCTATCGCATGTTGCCCGGCGCTCAAGGGTGTTTCTTCGAGCTGTTCTGGAATGGCCTCTTCGCTATCAAAATGGGCCTGGCCGCTGTCTATCCAGCGCTGACGCTCGGCGTCGAAGGCATTGCGTTGCTGACTGCGAAATGCAGCGATCCCGTCGGCTTCGCTGGCCAGGAATTGTTGGTAGTCAGCCAGTGACAACTGGCTGTGCTCGATGCTCAGGTCGAAGCGCCCCAAGGGGAAGTCGCGACGAATTTTCAGCAGTTCCTCAGGTCTGACCGGATAGAAGCGGATTTGGTCGAAGAACCTCAGCAGCCAGGGTTTGCCCTGGAATGCAGCCACCTCGCGATAGCGATTCCACATCTGCAATGTGCGCCCGACAAATTGATACCCTCCCGGGCCTTCCATGCCATAGACGCACATGTAAGCCCCGCCGATGCCAACTGAGTTTTCTGCCGTCCAGGTGCGCGCCGGGTTGTACTTGGTGGTGACCAGGCGGTGGCGCGGGTCGAGCGGTGTGGCTACCGGCGCGCCGAGATAAACGTCGCCAAGGCCCATGACCAGATAGCTGGCTTCAAATACCGTGCGGTATACCTGGTCGAGATTTTCCAGATCATTGATGCGGCGGATGAACTCCAGGTTGCTTGGGCACCAGGGCGCATCCTTGCGTACTGTGGTCATGTATTTTTCGATTGCCAGTTGGCAGGCCGGGTCATCCCAGGACAATGGCAAATGGACAATCCGCGAAGGCACTGTCAGGTTTTGGCTGGCACAGACGGCGTCCCATTCACCGGCGACAATCGCCAGCAAGTCATCAAGGCTCAGCGTCTCGGGCTGATAGTGCACTTGCAGCGAACGAATGCCGGGCGTCAGGTCGATTACGCCCGCCAGTGCTTTGCTCTCCAGCGCCTGCATCAGGGCATGGGCGCGAAAGCGCAAGACCAGGTCCAGTTCCGGTGCGCCGATCTCCAACAGCAAGTGAGTGTCACCGGAAAGCCGTGCGACCAGTCGGGTATCGTCCTGGCCCAGGTCAAGCACAATTGGCGAGGCCAGTAAGACAGGGTTGGCCGGCGTCTCCCAGTTGCTCAAGGATGCGGCGTAGGTTTGCGCACTCAATGCGTCGAGCTCACTGAGGCGTGACTGTGCCAAGGCCCGGGCGCTGTTGATGTCGACAGCGGTGAAGCGGACCTTGTCGCCCGCCTTGAGCTGACCCAGTTGCCACAGGTCGGCTTCGATGATGGTCACCGGGCAAACAAAGCCCCCAAGGCTTGGGCCGTCGGGGCCGAGGATTACCGGCATGTCGCCTGTGAAGTCGACCGCACCTACGGCGTAGGGGTTGTCATGGATATTCGACGGATGCAAACCCGCTTCGCCGCCGCTGTCACGTACCCATTGCGGTTTCGGGCCGATCAGGCGTACGCCGGTGCGACTGGAGTTGAAGTGAACCTCCCAGGCGGTGTTGAAAAAGGTGTTGATGTAGTCTTCGCTGAAATATTCCGGTGCGCCATGGGGGCCATAAATCACCCGGAGTTCGCGCACGGCAGGGAGTTCGCAGCACAGCGCTGCTGGCAGGCGTTCGCCGTAGCTGGCTTGGGTTAGCTTGGCAATGTGCAAGACATCACCTGCACGTAATGCCCGGCCACCATGGCCGCCGAACTGGCCGAGGGTGAAGGTACTTTTGCTGCCCAGGTAATCGGGTACATCAATGCCGCCGCGCACGCACAGGTAGCTGCGCGCGCCACTGCCCTGGATGCTGCCAATGCTCAAGACGTTGCCAGCATTGATTTTTATGGCCGTGTGCAGCGGCTGGTCAACACCGTCGAGTTGCAAGTCGATGGCCGCGCCGGTCACGGCAATCACCGCGTCCGTGTTAAAACGCAGGCTTGGCCCGCCCATGGTGATTTCCAATGCTGACGCACCGGGGGAATTACCCAGCAGACGGTTACCCAGCCGCAGCGCACGATCATCCATTGGCCCTGATGGCGGGACGCCAACCGCCCAGTAGCCGAGTCGGCCGGGATAGTCCTGCACGCTGGTTTGGGTGCCAGCACTGAGCACCTCAATGGTCTCGGCTTGATAGCGCAAACCCTCAAGGCAGCGGGTCCAGGGCTGGCCATCGACAAAGGGGCCGTAGCCGAGGATCTGGCGCAGATAGTCGCGGTTGTTCTCAACCCCATACAGCGTGGTTTGGCCCAGTGCATCCGCTAGCGCGCTGCGTGCGGACTCACGTTCAGGTGCCCAGCAAATCAGCTTTGCGATCATCGGGTCGAAGTAGGCGGGGATTTCACAGCCAGCCTCAACCCAGGTGTCGATACGCAGGGCCTTGCCATCAGCCTCGGGAAAACCAACCGTTGTCAGCAAACCGGGGCTCGGCTGAAAGTCGCGGCCCGGGTCCTCGGCATAAACACGCGCCTGGATGGCATGGCCGCTTGGCTTGAGCTGCCCTTGCAGTTGTGCCAGCGGCGCCAGTTCGCCAGCGGCTAGTTCGATCATCCAGCCGACCAAGTCTACACCCCAGACCTGCTCGGTGACGCCGTGCTCGACTTGTAGACGGGTGTTGACTTCGAGAAAGTAAAAGCGCTCGGCCTTGCTGTCGTAGACAAACTCCACGGTGCCGGCACTGCGGTAATTGATTGCCTTGGCCAGCTTGATCGCTGCCGCGCACAGTTCCAGGTCCATGCCGCTTGGCAGGTTGGGCGCAGGGGTTTCCTCGATGACTTTCTGGTTGCGCCGTTGCACCGAGCAATCGCGCACGCCAAAGGCGAGCACTTCACCAAGGCCGTCACCGAATATTTGCACTTCAAGGTGGCGTGCATGCTCGATGTATTTTTCGATAAACACGCCACTATCGCTGAAATTGTTCTGGCCCAGGCGTTTGACGGTTTCAAAGGCATCCGCAAGTTCCTCGGCATCACGGCAAACGCGCATGCCAATGCCACCGCCGCCGGCCGTACTTTTAAGCATCACCGGGTAACCGACGCTTGCCCCTGCGCCCAGCGCTGCTTCGATATTTTCCAGTAGCCCAGTGCCTTCAAGCATTGGCACGCCTTGCGCTTTGGCCAGGGCGCGGGCGGTATGTTTAAGGCCAAAGATCCGCAGTTGTTCAGGCGTTGGTCCGACAAAGGCGATACCGGCTGCCTCGCAGGCTTCAGCAAATGCGGCGTTTTCAGAGAGAAAACCATAGCCTGGGTGAATCGCAGTGGCCCCGGACTCGCGGGCAATCGCCAGGACTTTCTGGACGTGCAAATAGGTGTCGGCGGCGGGGCCATCGCCCAGGCTGAATGCCTCGTCGGCTTGTTGGATATGCAGGCTGGCGGCGTCGGCTTCGGCGTACAGCGCAACGCCTTGGCAACCAAGGCTGCGCAAGGTGCGCAGGATGCGGCAGGCAATGGCGCTACGGTTGGCAATTAATACTTTGTTGAACATCTTGCGTCCCTCGAAAGGGCAGCGGGTCGTCCCGCTGTGAGTGATCTGCGCCACGGTCGTCCGCGGCTGAATGTTGGATGTGGTTCTATTCGGCGCGCTGTTGCGGCTTTGTCGGCGATGGCTTTTCAGGCGGCTGCAAGCACTGGCCTGAACGGCTTTGACACAGGCTGAACAGCCACTGGCGCAGCCGTGCGTTGATCAGTCCCATATCAATACCTCGGCAGGTGTCGGGTTGTAGGCGTTACAGGGGTTGTTGAGCTGCGGGCAGTTGGAAATCAGTACGATGATGTCCATCTCGGCGCGTAACTCGACATATTTTCCGGCTGCGGAAATACCGTCTTCAAAGGTCAAGCCACCTTGCGGCGTGACCGGCACGTTCATGAAGAAGTTGATGTTGGCGCTGATGTCGGCTTTATTCAGGCGCCCATCGTGCAGGCTCGCGCGCAGGAAGTTGTCGCGGCAGCTGTGCATGTAGCGCTTGTCCAGGGCGTAGCGCACGGTGTTGCTTTCTTGTGCACAAGCGCCACCGAGGGTGTCGTGGCGGCCACAGGTGTCAGCGGTGATGGTCAGCATTGGCTGACCGAGGTTGGAGTACAGCACGGTGCCGGTGGTCAGGTAGACGCGGTTCTGTTTGCGCAGTGTGCGTTGCACGTCATAGCGCTCGCGCGGATTACGCGCGCTATAGAACAAGGTATCGACCGCCTGATTGCCTTCAAGGTCGAGCAAACGCAAGGTTTGTCCGGCTTTGACTTCGGTCATGAAGGGTTCGCCAGCGCCAATCCGGGCACGGAAGACGGCGGCCTCGGGATGATTGTTGCTGTGTATCAGGCTGTTTGGCTGCTCAGACATGGGCCGCTCCTCAGATATAAAGGCGTTCAGTGTTATGGAAGGCGCGTGCGTTTTCTTCGCGCGAGGTGCGGCAGAGCACGCTGATACCGTCGCTTTCGACCTTGTGCCAGCTCAGTTTTAGCGGTTTTGGGGCATAGTTCGGGTTGGGGTCCATCGGGTGTTGCAGCGCGGTGAGTACCACCAGGGTGTCCATCGGTGCATAGAGTTCGATGTAGTCGCCGGCTTGCGAGTTGTCCGGCTCGAACTGGAAGCAGCCATCGTGGTCGACACTGACCCGGCTGAACAGGTTGAGGCACATCAGCAGGTCTTGCTGGTTGAGATTCCACTTGCCCATCTCAACCAGCAAGTTATCCACGCCATTGCGATAGAAGCCGTTGCGCAAGGCTTGATAGCTGCCTTCGCCGTATTTCTCGGCCACTTCCCGGGCGTTGAGTACGCCGCCAAAACTGTCGTGCCAGCCGCAGGTGTCGGCGGTGATGGCGGCCAGCACCCGGCCCATGTCCGAATACAGGCAATGGCCGCTGGTGAGCTTGGCGGTGTGCTGGCCTTTGAGCGTATCGGGCAGGCTCAAGCGTTCGCTTTTCTCGTTGGCATTGAGCAGTATCATGCTGGCATTGGCGTTGCCTTCAAGGTCGGTGATCCGCAGCAGTTGGCCGCGCTTGAGGACAAAGGAGGTGTGGCCACCGCCGGGGACAAACTCTTCGTACAGGGTCGGGCGAAAGCTTAATGAGGCAGTCATCAAAAACTCCTTAGACAGCAGGTTGCAGGCTGGCGGCAACGTGCGCAGGTAGCTCATCGAACACTGCGCGGTTGGCGCGGCGCTGGGGGTTGAGCGGGATGTCGTAGGTAATGCGTGCACCAAAGGCATTAGGTGCGTGGGGATCAATGCGGGGCTTGTCGAACACCAGCAGGCGAGTGCCCAGGCTGAAGCCCTCGGCGAGGTCGTGGGTGACCATGAATACTGTGAGTTTGATCTCGTTCCACAACTCCAGCAGCAGGGTGTGCATATCTTTGCGAATGCCAGGGTCCAGCGCACCGAAGGGCTCATCAAGCAGCAACACCCGGGGCTTCATGATCAGGGCTTGGGCAATGGCCAGGCGCTGTTGCATGCCGCCAGAGAGTTGGCTTGGGTATTTGTCCAGCGCGTGACCCAAACCGACCTTGGTCAGCAACTCGGCAGCCTGTTCGCGTGCTTCACGTTTGGCATTGCCAAACAGTCGGCCGAGCAGGGGCGATTGCACTAACTCCAGGCCGATCGCCACGTTGTCCAGCACGCTGAGGTGGGCAAACACCGAATAACGCTGGAAGACCACGCCACGACTGGCATCCGGCTCGCCCGCCAAGGGTTTGCCCGCAAGCAGGATTTGTCCTTTGCTCGGCCGCTCCTGACCGAGCAGCAAGCGCAGGAAGGTTGACTTGCCGCAGCCAGAGGCTCCGACCAGGGTGCAGAACTCGCCTTCGCTGATCGACAGGTTTAGCCGCTCAAGCACCACTTGGTCGGCGTATTGCTGCCAGACGTTGGTCACTTCAATAAAGTTGTTGTGCTGGGCCTGGGTCATGCCTTGGCTCCTTCGTACCATGGGAATGCCAGGCGTGCGACCTGGCGTAGCCCAAGGTCCATGAGCCAGGCTAGAAGGGTGATCCAGATGACATAGGGCACTATCACATCCATGGCCAGGTAGCGACGTACCAGGAATATCCGGTAACCGAGCCCGTCGGTGCTGGCGATGGCTTCGGCTGCGATCAGGAACAGCCAGGCCGAGCCCAGTACCAGTCGCAGCGCAATCAGCAGGCGCGGCAGCAAATGGGGCAGGACCACACGCAGCATCAGGGTCCAGGTATTGGCGCCGAGGGTTTGCGCCTTGATCAGCAATTCAGTGGGAATTTCACGGGCACGTTGTTCAAGGTCGCGGGCCAGCACCGGGGTGATGCCAATGACGATCAGCATCACTTTGGACAGCTCGCCCAAGCCAAAGACGATGAACAGAATCGGCAGGATCGCCAGCGGTGGCACCATCGACAATACCGTGAGCAAGGGTGATAAGGGGGCGCTGAGCAGTGGCAGCGTACCTGCAGCCATACCCAGGCACAGGCCAACCAGCGCAGCGATGCCAAGGCCCATACCCAGGCGCTTCAGGCTCGATAAAGTATCCTGCCAGAACAGGTAGTTACCGCTGCGTTTGTCTTCGGTGAACGCCAGGCGATCTACCGCTGCCACCATCTGCGTGGCGCTGGGCAGCAACTTGTCGTTGGCGTTTTCCGCGAGGCGATTGGCCGATCCGACAAAGTAGGCGAACAGCAACAGTGCGAACGGTAGCAACACCAGCATCAATCGACCGGCTCTGTCTGGGTGGCGGTTGATTAAGCGCATTAAGTCATCCCGTATCAGGTGACGCCTCTGCGGCTCGGCAGATCAGTGGCCGAACCGCAGTTGCGATGGGTTACAGGCTGTTATCTGCCGCCATTTGCATATAGCTTGGGTCGAAACGCAGCTTGATATTGCTCTTGTCGCCGGTGCTCACGCCCTTGGCAAAGCTCATGCCGACCGCTTCGGCAGATTGCGCACCTTCACCGAGCAGGCCATGGTTGAACGAGAACTCGGCCACTTTGCTCATGGTTGCGGGCAATTTCGGGCTGTTGGCGAAGGCCACCGCGTCGCTGGCGCTGTAGAACATTTTGGTGGCGGCAAGCTGTGATTCGTAACCGGCCAGGTCGGTGCCTGAAGCCTTGGCCATGCTTTCGCGTGCGGCCTTGCCTTCAGGGCTGTCGGCGCTCATGGTGGCCATCACTTCATACCAGGCACCCGTGAGGGCCTTGCCGAAGTTGGGGTTGTCTTTCAAGGTGTCGCTGTTGACCACCATGAGATCGATGATTTCGCCCGGGATCTTGCTTGAGTCAAAGACCTTGGTGACGTTGGGCGTGGCCTCAATTTCGGCCAGCAGCGGGTTCCAGGTAGTGACAGCCTTTACGTCATCGGTCTGGAAGGCCGCGACCATATCGGCGTCTGAGGTGTTGACCACCTTGAGGTCTTTTTCGCTGAGGTCGGCGCGTTCAAGGCCGCGTGCCAGCAGGTAGTGTGAAACCGACAGCTCCACCAGGTTGACGGGCATGCCTTTGAGGTCAGCCAGGGTTTTGTTGGCGCCCTTGATCACCACGCCATCGTTGCCATTGGAGAAATCGCCGATGACCAGCGCGGTGGAATCAACGCCTCCGGCGGCAGGAATGGTGAGCGCATCCATGTTGGTCATGGTGCAGCCGTCAAACTGGCCGGCGGTATATTGGTTGATGGACTCGACGTAATCGTTGATTTGCACCACATCAATATTGATGTCGTATTTTTTCGCCCATTTATCGACGATGCCTTGTGCCTTGGCATATTCCCAAGGCATCCAGCCGGCATAGATGGTCCAGCACACACTGAAATTGTCTTTCTGGGCTGCGGGGGCGTTGATGCTGATCGCGACCGCTAAACCAGCAGCCAATAGGGAGAACAGACGGGGTGTACGCATGTGGAACCTCCAGTTCGAATTTGGGCGGGCAGGAGTTCGCGGCGGATCCTCAAATGAGGCGCGTTCTCCCGGGCTTTTATCCCGCCGTGTAACCTCACTGGAGGTCGCCAACTCTCGGACCAGCCACTCATCGAACCATCGATGAGCCGGAACCCTAGTCAGCCATTTGCAAATTGTCAGCCGCGTCCCCGCAACGTTTGGCGCTGGCGGGGTTGTCCTGCTTCAAGTTAGCTAAAGCGAACATCGTGCCAGTTGAGACGAGGCTTCTAGAATGTGGTGTTGCGCAATGAACCTTGTGTCAGGGGCCGCTTTTTGCATCGCAATGGTGCGTTTATGACTGCGAGTGCTGCGATGCGGGGCAAGCTAGTCCACTGGGTCGTTATCGCTCATCAGGGTCAATGTGCGGGCTACGGCCACGGCAATGAACATCACCCCGGCGAAGGCCTCCGCACCGGCCAGCAGGCGTGCCCCCGGGGCTAGTGCATGTATGTCGCCATAGCCCACGGTGGTCAGGGTAACCAGGCTGTAGTAGACAAAGTCATGCAGTTCAAGGGGGCCGTGTTCGCTCCAGAATGCATTGGGTACAAAGCTGTTGATGACGTGGAATGATGCGGCGAAGGCCAGTGCCAGTTGCAGGTACAGGGCGAGCAGGCCATAGAGCAGTTCCTGGGTGACCGGGCGCTGGTGAATGACTCGGTTGAACAGTGCATAGACCACCAGCATGTAAAAGGCGATCAAGCCAAAGCCATCACTGAGCGGGCCGGGCATGACGATGTACTTTTCCAGGAAAAACAAGCTCAGGTTCACTATGCCCAAAGCCAGCGCAATTCTCAGCAGTACGCCTTTGTGGCGCAGGGTGTTCATGGCGGATAACACCAAGAGCGAAAAGGCCGTCCACTTCAAGGCAAGATTTGGCGCCGGCCAACCGCTGACGCTGGTGAGCAAGACGCTACTGGCAAACAACAGGCGAAATCGGTAGCGCAGCAAAAAAGCGTTGATCACTGAAAAATCCCTATGAAAGTCTGACTGAGCCAAATTAGTCATACAGTATATAAGGATATTTATGGACGAGCCCTGTTGGTCAAGTACAGCGCTTGTCCAATTGCACTTAATCGATAAACAGCTGCTGGATCACCGAGAAGTCCTGCTTGCCTTTGCCTTGCTTGAGCAGCATGCGGTAGAGCTGCAAGGCCAGGGCACCCATTGGCGCACTGTTGCCAAAGTGTTGCGCCGTTTCCTGAGCAAGGCCCAGGTCCTTGGTCATTAATTCAGCCATGAAGCCGCCACTGTAGCCTTTGCTGGCCGGAACATTGGCCATGACGCCTGGCCAGGGATTGTATTTTTCCAGCGTCCAGTTCCCCCCTGAACTCTGGCGCATGATCTCGGCCAGCGTTGCCGGGTCCAGGCCGTTGGCAACGCCCATTGCCATGGCTTCCGCTGTGGCGATCATCTGCACCGCCAAGACCTGGTTGTTGCACACCTTGGCCACTTGGCCGGCTCCGTCGGGGCCGGCATGGAAAATATTCTTGCCCATCAACTCGAAGATCGGTCGTGCCTGTTCAAGATGCTCGACTTTACCGCCAATCATGAATGTCAGCGTGCCCGCCGCCGCGCCCGCCGTGCCGCCAGAAACCGGCGCATCCAGCAGAGGGATATTCCGCTCAGCGGCAGCCTGGTGCACCTTGCGCGCAGACTCAGGGGCAATGGTGGAACACTCCAGCACCAGGGTGCCGGGTTGCAGGCTGCCAAACAGGCCCGACTCGCCCAGGTACAAGCCCTCGACGTGACGACTGGCGGGCAGCATGCTGACGACGATTTCTGCGCCCTGCACGGCGTCATGCGCGCTTTTGGCAGCTGTCGCACCTTCTCCGGCAAGCTCAGCAACGGATGCTTCAAGCAAGTCGAAGACGCGCAAGGCATGCCCTGCGCGGAGCAGGTTGCGGGCCATTGGCAGGCCCATATTACCCAGACCGATAAAGGCGATAGTTGTCATTGTTATTTTCCTTATCTGTTAAGTACAACTTCTACAGGTCGGCCAGCGGGTGGTCGCCTTGCCAGACCGGTTCAAAGTGCGCGGCGAGGGTTTCCGGGCTGATGCTGGCGATGTCCGGCCAGTGCCATTTGGGCGCTTGATCCTTGTCGATCAGGCGGGCACGTACGCCTTCAGGGAATTCCGGGTGACGACAGCAATTGAGGCTCATGGCGTACTCCATGCGAAACACCTCGGCCAGCGACAGGTGCCTGGCGCGGGCAATCTGCTCCCAGACCAGATACGCCGTCAGTGGGCAACCGCCCGCCAGGGTTTTGGCTGCGCGGGCCAGCAACTTGTCGTCATCGTTTTGCAGCGCGAGCAATGCGTTGTAGGCGCTGGGTAAGTCGGCCTGGTCGAGTAGCTGGTCAATGCGCGAGCGTCGCGGCAGCCACTGTGCCTCGGGCATTTCAGCAATGGCTTGTTGTTCAAGGGCTTTGAGCAGGCTGTGCAATTGGGTTTCAGGCTGGATTTGCCAGTTGAGCTGGAT
Source organism: Pseudomonas segetis (assembly GCF_900188155.1). GTDB lineage: Bacteria > Pseudomonadota > Gammaproteobacteria > Pseudomonadales > Pseudomonadaceae > Aquipseudomonas > Aquipseudomonas segetis. Next base: position 90,457 of record NZ_FZOG01000001.1, read on the forward strand.
CAGGCCATCAAGCAATGCGTCCTGTTGGCTATCGAGCAAAAAGCGATCAGCCAGATCCAGGTCCAGGGCATCGCGCGCATTCATGCCGCTGGCGGTCAGGCCAAAGAACAAGCCAAGCGCCCCTGGCATTCTCGCCAGGAACCAGCTGCCGCCAACGTCGGGGTACAAGCCGATGTTGATTTCAGGCATGCCCAAGCGACTCGAAGGCGTAACGATTCGCGTGCTGGCGCCTTGCATCAGGCCCATGCCACCGCCCAGAACATGGCCATGGGCCCAGCAGATAAAGGGTTTGGGGAAGGTGTGGATGCGGTAGTCGAGGCGGTATTCATCGGCAAAAAAACGCCTTGCCAGTGGCGGTACCTGGTTGGGATGCGCGCGGCATTCCTCGACCAGTTGCACCACATCACCACCGGCGCAAAAGGCTTTTGGACCATTGCCGCGCAGCATGACGCAGGCGATTTGCGGGTCATCTGCCCACGCGGCGAATTGGCTGTCGAGCGCTTCAATCATCGGCAGCGTCAGTGCATTCAGGCTCTTCTCTGCATCCAGGGTCGCCACCCCAATACTGACGCCGTGCAGGCTGGGAAACTCTTCAAAAGTTACGTTCATCGGTTATCCATTATGCTTATCAGGGCTGGATCAGTTTCCAGCCACGCCTTAACGGTTACGCCACTGCGGCTCGCGTTTCTCGAGAAATGCATTCACCCCTTCGCGGGTGTCATCGGCATTGAACAGGTCGACAAACCGCTCGCGTTCTTCTGGGAGCCAGCTATTTGGGTTGCGCTCGCGCGCGCCTTGCAACAGGGGCTTGATGGTGCGCACTGCAACCGGGCTCTGGCGGGCAACCTTGGAGGCCAGGAGCAGGGCGTGATTGCGCGCTTCACCGGCTTCGACCACTTGCTCGACCAGGCCAATGCGCAGCGCCGTATTGGCATCGACGCGCTCGCCGCAGAGAATCATGCGCTTGGCCCAACCTTCACCCACCAGCCAAGGCAATGCCTGGGTGCCGCCAGCGCAGGGCAGCAGGCCAACGGTTGCCTCCGGCAGTGCCATAAGGGCTTGCTGTTCGGCGATGCGAATGTCGCAGGCCAGCGCGCACTCAAGGCCGCCACCCATGGCAAAGCCGTTAATGGCGGCAATCGACACGCCACGAAAGTCACGCAAGGCTTCGAATGCCTGGCCAAACAAGCGGGCCATTTCACGGGCGCGGGCTTTGTCGCCATCGGCAAACAGCTTGAGGTCGGCGCCCGCAGAGAAGAACTTGCCGCCTTGGCCGGTGATCACCAGTGCATAGATATCATCGTCGCGGTTAAGGTGTTCAACCAGTTGTTTCAGGCCAATCAGGGATTCGCGATCCCAGGTATTGGCGGGTGGATGGTTGATGGTGATCAGGGCGGTGTGAGCGTGCTTTTCGACCGTGAGCTTGTGGGTCAGGTCAAAGGCGCTTGGGTTGTAGGCTTCTATTGCGGTGGTCATGAAAACTCCTGATTAGGAACCTTGTTTGTCTTACAGCAGCCGATCCAGCATGCCATCTTGCTGCAAAAGCCGGCGGGCGATGATCAGGCGCATGATTTCATTGCTGCCTTCGAGTATCTGGTGCACGCGGCTGTCGCGCACCCATCGCTCCAATGGATAGTCGTTTAGATAACCATAGCCGCCATGAATTTGCAGCGCTTCGTTACAGAGGGTGAAGCAGTGGTCGGTGGCAAAGCGCTTGGCCATTGCGCAGTAGAGGCTGGCTTCACTGTGCCGGGTATCCAGCTTGGCGGCGGCCATGCGCACCATTTGCCGGCTGGCGGTGAGGTCGGTGAGCATATCCGCCAATTTGAATTGCACCGATTGGAAATCGCTCAACTGCTGGCCAAATTGCTTGCGCTGTTCAACATAGCCCAGGGATTGTTCGAGCGCTGCCTGTGCGGCACCGAGCGAGCAACTGGCAATGTTGATACGCCCGCCATCGAGGCCTTTCATGGCATAGACAAATCCCTGGCCTTCGGGGCCGATGCGATTGCCTGCAGGAATGCGAACATTGGCAAAGGTGATGGTGCGAGTGGGTTGGGCGCACCAGCCCATTTTCAATTCATTGCGTCCGTAGGTGATGCCGTCGGTATCGGCCGGGACCAAAAAGCACGAAATGCCCTTGGCACCTTCTGCACCGGTACGCGCCATGACGATAAGCACCTCGGTGGCACCGGCGCCGGAGATAAAGCACTTGCTGCCATCGAGTACATAGGAATCGCCGTCGAGCCTGGCGCGGGTGCGCAGATTGGCGGCATCGGAGCCAGCATCAGGCTCGGTCAAGCAATAGGATGCCAGCAACTCACCGCTGATCAACCCGGGGAGCCAGCGGTCCTTCAACGCCTGGTCGGCAAAGGAGGCGAGCATCCAGGCGGCCATGTTATGAATGCTGATAAACGCAGTGGTGGCCACGCATCCGGTTGCAAGCTGTTCGAATATCAGCGCCGATGACAGGCGCGACAGGCCAAGCCCACCGTTGTCTTCATCAATGTACAGGCCGAGAAAACCTTGCTCTGCCGCGCGGCGTATGACATCCAGTGGGAAGTGATGGTCACGATCCCAGTCTGCGGCATGGGGGGCCAGCTCCTTGCGCGCAAAAGCCTGTGCGCTATCGACCAGTAAACGCTGCTCGTCACTTAACTCAAAATCCATGGCTCGTCCCTTTCGCAGCCTCAAAACATGCGGTTAAGGCGGGTGTATGTCCTGTCCAGGCTCAATCACCCGCTGCGAGTTATTTCAGTTGGATCGTCATGTTATGGCTGGCTACTGAGTCTTCATCAAACCAGCGGCTGGTGACTGTCTTGGTCTCGGTGAAAAAGCGCACGCCCTGCTTACCATAAGCGTGCAGGTCGCCGTAGAACGAGCCTTTCCAACCGGTAAAGGAGAAAAACGGCAGCGGCACCGGTACCGGGACGTTGATCCCGACCTGACCCACTTCAACTTCATGCTGGTAACGTCGCGCCGCGCCGCCGGAGCGGGTGAAGATCGAGGTGCCATTGCCGTATGGACTGGCGTTGACCAGCTCAATGGCTTCCTCCAGCGTATCGACCTGCATGCACACCAGCACCGGGCCAAAGATTTCTTCACGGTACAGCGCCATCTTCTGGGTCACGCCGCTGAACAGGGTCGGCCCAACCCAGTTACCGTTGGGGTAGCCTTCAACCTGGCACTGCGAACCATCAAGCAAGCACTCGGCGCCTTCGGCCTTGCCTTCGGCGATCAGGCGCAGGACTCGTTGCTTGGCTTGCTGGTTGATCAGCGGGCCATAGGCAGCAGAGGCATCATTCCAGTAACCGGGCTTGAGCTCGGCCATTTGTGCACGCAACTCATCAATCCACTGTTTCGATTCGCCAACGAACACCGCCACGCTGATGGCCATGCAGCGCTGACCGGCGGCGCCGCAGCTGGCACCGACCAGGTTGCTCAAGACCTGATCCTTGTTGGCGTCAGGCATGATTACCATATGGTTTTTCGCTCCGGCGAAGGCTTGCACTCGCTTCAGGTGTGCGGTGCCGGTGCGATACACATGTTGGCCAACGGGTACTGAACCGACGAATGAGACGGCGCGTACATCCGGGTGGGTCAACAAGCTGTCGACCACTTCGCGGGCGCCATGCAGCACTTGCAGCACACCTTTGGGCGCACCCGCTTCGATAAACAGTTCGGCCAGGCGGTTGGGCGTCAGTGGATCCTGCTCGGAAGGCTTGAGGATGAAGCTGTTGCCCGCGGCAATGGCCAGCGGAAACATCCACAACGGAATCATCGCCGGAAAATTGAAGGGAGTAATGCCGACACAAACGCCCAGCGGTTGGATCCAGCTGGAGGTGTCGATATCGCGGGCAACATTCTCGGCGGTTTCGCCCATCATCAGGCTGGATATATTGGCAGCTTGTTCGACCACCTCGATCCCGCGCCAGACATCACCTTTGGCGTCGGCAAAGATCTTGCCGGTTTCCTGGGCAAGAATTTCGGCAAGTTCGTCGTGATGTTCCTTGAGCAGATGCTGGTAACGCAACATGACCCGTGCGCGCTCTGGCACAGGCACTTCACGCCAGGTCAGGAAGGCTGCCTTGGCGCTGGCGATTGCGGTTTCGATTTCTTCAGCGGTGGCCTTTGGAGCAAGCGCCAGCACCTCCTGGGTTGCAGGGTCAGTGACTTCGATAAACTCACTGCTGCGGCTTTGCCGCCACTGGCCTTCGATCAACTGGGGAATTGTCTTGGACATTTTGCCTCCGCTGAAAACCTCAACCTTGTGCGTGATTTTCAGCACGCCTGGTTGGGTCTGATTGTTATTTTCAGCTTGTTATAGCGCTTGTGCCGAGACTTGTGGATTGACGATCTTGTCAGGTAGATGGACTATCTTGGCCTTACGCATTCGCTAGCAATGGACAATAGCCAATGAGCAGCCAAGTCGAAACTTCCAGTTGGCCGTTGCCCGCCAATGGCTTGCGCTTTATCACACCGCCGCGCCTGCGCCGGGTTATGGCCCGAAATACATTGACCCAAGGCTGTTATCCCCTGGCCTTGGGTTTCTATCCCAATGCGCTTAATCATCGTATGCAGCGCTCGGCGCCGGAGGACTATTTGTTGATCTACTGTCGCTCCGGGCAGGGCTGGCTTGAAACACCTGATGGACGATTGGATGTGGCTGGCGGTGATTTGCTACTTCTGCCCAAGGACCAGGCCCATGCCTATGGCGCCGACAATGCCAGGCCCTGGAGTATCTACTGGATTCATTTTGATGGCGAGTTGGTCGGTGACTTCTTGCGCCCGCTGGGCAAGGGGCCGCTGTTGCGAATCGGTGTTCAACCCCGGCTGCTGGCCGAGCTCGATGCATTGCTCAACTTGCGCAAGCAGGGATTGGGCCTGCGTCACTTTATCTATGCGGCGCATCAGCTTCAGGCATTGCTGGCTTCGCTTGCGGTGTTGCCGGCGCGGGTCAAGTTGAAGTCTGGCCGGGTGCTGGATGTCGATGCGGTGCAAGCGGTGATGCGCGCGCACCTGCATGGCAGCTTGAGTCTTGATGAGCTGGCTGCGCAGTTCAAGCTGTCCCGTTTTCACTTTGCCAAGACCTACCGGGCGCTGACCGGGCAAGCACCGATCGAGGATTTCATCCAACTGAAAATGGCTCACGCTTGCCGCCTGCTCGACGAGGGCGAACAGGGGATTCGCCAGGTCGCCGAGCAGCTTGGCTATGAGGATGTGTATTACTTCTCGCGCCTGTTTCGCAAAGTGGTCGGCATGGCGCCCAGTCATTACCGCGCGCTGCATCAGGGGTGACCTGTTCAGCCTAGACGCGGGCAATGGTGGCCAGTCCGGTGGCAACTATCTTCTGCTGGCCATCGCGTACGGCAAAAACATCTGCTCGCGTCACCACCTGGCGTTTCCCTGCCTTGATCACATCACTGCGGCAAATCAATTTCTCGCCTAGCGCCGGGGCGAGCATGTTGACCTTGTATTCGCTGGTCACCACATCACCCACCATTGAAGCCGCCGCCCAGGCGCAGGCACTGTCGATCATAAAACCTATCACCGCACCATGGACGTACCCGTGGTGCTGGCTCAGTTCCTTGCGTGGAACCACCTCCATTTCAATCGAACCGGCGCTGTAGTGGGTCAGGCTGAAACCGATGAGTTGGGCGAAAGGGGATTTCTCCAGCGCCTGCTCAAGCTGTTCACGGCTGATACGGGGTTCGGCAGGCGGCCCTGGCAGTTCTGATACGGCATCTATCTCGGTTGAGTTGTGCATGGGCGTATCCTCGGCGATGGATTTTCAGTGTTGGCCGCCTGGTGGCGGCCTACAAGCTGTATCCAAGGCTGTGATGCAGGCCAATCAATAGGTCTGTTACCATTTCGCCAGTTGGCGCAACCGCAGCAACCCTGGGCTGCGCCTTGTTTTTTATTCTTGATGAGCGTCAAGGCACCTATGAGCGCAAGTGATCGCATCAAACTTGAGGCTGGCTGGAAAGCGGCGTTGAGTAATGAGTTTGAACAGCCTTATATGAAGCAACTGGGTGAGTTTTTACGCGCCGAAAAAGCGGCAGGCAAAGAAATATACCCGCCGGGGTCGATGATCTTCAGTGCATTCAATTCGACGCCGCTGGATCAGGTCAAAGTGGTCATTATTGGTCAGGACCCCTACCATGGGCCGGGGCAGGCGCATGGCATGTGCTTCTCGGTGCAGCCAGGCGTCGCCACGCCGCCTTCCTTGGTCAACATCTATAAAGAACTCAAGCGCGACTTGAATATCGATATTGCTCAACACGGTTACCTTCAATCCTGGGCCGAGCAGGGCGTGTTGTTGCTCAACACCTCACTCACAGTGGAGCGTGCCAATGCGGGCTCCCACGCCAAGAAAGGCTGGCAGTTCTTTACCGACAAGGTGATTGAGACGGTTAGCAGCCATCAGCAGCACGTGGTGTTTATGCTGTGGGGCGCTCATGCGCAGAGCAAAGAGAAACTGATTGATAGCACCAAACATCTGGTCTTGCGCTCCGTGCACCCTTCGCCCTTATCGGCCTATCGCGGTTTTATCGGCAATGGTCACTTCACCCGCGCCAATAAATTCCTTGAGCAGCACGGGTTGCAAGGGATCAACTGGAAGTTGCCGACAACGGTCCAGGCCCTGGGCTGAACCGGTGCGACAGGTTATGGCGCTGCAGGAATACAGACTTGCTGCGCCAGTTGCGCTTGCAACTTGTCCAGTCGCTTGCTGATCTGCTCATGTTGTTCCTCAGAGGCCTGACCAACCAGATCGCCAAGCAGAGCAGCCAGTGCCATTTGCGCCTTGGGGTTGGCCTGCTTGTAGTCTTTTGTGTAGAAGTCCTCGCGGGACTCAATCAAGGGCCGTAGCCGCGCCGCAAAGGCTTGTGTGTTACGGATCTTCAGCGCGCTGCGCAGTGCGCTTTGCCAGGCTTCGCGGTTTTCCAGCCAGATACGGTTCTGCTCGCCGAGGTCGGCGGACCAGCTGTCGATGCGTTTTATCTGTGATGCGCTCAACTGGCCAAACCAGGGTTCAAGGCGCTCCTGCATGCGTGTGCTGCGCTCAGTTATCTGGGTGGCAAGCGGCGGATCGAGAAACTCTTCCCGGTCTTCCTGGTTTTGCTCCTTCAGGAATGCATACAAATGGGTAACCTGCTGGTCGGACAAGCCGCCAAGCAGTTGCGTAGCCGTTGGTGTGACCTGCCGGGCAATCCGCTTGAAGGCAGTGTCGACCTGATCGATCTGCGCACGGATGGCTTCGCTGCTGGGTGTGGATTGCTCAAGCAACAGCTGGTTTTGCTCAAGCCAACTGATGGCGTTGGGTAATTCCGCGCTGCAGTGCCAGTTCAACAGAGTATGCAGCTGGGGTTCGAGCAGGTCTTTTTGCTCGGACGTGAGATTGAGGGCGTCATCAATCTTCCACATCAACCACCAGTCCATATGCTTGTACGAGAACCCGACCATGCTGCATGCGCTTAGGGTAATGCAGAGCAACGTTGCGCCGGCCAGTGCTTTGAGTCGTATCATTTAACCTGCCTCTGTCTCGTACTGCCTCAGACACCATCTGACATCAAGCTTATGACAGCTTGTACAGACCGACTGTGTTCCTGACATCTTCAGTAAAAAAGAACCCGCACATAGGGCGGGTTAAACGTGGTCATTGTTGCGCTTGGAGCCTGTTCAAGTTTTTTGCCAAACCTTGAACAAGGGTTCAGCCAAGAACATCACCATGAACAAGCGCAACACTTGCAGCGCGGTCACCAAGGCCACCGACAGTTGTAAGGCCTCAGCGGTGAGGCAGAGTTCAGTAATACCGCCCGGCATCATCCCAAGCATCAACGAGGTTGGATCTTGTCCGGCAATCAGGCCCAAGCCCTTGGCCAGCAATACAGCGGTGATCATCGCCAGCAAGGTGAACAGCAGGATGCGCAGCAAGAAGCCTGGAGCACTACGGAAAAAGGCGCGATCAAAGTGACAGCCCAGTGCACAGCCAATCAGCCATTGGCCGATTTGACCCATGCCAGGCGGCAGACCGATGTGCAGGTCAAAGGTGCAGGCCGCAATGGCGCAGGCAGTCAGTGGGCCTAGCATCCAGGGGTTGGGTTGCTTGAGCTTGCCCCAGATAAGCGCAAGCAGCGCACCAGCGGGCATCAGTATTGCGAGCCACACCCAATCAACGGGAGCTGGAGCAGGGCGCTCCATGGGCGGCAGGCTCCAGGTAAAAAGTGCCGGAACAATCAATACCACCAGCAACAGGCGCATGCTGTGGGCTGCGGCAACGCGGGCGGTCTGGGCATTGTGCCGTTGGGCGAAATTAACCATCTCGCTGGCACCGCCCGGCATGCTGGAAAAAAATGCAGTGGCGCGATCAACCCCTGATCGGCGCAATACTGCAATGCCGATCAGGCTCAGGAGCAAGGTGCCGAATGCACCAGCGAGGATGACTCCGAAATGATCATGCAGTTGGCCCATGACTTCACTGGTGAAGTGCAGGCCGATGGCGCTGGAGACTATCCATTGTCCGGCTTTGCGACCCGAAGGGACTTCGGTCACCAGCCAGCCACTGCAGCGGGCGATTATGACCGCTAGCAGTGAGCCAATGATCCAGGGCAAAGGCCAGCCGACAAGGCTGGCCAAATAACCACCGACCGCACCGATCAGTGGCGTCGCCCACCAGCTAGGCAGGCGTGCCAGGAAGGGCAGCTTAGGCATGTGCGATACGTGCTTTGCGCGCCCGCCACCAGCGCAAGCCCGGCAGCGAAAGCATCAACACCACCAGCGCCCAGAGGATCAGCGTGATAGGGCTGGACCAGAGGATGCCCAGGTCGCCCGCCGAAATGGACAAGGCGCGGCGCAGGTTGTCTTCCATGAGTTCGCCCAGCACGAAGCCGAGAATCACCGCCGAGAGCGGGAAGTCGAGCTTGCGCAAGATGTAGCCGAACACACCGAGCAAGATCATCAGCACCAGGTCGAACGTGGTGCTGTGTACGGCATATACACCGACCATGCTGATCACGGTGATTGCCGGTACCAGTACCCAGTTCGGCACGCTGAGCATGCGGGAGAACAGGCCAACCAGCGGGATGTTCATCACCAGCAGGATCACGTTGCCGATGAACAGCGAAGCAATCAGGCCCCAGACCACATCGGGCTGCTGTTCAAACAGCAATGGACCCGGCGTGATGTTGTACAGGGTCAGTGCGCCGATCATCACTGCCGTGGTGCCAGAACCTGGAACACCCAGGGTCAACATCGGGATCAGCGAGCCGCAAGCTGATGCGTTGTTGGCGGCTTCTGGCGCTGCCAGACCACGCAGGTCGCCTTCACCGAATTTGCCGCTGTTACCTGCCATGCGCTTTTCAGTCATGTAGGTCATGGCGCTGGCAATGGTTGCGCCGGCCCCAGGCAGGGTGCCGATGACAAAACCGGCGACGGCACTGCGCACCATGGTCCAGAAGGTGAAGCAGAACTCTTTGAAGTTGAACAACAGGCGGCCGCTGGCCTTGACCGCTTTTTGACCGTTGTGGGTCTTTTCCAGCATCAAGAGCACTTCACTGACGCTGAAGAACCCGATCACCACTATGACAAACTGGATACCGTCCGAAAGACTGACGCTGCCGAAGGTAAAACGGTAGACACCCGTGGTCGAGTCCACTCCGACTGTGGCAAGCGCCAGGCCAATCAGCGCGGCCATCAGGGTTTTTACCGGTTTGTCGCCAACCATGCCGCCGAGGCAGGCAATGGCGAAAATCATCAGCACAAAGTATTCGGCAGGGCCAAATGCTACGGCCCACTTGGCCAATAGCGGGGCAAACAACACCACGCCGCAGGTGGCGATAATGCTGCCGATGAACGAGCTGACCGCCGATAGCGACAGGGCAATGCCCGCTTTACCCTGACGCGCCAATGGATAGCCATCGAGGGTGGTCATTACCGCTGCAGCATCGCCCGGCACATTGAGCAGAATTGCCGAAATACGGCCGCCGTACTCACAGCCCAGATACACCGCCGCCAGCAGGATCAGTGCTGTTTCGGGAGGTAAGCCCAACGCGAATGCCAAGGGCAGCAGCAGTGCTACACCGTTAATCGGGCCAAGGCCCGGCAGCAAGCCAACAATGGTGCCGACGAAAGCACCGAACAGCGCAACCAACAGGTTTGCCGGGCGGGTGGCGACATCGAAGCCTTGCAATAAATAAGTTAGCGTTTCCATCTCAACCCTCCACGTAGGCTTCTAGCACGCCGAGCGGCAGAGGCACGTCCAGCAAATAATCAAACAACAGGAACAGCAAGATGCCCATCAATACGGCGCTGATCAGGCACGGCACCGGGCGGCCAGTGAACAGCAGGCCAAGCAGGAAAACTGCAACACAGGTACTCAAAACAAATCCCAGGGGCTCGAACGTCAGGGCATAGGCCAGCAGTACGAGCACACACATGGCCGACCGTTTCAGGGTTGGGATGTGCAGCTGTTGTTCCATCAGACCTGGCTTGATGATCAGCCACAACGCGCCAGCCCCCATCAGCCCCAGCAGCAGCAGCGGATAAGCGCGAGGGCCTACAGGGTCGTAGGCGAAGGGTGCCTGGAACCCCCAGGCGACGAAGGCGAGCCAGATGCACAGCAGCAACCAGATCGCAGAGAACAAGCGGACATACATGGCGGAAGTCTCGTAAAAAATCGACGCTGACAGGCGTCCAGTGCGTGGGCGCTGGCTTCGCGCCTGCGCCCACGTCATTGAGGCTGGATGAGCCCGGTTTTACTGGTCCTGGCTTTACTGGACCAGGCCGAACTCACCGGCAAGCTTCTTGTAGTCTTCAACTTGCTTGAAGACGAAGGTTTTCAACTCATCACCGGTCAGCGACAGTGGCAACAGGTCGCGTTGTTCACGCAACTTGGCGAAGTCTTCGCTGGCGAGCATGGTGTCGAACTGCTGTTTCCACCAGTTGTACTGCTCGTCGCTGACTTCCGGGCCTACGTAGAAGCCGCGAATAACCGGCCAGCTGATGTCGTAGCCTTGCTCTTTAGCCGTTGGGATATCGGCCAGTTTGCCCGGCAGGCGTTCATCGGACAGCACCGCAAGAATGCGGATCTTCTTGGCTTCGATCTGCGGGGTGACTTCACCCAGGCCGCTGCTGGTCACCTGAACATGGCCACCGAGCATGGCTGTTACTGTTTCGCCGCCGCCTTCAAAGGCCACATAGCGCAGGTTTTTCGGATCGATACCGGCTGCGCGGGCAATCAGCGCGGTTTGCATCCAATCCTGGCCGCCAATGGTTGCACCTGCGCCGAACACTACGCTCGATGGATCTTTTTTCAGGGCTTTGATCAGGTCGTCAAGGTTCTGATAAGGCGAGTCTGCACGTACTGTGATCGCGCCGTAGTCAGTACCGACCGCCGCCAGCCAGCGCACGGCTGATTCGTCATAACGCCCGAATTTGCCCTGTGCCAGGTTAAGCAGCGAACCACTGGAAAACGCCACGATAGTGCCCGGGTCATCCGCGCGCTGGGCGACAACGGCGTTGTAGGCAACGGCGCCAACACCGCCAGGCATATAGGTAACGCGCATGGGCTTTTTCAGCAGGCCGCCATCTTTCAGGCCACTTTGTGCCAGCTTGCAGGTCAGATCGAAACCACCGCCGGGCTTGGCCGGGGCGATACATTCGGGACGCTTGGGTTCTGCGGCGAGCAGTTGACCGGCAAATGCCAGGCAGGCTGTGGCCAGGGCGATTCGGGTAAAGGCAGTTTTCATTGACTGTTCCTCTTGGGTTTTTATTGTGCTTACCAGACGGCTAGCGAGTAGCCGATCACGATGCGGTTTTCGTCGGCGTTGCGGGCAAAGTCAGAACGGAAAGAAGCGTTACGCAGCCGTACATACAGGTCTTTCATTGGGCCGCTTTGGACCACGTACTTGAGTTCAATGTCACGCTCCCACTCATCGCCCGTTTCGTTGCTGCCAGCGATTTGCGCGTCGCTGCCACTGATGTAGCGGGTAAGGAAGCTCAGGCCAGGCACGCCTATCGCGCCGAAGTCGTAGTCGTAGCGCGCTTGCCACGAGCGTTCATCGGCATTGGCGAAGTCGTTTATTTGCACAAAGTTGACCAGGAACGGATCAGTGCCGTCGACATAGGCGAAGCCGGTGTCTCCGCTCATGTCTTGATAGGCCAAGCTTAGCTTATGGCCGCTGAGGCCATAGCTGACCATGCCGTTGAGTGCGCGGTTATCTACTTTGCCTGCGTTGGCGGCGCCGTGGTCGTCGCTGAGCGAAAGACGCAGGTCGGCGGTAAAGGTGCCTGGGCCAATCGGTTGCGAGGCCTTGAGACCAAAGAAGTGCTGGCGATAGATGTCATCAAGTTCGGCGAAGTGATAACGGCCGGTAATGCGGTCGGTGAACTGGTAGTCGGCGCCAGCCAGGGTCAAGTGATCAGCCTTTGCCGAGCTGGCAAAGCGACGGTTCTTGTTATTCAGCGCAAGGTCCTGGTTGTTACTTGAGTCACGATCCTTGACTTCATCGATACGGCCGCCGGTGAAGGTCAGGTTGCTGATGTCCTTGGAGGTGACCAGGCCGCCTTCGAATGTTTGCGGCAGAATCCGACTGTCGTTGGTTTTGAGCGTAGGCAGTTCCGGCATCAAGGTACCGATCTTCAATTCGGTCGCCGAAATCTTGACCTTGCCGGTCAGCCCCAGGTGCGAGTAGTCATCCGCTGCGCGACCATCGTCATGGGTCGGCAACAGGCCGGTACCGGTGCGATCCGGGCTGGAGTCAAGTTTCAGGCCGAGCAACCCCAATGCATCAACCCCGAAGCCAACAGTGCCTTCGGTGTAGCCTGATTGAATATCGAAGATAAAACCCTGGGCCCATTCTTCGCGTTTGTTCTGGCCTGTGCCTTCACGGAAGTCGCGATTCAGGTAAATATTGTTGGCGGTCAGGGTGCCGGAGCTGTCTTTAAAGAACTCGGCATGGGCTGTAGGTGCGAGCAAGGCGCTGCTGACAGCTACGCTAAGCAGATTAACAGGCGTAAAAGTCTTGCTTGATGCTGATGGCATCCTGTGGTCTCCGATGTTGTTGTTTTTGTAGCAGATGCACGCCACTGTGCTATCCGCTCGGGTAAGTGGATCGAGCCACTTGAGAGCGATGCTATTGGGCCAAGCTTTCAGCAACCTTTCATTGCTGAAAGTTTTTCCCTGGCGCCAGGCAGGTGATTGCCTGCTTCACAATTGACCCGGTGGGGTAAACTGCTGCGCTGCTTTTAACCGGCTACTTTGATCTTGGAGACGATGGTGCGAATACTGTTGGTTGAAGACCATCCGCAGCTTGCGGCAAGTGTGGCGCAGGCCCTCAAGAGCGCTGGCTGGACTGTCGATATGCTGCATGACGGCGTGGCGGCTGACCTGGCCCTGAGCAGTGAGCAATATGCCCTGGCGATTCTTGATATCGGCCTGCCACGGATGGACGGTTTCGAGGTGCTGGCTCGCTTGCGAGATCGTGGCAACACCTTGCCGGTGCTGATGCTCACGGCGCGTGGAGAAGTCAAAGACCGTGTTCATGGCCTCAATCTTGGGGCTGATGACTACCTGGCCAAGCCCTTCGAGTTGAGCGAGTTGGAAGCGCGGGTCAAGGCATTGCTGCGGCGTACCGTACTGGGCGGCGAGCAAGTACAGCGTTGTGGCGAGTTGGTCTACGATCTGGCGACGCGACGCTTTCATCTGCATGAAGAGTTGCTGACCCTGACCTCGCGAGAGCAAGCCGTGCTCGAAGCGATGATTGCCCGCCCTGGACGGGTCATGAGCAAAGAGCAATTGGCCGCACAGGTGTTTGGCCTGGACGAGGATGCCAGTGCCGATGCAATTGAAATCTATATCCATCGCTTGCGTAAAAAGCTCGAAGGCAATGCAGTGAAAATCGTGACTTTCCGGGGCCTGGGTTATCTGCTGGAGGCTGTCGGTGACTGAAGTGGGCAGCTTGCGCGGGCGCCTGCTTTGGCGATTGGCTATTTTGCTTGCGATCATACTGCTGGTCAGCAGTGTCAGTGCTTACCTGAGTGCCCGGCGCGCGGCGGATACCGCCTATGACCGCACATTGCTGGCGTCCGCCAGGGCGATTGCCGATGGCCTGTATACGGAAGAGGGCAGGCTCAGGGCCAACGTTCCCTATGTAGCGCTGGACACCTTTGCCTATGACAGCGCCGGACGGATCTATTACCAGGTCATTGGCCTCAACGGTGCCCTGGTCTCTGGTTATGATGACTTGCCTGCAGCGCCGCCTGGCACCAAGCGAACCGATGATTACCCGGCGCTGGCGCATTTTTATAATGGTCAATATCGAGGCCAGGGCGTGCGTGTCGTCAGCCTTTGGCAACCCGTCAGCGAACCGCAGTTGAACGGCCTGGCCGAGATTAGGGTCGCGGAAACCCAGGGCGCCCGTGAGCGTCTGGCGCGGGACCTGTTGTACGGCACCCTGTGGCGCATGGGGTTGCTTTCAGTCAGCGCCCTGGGCCTGGTGTGGTTGGCGGTCAGTGCCACCTTGCGCCCGCTGAACCGTCTGCGCCGTACAGTCGCTGAGCGTGCTCGGGAAGATTTGCGTCCGTTGCCGGACGCTGACATGCCACGTGAGTTGCGGCCTCTGGTCGGGGCGTTGAATCAGTTCAATGAGCGCTTGCACCAGTTATTCGAGCGCCAGTCGCAATTTATTGCCGATGCGGCGCATGAGTTACGCACTCCGCTGGCGGCGATCAAGGCAAGGGTTGAACTGGGGCTGCGTTCGGATAACCCTGATGCTTGGAAGAGTACGTTGGAGTCTGCGGCGCAAAATACCGATCGCCTGACGCATTTGGCCAACCAGCTGTTATCCATGGCGCGAATTGAAAGCGGTGCACGAGCCATAACCGAGGGCGGTGCCGAGCAGCTTGACCTGAGTCAGTTGGCTCGCGAGCTGGGTTTGGCGCTGGCGCCCTTGGCGCACGCCCAGGGCGTTTCTCTGGCCTTGGAGGCGGACAAGCCGATCTGGCTGCATGGCGAGCCGACATTGCTCAATGAGTTGCTTTCCAACCTGGTGGATAACGCCATCGCCCACGCCCCATCGGGCGGCAATGTGATTATTCGGGTCATCGAGCCCTGTATCCTTGAGGTCGAAGATGATGGGCCTGGCATTCCAGAGGCTGAGCGTGAGAAGGTCTTCGAGCGGTTTTACCGGCGCAACGCCCAGGGTTCAGGGGCAGGTCTGGGCTTAGCGATAGTCGGTGAGATCTGTCGAGCGCATCAGGCGCAGGTCAGCCTGCATCAGTCAGCCAGTGGTGGCTTGCGCGTGCGCGTATCATTTCTTTCCGCTGAAGGTGCCTGACGCCACTGCGAGCCAAGACTTCCTCGAACCTGCCAAGGAAGTCTTGGGCCAACATCACTGCAGCATTTTCATGGCTGCTTCCATGTCTGCCGCCAGGTCCTGGTCTTCCTGGACGTCAACGTTGGGGTCCAGGCCCAGCTTGGCGAACGCCGGAACCGTACCCCAGTCAAGCTGAGTATAGGGATGGTCGGTGCCCAGGTAGCTTTGCAGTGTGGCCACTTGGACGATATCGACGTAATCGACCTTGGCGCTATTGCGGCTGAAATCCAGGTGCTGGCTGGGCACCATGCTGATCAGCTCGGGGAAATCCCAGGCGCGTAGAATGCGGTCGCCAATGATGGGGTGAATATTGTCGATCACATGGCTCAGGCTGATGGCGTCGGCCAGTAACTCACTGTTTTCTTCTGCATAGGTCAGGATCGGCAGCACGCCAATCTGGTGCACCAATCCAGCGAGGGTTGCCTGGTCTGGCATCAAGCGCGTGTAGTGGCGGCAAAGTACATGGCAGATGCCTGCAATTTCGGTGCTTTTGGTCCAGACTTCGCGCATTTTTCGATCCACCACATCCGTGGTTGCCTGGAACATTTGCTCCATGGCCAGGCCGATAGCCAGGTTGCAGGTGTAATTGATACCCAGGCGGCTGATTGCCATCTGCAAATCGGTGATTTCGCGGCTGGAGCGCAAAAGCGGGCTGTTAACCACCTTGATAATGCGAGCCGTGAGCGCTGCGTCGTTGCCGATGACTTTGCTGATCTGTGGCACGCCGATGTCCGGGTCTTCGGCAGCATCGCGTACTTTCAGTGCCACTTCAGGCAATGTCGGTAAGACGAGTTGATCGTTATCAATGGCCTCAATCAGTTCCTGTTGGACCTTCTCGGCAAGTTTGCTCATCGTTGTTCTCGTGTAGGTTGGGCAACTTGAAGTTTACGCAGCGGTTCAGTTTTATCGCGTGTGGTATTTCGCTTTTATGAGGTTTGCCGCACGGCGTCAGCGCTGGATGTCGCGATCCGAATCCAGGGTATAGGGCAGGTCGAGCAGGTGCAGGGGCAAGCCCTCAGCGTCACCCAGCTTCAAGTCAGCGCTTTGGGCTGCGTCACTTTGCAATACGGCCAGCAACTCGATGCCGTCGTCACTGCGCGCCGCCGCCACGACTTCACCAACCGAGGAGCTGTGCACGCTGGAGAATACCTCTGTTGCCGGTGCAGGCAATTGCTGGCTGTCCAGGGCCAGGCGGTACAAGCGGCGCTTGAGCTTACCCAGGTATTGCATGCGTGCGACGATTTCCTGGCCGGTGTAGCAGCCTTTCTTGAAGCTCACCCCGCCCAGGGCTTGCAGGTTGAGCATCTGTGGAATGAACAGCTCGCGGGTGCTGCCTTGCACATGGCCAATACCCTGGCGAATTTGTTGCAGTTGCCATTGGTTGAGGTCCGCCAGCGGCGCCTGTTTATTCAGGCGCTCCTGCAGGGCCTGTGCTTGCTCGGCGGGTGCCCATAGCTCAGCGCGGTTTTCACCGACGCGCACGGCAATCAGTTGTTCGCTACGGGCAACGCTGTCATTGCTCGGCGCCAGAACAATACCCAGGTCAAGCAAGGCTTGATCGCAGTTGTTGAGGCCAAAACGGACCCACTGGTCGGTTTCGTCAGTCAGTTTCGACTTGGAAAACACGGCATATTTCTGCAGGTCAGCGAGCTGCGGTTCCACCAGTTCAAGCGCCATTGCCAGAAGGTAGCCGTCATCCACGCTCACAACCCGGAAGCTGGAGATCATCCGGCCTTTGGGCGTACAGCGTGCACCAAGGCTCGAATGGCTTTCGTCGAGGTAGTTGAGGTTGCAGGTCAGTTGGCCCTGCAGGAATTTGTTGGCGTCCGCGCCGCGTACGGTGAGTATGCCTTCGTGACTGAGGGTGCAAAAGAAAGCGGTATCAACCATGGCAATCAAGTATCGCTGGTAAAAGTTAGGGCCTCATCATAGAGCGCCCGTAAGCGCTTGTCAGCGCCAGTATGCGATTGCTTTTATGGATAATGGCCGACAGTCAGGGTCAACAGCCTGGGCATTCGCCGGTATACTGGCGCGCTATATCAATGCCTGGCTTGCTCAAGGATCTTTCCAATGGTCGACTCGACTGAACTCAATCGTCTTTTCTGGCATAGCCGTCGCGGCATGCTTGAACTGGATGTGTTGCTGGTGCCCTTTGTTAAAGAAGTCTATTCAGACCTCGACCCTGAAGACCAGGCGCGCTACGTCAAGCTACTTGAATGTGAGGATCAGGACATGTTCGGCTGGTTCATGCAGCGCGCTGAGCCGGAAGATGAGGATTTGAAGCGTATGGTTCGCATGATCCTGGACCGTGTCCAGCCCAAGTAGCCGCCTTGAGTTCCGCTGGCGGCCATCGGTGCGCCTGGGTGTTTTCTACCTGGCTGTCCAATCGCTCGCCCTGATAACCCTGTGGGTAATTGATCTTCCCATCTGGGCGAGCGCCGCCGCGACATTGGCCTGTGGGCTGCACATGGCCTGGGTTTATCCAAGATATATATCGTTGGCCGCTCCCGAAGCCCTGACGGCGTTGCGCCGGGTCGACGATGATTGGCAACTGTGGAGTGACGCCGAGGGTTGGCGCTCCATCCAGTTGTTGCCAGACAGCCTGGCGTTGCCGTGGTTGATCGTCTTGCGCTTTCGCTGGGCAGGCCCGGCACCGGACCGCCTGGCTGGTATCGCAATGGCGCATAGCCTTTGCATCCCGCGCGACGCCATGTCCGAGGCCGGGCACAGGCGCTTGCGCGTTTGGCTTAGATTCAGCCCGCGTAGATGGGAGGCTGCAGGATAGTGTCTTCTGCGTGCGCGAGCATCCCGGGGTAATCCAGGGTGTAGTGCAGGCCCCGTGACTCCTTGCGTTGCATGGCTGAGCGAATCATCAGTTCAGCCACTTGCGCCAGGTTGCGCAGCTCGATCAGGTCCCTGCTGACTTTATAGTTGCTGTAGAACTCATCGATCTCGTCGAGCAGCAGGCGGACGCGGTGCTCGGCGCGTTGCAGGCGCTTATTGGTCCGTACAATGCCAACGTAGTCCCACATGAAGCGTCGAAGTTCGTCCCAGTTATGCGCAATGATCACATCCTCGTCAGAGTCGGTAACCTGGCTCGCATCCCAGTCGGGCACGTTGTGCGGTATGGCTATGTCGTCTAGTTGGCGGGCTATGTCGTCCGCCGCCGCGCGGGCATAGACGAAGCACTCCAGCAATGAGTTACTGGCCATGCGGTTGGCGCCATGCAAACCGGTGAAACTGGTTTCGCCAATTGCATAGAGGCCGGGAACATCGGTATGTCCCGCTTGATCGACAACCACGCCGCCACAGGTGTAGTGCGCCGCTGGTACCACCGGGATGGGCTCTTTGGTGATGTCGATACCGAAGTCCAGGCAGCGTTCATAAACAGTGGGGAAGTGCGATTTCACGAAATCGGCAGGTTTGTGGCTGATATCCAGGTAGACGCAATCGATACCCAGGCGCTTCATTTCATGGTCGATTGCCCGGGCCACGATATCGCGCGGTGCGAGTTCGGCACGCTCATCGAAGCGCTGCATAAAGCGCGAGCCATTGGGGAGCTTGAGATGGGCGCCTTCGCCACGCAAAGCCTCGGTGATCAGGAAGCTCTTGGCTTGCGGGTGGTACAGGCAAGTCGGATGGAACTGGTTGAACTCCAGGTTGCCAACCCGGCAGCCCGCCCGCCAGGCCATGGCGATGCCGTCTCCGCAAGCACCATCTGGGTTGCTGGTGTACAGGTATACCTTCGCTGCTCCGCCGGTGGCGAGAATAACGAAACGCGCGCTATAGGTGTCGACGTGGCCGGTCTCGCGATTGAGCACGTAGGCCCCGAGACAGCGTTCGCCCTCCAGGCCCAGCTTGCGCTCGGTAATCAGGTCGACTGCAACGCGCTGTTCAAGCAGCTGTATATTGTCGCGCTGCTGGGCTTGTTCAAGCAGGGTTTTGAATATTGCCGCGCCGGTTGCATCGGCTGCGTGAATAATGCGTCTGTGGCTATGGCCACCTTCGCGGGTCAGGTGAAACTCAAATCCACCGTCCTCGCGTGCGGTTTCATCATCACGGGTGAACGGCACGCCCTGGTCGATCAGCCATTGGATTGCTTCACGGCTGTGTTCAACGGTGAAACGCACGGCATCCTCGCGACACAAGCCACCACCGGCATTAAGGGTGTCTTCTACGTGCGACTCAACGGTATCGAGGTCGTCAAGCACTGCCGCGACACCTCCTTGGGCCCAGAAAGTCGAGCCATTGGCCAATGCGCCCTTGCTCAATACCGCGATATTGAGGTGCGCCGGCAAGGTCAGGGCGAGGGTAAGGCCGGCAGCGCCGCTACCAATAACCAGAACATCGTGTTGAAAATGGTGGTTCATGAGCTGATTCCGCGAAAATGCCCCACTAGTATATAGAGGGGGGGCGCGTCACAATAGCCGGCTTGATGCGGTGTGAGCGCCAAGGGAACTTTTTATGAGTTTTCAGGTTCTATTAGCGGTCACCCGGAGAGGGACATTGTTTGCTTATCGTGCCAGATTGCCTCTAGATCGCGGCTTTTGACGATAATCCAAACGTTCTAAGATTATTTGCGCAGGTCAATGGCGCCGCCTTGACCTGCGCAGTTTCATGCAGAGCAGAAAAAATCTGCAAGAAGCTTGGTTGGAGGGGAGAACTTTTGCGCAACGCCCGAGTCTATTTTTGCAAGCCGGTTTATTGGCTGGCGCTGCACTCCTCACAATTCACTAAGGAGTGTTCATGCTAAGCCAGGAAGAGGATCAGCAGCTTGTTGAGCGTGTCCAGCGCGGCGATAAGCGAGCGTTTGATCTATTGGTGTTGAAGTATCAGCACAAGATTCTAGGGCTTATCGTGCGATTCGTGCACGACACCCATGAGGCGCAAGACGTTGCTCAGGAAGCTTTTGTTAAAGCCTATCGAGCATTGGGAAACTTTCGCGGTGACAGTGCTTTCTATACATGGCTGTACCGCATTGCCATTAACACGGCAAAGAACTACCTGGTGTCGAGAGGTCGTCGGCCGCCAGATAGCGATGTAAGTGCTGAAGATGCCGAATTCTATGATGGCGATCACGCCCTCAAGGATATCGAGTCTCCAGAGCGGGCATTGCTGAGGGATGAAATCGAAGCCACCGTGCATCGTTGCATCCAGCAGTTACCAGAAGATTTACGAACGGCCCTAACATTGCGTGAATTTGATGGTCTCAGCTATGAAGACATTGCAAGTGTGATGCAGTGTCCGGTTGGTACGGTGCGCTCACGGATTTTCCGGGCGCGAGAAGCAATTGATAAGTCACTGCAGCCTTTGTTGCAAGAAACCTAAGACAGCGGCGACAGCCAAGAGAGGAATCATTATGAGTCGTGAAGCCCTGCAGGAATCGCTGTCCGCGGTGATGGATAACGAAGCGGACGAAATGGAGCTTCGGCGAGTGCTCGGCGCCAGTCATGATGCCGAGTTGCGAGCCAAATGGTCGCGCTACCAGATAGCCCGCGCCGTAATGCACAAAGAGCTGCTTGAGCCACGTTTGGACATTGCCAGTGCGGTCTCTGCTGCGATTGCCGATGAAGCCATGCCGCAAGCACCGGGCAATGTGACTCGTGGCCCATGGCGTGCGGTTGGCCGGTTGGCTGTTGCTGCCTCGGTGACAGTGGCTGTGTTGGCGGGTGTGCGACTGTACAACCAGGATGAGCTGACCGGTACTGAGCTTGCCCAGCAAGCAGCGGCCCAACCTGCGATCAACCATGTCCAGGTGCAGGGACCTGCAATGTTGGCCGGTTTTACCACTGATGATCAGGGCTCATCCATGATACCGTCGAGTAAAGCTGAGCCAACATGGCATGAGCAGCGCTTGCCGTCCTACGTGCGTCAGCATGCTGAGCAAATTGGTTCAAATGTGACTGAAGGCGCACTGCCATACGCACGCGCAGCAAGTCTGGAAAGCCGTTAAGGAAACGCATGCGCTTTATACCCCTGACCGCCTTATTGTTAGGCGGTTGTTTGGCGTTACCTGCTGCTGCATCTGATGCGCAAGATTGGTTGCGACGCTTATCCGATGCAAGCCAGAATCAAAGCTACCATGGCACGTTCATATATGAGCGTAATGGTAGCTTTTCCACTCATAGCATTTGGCATCAGGTTGACAAGGACAAGGTCGTGCATGACCGTCTTCTTCAGCTGGATGGTCCTGCCCATGAAAGCTTCCGTGTCAATGGGCGTACTGAATGCGTGGTTGGCGGCCTGGTTGATGAAGTCAGTGACGCCCAGGCATGGCCCGCGCGTGAACTGAATGCAAACGAGCTAGCCAAATGGTACGACATCCGCGTCATGGGCAATTCCCGCGTTGCCGGGCGAAGCGCTGTGGTTCTTGGGCTGCTTCCGCGAGACCAGCACCGCTACGGTATTGAGCTGCACCTCGACAGCGAGACTGGTGTGCCGCTCAAGTCTTTGTTGCTCAATGACAAGGGGCAGATGTTAGAGCGATTCCAGTTCACTCAGTTCGATGCGAGCCAAGCCACCAATACCGAACCTGTCACTCCGAGCGCTGACTGCCAGCCAGTCAAGGTCGTTGCGGCAACGCCGCTGGATGCCAAGGCATGGCGTACCGACTGGTTGCCTCCTGGTTTTAGCTTGAGTTCAACGACCCAGAAGGTCAGCTCAATTTCCGAAGAGCCCGTAGCCTGTCTTCTATACGACGATGGCCTGGCGCGCTTTTCAGTCTTTCTTGAACCTCTCGATGGCGCAACCGCAGGGGATGCGCGCACTCAGCTTGGCCCGACAGTCGCGGTGTCGCGGCGTTTGGCGACTTCGGGGGGGGATGTCATGGTCACTGTCGTGGGGGAAATCCCGCTTGGGACTGCCGAGCGAGTGGCATTGTCAGTTCGCCAGGGTGAGGCTCAACCTCAGCCATGATCGAAGAGCAGGGGCGGGTCGTTGCAGTAGAGTCCGGCGCGGTATGGGTCGAGACACTTCGCAAAAGCACCTGCTCTACATGCTCGGCAAATGCCGGCTGCGGCCAGGGTTTGCTCGATAAGCTAGGCGTTGATAGCCGTCGAGGCTATGTGCGAGCGCTATCAAATCTGCATTTAACTGTTGGCGACCAAGTAGTGATTGGGGGGCGCGAGGATTTGCTTGTGCGCGGTTCACTGCTCGTCTACCTGATGCCCTTGATTGGGCTATTTGCGGCAGCTGTTCTTGCTGATCAGCTGTCTCTGAGTGAGCCGTGGGTAATTCTGTCAAGTTTCGCGGGGTTGGTTGCATCCTGGCTCGGGGTGCGCTGGCGGACGTCTCGTGTGGCGGAAAATCCACAATTTCAGCCGGTAGTAATGCGTGCCATATTGGCGAATGCTACGACTGTTCAATGAGTCAATCTATTCCGGATGGGGAGCTTTACGTTAATGCCTAGCCTGAAAATATGTTGTTCCGCTGTGCTCTCATTGTTGCTAATGGGGCAGGCGCTCACCGCTCGTGCTGAGCTGCCTGACTTCACTGAGCTGGTTGAGAAGGCCTCGCCCGCAGTTGTAAACATCAGCACGCGGCAAAAAATCCCAGATGCAGTCGCAAGCTCTGGCGGTATGTCTGCACCCGACCTTGAGGGGCTGCCGCCGATGTTTCGTGAATTCTTCGAGCGCAGCATTCCACAGCAGCCACGACCGCCGAGCCATGGCCGTCAGCGTGAAGCGCAATCGCTGGGTTCTGGGTTCATCATTTCCTCCGACGGCTACATCATGACCAACAATCATGTGATCGCCGATGCCGATGAAATCATTGTTCGCCTGTCGGATCGCAGTGAGCTCGAGGCCAAGGTGATCGGCGCAGACCCGCGCAGTGACGTGGCCTTGCTCAAGGTCGATGCCAAGGACCTGCCCACAGTAAAGCTGGGCAAGTCGGAAGACCTCAAGGTCGGTGAGTGGGTGTTGGCCATTGGTTCGCCATTTGGTTTCGACCATTCGGTGACAGCCGGTATCGTCAGCGCCAAGGGGCGTAGTCTGCCGAATGAAAGCTACGTGCCTTTTATTCAGACCGATGTGGCGATCAACCCAGGCAACTCAGGCGGTCCGCTGTTCAACCTCGAGGGTGAGGTCGTAGGCATCAACTCGCAGATTTTCACCCGTTCCGGTGGTTTCATGGGGTTGTCCTTTGCGATTCCCATGAGCGTGGCAATGGATGTGGCTGATCAACTCAAGGCTGATGGTAAGGTCAGTCGCGGCTGGCTGGGCGTGGTCATCCAGGAAGTGAACAAGGACCTGGCCGAGTCGTTTGGCTTGGACAAGCCGGCAGGCGCCCTGGTTGCCCAGGTGCTTGAAGGTGGCCCAGGTGCCAAGAGTGGTTTGCAGGTGGGTGATGTAATCCTGAGCCTCAATGGCAAGCCGATCATCATGTCTGCTGACCTGCCGCACCTTGTCGGTGGCTTGAAGCCTGGCTCCAAGGCGAAGATGGAAGTTGTTCGTGATGGCGCTCGCAAGACGCTTGACCTGACCATCGGCTCGCTACCTGAAGATGGCACTGCTCTGGCTGGCGATGCGGCACCAAGCGCCGAGCAAAGCAGCAACCGCCTGGGCGTTAAAGTGGCTGAGTTGAGCGCCGAGCAAAAGAAAGCGCTGGATCTCAAGGGTGGCGTGGTGATCAGTGAGGTCATGGATGGACCGGCTGCGTTGATCGGTTTGCGTCAGGGGGATGTCATTACTCACCTGAACAATCAGGCGATTGACTCTGGCAAAACCTTTGCGGCTGTCGCCAAGGCCCTGCCGAAGGATCGCTCGGTGTCGATGCGCGTATTGCGCAAGGGCCGCGCAAGCTTCATTACCTTCAAATTGTCTGAGTAACAGTCGACAGCGGAAAAGGGCGATTTAATCGCCCTTTTTTGTGTCTTGCCCCCGGCGAATCTGCCGCTGTGCAGGCTTTGCGGCAGGTTGTCAGCCTTATATCAGCGAGGTTGGGGCCGTGGGTGACGAGTTGGCGGTAAATCGGGTACACTTCGCGGCTATTTTCGGCGGGCCGTCGCCTGCGATCTTTTTGAGTGTTGTCTTGTGAGTGACCTGAGCCACATACGTAATTTCAGTATTATTGCCCATATTGACCACGGCAAGTCGACGCTTGCTGACCGCTTTATTCAAATGTGCGGTGGTCTGACTGAGCGCGAAATGGAGGCCCAGGTGCTGGACTCCATGGACTTGGAGCGCGAGCGCGGCATTACCATCAAGGCGCACAGCGTGACCTTGTATTACAAGGCGCGTGACGGCAAAACCTATCAGTTGAACTTCATTGATACGCCTGGCCACGTTGACTTCACCTATGAAGTCAGTCGTTCGCTGGCTGCGTGCGAAGGCGCGTTGCTGGTGGTCGATGCCGGCCAGGGTGTTGAGGCGCAGTCGGTAGCTAACTGCTATACCGCTATCGAGCAGGGCCTTGAGGTCATGCCGGTACTGAACAAGATGGACTTGCCGCAGGCCGAGCCTGAGCGAGTCAAGGAAGAAATCGAACATATCATCGGTATCGATGCGACCGATGCCGTGGCCTGTAGCGCCAAGAGCGGCATGGGCGTCGATGAAGTGCTGGAGCGTCTGGTTACCACCATTCCGGCACCAACCGGCGAGATTGATGCACCGCTGCAAGCGTTGATCATCGACTCCTGGTTTGACAACTACCTGGGTGTTGTCTCTCTGGTGCGCGTGCGTCACGGGCGGATCAAGAAGGGCGACAAGGTGCTGGTCAAATCCACCGGCAAGATGCATCAGGTCGACAGCGTTGGCGTGTTCAACCCCAAGCACACTGCCACAGCCGATCTTAAAGCCGGTGAAGTGGGCTTTATTATCGCCGGTATCAAGGACATTCATGGTGCGCCAGTGGGCGATACCCTGACCCTGTCGACGACCCCTGATGTCGATATGCTGCCCGGCTTCAAACGCGTCAAGCCGCAGGTCTACGCTGGCTTGTTCCCGGTCAGCTCCGATGACTTTGAAGACTTCCGTGAAGCCCTGCAGAAGCTGACGCTCAACGATGCTGCATTGCAGTACGAGCCGGAAAGCTCCGACGCCTTGGGCTTTGGTTTCCGCATTGGCTTCCTCGGCATGCTGCACATGGAGATCATCCAGGAGCGCCTTGAGCGTGAGTATGACCTGGACCTGATCACCACGGCGCCGACCGTAGTCTTTGAGGTCGTGCTCAAAACCGGCGAAACCATCTACGTCGACAACCCATCGAAGTTGCCGGATATCTCGGCTATCGAAGATATGCGCGAGCCCATAGTGCGCGCCAATATCCTGGTGCCGCAGGAGCATTTGGGTAACGTCATTACCCTGTGTATCGAAAAGCGCGGCGTACAAATCGATATGCAGTACCTGAGCAGTCAGGTCCAGGTTTCCTACGACCTGCCAATGAACGAGGTGGTGCTCGACTTTTTCGACCGCCTCAAGTCGGTAAGTCGTGGTTATGCGTCGCTGGACTACAGCTTCGACCGTTTCCAGTCGGCTAATCTGGTCAAGTTGGATGTGCTGATCAACGGCGACAAGGTCGATGCATTGGCGCTGATCGTGCACCGTGACAAGGCGCAATACAAAGGTCGCCAGTTGACCGAGAAAATGAAGGAACTGATTCCGCGTCAGATGTTCGATGTGGCAATTCAGGCTGCAATTGGTGGGCAAATCATTGCGCGTACAAGCGTCAAGGCTTTGCGTAAAAACGTACTGGCCAAATGCTACGGTGGCGACGTAAGTCGTAAACGTAAGCTGCTGGAAAAGCAGAAGGCCGGTAAGAAAAGAATGAAGCAGGTCGGTAATGTGGAAATACCACAAGACGCCTTCCTTGCTGTTCTCAAAGTGGATAGTTAAGACATATGTCGATCAATTTCCCGCTGTTACTGGTCATCGCAGTTGCCGTGTGTGGTGCCTTGGCTTTATTTGACTTGGTGTTTCTGGCTCCACGTCGGCGTAATGCAATCGCAACCTATCAAGGTCAGGTTGCTGGCGAGGCCGACGAGCAGGTGATTGAACGACTGAATAAAGAGCCGCTGCTGGTCGAGTACGGCAAGTCTTTCTTTCCCGTATTGGCGATTGTGCTGATACTGCGCTCCTTTCTGGTTGAACCCTTCCAGATTCCATCGGGCTCAATGCGCCCGACCCTGGAAGTCGGTGACTTCATCCTGGTAAACAAGTTTGCCTATGGTATTCGTTTGCCGGTCATCGATACCAAGGTTATCCAGGTCGAAGACCCGCAGCGTGGCGATGTAATGGTGTTTCGCTATCCAAGCGATCCGAACATCAACTACATCAAGCGGGTAGTGGGCTTGCCGGGCGACCAGATCCGTTACACCAAGGACAAGCACCTCTATGTGAACGGCAAGCTGGTCGCTCAACAGCTGATCGGTGAAGAGCCAGGCAGCCTCGGCAGCGTGATGCTCTACAACGAGAAACTGGGCGAAGCTGAGCATTTGATTCGCAAGGAAATGAAGCGTTATCACGCCGTTCCCGGCGGTGAGTGGGTGGTGCCTGAAGGGCACTACTTCATGATGGGCGATAACCGCGACAACTCCAACGACAGCCGTTACTGGAATGACCCAAACATTCCAAAGCCCTTGCTGGGCATGGTTCCAGACAAAAATATCGTGGGTAAGGCCTTTGCGGTATGGATGAGCTGGCCGGATCCGAAAATGAGTAATCTGCCAAACTTTTCACGCGTTGGCCTGATTCACTGATTTAAAACCTGAAAATGCGGCGCTGTTCAAATCAGCGCCGCAGTCTATATATAGTCTGTTAGCTCGCCGCTTTGGCGTTTTAAAATTCTAATAAATGGGGTTAATCATGACATTTGCGCGTTCGCAAAAGGGAATGTCTATTATTAGTTGGTTGCTGGTGCTGGGGCTTGTTGCGTTTTTTGCCAGCGCGGCTTTCAAGGTAATACCGCATTACCTTGACTATATGTCGATGGAAAAGATCATCACTTCGGTCGAGACCGACAAGGCTGCGGATATCCGCACCGTTGGTGATTTTTACAACCATGTCAGCAAGGGCATGCAGGTCAACAGTATTCGCGACCTGAAGCTTCGGGATGCCCTTGAAGTAACAGTCGAGAACAATGAATTTCGCGCTCATCTCAAATACGAGAAGCGTGAGCCGCTGATCGAGAACCTCGATCTGGTGGTCCATTTTGATAAAGAATTCCGTGTGCGTATGCCGTGAATGATTCGTTAGCCCGTTTAGAGCGCAAGCTCGGTTACACCTTTAAAGACCAGGACCACATGGTCCTGGCCCTGACCCATCGCAGTTTTGCTGGGCGCAATAATGAGCGCCTGGAATTCCTCGGTGACGCTATTCTTAACTTTGTTGCGGGCGAGGCGCTGTTCGAGCGCTTCCCGCAAGCCCGAGAAGGCCAGTTGTCACGCTTGCGCGCGCGCTTGGTCAAGGGCGAAACCCTGGCGATCCTGGCCCGTGGCTTTGATCTGGGTGAATACCTGCGACTGGGTTCCGGCGAGCTTAAAAGCGGCGGTTTTCGACGTGAGTCGATCCTGGCCGATGCACTGGAAGCATTGATCGGTGCTATCTACCTGGATTCGGGCATGGAGGCGGCGCGTGAGCGTGTGCTGGCATGGCTGACCAATGAGTTGGAAAGCCTGACCCTGGTCGATACCAACAAGGATCCAAAAACGCGGCTGCAGGAGTTCCTGCAGTCCCGTGCCTGCGAATTGCCGCGTTACGATGTGGTTGATATTCAGGGCGAGCCTCACTGTCGGACATTCATCGTTGAATGCCAGGTGACTTTATTGAATGACAAAACACTGGGGCAGGGCGCTAGTCGGCGCATTGCTGAACAGGTTGCCGCCGCGGCAGCCCTGATCGCCCTGGGTGTGGAGAACGGCCATGACTGATTCACCTGTTTCACGCTGTGGCTATGTCGCCATCGTTGGCCGGCCTAACGTGGGCAAGTCAACGCTGCTGAACCATATCCTTGGGCAAAAGCTTGCAATTACCTCGCGCAAGCCGCAAACCACTCGCCACAATATGCTCGGCATCAAGACCGAACATGGCGCCCAGGCTATCTATGTCGATACCCCAGGCCTACATAAAAACAACGAGAAAGCGCTCAATCGCTACATGAACAAAAGCGCATCTTCGGCGTTGAAAGACGTTGATGTGGTGATTTTTGTGGTTGATCGCACCCGTTGGACGGATGAAGACCAGATGGTGCTTGAGCGTATCCAGTACGTTGAAGGCCCGGTGATTCTGGCGATCAACAAGACCGATCGCCTTGAAGACAAGTCAGACCTGATGCCGCACCTGGAGTGGTTGGCTACCCAGTTGCCCAAGGCTGAGATCGTGCCTATCTCCGCGCACCACGGCCATAATCTCGAAACCCTTGAGAAACTGGTTAGCTCGCACCTGCCGGAAGGCGATCACTTCTTCCCCGAAGACCAGATCACTGACCGCTCCAGTCGTTTCTTCGCCGCCGAGTTGGTGCGCGAAAAAATCATGCGTCAACTGGGTGCCGAGCTGCCCTACCAGATCACCGTTGAAATTGAAGAGTTCAAGCAAGAAGGCCGGATTCTGCATATTCATGCGCTTATTCTGGTTGAACGCGACGGCCAGAAGAAAATCATCATTGGCGACAAGGGTGAGCGCATCAAGCGAGTTGGCCAGGAAGCGCGCAAGGACATGGAAGTGCTGTTCGATTCCAAGGTCATGCTCAACCTCTGGGTCAAGGTCAAAGGTGGTTGGTCGGATGATGAGCGGGCTTTGCGTTCGCTCGGTTACGACGACATCTGAGCAAGCACGGCAGATTAGGCCGTCATGATCAGTTAAGCTTGCTCCAATGCGCGCGTGGCACCCAGCCACGCGCAGTTCATTTCGAGTCAATACTTGCCATGCTTGTGCTGAACCAGCCCGCTTATGTGTTGCACAGCCGTGCGTATCGCGAGAGCAGCGCGCTGGTGGATTTCCTTACGCCTCAAGGGCGCTTGCGCGCCGTTTTACGAGGTGCACGGGGCAAGGCCGGAACCCTGGCGCGGCCTTTTGTTGCCCTGGATGCCGAGTTTCGCGGTCGCGGTGAGTTGAAGAATGTCTCGCGCCTCGAGGCAACCGGCATCCCCAATCTATTGTCAGGCGAGGCGCTGTTCAGTGGGCTTTATCTCAATGAACTTCTGATTCGCTTGTTACCCGCCGAAGATGCCCAGCCAGCGATTTTCGATCACTATGCCCTGACCTTGCTTGCGCTTGGCCAGGGGCGGGCCATCGAGCCTTTGTTGCGCTCCTTCGAGTGGCGTTTGCTCGACCAACTGGGCTATGGTTTTGCCCTCGACCAGGATTTGCACGGCCAGGCCGTGGTCAGTGATGGTATCTATCGCTTGCAGACAGACGACGGCCTGGTGCCTATAGGCCAATGGCAGCCAGGTGCATTCCAGGGTGCCGAATTGTTAGCCATGGCCGACGCCAACTGGCAAACTCCGGGTGCGCTAGCAGCTGCCAAACGGCTGATGCGCCAAGCACTGGCCCCCCATCTAGGCGGCAAGCCGCTGGTTAGCCGTGAATTGTTTATGACCCTCAAGGAGCCTACTCGTGACTGATGCCAATCGTGTTTTGCTGGGTGTGAATATTGATCATGTAGCTACGCTGCGCCAAGCCCGTGGCACACGTTACCCAGATCCGGTGAAGGCTGCGTTGGACGCCGAGGAAGCGGGTGCCGACGGCATTACCGTACACCTGCGTGAAGATCGCCGGCACATCCAGGAGCGCGACGTGCGCCTGCTTAAAGAGGTGATGCAAACACGCATGAACTTCGAGATGGGCGTGACCGAGGAGATGCTCGCATTTGCTGAAAGCATCCGTCCCGAGCATGTATGCCTGGTGCCGGAAACGCGCCAGGAGCTGACCACCGAAGGCGGGCTCGATGTTGCAGGCCAGGAGGAGCGCATTCGTGCGGCGGTGGAGCGCTTGAGCAAGATAGGCTGTGAGGTTTCGTTGTTTATCGACCCGGACCCGCAACAGATCGACGCTTCCAAACGTGTCGGCGCGCCTGCTGTTGAGTTGCATACCGGTCGTTATGCCGATGCGCATACAGCCCAGGAGCAAGCCGTCGAATTGGCACGTATTGCCGATGGTGTGAAGCGTGGCGTCAGCCAGGGTTTGATCGTCAACGCCGGGCATGGCTTGCACTATCACAACGTTGAACCCGTGGCGGCGATTGCCGGGATCAACGAATTGAATATCGGCCATGCGCTGGTCGCCCATGCCTTGTTTGTCGGTTTTAAACAGGCCGTGGTGGAGATGAAGCAATTGATAGTGGCAGCAGCTAACCGCGGGTGATTGCGTCAGGCAGGCAGCGGCCAAAGCCAGGCACTTTCAACCAGGGCTCTCACCCCGCACCATTGCTGCACCGAAGGCGCTCAAGGCAGGCAGATTGATGCCGGAAAGAGCAGCATCAGCAGCCATCCCGCCACAAAAAGTCCCAGTCCGAAGGTCAGGTGCGCAGTGACGCTTCTGCGCCTTGTTACCCTCGGCACCCCAGTCTTCGAACCGGCAACGCCGAAACCGAGCGCGGGTTGCATGATGAAAAAGGGCGCAATTACGCTGACCAACCCCATAACCAGAGCAGGCGCCAGTGTGGGGTTGCAGAGCCAGGCAGATCCTTTCGCACCGATCAGCACCATCGCGAAGACAATACCGGTGATGTAATGGAATGCCCACCCGACCAAGCGTTCATTCCTGACTGGAGCCGCCCCCATGATCGGGGCATGACGAAACCGCCCTCGCAACATGTGGCCCAGCCAACGACCGACCAGGCCATAGTCAAGCGACGCTAGACCAAACACTCGTGCTTGAATAAAACCCGATAGGTCCATGATCAGCGTGGCCCCCATTCCAACAAACAGAATGCGCAGTGCTGTCTCGCTTATTCCCATGACGTACCTCCTTGCCTTCAACCTGTTTTGGCGGTTTGATACGAGCAGTCTGCAAGTTCAAGTCGACTTGAGGTCAAGCATGAAAGAGCTGGTTATTGGTGAAGTGGTACGACGTTCCGGTCTACCGGCTTCAACGCTGCGCTACTACGAAGAAAAAGGCCTTATCCGTTCGATCGGCCGGCGTGGCCTGAGTCGCGTGTTTCATGCCGATGTACTTGAGCGGTTGTCCTTGATCGCACTCGGGCAATCGGCAGAGCTTTCACTGGACGATCTTGTCGCCATGCTGGACGCAGAGGGGCAGCCCGATATTGATCGTCAGCGGCTCAAGCAAAAGGCTGACGAACTGGACAGCACCATCGAACGACTCAGCGCCATACGCGACGAGCTCCGCCGAGTAGCGTCCTGCCCTGCTGATCGTCATATTGAATGCCCAAGCTTCCAGAAAATGCTGGGGGCGGTCGGGGCGGGGGGCGAGAGAAAGGCTGGAAAGGGTGGCCTGCGCAAACCTGGCGCATGAAGGGAAATAGAACGTTTTGGATCGACAGCAGCAACCCTCTCGGATAGGCAGTTGTGGGCCGTATTCAGACTGTCGCGACAGACTGGAGTCGACCCTAAGTGGTCATCACTCCAACCGCCACTGGCACGTATAAGCCAAGCAATGAAAGCTGCGAATGGAGTGAGCAGAACCAAGCCGCCAACGACGACTGCCCAGCCCATGCAATGATGTGGCCGAAGTCGACTACAGGCCTCAAGGAATCCCCGAGGAGTGGTGCTAAGCTTTACGTGCGGTAATCACGGCCCGCGTCGGCGCCGGTAGACCTTCGATCGTGCGGCTGTGATCGGCTGGGTCGAGAAACTCGGGCAATGACTGATAACGCATCCACTCGGTGGCGCGTTGCTCTTCGATTGAGGTGGTGCTGACATCAACACATTGGATGTCGACAAAGCCTGCGCGGCGTAGCCACAACTCCAATGCTGGAACTGATGGCAAGAACCACACGTTACGCATCTGCGCGTAGCGATCCTCAGGCAGCAATACTTGCTGGGCATCACCCTCTACAACCAGGGTTTCGAGCACAAGCTCACCACCTTTGACCAGGCAATCCTTGAGATCGAGCAGGTGGTCGATGGGGGAGCGCCGGTGGTAGAGCACGCCCATCGAGAACACCGTGTCAAAGCCTTGCAGCTTCGGTGGTAGTTCCTCGACAGCCAAAGGCAGGTGCCAGATGGGCTGTTCCGGCAGGTAGTTCTTCATGGCCAGAAACTGATTGAAAAACAGCCAGTTTGGATCGATGCCCACCACGCAGCTGGCGCCCGCGCCGAGCATGCGCCACATGTAATAGCCATTGCCGCAGCCAACATCGAGGACGCGCTTGTCCTTGAGGTCAAGGTAGGGCGCGACGCGCTGCCATTTCCAGTCGGAGCGCCACTCGGTATCAATATGCACGCCAAACAGTTGAAAAGGGCCTTTGCGCCATGGGATCAAGCCCTGCAGAGCCGTTTTTAACTGTTCACGGCTCGACTCGTCGCAGGGGCCGTTGAAGCTGAACGCCTGCAGCATTTCCAGCTCAGTGATTACCAGGGGCGGCAAGGCTTGAACCGCTGCATACCAGCGTTCCAGGTCACCATGGCCGATCGCCAGCTTGCTGTCTATTTGCCGTGGCAGGTCGGCGCTCCACTCCTGCAGTGGCGTCCCGGCGAGCTGTGATTGTAGTGCATCTAAATCAAAACGCTGGATCATGGTAGGGCAATCATCGAGGCAAAATTAAGGCATTGGAACCAAGGCGTCACCTTGCTGAAGCCTGCGCTAAGCAGGCGTTCGCGGTGGGTTTCAAGGCTGTCGGGAATCATCACGTTTTCAATAGCGCTGCGTTTCTGGGCTATTTCCAGCTCGCTGTAGCCATTGGCGCGTTTGAAGGCGATGTGCAGCTCGGTGAGCAATTGCTGTTGTTCATCATCTTCGAAGCAGAGCTTTTCCGAAAGGATCAAGGCGCCGCCAGGCAGCAAGGCATTGCGGATACGCCCGAGCAACTCAAGCCGCTGGTCAGGCTTGATGAACTGCAGGGTGAAGTTCAATGCGACCAGTGATGTTGGCTGGAATTGGAGGCTGAGAATGTCGGCCTCGATCACTTCGACCGGTAACAACTCTTGAAACATCGAATCCTGTGCATGCAGGTATTCGCGGCAGCGCTCAACCATTGCGCTGGAGTTGTCGATAGCGATGACCCGGCAGTCTTCAATCTGTACATGGCGACGTAGCGCCTGGGTGACCGCGCCCAACGAGCTGCCCAAGTCGTAGAGCACGCTATGGGGCTTGGCGAACTGGCTGGCGAGCACGCCAATGTTTTCAACAATGGTCGGATAGCCAGGCACCGAGCGTTTGATCATGTCCGGAAATACCCTGACCACATCCTCGTTAAAGGCAAAGTCCGGTACTTGCGCCAGCGGTTGGGAAAATATGCGGTCGGGCTCTTTGCTCACGGTGGTTCCGAAACAGGACGGGAAATCCGCGTATTTTAGCCAACTTGGCTGCTTAACCAAACCATGATTGTGTCAATGGGCCGGAAAACGGCCCAGGCACGCCCGTGTCGGTTGATGTCTCAGCGAAAACGCTGCTGAGCGGACGTGGCGATTGCCCATTGCGCCAGCCAGTAGGTGAGGATAATCGCATAGGGCGCGGCGGCGAATGGTGCGACAAAGCGGTTGATACCGATAAGGCTATCGGACAACACGAAAAGCAGCGCGCCAACAGCCGCCAACCAGGCGCCTCGCTGATTGATATGTGGCTGGTTCAGGCGGGCAAGGGCACGCCAGAGCATGGCGCCGATAGCGGTGGCATAGCAGAGCACGGGAATCAGGAGAGGACCGAGTCCGGCACTGGCCAGAACGCTGAACATGCCGCCACCGACTATGATCGCAATGAACAGCGCGGGCCAGGCAGGCCGCTTGCAGTCACTGAAATAAGCGCGCAAATAAGCGAGGTGGGCCAGCAGGAAGGCGCCCAGGCCAAACACGAACAGGTCGCCCGGCCAGTCGAGCAGGATATCGCCAGCCAGCGAGCACAGCAGCCCGATGCGAATCCAGCGGCTATAGGTGCCAGCGGGCGCCTGTTGCATCCACAGCAGCAGCGCAATGACCGGGATGCCTTTGCTCAGCAGACCCAGCAGGGCAAGATCGGCAACTCTTGCATAGATGAACAGTGCCGCGCCACTGAGGGCTAAAAGCAACCAACGCATATCAAATTCTCGACCAGGTGGCGGAAGCCATGACTATGTCGTTTTGATTGCTGCTTGCCAACGCTGAAGATGACGCTTGAAGTAGCTTTTCGCGCCGAACCCGGGTGAACCGGTGTAGTCGGGCGAATTACTTGACCTTGATGGTGCAGTCAAAGGTTTGCGCAGGTGCAACCTCGGTTTCCCATGGCCGTTGATAAGTCATGACCAGGTGACCTTCTCCCGGTTGCTTGACCGTGTAGCGCCAGGTTGATTTACCCGCGCTGCCGACCAGTCCCGATTCCTCAGGATTGCTGTAAACCTCGGGGCCAAGGCTGGTCAATACAGCCGGGGCCGCATCGCGCACAACCCAGCGGAAACCTGTGGTCGGGTTGCTTGGCAAACTGATGATCAGTTGTTGCTCGGTGCTAAGGCTCAGCGGGCAATCGCTTTGCTGTTGCAGGTTAACGGTCGTTGATTGGGTGGAGCAGCCGGCTAGCAACGCGAGGCTGAGTGGCGGCAGCAGGCGGTAAACTGCGGTCATGTTTGGCTCCGGTGATGGAAATGGTTGTCCAGCATAGCCCCAGACGATGTCCAAGCGTAAGCCTGAGCGCATCGAAAAACAGCATTGCCCTGATGACAAAGGCTCAAGTGCAGGTCCGCCCTTGAGCCTTTGCTTGCCTGTAGCTTTACTCAAACAGCACCTTGGCTACATCGCTATAGCGTTTGGCGAAGTGCACGGTAATGCCTTCCTTCAAGTAGTCCGGCAGTTCCTCAAACGAGCCTCGGTTGGCATCTGGCAGGATCAGTTCATGGATTTTCTGCCGGCGTGCGGCAATCACTTTCTCGCGAACCCCACCAATGGGCAGCACTTGCCCGGTCAGCGTCAGTTCGCCGGTCATGGCCACGCCTTTTTTCGGCACCTGGTTGCGTGCCAGCGAAAGCAGCGCACTGGCCATGGTCACGCCAGCGCTTGGCCCGTCTTTCGGGGTTGCGCCTTCGGGGACGTGAAGGTGAATAAATGCCTGGTCGAAGAAGCTGCTGTCACCGCCAAATTTTTTAAGGTTCGAGCTGATATAGCTGTAGGCGATTTCAGCAGACTCTTTCATCACCTCGCCGAGCTGGCCAGTGAGTTTGAAACCACGGTTGAGGGTGTGAATGCGTGTGGCCTCGATCGGCAGCGTGGCCCCGCCCATGCTGGTCCATGCAAGACCGGTAATCACGCCTTTGCCGGAGAGCACCCGTTCGTTACGGAAAACCGCAATGCCGAGATAGCGCTCAAGGTCCTTGTGGCCGATTTTTACCGGCGTGTCGGGTGCCTCCAGCAATTGCACGACCGCCTTGCGCACCAGTTTGCCCAGTTGCTTTTCAAGCTGGCGCACACCGGCTTCACGGGCGTAGCCTTCAATGACACCACGTAGCGCTGCATCGGTAATGCTCAGGTGTTTTTTCGGTACTCCGGCTTTTTCCAATTGTTTTGGCCACAGGTGGTTTTTAGCAATCGCCAGTTTCTCTTCGGTGATATAGCCGGAAAGACGAATAATCTCCATGCGATCGAGCAGTGGCCCAGGAATCGAGTCGAGGGTGTTCGCGGTACAGATGAACAAGACTTTCGACAGGTCTATGCGCAAGTCGAGATAGTGGTCGAGAAACTCGACATTCTGCTCCGGATCGAGGGTTTCCAGCAGGGCAGAAGCCGGGTCGCCTTGAAAACTGCTGCCCATTTTGTCGATTTCATCGAGCATGATTACCGGGTTCATCACCTCGACTTCCTTCAGCGCTTGCACCAGCTTGCCGGGCAGGGCGCCAATGTAGGTACGCCGATGGCCCTTGATCTCGGCCTCGTCGCGCATGCCGCCAACGCTGAAGCGATAAAAAGGGCGGCCCAGGGACTCGGCAATCGATTTGCCGATACTGGTCTTGCCCACCCCGGGCGGGCCTACAAGCAATACGATGGAGCCTGCGATTTCGCCTTTGAAGGCGCCTACAGCAAGAAACTCGGTGATTCGCGACTTGATGTCGTCCATGCCCGAGTGATGTTTGTCGAGCACTTTGCGCGAGTGCTTGAGGTCAAGCTTGTCTTCGCCAAACATGCCCCATGGCAGCGCCGTGGCCCAATCCAGGTAATTGCGGGTGACGGCATATTCGGGTGAGCCGGTTTCCAGTATCGCCAGCTTGCCCAGCTCTTCATCAATACGTTTTTGGGCATGCTCGGACAGGGTTTTACCTTCCAGGCGCTGCTCGAACTGCTCGATATCGGCGCTGCGATCATCCTTGCTCAGGCCCAGCTCCTGCTGGATGATTTTCAGTTGTTCCTTGAGGAAGAATTCACGTTGATGCTCGGATATCTTGCGGTTGACCTCCGCTGACAACTCACCTTGCAGCCGTGCCACTTCAACCTCTTTGCGCAGTAGCGGCAGCACTTTCTCCATGCGCTTGAGCATCGGCACAGTGTCGAGGACTTCTTGCAGCTCATTGCCAGGCACTGTGGTCAGGGCGGCGGCAAAGTCGGTCAGCGGCGAGGGGTCGTTGGGGCTGAAGCGATTGAGGTAGTTCTTCAGTTCTTCGCTATACAGCGGGTTGAGCGGCAGCAGTTCCTTGATCGCATTGATCAGTGCCATGCCATAGGCTTTGATTTCGTCACGGGACTCAAGCAGGGTTTTCGGGTATTCAACCTCGGCCAGGTAGGGTGGCTTGCGGCTCAACCAGCCACGAATGCGTACGCGGGTCAGGCCCTGGGCAACAAACTGCAACTTGCCACCTTCCTCGGAAGCATTGAGCACGCGCACCAGGGTGCCGTGCTCGGGCAAGTCATCAGGGTCCAGGGCTGTTCCATCGGCGGGGGGATTATCGACAAAGAACAGTGCCATGCTCTTGTGCGGCGTATCGCTGACCCGTTGCAAGGTCGAACTCCAGGGGTCGGGATTGACGATGATCGGCAACACCTGGGCAGGGAAGAGCGGGCGATTGTGAATCGGAATCACATAGAGCTTGTCTGGCAGTTGCTGATTAGGCAGGGCCAGACGTTGGTCATCCTTATTTTCTGGTTCTACGACGATATCGTTATCTTCGTTCATGCTGCACCTGCAGTTGGGCTATGACATAAACATGGGGGGTAACTTGGGGTTTTCAATCACCAATTGCCTGCGGCGCATGGTCACGGCCTGTCCATTTGTCGTCGACGCTGCTGTTTTGGCAGTTTAGAAGGTAAAATGTGCAATCACTCTTCGGACGCCGCCTTGCGATGCTCAATGCCCGCCTAATCCGCCTCGATGATAAAGCCCACGAACACACCCACGATCACCACCAGTTGGTGCTTTCGTTGTCCGGTCGTGCTGAATTCGAAGTCAACGGCAGTGGTGGAGAGGTTTGTCGGATGCGCGCCTGCCTGGTTCCCGGCGATGCCGATCACCAGTTTGCGGGCATGGGCGACAACCGCATGCTGATCATCGATCTTGATGAGCAGGACACCACCAGCGAAGACCTGGCGTTATTGACGCATCTGTTCGAAACGCCGCGCTATCCGCAGCTGGATGCAGACTTCCAGCACTTGCTCAGCTATGCCGGCGCGGAGCTTGAGCGCTACGGCAGCGATCCTATTCTTGCGCGCTCGCTGGGGGGCGTATTGTTGCGCGCCTTGCACCTGCGCCTGTTTGGCGAACAGCGGCGCCAGGTCAGCGGCGCACTTAACCTGGAGCGCCTGGATCGCTATATAGTCGAGCATCTGTCGCGGCGCATCAGTGTGGCCGAACTGGCCCAGACCGTTTGCCTGAGCCCAAGCCATTTTCATGCGCAGTTCAAAGACAGCGTTGGCCTTACCCCACATCAATACCTGCTTAAAAGCCGCCTGGATCAAGCTGCGCGTTTACTGCGAGAAAGCAACTTGCCGCTGGTTCGGATCGCCGAGGAGTGCGGCTTCTCTTCACAAAGCGCCCTGACAACAGCAATGCGCCGCTACATGGGCTTGACGCCTAAGCGCATGCGCAGCTCAATTTAGCGTTACCTCCTCACGCGCCCGCTTGCGCCGAGACCTTTACAGAGGACTTTGTCTTGACCCTTTCACCGCCCGTTACCTGGCAGACCAAGCACCATGGCGAGCTGAGCGTGGCCGATCTATACGCTATATTGAAGCTGCGCAGTGCGGTTTTCGTGGTCGAGCAGAATTGTGTCTACAATGATATCGATGGTCTCGACATGCAGGGCGACACCCTTCATGTGATGGCATGGCAAGACGACAGGCTGGTGGCCTATCTACGCTTGCTCGACCCTGCGCGCAATGATGGGCATGTTGTGATAGGCCGTGTGGTCACCGATCCTTCGGCGCGAGGTTCCGGGCTGGGCCATGAACTAATGGCATATGCACTGGACGCCTGCGCCAGACGCTGGCCACAAGTGCCGATATATTTATCGGCGCAAGCCCATTTGCAAGGTTACTACGGGCGTTATGACTTTGTTGCATGCAGTGATATTTACCTGGAAGACGGTATCGAACACATCGGCATGCGCCGTTCCTGACTGCCGTTCGCATCCCGTCACAGGATGCTTGATGCGCCGCCTCAATGCTCCGGGCAGTGTGGTGCGGAAGGTTTTGTCCATTAGGCCAGGTTTTAGCCGGATTCAGGGTTCTTACACCTTCTAGTTCGGGCTCTCTGGTTGTTTTTCGGGTGTTCCGGTTGAAAAAACAGCCTGGAATTAGTTCCCCGCCCCATAGCTTTCTGCAAAAACTCCAGAGGTTTCAGTAAGAAGCTGTAATCACTCTGCCACTAAATTCAGCCATCCAGTTGCGCCTGGTTGGGTTGCCTAAGTTTTGTCGTTCGGGCAACACAGCTGCATTGAAGTCTGCAAAGGCGCTCACAACAACAGTCTCCATAAGAGGATGGGCGTGATGTTTAAAGCCAGTCACGTCTTGCAGGACGAGTTCCTAACCCGGATCTCTGCCGCCAAGGCCGCCGATTTTTTCCCTGTCATCAGCGCAAATTACAGCGTTGACGAGGCAGCCTATCTTACTGAGCTATTGCAGCTCGCCGACCCCGGTGAAGCCGGTATTGAGGCTATCCGCCAGAATGCCCGCACATTGATCGAAGATGTGCGTAGCCGGGACAATGCTGTCGATACCCTCGACGCACTTCTTCGTCAGTACAGCCTCGACACCCAGGAAGGGCTGATGCTCATGTGCCTGGCCGAGGCTTTACTGCGCGTGCCGGACGCCGTTACCGCCGATGCGCTGATTCGCGACAAGCTCAGTGCCGCCGAGTGGGAGCGTCACCTGGGCAAGAGTGACAGCGTACTGGTCAATTTTGCCGCCTGGGGCCTGGTCATGACCGGCAAGGTGGTTGACCCGGAAACAGCAGATGGACGCCCGAAAAACGTATTGGGCAAGCTGATCAAGCGTTCCGGCGAGCCGGTTATACGCGCGGCCATGAACCAGGCCATGAAACTCATGGGCAAGCAGTTCGTACTTGGTCGCACCATCAGCGAAGCACTGAAAAATGGTCGTCCTGAGCGTGAGAAGGGCTACAGCTACTCCTTCGATATGCTGGGTGAGGCTGCGCTGACCGCTGCAGACGCCAATAAATATATGGCTGACTATCGCCAGGCGATTGATACCGTCGGTGCGGAACCACAAGTCGGTAAAGGCCCGCGGCCATCGGTTTCCATCAAGCTTTCCGCGCTGCACCCGCGCTATGAAGTGGCGCAGCGTGAGCGTGTGCTGACTGAGCTGTTCGCTAACGTGCGCGAGCTGTGTGTACGGGCCCGCAAGTTGAACGTTGGCATCTCGATCGATGCCGAAGAAGCGGACCGCCTAGAACTGTCACTTGAACTCTACGAAAAACTGCTGCGTGACCCGGCAATCAGTGGCTGGGGCGAGGTTGGCCTGGTCATCCAGGCTTACTCCAAGCGTTGCCTGCCAGTGCTGGTATGGCTGACCTTGCTGGGCAAAGAGCTGGGCGAGAAAATGCCGCTGCGCCTGGTCAAGGGTGCCTATTGGGACAGCGAAATCAAGCAGTGCCATGTCCAGGGGCTGGATGGCTTTCCGGTATTTACCCGCAAGGAAGGCACCGACAGCTCGTACCTGGCCTGTGCTCGTTTCTTGTTGTCAGAGTTCACCCGTGGGGTGATCTATCCGCAATTTGCCAGCCACAACGCGCACACGGTCAGTTGCATTCTGACCATGGCCGCTGAACTGCCAGAGCCGCGTGATTTCGAGTTCCAGCGTCTGCACGGCATGGGCGATGCACTGTATGACACCGTACTGGAAAAGCACGCCACCAATGTGCGTATCTACGCGCCGGTGGGAGCTCACAAGGACTTGCTGCCATACCTGGTTCGTCGCCTGCTGGAAAACGGCGCCAACTCGTCGTTCGTGCATCAACTGGTTGATCCAGGCACGCCGATTGAGTCACTTCTTGATCACCCGGTGACGCAGTTGCGCAAGTTCAAATCGCTCAGCAATGAGAAAATTCCACTTCCGCCTGCGCTGTTTGGTGCTGCTCGGAAAAACTCCCAAGGCATCAACATGAATATCGAACATTCCTGGGCAGAATTGAACAGTGCCTATCAGCCTCATCTCAATCGCCAATGGCATGCCGCGCCGGTTATCAAAGGTGAAAAACTCACCGGTACTGCGCAGGCTGTGCACTGCCCCTATGAATTGAGCAAAGTGGTGGGCAGCGCTGAGTTTGCCAGCGCCGCCCAGGCCGCCCAGGCGCTGGATGTACTGAGCGCCGCCTGGCCGCGTTGGAATGCCACTGCTATCGACGATCGCGCCAGCATCTTCGAGCGCCTGGCAGACCTGCTTGAAACTCACCGCGCAGAGCTGATGGCAATGTGCACGCTGGAAGCAGGCAAGAGCCTGCAGGACGGTATTGATGAAGTCCGCGAGGCCGTCGATTTCTGTCGCTACTACGCCCAGCAAGCGCGTCTGCGCCTGGGCCGCGAAGAGCTGCAAGGCCCTACCGGCGAACGCAATGAGCTGTTCCATGAAGGTCGCGGTATTTTTGTCTGCGTCAGCCCCTGGAACTTCCCCCTGGCAATCTACCTGGGCCAGATCGCCGCAGCGCTGGTTGCCGGTAACTGCGTGCTGGCAAAACCAGCCGAGCAGACCAGCCTGATCGCCGCACGGGCGCTGGAGCTGATGTTCGAGGCCGGCCTGCCCAAGGATGTGATTGCATTCCTGCCGGGTGATGGTGCGACCCTGGGCGGAGTGTTTTGCCGCGATGCCCGTGTATCCGGCGTGTGCTTCACCGGTTCGACCGATACCGCGCGGATCATCAATCGCCAACTGGCTGAAAAGGAAGGCCCAATCGCCGCGCTGATTGCCGAAACCGGCGGCCAGAATGCGATGATCGTTGACTCGACAGCCCTTCCAGAACAAGTGGTCAAAGATGCCGTGCAATCGGCCTTTACCAGTGCGGGCCAGCGTTGCTCGGCTCTGCGTGTGCTCTATGTTCAGGCGGATATTGCCGACCGCGTAGTGGAATTGCTCAAAGGTGCGATGGCCGAGCTCAAGGTTGGCCCGACGCACCTGCGTGCCAATGATATTGGCCCGGTGATCGATGCAGAAGCCAAGGCCGGCCTGGATGCCCACATCGCTGCGCTCAAGAGCGAAGGCAAGCTGATTGCCGAAACCCAACTCGCGGCTGATCTTGATGGGCATTTCGTGGCGCCCGTCGCCTTCGAAATCGGCGGCATCAATGAGTTGAAGAAAGAGAATTTTGGTCCGATTCTGCATTTGGTGCGTTATCAGGCCAGCGAGCTGGAAGCCGTGGTCGGTGCAATCAACGGCACCGGTTATGGCTTGACCCTTGGAGTGCACAGCCGCAACGAGGAAACCGCAGCGCGCATCGAAGCCTTGGCGCGCGTGGGCAACCTGTACATCAACCGTAACCAGATTGGTGCGGTGGTCGGCGTGCAGCCTTTCGGTGGTTGTGGGTTATCCGGTACGGGGCCCAAAGCTGGCGGTCCAAGCTACTTGCTGCGCTTTGTTAACGAACGCACGACTTCGGTGAATACCACTGCAGTCGGAGGTAATGCGTCGCTGTTATCATTGGGCGACGAGATTTAAGCAGTTTTAACGGGCGGGTGCCTTCGGGCCTCGCCCGTTGTTTTATTGAGGGCTCAAAAGAGCCTGACGTCTCGGATTGAGTGACTTGCAGGTTAATTGCTCGATCTTAAAGGGGGGGCCGGTTGTTCTGATATTACGCTGGGCCGGGCTTTCCGGCCGCAGGGTATAGACAAGGTATCCGCTTTATCACGTGGGATCCTGTGAAAAGGTAGCGAGCGACGATAGGACAAGGGACAAAACTGCGAAAAGCGGAGTTTAG
Source organism: Pseudomonas segetis (assembly GCF_900188155.1). Lineage (GTDB taxonomy): Bacteria > Pseudomonadota > Gammaproteobacteria > Pseudomonadales > Pseudomonadaceae > Aquipseudomonas > Aquipseudomonas segetis. The sequence continues at coordinate 133,259 of NZ_FZOG01000001.1, forward strand.
TGGGCCTAAATGCGCATTTGAGCAGTTTTTAACGCCGTAATATCTAGCGCAGTAGCTTTTCAGGGATTCCGAGGTGCGGGCGCTACACGCGACCGCTGCTTGCCATACAGGGCATGGGCCAACCCCGTGCTGCCATAACAACAAACGAGAGGGGAACACCCCAATGACTGCGAACACACCCATGCTTGTCACTTTTGTGGTGTACATTGCTTTGATGATCGGGATAGGCCTGTTTGCCTATCTGCGTACCAAGAATCTGTCCGATTACATCCTCGGTGGCCGTAGCCTCGGCAGCTATGTAACTGCGTTGTCAGCAGGTGCATCGGACATGAGCGGCTGGTTGCTGATGGGCTTGCCGGGCGCGGTATACCTGTCAGGCTTGTCCGAAGCCTGGATTGCCATTGGCCTGGTGATCGGTGCATACCTGAACTGGCTGTTTGTTGCAGGCCGCCTGCGGGTGCAGACCGAGCACAACGGTAATGCACTGACCCTGCCGGATTACTTCACTAACCGCTTCGAAGACAATAGCCGTGTGCTGCGGATCTTCTCTGCGCTGGTCATCCTGGTGTTCTTCACCATCTATTGCGCATCGGGCGTAGTAGCAGGTGCGCGTCTGTTTGAAAGCACCTTTGGCATGTCATACGAGACTGCACTGTGGGCCGGTGCCGCGGCAACCATCGCCTATACCTTTATCGGTGGCTTCCTGGCTGTCAGCTGGACTGACACCGTACAGGCAACGCTGATGATCTTCGCCTTGATCCTGACACCAGTGGTCGTAATGATCGCCACTGGCGGCGTAGATCCAACATTCGCTGCAATTGAAATGCAAGACGCCACCAACTTTGACATGTTCAAAGGTGCAACCTTCATTGGTGTGATTTCGCTGATGGCCTGGGGCCTGGGCTACTTCGGCCAGCCGCACATCCTGGCGCGCTTCATGGCGGCCGACTCGGTTAAAACCATTCCTGCAGCACGTCGTATCTCCATGGCCTGGATGATCCTTTGCCTGATCGGTACCGTGTCTGTTGGTTTCTTCGGTATTGCTTACTTCACGGTACACCCGGAGGTTGCAGGTCCAGTAACTGAAAACCCTGAGCGGGTCTTCATCGAACTGGCCAAATTGTTGTTCAACCCATGGGTTGCAGGCGTTCTGTTGTCGGCCATCCTGGCTGCCGTGATGAGTACCTTGAGCTGCCAGCTGTTGGTCTGCTCGAGCGCGCTGACAGAAGATTTCTACAAAGCTTTCCTGCGCAAAGATGCTTCGCAAACCGAGCTGGTCTGGGTGGGTCGTGGCATGGTGTTGCTGATTGCCTTGGTCGCGATCTTGCTCGCTGCTGATCCAGAAAACCGCGTATTGGGCCTGGTGTCCTATGCCTGGGCCGGTTTCGGTGCTGCATTCGGACCTGTTGTCCTGCTTTCCGTCATCTGGGGCCGCATGACCCGCAACGGCGCACTTGCCGGTATGTTGGTCGGCGCGATCACCGTGATCGTGTGGAAGAACTACATCGGTCTGGGTCTGTACGAGATCATTCCTGGCTTCATCCTCGCAACGCTGGCGATTGTGCTTTTCAGCCTGCTGGATAAAGAACCGTCTGCAACCATGCAGAAGCGCTTCGCTGACGCCGAGAAAGAGTACAACGCTGTCTGATAGCCAGTGTTGAGCAGCACAAAACCGGTCCATGGGCGTTACCATGGACCGGTTTTTTAATGCCTGCGCTGCGGGTGAAATTACGTTTATTGCTTCCGTTCGCACCCGGGCTTGGCTATGGTGCGCTTCTCAACCGACTCGCTGCATGGGCATGGCATGACTCAAACCGCAAACAATCCGCTACACGGCGTCACGCTTGAGGCAATTCTCAATCAGTTGGTTGCAGCTTACGGGTGGGATGGCCTGGCGCAGCGTATTGATATCCGCTGCTTTAAAAGCGACCCGAGTATCAAGTCGAGCCTGACCTTCTTGCGCAAGACGCCTTGGGCGCGGGAGAAAGTCGAAGCGCTGTATATCAAGACGCAACGCCGAACCTGACACCGGAAGGCTTTGCCGACAGCACTGCCAGCAAATCGAGCCGCCAAGCTGGCGGCCCATCGGCGTTCATCAGCTCATGGGTTCGTCGTCGCGCACCAGGATGTATTCACGGCCGTTGTCATCTTCGCTGTAGTCGAGCACGTAGAACATCACCACTTCACCCGGGTTCGGCATGGTCGCGACATAGTCGTTGCCTTCCACCGTGAAGAACTGTGCTGACTCGGGCTTGGACTCGCACTCGATAAATGCAGTCATGAACAGCTCGGGGTTGGTATCGCCAAAAAACTCTTCCCGTTCCTGCTCATCCCAGTCGGCTGGCGCTTCGAAGACGCCGGTGAAAAGAATCTTGGCATCGCCCAGGTCAATCTCTTCAGCATCAGGGTCTTGCTCATCCGGACGATAAACCATGCAGTTCAGTGCGTCTTCGTGGGTCAAGGTGGCATTGCGCGCGGCAAGGCGCTTTTGCGGGTCGAGTGGTGGCACGTCTAGCTCCATGTATGTGGCCCTGTGCTGGTAGTTTCAGCAGCGGTGACTGACAGCAAACCATAGTCAGCAAGTATTAAAGGAAAAAGACCATCGGTCAGCTTTCGATTTCCATGCATGCCTATGGTTCATCCGTAGGGGCAGATATTACCACCGCACGGGGCTCGGCCATGGGCGAGCAAGCACTATATTTGATGGTAGTCGCTGCTTGGCTAAAGTGCAGGCACGGAGCAAGGTTAAAGGATCAAGAGCTGGCACCAAAGCCACTTGAAGCGAGGTCGATATGCCAGTTGATAAGCCCAGGCAACTGATGCGCAGTTGGCAGGCCAATGCCGAGGCGTGGACCAGGGTTGTGCGTGAACAGTGTCTGCCCAGCCGTCGCCTGGTTACGGATGCTGCGGTGCTTGATGCCATCGCTGAATGTGCGCCCAGACGCGTGCTGGATGTCGGTTGCGGTGAGGGCTGGCTGTGTCGGGCACTGGCGGCAAGCGGTATTGAGGTGCTCGGTGTCGATGCCTCGCGGCCATTGATCTTGCAGGCTCGCGCAGCCGACCCTTATGCGCAACGCTATCATGAGCTTGGCTATGACCAGCTCGCCGAGGCGGGGCAGGCATTGGGCAAGTTTGACTTACTGGTATGCAATTTTGCCCTGCTTGAGGAAGATCTTTTACCCAGCCTCAAGGCCATGCGCAGCCGGGCGACTGACGCCGGCCTGCTGCTGATCCAGACCTTGCACCCCTGGCAGGCCTGCGCCAGCCAGCCCTACGTCGACGGTTGGCGGGTTGAGTCATTCAGTGACTTTGGCAATGAGTTTACCCAACCCATGCCATGGTTCTTTCGCACCTTGCAATCCTGGCTCGCTTTGCTGGCCGAGGCGGGGTGGCAATTGCAGTGGTTGCAGGAACCCAAACAGCCACAGCAGGTGCAGCCTGCGTCGATGTTGCTGTTGTTGCGCGCGCAGGCTGAACCTGGCTCTGAGCAGCCAGGCGCTGGTTAGCGGGCGACGCTGACACCTTCAAGGTTGGCGAATGAGGTGTCCTTGGCGGTCAGCAAAAAGTCACGCATAAAGGGCGCATCGAGCATGTCGGTGCGAATTCCTGCATAGAGTGTGGCCAGCAAACCCTTTTCGCCAAGTCGCTTGGCGGTCACATAACCGCGCGAGCTGTACTCGTGCAGCGCCCAGTTTGGCAACCCACAGACGCCCCGGCCGCTGGCGACCAACTGCATCATCATCACCGTCAGTTCGGAGGTGCGAACCTGCGCAGGTTCGATGTCGGCGGGCTCCAGGAAACGGGTAAAAATATCCAGGCGATCACGCTCCACAGGGTAGGTGATCAGCGTTTCCTGCTCTAGATCCTCGGCGACGATAAAGGCCTTGGTTGCCAACGCATGCTGGTTGGCGACGGCGAGCATGGCCTCATAGGTGAACAGCGGGATATAGGTAATGCCCGCCAGTTCGAGGGGGTCCGAGGTCACTACCAGGTCGAGGTCGCCACGCGCCAAGGCTGGCAAGGGTGCAAAGGAAAAACCAGAGGCCAGGTCGAGTTCCACCTCGGGCCAGGCATCGCGGAACTGGTCAATGGTCGGCATCAGCCACTGGAAACAACTGTGGCATTCAATCGCCATATGCAATCTGCCAGCAGTGCCGCCAGCCAAACGCGACAGGTCACGTTCGGCGCTGCGCAGCAGTGGCAATACCGAGTCCGACAGTTGCAACAAGCGCAAGCCGGCACTGGTGAAGCGCACAGGCTTGGTCTTGCGCACAAATAGCTGCATGCCCAAACGTTCTTCAAGCTCCTTGAACTGATGCGAGAGCGCGGATTGAGTCAGGTGCAAGCGTTCGGCTGCATCAACCAGGCTGTCGCTTTCGCGCAGTGCGTGCAGGGTTTTCAGGTGGCGAAGTTCAAGCATGGTGATCTCACGGTCGCGGGCGCAATAAAGACAAAGCGGTGTGCAGGTTCAGACGTGGCGCTATATGAACATGAGTAAAACTATAGATCAATACGAATATGTTGAGTTTGTCTCATGATTAGCGGTTGTTGAGAATACAGGCCATCATCTGTATGGAGTAATTAGTCATGGCTGTATCTCATTCCCTCGGTTTTCCTCGCATCGGTCGCGACCGCGAATTAAAGAAGGCGCTGGAAGCCCATTGGCGAGGCGAGCTGGATGAGGCCGGTTTGCGTGTGGTGGGTCGCCAACTGCGCGCTGCGCATTGGCAACTGCAGAAGGATGCTGGAATCGACTTGCTGCCAGTGGGTGACTTTGCCTGGTACGACCAGGTGCTCACGCACTCCCTGACATTTGGGGTGATCCCCCAGCGTTTTCGGCCTGACGCCGGCCAGCCAACCTTGGATACCTTGTTTGGCATGGCTCGCGGTGTCAGCAAAAGCTGTTGTGGCGGCGCCCATGCGCAAGAGATGACGAAGTGGTTCGATACCAATTATCACTACCTGGTGCCTGAGTTCAGCGCTGATCAGCGCTTCCAGCTGAGCTGGGAGCAGCTGTTTGAGGAGGTCGCCGAGGCCCAGGCCCTGGGGCACAAGGTCAAGCCTGTAGTGATTGGCCCGCTAACCTATTTGTGGCTGGGTAAAGCCAAGGGCGATGAGTTCGATAAACTGGATCTGCTTGAGCGCCTGTTGCCACTCTACGGTGAGATTCTCGGACGCCTGGCTACCCTGGATGTCCAGTGGGTGCAAATCGACGAACCCATTCTTGGCCTGGACCTGCCGCAGGATTGGAAAAACGCCTTCGAGCGCGCTTATCACTTGCTCCAGCATGCGCCGCTGAAAAAACTGGTCGCGACCTATTTTAGTGGTCTTGAAGACAACCTTGGCCTGGCCGTGGGCTTGCCAGTCGATGGCTTGCATGTCGATTGGGTGCGGGCGCCCGAACAACTGCCGCTGCTGATTGATCGCCTGCCAAGCTATAAGGTGCTGTCACTGGGCGTGGTCAATGGACGCAATGTCTGGCGTTGCGACCTGGATGCTGCGCTGCAGGCGTTGAAGCAGGCGCAAGTTCGCTTCGGTGACAACCTTTGGGTTGCTGGATCATGCTCGCTACTGCACAGCCCGGTTGATCTGCAGCCAGAAGATGCGCTGGATACCGAGCTTAAAGGCTGGCTGTCGTTTGCCGTGCAAAAGTGCTCGGAAATTTCGCTGCTGGGCAAGGCCTTGAACGATCCTGAGTCTGCCGAGGTCAAGGCGGCATTGGCCGAGAGTGCACAGGTCCAGCTCAGCCGTAAGCAGTCAAAACGCATTCACAAACCTGAGGTGCAAGCGCGCTTGAGTGCGGTGACAGCAGCAGACAGCCAGCGTAAATCAGCCTTTGTTGAACGTATTGACCTGCAACGCGAACGGCTGCAGTTGCCAGCGTTCCCAACCACCACCATCGGCTCTTTCCCGCAGACCGCCTCTATTCGTCTGGCGCGTCAGTCATTCAAACAAGGCAAATTGTCAGGCGCTGAATACACCGAGGCGATGTTCAGTGAGATCCGCCACGCAGTTCAAGTGCAAGAAGACCTTGGCCTGGATGTGCTGGTGCATGGCGAGGCAGAGCGTAATGACATGGTCGAGTATTTCGCCGAGCAGCTCGATGGTTATGCGTTCACCCGTTTTGGCTGGGTCCAGAGCTATGGCTCGCGCTGCGTGAAACCAGCGGTGATCTTTGGTGATTTGAGCCGACCTAAAGCCATGACGGTCGAATGGATTCGTTATGCGCAGGGCCTGACCAGCAAAGTCATGAAGGGGATGCTGACCGGGCCGGTGACCATGCTGATGTGGTCCTTCCCGCGTGAAGATGTCAGCCCTGAAGTCCAGGCGCGGCAGTTGGCACTGGCAATTCGTGATGAAGTGGTTGACCTGGAGCGAGCCGGAATCAAGATCATCCAGATCGACGAGGCCGCGTTCCGTGAGGGCCTGCCGTTGCGCAAGGCGGCCTGGCAGGATTATCTCGACTGGGCGACCGAGGCATTCCGCTTGTGTGCATCGGGTGTACAGGACCAAACCCAGATCCACACGCACATGTGCTACAGCGAATTTAACGATGTGATCGAGTCAATCGCGGCGATGGATGCCGATGTCATCACCATCGAGACTTCGCGTTCGGACATGGAGTTGCTTGATGCATTCGAAGCCTTCGATTATCCCAATGACATTGGTCCTGGTGTCTACGACATCCATTCGCCACGGGTGCCGGAAACCGCTGAAATCATCAAGTTGATGACCAAGGCAGTGCAGCGCATCCCGGCGGAACGGCTGTGGATTAACCCCGACTGTGGCTTGAAAACCCGTGGCTGGGCCGAAACCGAAGCTGCGTTAGTAAATATGGTCGCGGCAGCGCGTCAGTTGCGCACCCAGCTGGCTTAAATCGGCGAAATGCCAGAGCGCGCATGGAATGTGCGGGCGCTCTGGCAGGCTTTAAAACGCTATCAATCAAGCGCTTCATGGCTAAAACGACCACTGAGCAGGGTTCATCAAATTGTCATGGTTCTGTGGCAGCGCGAAAGCATAAATATCATCAAGATTGCACCTTGATGGGGTTCTGCGTTTTGGTGTTTTTATGCGTGCGTTTTTATTTATGGTCGCGCTGTTATTCAGCGTGTCGTCTTTTTCTGCGGTCCGTTGCGACCTGACATCCGCTACACAATTTGCCGATGTGGGTGAGCTGAGTCTTGCCTATCAAAGTGTCGGTCGTGCCCGTGATCCCGCCTTATTGCTGGTGATGGGCCTGGGCGGCCAACTGATCCACTGGCCGGATGAGGTGGTGCAATCGCTGTGTGAGCAGGGGTTTCGGGTGATTCGCTTCGACAATCGCGATGTCGGTTTGAGCCGTTGGCATCAGCCCATGGCGCCGGTAAACCTGACCATCCAAGCGTTGCGCTACAGAATCGGCATCAGTGTGTCGGCGCCTTACAGCCTGACAGATATGGCCCGTGATTCACTGGGTTTGATGGATGCGCTGGGCATTGAACGCTTCCATGTCCTGGGTGCAAGCATGGGTGGCATGATCGCCCAGCACCTGGCTGATCTCGCGCCGCAGCGGGTGCAAAGCCTGACGTTGATCATGAGCAGCTCGGGAGCCGCGGGCTTACCGGCACCGAGTCCAAAGCTGCTGGCGTTATTGGGCCGCCGTGAAGCGCCCAACAGGGCGGTGGCGCTGGAACAACAAGCGGATCTGCTCGCTGCTTTGGGCAGTCCCGAGGTCAAGGATGATCGCCAGCAGTTGCTGCACGAAGCGCAGGTTTCCTACGATCGCGCATTCAATCCGCAAGGGGTTGAGCGACAGATCGCAGCCATTCTGGCCGAGCCGAGCCGGGTGGAGCTGCTCAATCGCCTACGGGTTCCGACTCTAGTGGTGCATGGCACGGCAGACCCGCTATTGCCGGTAATGCACGGCGTACACCTGGCGGCGCACATTCGCGGCAGCCAGTTAAAGCTGATTCCCGGCTTGGCCCATCGTTTTCAGGCTGCGTTTAAAAAGCCGTTGCTTGCAGCGGTGCTGCCCTATTTGATTGCCCACCGTAGGGATACTCATATCGCCCAGTTGTAGGCTGGGGAAGCTTGTGCGGGCAAACAATTTGCCTATTGAAGCAGCGCCGGGCCCAGGGGCACGGGTTTCGCAGCCTGCGAACGGCGTTCCTGCAGGTATTGGCCAAGGCGTAGTTGTTCTGCGGCGCTCATGAACAGGCCGAGCTTGGTGCGACGCCAAAGAATATCGGCAGGCGCCGTAGCCCACTCCTCGGCGCACAGGTATTCAACTTCCCGGGCATACAACTGGGCGCCAAAATGCTCGCCCAGGTCTTGTAGCTTGTCTACTCCGTCCAACAACAGCCAGCTGCGGTTGCCGTAAGTGGTTGCCCAGCGCCGAACCAAGCTGTTCGGCAACCAGTTGGACCTGGCGCTGAGCGCGTCGACCAAGGCGGCCTGGCTTGTAAAGTCCTCGGCGCCGGGTAGCAAACTGGTCGCGGTCCAGCTTGGCCCCATTTGCGGGAAGTGGCTGGCCAGCAGTTTCAGTGCGGATTCGGCCAGCTTGCGGTAGGTGGTCAGCTTGCCGCCGAATACCGAAAGCAGAGGAGCCTCACCGGGATGCCCAGAGAGTGACAGGGTGTAGTCGCGGGTGACGGCTGACGGTTCGGCAGACTCGTCATCACAGAGTGGCCGGACCCCTGAAAAACTATGCAGGATATCCACGCGTCCAAGAGACTGGCGAAAGTGCGCGTTGAACACATTGAGCAGGTAATCGGTTTCTTCTTCGGTGATGGCCACCGTGCCTGGGTCGCCTTGATACTCACGGTCGGTGGTGCCGATCATGGTGAATTGATCGAGGTAGGGGATCGCAAACACCACGCGTTGGTCTTCGTTCTGCAGGATATATGCCTGCTCACCTTCGAACCTGCGCGGCACTATGATGTGGCTACCTTGGATCAGGCGAACCCCGTAGGGGGATTCTTGCTTGAGATCGTCGCGAATAAATTTCGCCACCCAGGGGCCGGCGGCATTGACCAGCGCACGGGCGCGAATTGAAAACAGGCTGCCATCGCCGCGTTCAAGATGAATGTGCCATAAGCCTTTGCTGCGTCGTGCGCTGGTGCAGCGGGTTTGGGTGTGGATGTGGGCGCCGCTCTCACGGGCGGCCATGGCGTTTAGCACCACCAGCCTGGCGTCGTCGACCCAGCAATCCGAATATTCAAAGCCTCGGGTGATATGCGCTTGCATTGGGCTGTTTGCGGCGAAGCGTACAGCGTTGGAGGCCGGCAGTTTTTCACGCTTGCCAAGATGATCATAGAGAAACAGCCCCGCGCGGATCATCCATGCAGGCCGCAAGTGCGGGCGGTGCGGCAGGATAAACCGCATGGGCTTGATGATATGGGGGGCCTTGGCCAGCAGCACTTCGCGTTCGGCAAGCGCTTCGCGCACCAGGCGAAATTCATAGTGCTCAAGGTAGCGCAGGCCGCCGTGGATCAGTTTGCTGCTGGCGGAAGAAGTGTGTTCGGCCAGGTCGTCGCGCTCGCAAAGAAACACTGACAAACCGCGTCCTGCTGCATCGGCGGCAATTCCGACTCCGTTAATGCCGCCGCCAACGATGGCAACATCATAAACTTCGGCAATGGGTGCGCTGTGGCTGCTGTGTTTGGACATGCTGACACTCACCAGGGATCGAAATTGAACTATTGATGTTCACTTCCGAACATATGCTAGTTGAATAACCCTGGCTTCGCCAGTCGACAAGCCACGAAAGTTTGCCTGCTTTGAGTCTTCAGCTGCGCCCTGGTTTGCGTCGTGTCTTGCTACAGAGGCTGTCTAGACCAGGTTGAGTTGGATCTTGGCGTCGCGCAAAAGCCGGCAGATCGCCGGGCTTGGCGCTGCGTCGGTAAATACTTGGTCGACCAGGTTGATCGATCCCAGGCGCACCACGGCGTTACGTCCGAATTTATTTGAGTCAGCGGCCAGCAGAACCCGGCGGGCATTGTTGATGATTGCCTGGGATACCCGCACTTCCTGATAGTCAAAGTCGAGCAAGCTGCCGTCTTCATCAATGCCGCTGATGCCAACCAGGGCAAAGTCGACCTTGAATTGCTCGATGAAATCGACTGCGGCCTGGCCCACGATTCCGCCGTCGGCACGCACCGTTCCGCCGGCCACCAGTACTTCGAAATCAGCCTTGGTGCTCAGTTGTGCGGCCACATGCAGGTTGTTGGTGATGATTTTCAAGCCTTTGTGGTTCTGTAGCGCGCGGGCAATGGCTTCGGTGGTCGTGCCTATGTTGATAAACAATGAAGCGTGATCAGGTATCTGGGCAGCAACGGCTTCGGCAATGCGCAGTTTTTCTTCGCGCATTTGCCCGGCGCGCATGGTGTAGGCAGTGTTTTGTGTGCTGGAGCTTTCGCACGCCGCGCCGCCGTGAGTACGGCGTAGCAAGCCCTGTTCGGCGAGCTGGTTGATGTCGCGGCGGATAGTCTGCGGGGTTACAGTGAATGCCTGGGCAAGTTCCTCGATGCTGACGTATCCGCGCTCGCGGGCGAGATTGAGAATGTCTTGCTGGCGCGGTGGCAGGGTCATGGGCGAGTCCTTTTTTGCGCCATTATAGGCTGCTCAGGAAGAAATTTTCGGCTATGGTAATGAGACTTTGTCTGAGCATTTTCACAAACGAACATGACCCCTGCAATCGATCTGTTAAAAAAGGCCAAGGCGCCGTTCCAGGTTCACAGCTACAGCCATGATCCGAAAACGGCTTCCTATGGGCTGGAGGCTGCCGAGAAACTTAACCTTGATCCTGCGCGTGTGTTCAAGACGCTGCTGGCGGCAAGCGAGAAAGGCGAGCTTATAGTTGCTGTGGTGCCCGTCGCCGGTAGCCTGGACTTGAAGGCGCTGGCCGCTGCAGCCGGGGTCAAGAAGGCCGATATGGCCGATCCAGTTGCCGCGCAACGGTCAACAGGGTACTTGCTCGGTGGCATTAGCCCGTTGGGGCAAAAGAAGCGGCTGCGTACCTTTATCGACACCTCGGCCCAACAGTTTCCGAGCATTCATGTCAGTGCCGGGCGGCGCGGACTTGAGGTCGAGTTATCGGGTGCCGTCCTGGCGCAACACACCAATGCCCAATTTGCGGCAATTGGCCGCGAGTAATTTCAGTTTGCTGCATGCCATGGGTGCGGCGTGCACTCATTCACCTTGGCCAACACATTTTCGGTTGTGAAGGCCCGACAATAATAAGGACACATACATGTCACGGTTTCTGCTGGCGATCGACCAAGGCACGACGAGCAGTCGCGCAATTGTATTCAGTGCCCAAGGCTTGCCTGTGGCGCAGGCGCAGCAGGAGTTCAAACAGTATTTCCCGCAAGACGGCTGGGTCGAACATGATGCCGAGGAGCTTTGGCAGAGCACCCTGGATGTCTGTCGGCAGGCGCTGGAACACAGTGGTCTGGAGATTGACCAGATTGCTGCAATAGGCATCACCAACCAGCGTGAAACCACCTTGGTATGGGATGCCCAAAGTGGCGAGCCAATCCATCACGCCATTGTCTGGCAGGACCGGCGTACCGCTGATTACTGTGCACAGCTCAAGCAGGCCGGGCATGAGGCTCGCGTGGCAGCCAAGACCGGACTGCTGATCGACCCCTATTTTTCCGCGACCAAGCTGCGCTGGATTCTGGAAAATGTACCCGGCGCTCGTGAGCGAGCAGAGCGGGGCGAGTTGCGCTTTGGTACGGTCGACAGCTTCTTGCTGTGGCGCCTGACGGGCGGCCAATCACATAAGACCGATGCGACCAACGCCTCGCGTACCTTGATGTTCAATATCCATACTCAGCAATGGGATGCCGAGTTGCTGGAGTTGTTTGATATCCCGGTGAACATGCTACCCGAGGTCATGGATTCGGCTGCGGATTTTGGTGCTTGCTTGCCCGAGCTCCTGGGGGCGGCCATTCCGGTGCTGGGTATTGCGGGCGATCAGCAGGCGGCGTTGGTTGGTCAGGCCTGTTTTCAGCCGGGCATGGTCAAGAGCACCTACGGCACTGGCTGCTTCATGATCCAGAATACCGGTGATACGCCGGTTACCTCGCAGAACCGCTTGTTGACCACAGTGGGTTATCGCCTCAATGGCAAGGTTACATACGCCGTCGAAGGCAGCATTTTCGTGGCTGGCGCAGCCGTTCAGTGGCTGCGTGACGGTATCAAGCTGATCAATCATGCGCGCGACAGCGAAGCAATGGCCGTGCAAACCGGTGATGCGTGTGGCGTGTATCTGGTACCTGCCTTTACGGGGTTGGGAGCACCTTATTGGGACCCCAAAGCGCGGGGCGCGATCTTTGGCCTGACCCGCGATACTGGTATCAAGGAAATCGTCACAGCAGGCTTGCAGTCGGTTTGCTACCAAACCCTGGACCTGCTTGAGGCCATGCGCCAGGACGGCGCCGCTGCGCCCAGTGCGCTTCGGGTTGACGGCGGCATGGTTGAAAATAACTGGGTCCTGCAGTTTTTGGCCGATATTCTCGGGGTCACTGTAGAGCGTCCTAAGGTTACAGAAACGACGGCGCTCGGGGTCGCATACCTTGCAGGGCTGCAAGCGGGTATCTACCCTGACCTCGAAGCAATTGCCAGCCATTGGCACTGCGAGCAACGCTTTACCCCGTTAATGGCAGATAGCCATCGTGATACGCTTTACAAGGGCTGGTTGGATGCCGTAAAGCGGGTACGCAGCGAGAACTAGCCCACATCGGCTTTTTTGTGAGGCAGACCTTTGATTCGCTTTCTTCGCTTATGGCTGGCTTTTATTGCAAGTTTTTGCGCGCAGGTGCTCTGGGCCGCAGGGGCGGATAACGAAACCCTGGTCATCACCGGCGACCTTTGGTGCCCTGTGAACTGCGCGCCGGATGGGCAGCAACCAGGGATATTCGTGGAGTTGGTGCAAGACATATTTGCCGAACGCGGGATTGAGGTCGAGTACCGGGTGACCAATTGGGCGCGGGCTGTTCATGAGGTTCGGCTAGGTAAAGCCAATGCGTTGCTTGGCGCTGGCGTCAGAGACGCTCCAGATTTCATCTTTACCAAGACGGCTGTGGGCATCTCGCGTAATTGCTTCTACGCCAAGCCAGGCCCTGGCTGGCGCTACCAAGGGGTCGATTCGCTGGCCAGGGTCACGGTCGGAGCTATTAATGGCTATAGCTATGGCCAGGAGCTGAACACCTATTTCGAGCGTTACCGTGCTGATTCGGCACGAGTGCAGATGGCGTCCGGTGATCGGGCGCTAGCCATCAATATTGATAAATTGCGCAAAGGCCGCGTGGACACCATTATTGAGAATAACTGGGTCATGCAAGCCTATTTGGCCAGGCAGGGGCAAACCGATGCCCTGCTTGAAGTTGGTTGTCGCAAGATAGATGTTCCGATCTACGTCGCGTTCAGCCCCGCACTGGGGGCCAGCCAGCGTTATGTCGATATTTTCGAGCAGGGCCTGGAACGCTATGCAGCCACGGGAAAAGTGGCTGCGCTATATCGGCGTTATGGCATCAGCCCGCCGGCTATCGACCCTGATCATTCCTCCCCGGCCCCTGACCCGCAGCGGTGATGGCCCAGACAACCAAGGATTATCGTGATGCAACTCGAATATCATCAAGTCGATGCTTTTTCCAACCGCCCATTTTGCGGTAACCCAGCTATTGTTTATCGCCTTGATCACTGGCTCGATGACGCGCTGATGCAGCGTATCGCGGCCGAACACAACCTGGCGGAAACCGCATTTCTAGTAAAGCAGTCCGAGCATTGGCACATACGCTGGTTCACACCGGCTACCGAGGTGCCGTTGTGCGGTCACGCGACGCTGGCCAGCGCTTATGTGTTGTTCAATATCTATGCAGAGCCGGGCGAGGTTATCGAGTTTCACAGCCTGTCCGGGCCGCTACGGGTCAGGCGCGCCGGGCAACGTTTGGAGCTGGACTTCCCTGCGCAAAATATTGAGCCCGATCATCGGTTGCTCGACGCGGTGTCTGCAGCGCTGGGGGTTGCTGTCGAGGCCGCATTTGTCGGTCCGGAACTGCTCGCGGTGGTGGCGGATGAAGCTACGGTGCGCAATTGCCAGCCTGACTTGGCTGAAGTCGCCAAATTGCCGGGCATGGGTGTCATCATCACCGCGCCAGGGCAGCAATATGATTTTGTCTCTCGCTACTTTGCCCCTTCGATCGGGATTGCCGAGGACCCCGTTACCGGCGCCATCCACTGCAGCTTGATCCCCTATTGGTCGCAGCGCCTGGCCAAGCTTGAGATGCGTGCGTACCAGGCCTCTGCGCGGGGCGGGGAATTGCATTGTCGGTTGGCGGGGGAGCGGGTGAAAATTGCCGGTGACGCCGTTCTGGTCGCCAAGGCAACCTTGTTGCTGGGGGACGTCTAGTCCCCCTTGTGACCTGAGCTAGCTGCCCGCGCTGTGGCGGCGTACCCCAGAGCTTGGCGGGTTGGCGTGGGTTGCGACGCTGCCGGGTACTGCAAATGCGACCAAGTGCTCCGCTGCAACGCGAATCCCCACGCTTTCACCTGGCTGATGATCCGCGTGGCTGGGAAATAGCGCCTCAAGCTGGCTCCCGGTTGGCAGTTGCAGGCGATACAGGGTTGCCGCACCAAGGAAGGTCTTGCCGACAATCAGTGCTGTCAGCGAACTTTCCGGAGCGTAAACAATGTCGTCGGGCCGCAGTAGTACATCTACCGCGCTGCCGGTCGGCCAGATATAGGCACGATCACCGCTGATCACTCCCAGTTCGGTCTGCACCTTTTCCGGGCTCAGCAACTGGCCACGGATGAAATAACCCTGGCCGATAAAGCTGGCGACAAAAGGGGTCTTGGGTTCGTGGTACAGGTTGTAGGGGGTGTCCCACTGCTCCAGCTTGCCTTCCTTGAACACTCCGACATGATCGCTGACAGCAAAGGCTTCTTCTTGATCGTGAGTCACCAGGATCGCGCTGGTGCCACGGCTCTTGAGGATTTCACGAACCTCACGGCTCAAGCTGCGGCGCAGTTCGCCATCAAGGTTGGAGAAGGGCTCATCAAGTAATAGCAACTGGGGTTCTGGCGCCAGTGCACGGGCCAGCGATACCCGCTGCTGCTGTCCGCCAGACAACTCGTGCGGGTAGCGTTTGCCAAGGTGGTCAAGCTTGACCAGCGCCAGCAATTCCTCGGTGATGCGCTCGCAGTCTGGTTGTTTGCGAATGCCAAAGGCGATGTTCTGCGCCACGCTTAGGTGGGGGAACAGGGCGTAGTCCTGAAACACCATGCCGATCCGTCGCTTCTCCGGCGCGAGGGTAAAGCCGGCACTGGAAATCACTTCGCCGGCCAGGCTTATCTCGCCGCTGTGCACCGGCTCAAAGCCGGCAATCGCGCGCAATGTCGTGGTCTTGCCGCAGCCGGATGAGCCGAGCAGGCAGCCAATATCGCCGGCATTGAGGTGTAGATTGAGGTCCTGTACTACCTTGTGCTCGTTGTAGCCACAGCTCAGGTCGCGCAGGTTAAGCAGCATTGAGTGTGTCATACGTGGTGGTGTGACGCTTCGACTAGGAATTCAAGCAAGGCCTTTTGCGCATGAAGACGGTTTTCCGCCTGGTCCCATGCGGCCGAGCGCGGATCGTCAAGCAAGTCTTCGCTGATCTCTTCGCCACGGTGGGCCGGCAGGCAGTGCAGGAACAATACGCTTTCGTCCGCCATATCGAGCAGGGCACGATCGACCTGGTAGGGCTTGAACAGCTTCATGCGTTCTTGCGCTTCGTCTTCCTGGCCCATCGAGGCCCATACGTCGGTCGTCACCAAGTGCGCACCAACCACTGCCTGGCGTGGATCGCGGATGATCTGTACCCGCTCTCCAGCTTCGGCCAGCAGCCTGGCGCTAGGCTCGTAGCCCTCGGGGCAGGCAACGCGCAACTGGAAGTCGAACTGGATGGCAGCCTCTATATAGGAGTTGCACATGTTGTTGCCATCACCGATCCAGACCACGGTTTTGCCCGCGATGCTGCCACGGTGTTCAAGGTAGGTCTGCATGTCGGCCAGCAACTGGCAGGGGTGCAGGTCATCTGACAAACCATTGATGACAGGTACGCGCGAGTTCGCGGCAAATTCGGTCAGGGTGTCGTGGGCGAATGTGCGGATCATGACCGCATCGAGCATGCGAGACATCACCTTGGCTGCGTCGGCAATGGGTTCGCCACGGCCCAGTTGGGTGTCGCGTGGCGACAGGAAAATAGCCTGGCCGCCAAACTGGATCATGCCCGCTTCAAAGGACAGGCGTGTCCGGGTCGAGGCCTTCTCGAAAATCATGCCCAGTACACGGTTCTTGAGCGGTTCGAAAAGCACGCCTCGGTTGCGCAAATCCTTTAGCTCCATGGCGCGGCGGATCAAGCTCACCAGCTCAGTGGGGCTGCAGTCCATCAGCGAGAGAAAGTGTCTTGCGCTCATCAAAAATACCTTTTTTACAACAGGGCGCAGGTGGCACAAGCACTATAAATAGTAGAAATGGCTGGACCTGCGGCAGGAGGCCGCACAGTGCGACGTAACAGGGAAAGGCGAAATCTTATAAGCAAATGACGATTCGGCGCAAATTGTCTGCTGTTTCAGGCTTTGCCAGCCTGCTCGGCGGCGGCCTGCTGGTGCTGGATTGGTTGCCCTGATGCCTGTCAATTCACAGGACTAACGCTGCTGGTGCGATATCGGGCTGCGCGCCATAGTCGTTATTTGCACTCCTGCGGGTGCACTCGAATAATAAAGCGAGGCCGGCCATGAGCAAGACTCTCCATCACCGTGCGTGCCATCTATGCGAAGCCATCTGCGGCCTGACGATCGAAACCGAGCGTGCGCCGGACGGCCGTCAGCAAATCGTATCCATTAAAGGCGATGCACAGGACACCTTCAGCCGTGGTCACATCTGTCCAAAAGCGGTGGCACTGCAGGATATCCAGAACGACCCCGACCGGATACGTCAGCCAATGCGTCGTGTGGGTGGTGAGTGGCAGGCCATCGAGTGGGACGAGGCCTTTGCCCTGGTTGCCGAACGCCTGAGCGATATCCAGGCGCGGCACGGTAACAATGCTGTGGCGATCTACCAGGGAAACCCGAGCGTGCACAACTACGGGCTGATGACCCACAGCAACTATTTTCTAGGGCAGTTGAAAACCCGTAACCGCTTTTCGGCAACCTCGGTCGACCAGTTGCCGCATCACCTCACCAGCCATCAAATGTATGGCCATGGCTTGCTGATACCGATTCCGGATATCGATCACACCGACTTTATGTTGATCCTCGGGGGCAATCCGCTAGCGTCCAACGGCAGCATCATGACGGTGCCGGATGTCGAGAAGCGGCTGAAGGCAATCAAGGCCCGTGGCGGCAAGTTTGTGGTGGTTGACCCGCGCCGCACGGAAACCGCCGCAATTGCCGACCAACACCTGTTTATCCGTCCCGGGCAGGATGCCGCGCTGCTGCTTGCTCTTTTGAACACCTTGTTCAGTGAAAACCTAACACGCCAGACCCACTTGGATGTAGAGGGCTTGCAGGCAGTGCGTGAGGCCGTTGCCGGTTTTAGCGCCGAGGCAATGAGTGAGCGTTGCGCTGTTCCAGCTGACGTTATCCGCCAGTTGGCGCGGGACTTCGCTGGCGCTGATAAAGCGGTGTGCTACGGGCGCATGGGCGTTTCGACCCAGGCATTCGGCACCCTGTGCCAGTGGTTGGTGCAGTTGATCAACCTGGTGACTGGCAACCTGGATCGGGTTGGCGGTGCGCTTTGCACCGAGCCGGCGGTTGACTTGGTGGCGAGCACCTCGGGGGGGCACTTCAATGTTTGGCAAAGCAGGGTTTCAGGCTTGCCTGAGTATGGCGGCGAACTGCCGGTCGCGGCGCTGGCCGAGGAAATGCTGACCGAAGGCCAGGGGCAGGTCAAAGCCTTGGTCAGCGTAGCGGGTAATCCGGTGTTGTCGACGCCCAACGGACGCAAGCTGGAGCAGGCGCTCGATGGCCTGGAGTTCATGCTCAGCATCGACTTTTACATCAATGAAACCACCCGCTACGCCGATTTGATCCTGCCGCCGACGGCACCGCTGGAGCATGATCACTACGACACCACCTTTAACAGCTTCGCGGTGCGTAATGTCACGCGCTTCAACGAGCCGGTACTGGACAAGCCCGCCAATGCCTTGCATGACTGGGAAATATTCATCGGCCTGGCCAAGGCGTTCTCTGCAAAAATGGGCACCGAACTCAAGCCAACCATGGCCCCTGTCAAGATGATCGACATGGGCCTGCGGCGCGGTGCCTATGGTGACAACTCCGAGCATAAGCTCAGTGTTGATGCGCTGCGCGAACACCCCCATGGCCTGGACCTGGGGCCGCTCAAGGCTAATTTGGCCGCCCGTATTCGTACGGAGGATAAAAAGGTGCAGGCGGCGCCAGCTCTCTTCATGGCTGACCTGCAGCGCTTTGCCCAGCAGCCTTTGGCTGCTGCCGATGAACTGTTGCTGATTGGTCGCCGGCACGTGCGCAGTAATAATTCGTGGATGCACAATTATCACCGCCTGGTGAAGGGCAAGCCGCGTCATCAACTGTTAATGCATCCTGCAGATCTGACCAGCCGTGGCTTGACGGATGGCCAGCGGGTGCGGGTGCGCTCACGGGTTGGGCTGATTGAGGTGGAGGTCGCCGCCAGCGATGACATGATGCCGGGTGTGGTGAGCCTGCCTCATGGTTGGGGTCATGCCCGGCCTGGAGTGCAAATGGCAATTGCCAGTCATCAGCCGGGTGCCAGTGCCAATGACCTGACCGACGAGCTGCAACTCGATGCGCTATCAGGAAATGCCGCGCTGAATGGGGTGCCGGTCGAAATAGTCGCCGCCTGAGAGGCTCAGGTCGGTATTTGGGCCGGGTTGTTTCCGACCAAGCATTACACTCGGCTTTTCGCTACAATAGCGCCAACCGTGTCGACTTTTGAGTCGTAAAGCTTAGTCCTGAGGTGCCCAATGGATATCATCGAAACCATCAAAGAACAGATCGCCAACAACCCCGTTCTGTTGTACATGAAAGGCTCGCCGAATGCCCCGCAGTGTGGCTTCTCGTCCAAGGCCTCGCAGGTCGTCATGGCGTGTGGCGAAAAGTTCGCCTATGTCGATATCCTGCAGAATCCGGATATCCGCGCCAATCTGCCAAAGTACGCCAACTGGCCAACTTTCCCGCAACTCTGGGTCGGTGGTGAATTGGTCGGCGGCAGCGATATCATTGCCGAGATGTTTGACAATGGTGAACTGCAGCCCATGATCAAGGCGGCAGTTGAGAAGTCCGAAGCCTAAGCTTCGCGGGTTCTGGAAAAATCGATGCCTCGGCATCGATTTTTTTTGCCTTGCGCAAACCCTTTGTCCCGGATCGTTGCTGAACTGCTCAGGTTCCATAGGGTCTCTATCGCAGAGCGCTCGCCAGGCAAAACAGGGATATGAGATGAGTAGCAGTAGCCAGCGTCAGCATCAGTTTCTCAATGGTTCCATTGCCAGGGCGCTGCTGTCGCTGGCGGTGCCGATCATTATCGCCAACTTGTTGCAGGCCGGTTATCAACTGACCGACACCTATTGGGTTGGTCGCCTGGGGGCGTCGGCCGTGGCGGCGGTAGCTGTCAGCACGCCGGTCACATTTCTGGTGGTAGCGCTGGGAGCAGGGCTGGCAATGGCCGGCGCTACACTGACTGCCCAGTACATGGGGTCTGGACGCCCGGACATGGTTAATCATGTGGCTGCGCAGACCATGCTGATGGTGATGATCAGTTCAGTGGTCCTGGGCACCCTTGGCTATATCTTGTCCCCATATCTGCTCAAGTTGCTCGGCGTCGAGGCAAATGTGTATGACAGCGCCCTGGGATACATGCGTGTGTCATTTGTTGGCGTGATCTTTGTATTTATCTTCTTCATGTTCCAGTCCCTGATGCGCGGTGTCGGGCAAACGCGAGTGCCTTTGCTGATCGTGCTGGCAACGGTGTTGCTCAACTTCGGCCTCGACCCGTTGTTTATTTTCGGTTGGGGGCCCGTACCGGGTTTTGGTGTCACGGGCGCGGCCATGGCGACTTTGGTGACTCAAGCAATAGCGGCCAGCTTGGGGATGTGGGTGTTTTTGCGCGGGCGCCACGGGATTCAAGTCAAGTGGGCAGGGTTCAAGCCGGACCTGGGCTATATCCGCAAAGCGTTCTTTCTTGGTTTTCCAGGTTCGGTTGAACTCTCTACTCGAGGCCTGGGGTTGATCGTCATGTCTTTTCTGGTGGCCAGTTTCGATACCGGCACAATCGCCGCCTACGGTATTGGCGCCAATATTCTGCAAGTCATCACCATTCCCGCGATGGGCATTTCAATGGCCGTCTCGACCCTGGTCGGCCAGAACATAGGCGCAGGCAATATCAACCGCGCCTCGAAAATCACCCAGCTAGGGGCCTTGTATGGTTTTGTTGGCCTGACTGTCGTGGGTTTGCTGGTGTATGCGATTGCCCCACACCTGGTGGCGTTCTTTGTGCCGGGCGAGGCCGTGGTGATCAATCAGGGCACGGATTTCATTCGCATCATGGCGTTGGCCTGGGGATGCATTGGTATTCAACTGTGCATCGTTTCTGCATTCAGGGCCTCGGGTAACATGCTCAGTGCGATGGTTATCGCGCTGGTTGCACAGTGGATGCTGCAATTCCCGCTGGCCTATGTATTGGCCAAGCACACTCAGTTGGGTGCTGCTGGCTTGTGGTGGTCATTTCCGGTCACCAATGTGCTGATCGCGATTATTTCATTGTGCTGGTTTGCCAGAGGCGACTGGAAGAAAACCCGGCTCACCGAGGAAGATCAGCAGGTGCGCAGGGTTTCTGAGGAAGCTTTGGTTGAAGAGGGCTATCGCTAGCTCGTTATTGGAGGCATAAAAAAACGGCAGCCCAGGGCTGCCGTTTTTGATTCAAGCAAGCAACAGGATCATTCGTCCATTTGCGACTGCAGGTAGTTTTGCAGGCCAATGGCCTCGAGCAGGCTGAGTTGGGTTTCGAGCCAGTCGATGTGTTCTTCCTCGGAGCACAGAATGTCTTCCAGCAATTCACGGCTGGCAAAGTCGCCAACGCTCTCGCAGTAGGCAATCGCGGCTTTCAGGTCGGTGTGCGCTTTGTGTTCGATCTTCAGATCGCACTCAAGCATTTCCTTGGTATTTTCACCAATGAGAATTTTGCCAAGGTCTTGCAGGTTAGGCAGGCCTTCGAGGAAAAGAATACGCTTGATCAATTTGTCAGCGTGTTTCATTTCGTCGATTGATTCGTGGTACTCGTGCTCGCCGAGTTTTTTCAGGCCCCAGTCTTCGTACATGCGGGCATGCAGGAAGTATTGGTTGATCGCGACCAGCTCGTTACCGAGGATCTTGTTCAGATGCTGGATGACTTTCTTGTCGCCTTTCATTTGCGTGCCTGCTCTGTGCCGAAAAAATATGTGAAGCAAATTTTGAGCGCATAAACTACTACTGTCAAACCTAAGTGTTTGATAGATAAGTTAAATTTAAACTTAATACGAATGTTTAAGTTCTGCATCTAAGTATTAAGTCATTGAATTTTGGGCATAAAAAAGCCGGATCTTAAATCCGGCTTTGGATAGGTCTGGTTTTAGCTGCGATAAAAAATATCAAGCAGCTACAAAATTGGCCTGATAGGCGAGGGCGCCCTGGTTGGCATGGACCTCGGTCAGGGTCTCGCGGACAACCGATTTGGCCAGGCAGGCGCATTTTCCGCATTGGCTGGCAACGCCTGTTGCTTCACGGACTTCACGGTAGCTGCAGCAACCTTCGTAGATTGCATCGCGGATCTGGCCGTCAGTGACACCTTCGCAGAGGCAGACATACATAGTTAAGACTCACTGCTCAAAGACTGTTTCGTTGCGATGGATACTAATGTTAATGAGAATGCTTGTCAAAGCCATCCGCAGCGTATGTTGGATAAATCGAAAAACCCTGATGAACGGTTATCCCCTGGCTGAGTTGCCTTGCAGGACCCAAGGTCAAAAAGCGGTGGGCGAGGCCTAAAATCGAAGTGTATGATGATGGGCCCAGTCAGTGCGGGGAGCGTCATTGCGTTGTCGTGTTATAGCGCTAGGCTACTCGCACTACTCAAAACTTTTTAGGAGATATCGAATGAGCGTACTCGTAGGTAAGAAAGCCCCTGATTTCGACGTCGCAGCTGTATTGGGTACAGGCGAAATCGTTGACAGCTTCAGCCTGTCCTCTGCGATCAAAGGCAAATATGGCCTGGTATTTTTCTACCCGCTGGATTTCACCTTCGTATGCCCTTCGGAGCTGATCGCTCTGGATCACCGTATTCCTGAGTTCCAGGCGCGTAACGTTGAAGTGATCGGTGTTTCCATCGACTCCCACTTCACCCACAACGCATGGCGCAACACCCCGGTAGACAAGGGCGGCATTGGCCAGGTCAAGTACACCTTGGCAGCTGACATCAACCACGACATCTGCAAAGCCTACGACGTTGAGTCTGAAGGCGGCGTGGCTTTCCGTGGCGCTTTCCTGATCGACCTCAACGGTGTTGTTCGCTCGCAGATCGTGAACGACCTGCCGCTGGGCCGTAACATGGACGAGCTGCTGCGTCTGGTTGATGCCCTGCAGTTCACCGAAGAGCACGGCGAAGTTTGCCCGGCAAACTGGAAGAAAGGCGACAAAGGCATGACTGCATCGCCAGACGGTGTTGCTGCCTACCTGTCCGAGAACGCTGCCAACCTGTAAGGGTTTGCCTTCAGGTGGGCGCTGCTCACCTGAGCGTTACCTGGCGCATAAAAAAACCGGCTTATGGCCGGTTTTTTTATGCGTTGTTCATGAGTTCAGCATCGCCCGTGCAAGGGCTTCAGTCGTCGAAGTCTTCCCAGCCACCCATCTCTTTCCAGCGGTTGACGATGCCGCAGAACAGCTCGGCTGTCTTTTCGGTGTCGTAACGTGCCGAATGTGCTTCACGACCATCAAACTCGATGCTCGCCGCCTGGCAGGCTTTGGCCAGAACGGTTTGGCCATAGGCCAAGCCAGCCAGGGTTGCGGTGTCGAAGCTTGAGAATGGATGGAAGGGGTTGCGCTTGATGCCGGTACGGGCAACCGCCGCATTAAGAAAACCAAGGTCAAAGCTGCTGTTGTGCCCAACCAGAATGGCGCGTTTGCATCCATTGGCTTTCAGCGACTTGCGCAGGCCACGGAAGATTTCAGTCAGGGCATGTTCCTCGCTCACCGCCATGCGCAGCGGATGATCAAGCTTGATGCCGGTGAACTCCAGCGCCGCCTGTTCGATGTTCGCCCCCGCAAAGGGTTCTACACGGAAGAAGTGGGTGTGGTCGGGGTACAGAAAACCCTGTTCATCGATCCCTACTGTGGTTGCGGCGATTTCCAGCAGCGCGTCGGTGGCACTGTTGAAACCGCCGGTTTCGACATCTACCACCACCGGCAGATAGCCGCGAAAACGCGCTGCCATTGGGTGGCGCGGGCCTGAGGGCGCGTTGCCCTCCAGTTCTTCTTCGTACTGATCTTCACTCATTGAGTTTGCTCCAGCAGGCGCCAGCGCAGGGTTTCACCAGCACGCAGTGGAGTAACAGTTTGCTCACCGAAAGGCAGGCTGGCCGGTACGTTCCAGTCGTCACGGACCAGGGTAATGGTCTCGGTATTGCGCGCCAGGCCATAGAAGTCGGGGCCGTTGAGGCTGGCGAAGGCTTCGAGTTTGTCCAGGGCATTGCGCTGCTCGAAAGCTTCGGCATACAACTCTATAGCGGCGAAGGCTGTGTAGCAGCCGGCGCAACCACAGGCTGATTCCTTGGCGTGCAAGGCGTGCGGCGCCGAGTCGGTGCCGAGGAAGAACTTGCGATTATCGCTGGTGGCGACATCAAGCAAGGCTTCCTGATGCACATTGCGCTTGAGGATCGGCAGGCAATAGAAGTGCGGGCGAATACCGCCGACCAGCATGTGATTGCGGTTGTACAGCAGGTGGTGAGCGGTAATGGTTGCGCCTACGTTGGCAGGTGCGGCCTTGACGAACTCCACGGCATCACGGGTGGTGATGTGTTCGAAAACGACTTTCAAGGTTGGGAAGCGCTCGACCACTCGACCAAGGTGCTCATCGATAAACTGTTTTTCGCGGTCGAAGATATCGATGTCACTGCGGGTCACCTCGCCATGAACCAAGAGCGGCAAGCCGACTTCGGCCATGGCTTCCAGGGTGGCGAATATATTGTCGATACTGGTCACGCCGGAATCGGAGTTGGTGGTCGCGCCGGCTGGGTACAGTTTGGCAGCATGGACAAAGCCCGAGGCCTTGGCGCTGCGAACATCTTCAGGGCTGGTCTGGTCGGTGAGGTACAGCACCATCAACGGTTCGAACTGGCTGCCTTCCGGACGGGCGCTGAGTATGCGCTGGCGATAGGCACCGGCTTCGCTGGTGTTGCGTACTGGCGGAACCAGGTTGGGCATGATGATGGCACGGCTAAAAGTACGCGCAACGTCAGCCACTGTGTGCGGCAGAACAGCTCCGTCGCGCAGGTGAATATGCCAGTCATCGGGACGCAGCAGAGTAAGACGGTCGATCATGGAGGCTTCCAGGCGGGTAAAACGTGGCTCGAATCCTACCGGAAAACCCCCATCAGAGCACGCCATCCGTGCGCTTAACGCGCAAATCCACGACCAGCGTACTTAAGTTTTTGCGCCTGCAACCGATATCAAAGGCAAACCCGTGATTACGTGTGGAGCCCACCGTGCGCCAACTTTCGATGACCCCACTGTGCCTGCTCATTGGCTTGAGCACCTGTTTGCCTGCATGGGGCATTAGCTTTCAGACGCGTCTGGAGAATGTTGAGTGGACAGTGGAGGGCGATAAGTTCGAGTGTCGGCTGTCGCAGCCTGTGACGGATTTCGGCGTCGGTGAGTTTGTCAGGAAGGCTGGTGAGCAAGCCACTTTTCGTTTGCAGACCCAAGGCCGCTGGCTGAGCCCTGGCTCGGCAACCTTGCTTGCAGCGGCCGCACCATGGCAGCCGGGACGCTCGGATATCAACCTGGGTCGGGTTGGGGTTAGCGACGGCAATATTCCGTTCAACAGTTCCCAGGCCCAAGCCGGACGTTTGCTCGCCGGGTTGCTGGATGGTCGCAGCCCGTTGGTGCAACATTTGGCTATTCAAGGAGGAGAGCGGGTTGAAGTCCGCCTGCTACCGGTCAAGTTCAAGAAGGCCTACACCGATTACCTGGCCTGCACCGCCAAGCTGCTTCCGGTTAACTTCAATCAGGTCAGGCAGAGTCGCATTGGCTTTCCCAATGGCGGCGTCGATCTTGATCCAATGGCCGAGGCCAAGCTGCAGATACTCCTGGATTTCCTCAAGTCGGATCCTGCGGTCAATCGAATTCTGCTTGAGGGCCATTCCGATAATAGTGGTAGCCGTTTGACCAACCGCGACTTGTCGCGGCGCCGGGCAATGGCGGTCATGAGCTACCTGGAAGCACACGGTGTGCCAGCGGAGCAAATCACCATGCGCTTCCACGGCGAGCGCTACCCAATAGTGCCCAATAACAGCCCGGCCAATCGGGCGAAGAACCGGCGCGTGTCCATCACTTTGGATAAAGTCCCCGAGCAGGCCGTTGAAAAATCCCCGGATGAGCCGGCTCTGGCGCCAAAAGCTACAGCGCCAGCCGATCCCGCCGCGACTTCCTGACCGGGTTTTTGCAGTCGCATCGGCTAAACAATTTGTCGCCTCGTCGTCTTAAGCTGTCGCGCCTCTGTAAATTGGCCGCCAGGGTCAGTAGAATGGTCGGCTTTCCGTACAACCCCATGGAGTTCATGGCATGGCCGATGTAAACAAGGTAGTCCTGGCATATTCCGGTGGCCTGGACACTTCAGTGATCCTCAAGTGGCTGCAAGATACTTACAACTGTGAAGTAGTGACCTTCACTGCTGACCTCGGTCAAGGCGAAGAAGTTGAGCCAGCTCGCGCTAAAGCTCAGGCCATGGGCGTCAAGGAAATCTACATTGATGACCTGCGCGAAGAGTTCGTTCGCGATTTCGTCTTCCCGATGTTCCGTGCCAACACTGTTTACGAAGGCGAGTACCTGCTCGGTACCTCGATCGCGCGTCCGCTGATTGCCAAGCGCTTGATCGAAATTGCCAACGAAACCGGCGCTGACGCCATTTCCCATGGCGCCACCGGCAAAGGCAACGACCAGGTTCGTTTCGAACTGGGCGCCTATGCACTCAAGCCGGGCGTCAAGGTGATTGCCCCGTGGCGCGAGTGGGACCTGATGTCCCGCGAAAAACTGATGGATTACGCTGAAAAGCACGGCATTCCAATCGAGCGCCACGGCAAGAAGAAATCGCCATACTCGATGGATGCCAACTTGCTGCACATCTCCTATGAAGGCGGCGTGCTGGAAGATACCTGGACCGAGCACGAAGAAGACATGTGGCGTTGGACCAAGTCGCCAGAGCTGGCGCCGGACACCCCAACCTACATCGAACTGACTTACCGCGCGGGTGACATCGTTGCCATCGACGGCAAGGAAATGACGCCTGCAACTGTGCTGACCGAGCTCAACCGCATCGGTGGCGAGAACGGTATTGGTCGCCTCGACATCGTCGAGAACCGCTTTGTCGGCATGAAGTCCCGCGGCTGCTACGAAACCCCAGGCGGCACCATCATGCTCAAGGGTCACCGCGCCATTGAGTCGATCACTCTGGACCGCGAAGTCGCTCACCTCAAGGATGAGCTGATGCCTAAGTACGCCAGCCTGATCTACAACGGTTTCTGGTGGAGCCCTGAGCGCACCATGCTGCAGCAGATGATCGATGCCTCGCAGGTCAACGTGAACGGCGTGGTTCGCATGAAACTGTACAAGGGTAACGTTATCGTTGTCGGCCGCAAGTCCGATGAATCGCTGTTTGATGCCAACATCGCAACCTTCGAGGAAGACGGCGGAGCCTACAACCAGCAAGACGCCGCAGGCTTTATCAAGTTGAATGCCCTGCGCATGCGTATTGCTGCCAACAAGGGTCGCAAACTGATCTAAGCTTTCAGTAGTCCATCAAGCCTCATATAGCCTTGTCTATATGAGGCTTTTTTATGCGTCATTGGTTGGCGCGAACAGGTGAAAAGTTGGCTCATCTCTGACGATTCAGGCGTTTGAGCCATGGCGGATAACCTTCGCGTTGTCCGCCTTTAAAAGGAGTAGTGCTCATGTACAAATTACTCGCTGGCCTAAGCCTTGGCCTGTTTTGCTTGAACCTCCAGGCTGGGGTTATTGACCCCGATTGCACCCCTGAAAAGGCAGCTAAAAGCGCAGCCATGAAAGCCACCGTGGGTGTTGGTGGTCGCTGTGATGCAAAAGAAGCCGCCTCCGATAGCATGGGTCTGGACGACAAGAAAGATAAGGTCGATGACGCAAAAGATGGTATCTCCGACAAGAAGGACCGGGCGCATGATGCCAAGGACGATCTAGGCCGAAAAACCCTCAAGAAAGCGCTTTAGAGCGCTTTCCCTATAATCCAGGTCCAGCGCTCCAGGGGCTTGATCGAGCGCAAGACTGGTCAGAATCCGTTAGGGCGCTCACAATAGGCTTTCATTTAGTAGAGGCCAAATAGTGGCCTTTTGCATTTGCCATAACGACTCTATGGAGCCTTTATCATGCGCTTGTTGCATACCATGCTACGCGTCGGCGATATGGATAAATCCATCGCTTTCTACACCGAAGTGCTGGGCATGACCCTGCTGCGCCGCAAGGATTATCCGGACGGTAAATTCACCCTGGCCTTTGTTGGCTACGGGGATGAAGCGCACAACTCGGTACTTGAACTGACCCACAACTGGGGCACCGAAAGCTACGACCTTGGCAACGGCTACGGGCACATTGCCCTGGAAGTCGAGGACGTTTACAAAGCCTGTGATGACATCCGCTCGCGCGGCGGCAAGATTACCCGTGAACCAGGCCCGATGATGCATGGCACCAGCATTCTTGCGTTTGTCGAAGACCCGGACGGCTATAAGATCGAGCTGTTGTCGCCCTCACGCAACGACTGATTTGCCACTTGCCAGCCCAGGGCACTGTGCTGCAATCCAGCCGAGCCCTGCGCATTTACTGCCACTGTCTACAAGGTAACCCTATGCACAATCCAGTCTCATCTGTTGATCCAGAAGGCCTGCTTGAATATTCGGTGGTGTATACCGATCGTTCGCTGAATCACATGTCGCAGTCATTCCAGCAGGTCATGAATGATATTTCGCTCACCCTCAAGCAGGTTTATAACGCCCATGCAGTGGCCGTGGTTCCAGGCAGCGGTACCTTTGGCATGGAGGCCGTCGCGCGTCAGTTTGCCAGCGATAAAAAATGCCTGATCGTGCGTAATGGTTGGTTCAGCTACCGTTGGACGCAGATTCTCGAGATGGGCAAGATTGCTGCGCACAGCACCGTACTCAAAGCGCGGCCTGTAAGCACTGAGCCCCAGGCAGCGTTTGCCCCAGCGCCTATTGAAGAAGTGGTTGCCGCGATTCATCGGGAAAAGCCCGACGTAGTCTTTGCTCCGCACGTTGAAACTTCATCTGGAATCATTCTTCCAGACGCCTACATGCGCGCCATTGGCGATGCGGTGCATGCGGTTGGCGGTATCTTCGTGCTCGACTGCATTGCCTCTGGTGCGCTGTGGGTTGATATGCAGGCCAATGCCGTGGACATTCTGATCAGCGCACCGCAGAAAGGCTGGAGCGGGTCGCCATGCTGCGCATTGGTAATGTTCAGCGAGTTGGCTCGCGAGCGTATCGAAAGTACCGAAAGCAGCAGCTTTGCTTGCGACCTGAAAAAGTGGCTGCAGATTATGGGCGCCTACGAGCAGGGTGGTCACGCCTATCACGCGACCATGCCAAGCGACTCACTGGTGCGCTTTCGCGATGTGATGAAAGAAACCGAGCAGTACGGTTTTGATGTAGTGCGCGATGAACAACAGGCGCTTGGCGATAGGGTTCGTGCCTTGCTGGCAGAGAAGGGCTTTAAAAGTGTGGCGGCGGCGGGCTTTGAAGCGCCTGGCGTGGTGGTTTGCTACACCGATGATGCCGATATCAAGACCGGTAAGAAGTTTGCTGCCCAGGGCTTGCAGATCGCCTCGGGCGTGCCTCTGATGTGTGACGAGCCAGCAGACTTCCAGACATTCCGTTTGGGCCTGTTTGGTCTTGATAAGCTCAATAACCTGGAGCGCACGGTCGCAACCTTGGCGGACGCGTTGGATAAGGTACTGGCTGAGTAGCCACTGGTTTGGCGGGGTAAAACAATGCAATAGCGCTGGTTCTGGACCGCGCTATTGCCTTTCAACCTGCTGAGTCGATCCTGCTGCGCTATAGGCTTCAGGAAGGGCCGTTGATGCAGGGCAGTGCTTACAAATCGAAATCGTATTCAGCCAGCTGTTTGTTCAGGCGGCGTTCGTCCAGAAAATTATCAATGATGCGGCGCTTGGTCAGGTTGGTTTTCGCCACCTCAACCGGTGCCTCGTTATCATCGCTATCGTCTGAGACAAAGTCGTCATCGAGGTCCAGGTCTTCTTTGTCAGTGCTCATATCTTCCACTCCGGGCTGTGCAAGCCATTTGCGCACCTTATAGCGGCAAAATCGCAGCGGGTAAAAAAGATTTTTTCAATCAGGAGGATAGAAAAGTCACTGTAAAATCAATCGTCAGATGTTTTCTGCTTGTATTCGCACAGATCTTCGATGCGGCAACTGCCACAGCGCGGTTTGCGCGCCTGGCACACGTAGCGGCCGTGGAGGATCATCCAGTGGTGGGCGTCGAGTAGAAAATCCTTGGGGACAAACTTCAGCAGCTTCTTTTCGACCTCTAGCACGTTCTTGCCCGGGGCCACGCCCGTGCGATTGCTGAAGCGGAAAATATGGGTGTCGACCGCCATGGTGAACTGGCGGAATGCCGTGTTGAGTACCACATTGGCGGTCTTGCGGCCCACGCCTGGCAGCGCTTCGAGCGCTTCGCGGGTTTCTGGCACCTGGCTGTTGTGCAACTCAATCAGCATACGGCAGGTTTCGATGATGTTTTTTGCCTTGCTCGGATACAAGCCAATGGTTTTCACGTACTCGCACAGGCCGTCGTACCCCAGGGCGTAAATCGCTTCCGGAGTATTGGCGACGGGGTAGAGCTTGGCCGTGGCCTTGTTCACGCCAACGTCCGTGGCTTGCGCCGAGAGGATGACCGCAATCAACAGCTCAAAGGGTGTGCTGTAGGCCAGCTCGGTTTTGGGCTCGGGGTTGTCTTCATGCAGGCGGCGGAAGATTTCGTAGCGTTTGGCGGCGTTCACTCAATGACTCCTGTCACACGAACGCGGCGGCTTTGCACCACAACTTCAGGCTGCCTGGCCTTGGCGCGCTCGGCCAATATTGAATCGATGCGGTTTTTACCGGCAATCAACAAACCCAGCACGATAAAGGCACCAGGCGGCAAAATGGCCAGCAAGAAGCCTTGGTAGTCGCTGAACAGGGTGATCTTCCAATTCGCTGCGGCGGGGCCAAAGAGCAACTGCATATTGGCAAACAGAATACCGGTGCCGAGCAACTCGCGAATGGCGCCTATGGACACCAGCACCGCTGCAAAACCCAGGCCCATCATCAAACCATCATAGGCTGCACGGCCTGGATCGTTCTTCGCGGCAAAGGCATCTGCGCGGCCCAGGATCACGCAGTTGGTGGTGATCAGCGGAATAAAAATGCCGAGAATCTGATAAAGCTCATAGGTATAGGCCTGCATCAATAGCTCGATGCAGGTGGTCAGTGCGGCAATGATCATCACAAACGCCGGAAGACGCACGGCGGTGTTCACCACGCCGCGCACCAGCGACACTGCGGTGTTGGAGCAAATCAGTACCAGGGCGCTGGCCAGTGCCAGGCCCAAGGCATTGACCGTGGAGTTACTGGTGCCAAGCAGCGGGCACAGGCCAAGCAGCTGAACCAGCCCGGGGTTGTTCTTCCACAGGCCGTTGAGGGTGATTTCGCGGTAGCTGGTGCTGGCCATCAGTTGGATTCCTGTTTGGGCGTACGCTCAGTGGCAAACAGTTGTTGCTGGTGGGCATCGAAGTACTGCAAGGCCTTGTGCACGGCCTTGACCACGGCTCGGGGCGTGATAGTGGCCCCGGCAAACTGGTCGAACACGCCGTGGTCTTTCTTGACCGCCCAGCCGCTGTCGTCCGGGTTGCTCAGCGACTTGCCGTTAAAGCCCAAGATCCAGTTGCTTTTGCTCAGGTCGATGCGGTCGCCCAAGCCCGGTGTTTCACGGTGGTTGAGCGCTCTTACCCCGGCCAGCGTGCCATTGGCGTTAATTCCGATCAGCAGGTGAATCGCGCCGCTGTAACCATCCGGGGCGACGGCCTTGAGGATGATTGCGCTGGGCTTGCCGTCTTTGAGGGCAATGTAGGCATCTTCTGGTGTTTTCAGGCCAAGCAGTTTCGGATCAAACACCTGGACAACATTGTCGAGCAGGTGATTGTCATAGCTGCCGTTGGGCAATATCTGCGCAAGCGCGCGGACCTGGGCCTCACGCTGCGCGGTTTCGATACGTGATGCGGTGCCCAGTTGGGTAAGCGCCACTGTGCCGACGGTGACCACTGCAAAGAGTCCCAGCACCAAGCTGTTCTTGATCATCGACCGGCTGATTTCAGGCAAGGCCACTGGTTATTCTCCGAGCTTGAAGCCACGGGTGGGCTTGCGATGACCGTAGGTGCGTGGTCGTGTGTAGTAATCGATGGTGGGCGCCGCCAGGTTCATCAGCAAGACGCCAAAGGCAACGCCATCTGGATAGCCGCCCCAGGCACGGATTACGTAGACCAGCACGCCCACGCCTATGCCAAAGAGCAAGCGTCCCAGGTTACTGGTCGCGCCCGAAACCGGATCGGTGACGATAAAGAACGCACCGAGCATGGTTGCGCCACTGAGCAGGTGGAACAGCGGTGAGCCGTGGGAGTCCGAGCCGCTGCCGTTCCAGAACAATAAGCTCATGATTGCCAATGCTGCGAGCATGCCGATGGGCGCATGCCAGGTGAACAGGCGTTTGCGCAGCAGGTAGATACCGCCGAGCAGGAAGGCGAGGTTGACCACCTCGGCTCCGGCGCCGCCGAAGCGACCAAAAGCCGGGTTTTGCATCCAGAGTTCATCAATGGTCAGGCTTTTATTGATCTTCAGCGCGTCCAGGGCCGTGGCTTGCGCCCAACCGTCGGGCAGGCTGGCCAAGCCAAAAATATGCTGCACGGCATCCAGCGGACCGACCATGTGCGGCGCTGGCCAACTGGTCATCTCCACCGGAAACGAAACCAGCACCACGACGTAACCGACCATTGCCGGATTGAACGGGTTTTGCCCCAGGCCACCATACAGTTGCTTGCCAAAGCTGATGGCGAAGCCCGT
The DNA here is from genome assembly GCF_900188155.1 of Pseudomonas segetis. GTDB lineage: Bacteria > Pseudomonadota > Gammaproteobacteria > Pseudomonadales > Pseudomonadaceae > Aquipseudomonas > Aquipseudomonas segetis. Next base: position 165,682 of record NZ_FZOG01000001.1, read on the forward strand.
TGCCACCAGGGTGAGCCACCAGGGCGCGTAGGGCGGCAAAGCCAGTGCGAGCAGTACCGCAGTCACCAGTGCGCTGTAATCCTTGAGGAAGAAGCCTACAGGGCGCTTACGCAGGGCAAGAATCAATGCCTCAAAGCCCAGGGCGCAGGCGCTGGCCCAAATCAGATTGATCAGCGTGCCAAAGCCGAACAGCCAGGTCAGGGCGATAATCCCGGGCACGGTTGCCAGCAACACCCGCAGCATGACGCGCTGTGTGCGATTGCTGCCCTTGGCGTGGGGCGATGTGATGCGGGGCAAGGCCATTGGCTGTCGAGTCTCTCTAAAGGGGTGGGTCTGTGGCCTGGTGCGTCGCCAGTGCCTGTTCGGCAGCAGCCAGGCGCGAGCGTGCAGCCTCAAGGGCAGCAGTATCGGCGTTCTCGGCGCGTTCCAGCTTGCGCAGGTCGGCGCGGGCGAAGGCCGCTTCGGTTTTCAGGGCGCGGCTGGTTTCGTCAATCGGGCGCTTGTCGCTGCGCTGCAATTGTGGCGCGGGTTTGCTCGATGCTTCCTCTGCAGCATGCAAGGCTTGTTCGGCGGCCGTTACTGCGGCTGCCTCGAGCTGGTCGCGCAGGTTTTGCAACTCAGTGGCTTGCTCGGCGGTTGGTGTTTCGATCTTCTCCAGCTTGCGCAGTTGGGCGCGCAGCATGGCGGCATCGATCTTGGCCTTTTTCAACTCGGCATCATTGACGGCGGGCGCTGGCTTGGCAGGTGCCGCTGTTGCGGTTGTCTGCAGGCTGGCGAGCAGTTTCTCGGCCGTTCCGAGCTGGTCGCGCAGGTTTTGCAACTCGCTGGCTTGCTCGGCGGTTGGTGCTTCGATCTTCTCCAGCTTGCGCAGTTGGGCGCGTAGCATGGCGGCATCGATCTTGGCCTTTTTCAGCTTGGCATCATTGGCGGCGGGCGCTGGCTTGGCAGGTGCCGCCGTTGCGGTTGTCTGCAGGCTAGCGAGCCGTTTTTCGGCTGCTTCGAGCTGGTCGCGCAGGTTTTGCAACTCGCTGGCTTGCTCGGCGGTGGGTGCTTCGATCTTTTCCAGCTTGCGCAGTTGGGCGCGCAGCATGGCAGCATCGATCTTGGCCTTTTTCAGCTCGGCATCATTGGCGGTGGGGCCTGCTGGTGCTGCGGCTGGCTCGGCGGCCAGAGCAGTGTCCAGGGCTTCTTGTGCCTTTTGCGCTGCCTCGCGCAGGTTGCTGACCTGCGTGTGCAGTTCAGGTGTGTCGTGCGCGGCGAGCTGTTTTTCGGCTTTCTTCAGGGCGACTTGCGCCATGCTTGCCTGAATCTTCAGCTTCTTCAACTCATCGCTCAGGCTGCTGGCCGGGCTTGCAGCCGTGCTGTTGGCGGGCTCGGTAGCCGGGCTCTCTGCCTGGGCAGCCTTGGCGCGAGCGGCTCGCTCCTGGCGGGCTTTGCGCTCGGCTTCTTTTTTCTCTTCAGCGAGACGCAAGCGTTCCTGGCGCAGTTCAAAGCGTTGCTTGGATTGTTCGGCCTTGAGCTGTTTCTGCTCCAGGTCGCGAATCTCGCCCTTGGCGGCGCGATAGTACTGCACCAGGGGAATGCTTGAGGGGCATACATAGGCGCAGGCGCCGCACTCGATGCAGTCAAACAGGTTATGCGCCTTGAGCTGCTCGTGGTCCTGGCCGAGGGCAAAGAAGTGCAACTGTTGCGGCAGCAAGCTGGCGGGGCAGGCCTCTGCGCATTCGCCGCAACGAATGCATGGCATTGCGGGCGCTGGAGCAGGCAGTTCCGTGGCGCTGGATGCCAGCAGGCAGTTGCTGGTTTTGATCACCGGTACATCTGTGTTGGGCAGGGTGAAGCCCATCATCGGGCCGCCCATGATCAAACGACCCAAGGCTTGCTGATCAAGCCCGGTGAAGTCGAGTAACTCGCCAACAGGGGTGCCGATCAATACTTCGAGGTTCATCGGTCGCGCCAGCGCTTCGCCGGTCAGGGTGGTGATCCGCGAGATCAACGGCTGGCCGAGTACCACCGCGTTGTGTACGGCAACGGCGCTGCCGACATTCTGGCAGAGCATGCCGATGTCCGCAGGCAGGCCGCCGCTGGGCACCTCGACCCCGGTCAGGATCTGGATAAGCTGTTTCTCGCCGCCGGAGGGGTACTTGGTTGGGAATACGCAGACTTGAAACGGCCGCTCGCCCACCGCTTGCTTCACGGCGGCAATGGCTTCGGGCTTGTTGTCTTCGATGCCAATCAATACCTGCTCGGGATTGATCAGGTGGGCGAGGATCTCGATGCCTGAAACCAGCTCGGCGGCGAACTCACGCATCAGCATGTCATCGGCGGTGATATAGGGTTCGCACTCGGTGCCGTTGATAATCAGCGTGTGAATTTTTTGCGTTGGGCGTGCGGTCAGTTTCACAGCTGTGGGGAAACCCGCGCCACCCAAACCACTGATTCCGGCCTGACGAATCAGCTCCAGCAGGGCGCTTGGCTCCAACTGGCGGTAGTCGGTGCACGGCTGTAGCGCGCACCATTGATCCTTGCCGTCGCTGTCGATAACGATGGCCGGGGCGAGCATGCCAGATACGTGCGGGTAAGGCTGCGGGCCTATAAAGCTGACGCTGCCGGATGTCGGTGCATGCACCGGTACGCTCACGAAACCGTTGGCCTTGGCGATCAGTTGGCCCTTGAGTACATGCTCGCCAACAACAACCACTGGCTCGGCCGGAACACCGATATGCTGGTTAAGCGGCACTATCAACCGCGCAGGCAATGGGGCGGCCTGGATCGGCGTTTGGGTGGAGAGGTCTTTGCGCTCTGGCGGATGAATACCGCCCGGAATATCCCAGATTTGCATCAGGCTCATGCAGCTTCGCCTCTGTGGCTCGCGTCGCGATCAGTGGCGATTAGTTGGCCGGGAGCCAGAGGCTGCTGCCATTTCCAGGTTTGTACACTGCTGCCGACTTCGAGCATGTCGATGCAATCAACTGGGCAGGGCTCAACACAGAGGTCGCAGCCGGTGCATTCAGAGGCGATAACCGTGTGCATCTGCTTGGCCGCGCCGACAATTGCATCGACGGGGCAGGCTTGGATGCACTTGGTGCAACCAATGCATTCGGCTTCGCGGATGAAGGCAACCATTTGTGGCTTTTCGCCTTCGACCGCATCAAGGGGCTCGGGCTCGACATCCAGCAGATCGGCCAGCGCCTGGATGGTCGCTTCGCCACCGGGTGGGCACTTGTTGATCTTGTCGCCAGCGGCAATGGCTTCGGCATAAGGCTTGCAGCCCGGATAACCGCACTGGCCGCACTGGGTTTGTGGAAGCAGGGCGTTGACTTGCTCGGCAATGGGGTCGCCTTCGACCTTGAAACGCACCGCAGCGTAACCAAGGATGGCGCCGCAGACCAGGCACAGGGCCAGCAGCGCAAGAACCGCGCTGATTACCAGGCTCATAACTTGATCAACCCGGTAAAGCCCATGAAGGCCAGCGACATAAGGCCGGCGGTGACCATGCCGATTGCCGCGCCCTGGAATGACTTGGGTACATCGGCAATGGCAATGCGCTCACGCATGGCGGCAAACAAGACCAGGACCAGGGAGAAGCCGAGGCCAGCGCCAAAGCCGTTGGCAGTGGCGGTGATAAAGGTGAACTCGCTCTTGTTGGCGTTGAGCAGGGCAACACCCAAGACAATGCAGTTGGTGGTGATCAGCGGCAGGAAGATCCCCAGGACGCGGTACAGCAGCGGGCTGGTCTTGTTAACCACCATCTCGGTGAACTGCACCACCACGGCGATCACCAGGATAAAGCTGATGGTGCGCAGGAACTCGATATCCAGTGGCTTGAGCACGTATTGCTGCACCAGGTAACTGCACATGGCAGCCAGCGTCAGGACAAAGGTGGTCGCCAGGGACAAGCCAATCGCGGTTTCGATTTTCTTCGACACACCCATAAATGGGCACAGGCCAAGAAACTGCACCAACACAAAGTTGTTGACCAGGATGGCGCTAACCAGAATCAGAGCGAGTTCGGTCATTGCGGGTACCGTTTGGACGGGCAAAGGCCGTATAAAAAGGGTGTTTATTATCGGTGACAGCTAAATAACACTCAAGCCAGCATTGGCTTGAGTGTTATTGGCCTAATAAGCCTAGCACCGCTGGTGGCGGTACTGCGGCAGGGTTACAGCGCCTGGGGCCGTGTTACTTGACGCGTTGGCCGGGCTTGGCACCGCTGTCCGGGCTGAGCAGGTAAATCTCTTCGCCGCCGGGGCCAGCCGCCAGGACCATGCCTTCGGACACACCAAACTTCATCTTGCGCGCGGCCAGGTTGGCCACATACAGGGTCAGGCGCCCCTCAAGCTTGCTTGGGTCCGGGTAGGCGCTCTTGATGCCGGAGAAGACGTTGCGCTTGGCATCACCGATATCCAGGCTCAGGCGCAGCAGTTTGTCGGCGCCTTCGACGAACTCGCACTTTTCAATCAGGGCAACCCGCAAATCAACTGCGGCAAAGGCGTCGAAAGCGATCTCGGCGGCAATTGGCTCTTTTACCAGTTCACCATTGCCCGCCGGTTGGTTGGTGGCTTCAGCTGCGGCAAGGTCTTCTTTGGAGGCTTCGGTCATGGCTTCGATTTTCGCAGGTTCGATACGGGTCAGCAGTGCGCTGAACGGGTTCAGTTGGTGGTCTGCCAGCTGGGTTTGATGGTCATCCCAGCGCAGCGGCTCGACATTGAGAAACTTCTCGGCGTCGCTGGCAAGGTTTGGCAGCACTGGCTTGAGGAAAATAACCAACTGGCGGAACAGGTTGATCGCCTGGGCGCAAATCGCCTGGACTTCTTCCTGCTTGCCTTCCTGCTTGTTCAGCGACCACGGCGCCTTGTCGGCGATCCAGGCGTTGGCGCGGTCGGCCAGGCCCATGATTTCACGCATTGCGCGGGCAAAGTCGCGGGTTTCATAGGCTTGCGCAATGCTTGGCGCTGCGGCCTTGAAGGCTTCTGTCAGCTCAGGCGCGGCATTACTGGCGACCAGCACGCCGGCGTTACCCTTGTGGATAAACCCGGCGCAACGGCTGGCGATATTGACCACTTTGCCGATCAGGTCGGAGTTGACCTTCTGCACGAAGTCTTCAAGGTTGAGGTCGAGGTCATCAACGCCACGGCCCAGTTTGGCGGCGTAGTAGTAACGCAGGTATTCCGGGTTGAGGTGGTCGAGGTAGGTGCGGGCCTTGATAAAGGTGCCGCGCGACTTCGACATTTTCTGCCCGTTGACGGTCAGATAGCCGTGTACATTGACCGCGGTCGGCTTGCGCAGGCCCGCGCCTTCGAGCATTGCTGGCCAGAACAGGGCGTGGAAGTTGACGATGTCCTTGCCGATGAAGTGGTACAGCTCGGCGCTGGAATCCTGGTTCCAGAAGGCGTCGAAGTCCAGGTCAGGGCGGCGCGAACACAGGTTCTTGAAGCTGGCCATGTAGCCAATCGGCGCATCCAGCCAGACATAGAAGTACTTGCCCGGCTCATCGGGAATCTCAAAGCCGAAATAGGGGGCGTCACGGCTGATGTCCCATTCGTGCAGGCCGGAGTCGAGCCATTCGGCAAGCTTGTTGGCAACGGCATCTTGCAGCGCACCACCGCGCGTCCATTGCTTGAGCATGGCCTCGAACTCGGGCAGCTTGAAGAAGAAGTGCTTGGAGTCCTTCAGCACCGGCACGGCACCAGAGATGGCCGAGCGCGGGTCTTTCAGCTCTGTTGGCTCGTAGGTCGCGCCACATTTTTCGCAGTTATCGCCGTACTGGTCTGGCGTCGCACATTTCGGGCAGGTGCCTTTGATGAAGCGGTCGGCCAGGAACATGCCTTTTTCCGGGTCGAAATACTGGGTCACCGAGCGCGTGGCGATGTGACCGGCGTCGCGCAGTTTCAGATAGATCGCGGCAGACAGCTCGCGATTTTCTTCGGAGTGGGTCGAGTGGTAATTGTCGAAATCGACCCCGAAGTCGGCAAAGTCGGCGGTGTGCTCGGCCTTGACGTTATCAATCAATTGCTCGGGCGTGATGCCTTCTTTTTCGGCGCGCAGCATGATGGCCGAGCCATGGGCATCGTCGGCGCAGACATAGATGCACTGGTTGCCGCGCAGCTTCTGGAAGCGCACCCACATGTCGGTCTGAATGTACTCGAGCATATGGCCAAGGTGGATCGAGCCGTTGGCGTAGGGCAGGGCGCTGGTAACGAGAATCTTGCGGGCTTCAGACATAGAGATCGGCTGCACTGGTAAATCAAGGGAAGTCGACAACTATATAGCCCTGGCCATTTTTTTTCATCCCGCGCGGCCGTCCAAAGGTGGAAAAGTCGGCATCTGTTGCAACTCTGGCTTTGCGGTAACATGCTGGACTGCGTTACTTGACCTTTGTTTGGGAGTTTTCATGTCTGTCACCCGTGAAGTAGTTGAAGCCACCCTGCGTCAGTACACCGACCCGCACTTGAATCAGGACCCGGTCAGTGCCGGTTGCCTGCGAGAGATCGATATTCAGGGCAGCAGTGTCAATGTGCGCCTTGAACTGGGCTACGCCGCCGGTTTGTTCAAGAGTGGCTGGGCGCAGGTGCTGGAGATGGCGCTGACCAATCTTGATGGTGTCGAGGCTGCCAAGGTGCGGATCGACTGCGTGATTGCTGCGCACAAGGCACAAGAACAAGTGCCTGCACTGGCCAATGTTAAGAATATTATCGCGGTTGCCTCGGGCAAAGGCGGTGTTGGCAAATCGACCACTGCGGCCAACCTGGCCCTGGCCCTGGCCCGTGAAGGCGCCAAGGTGGGTATTCTCGATGCCGACATCTATGGTCCTAGCCAGGGCATTATGTTCGGCATCGCCGAGGGCACACGGCCACTGGTCAAGGATCAGAAATGGTTCGTGCCGCTTGAGGCCCACGGTGTTGAAGTGATGTCCATGGCATTTCTGACCGATGAGAATACGCCCGTGGTGTGGCGCGGTCCGATGGTGTCCGGCGCGCTGATCCAGTTGATCACCCAGACCGCCTGGACTGACCTGGATTATCTGGTGGTGGATATGCCGCCAGGCACTGGCGATATCCAGCTGACACTGGCGCAGAAAGTCCCGGTCGCCGGTGCCGTGATTGTCACCACGCCGCAAGATTTGGCGTTGCTGGATGCGAAGAAGGGTGTGGAGATGTTCCGCAAGGTCAATATCCCTGTATTGGGCGTGGTCGAGAACATGGCCGTGCACATCTGCTCGAACTGCGGTCATGCCGAGCATTTATTCGGTGAAGGCGGCGGTGAGAAGCTGGCCAAGCAGTTTGATGTCGATCTGCTTGCCTCGTTGCCGCTGTCGATGGCCATCCGCATGCAGTCAGATGGCGGCAAGCCAACGACCATCGCTGACCCGGAAAGCCAGATAGCCATGATCTATCAGGAAACCGCACGTACCGTTGGTGCACGAATTGCCCAAAGTGGTGCCAATGCGCAAGCCATGCCAACTATTTCGGTTAGCGACGACTGAGGCTCGTCAGCGGCGGTCCCGGTGCACCGGGATTGCTGCTGGCTGGTGAGTTTCTGCAGGCATAAAAAAACCCCGCCGAAGCGGGGTTCTTTATAGGGAGGACAAGTTAGATAACTTGTACTTCCTCAGCTTGCATGCCTTTCTGACCACGAGTGGCCACGAAAGTTACTTGCTGGCCTTCTTTCAGGCTCTTGAAGCCATCGCTCTGGATAGCTTTGAAGTGTACGAACAGGTCATCACCAGATTGTGGAGTGATGAAGCCGTAACCTTTCTCGTCGTTGAACCACTTAACGGTGCCAGTTTGACGATTAGACATGTGTAATCTCCTAACAAAAGTAATATACAGCCCTGGAAAAAACCAGGCCGGGACTGAGTGCAACGAGTACTAGGAGTCGGACGATGTTTGGATCGAAATCTAGGCATCAAGTAGCGATTCGCGGTGACACATGCAGCACAGTGGAAGCACCATACTCGTTTTTCACGCTAAGCGCGAATACTGTGTGCACCTTTCTGTTATTTAACGACTGATGGATCAGAAATTGCTCAGTTTTTGCACATTCGACGGCAAACTTTGAACCCTACCGCCAGCCCCGGTAAGATGCGCTCACTTTTGTGTCATTACTAACCTCAGGACGCCCGCCATGAGCATCAAATCGGATAAGTGGATTCGCCGCATGGCCCAAGAACAGGGCATGATCGAACCTTTCGTTGAGCGCCAAGTACGTACCGAGGGCAACGAGCGATTAATCTCGTACGGTGTCTCAAGCTACGGTTACGACGTTCGCTGCGCGGATGAATTCAAGGTTTTCACCAATATCAACTCGGCGACTGTCGATCCCAAGAACTTTGATGAAAAAAGTTTCGTTGATGTGAAAAGTGATGTTTGCATCATCCCGCCGAACTCATTTGCCCTGGCGCGCACGGTCGAGTTCTTCCGTATTCCACGCAATGTACTGACCATCTGTCTCGGCAAGAGCACCTATGCGCGCTGCGGCATCATAGTCAACGTCACCCCGCTTGAACCCGAGTGGGAAGGCCACGTTACACTGGAGTTCTCCAATACCACGACGCTGCCAGCGAAAATCTACGCCAACGAAGGCGTGGCGCAGATGCTTTTCCTGGAGTCGGATGAAGAGTGCGAAGTGTCTTATAAGGACCGCGGTGGCAAGTATCAGGGCCAACGTGGCGTGACCTTGCCAAAAGCCTGATTCCAAAACTTTGGAAAAGCCCTGCAAACTGCGGGGCTTTTTTATATCTGCAGAATCTGTTTGAGCAACCGGGTCAGTGTGATGATTGATGTTGCTTCAGCCACGATCGATCCAATAGCTTTCAATATGTAACGCTAACGAACTGTCATCGCTCTGCGCTTTCTAAGGTTGTAGGCCCGAATAGCGGTTAGATGTTCATAACCTTAGATTGAGGAGGCTTTATGCCGGTTTGGCGAATTACCTATAACCACGATGAAAGCGCCGAGAGTCTTGAGTTTGAATCGTCGCAAAAACCCAGCATTGATGAGGCTGTTGAGTTGGTGCTGCGCATGGCTGAGCAAAACCTCAAGCCCCTGCCTCCCAAAGAGCTGCCCCATGAGGAACAAACGCCTGCAGTGCAACTTCTGGAACGGTACGCGATTACCGTTACGGGGATCGCGCAGGAGTAGGCCTGGTTAATGCCGGGCAAAAGAAAAGGCGCCAGAGGCGCCCTAAAAATGATCATGGAGTAAGTCCACTCTCTCTGAGTGTCCGTCTGTGTCTTTGGTTCAGTAGATGCCGATAAATGGTCGGTATTTGTCCAGCGTAACGCTGTGCAACTGGTGCCTTGTGCGCAGAGGTGCTGCCTATACTGGACGGTTCGTCTGAAGTTTTGGCGAAAGCATTAATTAAAATGTACTGTATGCATGACCAGTATTTATGGGCTTTCGTCATGTATTTCCAGTACCACGGCCTCCAGCTTGTTGGCGGAGCTGAGTTGCCTCTTTATTCCTTTCATGTGCCTGCCGGATTCCCGTCACCGGCGCAGGATCATATCGAGCGCGAAATTTCTCTGGATGAGTTGCTTGGGCTACGTCTGCCGCAAACCTTTCTGGTGCGAGTCGCGGGCGACAGCATGATCGGTGCCGGAATCTTTGATGGCGATTTGGGTGTGGTTGACCGCGCAATCGAAGCCAAGGCCGGCGATATAGTGATTGCTGCGCTGAATAACGAGCCGTTGGTAAAACGCCTGCACAAAGAACATGGTGGCTATGTGCTCAGGTCGGAAAATCCGGCCTATGCGCCACGTCCAGTACTGGCTGGCGATGAGTTCAGCGTTTGGGGCGTCATGCGCTACAGCGTGCGCCACCATGTCTGAACAGGGCAAGGTGTATGCCCTGGTTGACTGCAACTCGTTCTACGCCAGTTGTGAACGTGTCTTTCGGCCTGATCTGGCCAGGGTGCCGATAGTGGTGTTGAGCAATAACGATGGATGCGTTATTGCTCGCAGCGCCGACGCCAAGCCTTTTGTGAAAATGGGCGAGCCTTATTTCCAGGTAAAGGAACGTCTCAGGCAGAAGGGTATCCTCGCGTTCTCCAGTAATTACGCTTTATACGGTGATATGAGCCAGAGGGTGATGGCGACTATTGAGGGCTTGGTTCCGGCTGTTGAGGTGTATTCAATCGATGAAGCCTTTGCTGATCTAACCGGTATGAAGCCGCCATTTGAGCCGTTGGGGCAGCAAATCCGCGCGAGGGTGCAGCTTTATACGGGCTTGCCAGTCGGCGTGGGTATTGCCGGTACTCGTACCCTGGCCAAATTGGCCAACCATGCTGCCAAGCGCTGGCAGCGCCAGACCGATGGCGTCGTCGATATCACTGATCCGCTGCGGCGCGACAAGCTGCTCAAGGCCTGTGACGTCAGTGATGTATGGGGTGTAGGCCGAAACATGACTCAGCACCTGACCCGCATGGGGATCAAGACCGCCTGGGACCTGGCCCAGGCGGATCCCTGGATGCTGCGTAAGCGCTTCAGCGTTGTCATCGAGAAAACCGCGCGGGAGCTACGCGGCACGTCCTGTCTAAAATTCGAAGAGTTGGCTGTGGCCAAGCAGGAAATTTGTTGCAGTCGAATGTTTGGCTATCGCTTGAAAAAAATCGAACCCATTCGTGAGGCTGTGGCTACATATGTCGCGCGTGCCTGTGAAAGGCTGCGTGCCCAGGGCTCCTTGTGCAAAAAGGTCAGGGTGAGTCTGCGCACTGGCATGTTCAATCCTGACGAGCCGAAATTCGCCAAAGGTGTGGTTTGCGAGTTGCCTTACCCGACTGACGATACGCGGTTGATAACCAAGGTTGCGATGGCTGGCTTGGAGAATGCCTTTAGTCCGGGTTATGCCTTCAGCAAGGCCGAAGTGCTGTTGCTTGAGCTGTGCCAGCGTGGAGAGTTTACTGACGATATGTTCACAGGCGCCCAGGCCGCCTCAAGCGATAAAGTCATGCAGGTTCTGGACTCAATTAATGCCAAGTGGGGCAAAGGCACGGTACGCCCTTGCGGTGTGCCGGCAATGCCGGAGTGGGGCATGCGCCGCGAGTTGATGAGCCCGGGCTATACAACCCGGCTTGATCAACTGTGGCGCGTCAAGTAGCTCCACTGTGGTGCATGGTTATTGCGTGTCTTGGGTCACGCTTTCAGTTTGCACCGCAGGCGTTTGCCCGGCATCGACCCATTGCCAGAACAGCTTGTAGCCAACGGCCAACACGACAGGGCCGATGAACAAACCAATAATGCCCCCCGCCAGCATGCCGCCCAGGGCGCCGATAAGAATTACCGGCATGGGGACGTCAACGCCACGGCCCAAGAGTATCGGCTTGAGGATGTTGTCCAGCAAGCCGCCGATAAAGGTGTAGATGGCGAATATAATGGTGGCCAACGTGGCGCCTTCAGTGAAGAACACAAAGGCGATCACCGGGATAGTGACCAACGGCAGGGGCAACTGCATGATGCCCAGCAGCAATACCACCATCGCCAGCAGGCCCGCCCCCGGAATACCCATCACGATAAAGCCGATGCCAATCACCACCATCTGGATAAAGGCAATGCCGATTACACCTTGGGCAACGGCGCGAATAGTCGCGACGCACAGGGTAATAAAGCTATGGCTGCGGTCTGTGCCGATGATGCGGTCAGAAATGCGAATGGCGCTCCTGTGGCCTGTTTCGCCATAAGCGATGATCACGCCGGCAATGATCAGTGAGGCGATAAAGATCAAAAAGCCAACACTGACACCGGCGATCTTGCTCAGCAGGCCAAGGGAAACCCCTTTCAGGTGTGGCGCCACCGTCTGCAGCACGCCGGTTAAGTCAGAGGCTGCATTTGTCCAGAAACCGTAGAGTGGCCCACCTATTACCGGCCAGCTTTCAACGACGGCGGGTGGCGGCGGAATATGCACGCTGCCACTTTTGACCGTCTCGATTGCAACGTGGACGGATTCAGTAAGTGAACTGCCGAGGAAATACACCGGGATCAGCAACACTGCAATTGCCAGTGCCACGAGTAATGACGCCGCATGGCCGCTGCGGCTGGTCAGGCGTGATTTGACCATGCCATGCAATGGGTAAAGGGTAACGGCCAGTATCAATGCCCAGAGCATCATGCTCAGGAATGGGTGAAAAACCTGATAGCAGCCATAAACCAGGGCCGCTATCAGCGCGGCGCGAATAAAGGTATCGAGCAGGGTGCGCGAAAACTGCAGCTCGGGAGGCGAGGTAGGCGACATTTGAGTTCCTTTCTGAATGGCTGGGCGTGAGGTCTAACCCGTGTTTAGCTACAGCATAGCCGCTTGCCAGAGATGCTATGAGACACAAGAGGGCTGCATGTCCGCGGCTGATTTGGCTAAGTAGATTAGATTGGCGACTGTGGGTCGATAGTCACAGCCAATAGAAAAATCAGGCTTTGTCATCGCCCATTGCCTGGTTTGCCGGCGGGGCACCTAAATTTCAGGCAAAAGAAAGGGCACCAAAGGGCGCCCTAAACGATGATCATGGAGTAAGTCCATTAACTCAGAGTGCTACTTGAGCAATTGGTTCCATGATTGTTGGTAAATCTGGGTTATTTGCCGGGCGTGAGCAGCAAGCGCTTGTTGCCGTAGACCTTATCGATATTTTGCGACTTGAACGGAAAGCTCATGTATTGGCCCTTGAGCCATGCATCAATGCCATCGGCGTAGTGGTCACTGGCTGGATTGCCTGATTGCCCGGAACTGTTAACCCCGTAGAAAGGTTCGTCCAGGCCAAAGTCGACGGCAATGCGCATGGCTGGAATCAACCAGGTATCGAAGTCCTGTCCCCAGTGGTAAGCCGAGACATTCAGGGTGCTGTGGTCGCCACCGGCAGGGTATGGGCCGCGATCAAGGTAGCTGCCGATGGTACTTAAGCTGGCGCGTTGGCTGGCGCTGAGCATGGGCGCCGCTTTGCTGCTGTCGCTGATCCAGTTGTAGCTGTGCAGCTTGCCCCACTGCCAGCCTGCCGGATCGCTGCCGAGCTTGGCTTGTGTGAAGCTGGCGGCGGCGCTCAGGCTGCGTGCCAGGATCATGGCCTTGGTTTCTTTCTGCGGGGTGTTGATATCGTCCCAGAACGGGCTGTCATCACGGCCGAGCAGATGGTCCGCCTGGGCGGAGTAGGAGATGCCGGCGGTTTCGACCAGCGCCTTCCATGCCGCGCTGGTATCGGGACCCAGCTCATCGAGGAATGTCTGCCGTGCGCTTTCATGCAAAAACGCACTGTACAGCGCTGCGTCAGCCGAATTGGCCGCGAGCTTGCCATCGAAGGCCATCAGCCGTTTCAGCGTATTGCGTGCATTGGCGGCATCGGCTGGCGGCATTGCCTTGATTGCTTGCGCAAGCTGCTCGGCCATGCCTGGAGCCTCGAACATGCTTTGCAGCTTGCCGGCAAACAGGGTGGTCTGGTCGTACTGCATGGCTTTGGTGCTGCGCAGGTCTTGCTTGCCGCTGTTGAGCAACTGGGCGATTCGCTCGGCGCGCTCAGGGTAATGCCAGGAGTTGGACAGCTGCATGCCGTAGCCGCGCGGTACGGTGCGATTGTTGGCGGTTGCGATCCAGCCTTGCTGCGGATCTTGATCATAGGGATGGAGCATCGGTTCTGCATAGCCGTCCCAGTCGTACTCGCTGCTCCAGCCGGGGGAGGGCATCAGGCCAACACCGGCGCGCCGATTAGGGAAACGACCAGTGACTTGCCAGCCGATATGCTCGGCATCGGCAAAAACAATGTTCAGCGGTATTGCACGGATTTCACGGGTGGCGGTCGATGCTTGTTCGGCCGACTGCGCACGGGACAGGTCAAAAAAGGCATCGAGGCTCTGGTCGGACTCCAATTGTGCGGTTTGCAAGGCCAGCCCGTAGCCACTGCTGATCTGTATCGGTTGCAGCGGGTGCTTGCGTTCACCCAATACCGAGTTCAGCAGCGGGCCGTGGCGAGTTTCAAAAATCGTTTCGCGTACGGGGCTCTGGCCCTTGATGAAAAAGGTCTCCTGGCGCTGCTTGGCAGGCTGCCACTTACCTTCGGCGAGGTAGTAGAGCTGGCCGTTCTGGCGCTTGATTTTCTCCAGGAATATATCTTGGTTGTCGCCCATGACCATGGTCATGCCCCATGCGACTTTGCCGTTGAAGCCTGCAACCACCGCAGGCACGCCTGCGATTGAGACACCCGCCACCTGGTATTTCGGCGCGCGGATTTGCACGAAGCTCCACATTGACGGCAATGACAATGGCAAGTGGGTGTCATTGGCCAGCAAACTCTTTGCGCTGCGGGTCTTTTGCGGGCTTACTGCCCAGTTGTTGGAAGCGGCAACACTGAGCAAACGGGTGTCTGCCACTTGTTGAATGGCTGAGTCGATGGCGGTTAATTCGCTGATCTGACCGCTGAGGCTCAAGCCCTTGAGCTTGTCGGCTTCGGCAAAGGGCAGGGGTTCGTCCGGGTAAGTCGGCAGCAGCCAGGCGAGGTTTTCGTTGCCGACTTTTTGCGCCATGACCAATGCGGCGATTTCTTCTTGCAGGTTGACCGACAACCCGAAGTTGATCAGGCTGAACAGCAGCGCCGAGTCTTCAGCTTTCCAGTACGCGGGGCGGTAGCCAGATTCGGCGAGGTCCATCGGCAACTTGTCACGGAAGCGAAACATATAGGCGTTCACCCCGCGTGCATACACCTCGAAAATCTTCTTCAGGCGTGGCGATGCTCCCTTGTACAGCTGCTCGGCACTTTGCCTGAGGTTGGCTGCACGCATCAGCCGGTCGACCTCCAGCGCGCCGGGGCCAACCATTTCCGACAAGCGACCTTCCGCGAGCAAACGCATGCCGACCATCTGGCTGAGGCGGTCACCGGCATGCACATAGCCAAGGGTGAAAATGGCGTCATGCAGGGTGCTGGTTTCAATCAGCGGCATGCCCAGGGCATTGCGCCTGACGACCGCTCCCTTGGCCAAACCTTTAACCGCGACTATGCCTTGTTCCGGAGGCACGCTATCAGCGTAGCGACTGCTTAGAAACGATTGGCAACCGCTGAGCGCGAGCACGGCACTGATCAATATGGCTGTTGGACGAAACACACGCGATTGCATGCAGCAAACTCCTGACGGGTGGAGCGGGTCGATGATTCATTCAGCAAAGCCTAGCAGGCTGGAGGCCAGGGTTGCGGGCTGTTTGAGCTGTTTGGTTGGCGCTGCGTAAGTTAGTCAGCGGCGCATTAACTGGCAAGCGCTGGATTGATATTTTCGGCAGGCATTTAGCCACGATCCAGCAGCATGCCTTGTTGCTATTACCAGGTTGAGCCGGTCTGGATATATACCGCATTGTCTTCTGGGCCTGCAGCAACATCCACGCCCATCACCAGGCCATAACGCTTGGCTATCAAGTAGCGAAAACCTGTGCCATAGCTGTTGACTTCCTCGGCGCTGCCGAGCTCATTGAAGTGCTCGGCAGCGCGGCCTGTTCCTGTAAACACTCCCAGCGTCCAGCGTGGGCTCAGCTTATAGTCCAACTGGATTTCCGCGACCGTGACCCTGTTGCCTTGATAGCGCGATTTCGAGACGCCACGCAGGTCGATGAAGGGCGGAACATAAGGCGGCAGGGTTTCGTCGCCACGGGCGTTGACGGCGTCGACCTGCAGGCGCAATCCCAGGTTCCAGCGACTATTGAGCTGCCAATAGTTCAAGCCGGAAATCTGATAGCTGCTGTACTCGACATCGCTGCCAATGCTGTCGTCAAACAGGCTGTAATTGCTTGAGTAGTAATAACCCTTTTGCGGGTTGAAGGGGTTGTCGCGGCTGTCGTACTCCAACACCAGTCCCAGGCCGGAAGTTGTGATTGATTTATCCGTTTGCCGTTGAAGAAACTCCCGTACGGCGCTTGGCAAATTCGACAGGTCTGGCGAGCTGACCAGCTTGCTTGTCACTTTGCGGTACAGCTGGCGGCCACCGATGAACACCTTGGTCCCGGGAAGACGATACTTGAGATCCTGGAAGACCACCGGGCCTTCCAGGTTCAACTCAACCGATTTACCCAGGTCACCGATACGTGGCAGCGAATAAAACTCGAGGTTGGGCGAGGCATAGGCCAGAACACCACGGTAGCGCAAGCTGTCTTGCATCCAGAATCCAAGGTGGCCGATGGCGGCGCCCCAGGTACCATTCTCCGTACCCATGCCGCCAAGGATGCTGATGTTTTCAGGCAGCATTGCCTGGCTTTGGCTGCGCTGCTTGCGTTGCTCATCGGACTCATGGAAGAACAGCGCACCCAGCGCCAACCCGGTACCAACTGCCGGTTCAGTGATCAGGCTCGGGACTGGCAGGAATCCATTGGGCACCTCGGACAAGTAACTGCTGGTGTCGAACTGGCCGTCATCGGGGTCGATCATATGTTTGTTGAAGAAGTCGGCGTTTGCCCAGGATGGCTGGATCAATGCCCACAAGCAGGGTAAGTACGACCATGTTCTCAAACTCATCCGGAGAGGCTCGGGCGGAATTTGAATTGCAGTATAGTTCGGCCTTTTTAAGCCTGGACTAAAGGGCTTGGATATTGTTTTGAGCTTCAGGGGCCGGTTTCGACTAAATCGCTACTGCAGCTGAGTGCCCCGCAGTGTGGCTGCAGGGCACGGCAGTTGGCGTCAGTTTGACCGGCTTTCAGGTAGGCCCAGAAACCAGCTGTAGTAAGGGTTATTGCTGTCAGTCCTCAGCAATTGGCGCACTTCGCGGGTCCAGCCTTCGCGATCGCGCTGGTAGGAGAACAGGCCCGCTGCGTAAAAGTGCTGCAGGCGTGTCCAGTTATTGGCGACCTCGGCACGAAAGGCATCATCAGTATCGACCAGTGGAGGGGCGCTATGGAGTTCAAGCAGCGCTGGCAACACGCGAGTGATTTCCTTCGAGCGTACCCAGGGAGCGTATTCGATACGTGGGCGATCGTCGGTGACAGCAGGCGCATCACCGGCAAAGCGCTCGAGCCCCTTGCGGTCGGTGATCCAGGTCGCGAGCAACGCCGCAGGGGTATCAATCCCCACCTCCCTTAGCGACTCTGCAATCTGTGGGCGCTCGAAGCGTTGCTCGATATCAGGCACTGATAGCGATATAGGCTCCAGCGAGCCAATCAGCAGCATCTCGTGGAGCTCGGTGGTCCAGAGCGTGGCGTGGGGAAATACATCAATAAAGCTGCGCACCAATGAACGGCTGTCTTCGATGTTCTGCGTAGGCAGTGGCAGCCATTGGGCAACCAGTCCACCGGGCTGCAGGCGACTGGCAGCCAGAGCGTAGAAGTCCCGGGAATACAGGTTGACCACTCCGGCGGCCGATGGTGGCGGTGGCTCCAGGGTCACCAGGTCGTAGCGCTCGGCGCTGCGCAGCAGTTCACGGCGGCCGTCGCGTAAGCGAATGTCCAGTTGCGGGTTTTCTGCGGCGTTATAGTTACCGTTGAACAGTGGCGCGGCTTCGAGCACTTCCGGCAGCAGTTCGGCGACCACCGGTTTTTTCAGGTCGCTGTAGCGCAACATGGCTCCGACGGTGATCCCGGTGCCAAAGCCAATGACCAGCGCCGATTGCGGCTGGCCTTTATGGATCAGCAGCGGCAGCAGTGCTTGCAGGCGCATATAGCGCAGCGAAGGCATGGCGTCGCCCGTATTGGAAACGCCCTGGATATACAGGCGGTTGAACTGGCGTTCGGCTCGACCCTGGGTGACCACAGCGACCGTGCCGCTACGGCCTTCCTTGTAGAACACTATCTTGCCGTTGCGCGCCCCGGGTAGCAGATCAGCAAGCCGTTGCGGCGGCGTAAGTGCCCCGCCGATGAGGGTGGCCAGGCCAAGTGTCAAAACGGCGAAGCGCATTCCCTTGCCTACCGCTGCACCTTTGAGCACGGCTACGGCGCCGATCAATGCCGCGATTACGGCCAGCACGACCAGGGTTCGCACCAGACCCAGTTCAGGCACCAGGACGAAACCGGTGAGCACCACCCCGACAATACCGCCGAGAGTGTTGAGCGCAACCACGGCGCCGACATCCCGGCCGACGTGACTGCTGTTGACCGCTAGGCGCAACGCCAGCGGGAAGGCCGCCCCAAGTAAGGTCGTGGGCAGGAACACTACGCATAGCGCGGCGACAGCAAAGCGGGCAGACATTCCGGCGAGGTCATTGCCAGTCAGTTGCAGTACTAAGAACTCCGCCTGGGTCTGGGCAATGATCAACCAGCGGCCCAGCCCAGCAATCTGCAGCAAGGCGAGCAGGCCGGCGGCGGCGATTAACAGGCCGAATAGCCCCCAGGGATCGGCAATGCGATCGGCGCGGCGCGCATATAAGGCGCTACCCAGTACCAAGCCGGTGAGATAGGTGGCCAAGACCACGGAGAACGCGAAGGCGCGGGTGCTCATGAAGGGCACGATCGATTGTGTCCAGACCACCTCGTAGCCAAGTGCTACGCCGCCGGCGATGCAATACAAGACAATGGCCAGGCGGGCCATGTTTGAACGCGGAGCAGGGGATGCGACTGCTGGTTCAGGCAGCCTTTGATCACTGCGCCGTGCGAGCCAGGCTCCGCCACCGGCAAGCAAGTTAAGCATGGCCGCAGCGTAGGCACTCCCAGTGACGCCTAATTGTGGAATCAGGATAAAAGCCGCCAGTAATGTACCAGCGATTGCCCCGGCGGTATTGCCGGCATACAGGCGGCCACCCGCTTCACCGAGGTGACCTTCGGCAGGTGACAAGGCACGCACCAGAACCGGTAATGTGCCACCCATGAAAAACGCGGGTATGCCGACCAATGCAAAGGGCAGCAGCCAGGCAAGCAAGCCGATGCTGCCTTCGAGCCGAGCGAACAGGCCGGCCGATTGCGACAAGGCATAAGTGGCCGCAATCCCGAGCACAGCCACTATCACTTCCAGGGCTGCATAAAGTCGAATCGGACGACTCAGGCGATCGGCCCAACGACCGAAAATCAAGCCGCCCAAGGCCAGGCCGGCAAAGAATGCGCTGATGCCCGTGGTGATGGCATAGACCTCAACCCCGACCACCAAAGAAAGTTGTTTGACCCAAAGCACCTGATAGACCAAGGCTGCGCAGCCGGAAATAAGCAGCAACAGCACGGGAATCAGCATGGGTAGGGCAAGAAGGTTTACAGAGGTATCAGCAACCGCACCACGAGATCGGGCACGAGATGATTTGGCGGCTGAGGACATCAAAAAAGTGCCTTATCTGATATGAGAAAACCTGCGACAGGTTGCCCCGTCGCAGGTTTTCAAGATAGCGCCCCAAGCAAGCGGGCGCCAAGTGTTACGTCACTGTTTTTTCGCAGCTTCTGCTTCTTGCATCTTGGCTTCGATCTGTTTATCGATCTTTGCGCGAATCTGGTCGATGCTGAAGCTCGCTGGACGTTGGCTAGGTGGATACTCGACGAAGGTTTGCAAGAACTTGGCTGCTCGCTGAGTCGCCTGCTCGGTGATGTACACGTTCTTGGTCAAGAAGTCGTAGTACTGGTCGGAAACAATATCCGCCCGCTCAAACGGATCCATCCGCAGGTTGAAAATCTTCGGTAGACGAAGGCAGACGAAGGGCTCGCTCCAGACTTTCATACCACCAGGTTCGCGTTGCTCACAGAAAACAACTTTCCAGTTGTCAAAGCGCATGGCGACCAAATCGGTATCATCGTTGAAGTAGTAGAACTCGTTACGTGCACCCTTGTCGGTTTTACCTGTCAGGTAGTCCAGCTGGTTGTAGCCATCAAGGTGTACTTTGAAGTTTTTACCGCCTACGTCGGTCCCCTTCAAAAGCCTTTCTTTGATATCAGTATCACCGGCCGCTGCAAGCAGTGTCGGGAACCAGTCGAGCCCAGAGAACATTTCACGGGAAATGGTTCCTGGCTTGATATGGCCCGGCCAGCGGATCATTGCCGGTACTCGGTATGCACCTTCCCAGTTAGAGTTCTTCTCATTACGGAATGGCGTGGTTGCCGCATCCGGCCAGGAGAACTGGTTAGGACCGTTGTCTGTGGTGTAAACCACAATGGTGTTGTCGGCAATTTTCAAGTCATCCAGCTTTTTGAGTAGCATGCCGACGTCTTCGTCGTGCTCGATCATCCCGTCAGCGTACTCATTGCCAGGCATCCCGCTCTGACCTCGCATCGATTCACGTACGTGCGTGAACAAGTGCATACGTGTGGTGTTCATCCACACGAAGAAGGGTTTGTCCGCTTTAGCTTGTTTCTCGATGAAGTTGATTGCAGCTTGAGTCGTGTCGTCGTCAATGGTTTCCATGCGCTTGCTATTAAGCGCGCCAGTGTCTTCGATCTTTCCGTCAGCAGTGGATTTGATTACACCCCGTGGAGAAGCGTTCTTGACGAATTCTGTATCGTCCTTCGGCCAGAGCTCACGCTCAGGTTCTTCTTCAGCATTGAGGTGGTAAAGGTTGCCGAAGAACTCATCGAAACCATGGTTGGTCGGCAGGTATTCGTCACGGTCCCCCAAGTGGTTCTTACCAAATTGGCCGGTTGCATAACCAAGTGGCTTGAGCGCCTGAGCAATGGTGATATCGCGATCCTGCAGGCCTACCGGAACTCCAGGCAGACCTACTTTCGAAAGGCCTGTGCGGAAAATGGTTTGGCCAGTGATGAAGGTTGAGCGTCCAGCTGTGCAGCTGTTTTCAGCATAGTAGTCAGTAAACTTCATACCCGCTGCGGCAATCTTATCGATGTTCGGTGTTTCGTAGCCGACAACACCCTGACCGTAGGCACTGATATTGGTCTGGCCGACGTCATCCCCGAATATCACCAGGATATTGGGTTTGTCTGCGGCTATTGCAGCTGAGGCACTTATGGCTGTAGCCATCGCGAGTGCAACTCGCGGTATCCATTTTCGAGGGGTTCTCATGCTCGTATTTCCTTTGTGTACGAATTTGACGATTACAGCAGTGGTTTAAAAGGTTAGTACATGTACCAGCGATTACTGGCGTTTTGATTGAAAAAAGCCTAAGGCTGATTCAACTCAAAGGGATGGATGTTTTTCCACTCCCCGGCCATATCTACGACGGTCCAGTCTTGGGCTTTGGCGGCATCAAGCGCCTTGTCCAGGCGACCAATCTTGCTGTCACGGTCATAGGCCCATTCGCGCTTGGCATCGGTGTGATGGACTATGCCTGCAAAGCGCTTGCCCTCACCTGCGGTAGTCCATTGCAGCATTTGCAGGTCGCCATCAGAGTTGCCAAAAGCAAAAATTGGCCGACGCCCGATAACTGACTGGATGCTCACCGGTTTGCCCGGGCCGTCATCGTTAAGCGCCAGCTTGGGCTCACGCAGGATCGAGTACTTGCCATCCTGGTCCTGGAACTTAGTCACGAAGGTGGTACCAATCACCTGCTCAGGTGGAATGCCGTAGACCTCTTCGGCAAAGACCCGCATAAATTCCACTTCGCCACCCGAAACGATGTAGGTTTTGAAGCCATTGGCGCGCAGGTAGTCAAGTAATTCCAACATTGGCTGGAACACCATTTCAGTGAATGGTTTTGTGGATTTTGGGTGTTTGGCGCTGGCCAGCCAGCGCTCGGCATTCTCTTTGAATGTTGCAGTGCTGATACCTGTATGAGTGGCACCAACGATCTTCATCAGGCCCTCCATGCCACTGGCGGCAAGGGTCTTCTGGTCGTTTTCGAGGACGGCCTTGAAGGGTTGTTCGGTTTTCCACTCAGGGTGCTGTGGTGCCAGGCGTTTGACTTCACTCAGGGCGAATAGCAGCTGGAAGTACATCGGCTGTTCGCTCCACAAGGTGCCGTCGTTATCAAACACGGCAATGCGCTCGGCAACCGGCACATAATCCTTGCTGCCTTCGCTGGTGACCGCCTGGACAAACTCTACGATGGCCTGACGCGAGGGGCCATCATTCCAAGACGGTAGTTCATCGGCCGCCTGCGCCAGCATGGGTAAAACCAGCAATAGTGCGACCAGCCCGCGCCATGACGTTTGTGTATTCAATCCAAGCATAGAGCCATCCTTGTTTAGCATTACCAGTGTTTTAGTGTGTTGGGTTTAGCGGTTTTAGCTGGCCTGTCACTGAGGCGGGTGAACGCCGCTGTTTTAGTAATTTACGGATTTCAGACAGCACCTTTTTTCGCTCTGAAACCCCAGCTAGAGGGGACGGGTTCAGTGCGTAACGGTCGTTCAGGAAGGTTAGCAGCTGTTCTCTAAGATGCGAGGGCAAGTCTTCGGTTGCACCGATGAAGGTATTTTCATCGGTATCTCGCTTGAGCCAACGGTATAGCTCGTCAAGGGGCAAGGTTTGATCATTCAGTCGTGCCAGAAGTTGTTGCCAGGCGTAATCAGGTGAGTCAAGCCAAGCCTGCCGACGCGCTGCTCGCTTGCGTAAAAATGATTGCCAGCCGCGCTGCCAGTAAGGTCTGCCGAAATAAACCATGGCAACTGCAAAGAGGGTCAAGCCGCTCAGCAGCAGCCAATGGCGTGCGATATGCACGCGAGTATTTCGGCCCAGCTGGCGCAGGTCTTCGCTAATTGAAAACGGCCCACTGTAGCTGCTTTGACCCTGGGCCTTGAAGCTGACCTTGGGCACTGATGCTGTCTGCTGCTGCCCGGCTTGGTTCCACCACTTCAATTCGATCGCGGGTAGTGTGTAGTTGCCCGGCTCACTGACAACATAGGTCAGGGTGTCGTTACGTATACCGCCAGTAATGCCACCTCGACCGTCATCCAGTGGCTGGATTTCAGGCGTTTGAACATAGTGTTTAAGCCCCTCTATTTCGGCTGCCTCAGGTGCCGGTATCAGCAGTGCCTGCGCATCTATCGCGCGGATATTGAGTTGACGGCTGATGCTATCGCCAACGCGTAGCGGGTCGTGGGAGCGAACAATGTTCTGGGTAAAGGTGACCTCTTTGGCTACCAATACATGCTTGTCGTGGCTGGCACCGACGGGTTGTACCGCGTTGAAGCTTTGGGCCTGCGTTTGTACCGTCTGTGGCTTGCTGCCTTGCCCGGGCTGCAGTTGAATGCTTAGCGCAGGAATATCGAAGGTCTGCGCTTGTTGTGGCGTGATCCGGTAGGTGAAGCGCAAGCCAAAAAAGGTTTTGCCTTGGCGCCTTTGAGTGAGGTGGGTCGCTTCCGAGCTTGGAGCGGATACAATCGCGCCCGGCAGTTCCAGTTTAGGCAGTTGGGGCGCACTGGTGAACCAGGTGTCGACGAGCAGGTCGACTTCGAGATTTATGGTGCCGCCGACTAACACTTGTGCTTCCGGCACCAGGCGGCTGTCGACAAGCACGCTTGGCTCATCGGCCAACGCCGGCCAGGGCAGTAACAAGACAAGAAGCAGGATCAGGCGCTTCATGGCGAGGCCTCCGTTTCCTGCTGGCGTTTGGCGTCTTGAAGTGCAAACTTCTGCTTGAGAAAGCGAGCGGGCGAGGTGGTCAGGTTATCCAGCCAAAGTTGATCGGATGCTGCCTTGGCCACTGGCTGGGCGATGTCCTTGCCTTGATCGGATTTGTTATCGAACTTGATTTCATCCGGTTTTTCGTCAGGTGTGCCAGCTTCCTGCTGGTTTTCATAGTCTTTCTGCAGGGCCTGGGCAAGGGCCAGGTTGCTGGTGGCCTGAGGAAATTCTGGTTGCAGTTTGAGTGCATGCTGGTATGCGCTAATCGCTTCGGGGAAGCGGAATAAACGTACGTAGCTATTGCCCATATAGAAGAATGCCTGGGCGCTATCCTGGTTGGCGAAGTTGACGAGGACGGCGTCATAGTCGGCGGCGTTATAAGCGGCGACCCCTTTCCAATAAGGATCACTAAAGCGAGCCGCCGCTTGTGGGTAGCGCTGGTGCTCGAAGGCCCAGCGGCCTTGTTGATCCGCAGTGAAAAAGGCATCGGCCAGTGCTCCGGCTTGTGCCGGAGCTGCTGGCAAGCCGAGCCCGAATGCAAGCACCAGACTGGCCAGCCAATGCACGCGCCAGCCGCGGCGTACGCAAAACAGGGCGATCAGCAACAATGGCCAGCACAACCAGTAGCCAGCATCCTTCCAGTGAATCTGCTTCCCTTGGTCGCTGATTGCTTGAAAGTGGCGCTGGGCGTGCAGTTCTATCCAGTCAAGATCATCGTCGTTGAGGGTCAGGCTTCCCAGTGGCGCATTGGCCGCGTCGGCGAGTGCTTGCAGTGCCTTGCTGTCAAAGTTGGCAACCACTGGGCGGCCATCGGCATCAACCTGCGGTTGCCCCTGGGCATTGCGGACCACGATTGAAGGCTTGCTGCCTACGGCCAGAACCAGAACCTGTAGGTCAACGCCCTTGAGATGCTCGTCTATCTGCTTGTTCAGGGCAGGATCGGCGCCGTCGGTAATCAGAACAAGGGTTCCGGGGCTTTTTTCTGCTTCCAGCAATCGCTTGGCCTGGTCGATCACGCCCAGCACGTCATGCCCTGCTTTATTTATGAGGCCGGTGGATAGTGCTTGCAGGAAGGTATCGAGCAACGCTGGATCGTCGGTTGCCGGTAACACCAGGTGAGCACTTCCTGCATAGGCAATCAATGCTGTGCGTGCTCCGGCGCGGCGCTCGATCAGGTCGTGTAATTTATGGCGTACCGCGCTCAAGCGCGTTGGTGGTACATCGTCCGCATCCATCGAGGGCGACAAGTCCACGGCCAATATGAGCGGTGCGCGATCATCAAGGAAATCCGGGCGATCCTGTTGCCAGGTCGGGCCAGCAGCGGCAATCGCACCCAGAATGAGTAGTGCCGCAAGCAGGTGCACGGGACGTAGACGCTGGTTGTCCTGCGGCTTTATTACCAGGTGCTTGAGCAAGTGCGGTGCGATGGCGCCCCGCAGTTGACGATTCAGGTCGTGGCGGTGCGCCCAGATGATGGGCAGTGCTATGCCTGGCAGTATGAGCAGTAGCCAGAGAGGACGAAGGAAGTGCAGGGCGCTCAGGTCGATATCCATCTCAGCGCTCCTGTTGTGACTGGGGGGCGGCCATCGAGGACATGCGCACGGCGATGGCGGAAATACAATGACTCAATGCAAGCAAGAGCAGGGCAGCACCCAGCGGCCACCAGAACAGGTCGCGCTTGGGTTGATGGCTGAAGGTCTTGACCTTGTGCGGAGTGATCCGGTCAAGCGTGTCATAGACCTGCTTCAGCGCACTAAGGTCGTCGGCACGGAAGAATTTGCCGTTGGTAATGTTGGCGATGTTTTCCAGCATTTGCAGGTCGACCTTCGACTCGCCAGTGGCCTGGGGATCGCCAATGCCGATGGTGTGCACGACGATACCTTTGCTGGCCGCCAGGTCAGCTGCATGGTCGGGTGTTATTGCGCTGCCGGTGTCATTGCCATCGGTGAGCAGGATCAGGACCTTTTCTTGTTCCTTGGCTTTATCCAGCAGTTTTATGGTCAGGCCTATGGCGTCGCCTAATGCGGTGTTGGGGCCGGCCATGCCGATGCCTACTTCATCGAGCAAAATATGCAGGCTGGCATGATCCAGGGTCAGCGGTGCCTGTGGATAGGCGCCAGTGCCAAACACGATCAGGCCAATGCGGTCGTCCTTGCGTTCTTCAATGAAATCCCGAACGACATCCTTGACCGCGCTGAGGCGGTCGGTTTGCTCGCCGTTGGCGTTGCTGTAGTCACGCGTCTCCATCGACTGGGAAATGTCGATAGCCAGCATCAGGTCGCGGGTTGGCTGGGTATGTTCAATAGGCTTTTCAACATAGACCGGGCGAGCGCAGGCGAGCAATACCAGCGTCCAGACAAGCAGGTTGATCAGCAGCTGCCAGCGGGCACCGTTGGATTTGGACTGGCCGGGGACCTGTCCAGCTGCCTGGCTCACGGCTCTGAAAAATGGAACGCGAACGGCACTGCGAGACTCGCGGTACTCGCTCAAATAACGGTACGTCAGCCAGGGCAACGGCAACAGCAGCATCAGCCAAGGGTAATCAAGCTGCCACATGGTGAGCCTCGATCCATTGCTTGCAGGTGCTAAACAGGCTGTCGATCTGCTCGGGCTCCAATGCCTGCAGTTGTGCCTGTGGCGCATAGGCCAGCAGGGCCAGTTGTTGGCTAAGGTCAGCGGGCAGAGGGGCAGGGCTTGTACTTTGCAAGAAGCCTTGCCACTGGGCGCCGCTCAAGTTGGCCACCTCGGGGGCGTTTGGCATCGACAGCGCCACGCGCTTGAGCAGTTCAGGAAGTTCACGCAAGGCGCCCAGGCGCAGGTCTTTATCCGTGGAGGCATCTTGCAGTTGCGACAAGCGCAATAAAGCCTCGCGGCGATAGTGGTTGCGAAGCCATCGACGCCAGCGCAGAAATGCCCAGGTGGTGAAGATAAGCAGGCTAACCAGCAACAATACGAGCCAGCCCCAGGTTTGCGGAAAATAGCTAAACGCGGGTGTTGGCAGCGGCAATTCCTGCAACTGGCTGATGCTTGGTGTGCTAGGCGCTGTCATCGCGGGACCTGGGCAAGCCTGCCCAACTCTTGCCTGAGCTGTTCAAGGCTGTCTTCACCGGTGCTGAACATCATCAAAGGCACCTGGCTGAGCCTCAGCATTTCCGCTACTTGACGCAGGCGTCCCGTGAGAAACTCGCCCAATGGTTTGTTGACCCGACGGTGGTTAACCTCCAGTTCGACTTGCAGTTCGCCCTGGGTGACCATCAGTCGCCCCGTGCTCGGCAGATTCAGGGCAATGGGGTCATAAACCTGCATGGCGATTACATCGTTGTGGGTCTTTAGCTCTCTAAGCAGTTGCAGCGTGCGTTCACTGGTCGCCGCAAAGTCGCTGATAATGCAGATCAGGTGGTCGTGACCAGCCAGGCTCAGGCAGTTGCGCAGGGCTTGGTCCAACTGGTCCGCGTATTCACTATCAGGCTGGGTGGCGGACAAGCTATGGTTTTGCCGAACGATGCTTGTGCACAGGGCTTCGACCCGCGAACGGCTGCGCAAAGGGCGGATATGCTCGATGCGGTCATCGCCGAATACCAGGCCACCTACACGGTCGCCCGCTTGCAGCGCGATCCAGGCGCAAAGCGCGCCCAGCTCTGCCGCTGTGACTGACTTGAAGTTACGTTGCGAGCCAAAAAACATGCTCATGCGCTGGTCGACAATAACCAAGGTCGGGCGGTCGCGCTCCTCGGTATAGCTGCGCACAAAGGGTTTGCCGTAGCGCATCGAGGCGCGCCAGTCGAGATGACGTAAATTATCGCCAGGCATATAGTGGCGCAACTCGTCGAAACTCAAGCCCCGGCCGCGCAGGCGAGAAGCATGATTGCCGGACAGGACACTGGATAGCGACTGGCGAGCCATAAAGCTCAGGCCGCGAGCGCGATACTCGAATGCCATGAGTTGCGGCAATGATGCGTAAACGAATCCGTCTGCAGCGGTCTTGGAAGACTGCATGGTACTGCTCCTAGTCAGGCGGGTATTGCCACCTTGTCGAGCAAACGGTCCAGCACTTGATCTGCATTTACACCGTCGGCCACTGCGTCGTAGGTGAGCAATAACCGGTGTCGCAGCACGGGGTGTATAACGGCGCGAACATCATCCGGTGAAACGAAGTCATTGCCTGCCAGCCAGGCGTGGGCTCTGGCAACCCTGTCCAGACTGATGCCGCCGCGTGGGCTGGCGCCAATATGGATCCAGCGGGCGAGGTCGGTGTCGTAGTCGGCGGGATAGCGCGTCGCGTTGATCAGGTCTATTAGGTAGCGGTCTATCGCCTCTGAGACATGCACCTTGTTCACTTCCTGGCGCGCGGCGAAAATCACTTCCTGGGCCAGGCGAACCTCCTGCTCGGCGGACTTGGCTTGATGCTCGGCCTGGTCCTCGGCCCTGAGCATGCGCAGCACCTGGGCTTCGTCGTCCGTATGCGGGTAATCCATCACCAGTTTCATCAGGAAGCGATCCATCTGCGCTTCTGGAAGGGGATAGGTGCCTTCTTGCTCGATCGGGTTTTGTGTCGCCAATACGATGAACAGTTGCGACATCGGGTGGGTCTGCCCGGCGACGGTTATCTGCCGCTCTTCCATCGCCTCGAGCAAGGCCGCCTGGACTTTTGCCGGGGCACGGTTGATTTCGTCGGCAAGTATGACGTTGCCAAACAAAGGCCCTGGCTGGAATTTGATCTGGTTCTGGCCATCGACCTGCTGGAGGATTTCGCCGCCAGTAATGTCCGAGGGCAATAGGTCTGGCGTGAACTGGATGCGGCTCATCTGGGCATCAAGATGCTCGGCCAGTGCCTTGACTGTCCGGGTCTTGGCAAGGCCTGGAAGACTTTCCAGCAGGATATGACCGTTGGCTAATAATCCGAGGATCACATATTTGATGGTCTGTTGTTGCCCAAGAACTCGCTGGCCGACAAAGCGTTCCAAATGTACAACTTGTTCTCTGCTATCCATGAACATTTCCTTGAAAACGACGCCGTACTTACACAGTCCCTTACACCAAAGCGCATGGTTTCGGCAGTAAGAACCGAGATTTTACATGCAGGTATTTAGAACCCGAAATACTCGGTTAAATGTAGCTGGTAACTCAATTTCAGCAAGCGGCTTGGTTGTCCTTAACGCTTGTTTTGCTGGAAGAATCAATGCGCGCAATTGTTATAAAGCTTTGCCTCTGAGGCTGACCAGTTTGAACCTCTGCAGGAGGCATTCGAGCTGGCTACTTTAATGTCTGAGCTTGTAGGAAGGCTCTTACAATTTCGTTAAATCATTTTGGCAATACTAAAGTTTGGGTCGTGGGTTGGGCAAGCCCGATTTAATTGCTCGGGCGACAGGTCGTGGTGACCAATACCCTGTTTTCCAGGGGATACTCAAGCCGTTGAGGCTCGTCGCACCGTGATGGTTGGAGCAACATAAATAGATAGGGAGATTACTATGTTCAGTAGCGCCAAAATCCTCAGTAACACCCCAAAATGGCTTCTGCTCGCTTTTTCGCTCACTGCGATTGGCAGCATTGCCCAGGCAGCCGAGTCTCTCGATGAGGGGGTTAAAGCCAAATTCGTCGATGCTCAGACAGCGCACATCCCCGAGGGGTATCGGAGCTGGACGCATATCGGAACATTCGCCACACCGCCAGGCAGCAGAACCATTCTCGATGGCAGCGTCAGAGAAGGCGTCCAGTTCGGCAATACCTATGTCGAGCCAACCGCACTGGCCATATACAAGGCGACCAATAAATGGCCTGACGGTACCCAGTTCGTCAAGGAGTTCAGTGAGTCGCGTCTGTCCGAGGATTGCGACAAAAGCAACGGCAGTTGCAGCAAGAACAATGGCAAGCACTGGCCGCAGAGCATTGGCAAGTGTGACAAGACCACTGGTGTTTGCGTGACGAGTCACGGCAAGGGAATCTTCCAAAATGATTTCTTTGGCGTCACCTATATGGTCAAGGATGCAGCCCGCTTCCCTAATGCGCCAGGTAACTGGGCATACTTCTCTTATGGCCCTGCCAAGGACGACAAGTCATATCCGCAGACCGCCAAGGTACTGCCGTATGAAAAATGTGCGGGTTGCCATGTGGCCAATGCCAAAGACACGGATTATGTCTTCAGTGACTTGCACTTGGGGCTGCAATAAGCCCTGAGCTTATGGGTTGAACCCAGCTTATTTATGTAGCAGGGCTGTGTACTGGTCTGTACACAGCCCTGCTCAGGCCATCAAAATCATGAGGCTCCAAGAGCGCTTGTGCTGAATGCGTAGGGCTGCATTGGCTAGCATGTCCAGCGAGCCTTTGGCGGTGGACTCTTCAGGCCTCTGCAGGCTGTGTGGGCAGGGCTCTTGCAAGGGGTTGCTGGCCGCATGATGTCCGAGCCTGCAAACCCACTGGCTCAGGTCTATTGGTCGAAAGTGCGAGCCACGTCTCGAAATGCTTGAATTCAGATCCTATCTGCGACGTCTTCAGGTGTTTTAACTTCAACTCGACCTACTTCATCGTTTGATTGTCATCACCATCAAGCGCGGACTGAGTTCCAACTAGCCAGTGGCGCAAGGCACAGGCGGTTGGAAAGTTGCACAGGCCACTGTTTGATTCCGTCGCGCGATACCATATTCTTGCAGTTGAAATACATCGGTTGCTGTATAAATCGTCTAAAGTTGAGCCAAGGATAATACGGTCAAGTACAAATGCTGCTTTGTCTGTGTTTTGAAA
Organism: Pseudomonas segetis; assembly: GCF_900188155.1. Classification (GTDB taxonomy): domain Bacteria; phylum Pseudomonadota; class Gammaproteobacteria; order Pseudomonadales; family Pseudomonadaceae; genus Aquipseudomonas; species Aquipseudomonas segetis. The sequence goes on from NZ_FZOG01000001.1 coordinate 195,787, forward strand.
CCTCAGCCAATAAGAATTTTTTCTCGTGCCCAGCTGCGTTTTACAGGAGTAACAAATGCGTAGACTTATCTTGACGACCCTTGGTTTGGCAGTGGCTTGCTCAGCCCAGGCGTTTGACCGAATCCCAAAGAAAGATGGCTTCAGTGGCTATGCATATCTGGGAGCTAGCGCCAACCGCATGGAGAGCAACACAGTTGCAACCTTGGCCGGCACAGATGTCAGCGACAGCCATATCGACTCATTGAATAGTTCCCCAGACAGCAAGAGCTTTAGCAAAATCGTTCCTGCTTTTGGCCTGTCCTATAAACTGCAAGGCAGTCGTACCGAGTTTTTTGGTGGTACCGAGCTTGAGGACTTCCTAACCCAGGACGGCACTCTCGCTTTGGGTGTACGCCAAGGTATCGGCCATCTCGGTAATATCAGCGCCAGCCTGCTTGCTTCCACGCCTGTTGAGGTCTGGGAAGATCCATACCTGGTTAATGGCAAGCGCAAGGAAACCGACCGCACTAGTTCCGGTGCGCGTATGTCTTGGGAACACATCTTTGAATCCGGTTTCGACGTCACCTATACCCATCGCAAGATCGATATAGACGATGAAGACAGTGGTGAGGCCTTGGGCCTTAGCTCAGCGCAGCGCAAGCTGCTTGATCGTGAAGGTGACGAAAATAAACTCGATGTACGTTATGTCTGGGGTATTGGCAGAGACCATATTGTTATCCCGACACTTAGCTACATCAATCGTGACCTCGATGGCGATGCCATGGCCATGGATGGTTATCAAATGGAACTTAACTACGCTTACACAGGTTTTGACCGCTGGGAGTTGGTGACCAACTTGACTGCGGGCCATTTGGAAAGCGATGACCGCAACCCGATCTACGACAAAAAGGCCGACTTGGATCGCATGGGTATTTCCTTCGCCGCGACCTACAAAGAGCCGTTTGGCATGAAGAACTGGCGCGCCCGTGTGGTTGCCAACTACGGTGAGGAAGACAGCAACATCGACTTCTATGACACCAGCATCAAGAGCTTGAGCCTGGGTATGCTTTACAACTTCTAAGCCTCACGGCTGGAGCACTCCCAACCTCTGCTTTCGGCAGGCCATACGGGCTGTCGAAAGCAGTTGCGCTGAAACATCCCGCCCCAAGGCCCGGCAGATTCACTGTCGAGGCATTCGAATCCAGCTTTTGCGTCAAGTCCATACACAACCTGAGCTTACAGACTTTGCACCAGTTCAGGGCCCGGTTGTGCGCGACAGGCTGGAGTTCATCAATGTTCATACCGTTGCTGGATGCGCGCCAGCTCGCCTGAGTCGCGCAGTTGCTCCAGTGCACGGGCCCAGGCGGCTACTCGTTCGTCAGCACTGTCGCGGCTAAAGGCTATATACAAGGATGAACGATAAAGCTCGATAGGTATCTGGCGCAGTGTGCCTGGGGCAATATTCAACTGACGGCTGTAATAAGCCACCCCCGAATCTGTATCGCCGATGATGATGTCGGTGCGCCCGGCCAGCAGCATGCGGTAGAGCTGAAGATTCTGGGTTGCGCTGGTGTCGAGGTTTTTGAAACCCAGTGACTGGAGCATTCTGGGTACCAGGCCGGCATAGCGTGTGGTGATCCGCGGAGCGTGCAGCAGTTGCTCCAGGGAGTTTATCGGCGGCGCACTCGCCAACTGGTAAGGGTGGATGGACTCTTCCACTACCGGCCCAACCCATTTGTACAAAGATTCGCGTTCAGCCGTGCGGAACAAGGAGTACATGATTGTCTTGGGGCGGGTTTTCAATCTGTGCGTGGTTCGCATGCTGGGCAGCAGCACTATCTCGAAGTCATCCCCGGTTCGCGCCATGATTGCCCTGACGACCTCGGTAACCATACCGGTGATCTGGTTGTTTTCACTATAGTTGTAAGGCGCCCACTCTTCGGTAACAACCTGGTATTGCCCGGCCCTGGCAACGGTCGTTAGCACGAGGCAGAGCAACGCTGTAGTTAGTGTTGAATATTTCACGGGTTCGGTTAGTTCACCTAAGGAGCCTCTGAAAAAGGTAGCGAGCGAAGATAGGACAAGGCAAAAAACTGCGAAAAGCGAAGTTTACGTGCTGTAAATGAGCATTTTGAGCAGTTTTTTAACGCAGTAACATCGAGCGCAGTAGTTTTTCAGAGGTTCCCTAATGGGCTGTTCCGGAATGAAGTATCAGTAATGATAGACCCTGATCTCGACCTGGCTGTATTAAGTGGCGAGGGCAGGCTTCTGGTTTTCCGCTGGGCGTTGTGCTGAGCAAAACCGTTCAGCGTTGCTGTCGGGCCTGGTCTGCGCAAGCAAGGAAGCTTTCTATCATCTGGCTGCCCTTGCGTTCGGCCAGGCAGTATAGATATGTCTCGGTGTGTATTGGCTCGCCTTCGATGCGGATCACCTTGAGTTGCGGGTCGCCAACGTATTCCGCCGCTGAAACCATGCCCAGGCCGATTCCTCTCACAACTGCCTCGCGCAAGGCTTCGCGGCTGCCAATCTCCATGACCATGCGGGGTGTGACGTGCCGTTCAGCCAACACCTTTTCGAACGCCAGGCGGGTGGTGGAGCCCTGTTCGCGGTAAAGCATGGGTTGCCCTTGCAGTTCTTCGAGGCGAACCCTGTCGCGTTGGGCCAAGGCATGTGTGTGATGGGCGAACAGTATGATTGGGTGGCGTGCATAGAGCATGCTATGAAATGCCGGGGAGTCATGAAACCCAGCCAGTACGCCTATTTCTATCACGTAGTTCTCAAGGTCAGCCAGCACTGAGGCGGAGTTGCCGATACGGATCGACAGATCGATCTGCGGGTAATCGCGCCGGTAGGCATCGACCATCTCTATGACATGGAATGGCCCCACGGCGCCCAGGCGCAGTTGCCCGCGGGTGAGGGCGCCTGAGTCGCGGAGTAATCCGTCGGCCTCGGCCTCCAGGCTAATTAGTTGCTGGGCGATTGGCAGTAGCTGGCGGCCGACACTGGACAGCTCGGCGCGCCGGCCACGGCGATGGAAGAGCTCGAGATTATGCTGGCGCTCCAGCGCTTGAACCTGGGTGGTGATGGTAGGTTGGCTCAGGCCAAGGGAGCGGGCACCTGCGCTGAAACTGCCGTGTCGCGCGACAGCCAGAAAGGCGCGCAGTTTGCTGTTCGACATCCATAGATCCTTTCAATACTTTTCGACGTAAATGCATATTGAATCGATCGTATGACCGTCACATTACAGGGTTAGGGTAACTGGCATTCCCACAACAACTGCTGGAAATGCCATGACCACTTTTCGCAAACTGTTTTGTGCCTGCAGTGTTTTATTGCCGCTGCTTGCCAGTCCACATGCATTGGCCGAGCCTGCCCTGCGCATCGGCTTGATTCCTTCCGAGGACTCGCAATCAATGGTCGAAAGCAGCCAACAAGTGCTCGACCAGCTCGAGGCAGGCCTGGGCATGCCGGTGAAGCCCTTCGTGGCGACCGATTACAACGGTGTGATCGAGGCCTTGCGCTCGAAAAAGCTGGATGTTGCCTACCTGGGCCCGTTTTCCTATGTGCTTGCCAATAAAATGGCCGACAGCGAGGCTTTTGCTGTGGCCGTGACCAAAAAGACTGGCACCAGCGCTTATCACAGCTTGATCATCACCCGTCGTGACAGTGGTATTAAGACCTTGGCAGACCTCAAGGATCATACCTTTGCCTTCGTTGATCCGAGCTCAACCTCCGGCCACCTGTTCCCCAAGGCCGGTATTGAGCGGGCGGGCTACCAGCCTGAAGAGCTGTTTTCGCGGGTGATGTTCTCCGGTTCCCATGACGCCAGCATCCTGGCCGTGGTCAACCGTAAGGTCGACGCAGCAGCGGTGGCTGACCGTATTCTCGCGTCGGCGATCAGCCAGGGGCAGATCAAGCAAGACGATATCCAGATTGTCTGGAGTTCGCCGGATATTCCGGAGTCGCCGATGGTCTGGCGCAAGGATCTGGACCCGGCCCTTAAGCAGAAGCTGGTCAAGGCGCTGGCCCAGGTCAAGGACGTGCCTTGGGGCGACCAAGGTGTGCTCAATGGTTTTCAGCCGACCACCGATGCTGCCTACGATGTGGTCCGCGATACTGCCAAGGTGCTCGATCTCGAGCTGAGTAAGATGAAGTGATCAGGGTTAGCCAACTGAGCAAGCACTACGGTGGAAACCAGGTGCTGCGCGGCATCGATCTGCAAATCGGAGCTGGTGAATTTGTGGTTGTGCTTGGCCAGTCCGGTGCGGGTAAATCGACCTTCCTGCGTTGCATGAACCGTCTGGCCAGGGCCGACGGCGGTGAGCTGCAGGTGGCTGGCATCGATGCATTGGATGCCCGTGATGAGCGTGCGCTGCGTCGCCAGGTGGCGATGATCTTCCAGCACCACAATGTGGTGCCGCGCCTGTCGGTATTGAAGAACGTGCTGACCGGGCGGCTTGCTTCGGTGTCGACCCTGGCCTCGGTGTTGCAGCTGTTCAGCCAGGCTGACGTCGAACTGGCTCGCCAGTGCTTGCTTCGTGTCGGGCTGGCGCACAAGGCCGATGCGCGAACGGATTCACTGTCCGGCGGGCAAATGCAGCGCGTCGGCATCGCCCGGGCGCTGGCTCAGCAACCCAAGGTGATCCTGGCCGATGAGCCGGTGGCCAGTCTCGACCCGAAGACCGCACGCCTGGTCATGCAATACCTGCACGATGCCAGCCGCGAGCTGGGGATTACCGTGGTGTGCAACCTGCATCAAGTGGAGTTCGCCCGTGAATTCGCTGACCGTATTGTCGGTTTGGCCCATGGCCGGCTGGTCTATGACGGCGATGCCAGTGGCCTTGATGAGGCGACCTTGCAGCGTATCTATCCAGACGCAGAATCCACTGAAGATGAATCCGCCGCGGCCTGTGCGCCGCAGTTGCACTATGCCAATGGACTGGGAGGCTGACATGGGTACGCACGAATATCGCTGGCTGGTGAGTACGCCTGAAAGCCTGCGTGGCTGGGCCGTCAGCGGCACCCTGCTGTTGGTGATCATTGCCTTGCTGCACTGGAGTGCGGGTGGCGCGGAGCTCAGTTGGGGCGAGTTGGCGGCGGGGTTGCCGCAGATTGGTGATTTCATCAGCCGTTCGGTGCCACCTGATCTGGACATCTTGCCAAAGTTGCTCGCCCCGGCGCTTGAGACGGTGCAGATTGCCATCTGGGGAACCTTGCTCGGCATCCTCTTCGCGGTGCCGCTGGCATTTCTCGCTGCGCGCAACCTGCACAGTAATCGCTGGTTGTATCAGGGTACCCGGCAGGCGCTCAACGTGATTCGCAGCATCAATGAACTGATTCTTGCACTGGTATTTGTCTCGGCGGTAGGCCTGGGTCCGTTTCCCGGTGTGCTGGCCTTGGCTGTGCACGGCGTTGGCATGCTCGGAAAGTTCTTTGCCGACAGTATCGAGGAAATTGACCAAGGCCCGCTCGAAGCCCTTCGCGCAACGGGGGCCAGGCCCCTGCAGGTGATTGTGTTCGGGGTCTTGCCGCAGGTGATTACTGCCTGGATCGCGGTGATTCTGTATCGGTTCGAGGTCAACCTGCGTTCCGCGACGGTGCTGGGAATGGTCGGTGCCGGCGGCTTGGGTTTCGAGCTGGTGAGCAGCCTCAAGCTGTTCAAGTACCCGGAAACGGCAACCTGCATCATCGTCATTACCTTGATGGTCATTGCCGCGGACATGCTTTCGGGTCGTCTGCGCAAGGCCATTCAGGGCGACGGCAGGCATTGAGTGACCTGTTTATGCACTTCGGCCTGGCCGCAAAAAGGCATATAGATGGAGTAACAGTGCGATGAGCGACTTCATTGTGACCAGGGGCGCTATGGGTTTGACCGATCACCGCCCCGGACCAATCGATTCGAGCCTGAATCACTCGGCAACTATTAATGCCGCAGGTTCAAACAACAAAAGGACGCGTCATGTCTGCCCAATTTCATAACCCGGTTGCCACCTATTTCGGCGCTGGCAGCCTGAGCCAGGTTGTTGCCCTGACCGAAGGCCAGTCCGTTGCCCTGGTGACTTTTCCCGAAGCGCGTGACCTGGGTTTGATCGACACACTCCAGGCATTGCTTGGCGATCGCTTGATTCACCTGGTCGAGAACGTCCAGCCTAATCCTGATGTTGCCCAGTTGCGCGCCACCTACGAGCGGTTCTGGCAGCAGGCGTCCGGTTGTGAAGTTGTGCTGGCCGTTGGTGGCGGCAGCGCCATAGACACAGCGAAGGCGCTGATTGTCGGCACCGACTCCGGTCAGTTCGATGAGCTGCTGGCGCTGTTGGCCACTGGCAAAACCTTTACACCGCCGCGCCACAAGAGGCTGATAGCCGTACCGACCACCGCTGGTACCGGCAGTGAAGTAACGCCTTGGGCAACCATTTGGGACTCGCAGCAGCAGAAGAAGTATTCGCTGCATTTGCAGTGCACCTGGCCAACTGCAGCTATCATCGACCCAGACTTGATGCTCACGCTCCCCGCTGCTGTAACTGTCTCGACCGGGCTGGATGCGCTGTCTCACGCCTTGGAGTCGATCTGGAATGTCAACGCCAATCCGATTTCCGACACCCTTGCTGTTTCTGCCATCGAGGACATTTTCGATTGTCTTCCCCTGCTGCAGCAAAACCTGGCGAGCCGCGAACTGCGCTCGCGCATGGCCTTGGCTGCCCTGAAAGCAGGATTGGCCTTTTCCAACACCAAGACGGCCCTTGCGCATTCCATTTCCTATGAGCTGACCCTGCGTCATGGCCTGTCTCACGGCATCGCCTGTTCCTTCACCTTGCCGTACGTCCTGGGCCTGGCCTGGGGCAAGGAAGCGGGGCGGGACCAGACGCTGCAGCGAGTCTTCGGACCCGACCTGGGTCAAGCCCAGGCGCAATTGCGTGCGTTCCTCCATCGCCTGGACGTCAAAACCGAGTTTGCCGATTACGGAGTGACCGAAGGTGAGGCGCGGCAGATGGTTTTCTCCGCCATGCAGGGCGCGCGCGGCAAGAACTTTATCGGTTCACAGGCTGCCTGATCCTGTCCGCGCTGGCTGCTGGTCGCACAGCTGGTGCTGTATTGGATCTAGGTTGTATTGCTCCAGCGTTTCAGGATCAGGACGAGCAATACAGATTCAGCCGGACGCACTTGGATTTCAACTGGATTGCCGAAAGGCACACATGAATATCGATTTCAAACATCATTCAGCTCCTGCGTCTGCGGAGTTTTTGCAAATGGAGAAAACCATGAACTACCAGCAACCCACCCACCTGCAGGCTGCGATTCTTGATTGGGCCGGCACCGTCGTCGATTTTGGCTCCTTTGCACCCACGCAAATCTTCGTTGAAGCCTTCGCTGAATTTGGTGTCGCGGTTTCCCTGGATGAGGCGCGCGGTCCGATGGGCATGGGCAAGTGGGATCACATACGCACCCTGTGTAACGATCCGCAGATTGCCGAGCGCTACCGCGCAGCATTTGGTCGAACACCGACGGATGCTGATGTCACCGCGATTTACGAGCGTTTTATGCCGCTGCAAATCGAAAAGATTGCCGACCACTCGGCGCTGATCCCCGGTGCGCTCGATGCCATCGCCGCATTGCGCGACAAAGGTTTGAAGATCGGGACCTGCTCAGGTTATCCGGCGGTGGTCATGGCCCGGGTGGTCGAGTTGGCGCGTACCAACGGCTATGTGCCGGATCATGTGGTCGCAACCGACGAGGTGCCTAATGGCCGTCCGCATCCGGCGCAGTCGCTGGCCAATGTCATCGCCCTGGGCATCAGTGATGTCGCTGCCTGTGTAAAGGTCGACGACACCTGGCCGGGCATTCTCGAAGGCCGCAGTGCCGGTATGTGGACAGTCGCACTGACCTGCTCGGGCAATGCCCTGGGCCTGACCTATGAGCAGTTCAAGGCACTGCCGCAAGACAAGCTCGAGCAGGAGCGCGCACGTATCGGCCAGATGTTCGAAGGTTCGCGGCCGCACTATTTGATCGACACCATTGCCGAGTTGCCTGCGGTAATCGATGAGATCAACGCTCGGCTGGCTCGTGGCGAGACGCCGCAAAACAACTGACCGGGCATATGCTGTCGCGATGTGGTCGGTTTCAACACGGCCACATCGCCTCAGGTGCAGTAGGGCTGCTTGTGGTCCTGCTGCTCGGCGGCGGTGCTGAGCAGCTCAATCATAGATATTCAACGTTCCCATCGATACTTATCGCCTGGCCAGTGATATTGACTGCGGCTGGGGATGACAAAAACAGCGCCATGGCGGCAACGTCTTCCATGGTGACCATCCGGCGTAGGGATATTTTCTCCAGGTACTGATCGCGCATTGAGTCGAAGCTGATGCCCAGGGTTTCTGCCCGCGCGCCAATTACTCGATCCATGCGCTCACCTGCAACAACCCCAGGCAGGATCGCGTTCACCCTTATATTGTGTGGGCCCAGTTCATTGGCCAGTGATTTCATGAGCCCGACAATTGCCCACTTGGTTGATGCATAGGGTGTTCTGAAGGGATAGCCCAACCGACCGGCAACCGATGACATTGCAATAATGTGTGGGTGCTGGCCTGATTGCCTGAGATAAGGCACCGCTTTGCTCAGAAAGTAGTACTGGCTATTAAGATTGGTCGAAACTGTCTGCTCCCATGCGTGTGCATCCAGCTCGTCGATGCTGCCCGTTGGCCCGGCAATGCCTGCGTTATTGACGAGAACGTCTATGCCGCCAAGCAGGGCCATGGCTTCAGCCATAATGCGGTCGACATGCTGTTTGATACTGACATCCACCACGCCCCCGAGCATGCCCGGGTGCTCAAGCTTCATGCGTTCAACAGCGCTGGCGTCGATATCGCAAATGTAGACCTGCGCATCAACCTCATAAAACGCCTTGGCGATAACCGCGCCGATTCCCGCTGCGCCACCGGTAATCACAACTTTCAAGTTGGCAGCGGGCGTTAGCAAGTCAACAATCTTCATCTGTTTTCCTCTTACTCGGTAATCGGCATGGCTGTGGCATTTGTCTCGGCATTGATTGCTTTTGCCAGAGCGGGCACCAGCAGCAAGCCCAGCACGGCGGCTGCAAGGATCACGTAGAAACCAGACGAGCTCAAGCCCGAAGCCTTTTCTACCAGACCGAACAGATAAGGCCCCGCGAAGCCGCCCAACAGGCCGATGGTGTTGATAAACGCCAAGCCTGCAGCGGCCTCAATGCCTTGCAGGCGTTTCATGGCAATGGCCCAGTAAATGGGTAGAACGCCACCGGCGAAAAAGGCCGTTGCGGTAAACAGGGCAATACGCGCCGATGCATTGTCGATCAGGGTAAATGCAACAGCGCTGGCAATCAGGCCGCAGGTGAACAACCCCAGGCAATAGCAGTCGCGGGCTATTTTCCGGTGAATCCTGGGCAGGATCAAAACGCCAGCGAGAAACCCGATGCCGACACTGCTTGATAGCAAGCCCACGGTTAATGGTGAGCTGATCTGCATTTGCTGGATGATCGACGGCGTAAAGAACACCAGCCCGACGAAAGCCACTTGGTTAAGGAAGTAAATCAATCCGATCAGTATTGTCGTCGGGCGCTTCAGTGCTTGAACCCAGTGACCAGAGTAGTCATGGGGATTTGCATGCCCGGGGAGCAATGCATGGGCTTCTAGTGACTCGGCTTCCGCCTTGCTCAACCAGCGTGCGTCGCGTGGGCGCTCGGGCAGTTTGAACCAAAGGATTACCCCCACAATAATGCTGGGCAGACCCTCCAGAAGGAACATCCACTGCCAGCCATGCAAGCCGCCAATGCCGTCCATCTTCATCAGTGCGCCCCCGATCGGATTGCCGATCACCAGCGCCAAGGCAGGCGCTATGTAAATCCAGCCGACGGCTATGGCACGATCCTTGGGTGCAAACCACAGGGTCACCATATACATCAGTGCGGGGAACAGGCCCGCTTCGGCGATACCGAGCAGGACTCGAAGCAAATAGAAGGACCATTCGCCCTGGACAAACATCATGGCCGAGGATAGCGCGCCCCAGGTTACGGCAATCCTGGCAATCCAGCGGCGTGGACCTATGCGGTGCGCCAGAAGGTTGCTAGGAACCTCCAGTAACGCATAGCCGAGGAAGAAAATTCCAGCGCCCAGGCCATATGCAGCTGCACTGATGCCAAGGTCTGCACTCAGCGCAGACTTGGCGAGTGCGACGTTCGTACGGTCCAGGTAGGACATGAAGTAGATTGCGCACATCAAGGGTATAAGCCGGACCATTGCCCGCCGGGTGGCGAGCCCATGGATCTCTGCGCTACTGAGCATGACTGTCATGAAGAAGCCTCATTTTTATTTTTGTTGCAAGGTTCGGGTAAAGGTTAAATCTCGACCTTGTGTTTGCCTTTGAGCCCAAGCATTTGCCGGGCTTCCTCGGGTGTAGCTATTTCGAACGACAACTCTTCGAGGATGTGGCGGATCTTTCGTACTTGCTCGGCATTGGTTTTGGCCTTGACCCCTTTGGCGAGATAGATGCTGTCTTCCAGGCCTACGCGCACATTGCCGCCCATGATCACGCCCATGGTTGTCAGTGACAGTTGATGTCGGCCGGCACCGAGAATCGAAAACTCATAGTTGTGGCGGCCGAATAAGCGGTCCGCGGTGGACCTCATGACTGCCATGTTTTCCGGGTCGGCACCGAGGCCGCCGAGAATACCGAAACAGGATTGGATAAACAGTGGGGGTTTCACGAGCCCTTGTTCGACGAAATAAGCCAGGTTGTACAGGTGGCCGACGTCGTAGCACTCAAACTCGAAACGGGTACCGTATTCCCCGAGCTGGAGCATGATGTCTTTGATGTCTTTGAAGGTGTTTTTAAACACCACATCTTCCATGCCCTCGATATGTTCTTTCTCCCAGCCATGGCTCCAGGATGAAATTTTCCGGGCAATGGGGTGGATAGAAAAATTCATCGAACCCATATTCAGCGAGCACAGTTCGGGCTTGGCAATCAACGGATAGGCGAGCCGTTGCGCCAGCGTCATGCGAGTACTGCCGCCGGTGGTGATGTTGATAACGGCATCTGTTGCTTGGGCGATCGCCGGGACGAATTGGCTGAAGACTTCTGGGTCAGGAGTCGGTCGGCCGTCATCCGGGTCGCGTGCATGCAAGTGCAGGATCGCTGCGCCAGCTTCGGTAGCTTCGATGGACTGTTCCTCGATTTCTCTCGGTGACAGAGGAAGGTATTCAGACATCGACGGCGTGTGCGTGGCGCCTGTAATTGCACAGGAAATGATGACTTTGCGATTCAACTGGCTCATTGGGGACCTGGCTTGTTATTGGACTTTTACCGGCGCGATAACACGCGATGGCGTTTGCAGGCGCGGTCTATAAAACAAGCTTATTGAAATTCCCATGTGTCGGTAAGATCATTAACGGACACAAAAGAATCTATAAAGGACAGGGAAAGGAACCCGCCAATGCCCCCCAAAATGCCTTTGTTCAATGAGCGTATCTACGCTCCCTATAAAATTGCGGCATTAGTTGAGGTTCTTGCAGAGCAGGGCATTGCACCGGCTGACAGCCTGAGAGGCAGCGGTGTGGACGAGGACAAAATCTATGATGCGACGGCGCTGACTTCGGTGCGCCAGTACGCGACGGTCTGCGGCAACGCGCTGAGCTTGTCGAAAGACCCTGCCACGCCCTTTATCACTGGTTCGCGCTTGCACCTGTCGGCCTATGGGATGTATGGCTATGCGCTGATGTCTTGTTTGTCACTGCGGGACTATTTCAGGCTTGGGGTTAAATACCATTCGTTGGCAACGCCTACGCTGACCATTGAATGGCATGAGTATGAAAACGAGGCGGTGTGGACCTTCCCTGATGCTTCGAACCCAAGCCCGTCCAGGGAGATCAAGCAGTTTCTTATCGAGCAGCAGTTCACCCAGCACGTCACCCACCTTCAGGATGTTTTCGGGAAAAGCTGTCCGCCAACCAAAGCCTGTTTTTCTTACCCGGCTCCGGCCCATGCCGCGATCTACGAGCAGTACCTGGGCTGCCCATGCATTTTCGATCACGATCAGTGCGAGCTGTATTACGACAGCTCGATACTTGAGCAAAAGCCCCATCTGGCACATCGTTTGACGGCCACGGTATTGCAAGAAACCTGCGATCGCCTGATTGGTCAGGCAAAGGTGTCTTCGGGTATTTCGGGCGAGGTGTACCAGATGATGATGCAAACGCCGGGTGAGTTTCCGAGTATGGAAACTGTCGCGCAAAAGCTGTACATGACGACTCGCAGCCTGCGGCGCAAATTGCAGGAAGAGGGCATTTCCTTTGTGCAGATTACCGATGACGTGCGCTGCTCCTTGGCCATCGAATACCTTAAAACGACGATTATGAGCACCGATGATATTGCATTGCTGCTGGGGTTTTCCGAACCCACAAACTTTCGTCGTGCCTTTAAGCGCTGGACGGGGAAAACCACAAAAGATTATCGCCAGGGCTGAAGTTTCGTCGTGACACCGAGCCCAGGCATACCCCCAGAATGCACAACACCGGCGCAGGGCCGGTGTTGTGCAGTACAGCTTGACGCACTCAGAAGCGGTACTTGGCCGAAGCGGTGAAGCTCCGTGGCGCACCGTAAGTCAGGGCGCCGTAGGCATCGAAAATATCGAAGTACTTTTCATCGGTAATGTTGTCGGCATTCAATTGGGCCGACAGGTTCTCGGTGATGTCGTAGCGTGCCATCAGGTTGACCAGTGCATAGGCATCCTGTTCGATTTTCTCGGAGTTGCCCGCCGGGTTGGTGGCGTAGGTGTAGATGCTGTCCTGCCAGTTAACACCGCCGCCGATGGTCAACTTGTTGAACATGCCGGGCAGGCGATAAGTGGTGAAGGTACGCAACAGTTTGGTCGGATACAGGGTGTTGACGTCGTTGTCATCGGCATCTTCAGCGGTGAACTGGGTATAGCCGACCGAGGCATTCCAGTCCGGGGCCAGTTCGCCAGAGACCTCAATTTCAAAGCCTTTGCTGGTCGCGCCCTCACTTGCTTCATAAGCGTAACCGCCAATGGGGTTGGTTGGATCAATCAATTGGCCGGTGCTCTGGCCCAGGTTGTCCTGCTTGATCTGGAATACCGCCGCAGAGGCGTTCAGACGACCATTGAAGAACTCACCCTTGAGGCCTAATTCGCTGCTCTCGCCGACAATGGGGTCCAGCTGCTGGCCGTTGCGGTCACGTACCGACTGCGGCAGGAAGATTTCCGTGTAGCTGGCATAGGCAGACAGGTTTTCATTGAGGTCATAGACGATACCCGCGTAAGGCGTCAGCTCATGATCCACATCGACCTTGCTGACCTCCGAGTAGATGTCATCGCTGGTCTGCTCGTACCAGCTGTCGCGACCGCCCAGGATAAGCTTCAGGTCGTCGGTCAGGTTAAGGCGCGTTGCTGCGTACAAACCTTTTTGGCGGGTTTCGCTGTAGCCATAGTCGCTGCGTGGTGCCCAGACGGGCTCAGGGAAATCACCGTTGTAGGCGTCGAAGTTTGGCACCCCGCCAAAGCCGGTCTGGGCAACCAGTGCGTCGGCATCGAACTCTTGTTTGCTGTCGATGTAACCAAAGGCCAGGTCGTGTTTACGACCCAGTAGCGAGAATGGGCCATCGAAGCGAATGCTGTAGTCGTCCTGGGTTGTCTCGGTTTTGTAGGTTGCCGGGAACGAGGACATCGGGCTGCTGCCGTCACGGCCTGGGTTGCCAGACAGGTAAAGCAACGCGGAGTCGCCTTTGCGCTCGCCACGGTTGTAGCTGAGGTGGACCTGCCAGTCGTTGGCAAAGGTGTGGTCAAGATTGACGAAGTAAGTCTTGTAGCTGGTGTCCCACTTGCTCCAGCCCGCGGAGGTCGATTTCGAGCGGCTCCAGTTGGTGCGGCTGCCATCGGCGTACCAGACGGGCAGGCCGCCCCACATTGGCGAGTCTTCGCTGTTGTCCTGGTTGCTCAGGCCGAACCACAGGGTGGTATCGGGCGTCAGGTCGATGTCCATGGTGCCGTAGACCGTTTCACTGCGCTTGGAGTTATCGTCGATCCAGGTATCGCCATCTGTCACTTCGCCAACCAGGCGTGCGCGAATGGTGCCAGCCTCGTTCAGGGCAGTGGATACATCGGCTTCGGTGCCAAAGGTATCCCATGTCCCTGCGCTGAATTTGACCGAGCCTTTCAGGTCGCGACTGCTGGCGCGTTTGCGCACCAGGTTGATGGATGCCGAAGGATCGCCTGCACCGGTCATCAAACCGTTGGCGCCGCGTACGATTTCAACACGGTCATACATGGCCAGGCTGCTGAAAATCTCGCCGGAACTCCATGGTTGCTCATAAATGGTGGGTACGCCGTCGATCATCAGCGAGTTGAGTTCAAAGCCACGGGCGTTGAACTGTGCGCGGCTGGTTTCGTAGCGGTTGACCGACACACCGGTGGCGTTGTTGACCACGTCAAGGATGGTTTCCAGGTCCTGGTCTTCAATGCGCTGCTGGGTAACCACGCTGACCGACTGCGGCGTCTCGCGCAGCGACATGCTCAACGGCGTGGCGGTACGGGCAGCTTCTGTGGTGTAGGAGTGGGTATCCTCAGTGACTGCACTCGGCTCGGCGGCGCCAGTGATCTCCATTGGCTTCAGGGTTACAGCACTCGCGGCCTCGGTTGACTCAGCTTGCTCCGCTGCCATGACCGATGGCACCGCCAGGGCTGTCCCGGCTGCAAGCATGTGCACCGCCAGGGCCAAGGGGCGGATTGTCAGTGATGAGCGCTGGGCGAAGGGTGTGTGTGAATGCAAGGGAGGATTGGCGGACATGGCGGACTCTGCTGTATTTATAGTGTTAATACGAATCACTATCATACGCAGTAATAATGTTTTCTGGAATAACCGTGCAAAAGTTTATTGTTGTTTTGCGAGAAGGATTACCACGAGAGCGTGCGCGTCCATTTACAGCTTTGGCTTGCAAGCGCTTGACTGGATGAGTCGACTCGGCCAACTGCTTGAATCAGGCAGGCTGCGACCCCTTTGCGGGCAACTTGTGGCCTAGCGAACGATGCTGCGCTGCTTTTTAACCCGGTACATTTCGCCATCCGCATGGCTTAGCAGGGTGTCGGCATCCTCGCCATCAGCGGGGTAGCAGGCCACGCCGATGCTGCAGGACGGCATTTTTATTGCGCCAAAGTCAGCGCCCAGCGGCTCGGCCATGATTTCGAGGATCTGCTCGACCTTGGCTGCCACTGCGTCCTGGGATTGAATATCGGTCAATAGCACTGTGAATTCATCACCGCCCATGCGCGCGACAGTGTCGGTCTCGCGTACGCAGCTTTTCAGGCGCTGGGCGATCAAGCGCAGTACACGATCTCCTGCGACATGGCCATGAACATCGTTGATGCCCTTGAAGTCATTGATATCTATGAACAGCAGGGCAAGTGAGTTCTGGTGGCGGCGGGCTCCGCGCAGGGCCGATTCCAGTCGTTCGCTGAAAAGCGAGCGGTTGGCCAGTTCGGTTAACGGGTCATGGTGGGCAAGGAAATGCAGCTCCGATTCTGCCTGCCACAGGGCGGTGATGTCTCGTGCAACACCAATCCTTGCGCCCACCTCCTCGGACCAGAAGGCCGCCCAGAGGATGTGTACGACGCTTCCATCCTTGCGGATGTAGCGGTTGCGGAAATCGATGTGGGGCTTGCCACTCATGACACGGACAATCGAAGCCTGGGTGATCGCCAGATCATCAGGGTGCATATAGTTGGTGATCGCGGTGCCCGTCAGTTCGCTGGGGTGGTAGCCGAGCAGGGCTTTGCAGGCATCACTGACAAATACGATCTGGTTGTCCTTGTCGACCACGAACACAGTGTCCAGCATCAGGTGGATCAATTTGGGATAGAGCGCTTGTAGGTCAACGGCCATAGTTCTGGGAAGTCCGCTTTATGTCGCCTAATCATAACTCGAATGCGAACTGGGACGCAGCGAGGAATACAGGCCTTTGGCCATCAACTTGCAACTGGCTTTGGCAATGCCAGGTGCTTGCCGGGTTGCCAACTTGATCCGTTGATCTGAAAGAAAAGTCATATCGGGTCCGGTTGTTGCCCAGCCAGGGCTTCAACTAGCCGGACCAGTTGTTGGTGACTGCAAATGTTCAGTCTCGGCAATAGCCTTCGCCTGGTTTCACAATCAAGCAGTTGTGCTTGTCCGCCAGCCATTTCAGCCCTGTTGCCTGGCCATCTCCGGCGCGCAGTAGCTGCGAACCATCCTGCCGGTTAAACGCGATGCCATCTGCTGTTGCCTGGCCTTTGTAGGTACCGCTTTGCTCGGCATCAAGGCCATATTGCATCTTCAGCAAATAGTGCCCGGGGCCTGCCGCTGCATCCTTGCTCAGGGTCAAATTGAGGCCTTCGACGCCTATCCACCTGCCAACCCATTGATCGGGAGCCGTTGTAGGCGGAGCAGCAGGTGTTGGGGACGAGCTTTCGTGAGCGCAGGCGCTGAGCACAATGCCTAAACTCAGTATGAGGGCTGTTTTGAGCATGGAGCCTTCTCCAAGGGGATAAAATGGTAGCTGCTGTTTAATTGTCTTGGCTATTGGTTACAACAGCATAATTTTAGAGGAGGTGCTTGTGGAGTCGTTCAACGCGGGTTGCCTGTGCGACAAAGTTCGAATTGTCGCGGTTGGCCAGCCCTATCGGGTGGGTATCTGTCATTGTCAGGATTGCCGCAAGCATCACGGCGCGTTGTTTCACGCCTCGGCGATATTTCCCGAGGATGCCGTAACCATCACTGGTGAGGTCGGTGAATACCAGGGTCGGTATTTCTGTCCCAGCTGTGGCTCATCGGTCTTTTCCCGTAGCGCTGACGAGGTCGAGCTGAACCTGGGCTCGCTGGATGAGCCGGACCAGTTACGACCCACCTACGAGTTATGGATGCTAAGGCGAGAGTCGTGGCTGCCGCCGTTTCCAGTGGCGCACCGCTACTTGCGTGATCGCGATGGGCAAGGGCGCTTCGAGTAGGCGCAGGCATGGTGCAGGGCGCGTGGAAAAGAGCCAAGGCAGGCCGATTTTTATTAATAAGCGTTGCCTGGAACCACTGTGCCAACTTTACCTCGGGCATAAAAAAGGCCTTGATAATCAAGGCCTTTCTTCGAGTTTGTGGTGCCCCGGGGGAGACTCGAACTCCCACTTCTTTCGAAAACGGATTTTGAATCCGCCGCGTCTACCGATTCCGCCACCGGGGCACAATGGCGGCGAAGTATAGGGACGAGTTTCGAGTTGGTCAATGCTCTTTCGTGGTCATTTTTAATAATTTCCGCTAAACTTTGCCGCCCTGCTAGATGACCCTTCTGTCATGCGTGTTGCCGATTTTCATTTTGATTTACCTGAAGCCCTGATTGCTCGTCATCCATTGACTGAGCGGCGTGCCAGTCGCCTGCTAACGGTCGATGGACCGAGCGGTGCGCTGGGCCACCGTCAATTCAGTGACCTGCTCGAGTTTTTGCGCCCAGGCGACCTGATGGTGTTTAACAACACGCGGGTCATTCCTGCGCGCTTGTTTGGCCAGAAGGCTTCGGGCGGCAAGCTTGAGATTCTGGTTGAGCGTGTGCTGGACAGCCATCGCGTGCTGGCGCATGTGCGCTCGAGCAAGTCACCAAAACCTGGCTCGAGCATTTTGCTTGAGGGGGGCGGCGAGGCAGAAATGGTTGCCCGTCACGATGCCCTGTTCGAGTTGCGCTTTGCCGAGGAAGTCTTACCGCTGCTTGAGCGGGTCGGCCATATGCCGTTGCCGCCTTATATTGATCGGCCGGACGATGCAGCCGACCGCGAGCGTTATCAGACCGTCTATGCCCAGCGCGCTGGTGCGGTAGCGGCGCCAACGGCGGGGCTGCATTTCGATGAAGCGCTGATGGCAGCCATTGCTGACAAAGGTATCGAGACTGCCTTTGTCACCTTGCATGTCGGCGCGGGTACTTTCCAGCCCGTGCGTGTCGAGCGTATCGAAGATCATCACATGCACAGCGAGTGGCTTGAGGTTGGTCAGGATGTGGTCGACGCGGTGGCTGCCTGTCGTGCACGCGGTGGCCGGGTGATCGCCGTGGGCACGACCAGCGTACGCTCGCTGGAAACAGCCGCGCGTGATGGCGAGCTCAAGCCCTTCAGTGGCGATACTGATATTTTTATCTACCCCGGCAGGCCATTTCATGTGGTCGATGCGCTGGTAACCAATTTTCACCTGCCTGAGTCGACCTTGCTGATGCTGGTGTCGGCGTTTGCAGGTTATCCGGAAACCATGGCGGCTTATCAAAGTGCTGTCGCCGAGGGTTACCGTTTCTTTAGTTATGGTGATGCCATGTTCATCACCCGTAATCCCGCGGCGCGCGGGCCCGAGGATCACGTATGACGCGTACTTGCCGTATGTCTTTTGAGTTGTTGGCAACCGATGGCAAGGCGCGTCGCGGACGCCTGACCTTCCCACGTGGCGTAGTGGAAACCCCTGCATTCATGCCGGTCGGCACTTACGGCACGGTCAAGGGCATGTTGCCTCGTGATATCGAGGCGATTGGCGCGCAGATGATCCTGGGTAACACCTTCCATCTGTGGCTGCGCCCGGGTACCGAGGTCATCAAGGAGCACGGCGACCTGCACGACTTCATGCAGTGGAAAGGTCCTATCCTGACTGACTCCGGTGGCTTCCAGGTCTTCAGCTTGGGTGCCATGCGCAAAATCAAGGAGGAGGGCGTGACCTTCGCCTCCCCGGTTGACGGTGCCAAGGTGTTCATGGGGCCGGAAGAGTCGATGCAGGTCCAGCGCGACCTGGGCTCAGATGTGGTAATGATTTTCGACGAGTGCACGCCGTATCCAGCAGAGTTCGATGTAGCCAAGACGTCGATGGAGTTGTCGCTGCGTTGGGCCAAGCGTTCAAAAGCTGCTCACGGCGATAACACTGCAGCGCTGTTCGGTATTGTCCAGGGCGGCATGTACCAGGAGTTGCGCCAGCGTTCGCTCGAGGGCCTCAATGAAATTGGCTTTGATGGCCTGGCGATTGGCGGCTTGTCGGTGGGTGAGCCAAAAGAAGAAATGATCAAGGTGCTCGACTACCTGCCAGGCCTGATGCCGGCTGAAAAACCGCGTTACCTGATGGGGGTGGGCAAGCCCGAGGATTTGGTCGAAGGTGTGCGTCGTGGCGTGGATATGTTCGATTGCGTGATGCCGACCCGTAACGCTCGCAATGGCCACCTGTTTGTCGATACCGGTGTGTTGAAGATCCGCAATGCAGCGCACCGTCACGATGATTCTCCCCTGGATGCCAATTGCGATTGCTACACCTGCCAGAACTTCTCCCGTGCTTATCTGCATCATTTGGACAAATGCGGCGAAATGTTGGGCAGTATGCTGAATACAATCCACAACTTACGTCACTATCAGCGCTTGATGGCTGGTTTGCGCGGTGCTATCCAACAGGGTACATTGGCCGCCTTTGTCGATAGCTTCTACAGCCAGCGTGGTCTGCCAACGCCGCCGCTGGACTAAACCCGAGTTTGTTTAAAAACTATTTCAACAGGAGTGATACATGAGCTTTTTTATCCCTGCGGCATTCGCAGACGCTGCTGCACCTGCGGCCGGCCCAGCTGGTAGCGGTTTTGAGTGGGTATTTCTGGTCGGTTTCCTGGTCATCTTCTACCTGATGATCTGGCGTCCACAGTCCAAGCGTGCCAAAGAGCACAAGAACCTGCTCAGCAGCCTGCAGAAAGGTGATGAAGTCGTCACCACTGGTGGGATTGCTGGCAAGGTCAACAAAGTCAGCGATGACTTTGTAGTGATTGAAGTCTCGGATACCGTTGAGCTGAAAATTCAGAAGGTTGCCATTGCAGCGACCTTGCCTAAAGGCACTCTGAAAGCCATCTAAGTTTCAACCTTTACCATTCGACGGGGCGCTAAATGCGCCCCGCGTTACAACGGGCGGCGTCATGCTCAATAAATTTCCAGTTTGGAAGTACCTGCTGATTGTGGCCGTGTTGGCCGTCGGCTTTCTCTACTCTGCTCCTAACCTGTATCCGGATGACCCGGCTATCCAGATTAGTGGCAACAGCACCGCCAAGCGCATCGAACAGTCTGATCTTGATCGTGCAGACCGTGCGTTGAAAGAGGCTGGTATCGAGGTCAAGGGCCTTAGCGTTGCCGACCAGGGCAAGGCAGGTTTGCTGCGCTTGGTCAAGAAGGAAGATCAGCTTCCTGCAAAAGACATCGTGCGCAAGGCGCTCGGTGAAGATTTCGTGGTTGCGCTGAACCTTGCGCAAACAACGCCTGACTGGCTGCGCAGCGTCGGTGCGACGCCGATGAAGCTGGGTCTCGACCTTTCCGGTGGTGTCCACTTCCTGCTCGAAGTTGACATGGAGAAAGCCCTGGATGCACGGCGCAAGGTTTACGAGGGCGAGGTCAAGACCTTGTTGCGTAAAGAGCGCGTGCGTTACCGCAGCATGCCGGAGCAGGCAGGTGCAATTCAGCTGGGTTTTGCTGATGAAGATACGCTTGAAAAAGCCAGAAGCCTGGTGCGCAAGGACTTCACTGACTTTGACCTGACCACCACCGAGCGCAGTGGCATGCAAGTGCTGCGCTTGACATTGACCAAGGCCAAGATTGCTGAAATTCGTGAATACTCGATCAAGCAAAACCTGACCACCGTACGTAACCGGGTAAACGAACTGGGCGTGGCTGAGCCGTTGGTTCAGCGCCAGGGTGCCAACCGTATCGTGGTTGAGCTGCCGGGTGTGCAGGATACCGCTGAAGCCAAGCGTATTCTGGGCAAGACGGCCAACCTCGAGTTCCGCCTTGAAGCAGCTGCCGATGCATCAAAGGCATCGACCGAAGCCTTCGAGTTTCGTGAACCGGGTCGTCCGCCGGTCGACCTTGAGCGTGAGCTGATCATCACTGGTGACCAGGTGACCGACGCGCAGGCCAGCTTTGATGAAAATGGCCGTCCGCAAGTCAATATTCGCCTGGATAACCACGGTGGCGACCTGATGAGCCGCGCAACGCGCAGCAACGTTGGTCGCAGCATGGCGGTAATCTTCATCGAGCAAAAGCCGATCACCAAGTTCGTGCGCAAGATGGTTGATGGCGTGGAGCAAGAAGTTGCCGTGCCAAGCTTCGCCGAAGAGAAGAAAATCATCAGCTTGGCAACCATTCAGTCGCCGCTGGGCAGTCAGTTCCGCATTACCGGCCTGAACGGTCAGGGTGAGTCGTCTGAATTGGCCCTGTTGCTGCGTGCCGGTGGCCTGGCCGCGCCGATGTACTTCGCTGAAGAGCGCACCATCGGCCCTAGCCTGGGTGCGGATAACATTGCCAAGGGTGTCGACGCAGCGCTGTGGGGCATGCTGTTCGTATCGCTGTTTATCATTGCGATCTATCGCTTCTTTGGTGTCTTGGCGACCATCGCGCTGGGCTTCAACATGATTTTGCTGCTGGCATTGATGTCGTTGCTCAGTGCAACGCTGACCTTGCCAGGTATCGCCGGTATCGTATTGACCATGGGTATGGCGGTTGACGCCAACGTGCTGATCTTCTCGCGTATCCGCGAAGAAATCGCCAATGGCATGTCGATTCCACGGGCAATCCATGAAGGTTTCGACCGCGCGTTCTCGGCGATCATCGATGCCAACCTGACGACGCTGTTGGTCGGGGGCATCCTGTTCGCAATGGGGACCGGGCCGGTCAAGGGCTTTGCGGTAACGCTGTCGCTTGGCATCCTGACGTCTATGTTCACTGCTATTTGGGTGACTCGCGCCATGGTCAACCTGATTTTTGGCGGGCGTGACTTCAAGAAGTTGTGGATTTAAGGGGCTGACATGAATCGTACAATCAACTTCATGGGGGCGCGGAACTTCGCGTTTGCCGTGACTGTGTTCCTGACGCTGTTGGCGTTGGGCAGCTGGGCGGTAAAGGGCCTGAATTTTGGCCTGGACTTTACTGGCGGTACCCAGATCGAGCTGAGCTACGAGCAACCTGCGGTTTTGGAGCAGGTGCGTGAGAAGTTACAGGCAGCCGGCTTTACTGATGCCGTGGTACAAAGCTTTGGTGCGACCACTGATGTTGTGGTGCGCATGCAGGGTGATGACCCGGACTTGGGTAACAAGGTTGCCAGTGCATTGCGCGCGACGGGTGATCAACTTGAGGTCAAGAAGGTTGAGTTCGTTGGCCCGCAAGTGGGTGAAGAGCTGCGTGACCAAGGCGGTATCGGCATGTTGCTGGCTTTGGGCGGCGTGCTGTTGTACCTGGCTTTCCGCTTCCAGTGGAAGTTTGCGGTCGGAGCCATCGTCTCGCTGATCCATGACGTGGTAGTGACCCTGGGCATACTGTCGTTTTTCCAGGTGACCTTCGACCTGACCACCTTGGCGGCCATCCTGGCGATCATCGGTTACTCGCTCAACGACACTATCGTGGTGTTTGACCGGGTTCGTGAGAACTTCCGGGTGCTGCGTAAGTCGACCTTGATTGAAAATATCAATATCTCGACCACGCAAACCCTGTTGCGGACCTTGGCTACCTCGATCTCGACCCTGCTGGCGATTGGCGCTTTGCTGATTTTTGCAGGCGACAATCTGTTCTCGTTCTCGATCGCGCTGTTTATCGGTGTTTTTGCCGGTACCTACTCGTCGGTTTATATCGCCAACGTAGTGCTGATCTGGCTGAACCTGACTGTCGATGACCTGATTCCACCGGTTGTCGCAGAGGAGGTCGACGAACGCCCTTAGGCCTCAAGCCTGGCGTCATAGTCGCTCAACTGGCCCTCGCAGGTTTTGAACTTGCGAGGGCTTTTTGTTGTCTGAGTATCAGATAAGGCGGGATTCGCCAGATTGAGAAGGTCAGGAGTCAATAATGAATAAGTCATTGCTTGTAGGTGCGGTATTAGGTGCGGTGGGCGTAACTGCTGGCGGTGCTGTTGCGACTTACAGCTTGGTCGGTGGCCCGGACTACGCAGATGTGCTGGCTGTTGAGCCCATCAATGAGACCATCAAGACCCCGCGTCAGGAATGTCGCGATGTGACTGTTACGCGTCAGCGTCCAGTGCAGGACGAACACAAGATTGCCGGTACGGCAATTGGCGCTGTGGTTGGCGGCTTGCTGGGTAACCAGATCGGTGGAGGTAGCGGCAAGAAGATTGCCACTGCGGCAGGTGCCATTGGCGGCGGTTATGCTGGTAACAAGGTGCAGGGCAACATGCAGGCGAACGATACCTACACCACCACGGAAAACCGTTGCAAGACAGTCACCGACACCAGTCAGAAACTGGTGGGCTACAACGTTAAGTATGAGCTGGATGGCAAGGTTAGCCAGGTGCGCATGTCTGAAGATCCAGGTAGCCGTATTCCGGTTAAGGACGGCAAGCTGGTGCTCTCTGAGGCCCAGTAACCGGACCCACAAAAAAGCGCCCTGTCTGGGCGCTTTTTTTGTGGGCGCAGCTCAGCTTGTCTGGGCGCGATTGAAGGTGCTTCTGAATTAAACTAAGCCAGTCGTGCGTCAGGTGCAGGCAATAAAAAAGCGCCCGAAGGCGCTTTTGCAGGCTCGCAGCGCTTAGCGCTTCAGTGATGCCGAAAGATGCGGTTGAATAGCGGTTAATACGGCTTTGAAACACTTGGTGTTGCCGGCAACGATCTGGCCTTTTGCCAGGAAGTCGTGGCCACCGGTGAAGTCACTGACCAGGCCGCCTGCTTCTTGAATCAACAGGGCGCCTGCAGCCATGTCCCACTCGGACAGGCCAAATTCCCAGAATGCATCGAAACGGCCCGCTGCTACATAGGCCAGGTCGAGGCTGGCGGCGCCTGCACGACGTACGCCGGCAGTCTGCCCAACCAGGCTGCGGAACATGCCCAGGTAGTTCTCAAGGTTGTCCATTTGGCTTTCGCGGAACGGGAAGCCGGTGCCAAGCAGGGCACCATCAAGGCTCTTGCGTGTGCTGACGCGCAGGCGGCGACCGTTCAGTGCCGCGCCGCGGCCTCGGCTGGCGGTGAATTCTTCCTGGCGAACCGGGTCTATGATCACGGCGTGCTCAAGGCGGCCGCGATATTTACAGGCAAGACTTACAGCGAAATGCGGCACGCCACGAACGAAGTTGGTGGTGCCGTCCAGTGGATCGATAATCCACAGGTAGTCAGCGCCTTCGCCCGTGCCTTCGGTAAGGCCGCTTTCTTCGCCGTAGAAACCGTGCGTCGGGTAGGCTTTGCGCAGGGCCTGAATGATCAACTGTTCTGCGGAGCGGTCAATTTCGGTCACGTAATCGTTGGCATCTTTCTCGTCTACCGAGATGACGTCCAGGCGTTCGATAGAGCGGAAGATCATTTCACCGGCGCTACGGGCTGCGCGCAGCGCGATATTCAGCATAGGCTGCATGGATGGGTCACCTGGGTCGTTAAAGAAAGCCGATCATTCTATCAGAAAACTCACATATATGAAGTGCCGCATAGCCTGCGTGGCGTAATCAGGGTGGGTTCTGTAAGATTTGCACCTTTCCGCATTCTGTGTGAGCGCTTTCATTGCTGCAAAATATTCGAGTGGTCTTAGTCAATACCAGTCATCCCGGTAATATCGGTGGGGCGGCGCGGGCAATGAAAAACATGGGGTTGAGCCGCTTGGTGCTGGTTGACCCTATTGATTTCCCGAGTCATGAAGCTGATGCACGAGCGTCTGGCGCCAGCGATATTCTCCAGGCGGCGCAAGTCGTCGCTACCCTTGAGGAGGCGCTGGTTGGTTGTAATCTGGTGCTCGGTACCAGTGCCCGTGATCGGCGTATCCCGTGGCCATTGCTGGATCCGCGCGAATGTGGGATCACGGCTTGTGAGCAGGCGCTGGAAGGTGCGGATGTGGCGCTGGTCTTTGGTCGAGAGTATGCCGGCCTGACGAATGAAGAGCTGCAGCGCTGTCAGTATCATGTGCATATTCCGTCTGATCCTGCGTTCAGTTCGCTGAACCTGGCGGCGGCGGTGCAGGTGCTTGTCTATGAGGTGCGCATGGCATGGTTGGCTGCTCAAAACCAGCCTACCAAGGTGGCCAAGCTCGAAACCACTGCAATGCTCAATACCCAGTTGGTGACGGCTGATGAGCTGGAGTCGTTCTACACGCACCTGCAGCAGGCGCTGGAGGAAGTCGGGTTTCTTGATCCGCAAAACCCGCGTCACTTGATGAGTCGGTTGCGGCGCCTATATGGGCGCAATAACATCAGTCGAGCCGAGATGAATATTTTGCGTGGAATCTTGACCGAAACGCTCAAGGCCGCGCGCGGTGAACACCACAAACAGGGGAAGTCAGATGTTTGAGCTAATCCGTGAAGACATTCGAAGCGTATTTCATCGCGACCCGGCTGCGCGCAATACCTTTGAAGTGGTCACCTGCTACCCCGGCCTGCATGCGGTTTGGTTGCATCGCGTTGCCCATGCTTTGTGGGTCAATGGCTGGAAATGGCTGGCCCGCGTGGTTTCGAATTTTGGTCGCTGGCTGACCGGTATTGAAATTCATCCGGGTGCCAGGATTGGACGTCGCTTCTTTATTGACCACGGCATGGGTATCGTCATTGGTGAGACGGCTGAAATCGGCAACGATGTCACCCTTTACCAGGGGGTGACGCTGGGTGGGACTAGCTGGAACAAAGGCAAGCGCCACCCAACGCTCGAAGATGGCGTGGTTGTCGGCGCGGGCGCCAAGGTCCTGGGGCCATTCACTGTTGGTGCCGGTGCCAAGATAGGCTCCAACGCAGTGGTCACCAAGGAAGTACCGGCGGGCGCGACTGCAGTCGGGATTCCCGGCCGGATCATTGTTAAGGACGACAGCGACCAAGAGGCCAAGCGCAAGGCAATGGCTGAAAAGCTGGGCTTTGATGCCTATGGGGTTAGCCAGGACATGCCCGACCCGGTTTCGCGTGCAATTGGCCAGCTGCTTGATCACCTGCAGGCGGTGGATGTGCGCCTTGAGGGTATGTGCGAGGCGCTTACTTCGCTGGGTAGTGACTACTGCGCGAAAGATCTGCCGGTCCTGCGCGATGAAGATTTCATCGGTGTCTGCAAGGAGCAGGACGACAAGCCTGCCGCCTGATGCGCGAGCATAGCGAGTTTGCTATGCTTTGCGCCCCTCGCAAATGCTAATCCCGAGTAATTTAATAGGTCTTATAGTTGACTTAAATACTCGGGAATTGCATAATTTGCAGCATATTGTGATCCCCGGTACCTCTTAGATGAGACTGACAACCAAAGGCCGATACGCCGTCACCGCCATGCTTGACTTGGCGTTGCATGCGCAGAATGGTCCCGTGTCCCTTGCTGATATTTCCGAGCGTCAGGGAATTTCCCTTTCCTACTTGGAGCAGCTGTTCGCCAAGTTGCGTCGCGGAAGCCTGGTTTCCAGTGTTCGTGGCCCCGGTGGCGGTTACCAGCTGGCGCGTGACATGAACGGTATCCAGGTCGCCGAAGTGATTGACGCGGTCAATGAATCCGTTGATGCGACGCGTTGCCAGGGGCAGGGCGATTGTCATGCGGGAGATACCTGCCTGACTCATCATCTGTGGTGTGACCTGAGCCAGCAGATCCACGAGTTCCTGAGTGGCATCAGTTTGGCCGATCTGGTTACCCGTCGAGAAGTTCAAGAAGTTGCTCATCGCCAGGACCAGCGTCGCTGCAACGGCAGGACGTCGCAACTAGATAAAATAGAAGCATCCGCCGTCGACTGAATCCGGCCTGCAAAGCCTGAGTCCTGATAGGAGAGAATCAATGAAATTGCCTATTTACCTCGATTATTCCGCTACCACTCCGGTTGATCCGCGTGTTGCGCAAAAAATGGTCGAGTGCCTGACCGCCGAAGGCAACTTCGGTAACCCAGCGTCGCGTTCCCACTTCTTTGGCTGGAAAGCCGAAGAGGCGGTCGAGAATGCGCGTCGCCAGGTTGCTGAGCTGGTCGGTGCTGACCCGCGTGAAATTGTCTGGACTTCCGGGGCAACAGAATCCGACAACCTGGCTATCAAGGGTGTCGCTGACTTCTACAAGAGCAAGGGCAAGCACCTTGTCACTTCGAAGATCGAGCACAAAGCGGTGCTCGACACCATGCGCCAGCTTGAGCGTGAAGGCTTCGAAGTCACCTACATCGAGCCAGGTGAAGATGGCCTGATCACTCCGTCCATGGTTGAAGCAGCGCTGCGTGAAGACACCGTTCTGGTTTCGATCATGCACGTCAATAACGAGATCGGTACGATCAACGACATTGCCGCCATTGGCGAGCTGACTCGTTCGCGTGGGGTTATCTTCCACGTCGACGCAGCGCAATCGACGGGCAAGGTTGAAATCAACCTGGAGAACCTCAAGGTTGATCTTATGTCGTTCTCTGCGCACAAGACCTACGGCCCTAAAGGCGTGGGCGCACTGTACGTCCGTCGCAAGCCGCGCATCCGACTGGAAGCGCAGACTCACGGTGGCGGTCACGAACGCGGCATGCGCTCGGGAACCTTGGCAACCCACCAGTGCGTTGGCATGGGTGAGGCTTTCCGTATCGCCAAGGAAGAGATGGCTGCCGAGAACCAGCGCTTGCTGGCCTTGCGTGATCGCTTCTACTCGCACCTTGAAGATATGGAAGAGCTCTATGTCAACGGCAGCATGGTTGCCCGCGTACCGCATAACCTCAACCTGAGCTTCAACTATGTTGAGGGCGAGTCGTTGATCATGGCGCTCAAGGATCTGGCTGTTTCCTCGGGTTCGGCCTGTACCTCGGCATCGCTCGAGCCTTCATACGTTCTGCGCGCCCTGGGTCGCAACGATGAGTTGGCGCACAGCTCCATTCGTTTCACCTTCGGTCGCTTCAGCACTGAAGAAGAGATTGATTACGCAGCAGCAAAAGTTCGCGATGCAGTTACCAAGCTGCGTGAGCTTTCGCCACTGTGGGATATGTTCAAAGAAGGTGTCGATCTGTCCCAGGTTGAATGGGCGGCACACTAAAGCTGCCGATGAGCGGCGCCTGATGATTGAGGAATAAGAGCATGGCTTACAGCGAAAAGGTCATTGACCACTACGAAAACCCGCGCAACGTCGGCAAGATGGACGCGCAGGACCCAGATGTTGGCACCGGCATGGTTGGTGCTCCAGCCTGCGGCGACGTAATGCGCTTGCAGATCAAGGTCAACGGCGAAGGCGTTATTGAAGACGCCAAGTTCAAGACCTACGGTTGCGGTTCGGCTATCGCTTCCAGCTCCCTGGCCACTGAGTGGATGAAGGGCAAGACGCTGGACGAGGCTGAAACCATCAAGAACACTCAGCTCGCCGAAGAGCTGGCGTTGCCGCCGGTTAAGATTCACTGCTCAGTGCTCGCCGAGGATGCCATCAAGGCTGCTGTGCGCGACTACAAGCAGAAGAAAGGCTTGCTCTAAGGAGGTTTGTCGATGGCTATCAGCATGACCGAAGCCGCCGCCCGGCACGTACAGCGTTCCCTTGATGGGCGCGGCAAAGGTGAGGGCATTCGTTTGGCTGTTCGCACGACTGGCTGCTCTGGTTTGGCTTATGTGCTGGAGTTTGTCGATGAAACGGCTAGCGAGGACCAGGTCTTTGAGAGTCATGGTGTCAAGGTGATTATTGACCCTAAAAGCCTGGTTTACCTTGACGGCACTGAGCTGGATTTCGTGAAGGAAGGTCTGAACGAAGGCTTCAAGTTCAATAACCCTAACGTGCGCGGTGAGTGTGGCTGCGGCGAAAGCTTCAACATCTGAGGCTATTGTGGGTACTCCTTGTCACTTCGCTTTATTTGACCTGCAGCCAAGCTTTCGGCTGGATCTTGATCAGTTGGCTGTGCGCTATCGCGAGTTGGCCCGGGCGGTTCATCCGGATCGCTTTGCCGACGCCGATGCGCGTGAGCAGCGCGTTGCGCTGGAGAAGTCCGCGAGCCTCAATGAAGCGTACCAGACGCTGAAAAATGCTCCGCAGCGTGCCCGTTACTTGTTGGCCCTCAGTGGCCCCGAGCTACCGCTTGAAGTAACAGTGCATGACCCCGACTTCCTGATGCAGCAGATCCAGTTGCGCGAAGAGCTTGAAGAGCTGCAGGACGCCGATGATATTGAGGGTGTGTTGCAATTCAAGCGCCAGCTGAAAGTTGCCTCTGATGAGTTGAACGAAAGCTTTGCGGTTTGTTGGGATGATCCTGCCCGTCGTGATGAGGCCGAGCGTCTCATGCGTCGCATGCAGTTTCTCGACAAGCTTTCCCACGAGGTCCGCCAGTTGGAAGAGCGCCTCGACGATTAACGCTCGCGTGCCTCAAGGGGTGCGCTTGATATTCACAAAAGCATATATAAACCATGGCCTTACTGCAGATCGCTGAGCCCGGACAGAGCCCCCAGCCGCACCAGCGTCGGCTGGCAGTCGGGATCGACCTGGGCACCACCAATTCGCTAGTCGCTGCCGTTCGCAGCGGAATTTCCGAGCCGTTGGCTGACGCTGAAGGCGAAGTCATACTGCCGTCCGCCGTGCGCTATCACGCGGACCGGGTGGAAGTCGGTGAGTCTGCCAAAGGCGCAGCCTCTAGCGACCCGTTCAACACCATCGTTTCGGTCAAGCGCCTCATGGGGCGCGGTCTTGCGGACGTCAAGCAGCTTGGCGACCAGTTGCCTTACCGCTTTGTTGGCGGTGAGTCGCAGATGCCCTCGATCGAAACAGTGCAGGGCGCCAAGAGCCCGGTTGAAGTTTCCGCCGAGATTCTCAAGGTGTTGCGCCAGCGTGCCGAGTTGACCCTTGGTGGTGAGTTGGTGGGTGCCGTTATTACCGTGCCTGCGTATTTCGATGAAGCGCAGCGCCAGGCCACCAAGGATGCGGCGCGTGTAGCGGGCTTGAATGTCCTGCGCTTGCTCAATGAGCCTACCGCGGCTGCCGTCGCTTATGGGCTCGACCAGCAAGCTGAAGGCGTCGTGGCAATTTATGACTTGGGTGGCGGCACCTTTGATATTTCGATCCTGCGCCTGACCAGCGGTGTATTTGAAGTCATGGCGACTGGCGGAGACAGTGCGCTGGGTGGCGATGACTTTGATCATGCGATCGCCAGCTGGATTATCGAGCAGGCGGGGCTCTCGGTTGATATCGATCCGAGCGCCCAGCGCAGCCTGCTGGAGGTAGCCTGTGCTGCCAAGGAAGCCCTGACCAGCAATGATGTCGTCGAGGTGGTCTACCAGCAATGGCGCGGTGAGCTGAGTCGCGCGCAGTTTGAGGCGCTGATCGAGCCGATGGTTGCTCGCAGCCTCAAGGCCTGTCGCCGTGCAGTGCGTGATTCAGGCATCGAGCTGGAGGAAGTTGGCGCCGTGGTCATGGTTGGTGGTTCTACGCGAGTACCGCGTGTGCGCCAGGCCGTTGCCGAGATGTTTGCCCGTCAGCCCCTGACCGATATCGATCCTGATCAGGTTGTTGCCATCGGCGCGGCGATTCAGGCAGATACCCTGGCCGGGAATAAGCGGGGCGATGGTGAAGAGCTGTTGCTGCTGGATGTCATTCCCTTGTCACTCGGTCTGGAGACCATGGGTGGGTTGATGGAGAAGGTCATTCCGCGTAACACCACCATACCTGTTGCCCGTGCCCAGGACTTCACCACCTACAAAGATGGCCAGACCGCCATGATGGTGCATGTGCTCCAGGGTGAGCGCGAGTTAATCAGTGATTGCCGCTCCCTGGCGCGTTTCGAACTACGTGGTATCCCGCCAATGGTGGCGGGTGCAGCGAAGATCCGGGTGACATTTCAGGTTGATGCCGATGGCCTGTTAAGTGTGGCTGCGCGCGAGCTGGGTTCGGGCGTAGAGGCCAGCATTCAGGTTAAGCCGTCCTATGGGCTGACTGATGACCAGGTAGCCAAAATGCTGCAGGACTCATTCAGCAATGCCGGGGACGACAAGCAGGCGCGCGTATTGCGTGAGCAGCAGGTTGATGCCCAGCGCCTGCTTGAAGCAGTTGAAGCAGCGCTGGATGCCGATGGCGAGCGTTTGCTGGATCGCGATGAGCGGTTGGCGATTGACGCCCAGGTAGAACTGTTGCGCGAGTTGATAAATGGTTCCGATGGCTTGGCCCTTGAACAGCAAACCAAGCGATTGACCCAAGTAACCGATGCGTTTGCAGCGCGTCGCCTGGATTCAACGGTCAAAGCCGCGCTGGCTGGCCGTAGTCTTAATGAGATCGAGGAATAAGCATGACCCAGTTGATTTTCCTGCCGCATGCCGAGCATTGCCCAGAAGGTGCGGTTTTCGAGGCTCAGCCTGGTGAGACTGTGTTGAATGCTGCGCTGCGCAATGGCATCCATATCGAGCACGCCTGCGAGAAGTCTTGTGCGTGCACCACATGCCACGTCGTGGTCCGTGAAGGTTTCGACTCCCTCGAGCCTTCCGACGAACTGGAAGATGACATGCTCGACAAGGCCTGGGGTTTGGAGCCTTATTCGCGCCTGTCTTGCCAGGTCGTGGTGGGTGAAGAGGATATGGTGATCGAAATCCCGAAATACACCATTAATCAGGTTTCTGAAGGCCATTAAGGAGCATCACCATGAGTATCAAATGGTCCGATGTACTGGAAATTGCCATTCAGTTGTCAGAGAGCAAGCCGGATGTCGATCCACGTTACGTGAACTTCGTCGATCTGCATCGCTGGGTGATCGAACTGCCGGAATTTTCCGACGATAGTCAGCGCGGCGGCGAGAAGGTTCTGGAGGCTATCCAGGCGGCCTGGATCGAAGAAGTGGACTGATTTTGACCCCAGGCTGTGCGCCGTCAGGCGCGAGCCCTACGCATTTACCCAGAACCCGCGTATAATTCGCGGGTTTAATTTTTCGCTTTAATCCCTGTTTTTGGAGTTTCACATGGCTGTTGAACGTACTTTCTCTATCATCAAACCAGACGCAGTAGCTAAAAACGTCATCGGCGAGATCGTTACCCGCTTCGAAAAAGCAGGTCTGCGCGTTGTTGCATCGAAGATGGTTCAGTTGTCCGAGCGCGAAGCCAGCGGTTTCTACGCTGAGCACAGCGAGCGTGGCTTTTTCAAGGATCTGGTTGCATTCATGACTTCCGGTCCGGTTGTTGTTCAGGTTCTGGAAGGCGAAGGCGCTATCCTGAAAAACCGTGAACTGATGGGCGCTACCAACCCTAAAGAAGCAGCAGCTGGCACTATCCGTGCTGATTTCGCTGTTTCCATCGACGAAAACGCTGTACACGGTTCGGACTCCGAAGCCTCGGCTGCTCGCGAAATCGCTTACTTCTTCGCCTCTACAGAGGTGTGCGCTCGCATTCGCTAAGCGAACCGGGTGAAGGTGAAACCATGACTATTGCGACCGGTAAAATCAATCTTCTGGGTCTGACCCAGCAGGAAATGGAACAATTCTTCGACAGTATCGGGGAGAAGCGTTTCCGTGCCGGTCAGATAATGAAGTGGATTCACCACTTTGGCATCGATGATTTCGATGCCATGAGTAATGTCAGCAAGGTCTTGCGCGAAAAGCTCAAGGCCTGTGCTGAGATTCGCGGGCCGGAAGTGGTCAGCGAAGATATTTCCACCGATGGCACCCGCAAGTGGGTGGTTCGCGTGGCGTCGGGTAGCTGCGTTGAAACCGTCTATATCCCGCAGGGCGCTCGCGGCACGCTGTGCGTGTCTTCGCAAGCAGGTTGTGCGCTCGACTGCAGCTTCTGCTCGACAGGTAAACAAGGCTTCAACAGCGATCTGACCGCAGCCGAGATTATTGGCCAGGTATGGATTGCGAATAAATCATTCGGCACTCAGCCGGCGAAAATCGATCGCGCCGTCACCAACGTGGTGATGATGGGCATGGGTGAACCGTTACTGAATTTTGACAATGTCGTCGCTTCGATGAAAATCATGATGGACGACCTTGGCTACGGCATTTCCAAGCGCAAGGTGACCCTGTCTACCTCGGGCGTGGTGCCGATGATCGACAAACTGGCCGAAGTGATAGATGTATCGCTGGCGCTGTCGCTGCACGCCCCCAATGATGCGTTGCGCAACCAGTTGGTCCCGATCAACAAGAAGTACCCTCTGGAAATGCTCCTCGCCGCCTGTAAGCGTTATGTTTCGCGTTTGGGCGAGAAGCGTGTGCTGACAATCGAATACACATTGCTTAAAGATGTGAACGATAAGATTGAGCACGCTGAGGAAATGATCGCACTTCTCAAAGATGTACCTTGCAAGATCAACCTGATCCCGTTTAATCCCTTCCCTTTCTCGGGATATGAGCGGCCGAGCAACAATGCGATACGTCGTTTCCAAGACCTGCTGCACAAAGCAGGGCACAATGTAACTGTGCGTACTACGCGCGGTGAGGACATTGATGCCGCTTGTGGCCAGCTGGTTGGTCAAGTGATGGATCGTACACGCCGCAGCGAGCGTTATATCGCCGTGCGTGAGTTGAGTAGCGAGGCAGAGTCGCCACGTTCCACCGCAAACAGTAACTAGAAGAGAGGAAATCCATGACCCTGCGCCCCGCGCTGTTCTTATTGCTTGCCAGCCTGCTTGCTGGCTGTGTTACAACGGGTGATGTCGACCCAATGAGAACCGAAAAGGGTCGTGAAGAGGCACGTGACGCCTACATTCAACTGGGCTTGGGCTACATTCAGCAAGGCGCAAGCGAGCGCGCCAAGGTGCCGCTGAAGAAAGCGCTGGAGATTGACTCATCCAGTGCCGATGCCCATGCCGCGCTGGCGTTGGTATTCCAGCTTGAAATGGAACCTCAGCTGGCTGATGAGCACTACAGAAGTGCTATTTCGCAACGTCCTGGTGATGCCCGGTTGCTGAATAACTATGGCAGCTTTCTTTTTGAGCAAAAGCGTTATGGCGAAGCAATGGAGCGGTACAAGCAAGCCGCCCAAGACAACCTCTATCCAGAGCGTTCCAGGGTGTTTGAAAACCTGGGTGTCACGGCATTAGCCATGGACAAGCCCGAGGAAGCTAAAAAGTATTTTCAACGGACCTTGCGCTTGAATAGCCGCCAGCCACGCGCGTTGTTGGCAATGGCTGAGATATCCTACAAAGAGCTGGACTATGTAGCGGCGCGCGGTTACTACGATAGCTATAGCCTTATTAGTGAGCAAAACGCGGCAAGCCTGTTGTTAGGTGCCCGTCTTGCCAAAATATTTGACGACCGTGACAAGTCAGCAAGCCTCGGTCTGCAACTTAAACGCTTGTATCCCGGTACTGCGGAATACAAGCAATACCTGTCGGAGCAATGATGAAATCGGCGCCACCTGAAGCTGTAGCAGCAAATCGCGTCAATCCCGGTGAAACTCTGCGCATCGCGCGCGAGGCCAAGGGCTGGTCGATTGTCGAGGTTGCCGCGCAGCTCAACCTCACGCCTGAGCGCCTCGGCCAGATTGAAGCGGGAGCGTTCGATAAATTGCCAGGCACGACCTTCGCCCGTGGCTATCTGCGCACCTATGCAAAACTCTTGGGTGTTGATCAGGCAGAAATCGTCAAGGAATTTGATCAGTTCACCGGTAGCAGCGTAGCGGCCAGTAGTGTGCAGAGCCTGGGTCGTATTGAAGAGCCGACGAATTACTCGCAGAAAATCCTGCGTTTCGTCAGCTTTGCCATATTGGTTGTCTTGGGTTTCGTGGGCTTTTTCTGGTGGCAGGAACAGGCCAAGCGCCAGGCTGATGATTTAGCCGTGGCAGGCATCGAGCATGTCGAGGTTGAAGGGGCCGATGGTTCAACCCAGATCCACGCCCTGGATGAGCCGGAAGACCAGGCCGTGGCCGCCGCTCAGAATGAAACCCAACTGGACCTGTCGGCTACTGACGATTCACTGAGCGACCCTCCAGAGCCGCCAAGCGATGAAATGGCAGCGCAAATGACTGGCGACGAGACAATGCCCAATGCTGCTCCTGTCGAAGGCCAGGCCGTGGCTGATAACGCGCCGACGACCGAGGCCTTGACGCCGCCGGTTGCGGAGGCGCCGGCGTCAACTGCCGCGCCTCAAGGCACGCCTGCGGTTGCGGGTGAAGGCAATGTCAGCATCAATTTCACGGCCAACTGCTGGCTGCAGTTGAAAGATGCCAATGGCAAAGTGATTTACAGCGGTCTGAAGAAGCAGGGCGAGAGCCTCAACGTTAGCGGTAAAGCACCTTTGGAGCTGCGTTTGGGCTTTGCCAGTGGTGCACAGGTTACTTATAACGGTCAGGCTGTGGATGTCGCACCCTATGCGACTGGCGAAACAGCACGCCTGAAACTGGGGCTTTAACTCATGCATGGCGAATCACCGATCAAGCGTCGCTTGTCGCGTAAAATCTGGGTGGGTTCTGTACCCGTAGGCGGCGACTCGCCGATTTCGGTACAGAGCATGACCAACACCGACACCAACGATGTGGCCGCCACCGTGGCGCAGATCCGTCGTCTGGAAGAGGCCGGTGCCGATATCGTGCGCGTGTCTGTACCCGACATGGATGCCGCTGAGGCATTCGGCAAGATCAAGCAGCAAGTAAATCTACCCCTGGTTGCCGATATCCACTTCGATTACCAGATAGCGCTACGCGTGGCCGAGCTGGGGGTTGATTGCCTGCGTATCAATCCGGGCAATATTGGCCGCGAAGATCGGGTGCGTGCGGTGGTCGAGGCTGCTCGCGACAAAGGCATTCCGATTCGTATCGGGGTTAACGCTGGATCGCTGGAAAAAGACCTGCAAAAGAAATACGGCGAACCGACACCCGAAGCTCTGGTCGAGTCGGCGATGCGTCATGTCGAACACCTTGATCGACTCAACTTCCCGGACTTCAAAGTCAGCGTCAAGGCCTCCGATGTGTTTATGGCCGTAGCGGCCTACCGTCTGCTGGCGACTAAAATCGAGCAGCCTTTGCACTTGGGGATTACCGAGGCCGGTGGTTTGCGATCCGGTACGGTCAAGTCGGCGGTTGGCCTGGGCATGCTGCTTGCCGACGGGATTGGCGATACTATCCGCATCTCGCTGGCGGCTGATCCGGTTGAAGAAATCAAAGTCGGTTTCGATATCCTCAAGTCGCTGCGCCTGCGTTCTCGCGGTATCAATTTCATCGCCTGCCCAAGCTGTTCAAGGCAGAACTTTGATGTGGTCAAGACCATGAACGACCTCGAAGGCCGTCTGGATGATCTGCTGGTACCGCTTGATGTCGCGGTAATCGGCTGTGTAGTCAATGGTCCTGGCGAGGCAAAAGAGGCGCACATCGGCTTGACCGGTGGTTCGCCAAACAACCTTATCTACATTGATGGCAAGCCTGCACAAAAACTGAATAATGAAAACCTCGTGGATAACCTGGAAAAGTTGATCCGTGAGAAAGCAGCTGAAAAGCTCGCAGCAGATGCCGCTGTGATTGTTCGCAGCTAAGAGCTTTGACGTCTAAGGAATTGAATTGAGTAAGCCCCTGCAAGCCATTCGTGGCATGAACGACATCCTGCCAGAGCAAACCCCGCTGTGGCGCTATTTTGAAGCCACCGTTGCAGGTCTGCTGGATGGCTACGGCTATCGGCAGATACGCATGCCGATTGTCGAGTTCACTGAACTGTTCAAGCGCTCGATCGGTGAAGTGACTGACATTGTCGAAAAAGAGATGTACACCTTCGAAGATCGCAATGGCGACTCGCTGACCTTGCGTCCCGAGGGCACCGCAGCATGCGTGCGTGCGGTACTTGAGCATGGTTTGTCCGGTGGCGGCCAGACCCAGAAACTCTGGTACATCGGGCCCATGTTCCGTCATGAGCGTCCGCAGAAGGGCCGTTACCGCCAGTTCCACCAGATCGGCCTTGAGGTGTTCAATCTGCCTGGCCCGGACATCGATGCCGAGCTGATCATGCTCACCTGGCGTCTATGGAAACTGCTTGGCATTGGCGATGCGGTAACTCTCGAACTCAACAGCCTTGGTACCAGTGAAGCGCGTGCGGTCTATCGTGGCGAGCTGGTTGAGTACCTCACGGCTCGAATCGATCAGTTGGATGAAGACAGCCGTCGCCGCCTGTCGAGCAACCCATTGCGCATCCTTGATAGCAAGTCGCCGCAGACCCAGGCTCTGCTGGTTGATGCACCAAAGCTTGAGAACTATCTCGATGAAGAGTCGCGCGTCCATTTCGCGGGCCTCAAGGCGCGTCTTGACGCTGCTGGCATTCCTTATGTGATCAACCCCAAGCTGGTTCGTGGCCTGGATTACTACAGCAAAACCGTATTTGAATGGGTCACCGATAAACTGGGTGCACAAGGCACAGTTTGTGCCGGAGGCCGGTATGATGGGCTGGTTGAGCAAATGGGTGGTAAGCCGACCACCGGCGTTGGCTTTGCCATGGGCATTGAACGGCTGCTATTGCTGATCGAGACACTTGATAAAGTGCCTGCTGAAATCGCACGTACCGTTGATGTGTATCTCTGTGCGATTGGCGAGGCCGCCGAGCTGGCTGCCATTCCATTGGCCGAGCAATTGCGTGACAAGATTCCAGGCTTGCGCCTGCAAGTTAATGCTGGCGCTGGCAGTTTCAAGAGTCAGTTGAAGAAAGCCGACAAGAGTGGTGCGTTATTCGCTCTGGTCATTGGGGAAGACGAACTGGCCCAGCAAGTGGTAGGTTGCAAGCCGCTGCGTGGTCAGGGTGAACAAAACAGCATTGCCTGGGATGTTCTTGCTGAACATCTGGCAACCAGCCTCAAACAGGCTTAAGCGAATTAGCGAATAAGGAGTATTGGGGTGGTTTCGCGTAACGACGAAGAAGAATTAGCGGTAATCAAGGAATGGTGGCAGCAAAACGGCAAGCCGCTGATGGCGGGTTGCGCGCTGGCGCTGATTGCAGTCTTGGGCTGGCAGGGGTGGCAGAAGTACCAGGCCAACCAGTCACAAGGCGCATCAATGATTTACCAGCAATTGCTGGAAACCGCCCTTGATCCAAGTGGCAAGCCCGACGCCGGTAAAGTCGCCGAGCTGGCTGGCAAGCTGAACAGCGAGTACGGTGGCACCTATTACGCGCAGTACGGCAATTTGTTCGTGGCCAAGGTTGCGGTCGAAGCTGGTGAGTTGAACGATGCCGCCAACGCACTGCAAGGCATAGTCGACAAACCGGCCGACGAGACGCTGGAAGAGCTGGCACGTCAACGCCTGGCCCGTGTGCTGGCTGCGCAAGACAAGACCGAAGAAGCCTTGAAACTGCTTGATGGCGATGCTGATAAGGCCTATCTGGCCAGCCGCGAAGAGCTCAAGGGTGACCTGCTGGTCAAGCTGGGTCGCACTGACGATGCGCACGCGGCCTACGAAAAAGCCAAGTCTGCTCTGTCAGAAGATGCTGCGGTTGGTGGCTTGCAAATCAAGCTGGACGACCTCGCGAAAGGGGATGCGTGACGTGATACGTTGGAAGAATGTCGCACTACTGAGCCTGGCCTTGCTGGTCGTGGGCTGCAGTAGCACTAGCAAGAAGGAACTGCCGCCAGCAGAACTGCCCGACTTCACAGCCGAAGTTGAGCTTGATGAGCAATGGGACCGTTCGATTGGCGATGGCCAAGGCGAAACGTTCAATATGCTCGAGCCTGCGATCGAAGGTGAAAAGATCTTCGCCGCTGACGTCGAGGGTGTTGTCATGGCCCTGGACCGCATGACGGGCGACGTGATCTGGGAAGACGACCTGGAGCTTCCAATTTCTGGTGCTGTGGGCGCAGGCTATGGCCTGGTGATGCTGGGGACTCTCAAAGGCGAGATTATTGCCCTGGACTCCTCGACCGGCGAAGAAAAGTGGCGCGCTCGGGTCAATAGTGAAGTGCTTTCGGCCCCGGCGACCAATGGTGATATCGTCTTGGTGCAAACCCAGGACGATCGGCTGGTCGCCTTTGATGCGGACACTGGCAATCAACGCTGGAGCTTTGATAACACCCCGGCGGTGCTTACATTGCGCGGAACCAGTGCCCCGGTACTAACCAATAATCTGGCTATTGCTGCTTTGTCCAGCGGTAGGGTCATTGCATTGGACGCTCAGCGCGGCATACCGGTCTGGGAACAGCGTGTTGCCGTTCCACAAGGCCGCTCCGAACTGGATCGTGTGGTGGATATCGACGGTGGCCTGCTGCTTTCCGGTGGCAAGCTCTATGTAGTCAGCTACCAGGGGCGGGTTGCCGCGTTGGACCTGGAGTCGGGCCGTGTGCTTTGGCAGCGTGAAGCGTCCAGCTATGTAGGCGTGGCCCAGGGTTTCGGTACCGTCTATGTCTGCTTGGCCAATGGCACTGTTGAAGGTGTGGATGAGCGTTCAGCATCGGCTCTGTGGAGCAATGATGCATTGGCTCGTCGCCAATTGTCAGCGCCTGAAGTGTTCTCCAGCTATGTCGTATTTGGCGATTTTGAAGGCTACCTGCACTTGATCAGTCAGGTTGATGGACGCTTTGTCGGTCGTGAGCACGTTGACAGTGATGGCATACGCGCACGTCCGCTGGTGGATGGCGACTGGCTGTACGTATTTGGTAACAGCGGCAAGTTGGTTGCTTACACCATTAAATAGCTGGCAACTGACGGGCTTGTCTATGCTGCATCTGTAGCATCCAGGCCCAGCTTTGAATTCCGGCCGCTGCTCATGCAGCGGCCTTTGTATTTTCTGAAATAACGAAGTGGAGAGCCTAATGGTTCCCGTAATTGCCCTGGTGGGCCGACCAAACGTCGGTAAGTCCACTCTATTTAACCGCTTGACCAGGACCCGCGATGCTATCGTCGGTGACCTGTCGGGTTTGACCCGTGATCGCCAGTATGGCGAGGCCAAGTGGCAGGGACGCACCTACATTGTCGTAGATACCGGTGGTATTTCCGGCGATGAAGAAGGTATTGACGCGAAGATGGCCGAGCAGTCGCTACAGGCCATCGAAGAAGCTGATGTGGTGTTGTTCCTGGTCGATGCGCGGGCGGGCTTGTCTGCTTCGGATCAAATGATCGGCGAGCACCTGCGCAAGCGCAACAAGGACAGCCACCTGATCATCAACAAGGTCGATAATCTCGACCCTGATCTGGCACGTGCCGAGTTTGCCGCGATGGGCATGGGAGAATCCCTGGCGATTGCCGGTGCCCATGGCCGCGGAATCTCGCAGATGCTCGAAGCCGTGCTCAGTCGCTTTCCGAAAGACGCCGGGGAGCTGGAGGAGGGTGAAGAACCAGAAGAGGTTGCCGAAGGCGAAGAAGCCAAGCGCATCCCTGGCCCGAGCGAGAAAGACGGTATCAAGCTGGCAATCATCGGCCGTCCTAATGTTGGCAAGTCGACACTTGTTAACCGCATGCTCGGTGAAGACCGGGTTATTGTCTATGACCAGGCGGGCACTACGCGCGACAGTATCTACATCCCCTTCGAGCGTGATGATGAGAAGTACACGCTGATCGATACTGCAGGTGTGCGGCGACGTGGCAAGATCTTTGAAGCTGTCGAGAAGTTCTCGGTGGTCAAAACCCTGCAAGCGATTCAAGACTCCAACGTGGTCGTATTCGTCATGGATGCGCGCGAGGGCGTGGTCGATCATGACCTGAACCTGCTTGGTTTCGTACTTGAAAGTGGTCGTGCGCTGGTTATCGCCCTGAACAAATGGGATGGCATGGAGCCAAGCGAGCGCGACTATGTGAAAACAGAGCTGCAGCGCCGCCTGTTCTTCGTTGATTTTGCCGATATCCACTTTATTTCGGCGTTGCACGGCACGGGTGTGGGCCACTTGTACAAGTCGGTACAGGCTTCGTTCCAGTCAGCCATCACCCGCTGGCCGACCAACCGTTTGACCCAGATCCTCGAGGATGCGGTGCGCGAGCACCAGCCACCGTTGGTCAATGGCCGCCGGATCAAGTTGCGTTACGCTCACTTGGGCGGTGCCAACCCGCCGCTGATCGTGATCCATGGCAACCAGGTCGAGTCGGTGCCCCGCGCTTACTCGCGTTACCTGGAAAATACCTATCGCCGGGTGTTGAAACTGGTCGGCACGCCGATCCGCATCGAATACAAAGGTGGCGAGAACCCTTATGAGGGCAATAAAAATACCCTGACCGATCGTCAAGTGAACAAGAAGCGTCGCTTGATGAGCCACCACAAGAAAGCCGAGAAAAAGCGTAAGGACAAGCGCTAGCACGGCTATTTGGTCTCTGTTGAAAAAGGCGCCTGACGGGCGCCTTTTTCATGCCTGTGCGATCCGTTATCCTGCGGTTATGAATCGCCTAGCCAGGCGTGTGCAGCAGGAAGGTGTGATGATCATCAGCAAATTGCCGAATGTTGGCACCACTATATTTACCCGCATGTCCCAGCTCGCCATGGAAACGGGTGCCCTGAACCTGTCGCAGGGCTTTCCCGACTTTGATGGGCCGCTGGCACTGCGTGACGCCGTCGGCCGGCATATCGCGGCGGGGCACAACCAATACACCGCCATGACCGGTCTACCGGCGCTGCGTGAGCAAGTCGCCGCCAAGATTGGCCGTTGTTATGGTCGCACGGTCAGCGCCGAAACCGAGGTCACTATTACACCGGGCGCTACCCAGGCGATTTTCTGTGCGATTCAGGCGTTGATCCGCCCGGGTGATGAGGTGATTGTCTTTGACCCCAGCTATGACAGCTACGAGCCTTCGGTCGAGCTTGCCGGCGGTCGTTGTATTCATGTGCCCCTGGCCTTGCCGGGTTTCTCGATCGACTGGCAACGTTTCAGCGATGCGCTGAGTGATAAAACGCGGCTGGTTATCCTCAACAGCCCGCATAATCCCAGTGGGGCGCTGATCAGTCGGGCAGAGCTGGACCAACTGGCCATGCTGATTCGCGGTCGCGATATCTATGTGCTCAGCGATGAGGTTTACGAGCATCTGGTCTTTGATGGTGTTTCCCATACCAGTGTCTTGGCGCATGAAGAGCTCTATTCGCGTGCGTTCGTGGTCAGTTCCTTTGGCAAGACATACCACGTGACCGGCTGGAAGACAGGTTATGTGGTTGCCCCGCCTGCATTGAGCGCCGAGCTGCGCAAGGTCCATCAATATGTCAGCTTTTGCGGCGTTACTCCGCTGCAATGGGCCTTGGCTGACTTTATGAGTGAACAGCCACAGCACACTGAAGAACTGCCAGGTTTTTATCAGGCCAAGCGCGATCTGTTCTGCGGCTTGCTCAAGGATTCGCGTTTCAGCTTCAGCCCCACGCCCGGCACTTATTTCCAACTGGCTGACTACTCGGCCATTCGTGATGATCTTGATGATGTGGCCATGTCTGAATGGCTGACGCGCGAGCATGGCGTGGCGACCATTCCCGTATCGGTTTTCTATCAGCAGGCTCCGAAAGATCTACGTCTTGTCAGGTTCTGCTTTGCCAAACGTGAAGACACCTTGCGCCAAGCTGCGGAGAAATTATGCGCGATTTAACGACTTTGCCGGACCTGAATCTTGTGCTGGTCCAGAGTGATCTGGCCTGGCAAGACCCGGCCGCCAACCGAGAGCATTTCCAACAGATGCTGGCAGCCGTCGAGGGGGCTGATCTGGTCATCCTGCCAGAGATGTTCAGTACTGGCTTTTCGATGGACTCAGCGGCACTGGCCGAGCCTGAGGGCGGCCCGAGCAGCCAGTGGATGATGGAGCAGGCTGCGCGGATGAATGCTGTGGTGACTGGCAGCCTGATCATCCAGGCGGCAGACGGCAGCTATCGCAACCGGCTGCTATGGGCGCGCCCTGATGGCTCAGTCGAGCATTACGACAAGCGTCACCTGTTTCGCATGGCCGGTGAGCACAAGCACTTTGCCGCTGGTCAACAGCAGGCCTTGTTCAGCCTCAAGGGCTGGAATATTCGCCCGCTGATTTGCTACGACCTGCGGTTCCCGGTCTGGAGCCGTGATGCGAGTGATACGGATCTATTGCTCTATACCGCCAACTGGCCGGCGGCGCGGCGAAATCACTGGAATCGCCTGCTGCCAGCTCGGGCGATTGAAAACCTGTGTTTTGTGGCGGCAGTCAATCGCACTGGCACCGATGGCAAGGGGCATGCCTACAGCGGTGATTCCAAGGTGATTGATTTTCAGGGTGAGGTCATGCTGGACGGTCAGGATGTAACAGGAGTGCTGCGCTTTACTCTAAAGGGGGTTGATTTGGCCGAGTATCGCCAGCGTTTTCCAGCTGATCGTGATGCCGATATATTCACCCTTGGTTGAAGGTTTTACATGCCTGTTTCCCCGTCACCCGGCACGCTGGAGCGAACACCATGTTGCGCTGGGGCTGACGAGGTTGCGAGTGTCAGGTTGTACTCGGTACCCGCGGTTGGCCTGGCCACGCTCCTGGGCTCGCCTTTGGCCGGTGCTTTTGTGATGCAGCATAATTTCAAGGTGCTGGGCCGCGGCAACCAATCATTGAGGCTCTGGAGCCTTGCCATTGGCCTGTTTGTTGCGACTTTCAGTCTTTCCAGTTGGCATCCCGAAACCTTTAGTGCACAGCTGTTGATTGTCCCCGAAGTCTTGGTGATGCTTGTCTATGCCAGGTTCTGCTTTAGCGGCTCAGCCGGATGGCAAGCCCACGGGCGTTATTCGAATTGGAGAGTGCTGGGCATCTGGTTGTTATTACTGCTGGTCATACTGACAACCATTATTGAGCTTACGTTGTTGTTGAGCTTGTTCTAGGGGCTTGCCTTTATCCAGAAGCAAACAACCCCGCCAATTGGCGGGGTTGTTGGTTGCAAGGTTTCTCGGGCGAGCTGTTACGCCGCTTCCTGAGCCTGGACCAAGGCACGATTCAGAGCGCTAAACAGGGCACGGAAGCTGGCAGTGGTCAGGTTCTCGTCAATGCCCGCACCATGCAGCGCACGGCCGCCATCCATTCGCAGTTCGATATAGGCGGCGGCCTTGGCATTGGTTCCTGCGCCAATTGCGTGCTCCGAGTAGTCCATGATCTCTACATCGAAGGGCAGGGCGGCGACCAAGGCTTCCAGCGGACCTTTGCCGATTCCGCTCCAGTGCTTGGTTTCGTTGTTGCTGATGACTTCAACGTCGACCGCGCTGGTGCCGTTCTCTTCCTGCAGGCGATGGCCCTTGAGTGCATAGGGGCTGGAGGCTTGCAGGAACTCGGTCTTGAACAGGCTGTAGATCTGCTCGGCAGTCATTTCCAGGCCCAGGCGGTCGGTTTCTTTTTGCACCACCT
Organism: Pseudomonas segetis; assembly: GCF_900188155.1. Classification (GTDB taxonomy): domain Bacteria; phylum Pseudomonadota; class Gammaproteobacteria; order Pseudomonadales; family Pseudomonadaceae; genus Aquipseudomonas; species Aquipseudomonas segetis. The sequence goes on from NZ_FZOG01000001.1 coordinate 239,862, forward strand.
GGCTGAATTCGATCTGCATGCGTCGCGGCAAGCACACGCCGTATTCCTGTTCGAGCAGGAAGGTGATGCCGCCTTTGCCGGACTGGCTGTTGACGCGAATCACGGCCTCATAGCTGCGACCGATGTCGGCCGGGTCGATTGGCAGGTAAGGGACTTCCCAAATGGCGTCTTCCTGCTGCTGGGCCAGGCCCTTGCGGATTGCATCCTGGTGCGAGCCGGAGAATGCAGTGTGCACAAGGTCACCGACGTAAGGGTGACGTGGGTGAACCGGCAATTGGTTGCATTCTTCGACCACTTTGCGCACGGCGTCAATGTCGGAGAAATCCAGGCCTGGATTGATGCCCTGGGTGTAGAGGTTCAACGCCAGGTTGACCAAGTCTACGTTGCCGGTGCGCTCGCCGTTGCCAAACAGGCAGCCCTCGACGCGATCGGCGCCAGCCATCAAGCCCAGCTCACTGGCTGCAACGCCCGTGCCCCTGTCGTTATGGGTGTGCAGGCTGATCAAGACGCTGTCGCGACGGCTGATATTGCGGCCAAACCACTCAATTTGGTCGGCATAGACGTTTGGAGTCGCCACTTCAACAGTGGTCGGCAAGTTGAGAATGACCTTGTTGTCCGGGGTTGGTTGCCAGACATCGAGCACCGCATCGCAGACTTCAACGGCGAAATCCAGCTCGGTCGAAGAAAATATTTCTGGCGAGTACTGGAATGTCCACTGGGTCTCAGACTGCTGTTCGGCCAGGCGCTTGATGACCTTGGCGGCGCTGGTCGCGATATTGACCACGCCAGCCTTGTCGAGGTTGAACACGATGCGACGAAACGATGGTGCTGTCGCGTTGTATACGTGAACGATGGCTTTTTTAGCGCCCTTGAGTGATTCAAAGGTGCGGGTGATCAAGTCTTCACGGGCCTGGGTCAACACCTGGATAGTGGTGTCGTCTGGAATATGTCCGTCAGTGATCAAGGTGCGCACAAAGTCGAAGTCCGTCTGCGAAGCAGAAGGAAATCCAACTTCAATCTGCTTCACGCCTACCTGAACCAGGGTCTTGAAGAAGCGCATCTTCTTTTCGGCGTCCATGGGCTCAATCAGAGACTGGTTGCCATCGCGCAGGTCAGAGCTGCACCAGATGGGCACTTCGGTGATGGTCTTTGACGGCCAGGTACGGTCAGGCAAATTGATTGGCGTAAAGGCGCGGTATTTGCGTGATGGGTCTTTAAGCATGCTCATGATAAATCCTTGGAAGCGGCGACCTGATAGGCACAGGTTGGGTCAATGGGTAGCGAGGGGCGAGGGCAGCAGTCTTAGCTACGCAGTCGCTGGCTGACCAGACACAGATTGGTATGTTGCCGCTGCAGAAACAGGGTGTGAGAAGTATTCATGGGTCTACACTACTGCGCCAGGTTAAAGCTGGCAAGCATGCTTGTAAAATTGGTGATTTTGGTCTTGGTTAGAGGTTTTCCGATATTTAATTGCGGGTTTGAAAGAAATATTGCTTAACTATTGCTTGATGTGGCCCTGGGTCAAACCTTACGCCTGACCCAAGGCCCGCGGGCCGCTTCAACTGGGTTGGCCGAACAGGGATTGGTGGCGCAGTTCGCGCATGTCAGCACCGCTTGGGTGCTGGTAAACACGCAGGCCAAACTCCGGCAGTATTGCCAGCATATGGTCGAAAATATCCGATTGAATGCCTTCGTAACGGCCCCAGGATATGGTCGTGGTAAAGCAGTAGATTTCGATTGGCAGGCCTTCGGCGGTCGGCGCAAGCTGGCGGACCAGTTGCGTCATCTGCTGATGGATATCCGGATGATGCTTGAGGTAGTTTTCAATGTAGGCACGCAAGGTGCCGATATTGGTCAGGCGGCGGGTGTTGGCCTGAACCTCCGCGTCTCCAGCGAGCGCCTTGTTCCATTGGCTGACTTCGGTGTTTTTATCGCTCAGGTACTGTTTAAGCAGTTTCATTTGTTGCAGGTGCGCCAATTCATCGGCGCTTAGGAAGTGAATGCTCGACTGATCGAGGAAGAGGCTGCGCTTGATCCGTCTTCCGCCGCATTCCTGCATGCCTCGCCAGTTCTTGAATGGGTCGGTGATAAAGCGCCGGGTGGGAATACTGGTGATGGTTTTATCCCAGTTCTGCACTTTGACCATGTGCAGGGCGATGTCTATTACATCGCCATCGGCATTGAGTTGCGGCATTTCGATCCAGTCGCCAACTCGAACGATGTCGTTGGATGAGATCTGGATGCTGGCGACCAGCGACAAGATGGTGTCCTGGAAAATCAACATCAATACGGCTGCCATGGCGCCCAGGCCAGACAACAGAATTACCGGCGAGCGGTCGATCAGCGCTGCGATTATCAGGATCAGCGCAACCAGTGAAATAACGATTTGAATGACCTGGATATAGCCCTTTATCGGCCGCTGGTGGGCGTCGGGGCGGCGCTGGTACAGGGTGTTGATTATGTTGAGTATCGCGTTGATCGCCAGTGCCACGGTCAATACGATGAAGGCGCTGCAGACATTGGTGACAATGGTTACCAGCGATTCGGGCAGGCCTTCGATAACCCGTATACCGTTGGACAGGATCAGTGCCGGGACTATGTTGGACAGGCGCTTGATTACGCCACTTTCCCTGATGTGTGCCACGCGCCACAAGCGGGTATTGCCCGCAACCAGATGCAGGCCCCGCACGAGCACGCGCTTGACCAGCCAGTTGCACAGCATGGCGGCGACAACCAGCGCAGCGAGCGCGATAGCGGTGTATAGATCCGGGTGTTGCTGTAGCCATTCCAGGGCATTGGCCAGCTCTTGTTGCATAACGACTCCTGCTTACCTCGATAAAAGCCGGAGCACCTTAGCAAAGCTCCGTGGCATGTGCAGGGCCTATCTGTAACTCAAGGTTTGAATGCACCAATAAAAATCGCTGGATCGACCCGGTTGGCATTGAGGCTGACGTTCCAGTGCAGGTGTGGTCCTGTGGCTCGTCCGGTTGCACCGACCTTGCCAATAACCCCGCCGCGCGGCACTTCGTCACCGACCTTTACGCCAATCTGTGAAAGGTGGCAGAACATGCTGATCAAGCCTTGGCCGTGGTCAATAAATACCGTATTGCCATTGAAGAATAGGTTGCCCGTAAGTATCACCTTGCCAGCTGCTGGTGCCTTGATTGGCGTACCGCTGCGCGCGGCAAAGTCCAGCCCGGAGTGTGGGTTGCGCTCCTCGCCGTTAAAGAAACGACGCAAGCCAAAAGGGCTTGAAAGTGCACCGCTGACAGGGCGATCAAACAACAGGTTGCTGGGTTGGCGGGGGCTGAACTGGTCATAGGCTGCGTTCTGCTCGGCCAGTTCGCGGTTGATGCGCTTGAGGTTCGCGGCGTTGGGATTGACTTGCTGCTTGTTCTTGATGCTGATGTGCTGCTCTTTGTAGTGCTTGGGCTTGACCTCGAAACTCAGGGTTTTATCACCTTGCGCGCTGCTGACCTGAAGCGTGTCAGTGCCTGCCTTGGTGCTCAGCGCGATGCCGACAATCGCAATCCAGCGTTGTTGATCTTCCTTCACCACCAGCACCGGCTTGCCGTGATAAGTCGCGCGTGGGGCGCTGGCATCATTGCCCAGGTCAACCACGGCCACGCCGCCAGGCACGGGTTGGTCAAGCAGGCGGGTAATAAAACCCTGGGCGCTGACTGGCAGCGCCACAAGCAGTACACACAAAGACAACAGATAACGCAGGCCAGGCATAGAAGACTCAATCCAGGGAAATACAAGCTGCAATGCTTGCATTAAAGCCGGTGCGCTGTGAAGGGCTATGTCTTGGCCAGTGTCCGGAGCGGCAATGCGCGAGGTGTCGTTTCACCTGAAGGGGGCTTAGCTGACCTGGCCGGCCTGCATCTGTTTTTCCAACTGTTGGCGCCACAGGCTGTCCAGTGACTGAACCTGGCTCGGTCCATATATGGCTGCATCCAGCCCCTTGTGCCAGGCCCATAACTGATCGCCGTAGTCGTAGTGCCACCACTCGCTGGGCAGATTGCTGAAACCTGCAGCATGCATGGCGTTATAGAGTATTCGGCGATTGTCACGAATGCGTATTTGTTGCTCGTCGGGCTGTTCGATCTGCTCGAAGTAGTGGCTAGCCGAAAGCGGGCTGGCCTCATCGAAGCCGGTGCCCATGTCGAGCCAGCGACCGTCTTCGTCACACAGCGATACGTCCACCGCGCCACCGGTCAAATGTGGGCTGGGCGCAGTTCTGCTGGTGCTTGGTGGCGACACGAACTGGCGCGTCAGGTGTTCAAGTTGGGCGGTATCCGCTTGCGGGTGATAGTCCCTGAGCGCATCCCACAAGCTGTCGTACAGGTATTGCTGCACGCCGAATGGTCGCCATGCATCCAGCACCACCAAACGGATGCCTGCTGGGAGCCACTTGGTTACTTGCAACAAGCGCTCGAATACTTCGCTGCGCACGTAGCATTCGGCAATTGCATTCGGGACTCCGAGCTTGTAATAAGCCGGGTGTACTGTCAGCGCCCGGTTCAGGCCAAGTGCTTGCAGTGGCTGATTACACTCGACAATGGGCAACGCAGCTACAGCGTGCCAGTCGGGTTCAGGATTGTGCGGTATGGCTGTATTTGCATTCATCTTGTTAGCTCAGCAAGTGCGGTAACCACAGGGTCAAAGACGGGAACAGGATCAGGATATAAAGTACGGCCAATGCCACGGCGATGAAGGGCCAGATCCCTTTGAACATCTCGGTGATGCTCAATTTGCTGATGGTCGCCACAATGAACAGGCACGAGCCCATCGGCGGCGTAATCATTGCAATGGTGATATTGAGAGTAAATATCAGGCCAAGGTGGACAGGGTCGACACCGGCAGCCAGGGCAACCGGAGCAATGATTGGCGTGAGCAGCATCAGTACCGACACTTCCTCCATCACCATCCCGCAAATGAAAATGATCGAGCTGATGACCAGCAACATCAGGGTTGGTGAGTGGTTGAATGGCTGGAGCAGCATCGCGAACTCATTGGCAACCTGGGCATAGTTGAGCAGCCAGTTGACCACCGATGCGGCGGCAATGATCACGTAGATACTGGCCGTCAATTGCACTGTTTCCTGGATCGAAGTCCAGAAGCCCTTAAGCGAGAGCTCACGTTGGATAATCCCAATCAGGGCGACATACAGGACAATGATTGCGCCAGATTCGGTCGGTGTAACCAGGCCCAGGACAATCCCCGCGACGATCAGGACAGGGGCAACTAGGGCCGTTGATGCGCCCGCCACAGCGGCCAGCACTTCCGCCCATGACGGGGCCTTGTGCTGCGCTTCGAGGCCTGCTTTTCGAGCGTAGATCGCGTTGATGGCCATAAACGCAAGGGCTAGCACCAAGCCTGGAATCACCCCTGCAAGAAACAGCTCGCCAACCGAGGTATTGGTCAGGGACGAGTAGAGAATCATGAAGATACTGGGCGGAATAATAGGCCCGATCAGCGAGCTGCCAGCGGTAAGTCCCGCAGCAAATTTGCGCGAGTAGCCTTCCTTTTCCATCGCTGGAACCAGCAGGGTGCTGAGTGCGGAAGCATCGGCAGCGGCAGAACCGTTGACCCCGGCAAAGAATACCCCGGCGACCACGTTGACGTGCCCGAGGCCGCCACGGAAGTGACCGACCAGCGCATTGGCCAGGCGCATCAGGCGTGGCGTCATGCCCGAGCTGTTCATCAGGTTACCCGCCAGAATGAACAATGGAATGGCCATCAGCGAGAAAATGTCCATGCCGCCATAGAAGCGCTGCGGCAAGGTATTGAAAAACAGGTTGGGGTCAACAAACAGAAAACCAACCAATGCAGTTAGCAGCAAGCACAGGAACAGCGGCAGGCCCAGCACCAGGTTAACGGCAAAGGCTGTGATCATGGCCAGGCCCATCATGGTGCTATTCCTTGTTCTGCTTGCGGCTGTCTCTGCTGTGGGCCTTGAATCAGAATCATCAGGGTCAGCAAACCAAAGCCGATAGGTAGGCTGAGCAATGGCCACATGCGGCTGACGCCAAGGCCCATGCTGCGAAAACGGCTGGCGTTGAGGGCATAGTGGAGGCTTGCCCAGGTCGCAAAAGCGAAAAAGCACAGGGCAATCAACCACTGATAAAGTTTTACTATCCTGGCCAATTTGTGCGGCAGGTGCTGCTCAAGCAGGTTGATGCGCATATGTCCGCCGCGAATCCAGAGCGTACCCATGACCATCATGACGCTGCCGATAATCAGGTAGCGCGCCAATTCGTCCATCCAGATGGGTGAACTGCCAATCAGGTAGCGTGCAAACACGCCGTAGCTGAGTAACAACAGATCGAGCAATAGCAGCAAGGTGCCCAGGTTCAGCAGGACGCTGCTGCTGCGCTGTAGTAGCGAGTGCATAGGTGACGTGACTCCGGATAGGCGTCAGCACCCCGGTCGGGCGGGGTGCTGGTTAGCCGTTTTACTGGGCGTGATTGAGGCCGGTATCTTCAAGCGCCATATCGATCCACTTGGCATCGATATTCTGCTCTTTGAGCCAGGACAGGTACGCCGGTTGGCCTTTGCTTTGGAAGGCCGCCAGGTCCTTGTCGTCCGGCTGGATCACTTCCATGCCCTGAGCCTTGAGGAATGCCAGGTCGGTGTCTTCCTGCTTGGCAATGGCTTCACGGTTCAGGCGAGTGGCTTCTTTACTGGCTTCGAGCAGTGCAGCACGGTCTTTTTCAGACAGCGAATCGAGCATGTCGCCGTTGGCCACCAGGAATTGGTCGGAATACTGGATGTTGGCCAGTGTCAGGTACTTCTGCACTTGATACAGGCTGCCCATGATGATGTAGGAGGCCGGGTTCATCTGGCCATCGGCTACGCCCGTGCGCAGGCCCATGTACAGTTCGGTCCAGGGAATTGGCGTACCCGATGCACCGAATGATTCATAAAGCGCCACCTGGCTTGGGTCCATTGCGCGAAAGCGCAAGCCAGCAAAGTCGTCAGGCGATTTGATTGGCTTTTTATTGTTGGTGAAGTTGATAAAGCCGCCTTCCTCGACAACCGCCAGCAATTGAGTGCCTGTGCGCTCCTTGAACTCGGCCTTGGAGGCGTTCCAGTACTGGCCTTGATCGAAGAACTTATGGGCGGCGCTGGCATCCTTGAACATGAACGGGATGGCGCTGACATAGATTTCAGGAAACAGCGGCGCAATACCGGCAAAGGATGCGATGTTCAAACCTGGCCCGCTGATGACTTGCTCCATGCGCTGCTCTTCTTCACCGAGCATGCTGTTTGGGTACAGCTTGATACTCAGGTCGCCGGCGCTTTTTTCTTCGGCCAGGCGTTTGAGGTTGGTGGCGAACAGGTGGACAGGGTTTTTCTCGCTGTCAGCGGCGCCGTTGTAGCTCAGGTTGATTTCGGTTGCTGCTTGCGCGACGGCCCCTGCCAGCGAGATCGCGGTGAACAGCAATCCGGCGGTGAAACGACGGGCAAGGTTATGACGCAGAATCGAATGCATATTATTTTCCTTGTGGCAGAGCGAGTTCGGAATATGGGAAAGGTTGTTGTTGTGTGAAGCCTGAGGTTTCCTGAGGGAGAAACTAGCTGTTGTCGTGTTGACTATTCAAGTCTTTGAGTGATGCATTAAATGCAACGCTATCCCCACATTGTGAAACTCGGTGCGCAGCCGACAAACGCTATTTTCTATCGCGGATACTGGGGGCGTGATCGTTGAAAAAACGCATGCCGTCGCGCAAATGCTCGAGGCAGGCCTGGCTGGCGACCGTCAGTTCCCGGCCCTTGTGGCTGACAATCCGTGCCCGTGCATCGCGCAATGCACGGTTGGCCAGGGTGCAGCGGCGAATACTGCCTGATTGCAACTCATCACTGACTGTCAGCTCCGGCATAAAGGCCACGCCAATGCCTGACTTTACGAAATTGACCAGCACCGCCACTGAATTGGTGCGCAACTTGGGGCGCAGTTGCAGGTGCTCCAGTTGAGCGACGATCACGGCCAACTGGCCCATGCCGGTGCTGTTGTGGATCAAGGCCAGGGACTCATTGCGCAATGCCGCCATGCTGATAGGCGATGTCGATTGCGCCAGCGGGTGGTCGGGTGGGGTGATCAGGTCGAGCGGCTGCAGGGTGTCGACATGGACATGCAACGAGTCATCTTCGGCGGGTGCATAAACCAGGGCAAAGTCCACCGCATCCTCTTTGACCAGGCCAATGGCTTCATTGGCACCGGCCATGTTTACTTCCAGGTCGATACCCGGATGGCTGAGGATAAAACTCTGCAGGGGCTGTGATATCAGGTCCGCAATAAAGCCTTCACCCACGGCGATACGTACATGGCCCTGGCGCAGCCCGCGCAAATCGGACAAGCGCGACAGCACGCCTCGGTCGTTGGCTTGCTGCTGGCGGTAATGGGCAACCAGCATCTCACCCGCCTCGGTCGGGCTGACGCCCTGCGCCGTGCGTTCAAGCAGGCGCGTATCAAGTTCCTGCTCCAGTGCGGCTATCTGCCGGCTTATCGCGGAAGGGTCGATATTCAAATGCTGGGCAGCGCGCCGCAACGAGCGGTGGTGAATGACTTCATTCAAATAGGCCAGCGCCCGCTGGTTAATCCGCATTGGCGTCAATCCAGCAGCGACAAGGTCGTCGGAGTGATGTGATTGTCCTCGACCCGAATAGCCAGTTCGCCTTCGCCGAGCCTGGCTTTCAAGCGTTGCCCGGGCTGGGTGTCTGCGGCCTTGCGCACCACTCGATCATTGTCATCGAGCAAGATGCTGTAGCCACGGCCGAGGGTTTCCAGCGGGCTTACCGCGTTGAGGGTTTTCATCTGGCTTTGTAGCTGCAAGCGGCGCTGCTTGAGAGCGTCGTTGATGGCCTTGGGCAAGCGCTGGGCAAAGCTGTCGAGACGCTGTCGCAGCAGTTGCAGATTGCGGCCGGGGTGCTGGGTGATCAACCGCCTGTCCAGATAGGCCAGGCGTTCTTTGCGGCTGTTGAATTGCTGCTCGAATGCACGTTGCATGCGCATGTCCAGGTCGTCCAGTTGCTGGGCTTGCTGGCGCAGCCGTTCACCCGGATGGCGCAGGCGCCGACTGGTGCTTTCAAGGCGCAATCGTTCGCGCTCAAGACGGCTTTGCAGGCGCAGCACCAGGCGTCGATGCAGATTACTCAGGCGTTGCACCAGCTCCGAGCTGTCCGGGGCGAGCAGTTCGGCGGCAGCGGAGGGCGTCGGGGCGCGGACATCGGCGACAAAATCACTGATGGAAACATCTGTTTCGTGGCCAACCGCGCTGACCAGAGGAGTGATACAGGCATCAATAGCTCGCGCTACCACTTCCTCGTTAAAGCACCAGAGGTCTTCGAGCGAGCCGCCACCGCGGGCCAGGATCAGTGCATCGTATTGCTGCTGATCGGCAAGTTGCAAGGCGCGGACAATCTGCCCCGTGGCTTCGCGTCCTTGCACGGCGGTCGGGATCAGTACCAGTTCAACCTGCGGGGCGCGGCGGCGAAACACGCTGATAATGTCGCGAATGACCGCGCCAGTGGGCGAACTGATGATACCGATGCGCTTTGGGTGGCTGGGCAGGGCGACCTTGCGCTCAGTTGCAAACAAGCCCTCGGCGCCGAGTTTTTCCTTGAGGGCTTCGAATGCCGCGCGCAAAGCACCGTCACCGGCGGGCTCCACGGTATCGAGAATCAGCTGGTAATCACCACGGCCTTCAAACAGCGAGACCTTGCCACGCACCTTTACCGCCAGGCCGTCGCGCAACTCCTGGCGAACCCGGGCCGCGCTCTGGCGAAACAAGGCGCAGCGCACCTGAGCCTGGCGGTCTTTAAGGGTAAAGTAGACATGACCCGAGGCAGGCTTGGCCAGGTTGGAAATTTCACCTTCGACCCAAATGCCGCTGAACACGTCCTCCAGCAGCAGGCGTGCACGGTTATTCAGTTGGCTGACGCTCAGCACCTCGCGGTCGAGGCCCAAGCGCTGGAACGGATCTTTAATCATGGGCGCATGATAAAGGCTTTAAACCGCTGTCGGTAGATTGTCTTGATCCAGAAACTGGCGCGATTAAACTGCGCGGCTTTTACTTATCGAAAACTTCAGCAGAGCAGGTTAAATGAACGACCAGCAAGCCATCGTTGTTCCGCAGATATCCAGCTTTCCGGGCCACGAGGGGCGGGCGCGCTTGATTGTGCGTTGGCTGGTGCAGCAAAACATCATCGAAGCGCAAATGACCACCTGTGGGCGTACGTTCAAGAAGATGGCCTATGCCATTGCGCCGGGGGCGCGGCGTGTGGTCGAGCACCCGGAGTTGTTGCCCTTTGCGCAGCCGGTCAATGGTTTGGAGATCGTCACCCGTCGCTGCATCTTTACTCCGCAGAAGGGCTTCAAGGAAGAGGCCGGTTGCCCCGAATGCAGGCAGGAGATCGGCGAGGCATTGTTCGACAGCCTTGAGAATTGGATGCCGGGATACACCGATAACTTTATCTGCCCTGAATGTCGCCATGAAGACGATATCAACGGGTTTCTTTACTTGCAGCCCTGCGGCTTTTCCAACCTGGGGTTTATCTTCAATAACTGGGCCGATGCGGTGTTCAAGCAGGCATTTATCGATGAATTCGCCGAGCGCCTGGGCTATGCCGTGCGCGTGGTGCGGGTCGATCTCTGAGGGCTGTCTCGGCTGGGCCCCTTGCTAATCTGGCTGCGACCCTGGCAGCCAGGGCTGAGCCAGTTCCATGCTGCCGTGGCCATTGCGCTTGAGGCATTTGAGTACCTCAAACCAGCTCAGCTCGGTCGGGTGGACATGCGCCGAAGGCACGATCTGTACCGCTCCTGCCGTCAGGCCAGCAGAGCCGCCATCTGGGATGAACACCGAGGTCCAGTCAGGCGCGCTGCCGACAATCAGGCAGAACTGCACAATATCGCCATCAACATAGAGCCCGACTTGGGTATTGACCTCTTCTTCAACCCCGGCCATGCGCGCCATTGTGTCTTTGATCAGGCGGTAACCGGGTACGTTGTCGAGGAGTTTGTCTTCTATGGAGTCGCGAACCCGTTTCGCCGCCCTGGTCTTCGCCAGCAAGCCCGCCAGAAAACACAGCAGCAACAATGCAAGCAGTGCGGTAATCGTCAGCGCGGTAATGCCTGCGACGCTGTGATGGTCGAATACCGGCAGCATCTTGCTAATCGGGCCTCGCAGCAAATGCACTGCTTTTTCGATGAGCACGCCAATTAAAATCAGCGGCAAAATAAACAAGACGCCGCCGAGTGCAGTTGTTTTAAGAAACTTGAACATCGAATTCTCCAAAGCGCAGTTTATGCATTGCCAATAAGCATCTGATTTCTTCCCTGGCGCATTCAAGTGTATTCAGAACGCCTTGATTGCGGTTCAGCGGTTGCTTGGGAACTGCCTAGATAAAGTTAGCCTATAAGCCCGATGGCGATGAAAAATAACTGGATAAGCCAACGCCTGACCCGGCGGTGGAACTCTCAAGCAGGCATTGCGGATGGGATGCCGGTTTGGCGCTGCCAGCCCCAGCACGTAAGATAGGGCGATGCTTGATTATCAAACAGGGTATTCCCTCGACTCCACCGAACTGCTCAACTCGCTGGCCACAACCGAGCGCTTGTTGATTGTCCAGGATCTTGACGGCGTTTGCATGGGCCTGGTCCGCGACCCGCTTACACGGGTGATAGAGCGTGACTACATTGAAGCTGCCGCGCGCTTGGCCGGGCGCTTTTATGTGTTGACCAACGGCGAACACATTGGCCGGCGCGGCGTGAATAGTATTGTCGAAAAGAGCGTGGGCGATGCTGCTCAAGCACGGGAGCGCGGGTTGTACCTGCCAGGCCTGGCAGCCGGTGGCGTGCAGTTTCAGGATCGCTTTGCCAGGGTCTCCCATCCGGGGATCAGTGAAGCCGAGCTGCGTTTTTTGCAACAAGTACCGGCCAGGTCGGAATCGTTTTTGCGCAGCCTGCTGGCGAGTTCACCCTATGGGCTTGATGATCGACTGATTAGCGAGTTGGTGGCCTCGGCCGTGCTGGATAATCGAGTGTCGCCAACGCTGAATATCAATGTGCTTTACCAGCACTTCAATGCGCAACCGGATATCTATAGACAGTTACAGCAAGATATCGCCGCCTTTATGACAAGCCTGCATGGGCAGGCAGCCGAGCAGGGGCTGGGCGCCAGCTTCTTCACCCATTACGCGCCAAACTCCGGGCGTGATGCAGCGGGGCATGAGCGCCTCAAGCTGGGCGCCGATAACCATGCGGGTACCACTGATTTCCAGTTCATGCTCAGCGGTGCGGTCAAGGAAGTTGGCTTGCTGGTGCTGCTCAATCACTACTATTTTGCCCAGACCGCCAGTTATCCACTTGGCGAAGATTTCAATGCCCGCCAAGCGCCGGGCACCCAGGCCGAGCTGCTCACGCTGGCGCTGGATAAATTTGATCCGCAATTGATGCCGCGCATTGTCGGCGTTGGTGACACCGTCAGTTCAATCGCCCAGCCAGGCTTGCAGGCATTCTCGCGTGGGGGGAGTGACCGGGGTTTTCTGCACCTGGTACAGGCCCTGGGCGAGGCGTTCGCAAGTGACAACAAGGTCGTCTATATCGACAGCAGCGCAGGCGAAGTGCGTCGTCCTGGCGTCGATGTCGAGTTCTTGCAACGGCGTCTCGCCGAGCCCGACCTGGCGCCGTGGCCAGCACTGCAAGGCATTAGTGATCCTGCCGACCCGTTGCGCCTGGATGTGATTTTTGGCGGTGGTCATCAGCAGTATGTTGAGTTCTTTTGCGAGCTGGCCGAACGCCTGGATCGCACTGCCTGAACAGATGCCCTGCACCAAGGGTGAGCAACACTAGGCCACTGAATTCGAGCGCGACCTTGATCGCTTTTTCGCATCTTTTACTCGCTGCTGCTTGCAACCTTTATCAAGGGAGCCTCAACCTCTAGCCGCCAGTAACTGGGTAGCGCCTTGTACCTTTTGCGTGTACCAAAATACCCGGCTTACACCGCGGGTTATGGCGACGTAGCCAAGGCGCAGGCTTTCGTCACGCATGGCCTGATCGTAGCTGTTCACAAAATAGCCAGAATAGGCATAGAGCGCGTTGCGCAGCGGATAGCTATCCGGCGCCTTGCAGTCGTCGACGATGATTGCAACCTGGGCTTGCAGGCCCTTGGCGCGGTGGATGGTGTAGCCCTTGACTGGCAGTTTCTTGTCGAGCTGGGCTTGTATGGCTTTGAGTGTGTGATTGGCCCTGCTCAATAACAGCACAGCGGTTTTCTCTGGCTTGCTCTGCTCGGCTGCGTAACTGCATTGCTCGCTGATTTGTTCAAGCAGCTCTGGCAAGCGTCGATTGATATCAAAGCGGCTGACAACCTTGACCCCGTGTTCGCCGGGCTGGGTAGGCCGCGATGCCTGGCAGGTTTTGTTCTGCTTGAGCTCAACGCCCTTGAGCACCTGCTCGCCTGCCGTAATGATGGGGTCGATCGAGCGATAATTGGTGGTCATCAGCAAAACGCTGCTTTTTTTCGATTTACCCTTGCTGGGGAAGTGCTTATCGAAATTCATGAACAGTTCCGGGGAGCTGCCGCGCCAGGCATAGATTGATTGCCAGTCATCACCAATGGCCATCAGGCTGACCGCTTGTTTTTGCTTGGCCAGGCTACGCTGCACGGCCTGTAGCCATTTCACGATTTGCGGTGAAATGTCCTGGAACTCATCAATCAACAAATGCTGGAACGGTTCCAGTGCAGCGCTGGCCGATGCACCCTTGTTGCCATTGAACAGCTCCGTCAATTGCTCAAAGGCCAGGTTGAAGGTGAGCAGGTCTTGTTCTTTAAGCGCCGTTTCAAAGTAGCGATTGAAAGCCACCAGTGCCTGCATGAATAAACGCTCTTGAGCGCTGCATTGCAGTTTTGCCGGGTCAAGCCCAGCGATGTGAATGCCGATGCTTTGGATAAAGTTGATCTGGGCGTAAAAAGCCTCAAACAAGGGCGCAGGGCTGAACTCGCCTTTTAGCTTGTAGGTATCCTGCGGCGCTTTGCCTGCCGGTTTGGTTTTGGCGTTATCTGCCGGGGTCGGTGGAGCGGGTAAGCTCAAAAGTTGGTGAACTTGCTGGCGGAATTCGGGTTCCGCGTCGTAGCAGGCTTGATAGGCTTGTTTCAGCAGGCGTTGCTGGGCGGCCCCCAGGCGTGATGCGGTGAGCGGGTTATCCAGCTCGTTGGGGTTGGCGGTCTTGTCGTTGAGCTGCTCGAACCAGCTTGGCTTGCCCAGCAGCGCTGTTGCCAGGGTGCCCATGGCCGAGTGGAAGGTACGCACGCATTGGCGTGCCTGGCTTTGGTCGAAGGGGTATTGCCAGAAGCTCAGCAGATCAAGCAGCTGCTTGCGCAGTTGCTCGCATGAGGCGCTGGTGAAGGAGATTACCGTCAGCTGCTCGGGCTTGATCTGCAAGTGGCACAACATAAATACCAGGCGCAGCAGCAGAGTGCTCGACTTGCCTGAGCCTGCGCCTGCAAACACACGGGTTAACGGGGCAGTGTTGAGAATCATTGCCCACTGCTCATCGGAGGGCAGGCTGACCACGCCCGCACTGGCCGCCTTGCGGACCTGGTCGCGCATGGCTTGAATCTGTTGCTCGGAAATCGGCAGTGGCGCCGGGCCATAGATGCCTTCAGTGATTTTCCTGGGGCCAGCGCTGGCAGCTTTGCGCGCTTTATTGGCCGTTTTCTTTTTTGGGTTAGCCGGGCTTTTGCTCCGAGGCTTTGCAGCACCGGTGCCGTGGCGCAGCAGGTTGCCGTCTTCAGCGCGCAAGTAGGCTGCGGTTCGCGGAAAGTAGCGAAGCAAGGCGCCTGATAATTTGAGTTTGTAGCGTTTAACAGCGGACAACATTCGACGGTTCCAGCGGGCTGATCATCTGCGGCGCTGAATCATAAGGGTTTTATAAGCTGGCAGGGGGCTGCCAGCTCAGGCTTTTTTGCATGCCTAGAAGTCGACACTGGCCTGGAGTCGAACTTCACGCGGCTCACCCACGTTGACCCGCAGGTTGCCACCGCTCGATGGGTAGTAATGCTGATCGAACAGGTTGCGCACATTGAGTTGAACGCGGGTCTTGTCGCCCAGCAATGTGCTGTCCCAGGCGATAAAGGCATCGGCCACGGTGTAGCTGTCGAGCCAGAATGAATTGCTATTGTCGCCTGCGCGCTCACCGACATAACGGGCGCCGCCTCCCACACGCCAGTTGCCTGTTTCAGGGTTGATATCGAGATCATGGGAGAGATACAAGCTGGCGACGTTTTTCGCGGCGTTGACCAGCTCGTTGCCTTGGTTCTGCGGGTCATCCTTGATTTCTGTATCGGTATAGGCGTAGGTGCCAAGCAGGTTCCAGTGTTCGGCGATGCGGCCGTTGATGTCCAGCTCGACACCACGCGATCCAACTTTTCCGGCGGCTTCAGAGCTGCCGTTATTGCTGACCACGACGTTTTCTTTCTCAATATCAAACAGCGCTACACTGGCGCTAATGCCTGGCTGCAGGTCGAGCTTTACGCCCAGCTCGTAACTGCGACCTTCTTCCGGGTCAAAGGATTCACCGGTATCTGCGTCGGATGAGTTGGGCACGAACGAGCGGCTGTAGTTGCCGTACAGCGACACCTGCTGGTTAAGCTGGTAAACCAATCCGGCGAAAGGCAGGAAGGTATTGTCAGTACGATCAGTGGTTTTCACGTATTCATCGCCACGACCTTGATCCACATACTGCTCGAAGCGCTGATAGCGACCGCCCAGCACCACAATCCATTGATCATTCAGGTGCCAGTTATCCTTGAAGTAAACCGACTGCGAGTGCAGCTCATCACTGCGATCACTTTGCGCTTGGCTGATCAGCGACGGTTCGCCGAGGTTGCCGTATTGCGGGTTATAGATATTGAAACCAGTGCTGTTGCGCCCGCGATAGGTGTCGCCACGAAAGTTATCAACCCGTTCGGTGTCAGCCCCGATCAGCACATCATGCCGTTGATCGAACAACTGTGAATGACCAATCCAGTCCCATGCCAGGTAGTGCGTCTGGTTCTTGAATTCACTGCCGTCAGCACGGCGAGTGAGGTCGCCAGTGCTTTCATCCAGCGAGGCCGGACGGGCTTCGGCGTAGTCATAGTCCTCCTGGTTCCAGCCGTAGGTCAGGCGGGTCAGCCAGTTAGGGTTGATCTGATATTCAGCCTTGGCGGTGACCAACTCATCAGTACCTTCAGCCTTTGACCAGGATTCACTAAAGCGCTTGTTGTAGTCCACGTGCGCGGGTTTGCCATTGACTATCACGGTGCCGCGATCCAGTGGCGTGGAATATTCCTTGCGCTCATAGGCCAGGCTCAGCGTCAGGTCATTGCCGGTCCAGCTCACAGACGGCGCGATAAGCGTATGTTCATCCTCGCCCGAGTTACGCCAGTAATCCTCATGCTGGCGCTCGGCAATAAAGCGGAATGCCAAGCCGCTATCGGCTAAAGGACCGGTGACATCGAGCATTGCGCTGCCGCCGCCGAAGCTGGAGGTTTCTCCACTGATCCGGCTATGCCACAGGTATTCGGGTTTCTTGCTGATCACATTGATCAATCCACCCGGTTCCAGTGCGCCATACAGAAGAGAGGCGGGGCCTTTGAGGACTTCGACGCGCTCGGTGGTTGCACTGAAGTTGCGCGATAAGCTGGAGCGGATGCCGTCACGCAAGATCGAGCCATCGGCATTAGTACCGAAACCACGTTTGACAAAGCCATCCTGGCTGCCTGCCAAGGTATTGCTCTGCGTAATGCCACTGACGAAGTTCATTGCATCATCCAGGCTATTGACCTGGAAGTCCTCGATCACCTGTTCTGTCACGACTTGTACCGCTTGTGCTTCTTGCATGATCGGCACCGCGCTTTTACTGGCGGTGCTGGCAGTGTCGCTGCTGTATTCAGTGTTGAGTCGCTGACCTGTGACTTGTTGTCCGGGTAATTCGAAGGCTTCGTTGGCTTTTGCTGACAGCGGGCTGAAGGCAAGGGTGGCGAAGGCGGTGCTGGCGATTATGCGACAAAATTGCATTTGTATATAATTCTTCAGTGCTTTTGATAATCATTATTATGTGTGTGCTTAGGCCTGAACTCCAACCTTTGCGTTGCATTTAAATTCCTTTGCTTGTTTGCATTGAGTGCACGGCTACTGCTGGGTATAATGGCGCGCTTCCTATTTTCCCGTCTGGGAGCCCCCGCCATGCTGCGTATTAGTCAAGAAGCCCTTACCTTCGACGACGTTTTACTTATTCCCGGTTATTCCGATGTTCTGCCGAAGGACGTCAGCCTCAAGACTCGCCTGACTCGTGGAATCGAGCTGAATATTCCTTTGCTTTCAGCTGCGATGGACACTGTTACTGAGGCGCGTCTGGCGATTGCCATGGCGCAAGAAGGCGGCATCGGCATCATCCACAAGAACATGACCATCGAGCAGCAAGCTGCCGAAGTGCGCAAGGTCAAGAAGTTCGAGGCAGGTGTGGTCAAGGACCCCATCACCATCGAGGCTGACGCCACGGTGCGTGACCTGTTCGAGCTGACGCGCCAGAACAACATCTCCGGTGTGCCAGTACTGTCCAACGGTGATCTGGTCGGCATCGTCACTTCACGTGACGTGCGCTTCGAAACCCGCATGGACGCCAAGGTCCATGAAGTGATGACGCCAAAAGAGCGTTTGGTCACGGTCAAAGAAGGCGCCGATAAAGAAGTCGTGCGCGATTTGCTGCACAAGCACCGTATCGAAAAAGTCCTGATCGTCAACGATGCCTTCCAGCTGAAGGGCATGATGACGGTTAAGGACATCGAGAAAGCCAAGGCATACCCGCTGGCCAGCAAAGACGACCAGGCTCGCCTGCGTGTTGGCGCGGCAGTCGGCACCGGCCCGGAAACGGGCGACCGCGTGACAGCTCTGGCGGCTGCCGGGGTTGATGTGATTATCGTCGACACCGCCCACGGCCACTCCAAAGGTGTGATTGATCGTGTGCGCTGGGTCAAGCAGAACTTCCCCGAGATCCAGGTCATTGGTGGCAACATCGCCACTGGCGCTGCTGCCAAGGCGCTGGTCGAAGCAGGTGCGGATGCCGTTAAAGTCGGTATCGGCCCAGGCTCGATCTGCACCACGCGTATTGTTGCTGGTGTGGGCGTACCGCAAATCTCAGCGGTGGCCAATGTTGCTGCAGCCCTCGAGGGCACTGGCGTGCCGCTGATAGCTGACGGTGGCATCCGCTTCTCGGGTGACTTGTCCAAAGCCATAGTGGCTGGCGCATCCTGCGTGATGATCGGGTCGATGCTGGCCGGTACTGAAGAAGCGCCGGGCGAAGTCGAGCTGTTCCAGGGCCGCTCCTACAAGGCATACCGTGGCATGGGCTCGCTGGGCGCTATGTCGCAGGCGCAAGGCTCGTCCGACCGCTATTTCCAGGACTCCTCGGCTGGTGCTGAGAAGTTGGTGCCGGAAGGTATTGAAGGTCGCGTGCCATACAAAGGCGCGATGGCGGCAATCGTTCACCAGTTGATGGGTGGCCTGCGTGCATCCATGGGCTACACCGGTTGTGCAACAGTCGAAGACATGCGCACCAAGCCCGAGTTTGTTCGCATCACCGGCGCGGGTATGGCTGAGTCGCACGTGCATGACGTGCAGATTACCAAGGAAGCGCCGAACTACCGCGTCGGCTAAGGAACCTCTGGAAAACTACTACGCTCGGTATTACTGCGTTAAAAAACTGCTCAAAATGCTCATTTACAACACGTAAAGTCGAGCGCGACCTCGGTCACTTTTTCGCAGTTTTTTGCCTTGTACTCCCGTCGCTCGCTACGTTTTTCAGAGGCCCCTGAAATCCTTTTGACGCTACTGCGCTCGCGGTGCGGCAAAATGATTTTTATAGAGATTGAAAAGTACGGGGCTGTTTACTCAGCCCTTGTCATTTGTGGATTCCGCTACGAGAGACGGTTATGGCTCACCCTGATATTCACGCCCATCGCATCCTTATCCTGGATTTCGGTTCCCAGTACACCCAGTTGATCGCCCGTCGCGTGCGTGAAATCGGGGTTTATTGCGAGCTGCATCCGTTTGACATGAGCGATGACGACATTCGCGCATTCGCCCCGCGCGGCATCATTCTCGCAGGTGGTCCTGAGTCGGTTCACGAGCTTAACAGCCCGCGTGCCCCGCAAGCTGTATTTGACCTGGGTGTGCCGGTTCTGGGTATTTGCTACGGCATGCAAACCATGGCAGAGCAGATGGGCGGCAAGGTGCTCGGTTCCGACATCCGTGAGTTTGGTTATGCGCGCGTTGATGTAGTCGGCAAGGGGCGCTTGCTCGACGGTATCGAAGATCATGTCGATGACGACGGTGTATTCGGCCTCGATGTGTGGATGAGCCACGGCGACAAAGTGACCGCCATGCCAGAAGGCTTCAGTGTCCTGGCAAGCACGCCGAGCTGTCCGATTGCCGGCATGTTCGACGATGCGCGTGGCTACTACGGCGTGCAGTTCCATCCGGAAGTGACTCACACCAAGCAGGGCGGCCGCATTCTCTCGCGCTTCGTGCTCGATATCGCCGGTTGTGAAGCCCTGTGGACGCCGTCGAATATCGTTGAAGACGCCATTGCCCAGGTGCGCCAGCAAGTGGGCGATGCCAATGTACTGCTCGGTCTGTCTGGCGGCGTTGACTCATCTGTGGTCGCAGCCTTGCTGCACAAGGCAATTGGCGATCAGCTGACCTGTGTCTTCGTTGATAACGGCTTGCTGCGCTTGCACGAAGGCGAGCAGGTAATGGCCATGTTTGCTGAAAACATGGGCGTCAAGGTGATTCGCGCCAATGCTGAAGCGCAGTTCCTCGACAACCTGGCTGGCGAAGCAGATCCGGAGAAGAAGCGCAAAATCATCGGTCGTACCTTTATCGACGTATTCGATGCCCAAGCCTCGAAGCTGGAGAACATCCAGTTCCTCGCCCAAGGCACCATCTACCCGGACGTGATCGAGTCTGCCGGTGCCAAGACTGGCAAGGCACATGTGATCAAGTCGCACCACAACGTTGGTGGCCTGCCTGAGGAAATGAACCTCAAGCTGGTCGAGCCACTGCGCGAACTGTTCAAGGACGAAGTGCGCAAGATCGGTCTTGAATTGGGCTTGCCGTTCGACATGGTATACCGCCACCCATTCCCGGGTCCGGGCCTTGGCGTGCGTATCCTCGGTGAAGTGAAAAAGGAATACGCCGACCTGCTGCGTCGTGCGGATCATATCTTCATTGAAGAGCTGCGTAACTTCGACTGGTACCACAAGACCAGCCAGGCATTCGTGGTATTCCAGCCGGTCAAGTCGGTTGGCGTGGTCGGCGATGGCCGTCGCTACGCATGGGTTGTGGCTCTGCGCGCCGTTGAAACCATCGACTTCATGACCGCGCGCTGGGCACACCTGCCTTATGAGCTGCTGGAAAAAGTCAGCAACCGCATCATCAATGAGATCGAAGGCATCTCACGCGTCACCTACGACGTATCGAGCAAGCCGCCAGCGACCATTGAGTGGGAATGATCCCGCAGTCGGTCTAGGCCGATGGAGTAACCAAAAGCTCGCGTAATTGCGGGCTTTTTGGGTTTTGGGTTTTCAGGCTGGCTTGTAAATCAGGGTCTCAACCCGGTCCATCGCTGGCGGCGGCAAGCAGAGGTACGATCAGGTCGCTGATCGGTGTCGGGATGCCACGAGCCTGAGCGCGGCGCTGGATAACCCCGTTGCGACAGTCCCATTCCAGTGGCTGGCCAGCTGATCGGTCGGCAAGGATCGAGGTGCCTTGGTCGGCCGGGTAGCGGCGAAATACGTCGATAATATCCTGCGGTACTTGGTCGCTCAGCACCGCACCTTCGGCACGGGCCACCACAAGGCATTCGCGAAGATAGGCCAGAGCCAGTTCGCTGATATCCGTTCTGGCGAACATGCCTGCACGGCGACCTGTCAGAACCATCAAGCCAGCGGCGGCATTCTGTAGCAGTTTGCGCCATGCGACAGAGGTGAAGTCAGGCGTTACGTCGACTGAGCACAATGTGCCTGCCAGCGCCTTGGTAACAAGCGCGGTCGCCGGAGTGTCCGGCAAGGTGAGACGAGCTTTGGCGCGCAGCCACACCGATGAGTCCGGCTCGCGTTGCGCAGGGAACCACACCACTGAAGGCAGGACCTGATTGCCGGGCAAATATGGCTCGATAAGTGTTTTTTGCTCAACGCCATTCTG
Organism: Pseudomonas segetis; assembly: GCF_900188155.1. Classification (GTDB taxonomy): domain Bacteria; phylum Pseudomonadota; class Gammaproteobacteria; order Pseudomonadales; family Pseudomonadaceae; genus Aquipseudomonas; species Aquipseudomonas segetis. The sequence continues at coordinate 261,114 of NZ_FZOG01000001.1, forward strand.
CAGTGCGCAAACCAGGGTTTTCTCGCTGCACAACGCCGAAAGCCAAGGGGCGATGGCATCGATTTGAGTCGCCTTGACTGCAACGAACACCAGGTCGAATGCGGTTTCGATCGCGGCTGGGGCGGTAAGCACCGGGCCGGGTACCAGGATGCGCCCGCCATCGTGGCGCAGTTCCAGCTGCTTGAGTGCTGATCGGCCACAGATCGTCGGCGTGCGTCCAACCTCATGCAGCGCCGCCGCAATGGTGGTGCCGATCGCTCCGGGGCCAATGAGGGCGATGCTAGGGTTTTCAGGCGTCATTGTTTTTATCCCGTCTTGATCGTGATTGTCTGTTTTGCCAACCATGCAGTTCCGGGCTTTCTGGATCAAGTGTTCCGTGGCGACCTGCACTTGTCTTGGGCATTCATGGATGGCCAGCCTTCCAAGCTTTTGCTTTAGCACTGTAGTGTCTGGTCGCTCGGCCTTGCCGTTCATGTCGTGATAAAATCCCGGTATCGCCGACTGAAGTGATTTGTGGCAATACAGGTTTTTGCCACAGCCGTTAAGGTAACCGCCGTTCTCCACAGAGAGAACGCTGTTCACCGCCGCCTGATGGGCTCGAGTTGATTGGCTATAAGGAGCCCGTTTGTATGTCGTTTACGCGTAGGCAAGTGCTCGCAGGTCTTGCGGGCTTGAGTGTTGTTGGCATTGGTGCCGGTGGCGCTCGTTATTGGCTGGGTCGTCCGTTTGACCAGAAAACCCATGACTACGAATTAATCGCCGCACCCGTTGATTTAGAGCTGGTGCCGGGGCACAAGACCACCGCCTGGGGTTACGGCGGCATGGCGCCAGGCGTGGAAATCCGCTGTCGTCAGGGCGATCTGCTGCGCGTGCGCTTTATCAATAAACTGCCTGAGCAGACCACCATTCACTGGCACGGCATCCGTTTGCCGCTGGACATGGATGGTGTGCCTTATGTCTCGCAGATGCCGGTGTTGCCGGGCGAGTATTTCGATTACCACTTCGTTCCGCCTGATGCCGGCAGCTACTGGTATCACCCACATCTTTTCAGCTCCGAGCAGATGGGGCAGGGGCTTGTTGGTCCGCTAATCATTGAAGAGCGCGAACCGAGCGAGTTCAAGCACGAGCGCACCTTGAGCATAAAAAACTGGCACGTTGATGAGCAAGGCCAATACACGCCGTTCAGTGTGCCGCGCCAGGCTGCCCGTGAAGGCACGCGAGGACGCCTGTCGACCATCAATGCCGTGCATGTGCCGACGCTGGAGCTGCCAGCCGGGCAAGTGGTGAGATTGCGGCTGATCAATCTCGACAATACGGTGACTTATCGTTTGAACCTGCCCAATGCCGAGTCGCGCATTTACGCCATCGATGGCAACCCGATTGAGCCGCGTGAGCTTGGCAAGGAGTATTGGCTTGGCGCTGGCATGCGCCTTGACCTGGCGCTGCGCGTGCCCGAGGCTGGTACTGAACTGTCGCTGCGTGATGGCTCCGTGCGCCTGGCAACGATCAAGAGCCTGGCATCAACCGAGCCGGTGGCTGAGTGGCCTGCGCCATTGCCCGCTAATCCGGTTGCAGAGCCCGACCTGGCCAAAGCCGAGACAATCAAGTTCAACTTCGAGTGGGCGGCGTCGCTGGCAGATCCGAATCAAGCAGGTCCGGCAAAGTATTGGCAAATTAACGGTCAGGCCTGGGATATCAACGATAAAACCTGCGCCGACCGGCCAATTGCTACGCTTAAATTGAATAATCACTATATTTTCGAGTTGCGCAATATGGCGCAGTATCTGCACCCGATCCACTTGCATGGCATGACGTTCAAGGTCATCAGTTCGAATCGGAAAAAGATCATTCCCTATTTCACTGACACCTATCTGTTGGGCAAGAACGAGACCGCTAAAATTGCCCTTGTCGCTGATAATCCAGGGGTATGGATGTTCCATTGCCATGTGATTGATCATATGGAAACCGGCCTTATGGCCGCCATTGCGGTGGTTTGATGCGGCAACCGAGAATTATTGATCGCAGTCAGGATCAGCACTTTATGCAGGAGGCGCTGTTGTTGGCCGGGCAGGGCGCAGCGCTGGGCGAGGTGCCGGTGGGCGCGGTGCTGGTGCAGGATGGCAAGATTATCGGCCGTGGTTTCAATTGTCCGATTTCAACCCATGACCCAAGCGCTCATGCCGAGATGGTGGCGATTCGCGATGCCGCCCGGCAGTTGGCGAACTACCGCCTGCCGGGCAGCACGCTGTATGTCACCCTGGAACCCTGCAGCATGTGTGCGGGGTTGATCGTGCATTCGCGCATTGAGCGTGTGGTGTTTGGTGCGACAGAACCCAAGGCTGGCGTGGCCCAGAGCCGTGGGGAGTTTTTCAGTCAGGCGTTCCTCAATCACAGGGTCCTGATCGAAGGTGGGGTGCTGGCTCTGGAGTGCAGTGAAATGCTGAGCGCGTTTTTCAAGGCGCGCCGCGCCAATGCTGCGCGCTAGGCAGCCGTTGCCGGGCTAGAGCGGAGGCGATTCGGCTTCTATTGTTTCTTTGCTTACGCCGGGCAGGTGCATGCCGCTCTCGACGACCTGGTTGCTCTCGAGCTGTGGCTGGGTTACCCAGGTGAGAATGTCGTAGTAGCGGCGGATGTTACGTACAAAATGCACAGGCTCGCCGCCGCGCGCATAACCGTAGCGCGTTTTGCTGTACCACTTCTTTTGCGCAAGCCGCGGCAGGATTGACTGCACGTCCAGCCACTTGTTCGGATCGAGCCCTTCGGCTTCGGTGAGTTTGCGGGCATCCTCCAGGTGGCCGCCGCCCACGTTATAGGCGGCGAGGGCGAACCAGGTCCGGTCTGGCTCTGGAATGCTTTCTGGCAGTAGCTCTTTAACGTGAATAATGTACTTGGCACCGCCATCAATGCTTTGCTTGGGGTCCAGGCGATTGGAAACGCCCATTGCCTGAGCTGTGCGCAGGGTGAGCATCATAAGCCCGCGAACCCCTGTTTTAGAGGTGGCGGTGGGTTGCCAAAGTGATTCCTGGTAACCCATGGCAGCGAGTAATCGCCAGTCCATATTGTTGTCGCGCCCAGCCTGGCGGAAAAATTGCTCATAACGTGGCAAGCGCTTTTGCAGGTGCTGGGCAAAGGTGTACGCGCCGACATAACCCAGTACATCAACGTGGCCGTAGTAACGATCGGTCAAGCGCTTGAGGCTGCCGTTTTCCTTGGCGCGGGCAATGAAGGTGTTGACCTCGTCGAGGAGGCTGTGGTCTTCGCCCGGCTTTACTGCCCAGGCGAGATTGAGCGAGTCGCCCAGGTCGAAGGCCACGCGTACATTGGGGAAATAGACCTGGTTCATTGCCAGCTCGTTGGAGTCGACCAGCGTCAGGTCGATCTGGCCTTCATCGACCATGCGCAGCAAGTCGACGATTTCCACGTCGGAAGATTCTTCGTACTCAAGGGTTGGCATTTGCACTTTGAGTTCAGCCAGTTGCTCGGCATGGCTGCTGCCCTTGAGCACTACGATACGTTTGCCGAGTAAATCCTCGGGGCGGGTAGGGCGACGCTCGCCTTGGCGATAAATAACTTGCGGGGTGACTTCGAGATAAGGCTTGGAAAACAGCGCTTGTTGCTTGCGGCCGGGGCTATCGACCAGACCAGCGGCAGCCAAAACCGGACCGTCTGCGCTGTTTAAACGGTTAAACAGATCATCCAAATTGTCGGCTGTTTCAATTTTCAGCTCGACTTTAAGGTCGGCGGCAAAACGTTTGACCAGCTCATATTCAAAGCCTGTCTCGCCGTTGCGATCCTGGAAATAGGTGGCCGGGCTGTTCCTGGTGATCACGCGCAGTACTCCCTCCGCCTGCACTTGCTCAAGGGTTGTGGGTACTTTTTCTTCGGCCCCACAGCCATTCAGCAGCAGAAGGATTCCGATCGCTGACAGCCATTTGGCGTAGCGCGTGCGGATCGCAGATTGGGAATACATCGATGCAGTATACGCAAAGGATTCGCCTTGCAATATCTCGACAGGCGACTGCTTCTCTGCTAGCAAGCAGGCTGTCGTTTTGGCGTAGGCAAACGGGTGATGTGTTCGGCGCTTTAGGCTAGAATGCACGGCCTCAAAGCACACCCCCTTCCCAGAGGCTGTCATCGATGTTGATCTTGCGCGGCGCCCCCGCTCTTTCTGCTTTTCGTCACGGCAAGTTGCTTGAGCAACTTACCCGCAAAATACCGGCTGTTACTGGGCTGTACGCCGAATTTGCACACTTCGCCGATGTTGTCGGTGTCCTGACCGCTGACGAAGAGCAAGTCTTGGCTCGTTTGCTCAAATACGGGCCAAGTGTAGAAGTGCAGGAGCCAAGCGGTCGCTTGTTTCTGACGATTCCACGTTTTGGCACTATTTCGCCCTGGTCGAGCAAGGCCAGCGATATCGCCCGCAACTGTGGCCTGGCGAAAATTCATCGCGTTGAGCGCGGCATTGCCTACTACGTGACTGGCGAGCTTGATGCCGCCGCGCGCGAGCAGGTTGCAGTGCTGCTGCATGACCGCATGACCCAGGTGGTCCTGGAAAACATGGAAGACGCCGCGGCGCTGTTCAGCCACGCGACGCCCAAGCCACTGACCGTGGTCGATGTGCTCGGTGGCGGCCGGGCTGCGCTGGAAAAAGCCAACGTCGAGCTGGGCCTGGCACTGGCTGAAGATGAAATCGATTACCTGGTCAGCAGTTTCGGTACTTTGGGCCGCAACCCGCATGACATCGAACTGATGATGTTCGCCCAGGCCAACTCCGAGCATTGCCGTCACAAGATCTTCAATGCGAGCTGGGATATCGATGGCCAGGCGCAGGAAAAATCGCTGTTTGGCATGATCAAAAATACCTACCAGATGCACAGCGAAGGCGTTCTGTCGGCCTATAAAGACAACGCTGCGGTGATCGTGGGCAGTACGGCCGGCCGTTTCTTCCCGAATGCACAAACCCGTGAATACGGCGCCGTCAAAGAGCCTGTGCACATCCTGATGAAGGTCGAGACCCACAACCACCCAACCGCGATTGCGCCTTTCCCGGGTGCATCGACCGGCTCGGGCGGTGAGATTCGCGACGAAGGCGCAACCGGTCGTGGCGCCAAGCCAAAGGCGGGCCTGACAGGCTTTACCGTATCCAACCTGCAGATCCCTGGCTTCGAACAGCCTTGGGAAGTGCCTTACGGCAAACCTGAGCGCATTGTCACTGCGCTGGATATCATGCTCGAAGGCCCCTTGGGTGGCGCGGCGTTCAACAATGAATTCGGTCGTCCGGCACTGACCGGTTATTTCCGTACTTTCGAACAGTCGATCAGCACACCGCACGGCGACGAAGTCCGGGGTTACCACAAGCCGATCATGCTGGCAGGCGGCATGGGCAACATCCGCGAAGACCACGTACAGAAAGCCGAAATCACGGTTGGCTCCAAGCTGATCGTGCTCGGCGGCCCGGCCATGTTGATTGGCTTGGGCGGTGGCGCTGCTTCGTCCATGGCCACCGGTGCCAGCTCGGCTGATCTTGACTTTGCTTCGGTTCAGCGTGAAAACCCGGAAATGGAGCGTCGTTGCCAAGAGGTTATCGACCGCTGCTGGCAGTTGGGCGAAGACAACCCAATCAGCTTTATCCATGACGTTGGCGCGGGCGGCTTGTCCAATGCATTCCCGGAACTGGTTAACGATGGCGAGCGTGGTGGTCGTTTTGACCTGCGTGCGGTGCCTAACGATGAACCGGGCATGGCGCCACTGGAAATCTGGTGTAACGAATCCCAGGAACGCTACGTGCTGGCGGTCGATGCCGCTAACTTTGAGCGTTTCAAAGCGATTTGCGAGCGTGAGCGCTGCCCGTTCGCAGTGGTCGGCGAGGCCACTGAGGAACGGCACCTGACCGTTGCCGACAGCCATTTCGGCAACAACGCAGTCGATATGCCTCTCAACGTGCTGCTTGGCAAGGCGCCGCGCATGCACCGCAGTGCAGACCGCGAAGCCGAGCTGGGCGATGATTTTGACCCGGCTGCGGTTGATATCAGTGAAGCGGTAAGCCGCGTCCTGCATCACCCGGCCGTGGCCAGCAAGAATTTCTTGATCACCATTGGCGACCGTACCATCACCGGCATGGTGACGCGTGACCAAATGGTTGGCCCCTGGCAGGTTCCGGTTGCCGATTGCGCCGTGACCGCAGCCAGCTTCGACACCTACAACGGCGAAGCCATGGCCATGGGTGAGCGCACGCCATTGGCTTTGCTCGACGCACCGGCCTCCGGGCGTATGGCCATTGGCGAAACACTGACCAACATGGCGGGTGCCTGCATCGCCAAGCTGTCCGACATCAAGCTGTCGGCCAACTGGATGGCCGCTGCCGGGCATCCGGGTGAAGATGCTCGCCTTTACGACACGGTAAAAGCGGTCGGCATGGAGCTGTGCCCTGAGTTGGGGATCACCATTCCGGTGGGTAAGGACTCGATGTCGATGAAGACCCGTTGGCAGGATGGTGACGACGACAAGAGCGTGACCTCGCCAATGTCCTTGATCGTCACTGGCTTCGCTCCGGTTACCGATATTCGTCGCACGCTGACCCCTGAACTGCGCATGGACAAAGGCGAGACCGATCTGATCCTGATCGATCTCGGCCGTGGCCAGAACCGCATGGGGGCCTCGATCCTGGCACAGGTCTACGGCAAGCTGGGCAAGCAGGCCCCGGATGTCGATGACGCAGAAGACCTCAAGGCATTCTTTGCCGTTATCCAGGGGCTCAATGCTGACGGTCGACTGCTGGCTTATCACGACCGTTCCGATGGTGGCCTGTTGGCGACCGTGGTGGAGATGGCCTTTGCTGGGCACTGCGGGCTCAACCTGCAACTCGACACCCTGGCACTGAACCATGCCGAATTGGCCGGTGTGCTGTTCAACGAAGAACTGGGTGCGGTTATCCAGGTCCATCAGGACTTCACCGCGGAAGTGCTCGCCCAGTTCTCGGCGGCAGGTCTTGATGACTGTGTTGCTGTGATCGGCAAGCCGGTCAACAACGGCCACATCGAAATCAGCTACAAGGATGTCGCGGTATTCTCGGCAGAACGCCGGATTCTGCAGCGTCAGTGGTCCGAGACCAGCTATCAGATTCAGCGTCTGCGTGATAACGCCGAATGTGCCGACCAGGAATTCGATGCCCTGCTCGAAGAAGACAACCCAGGCCTGAGCGTCAAGCTGGGTTTTGATGTCAACGAAGACATCGCCGCGCCTTTTATCAAGAAAGGTCTGCGCCCGCAGATCGCTGTACTGCGTGAGCAAGGCGTCAACGGCCAGGTTGAAATGGCGGCTGCGTTCGACCGTGCCGGCTTCAGCGCTGTCGATGTGCATATGAGCGATATTCTCGCGGGGCGCGTTGACCTGGACAGCTTCAAGGGCCTGGTGGCTTGTGGCGGCTTCTCCTATGGTGACGTGCTTGGGGCTGGCGAAGGCTGGGCCAAGTCAATCCTGTTCAACAACCGGGCGCGTGATGCGTTCAGCGCGTTTTTCGAGCGTAAAGACAGCTTTTCGCTGGGCGTGTGTAACGGTTGCCAGATGCTCTCCAACCTGCATGAGCTGATTCCAGGTAGCGAGTTCTGGCCGCACTTCGTGCGCAACCGTTCCGAGCAGTTCGAGGCTCGCGTGGCGATGGTCCAGGTGCAGGAGTCCGAGTCGATCTTCCTGCGTGGCATGGCCGGTTCGCGCATGCCAATCGCCATTGCCCATGGTGAAGGTCACGCCGAGTTCGCGAGTGAGGAAGCCTTGCTTGAGGCCGATTTGTCGGGTTGCGTTGCAATGCGGTTTGTCGACAACCACGGCAAGATCACCGAAACCTATCCCGCCAACCCCAACGGTTCGCCGCGTGGCATTACTGGCCTGACCAGCCGTGACGGCCGCGTGACCATCATGATGCCGCACCCTGAGCGGGTCTTCCGCGCCGTGCAGAACTCCTGGTGTCCGGATGAGTGGAATGAAGACGGTGCCTGGTTGCGCATGTTCCGCAATGCCCGTGTGTGGGTCGATTAACGACCTCTTGTTCCGTCAGGCTGATGGTTAGCCTGGCGAATCATTAACAGCGCCTCGCCAGGCTTGATCTGGTGAGGCGTTGTTGTATTGGCGCGCTGGATTTTCACCCAGGCATCTGGACTGTGCTTGCCCGCTATGTTTTGTGCCCCTCGGCAGTTGCTCACGGTGGGTGTCTGGCCAATTGTGATGGCGGTCATGTTTCGTTGGCTCGAGCGCAGGCACCGGTGTCGCCGCTGAACGTTTTCCAGGGATTCAGGTCTTTAGATTAAGGATTATTTGAACTGCGGTTAGATACGTTGATGGCAAAATGGCATTATTGCCTGACTGCCTGTATAGCGGAGATCTTAATGTACAAATTGTGCTTTTACGTGCCTGAAAGTCACCTTGAAACCGTTAAAGCTGCAATTTTTGCCGCAGGGGCCGGGCATATAGGTAACTATGACCATTGTTGCTGGCAGGTGCCGGGGCAAGGTCAGTTTCGACCGCTGCCAGGCAGCCGGCCCTATCTGGGAAATGAAGGCGTTGTCGAGCGGATGGCGGAATGGAAGGTCGAGGTGGTGGTGGCCGATGAACTAATCCATGACAGCGTCAAGGCCTTGAAAACCAGTCACCCTTACGAAACCCCTGCTTATCAAGTTTGGCGACTTTCTGATCTGCAGTTCTGAGTTAGACATCGGGTGCAATAGCCTGCCAAGCGCGCAAGTCAGGGGCGTATTTCGATCAGCGTGCCGTCCTTGACCAGTGACCAGATTTCACGCATGTCGGTGTTTTTCATGGCGATGCAGCCGTTGGTCCAGTCCAGCGTGCTGAAATACCACTCAGGATACTCTTCGTCGATCGGGGTGCCATGAATCATGATCATGCCGCCAGCCGATAGCCCTTTGCTGCGCGCAAAGGCCTGGTCGCGGGCGTTGGGGTAGGAGATGTGCATCGACAGCTGGTAGTTGTCACTGGTTTTGCGCCAGTCAATCCAGTAAATCCCTTCTGGCGTGCGTTGGTCACCTTCAAACTGCTTGTGGCCTTGGGGCTTTTTACCCAAAGACACGCGGTAGCTTTTGAATGGCTGGCCTTTGCTGATGAGTTGCAGCTTGCGTTCGGACTTGAGGATCAACACCTTGTCGATGCGCTGAGTCGCGTGGCTTTTTTGTTGAGGTGGTGGCGCGAGCGTGTTTGCACCCGCGTTTGCAACAAAGGAAAAGCAGATTAAAACCAGCAACCAGCGCATCAGAACGATATCCATATGATCAAAAAGCTACTTTTTTATAGTGCGCACGCAAGGCCTCTAGGGACTCATTGCGGACCGGGAATTGAGCCGTCAGGCGGTCGGCAAAGTAGCATTCTAAAGTACGCCCGATTGTCGGGAAAGCCAGCTCGGACCAAGGGATGTCGGCCTCACTGAATAGTGCGACTTCCAGGCTTTCGGCGCCTACTGCAAAGTCGAGGTCGGTTAGCTCTGCACGGAAGAATACATGCACCTGGTTGATATGCGGTAGATCAATCAGGTTATACAGCATTAGGTCATGTACGCGAGCGCAGGCTTCTTCTGCTGTCTCGCGGGCGGCGGCTTGCTCGATGGTCTCGCCATTTTCCATGAAACCGGCAGGCAGTGTCCAGAAACCGCGACGCGGTTCGATTGCCCGGCGGCAAAGCAGGATTTGCTGGTTCCAAACCGGAATGCAGCCGGCGACGATGCGCGGGTTCTCATAGTGAATGGTGCTGCAAAGCTCGCAGACAAAGCGTAAACGGCTGTCTCCCTCGGGGATTCTATGGCTAACCGGGTTGCCGCACTGACTGCAGAATTTCATGCCGTTTCCTCGCTACTCATTGCATATCTTGGCTTGATAAGCCTGCTTGAATCAATCTGAGGAGCCTCTGAAAACTACTGGGTTCGATATTACTGCATTAAAAACGGCTCACAGCCTTGAGGCTGAACGCATTCAGGTGCGGTCCCGAAGGGAAGGGCGAAGCGAGTCAAATGCTCACTCAGGCTACTAAGGTCGAGCGGGGGCGCGGTCGATTCTCGCGGTTCTTGACTCGCTGGCGGCCAGCTTTTGGCTGTTGCTCTCGCCGATCGTTGCGCCTTCTCATATGGTCGCTCTCTACCTTCGCCAGTGGTTCCTCTGTGTCCTTAAAACGGCAATATCAGCACTGTATCAAGCTTGGGTGTCGTCGGCTTTCATGCCATTATCCAGATAAGAAAGAGAACACTGAGATTGCCCATGCTCGATGAGCTACTCCAACGTGTACGGTCCCATCAGCCGTTAGTTCTGGAAACCGATAGCAGTTTCCCGGAGGCGGCGGTGCTGGTGCCGATTACCCGCAGTGATGACCCTGAAGTCGTACTGACCCTGCGTGCCAGTGGTTTGTCCACGCACGGTGGCGAGGTTGCCTTTCCTGGCGGTCGTCGTGACCCTGAAGACCAGGATCTTGTGCAAACCGCGCTGCGTGAGGCGGAGGAAGAGATCGCCTTGCCGCCTGGCTTGGTCGAGGTGATCGGTCCGCTCAGTACCTTGGTTTCACGTCACGGCATACAAGTCACGCCGTTCGTGGGGGTGGTGCCCGACTTTGTCGATTACCGGGCCAACGATGGCGAGATTGCCTCGGTGTTCTCGGTGCCGTTGAGGTTTTTTCGTGAAGACCCGCGCGAAACCACACACCGTATCGACTACCTCGGCAAAAGTTGGTATGTGCCGAGCTACCGCTACGACGAATATAAAATATGGGGGCTGACGGCGATCATGCTGGTCGAGTTGATCAATCTGCTGTACGACGAATCGCCGATCGATCTGCACGCGCCGCCAAAACACTTCATTAGCCTTACGTGAGGAATGCCGTGAAATACCGTCTTGGACAATCCGAAGTTGATGCCCATCCTGAAAGCTGGGCCGCGCCGAATGCCACCCTGGTCGGCAAGGTCAAGCTGGAGCAGGGCGCAAGCGTTTGGTTTAACGCCGTGCTGCGCGGTGATAACGAACTGATCCACATTGGCGAACACAGCAACGTGCAGGACGGCAGTGTCATGCACACCGACATGGGGTTTCCGCTCAGCCTCGGTAAGGGAGTGACTGTTGGTCATAACGCCATGCTGCATGGTTGCACTGTGGGTGACTACAGCTTGATCGGGATCAATGCCGTGGTGCTCAATGGTGCCAAGATCGGCAAGTATTGCATCATTGGCGCCAACTCGCTGATTGGCGAGGGCAAGGAAATTCCTGATGGTTCGCTGGTCATGGGCTCGCCAGGCAAGGTTGTGCGCGAGCTGACTGACGGGCAAAAGAAAATGCTTGAGGCCAGTGCTGCGCACTATGTCCACAACGCCCAGCGCTATGCGCGTGATTTGACCGAGCAAGAAGATTAATGAGCGATGAGCGTCCAGTTGCCTCACCCTGCGTGCACGTCTGTGCGTTGGATGAAGAGGACATTTGCATTGGCTGCCAGCGCAATGTTGCTGAAATTACCTGCTGGAGCCGCATGGATAACCAGGAGCGGCGTGAGGTGCTGCAGCGCTGCCATCAGCGCGCGGTGAGCAAAGGCATTATTCTCTAGCGCATACGTCATGCTGGTTTGTGTATCCATTGGCCCTGGCGCAATCTGCGCGGGCTGACTTCCCTTATATTTAAGCTAGCCCAAGGAATTGTTATGTCCTGTATCGGAACCCCGTTATCACCTAGCGCGACACGTGTATTGCTCTGTGGCTCGGGCGAGCTGGGCAAGGAAGTGGTGATCGAGTTGCAGCGCCTCGGAGTTGAGGTGATTGCCGTTGATCGCTATGCCAATGCCCCGGCGATGCAGGTTGCGCACCGCAGTCATGTGGTCAATATGCTTGATGGCGCGCAGCTACGCGCCGTGATCGAGCAGGAAAAGCCGCATTACATCGTGCCCGAGATCGAGGCGATCGCCACTGCGACCCTGGCTGAGCTGGAAAATGAAGGCTACACCGTGATTCCCAGCGCGCGTGCTGCCCAGTTGACCATGAATCGCGAAGGTATTCGCCGTTTGGCCGCCGAAGAGCTTGGCCTGCCAACCTCGCCCTATGAATTCGCTGACTCCTTCGAGGCGTTCGAAGCTGCAGTGGCCAAAATTGGTTTCCCCTGCGTGGTCAAGCCAATCATGAGCTCTTCCGGCAAGGGCCAGTCGGTGCTCAAGGGCGCGGCGGACGTCCTGCCGGCCTGGGATTACGCGCAGGAGGGCGGTCGCGCGGGCAAGGGGCGGGTGATTGTCGAGGGTTTTATCGATTTTGACTACGAGATTGCGCTGCTGACGGTACGTCATATCAATGGCACCACCTTCTGTGCGCCTGTAGGCCATCGCCAGGAGCGTGGAGATTACCAGGAGTCCTGGCAGCCGCAGCCGATGAGTGCCAAGGCCATGGCAGAGGCCGAGCGCATTGCCTTGGCGGTGACGGACTCGCTTGGTGGGCGCGGCCTGTTTGGTGTCGAGTTGTTTGTTAAGGGCGATCAGGTCTGGTTCTGTGAAATCTCGCCACGCCCGCACGACACTGGCATGGTGACCCTGATTTCCCAGGACCTGTCTGAGTTTGCCTTGCACGCGCGGGCCATTCTTGGGCTGCCAATCCCGGTGATTCGCCAGTTTGGTCCTTCGGCCTCGGCTGTCGTGCTGGTCGAGGGTCAATCGGAGCAGGTCAGCTTCGGTAATCTGGGCGCTGCGCTGGCAGAGCCTGACACCATGCTGCGCCTGTTCGGCAAGCCGCAAGTCAATGGCCAGCGACGCATGGGTGTCGCCCTGGCGCGTGATGAATCGCTGGAATTGGCGCGGGCCAAGGCAATGCGTGCGGCCGAGGCGGTTGAAGTCGAGCTGTGAACATCCAGGGTTGGCGCTGGTGGTTGCTTGTCGGGCTGTTGTCGCCGCTGCTGTTGCCACTGGCGATCCATACGCGGCGGACTGCGCTGCGTCTTGCGCCTGCTGCCGGACCGGTCCGAGGGCTGGCCCGGCCCCAGTATGCGGGCCAGCCCTTGCGCTTGTTGATGCTCGGTGAGTCGACTGTGGTCGGCGTCGGTGTAAGCTGCCTGCAACAAGGGCTGGTCGGGCAACTGGCCGAAGAATTGGCTGTTCGTCATCGGCGGCCGGTTGCATGGTGGGCGCTGGGCGAGAACGGCATTACCGCCGAACAGGCGTGCCAGCGCTTGCTGCCGCAAGTGGAGGTCGACGGCCTTGACTGGGTCGTGCTGGTGTTTGGGGTTAATGATTGCACGCATCTGACCGGGCTGCGGCGCTGGCGCTCTGCGTTGTGCAGCTTGGCGGCGGGTTTGCAGGCGAGGAGCGGATCGTTGGTGCTGACGGGCGTGCCGCCGTTGCAGCACTTCAGTGCGCTGCCGTGGCTGATGCGCTGGCTGCTGGGCGCCCGGGCGCAGCAGCTGGATGCACAGTTGCAGCAGGTCGCGGCTGGATGTGGCGCTCAATATGTGCCCCTGAGGCCGAGGCTGGCTGCCGGGTACCTGGCGCTTGATGGCTATCACCCATCAAGCATGGGTTATCGGGATTGGGCCCAGGCTCTAGCGGACGCTATCAGTCGTTAGCATCGTTGTCCGTATCGCCGCTATCTGCTTGCCAGACCTTCACGCTTTTAACGCGGTTGTCAGAGGATTGCAGAATTTCCAGGTGATAGTTGCCAATCTTCAGGCACACCGGGCTGTCAGGGATGCTTTCAAGAACCTCGGTAATCAAGCCATTCAGGGTTTTTGGCCCCTCGCAGGGTAATTCCCATCCCAGCGCTTTGTTGACTTCACGGATGTAGGCCGCACCGTCGATGACCTGGGTACCATCATCTTGCGGGTGGATGTCCGGGTTGCGCAGGGTGTTCTGGTTGCTGAAGTCGCCAACGATTTCTTCAAGGATGTCTTCAAGCGAAACTACGCCGATCACGTCGCCGTACTCATCAACGACGATGCCGATGCGGTGTTTCTGCTTCTGGAAGTTGATCAGCTGGGTCGAGAGTGGCGTGCTTTCGGGCACGAAATACGGCTCCATGCAGGCACCCAGCAGGCTGTCCTTGGTCAGTTGGTTGCTGGTTAGCAGGCGGGCAATCTGACGGATGTGCACCACGCCTTCGATCTGGTTGATATCGTTGCGAAATACCGGCAAACGGGTGTGCGTGGTGCTGACCAGTTGGGTGATGATGACCTCGATATCGTCTTCAAGGTCGATGCCGGTGACTTCATTGCGCGGAATCATGATGTCGTTAACCGTGACCTTTTCCAGGTCAAGAATGCCCAGCAGCATGCTCTGGCGGTTTTTCGGCAGCTCATGGCCTGACTCGCGCACAACGCTGCGCAGTTCTTCTGTGGTCAGGCTGTCACTGCTTTTGCTGGTGGGGTCAACACCAAGCAGCCTGAGGATGCCGTTGCTGATCCAGCCGAGCATGATGACCAGCGGGTAAAACAGCTTGAGCAGGATGCTCAGTGGCATGCTGAACGGATAGGCCACGCGCTCTGGGTGTAGGGCTGCCAGGGTCTTTGGGGTGATTTCGCCGAATATCAGCAGGGCGATTGTCAAACCAATGGTGGCAATGGCGATACCGGCTTCGCCCCACAGCTTGATGGCCAATACGGTGGCAATCGAGGATGCGAGGATATTGACGAAGTTGTTGCCGATCAGGATTGTCCCGAGCAGCCGGTCTGGGCGGCTGAGCAGGGCGCTGACGCGCTTGGCGCCGCGATGACCTTCTTTGGTCAGGTGGCGCAGGCGATAGCGGTTAAGGCTGAGGATGCCGGTTTCGGAGCTGGAAAAGAAGGCTGAACAAGCCAGCAGGAAAATCAGAACGCCAAGCAAAAAGCCGGGGGGCAATGTGTCCACGAGGTGCGGGCCTACCTATATGTGCAGAATAAATTCACGGACCAGCTTGCTGCCAAAGTAGGCGAGCATCAACAGGCAAAAGCCTGCGAGGGTCCAGCGAATTGCCTTGTGTCCACGCCAGCCAAGTTGATGGCGACCCCAGAGGAGTACGGCGAAGACGATCCAGGCGAAGCAAGAAAGGATGGTTTTATGCACTAAATGCTGTGCAAACAAGTCATCGATGAAAAGCGCACCCGACAACAGCGACAGCGAAAGCAAGATCCAGCCAGCCCACAGGAAGCCAAACAGCAAGCTTTCCATGGTTTGTAGCGGCGGGAAGTTCTTGGTCAGGCCCGATGGGTGCTTGTGCTTGAGCTGGTAGTCCTGCATGGACACCAGCAAGGCCTGGAATACCGCAATCGTCAGCATGCCATAGGCAATGATCGACAGCAGGATGTGGGCAATGATGCCGGGTTCTTCGTCGATTGGGTCTATGGTGCCTATGGGCATGAATTGTGCGAGCAGCACGGTTATGCAGCCCAGCGGAAATAAAAACAGCAACAAATTTTCCACCGGAATGCGCAGGCAGGCCAGTAATGTGATGCTGATCACGGCGAATGTAATCAGGCTGGCTGCGTTGAAGAAGTCCAACTGCATGCCAATATCGTGATGCATTTGCACGAAAAGACTGCCGCCATGAAACAACAGCGCGAGCGCGCCGAGCAGGCCAAGCAGGCGTTTGTCAGGGTTGCTGCGCGTGGAAAGGCGCAGGCCTTGGTAGATTGCAGCGCCGCCGTAAAGGCATGCGGCCGCTAAGCTGGGCAGCAATGGGTGCATAAATCCTAGTAGGGAAAGCCCGAAAGGCGCTGAGTTTGGCACATAAAGCATAATTTACGAAAGACTACTGGCGGTGTCAGTGTTGCAAACAGTTGGTTATAATCGCCGGCTAGTTGCAAGCCCAGCCTCGGTTCGGTTGAACCTGAAAGGAACGAGCATGTTCGAAAATCTGACAGACCGCCTCTCGCAATCGCTGCGAAATGTCACTGGCAAAGCCAAGATGACAGAGGAAAATATCCAGGACACCCTGCGTGAAGTGCGTATGGCTTTGCTCGAGGCTGACGTTGCGTTGCCGGTGGTCAAAGAGTTCGTCAACCGGGTTAAGGACCGCGCGGTCGGCACGGAAGTGTCTAAAAGCCTGACCCCGGGCCAAGCCTTTGTGAAGATTGTGCGCGCCGAGCTCGAAGAGCTGATGGGCGCCGCCAACGAAGACCTGGCATTGAATGTGACGCCGCCAGCGGTGGTGTTGATGGCAGGCCTGCAAGGTGCGGGTAAAACCACCACCGTCGGTAAGCTGGCAAAGTTTCTAAAAGAACGTAAGAAGAAAAGCGTACTGGTGGTTTCTGCTGACGTTTATCGCCCTGCGGCGATCAAGCAGCTGGAAACCCTGGCCAATGATATTGGCGTGACCTTCTTCCCCTCGGACATCACGCAAAAGCCCGTGGCGATTGCCCAGGCGGCCATTAGCGAAGCCAAGCTCAAGTACATTGATGTGGTGCTGGTCGATACCGCCGGTCGCTTGGCCGTTGATGCTGAGATGATGGCTGAGATCCAGGCGCTGCACGCAGCGGTCAAGCCTGCCGAAACCCTGTTCGTGGTCGACGCCATGACCGGTCAGGATGCCGCCAACACCGCCAAGGCCTTCGCTGATGCCCTGCCGCTGACTGGGGTAATACTGACCAAGGTCGACGGTGATGCCCGTGGTGGTGCGGCTCTGTCCGTGCGCCAAATTACAGGCAAGCCGATCAAGTTCATTGGCATGGGCGAGAAGAGCGATGCGTTGGAGCCGTTTCACCCGGACCGTATAGCCTCGCGCATCCTTGGTATGGGCGACGTGCTCAGCCTGATCGAGCAGGCTGAACAAACCCTTGATCGCGACAAGGCCGACAAGCTCACCAAGAAGCTGAAAAAGGGCAAGGGCTTCGATCTCGAAGACTTCCGTGACCAGCTACAACAAATGAAAAACATGGGCGGCCTTGGCGGGCTCATGGACAAGCTGCCGCAAATGGGTGGGGTGAATCTCGCTCAGATGGGCAATGCCCAGGGCGCAGCTGAAAAGCAATTCAAGCAGATGGAGGCCATCATCAACTCGATGACCCCAGCTGAGCGTCGCGACCCTGAAGTTATCAGTGGTTCACGCAAGCGTCGTATCGCCATGGGTTCTGGTACCCAGGTTCAAGACATCGGCCGGCTGATAAAACAGCACAAGCAGATGCAGAAAATGATGAAAAAATTCACCGCCAAGGGCGGCATGGCGAAAATGATGCGTGGTATGGGTGGAATGCTGCCAGGTGGCGGCGGGATGCCCAAGATGTAATTCAGTGTCTTGAAATACAGCTGCAGCCCACTCATGCGGGCTGTTCAGGTGTTTTTTCGAGACGGCTTGAATGGCTTGGCAGGCATGCCAAGTCAGGGCCTCGACCGGTGGAGGCAAAAAGTTATTTGCAAAAAACCGGATTATCCTTAGAATATGCGGCCTTTCGGGCCTAGTGCCCGATGCTTGCATTATCAGTTTTGCAGCACCGACTACAGGAACGAAGTTTAATGGTAACCATCCGTCTAGCCCGTGGCGGCTCTAAAAAGCGCCCATTTTACCACCTCACAGTGACCAACAGCCGCAATGCGCGCGATGGTCGTTTCGTTGAGCGTGTTGGTTTCTTCAACCCAGTTGCATCGGGTAACGAAATCAAGCTGTCCGTAAACGAAGAACGCGTTACTTACTGGCTTGGCCAGGGTGCGCAGCCGTCTGAGCGTGTTGCTCAGCTGCTGAAGGAAAATGCTAAGGCTGCAGCCTAAGTATTTATGAGCACAACGCCAGCCCCAGCTGAAGACCTGGTTGTCCTCGGCAAGATCGTATCGGTGCATGGCGTGAAAGGCGACGTGAAGGTGTATTCCTTTACCGATCCAATCGATAACGTGCTCGATTACCCGCGTTGGACGCTCAGGCGTGACAACGAGGTTAAGCAAGTTGAAGTGGCCAGTGGGCGCTTGCAAGGCAAGGTCCTGGTAGCGAAGTTGAAAGGTCTCGATGATCGCGAGGTTGCGCGTACTTACGCCGGCTTTGAGATCTGCGTGCCTCGCAGCGAATTACCGGAACTAACCGATGGCGAGTTCTACTGGTATCAGTTGGAAGGTCTTAAGGTGATTGATCAGGCAGGGCAGTTGCTCGGCAAGATTGACCATCTGTTCGAGACCGGCGCCAACGATGTGATGGTGGTCAAAGCCTGCGCCGACAGCCTTGATGATCGCGAACGCCTGTTGCCCTATACCGAGCAATGCGTGTTGTCGATTGACTTGAGTGCTGGCGAAATGCGGGTTGACTGGGATGCGGACTTCTAAGCGCCATGCCTAGCTTGCGCGTTGAAGTCATTACGTTGTTCCCGGAAATGTTTGCTGCCATCAGCGAATATGGCATTACCAGCCGTGCGGTGAAACAAGAGCTGTTGCAGCTTACTTGTTGGAATCCGCGGAGCTACACCAGCGATCGTCATCACACAGTGGATGATCGACCTTTTGGTGGCGGTCCGGGCATGGTAATGAAGATCAAGCCGCTTGAGGATGCTTTGCTCGATGCCAAGCACGCCGCAGGTGAAAAAGCGAAGGTGATTTATCTTTCGCCGCAAGGTCGCCAGCTGACTCAGTCAGCAGTACGCGAACTGGTAAACGAAGAGGCTTTGATCCTCATCGCAGGTCGCTACGAAGGCATCGATGAGCGCTTTATTGAAGCGCATGTCGATGAAGAATGGTCGATCGGGGATTACGTCTTGTCTGGCGGTGAGCTGCCAGCCATGGTTCTGATTGATGCGGTAACGCGCCTTTTGCCTGGTGCATTAGGTCATGCAGGTTCGGCCGAGGAAGACTCCTTTACGGATGGCTTACTTGACTGCCCGCACTACACCCGCCCGGAGGTGTATGCGGATAAACGTGTTCCACAGGTGCTGCTTGGCGGCAACCATGAACACATCCGGCGCTGGCGTTTGCAGCAGTCCCTTGGTAGGACGCACGAACGACGCGCTGATCTTCTGGATAGCCGCTCGCTTTCTGGGGAAGAGAAGAAGCTGCTGGAGGAATACATCCGCCAGCGGGACGATAGTTAATGTATCGATGACAAGCCAGACCGCTTGTCTTAGGAGCGCAGCATGACCAACAAAATCATTCAGCAGATCGAAGCTGAGCAGATGAGCAAAGAAGTCCCTCCTTTTGCTCCTGGCGACACCATTGTCGTTCAGGTAAAAGTTAAGGAAGGCGACCGTCAGCGTCTGCAGGCTTTCGAAGGCGTCGTAATCGCCAAGCGTAACCGTGGCCTGAACAGTGCTTTCACTGTTCGCAAGATCTCCAACGGTGTAGGTGTTGAACGTACTTTCCAGACCTACAGCCCGCTGGTTGACAGCCTGGCCGTTAAGCGTCGCGGTGACGTTCGTAAAGCCAAGCTTTACTACCTGCGTGACCTGTCTGGTAAGGCAGCACGCATCAAGGAAAAACTGTCGTAAGACGTTTTTCCTTGAAAAAAGGCAGCCTACGGGCTGCCTTTTTCGTTTAAGCATGATCAGTCGGGCATGCGTCGCTTTATTGGTGGATATTCGACTTCGGGTGGGCAGGCTTCGCGTTGTTGCACCCTACAATGATTATGCTTACTCAACGCTTAACTACAGGCCGCTATGTCATGACCCCTCGTGAACAAGAAATCCAGCGCCGCATCGAGCTTTCCACCACGCGCGTTGCCAAGGCGGTATTCCCGCCGACGACCAATCATCACAACACGTTGTTCGGTGGAACAGCGCTGGCCTGGATGGATGAAGTGTCGTTTATTGCTGCGACGCGCTTTTGCAGGCGCTCGCTGGTAACAGTGTCCACCGATCGCATCGACTTCAACCATGCGATTGCAGCAGGATCGATTGTTGAGCTGGTTGGACGGGTCATCAAGGTCGGCAATACCAGCCTCAAGGTCGAGGTCGAGGTCTTCGTTGAAAGCATGTATCAAGACGGTGTTGAGCGCGCAATCAGCGGTGTATTCAGCTTCGTCGCCATTGATGATGACAAGCGGCCAGTACCTGTCTTGCCAGACTTCCCGCAAGACGCATAAGCGTTCTGCAAGCACTGAAAAGGCGCCTTGATAGGCGCCTTTTCAGCTTGCCGCGCTGTTATTACTGGTTGGTGCTGGGGGCCGCGGCGGCTGTGTCGGACTGCGTTGTTGGTTCGCTTTTGGCCGCTGGTGTGCAGGTTGGTACGTCATCAATCAATGACACCAGCGTCCAGTCGGCTTCAGGTTCAAAATCCAGAGGCTGAGTGGCGACGTGGATCCAGCCTTTGGGGTCTCTCGCCATTAGCAGCAGAGCACTGTCCCCGTGCAGCTCTTGATACTCCTTCCAGCCGAATGCGGACTTCAGCGTGGTGGTGCGGATTTCCGCGCCTTTGCTCAGGCGACTGGCAAACTGTGGAAAGCTGATGGCTTCGCTGCCCAGGTTACGGCCGCGCACACCGTCACTGCTGCGATGCTTGTCCGAACGTCGGCTGTCGCTGCCAGAGGGCAGGGTGAAGCGGTTTGTCGAGGCAAAGTCATGGCGGAAATGCATGCAGGCCAGGGCGTTTAGCTCGCTGGAAGGCGACAGTGCAATCAGGTGGCCAAGGCCAACCATGTCCAAATTGGCTTCGGCGTGCTGCGAAGTCGGGTTGCCGAAGTAGGTCGGCAGGTTGGCCATGCGTGCTGCGCGGGTGTTTTCCCAGCTGGAGTCGGTGAGCAATACGCGGTTGCCAAGGCTTTGCAGGGCTTTGCCCATGGCGCGGGCCACCGGGTTGGCGCCAACGATCAGGAATCCACTGGGCGCGGGCTCGGCGACCTTCAGCAGACGCGCCAAGGGGCGCGCAGTGGCGCTTTGCAGCACCACGGTACCGATAATCACCAGGAATGTAAGCGGTACCAGCAACACTGCTTGCTCATCACCTGCCTCTTGCAGGCGCAGGGCGAAGATGGCCGATACTGCCGCCGCGACAATCCCGCGTGGAGCGATCCAGGCCAGCAGGCTTCGCTCGCGCCAGTTCAGGTTCGAGCCAAGGGTGCAGGCAAATACGCTGAGTGGCCGGGCGACAAACTGGATAATCGCCAGCAATACCAAGGTCACAGGTCCGAGGGCAATCAATGCTTTCAGGTCCAGGCGCGCGGCGAGCAGAATGAACAGCCCGGAAATCAGCAAAACGCTCAGGTTTTCCTTGAAGTGGAGGATTTGCCGGACATCAACGCCACGCATATTGGCCAGCCACATGCCCATGACGGTCACCGCCAGCAGCCCAGACTCGTGCATCAACTGGTTGGAAGTAATGAAAATACCCAGCACGGCGGCCAGGGATGCGAGGTTGTGCAGGTATTCGGGCAGCCAGTGGCGCTTGAGCACCTGGCCAAAGAGCCAGCCGCCAATGACCCCGAGTAGCGCGCCCGTGCCAATCACAGCACCAAAGGTTGAGAAGCTATGGCCCCATGGGCTGCCATCGTCGATGCTGACGATAAAGCTGAAGACCACGACCGCAAGCAGTGCGCCTATGGGGTCGATGGCAATGCCTTCCCAGCGCAGGATGTTGGCAATTGAGGCTTTGGGGCGCACCACGCGCAGCATCGGCACAATGACCGTTGGGCCTGTTACCAGCGTCAAGGTGCCGAAAAGCAGTGCCAGCTCCCAACTGAAACCGAGCAAATAGTGGGTCGCGCAGGCAATGACCGCCCAGGTGATTAGCGCGCCCCAAGTCACCAGGCGATGAACCACGGTGCCGATTTCTTTCCACTCTGACATGTGTAGTGTCAGGCTGCCTTCAAACAGGATCAGTGCCACGGCAAGCGATACCAGGGGGAACAGCAAGTCGCCAAATAGTGCTTGAGGGTCTAGAACGCCAGTGATAGGGCCTGCCAGCAAGCCGCTTAGCAGTAAAAATAAAATGGCTGGTAGGCGCAGGCGCCAAGCCAGCCATTGGCTGGCCAGGGCTGCTGCGCCGATGCCGCCAATGGCAAATAAAATTTGTGTTTCGTTCATCAAGACTCCTTGTCACTGGTGCAGCGTTACTTGCTATGGAAGACTAAGGCGTCTCTGAAAAACTACTTTTTTCAGGAGACCCCTAAAGCGCACGCCACATTAAAGCAGTTACTTATGCCGACGCTAGAACATCCGCTGATTGACCGGTTCCTTGAAGCATTATGGTTCGAAAAAGGCCTCTCCGCGCACACACGCGATGCCTATCACAGTGATTTGACTCATTTAAATGCTTGGCTCGACTCACGCGGCCTGACCCTGGAGGCGGCCGGACGCGAGGTTATTCTGGATCATCTGGCCTGGCGCTTGAATGAAGGTTACAAGGCTCGCTCCACCGCCCGGTTCTTATCCGGGCTGCGTGGCTTCTACCGTTACTTGTTGCGTGAAGGTGTAATTAGCCAGGACCCGACGCTGCAGATCGACCTGCCGCAATTGGGTCGTCCGTTGCCCAAGTCGCTGTCAGAAGCTGATGTCGAGGCGTTACTGGCCGCCCCTGAGTTGGACGATCCCATCGGTCTGCGTGATCGAGCCATGCTTGAAGTGCTCTACGCCTGCGGTTTACGGGTCAGCGAGTTGATTAGCCTGACGCTGGAGCAGGTGAACCTGCGCCAGGGCGTGCTGCGTGTATTGGGCAAGGGCAGCAAGGAGCGGCTGGTGCCGCTGGGCGAGGAGGCGATTGTCTGGATTGAACGCTATACCAAGGATGCCCGCGGTTTTCTACTCGGTGGCAAGCCCAGTGATGTGCTGTTTCCCAGCGCCCGTGGCGAGCAAATGACGCGCCAGACCTTTTGGCATCGCATCAAGCACCAGGCCAAGGTTGCCGGTATCGCCAAGTCATTGTCGCCACATACGCTACGCCATGCCTTTGCCACGCACTTGCTCAACCATGGCGCCGACCTGCGCGTGGTGCAGATGCTGTTAGGCCATAGCGATCTGTCGACCACCCAAATCTACACGCACATCGTCCGGGCCCGTCTGCAAGAGTTGCATGCGGTTCATCATCCGCGCGGATAAGAGGCTGTTTGGCGCAGCCCAGCAGGGCCGAATTATGGTAGTCTCCAGCCTCCGAAATTTGCGCTGCTCTGTAGGAGAACCCATGCGCTTAACCCGAATTATTGCGTGCGCAGCATTGGCACTGTTGAGTAGTGTGGCCTTTGCTGACGAGGCAGAACAGGCTATCCGTAAAACGCTGGACACCTTGCAGATCGACGTTCCGGTCGAGAGCGTCACCGCCAGCCCGCTCAAAGGCTTGTACGAAGTCAAGCTTGCAGGTGGCCGGGTGATTTATGCCAGTGCTGATGGCCAGTTCGTGATGCAGGGCTATTTGTTCCAGATGCAAAATGGCGCGCCGGTCAACTTGACTGAAAAGGCTGAAAGCCAGGGCATCGCCAAGGCCATCAACAATATTCCACAGGCTGAAATGGTGGTTTACCCGGCGACGGGCAAGGCCAAGACCCATATCACCGTGTTTACCGACACCACATGCCCTTATTGCCACAAGCTGCATGGCGAAGTGGCCGAATTGAACAAGCAAGGCATCGAGGTGCGTTATCTTGCCTTCCCGCGCCAGGGGCTTGGCTCGGCAGGTGACAAGCAACTGCAAGCTGTGTGGTGTTCCAAGGATCGCCGCGACGCCATGGATAAAATGGTCGAGGGCGAGAACATTTCGGCTGCAGCCTGTACCAACCCGGTGTCCAAGCAGTTTGCCCTTGGACAATCCATCGGTGTACGTGGGACGCCCGCTGTGGTGCTTGCCAACGGTCAGTTGATCCCCGGCTACCAGCCGGCTGCTCAACTTGGCGCCCAGGCACTTGCAGCCCAGTAATAGCTGGCGATTTGACCCTGTTGCAGGGCAGATTGACTAATACCTAGCCGCTTCGTAATGTGCGGCTCTCTTTTTATGCGACCGACTTATGAGTCGGTCGTTTTGTGCAGTACAGATGGGAGTTCAGTGTGAAACCGGTCAAAGTAGGCATTTGTGGTTTAGGTACTGTCGGTGGCGGTACATTCAACGTGCTCAAGCGTAACGCAGAAGAAATCGCGCGACGTGCTGGGCGTGGCATTGAAGTGGCGCAAATTGCGCAGCGTTCAGCTAACCCGCAATGCGATACGACCGGCACTGCAATTACCAACGATGTCTTCGAGTTGGTCAGCAATCCTGAAATTGAAGTGGTTGTCGAGCTTATTGGTGGCAGCACGCTTGCCCGTGACCTGGTGCTCAAGGCCATTGAAAACGGCAAGCATGTGGTGACCGCCAACAAGGCGCTGATTGCGGTCCATGGCAACGAGATTTTTGCCAAGGCCCGCGAGAAAGGCGTAATTGTTGCGTTTGAAGCGGCGGTCGCAGGCGGTATTCCCGTGATCAAGGCGATCCGCGAAGGCCTGGCGGCCAACCGTATCAACTGGCTGGCGGGCATCATCAACGGTACCGGCAACTTTATCCTCAGCGAAATGCGTGAAAAAGGCCGTGCCTTCGCCGATGTGCTGGCTGAGGCGCAAGCTCTGGGCTATGCCGAGGCTGACCCGACCTTCGACGTCGAAGGGATCGATGCGGCGCACAAGCTGACCATTCTTGCCTCGATTGCCTTTGGTATCCCGTTGCAGTTCGACAAGGCCTATACCGAGGGCATCACCAAACTGACCACCGCGGACGTCAACTATGCGGACGCGCTGGGTTATCGCATCAAGCATTTGGGTGTTGCGCGGCGTACTGAAGCGGGCATCGAGCTTCGTGTACACCCGACGCTGATCCCGGCTGATCGGTTGATCGCCAATGTCAACGGCGTGATGAATGCGGTCATGGTCAATGGTGACGCCGTGGGCTCGACCCTGTACTACGGGGCTGGCGCCGGTATGGAGCCAACCGCTTCGTCGGTGGTGGCCGATTTGGTCGACGTTGTACGCGCGCTGACCACTGACCCGACCAACCATGTGCCGCACCTGGCGTTTCAGCCAGACGCGCTGTCTGATCACCCGATCTTGCCGATCAATGCCTGCGAGAGCGCTTACTACCTGCGCATTCAAGCCAAGGATCGCCCGGGGGTTCTGGCTCAGGTGGCCAGCATTCTGTCGGCTCGCGGTATCAATATCGAGTCGATCATGCAGAAAGAAGTCGAAGAACATGACGGTTTGGTGCCAATGATCCTGGTCACCCACCGTGTCGTCGAATCGCAGATCGATGAAGCCATCACCGCGCTCGAGGCGTTGGATGATATCGCTGGCAGCGTTGTGCGTATCCGCGTCGAACAACTGGTCTAAGGGAGAACCATATGCGTTATATCAGCACCCGTGGCCAGGCACCGGCCCTGAATTTCGAAGATGTATTGCTGGCCGGTCTGGCCAGTGACGGCGGTCTCTATGTACCGGAGAACTTGCCACGTTTCACCCAGGAAGAGATTGCCTCCTGGGCGGGTTTGCCTTACCACGAGCTGGCTTTCCGGGTCATGCGTCCGTTCGTAACGGGCAGTATCCCGGATGCCGATTTCAAGAAGATCCTTGAAGAAACCTACGGCGTGTTTGCCCACAGTGCGGTTGCGCCCCTACGCCAGTTGAACGGCAACGAGTGGGTGCTTGAGCTGTTTCATGGCCCAACACTGGCATTCAAGGACTTCGCCCTGCAGTTATTGGGCCGCCTGCTTGACTACGTGCTGGAGAAGCGCGGCGAGCGCGTGGTGATCATGGGCGCCACCTCGGGTGATACCGGTTCTGCCGCGATTGAAGGCTGCCGCCGTTGTGAAAACGTCGATATCTTCATCCTGCATCCGCACAACCGCGTGTCCGAGGTCCAGCGTCGGCAGATGACCACCATTCTCGGTGAGAACATCCATAACATCGCAGTCGAAGGTAACTTCGATGACTGCCAGGAGATGGTCAAGGATAGCTTTGCTGACCAGGGCTTCCTCAAGGGCACGCGTTTGGTCGCGGTAAACTCGATCAACTGGGCGCGGATCATGGCCCAGATCGTTTACTACTTCCACGCGTCCTTGCAGCTTGGTGGGCCAGCGCGCTCGGTGGCATTCTCGGTGCCAACCGGCAACTTCGGCGACATCTTTGCTGGCTACCTGGCGCGTAACATGGGCTTGCCGATCAGCCAACTGATCGTGGCGACCAATCGTAATGATATCCTGCATCGCTTTATGAGCGGTAACCAGTATGCCAAGGAAACCCTGCACCCAACGCTGTCGCCGTCGATGGACATCATGGTGTCCTCTAACTTTGAGCGGCTGTTGTTCGACATGCATGGCCGTAATGGCGCCACCATTGCCGAACTGATGGCCAGCTTCAAGAAAGGTGGTGGTTTCAGCGTCGAGCAGGATCGCTGGAGCGAAACCCGCAAGCTGTTTGATTCGCTGGCCGTGGATGATGCCGCCACCTGCGAAACCATTGCCGAGGTCTACAAGGAATGCGGCGAGTTGCTCGACCCGCACACGGCGATTGGGGTCAAGGCCGCTCGTGAGTGTCGCCGTAGCCTGAGCGTGCCGATGGTCATTCTTGGTACTGCACACCCGGTCAAGTTCCCGGAGGCGGTCGAGAAGGCCAATATCGGCCAGGCCCCGGCGTTGCCGCCACACCTGGCTGACCTGTTCGAGCGTGAAGAGCGCTGCACGGTGCTGGCCAATGACCTCAAAGCGGTGCAGGGCTTTGTCACTGCCCACGGCAATCGTGGAAAACCGCTTTAAGGGCTCCTGAAACCACTGCGTTCGATATTACAGGGCCAGCCGTTGATCGTTGCGCCTTGTCTTATTGCCGCTTGCTAGCTGTTCTGGGGCAATTTGCACTTTGGTGTAGAAAGAAGGTCGGTAACCTTAGGGTGCCGGCCTTTTTTGTGGCGGTCATTTAGATTTATCCCCAATTTTTTATCAACTGCGTGGCGATACTTGCTAGGGTAGTTGGCAGCGCATCGAAAGCTGTCGCCTGGCAGCGTTTTCGTGTACTGCCCGTGAGGGCTGAACTGGAAAGGAGGCTGCCATGTCGCTGCGTAATGCTGTCCAGCTAATTTGTTATCCCAACCGCCTGGGTAATAACCTTGCTGACCTCTACACCGTGATCGACCGCTATCTGGGCGACACCATAGGTGGCGTGCATATCCTGCCGCTGTATCCATCCAATGCCGACAGTGGCTTTTCACCGCTGACCCATGCTGAGGTGGATCCGGCATTTGGCACCTGGGCGGATGTCGAACGCATCACTGCCCGCTATGACCTGTGCCTGGACTTGACCATCAACCATATTTCCGATGAGTCGGTTGAGTTCAAGGATTTTCTTAAAAACGGCACGGCCTCGGCCTATGCCGACCTGTTCGTACAGGTCGATCGACTTGGTCCCATCAGCCCGCAAGACTTGGCGCTGATCCATATCCGCAAGGAAAAGGAACCGTTTCGCGAGGTGCAGTTTGCCAACGGTGAGCGCGGGCGGGTCTGGTGTACTTTTACCGAGCAGCAAATCGACCTGGATTACACGGCCGCCCATACCTATCAGTTGATGGAAGGCTATATCGCCTTTCTCGCCGCACGTGGGGTCAAGTTGTTCCGCCTCGATGCATTTGGCTACACCACCAAGCGCATTGGCAGCAGTTGTTTTCTGGTTGAGCCCGAGGTCTATCGGATTCTCGAATGGTTCCGTGATACGACCCAGAAATACGGGGCCGAAACCCTGCCCGAGGTACACGATCACACCAGTTACCAGTACGCCATCTCCCGTCGAGGCATGCGGCCCTATGCCTTCGCCTTGCCGCCATTAATCCTGCATTGCCTGCTCGAAGGCAGCAGCCGGTACCTGAGGAACTGGCTGCGCATGTGCCCGCGTAACCAGGTGACAGTGCTCGATACTCACGACGGTATTTGTATTCCGGATGTCGAAGGCGTGCTGCCGGAAGACCAGATCAAGGCATTGGTCGCCAATGTCTCGGAGCGCAGTGCCGACCCGATCATGCGTCGCTCGGCGGTGAATGTGCATAGCGTCGGCGCCATTTACCAACTGACCTGCACCTTCTATGAAGCGCTGCAGTGTGACGATGATGCCTATATTGTCGCGCGCGCCATTCAGTTCTTCACTCCGGGTATCCCGCAGGTGTATTACGTCGGCCTGCTGGCCGGTGCCAATGACTATGGCTTGTTGGAAAGCAGTGGCGAGGCGCGTGACATCAACCGTCATTACTACAGCTTCGAGGAAATCGACCAGCAAATGCAGCGGCCAGTGGTCCAGCGCTTGCTTGAACTGATGCGCTTTCGCAGTCATTACCCGGCGTTTGAGGGTCGCTTCGAGCTTAACTCCTCGATCGACAGTCGGGTGTTGATGGGCTGGCGCCACGGCGAGTTTTATTGTCGGCTGGATATCGACTTGGTCGCCAAGACAGCTGTGATCAATTACCGCGATGTCGAGGGCTGTTGCGAGCGGGAAATGCAGTGCTGAAAAAAGCGCCAATGACGCAGTGTCATTGGCGCTTGGCTTACCAGGGGTGGATGGAAGCTGTTGCTTAGCCCATCATCGAAAGCACGACGAATGTGCCACCAATCGCCACGCCGGAGATGCCCAGCCAGATAATCAGGTAGCCCATGATATCCCGAGCCGAGAGGCCAGCAACCCCCAGCAGTGGCAAGGCCCAGAAGGGTTGGATTTGATTGGTCCAGCCATCGCCCCAGGTAAAGGCCATGATGGTTTGTGCAGGATCTGCGCCCAGGGCGTGAGCGGCGTTCATCATGATCGGACCCTGGATCGCCCATTGTCCGCCACCGGACGGAATAAAGAAGTTGACTATGCCCGCGCAGAGGAAGGTCAGCAGCGGAAAGGTTTCCGGCGTGGCGATGTGGATGATTGCCTGGGAGAACTCGGTCACCAGCCCTGAGCCGGTCATCATCCCGGCAATGCCGGCGTACAGTGGGAACTGCACGATAATGCCACTGCCGGCGGTAACGGCCTTGCTGGCAGCCTTGGTGTAGGAAACCGAGTTTTTGTGCAGGATCAGGCCGAGCGCGAGAAAGAACAGGATGATGGTGTTTAGGTTTACGTTGAAACCTTTGTGGACGATTTGTCCAACCAGATAGGCCGCCGCCAGGCAGCCCAGCAGGAGGATCGGCCAGCGACTGTGTTCAAGCCGGTCAGAAGGGGCCATGTCTTTTTTGCTGAGGGGCGCCTCCTGCTGGATATCCTCATCGGTGTCTTGCAGGCGGATGATGTCCTTGGGTTGCTTTTGCAGCAAAAAGAATCCCACCAGTAAAACCAGCAGCAACAGGGTGAGGATGATGTTCCAGCTTGAATAAAGCGTCTGCGAGACAGGAATGATACCCAGCGTATCCTCCATGAAATGCCCAGGTGTGGCGATTACCAATGGAATCGATGACGAGGGGCCGCGCACCAGTTCGCCGCCATATGCAGCGGCCACGATCAACGGGAAGTGAATCGCAACGCGTTTGCCCATTTCCCGCGCGAGGATGGCGCCTGCCACCATGCCAAAACCCCAGTTGAGGTAATAGCAAACAAAGCTGACCACTATGGTCAACACCAATGCTTGTTTGGGGGTGCTGGCGTGCTTGGTAAAACCGCTGAGCATGGCCTGGACTGCCGGGCTCAGTGCAAGCACATAGCCGGTTAGCAGCACGAGTACCATCTGCATGCCGAAGGTAAACAGCTTGGAAAATCCATCGCCCCAGTAACTGGCCATGTCCATGGGCGATTGGCCGGTGATGCCAACCCCCATCAGCAACACGATGAAGGTCAGCAGGACTGCCAATAGAAAGGCGCTCGGCAGATACCGCTGCACCATTTTTACAGAGAAATTAGTTATAGCTTCCATCAGGAATCCTGTTGTTTTTATGGTGATTGCAACTGGCTGCAAGGTTATGGGCAGACGGCCTCTGCTCGTCGGCGTGTTTGGCTCTTGGGGAAATATTCACACCTTGTGATCGGGGTGCTGGGCTTTTGGCGGCACGCCTGGTTATTTCATCAGGCATCTTAGTTCGCTATACGAACATATGTTTGCCTAACGAACACAATGCGCGATCATCGTTCTCAGGTCAATACTTTCTGGATGCAACTGCAAAATGCATGTTCGCAAGGCGAACAAATGCTAGAGTTCTGCCCGCTCAACAGGCGTACATGCATCAATCAAGGGGAAACGATGGACGACAAGGTGCTTCAGCCAGATGACCGGGACTACGTGAGTGCACTGGCTTCCGGGTTGAAGGTTTTGCTCGCCTTTGATGCGGCTCATCCGCGGATGACGCTCAGTGAAGTGGCGGCCCGCACGGCCATGGATCGGGCTAAAGCCAGGCGGTTTCTGCTTACCTTGCATTCGCTGGGGTATATGCGCCGCAGTGGACGCCAGTTCGAGTTGACGCCGCAGGTATTGCAGCTTGGCCATGCTTATCAGGCCTCTAATCAATACAGTGCGGTCATTCAGCATTACCTGCAGGACATCACCGCAGAGCTTGGCGAATCCTCGTCCTTGACTGTGCTCGACGGCAATGATGTGGTCTATGTCAGTCGTTCTGCAGCGCCCCACCGACTGATGGCAATCACCCTGGTCGCGGGTACCCGGCTGCCTGCAGCTTACACGTCGATGGGCAGGGTTTTGCTGGCGCAGATGACTGATCAGGCGCTGCACGACTTTGTCGAGCGCGTACCGCTTGAGCCTCACACCGCTTTTTCAATAACGGCTAAAGAGGCATTGCGCGAGGAAATTGGCAAAGTGCGTGGGCAAGGCTACGCCATGGTCGACCAGGAACTCGACCTTGGCTTGCGCTCGGTAGCCGTGCCCGTATTTGCCGGAAATGGAGATTTGCTCGGAGCCATCAATATCAGCACCAACGCTTCACGGGTGCCAACGCAAGTCCTGCTCAATGACTACCTGCCCAAGCTTCAACGGGTTGCGCAAACCGTACGCAGTGTCATTCGTTCAGCTTTGGGCTAAATGCAACTGGTTGCTATCGCCGCCGTCCAGAGGCTTGCTTGCGCGCCATGACATTGAGTGGATTGATCCTGGTCCTCACATCAGCTGACAGGAATAAGGCTTCGTCATCCTGGCTGAAGGTCACTTTCTGCGGCATCAGATTCGCCTGCAGGAGCGCCTCAAGGCTGCAACCGAGGCAGGCTTGCAGATGCTGGATGAAATTGGTGCCGAGGTGTTCTTCAGGCCTGAGCAGAGCCTGTACTTGTGGGCAAGAATGGCGCACATGGATGATGCCCGCGAGTTGACCCGCCAGCTATTGCCCAAGGGTTTCATGATTGCGCCCGGGCATATTTTTCACCAGAGCAGTCAGGTATTAACCCCTGGACCCGACTGAACGTGGCCTATCTGAATGACCCTTTGCTAAAGGCTGTGCTAAGGCATCCCTGAGCAACGCGCCGCCCCGGCAGGGGCGGGTTGTTTTGCAGGCTAAAGGGATCAGCCGGCCAGACCGAGCAGGGGCGGTGGACAGCGCTGATACCAGCGGGTGGCTTGCTCGTAGGCATGGGCCAATTGCAACACGGCCATGTCGGCTTGGTGCCGGCCTATGATCTGGATGCCCATGGGCAATCCTTGCTCATTGAAGCCAACTGGCACGTTCGCTACCGGGCATCCGGACAACGTGCCTGGGATAACCACCTCCATCCAGCGGTGATAGGTATCCATGGCGACACCTTCGATCTCTTTTGGCCAGTCGAGGGTCTTGTCGAAAGGAAATACCTGTGCACTGGGCAGCAACAGGTAATCGTATTTCTCGAACAGACGACTGATGGCCCTATACCAGTCGGTACGTGCGGCCGAGGCGCGATAGACATCCATTGCCGACAGTGCCAGTCCGCCTTCGATTTCCCAGCAGGCTTCCGGTTTTAGCTGCTCGCGCTGTTGTGGGTCGGCATAGCGGCTACCGAGTGAGCCGGCCACCAGCCAGTGGCGCAGGGTGCACCAGGTGTCCCATAAGCGTTCGGGTGCATAGTCGCTGCGGGCATCCTCGACATGGCAACCCAGTGCCTCGAAGTCACCCAGGGCGCGCTTGCACAAATCCAGCACCCCGCGCTGCATGGGTAAATAGCCGTTGAAGTCACCGAGCCAACCGAGCCGCGCACCTTTGATGTCACTCTCAAGGCTGCCTGCGAATTGGGTGCCCGGCTCGCTGATGGACAAGGGTGAGCGTGAGTCGCCCCCGGCCTGGGTTGACAGGAGCATGGCGACGTCGCGCACGCTGCGGCCCATGGGGCCTTCGTAGCCTAGCTGGTCGATGAAGAGGTCGGCACTGTCATCAAATGGCACACGGCCCTGGGAAGGGCGGAAACCAATGATGTTGTTGAATGCGGCTGGGTTGCGCAGCGAACCCATCATGTCACTGCCGTCTGCGACCGGCACCAGTTGCAAGGCCAGCGCCGCGCCAGCGCCGCCGCTGCTACCACCGGCCGTGCGGCTTGGGTCATATGCGCAGCCGGTGACGCCGAATACCGGGTTATAGCTGTGTGAACCCAGCCCGAATTCAGGGGTATTGGTCTTGCCGATAAGAATGGCGCCAGCTCCACGGATACGCTCGACCATGATGCCGTCGTTCTCGGGAACAAAGTCGCGAAAGAGCGGCGAACCCAGGGTGGTGCGGATGCCCTTGGTCAGTGACAAGTCCTTGATTGCATGGGGCAGGCCATGCATCCAGCCCCGGTACTCGCCGCGCGACAATTCGCGGTCACGTTCATCGGCCTGAGCGAGGAGGGTTTCTTCTGGTTGCAGGCTGACGATGGCATTGACTGCCGGGTTGAAACGCTCGATGTGCGCAAGGTAGTCGCTCATGACTTCACGGCACGACACTTGACGCAAGCGGATGCGCTCAGCCAGTTCATGGGCCTGGAGTTGGACCAGCTCGCTGATATTTTGGTTTTGGTTCATTGGGTCTCGCTTATCAAAGCAGTTTTGAAGGAGATTGCATCGGCGCAGATACAGTGCGCCTCTGCTGCGGGAGAGCCGTTGCAGGCTTGTCCCGCAGCAGTGGCAGGCAGTTGCCTAGCGCATCAGGTTGGTCCATAGCCGGTCGGCCAGGCGGATCGCGTCCTTGCCGCAGGTTTGGCTGAATACAACCTTGGTGCCTTCAGGGATTTGCAGTTCCGGCGCAGTTTTCAGATCTGCATCAAGAAAGGCTTCGGTGCCTTTGACCGGGCTCTGGTGCTTGAGGAAGTTCTGGGTCATCGCCGAGTTTTCCGGCTGACTCATAAAGGCGATGAACGCGCGTGCAGCCTCAGGATTGTTGGCGCCTTTGGGGATCACCATATTGTCCACCCAAGCCATTACGCCTTCCTTTGGGTACAGGTATTTCAGGCTTGGTTTCAATTCCCGGGCGCGCAACGAGGAACCGCCCCAGAACAGCGACATCGAGGTTTCCCCGGCGGCCAGGTTTTCGCGGATAGAGCCAGCCTTGGAGCTGTAGGTCTTGACGAATGGCTTTTGCGCCTTGAGCAGATTGAGGATCTGCTGGACTTGCTTGGGATCTTCGCTGCACAGCGGAATCCCCAGGTACAGGCTGGCGGTGTCCATTACATCGCTGACCGAGTCGAGCATATTGATCTTGCCCTGCAGCTCTTTTGGCGGCTCGAAGAGCACCGAATAGCTATCCATTGGGCCATTGTATTTCGCGGTGTCGAGCACCACGCTGGTGGTGCCCCAGATAAAGGGCACCGAATAGCCACCTTCCGGGTCCCAGCTCGGCTTTTTCAGGTTGTCGCTCAGGTTTGCGTAATACGGCTGTTTGGCCGGGTCGAAACGCTCCAGCAGGTTTTCGTGGACCAGGATGGGTACGAACTGGTGCGAGGGAATGGCTACATCGTAACCACTGCCGCCTTGCTTGAGTTTGGCCAGTAGGGTTTCGTTGGAGTCGTATGAGTCCACGCTGACCTTGATGCCTGTCTGTTTCTCGAACTTTTCAATAATCTGTGGCGAGAAATAGCCGCTCCAACTAATGACGTTAACGCTTTGGTCGGCTTGTGCCGTGGCCGCTAGCCCCAGAGCCATGGCGGCTGCGATTGCCGTAATTGACTTGTGCATAAGTGACTCCCTTTGATGAAAGTAAAGGCCTGATCAGGTTCTTGATTTACCCAGCAGGAAAGACAAGCTGACGAACAACACCGAAACGGCCAGGATCAGGGTCGATACAGCGTTGACGTCGGGGGTTACGCCCATTCGCAACATGCCGAAGATGAAGATGGGCAGGGTGGTGGTGCCGGCCTGGGACACCATCATCGAGATCACGAAGTTATCCAGCGACACGATGAAAGCCAGCATCAGGCCGGAGAAAATCCCGGGCATCAGCAGTGGCAAGGTGACCTTGGTAAAGGTGCGCCAGGGGCCTGCATAGAGGTCGTTGGCGGCTTGCTCCAGCGACAGGTCCATGTCCTCGAGGCGTGCACGGATCGGCAGGTAGGCGAAGGGGATGCAGAACACCGTGTGGGCGATGATCAGGTTGCCGTAGCCCAGTGACAGGCCGATGCTGGAAAACAATCCCAGGGTAGCGACGCCGACCACTATTTCTGGCAGCACCAATGGCAACATGATCGCACCGATGGACAGGCGCATGCCCTTGAACCGCGCCCCGCGTGAGGTGCCCAGCGCTGCCAGGGTGGCAATAACCGTGGCGATCACGCTGGCGCAAACGGCAATCAGCAGGCTGTTGCCGGCCGCCGAGCGCAAGGCTTGATTGTTGAAGGCTGCGCGATACCAGTCGAGGCTGAAACTGGTCCACACCGTGGCCGATTGGTTCGCGTTGAACGAGTACAGGATCAGCACCAGGATCGGGGCGTAGAGGTACAGGTAAAACAGGAAGCTGAATCCGCCGAAGCCGGGGAAGTGCTGAATGTCGAGCCGACGGCGCTTGAATAGAGGCAACATTATTTTCCCTCCCGGGCAACGCGCAGGCGTTCCGTGCGCATGGCATAGAACATCAGAACCAACATCACCGCAGCCATCAGGACCAGCGCCAGGGCTGCGCCAAATGGCCAGTTTCGTGCATCACTGAATTGGCGGAATATCAGGTTGCCAAGCATCAACTTGGTCCCGCCGCCGAGCAGCTCGGGGGCGATCATCGCGCCCAGGCAAGGTACAAAGGTCAGGATGGCGCCAGCGAGAATGCCGGGCCTGGCAATTGGCAGGACAACTTTGCGCAGTGTACGCAGGCGTCCGGCGTAGAGATCCTGAGCTGCTTCGAGCAGGCGCATGTCCATTTTTTCGAGTGTCGCGTAGATCGGCAGTACGACGAAGGGGGCGTAGGTGTAGACCAGGCCCAGCAGTACGGCGCCGTCGTTGTATAGCAGCGGCAATGGTTGCTGGATCAAGCCAAGGCCCAGCAGGCTGTTGTTGATCACGCCTGTGCCTCGCAGCAGGAGAATCCACGCATAGGTGCGAATCAGCAGGTTGGCCCAGAACGGAATGGTGATAAGGAAAATCAACAGGCCCCGGCGCCGTATGGGCTGCATCGCCAGCCATACCGCGACCGGAAAGCCAATCAGCAGGGTGATCAGGGTGGTGGCCGTGGCAATACCTACTGAGCGCAGGGCAATAATCAGGTACGAGTCGGTAAACGCCAGGCTATCGTCCAGTTGGCGCTCGAACAGCAGGGATGTGTAGGCCTCGCTGCTGAATACCTGGTCGACACCACCATAGGGGTTGGCCTGCATCAGCGAGTAAGCGGCAATGATCAGTATCGGCACAAGCAAGAACAGGCCGATGGCGAGTAGCGCGGGCGATACGCCCAAGAGGCTACCCAAGGCTCTGCGTCGTTCCAACGCGCTACCGGGAGCTATAGGTCGTGAGTTCATTGTTGGCTCCTAGGCTCAGTCCAACAGTACGCTGGCGCTTTCGCGGTCAAACTGCAGGCCAAGGCGTTGCCCCGGAACGAAACTCTGGTTTTGCCCGGCTCTGTTCGGTGTACGCACACGCAAGTGGCTGCCATCGGCCAGGCTCACCTGGTATTGCAGGTCGGTGCCCAGGTAGATCTGTTCTACCAGTGTGCAAGGTGTTGTTTCGGGGCTGTCGGGCGCGACTAACTGCAAACGTTCAGGGCGAATTGACAGGGTTACCTGCGCACCTTGGTGCAGGCCCTCGCGGCCTGCGGCGCGCATCAGTTGGCCTCCGGTAATACGCAGCAGGGCATGGTCGTCGGCGAGCGTCTCGACTTGGGCCGGGAGGAAGTTGGTCTCGCCAATAAAGTCGGCGACAAAGCGGTTGTTGGGTTGCTCGTAAATATCCGATGGTCGCCCGACCTGTTGCACCTGGCCTTCAGCGAGCACGGCAATGCGGTCGGACATGGTCAAGGCTTCTTCTTGATCATGGGTTACGAAAATAAAGGTGATCCCGGTCTTGGCCTGGATGCTCTTGAGTTCTTCGCGCATGGCTTGGCGCAGTTTCAGGTCAAGCGCCGAGAGCGGTTCATCCAGTAGCAACACCTTGGGATGCGGGGCAAGTGCGCGCGCCAGTGCCACGCGTTGTTGCTGGCCACCGGAGAGTTGGGAAGGGCGGCGATCGGCAAAGCGCTCCATCTGCACCAGGGCGAGCATTTCGCTAACTCGCTGTGTGATGGCTGTTTTGCCCAGGCGCTTGCCCATGGGGTGCGATTCAAGGCCAAATGCCAGGTTCTCGGCGATGCTCATGTGCGGGAACAGGGCGTAGTGCTGGAACACAGTGTTGACTGGGCGCTCGTATGGCGGCCGGTCAGCGATGTTCTCGCCGTAGAGGAGAATTTCCCCGGCGCTTGGGAATTCAAAGCCGGCAATCATTCGCAGCAAGGTGGTCTTGCCGCAGCCGGATGGGCCGAGCAGGGTGAAAAACTCATTGTCGCGGATGTCCAGGTCTACGTGTTTCAGCGCCACGGGGCCTGTCTGTGGATCGCCGTAGACTTTGCGTACCGAACGAATGGATACGGCTGCCGTCTGCAAGCTGTGCAGGGCACTCATGGTCATACCTCCGATTCCCTCCCCGCCGATGCCTGGCATGCCGGGGGTTTTAATTGTTGTGGCAGGGATTAAGAACATATCTGTGCAGCGGTTTTTATAATGAGACTGCTGAGGCTGAGTGTGTCTAGATTGCGGTTGTGCGAAAAGCTCAATTTGTTTACCGTTGCTGTTAATAAATTTAACAGTTAGGCTGGGGGTCGTTATGAGCACAACACGCCTGCCGCCGCTTAATGCGGTGCGTGCCTTCGAGGCGGCGGGACGCTTGGGCAGCTATGTGGCTGCATCCAAGTCGCTGCACGTGACGCAACCGGCAATAGGTCGTCATGTGCGCCTGTTGGAAGACTGGCTTGGGGTGCAATTGCTCCAGCGCACATCGCGCGGGGTCAGGTTGACTGCGGCCGGGCAGCGCTACTACGACAAGATTTCAGTGGCGCTGCAGCAGATCGCCGAGGCCAGCCTGGAACTGACCCCCGGTGGCGCGGCGCGCTGGCTAAAAATCCTTGTGGTCCCGGCATTTGCCAAGCGCTGGCTGATGCCTCACCTGGATGCACTGCGTCAGGAGCGGCCAGGCTTGAAAGTAGCGATTGAACCCAACCCGACTTTCACCGAGGTGGATGCCAACGTGGCCAGCCTGGGGATTGTGTACGGCATGCCCGGTGATTTCGCCCAGAGTCAGGGCATGTTGCTCCATCCCCAGGTGTTTCCCGTGTGTTCGCCGGCCTATTTGGAGACGCACGGCCCGCTGCATAGTATTGAAGAACTGGCGCAGCACGAGTTGATCCACGTCGATGAAGGCAGTTGGTGGAACGCTTGGCTGGCTGCGAACAACCAGGCGTTTCGAGTCAGCTCGGAGGTGCGCTATGTGAGCAACGACCACGCCTTGTCGATGGCGGAGGCCGGTGCTGGTATTGCGCTGGCCAATGATGTGCTGGTGCGCAAAGAGCTGGAGTCCGGTCTGTTGGTCAGGCCGCTGCCAAACCAGGTGCGCCTGGACAGCTACCAGTTGCTGATCCCACCTGGGCCGCGAAGTGCTGACATGCAATGGTTTGAAGTCTGGCTGCAAACCACACTGGCCAGGGAGTTTCCCGAGTCGACGCCGGATGCGGTCGCGGCTCAACTCGCCTGACCTGGGTTTCAAGCCCTGAATGAGTCAGATTCTGCGCAGGCTGCTTGTACATGCCTTGGGATCGTAGTTGCCGACATAGGGGTTGCTCCAACCCATGATGCAGCCCAGTTGCTGGTTGCGTTGGCGCTCCCAGTTTTTAACCGGATAAGTACGATTCCAGACGTCATACAGTTGGCGGTTCTTTTTCGATAAGCGCAGCTTGTAGCGGTCGCTCATGTACAGGTAGGTGCGGGCGATCATGCCGCGTACTGATTTGCGTGGCATTGCGACCCTGGCTTTGAAATCCACTACCATCGGGCAGGCGCCATATTGGCTGGGGGGCTGTGGCAGCCAGCCGTAGCGGAAGTTGCTGCGGTCGCCGTTGATCTCGCCGATACCGGGCACCAGGTTGAACAGGTCGGCTTCGGCGCGCTGGTAGATCTTGTCGTTTTTCGAGCAATTCTTGCGCCCGCCATGCTGCCAGCACTGGCGCTGATGACCAATTTCCCAGGCCGGGACTATATGCTCCCACTCGATACGTGAGGCACGGCTACGGTTTTTACGTGGCTTGTAGCCGCAACTCCTGAGGTCGACATGCTTGCCGCTGAATTTGCAGCCGCAGTAGAACTCGGTCGATTGCTTGGCATAGAGCTTCCAGCCGATCTTCTTGGCCTCGTTGAAGGTACGAGGCGGGCTTGCCCAGACACTGGCGCACAGGAGCAGGCAAGCCAGGCCGGCAATCAAACGAACAAACATGCAGCTTCGTCCAAAAGGGACGCATCATAGCAACTGGCGAGCATTTGCCAAGGCTGGATAAGCAGTTGTATCTACTCATAAATTTATTTTTCACGGGGATGATTCAAGCCAGCCAAACGCGGTTGATGGTCTCCATCGATCAGACCCTGGACGTGATCCTGACGTACGCAGCCCGCATCGGGTAGACTTGCCGCCTATTTGATCAGCCAAGAAGCTCGCCCATGGCCCTGCCTTCCACTACGTACAAAATTGAGTTGAACCTTACCGATATCGATCGTGGGGTTTACCAAAACCTGCGTTTCACGGTCGCTCGACACCCCTCCGAGACGGAAGAGCGTCTGGCTGTGCGCCTGATTGCCTATGCGCTGTTCTATGACGAGCAACTGGCATTTGGTCGCGGCCTGTCGGATGTCGATGAGCCTGCGCTGTGGGAAAAGAGCCTGGATGACCGCGTGCTGCACTGGATCGAAGTGGGGCAGCCAGACAGTGATCGCATTACCTGGTGCTCGCGGCGTACCGAGAAATTCAGCCTGGTTGCCTATGGCAGCCTGCGCGTCTGGCAGACCAAGGTGCTGGCGCCAGTGCTGGGCTTGAAGAACATCAATGTAGTCGCGCTGGGCCAGGAAGAGTTGGCCAGCCTGGCCCTGGATATGCCACGCGCGCTGAACTGGAGCGTGATGATCAGTGACGGCGAGTTGTTCGTCACTGACGAGCGTGGCCAGCATGAGATACCCATGGAGTGGCTCAAGGGCAGCCGCTAGGCATTGCCGTTACCGAGGGTGAACAGCGCGTGTTCACCCTCGGTGGTTTCACCAGTCAGTGGCTCGCTTGCAATCAAGACATCCAGAACTTGATAAACGAATTGAACGACAGCGCCACGCCCACGCAGGTGGCAATCACTGCCAGAATGCCAAAGCCGAGCATCCAGTTCGGGTGACGGTAATCCTTGCCGACAATATTCGATTTCTTCGCTGCAATCAGGATGCAGCCCAGTGCCAGCGGTAGCACCAGGGCGTTGAGCGTACCAGCAACTACCAGCACCTTGACCGGTTTGCCGACCAGGCTGTAGATCAGTGTCGAGCAGAGGATAAAGGCGATTACCACGCGTTGATTGTGACGCTTGATGCTCTCATGCAGCGAGTACATGAAGCTGACGCTGGTGTATGCCGCGCCGATTACAGAGGTGATCGAAGCTGCAAGCAGCACCACACCAAACATTTTGTAGCCTATGGTGCCCATCGAGTGCGAGAACACCGAGGCGGCTGGGTTACCCGGGTCAAGCATCAACCCCTGGCTGACCACGCCAAGTGCGGCAAGAAACAGGCACACACGCACGGCACCCGTGGTGGCGATACCAATGACCGCGGCGCGAGTGACTGCGCCGACGTTTTCGATGCCGGTGATCCCAGCATCAACCAGGCGATGGCCGCCGGAGAAGGAAATGTAGCCGCCGACTGTGCCGCCTACCAGGGTTACGATTGGCAGCAGCAGGAGCATCGGGTCATCCGGGTTGATGCTTTGCGACAAGGCCTCAAGCAGTGGTGGGTTCGATTGCAGCATGGCGTAGCCGATCATGCACAGCATTACCAGGCCAAGCAGTTGCATGACCTTGTCCATGACCCGCGCAGCATTGCGCATCATGAAAATACCGATGATGGCGACCGCCGCGATGATCGAGCCCAGCACCGGTGGCACGTCGAACAACACGTTCATGGCCAAGCCCGCGCCACCGATATTGCCGATGTTGAAGGCGATACCTCCGAGCACGATAAACCCGGAAATCAGGTGGCCAGCTCCAGGCAGTACCTTGTTGGCCACGTCCTGGCCGCGCAGGTTGGAGACGCTGAGGATGCGCCAGATATTCAGTTGCGCGCCTATATCAATCAGCAATGATATGAGAATGGCAAAGGCGAAGCTGGCCATGTATTTGGCGGTGAACAACGAAGTCTGGGTGAGAAACGCCGGCCCAATCGATGAGGTCGCCATGATGAATATAGCGCCACGCATTACGCTGCGCTGTTGCCCAGGGGCGGTGTCGAGGGTGCTTGCCGTTGGTTGCATGATTACCTTCTTTTTTTTGGAGTTTGGCAGGTCGTTTTTAGAAAAGCGGAGTGCTCTGATTGTTATTGGGTGAAGCCTTGAGGTTGTTCTGGGGCCTTAGATCACGCCCAACTGCTCATTGCGCACATCACAAATAAGCATGTGGCCCGGTGCATGGGTAATCGCCAGTGGCGGTTTGCTGTGCATGGCCACAGCCTGTGGAGTTACGCCGCACGCCCAGAACACCGGGACTTCGCCTTCATTGAGTCGTGATGCGTTGCCAAAGTCCGGTTGCGCCAGGTCGCCAATGCCCAGCGCTGCGGGGTCGCCAATGTGTACCGGAGCGCCATGGACGCCGGGGAAGCGTGAGGTCACCTGTACGGCGCGCACCACTTTTTCGGTAGGCATCG
This sequence comes from Pseudomonas segetis, assembly GCF_900188155.1. Taxonomy (GTDB): domain Bacteria; phylum Pseudomonadota; class Gammaproteobacteria; order Pseudomonadales; family Pseudomonadaceae; genus Aquipseudomonas; species Aquipseudomonas segetis. Next base: position 302,219 of record NZ_FZOG01000001.1, read on the forward strand.
GCCGCATGCTGACCACCATCGGGCCGCTGAACTGGCCGGCAGGACGGCACTGACGATTGCTGATGTACATGGGCACGTTGTGGTTGTCTTCGATATGCCTGACCGGCACATCATTGGCCAACAGGGCGCTTTCAAAGCTGAAGCTGCAACCGATCAGGAAAGCCACCATATCGTCTTGCCAGTGGGCCGAGATATCGCAGACTTCCTCCTCGAGCACGCCGTGCCGGTAAATCCGGTACCTGGGCAAATCAGTGCGGATGTCCGCGCCGGGTGCGGCATAGCGCGATACGGCTGAGCCAACATCGGTGACATCCAGCAGCGGGCAGGCTTGCGGATTGCGCTGGCAGAACAACAGAAAGTCGTAGGCCTGCGCTTGATTTACAATCAACAAATTCGCCTGGGCAAAGCCAGCAGCCAATCCGGCGGTGGGGCCGGTAAATTCTCCCCGGCGAATTTTCTGGCGCAATTGCCCAGGGCTCAAACTGTTCAGTGGCTGCATGGCCGAGTCTCCGAAAGCCCTTAAGCCCACTGGGCCAGTAGCTGTTTATGTAGGCGTTGGGCTGCTTCCAGCGCCATGGGTTTAAGCTGCAACTCAGTGCCGGGCAGGCACTGCGCCAATTGAGCGACGGCACTTGGTGTCAGCGCGCCAAGACGCGGGTAGCCACCAATGGTTTGCCGGTCGTTGAGCAGCACAATGGGTTGGCCATCGCTCGGCACCTGAATGGCGCCGAGCGGCACACCTTCAGACACCATCTGCTGGCGCTCGCAACGCAGCGTCGGGCCGAGCAGCCGAATGCCCATGCGGTCGGCACGCTGATCAACCTTCCAACTGCTGTTGAATGCATCGAACAGGCTTTGGCCGCTGAAATCTGCAATCTGTGCACCTAAAACCACAGGCAGGACAATTTTTGTCGGGCGTTGCGGCAACAGTTGCGGATCCAGTTCCCGTGGTGTGGGAAGGCGGCTGGTGTCGCGCCATTGCAGGCGATCATTGGTTTGCAGTGGCTGGCCATCACCATGCAAGCCGCCGAGCTGGTCGCGTTTCACACTGGAGCAACTGCCCAATACCTGTGGCGCGACAAAGCCTCCGGGTGCCGCGATATAGGCGCGCACGCCTGCGACTGGTGTTTGCAAGCGCAGGCGCTGGCCGCGACGAATCTTGAAGCTGCGCCCCGGGCTGATGGCTTGATCATCCAGTTGGGCGCCCAGGTCCGCGCCACACAGCGCCAGGCAGGTGTCGGCTTCGGCGAGTAGTTCGAGGTTGCCAAGGGTGACTTCGATCACCGCCGCATCAAGCGGGTTGCCGAGCAGCCAGTTGGCCCAGTTCTGTGCGATCCAGTCAGCGCCGCCACCCTGGGTTACACCCAGGTGACGTACACCGACGCGACCCATGTCCTGCAGGTTCGCGAGGGCGCCACTGCGTTCAATCAACAGGCTCATGATTTGGCCTCAAAAGGGGTGTCATCGCCGCCCAGCTTGATAAATTCGGCATGATCAATAGGGATAAAGCGGACGCGGTCACCGGGTTGCAGCAAGCTGTAGCCATCCAGTTCGCGGTCAAACAGGCGCGCTGGGCTGCGCCCGATCAGGTTCCAGCCCCCCGGCGATTGCAGCGGGTAAATCGCGGTCTGCCGATCAGCAATGCCCAGGCTGCCTGCCGGAACCTGCTGGCGCGGCGTGCTCAGGCGTGGGCTGGCAAGCACTTGATCAACCAGGCCCATAAAGGCATAGCCGGGGGCGAAGCCCAAGGCGAACACCTGGTAGGTGTGCTCGCTATGCAACTTTATGACCCCGGCATCACCCAGCCCGGTGCGTTCGCCGATGGCTTGCAGTTCAGGACCGACGCTGCGCTGGTACCACACGGGAATTTGTTGTTCACGCCCGGCTTTGCTGGCTTGGGGTTGCAAGTCAGCCAAGGCCTGTTGAATCAATAGGCGCGCCTGGCGATCGTCAATTTGCTTGAGGTCATATTGCAGCAACACCGTGGTGTAGGAGGGGACCAACTCCAGCAAGGCGCCGGCGAATGTCTCGCGCAGGCGCTCGGTGGCGGCCAGCAGCCAAGGCATGTTGTCTTCGTCGATCTGGTCAAACAGGCGCAGCATCAGGCTGTCGATGGCAACCACTTCAATGCGCAGCTTCATGCTGGAAGGGCCTTCAATGCAGCACGAATCTGTTGCACCGCAGCAATCGAGCCGGCGTTATCGCCATGCACGCAAAGGGTATCGGCACGCAGTTGCAAGCTGCTGCCATCCTCGGCGGTCAGGGCGGTGCCAGTGGCAAGGTCGGTGGCTTGCTTGACGATGGTCTCAGCCTTGTGGTGCACCGCGCCTGGTTTGGCGCGGGAGACCAGCATGCCGGCGGCATCATAGGCGCGGTCGGCAAATACCTCGAACCACAGCTTGATCCCTATTTCATCGGCAAGGCGCTGGCTGGCGCTGTTGTCGCGGGTCGACATCAGCATCAGTGGCAATTCGGGGTTGTAGCGGGCAACCGCCTGCATGACTGCACGCAGCGAGTCGGGGTTGCGCATCATGTCGTTGTACATAGCCCCATGTGGCTTGACGTAGCTGACCTGGGTGCCTTCGGCGCGGCAAATGCCTTCGAGCGCGCCAATCTGATAGAGCAGCATGTCTTCGATTTCCTGCGGGCTGCAGGCCATGGAGCGACGACCAAAACCGACCAGGTCGGGATAGGCCGGATGTGCGCCGATGCGTACTTGATGAGCCACCGCAAGGGCCACTGTACGGCGCATGATGCTGGGGTCCGAGGCGTGGAAGCCGCAGGCGATATTGGCGCAGTCGATGAACGGCATTACTTCGGCGTCGAGGCCCATGCGCCACGCACCAAAGCTCTCACCGATATCGCAATTGAGGAGTAAACGACTCATTGAAATCCCCTGTTTATTATTGGCGTTCAAAATGCGAACTAGAATTTCTTTGACAAAACGATGATATTTTATCGATAAAACGTCAATGTATTTTTTGCCGAGAATCTTCCGGCCAGTCGTCTGCCAGACAAATGGCTTTGTTGTATGCTTGCCAGCTGCTGACCCTAAACCCCATAAAAACCTTCGCCTAGCAACGGACTCCAGATGACCGACGGCAACTCCTCACGACCCGCGCGCAGCTCGATTGTGGCCTCCAGCCACCTGGCGGAGCAGTCACAAGAACTCTCGCAAATGGAGTTCGGCATGATCATCGCGGGTAACGCCTTCATGCGCTGGATGGAACGCTGCATGAAGGCCGCGGGTGGCGTTGAAATGAATGCCCTCGATGTGATGGTGCTGCACAATCTGGTCAGTCGTGGCCGGGCGAAGCGCCAGGCCGATCTCTGTCTGCTGCTCAATATCGAAGACACCCATACCGTCACCTATGCCCTGAAAAAGCTGGGCAAGCTGGGGTTGGTGTCGGGAAGCAAGCAAGGCAAGGAAATGTTCTATCAGGCCACTGAAAAGGGGCTTGAGCTTTGCGCCGAATACATCGAGATTCGCCAAGAGTGCCTGATTTCCGCCTTTGAAAACCTCAATATCAATCCCGAGGACATTCATCGCCTCGCGGGTATGTTGCGCGCGATGTCCGGGCTTTATGACCAGGCCGCACGCGCTGCGACCTCTTTGTAAGTCTGTGCAGGCCTGTGCAGCCCTCCTGGATACTGATTAATGCGTATTGAACCTCGTCCACTGCCAGACATACTGCCCGACCTGGGCAGCCTGCCACCTTTGCTGACGCGCCTGTATGCCGCGCGCGGCGTGCAATCGATCGCTGAGTTGGATAAAGGACTGGCGCGATTGATCCCCTACCAGCAACTCAAGGGGATCGATGCGGCGGTTGATTTGTTGGTGGCAGGCCTTGAGCAGCGCCAGCGCATGCTGATTGTTGGTGACTTCGACGCCGATGGCGCCACGGCCAGCACTGTGGGCGTGCTGGGCTTGCGAATGCTGGGCGCAGCCCATGTCGATTACCTGGTACCCAATCGCTTTGAATATGGCTATGGCCTGACCCCGGAAATCGTTGCCGTGGCACTTGAGCGTGAGCCGCAATTGCTGATCACCGTTGATAACGGCATTTCCAGTGTCGAGGGTGTGGCGGCAGCCAAGTCTGCGGGTTTGAGTGTGCTTGTTACCGATCACCACCTGCCTGGGCCGGAGTTGCCGGCGGCTGATGCAATCGTCAACCCCAACCAGCCTGGCTGCGAGTTTCCGAGCAAGGCGCTGGCCGGTGTCGGCGTGATGTTCTATGTACTGCTGGCGCTGCGTGCGCGCTTGCGGACTATCGGCTGGTTCACCCAGCGCGCGATAGCAGAGCCGAATCTGGCTGAGTTGTTGGATTTGGTTGCACTGGGCAGTGTTGCAGACGTGGTGCCGCTGGATGCCAATAACCGCATCCTGGTGCATCAGGGCCTGGCGCGGATTCGTGCCGGTCGCGCGCGCCCCGGTCTACGGGCGGTGCTGGAGGTTGCGGGGCGTCCCCATGGACGTATCACTTCTACCGACCTGGGCTTTATCCTCGGGCCGCGCTTGAATGCGGCTGGGCGGTTGGACGATATGAGCCTGGGTATCGAGTGCCTGCTGTGTGAAGACGAAGCGCTGGCCCGTGACATGGCCGTTGAGCTTGATCAACTTAACCAGGATCGCAAAAGCATCGAGCAAGGCATGCAGCGCGAGGCCCTGGCGCAACTCAAGGAGTTACCGGTTGAGCAGATGCCCTTTGGTTTGTGCCTATACGAACCGGATTGGCACCAGGGGGTCATCGGAATTCTCGCCTCGCGCCTGAAAGAGCGCTATCACCGGCCAACCATTGCCTTTGCCGATGCCGGTGATGGTCTGCTCAAGGGGTCTGCGCGGTCGGTCCCAGGTTTTCATATTCGCGATGCGCTCGATGCCGTTGCAGCCAGGCATCCGGGGTTGATCAGCAAGTTTGGAGGTCATGCCATGGCGGCGGGCTTGTCCTTGCCTGCAGTTAATTTTCCGGCCTTCGCCGAGGCATTTGATGGCGAGGTGCGCCGCCAGTTGAACGAAGATGACCTTACCGGACGCCTGTTTTCAGATGGCACACTGTCGCTTGCCGAGTACAACCTTGAGCTGGCACGGGCACTGCGTAATGCCGGGCCTTGGGGACAGCATTTCCCCGAACCGCTTTTTCATGGTGCATTCCAGCTTGTGCAGCAGCGTTTGGTGGGTGAAAAACACCTGAAAATGGTACTTAAAACCGAGTGTGGCGGACAAACCCTGGACGCCATCGCCTTCAATATCGACCGTGACCAGTGGCCGAACCCGACCGTGCGCTGGGTCGAACTGGCCTATAAGCTCGACGTGAATGAGTACCGCGGCAACGAAACGGTACAGCTCATGGTTGCCCATCTGGCGGCTCGCTAAAAAACAGCACTCATAACGGGCAGGGTTTGCGTGGGCTTGCCCGTCGAGCGCGGATACTGGCTGCCGCAGGCATCGCCATTGGCCTGTTCGCAACAGGCTCAGTTGCATGGGGGCAGGCTCAGGCCCAGCAATATTTCGATGCACTCTGTTGGTAGGCTCTGCGCAACTGATGCGTTTAAATCCGGTCAATTTAGTTAGACCTGAGATTTCAACGCCTTCAGATAATGCGCGGAGAATGCAATGAACACACGTGGACTGCTCGACCAGTTACTCAAATCCGGCCAAGACCTGATGCAGCAAAAATCATCAGGCCAGCAGGGCGCTGCCAATAACCCTGGCTCAAGCTCCGGTGGCGGTGGCTTGGGCGATGTGTTGGGCAGTGTCTTGGGCAAGTCTGGCTCATCTGGCGGTTTGGGTAGCTTGCTCTCTGGCGCCGGTGGCGGTGCGCTGGCTGCTGGGGCAATGGGGTTGTTGCTGGGCAATAAGAAGGCCCGCAAGTTTGGTGGCAAGGCGCTCACATATGGCGGCTTGGCTGCCTTGGGGGTTATTGCCTACAAGGCATACGGCAACTGGCAGTCCCAGCAGGCGGGTAATGTTCGGCATGAACCGCAAACCATCGATCGTCTGCCCGCTCCGGAAGCGGAGATTCACAGCCAGGGCATTCTCAAGGCGTTAGTGGCGGCAGCCAAGGCCGATGGTCATGTCGATGCCCGCGAACGTCAATTGATTGAAGGCGAACTCAGCAAGCTGGCGGATGATCAGTCATTGCAGCGTTGGCTAGAGGCCGAGTTGAACAAGCCTCTGGACCCGGCTGATGTCGCCCGTGCTGCCACCACGGCTGAAATGGCGGCGGAAATGTATATCGCCAGTGTGTTGATGGTCGATGAAGAGCATTTTATGGAGCGCGCATACCTTGAGGAATTAGCGCGTCAACTCAAGCTTGATCCTGCATTGAAGCAGGAACTGGAAGCACAGGTCAGGGCGGAGCTCACTCCAGCCTAAGTCGCTTCAGACATCTTTGACCTTTTAGCTAAAAGGCTGGCGCACCTGGGTGTTCCAGCCTTTTTTATGACGCCAGGCTCGCAGTTCAGGGCTTCGGGCTTGGGGCTTTCTCGGGCTCACTGGGGCCATCGGTGAGGTAGGAGGTTTTACCCTGGGCCAGGAACAGGCGCGACCACAGGCTCATCAGGAGCGCGCAGTTGGTGAGTTCTTCTTTCTCTACCGCGCTGTAGCCGACCTTGTCGAGTTGGGCGTATGCCTCGGGCATGGCGGCGTTATCCACCTTGGCCAGGGCCTCGGCATATGCAAGCGCTGCGCGCTCTTTGGCGCTGAACAGCTCGCTGCTGCGCCACGTGGAAATTGCATAGACCTTGGCAGGCGAGATCCCAGACTCCAGCGCATCGCGAGTATGAAACACATTGCAGTAATTGCAGTTGTCTATCTGGCCAACGCGCAAGCGCACCATTTCCGCGATCTGCGGCTCTAGTTTCAGTTTTTTATTGAATGAACCGTAGGCCTTGGCCCACTGCGTGGGCAGGTCCAGGTAGTTGGACTCGTTGCTGGACAGGCGAGTGGTCTTGAAAGTGATATCGCCAAAATTCTGATTGATGATATCCGCAGCACCAGCGTTGGCTGTGACAATTGTCAAAAGGCAGGCGGCCAGTGTGATTGTCTTGCTTTTCATTCTGCACAGTTCCTTTGTTTTAATTATCCGCATAGCGCCAATGCGCTAATTTCCATGATGCGCCGGCAATGGTACGTACGACTGCCCACAAGTTCCAGACGAAGCTGTGCTCGCAGGTTTAATCGCTGGTGTGGGGCCAGGCACTGGTCTATGGTTTATTTCCCAGAATCGGGTGTATCAACGCAATGGAGGCATCAATGAACACTAGCGGTTTACTTGAACAGTTATTACGCGCTGGGTTGTCTGGGCAAGGAGGCTCAAGCCGAAGCGCAGGCGGCATGGCCGGTGGTCTTGGCGGTGCATTGGGTGGTGCGCTTGGCGGCCTGTTGGGCGGGGCGGGCGGTACCAATGCCGGAGCAGGTGGTCTCGGGGATTTACTCGGTGGTCTATTGGGTTCTGGAGGGCAGAGCCCGCAAGCTGGCCAGTCCCGAGGCAGTACCACGAATAATACTGGCGGTATTGGCATGAGCGGCTTGGCCACCCTCGGTATGCTGGCCTATCAGGCCTATAGCGCCTGGCAAAAAAACCAGGCACAAAATACTCAGGCTCCGGCGACCCGTTCGGCTGCAATGGCGATGCCTCAGACTGTCGACATGCTTGTCGGTCCGGAGGTTGAAGAACATAGCCATGGGATATTGCGTGCGCTGATTGCCGCGTCCAAGGCCGACGGACGAGTGGATGAGCAAGAGAAAAAGCTTATCTACGGGGAAATAGCCAAGCTGACCTCCGACCCCGAGTTGCAGGACTGGTTGGATCGCGAAGTGCGCAGCCCACTGGATGCCGCCGTCGTTGCCCAGGCCGCCAATAGTCCTGAAATGGCGGCTGAAATGTACCTTGCCAGTGCCATGTTGATTGGCCAGCAAGAGGGTGGTGAGCGTGAGTACCTCAACCAACTGGCCGCCCAGCTACAGCTGGAGCCAGGCTTGCAGGCACAGCTTGAGGCACACGCCCGGCCACAGGGCTGATCAATCGCGGGAAATGACTTCGCCAACTGTGCTGTGCAGTTGGCGAAGCCATGAAGTACTCCGACCAATAGATTATTTCTGTTGGCAGCCTTGAGCGGCTAGGCTGGCCGCGAGCATATAAAAACAACAAAGCGAGGCGTCAATGCAGAAAATTCTGGAGAGCTACGACTATCTGATCGTCGGTGCTGGCCCTGCCGGGTGCTTGCTGGCTAACCGCTTGTCTGCGGATCCGAGTGTCCAGGTGCTGCTGCTTGAGGCAGGAGGGCGCGATAACTATCCATGGATTCATATCCCGGTGGGTTATCTTTATTGCATTGGCAACCCGCGTACGGACTGGTGCTATGACACCGTTGCCGAGCCCGGGCTCAATGGGCGTTCCCTGAAATACCCGCGAGGGCGCGTGCTGGGCGGCAGTTCTTCAATCAATGGCATGATTTACATGCGCGGCCAGCGCCAGGACTACGATGGCTGGGCGGCGGCGGGTAACCAGGGCTGGGCCTGGAATGATGTCTTGCCCATCTTCAAGCGCAGTGAAAACCACTATGGCGGCGAGAGCGCCTTGCATGGCGGCCAGGGGGAATGGCGAGTCGAGCAGCAGCGCTTGAAATGGGATGTACTGGAGTCGTTCAGGCAGGCTGCCGCACAAACCGGGATCGCCAGTGTCGAGGACTTCAATGGTGGCGATAACGAAGGCTGTAGCTACTTCCAGGTTAACCAGCGCCGTGGCGTGCGCTGGAATGCCTCGAAAGCATTCTTGCGAGGCATTGAGCAGCGCAGCAACTTGCACATAGTGACCGGCGCCGATGTCCAGCGGGTGATCTTGGCGGAGGGGCGTGCCCAGGGTTTGAACGTGCATTTGCAAGGCCGTGAGCACAGTATCAAGGCGCGTCGGGAAGTGATCCTCTGTGCCGGGGCCATTGGTTCGCCGGCGTTGTTGCAGCGCTCCGGTATAGGTCCGCGTCCGTTATTGACGCGCCTGGGTATCGCCGTCCAGCACGAGCTGGCCGGTGTTGGCCAGAACCTGCAGGACCATCTGCAACTACGCCTTGTCTATAAAGTCAGCGGGGTTAGAACCCTTAATCAGATAGCCTCTAAACTGACGGGCAAGATGGCCATGGGGCTTGAGTATTTGCTCAAGCGTAGTGGACCGCTGGCGATGGCTCCAAGTCAGTTGGGAGCATTCGCCCGTTCCAGTGACGAGCAAACCAGCGCCAACTTGCAGTATCACGTTCAACCCCTGTCACTCGAGCGTTTCGGTGAACCGCTGCACGACTTCCCGGCGTTTACCGCCTCTGTGTGTAATTTGCGCCCTTTTAGTCGCGGCAAGGTCGAGATCAATTCGCTCGACAGCACGGCGATGCCATTGATCCAGCCTAATTACCTGAGCGATGAGCGCGACTTGCAAGTGGCTGCAGAGGCTATTCGCTTGACGCGCAGGATTGTTGCCGCCCCTGCGTTGGCAGCCTTCAGGCCGGAGGAATACAAGCCCGGCCCGAGTTATCAGACTGAGCAGGACCTGTACCGCGCCGCAGCTGAAATAGGCACCACCATTTTTCATCCGGTCGGCACCTGCAAGATGGGTCAAGGCACCGATGCGGTGGTTGATGACCGCCTGTGTGTGCACGGAATTGCCGGGTTGAGGGTCGCCGATGCCTCGATCATGCCCAGCATCGTTTCGGGCAATACCTGCTCGCCAGTGCTGATGATTGCCGAGAAAGCGGCGCAAATGATCATGCAGGTCAATTCAACAGCTATGGTTAAGGAGGTCTGTGCTGGATCAGTCACGCAGCCAGAAGGCCAGGTTAGTTAAGCGGGTGGTCGAACCTACAGATATCCAACTTGCAGTCGATACAGGGAGTCTCTAGAGTCGCCGCTATAACCCTAAGGCCCAAGCCCTATGCTGCGGGACTGAATCGAGTCAAGTATTTAAAACCGGGGAAAACTGTGAAGAACTGGACTGTTCGGCGGCGTATTGTTGCAAGTTTTGCGGTTGTCATTGCCATTTTGCTGTTGCTTGCGGTGTATACCTATACCCGCCTGGCCAGTGTCGACGAAGAGGCAAGGTCGGTACAGGAAGATGCGGTGCCTGGCCTTTACCAGATTTCCAAGATTCGCGGTATTTGGGTCGACCATATACTCATGACGCAGCAGGCCCTGCTGGCGGCCTCCTTGCGCGAGGGCGCAACCGAGCTCAATGGCCAGCCCATTGATATGAAGGGTTTCGAGGACAGCGAGAAACAACTCGACAAGGAAATTGCCCTGTACAAAAGGACGGTATTCGATAAAACGGATGAGCAGCTCCTGTCTGAGTTTGAACATGACCGTGCTGATTACCTCAAGCTGCATGCGCAGTTCAGGGCGTTGCTTGGCCAGGGCGAGTTTGCTCAAGCTTCGGCATTGGGGCTCGGTCCTCTAGAAAGTAAATGGCTGCAAGGGCGTGAACAGCTCAACCAGCTTGTGGATTTGAATCGCACTCATGCCATAACAGCGGTAAATGGGATTTCTGCTGCGGTGGTTGCGCTGGAAGTCAGCACGGTTATCGCGGTCTTGCTGGCTATTTTGATTGCCGGTGTTTGTGGATTGTTGCTGTTGCGAGCCATTACCACGCCGATCAAGGCGATCGTAAGGACGTTGCGGGTGATGGGCGAGGGCGACTTGTCGGTACGCATGGACCTGCAACGCAATGATGAATTCAACGCAATCGAGGTCGGCTTCAACGACATGAGCGAGGCGCTGAAGTCGTTGGTGACCCAGGCGCAACGTTCGGCGGTGCAGATGACCACCGCTGTCACCGAAATCGCGGCAACTTCCAAGCAACAACAAGCCACAGTGACCGAAACCGCAGCGACCACCACCGAGATTGGCGCCACGTCGCGCGAGATTACCGCGACTGCCCGCGACCTGGTGCGCACCATGGATGAGGTGTCCGGTACCGCCGAGCAAACCTCGGTGCTGGCAGGGTCTGGCCAACTTGGCCTGACCCGCATGGAGGACACCATGCACCAGGTTATGGGCGCCGCTGACCTGGTCAACGCCAAGCTGGCGATCCTTAACGAGAAGGCTGGCAACATCAATCATGTGGTCACCACCATTGTTAAGTTTGCCGATCAAACCAATCTGTTGTCCCTGAATGCCGCGATCGAGGCCGAAAAAGCCGGTGAATATGGTCGCGGTTTTGCGGTTGTGGCAACTGAAGTCCGTCGTCTGGCCGATCAAACCGCGGTGGCGACTTATGACATCGAGCAAATGGTTCGTGAAATCCAGTCTGCTGTCTCTGCTGGCGTCATGGGCATGGACAAGTTTTCCGAAGAGGTGCGTCGCGGTATTGCTGAAGTGGGGCAAATGGGTGAGCAGTTGACGCAAATTATCCATCAGGTCCAGGCGCTGGCGCCCCGGGTACAGATGGTCAATGAAGGGATGCAGGCGCAGGCCACCGGGGCCGAGCAGATCAACCAGGCACTGGTGCAACTGGGTGAGGCCAGTGGCCAGACAGTCGAGTCGCTGCGCCAGACCGGATCAGCGATTGATGAACTCAACCAGGTGGCTGGTAGCCTGCGATCCGGCGTTAGCCGCTTCAAGGTCTAGATCGGGATGAGCGCGCCAGCCACCTACCAGCAAGCTCGCCGCCAGCGTGGTGAGTTGTACTTGCTGTTTTCCCTCGGTAAGGACCGCTATGCACTGGACGTTCACGCCATCAGCGCGGTCTTGCCAATGCAGCGGTTCAAGGCGATCCCCGACGCACCGAAGTGGGTTTCCGGCTTGTTTGTGTTTCGTGGGGAGCCGCTGCCAGTGATTGATCTCTGCCAGCTGGTGTTTGCCAATCCCGCGCAGTCGCGCGCCAGTACCCGTTTGGTAGTGGTCAGGTATTTGTCCTCGCAGGCACAGCCGGTGCAACTTGGTCTGATCCTTGAGCAGGCAACTGATACGCAGCGTTTGCGTGAGGATGGGTTCAGCTCCAATCCGGTGCAAAACCCGACAGCGCCCTACTTGGGCATGGTCCAGCAGACCGCCGGGGGAATGGTTCAGCGCATCAGCGTTGAGCAGTTGTTGACCGATGAAGTCCGGGCGCTGCTGGTGCGTGATGCAGTTGATGATCCAACTCATGAATGAACGGTTCGAGCAGTTACTCAAGCGTAAAATCGGCCTGGATGTCGAGTCCGTAGGGCAGACCGTGATCGAGCGCGCCATACGCCAGCGCATCAAGGCCACGGCCAGCACCGATGAAGAAGCGTACTGGCAGCAGTTGCAGGTCTCGGCAGATGAGCAGCATGCCTTGGTCGAGGCTGTGGTTGTGCCTGAAACCTGGTTTTTCCGTTACCCCGAGTCATTCAATCTCCTGGCCAGGTTGGCGCAGGTTCGTCTAAGCGAATTGAAGGCCTCAAGGCCACTTCGGATTATCAGTATTCCATGCTCGACCGGTGAAGAACCCTATTCAATCGTCATGGCATTACTGGATGGTGGTCTGGCGCCGGAGACGTTTCGGGTCGAAGCGCTGGATGTGAGTGAGCGGGTACTGGAAGTCGCCGGCAAGGCTGTATATGGGCGCAACTCCTTTCGTGGCGACAACCTGGGCTTTCGCGAGCGTTATTTCAGCCTTGAGGCTGATCGCTACCGGCTTGCTGAAAGCGTGCGTGAAAAGGTGAGCTTGCAATGTGCCAATGTGCTCGACGCCAGCCTGCACAACACGCGCCAGCCTTATGACTTTGTGTTTTGCCGCAATCTGCTGATCTATTTTGACCGGCCCACCCAGCTCAAGGCCTTGCAGGCGCTCAAGCGCTTGCTGGCGCCCGGTGGTGCGATGTTCACCGGGCCGGCCGAGACAGGCCTGTTCAGTCAGAACGGTATGCAGGCATTGGGCGTGCCCTTGAGTTTTGTGTTCAAGCTTGCCGATGCCAGTGCGACCGCCTCGACGCAGGGGCTGAATGACAGGTCCGGGCCGCAACCCTTGGCCGCCCGACTTAAGCTGCCCGCAAAACCGGTGATGGCGCCTCCCCGGCAGACCAAGCCTGTTGCGCCCAGGCCGGCATTGTCTTCGCTGAGTACCGTCACTGGAAAAAACACCCAGGCCAAGCCTGATGCAACAACTGATCAGTTGGCTGCAATCGAGGCTTTGGCCAATAGCGGGCGCACTGCCGAGGCGTTAAAAGCCTGTGATGCCTTATTGGCGACGCAGGGGCCGAGCGCAGGGCTGTTCTACTGGTTTGGGTTGCTTCATGACACTGCTGGCAGCAGCGATGAGGCACAAAACTATTACCGCAAGGCGCTGTACCTGGAGCCTGAACACATTGAGGCGTTATCGCATCTGGCCATGTTGCTGGAAGCCCGTGGTGATCAGGCCGGTGCCCGGCGCTTGCGCCTGCGAGCGAGTCGTGGAGTGAATAACAGTGGTCGATAGTTCGCCAACCCTCATCACTGATGACTCCTTGCCAATACTCGATGACTGTTGGAAACGCATTGGCGTTTATGGCGATAAAAGCTGCCCGCGCCTGGTCGAGCATGTGCACTGCCGTAATTGCGAGGTGTATGCGCAGGCGGCAATCAGCTTGCTTGACCGCTATGGGTCGCAGTTGCTCGAACGCGATGATGCTACTGCGGACGTTGAACAAGACCTTGGCGAATGTCGCTCAACCCTGATCTTTCGGCTGGGTGAGCAATGGCTTGGGCTTGCGACCTCGGGTTTGGTCTCGGTGGTGAGCCAGACCACCATTCATTCGCTGCCCCATCAGCGCTCGCGAAGCGTGTTGGGGGTGACCAATGTCAACGGGGCCTTGGTTGCCTGCATTTCCCTGCAGGACCTGCTCGGTCTTGAGCCCGTGCAGATCGCCAATACTGAGCGTCGTGTCGTGCCACGCATGCTGATTCTGGGTAGCAGCAACGGTGTCTTTGTTGCTCCTGTTGACGAGGTCGAAGGCATTCACAGGATTGCCCTGAGTGCCATCAGGGAGCCTGCACGAGGTGTCGGGCAAGCCGCTGGCCAGTACGCCAAGGGCGTGGTCCGCTGGCGGGAACGCAGTATTACCTTGCTGGATGAGCAGTTGCTGGCGCAGGCAATGACCAGGAGCCTGGCATGACCCCTGATCAAATGCGTGACGCCTCGCTGCTTGAACTGTTTCGCATGGAGGCCGAGGCACAGACCCAGGTGCTTGATGCCGGCTTGCTGGTGCTGGAACGTGATCCCACGCACGCCGGACAACTCGAAGCCTGTATGCGTGCGGCGCACTCGTTAAAAGGTGCGGCGCGAATTGTTGGTCTTGATGAGGGCGTGAGCATTGCCCACGTCATGGAAGACTTGCTGGTTGCCGCGCAGGAAGGCTTGCTGCGCTTGCAGTCGGATCATATCGATGCACTGTTGCAGGGTTCCGATGTGTTATTGCGCATTGGCCAGGTCGGGCTGAATAGCGAGCAACAGAACCAGCTCAGCGAGCAGGTTGCCAGTCTGGTCGTCCGCCTGCAGGCGCTGTTTGTTGCGGCTGTTCCTGCGTTTGCACAGTCATCGCCGCCGCCCGTACCGCCGCCAGCTCCGGCTGAAGAGCCAATGGTGCAGGACAGCCCCGAGCCAGCAGTGGTGGAGCCTTCCCAGGACTCGACCCTTGAACCGGCAACTGATGCCCGTGGGCGAGTGCTGCGTGTCTCGGCCGAGCGTCTGGATCATCTTCTGGACATGTCGGGGAAATCCCTGGTTGAGTTTCAGCGTATCAAGCCGCTGAGTGACTCCCTGGCACGTCTGAAACGCTTGCATTCCACGACCCGTCGGGCGCTCGATTCTTTGCGTGAAGTCACCCTCGAGTCGTCTTTGGATGCACAGGCCCAGGCTTTGCTGAGTGAAAGCCGGGGGCTGCTTGGTGAATGCCAGCAGATGCTGACGCAGCATATCGAAGCCTTTGACGAGTTCGCCTGGCAGGGCGAGCAGCGTACCCAGGCGCTGTACGACGCGGCGCTGACCTCGCGCATGCGGCCATTTGCCGATGTGCTGGCGGGTCAGGCGCGGATGGTACGTGACCTTGGCCGATCCCTTGGCAAACAGGTGCGCCTGGAAGTCGAGGGGGAAGGTACCCAGGTTGACCGTGATGTGCTGGAACGCCTTGAATCGCCGCTTACACACCTGTTGCGCAATGCAGTTGATCATGGAATCCAAAGCCCTGAACAACGGGTCAGTCACGGCAAGGCCGCTGAAGGGGTGATCAAGCTACGTGCCCGGCATCACGCGGGCATGCTGGTTCTGGAGCTAGGTGACGATGGTGGCGGGGTCGACCTGCAGCGACTCAGGGAAAGCATTCGCGCGCGCAAGCTGTCGACTGCGGAAACCATCGCCAAGTTGAGCGAGGAAGAACTGCTGGCGTTCCTGTTCTTGCCCGGTTTCAGCATGCGCGAGCAAGTGACCGAAGTCTCGGGTCGCGGCGTGGGGCTTGATGCGGTCATGCACGAGATTCGCCAACTGCGTGGCAGCGTACGCATGCAGCAGCAAACAGGGCAGGGCAGCCTGTTTATCCTCGAGGTTCCCCTGACGCTATCGGTTGTACGTAGCCTGGTGGTTGAAATTGGCGCCGAGGCCTATGCGATTCCGCTGGCACATATCGAACACATGGTACGCCTTGAGCAACAGCAAATTGTCCAGCTTGAGGGACGCCAGCATTTTTGGCACGAGAACCGCCATGTCGGCTTGATCGCGGCGAGCCAGTTACTGCAAAAGACCGAGGCGCGTGTCGAGCAAGACGGTATCCCGGTGGTGCTTATCAACGACCGGGACATGCTTTATGGGCTGACGGTCGAACGCTTTATCGGCGAGCGTACCCTGGTGGTAATGCCGCTGGATGCAAGGCTTGGCAAGGTGCGAGATGTGTCGGCTGGGGCTTTGCTGGATGACGGCACGCCGGTGCTGATCCTCGATGTAGAAGACCTTTGCAGCTCGATTGGCAAGTTGCTCGGCAGCGGTAACCTGCAGCGGGTCGACAGTCGTGACAGGCAAGCGGGTGGCCGGGTGCGTAAACGCGTGCTGGTGGTTGATGACTCGCTCACAGTCCGTGAACTTGAACGTAAGTTGCTGCTCAGTCGTGGCTATGATGTAGCTGTTGCGGTAGATGGCATGGATGGCTGGAATGCGCTGAGGGCGGAGTCATTCGACTTGCTGATCACCGATATCGATATGCCACGCATGGACGGTATCGAGCTGGTTAGCCTGGTACGCCGCGACAGTCGCCTGCAGTCGCTGCCAGTGATGGTGGTTTCCTACAAGGATCGCGAAGAAGATCGCCAGCGTGGTCTTGATGCCGGGGCCGACTACTATTTAGCGAAAGCCAGTTTCCATGACGAAGCATTGCTGGATGCTGTTCAGGTTTTGATTGGGGATGCGCAGGAATGAGGATCGGGATAGTCAATGACATGCCGCTGGCGATTGAGGTGTTGCGGCTAGTCATTAGTCGAGAGCATGCGCATCAGGTTATCTGGACTGCAACTGATGGTCTGGAAGCGCTGCAAAAGTGCGAAGAGCAAAGGCCTGATGTGGTGTTGATGGATATGCTGATGCCGCGCATGAATGGCGTAGAGGCTACCCGGCGCATCATGGCTGAGTGTCCCTGCGCTATTTTGATCGTTACCTCGGACATCGAACGCAACATGAACAAGGTCTTCGAGGCCATGGGGCATGGTGCGCTGGATGTCGTCAACACCCCTTCACTGATTGACCCGCAAGCTGTCGATGCAACAGCACTGCTGCGCAAGCTGCACAATATTGGTTGGATGATTGGGCAGCACGGCGTCAAGTCGGCGGCCGTACACACGCAAGCCGAGACAACTCGCAAGCGTGAACGAATAGTCGCCATTGGCGCATCGGCGGGAGGGCCGGCATCCCTGGTGACGTTGCTCAGGCAATTACCGGCGGACTTCAGTGCCGGGGTCGTGCTGGTGCAGCATGTTGATGAAGTATTCGCCAAAAGTATGGCGCAATGGCTGGCCACAGAGTCAAAACTGCCTGTGCGTCTGGCGCAGCCCGATGATCAGCCTCGCCGTGGCGAGATTTTGCTGGCGGGTACCAACAACCACCTGTGCATGCAAGCCAATGGTCGCCTGTGCTATCGCAAGGAGCCTGCCGAGCAGATCTACCGGCCCTCCATAGATGTGTTCTTTGACAGCCTGGTGCGCCATTGGCAAGGCGAGGCGGTTGGGGTCTTGTTGACGGGGATGGGGCGTGACGGCGCCCAGGGTTTGAAAAACATGCGTGAGCGGGGCTTCTTGACGATCGCCCAGGACCAGGCCACTTGCGCGGTGTACGGCATGCCCAAGGCTGCTGCCTCTATCAATGCGGCGGTAGAGATTCTGCCTCTGGATCAAATTGCATCAAAATTGATTGAACACTACGGGTAACGGTTTGGCTGCTGGCTGAGTTGAGTAGATAAAGGCACAATGCCCTGTGTTGTCTGGAGATGGTATGCACGATTCCAAGCTAATAGATGCCAAAGACTATCCTGCAGCGACCAACGCTGTGATGGTGTTACTGGTCGACGACCAAGCCATGATTGGCGAGGCAGTGCGTCGTGCACTGAGCGGCGTGGAGGGTATTGATTTTCACTTTTGCTCCGATCCCTACTCGGCCGTGGATACTGCCCGGCAAATCAGGCCAACGGTGATTCTGCAAGACCTGGTCATGCCGGGGGTTGATGGTTTGAGCTTGTTGGGTGCTTATCGAGCAGAGCCGAGCCTGCAGGACATTCCGATTATCGTGCTTTCGACCAAGGAAGATCCCCAGGTCAAAAGCGCCGCCTTTGCCAACGGCGCCAACGACTACCTGGTGAAATTGCCCGACACCATTGAGTTGATCGCGCGTATTCGCTATCACTCGCGTTCCTATATTGCCTTGCAGCAGCGGGACGAGGCGTTTCGAGCCTTGCGTGAGAGTCAGCAACAGCTGCTTGAAGCCAATCTGGTGCTGCAGCGCATGATGAAATCCGATGGCCTGACCGGTTTGGCCAATCGCCGGCATTTCGACGAGTACCTTGAGATCGAGTGGAGCCGGGCGCTTCGCGAGCAAAGTCAATTGTCCTTGATCATGATCGATGTCGACTATTTCAAGGTCTATAACGATCAGTTTGGCCATGTGGCTGGCGATGACGTGCTGCGCCGGGTGGGTGCTGCGCTAGCCGACGCATGTTCGCGCTCCTCCGATCTGGTCGCCCGTTACGGCGGCGAAGAGTTTGCGATGATTCTGCCAAGCACGGCGTCCGGTGGCGCGCGCTTGCAGGCCGAAAAGGTCCGCCGTGCTGTCGAGGCCCTGAATATTCCGCACTGCCAGCCTCAGGAAGGGGCGTCAGTGACCGTGAGCCTTGGCGTCGCAACCATCATGCCTATCGCCGGGGGCGATTCATTGACCCTGGTCGAAAAGGCCGACAACGCGCTATATCGGGCCAAAGGCAACGGTCGTAACCAGGTTGGCGTCGAGCAATAGCGCTGGACAAACACCGGGCTGTCGATGGCGCGCTACAGCAGGTATAATCGTCGGCTTTTCGAACGTTTTACCTGCGAGTGCCCGCCAGCTATGGAAATCAACCCGATCGTTAACAGCATCAAGGACCTCTCCGAGCGCACCCTGACAATTCGGGGGTATCTTTGACTACGATCAAAAGCATGATCGTCTAGTTGAAGTAAACCGTGAGCTTGAAGACCCAAATGTCTGGAATGACCCTGAGTACGCCCAGAACTTGGGGCGCGAACGCGCATCCCTTGCATTAATAGTCGAGACTCTGGACGACCTTCAGACAGGTTTGGCCGACTGTGCCGACTTGCTCGAAATGGCCGCTGAAGAAGACGATCAGGGCGCAGTTGATGATGTAGCGACCGAAGTTGAACGTCTGCGTGAAATTCTTGAGAAGCTTGAGTTCCGCCGCATGTTCAGCGGTGAAATGGACCCTAATAACGCTTATCTGGATATCCAGGCGGGCTCTGGCGGCACCGAGGCTCAGGACTGGGCCAATATGCTGCTGCGCATGTACCTGCGCTGGGCAGACAAACGCGGTTTTGATGCGACCATCATGGAGCTATCGGCTGGCGAAGTCGCCGGTATCAAAGGCGCGACCGTGCATATCAAGGGCGAGTACGCCTTTGGTTGGCTGCGCACTGAAATTGGTGTTCACCGCCTGGTGCGCAAGAGTCCGTTCGACTCGGGCAATCGTCGCCATACCTCGTTTACAGCAGTGTTTGTCTCGCCTGAAATCGATGACAACATCGAGATCGAGATCAATCCGGCTGACCTGCGTATTGATACCTATCGCTCCTCCGGCGCCGGTGGTCAGCACGTAAACACCACTGATTCTGCGGTACGTATCACCCACGTGCCGACCAACACGGTGGTGAGCTGCCAGAACGAGCGTTCTCAGCACGCCAACAAAGACACCGCCATGAAAATGTTGCGGGCCAAGTTGTACGAGCAAGAGATTCAAAAGCGTAATGCGGCCTCGCAAGAGCTCGAGGACTCCAAGTCGGACATCGGCTGGGGTCATCAGATTCGCTCTTATGTGCTCGATCAGTCGCGAATCAAGGATTTGCGCACCAATATCGAGAACAGCAACTGCGACGCGGTACTCGATGGCGACCTCGACGGTTTTATCGAGGCCAGTCTCAAGCAAGGACTGTAAAAAACAGCCTCGCTCGCGCGGCTGTGCAACACAACGCAATGTAGGTTGAATCCAGCTAAGCTGGGGCAACGAGCGGCGCTGCATTTGCGTAGGATACCGGTCAAGCAGGCCGGATGTTGGGCATCGCTGCGCTCAGCAACACCTACGAATACAGGAACAGACGGAAGACCATGAGCGACGAACAAATCGACCAGCACGATCTGCAACAGGAAGAAAACAAGCTGATTGCCCAGCGCAAAGAAAAGCTTGCCGCCGTGCGTGAGCAGGGCATTGCCTTCCCCAACGACTTCCGCCGCGACAGCTACTGCGCGGACTTGCAGAAACGGTATGTCGATAAGACCAAGGAAGAGCTGGCTGAAGCCGCGATTCCAGTCAAGGTTGCCGGTCGTATCATGCTCAACCGTGGCTCCTTCATGGTGCTGCAAGACATGACTGGGCGCATTCAGGTCTACGTCAACCGTAAAACCCTGCCTGAGGAAACCCTGGCGGCGGTCAAAACCTGGGACCTGGGCGACATCATTGCCGCCGAAGGTACCCTGGCGCGCTCGGGCAAGGGCGACTTGTACGTTGAAATGACCAGCGTGCGGCTGCTGACCAAGTCCCTGCGTCCGCTGCCGGACAAGCACCATGGCCTGACCGATACCGAGCAGCGTTACCGCCAGCGTTACGTTGACCTGATCGTCAATGAAGAGGTCCGCCAGGACTTCCGCGTGCGTTCGCAGGTGATCAGTCATATTCGTAAATTCCTCGCTGAGCGCGACTTCCTGGAAGTCGAAACGCCAATGTTGCAGACCATTCCGGGTGGTGCAGCAGCCAAGCCGTTTGAAACCCATCACAATGCGCTGGACATGCCGATGTTCCTGCGTATCGCGCCTGAGCTGTACCTCAAGCGTCTGGTAGTCGGTGGCTTTGAGCGGGTATTCGAGATCAATCGCAACTTCCGTAACGAAGGTGTCTCGACCCGCCATAACCCAGAATTCACCATGCTTGAGTTCTACCAGGCTTATGCCGACTACGAAGACAACATGGACCTCACCGAAGAGCTGTTCCGTGAGTTGGCCCAGCTGGTCTTGGGTAGTACAGATGTGCCGTATCAGGGCAAGGTCTTCCATTTTGGCGAACCCTTCGTGCGCCTGTCGGTATTCGATTCGATCCTCAAGTACACCGATGTGACGGCCGAGCAGCTGCGTGACATTGACAGTGCCCGTGAGATCGCCAAGAAGGCTGGCGCCAAGGTGCTGGGCTTTGAAGGCTTGGGCAAGTTGCAGGTGATGATTTTCGAAGAGATGGTTGAGCCAAAGCTGGAGCAGCCACACTTCATCACCCAGTACCCATTCGAAGTCTCGCCTTTGGCACGGCGTAATGATCAGGACCCAAGCGTCACCGATCGCTTTGAACTGTTCATCGGTGGACGTGAGATCGCCAACGCCTATTCCGAGCTTAACGATGCCGAGGATCAAGCCGAGCGCTTTATGGCACAGGTTGCGGATAAGGATGCCGGCGACGACGAGGCCATGCACTATGATGCTGACTTTGTTCGCGCGCTGGAATATGGCATGCCGCCGACTGCGGGCGAAGGTATTGGTATCGACCGCCTGGTGATGCTGCTGACCGATGCGCCCTCAATTAGGGATGTGATCCTATTCCCGCACATGCGACCGCAAGCGTGAGACGCTGAGCAAAAGCCGCCTTCGGGCGGTTTTCTGCTTCTGGGGCCAAGGTGTCGCAAGGTGATATCACTTCGTCTATTGAGTGAACCTGCATGAACTGCATTGTTGGGCAGTATGAGGCTGCGTAGCCCCGTGTAACTTTCCAGCCCCCGCAAAGGTCAATACATAGAGCTGGACACCGACGGCTTGCCGGTGAAGTCAATAAGTCTAGGGAAGGTCGCGAAACTCTTTTATACGTATGTGTTAGAGGACTGTCTGCCTGTGAAACGCGTAATGACTCAAGACGATGATAGCTTTGCAGCAACTGCTGTAACCGACAATATCCAATACCAGGGACGTAAAGCCAGCAGGGCTGGTAGTGAGAAACGCCGCCAAGCCATTCTTGAAGCAGCGTTGCGTATTATCGTGCGCGATGGCGTGCGCGCTGTTCGCCACCGGGCTGTGGCTGCCGAGGCGCAGGTGCCGTTGTCAGCGACCACCTATTACTTCAAAGATATCAACGACCTGATAAGCGACACCTTCACTCTGTTCGTGGAGCGTTGCGCGGCTAACCAGACCGAGCTGTGGAGCAGCAACGACGCATTGTTGCAAGAGCGCGTGAGCCATTTTGATGGTTCACCAGCCAGGCTGCGGGCCTTTGCCGATGAAGTGGCGCAGATGGCGGTTGCCTTCGTACGCAGCCAGCTGATTGACCGTCGCGATCACTTGCTGGCTGAGCAGGCATTTCGCCACGAAGCGTTGCTCAATCCCCGCTTGCACGATCTGGTGCGGGCCCAGGCGCAAATCGTTTTGCACGGAGCGACACGTTTCTTCGCTATGATCGGCTCAAAGCATCCGGCCGAGGATGCAATACTCTTGACGACTGCAGTCGAGCGCATGGAATATCGAGGGCTTATCGAGGGCGTTGATGCGCTGGACATTGAAGCAATGTTAGCCATTCTTAAACGGTATCTGTATTTGGTCCTGGGCGTTTAAGCAACCGCAGCCAGCAGGCTGCGATCATCGAAGGGCCCGGGCATCGAGTGGCAGCGATCGGAGCAGTACACAACCCGATTTCACAAGGAGAGCTGAATGAAAGCCTGGCGTGCGTTGGTCGCCTTGTCCTTCCTGTTGTTGAGTGGCTGCCTGGTTACCTTCAAAGATCCGATTCCGGCCAATGAAGCGGCGCCTATTCCGTTGCTGGGCGAGTGGTCGCGCAAAAACGAATGGGGAGAGTTGCAGTACCTCGAAATCAGCCGCTCGGGCTCCAATACCTACAAGGCGAGAAGCTTCGAAGGCAGCCTGGATAATCTTGATGATGTCGAGGAGTACGGTTTCACCGTCGCTCATCATGGTAGCCGCTGGTATATGTCGACCGGCTTGCCCAAGCGTTTGGGCGCCAATTTTGTAATCCTCGGCTTTGAGTTGACGCGCAACAATGAGCTGGTGTTGTACAGTCTCGATGTTGAACGCATGCTGCAAGAGCTTGAAGAAGGTCTGTGGCAGGGCAAAATGGTGGAAATGCCGGTGGGCGAGGGTGTGCTGATCACCTCGCCGATGGAGCAGGTTTTTGCATACCTGAATGATCCTGCCAATTCGGACGTGTTTATCGAGGTTGCGCGCTTTCAGCGTGAAGCCGAGTAATTCTGGTCTTGAGGCCGCGAGGGAGTGATGAACAGTCATGTAGGTTTGGATGATTATCAATTAATCGTCCGTGCGTTGTCAGACAGGATCGTCGAGGCGCAAACGCCCATTCGGGTACTGGATGCGGTGAAGTGGGACGAAAGCGTCCGCAGCGAGTTTCTCAAGCACAAGGGAAAAATGCTGCCCAAGGTCGACCGGGCCTACTATGACAGTCGTCCGCTGGCCTTTGATGCGACGGCAAAAAAGCTCGAATTTCAGAATATCGAACGCGATATCACGCGCCAACTGGGGCAGTTCAACCCGGTTGGCCAGATTATGCGTCGCATGTGCCGCGAGTACCGCATGGTTATTCGCATGCTGGAAGCGCGCGGAACCGAGGACTTCGGCCTTATTTCGCAAGACCTCTATGGCGCCGCCTCGGATGCATTCCATGCCGGTGATCCAACCCTGGCTGACCTGGGCGTCATGTTCTCGGGGTTTCTCAATAACATCGACAGCCGGGGCGACTTGAAGGATGAGGTCAAGAATCTCAATGCCAAGGCTGCGGTCGATCTGTTGCAGCATCGCCTGAACAAGGTGTTCGGCGAGCACGAGGATACCATTCGCGTATTCGAGTCCGACGGTATCCTGGCGGACGCAGCGGCCGGCGCGGATTACATCAAGATTCGTACCGATGCGATGTTCAACGAGCGCGACGTCAAGGCGCTTGAGGTCCATGAGGGACTGGTTCATGTCGCAACCACCCTCAACGGCCAGAACCAGCCGATTTGCACCTTCCTTGCCAAGGGCCCGCCGTCCTCGACCGTGACTCAGGAGGGGCTGGCAATCCTGATGGAGGTGATCAGCTTCGCTTCGTATCCAACCCGCCTGCGCAAGTTGACCAACCGTACCCGCGCCATCCACATGGCCGAGGAGGGGGCTGATTTCCTGCAGGTATTCGAGTTTTATCGCGAGCAGGGCTTTAGCCTCGAAGAAAGCTACAGCAATGCCAATCGGGCCTTTCGTGGGTCGACGCCAACGGGCTTGCCTTTCACCAAGGATCTCTCCTACCTGAAAGGCTTTATCATGATCTACAACTACATCCAGCTTGCGGTACGCAAAGGCAAACTGGAGCAGATCCCGCTGCTGTTCTGCGGCAAGACCACGCTGGAAGACATGCGTACCCTGCGCCAGTTGGTTGATGAAGGCCTGGTGGTGCCACCCAAGTACCTGCCACCACAGTTCAGTGACTTGAACTCCTTGTCGGCGTGGATGTGTTTCTCCAACTTCCTCAATAACCTGAGCCTTGATCGTATTGAGGCCGACTACGCCAACATCCTGTAGCGTCCTGTACTTTGCTGATGCTGCGTTTGAGTTGCCCCCGAAAATGCTCATTTACCGGAGTAAACTCCGCTTTTTCAGAAGGGCTGCGTCTTGCCTGGCCTGCGCTCGCCACGCCCACGATTTGTATTGGTAGCGGGGATAATTAAAGGGCTGTTTAAGATCTTCGGTCTAAGGAACATCTGAAAATATATGTTCAGTATTAAGGATTTTTAATGAACAGCCACGAACTTGAGTACGAAATTCTTGGTAACTCGGCGCAAAGCGTCGAGGTGATTCTGGACCCGGGGGAGACGGTGATTGCCGAGGCCGGGGCGCTGAACTACATGACCGAGGATGTGCGTTTTGAAACCCGCATGGGCGATGGCTCATCCTCTGGCTTGCTGGGCAAGTTGTGGAGCGCGGGCAAGCGCATGGTCACCGGTGAGTCGATGTTTATGACGCACTTCTCCAATACGGGTGACAAGCAGGCACGGGTGGCCTTTGCCGCACCGTATCCGGGCAGCGTGGTGCCGGTCTCACTGGCCCAGGTGGGTGGTTCGCTGGTCTGCCAGCGAGATTCGTTCCTGTGCGCAGCGCGTGGTACATCCATCGGCATCAGCTTTAACAAGCGCCTGGGCGCCGGTTTTTTTGGCGGCGAGAGTTTCATCCTGCAAAAGCTTGAAGGCGATGGCCTGGTGTTCCTGCATGCGGGCGGCACCGTTATTCGCAAAGAGTTGAATAATGAAACCTTGCGCCTCGACACCGGTTGCCTGGTCGGCTTCAGCTCAGGCATCGACTACGATATCAAGTTGGCTGGCGGGCTCAAGAGCATGCTGTTTGGCGGAGAAGGGATCTTTCTTGCAACGCTCAAGGGCACCGGCACCGTATGGATTCAAAGCTTGCCTTTTTCACGCCTGGCAGAGCGCATCTATGAGGCAACCTACAAGGCTCGTGAAGAAGTCCGTGCAGGCGGCCAATGATGCGCGCGCTTGTATTGTTGGTGATTGTCCTGCTGCAAGGTTGCAGTTCGCTGTTGTTCTATCCCGCCAAGGGGTTGCCCTTCACTCCTGAGCGCGCCGGGCTGGCGTTTCGCGACGAATACCTGGTCGCCGCCGATGGCACGCGCCTGAATGCATGGTGGCTGCCGGCAAAGGCTGGAGTGGAGGTCAAGGGCACTGTTCTCTATCTGCATGGCAACGGCGGCAACATGGCCATGCACCTGGGTGCGCCCTGGTGGTTGCCTGAGCAGGGCTATCAGGTATTGATGCTCGATTATCGCGGTTACGGCCTGTCTGAGGGTGAGCCGAGCCTGCCTGAGATTTATCAGGACATTGATGCGGCATTTGCACAGCTTGACGATACTGCCGAGGTGCGCGGCATACCCTTGTTCGTGCTTGCCCAAAGCCTGGGCGGTGCATTGGCCGTGCATTATCTTGCCGAGCACCCGCAACAAGCCAAGAGGCTTGATGCCTTGATCATCGACGGCACGCCCGCCAGCTACCGTGAGGTTGCCCAATACGTGCTGAGCACCTCCTGGCTCACTTGGTTGTTGCAAGTGCCATTAAGCGAGTTTGTCCCCGATGACGAAAGCGCAATTACTGCAATTCCCAGGCTCAAAGGCTTACCATTGCTGATTTACCACAGTATCGATGATCCCGTGGTGCCGGTATCCAACGCAATAAGCCTGTATCAGGCAGCGCCCGCGCCGAGGGTCTTGCAGCTGACCCGTGGTGGTCATGTGCAAACCTTCAATGACCCTACCTGGCGTGAAGTGCTGCTGCTGTTTATGAGTGACCCGCAAGGCTTCAAGGGCCTGCGCCGCTTAGCCGAAGTTCCTAACTCTGAGAGTCCGCAATGACTGAACGTGATCCTGCAATTCCAATGATTCTGACCGCTGTTGCCACTGTTTGCGCCACTGTCGCGGTGTTGACCTACTACGGTTACGTGCAATTTTCCAAGCCGCAGGATGCCTTGCTCTTGTCTGAATTCACCATGCTCAAGACGGTGCCGGGCGAGGACTACAAAGTCTCCCTGCAGCCTGCTTCACAGGTCGCCAAGTGCGTCGACGGTATTGTGGTGATGTTCGATACCGAGCAAAAAGGGCTGACCGGGGTCTTGGTCAATAATCGCAAGCAGGCGGTCCACTGCATCGGTGAAAAAACACCACAGCAGGTCATGCCCTGACCATCACTGAATCCTTCGCGGCCAGCTGTGCTGATCTGCCCTGGCCGCTTGCACCTCAGGCGTATTCATTGACGTCTCGGTTGCAAGCGGCTAGTGATCCGCGCTTTTCAGTTGCTCGTTCAGGTCATGCAGGTATTTGCGAGACAAGGCCAGAAAGCGCGGTGTAGGACCAATGTCCTCGAACAATGGATCACCTAGCTCGTCGGTCGCCACCACATGGCTGCCTTTCACATAAGGCAGGCTGGCCTCCAGCTCCTCAAGTGCGGCGCCAATCAGCTCACCGAGCAGCTCTTCCGGGCTACGCTTGGGATACATTTCCGCCAGCGCAGCCACCCGCGCGGCAGCTTCGACATCCAGGCGGATTTGATAAGGGCTGCGGGTCAGGCGACCCTTGGCGTTCTGTTCCCAATGGCCTACCAGTTCGCGAATTCTCATGACTAACTCATCCTTTGCCCGCTCGTGGCAGGCTTCAGTGCGATCTTGGTTCGGCGTGATTTTCTGAAGCACGCCTACTACACAAGACTAGACCGCAAATAGTCCGGCTGAGTTCGATGTCGTGCGCTTGTAAGAGATTGCCGCAATGGGGCACTCTTGGCTTACGCACCACTCTTTTTGACGTAGCGGGGAGCACTGGCATGGCTGAAATAGACGCGCGCCTGCGCGAAAACGTCCACCAACTCGGCGAGTTGCTTGGGCAGACTATCCGCACGCAGTACGGCGATGAGTTTCTCGACAAGATTGAGCGTATCCGCAAAGGCGCAAAAGCGGCGCGCCGCGGCTCCAAAGAAGGCGCGCAGCAGCTAAGCGAGACCCTCAATAACCTTGAGGATGATGAACTGTTGCCGGTGGCACGTGCCTTCAACCAGTTTCTGAACCTGGCCAATATTGCTGAGCAATATCACCGCATTCGCCGGCGTACCAGCGTCGAGCCAGAACCCTTTGAATCGCGTGTCCTGGGTGAGTTGCTGCAGCGTTTACTCAGCGGTGGCCACGGCAAGGACGAGTTGGCCAGGCAGTTGGGCCGTTTGGATATCGAGCTGGTGCTCACCGCGCATCCGACCGAGGTTGCACGGCGCACCCTTATTCAAAAATACGATGCCATCGCCGCTGAGTTGGCGCAGCAAGATCACAGTGACTTGACCGACAATGAGCGTCAGCAGATCAGCGAGCGCTTGCGCCGGCTGGTCGCCGAGGCCTGGCATACCGAGGAAATCCGTCGTACCCGGCCAACGCCGGTGGATGAAGCCAAATGGGGCTTCGCGGTTATCGAACACTCGCTGTGGCAGGCGGTTCCCAACTTTATGCGCCAGGCTGATATCGCCTTGCAGGCCGCCACAGGTTTCCGCTTGCCGCTTGAAGCCGCGCCGGTACGCTTTGCCTCCTGGATGGGGGGTGACCGCGATGGTAATCCGAATGTCACCGCCGCGGTCACGCGCGAAGTGCTCCTGTTGTCACGCTGGATGGCAGCGGATCTGTATCTGCGCGACATCGACCAGTTGGCGGCTGGGCTGTCGATGCAAGAGGCCAGCCCGGAACTCTGTGCTGCTGTGGGTAAAACCGCAGAGCCTTATCGGGCGCTGCTTAAACAGTTGCGTGAGCGTCTGCGGGCGACACGTCGCTGGGCGCAAGAGGCATTGCACAGTCAAACCCAGGCCAGCGAGGCGGTTCTGCACGACAATCGCGACCTGCTGGAGCCGCTGCAGCTGTGTTATCGCTCCCTGCACGAATGCGGCATGGGCGTGATCGCCGATGGGCCTTTGCTGGATTGTCTGCGCCGTGCGGCGACATTTGGCCTGTTTCTAGTCCGGCTGGACGTGCGCCAGGATGCATCTCGACATGCTGCGGCGTTGAATGAAATCACCGACTACCTCGGGCTGGGCAGCTATGCCGAGTGGGATGAAGACCGGCGTTTGCAGTTTTTGCTGACCGAACTGGAAAATCGCCGTCCATTGTTGCCGGAGCACTTCAAGCCCAGTGCGGATACCGCTGAAGTATTGGCAACCTGCCGAGAAGTTGCCCAGGCGCCAGCAGCCTCCCTGGGCTCATACGTGATTTCCATGGCGGGCGCATGTTCAGATGTGCTGGCGGTGCAGCTATTGCTCAAGGAATCCGGGCTGCAGCGCCCCATGCGCGTGGTTCCGCTATTTGAAACCCTGGCGGACCTGGACAACGCAGGGCCGGTGATCGAGCGTCTGCTGGGCATAAAAGGCTATCGCGCCAGGTTGCATGGCCCGCAAGAAGTAATGATCGGCTATTCCGACTCATCCAAGGATGCTGGCACCACCGCTGCCGCCTGGGCGCAGTACCGGGCGCAGGAAGCCCTGGTTGATATTTGCAAGGCACATGATGTGGAACTGCTGTTATTTCACGGCCGCGGCGGCACGGTGGGTCGTGGCGGTGGTCCTGCCCATGCGGCGATCCTGTCGCAGCCGCCGGGCTCGGTTGCAGGGCGTTTTCGCACCACCGAGCAGGGCGAGATGATTCGTTTCAAGTTTGGACTGCCGGATATTGCCGAGCAGAACCTGAATCTGTACCTGGCTGCCGTACTCGAGGCTACGCTTCTACCACCGCCAGCCCCGCAGCCGGCCTGGCGCGAAATGATGGATAAACTCGCTGCCGATGGCGTTGCAGGCTATCGCGCCGTGGTACGGGAGACGCCGGAGTTCGTTGAGTATTTTCGCCAGGCAACCCCTGAACAGGAACTGGGCCGTCTACCCTTGGGCAGCCGTCCGGCGAAGCGCAGGGCCGGTGGTGTCGAGAGCCTGCGGGCCATTCCATGGATTTTCGCCTGGACTCAAACCCGGCTTATGCTCCCGGCATGGCTGGGTTGGGACCGCGCGCTCAATAACGCATTGCAACGCAATGAAGCCGACTTGCTGGCGCAAATGCGCGAGCAATGGCCGTTCTTCCGCACCCGTATCGACATGCTTGAAATGGTGCTGAGCAAGGCTGATGAAGCCATCGCCGGCCTTTACGATGAGCGGTTGGTTGATCCTGCACTTCAGCCCTTGGGTGCGCATTTACGCGACCTATTGTCGCAGGCCTGCGCGTGCGTGCTCGGGCTGACCCAGCAGTCGCAACTGCTCGGTCACAGTCCGGAGACGCTGGAGTCTATCACCGTGCGCAACACCTATCTCGACCCGCTGCACCTGCTGCAGGCTGAGTTGTTGGCGCGTTCGAGGATGCGTGAAAATCAGGCAGACACCCCTCTGGAACAGGCTCTTTTGGTGAGTGTCGCCGGTATTGCCGCCGGTTTACGCAATACCGGTTAAGTCGGTAACTGTTTTATTCAGGTCTATGGCGCCCCTGGGTAGGCTGCATCCCCGTTTTAAGGGGGATGCAGCGCCAAGCAGCCGAATGCCGGTTGGCAGCCGCTGGAGGTGTATCCGACTTTCGGTGGCTTGTGCAGGGGGGGACTGCTGTGTATCTTGATCGGCCTTTGGCAGTTTGTTGCGCAAGTGTGCGGCTGCCCTGAATATTCTGAGATTGGCCCCAAGAGGCGAGTCCACTGATTTATTACTTACAATTTGAGGAGCACATCGATGCGCGTGATTTTGCTAGGGGCGCCCGGTGCCGGAAAAGGTACCCAAGCGGGCTTCATTACCAAGAAGTTCGCGATTCCACAGATTTCGACTGGCGACATGCTGCGTGCCGCGGTAAAAGCCGGCAGCCCGCTTGGCCTCAAGGTCAAGGGCGTGATGGACAGCGGTGGCCTGGTTTCCGATGAGATCATTATTGACCTGATCAAAGAACGCATTACCCAGCAAGATTGTGCCAATGGTTTCCTGTTCGACGGTTTCCCGCGCACCATTCCCCAGGCAGAAGCGCTCAAGCAGGCAGGGGTGAATATCGATTACGTGGTCGAGATCGCCGTTGAAGACGAAGAAATCGTCAAGCGTATTGCTGGTCGTCGCGTTCACCCAGCCTCTGGCCGTGTGTATCACACCGAATACAATCCGCCGAAAGTTGCCGGCAAGGATGACGAAACAGGCGAAGAGCTGATCCAGCGCGAAGACGACAAGGAAGAAACAGTACGTCATCGCCTGTCGGTCTATCACTCGCAAACCAAGCCGCTGGTAGACTTCTACCAGAAGATGGCTGCTGCCGAAGGCACGCCTAAGTACAGCGCCATCGCAGGTGTTGGTTCAGTCGATGAGATCACCACCAAGGTCTTGGCTGCACTGTCTTAAGCGACCCCCTAAACTCGACCCGGCCTGTATTCCAACAACGGCTCGCTTAGGCGGGCCGTTGTTGTTTCTCAGGGTTGCACGCCTACAGCTTCTTGTCTCCAGCGTTTATACTGCGCGGCCATCTGTTTGCCGGACGCCGCCATGACCACCCTGTTGGCCCT
This sequence comes from Pseudomonas segetis, assembly GCF_900188155.1. Lineage (GTDB taxonomy): Bacteria > Pseudomonadota > Gammaproteobacteria > Pseudomonadales > Pseudomonadaceae > Aquipseudomonas > Aquipseudomonas segetis. The sequence continues at coordinate 332,996 of NZ_FZOG01000001.1, forward strand.
CGATACCGCCACCGAAGCTTGCTCGGTTGCTTTGCTGCACGACGGCAAAGTGCTCAGCCATTACGAAGTGATACCGCGCCAGCATGCGCAGCGCCTGTTGCCGATGATCAAGGCTTTGATGGCTGAGGCCAGCCTGCCCATGTCGGCGCTCGATGCCATTGCATTTGGCCGCGGGCCCGGGGCGTTCACGGGTATTCGTATTGCTATTGGTGTGGTGCAGGGCCTTGCCTTCGCCTTGGATCGACCGGTTATTCCTGTCTCCAATCTGGCGGTGTTGGCGCAACGTGCCATGCGCGAGGAGGGCGCTGTTCAAGTTGCCGCAGCGATTGATGCGCGCATGGATGAGATCTATTGGGGCTGTTACCAGGCGCAGCAGGGTGAAATGCGCTTGGTCGGGCGCGAAGCCGTGATGGCTCCGGAGCTTGCCAGCCTGCCGGACGGCTCAACGGGTGGCTGGTTTGCTGCAGGGACAGGCTGGGGCACCTTTGCCGAGCGCATTGCAATCAAGCCAAGTGCCCAGGCTCCATCGATGTTACCCCATGCCCAAGACTTGCTGGCGCTGGCCCAATTCGCCTGGGCGCGAGGCGAGTCGCTGGTTGCAGATCAAGCGCAACCGGTGTACCTGCGTGACCAGGTGGCAACGCCAAAAGCATCGAGCTAATGAGTCGCCCGGCTTTTATATTCGTACACTGGCCTGTCGCTTGGATATGGCCGTTTGAGCAGAAAAGCTCGCGGCTGGTCACTTGTGGATTGCCAAGTGCTTTACACAGGTTTAGATTGCAGCTGCAAGCACCGTAGTTACTGATGATCAGGGTGTTGAGGAGCCTTCTGGGCTACCCCAGCAATACCCGGCGCAGTGGCTTCTCAGAGGTTTCATAGTTAATGCGTATAGACGGCTCCATAGTCCCATACTCGCCAGATCGTGGCCCTCGCTCGGGGACTGCGGTCACCCCGTATCGCGAAGCCCAGCGCGAGGCTGAGACGCGCCGTGAACAACCGACGGCGGTGGGTGCGAGCCAAGGTTTTGAAACTGCACCGCAGATTCGTCGGGTGCAAGCTTCCAGCGAGAGCGCGCCGAGTCGTACCAGTCAGGCGCAGGACCTGGTCTACCAACAGCCGGCGATCAGCAGTCGCGCCTCGCAAGCGATTGCCAGTTACAGCACCACCGCACAATTCATTACCGAATCCGATGCGCAGCAGGTGCTGGGTCTCGATCTCTACGCCTAGTGTTACCGTATTTTCTTGGCTGCCCATCATGGAGCGAAGCTGCCTGGCGCGGCTCGATCTATGCCCAAGGCACGCGTCCGACTGATTTCCTCAAGCACTACTGCCAGCTGTTCAATGCAGTCGAAGGCAACACCACCTTTTACGCGCGCCCAGCGGTTGAAACCATCAGCAAATGGTCCGAGGCAATGCCTGAGCATTTCCGTTTTTGCGCGAAATTGCCACGGGATATCAGCCATTGCGATGACCTGCGCGGGCAGTTGCAGGCGCTGGATGATTTTCGCGCACTGCTGGCCCCCCTGGGCGCACGGGTGGCGCCGTACTGGTTGCAATTGCCTGCAAGCTTTGGCCCACAACGCCTGGCTGAACTGGCGCTGTTGATCAAGCACTGGGGCACAGGTTCAGGCCATTTTGGCGGTCGGGCCCTGGCCATTGAAGTGCGTCACCCTGAGTTTTTTGCCAAGGGCGAAGCGGAGCGTGCGCTTAATCGCCTATTGCTTGATCAGGGGGTGGAGCGCATTTGCCTGGATTCGCGAGCGCTGTTCAGCTGCAACTCCGGCGAACCGCACGTTATCCATGCGCAAGACAAGAAGCCGCGTTTGCCCACGCGACCCACGGCGTTCAGCCAGGCGCCACAACTGCGCTTTATTGGCCATCCCGAGGTGCTTGAGAATGATCCATTTATGGCGCCTTGGCTGGATAAGGTCGCCAGCTGGATCGAACAGGGCTTGAGCCCTTATGTGTTTTTGCACACCTCGGATAACCGGCTCGCGCCACAGTTGGCTCGACGCTTTCATCAGCAACTGATGACGCGCTTACCCGGGTTGCCCGACTTGCCTGTACTTGAGATAGAAGCCCCGGCAGAGCAACTGGGGCTTCTATAGACGGGTTGCTCCTTCAACCTCCGCGCTTTTTACTCATCAATAGATAGGCCGCTGGCAGCACCAGTAGCGACAGCAGCGGTGCGGTGATCATGCCGCCAACCATTGGCGCGGCGATACGACTCATCACCTCGCTGCCGGTGCCGCTGCCCCACATGATCGGCAGCAAGCCGGCAATGATCACCGCCACTGTCATCGCCTTGGGACGTACGCGCTGCACAGCCCCTTCGCGAATCGCCTCCAGCAGAGCGCCTTGGTCCTCTCGTCCTTGTTGCAAGCGCTCAAACCAGGCGTTTTTCAGGTACAGCAGCATGATTACGCCAAACTCGGCGGCCACTCCGGCCAGGGCGATAAAGCCGACGCCGGTTGCGACCGAGAGGTTGTAATCGAGCAGGTACAGAAACCAGATACCACCCGTGAGGGCGAAGGGCAGTGTGGCCATGATCAGTAACGCCTCTTTCAAGCGCGTGAAGGTCAGGTACAGCAGCACGAAGATAATCATCAGTGTGGCCGGTACCACCAGCTTCAGGCGTGCATTGGCACGTTGCAGGAACTCGAATTGCCCGGCATAGCTCAGGCTCATGCCGGGTTGCAGGGTTACCTGCTGGTTGATCGCGGTGCGCAAGTCGGCCACCACCGACGACAAATCCCGTCCGCGCACATCCACGTAAACCCAGCCGGAAGGACGCGCATTCTCGCTTTTCAGCATGGGCGGACCATCGCTTATCTTTAGCTCGGCAACGCTGCCCAGGGTGATCTGGCTGCCTTGGGCGGTGTAGATCGGCAGGCTTTTCAGACGGCTCAACGAGTCGCGCCATTCACGCGGATAGCGCACATTGATCGGGTAGCGGGCGAGCCCTTCAATGGTTTCACCGACATTGGCCCCGCCAATGGCGCTGGCGACTATTGCCTGGACATCCGCGATATTCAAGCCATGGCGTGCAGCCGCCTGGCGATTGATATCGACATCGATATAGCGTCCGCCGGTGAGCCGTTCGGCCAGTGCGGAGCTGACGCCATCGACCTGCTTGGCAACGTGCTCGACGGCCTGGGTGACCTGGTCGATTTGCAGCAGGTTGGTGCCCGCCACCTTGACCCCGATCGGACTCTTGATGCCCGTTGCGAGCATGTCGATACGGTTGCGAATGGGCGCAATCCAGATGTTGCTCAGCCCTGGCACTTTTACGGCGCGATCAAGCTCTTCGATCAACTTCTCCGGCGTCATGGATTCGCGCCACTGATCGCGCGGCTTGAATTGAATGGTTGTCTCAAACATTTCCAGTGGCGCCGGGTCGGTGGCACTTTCAGCCCGTCCAGCTTTGCCAAAAACGCGAGCGACTTCCGGTACCGTCTTGATCAGGCGGTCGGTCTGTTGCAGCAGCTCTGCGGCTTTCTGGACGGACAACCCCGGTAGCGCCGATGGCATATAGAGTAGGTCACCTTCATCCAAGGGCGGTAAAAACTCCCCACCCAGGCGTGACGCTGGCCAAGCGGCGCTGAGAAAGATCAGCGTGGCAATCACCAGGGTTGTTTTGGGTTTGCGCAGTACCGCGTCAAGCGCTGGCTGGTAGATTTTGATTAAGCCTCGGTTGATCGGATTGTGTTGCTCGCTTGGGATTTTTCCGCGAATCCAGTAGCCCATCAGCACCGGGATCAGGGTAATGGACAAGCCGGCGGCGGCTGCCATCGAATAGGTCTTGGTGTAAGCCAGGGGGGCAAAGAGCCGACCTTCCTGGGCTTGCAGGGTAAAGACCGGAATAAACGACAAGGTGATTATCAGCAGGCTGAAAAACAACGCAGGTCCAACCTCGATGGCGGCATCGCTGATCACTTGCCAATGCTGTTTGCCGCTTAGAGTCTGATTGGGATGTCTGGCATGCCATGCCTCAATCTTTTTGTGGGCGTTCTCGATCATCACCACGGCTGCATCGACCATCGCTCCAATGGCGATGGCCAGGCCGCCCAGGGACATGATGTTGGCGTTGATACCTTGCTGGCCCATGATGATAAATGCGACCAGGATACCGATTGGCAGCGAAACAATTGCCACCAATGAGGAACGCAGGTGCAAGAGAAATACCAGGCAGACCAGTGCCACCACGATAAACTCCTCGAGCAGCTTGAAGCCAAGGTTATCAATGGCCCGGTCGATCAGCTCGCTGCGGTCGTAGGTGGTGACTATTTCGACCCCGGGCGGCAGGCTGGCCTTGAGTGATTCCAGCTTGTCCTTGACCGCAGTCAGGGTCTCGCGCGCATTCTTGCCGCTGCGCAGGATAACCACGCCGCCTGCCACTTCACCTTCACCGTCAAGCTCAGCGATACCCCGGCGCATCTCCGGACCGATCTGGATGCTGGCTACATCTCCCAGGGTAATGGGCACTGCGTTGGCATCCAGACGCAGTGGGATGGCGCGGAAATCGTTGAGCGTATTCAAATAACCCGAGGCCCTGACCATAAACTCGGTTTCGGCGAGGCTCATGACCGAGCCGCCAGTTTCCTGATTGGCCTGGCCGATTGCATCGGTCACCTCGCGCTGGGTGATTCCAAGATGGGCCATCTTCAGCGGATCGAGCTGCACCTGATATTGCTTGACCATGCCGCCAATACTGGCGACCTCGGCCACATTGGGCAGGGTCTTCAATTCGAACTTGAGAAACCAGTCCTGCAGTGAGCGCAACTGCGCGAGGTCATGCCTGCCGCTGCGATCGACCAACGCATACTGATAAATCCAGCCGACCCCGGTTGCGTCTGGCCCAAGCGATGGCTTGGCTCCATCAGGCAGCTTGTCCTGGATCTGGCTGAGGTATTCAAGCACCCGCGAGCGCGCCCAATACAGGTCTGTCCCGTCCTCGAACAAGACATAGACATAGCTGTCGCCGAAGAAGGAATAGCCACGCACTGTCTTGGCTCCCGGCACCGACAGCATGGTGGTTGTCAGAGGGTAGGTCACCTGATTCTCGACAATCTGTGGCGCCTGGCCGAGGTATGGCGTGCGAATGATGACCTGGACGTCGGACAGGTCGGGCAGGGCATCGATTGGCGTATTTTGCACTGACCAAACGCCCCAGACAGTTGCAAAAACAGTGGCAAGCAGCACCAGCAGACGGTTGCCGATCGACCAGCGAATCAGAGCTGCGATCATGGTTGCACCGCCTTTTCCATGGGGTGTACTTGTTCGATCAGCAGGCCGTTATCGCTTTCACTCACGGCTATGCGCACGCGATCTCCAGCCTTCAAGCCTGCGAGTAAGCGAGCATTTGCAACCGGGAATTGCATGGTCATTCCTGGCATGGACAATGTCTTGAAAGGGCCGTGGGCAAGGGTGATGCTGTCTGTGTCCAGGCTGATGATTTCGCCTTCGGCCTGGTGCAATGCGCGCTTCGGGGCCTGTGTTTGCGGGTCGTCGAGCGACGTGATCTCGATGCCACGCAGGCTGGCTTCCGAATCCAGCAGGAACTGACCGGAGACGACAACCTGTTGGCCGGCCTCCAGGCCCTGGATGATTTCGACTTGCTGGCCATTCTCCTGGCCGAGCATGACTTGTGTGGGCTGGTAGCGACCATTTCCCGTCGCCAGCATCACCAGGGCGCGATGTCCGCTGCGGATAACGGCTTCACTCGGCACCACTAACCTGGGTTCAGTGGCGATTTGCGCAAGTCGTACGTTGGCACTTTGCCCTGGGCGCAGCTTGCCTTGCGGATTGTCCAGCTCAACGCGTACGCGCAGGGTGCGAGACTGTAAATCAGCTTGTGGCAAGATTGCGCTGATGCGGCCGTTGATTGCCTCCCCAGCAAGCCCAGGCAAATATGCCTCAACAGCTTGCCCAGTCGCCAAATGCGCAGCCTGCGCTTCTGGAATCGCGACATCGAGCCAGATACTGTCCAGGCCGTTGATGCGGGCGAGACTCATTCCGCTGGAAACCGTCATGCCTTGGCGAACATCGAGTTGTTCTATCATGCCGGCAATCGGGCTGGTCACTGTCCACAGCGGCTGTAGTTTCGCGCTGCGTTCGACCTTATCCACAAGGCTGGCGGGCATGCCGACCAGTCGCATGCGTTGCTTGGCAGCGGCCACCAGGTTGGGCTCGCCACTGTTGCGCAGTGCCAGGTAGTCTTCCTGGGCGCTGATCCAATCCGGAACCAGTATGTCCGCCAGTGGGGCGCCTGCGGCAATTACATCTTGGTTTGCGCGTGCATACACACGCTCGACGAAGCCTGTGTTACGTGCTTGCACCACCGCAACATCACGATTGTTCAGGGTCAGGATGCCCGCAGCTTGTATCTCGCGATCAAGCGAGCCCAATGTCACTGTTGCCAGGCGCATGCCAAGGTTTTGCGTGACGCTTGAATCAATGCTGATACCAGCGATATCGCCACCGTCCTCTTCGTAACGGGGCACCAGTTGCATGTCCATGAAGGGCGACTTGCCGGGTTGGTCGAACCTTTGTTGCGGGAACATAGGGTCGTACCAATACAGTGCTTTTTTCTCCGCAGTGGCGGCCGGGCCCGGCATCTGGGGCGAGTGGTCTTTGCTGGCGAGCCAGTAACCGCCGGTTGCGCCGAGAGCAAGTAACAGACTGCTGAAAATCAGGGGTTTGGTATTCACAGGCCAGCCTCTATGTCAGTGAAATACAGGCGAGCGCTGGTAAGTGCCCGCTGTTGTTCGATATCAATCTGTTTCAGTTGCGCCTCTATAAGCCCTTGGCGCGCGCTGATTACGGCTGACAATTGGTTTCGAGCGGCGCGGTAGTCGGCCATTGCCAGCTTGAGCCTGTCTCTGGCCAGTGGAATCAAGGTTGCCTGGTTGCGCTTGAAGGCACGGTCCAGGCGTTGGTAGGTCGCAAGGTTGTCCTCTAACTGCTGGGTGTGCATGCGCAGCTGGGCCTGATACTCAGCTTCGATCTTGTCCAGCTCGGAGTGGCGTGCGGCAATCTTTGGGTCCTGGCGTGAGCCACTGAAGACCGGGAGATCAATGCTCAGTTGCAAGCTGACCATGTCTCCGAAATCCTGGTCTCGGTTCTGGTAGGCGACTTCCCAGCTCCAGTCGGACTTTTTCTCGGCCTTGGCTTGGCGAAGCTGAGCTTCTTTCTCGCGGGCCATTGGCTCGTATGCCGCAAGCTCGGGATGGCGCGCGAGGTTATGTGTGTAGTGCTGCGCATCCACAGGCCAGTTGGGCATTGATCCTGTCAACTTCTCATTCGCTCGCAGTCCGACCCAGCGCCTTAACGCGGCGCGTTGTTGGGCGAGTTCCTGGTGTAGCTGGTCCTCTTGCTCTTCAAGCATTGCCGCCTGGATTTTCGGTGCGACTGCGTCGGCAGTCTGTCCATTGCCGCTGGCAAGACGCGCCTGAACAGCTTTGCCAAGCAGTTGGTTTTCTGCGTACAGCGTCTTGAACAGGGCTATCTTGCGTTCAAGCGCCAAGGTCGAAATCCAGGCCATTGCGGTTTCACGGCGTACATTCAGGCGCTCAATTTGCGCTTCTATGCTGGCGCGCTCGACGCTGGCTTTGGCCGTGTCGATCCGTGCTCCACGTTTGTCGCTGTTGAGCATTTGCTGCATCACGCCAATCTTGGTCGATGTCATGGGTACAGCATTGAGTTCGCCGCGATCCGGGCCATTGATGGGGAAGTTTTGCAAGCCAAGCAGTAGCTTTGGGTCAGGCAATTCGCCTGCGGGAATTGCATTGTTGCGTGCGGCCTCAAGCTGAGCCGCTTGAGCGGCTAGTGAGGGAGCATCACGTTCTGCCTCTCGCATTGCCTCTGCGAGGCTCAAGGCGTAGGCGCCATCGCTGAGTTGCGTGGCAAGCACAGCCACGAATGCCGACGCCAGTGTGCGCAGGCATGGATATCGAAGTTTCATTGCAGTGATTCCGATCATGTTGAAGTCGCGCCCAGTGCGGCCCCAAAAAGCGGAAAGCCAGACACGCAGCGCCCCGCCGGGACCAACCCGGCTGGAACTCAATACATAGAAGAGGAATCAGGCGCGGGGAGGGCGCCAAACACTGTCGGGGGAGGTGGATGCAATGAAGTTGTTTTGCGCCAGGATAGGCGGCTGATGAGCAAAATTTACCGGGGACTTAATGCTTAGAACCTGAACCATGATGCTATTGGCCTGGCATTCAAGGCCGCTTTTGCAGAATTTTTCAGCAATGCTCATCTGCTCGGCGCAGCACTCCATGGCCTGGTGTTGCGCTGGGTTGGTGTTACCCATTGGGCATGGCAAACGCATCTGTGCCTGCACCACGCCATTAAAGGCGAGTGTCAGGCAAATCATGATGCGCAGGGCATGCCGAATAAGCAGGTTCATCTAATAGCCGTAGCCGGATTCAGGAGTTGTAACCATAGCGCCGTGCAATCAGGTGGTCTATAGAAAATATTCCAGGCCCTTTGCTCATCAGGATCAACAGCACCGCAGCCCATACCCCATGAGTCGGATAGGCACTTGGATAGACCAGCAGCTGGATAACCAGGGTCATCACCAGCAAGCCGAGCGCGGAGAAGCGTGTGGCAAAGCCAAACAGAATCAAAACCGGCAGCACATGCTCGCCAACTGCAGCCAGGGTGGCTGCAAGTTCAGGGGATAAAAAGGGCAATTTATATTCTTCCGTGAATAATGGAATTGCCGAGGGGGAGAGTGTAGGGATGCCCAGTGTGAAGGTGCCCGAGACTATATCGATTTCAAGGCCCGACACCTTGGTTTGTCCGGATTTCCAAAACACGGCTGCAATGGCAAAGCGACCGATTAAGGCAATCAGGCTATACGGGATCTGCTTGAACAGCTCGATCGCGTTGCCGACCATGCGTACCGGCGCAGGAGCCTGTGGGTGGGTTGATTCAGTCATGATGCATCCTTGTTAGGCAGCAGAGTTGGAAAGGCTATAGCGGGTGATTGCACCTGTTTGAATCAGGTGGGCCAGCAATGGGGTCAGGTCAAACTCGGGCTCGCAGGCAATGGCGTACTCGGCCGCCTCCGCAAGGGGATGGCTGTCCATCAGTGCGCCAAGAAAAAGTGCAGCGGCGGTTGATATCTGCAGCACTTCAACTTCCATTCGGTTGCGCAGTATCAGTCCATGCTCGGGGGTATTCGGATTGACCCTGGCGATATCGACATGGCCTTGGTGCGCGGCCCATAGCGAGACAATCGCATGGGGCGAATTAAGTACCGCAAGCGATGGATGCAGGGTGAGTCTCATCTGCTCGAGTGCCGCTGGATCAGCCAGGGCTTGCGCCAGGTGTTCCGGGCCCAATGTGGCTACATCGGCACTGTGATAGGCCTGGATGCGGGCAAACTCGAGGCGTGCCACATCCGCCAGGTAGGGCAGGCCTTGGGCTGGGGGAAATACCTCCATAAACCGGGCAAAGCTTGCGCCGTAACAAGCCAGAACAGGCGACTGCGGAGGGAATTCGCGGACAAAGACACTGGCCATCGCGCGGAAAAACTCATCACCCACCAACTGCAGGGTCACAGGAAAGTTGTCGGCCAGCGCATTGATCAATGAGCTGATCACATTATTACGGTACACCGCAAAGCGGCTGTCGCTGGCTGAACCATTCCAGGTTTTAAGTTGCCCAGGGCAGGGGTGCTGCACCTTGAGCAGTGCGTTGGAGAGCTCGTGCTGGTAGCCCATGGTCATGCATGCTCCGGCACAAGTGAATGCTGCGCCAACAGCCCTTGAGCCTGTTGCGCTTCTGCCAGCAGGACCGCAAGGGATGGGATGTCGTTGTCCCGCTCGATCAATGTCGGCAGTGCACCGGTGCGGGCAAGAACATCGCCGTAGAGCGTCCAGACAGCATTGTCTATAGGCGTGCCATGGGCATCTATCAGCAAGCGTTCGCCCAGGCTGTCATGGTCCTCGGCAAAACCTGCCAGGTGGATTTCGCCCACCGCCTCAAGCGGCAGTTCGTCTATGTATTGCTGCGCATCCCAATGGTGATTGACGCAGGACACATACACATTGTTGACGTCGAGCAGCAGGCCACAGCCAGTGCGCTTGATGACCGTGCTGATGAAATCGGTCTCGCTCATGCTCGATTGGCAAAATTCAACATAGGTCGAGGGGGTTTCCAGCAGCATGCGCCGTTGCAAGCGTTCCTGAATGCGATCAATGTGCTCACAGACTCGCGCCAGGGTGGCCTGGTCGTAGGGAATGGGTAGCAGGTCGTTGTAAAAATTCTCGTCGTGGCTCGACCAGGCCAGGTGTTCTGAAAAAGCCTGCGGCTGGTAGCGGTCAAGTAATTCGGCCAAACGGTTCAGGTGATTTTCGTCTATGGCCTGTTCAGAGCCGATCGACAGGCCAACACCATGAATCGACAAGGCATAGCGCTGGCGAATCTGGGTTAGGTAATGATGAAAAGGCCCGCCAGCAACCATATAGTTTTCAGCGTGTACTTCGAAAAAGCCGATGTCGGTTTTTTCATTGAGAATCTGTTGGATGTGTTGCGTTTTTAGGCCCAACCCCACCTGTTTAGGCAAGGTTGGTCCATGATCAGGAACGCCTGTGGCATGGGGCAATATGCTTGATGTCATGTGCGGCGCTCCGAATCGGCTGTGTTTAAGCCTTTGGCTTGTACTCGGTCAGTTGGCCAAAGCCTGTTGGCGAAGTCGCGGATTCAGTCTTTTCGCAGGTGCCTGCTGGGACATATTTCCAGGCGTTGGCTTGGTAATCGGTTGTTGAAGTGCCCGCGCAAGTGGTGCCAGCGCCTGCTGCGCAATCGTTTTTACCCTTGAGGGAAATACCGAAGCATTTTTCGTTGTCGGCGGCGTGAGCAGTGGTGACAGCGGCAGAAGACAGTGCCACGGCAGCGCCCAATGCGAGTGCGAGGCTAGCAGCAGAAACTGTACGGGTTTTAGCATTCATAAAGGTGAATCTCCGTTCGTTGGATGCATAGAGTCAAACTCAGGGATGACGATGGATGCGGCTATCGCCTTGAACGCAGCAACTCGGTCAAAAGGGGATAGATAACCTTTTGCTCAACTTGCGCGTCTGCTGATACAGAGAAGAGATGGGCGGATTTATTACAGGACAGGCTGAAAAAAATCCAAGAACCCCAAACCTGAGGTTGTTGAAGCGAGCGGGTTGAGCACATGACTCACCTATAGCCGTTAGGCTCTGGCAAAATAGCGTTCCAATAGGCGCGGGTCTTTTTTGCGCAGCCAAGCCCAATCCAGATGCAGACGAGCAGATGTTGATGAGCGAAGACAAACACGGCACCGCAGTCCGCATGGATGCGTTGGCGCCTCATTTAGCCGTGGACGCCGCGCAATGGGCGGCGCGGCTGGGCCTGCCGCAGACGGGAGATGCGGCCTTTGCTCTGCAACTGGCCGATAGCGGCTTGCAGTTGGTCGAACTCGGCCCGCAAGCGCCTGGGCCGGTGCGGGTGGATTTTGTCGAGGGCGCTGTAGCCCACCGGCGTCTCTTTGGCGGCGGTAGCGGCCAAATGATCGCCAAGGCGGTGGGCATCCAGGCAGGTGTGCGCCCGTCGATATTGGATGCCACTGCCGGGCTTGGTCGCGATGCATTCGTGCTGGCCAGCCTGGGGTGCATGGTGAACATGATCGAACGCCAGCCATTGATCGCTGCGCTGCTTGAGGATGGCTTGGTCCGTGCCGGGCATGACCCGGATGTAGCGCCGATTACCGCACGTATGCGCTTGCATCTTGGCAATGCGATTAGCCTGATCAATGATTGGCAGGGCGAGCGACCACAGGTGATTTACCTGGACCCGATGTTTCCCCATCGCGACAAAAGTGCCCTGGTCAAAAAAGAAATGCGCGTATTTCGTCCACTCGTCGGGGATGACATGGATGCCCCGGCCTTGCTGGCGGCGGCACTGCAGTTGGCGACCCATCGAGTGGTGGTCAAGCGTCCGCGTAAAGCGCCGGTCGTGGAAGGTGCAAAGCCTGGTTATGCGCTTGAAGGCAAATCCAGTCGCTACGATATCTATCCGCTGAAGAAGCTGGTTCCCGCCGGCAAGTAAGGCCCCGTGATCTGCGAACGGCTAGTCTGGGCGGTAGGCCCGCATGAACATGGCGACGTGCTGCTCAATATGTTCCAGTGCCGCGTCGCCTTCTAGCGCTTCCTCAAGACCGATCAACACACAAAAGTTGGCCCCGCCCTTGATCAGGCAAAAAAACTGGTCGGCTGCGATATGTGTATCGTCGATTTTTAATTTACCGCTGGCATTGGCCCGCTCCAGCAAACGCTGCATGGCGTCGAGCAGGCGCTGGGGGCCGGCCTCGAAAAACAGTTTCGAGAGCTTGGTGTCCTGGCCGCTTAGGCTGACCATGACCCGGTGCAACTCGATCGACTCACGGCTGTTGATCAGCGTATGAAAGGCGAGTGCGACCTTAAGCAGGATTGATTCTATTGGGGTTTCATCGGGCAGCTCGAACAGCAGTTCAGGTATCTGCGCTTCGCATTTGGCCTGGACAGCCGCCGAGAACAGCGTCTCTTTGTCTGTAAAGTGGTTGTACACCGTGAGTTTGGATACGCCTGCCTCTGCGGCGATCGCATCCATGCTGCTGCCGTCATAGCCGTTGCGCAGAAACAGCGTTTTTGCCGCTTCCAGAATAGCGCTGCGTTTTGCGAGATCCTTTGGGCGACCTGGGCCGTTTGACTGTAACAACTTGTTTGGCATTGGCGATTTTTAATACTGGACTGGTGAGTTTGGTATTTATACTATACCGCTCAGTATAAATATTCTAAAACTTTCCTGAAAGGCCAACGGTCATGTTCCAACATGTCTTTCGAACTGCGCTTCCCCTGAGTCTCATCGCTGTCCTTGCGGCCTGTGGTAATGGTGAGAAAACCGAATCGGTGATACGCCCTGCAATGGTGGTCCAGCCCGTGCCTTCCACTGCGCTAATGGATACCTATCCGGGCGAAGTACGCGCACGCTATGAACCCGACCTGGCATTCCGCATCGGCGGCAAGGTGATCAAGCGCCAGGTAGATGTGGGCGATCGCGTCAAGAAAGGCCAGGCGTTGGCTGAGCTTGACCCACAAGATGTGCGTTTGCAGCTTGAGTCAGCCCGCGCACAGGTGGCTTCGGCCCAGGCGAACCTGCAACTGGTCAAGGCCGAGCGCGACCGCTACAAAACCCTGCAGGGGCGTCAACTGGTCAGCCGTTCGCAGTATGACAATGCGGAAAATCTGTATCGCGCGGGTGTGGCCCGTCTCAAGCAGGCCCAGGCTGATTTCAATGTCGCCAATAACCAGAGTGGCTACGCTGTGCTGGCGGCCTCGCAAGATGGTGTCATTGCCCAGCGTTTCGTCGAGGTTGGACAGGTTGTTGCCGGCGGCCAGACTGTATTTTCATTGGCTGCAGACGGTGAACGTGAAGTCCGTATTGATCTGCCCGAGCAGGCGTACGGCCGTTATCCTGTTGGCCAGCCGGTCGAGATAGAGCTTTGGTCACAACCCGGCAAGCGCTTTAATGGGCATATCCGCGAGATGTCGCCAGCCGCTGATGCGCAATCGCGCACCTTTGCGACCCGGGTTGCATTTGACGCAGGGGATATTCCTGCCGAACTGGGGCAGAGCGCCCGGGTGTTTATTGCCCGTGAGGGGGAAGTTGCCCTGGCCATTCCGCTCTCGGCTTTAACCGCGGATGCGGGCAAGCCATATGTCTGGGTGGTTGATCCGCAAAGCTCGACCTTGAAGCGAACAGCCGTTCGCGTTGGCCCCTACAGTGACAATTCGGTGCCGGTTCTGGCTGGACTCAAGGCCGATGACTGGGTTGTTGCGGCCGGCACGCAAGTCTTGCAGGAGGGGCAGCAGGTCAAGCCCCTGGACCGTGAGAATCGCGCGATCAAGCTGACGGCGAAGGAGTAATCCCATGGATTTCAACCTTTCGCGCTGGGCCTTGCAAAACCGGCAGCTTGTGCTCTACATCATGATTCTATTGAGTGTTATCGGAGCGCTGTCCTACACCAAATTAGGCCAGAGCGAGGACCCGCCGTTTACCTTCAAGGCCATGGTTATTCGCACCAATTGGCCAGGCGCTTCTGCTGAGGAAGTTTCGCGGCAGGTTACCGACCGCATCGAAAAGAAACTCATGGAAACCGGTGAGTACGAGAAGTTGATCTCCTACTCGCGTCCCGGCGAATCACAAGTGACCTTTCTGGCCAGTGATTATCTCAAGGCCGATGAAGTCAAAGAGCTTTATTACCAGGTCCGCAAGAAGGTCGGTGATATCCGGCATACCTTGCCACAGGGTATCCAGGGGCCTTTCTTCAATGATGAGTTCGGTGACACCTTCGGCAATATCTATGCGCTGACCGGCAAGGGCTTTGATTATCCCATCCTGAAGGACTATGCCGACCGGATTCAACTGCAGCTGCAGCGGGTCAAGGATGTCGGCAAGATAGACTTGCTCGGCCTGCAGGATGAAAAGATCTGGATCGAACTGTCAAATACCAAAGCCGCGACCCTGGGCTTGTCCTTGGCTGCAGTGCAACAAGCGCTTAACCAGCAGAACGCGGTGACCACCGCTGGCTTCTTTGAAACACCAACTGACCGTGTCCAGGTTCGTGTAGACGGGCGATTCAAAACCCCCGAGGAAATTCGTAACTTCCCGATTCGTGTCGCTGGCCGCACCTTTCGCCTGGGTGATGTGGCCGAGGTCAAGCGCGGTTTCAATGATCCTGCTGCACCGCGCATGCGGTTTATGGGGGAGGATGCGCTCGGTATTGCCGTGGCGATGAAGGACGGTGGCGACATCCTGCAACTGGGGGCTGCGCTGCAAAATGAATTCGCGCGGATTCAACAAACCCTGCCCGCAGGCATGCAACTGCACAAGGTATCTGACCAGCCTGCGGCGGTTAAGACGGGAGTCGGTGAGTTTGTCCGGGTGCTGGCCGAGGCGCTGGTCATCGTATTGCTGGTGAGCTTTTTCTCCCTGGGCCTTCGCACCGGTCTGGTGGTGGCGCTTTCAATACCGCTGGTATTGGCCATGACCTTTGCCACCATGTACTTCCTTGGTATCGGCCTGCATAAAATCTCTTTGGGCGCGCTGGTGCTGGCGCTGGGCTTGCTGGTGGATGACGCCATCATTGCGGTTGAGATGATGGCGATCAAAATGGAGCAGGGCTACGATCGCCTCAAGGCCGCAAGTTTCGCCTGGACCAGCACGGCTTTTCCAATGCTGACCGGCACGCTCATTACCGCTGCTGGCTTCTTGCCAATTGCTACCGCGCAGTCCGGAACCGGCGAATACACCCGTTCGATCTTCCAGGTGGTGTCCATTGCCCTGCTGGTTTCGTGGATTGCGGCGGTGGTCTTCGTACCTTACTTGGGGGCCAAGTTCCTGCCAGACCTGGCCAAGCTGCACGCACTCAAACACGGCGGCAGCGAAACCGGGCACGATCCCTATGCAACGCCATTCTATCGACGTGTACGGCGCACCATCGCCTGGTGCGTGCGTCACCGAAAAACCGTCATCGTGATTACCGTGGCGATGTTTTTGACCTCGTTGGCGATGTTCAAACTGATTCCGCAGCAGTTTTTCCCTGCGTCCAATCGTCTTGAATTGATGGTCGATTTGAAGCTGGCCGAAGGCGCCTCCCTGCGCGCCACCGAAGCGCAAGTCAGTCGCCTGGAAGACATGCTTAAAGAGCATGATGGCATCGATAACTACGTGGCTTATGTGGGCACGGGTTCTCCGCGTTTTTACTTGCCGCTTGACCAGCAGCTACCGGCTGCGAGTTTTGCCCAGTTTGTGGTGCTGACCAAGAATATCGAGCAGCGTGAGGAAATCCGCAGCTGGCTGATTAAAACCATGAATGAGCAATTCCCGACCTTGCGCACACGCATTTCGCGCCTGGAAAACGGGCCGCCGGTGGGTTATCCGATTCAACTGCGGGTTTCGGGGGAACATATAGACAAGGTGCGGGCGTTGGCGCGACAGGTTGCGGTCAAGGTGCGTGAAAACCCCTTCGTAACCAATGTTCACCTTGACTGGGAAGAGCCAAGCAAAGTCGTGCGGGTCAATATCGACCAGTCTCGTGCTCGGGCCCTTGGCATTACGTCTGAGGATGTGGCCAACTTTTTGCGCTCTACCCTGGTGGGTAATAGCGTGAGTCAGTTCCGCGATGATGACGAATTGATCGAGATACTCCTGCGCGGCACCGATCAGGAGCGCCGTAGCCTGGACATGCTGCCGAGCCTGGCGATCCAGACCAGCAGCGGCAAGAGCGTTGCGCTGTCACAAGTGGCAACGCTGGAGTATGGCTTTGAAGAAGGCATCATCTGGCACCGTGAGCGCTTGCCAACGGTCACGGTGCGCGCCGATGTCTACGGTAAGGAGCAGCCATCAAGCATTATCCAGCAAATATTGCCGACGCTTGAGCAAGTGCGCGAGCAGCTGCCAGCGGGTTATTTGTTGAACGTCGGCGGTACGGTCGAAGACTCGGCCAAAGGTCAGAAATCGGTCAATGCTGGCATGCCGCTGTTTATCGTGGTGGTCTTGACCTTGCTAATGCTGCAGCTGAGAAGCTTCTCGCGCACGGCGATGGTGTTTATCACTGCGCCACTGGGGCTGATTGGCGTGACCTTGTTCCTGTTGCTGTTCAACCAGCCCTTTGGTTTCGTCGCCATGCTCGGCACCATCGCGCTGTCGGGCATGATCATGCGCAACTCGGTGATTCTGGTTGACCAGATCGAGCAGGACATCAGTGCCGGGCAAGACCGCTGGAACGCAATTATCGATGCCACTGTACGGCGGTTCCGTCCCATCGCCCTGACTGCGTTGGCTGCGGTGCTTGCAATGATCCCGTTGTCCCGCAGCATCTTCTTCGGGCCGATGGCGGTGGCGATCATGGGCGGCCTGATTGTCGCGACGGCCTTGACGTTGCTATTTCTGCCCGCGCTCTATGCAGCCTGGTTCAGGGTCAAGGAGCAGCCACAAGGCTAATGTTCAGGCTCGCGCAAGGGAGCTATTGCGCGTTTGACTTGTCTACCCCCTGGTGCGGCGTGCAATAAGCGCTGCGCCTGGGGCATGCCCATCAACAGCAGCCTTGGCAATACGGCCTGTACTTCACAGTGTTTCCACATGCGAGAGTGCATTGCATGCAGGCTGCTCACTCAATGAGGGCATCACTTTGAAATTGTCGTATATAAAAGCACTAGCCATATCTGTTTTCGCGTTGGGCCTTGCCGGGCCGGTCGTTGCAGCTCAGTCGGCCAAGGTTTTTGGTTGGGTTGAAGAGGGTGAGATCGAGCCGGAAGGCATCGCCGTCAAGATCAAACTCGACACTGGCGCCAAGACGTCATCAATGGATGCCAAGGACCTGGACCGGTTTAGCAAAGATGGCGATGAATGGGTACGTTTTAATATTGAGCTCAAAGACACTGATACCGGCAAGCTGAAAACCATGGAGGTTGAGCGCAAAGTCGTGCGCAATATTAAAGTGCGCGGTGCCGGCGGCTCAGAGCGTCGTCCGGTGGTGATGATGAGCATGTGCATTGGCGACCAGGTCTACAAGGAACAGTTCTCACTGAAAAACCGTGGCAAGATGAACTATCCCGTGCTGATTGGCCGTAGCACCATCGAGCACTTGGGCTTGGTCGATGTCTCCAAGACATTCACCAGCGAACCCAATTGCAAAAAATAGCCATTGTTGGCAAATATCAGCCATGAAAAAGCCGCGATTATCGCGGCTTTTTCATGGCGTCTGGCTTAACCGTTCGTGGGTTTAGACCAGTTCGGCCCACATGTCGTATTCGTCTGCATCGACAATCACTACCCGGACCTTATCGCCCGGTTTTACGTCGGTGCTGGCAATAAATACGCTGCCGTCGATTTCCGGGGCATCGGCGTAGCAGCGAGCCACGGCGCCTTGATCGTCGACTTCATCGATCAACACATCCATCTCTTTGCCGACTTTCAGTTGCAGGCGGGCGGTGCTGATAGCTTGTTGATGCGCCATGAAGCGATCCCAGCGATCCTGCTTGACATCGTCCGGCACCAAATCGTCGAGCAGGTTGGCAGGTGCGCCTTCAACCGGGGAGTACTGGAAGCAGCCTACGCGGTCGAGTTGAGCCTCTGTCAGCCAGTCGAGCAGGTATTGGAAGTCTTCCTCGGTTTCGCCGGGGAAGCCAACAATAAAGGTCGAGCGGATGGTCAGTTCCGGGCAGATTTCCCGCCAGCTTTTGATTCGCGCCAGGGTTTTGTCTTCAAAGGCCGGGCGTTTCATGGCTTTGAGCACTTTCGGGCTAGCGTGTTGGAACGGAATATCCAGGTAAGGCAGGATCTTGCCGGCGGCCATCAAGGGGATGAGTTCGTCGACGTGCGGGTATGGATACACATAATGCAAGCGTACCCAAACGCCCAGGCTTGAAAGCGCCTCGCACATCTCTGTCATGCGGGTCTTGACCGGCCGGCCGTTCCAGAAATCGGTCTTGTACTTCACATCAACGCCGTAGGCGCTGGTGTCCTGGGAGATAACCAGCAGCTCTTTTACACCGGCTTTAACCAAACGTTCAGCTTCGCTCAACACTTCGCCAACCGGGCGGCTGACCAGCTTGCCTCGCATCGACGGAATAATGCAGAAGCTGCAGCTATGGTTACAGCCCTCGGATATTTTCAGGTAGGCATAGTGGCGGGGCGTCAGCTTGACGCCTTGTGGCGGCACCAGGTCGATCAGCGGGTTGTGATCCTGGCGTGGCGGTACCACTTCATGCACGGCATTGACCACTTGCTCGTACTGCTGCGGACCAGTGACCGAAAGCACACTTGGATGAACCTCGCGGATCGAACCTTCTTCAACGCCCATGCAGCCAGTGACAATGACCTTGCCGTTTTCCGAAATGGCTTCGCCAATCACCTCCAGCGACTCAGCCTTGGCACTGTCGATAAAACCACAGGTGTTGACCACTACCACGTCGGCGTCTTCGTAGGTCGGCACGACCTCATAACCTTCCATACGCAACTGGGTCAGGATACGCTCGGAGTCCACCAGGGCCTTGGGGCAACCCAGTGAAACGAATCCGACTTTCGGGGCGGTGGTGGACATGGGGCAAACCTCTGGCTACGAGCGGCGGACACGAAGCATGTCCGTTGATCAAAAAGTGCGCAATTCTAGCGGCGCTTTGTGCAGTTTTCCAGTGTATTCGCTGGCAATTGTCAGTGCTGAGCCAGTGACGGGCGGTAGCTGTTGCCAGGTGTGGGCAAAACTGGCGGCTGAAGCTGGCCAGGCCGGTTATCGCATTGCCAGCAATTAGAGCAAATGGCTTGTAGGCGTTGGCTAGAATATCTGTCTCAGGGATCTGCTGGAGAGCCAGAATGACTAGCAAGAATACCGTTTGCATTTGGTATAACGGCGACGCTTTGGATGCCGCGAACTTCTACGCTGAGACGTTTCCGGATAGTGCAGTCGGCACCGTTTATCGTGCCCCCATGGATTACCCGGCTGGTAAAGAAGGTGATGTCTTGACCGTGGAGTTCACGGTGATGGGCGTTGCCTGTCTCGGACTTAATGGTGGCGGTGGGGTGAAGCATAGCGAGGCATTTTCGTTTCAGGTTGCCACCGATGATCAAGAGGAAACGGACCGCCTTTGGCATGCAATTGTTGAGAATGGCGGACAGGAAAACGTTTGCGGCTGGTGCCAGGACAAGTGGGGGCTTTCATGGCAAATCACCCCGCGTGCATTGTCCGCCGCGATAGCCCATCCGGATCCGGCTGCGGCCAAGCGCGCATTCGCAGCCATGATGCAGATGACCAAGATAGACATCGCCAAGATCGAAGCTGCGTTAGCAAAGCTTTGAAAACCTACTGCGCTCGATATTACGGCGTTTAACAGCTGCGCCGCTTTTGACTCGTTGCTTGTCCTGTCTTAGCCCGCGACCTTTTTAGAGGACCTCTGGCAGGTGATTAGCCCCACAAGTCAGCCCGGCCCTGAGTAAATCAAGCCGGGCGCTATTGAGCTGGAGTCAGTTCGAGTTGCGCTGTGGCAGCATGCGGACCAGGGTGTTGTCGCGCAGGATGTAGTGGTGGGCGAGACCGGCCACGGCATGCAGGCCGATCAACCAGTAGCCGGTGGTGCCTGCAAGTTCATGCCAGTATTTGATCTGCTTGGCCAGGTCCGGGTTTTTAGCCAGCAAGGCAGGCAGCTCCATGCCGAAGAAGGGGATTGGTTTACCCGCGGCACTGAGAAGCAGCCAGCCAGCTAAGGGCGCGCCTATCATCAGGGCGTAGAGTGCTAAGTGCATAAGGTGGGCGGGAATCGCCTGCCATTGCGGAATCGCCGGGACGATTTTCGGCGTTGGCGCGATCAGGCGTGCCAACAGGCGCAGCCAGACCAGGGCAAACACCGACAAACCCAGCATAAAGTGCCATTGCTTAAGCAGTTCCCGGGTGTCGCTGCCCTTAGGGAAATTGCCTTTCAGCTCGATGCAGCCGTAAACCCCGATGAGCAGAAGGACCATTAGCCAGTGCAGGCCAATGGACAGGCGTCCGTAGCGGAGTTCGGTGTTTTTCCAAGTCATAGTCTGGGCTCATCAGGTTATTAAACAGGTGTTAATAATAAAAACTAAGTCTTAACGATTGCTGAATACATACAGTGCTGCGCAAGTTTAAGCACATGCCTTGACTCAGGTCATCGAAGTGTTCGAAAAAAAGGCTGTAGGGTGCAGGCTTGAGGGGTGAACAGCTCTGGCGGTCGAGCAAATGCAGATACTGGATAAGCGTAAGGCACTGGCAATCGCGCCCTTGTTTCGTCTGGCGTTCCGAGGTTTCTTCCTGTTTGGCAGCCTGCTAGCCATGGTTGCTGTTCCTCTGTGGGTTCTTGCGATACACGGCTACTTCAACGGCTGGCAGCCGGTTGGCGGTTGGTTGGGCTGGCATCAGCATGAAATGGTCTTTGCCTTTGCCGGGGCCATTATCACCGGCTTTCTTTTGACTGCCGTCCAAACCTGGACCGGGCGTCCTGGCTTGAGTGGCAAGCCGCTGGCAGCGCTTATTGTTCTCTGGTTACTGGGGCGTATCTGTTGGTTGCTGGGGCCTCCGTTGTGGCTGTTGGCCGCGATAAACCTGCTGTTTATGTTGCTTGTCATCCTGGCCATGGCGCAAACCCTGGGCAAGGTAAGGCAGAAGCGTAACTATCCGATTGTCGTGGTGCTGGTGTTTTTTCTGTTGGCCGAGATCCTCAACCTTTATGGCCTGGGTATTGGGCATCCCGGGTTACAGCGCCAGGGTGTCATGGCTGCTGCATGGCTGATTGCAGCATTGATGGGCTTGATTGGCGGGCGAGTGATTCCATTTTTTACCCAGAAAGGTTTGGGCCGCCCAGCGCCAGTCCAGCCATGGCCGTGGCTGGACTGGGCGCTGTTAGTAGTCAGTATCTTGATCGCGGCGCTTGAGGCACTAGGTTGGGCGGCGCAGGCGAGTCTATGGATCGCTGGGCTGTTTTTTCTGGTCACTCTGGCACACGCGGTCCGATTCTGGCGCTGGTTTGATAGCGCTGTGTTGCAGGTGCCATTGCTGTGGTCGCTGTATTTGGCTTATGGCTGGCTGATTATTGCCTGTGCCGCAATGACGCTGTGGCACATGGGGTTGCTCGCCAGTCCAAGCCCGGCTCTGCATGCCTTGACCGTTGGAGGTGTCGGCGGCCTGATCCTGGCCATGCTTGCAAGGGTTTCGCTGGGGCATACGGGGCGTCCATTAACGCTTCCCAAGGGATTTGCCCTTGCGTTCATATGGCTCAATCTGGCTGCTGCCGTCCGGGTATTTGTGGTGGGCTATTGGTACATGCCAGCCCTGACGGTTGCCGCTGGGTTCTGGGCTTTGGCTTTCGCCCAGTATGTCTGTTGCTATGGCCCTATGTTGTGTCAGGCCCGCGCGGATGGACATCCCGGATAAGGAGCTGCCTTGAGCTATCTACTTATCAAGATCATCCATTTGTGTGCTGCCGCATTCTTTATTGGCGGTGTGTTTTTTGAGGTGATGATTGTCAGTTATGCCAGTCGCCAGCTACCGGATACTGCTCGGCAGCAGTTAGGTGCTGCGCTGGGTATGCGGGCGCGCAAAGTGATGCATTGGGTGGTGCTTGCGCTATATGGCGCGGGTCTTGGCTTGGCTTGGAATTATCGTGCTAGCCTGGCGCATCCATTTGCCAGCAGTTTCAGCTTCCTGCTGAGCCTGAAAATCGCTTTTGCGCTGAGCATTCTCGGGCATTTCATCCTTGTGGTCTGGTTGTTGCGCACGGGGCGCGCTACCCCAAGGCGCTCAAGGCTGATCCACTACAGTGTGCTGACGCAAATGGTGGTCATCCTTGTCTTGGCCAAGAGCATGGCGTTTGCCTGGTAAGACACTGTTATTTGTCGTGTTCAAGTGCCCAGACGGCCGCTTCAAGCCGTGAACTGACACCCAGTTTGTTCAGGATGTTTTTTACGTGGACCTTGGCCGTGCCCTCGCTGATACCGAGCTTGTTGCCCAGTTTTTTGTTGCTCATTCCGCTAGCGATCATCTTTAGAACTTGCTGTTCGCGATGGGTGAGGTTGCACGCATTGTTTTCTGGGGTGGGGCGAAGGGCCGTCGCCAGGGTTAGTGTAAGTGCCGGGCTTATGACCAACTGCCCGTCCAACGCTTGCCTGAGTTGCTCGATCAATTGTTCGGGCTCCATGTCCTTGAGCAAAAAGCCGTCCGCTTGCAAGCGTAGTGCGTCGGTGACATCTTCCTGAGCATCCGATACGGTGAACATCAGCACTTTTCCACTGTACTGAGCCTCACGCAGCCGTTTGAGTGTTTCGATGCCGTTGAGCTGCGGCATATTGTTATCCAGCAGGATCAGATCCGGCTTGAACTGCTCGGCCATGAGCAAGGCGTCATAGCCGTTACTGGCTTCGGCAACGACTTGCAAGTCATCCTCAAGTTCGATCAGTTGGCGTATTCCCCGGCGCATCATTGGGTGGTCGTCAACCAGCAACAGGGTATGGGGGGCTTGGCTCATGAGAGAGTCTCCATTGTGTGTCCGCTGAAAAACACGGCTTTAAATTCCATTTCTATGCAGGTTCCCCCCGCGTTCCTGTTGGTAATGCTTAATTGGCCGCCAATGCTTTCTGCACGCTCGCGCATGATGTTCAAGCCATGGTGTTGACGCTGGTCATAGTCATTACTGATACCGCAGCCATCGTCTTCGATAAGCAGTCGGACAGACTCGCCGTGTTGGCTAATGGTTACCCATATGTGTTCGGCCATAGCATGCTGGACGCAGTTGGATAGGGCTTCTCGGACGATTTGCAGTAGATGGATTTGTTCGGCGGCACTCAGGCTGAAAGCAAAGGGAGGGGTGTTGAAAATGATCTCTGCGGTACCACGCTGGGCGAACTCATCGGCGGTTTGCTCAAGGGCACTTTCCAGTCCACTTCCTTCTATCTGCAGGCGGAATGTGGTGAGCAACTCGCGTAATTGCCGGTACGCGCTATTGAGCCCGTCGCGCAGTTCCTCATTAACCTCAAGCAGGTGTTGAGTAGGTTCCTGGCGTTGGATCAAGGTGTTCATGCGACTGACTTGCAGCTTCATATAGGACAATGCCTGGGCTAGGGAATCATGCAGCTCCCGGGCGATGGTTGCGCGCTCTGCGAGCAGAAGTAGCCGGTTTTCCTGTTCACGCTGTTGCTCAAGTGACAGTGAAGTACCAATCAGGTTGGCCAATGCCTGTATCAGTTCGGTTTCCCAGGTGCGAAGGGAGTGGCCGTCACTGAATATTGCCCTTAGCTCACCGAGACGGACGCCTTGGGAGGTAATCGCGAATATGGATACCGAGGGATGTTGATGGCGCGGGCAATTGCTGCAGTTGTTGTGCAGGCAGGTTTCGCGTTGCTGGTTGCCGCGCAGGACAATCAATTGCGCTCGCTTGGTGCTGGCATTTGTGTGCAGGCACAGGGTCAGGTGCAGGTGGCTGAAGCGTTGTTGAAAGCGGTCGATCAAGTTATTGAGTTGCTCGATATTCGCCGCGTTGGTGGCCAGGCTTTGGCTGCTCTGGTAGAGCATCTGCAGTGTCGAGTTGGTTTGCTCAAGGTCACGGGTCTTTTCGTTGATCCGGTCTTCAAGGTTGAGGTGGGACTGTTTTATGACTTCGGCCATGGCGTTGAAGCTTTCCGCCATCTGTCCGAGTTCGTCTTCTGAACGATAGGTAATGCGTGCGTTCAGGTCGCCACGGCTAAAGCGGCGAGCACTATCGACCAGTTGCTTGAGGGGGCGAATCACGCTGCTTTGCAATTGGTATAGACCGACCAGCAGGATCAGTACTGTCAGTATCAGCGCCGCACCCTGGATGCCTTGCTGCCAGTTTTGACGGCTTTCACTTTGTCGCTGAAGCTGGCTGATAAACTTTTCCAGTTGCAGCACGAAACGTTCAGCTTCAGCGATAAAGACGCTTTTAGTCTTGTGATCCAACGCCGGCAGCATGACGTTTTGCCAGTGATCATTGATCGCCTGAAATGCCAGGGCAGTGCTTGAGTCCATCCGTCGCTCTGCCACTCGGCGCAATGCCGGGCTGGCAAGCCGTTGTTGCATATCCGCTTTCAAGTTTTCAATGGTTGAGCGGGGCGCTGCGACATCCAGGCGCCAAATGAGTCGATAGGTGGCCATGCGCAATGAGCCTGCGGCATTGATAGCTGCCGCATCATCCTTGCTGATGTTGGCGATTACCACGGCGCTCAATGCGCTGCTCAACGCCAGAACAGTGATAAGTGTCACTGCCAAGGCTGCTTTGGCGGGTAGTGAGCACTTAAGCCAGCGCCTCAAGGCAATTACCTCCAAATAGTTTGGTGCGATAGATCTAACGAGTGGTTACTGGTCTATTTTCGTAACACAATGAATTTATTGATTAATTTATTAGTTACGACGCTACCTCTTTCGGGGTAGCAGGGCAAATTGTGGGCCAGTTCGAGGGGAAACTTATTGATGTAGGTCATATGAGCGGTGCCATCAATATTTAGTCTGCAATGACCGTTCGTTATGTAGACATCTGATGACAAGCTTAAAAACCCAGCAGAATCTCGTACTCGCAATGAGTACCTTTGCCTTCACCATCTGTTTCATGATCTGGATGATGTTTGCGGTCCTTGGCGTACCGGTCAAAGAGATGCTGCATCTGAGCGAGACGCAGTTTGGCCTGCTCGCTTCAACCCCGGTTCTTACCGGATCGCTGGTGCGCTTGCCGCTGGGTTTGTTGGCCGATCGTTTTGGCGGGCGGCTGGTGTTCTTCGTGCTGATGCTGGTGTGCGTGCTGCCCATCTATCTCATCAGCCATGCCACCGAGTACTGGCAGTTTTTGCTGCTGGGATTATTTGTCGGGCTGGCAGGTGGCTCGTTTTCGGTAGGGATTGCCTACGTCGCAAAATGGTTTGAGGCCTCTACCCAAGGTTTCGCCATGGGCCTGTTTGGCGCTGGCAACGCAGGCGCGGCGCTGACCAAGTTCCTGGCACCTGCAATCATTGCTGCTGCAAGCTGGCAGATGGTGCCGAAAGTCTATTCGGCCATCATGTTTGTCACCGCCTTGTTGTTTTGGTTTTTGACCTTTGACAACAAGGCCCACCATGTCGCCAGTAGCGTCCCTCTGCGCACGCAATTGCGCTCACTCAAAGACCCCCGTGTTTGGCGCTACTGCCAGTATTACTCGATCGTGTTCGGCGGTTACGTGGCGCTGGCGCTGTGGATGACAGAATATTATGTCAACGAATACGGCTTCAGTTTGCAGCGTGCGGCGCTGTTCGCTGCCTGCTTTTCGCTGCCGGGCGGAATCCTGCGCGCCGTGGGTGGCTGGATGTCCGATAAGTGGGGCGCTCACAGCGTTACCTGGTGGGTGTTGTGGGTCAGTTGGATCTGCCTGTTTATCTTGTCTTACCCGCAAACCGATCTGACTGTGCAAACCATAAACGGCTCCTTGAGTTTCCACCTTGGGCTCAATGCATGGATGTTCACCGTGCTGATGTTTGCCCTCGGTATCGCCTTCGCATTCGGCAAGGCCTCGGTCTTCAAATACATCTCCAATGATTTTCCCAACGACATCGGCGCCGTTAGCGGCATCGTCGGCTTGGCTGGCGGCTTGGGTGGCTTTGTCCTGCCCATCTTGTTTGGCGCGCTGGTTGACCTGACGGGCGTGCGCTCGTCCTGCTTCATGTTGATGTACGGCGTGGTCTGGGTCTCCTTGATCTGGATGTACCTAAGCGAAGTACGCACAGCTCCTCTTATGGGCCAGGGCCAATCGAGCCCGGACAGCCAGCGAATTGATAGTTAAAGGACTCTCGCAATGACTACAACCCACGATTCCCCAACGGCTAGACCTGAACAGGTAAAGAAAACTGGCCCGGTCATTGACGACTGGCGCCCGGAGGACCCCGAGTTCTGGGAGCGGTGTGGCAAGCGGGTGGCCACCCGTAATCTATGGATATCGATCCCGGCGCTGCTACTGGCCTTTGCTGTCTGGATGGTTTGGAGCACGGTGATCGTGCGCCTCAATGCCATTGGCTTTAACTTCGGTACGGATCAACTGTTCTGGTTGACCGCCTTGCCCGCGCTCTCCGGTGCGACGTTCAGGGTGTTCTATTCATTCATGGTGCCGGTCTTTGGTGGTCGTCGCTGGACTGCAATCAGCACGGCTTCATTGTTGATTCCAGCCATCTGGATGGGGATCGCGGTACAAAATCCGGAGACCCCGTACAGCGTGTTCGTACTGATTGCGTTGCTCTGTGGTTTTGGTGGCGGCAACTTTGCTTCATCTATGTCCAATATCAGCTTTTTCTACCCCAAGTCACAACAAGGCACGGCGCTGGGGCTCAACGCTGGCCTGGGAAATCTCGGCGTGTCTGTCATGCAGTTCTCAGTGCCGCTGGTTATTGGTTGCAGTCTGTTTGGCGGCATCGCAGGTGCGCCGCAAGAGCTCAATGACGGTACTCAGCTATGGTTGCAGAACGCCGGTTATCTCTGGGTTCCGCTGATTGCCGTGGTCACGCTGGCGGCCTGGTTTGGCATGAATGACCTAAGCAGTGCCAAGGCTTCTTTCAAGGAACAATCGATTATTTTCAAGCGCAAGCACAACTGGATCATGTGCTGGCTTTACCTTGCGACGTTCGGCTCATTCATTGGCTTTGCCGCTGCGTTTCCGATGCTGATCAAAACCTCGTTTCCCGAGGTAAACGCCCTGCAGTTTGCCTTTCTGGGGCCATTTGTCGGAGCGTTGGTGCGCCCACTTGGCGGCTGGGTCTCCGACCGTTTGGGCGGCGCTCGGGTGACCTTCTGGAACTTCGTGCTGATGATCGCCGCGATCTTTGGGGTGCTGCACTTCTTACCGCAAGAAAACAGTCCAGGCAGTTTCTACGGCTTTCTCGCCATGTTCATGTTGCTGTTTGTCACTACCGGTATTGGTAACGGTTCGACATTCCGCATGATTCCGGTGATTTTCCGCACCCTGCATCAGCGCTGGTGTGCCGGCAAAAGTGAGGCCGAGCAGGCTTTGGCAATGCAAGAG
Organism: Pseudomonas segetis; assembly: GCF_900188155.1. Taxonomy (GTDB): domain Bacteria; phylum Pseudomonadota; class Gammaproteobacteria; order Pseudomonadales; family Pseudomonadaceae; genus Aquipseudomonas; species Aquipseudomonas segetis. Next base: position 360,571 of record NZ_FZOG01000001.1, read on the forward strand.
GCCGGCAAGGAGTCTGCTGCGGTCATTGGCTTTACCTCGGCCGTAGGTGCATTCGGTGGTTTCTTTATTCCAATTGCCTTCGCCACTTCGATGGCCGAGTCGGGTCGTCCTGAAGTCGCCATGTACATCTTCATCAGCTACTACCTGAGTTGCATTGCCGTGACCTGGTGGTGGTACTCGCGCAAGGGTGCACAGACACCTTGCTAACGCCCAGCCGGTATATCGCACGGGCGTTCCGCGCCTAACCTGAGAGGAATGATAAATGAGTCACTTACTTGATCAATTGCGGTTTTTCAAACGCAAGCAGGGTGAATTCGCCAAGGGTCACGGTGAAACACGCAAGGAGTCCCGTGATTGGGAAGACGTTTACCGTGCGCGCTGGCAGTACGACAAAATCGTGCGTTCCACCCACGGGGTCAACTGCACTGGATCTTGCTCCTGGAAGATTTACGTCAAGAATGGCTTGATCACCTGGGAAACACAGCAGACCGATTACCCGCGCACGCGTAATGACCTGCCCAACCATGAACCGCGTGGATGCCCGCGTGGCGCCAGCTACAGCTGGTATATCTACAGCGCCAACCGGCTCAAGTATCCGAAGGTGCGCAAGCCGCTGCTGAAACTATGGCGTGAAGCGCGCAGGCACTTGGAACCAGTCGAGGCCTGGGCCAGTATCGTTGAGGACCCGGTAAAGGCCGAAAGCTACAAGAGCAAGCGTGGCATGGGTGGCTTCATTCGTTCGCACTGGGATGAAGTGAATGAAATCATTGCTGCCGCCAACGTCTACACCACCAAGCAATACGGTCCAGATCGGGTGGTTGGCTTTTCACCGATCCCGGCGATGTCAATGGTCAGCTATGCCGCCGGTGCGCGCTACTTGTCGATGATTGGCGGTGTCTGCCTGAGCTTTTATGACTGGTACTGCGATTTACCTCCAGCCTCGCCGCAGGTGTGGGGCGAGCAAACCGATGTGCCGGAGTCGGCGGACTGGTACAACTCCAACTACATCATCGCCTGGGGTTCGAACGTTCCGCAGACACGCACGCCGGATGCCCACTTCTTTACCGAGGTTCGATACAAAGGCACCAAAACGGTAGCCATTACTCCGGATTATGCCGAGGTCGCCAAGCTCACCGACCAGTGGCTGAACCCTAAGCAAGGCACCGATGCGGCGCTGGCGCAGGCCTTTGCCCATGTAATCTTCAAAGAATTTCATCTGGAAAAGCCCAGTGCTTACTTCACTGACTACGCCAAGCGCTATACCGATATGCCAGTGCTGGTGCTGCTTGAAGACAAAGGCGATAGCTACCACGCCGGGCGATTCCTGCGGGCATCGGATCTGGCCGACAATCTGGGCCAGGCAAACAATCCCGACTGGAAGACCATCGCCATGGATTCCAGTGGCGAGTTGGTGTCGCCCCAGGGTGCCATTGGTTATCGCTGGGGTGAGAAGGGCAAGTGGAATATTGAGGCCCGTGAAGGCGGCAGCGGCCGCGAGGTTGATCTCAAGTTGAGCCTGATCGACAACGAGCAAACCTGTGAAGTCGCTTTCCCCTATTTTGGCAGCCAGACCCACGCACATTTCCAGCATGCCGAGGGTGAAGAGGTCCAACTGCGCCGCGTACCTACACAGAGCATCACGCTGGCAGACGGCAGCTCTGCAAAAGTTGCCACCGTGTTTGATTTGATGGCAGCGAACCTGGGTATCGATCGTGGCCTGGGCGGCAGTAATGTGGCCAGCAACTATGATGATCCAAGCGTACCCGGCACGCCCGCCTGGCAAGAGCAGATCACAGGCGTTAGCCGCGAGAAAGCCATCCAGATTGCCCGTGAGTTTGCGGATAACGCCGACAAGACCAAGGGACGCTCGATGATTATCGTCGGTGCGGCGATGAACCATTGGTATCACATGGACATGAACTACCGCGGGCTGATCAACATGCTCATGCTCTGCGGTTGCGTGGGGCAAACCGGGGGGGGCTGGGCGCACTATGTCGGCCAGGAAAAACTGCGTCCGCAGTGTGGCTGGCTGCCGCTGGCCTTCGGTCTCGACTGGAGTCGTCCGCCACGGCAGATGAATGGTACCAGCTTCTTCTACAACCACAGTTCGCAGTGGCGCCACGAGAAGCTCAACATGCACGAAGTGCTGTCGCCCTTGGCGGATAAATCCCAGTTCTCCGAGCATGCACTGGATTACAACATCCAGGCTGAACGTGGTGGCTGGTTGCCAAGTGCGCCGCAGCTTAACCGCAACCCTTTGCAGATCACCCGTGATGCGGCGGCCGCGGGCATGTCTCCAGTGGACTATGTCACTCAGTCTCTCAAGGACGGCAGTTTGCGCTTTGCCTGCGAGCAACCCGATAACCCAGATAACTTCCCGCGCAACATGTTTATCTGGCGCTCCAACTTGCTGGGCTCATCCGGCAAGGGCCACGAGTACATGCTCAAGTACCTGCTGGGCACCAGGAACGGGGTGATGAACGAAGACATCGGCAAGCTCGGAAAAGCCATTCCCAACGAAGTGGAGTGGGTAGAAGAAGGAGCCATCGGCAAGCTCGATCTGGTGACCACGCTTGATTTCCGCATGTCCTCAACCTGCGTCTATTCGGACATCGTGTTGCCAACGGCAACCTGGTACGAGAAGGACGACATGAATACGTCGGACATGCATCCCTTTATTCATCCATTGTCCGCCGCCATTGACCCCGCGTGGGAATCACGTTCCGACTGGGAGATCTACAAGGGCATTGCCAAGCACTTTTCAAAAATGGCCGAAGGTCATCTCGGGGTCGAGCACGACCTGGTCACAGTGCCGCTGCTGCATGACACACCGGGAGAGCTGGCCCAGCCATACGGTGGCACGGACTGGAAGAGCGCCGGGGAAGACCCCGTGCCCGGCAAGAACTGCCCGAACATGGTAGTGGTCGAGCGCGACTATCCCAATATCTACAAGCAGTTCACTTCGCTGGGGCCGTTGCTGGACAAGCTCGGCAATGGCGGCAAGGGGATCAATTGGAATACTCAGCATGAAGTCGATTTTCTTGCCGAGCTAAACCATCGTGTGACCGACGAGGGCGTCAGCAAAGGTCGGCCACGAATTGAAAGCGCGATCGATGCAGCCGAGGTCATTCTCTCGCTTGCCCCAGAAACCAATGGCCACGTGGCCGTTAAAGCCTGGGCAGCGCTCTCGGAGTTTACCGGTCTGGACCATACGCATCTGGCCAAGTCCAAGGCGCATGAAACCATTCGTTTTCGCGATATCCAGGCCCAGCCGCGCAAGATTATCTCCAGCCCGACCTGGTCCGGCCTGGAAGATGAGAAGGTCAGTTATAACGCCGGTTACACCAACGTCCATGAGTTTATTCCCTGGCGCACCATTACCGGTCGCCAGCAGTTCTTCCAAGATCACCCGTGGATGGAGGCTTTTGGCGAACAGATGATGAGTTACCGGCCACCTGTGAACACGCGCACCATCGATTTCGTGAAAGGCAAGCAGCCCAATGGCAATACCGAGATTGTCCTGAACTGGATTACTCCGCACCAGAAATGGGGGATTCACAGCACCTATACCGACAACTTGCTGATGCTGACGCTGAGTCGCGGCGGGCCAATTATCTGGCTGTCTGAAGACGATGCGAGAAGTGCCGGCATTGTCGATAACGACTGGGTTGAGTGTTTCAACGCCAATGGCGCGGTGACCGCCCGTGCAGTGGTTAGCCAGCGGGTTAAAAACGGCATGGTGATGATGTATCACGCCCAGGAGCGGATCGTGAACCTGCCGGGTTCCGAGACGACCAAGACCCGTGGCGGTCATCACAACTCGGTGACTCGCGTGGTACTCAAGCCAACGCACATGATTGGTGGCTACGCCCAGCAGTCGTATGGCTTCAACTACTACGGCACCGTCGGTTGCAACCGCGACGAGTTTGTTGTGGTGCGCAAAATGAACAAGGTCGACTGGCTCGACGGAACCGATGTGGGTGGTTTAGGTGGTGATGCGCTGCCACAACCATTGCCACAGACTATTTGAGGTAGTTGCCATGAAGATTCGCTCACAAGTTGGCATGGTGTTGAACCTGGACAAATGCATCGGTTGCCACACCTGTTCGGTCACCTGCAAGAACGTCTGGACCAGCCGGGAAGGCATGGAATACGCCTGGTTCAATAACGTCGAAACCAAGCCCGGCATCGGTTATCCCAAGGAGTGGGAAAACCAGGACAAGTGGAAAGGCGGCTGGGTGCGCAACGCCGATGGCTCGATCAACCCGAAAATCGGAGGCAAGTTCAGGGTTCTGGCAAATATCTTCGCCAACCCGGACCTGCCGGTCATTGACGACTATTACGAACCCTTTGATTTCGATTACCAGCATCTGCATACCGCTCCCCTCGGGGCGCATCAACCTGTCGCCCGCCCACGTTCGGTAATAAGCGGCAAGCGCATGGAGAAGATCGAGTGGGGGCCAAACTGGGAAGAACTGCTGGGCACAGAATTTACCAAGCGACGTAAAGACAAAAACTTCGACAAAATCCAGGCGGACATTTATGGCGAGTATGAAAATACCTTCATGATGTACCTGCCGCGCCTGTGCGAGCATTGCCTCAACCCAGCCTGTGCGGCGTCGTGCCCAAGCGGTGCGATCTACAAGCGTGAGGAAGACGGCATTGTCCTGATTGATCAGGAAAAATGCCGTGGCTGGCGGATGTGCATCAGCGGCTGCCCGTACAAGAAGATTTATTACAACTGGAAGAGTGGTAAATCGGAGAAATGCATTTTCTGCTACCCGCGTATCGAAGCTGGCATGCCGACTGTGTGTTCCGAAACCTGTGTTGGGCGCATTCGTTACCTTGGGGTTTTGCTGTACGACGCTGATCGAATTGCCGAGGTTGCGAGTAGAGCCAGTGAACAAGACCTCTATGAAAAGCAGCTTGAGATCTTTCTCGATCCCAATGATCCCGCAGTGATCAAGCAGGCGCTGGCTGATGGGGTGCCCATGTCGGTGATCGAGTCTGCGCAGAAGTCTCCAGTGTACAAAATGGCTGTGGGCTGGAAGCTGGCGTTACCGCTACATCCTGAATACCGTACCTTGCCGATGGTTTGGTATGTGCCGCCACTTTCACCTATCCAGAACGCCGCCCAAGCCGGCCAGATTGCTATGGAAGGTGTCTTGCCGGATGTCGATAGCCTACGTATTCCTTTGCGTTACCTGGCGAACCTGCTCACGGCTGGTGATGAAAAGCCGGTCAAGCTGGCCCTTAAGCGTCTACTTGCGATGCGTGCTTATAAACGTGCCCAGCAAGTGGATGGCATACGTGATCTGAAAGTGCTTGAAGATGTGGGCTTGACTGAGCTGCAGGTTGAGGAGATGTACCGCTATCTGGCCATTGCGAATTACGAAGACCGTTATGTGATCCCTTCTGCGCACCGCGAGGAAGCCATGAGCGATGCATTTGCCCAGCGCTCTGGCTGTGGATTCAGCTTTGGCAGCGGTTGCAATGGCAGCTCGGACAGCAACATCTTTGGGGCCAAGAAGGCGAACAAGCGCGACATCCTCAAAACCGTACAAATTTGGGAGCAATGAGCATGCAAATACTCAAGGTTATCTCTTTGCTCCTGGACTATCCCACCGAGCAACTGGTGCAGGCCCGAGCGGAGTTGAGTGGAGCGATCAACGCCGCCCGTGAGATCAGTCCCGAGCAACGCCGTGCCCTACAAGGATTGCTTGGGGATATAACAACCGGTGACCTGATGGACAGCCAGGAGCATTACAGCGGGCTGTTTGGACGTGGTCGTTCGTTGTCGCTGTTGTTGTTCGAGCATGTGCATGGCGAGTCAAGAGATCGCGGCCAGGCGATGGTCGACATGATGGCGCAATACGAAGCTGCCGGTTTTTCCATCGGTGTCAAAGAATTGCCCGATTATATCCCGCTCTACCTCGAGTACCTCTCGACCCGAGATGATCTCGACGCCCGCGAAGGGCTGGCGGATATCGCGCATTTGCTGACGCTGCTGGCTGCGCGTCTGGATGAGCGTGAAAGCAGTTATGCCAGTTGCATGCGTGCCTTGCTGCAAATCGCAGGCAAGGAGCCTGTCAGCGCTGTGGCCACGGTCCGTGAACAGGTTGCCACAGAAGTCCGTGACGATTCACTGGAGGCGCTGGACAAGGTTTGGGAAGAGGAGGCAGTGGACTTCCTCCAGGCCCAGCAGCAGGACCGGTGCGCCAGCCAGGCCACAGGGCCAGGCAAAGTGCGAGAAGAGTTGCCGGTGCCTTTGCATTGGGTCGATTTCAAGACTGATGAGCAGAGCAAGGCTCAGTTTCGGGAGGTGCAGGATGTCTAACACTAATTTGCTGTTGTTCGGGGTTTACCCCTATGTCGCCCTGGCTATTTGCCTGATTGGCAGTTGGGCGCGGTTTGACTTGTCGCAGTACACCTGGAAAACCGGTTCCAGCCAAATGCTCAGCAACAAGGGGATGCGGGTCGCGAGCAATATGTTCCATGTTGGCATCCTGTTTGTCCTGGCTGGCCACTTTGTCGGCCTGCTGACACCGCCAGCGCTGTATCACATGGTTATCAGTACTGAAAACAAACAGTTGCTGGCCATGGTTTCAGGCGGCATTTTTGGTCTGATTTGTCTTGTCGGCTTGCTGATGCTGATCAAGCGACGCCTCACCGACCCGCGTGTACGGGCCAGCTCGAGCTTCTCTGATGTGATGATTCTGTTGGTGTTGCTGGTGCAGTTGCTGCTTGGCCTGGGCACTATTTTCGCTTCCACCGCACACCTCGATGGCTCGGTAATGATCATGCTTGGTAACTGGGCGCAAGCCTTGGTGACGCTGCAACCTGTGGTGGCCGCCAACAGCATTGAAGGGGTTTCGCTGGTGTACAAGCTGCATGTGTTTCTGGGCATGACTTTATTTGTACTCTTTCCCTTTACTCGCCTGGTGCATGTGGTCAGCGCTCCCGTCTGGTATCTGGGCCGTCGCTATCAAATCGTGCGCCAGAAAGGTTGATGGAGTTGCCATGAACAGTGAACACAACCCCGCACATGGCGGATGCTCCTGTGATTCGCATCACCCGGCCCGCCAAGATGACGGCGCTATTCGAGACGAGCCCCTGGAGTTAATCGCCAGTAGCGAGCAGCAGTGGCCGAGGATCAAGGTCAACGGCGTGGCTATAGCGCAAGAAAAAATTGCTCAGGAAATGCAATATCACTCGGCGGCTACGCCAGACGAAGCCATTTTCTTGGCAAGCCAGGCTCTGGTCATCCGCGAACTCTTGCTTCAGCGCGTCAAGGCGCTGGATTTAACGGTCAAGCCCCAAGGCGGTGAAACAGAGGAGGAAGCGCAGATCAGCGCCTTGATTGAGCGTGAAGTTGATCTGCCACGTGCTGATGAGCAGGCGTGCCAGCAGTATTTCGAGAATAACCGTAAACGTTACTCCAGCGCACCGTTACTGGCTGTCCGGCATATATTGCTGGCCGCGGAGGGTGACGATGCCATGGCTAGAAGTGTGGCTCGTGAGCAAGCGCAGGGCTTGATCGAACGGTTGCAGGCTGATCCTCAATGCTTTGCCGAACTGGCCATGGCGCATTCCGATTGCCCTTCGAAGCAGCAGGGAGGCGCGCTGGGCCAGATCAGCAAAGGGCAGACAGTTCCTGAGTTTGAACGGCAACTGTTTCGCTCGCAGCCAGGCTTGGTGACACAACCCGTCGAAAGTCGCTACGGTTACCATGTCGTCTGGGTAGACCAGCGTATTGAGGGCCAGTTATTGCCCTATACTGCAGTAGCCGGTTCTATTCGTGCCGAACTTGATCAACGTGTCTGGCAAGTGGCATTGGTGCAGTACGTTAAAGGGCTTGTCGGCCAGGCGGATATCCAGGGGATCGTTCTCGAAGGAGCGGATTCCCCTCTGGTTCAATAGCATTTAAGCTGTAAACGGGCCTGTAATGTCCCGGCTCAACGCGGCACAAGTTAGGAGTGGTTATGCACAGTAACTTGCAGGACGGATTCGGTCGTCGTATCGATTACCTGCGTATGTCGGTGACCGATCGCTGTGACTTTCGGTGTGTGTACTGCATGGCCGAAGAAATGACCTTTCTGCCGCGCCAGCAAATTCTCTCGCTCGAAGAGCTTTACCGGCTGGCGGCGTTGTTTGTCGGCCAGGGCGTCAAGAAGATCCGTCTCACTGGCGGCGAGCCATTGGTGCGCAAGGGCATTGTCGGCCTGTGCGAGCAAATTGCCGCTCTGCCAGGTCTGCGTGAACTGGTAATGACCACCAACGGCTCGCAATTGGTCAAGCTGGCCAGGCCGCTTGCCGAGGCGGGGGTCAAGCGCTTGAACATCAGCCTGGATAGCCTGCAGGCTGATAAATTCCGTGCCATTACCCGCACCGGTGAACTCAAGCAGGTGCTTGATGGCATCGAGGCGGCGCGAGATGCCGGCTTTGAGAGCATCAAGCTCAACACTGTGGCAATGGCCGGGCGCAATGCCGACGAGGTGTTGGACCTGGTCGAGTACGCCATGGCGCGCGACCTGGATATTACCTTTATCGAGGAAATGCCATTGGGGGACGTGGGCCGTTCCCGTGGCGAGAGTTTTTTCTCCAGTGACCAGGTGCGTGCGCTCATTGCCCAGCACTATTCAATTATCGACAGTGCCGAGCAAAGCGGTGGTCCGGCCCGGTATATTCGGCTGGAGGGGCATGACAAAAGCCGCGTTGGTTTTATCTCGCCGCATTCGCATAACTTCTGTGCCACTTGTAATCGCGTGCGCCTGACCGTGGAAGGGCGTTTGCTGCTCTGCCTGGGGCATGAAAACTCAGTGGATCTGCGCGCGCTGTTACGTCGTTACCCTGAAACCGACAAGCCTTTGTTGGACGCTGTTGCCGCAGGCATGCAGCGCAAGCCCGAGCGGCATGAGTTCAGCCACGATGACCAGATTCAAGTGGTGCGCTTTATGAATGCCACGGGAGGCTAAAGCCCGATTCGCTTAGCACAAAGGCCGCAAAGGCGGCCTTGGTGGTTTTTGCAGGCCCAGCAACGACGCTCAGCTATCTCTAGAAACTCTGGCGTTTAAAGGGATTGGCAAACAGACAGGCACAAAAAAGGCCACTCGATTGAGTGGCCTTTATATGTTTGGTTGCGGGAGCCGGATTTGAACCGACGACCTTCGGGTTATGAGCCCGACGAGCTACCAGACTGCTCCATCCCGCGGCCGCCATTCTATCTATCTGAGGCTCAGTGTCAAACCTAATCTGAAATAAAACTGTTTTCTGTTCAGTTGCTTAGGCTAGATCAGCGGCTGGGTTGGCAAATACAGGAAGAGGCAGAGGAGGGCGCGACAGCGCTTGGCTACAAACAAGGCACACAGCAAAAGGCCCCGGCAGTTTTCACTGTCGAGGCCTTATGCATGAATCTGGTTGCGGGAGCCGGATTTGAACCGACGACCTTCGGGTTATGAGCCCGACGAGCTACCAGACTGCTCCATCCCGCGCCGGCCATTCTATAGAGATGAAAGATTCTGTCAATCTATTTCTGCTTTTTAATCAATTAGTTAAATCGTAAATAATGCAGATACAAAAAAGGCCACTCGATTGAGTGGCCTTTATATTTTTGGTTGCGGGAGCCGGATTTGAACCGACGACCTTCGGGTTATGAGCCCGACGAGCTACCAGACTGCTCCATCCCGCGGCCGCCATTCTATCGCCTGAAACGCTGCGGTCAACCACCAAACTCAGAAAAAACTGCTGTTTGTTCAATTGCTTAGCGATTATCGCTAAGCGCGTTAGAGCTACAGCCCTTGTGTGCTGCAGCTTTGCGCGCTTTTATGGCAGTTCATCGGACTGTCATGAAAATAGAGCGTTATCGACTTATTGCAATGACCTAGCTCTGCCACTGGGTGTTGCGCTAGAGTCCGTCATATTTTTCGCGAGGTGGTCATGGCCCATACATGTAAAGACTGCGGTACAGCCGTTGCGGCAACAGATAAAAAATGCCCTGCCTGTGGTGCAGAGCTGGCGGCTAAACCCAAGTTATTGCCCATCGCCGCTTTTATGCTGATTGTGATTTTGGTGATCCAGGCCTATATGGATAAGCCAGAGAACAAGGAGCCTGCAGCAACCGAACCGGCCAAGGCAGCGAGCCAATAACCGCTGCATCTGGCTTATGAAATCTCGATCTGGTAACGAAAGGTATCAGCCGCGCCCCTGGATATGCGGTATTCAAGCGGGGTGTTGTCGTAGCTCAGGGCTGTTCGCTCAATGACCACAACCGGTTTGCCGCTGTCGATCCCGAGTGCGGCGCTGGTTTGTGCGTCCGCCAACTCCACGGTCAGGGTTTCCTTGGCCGATGCCACCAACTGCCCACACTGTTGCTCATAGAATGGGTAGAGCAGGTTGCCGAAATCCTGCGGGTCTACCTCAAGCAACTTGGCGAAGCGTGAGGCGGGTAGCCAGATCACCTCGGTAAAAATCGCCCGCTCGCCGCTCGTCCTGACACGTTGCATGCGGATGACTGTATCCGACGCGCTGAGTTTGAGTGCATTAATCACTGTTTGCGGGGCGGGTTCGAGGCCGAGGGTGACAATCCGGCTTTGTGGAACCTGATGTTCGCCCGAACTGTTGGTTTGCCGGAAGAAACGAAAGAGCGAAGAGTTGAAATCTGGCCTGCGGACATAGGTGCCGCGGCCTTGGCTGCGTTGCAGCAAACCATCAACAACCAGCGTGTCGACGGCCTTTCTGACCGTACCGATCGCTACGTTGTAGGTTTTGGTGAGTTCTGCCTCTGTCGGGATTGGCTCTCCCGGACGCCATTCGCCAGAGGCTATCTTCGCAAGAATTTCGTCGCGCAGCCTTTGGTAGAGCGGTAAGCGCTGATCTGAGCCAAGTTTTAACCCATTCATACATAGATCCAGACGATTTTTCCTGTGCCTACTTTAGCACTGACCAGTGACATCTGAGCCTTGTTGACAGTTGTCTTTGCTATATATATGGTCGTCCATTCATATATATGAATGTATGAATAAGTAAAAATGCCTGAATGGCGCGCCATGAGTCTTCTGGAAAAATCGCAGTGGTTTTTCAGGGATTCACCAAGAACAATCGGCCAAGGTAACGACCTATGACCTCTTCACAACTGTCTGGCATCGACACGCACGCGCACATCTTTAGCCGTGATCTGCCGCTGGCTTCCGGCCGGCGCTATAACCCCGACTACGACGCGCTGGTCGAGCAATACTTGGCATTGCTCGAGAGTTGCGGCTTGGCCCATGGCGTGCTGGTGCAACCCAGTTTTCTCGGTACGGACAACAGTTTTATGCTCGCCGCGCTGGATAAGTATCCTGAGCGCCTGCGCGGTATTGCCGTGGTCATGCCGAGCATCAGTGCCGATGAACTGGGTCGCCTGGCTGCATCTGGCGTGGTTGGCGTTCGTTTGAATCTGGTCGGCCAGCAGTTGGAAGACTACTCAACTGATTGCTGGCAGGCTTTTTTCCAGCGAGTCGCCGCGTTGGGCTGGTCGGTTGAAATACAGCGCCGCATTGAGGACTTGGCGCAGATACTGCCAGCAATACTGCAAAGCGGTGTCAATGTGGTGATTGACCACTTTGGCTTGCCCCGTGGCGGCATCGATCCACAGCTGGCAAGCCACAAGGCCTTTCTCGAATTACTTGCCAATCAACAGGTGTGGCTCAAGCTTTCGGCACCTTATCGCAGTGATTTAACCGCGGAGCAGGGTGCGGGTGTGTTCGAGTTGTTGCGCGCTGCCAGTGGCGGGGTTGAACGCATGCTTTGGGGCAGCGACTGGCCCCATACCCAGTTCGAGAACTCGACCAGCTACCACGAGCAGTTCCAGGGCATCCAAGCGCTGCTGGGCGATCCGCTTGAGTGGCAAAAAGTCATGTGCGCAAACCCTTCGCAGCTTTTTAAGTTCGCGAACACTATCTAACGCATTACAAGAATAATTGGCGGGTCTGAAAATGATGAGTTTGATCGTGATCGCGGCAATCGTGATCTCCATAGCCTTGGGTTATAAAACCAAGATCAACATTGGCTTGTTTGCCATTGCCTTTTCCTATCTGATTGGTTGCTTTGTGATGGGCCTGAGCCCCTCGGATGTGATCAAGATGTGGCCGCTGAAGATGTTCTTTATCATCTTCTCGGTATGCCTGTTCTACAGCTTTGCGATTGTTAACGGCACCTTGGAAAAGCTGGCTGAGCACCTGCTCTACAGCTGTCGCAAATTCCCGCACTTGCTGCCCTATGCGGTTTTCCTGACCTCGGCGCTGATTGCCGGTCTTGGCGCGGGTTATTACACGGTGCTGGCGTTCATGGCGCCACTGACCCTGATGCTGTGTGAGCGCACGCGCATGAGCCTGATTCTTGGCGCTATGGCGGTGAATTATGGGGCTTTGGGCGGTGCAAACTTTGTCTCGAGCCAAAGCGGTATTATTTTCCGCAGCCTGATGACCAACTCCGGTATTGCCGAGAACACGGCATTTATTAATAGTTTTGCTATTTTCCTCAGCACTTTTGTCATTCCACTGCTCGTGATCAGCGGCTTTGTACTCTTTACCGGGCACAAGAAGTTGATGCAAAGCTCTACCTACACCATCAGCCAACCCAGTGCGCTGAACAAGCAACAGAAAACCACCCTGTTGCTGACGATCGTGATGATGGCGCTGGTGCTGGTTGCACCTATTGCACAGATCGTACTGCCGGATCATCCAACTGTCGCATTCATCAACTCGAAAATGGACATAGGCCTGATTGCCAGTGTGTTCGCGGTTATCGCGCTGCTGCTCAAGCTGGGCGATGAGCGCAAGGCAATGGCGACCGTGCCTTGGGCAACGCTGGTGATGATCTGTGGCGTTGGCATGCTGATCGCGATTGCTATCAAGGTCGGCACCATTGACCTGCTGGCGTCATGGATTGGTACTTCGATTCCACCTGTCATGGTGCCGGTGGCATTTGGCGTAGTCGCGGCGTTGATGTCGTTGTTCGCCAGCACCTTGGGCGTTGTAACTCCAGCCTTGTTCCCGATTGTGCCGCCAATTGCCGCTGCGTTGGGCATTGATCCGCTGGTGATATTCGTGTGCATCGTGGTGGGTGCGCAAGCGACTTCAATCTCGCCGTTTTCCTCTGGCGGTAGCCTGTTGCTGGGCTCGTGCCCGACCGAGCAGAGCCGTTCCGAGTTTTTCCCCAAGCTGTTGTTACGTGCTGCGCCCCTGGGGTTTGCCGTTGCGTTGATCTTCAATATTGTCCTGACGCTGGTTTACTAGGCTGCCGCAGGGCTTTGTTACTTATTCGATTGGCTGATAACTAATCCAGGGGTGCCGATACCGGCGTCCCGAGTGATAATGACGGTCAATCGAATCTCAGTAAGGAGCCCGCGCGTGGCGTTCGTCATCAAACCGCTTGATCCGGAGCAATATCGGCAGCAAACCCGTCGCAGCACGCTGCTGGTCGCGGGGAGTTTCGTGCTGCTGACGCTCGTTTGCTCGACACTTGCGGTGCAACTGTTCGGGCAGCCCGGTGGTGATAACTTTCGCTTGAACCTGGCGGGGGTGATCGTCGCGCTGGCGCTGACTATTGCGCTGGTGCGAGGGGTATTCTGGTCGCAGCCGTGGATGGCTGCTGCAGTGTATGGCTGGCAGCTCAAGCGTAGCCTGATGCGTGTCACCAATGTCATGCACCAGGTGACTGCCGGGGTTAAGGTCGAAGATCCTCTGAGCATGAAGATACTGCGTTTCTATCATCTCGGTGTCAGCCAGATGCACCAGTTGGATGGCAACTCCAGCGAGCATGTGCAAATGCTCGCAGAAATTAATCAGCACCAGGAGAAGATGCAGGCGCTGAATATTCCGCTTGAGCAAACAAGGTTCGATCCTGAGTGGATCAAGCAACTTGAACGCCGTGCTTGATGCATGACTTAATAGCAGCTTCCTAGCTGTGCTCAGCGGGTGCACGACTGCATTGGCCACGAATCGCAAAATCATCCATGTTGACTGTGACTGCTTTTATGCAGCCATTGAGATGCGTGATGATCCCAGCCTGGCGGGCAGGCCGTTGGCGGTTGGCGGCACGGCTGACCGGCGCGGTGTCATCGCGACCTGTAATTATGAGGCGCGTGCCTACGGCGTGCGTTCGGCAATGGCTTCCGGGCATGCGCAGAAGCTATGCCCGGACTTGCTGATCGTCAGGCCGCGCATGGATGTCTACAAAGCTGTTTCCCGTGAAATACACGGCATTTTCCGCGATTACACCGACCAGATTGAGCCTTTATCGCTGGATGAGGCTTTTCTTGATGTAACCGACAGTCAGCACTTTGCTGGTAGTGCGACCCGTATTGCCCAGGATATTCGCAGGCGAGTCTCTTCGGAGTTGCACATCACCGTTTCCGCCGGTGTGGCGCCAAACAAGTTTTTGGCCAAGATCGCCAGCGACTGGAAGAAACCCAATGGCTTATTCGTGATTACCCCGGATCAAGTCGATGATTTCGTGGCTGACCTGGCTGTAGCCAAGTTGCATGGGGTCGGCAAGGTGACTGCTGCGAAACTGGCACGCCTGGGCATTCAAACCTGCAGTGAGTTGCGTGAGTGGGACAAGCTCAGGCTGATACGTGAGTTCGGCAGTTTTGGTGAGCGGTTGTGGAGCCTGGCGCGCGGGATCGATGAGCGCGCGGTACAGACTGACAGCCGTCGCCAGTCGGTCAGTGTCGAGAATACCTACAACCAGGACTTGCCGGATCTGGCCGCTTGCCTGGAGCAACTGCCGGACTTGTTGCAAGAGCTTGACCGGCGCATGGCGCGGCTCGATAACAGCTACAGGCCGGACAAGCCGTTTGTGAAGATCAAGTTTCATGACTTTACCCAAACCACCCTTGAGCAAGCAGGCGCGCGCCGTGACCTGGACAGCTACAAGTTGCTGATGAGTGCGGCATTTGCTCGCGGGAACAAGGCAGTGCGGTTGCTAGGGGTAGGGGTGCGCTTGCATGATCTGCGTGGCCGGCATGAGCAGCTTGAGCTATTTGAACGCTAGCGCTCGCATCGCCCAAGCCACTTGGCAGCGGTCAGTCTGTGACCGGCCACAACCTCAAGGGTTTGCCCTCTTTGGGCCACAGGCGTAGCTGGTCGGTGGGCGAGAAGTCCCAACGAGTGATGCTTGGCAGGCTCTGCAGGAAGCGAGTTTCTTGCTCCATAAGGGCAGGGGCGCACATTTTGCGGGTGCTACCGGCCTGTTCGAAGCTGATCTTGTCGCCATCGAGCTTATAGGCGGCAAACCAGTGGTTGCAGCCCGCGCTGCCATAAGCGCGACCGTCACTGCCGAGAGTGATGGTCAAGTGGCTATAGTCAATGAGCGGGCGTTCGCCAATCCATTCGACCTCGTAGGTTTGATCCGTTTCAACTTTCATCGCGTCGCTCGCACAGCCCAGGAGGCTGGCACTGATTAGGCTGATGCCTATTAATGCTTTCATCGTCATTCCTTCTGACATTGCGGGCACATGTGGCGGTCGTTCTCAGTCGACCAACCTAACTCATTGACCCGCTGCTGAGCTGCAAGTGCCTGAGCTTTTTTACCCAGGGCGCTATCGACGGCAAATTCAACGTCGATTTGCTTGGCGCAGCTGTCACAAGTGACTTGCCAATTATGAATCGCCAGTTCTTTGAAGACCGGACCCATGGCCACTGCAACCCACTGGCCTGGCGGGTTGATCAGGTGGCGAACCTTTTCGACTTGCAGGCGCATGCTCAGGTCGCGGCTGCCTTTGAGTGTGACGATCAGGCTGTCGCCGCTTTTTATCGAGCCGCCGTTGCCGGTGACCTGATAGCGTCCAGGTGCCATTGCTCGGCATTCAATCAAGGTGTGTTCGGGGTTGAGTAAGCTGTAGCGAAAATCGTGTTCGGCCATGGTTCCTCCAGATTGGCGCGAATGCTATCACGCAGCGGCCTAAACCTGATTGCCCTGTATGCCTGAAACTCATTGTTTATAGCATATGCAGCCGGTCCAGCCCGCGCCCGCTGGATGCATTGGCGTGGGGCTGGGTTGCTAGGCCTCGGCCTGGGTCTCGATCATCAGGCGTTCTATGGCCGCTTCAAGTTGGTCGAGTGCATGTTTTGCCCCGGGATCATCCTGTTTGAGCAGGGTTTCACTGCGCAGGCAGGTGGCTCGCAACTGTGGCACTCCGCAATATCGGGTGGCGCCATGCAGGCGATGCACTCGTTCAATCAGAAGCTGGCTGTTGTCGGATTGGCGGGCCTGACGTATGGCTTGCAAGTCTGTCGGTAAACCCGCCAGCAGCATATTGAGCATGTCGGCGGCCAAATCGGCCTTTCCGGCAGCCAGGCGCAAGCCTTCCTCGTTATCCAGGGTGCTGATCTGGTTGAGGTCTATGTCTTGGCGCGAGTTGTCATCCGTACGCTCGGGCAGAAGAGCGCGCAGCGATAAGCCGGTCCATTTCAGTACCACCTGAGCCAGTTGCCGCTCACTGATAGGCTTGGTCAGGTAGTCGTCCATGCCACTTTGCAGCAGGGTACGTTTTTCATTGGACAGGGCATGTGCGGTGAGGGCAACGATGGGCACTGCGCTGTTGTTCTGCTCTGTTTCCCAGAGGCGAATCGCTTCGGTGGTTTCCCGCCCGTCCATGCCGGGCATCTGCACGTCCATGAGTATCAGGTCGAAACGAACTTTCCTGGCTTTATCCAAGGCTTCGTGACCGTCCTTGGCGACGCTGACATCGGCTCCCATGTCCTCGAGCAGGGTTTGTACCAGGAGCAAGTTGGCCGGGTTGTCGTCAACGCAAAGAATATTGGGTGTTCGGGTAGGCTCTGGTGTTTCGGCGGTCAAGCGCTGGTGACGCGGGCTGATCATTTCGCTCAAGGCGCGCTGCAGCTTGCGCGTGCATGCAGGCTTTGCATGGAGTTGGGTATAGGCATCTGGCAGGCTGCTGTGATAGAGCACTTGCTCGGTGGTCGGGCAGAGCACGATGCATTTGCAGGACATTTGCTCAAGTTGGCGGATGTAGTGCTTCAGTCTTTCCGGAGGCAGCTCCTGGGAAGTCACGCCCATGACCGCAATGCCAATTGGGCTCGGGCCTTGCCGTGAGGCGCCAATCGCCTCGAGCAGTGAGTCTGGCTGGCTGAATGCGTTGACATTGAGTCCGCAATCTTCGAGCTGATGCTGTAGCGCCTGGCGCGCCAGTTCATGGGTTTCCAGGATGGCAATGCTGCGGCCAAGCAGTGGCGGGCGTGGCAGGTCTTCAATGTCTGCGCGCGCCTTGGGCAAGCTCAGGCTTATCCAGAATTCGGAGCCTTGGCCTGGTGAGCTGTCGACGCCAATTTCGCCGCCCATCTGTTCAATAAGACGCTTTGAAATGGCCAGGCCCAAGCCGGTGCCGCCCGCTTGCCGTGACAGCGAGTTGTCGGCCTGGCTGAAAGCCTGGAAGAGCAGGCGCAGGTCGTCATCGGACAGGCCAATTCCACTGTCTTGCACGCTAATGCGTATCTGGGCGTGGCTCTCGTTTTCATCTTCGAGCATCACGCGTACTGCAATGCTGCCTTCACGGGTGAACTTGATTGCGTTATTGACCAGGTTGGTCAGGATCTGCCTGAGACGCAATGGGTCTCCAAGCAGGGCGCGTGGCGTGTCGCGGTAGACCAGGCTCAACAGCTCAAGGTGTTTTTCGTGGGCTGTTGGCGCCAGAATCGTCAGGGTGTCTTGAATCAGTTCGCGCAGGTTGAAGGGGATGCTCTCAAGCACCAGTTTGCCGGCTTCGATCTTGGAGAAATCAAGGATTTCATTGATGATCCCGAGCAGGTTATCCGCCGATTTTTCGATGGTGCTCAGGTAATCCTGCTGGCGAGGAGTCAACTCGCTCTTTTGTAGCAGGTTGGTGAAACCAAGGATGCCATTAAGGGGTGTGCGAATTTCATGGCTCATATTGGCCAGGAACTCGGATTTGATACGACTGGCCTCAAGTGCTTCTTTACGGGCGAAATCCAGTTCGATGTTCTGGATTTCAATGGTCTCGAGGTTCTGGCGAACGTCCTCGGTTGCCTGGTCAATGCTGTGCTGCAGTTCTTCCTGCGCATTTTGCAGGGCTTCGGCCATGCGATTGATGCCCGATGCCAGCTCGTCCAGTTCCTGGCTGCCGAGCAGTGGAAGACGGGTTTCGAGTTTGCCTTCCTTCAGTTGGGCAACGCCTTCCTTGACCCGGCGCAATGGGTCGTTGATCGAATGACTCATACGCAATGCGAGCAAGGCCGTGAGCACCAAGCCGGCAGCTACCAGCAATAAACTGGTGAGTAGGCTGTGGTAGCCACTGAGCAGGGTGGCGTGATGGGATAGCTCGAGCTCGACCCAGCCGACCAGCTTGTCGCTGCCCAGGTGCGGCGGCTCGCCGGTCAGGCCCAGGTGGTGCTCAAATACTGGAAGCAGGAAGCGCGTGGCATCGTCGTTGCTGTGCTTGGCCGTGAGCTTTTCGGTGCCGCTGCCGACTGTAGGCATTGGATTGAGCATGCTTGGGCCCGCATGGGCGAGCAGCACTTTATCCTTGTCGAGCAGGCTTACTGAACGAACGTCGGGCTGCTCCAGGGACTGGGTAGCGATGCGCTGGAGTACCTCGATATCGCCGCGTAGAAAGGCGGGAGCCGTAAGCGGTGCCAGCTGTTCTGCAATCATCTCGCCACGTTGCAGTAGCTGGCCCTGGAGGTTCGAGAGTTGTGCCCAGATAAAGTACCCGCCAAGCAGGAACGCCAGCAGACTGGTTGGCAATAGCGTCAGTATTAAAACGCGGCCTTTAATGCCTAGGTCCTTGAACACGCACATCCCTCTCTGATTGTTATTGTGCAGTGTACCGTTTGCGTACCATCCAACAAGAGGTTACTCAACGCGGCGACGCTGGCCGTCCCAGATGATCTTGCGCTCTAGAGCGTCTGGCCCAGCACGCGCTGGTGTGGTCTTCCGTCAATTGGAATCAAGCTTGCCTCGAATAAAGCAGACCGGCGTATGGGGCTTTGTTGTGGGCGCATAGTGGTTTACCGTTATCATAGGCACCCACCAAGTAGTTTGGACCTGATTGACGTCATGACCGTGCAATTTCCGACCATCGCCGAGTGCATCGGCAACACCCCCCTGGTGCGTCTACAGCGCCTGCCCGGCAACACCTCCAATACGCTGTTGGTCAAGTTGGAAGGCAATAACCCGGCAGGTTCAGTCAAGGATCGTCCTGCATTGTCGATGATCACCCGCGCGGAGCGCCGTGGCGATATCCAGCCAGGCGATACCCTGATTGAGGCGACCTCGGGCAATACCGGGATTGCATTGGCGATGGCCGCGGCGATCAAGGGCTACAAGATGGTCCTGATCATGCCGGACAACTCAACGGCTGAGCGCAAGGCGGCCATGACCGCCTATGGTGCCGAGCTGGTCCTGGTAACGCGTGAAGAGGGGATGGAAGGGGCGCGTGACCTGGCCGAGCGCATGCAGCGTGAGGGTCGCGGCAAGGTGCTTGATCAATTTGGCAATGGTGATAATCCCCAGGCCCACTACGACGCCACCGGCCCTGAAATCTGGCAACAGACCCAGGGCACTATTACCCATTTCGTAAGTTCCATGGGCACTACGGGCACCATCATGGGGGTTTCGCGCTACCTCAAGGAGCAAAACGCCCAGGTGCAGATTGTCGGCTTGCAGCCGCAAGAAGGTGCCTCGATCCCCGGCATTCGTCGCTGGCCCCATGAGTACCTGCCGAAAATCTTTGATGCCGAGCGGGTTGACCAAGTGGTCGACATGGGTCAGGACGAGGCCGAGCAGGTCATGCGTCGACTGGCGCGTGAGGAAGGGATCTTTTGCGGGGTTTCTTCAGGTGGTGCTGTCGCCGCTATGCTGCGTCTGTCTCAACAGGTTGAAAACGCAGTAATGGTGGCGATCATCTGTGATCGTGGTGATCGCTATCTGTCGACTGGCATCTACGACGCGCCACAGCATTAATGGCCAGGAAAAACGGCGGTTTACGTTTTCAACCCAGTGGTGGGACACGGGCGCCACAAGTGCCCGTGGGCAAAAAGCAAAGGCTGGTCATTGAACGTTTGGCCAACGATGGCCGCGGTATTGCCTTCAGTGAGGGGCGCACCTGGTTTGTATCCGGAGCGCTGCCGGGCGAGCATGTTGAGGCACGCGTGCAGTCAGCCCGCAGCCAAGTGGTCGAAGCGCGCAGTGAACGCATTATGCTTGCCAGCTCCGAGCGTCGCCAAGAGCCCTGCGCGCATGCCCGCACCTGCGGGGGATGCAGTGTGCAGCACATGGCGCATGCGGATCAGCTTGCACTCAAGCAGGCAATGCTTGCGGAGCAGTTAAGCCGTCTGGCCCAGGCTCAGCCCGAGCAATGGGCTGCACCTTTGACAGGCCCCGAGTTCGGTTATCGGCGTCGGGCCCGCGTGGCTGTGCGTTGGGACCCAAAGCGCAAGCAACTGGCGGTAGGTTTTCGCGCAGCGGCAAGCCAGGAAATTATTGCGATAGATAACTGCCCGGTTCTGGTACAGCCCTTGCAGCCAATATTACGCGGTTTGCCAGAGGCCCTTGGCCAGCTCGAAAAGCCACAGGCGATCGGTCACGTTGAGCTATTTAATGGCACTGCCAGTGCGGTATTGGTGCGTCACACCGAAGCATTGCCAGAGGCAGATCTCAATCGCTTGCAGCACTTTTGCGCTGAGCACGAGGCGCAACTGTGGCTGCAAGGCACGTCCGACCCTGCGCCCTTTGTTGCTGGTCAAGGCCTGGCTTATGCCTTGCCTGAGTGGGATCTGGAGTTGGCGTATCGGCCTGGTGATTTTGTGCAGGTCAATGCCTCGGTCAACCAATCGATGATTGCACAGGCGTTGGAGTGGCTGGCTCCGCAAGACAATGAGCGGGTTCTTGATCTATTTTGTGGCCTGGGTAATTTTGCGTTGCCATTGGCTCGTCTAGCCCGGGAAGTTATTGCAGTTGAGGGCGTGCAGGCGATGGTTGAACGGGCCAGCGCAAATGCCCTTGAAAATTCACTGAGCAATGCGCACTTTTACCATGCGGACTTGTCCGAGTCGCTGACTGATAAAAAGTGGAGCAAAGGTGGGTTTTCCGCCGTTTTACTTGACCCGCCGCGTGATGGTGCCTATCAAGTGGTGAAGCAACTTGCTGCACTGGGCGCAGGCCGGGTGGTGTATGTTTCCTGTAATCCGGCAACTCTTGCACGGGACGCCGAGCAGCTTATTGCACAGGGTTATCGTTTGAAAAAAGCTGGCATTCTCGACATGTTTCCGCAGACGGCGCATGTTGAGGCCATGGTTTTATTTGAGCTGGCGAGCAGTTAGTAGCCAGGGCTTGACTCTTGCGGGTCGCGAGGCATGTAAATGCCTCATGCAGTTCGAAGGTCGCAGTTCGGGCCGCTTGCATTGTTGTTCAATGCAGCGCCCCGGTTGCGCATGCAGGGGTGTGAAGGATTTGCGCCTTACAGCAGTTTGACCGGCCCTCTTGACTAGGCGGTCGGCGTCGATTCGTAGCGCAATGTGCGCTTCGTAGGGAAGGTAAGCAAAATGGTTCAGGTTAGAGCGCATCAGCCGATCAACGATGACGGCAGCATCAACCTTGAGGCATGGCTGGATCACGTGCTTGGCGTTGATCCCGCATTGGATCGTGATGCGCTGCGCAGCGCATGTGAGTTCGCCCGTGAGGCAGAACAGCAAGCCAACGCAGCGCAAAACCTGTGGAGCGAGGGTGCCTCCAGTTTTCGTGTCGGCCTGGAAATCGCCGAGATTCTAGCTGATCTCAAACTTGACCAGGACTCCTTGGTCGCGGCGGTGCTCTATCGCGGTGTTCGTGAAGGCACCGTTGAGCTTGCGGCCGTGCATCAACGCTTTGGACCAGTGGTCGCCAAGCTGATCGAGGGCGTGCTGCGCATGGCAGCCATCAGTGCGAGCATGAACCCGCGCGACTCCATGGTGCTGGGGTCACAGGCCCAGGTCGATAACCTGCGCAAAATGCTCGTGGCCATGGTCGATGACGTGCGCGTTGCGCTGATCAAGTTGGCCGAGCGCACCTGCGCTATTCGTGCAGTCAAGCTGGCTGACGATGAGAAGCGCCAGCGCGTTGCTCGCGAAGTCTTTGATATCTACGCACCATTGGCCCACCGGCTGGGCATCGGCCACATCAAATGGGAGCTTGAGGACCTGTCCTTTCGCTACCTTGAGCCCGAGCAGTACAAGCAGATCGCCACCTTGCTGCATGAGCGGCGGCTGGATCGCGAGCACTACATCAACGAAGTGATGGATCAGCTGCGATCAGAGCTTGAGGCCACGGGCATTGAGGCGGATATCAGTGGGCGGGCCAAGCATATTTACTCCATCTGGCGGAAAATGCAGCGCAAGGGCCTGCAGTTCAGTCAGATCTATGACGTGCGCGCCGTACGGGTTCTGGTGCCGCAGATGCGCGACTGCTACACGGCGCTGGGTATTGTCCATACGCTGTGGCGACACATTCCCAAGGAGTTTGACGACTACATCGCCAATCCCAAGGAAAACGGCTATCGCTCGTTGCACACCGCAGTTCTAGGTCCAGAAGGCAAAGTGCTCGAGGTGCAGATTCGTACTGCTGCGATGCACGAAGAAGCTGAGCTCGGTGTTTGTGCGCACTGGCGCTATAAAGGCACCGACGTCAAGTCGGGGTCGAATCACTACGAAGAGAAAATCTCGTGGCTGCGCCAGGTCCTCGAATGGCACGAAGAGCTGGGCGACATTGGCGGCTTGGCCGAACAGCTGCGTGTCGATATCGAGCCGGATCGGGTCTATGTGTTCACGCCCGATGGGCATGCAGTTGATTTGCCCAAGGACTCGACGCCCCTGGACTTCGCCTACCGCGTACATACCGAGATCGGCCACAACTGTCGTGGCGCCAAGGTAAACGGGCGCATCGTGCCGCTGAGCTACAGCCTGCAAACCGGTGAGCAGGTCGAAATCATCACCAGCAAGCAAGGCACGCCGAGCCGCGACTGGCTGAACTCCAACCTGGGCTACATCACCACTTCGCGGGCGCGGGCAAAAATTGTCCACTGGTTCAAGATGCAGGACCGGGACCAGAACGTACTGGCCGGTAAAGGTTTGCTTGAGCGTGAACTAGGCCGCTTGGCACTGTCGCATGTGGATTTCGATAAGCTGGCTGAAAAGGCCAACCTGAAGTCATCCGAGGATCTGTTTGCGGCCCTGGGTGCGGCAGATGTTCGCCTGGCCCATGTGGTAAACCTCGCCCAGCAGCTGGTGGAGCCGGAGCGCAACACCGAGCAGCTTGAGCTTATTCCGCGTAAAGCGCTGGGTTTCAAGCCAGGCAAGCGCGGCGATATTCAAATTCAGGGCGTCGGCAACTTGCTGACGCAGATGGCCGGCTGTTGCCAGCCATTGCCGGGCGACCCCATCGTTGGCTACATCACCTTGGGGCGGGGCGTGAGTATTCACCGTCAGGATTGTGCGGCGGTATTGCAGTTGGCAGGGCGCGAGCCTGAGCGGATGATCCAGGTCAGTTGGGGGCCGGTACCGGTGCAGACCTACCCGGTTGACGTGGTTATTCGCGCATATGACCGTTCCGGGCTGCTGCGCGATGTTACCCAGATACTGCTCAACGAGAAGCTCAATGTGCTGGCGGTCAATACCCAGTCGAACAAGGAAGACAACACCGCGACTATGTCGATCACCATTGAAATCCCCG
The DNA here is from genome assembly GCF_900188155.1 of Pseudomonas segetis. GTDB lineage: Bacteria > Pseudomonadota > Gammaproteobacteria > Pseudomonadales > Pseudomonadaceae > Aquipseudomonas > Aquipseudomonas segetis. The sequence continues at coordinate 384,295 of NZ_FZOG01000001.1, forward strand.
GTCTTGAAGCGCTGGGTCGCTTGCTGGGTCGGATTTCACAGTTGCCCAATATTATCGAAGCCCGGCGTTTGCGCAGTTCTTCCTGAGGATTTATGTACCAGCTAAACGACTTGCTACACCTTATGGCGCGCCTGCGTGATCCGCAGCATGGCTGCCCCTGGGACCTTGAGCAAAGCTACGCGACCATAGTGCCCTATACGCTTGAAGAGGCTTACGAGGTTGCTGATGTGATCGAGCGTGGCGATTTCGATCAATTGCCAGGTGAACTGGGTGATTTGCTGTTCCAGGTGGTTTATTACAGTCAGTTGGCCGCAGAAGAAGGGCGCTTTGGTTTTGCTGAGGTCATCGACACCATTACCCGCAAGCTGGTGCGTCGCCATCCCCATGTGTTTCCCGACGGTGACTTGTACGGTGCGGTCGAACTGCCCAGGCTCGATCCAGAGGCAGTCAAGCAGCGTTGGGACCAGATCAAGGCCGAGGAGCGTGCCGCCAACGCGCGAGCACCCGAGCAGCTATCGCTGCTGGACGATGTACCCAGCACGTTGCCGTCGATGTCCCGTGCTGTGAAGCTGCAAAAACGTGCGGCGCAGGTAGGGTTTGACTGGCCAGAGGCACTCGGGGTCGTGGATAAAGTCCGCGAAGAGCTGGACGAAGTGCTTGAAGCCATGAGTGAAAATGACGCCTGCGCGGTTGCCGAGGAACTTGGTGACTTGCTGTTCGTGGTGACCAACCTTGCGCGCCACTTGAAGGTGGACCCGGAGGCGGCGTTGCGTATGGCGAACGCCAAGTTCGAGCGGCGCTTCAGGTTTATCGAGCAGGCGCTGCGCGCGTCGGGACGCGACATTGCCAAGTGCGACCTGGAGTCACTCGATGCCTTGTGGGGCGAGGCCAAGAAGCTGGAAAAACAGCAAACACTTGGCTGATTGCCAATAAGCAATCAATATGCGCGGCAGGCGGGAATTGCGTCGATAAATCTAAGCGCGGCTGGCCCAGGCGCCTCTGCTGGTTACCTGGGCGAGGCGCTGGTTGTAAATTGGATCAAAATAAATGGCAACAAGACCTGTGTGGATCGAGGTTGCTGTCGTTGAATACCGAGGTAAGTCATGGCTTTATCACTACGCGACCAACTGCTAAAGGCGGGGTTGGTTAACGAGAAGCAGGCCAAACAGGCTACTAAGCAAAAGCAAAAACAGCAGCGCATGGAGCATAAGGGCCAAGTCGAGAAGGACAACTCGCAACAGCTGGCCGCAGAGCAGGCAAGGGCAGAGAAGCTTGCTCGCGACCAAGAGCTGAACCGTCAACAGCAAGAAAAGGCCGAGCAAAAGGCCAAGGCAGCCCAGGTCAAGCAACTGATTGAAGCATCGCGCCTGCCTAAGCTGACGACCGAGGACTACTACAACTTTGCCGATGACAAGAAAGTTAAGCGCTTGCCGGTCAATGATCTGGTGCGCAACAAGTTAAGCAGCGGCTCGCTGGCCATTGTGCGTCATGGCGGTGGTTATGAAGTGATCCCGCGTGAGGCGGCGCTTAAGATCCAGGAACGCGATCCGCGTCGTGTGGTGCTGCTCAATACGCCAACCGAGGCGCCAGATGCCGATGATCCGTATGCGGCCTATCAGGTGCCTGATGACCTGATGTGGTGATTGATTACTACGGGTTATTCAAGCCGGGCTTATGCCCGGCTTTTTAATACCTGTGGTTTGTTGTAACGCTCAGGACGAACTGTCTGGCTTGTTCATCTCAATGCGCTTGAAGCTCGCGCCCGGCGTCAGGGCAGTAATTGCCTGTAGCTGGTCAAGGCGCACGCGCACTTTGTCGTCAGCGGTCCTGATGATTAGAAACTCTTGCTTATCGGCACTGGTTTCGGTGGTTAGTGCCTGGCCTTCAAGTGTTGCGCCGGAAATCAATTCGATTGCCAGGTCGTAACTATGCAGGCAGGCGATTTCTATTTCGTCATACAGGGCACAAGCCAATGGTTGGTAGGGCATCTGCTGCATGCTGGCTTCTCGCTGAGTAATAGGATTGCAGTTAAGTCAGTACTATCAATTGCTTGGCATAATGATATCAGTCTGATATCGTCGCGCGCCCTTCAGGGCGACCAGTCTTTTGTCAGGTTCTAGGCCTATTCTAGACATGATAGATATGCGCTGAAGAGGAATTTCCAAGCAATTTAATGGATGCTGTAATGAATGCTCGCGTAAGTCATGATCCAGAATTCAGAAACGATGAGATTGATTTAATTGCCTTGGTCAGTGGCTTGTGGCGACAGCGTTGGCTGATTGCGTCAGTCATGGCGCTGGTTGGCGCCGCAGCAGTTGCCTATGCAATGCTCGCAACACCCTATTACCAAGCGCAAAGCATTCTTAAGCCCACGTCGCTGAAAAGCTTCGACCAGCTCAACCTCACTGGCGTGTATAAGGTTGACAGGGATCAGGTGCTTAAGCGCATTGGTATTTCGCTTGAGTCCTATTCAACCCGCTATGCGTTTTTCCAGGAGCACCAGGCACTTTTCCAGGCTCTTGAGCAGCCTGGTATGACGCTCGAGCAAGCGTTTGAACGACTCAACGAATCCGCATTCACCATTTTGAAGCCCGACGCCAAGAGAGCCAATTCTCTGTCTAACTATGTTGGCCTGAGTTTTGTCTACCCCGAGGGCGTCGACGGGCCTGCCGTGGTGAATGGCTTGATTGCTTATGCCATAGAGCAGGAGCGAACGCGTATTGCAGCCGAAATCAACACATTGGTGGCGAACCGCCTGAGCAAACTGCAAAGCCAGATTGCGGCTGCCCGTATTGGTTATGAGGCAGACAAGCAATCGAAAATCGCCAAGTTGTTGGAGGCCGATTCTGTAAAGCGTGCCAACCTTATCGACGAGTTGTCAGGCCTGCGACAGCAGCTCAAGTTACGCCGCCAGAACCGCATTGCACAACTGACCGAAGCGATGATGATCGCCGAGCAGTTGGGGATCCACAAGCCAGCGACACCTTCCTCCATGCGCGAGATTGGCCAGCAATCATCCAATAACCTGATACGCACCGAAGTGAATAATCAGCAGATTCCACTTTACTTCATGGGCACCGAAGCCTTGGGTGCCGAGCGAAAGGCATTGCGGGCACGCAGCTCCGATGATTTTACCGATCCGCATGTTGGCGAGATCGAAAAGCAACTGCGGATGTTGCGCCACAATCGCGAAGTCGAAGCGTTACGCAAGCGCGATAACGATGATCTGTTCCTGGCTAAGCTGGCCAAGTGGGAAGAGGAGTCATCCTATTTGCAGGCATTGAAGCCCGAACTGTTGTTGCAAGACCTGGTTGATGTGGACCAGCCAGCGGTGAGCCCGCTTTCGCCGATAAAGCCGAAGAAGCTGTTGATCGTTGTATTGGGCTTGGTATTGGGACTGATGCTTGGCGTGATGCTGGCTTTGCTGCGTTCGGTGATGAGCGGGCTGAAGCCGCTGCCTTTAGCGATGTTGAATCCGTTGCCAGTCGAGCATGCAGGGCATCAATTAGTCCAGCAGTGAACTTCACACCACAAAAAAACCGGCTCTAGGCCGGTTTTTTTGTGCGGCATTATTAGCGACCTTTAACGGTCTTGCCGTTTACGGTGCCTTCCTCAAGCATGATTTGGTATTCCTTGCCGTCTTTCTCAATCTGGTTCAGGGCAACCAGCAAGTAATCCCAGTTTTTGGCAAACCACAAGGTTGTTTTGCGCTTGCTTTGTGTTGGATCACGTACCCGTTCTACCTTGATGGCGTCTATCAGGCCGACCTTGGTGGTGACGGCTTCTTCGCCGAGTACACGAAAATCGTAGGTTTCAATGTCATCACCATCGACCACTTGGTAGCTCATGCTTTTTTTGCCGGCAGCTACGTCATGTTGCAAAACCATTTGATAGGTGGATTTGTCCAGCAGGCCACGGTTCAGTGGAATGCGAACCGGGGTTCCGCGGTCGTTGCCGATTACTTGCTTGGCTGACCAGTCAAAGTCTTGCTCGACTGATTTGCCTTTGCCCAGGCCTCCGCGCTCGTATTTATAGTTGAGGGGAGTGAACGCATTGTCTTCAATACGGAAGGTGCTGGTTTCGGTAAGGCTGGCGACTAGCATGGAGGCTTCGAAGTTCAATTCCCAGCGACCGTCGCCCAGATCCGTCAGGTTGCGCTCTGCCGAACCGCTAACCGGGAGTTGTTTCCAGTCTGCGGTGTAGCTGGCGGTGAAGGGTTTGATCTCGTCTGCAAAGACCGGGGCGCTGATCAGCGCGAGTGCGAACAGTAAGGCGCGACGCATGTTCTCTCCTAAGTTCGGAAAATATAGCCAGTAGTTGCAAGTGGCTTGCCGTCAAGCATTGCGCCTTGTGGGCCAAGGTGCAAGCGTTGATCGGCAAACCAGCTCACCGCCAGTGGATAGATCTGGTGTTCCAGGCGGTGAACTCGCTCAGCCAGGCTTGCGGCTGAGTCGTCTGCATTAACTGGAACTACTGCTTGTACGACCAATGGTCCGCCATCGAGTTCCTCTGTCACAAAGTGCACGCTACAGCCGTGCTCGGCATCCTTGGCGTCCAATGCGCGTTGATGCGTATGCAAGCCTTTGTACTTTGGCAGCAGGGAAGGGTGGATGTTAAGCAGGCGTCCGGCATAGTGGCGAACAAAGTCGGCACTGAGTATGCGCATGAAGCCAGCAAGAACCACCAACTGTGGCTTGTGGGCGTCAATTGCTTCGATCAATGCCGCATCGAACGACTCGCGACTGTCGTATTGGCGGTGATCCAACAGGTTGGTCGCGATACCGGCGGCCTTGGCGCGCTCAAGCCCGTATGCATCCGCACGATTTGAAATCACTGCGCTGATACGAGCGGAGCCTGGGTCCAGTTTATCGATAAGGGCTTGCAAGTTGCTCCCAGAACCTGAGAGCAACACCACTACATTGCAAGGCGTCGGCATTAATGGTTTTTCAAGTTGTTGAGAACAACGGGCTCGGCGTTTTGTGCTGCATCTGCAATCTGGCCGATGACCCAAGGTTGCTCGCCTGAGGCCTTCAGGTTATTGAGAGTCGCTTCAACCTGACCCTGAGCGACGCAGATAACCATGCCCACGCCGCAGTTGAGTACCCGGTGCATTTCATTTTCTTCGACATTGCCTTTTTCTTGCAGCCAGTCGAATACGACAGGGCGTTTCCAGCTGGCCACATCGACAATGGCCTGGGCACCTTTTGGCAGTACCCGTGGAATGTTGTCGAGCAGGCCACCGCCGGTGATGTGCGCCATGGCTTTGACTGCGCCGGTCTCCTTGATCAGCTTGAGCAGCGGCTTGACATAGATACGCGTCGGGGCCATCAGCAGGTCGGTCAGTGGCTTGCCGTCAAGTTGAGTGTTTTCGATGTCTGCGCCCGAGACTTCGATAATCTTGCGGATCAGTGAGTAGCCGTTCGAATGCGGGCCCGAAGATGGCAGGGCGATCAAGGCATCGCCAGCGCAGACTTTGCTGCCGTCGATGATTTCAGCTTTCTCGACCACGCCGACACAGAAACCTGCCAGGTCATAGTCTTCGCCTTCATACATGCCTGGCATTTCGGCGGTTTCCCCGCCAACCAGCGAGCAACCCGCCAGTTCGCAGCCCGCACCAATGCCGGTAACCACTTGGGCGGCGACATCGACGTTGAGTTTGCCGGTGGCATAGTAATCGAGGAAAAACAGAGGTTCGGCACCGCAGACAATCAAGTCGTTGACGCACATGGCAACCAGGTCCTGGCCAATGCTGTCATGCTTGTTCAGGTTCAGCGCCAAACGCAGTTTGGTGCCGACGCCATCGGTGCCAGAAACCAGGACAGGCTGCTTGTAGCCGGCAGGTATTTCGCAAAGAGCGCCAAAGCCGCCCAAGCCACCCATGACTTCCGGACGAGCGGTGCGTTTGGCGACACCCTTGATGCGTTCAACCAGGGCTTCGCCTGCGTCGATATCTACACCTGCGTCCTTGTAGCTGATGGAGGGTTGCTTGCTCATGGGTACAGGCCTTTAAGGAAAATTCGGATGAGTACCGGCGTTATATGGACCGGGCTGCGAGGCGCGCGATTTTATCAGGCTTGGTAGGCAGCGACCACCCACGAAGCGCTATGGTTGCCGGGGGACGAGCGGCTGTTTAAGGTATAGCCTGTTTAATGCGCTGTTTTAACCGCTCCCTGTCTTTCGAGAACCCAATTAATGCGCCTGATCGCTCGTATGCTCGCCCTGTCATTACCCCTGCTGTACAGCTTGCCCAGCCTGGCCGCAACGGTTACCGACCTTTATGAAGTACGGGAAGCAGGCGCTAGCCAGCAGCCTGATAAGCGCGATGCTGAATTAGGCCGTGCTTTGGACACTCTGGTCCTGCGCCTGACCGGCAAGCCCGATGGCTCGAAAAATCCCGATTTGGCCGAGGTTTATAAAGATCCGCAACAAATTGTTACTCAGTATGGTTTCGAGGGCGACAGCATTGTTGTCAGTTTCGATCCCGCAAGCGTTGATCGCGCATTGCGCCAGGCGGGCATGCCGATCTGGAGCGCCAATCGCCCGGCGGTGATGACCTGGTGGCTGAACGAAGATCTTAACGGTACTAGCCTGGTCGGTGATGGCCTGGCCAGCGCCGAGCCCTTGAGTCGGGCAGCGCAGCATCGCGGCCTGCCCTTGCGCCTGCCCTTGGCTGATCTCAGCGAGCAACTGGTGGCTACTGCAGAAAACCTGAGTGCCAAGTCGCCTGACGAACTGCGCAGCGCGTCTGAACGTTACTCGGCCGATGCACTGTTGGCGGTGCAGGCACGTGAAGCCGATGGTCAGTGGAGCGCCGACTGGCGGCTCTGGGTCGGCAGCGATAGCTTCAATGGCAGCGCGCAAGGTGCGGATCAAGCTGCAGTCGCAGATTCGGTGATGATGGCCGTGAGCGAGTTGCTGGCAAAACGTTTCGTCGCGGCTGCTGGTTCTTCAACAGATTTGACCTTGGAGATCGAGGGCGCGAGCCTGGCTCGTTATGCTGAGGTTCAACGGATCCTGGAGCCATTCGAGTCGAGTTTTATCAAGGTTGATAACGGTCGCCTGGTATTCAAGGTCAAGGCCAATGCCGAACAACTACGTTCCCAGCTGGCGCTGGCACAATTGCAGGAAATCCCCGCCACGGCCGACCCTGAACCTGCCCAGGGCAATGCCCAGGTCCCGACCGAAACCGGGACCGGGACCGAGGAGGGTGCGCCAGGCAGTGCTACGCCACAACCTCCAACACCTCAAAGTAATGTGCCAAAGGCAAACGTATTGCGTTTTCGCTGGTAATTACCGAGCTACATCGATTTATCAAAGCAACCGCTGACAACCAAGGGTTGCTTTTTTAGCTGCACCGACAAGACGACCTGGGGATTTAGGATGAAGGCTCTGCCACGCTGGTATTTGATCGTTGGGTTTGTGCTGTTGGTGTGGTTGCTCTATCTGCTGGGGCCGATGCTGTCTCCCTTTATTATCGCCATTGTGCTGGCGTATATGGGTGACCCACTGGTTGACCGGTTGGAGCGAATGAAGATTTCACGCACTTGGGGCGTGATCATTGTCTTCGCCATTTTCAGCCTGGTATTGACCATCTTGCTGGTGGTGCTGGTCCCACTGCTGGGCAAGCAACTGGTACGCCTGTACGAGCTGGTGCCGCAGATGATTGACTGGACGCAGCACATCGCACTGCCTTGGGTGCAGGCGAAGTTTGGTCTCAATGACAATTTCTGGCGTCTCGACCAGCTCAAGGGCGCGCTCTCGGACAATCTGGGGAAAACCACAGATATCGTCAGCATGGTGGTTAAAAAAGTTACAGCCTCGGGTATGGCCCTGGTCGGCTGGGTGGCCAACCTGCTGCTGATCCCGGTGGTTAGCTTTTATCTGATGCGCGACTGGGACCTGATGGTGGCAAAACTCCGTTTGATGCTGCCGCGCCATCAGGAAGAAACCGTTGTCAAACTGATGGGCGAGTGCCATGAAGTAATTGGCGCCTTTATGCGCGGGCAACTATTGGTAATGCTGGCGTTGGGCGTGATGTACGCCACAGGCTTGATGGTGATCGGCCTTGAGCTTGGCTTGTTGATCGGGGTATTTGCAGGGCTGGCCAGTATTGTTCCGTATCTGGGTGTATTTGTTGGTATTTCATCTGCACTGATTGCCGGGCTCTTCCAGTTTGGCCTCGATCCCTATCCATTGCTGGCCATTGCGGCAGTCTTTGTCGTGGGGCAAATGCTCGAAGGCATGCTGTTAACACCATGGTTGGTAGGTGACCGCATTGGCTTGCACCCTGTTGCCGTTATTTTCGCGATCATGGCTGGCGGCCAACTATTCGGTTTTTCCGGGATTCTTCTGGCGCTCCCCGTTGCCGCAGTAATCATGGTTTTGCTACGCCATGCCCATGATTTTTATAAGCAGTCTGGCGCTTATAATAATGGCGAGGTAATTGATTAATTTTAATCAATCGTTTTGTGTATCGAAGCATGCAGCGGGTTTAAGTATAAAGAGTAAGGGCGAACGTTTTGTTCAGGCGTTTAACTAAAACGTGGCCTGTTTCATGTTGCTTTATCAGGCCTAAGCCCTTGAGTTGAGCTGCAAAATGCATCAATGACATCCGGGGCCGAAGACTATAAACTTCCCGCTCTTTATGGAGAGTCTCCAGCTAGCGCTTAGATGAGCCGCAAAACCCAGTATGAAACCGATTCAGCTGCCATTAGGTGTGCGTCTACGCGATGACGCCACGTTTGCCAACTTCTACCCTGGAGCCAATGCTGCGGCGCTGGGCTATGTTGAGCGCCTATGTGACGTTGATGCGGGCTGGACGGAGAGTCTTATCTATCTGTGGGGCGCGCACGGCGTCGGTCGCAGCCACCTGATGCAGGCTGCCTGCCTGAAGTTTGAGCAGCGTGACGAATTGGCGGTGTACTTGCCCCTGGCTGATGTTGCCGTGCATGGCATTGCCTTGCTCGATAATCTCGAGCGTTGCGAACTGGTTTGTCTGGATGACCTTGAAGCCGTTGCCGGCCAGCCCATCTGGGAAGAGGCGCTCTTTCACTTGTTCAATCGATTGCGCGACAGTGGCCGCAAGCTGTTGCTGTCTGCCAACACCTCGCCCCGCGAATTGAAGATCAAGCTGCCTGATTTGAAGTCGCGCCTGACTCTGGCGCTGGTATTCCAACTGCAGGGACTATCTGATGAAGATAAACTGCGTGCCCTGCAACTGCGTGCCTCACGTCGTGGCCTGCATATGAGTGAAGAAGTCGGGCGGTTTATCCTCACGCGTGGCGAGCGCAGCATGAATGCCCTGTTTGACCTGCTTGAGGAGTTGGATCAAGCGTCGCTGCAAGCCCAGCGTAAATTGACCATTCCCTTTCTCAAAGAAACTCTCGGCTGGTAAAAATCTGCTTTGAAGCGACTGCGCTTGCTGATACTGCGTTGAATGGCTACCCGAAAATGCTCACTTACAGGAGTAAGCTCCGCGTTTCAGGCAGCCATTCGCCTTGTCTGAGCTGCGCTCGTTACGCTTGAAAGCCAGATTTTAAGCTTGCATATAGAAGCGCATAAGTTCTTTGTTGGCTGGGTTGCAATCTGCTTTGAAGCGACTGCGCTTGCTGATACTGCGTTGAATAGCTACCCGAAAATGCTCACTTACAGGAGTAAGCTCCGCGTTTCAGGCAGCCATTCGCCTGATTATTGCTCGCCTGCCAGTTTGCGGTCGTACTGGAAGCGCCAGCGGGTGTAGAGCAGGGCGCTGCAGAACAGGGCAAAGCTGATGATTGTCTCCAGCGCGCCATATAGTGCTCGTGCCGGGTCGATGGCGGCCAGGATTCCCTGGATAAAATACAGGTTGATCACAAAGCACAGCCAGGCATGTGCGCGGGCATTGCCGAGCACAATGCCCGGTGCGAGCAGCAGCAGCGGCACTAACTGAACGCTTAGCACTACCCAGCTGCGTGCGCCATGCAGGTCGGCGAACGCCACATTCCACAGGGTAATCAAGATCAATAGCGCGACATAGTTAAACAGGCTAAGTGCGCGACTGAGTTTCACGCGAGGTTCTAGCCACGACAATTCTGGCAGTGGCTTTTTCTGTTTAGCCACGGGGCATCTCCAGTTGTTGTGCGGTTTTGGCCAGGCGTTGGCCGAGGGCTCTGCACAGGCTCTTTTCGTGTTCGTCCAATGCGCGTTTGCCGTCTGCGCCTGCGTGGTGGCTCGGGCCGTAAGGCGTGCCGCCACCACGGGTTTCAAGCAGGGCTGATTCGCTGTAAGGCAACCCGGTGATCAGCATGCCGTGGTGCAGCAGCGGCATCATCATCGACAGCAATGTGGTTTCCTGGCCGCCGTGCAAGCTGGCGGTCGAAGTGAATACGCCTGCCGGTTTGCCGGTTAGTGCCCCCGTCAGCCAGAGATTGCTGGTGCCATCAAGAAAGTATTTGAGCGAGGCTGACATATTGCCAAATCGCGTTGGGCTGCCAAGGGCCAGGCCGCTGCAGTTCTTCAGGTCATCCAGGGTCGCGTACAGTGCGCCTTGTTCCGGGATCTGGGGGGCAGTGGCTTCGCAGTCTGCGGAAACGTTCGGCACAGTGCGTAGGCGTGCCTCCAGCCCCGCGCTTTCGATGCCTCGGGCGATTTGCTTGGCCATTTCGCTGGTGGCGCCGTGGCGGCTGTAATACAGAACCAGAATATAGGCTGCGCTCACGGCAGAATCTCCAGGACGCGCTCAGGTGGGCGACCAATCACGGCTCGGTTGCCTGCGATAAGAATCGGTCGTTCGATCAGTTTGGGCTGGGCAACCATGGCTGCGATCAGCTCAGTTTCGCTGAGATCCTGTGCGGCCAGGTTCAGCGTTTTGTACGCTTCTTCGCCGGTACGCAGCAGGGCGCGTGCGCTGATTGCGAGTTTGTCCAGTATGTCATTGAGCTGCTCGGCAGTTGGCGGCGTGTCGAGATACAGGACGATCTCGGGCGCAAGGCCGCGCTCCTGCAAAAGCTGCAATGCAGCGCGTGATTTTGAACAGCGCGGGTTGTGGTATAGCGTTAAATCGGTCATGTGCGGGTTCGCATCTTGCGTCAGGTGGCGACTATTCTAACCGTGTCGAGCGTTGATGTGCGTAGCCCTGTGTGCAGTAAAGCCTTGCATTGAGTTGTCGATTAAGGGCACAACTGACTCATATTAAGGACAATAGCGTGGCTATACTGCGGTCAGCTAAGGAGAAGGCATGCGCCAACAGTTAAGAGAATGGTTCGAGTTCTGGCGGTTTCTGTTCCAGCGGTTTTTTGCCGATCAGGGCACAAGCAATGCGGCTGCGCTGACCTACACCACGCTGTTTGCCGTTGTGCCGATGATGACTGTCACCTTTACCATGCTCTCGGCGATTCCTGCTTTTCAGGGCACGGATGAGCAAATCCAGAATTTCGTGTTTCGCAATTTCGTGCCTTCGGCGGGCGAGACTGTCCAGGAGTATTTGCGAAACTTCACCGTCCAGGCGCGTCAGCTGACCTGGATTGGGGTGATTATTTTGGCGGTTACTGCATTTTTAATGCTGGTGACCATCGAGAAAACCTTCAACACTATTTGGCGCGTGCGCCAGGCAAGGCGTGGCGTCTCCAGCTTCTTGCTGTATTGGGCGATCCTCAGCCTGGGGCCGATCTTGCTCGGCGCCGGGTTTGCCATCAGCACCTATGTTGCATCCTTGTCGCTGATGTCTGGCCCGGATGCATTGATAGGGGCCAAGACCCTGCTGCGCTTTATGCCTCTTATCTTCAGCGTGGCAGCTTTCACCTTGTTATATGCCACCGTTCCCAATGCACAGGTGCCGCTTAAGCATGCGTTGCTTGGCGGCCTGTTTACGGCGGTATTGTTTGAGGTGGCCAAGATGATATTTGGCTTGTATGTACGTTTCTTCCCGGGCTATCAGCTCATTTATGGCGCGTTCGCCACCGTGCCGCTGTTTTTGCTCTGGATATATTTGTCCTGGTTGATTGTGCTGTTTGGCGCTGAGCTGGTGTGCAACCTGTCTTCGTCCTACCAGTGGCGCCGTATGGACATTCCAAAGATTTTGCTGGTAATGGCGGTTTTGCGTGTGTTCTATGAGCGGCAACAGTCGGGTTTGAAGGTTCGCTATCGTGATGTTCGCCGTAAAGGCTGGCGGCTGCCCGAGCATGAATGGGAAGAGGTACTGGGGTTTCTTGAGAATCAGCGCCTAGTCACGACCAGCGGAGCCGGTGCCTGGGTGCTGATTCGAGACCTCAACAGTTTCTCTTTGCAGCGGCTGGTCAGTCAAAGCCCGTGGCCGATGCCACAAATAGAGCAACTACCGCAGGCATTGGATGAGCCATGGTACCCGGCACTGCGTGATGTGCTTGAGCGCTTCCATGAGCAGCAGGCACATTTGTTCGAGGGCAGCCTGGCACAGTGGCTACAGCCTGCAACGACTGACAAATAGTGTCAGTTTACGGCGAACTGCCGCCCAGCCGGGTTGCGGCTATTGTCGGTATGCTGCATGTGGCGGGTCGGCCAGGGGCTGGCATGGTTCTGGCAGAGGGTTTGTTCAAGGCATCAAGAGCACTGCGCCTTGGGTTGCAGGGCTGGCGGTTTGGCCGGGGAAGAACAGGCAAGTATTCGAGCTGTGATAAAGCAGACAATCTGGGAGCTTAAAGCTGGATATGAGTACAAGAAAGGGCAAGGTTGTACCGCTGTGTGCCTATGACTCGGATGCAGCGCTTGAGCGGTTGAACCGGCTGACGGGACTGCGTTTTAGCCATTGGCCTGAATCACTTGTCGCCCATGCTCACACGCATGCCGAGGTGGTTGAGCCGTCCAGCGCAGAGCCTGTGGTGGCCGAGAGCATTTCGGCGTCAGAGCATCAAGCCAGCGCCTGATGACCTGCGCTGGCTTCGAGTTCGGCAGCTTGTACAAAGAGCTCTTCAACTGCCAGGGTTTGAAAGCTCACTGCGCTGCGCAGCTGCAACTGCATGTCTTCGATTTGTAGCTTGAAGGGCAGTCGTGCAATGCCGGACAGCATGATCTTGTGGTGAGTATTGACCTGGCCATGATCAATCGCAATTTCACGCCGTTTTCCCGCGTCCATATAGGTCACAAACAGCGATGCAGGCAAGTTGGCTAGCCCCGGAACATGCAGCCAGACCGCCACGTTGTACTCAGCGATGCGCCCTTCGAAAGCACTCACTTGCTGACGAGCACTTTTAACTATTTGAGAGGGGACGTTGCCGATCAATGTGTCGTGTGGCTGGGGCATTTTGGCATCCGGGCTGAGAACTGATTTCGACATCACCATTGGGGCAAATTATAAACCTCGGTGTGCGCTGCAAACTGTGCGCTCAAGCGATAACCGGCGTGATCAGTCTCGCAGATTTAAGGATTCGCCAGGACGCTCAGGGGGCTTAGCCCAGTCCCATCGGATGACGACTTACCAATGGCGTGCTGAGGTTTGAGGCCGGCAGCGGCAGGATCTTCTGGCTGTTGGAATTGGCGAGTTGCAGCCAAATACTTTCACCCTCGACAAACTGACCAAGTGGTAGCCATAAACCGTGATGCCAGCCGCTGCCGATGGCTGGTGTACTTTGCAGCAAGCCCGGATGGGTTTGTGCAACAGGTGCCCTGCGTAGCCAGACCGGGCGAGGCAGCCCCTTTAGGTAGCGCAGGCCAATATGCAAGCCTGCGGGATTCAGGTGGCGCCAGCGTACCAATGCCAGAGTGGGTGTCTCGCTGCTGTTGACAATCAGTACGAGCTGACCGACTTGCAGCGCTTTGGCTCGATCCGAGTGGCAGAGTATGCGGGCGCCGCCCGGGCTGGTATCGATTACCTGGACTTCGATGCGGGGCGGACGCTGCCCCAGCAATTGTGCATGGATAGTATTGAGCCCAACCAGTAAGTCACAGTTCGATGGCGCTTCGGCACGCTCATGGCGCCGTTGCTGGCGTCCCATCCAATGTTGCTGGACATGGTTGAGGACTTTGCTCTCGGCAGCCGTTCGCAGTGGAGCGGGTTCATGCAATGCAACCAATAGAGCGCCAAGTTCAAAGCGGCGCAAATACTGGGGATCGCCCGTCACGGACTGGTCAAGACTCAAGCAGGGTCGTGATTCGCTGAGGTCAACGATCGGGCCCTCGACATCGTCCTCTGCGTCCCAGGGTAAAAGCCGCGCTAATCCTGTAATCGGAGCCAGGGCGCTAAATAGCAGCAGGCACTCGCCTTCATGCAGGTGAAACGGGTTACTCAGCGCCATTAACAGCATTTGCTGGTAAACGCCGCGCAGCGTTGGAGAAGGCGCAGGCTTGAAGGCAGCGGCCACAGGTTCATCCAGGCAGGCCTGATGTTCGCCGATCCAATACAGCAGGTGGCTGTCACGCCATAGGCTGGGCGGTGGCTCTTGGTAGACCTGGTAATGGCGCAATTGGGTTTGTGCCAGGAAATGCTGCGCCATATACAGGCACCACGCCAGGTGCGGGCGCGACGGGTTGCGGCCTTGGAGAATTTGCAGCAACAAGCGCTTAAAGCCAATTGCCAGTTCGCTGCACAGGTGTATGTACATCACCGGAGGCGGGGTGTGGCTTTGCTGGGAAAGCGAGTAGTGGCGATATTCATCGCTGAAGTTTTGCAGCGCGCGCTGTCTTTCGAGTAAGGTCATCGTGCTGCGATTGAGCCGAAACAAAAGGCTGACGACTTGTTCCAGGGCAGCTTCAAGGGAGGCCATGCGAGCGTTGCTGAAACATTCCGCGAGCTCGGACTGTGGCACACACTGTTCATCAATGATGTCCGGCACCTCCAGGCGCAAGGCATCGAGCGTCATATCAACCCTGCCAGCACGAGGATCGAATACATGGCTGCACAACTCCAATGGGTCATTCGTATAGTTCTAGGCGTATTTGCAGTGGTCGTCCTGACAGCATGCTCAGACGCGACTGGTGTTGACCAGTATGGACGCAAGGTACCTGTTGAGCGGATCGAAGGCCAGTGGTTAGTTATCAATTATTGGGCCGAGTGGTGCGCACCTTGTCGAACTGAAATTCCTCAGCTCAATGCCTTGGATAAAGAGTTGGCCGGCAAAGGCGTCAGTGTCCTTGGAGTGAACTTCGATAACTTGCAGGGCGCAGAACTTGAAAAGGTCAGTGAGGCGTTGGGCATCACCTTCACGGTATTGGCCAGCGATCCCGCCGAGCGTTACAAATTGCCGCGCAGTGAAGCCTTGCCGGTAACTTATATCATTGATGATAGCGGGCGTACGCGTGAGCGCTTGCTGGGCGAGCAAACCGCAGAAGGCATCAAGACCAAGCTCGCGCAGCTAAAGGCCGAGGGCTAGAACGAGATGAGCAATGAACCGGAAGCCAGAACCAGCTTGCATGGATACATCAGTGGACGGGTGCAAGGCGTGGGTTTTCGCCTGGCCACGGCCGCGCAAGCCGAGCAACTGGGCATTGATGGTTGGGTGAGGAACTTGCCGGACGGCCGGGTAGAGGTGATGTGCGAGGGTGAAGGGCAAGCCGTCGAGGCGATGCGTAAATGGCTTGAGCAGGGTCCGAAAAAGGCCAGGGTCGAGGCTGTTGCCCTGACCGAGCAAGGTGTTCAGGGGATCGCAGGTTTTATCATTCGCTGATGGAGCAACCCCCTGTTTCACTTGCCCTGCGACTGCCCGCACAAGCGAGCAGCCTTGTGTCTAGTTGCTGCCGGGGTCGGCGACCAGGCGCCCGGCATCCTTGGTCAGTGAGCGCAAGAATGCCTCTTGCAGCTCGGGGTCGTTGCGGGTCAGTTCGATCAGGCTTTGTTCCAGTTCGCTGGCTTCCTCTTCGAGGCCCAGTTCGGAAAGCCGTTTGACGCGATGCACCCACTGGCGAGTGTCGTCGCCTTCCAGATCATCATAAATAAGCCTGTGCGCCTCGTTGAGCTTGCCACGCAGTGTTCGGCTGACCATCAAGCTGGCATCGGCCCGGACTTCGCTGTCCGGATCCTCGACACTGATAAGCAAGGAGCTGACGCGACTGATGTCCTGTTCGGCAAATGGGCTGTCGAGCAGGTTGATGCGCAGCACGCCGCTGCGATCAGTTGAAAGCTCATGCTGTTCATTGCCAGCCTTGACCAGCACCGGACGTTCAGACCAGGGCAGGCTCGAATATTCGAGCCGGGCATCCTGGCGCTGCTCGTCGATACTGGCCAGGTTTTGTTGCGAGCGGCCGTTGGACTGCACATTCATAAATGGGTTCAGGCCGGCAAAGCCGTAGCTGATCCAGTCTTTGGTTGCGGTGTCAGGCAGGCTGCCCAGCAAGACCACATTCAATATATTGGCACCCACGCCAGCCACTACGGCTACAGCACCGAGCGGAATCTCGTACAACTCGCGCCAAGGTTGATAGGGCGTGTAGCGGTCGTATTTACGTGTGACTTCAAATACGGTGACCTCAAAGGTCTTTTGCTCATTTATCCGCACACGGCGCTGTGGCAGTTCAAGCACGCCGGGTTGACCGGCGTCTATCAGCAGGCTGTGGTCGAGTAATTTGCGCTCGATGCGTTCCTCATGTTCGCTGCGTTGAGGAAGTTGGTTGGCGCAGCCGCTCAGAAAAACGGCGCCGCAAAGTGCGGCGCCGCCAAGGCGTAGGGTGTTTCTATTGAACATGATGGCTCTTGCTATAGGCTGAAATCAGCGGCTGATACGTGCTTTGATAAACGACAGGATGTCAGCGGCTGGAACGGCTTGAGCTTCAGTGTCGAGCCGGCTCTTGTATTCCAGGTTGCCTTCAGCAAGGCCGCGGTCACTGACCACGATGCGGTGCGGGATGCCTATCAGTTCCATGTCTGCGAATTTGATGCCCGGACTGGTCTTTTTGTCACGGTCATCGAGCAATACTTCGTAACCGGCAGCAGTCAGTTCGGCGTAGAGCTTGTCGGTTGCTTCGCGCACAACCTCGGTTTCGTAACGCAATGGCACCAGGGCGATATGGAAGGGGGCCAGGGCGTCATTCCAGATAATCCCGCGCTCATCTGAGTTCTGCTCGATTGCAGCGGCGACAACGCGCGACACACCGATGCCGTAGCAACCCATGCTCAGGGTAACTGGCTTGCCATTTTCACCCAGCACCTGGCAGTTCATGGCTTCACTGTACTTGGTGCCGAGCTGGAAGATATGGCCCACTTCAATGCCACGCTTGATCACCAATGTGCCTTTGCCGTCTGGGCTTGGATCGCCTTCGACGACATTGCGCAGGTCCGCAACCTCTGGCAGCGGCAAGTCGCGTTCCCAGTTGACCCCGAAGTAGTGCTTCTCTTCGATATTGGCGCCAGCTGCAAAGTCGCTCATCATCGCCACCGAGCGGTCGATGATGCAGGTGATTGGCATATTAACAGGGCCAAGTGAGCCTGGGCCTGCGCCAACAGCGCTGCGAATTTCGTCTTCTGTGGCGAAAACCAGTGGGTTGGCAACCTGTTCAAGGTTGGCCGCCTTGATTTCGTTGAGTTCATGGTCGCCACGGATAACCAGGGCAACCAGGGTGCCTTCTTCAGTGCCGCGGGCAATCAGCGTTTTGATGGTTTTTTCGATTGGCAGGTTAAAGCCAGTGATCAAATCGTTGATGGTCTTGGTGTTTGGCGTATCGACCAGGCGCAGTTCTTCACTGGCCGCGCCGCGCTCGGACTCACGTGGCACCGCTTCGGCTTTTTCGATATTGGCGGCGTAATCGGATGCATCGCTGAACGCGATATCATCTTCGCCAGACTCCGCCAGAACATGGAATTCATGGGAGCCGGTGCCCCCAATCGAGCCGGTGTCGGCCTGCACTGGGCGGAAATCAAGACCCAGGCGGCTGAATACATTGCAGTACGCCTGATGCATGCGGTCGTAGGTTTCCTGCAGGGACTCTGGATTCGCATGGAAGGAGTAGGCGTCCTTCATGATGAACTCACGGCCGCGCATCAAGCCAAAACGTGGACGGATTTCGTCACGGAACTTGGTCTGGATCTGGTACATGTTGATTGGCAGCTGCTTGTAGCTGTTGAGCTCATTGCGCGCCATATCGGTGATGACTTCTTCGTGAGTCGGACCTGCGCAAAAGTCACGACCATGGCGGTCTTTCATGCGCAGCAGCTCCGGGCCGTACTGTTCCCAGCGGCCTGATTCCTGCCACAGCTCGGCCGGCTGGATGCCCGGCATCAGCACTTCGAGTGCGCCAGCAGCGTCCATTTCCTCGCGCACGACACGCTCTACCTTGCGCAGGGTGCGCAGGCCCATTGGCAGCCAGGTGTAGAGGCCGGAAGCAAGTTTGCGGATCATCCCGGCGCGCAGCATCAGCTGATGGCTGACGACAACGGCATCGGATGGGGTTTCTTTTTGTGTGGCGAGCAGGAACTGACTAGTACGCATGGTTGACCGTTCTGTCTGTTGCAAGGGCAATTAATTGACCGGCATTGTACGGTGCCTGCACTGAGACGTATAGGATGCAGATATGCACAATAAGGGGGATTAGGATGTCGGAACTAACAGCGGAGCAAGTACAAGCGCTTATCTGGTCTGGATTGCCGCAAGCGCAAGAGATGCAACTGACCATCGATCGGCTTGATTCTGAAGGCGCCCTGGCGCGTATACCTTTCTGCGCAAGATTGGTGCGCCCCGGCGGCACTATTTCGGGGCCGACTATCATGGCGTTGGCGGATGCGGCGATGTATGCGGTGGTGTTGGGTCGGCTGGGTCGAGTGGAGATGGCAGTGACCTCCAACTTGAATATCAACTTTCTGGTCAAACCAAAAGCGGTCGACTTATTGGCGCAGGCAAAAATATTGCGTCTAAGTCGGCGCCAGGCGGTGTGCGAAGTCGCATTGTATTCGGCGGGCAATGAAGATGAGCTGGTCGCCCATGTGACGGGAACTTATGCGCTGCCTATTTAAGACCATGGTGCTGTTTATATATCGCCAGGCGATGCAGCATTACATAATAAAAAAACCCGGCCGAAGCCGGGTTTTTTATAACGCTTGCAAACTAACCGAGGATTACAGCACGTCCAGCGGGTAGTCCATGATCAGACGGAAATCGTTGATATCGCCGCCGTATGCATTGCTGGAACGGTAGAAGGCGTTACGTACACGGAAAGACAGGTCTTTCGCAGCGCCATCTTGAATTACATACTTGGCTTCGATGTCGATTTCACGCTCTTGAGCGTCGGTGCCAGTGCCAACATCAATGTTGTCGCCAGCGATGTAGCGAGTCATGAAGCTCAGACCTGGTACGCCGTAGCTAGCCATGTTGATGTCGTAGCGTGCTTGCCAAGAATCTTCGTCTTTGCCGTTGAAGTCGGAGTATTGAACCGAGTTCGCCAGATAGATGGTGCCGCCGCCGTCTACACCGTAGACGTAGCCAGCATCACCGCTAGAGCTTTGATAGGCCAGGGTGAAGGTGTGCGCGCCGATGTTGTAAGCGCCCGCCAAGCTCCAGATATCGTTGTCAACTTCGCCGTAGATTTCGTCGCCATCACCTTTGGTGTGGTAACCGTTGAGGTCAAAGTTCAAGCTTTGATCTTCAGCGATCGGCAGATTCCAGTTGACGTTCAGGTAGGTCTTTTTGAAGTAGTCTTCAACGTCGGAGTAGTGCAGGCCAGCGCTGAGGTTATCAGTGAAGCTGTAGTTTGCACCGTAGATGTTGGCTGACTTCAAGCCAGTACCGTCAATGGTGTCGCGACCGGTTGCAACCTGGCTGCTCATTGCGGTGAAGCGACCAGCGCTCAGTTCCAGGCCTTCGATTTCGTTGCTGACCAGGTAGGTACCGGTTGCAGATTCAGGCAGGATACGGCTGTCGTCAGTGCTGAATACTGGGCTGGCAACAAACATGTCACCGTATTTCAGGCCAGTGTTGGATACGCGGAATTTGATAGCGCCGCCAGCTTGAGATTGGGTTTTCTCATAGTTGCTGTCGCTGTCTCGTGAAAACAGACCGCTACCACCGTGACCGCTACCGCCGTCCAGCTTCAGGCTGCTCAGGGTGAAAGCGTCAAAACCAACACCGATGGTGCCTTGGGTGAAGCCCGATTCAAACAGGGTGCGCAGACCCCAGCCAGTTTCCTCGCGGTAACCGCTGTCACCTTTAGGAGCTGATGGGTTAGGGCCATTACGGAAATCACGGTTCATGTACAGAACACGGTTGAAGATGTCGAAGCTGCTATCTTCAAGAAAGCCGTTAGATTCGGATTGGCTAGAGGCGAAAGCCATTTGAGTGCTACCCGCGGCTACTGCCAGGGCCATTACGCTCCACTTCATCACTTGCATCGTGACTGCTCCTTTGGTTTTTTAGAAGAGTTGTGCTGCCCAATTAATTATTGTATGGACGGCTCTTTCTTTTTGTGTCGGCGGTAACTTATAACACGCAGCCAATATTGGCGATAGTTGCCGTCTGCTCGTTGCTGGTTCTTTTCAGTGATGTCGCAAATACTGAGGGAACATGTCGCAATTTCATAGATTTTACTGGTGCATGAGTTACGCCAACGGATCTTGTAATTGTTCACTTATAAAGCCCTGATTGCGGGCTTGCTACGCCGCATTCCGAGCATTGTCGTAGCAGAAAGCAAAAGTCGTGCTCAAAACGCTATCTTTCTTAATTTCCTTGATCTTTGCGTCCGCTCTTGATGGCGGCTGGGTGATCTTGGGCCATGTTATAGCTAGTCTTTGCGGGCCTCACAAGCATTTTTTCTTGGAATTTCAATGCTTGAGACGCGGTTTCAATTTTGTATCAGCAATTTGCCCCAGTGTTTGCCTGGGGATGGTCCCCGCCTGGTTTTAAGATGCTATCTATTACCGAAGGGAACAAAATGGTGCATGCAAATACCGGCTTGAAATTGTTCGTGCCACCTCTTGGTGCGTGTATCTGGTGGTTGTTTTTTGAGCGATTTAGCGGCATTTGCGCTCGAAGCTTGCCTCAGCGCGTATCCTTACGCTTTGGCTATAGGGTACAGGCTGCCTGATTACAATTTTGTTACTACCACTGTTACGAGGTTATTTATGTTCGCGTTGGATTCACGCCTGCAGAGCGATACCAGGGTTGTCGGCGATTTCCCCCTGTGTCGCTTGCTGTTAATGAATGATGCCAACTACCCATGGTTTATCCTGGTGCCACGGCGTGAAGCGGTGACCGAGGTGTTTGACCTGGATGCAGCGGATCAGCTTTTGCTCTGGCAGGAAACCTCGCAGCTTGCGGCGTTCTTAAAGCAGGAGTTCGCTGCGGATAAAATGAATATCGCGACCTTGGGCAATATGGTTGCCCAACTGCATATGCATGTAGTGGCACGGCGTGCCACTGATGCTGCATGGCCAGCACCTGTCTGGGGCAAAGCACCTGTGCAAGCCTATACTGAGGCAGAGATCGCCGACCTTCGCCGGCGCCTGGGCGCGGCAAATTTTGCAGGCTTTAGTGCCGGGGAATGAGCATGGATATTGAAAGTCGTGTAGTCGAGCTTGAAACGCGCTTGGCGTTCCAGGATGACACCATCCAGTCACTCAACGATGTACTGGTGGAGCAGCAAAGGCGTATTGATCATCTGCAATTGCAGGTGGCTGGGTTGGCCAAGCGTCAGGAAGAGCTGACCGGGCAGCTTGAAATTTCAGAGGATGAAGCGCCGCCGCCTCATTATTGAGTGTTAATAAAGAGCTAAAAAAACCCGCCAAATGCGGGTTTTTTGTGTTTGCCAGTTAGCGTCTTGCAGGTGGTGCGGCGATTACATCTTCGGCTTGCAGGCCCTTGTCGCGTTGCATGACCGAAAATTCAACGCGCTGGCCTTCGACCAGGACGCGATGGCCTTCACCGCGGATTGCACGAAAATGCACAAATATATCGTCGCCTGAGTCGCGGGAAATGAAGCCAAAGCCCTTGGACGTATTGAACCACTTGACCGTGCCGTTTTCACGGTTGGCGTCTGTGGGTGACGATAGTGACTGGCGTGACGAGGCGAACCGCAGGTTGATGCACAGGTGCAGCAATACGCCAGCAGCCAATACCAGCAGGCTGAACAATGTAGCTGGGAGGTGGGCGATCACCGGCAGCGGTGCAACTAGAATCAGTGCCTGCAGTACGGTGGCTGTCAGTAAAAGCACGGATACCAGATTCTGCAGAGCACTGCGTGGTCCGGCGTGCCAGATAGGGAGTTGAGGTGCTAGGGTGAGGTTGAGCAGGCCAAACAAGGCAAGGCATAGCGCATCGGCGTGTTGCAGGAATGCCGGGGCGTGATTTGTAAGGCTGGGCACAAAGGATAGAAGCAGGGCCGCTAGACCCGTCAGCAGGTGGACGATTTTCAACATGTTCAATGAGCTCACTTAATTTAACCAATCGCTAGGAAAACTGACTGCATATGCGTTGCCGTAGATGTGGAAGGCGTGGATAGCTTAAGCAGGCAGGCGTGCTAATAAATGCCAAAAGCGGAGTCGCTAGCACGGAGGCGTATTTAACAGTAAAGGGCGGGGCGACTCAATGCTGCTGACGCAGCTATGCCCGGCTTTGCTGGTCAGCAAGTCTCGGGTGACAAGGCCCGAGCATGTCGGGCCTTGTGGTCTTGCGCGGTGAAGCTTTATCAGGCAGCGAGCAGGCTGCGCAGCATCCATGCAGTTTTTTCGTGGACCTGCATGCGCTGGGTCAGCAAGTCGGCGGTAGGCTCGTCGTTGACCTTTTCCAGCAGCGGGAAGATGCCACGAGCGGTCCGGGTCACGGCTTCCTGGCCTTGGACCAGCAGCTTGATCATTTCCTCAGCCGTTGGAATGCCTTCCTCTTCCTTGATCGAAGACAGGCGTGCGTAGGCGGCGTAGGTGCCTGGTGCCGGGAAGCCAATGGCACGGATGCGTTCGGCAATATCGTCAACCGCAACCGCCAGTTCGGTGTACTGGCCTTCGAACATCAGGTGCAGGGTGTTGAACATCGGGCCGGTGACATTCCAGTGAAAATTGTGGGTTTTCAAATACAGGGTGTAGGTGTCTGCCAGCAGGCGAGAAAGGCCTTCGGCGATTGCTGCGCGATCCTGTTCGGCGATTCCGATGTTGATTTCCATACCTTTTATCCTCTCAGGTTGGGCGTGAATTGGGTGCCCTAAATATGGGTAAATTCTAGCATTGGCAGTATGGCACTGCGCCCATGCTTGTCTCAATGGGTGTCATTGCTTGAGTCTATTCAGGGGCTTTTGGTTCAATAATTGTCGCTTGTTGACTGACAATGGCATCGATTATCAGCTCTGTTTGGCAGGGGATTTGGCTGACGATCAGGGCGAGAGATGTGGCCTGTGATCGAATAGCCACAGCGGGGCGGCTGCATGTGGCGGCTTAACCATATATAATCTCGCGCTTTGCCGAGATTTATGCCGGTGTTCTGTGCTGCCCAAGCCCGGTGCGGGGCGATTGCCTGTCATATTGTGTGTGACCAACACAAATTAGTGCATACATCTATACGGCCAGATTTGCCTGAAGCTAAATGCTGCACATTGGACGCCAGGCGTTCAGGCGTGCAGCCTACGAATTCAAGACTCAAGAGAAGCGACTAACATCATGATGCGCAGCCACTATTGCGGCCAGTTGAACGAGAGCCTGGACGGTCAGGAAATTACCCTTTGCGGCTGGGTTCACCGTCGCCGTGACCACGGCGGGGTTATCTTCCTCGATATTCGTGATCGTGAAGGCCTGGCTCAGGTGGTTTTTGACCCTGATCGTGCTGAAACCTTTGCTGTCGCCGATAAAGTGCGCAGCGAGTTTGTGGTCAAGATCACCGGTAAGGTGCGTCTGCGTCCGGCTGGTGCGGGCAACTCGAACATGGCCTCTGGCGCGATTGAAGTGCTCGGCTATGAGCTGGAAGTGCTGAACGAAGCTGAAACCCCGCCGTTCCCGCTCAACGAATACTCCGATGTGGGCGAAGAAACGCGCCTGCGTTATCGCTTTATCGACCTGCGTCGCCCAGAAATGGCGGCCAAGCTGAAGCTGCGTTCGAGCATCACCACCAGCATCCGTCGCTATCTCGACGAAAATGGCTTCCTTGACGTAGAAACGCCGATTCTGACCCGCGCGACTCCAGAAGGCGCACGGGACTACCTGGTGCCTAGCCGTACCCATCCTGGCAGCTTCTTCGCCTTGCCGCAGTCGCCGCAGTTGTTCAAGCAGTTGCTGATGGTTGCCGGTTTTGATCGCTACTACCAGATTGCCAAGTGCTTCCGCGACGAAGACTTGCGTGCCGATCGTCAGCCGGAATTCACCCAGATCGACATCGAGACCAGTTTCCTCGATGAAAAGGACATCATGGGCATCACCGAGAAGATGGTGCGCCAGCTGTTTAAAGAAGTGCTCGACGTTGAGTTTGGCGAGTTCCCGCACATGACGTTTGCAGAAGCGATGCGTCGTTATGGTTCGGACAAGCCGGATCTGCGCAACCCAATGGAGCTGGTCGATGTTGAAGACCAACTCAAAGAGGTTGAATTCAAGGTGTTCAGTGGTCCGGCCAATGATCCAAAATGCCGCGTTGCTGCACTGCGCGTTCCGGGCGGTGCGAGCATGCCACGCAAGCAGATCGACGACTACACCAAGTTTGTAGGTATCTACGGCGCTCGAGGCCTGGCGTACATCAAGGTCAATGACCGCGCCAGCGGTGTTGAAGGCCTGCAATCGCCAATCGTGAAAAACATCCCGCTGGAAAACCTCAATGTGATCCTTGATCGCGTGGGAGCGGTTGATGGCGACATCGTCTTCTTCGGTGCCGACAAAGCCAAGATCGTCAGCGAAGCCCTCGGCGCGCTACGTCTGAAGCTGGGCACCGACCTGGATCTGCTGACTTGCGAGTGGGCCCCAATGTGGGTGGTTGACTTCCCGATGTTCGAAGAGAACGACGACGGCAGCTTCAGCGCACTGCATCACCCGTTCACTGCACCTAAGTGCACCCCGCAAGAGTTGGAGGCCAGCCCGGCCACCGCGTTGTCGCGTGCTTACGACATGGTGCTTAACGGTACAGAGCTGGGTGGTGGTTCGATTCGTATCCACCGCAAGGAAATGCAGCAAGCCGTGTTCCGCCTGCTGGGTATCGAGGCAGCTGAACAGGAAGAGAAGTTCGGCTTCCTGCTCGATGCGCTCAAGTATGGCGCACCGCCGCACGGTGGCTTGGCATTCGGCCTGGACCGCCTGGTCATGCTGATGACTGGCGCACAGTCGATTCGTGAAGTAATTGCCTTCCCGAAAACCCAAAGTGCTGCCTGCGTAATGACCCAGGCACCGGGGCTGGTGGATAACAAAGCGCTGCGCGAGTTGCACATTCGCCTGCGTGAGCAGCCAAAGGCTGAGTAATAAACATTGGGCATCCTCGTTAAGCGGGTGCCCATAAGTAATTGAAAGCGGAGTTGTTATGGCGGGTCATTCCAAGTGGGCAAACATCAAGCATCGCAAAGGGCGTCAAGACGCCAAGCGCGGCAAGATCTTTACCAAACTTATTCGTGAACTGACAGTTGCAGCAAGTCAGGGCGGTGGGATTCCGGCAGACAACCCGCGCCTGCGCCTGGCGGTCGACAAGGCCCTGACGGCAAACATGACGCGTGACACCATTGATCGAGCCATTGCACGCGGCGTGGGGTCGACGGACGGTGAGAAAGTCGAGGAGCTCAGCTACGAAGGTTACGCCCCAAGTGGCGTGGCCATCATCGTTGAGGCCATGACCGACAACCGCAACCGCACGGCAGCCGAGGTGCGTCATGCCTTTACCAAGTGCGGCGGTAATCTCGGCACCGACGGTTCGGTCGCCTATATGTTCGAGCGCAAGGGGCAAATCAGTTTTGCCCCGGGCCTGGACGAGGAGGCGCTGATGGAGGCGGCTCTTGAGGCGGGTGCTGATGATATTGTGACCAACGATGATGGTTCGATCGACGTATTCACTGCCTTTGTCGACTTTATCGCGGTAAGCGAAGCCCTGACGGCAGCGGGTTATAAGGCTGAGGAGTCGGAGGTGGTGATGTTGCCATCGACTTATTCGACGCTTGAGGATGTCGATACGGCGCAGAAAGTGCTTAAGTTGATCGATATGCTTGAAGACCTGGACGATGTGCAGAATGTCCACTCCAATGCCGAGATTCCTGACGACGTCATGGCCCAGTTGGGATAATGAAAAAGCCGGAGTAAGTTCCGGCTTTTTTAATTGGCCGGGGTTTTGTAGAGCTAGGGTGGATAACGCTTTATGCATCCGCCATCGGCGGTATCCTGTCTTCGGTTGTCGGGTGGGGCAAGCGTTGCCTTGTCGCGCCCTGCGGCCCGGGCGGCGATTTTTAATTCACCGGCGTGAGAGCCTGTTGTTATGACACTGATTCTAGGGATAGACCCAGGTTCACGGATCACCGGCTACGGCGTGGTGCGCGACACTGGTCGCACTTGCGAGTATGTCGCCTCGGGCTGCATTCGCACAGGCAATGGCCCGTTACCCGAGCGCCTGCAGGTTGTCTTTCGCGGTGTGCGCGAGGTGATCGAAACCTATGGCCCGGTGACCATGGGCATCGAGCAGGTTTTTATGGCGCGCAATGCCGACTCTGCGCTCAAGCTGGGTCAGGCCCGTGGCGCTGCGATTGTCGCGGGCGTCGAGGCGGGGCTGGATATAAGCGAATACACTGCAACCCAGGTCAAGCAGGCTATTGCCGGCACGGGTGGCGCGGACAAGGAGCAGGTGCAAATGATGGTCATGCACTTGCTCAAGCTGGTAAAAAAGCCACAGATTGACGCTTCAGACGCATTGGCCATCGCCTTGTGTCATGCCCATCATCGTCAAAGTCTTATTCCCCATGGTCTGGTCGGTGCCAAGCGACGTGGCGGGCGCCTTCGTTTGTAGTTTGAATTTTTTAAGGATTTAACGGTGATCGGACGTTTACGCGGCACCTTGGCTGAGAAACAGCCGCCGCATTTGATTCTGGATGTGAATGGCCTGGGTTATGAGTTGGAAGTACCCATGACAACGTTGTACCGTTTACCTTCGGTAGGCGAGCCGCTGACGCTGCACACCCATTTGGTCGTGCGTGAAGATGCGCAGTTGCTGTATGGCTTTTTTGAAAAGCGTGAGCGTGAGCTGTTTCGCGAGCTGATCCGGCTCAACGGTGTGGGGCCCAAGTTGGCGCTGGCGTTGATGTCCGGGCTTGAGGTCGACGAGTTGGTGCGCTGCGTCCAGGCGCAAGATACCTCGGCGCTGGTGAAAATCCCCGGTGTCGGTAAAAAGACTGCAGAACGCTTGCTGGTCGAGCTCAAGGATCGCTTCAAGGCTTGGGAAACCTTGCCAGGCATGACTTCTCTGGTGGTGGCGCCCGCAGCTGGAGCGCTTGCGCCAAGCGCCGAGAATGATGCGGTAAGTGCCTTGATCTCGCTGGGCTACAAGCCGCAAGAAGCCAGTCGTGCGGTTTCGGCTGTCAAGGAAGATGGTTTGAGCAGTGAAGATTTGATCCGGCGTGCCCTGAAAGGAATGGTTTAAATGATAGAGGCTGACCGCCTGATTACCGCCAGTACGCGTGATCGCGATGAACAGGTCGATCGCGCGATTCGCCCGCTCACGCTTGCCGAATACATTGGCCAGCCGAGCGTGCGTGAGCAGATGGAGTTGTTTATCCAGGCGGCGAGGGCGCGCAAGGAGTCGCTGGACCATACCCTCATATTTGGCCCGCCAGGCCTGGGCAAGACCACCCTGGCCAATATCATTGCCCAGGAAATGGGGGTGTCGATCAAAAGCACCTCTGGCCCTGTGCTTGAGAGGCCGGGTGACCTGGCGGCGCTGCTGACCAACCTGGAGCCGGGCGATGTACTGTTTATCGATGAGATTCACCGGCTTTCGCCCATTGTCGAGGAAGTCCTGTATCCGGCGATGGAGGATTTCCAGCTCGATATCATGATTGGCGAAGGGCCTGCTGCGCGCTCGATCAAGCTCGACTTGCCGCCTTTTACCCTGGTTGGTGCCACAACCCGCGCTGGTATGTTGACCAATCCGCTGCGTGACCGCTTCGGCATCGTCCAGCGTCTGGAGTTTTACAGCACCGATGATCTGGCGACTATTGTCAGCCGTTCTGCGGGGATTTTGAATTTGCCCATAGAAACCCAGGGGGCTTTCGAGATCGCACGTCGCGCCCGGGGCACGCCACGTATCGCCAATCGCTTGCTGCGCCGCGTACGTGACTTCGCCGAGGTACGCAGCAATGGCGATATCAGTCGCCAGGTTGCCGATCTGGCGCTCAACCTGCTGGATGTGGATGAGCGCGGCTTTGATCATCAGGATCGTCGGCTGCTACTGACCATGATCGAGAAGTTCGACGGTGGCCCGGTCGGGGTTGATAGCCTGGCGGCGGCGATCAGCGAGGAGCGTCACACCATCGAGGATGTGCTGGAGCCGTACTTGATCCAGCAGGGCTACATCATGCGCACCCCGCGGGGGCGCGTAGTCACGCGACATGCTTATTTGCACTTTGGACTCAATGTGCCCAAGCGCATGGGGGAACTTCCGGTCGCGGATCTGTTCAGTGTTGACGAGGATTCGATTCTATAGCTGGGCCTGGGTCGGCTGATGGGTCGATGAAGGGACTGGGTGATCGGAAAATATATTTGCTTTACCCAATTGGCAAGAGCAGGAGCTAGCACTACAGTATGCGCGCGCAAAACGGAGTTCAGCCGTTCGCTCATCATTGTCGGGTTTACTACGAAGACACTGATGCCGGCGGTATCGTCTACTACGTCAATTACCTCAAGTTTATGGAACGGGCTCGCACCGAACGGCTGAGAGATCTGGGTTTTTCCCAATCTACGCTGGCAAGTGAGGGCCTGTTATTCGTCGTGCATTCGACTGAAGTGCGCTATCACGCACCGGCGAAGCTCGACGATGAGCTATCAGTAACTGCGCAAGTGATTGAATTAAACCGTGCCAGCCTGAAGTTTCGTCAACAAGTCAGGCGGGTTGCGGATGATGTGCTGCTCTGTGAAGGGCAGTTTTTGGTGGCCTGTGTGCGCGCCGACAATTTGAAACCCCGGGCCATTCCCGAAGCTCTGCGTACAGCCTTTGCTGAGCAGGGCGGCGCGGGTACATCTACAGCAGGAGAGTAAGCGTGGAAGCCAACGCCGTTGACCACATGTCGATGTGGAGTTTGATCAGCAATGCCAGCCTGGTTGTTCAGTTGGTCATGTTGACCCTGGTGGCCGCATCGGTCACCTCCTGGATCATGATTTTCCAGCGTACCACCATGCTTCGTGCTGCCAAGCGTTCGCTCGATTCGTTCGAGGAGCGTTTTTGGTCGGGCATTGATCTGTCCAAGCTGTATCGTCAAGCCGGCAGCAATCCTGATCCGGATTCCGGCCTGGAGCAGATCTTCCGTGCCGGTTTCAAAGAGTTCTCGCGCATGCGTCAACAGCCGAATGTTGACCCCGATGCAGTCATGGATGGCGTGGCCCGTGCGATGCGTGTGGCTATCTCGCGTGAAGAGGAGAAGCTTGAAACCAGCTTGCCGTTCCTCGCCACAGTTGGCTCCACCAGCCCGTATATCGGCCTGTTTGGTACCGTGTGGGGCATCATGAACTCCTTTCGCGGCCTGGCTCAGGTGCAGCAAGCCACGCTGGCCACTGTGGCGCCAGGTATCGCCGAGGCATTGATTGCCACTGCAATCGGCCTGTTTGCAGCGATTCCAGCGGTCATTGCCTACAACCGTTTCTCTTCGCGTGGTGAGATGTTCATTGCTCGCTATTACACATTTGCCGACGAGTTCCACGCGATCTTGCACCGCAAGGTACATACAACAGAAGACTGACCGCCAGTTGATTTGATAGCGGGTGTCAGCTGTTTTGCGAGGGTTGGGCGGGCAATAGCCGCCCGCCAACCACTCAACGCTGACGCGGTATTCTGCCAAGGGCTGGTTTAGCTGTTGGCTCACTCGATAGGTTTTTAAGCGATGGCCAGAATTCGTAACAGACGCAAGCCGGTCGCCGAGATGAACGTGGTGCCCTACATCGACGTGATGTTGGTGCTGCTGGTTATCTTCATGGTGACTGCGCCGATGCTCAACCAAGGGGTCAAGGTCGATCTGCCGCAGGTCAGCAGCCAGATCTTGCCGCAAGACAACGACGCCAGGGTCCTGACGATCTCGATCAAGGCCGACAAGTCGTATTACTGGAACATGGGCGCGGAAGTCGACACCGACACCGTGCAGGATCAGGCAGTATCGCTTGACGGCATGACCAAGGCGGTAACGGCGATCATCAATGAAAGCCGACGCCAGGGTAAGCAGGTCCAGGTCTTTGTGCGCGGCGACAAGTCGGTCGACTACGGCACGGTGATGGCTGCCATGGGTGGTTTGCAGCAGGCTGACGTGGGTAACGTCGGGCTGATTACCGAGGCCCCGTGATGCGCGAGCAACGTGAGCGTTCCACCTCGGAAAGCTATTTCTGGCCAATTGTCTGGGCGGTGACCCTGCACACGCTGATGTTCGGCATGTTGTTTGTCAGCTTTGCTTTTGCCCCGGATCTGCCACCGGCCAAGCCGATTGTTCAGGCAACCCTGTATCAGTTGAAGTCGCAGAGCCAGGCAACGACTCAGACAAATCAGAAAATTGCCGGCGAAAAGAAGAAGACAGCAGCTCCGCAGTACGAGACCGAGCAGCTGGAACAGAAAAAAGCTGAAGAGCAGAAAGTAGCGGCGGCCAAGGCCGCGGAACAAAAGAAAGCGGACGAGGCTCAAAAAGCCGAAGCTGCGAAGAAGGCCGACGAGGCTAAAAAGGCCGAGGCAGCGAAAAAAGCTGAAATAGCCAAGAAAGCCGATGAGGCCGCCAAGAAAAAAGCGGCCGAGGACGCCAAGAAGAAACAGGCGGAAGAAGAGGCCAAGAAAAAAGCAGCTGAGGACGCTAAAAAGAAAGCGGCCGAAGATGCGAAGAAAAAGAAGGCAGCAGAGGAGGCCAAGAAAAAGGCCGCGGATGATGCCAAGAAGAAAAAGGCCGCCGAAGAGGCTCGCCGCAAAGCTGTAGAGGATAAAAAAGCTGCTGCCCTGGCTGAGTTGCTCTCCGATGATGTGGGCCACCAGCAGGCATTGGCAGATGAAGTCGGTGATAAAGTTGCTGGCAACCTTGATGACTTGATCGTCAAGCTGGTCAGTGAGCAATGGCGTCGTCCGCCTTCGGCACGTAATGGAATGAGTGTTGAAGTGCTGATAGAGATGCTGCCTGATGGCACCATCACCAATGCCAGTGTGTCGCGCTCAAGTGGCGATGCACCTTTTGATAATTCAGCCGTACAAGCCGTGCGTAACGTCGGCCGTATCTCTGAGATGCAACAACTTGATCGTGCAACGTTTGACAGCCAGTACCGCAAGCGTCGCGCTATCTTCAAACCGGAGGATTTAGATCTGTGAATACCCTGATGCGTATCGTTCTACTGAGTTTGACCATGATGGTCGGCGCAGTACAGGCGGCTGATCCACTGGTCATTAGTACCGGTACTGACCGCGCTACGCCAATTGCGGTGGTGCCTTTTGGATGGCAGGGCGGCAGTGTGCTGCCTGACGACATTGCCGAGATCGTTGGCAATGACCTGCGCAACTCGGGTGTATTCGAACCCATTCCCCGGCAGAACATGATCAGCCAGCCGACCCAGGCCAGTGAAGTGATCTACCGCGACTGGAAAGCAGTCAACGCGCAGTATGTCCTGGTCGGCAGCATGGTGCCGGCCGGTGGTCGTATCCAGGTGCAGTACGCCCTGTTTAACGTGGCTACCGAGCAGCAGGTGATGACCGGTACGGTTGGCGGCACCACCGACCAGTTGCGCGACATGGCGCATTACATCTCCGATCAGGCGTTTGAGAAGCTCACCGGTGTCAAGGGTGCGTTCTCTACCCGTTTGCTTTATGTCACTGCTGAACGTTTCTCGGTGGACAACACGCGCTACACCTTGCAACGCTCCGACTATGACGGTGCGCGCGCCGTGACCTTGCTGCAATCGCGTGAGCCAATCCTGTCGCCCTCGTTTGCGCCGGATGGCAAGCGCATTGCCTATGTCTCGTTCGAGCAGCGTCGCCCACGGATCTTTGTCCAGTATATTGATACCGGACGTCGTGAGCAGATCACCAATTTTGAAGGCCTGAACGGCGCTCCAGCCTGGTCTCCGGATGGCAAGCGCCTGGCATTTGTCCTGTCCAAGGACGGCAATCCGGAAATCTACGTGATGGACCTGGCGTCCAAGTCCCTGCGCCGGGTGACCAACCAGTTTGGTATTGATACCGAACCCTTCTGGGGTAAAGATGGTCAAACCATTTACTTCACGTCGGATCGTGGTGGCAAGCCACAGATCTATAAAACCAATATCAATAGTGGTTCAGTTGAACGTGTAACGTTTGTAGGTAACTACAACGCCAATCCAAAACTGTCTGCTGATGAGAAAACCTTGGTCATGATTCATCGCCAAGAAGGCTTCACCAACTTCAAAGTAGCGGCTCAAGACCTGCAGCGCGGAAACGTGCGGATACTTTCATCCACAAATTTGGATGAATCACCCACTGTTGCGCCTAATGGCACCATGATAATCTTCGCAACCCGCCAGCAGGGTCGGGGAGTCTTGATGTTAGCGTCCGTAAATGGTCGCGTCAGGCTCCCTCTTCCTACCGCTCAAGGCGAAGTTCGAGAGCCTTCCTGGTCCCCCTACCTGAACTGATGCGGCGTTGTACATTTGTTACTTTGCAATTTTGCTTAACACACTGGGGTTCATTAGGAGCTATATGATGGAAATGCTGAAATTTGGTAAGTTTGCTGCACTGAGCTTGGCTCTGGCTGTTGCTGTTGGTTGTTCTTCGAAAGGCGGCGACACCGCTGGTGAAGGCGCAATCGACCCTAACGCTGGTTACGGTGCAGACGCAGGTTCGGTTGACGGCAACATGAGCGAAGAAGCCGCTCTGCGCGCCATCACCACTTTCTACTTCGAATACGACAGTTCAGACCTGAAGCCAGAAGCCATGCGCGCTCTGGACGTTCACGCCAAAGACCTGAAAGCCAACGGCGCTCGCGTCGTTCTGGAAGGCAACACCGACGAGCGCGGTACGCGTGAATACAACATGGCTCTGGGCGAGCGTCGTGCGAAAGCCGTTCAGCGCTACCTGGTTCTGCAGGGCGTTTCTCCTGCTCAGCTGGAACTGGTTTCCTACGGCGAAGAGCGTCCAGTTGCAACTGGCAACGACGAGCAGTCGTGGGCTCAGAACCGTCGCGTCGAACTGCGTAAGTAATTCGATATGCAAAAGTGCCGACGTCTCGTAAGCCTACTCGCACTCAGCCTGCCACTTGTGGCCTGGGCTGAGGTTCCAGTTGTGGACAATAACTCGGGCAGCTATCCCGCACCGAGTTATGAGACGTCCGGCGCCTATGCAGGAGGCGGAGCGCAAGCTCCGACCTCTGCGCAGGGCATGCTATTCAACCAGTTGCAGCAAATGCAGGACGAAATCGGTCGGCTGCGCGGCATGCTTGAAGAGCAGCAAAACGATATTCAGCGCATGAAGCAAGAAAACCTTGAGCGTTACAAGGATCTTGATCAACGGCTGAGCAGTGGGGCAGCAGGTGCTGCAGCCACACAGAATTCCTCCGCAGGTGGCGACAGCAGTGCTGGCGCTGCACCTGCTCCAGCTTCAGCGGGCGCCAGTGAGCCTGATCCCGAGAAGGAAAAGCTGTTTTATGACGCTGCCTTCGACCTGATCAAGACCAAGGACTTTGATAAAGCCAACCAGGCGTTCAGTGCCTTCTTGCGCAAATATCCGAAAAGCCAGTACGCCGGTAATGCGCAGTACTGGCTGGGCGAAGTCAATCTGGCTCAAGGCAATCTGCAAGGCGCCGCCCAGGCGTTTGCCGATGTGGGGCAGAAATACCCGCAGCACAGCAAGGTGCCTGACTCGATGTTCAAGCTGGGCGATGTTGAACAGCGTCTTGGCGATCAGGACAAGGCAAAGCGCACCTTCCAGCAAGTGATCGCGCAATTTCCCAACTCGTCCGCAGCGCAACTTGCTCAACGCAACCTGCAGCGGATGTAGCCTTTAATTTGCTAAAATTGTAAAAAGAGCGCCGTGCCCAGATCAAGCACGGCGTTTTTATTGGTGGACAGGCTAGCTGTGCTTGTCCTTGCAGCTATTGATAATCGATAGCTGCTTTCTTTCCCGCAACGGAGGCGGACAGCCTGTTTAGCTGTTACGCCCGTGGCTTATATGCAAAAGACCCTGCGCATCACCGAGATATTTTTCTCGCTGCAGGGGGAGACGCGTACTGCTGGTTTACCCACAGTATTCGTGCGCCTGACCGGCTGCCCCCTGCGTTGTCAGTACTGCGACACTGCCTACGCCTTCAATGGCGGCGAGTTGATGTCGCTTGACGCCATTATCGAAAAAGTCGCCAGCTATTCACCGCGATACGTCTGTGTCACCGGCGGCGAACCCTTGGCTCAGCCCAACTGCATAGCCCTGCTTGAGCGGCTGTGTGACGCCGGTTTCGAGGTGTCGTTGGAAACCAGCGGCGCTCTCGACGTTTCGGCGGTTGACGGGCGCGTCAGCAAGGTCCTGGACCTTAAAACCCCGGGTTCGGCAGAGGTGGCGCGTAACCGCTACGAAAACATCGACCTGCTTACCCCGAATGACCAGGTCAAGTTCGTCATATGCTCCCGCGAGGACTACGACTGGGCGACCACTAAACTGATCCAGTATCGGCTCAATGAGCGTGCTGGTGAGGTGCTGTACTCGCCCAGCCATCATCAAGTCTCTGCCCGTGACCTGGCTGACTGGATAGTTGCCGACAATTTGCCGGTTCGTCTGCAGTTACAGCTGCACAAGATTCTCTGGAATGACGAGCAAGGCCGCTGACCCAGGTTTTAATCGGCAGCTGCAAATCTTAATTTGAGCATGGCGTCGCTGATAATGACGCGAGGAATTTATATGAGCATCAAACGCGCAGTCATCCTGCTTTCCGGCGGCCTCGACTCGGCTACTGTGGTTGCCCTGGCCAAGGCCGAGGGTTATGCCTGCTACACCATGAGTTTTGATTACGGCCAGCGCCATCGATCGGAGTTGCAGGCTGCGGAGCGTGTGGCGCAGCAACTGGGCGTTGTCGAGCACAAGGTGATTGGCTTGAACCTCAATGGCATGGGTGGCTCGGCGTTGACTGACAGCAGCATCGATGTGCCTGAGGCACCGTCCGAAGGCATTCCGGTCACCTACGTGCCTGCACGCAACACTGTATTCCTGTCCTTGGCGCTGGGCTGGGCCGAGGTGCTGGGCGCGCGCGATATTTTCATTGGCGTCAATGCAGTGGATTATTCGGGCTACCCGGATTGCCGCCCCGAATTTGTCGAAGCATTCGAGCGCATGGCCAACCTGGCGACCAAGGCTGGCGTGGAGGGCAATGGCTTTCGCATACAGGCGCCGCTGCAGAACATGAGCAAGGCGCAAATCGTTCAGGCCGGGGTTGCCCAGGGTGTTGACTATGCTTTGACCGTGTCCTGCTACCAGGCAGACGACCAGGGTAGAGCCTGCGGCAAGTGCGACAGTTGTCGCCTGCGCAGCGAGGGATTTGCCGCTGCTGGCATTGCCGATCCGACCCCGTATGCCTAAAAAATGCGTTAAAGGGTTGAATTACTGAATCAAATCAGTATTATGCGCCCCCGCAACGGGTCGTTAGCTCAGTTGGTAGAGCAGTTGGCTTTTAACCAATTGGTCGTAGGTTCGAATCCTACACGACCCACCATATTGTCTACACAGCCAAGTCGATTGGCTGTGCAGGCCGAAAACCCGAGTGTTCTCTGGCAGAACCTCGGGTTTTTTTATGTCTTTTGTTTGTGCGCCGGCCATGCTGATCAAGGCGTTTGAGCAAAGTTGCCCGAACGCGATATTATGCCCGCCGCTTTAATGCGCCGAGGCCTGAAGATAACAGGCCCGTGTCGTATCCATGCCAGCCAAACCGTGTTGTACACCCCGTCTGCCAGGCCCTTGTATAGCCAACAGCAGGGGTATACTTGAATCCCGTGCTGATAGACCGCTACAGGGCCTGATGACATGACGCAGATTTCCGAACGCCTTCTGGTTCAGGCGCACTTAGACGCCAAGCAACCGGCGCCGCTGACCGCCGAGCAAGAGGCGTTTTATCGCGCTGAAATTGCCGCGGAGCTAAAAAAGCAGAATGCCGTGCTGGTCGCGCATTATTACTGTGACCCGGTGCTGCAAGCGCTAGCTGAAGAAACGGGCGGCTGTGTTTCCGATTCGCTTGAAATGGCGCGCTTTGGCAACCAGCATCCTGCCCAGACCGTGTTGGTGGCGGGCGTTAAGTTCATGGGCGAGACTGCGAAGATTCTCAACCCTGAAAAGCGTGTGCTGATGCCAACGCTGGAAGCCACTTGCTCCCTTGACCTGGGTTGTCCGATCAATGAGTTCGCCGCTTTTTGCGATCAGCACCCCGAGCGTACCGTTGTGGTTTACGCCAATACCTCTGCAGCGGTCAAAGCCCGTGCCGACTGGGTCGTGACATCCAGCTGCGCGGTCGAGATCGTCGAGCACCTGATGGACAACGGTGAAAAGATCATCTGGGCTCCGGACCAGCATCTGGGGCGTTATATCCAGAACAAGACCGGCGCGGACATGCTGTTGTGGGACGGCGCCTGTATCGTCCACGAAGAGTTCAAGGCCAAGCAGCTCGAGGACATGAAGGGGCTGTACCCGGACGCTGCCGTTTTGGTTCACCCGGAATCACCGACTGCGGTGATTGAGCTGGCGGATGCCGTAGGCTCGACCAGCCAGTTGATTGCAGCAGCGCAAAGCCTGCCGAACAAGAGGTTCATCGTCGCAACCGACCGCGGTATCTTCTACAAGATGCAGCAGCTGTGTCCCGATAAAGAATTCGTCGAGGCGCCAACCGCCGGTAGCGGCGCGGCATGCAGGAGCTGCGCGCATTGCCCGTGGATGGCAATGAACACCCTCGAGCGTACGCTCAATTGCCTGCGTGAAGGCAGCAATGAAATCTTCGTCGATTCAGCGCTGATTCCCAAGGCCATCAAACCGCTGACACGCATGCTTGATTTCACCAAGGCAGCGCGCATGAGGTTGTCCGGTAACGCCTAAAGGCGTGTGGGGCTTCATGCACAGCTTGGGGTTAACAAGCCGCGCTTATCCTTGAGTGTCTTGCCGATGGGGCGGCGGACACGCCTGGCGTTGTCCGCCTACCTACTGTCAACGAGCTGCACTGGCTGTTGAGTGCGTGGCCCTTGAGGCCGGTTAATTGAGCATTTCGTCGATCATGCGCTTCTCTTCGGCCAGCTCACGTTGGCGGGCGTCGATCCGTGAGGCCAGCTGGAAGTTGTTTGCTGCGCGGCGTTTGGCGTAGTCGAGCTGCTCGATTGCCTGCTTGTAGTCGCCAACCAGGGCGAAGTATTCGGCGCGCGCCTGGTGCAGGCCGATTCTGTTGCCGCTGAGGCCGCGTACTTCTGCAACTTGATACCAGACGTCAGGATCCTTGGGTCGCGACTTGAGCAGGGCGTCTAGCTTGCTCTCGGCGTCTTGGGTGCGGCCTTGGCGGATCATCAGATCGACCCGTGCCTGGTTCAGTGGGTAATTGTCTGGATAATCCCTGAGCATGCGCTCCAGGCGGCTCTGGGCGTCACTCAAGCGGCTGGCTGCGGTATCCAGGTCAACCTGGGCGAGGTTGTAGGGAATCGATTTGGGCGACTTGCTCAGCAGCTGGGCCAGAATCTCGCCGGCCTCTTTCTGTCGTCCGCCCTTGATCAGCGCGATGGCCAGGCCGTAGCGTGCAGCGTCGTTTTTCGGGTTTTCGTTCAACTCGGCGCGAAAGCGTTTTGCCGCCAGGCCGGGCGTGCCTTCATAAAACAGTTGCACCCGAGCGCGCATCAGCTGGTATTCCAGGCTGTCTTTCTTGCCGCCGCTTGGTAACTGCTCTGCGCGGTTGCGGGTGTCGGCGATACGCGATTCGGACACCGGGTGGGTGAGCAAAAATTCAGGCGGCATGCGGTCATAGCGGTACTGACGCATCAAGTGCTCAAACATGGTCGGCATGGCCTTTGGGTCGTAACCGGCCTTCTCGAGGTTGATAATACCGATACGGTCGGCCTCTGCTTCGTTCTGCCGGGAAAAGCGCCGTTGTTCCTGGATGGCTGCTGCCTGGGTCGAGGCAATCGCCGCAATACCAGCGTCACCTGCACCTGCTGCTGCAGCGACAATTCCTGCCAGCATCGCCGCCATTACCGGCAGTTGCATGCGTTGCTGGGCTTCCAGGCCGCGGGCAAAGTGACGTTGCGACAAGTGAGCCAGTTCGTGAGCCAGTACCGAGGCATATTCTGCTTCAGTCTCGGCATACAGGAACAAGCCGCCGTTGACCCCGATAATCCCGCCGGGGGCGGCGAATGCGTTGATCTGCGGGCTGTTGAGCAACACAAACTCAAGGCGTCGATCATTCAATTGGCTGCTTTCGCTGAGCCGGTAGACGCTGGTCTCGACGAAGTCCTTGAGCTGGGGGTCGGATAATTGGCTTACCTGACCCCGTAGCAGGCTCAGCCACGCCCGACCTAGCTGATGCTCCTGCTGGGGTGAGACAATGGCCGAGCTGGCGTCTCCCAGTGACGGCAAGTCGTTGGCAGCCTGGGCGGAGGCGGACAGGCAGGCGAGCGTCAAAAGGGCAGGGCGCAGGAAATTCATTCAGGGTGCTCTTGGTTTTCTGGTGCCCATACTGTAGCTGTGATCAGGTTGCTATGACCAGTGGCGAGGGAAACCTGCGCAGGTCACTGTGTCGATATCGCTGCTGGCGCAACGTCATGAGCCTGTAGCACCGCCTTGAGCATGGCAAGCGTGGGTCACATCGCGTATGTTGCGTCTCCTGCCGCTGTGCCCGCATCTCAAGGTCAACCGCTCGGTTGTTGACCATGAAACAAGCGGTAAAGATATGGAGCATGTTTTCGGCAGGATTTTGGAGATAGTTTGATGAGTGATGTACAAAATTCGCCGCCAGCCTACGATGCGCAGGTGGATGCCAGCGGCTTGAATTGCCCGATGCCGCTGCTCAAGGCCAAGCTTGAGCTGAACAAGCTGGTAAGTGGCAATGTGCTTAAAGTGATAGCAACGGATGCTGGCTCACAGCGCGACTTTCGCGCATTCGCTACGCTGGCCGGGCACAGTTTGTTGCATGAAACCGTGGCGGACGGTGTGTACTGCTATTGGCTACGCAAAGCCTGAGACGGCATTGCGGTGGTTGAAGATGCTGCTGATTATCGGTTGATCAAGGATTATTAATGCTTAAGGTTTTACGTGATTGGCTGCACCGCTATTTCTCCGATGAGCAGGCGGTGGTGCTGGCTGTTTTGCTGGTTGTCGGCTTTGCCTTGATCCTGACATTGGGCGGCATGCTCGCGCCTGTATTGACGGGGCTGGTCCTGGCTTTTCTTATGCAGGGCATGGTCGGTGCGCTCGAACGCCTGCGTGTGCCACATATCATCGCGGTATGGCTGGTCTTTGCATTGTTTGTCAGCAGTTTGGGCTTGATTATCCTGGTGCTGATGCCGCTGCTCTGGCATCAGCTCAGCACCTTGTTCAACGAATTGCCGCGCATGCTGGGCGAGTGGCAGACCTTGTTCATGATGCTGCCCGAGCGCTATCCCGGGCTGGTCACCGAGCAGCAGATCGTGCAGTCGATAGAGTCATTGCGCGGTGGCGCGGGCAAGTTCGGCCAGTGGGCCTTGTCGTTCTCGCTGTCGAGCCTGCCTGTGTTGGTTGGCGTGATGATCTACCTGGTGTTGGTGCCGATTCTGGTGTTTTTCTTTCTCAAGGACCGTGAAGTGATCGGCAAGTGGTTCAGTGGCTATCTGCCACAGGAGCGTACGCTTATCAGCCAGGTCGCGACCGAAATGAACAAGCAGATTGCCAATTACATCCGTGGCAAGGTGATTGAGATCATCATTTGCGGGGTTGTCACTTATATTGCCTTCGCCGCACTGGGCCTCAACTATCCGGCACTGCTGGCATTGGCCGTGGGCCTGTCGGTCGTGGTGCCATACATAGGCGCGGTCGTCGTGACGGTGCCGGTGGCGCTCATCGCCTTGTTCCAGTGGGGCTTTGGTGATCAGTTTTTGTACCTGATGCTGGTCTACTCGATCATTCAGGCACTCGATGGCAATGTGCTGGTGCCTCTGCTGTTCTCCGAGGCGGTCAACCTGCACCCGGTGGCGATTATCTGTGCAGTCTTGCTGTTCGGCGGTTTGTGGGGCTTCTGGGGTGTGTTCTTCGCGATCCCCTTGGCAACCTTGTTCAAGGCACTGCTGGATGCCTGGCCGCGAGTAGAGAGCAACGAGCCACCGCCACAGCCTTGCGCTTAATAGCGTTGGTTTGATCGGCCAAGCGCCGCGCAGAAAAAAGGCCACTACATCAGTGGCCTTTTTAGTTTCGAGCGCCAGCTATTGGCTGGCAGGTCAGGCTTTATTCAGCGCTTGTGCCGCCGCCAGCACCGCATCGACGTGGCCCGGGACTTTAACCCCGCGCCACTCCTGGCGCAGTACGCCATCCTTGTCGATCAGGAAGGTGCTGCGGTCTACGCCCATGTATTCCTTGCCGTAGAGTTTCTTCAGCTTGATCACATCGAACAGCTTGCACAGGCTTTCATCCTTGTCTGAAATCAGCTCAAAGGGGAAGCCTTGCTTGGCCTTGAAGTTTTCATGCGATTTCACGCCATCGCGGGAAACCCCAAAGATCACCGTGTTGGCGGCTTGGAACTCGGAAAACTGATCCCGAAAACCCTGGCCTTCGGTGGTGCAGCCGGGCGTGCTGTCCTTTGGATAAAAGTAGATCACCACTTGCTTGCCCTTGAGCGCGGACAGCTGAACCTGTTGTTCGCTGGTGGCCTGGGCCTGGAAGTCGGTTACCGGGGCATCAATCTTCACTGTCATACAAATCTCCTGGGAAAAACTCTGCAAAGGGCTGCGACAGCAGGTTTCAAGGGTTTTGTGGGCGCCAGGGCTCAATCAACGCATCTAGGTTGAGGGCATCGGCAAAGTCGAGGAACTGGTCGCGCAGCCAACTGATTTGCGTGCCGGCGGGCAAGGTGACCGTTAATGTGGCATTGAGCATGGTGCCGCCTGTCTGCGGTGCCTGGTAGGTGTCACAGGTCAGGTTCTCCAACTCGACATTGTGGTCGATAAAGAACTGGCACAGCTCGTTGAGAATGTCCGGACGGTACACCGAGCTGACATAGGCCACGTAAGGCAAGGCCTGGGGCCGGTTCTCGGTGGCCGCACTGCGAATCACATTGGCGGTAAAGCTGTGCTTTTTGGACAGCGCCGGCAAACTTGCCTCAAGGCGGGCGAGGGCATCCCAGCTCCCGGTGATTTGCAATACCAGCGCGCTGAACTCGCCATGTCGGCTCAAGCGTGTGCTGATCACGGCACAGCGGTTCTCGTGGCTGG
Source organism: Pseudomonas segetis (assembly GCF_900188155.1). Lineage (GTDB taxonomy): Bacteria > Pseudomonadota > Gammaproteobacteria > Pseudomonadales > Pseudomonadaceae > Aquipseudomonas > Aquipseudomonas segetis. The sequence continues at coordinate 425,699 of NZ_FZOG01000001.1, forward strand.
TGCGGCACAGGACGTTGGTCAGCTCCATGGCGTTAGGGCCGAGCGCGCTAATAACGAGGAATTGTTCGCGTACTGAGGGGGGGGACATGCAGCCTTCCTAAACAATGAGTGAGCAATTTTTCTTACACAGCGTTGCTCAAAGACGGAAGGGTAGCGAAAAGCGCTGCCGAGGGGAATCACTCCTCCAATAACCGCTTCCCAACCTGGCGCCCTGAGCGAATCCATATCCAGTCGGTCATATTGTGAAAAGCACCCATGGCCGCTGTTCCACTTGCCTGGTAAAGCCCAGAAAAATGCAGCACCAGACAGGACCTGATAATCAATCAGACCGCGCAAGCGACTTTTTTGCAGTCGCCATGCGGGTTTTTTTAAGCTTTTTGCCAAGTATGCCGGTCTTTTGTTGAGAGTCTCAGGTTGTAAAAGTCTTGATGATCAAGCCTGATTTCGCCGGATTTCCGCCGTTTCAAGCCCGCACCGCCTGGGCCGGTGGTTGAGTAAGGTTGTGCCGAGTTGCATCTACTGGCCGGTAACCCAAGTACTTCGCTTGTGCAAGGCTCATAGCGCCAGTACCATTACGGCTCTCTTTTTTTGGCAGGAGCGGTTGCATGATTGCGGGCAGTATGGTGGCACTGGTCACTCCTATGGATGCACAAGGTGGTCTCGACTGGGATAGCCTGAGCAAACTGGTGGATTTCCATCTGCAAGAAGGCACCAATGCCATCGTCGCGGTCGGCACCACTGGTGAGTCGGCGACCCTGGAAGTGTCTGAGCACATTGAGGCGATCCGTCGCGTTGTTGATCAGGTAGCAGGGCGCATCCCGGTGATCGCCGGTACCGGCGGCAACTCCACGCGTGAGTCGGTAGAGCTGACACGCGCGGCCAAGGATGTCGGCGCAGACGCTTGCCTGCTGGTAACGCCTTATTACAACAAGCCAACCCAGGAAGGCTTGTACCTGCATTTCCGCCACATTGCCGAAGCCGTTGCGATCCCGCAGATCCTTTACAACGTGCCGGGTCGCACCGTTTGCGACATGCTGCCCGAGACCGTTGAGCGCTTGTCGAAGATCGACAACATCATTGGCATCAAGGAAGCCACGGGCGACCTGCAACGCGCCAAAGAAGTGATTGATCGCGTCAGCAAGGACTTCCTGGTCTACTCCGGCGACGATGCCACTGCGGTTGAGCTGATGCTGCTGGGCGGCAAGGGCAATATCTCGGTCACCGCCAACGTCGCTCCGCGTGCCATGAGCGACCTGTGTGCCGCAGCCATGCGTGGCGAAGCGGCTATCGCGCGTGCCATCAACGATCGTTTGATGCCGCTGCACAAGAATCTGTTCATTGAATCCAACCCGATTCCAGTCAAATGGGCACTGCACGAGATGGGCATGATGCCAGACGGTATCCGTCTGCCTCTGACCTGGCTCAGCCCGCGCTGTCATGAACCGCTGCGTCAGGCTCTGCGCCAGTGCGGCGTATTGGTTTAATTGAGGAATTACTACGCATGAAGCGACTGGCCGGACTTACAACACTTGCCTTGATTATCTCCAGTACCAGCGGTTGCGGCTGGCTCTGGGGCGAAGATGGCTATTTCCGTGATCGCGGCAGCGATTACCTTACTGCCCGCCAGACTGCGCCAATGCAGCTTCCGGCCGACGTGCACAGCAAGCCGCTTGACCCGTTGCTGCCTATTCCACAGCAAGTGGCTACGGAGAACGTCGAAGGTGAGTATGACGTGCCGCGTCCTCAAGCGCTGCAGGTTCAGGCAGACGCCAGTGAGTACAGCTTGCAGAAGAGCGGTGCTTCGCGCTGGATTGTCGCGCAGCGCGTGCCAGCTGAAGTCTGGCCAGTGGCGCGCCAGTTCTATGAATCCAATGGTTTCCGTATTGCCAGTGAGCGTCCGCAAACCGGCGAGTTCACCACTGACTGGCAGCGTTTTGAAGACCTGTCGCCAGCCATGGCGCGTCGCCTGAGCACCCGCGTTTCCGGTTCCACGCCTGATGCCGAAACCCGTGTCCGCGTGCGCATCGAGCCCGGTGTGCAGCGCAACACCAGTGAAATCTTCGTCGTCAGTGCCGAGCGTCCTGCCGGTAGCACTGCGGATGTGGCCTTCACCGAGAAAAGCATCAATGAAAGCCTGGATGCTGCGCTGCTCGATGAAATGCTCGTAAGCATGGCTCGCAGCACGGAGCAGGGTGGTTCGGTTTCGTTGCTGGCTGCGCGTGATTACGACGCACCTAGCCGCGTGAGCATGTCGCAAGACGGTAATGGCAATCCGATCCTCAATCTCAGCTCGGACTTCGACCGTGCATGGTCAGGCGTGGGCCGCTCGCTGGATTCGGCTGACGTTCGGATCGACGACCTTAACCGCAGCCTGGGCGTCTACTACATCAACCTCGCCGAAGGCGCCAAGTCCAAGGAAGAGAAGCCAGGCTTCTTCAGCAGCTTGTTTGGCAGCGAACCTGACCAGGAAGAAATCGACGCACGGGCCGAGCGCTATCAGGTACGGCTGACAACAGTAGGCGACAGCGTTCAAGTGTCGGTCGAGAAAGACGCGAACACAGTTGCACCTGAAGACGTTTCGCGCAAAATCCTTGGGTTGATCCAGGATAACCTGGGTTAAACCGAGCGTCATGCGGCCTTGTCGGCAGCATGATTTAGACACTGAAACAGGGCTGCAGCCGCAGCCCGCATGAAACCGATAGGCGAAACCCATGTTTCGCCTGTTTCGTTTGTTCAAGACGGAAACTCCGACATGACCACGCCTGCGACCCTCAGCCTGAAAAAAATCTACTCAGGCAAAGTCCGCGACCTCTATGAAATTGATGACAAGCGCATGTTGATGGTCGCAACCGACCGTCTCTCTGCGTTCGACGTCATTCTCGATGAGCCGATCCCGGAGAAAGGCAAGATCCTTACCTCGATTTCAAATTTCTGGTTCGACAAGCTCGCGGCCGTGGTGCCCAACCACTTCACCGGCGACAAGGTTGAAGATGTGGTCAGTGCGGCTGAATTGCCTCTGGTTGAAGGGCGTGCGGTGGTTGCCAAGCGTCTCAAGCCTGTAGCGGTTGAAGCAATTGTACGTGGCTACATCGTGGGTTCCGGGTGGAAGGAATACCAGAAAAGCGGCACCGTCTGCGGTATTCAATTGCCGGCTGGCCTGAAAGAGGCTTCTAAATTACCTGCTCCCATTTTCACCCCTTCGACCAAGGCTGCAGTGGGTGACCACGACGAGAACATCTCGTTTGAGCAGTGCCAGGCGATTATCGGTGACGAGCTGGCGCTCAAGGTTCGTGATACCGCAATTGCCCTGTATAGCGCTGCTGTCGAATATGCAGCCACACGGGGCATCATCATCGCCGATACCAAGTTTGAATTTGGCCTGGATGAAGACGGCACCCTGACCCTGATGGACGAGGTGCTGACGCCTGACTCCAGTCGTTTCTGGCCAGCAGAGAGCTATGTCGAAGGCAGCAATCCACCCAGCTTCGACAAGCAGTTCGTGCGCGATTGGCTGGAGTCCACCGGCTGGAATAAACAAGCGCCAGCCCCAGCGGTTCCAGCGGATGTCGCGCAGAAAACCGCCGACAAGTACCGTGAAGCGCTGACCAAGCTAACGGCTTGATGGGTTAATAGGTCAAGAGGGCGCTGCGGCGCCCTTTTTTGTGGGCGCGATTTGGCGTAATGCAACGCAGCCTGATTGCCCAGAACCATTCGCGCTAGAGCCATCGCCCTGCGCTGATGGGCCTGCAGTCCAGGCAGATGCCTCTCGTGGGTTCGGGCGATTTGTAATATCTGAAGCCGCCGCGACTCTATTTATCAGTACAGAGAAACTCGGTGCAGCTGCATTGCCAGCGTTTGCACGGCTTATGACTCGCAGGAATATTTATATTCAGTCTCTATAGATGGTTTTGGAACGATTACCTGAAACTATTTGTCGCGCTAATATTTAGTACCACTCAAGTCGATTTCTCTGGCGAACCAGCGGGTGTTTAACTAGCCCCGTACCCAGCAACTACCAGCCACAACCCACAGGCCTGAATGCCTGGACCGGCCCGGTAGACGCTTGAACATGACCCATTTAATTTACTCAGGAGTGACCCAGATGAAAGCTTCCATTGCCCTCGCAGCAGCCTTACTCAGCCTGGCCCCGGCAGCATTTGCCAGCACCAGCAATGCCGCAAAGGTTGATCCCGTCCAATATCAGTACGGTACCGAACTGGACGTGGCCAAAGTGATCTCGTTGACCGACGTCAGCCAACAACGCGGCGTAGTCCCTGTGACCATGGTGTACAAGGACAGCGAAGGCAATGTGCACAAACTGCAGTTCCTCCAGCTTGGCGGCGCGAATTCATCGGGTTAAGCCATGCGTAACCACAACCGGAAGCCGAACCTCAGTACGTTTGCTTCCGGTTTTTTTATGCCCGTTGTTTAAGCCGGGCTTTCGCCTGTGGTTAACCGGCGGCGGACGGCTCTGATGCGAGCTCAAGCAAAGGCCATGTTGCGAGCCAGTTCTTGGCTTTCAGGCGCTCTTGATAGATGGCATTTTTTTCTCCAGCAAAGCGCCATGTGTGCCTGAGCACCAAGCCAAATAGATCATCGAGCCCAAAGGGCGCTGCAATCTCGCAGGATCTGTCCTTGCCCAGCCTTACCGCTACTGCCGTTGCTGTTTCAGGCCAGAAACGCATGGCGTGGGTTGCACAAAGGTAAGGTTCATCGCCGTTGCGAATATGCATTCGTGCTTGGTTTTTCACCGACCAGGTAACCGGTGCATCAAGCTTGCGCAACCTGGCCTCAAGGGCCTGGTCCTCCTCGGGCGTGCAGCGCTGTGGATCAAACCAAATGACATCGATATCGGTTGCGACTGCACCAGGCGCACGGCCGTGCAAGTGATCCCAAACAGCGTTTCGAACAAAGCCCGCCGCTATCCAGCAATCGGGCAACGCCAGGGAGTGCACCATTTCCAGCAGGCGCCAGCGCAAGGCATCGGATGCAAGCATTGCCTGGAGTCTTGATGCATTGTCCATTGGTTGCGCCTTGATCGTGAAGGGGCCGATTGCGGCGCCAACCTGAGTTCTGGCTGCGAAAGCGGGCGGCTGGATTATTGCGCTACCGGTCATCGCCCTTGGACGCTTCATCTGTAATTTCAAATAGCCACTCAACTCTATAAGCCCGTAACGAGTGATTAAACCAAGCCGATGCCCAGGTAACCCAACCAGAACCGGCTTGGCAGCATCCAATGAACGGACTCAGGAGTAAACCAGATGAAAGCGACTACCGCCCTTGCAGCAATACTATTGAGCTTGGCCCCAGTAGCCTTTGCCAACGCCAGCAGCATTGATGACCTCAAGCCTGTTCAGTATGAATACGGCAACAAACTGGATGTGGCCAAAGTCATATCCTTGACCGATGTCAGCGAGCTACGCGGTGTGGTCCCGGTCATCATGGTCTATCAAGACAGCCAGGGCAAAGTGCACAAACTGCAATTTCTCCAGCTGGGCGGAGCAGATTCTTCGGGTTAAGCCATTCATGGCTACAGCAAAAAAGCAGAGCGCCGGGCGTTCTGCTTTTTTTTGGTCCCATAGCTGGCAGTACGTTCTGTCGGCCAGCAAAGGCTGATTCTAGACTGCCCGGAAAATTCTACTATCGTTTAAACCATATTGTTTTTGCTTACACTCGAAAGAGCGATTGCGTAACATTGCCAAGTGGGCAAAGGATAAAAAAAATCGTTTTAATCAATGATGTTTGAATGCCCCAGCCCGGGAATTGACAATTATTTCAATGGAGATGAATGATGAAGTTAATGCTTTCTGGATTCACAGCAGCGATGCTGCTGACAGGGTTACCTGTCTATGCGGAAGAGTCCAAACCCAATATCATTTTGATTGTCTCGGATGACACTGGCTATGGTGACTTGGGTGCCTATGGCGGGGGAGAGGGCCGTGGGATGCCCACTCCAAACCTGGACAGGCTCGCTGATGAAGGCATGACAATGTTTTCATTCTATGCCCAGCCAAGCTGTACTCCCGGTCGTGCTGCAATGCAGACCGGCAGGATTCCCAACCGTAGCGGCATGACCACTGTCGCGTTCCAGGGCCAGGGTGGCGGTCTCCCTGCCGCAGAATGGACGCTGGGTTCAGTACTCAAGAAAGCAGGCTATTCAACCTACTTCACCGGCAAATGGCACTTGGGTGAAGATGACTCCGCATTGCCAAATGCCCAAGGCTACGACGAGATGAAATACGTCGGCCTTTACCACCTCAATGCCTACACCTATGCCGATCCGACATGGTTTCCGGACATGAGCGATGATCTGCGGGCCATGTTCAAAAAAGTCACCAAGGGTGCGCTTTCAGGCAAGGCTGGAGAGAAGCCAACTGAAGATTTTGCCGTCAACGGTCAATACGTCGATAAACCAGACGAAAAAACCGATGAATACCCCAACGGGGTCGTAGGTATTCCGTTCTACGACAACTATGTTGAAAAAGCCTCGATAGACTTTATCGAGAAAGGCGCCAAGTCAGGTGAGCCGTTCTTCGTCAACGTCAACTTCATGAAAGTTCACCAGCCGAGCATGCCGGCTCCCGAGTTCAAGGGCAAATCGCTGTCAAAATCCAAATTTGCCGACTCTATAGTTGAGCTTGATACCCATATTGGCCGCATCATGGACAAGGTCCGTGAGCTTGGGCTCGAGAAAAACACCCTGGTCTTCTACACCACTGACAATGGTGCCTGGCAGGATGTATACCCAGATGCAGGCTACACGCCATTCAGGGGTACTAAAGGGACAGTGCGTGAGGGCGGCAACCGTGTGCCGGCCATTGCCTGGATGCCGGGCAAAATCAAAGCGAACTCCAAGAACCACGACATTCTGGGCGGGCTCGACCTGATGGCAACCTTCGCCAAGGTCGCAGGGGTTGAACTGCCCAAGGATGACCGTGAAGGCAAGCCAATCATTTTCGACAGCTACGATATGTCGCCTGTGCTATTCGGCACGGGTAAGTCAGATCGTAAGAGCTGGTTCTACTTCACTGAAAACGAGCTGACTCCGGGTGCGGTTCGCGTAGGTAACTACAAGGCGGTCTTCAACCTGCGTGGTGACAACGGTCAAGCCACTGGTGGCTTGGCGGTCGATACCAACCTGGGCTGGAAGGGGCCTGAAAAATACGTTGCTACCGTGCCCCAGGTATTCGACCTGTGGCAGGACCCTCAAGAACGCTACGATATTTTCATGAACAACTACACAGAGCGCACCTGGACGCTGGTGACAATCAACGAAGCGATCAAAGAGAAAATGAAGACCTACATCAAATACCCACCGCGCAAAATGCAAGGCGAGGGGTACTCAGGTCCAATCACGCTCACTCAATACCAACGCTTCCAATACGTGCGTGAAGCCCTCGGCAAAGAAGGTTTCAGCATCCCAATGCCAACGGGCAACTAATCGTCCCAACCAACATTGCTACAAAAAATGGCCCTTCACTTGAAGGGCCATTTTTTTTTGCTGGCTACTGTGTTGATAGCTCGACCAGAGTCAGGACTGGTTTTGGCGCTCAGCCCAGCAATAACCGGGCTAGCAGAAGCGTGCCAATACGGTATAGGGCTAACCACGTTGTTTGCGCCCGCCTCAAACAGTAGGCCGTCTTACATCTTGTCGTGGGACCCCGGGAAGGAATCTTCATTCACAAGGTCGACCACAAACATGACGGCAGGTGCGCCACTTGTATTTACCACCCAATGGGCGTCGCCATGGCCAGACTGATAGACATCGCCCTCTTTCATCTCATAGCTGACGGTGCAGTTCTGTTCATAGACCGTCACCGAGCCGTGCTTCATCACCGCTGTCTCGGGGCGCTTGTCGTGGGAATGAAGTGGAGCCACGGCATCCTTACCGAAAACGATTGTCCGCGCTCGGAAACGCCAGCCCTCTGCCTTGATCGCTTCGCTACCAAGATCGGTTTGGCTGTAGATTTGTACATCGAGCGAACCGCTGCTTTCAGTGATTGGCTTGAACGGAGTTGGCCCTTCCTTGCCTTTGGGGCAACCGGAGCCGAACACGATTGCGGGCGAAAGAGCGAGCACACAGGTCGCAACTATAGAAGCAGCTTTCATTGGGTACATTCCTTGTAAAGTCAAAACATCATCCGTGGATCAATCGCCTAGGCTATAGCAGGCACGGGCATATTGCCTTTAATCTGCCTTTGATTCAATGCGACCGGTATTTCCCTTGCAGGGTGGGTAAGGGGGATGGCTATGCCATTGTCACGGGATAAATCCGATATACGTTGCCGAGCTATTTGAAGTAGGCAAGGGCGTGGTGGCCGGGGCAGGGCAAAAGAGACACCTTGCGAAACCGTGGTCTGAGCCCTGTTTACCAGCGTTGTCGGTTGCTGACCTATTGAGGTCAAAGCCAGTCATTATCTGGTGTGCGATTCATCTCTCTTGGGCAGTGACGGCCTTATCTAACCTGTAATTTCGACATTTTGTCGATACAAACTCTCTTGCTTCTAGGCTTTTGGTGGGGCGGTGTGGCACATTGATATTTTAGTAAGGCTGTAGATTGTGAGTATGTATAATCTAAAAATTTCAGCAGTAATCTTTAACAATGGATTTGCTTCTTCCAATGGGTTGGACTGAAGCAAACACTTAATATGGACATTAGGACACCTATGCAAAAAATTGACCTGTCGATATCTGGAAATATGAGAACTCTCGCGCAGCTTTCATTTGCATTTGGGATTCCAGGGGGTATCTTTGTACTTAAATATTTTTATGACTATTATGGTGAAGGTATAAAGATACCTGCTGTTTTTTATATGTTACCCGTAGGTGTTGTACTTCTATTTCTGGCGTTGATTTTTTCGCCTGCAGCCTATAAAACCAAACTCCCAGAAATTAATTCGTCTATTGCTAGTTGGTTAAATATTGTTAAGCGGTATCCAGATCATCCATCATTATATCGAACCAAAATTCTGATTTTTGCTTTGCAGGTTCAGCGACTTGTGATTATAAGTTCTTTTCCGGGTTTATTGATTTTGTTGCTGGTGTCCACGGCACATTATCTGGCTACCTACTAGGGCAATGATATTGATGATTCCACGCCATGGAACGGAATTCTGGAGCAATCAGCTCAGTCGTTAGGCGTGAAAAGCATTTTGGAGGTGGCGGGGTTGGGAGTGATTTGAACCCGATTCCAGCGTTGTCCGTTGCTGACCTATTTAGGTCAAAGCTAGTTATTCTCTGGCTTTAGCTCTTTTCTAACTGGTCAATGCTGTGCATCTTTAGCCAGTGATTTCGACACTTTTTCGACACATAGACTTTTGTTATCTAGCCAAAGCTTAAGTTGCATGACACATTTAAGTTGCTGTTTTAGTTTGCGTTCCAGCAGTACGCGTGTAGCAGGTTTTTGTGTTGTTTATAAACAAAAACTTTTATTAATTTTGTATGTGAGGTGTATGTTGAACTGGTTTGTACGTATGTTGTATAGATTACCAACTAAACCAATTATCTATGCTTTTTTTGCTTGGACAGTTTGGCATCTCTTGAAATCGATTATGGCTTTTCTGGCTGTTGGGGATGCGCTGCTTATATTTGTTACTGCTTCGATAACTTTGCTTTACATCATATTTTTCATCGTCAGTTCTTGGAGAATAAAAATGGATACTGCCTTGCCGCTTGCAATAGCTTCAAAGCTATATTTTCTATGTATTCCGTTCTTTTCATGAGGAGAGTATCTATGAGGGTAAGGTATCGTTGGTTTCTGGTCACGGATCAGAAGTAATAGGGGACAGACCAAGTTTAAATTTAAACGACGTCAAACCCTAGCCTGCGCCTCTAATTAATGCAGGCTATCGGCAGGGCGCGCAAGCTAACAAAAGTCGTAGGATAAAGAAGTCGCTTACTCTGTGGTGTTGCCAGCATTTCCATGTGCTTGCTCCTGCATCATGTTGAATTGCCAGCATTGCATTTTTTTCGACGTTTTTCGACACATTGCGTGTCCGGAAAAACAAAAGCCCCCGAAACTCTAGGAATTTCAGGGGCTTAAGTATTGAATAGTGGCGGGAAGATAGGGATTTGAACCCTAGGAACTGTTGCCAGTTCAACGGATTTCGAATCCGTCCCGTTCGGCCACTCCGGCATCTTCCCACAGCGGCGCGCATGATATCAGCTGATTTGCGTTTGGCGAAGCCCAAAGTGCAATTTTTCGCATCTTTTCATGCGCTTGCGATGGGTTTGGGCCTTGCCTTTGGTGGTTTAGCCGCGGCTGGGGATGTTCAGGCCGCGCTGGACAGCAGGGCGGGCCAGGAACTTGTCCAGCACGCGCTTGATGTTCGGGCACTTGTTGAATTCGACCAAGTCGCCAGCTTCGTAAAAGCCAACCAGGTTGCGCATCCACGGGAAGATGGCGATATCGGCGATGCTGTAGTCGTCGCCCATGATCCATTCGCGGCCTTGCAGGCGTTGCTCCAGTACGTTGAGCAGGCGTTTGACTTCATCCACATAGCGGTCGCGTGGGCGCTTGTCTTCGATGTCCTTGCCCGCGAACTTATGGAAGAAGCCCAGTTGACCGATCATTGGCCCGATTCCGCCCATCTGGAACATCAGCCATTGCAGGGTTTCATAACGTTGCGCGGGGTCGCTGGCGAGTAGCTGGCCGGTTTTCTCGGCGAGATAGACAAGCATGGCGCCTGACTCAACCAGCGCCAGTGGCTGGCCGTCTGGCCCATTGGGGTCGATCATCGCGGGGATCTTGTTGTTCGGGTTTAGCGATAGGTATTCCGGCGAAAACTGGTCGCGGGTTTCGAAGCTGACCAGGTGCGGTTCATATGGCAAGCCGATTTCTTCAAGCATGATCGATACCTTGACCCCGTTTGGCGTGGGCAGGGAATACAGTTGCAGACGCTCGGGGTGGCTGGCAGGCCATTTCTGGGTAATCTTGAAAGCAGATAGATCAGGCATAGGGACTCCACATCAAAAGGTCTGGCGGGTAGGATTGAGCTAAGCCTACCGAGTTTTATCTGACTCGGTAAAACCGGTATGGTTACACCTTCATCCACGGATATTGGACAGACTCATGAGCTTGCATGGCGATTACGACTCCCAGAATATTTTTGCCCAGATCATTCGTGGCGATGCGCCGTGCTACAAGCTGTATGAAGACGATGATGTGCTGGCTTTCCTCGACGTATTTCCCCAGTCCTATGGCCACAGCCTGGTAATTCCCAAGCGCTCTGCTGCGCGCAATATGCTCGACATCGACAGCGAAAGCCTGTGCAAGGTCATGCAGGTGGTGCAGAAAATCACCCGTGCATTGGTCGATGAGTTACAGCCTGCTGGCGTCCAGGTTGCGCAGTTCAATGGTGCGCCTGCCGGGCAGACGGTGTTCCATATCCATATGCATGTGATCCCACGCTTCGCCGGTGAAGACCTGGGTATACATGCCAGCGCCAAGGCCGATGCTGCTGAACTGGAAGCCTTGCAAGCGCGCCTGGTCACTCGTCTCAAGGCTTGATGCCCCGGCGGTTGCGCTATGCGGCATCAGTTGCCCCGCGGGGCAAAATAGCCGGCCAGCCGGGTTGTTCATCAGCCGGTTGGTGTCAGGCCTTGTTTTCACCCTGGTAAAAGCGCCGGGCCTTGGCCCGGTTGCCGCAGGTGCTCATTGAACACCAGCGACGCCTGCGGCTGCGCGATGTATCGATAAACATCCAGGTGCAGGCCTCGCATTCCTTGGTTTGTTGGTATTTGCCGCCAGTAATGCCCTTGTTCAGTTGCAGGGCCAATCGATGCCGGATGGTCGCAATGCCAGCATTCTCTGAATCCACACCCCAAAAGCCGGGTTCACCCACGGTGTAATGCAGTTGGGCGCTGGCAAGTGCCTGTTTGATCACGTTTTCCACGCAGTGCAACGCTGCGCCCTCGGGCTTTTGCTCATGGCTTGCGGCATGCATCAGCGCGTACAGGGCTTCGCGCCACAGGATGATCTGGTCCAGTTCGCGCCCAGCTGTTGCAGTGTCCGCCTGGCTCAGCTGTAGCAGGCGTTGGTGTTCGTCTTCAGTGACCAGTTGTGCGGCCAGGGCCCAGTCGATGAGTGCGCGGCATGAGTGCAGTCTTTCGTTGATGCGCTGTTTGCCTTTGGCGCCTGTGGTGTTGAGAAAGTCGAGCACAGGGTCGTCGGCGATAAAGTCACTGGTGGTCCAGTGCCTGTTGTCGGCAGTATTCATATAACCCCTTTATTGATTGATAAAGGTTAGGTATGGTGACTCCTATTCTAACCTTTATGAGCTATTAAAGGGGTTAAATATGAACGCTGTCGATCAATCACTTCCTTTACCGCACACCTTTGATTTTGCAGGGCGACCGGTTCGCTACGGCGTCATGGGCGCAGGTCCGGCAATGGTCCTGGTGCATGGCACGCCATTTTCATCTCAGGTTTGGCGGCGTATCGCTCCGCTGTTGGCCAGCAATTACTGCGTGTATTACTTTGATTTGCTCGGCTATGGGCAATCTGAAATGGTTGAGGGCGAGGATGTTTCGCTTGGCGTGCAGAATCATCTGCTTGCGGCGTTGATCGAGCATTGGGGCCTGGATAAGCCTCATGTCGTTGCCCATGATTTTGGTGGCGCTACGGCCTTGCGCTGCCGGATTCTCAATCAGTTGGCCTACACAACGCTGACCTTGATCGACCCGGTGGCCATTGCGCCCTGGGGTTCGCCCTTCGTCCAGCACGTACGCCAGCATCAGCAGGCATTCAGCGGATTGCCCGGTTATATACACGAAGCGATATTGGCCGCCTATATACAGGGTTCGGTCTGCCACCCCATGGCGGAGCATGATTTGCAGCACTACACCAAACCCTGGCTGGGCGAGGGGCGGCAAGGTGCGTTCTACCGGCAGATTGCGCAGATGGACCAACGTTATACCGATGAAGTGCAAGGCGCCTATGCCTCGCTGGATTGCCCGGTACTACTGCTCTGGGGTGAGCAGGATCAGTGGATACCCATTGAGCGGGGGGAGGCGCTGGCACGGCAGATTGCCAACTGCCAAATGGTGCGCGTACCCGGCGCCGGGCATCTGGTCCAGGAGGATGCACCTGAAGCGATTATTGGCGAGTTGCTGAAGTTTTTGCATCGCCAATGCGCCGCGCAACAGGATGGCACCTGATGCTCAAGTCGTTTCACGCTCCAGCTCCAGTAATTGTTGCTTGCGTTCGATGCCCCAGCGATAGCCGGACAGGTTGCCATCACTTCTGACCACACGATGGCAAGGGATGGCCACTGCAAGCTTGTTGGCCGCACAGGCCTGGGCGACGGCGCGGAATGATGTTGGTGCGCCAATCAGTTTGGCGATCTCGGCATAGCTGGCCGTGCTGCCAGCCGGGATGTTGCGCAATGCCTGCCAGACCCGCTCCTGAAATGCGGTGCCGCGCAGATCCAGGGGTAAGTCGAGGCCGATTGCCGGCGCTTCGATAAAACCGATGACCTTGGCGACCAGTTGCTCGAACTTTGCGTCAGCGCCAATCAGGTTGGCCTGGGCAAAGGTGTCTTGCAACTCGCGAACCAGGGTTTCGGGTTCATCACCAAGCAGGATTGCGCAGATGCCACGGTTGCTTTGTGCGACCAGAATGGCCCCGAGCGAGCACTGCGCCACTGCAAAGCGAATATCCGTATTAGCGCCCCCCGCGCGGTAATCACTGGGTTTCATGCCGAGTACCTCGGCGCTTTTTTCATAAAAGCGGCTGCTGGCGTTGAAGCCGGCGTGGTAGAGCGCGTCTGTGACCAGGCTGCCTTTTTGCAACTGTGCGCGTAGCTTGCGTGCGCGGTTTGCACTGGCGTAGGCCCTTGGCGTCAGGCCGGTCGCCGCCTTGAATAAGCGATGGAAGTGATAGGCGCTGACGCCGACTTGCCGGGCGAGCTGGTCGAGGCTGGGCAGTTGCTCGGCATGTTCGATAATCTGGCAGGCCTTGCTGACTATCGCGGCGTGTTGCTGACTGAGCGGGGTGCCGCCGCAAGTGGCGCGCTTGCAGGGGCGATAACCGGCAGCGGCTGCTTGCTGTGGCGTGTCGAAAAACTCAACGTTGTCGGGTTTCGGACGCCGTGACGGACAATTGGGGCGGCAATAGATGCCCGTGGTCTTGACTGCGTAGACGAAGGGCTGATCCAGTGAAGGGGCGCGATCGAGCACACGCTGCCAGCGCGGGTCATCTACAGTCATTTTGGTTGCTAAGGATTTGGTCGGTTTCATCGCGGTGCCCACAAGCAGTGAAAGTGATTCAAGCTTAAGCGGTCAGGCGGTTATCAAAACTCCGAGTCTTGCTTTGCAATTCGCCAGCGGCTTTCGGTGCTTTAGTCGTCGCGGGTCAGCACTTCAAGCAACTCTATTTCGAAAATCAGGTTCGAGTGCGGCTTGATATGCTGGCCCATCTGGCGCTCGCCATAAGCCAGTTCGGCCGGTACGAAGAGTTTGCGCTTGCCGCCGACTTTCATGCCCATCAGGCCCTGGTCCCAGCCTTTGATGACGCGACCTGTACCTATCACGCACTGAAATGGCTTGCCGCGATCATAGGATGAGTCAAAGGTGGTGCCGTCCTCAAGGGTGCCGCGGTATTGGGTGGTGATCAGTGCGCCCTTGACGGCAGCCTTGCCATCGCCCAGGACGATATCTTCGATGATTAATGCGTTGTTCATGATCGTTCTCTAGCAATGTGGCGTTAATTCTTAATCGCCATCAAGTGATTGGTGCAAGTGTTTGCGCAGCGTGAATAGCGCTTGCTTGAGTTCATCAAGCTGCTCCATGGGCATGCCCGCCGATTTCAGGATACAACCCGGAATCGCCTTGGCCTGCTCATGCAAGGCACGCCCCTTGGCGGTCAGGCGCAGCTCTACAACACGCTCATCGGCCTTGCTCCTGTTGCGCTGGAGCAAGCCCTGGGCTTCAAGGCGCTTGAGTAGCGGTGTCAGCGAGCCAGGGTCGGTCAGCAGTCGCGCACTGATATCACCCACGGTCAGGCCGTCGGTTTCCCACAGCACCAACATGGCCAGATACTGTGGATAGGTGAGCCCCATTTCCTGTAGCAGGGGCTTGTAGGTCTTGGTCATGAGCAGCGAAGTGGAATGCAAGGCAAAGCACAGCTGATTGTCCAGCAGCAGGGCCTTGCAAGGTTCGAGTGAGGAATCCATGGGATGAGCTCTACGCGGAAGATGGCTGTCAAGTTAACGCACTAATAGCCTGTGCGCCAACAACCGGGCAGCCTGCGATGGTTGGTTGTTGGCCGAGAAAGCTGGCCATTGAAGAACTTGATCGTGCTGATAGAGAAATCTGTGAATAATTATCTTGCGCACTAAATAATTGCGCACTAATATTGTTTCAAGGCCAACGAGAACACCACTTGATCCTCGTTGCATCTGTTACCCCTTTATTTGACTACCAAGAGGAAATCATCATGTCGATCGAAACTATTGCTTACCGTGCATATGCAGAAGCCACTGGCGGCCGTGATGGCCGGGCTATATCTTCTGACGGTGTTCTGGATGTGGCGCTGACCACACCGAAGGAATTGGGTGGCGCAGGCGGCGAGGGGACCAACCCTGAGCAATTGTTCGCTGCGGGCTACTCGGCTTGTTTTATCGGTGCAATGAAATTTGTGGCCGCACGCGACAAGTTGCAGATTCCGGCGGATGCGTCGATTGAAGGTGTTGTCGGCATTGGTGCAATCCCCAATGGTTTCGGCATCGAGGTCGAGTTGCGCATCAGCCTGCCGGGTCTTGATAAGGCGGCGGCGCAAACCCTGGTTGATCGCGCGCACATCGTTTGCCCATACTCGAACGCAACGCGCGGCAACATTGATGTCACGCTGACCCTGGTTTAATCCCCCCGCATACAACAAAGGCGCCTAAACAGGGCGCCTTTGTTGTGGTCGTCTATTTCTTGACCCAGTTGCCGCCTTGCTGGATGTACTGGCCAGGCGGGGTCTTTTCAATTGCCTTCTTGCCCGCAATCGCCTCTACGGCGCTGACCTCGATACCATTTTTTTCAGCCAGTTTCTTGTACTCGTTACGCCGCGCGTCGTTGATCAGCCTGGCGATTTCATCGGCGTTGCCGCCGGGCTTGACCACGCCCAGGTAGCCGGTTTGCATCTCGCCTAGTTGGCCGGAGGCCTTAGCGCCGCCGAGTGCGGACATTGCATCGTTGAGGTTCATGGCAAAGGCCGGGATGCTCAGGCTCAATAGCAATACCAGGCTGGCAATTCGTTTAGATAGAGTCATTGCATCGCTCCTTAAAATAGACCGCTTGATTCGTTGAACATGCTGTCGAGCTCTTTGTCGACCTTGATGTAGATCTCATGCTCGATCTTGACGTTGAGGTTGATGTTGATCGGCTCGTTAGGCACTGCCAGCTGCACCGTTGGGGTACAGGCAACGCTTATCAAACCCAATGCCAGAGCGGCTAAACCGTTGCGTAAACGCATGTTGCGTGCTCCCTTATTGATTGTCCTTTGGCGCGACACTTTTATTTCGCTTGAGGATAAATTGTTGAACCCTTTGCTGGACAATATCACTGACTTTATCGCTCAACTGGATACTGGCCAGCAAGGTCGGAATGTTTTCCTCCAGGTTGATGTTGAAGTTGATGGGGCGTCCTTTCTCGATTGCCGGGTTTCTGCCTTCAAGGCGCAGGGCTAGCAAGAGCTGGCCTTGAGGGTCATAACTCACGCCGCTGGAAAGGGTGGTGTAGTGAAAGTCCTCCAGTGACTGGGCTACCAGTTGCATGGCTGGATTACTGGCGCCCAGCGCTTTGATCTTGTCGTTGTCGAACTGCAGGCGGCCGCCGGGTTGGCGCGCGCTGATTTGGCCTTGTTCAACGCTCAAGCCTGCGGGGTTGAGGCGCAAGGGAATCGAACCATCGATCAAGCCGTTACCGGACAAGCCTTCTGCGGGGTAGGCGGCAAACAGGTCTTCAAGTTTCAGGCTTTTCAAGTTCAGGGCAAAGAGCAAATCAGGCTGCTTCAGGTCCCATTGGTTGGCTGGCAAGGTAACTTGCCCGCCGAGAACCTGGGCGTTGGCCTGCTGCAGTCTTAGCTGGCCCTTATCCAGTGCGCCGAGTGGGGCGCTGTAGCGGCCGCGCAGTTCTATGGGGCCAAGGGCGATGCCTGGATTGGCCTCGGTCAGGTTCAAGTCTTTGACCTCGGCCTCGAGACCTTGGTTCGCCAGGCGCACCTGCACCTTGGCAGTCAAGCCGTTGAACAGGGTGCGGTCGTAAATGCCTGAGAGCCCCTGGCTGGCAAGGTCGAAGCTCAGGTCTGGGTTGCTGCCGGGTGCCAGGTGCAGCTTGGCATTGGCATTGAGGCGGCCATTGTTGAGGTCGAGCAGGGCAGGCCAGTCGCTCAGGGTGCTTTTCAGTGGGTTGCCCGCGCGGAAGAATATCTCGTTGAATTTGGCCTCTAGCTGCAAGCCCTTGCTTGCAGTGTTTTGCCCCGCCAGTTGCGCTTGCAAGCCGCTGCCAGTGGTTAGCGAGCCATCAAGCGCCTGGGTCTGTGAGTCGGCTTGCAGCTTGCCCTTGAAGCCCCAGCTTTGCGCTTTCAATGCATGCTGCTGCAAGGCTTTAGCACTGAGCACGAGCGGTCCGCTGGCTTGCCAGCTATCGAAGCTGGTTGCCGCGCTCAGGTTTATTCCGGCAAGCGTGGCATCAAGGCCAGTGGCGCCGAACTCAGGGTGAGTGAGCTGCGCGAGTTGCAGTCGCGAACCTTTATCCAGGTTGAGCCTGAGTTGCTGTGCGTCTGCATAGCCCTTGAAGGCCAGCATTGCATTGAGGCCTTGGGCTTTCCAGTCATCGAGTTGCAGGTTCTTGCTGCTGGCGTCGAGGCTTGCGTCGTAGACTTGAACAGCCCAAGGCAAGGTGTTGGCCAGCGCCAGGTTGGCTTGCAACTGCACTGAGCTGGCACCGCTGCTGTTGAGGTTGAGCGCCAGCGGCAGGTTACGCCCGCGCAGCTGAGTCTCGAGCGCGTCTTCTGTTCCACTGGCTGGTTCGGCGGGCTGTATGCTGAGACTGAATTGATCGTTTTGCAGCGGGGCAGGCAAGCGGTTGCGCAGTGCTTCAGCCAGTTGCTGCAGCTTCAGGTCGGCCTTGATCTGCTTAACGAGCCATTGGCCGGACTGGGCATTAAGTGCCAGGCTAAGCTCTCCCTGAACCTGGCCGATACCCGGAACTGGCCAAGGCTCAGGCAGGTTGGCGCTTGCGGTCAGCGTTCCGCTGGCCTGTTGCAGATGTTCAATACTGATCGGCCCGGCTGGCAGGTCCAGTTCCCAGTTTGCGGATAAGGCGGCAACGCCCGGCGCTTCGGGCAGCTTGACCCTGGCCGGTAATGCCCACTGGCTGAGCCAGTGTTGCAAGGCACTGGCTTGGTTCAGGTTTGGCGCCGCGATTGCACCGCTCAACAGGCTGCTTGGTTGTCCTGAAGCATTGGTCTGTTTGCGCAGGCTCAGGTTTGCTCCCAGTTGCGGCTGTCCATCGACCTGCAGTGCAAGTTGCAGGTCCAGGTCATCCTCTGTGCGCTGCAACTGGCCATCAATGGTCAGCAACTGGCCTTGGCTGCGCAGGTTGCTCTGCAGGGTCATGGCCAGTGGCTGTTGCGAAGTTTTGTCCAGCTGCAGGTCGCCTTGCAAGGTGCAGCGTCCCTGGGCGCAGGGCAGTGTTGCGCTGAGCTGGCCAATGCTCAGCGACTGCGGCATCAGCGCCAGCGGGCCAAGCATTTCCAGCAGGTCGATGGCGGCGGAGTCGGTGGGTGTGGTGCGGCTATTGTGTTCCTGCCAGTCGAGACTGAGCCGCTCTAATTCGATGTGCTGCCAGAATGGCGTAAGCGTACTGAAGTCGCGCCATCCAAGGGTCAAGCCCTGGCTTTGAACGCTTAGCGTTGCGGCATCACTTTGTTGTTCGACCTGGAGTTGGCGCAGGTGAATGCCATCTAGGGAAACAGACAACCCTTGCCAGTCGAAACGGCTGATGTGCTGGCGCTGTAGAAATTGCTGCCAACTCACCATTGCGATGCCCGCCAGCACACACAGAAGCACCAGCAATCCGGCCAATCGTAGCCAGAGTCGTCTCATCGCTTAGCTTCCTGTGTGCAGGTTGGCGCAATCAATTGCTGTGAAACCTCGGGACCTTATCAGTGCTTTGGGGCCAAGCATTGGCGGGCTTGGGCGATGGGCAGACGTTACCCCATGCCGGATGTGCTGCCAATGCAGATGTCTTTCTTGGTGTGCATTTGCAACATCAAGGTCTATTATTGATGTAAATAGACATTTGGAGGGGCGCATATGAGTGCAAAGATACAGCCTGTTAGCGATGTTGACAGTGTATTGGCCAAAGCGTTGCTCAACAGTCGCGAACAACTTGGGCTGACCCAGCAGGAGCTGGCCGGTATTGTCGGTGTGCACCGCAGTGCGATCAGTCGCTGGGTGGATACAGGTTTGAGCCCGCAGAGCAAAACCGGTGAGTTGGCGTTGCTCTTTATCCGTGGCTATCGTGCATTGTTCGCACTCTTTGGCGGTGATCTCGCCGATATGCGGCATTTCTTGCGCACTGAAAACAACCACTTGGCGGGAGTGCCGCTTGAGATGATGGGGCAGGTGCAGGGCCTGGTGCGGGTAGTGGAATACCTTGATGCGATTCGCGGCAAGGTTTGATGAGCATCTGGCAGGCCTGTCACGGCCCTGAACAGATAGCGCCACTGCGCGGTCGACTCGTACGCCTGGTCGAGAGCCAGGAGCAGGTCGCTACCTTGCAACTGGTCGATACCCTGGCGGAGCAAGCGCTGCTGGAGGAGTTACTGGAAACCAGCAAACCAGTGCTGCCGGATGCAACGCGCGGCTTGCACTATCTATTGATAACGCCGTTTCGCTATCCGCCACTGCGCTGGGGCTCGCGTTTTGGTTCGCGCTTTGAACCCAGCTTGTTCTATGCCGCCCAGCGCATCGAAACGGCAATGGCCGAGGCTGCTTATTACCGCTTTGTATTGTGGGATGGCATGGACGTAGCGCCGCCCAGCGGGCGGATTCTGTCGGAACATTGCTCGTTCGAGGCGGGTTATAAGGTGGAACGGGGCATTGCCCTGCAAAAAGCGCCCTTTGATGAGTACCGCACGCAACTGATGCATCCCAGCCAATACTCGCAAACCCAGGCTTTGGGGGCGGCCATGCGTGGTGCGCAGGTCGAGGCGTTCGAATACCGCTCGGCGCGTTGTACCCAAGGTGGAGTCAATGTGGCGCTATTTACCCCGCGAGCGTTGGCGGAGAAACGGCCCCGAAATCTGATGCCCTGGTTTTGCGAGACTACCGAGCAGTACGTGGCCTTTAAAAAACCACACTCCATTGATGGGCCAAAGGTATTCAAACTCACCGATTTTCAGCACGAAGGGCGCTTGCCGCTACCGGCCTGAAAGTTGATCGACCGGTTGGCTAATTGAGACATGATCGCATCAAGGCCAATAAAATTATCCTGCGCGAATTTGCCGCAGTTTTTTTTGGCGCTTGCTGTTCGCACCCTGTGGAGATCCCCACGCTGCTGGGCTTGCGCTTGTGGGTCAAGTCTTTGACGCTGTTATGGTGATCTTCAGGAGTGGCCAATATGCGCCCAATTAGGGCATTTCTGACCTGCGGTAAATTGACTTGTGCACAATTTCAATGCGCCTTAGCAAGCTTGATTCAAAGAGCGCCGTAAATCATTGATTATTCATATGGATTTTTTAAGTCAATGAAAAATATCAATTTTTTTTGCTGGTGAAAAAATCGTCAGTTTAAGCTCAGCCCCCAAACTACAGGCGTTGACGGCGCTTGCTCCCATCTTGTCCACCGAGTTATCCACAGGTTCTGTGGATTGTCTGTCCAGGACCTACATACGGTTGTCACATTAGTCTGTTTAGGGAACTGCAGAAAAATGATTGGGTTCGATAGTGCGGGTGCCGTCATGTTGGTCAAGCCTTTGACTGCTATGCGTTGGCTGTGCGCCTTGTGCTTTCGTCGCCCGCTACGTTTTTCCGAGGTCTTTGGGGTTTACCTCTGAAAAAAAAAGAGTAGAGTGGCGCGCCTTTCCACCCTATCGCCGTTATTTATGCCTCGCGTATTGCCCCGTACCCATTCTGCTCCCGTCCCAATCAGCACCAAGTTACCCATGCGCGTCGCGCTGTGGCTGCTCGATAACCCACGCTTGGGCCATGCACCTTCGATCAAGCGTTTTGCTGGCCAACTGCTAAAGCAGCCCGCACGCGAAGGGGTAGTGGCTGCACAAAGCCGTTTGGGACAAATGCTCTGCCGTGATTGCGGTAACACCCGCGACCGTCGCATGGGACTTGAAATGCTGCGCCTGGCTGCCCGCGCAGGCGACAGTTGCGCGCAGCTGGAGCTGGGACGCCATTATCTCAAGCCACGCGTCAACGAACCGCATCAGGCGCACCAGTGGCTGGAACAGGCTGCTGCGCATGGTTCGCAAGAAGCCAAGGCCCTGCTCAAGTCGCTCTGACCCCCAATCCAGCCAATCAATATCTTTCAGGCATGCCGGGCTGTATGCCTGGGTTGGACTTTATCCAGCGAATGATCCTGGCTGTGCGGCATCCATGACGATGCCTTGCCCTGGCTATATAAAGGGTTAAGCAACTGGCGCCTGACGTATCGGTAAACTACTGGGTATACTTCCAGTAATGCTGATGCGGAGTTGCGTATGCCAATCGATTTACCGAGCTTGTTTATCGGCCTTGCCGGAGCGGGAATACCCTTGTTGGTGCTTGCCCTGGTGCTACAGAGTCGCGCCTCGGCCCAGGCCTTCGAGTGCAGTTTGCTGCAGGAGCGCTTGGGCAGTGCGCAACTGACGCAAGCCGGGCTGAGCGCGCAGCTTGATGCCTGCCGCGAGGAAGTCAGCGAGATCGCCGAGATCAAAGCCGACCAGCAGGCAGAACTTGCAGCCATGCGCCGCGAGGCTGAACTGTTGCAGCACGAACAGCAGATTTCCCGCGAAGCCGCTCGTGAGTGGCAGCAGCAGCGCGAGCAGCAGGAGGCGGAGTTGCGCCGCCTGGGCTCGGAACGGGCGGCGCTTGCCGCAGAACTGCGTGATCAACAGGAGCATCATCAGCAGCGCCTGGCGGACTTGCAGAGCTCACGGGATGAATTGCGCGCACAGTTTGCCGAGCTTGCCGGGAAAATTTTTGATGAGCGCGAGCAGCGCTTTGCAGAAACCAGCCAGCAACGCCTCGGCCAGTTGCTTGACCCGCTCAAGGAGCGCATCCAGTCGTTCGAGAAGCGCGTCGAAGAAAGCTATCAACATGAGGCGCGTGAGCGGTTTTCCCTGGGCAAGGAGCTTGAGCGTCTACAGCAACTCAATCAGCGCCTGGGTGATGAGGCGACCAACCTGACGCGTGCGCTCAAGGGGCAGAAGACCCAGGGAAACTGGGGGGAACTGATCCTTGAGCGGGTGCTCGAGCATGCCGGCTTGGAGAAGGGCCGTGAGTACCAGACCCAGGTCAGTCTGAAAAGCGCCGAGGGCGAGCGCTTCCAGCCGGATGTATTGATTCAGTTACCCGGAGACAAGCAAGTGGTGGTCGATGCCAAGGTTAGCCTGACTGCCTATCAGCAGTACGTGGCCGCCGAGGATGATGCCACGCGACAGCCGGCACTCAAGCAGCATGTGCAATCATTGCGCAGCCACCTCAAGGGTTTGTCGCTCAAGAATTACCAGCGGCTTGAAGGCTTGCACAGCCTCGACTTTGTATTGCTGTTCGTACCAATCGAAGCTGCATTCGCTGCTGCGCTCCAGGCTGAGCCCGGGCTGTTCCAGGAAGCCTTTGAGCAGAATATCGTGATCGTCAGCCCAACCACATTGCTGGCAACGCTGCGTGTGACTGACAGCCTCTGGCGCCAGGAACGCCAAGGCCAGAATGCCCGCGAGATTGCCGAACGAGCCGGGGCGCTGTACGACAAGTTCTTTGCCTTTATCCAGGACCTGGACGAAGTGGGGGCGCGCCTGCAACAGCTGGATAAAGCCTACGCTTCGGCACGTAACAAGCTGTGCGACGGGCGAGGCAATATCATCAATCGTGTTGAGAACCTGAAGCTGCTGGGCGCGCGGGCAAGTAAAAGCTTGCCGGCCGACCTGCTGGAGCAGGCCGCGCAATTGCCCCTTGAGGACGATGCCTGACGGTTGGCAAGCTGCGGGTAGCTCCTGCGGGGAGGTCTACCCGCAAGCTCCTTTAGCGCAAGGTTAGATGACGGCTGAGCAAGGCGCGCAGCGCCGCAGGCTTGACCGGCTTGGACAGGTAGTCAAGCCCAGCCGCATGCACCGCGGCGATAAGTTCGGGGCGTCCGTCCGCGCTAATCACTACGCCAGGTACAGGCTCGCCGAGCCGGGTGCGTAGCCAGGCCATCAGTTCGGTGCCGGTATCACCTTCATCCAAGTGGAAGTCGATCAGGGCAAGCTGCGGCCGTACATCTTCGCTGAGCAGGTGCTCGCACTCCAGGCGATTGCGTGCGGTCCAAACCTGGCAGCCCCAGCGCGACAGCAAGCTGTGCATGCCCGTCAGAATGCTGTCTTCGTTGTCGATACAGAGCACCTGGGAGCCTGGCAGCTGGGCATTGTTCTGTTCGACGGCTTTGCTGGCTGGCTTGTGCAGCGAGGCCTTGGCCAGCGGTACGGTGACACTGAACACGCTGCCTTTGCCTGGCCATGAACGCACTTCCAGTGAATGATTTAGCACCCGGCACAGGCCATCGGCAATCGCCAGGCCCAGGCCCAGGCCTTTTTCGGCACGGGTCTGATGGCTGTCCAGGCGCTTGAACTCTTCAAAGATTTCCTTGCGCTTGTTCTCGGGAATCCCGGGACCACGATCCCATACCTCCAGGCGCAAATGGCCGGGGATATGGCGTACGCCCAGAATCACGCGGCCCTGGGCGTAGCGGAAGGCGTTGGTCAGGAAGTTCTGCAGCACACGGCGCAACAGGCGGATATCGCTGTCGATCCGTTGACGGCTGCCGCGCAGGCGGAAATCAATGCCCTGTTCGGCGGCAAGCACCTTGAACTCAGCACCGAGGGTGTCAAACAGCGTGCTTAGTGCGAAGGGGTTGAAGTCGGGGGTGATGCGTCCGCTTTCCAGTCGCGAGATATCCAGCAGGTCGGTTATCAACTCTTCAGCGGAGCGCAGCGATGTGTCGAGATGGCGTACCAGTTCCTGGGCTTCATGGGGAAGTGCTTCGTCCTGATGCGACAGGGCTGCTGAGAACAGGCGAGCAGCATTCAAAGGCTGCATCAGGTCATGGCTCACGGCAGCGAGGAAGCGCGTTTTCGACTGGTTGGCGGCCTCGGCATTGCCCTTGGCCTCGGTCAGGGCGACATTCAATTGCGACAGCTCGTGGGTGCGCTCGCTGACTCGCTGTTCGAGGCCCTCGTTGGCTTCCTTGAGCGCCTGCTCGGCTTGGCGGAACTCGGTAATGTCTGTGAAACTCATGACGAAACCGCCGCCGGGCATGGGGTTGCCGATCAGTTCGATCACCCGGCCGTTGGGGAACATGCGTTCAGAGGTGTGCGGTGTGCCCTGGCGCATCCAGTACAGGCGCTTGCTGATATTGGCTTCGACGCCACCTTCGCGAAACAGGCCACGCTCGGCGTTGTGGCGGATGATGTCGGCGATAGGGCGGCCAACGTATATCAGGTCATCTGGGTACTCGAACATTTCGATGTAGCGGTGATTCCAGGCCACCAGCCGCAGCGACTGATCGACCACGCTGATGCCCTGGGTGATGTTTTCGATCGCGCCTTGCAACAATGCCCGGTTGAACTGCAGCACTTCAGAGGCTTCGTCGACTATGCGTACGACGTCCTCGACCTGCATGTCGCGGCCTTCAATGGCTGCCTTGACCACGGCACGTGTCGATGAGGCGCCGAGCACACCGGCCAACAAGCGTTCGGTGTGGGCGATCCATTCACTGTTGGCTTGATGATTGGGGTTGAACGCCAGATCCTGGCGTGCGGCAAAACGCATAAAGCTTTGCTTGGCGCGTTCCTCGCCCACAAAGCGGCTGGCCAGTATCAGCAAGTCATTAACCTGCACGGCAAGGCTATTGCGTGCGCCGAGCTTGCTGCCCAGGTCGTGGCCGATAAAGCGTCCGGCTTGCCAGTGTTCAGATACACGGGTACGGGAAAAATACGAGACCCAGGCGAAGAGCAGCGTGTTGCCAGCCAGAGACAGCACCACGCCGCGAGTGAGTGCATCCACCTCGAAGCCGATCGGTGCATGGAGCAGCGAGTGCAGGCCGGGCACGCGCTCTATGGACCAGCCCAGGCTGCCGATGATCAGCGGGATCACCAGGGTGTAG
The DNA here is from genome assembly GCF_900188155.1 of Pseudomonas segetis. Lineage (GTDB taxonomy): Bacteria > Pseudomonadota > Gammaproteobacteria > Pseudomonadales > Pseudomonadaceae > Aquipseudomonas > Aquipseudomonas segetis. The sequence goes on from NZ_FZOG01000001.1 coordinate 451,045, forward strand.
AACCAGATCAGTGCGCCGACAATAAGCCCGGCGAACACGCCCCGGCGATTGGCTTGCTTCCAGACTAAAGCACCGAACATGGCCGGTGCCAATTGGCCGATAGCGGCGAATGAGACCTGACCGATGGTCGCCAGGCTGGCGTTGGAGCCGAGCAGTCGATAGCAGACATAGGCAAGCAATAGAATCAGCACAATACTCACGCGGCGTGCCGTCAGCATCCAGTGGCGGAATGCTTCATAAGGCCGCTCAGTGCTATTGCGGTGCAAAAGCCAAGGTAAGAGCATGTCATTGGAAATCATAGTCGACAGTGCCACGGAGGCAACAATGACCATGCCGGTGGCCGCCGAGGCGCCACCGATGAATGCGAGCATGGCCAGCGCTGGATGGGCCTCGGCCAGGGGCAGGCTGATCACGAATGAATCAGGCGTTACGCCCTGGGTCAGGAGCATCTGCCCGGCGAGGGCGATGGGCACCACAAACATCGCGGCAAGCACCAGGTATGCAGGGAAAACCCAGCGCGCCAGGCGCAGGTCTTGCGGCTCGATGTTCTCGACAACCGTGACGTGGAACTGCCGGGGCAGGCAGACGATGGCAATCATCGCCAGGCAGGTTTGCACCAGCATTGCCGGCCAGTTGACCGCCACTTGCCAGAAATCCGTGAGTTCAGTGGAGTTTTTGGCCTGGGTGAATACATCGGCGAAGCCATCGAACAAGCCGAAGGTAACAAAGGCGCCAACCGCGAGAAACGCCAGCAGCTTTACCAGTGATTCAAAGGCAATCGCCAGCACCATGCCGCGGTGGTGCTCGGTGGCATCCAGGTTGCGTGTGCCGAACAAAATGGTGAACAGGGCCAGTACCAGCGACACAATCAGCGCCGTGTCTTGGGCGCGGGTGCCGGTGGAGTCTGGCACCGAGCCAACCAGCAGGTTCACCCCGAGCACAATGCCCTTGAGCTGCAAGGCAATATAAGGCAGCACGCCAACCAGGCAGATCAAGGCAACGGCTACGGCCAGGCCTTGGGATTTGCCGTAGCGCGCAGCAATGAAGTCAGCAATCGAGGTGATGTTTTCCTGTTTGCTGATCAGCACCATTTTCTGCAGCACCCAGGGGGCGAACAGCAGCAAGAGAATCGGGCCGATATAGATGGGCAGGAAAGACCACAGCTGTTCGGCCGACTGGCCCACGGCGCCAAAGAATGTCCAACTGGTGCAGTAAACGGTCAGCGACAAGCTGTAGACCCAGGCGCGAACTTTAGGCGACAAGGGTTTGCGGCGCCTGTCGCCATAAAATGCGATGGCGAACAGGATGGCCATATAGGTGAGGGCAACAGCAGCGATTAGCCCGCCGGACAGCGACATGCAGACTCCAACAACAAACTAAGTACGAACGGTTCGGTCTTAACTTCAACAACCGACGGCTATGACATTTTGCGCCTTTGTGAGCAGTAGCAGGTTGCACCACAGCAACTGCATACAAATGCTTGGGTGTTACAGCCGACAGTGTCGCAGCAAAGTCTGCAAACGTCAGTTGCGACCTTGGTCGCAGGGCTGCTGCCGGGAATAATTGTGCGCCTGTTAATTGTGAAGTGGTTATCACCCTGTTAAGTTGATTCGTTGGCGTTGACGCATGTAGAGGAGCCTTATGTTCAGACCGCAATTAATAACCCTACAGCGTGGCGCCTTGCGCATCGAGCCGATGCTTGATGCGGACATCCCGGCCTTGGTAGCCCTGGCCGAGGCCAATCGTGGCGAACTGGTGTATGTCGACGGCGCGCAGCGTCTTGACTGGTATCGCCAGGGCTTGGCTGATCAGCGCGAGGACAAGGCGCTGCCATTTGTTATCCGCCTGGGCGATCAACTCGTCGGAACCACGCGCTTTGCCGATTTCATGCCCAAACTGCCTGCCGCCGAAATTGGCTGGACCTGGCTTGACCGGGCGCAGCACGGCACTGGGCTCAACACAACGATCAAGTACCTGATGTTGCGCCACGCCTTTGAAAGCTGGCGGATGGTCCGTGTGCAACTGAAAACGGCGGCCAGTAACCTGCGTTCACAGGCGGCGATTGAAAAGCTCGGCGCTGAACGAGAGGGCCTGTTGCGCAATCATCGTCGCCTGGCCGATGGGCGCCTTGATGACACCGTGCTATACAGCATTACTGACCAGCAATGGCCAGCCATCAAGCAGCAGTTGGAGGCGCGATTCGGCGCGTTGTAAAACCATGAGCGAGGCGAGTGAACAAATCCGTTTTTGGCAGGCCAAGGGCCTGGCCGATGTCGAACTGCTGCATGCGCGATATGTGCAACAGCGTTTTGCCCCACATGTTCATGAAGGCTTTGTGTTTACTGTTATCCAAAACGGCGCCCAGCGATTCAGGCACCGTGGCAGTGATCATTTGGCGCCGCAGGGCAGCATGGTGTTGATCAACCCGGATGAGGTCCACACCGGCTCCAAGGCCCATGACGACGGCTGGCGTTACCGGGGCTTTTATCCGGATAACCACCAGGTGCTCGGGGTATTGCGAGAGCTGGATCTGGCCGGCGGCGGAATGCCTGGCTTCGCCGTGAGCGTGCTGCACGATCCACAACTGCACAATGCATTTACCCAACTGCACCTTCTGCTGGAAGGCGGCGCCGATGCCTTGCATCAGCAAATCGTCTGGCGCGAAGCGGTCTTGCTGCTGTTTCAACGCTACGCCAAGGTCGCCGAGCCTCGCGTCCCCGGACGTGAAACCCGGGCGGTGGAGCAGGCCAAGGAGTTGCTCAGCAGTCAAATGGCCGCGCCGCCCTCGCTCGAAGAGTTGGCGGCGGCGGTGAACCTTTCACCTTTTCATTTCGCACGGGTATTTCGCCGGGCAACCGGTCTGCCTCCCCACGCATGGTTGAAGCAGCGGCGCCTGAGCCAGGCCCGTGCCCTGCTCAAGCAGGGGTGCATGCCCTTGCACGTGGCGATGCAGCTCGGCTTTGCCGACCAGAGTCATTTGAGTCGCCAGTTCAAGCAGGTATTCGGCGTATCTCCTGGTGCGTACCGTGCTGCCAGCTCGGGTCTGCCAAGCCTGCAATAGTGATTTCGGCGAAGGCGCGCAGTTGAGCAATATCGTTCAAGCTGCCTGCCGCTGGTTGAGATAGGCTTGCGGGTCAAGGAGACAGGTTATGACCCGTGTGCAGGAATTTTCTCAAGGTGTCCGTGACATGCTGCCCATGCTGTTGGGCGCCATGCCATTTGGCATCATCTATGGCAGCCTGGCGGTTGCGGCTGGGCTGAGCCCATGGCAGACCCTGGCCATGTCGGTTTTTGTTTTTGCAGGCTCAGCGCAGTTTATTGCGATCAGTCTGCTCAGCAGCGGTGTCGGTCTCACCGTTCTATTGTTGACCACCTTCGTGGTCAATCTGCGACATGCTTTGTACAGCGCCAGCTTGCAACCGTTCGTACGTCATCTACCTGCGCGCTGGCGTATGGGCCTGGCGTTCTGGTTGACCGATGAAGCCTTCGCCGTAGTCCAGCACCGCTATGCGCTCGCTGATCAGTCGTTGAACAAGCACTGGTATTTCCTCGGCGCTGCACTGGCGATGTACAGCAACTGGTTGTTGTGTACGGTCATTGGCTTGGTTTTTGGCCAGTCGGTGCCGAACCTGGCCGAGTGGGGCTTGGATTTTGCGATGCTCGCGACCTTTATTGGCATCGTTGTGCCGATGCTGCGCAATTGCCCTCAGGTTGCAGCCGCCTTGGTTGCCGCTGCAGTTGCCCTGGCTTGTTATGACTTTCCCTACAAGTTGGGGCTGATGGCCGCGGCATTCAGCGGGATCCTTGTCGGCGTGGTCCTGGAACGACGCAGTGATTTGCCTGAAGAGGAGCTTGCCTGATGGACAATTGGTTGCTGGTTTTCGGCATGGCGGTCATTACCTTCAGTATTCGCTACAGTTTGTTCGCCTTGCCAAACCTGAGTTTTCCGCCGCTGGTACGCCAGGGGCTGCATTATGTGCCGACAGCGGTACTGACGGCGATCGTGGTGCCCGGCATGTTGTTGCCCGATGGCCAGAACTGGCAACTGGCGCTGAATAACGCTTACCTGGTGGCGGGCCTGGTCACCATCGCGATTGCGGCGTTTACCCGGCACCTGCTGGCGACAATCGGTGGAGGTTTGCTGGTGTTTTTCCTGCTGCGCTGGGCAATGGGGCAGTTGCCGATCTAGTGGAAAACCAGAAGTCACCGGGGCGAGGGTGCGACAACGCGCAGCTTGTCCAGCGCGAGGCACGAGATCGACGTCAAATGCTAGTGGAGGGGTGAGGCGTCTTCCACCCTGCAGAAGGGCTTATTGAAAGAGTGCCCGAGGGCGCTTTTTTCGTTAATCCTCTGCAAAAATCTGCTTTGGGTGTGGCTTTCGATGGATGGGTTGCAGTCAAATGCATAACGAATCCGCCACAGGTACATGGACGATGACCCAACAATCGCAGTTTGCGTTACTCGGCACCAAGCGGTTCCTGCCGTTTTTCTTGACCCAGTTGCTCGGCGCTTTTAACGACAATATTTTCAAGCAGTCACTGATTCTGGCCATTCTGTTCAAGCTCACTGTCGACGCTGACCGTGATCTACTGGTCAACCTGTGCGCATTGCTATTTATCCTGCCGTTTTTCCTGTTTTCCGCCCTCGGCGGACAATTTGGCGAGAAGTTCGATAAGGACTGGCTGATCCGCAAGATCAAGTTCGCTGAAATCATCATCATGCTTGCAGGGGCCGCCGGGGTTCTGCTGGGCAATTTGCCCCTGATGTTGTTGGTGCTGTTTGCCATGGGCACCCAGTCGGCGTTGTTTGGTCCGGTCAAATATTCGATTTTGCCGCAGCACTTGCGCGAGCGTGAGTTGATTGGCGGTAACGCGCTGGTTGAAATGGGAACCTTCCTGGCGATTCTGGCTGGCACCATCGGCGCTGGTGTGATCATGGCCAGCAGCAGCTACGCCAGTATTGTTGCCGGAGCCGTGGTAAGTGTCGCGGTGCTGGGCTACCTGTGCAGTTGCAAGATTCCTTCCGGGCCTGCGGCCTTGCCTGAGCTGAAAATGGACTGGAATATCTTCCGTCAGTCCTGGGCCACTATGAAAATTGGCCTGGGTCAAACCCCGGCCGTTTCACGCTCCTTGCTGGGTAATTCCTGGTTCTGGTTTCTCGGCGCTGTATACCTGACGCAAATCCCGGCGTACGCCAAGGACTGGCTGTATGGCGACGAGAGCGTGGTCACCCTGATCCTCACGGTGTTCTCGCTGGGCATCGGCCTGGGCTCGATGCTCTGTGAAAAGATGTCGGGTGAGAAGGTCGAGATTGGCCTGGTGCCGTTTGGCTCCATCGGCCTGACCCTGTTTGGCATTTTACTCTGGTGGGTATCCGGCGACTTTCCGCAAGCCGCCCAGCCCCATGACTGGCTTGGGGTTTTGAGCCATGTCCAGGCGTGGGCGATCATGGCTTCGATCATGGGCATTGGCTTGTTTGGCGGCTTCTATATAGTCCCGCTGTATGCGCTGATTCAATCGCGCAGTGTCGAGAGTGAGCGGGCGCGGGTGATTGCGGCAAACAACATTCTCAATGCGCTGTTCATGGTGGTCTCGGCGATTGTTTCTATTGCTTTTCTGACCCTGGCCAAGCTGTCTATTCCGCAGTTGTTCCTGGTCATCTCGCTGATGAACATTGCCGTCAACAGCTATATCTTCAAGATTGTGCCCGAGTTCAGCATGCGTTTCATGATCTGGCTGCTCAGCCATTCCATGTACCGGGTTGAGCACAAGAACTTGCAGGCGATCCCAGATGAAGGCGCCGCATTGTTGGTCTGCAACCATGTCTCGTTTGTCGATGCCTTGCTGATTGGTGGCGCTATCCGGCGTCCGGTGCGCTTCGTGATGTACTACAAAATCTATAACCTGCCGGTGCTCAACTTTATCTTCCGCACCGCTGGCACCGTGCCGATTGCCGGACGTAACGAAGACCTGCTGATCTACGACGCTGCGTTCAAGCAAATCGCGCAGTACCTGCGAGACGGTGAGCTGGTGTGTATCTTTCCCGAGGGCAAATTGACCGGCGACGGTGAAATTGATGAATTCAAGGGCGGTGTCGAACGCATTCTTGAGCAAACCCCGGTGCCGGTGATTCCGATGGCGCTGCAAGGTTTATGGGGCAGTTTTTTCAGTCGCGATCCGAACAAGGGCTTTTTACGGCGCCTGTGGTCACGCATTTGCCTGGTGGCGGGCTCACCGATTGCTGCACAACAAGCCAGTCGCGCCAATCTGCAAGAGCAGGTAGCCGGGCTGCGTGGCGATATTCGTTGAGGTCATAGTGTCCTGTGCCAGCGCGGCGATATGCGGCGCTGGCAGGGCTTTAGGCGCTAGTGGCTGAGTTTCAAGCCCAGCAGCCCGCTGACGATCAAGGCCACGCTGAGTATGCGCATGGGGGCCATTGACTCACCGAACAGGATGATTCCGGCAATCACCGTGCCGATGGCGCCAATGCCGGTCCAGATTGCATAGGCGGTACCCAGCGGTAGGTCTTTCATGGCAATGCCGAGCAGCACCAGGCTTATGCCCATGGCGGCAATGGTCAGTGCGGTAGGGAGGGGGCGGGTAAAGCCGTCGGTGTATTTAAGGCCAACAGCCCAGCCGACTTCGAACAGGCCGGCGAAAAACAGAATGATCCAGGACATACAGACCTCCAGACGATTAATTTGCGTCGCTGGGGTCGTCCCCGCCAGATGGATATGCAGTCTGAGGTCGTCCTCAAAACGGGTACTAGTTTAACCGAGTCCTGCGGCGAGGCAAGTCGCCGCAATATCCAAATATTTCTGATTTATTGGTTTTTCTCAGGCGCGTCATCTTTCATGCGTCGATAAATGCTGGCGACCAGTGGGCCGGACAGGTTGTGCCAAACGCTGAATAGCGCGCTGGGCACGGCAGCCAAAGGTGAGAAATGCGCGCTGGCCAGTGCAGCACCCAGCCCGGAGTTCTGCATGCCGACTTCAATCGACATGGTTTTACGCTGTGCCAATGGCATGCCCATCACCCGTCCTGCAAGGTAGCCGAGCGCCAGGCCAATACCGTTATGCAGAATCACAACCGCCATGATCAGCAGGCCCGACTCGGCAATCTTGGCCTGGCTGGCGGCAACAACAGCCGCGACGATGGCAACGATGCTGACCACCGAGATCAGCGGCAACACATCGACAGCCAATTTGACTCGCTCACCCAGCAGGCGCTGGACGACCAACCCGAGAATGATTGGTAGCAGAACCATCTTCAGGATCGAGATAAACATTGCCATAAAGGACACGGGCAACCACTGCGAGGCAAGCAGCCATATCAGCGCCGGCGTCACCAGCGGGGCGAGCAGGGTGGTCACGGAGGTGATTGCCACTGACAGCGCCACGTCGCCGCGGGCGAACCAGGCCATGACATTGGAAGCTGTTCCGCCCGGGCAGCAGCCCACCAGAATCACCCCGACGGCAATTTCGGCAGGCAGGTTCAGTAGTTTGCACAGTAGCCAGGCCAGGCACGGCATGATTACAAATTGAGCGATGACGCCGGCCAATACCCGCGCGGGGCGTTGGGCGACTTCACGGAAATCTTCGGTCTTCAGGGTCAGGCCCATGCCGAACATGATCAGGCCAAGCAGCGGCACTATCCAAGCGGTAAGCGGTAGAAAAACACTTGGCAGGAAAAAAGCCAAAATCGCAAATAACAGTACCCACAAGGCAAAGGTATTGCCGACAAAGCGGCTTAGGCTAATCAATGCGCGCATGTTGTTGATCCATTGGGTGACGGGGTGCCGCTCTTATGTCCAGCGGCTTGTTCATGTTGCCCGGTAATGCATCGCCAGGATGCGCAGTAGAACGCATCCTGGCAACAGGCTGCTTAGAGTCCCTGCGGTGTGTCTTCGCCACCAAGGGCTTCAAACAACGCTGGCAGGAATTCAACGAAGGTCAGCATCATCAGGGTGAAGCTGGCGTCCAGCTGGCCGAGGTTGTCATCACCACCGTCTTGCTCTGCCTGCTCTTGCAGCAGGTCTTCGAAGCGCAGGCGTTTAACCGTGAGCTTGTCGTCGAGTACAAACGACAGCTTCTCCTGCCATGCCAGGGACAGTTGGGTGACTTGCTTGCCCGACTCCATGTGCAGCTGGATTTCATCGCTGGTCAGGTCCTGGCGCTTGACCCGCACCACGCCGCCATCTTCATGGGTGTCGCGAAGTTCGCACTCATCCAGGACATAGAAGTCATCGGCGCTTTTCTGGGTCTTGACCCATTCGGTCATGGTCGCCGTCGGGGCGATCTTCACCGTCAGCGGGCGTACCGGCAGTGAGCCAATGGCTTCACGCAGGGTCGAAAGCAGGTCTTCGGCACGTTTCGGGCTGGATGCATCGACGAGGATCAGGCCTTGGGCCGGGGCGATGGCTGCGAAGGTTGCAGATTTGCGGATAAAGGCGCGAGGCAGGAAGGCTTGGACGATCTCGTCCTTGATCTGATCGCGCTCCTTCTTGTAGACCTTGCGCATCTGCTCGGCTTCGATCTCGTCGACTTTTTCCTTGACCGCGTCACGCACCACGCTGCCGGGCAGAATGCGTTCTTCCTTGCGTGCGGCAATCAACAGGAACCCCTGGCTGCTGTGAACCAGGGGAGCGTCAGCACCTTTGCCAAAGGGGGCGACGAAACCGTAAGTGGTCAGTTCCTGACTAGCGCATGGGCGTGCCGGTTTTGCAGCAAGTGCGGCTTCCAGCGCATCTGCATCAAAGGGTACATCTTGGGTGAGGCGATAAACCAGCAGGTTACGAAACCACATAGCAGGGTGACTCTCCATTAACGCAAAGCCGCCATTATTCCCGCCTAATCGTCCCAGGCCAACCCTGAGTGAAGGAATCGCTGGAAAAGCAGGTAAGTGGCAGCAGTGCAAATTTAAAAATCAGGTAGTGAAGCCCTAGGTTGGGCAACGTTTTAACGCAGGAGTGCCTGCCAGGGTAGTTTTTCAGACCTTATCTAAGCCTTTGCCTGCTAAATAAAATTTATTTGGCAAAGGGGGTTGCCAAGGTGCGATTGGCTCTCTAGAATGCGCCCCACTTCGAGAGTGAAGGGTGATTAGCTCAGCTGGGAGAGCATCTGCCTTACAAGCAGAGGGTCGGCGGTTCGATCCCGTCATCACCCACCAAACTCGCTTTTTGAAGTTACGCGCAGCGGTAGTTCAGTTGGTTAGAATACCGGCCTGTCACGCCGGGGGTCGCGGGTTCGAGTCCCGTCCGCTGCGCCATTTTCCCCCCCCCCCCCTCTTCATGCTTCCCCGCATTGCATCATTTCTTCTAGATTCTACCCCTTTCCCTGCAAACCAATTGTTTTCGTCGAAGTTCGACCTAAATAGCTGAACTTATAAGCATTTTCTTAATCCTAAGCTGGTAGCCAGTGATCGTTGCGGCCTGCTAAGCTCGCGCTTTCACTCGAATGCCCTACGGGCGTGCACCGAACAAGGAATAAGCATGAAACAGCATCGTTTAGCAGCTGCGGTAGCCCTGGTTGGGCTGGTGCTCGCTGGTTGTGATTCGCAAACCAACAGCGTGGAACTGAAAACCCCAGCGCAGAAAGCCTCTTATGGTATTGGCCTGAACATGGGCAGAAGCCTGGCTCAAGAAGGCATGGACGATCTTGATTCAAAAGCAGTTGCCCAGGGCATTGAAGATGCGATCGGCAAGAAAGAACAACGTTTGAAAGACGAAGAGCTGGTTGAAGCTTTTGCTTCCCTGCAAAAGCGTTCCGAAGAGCGCCTGGCCAAGCTGAGCGACGAATCCAAGGCAGCAGGCAAGAAGTTCCTGGAAGAGAACGGCAAGCGCGATGGCGTCGTGACCACTGATTCCGGCCTGCAGTACGAAATCATCAAGAAGGCTGACGGTGCGCAACCCAAGCCAACCGATATCGTTACCGTCCACTACGAAGGCAAGCTGACTGACGGCACTGTTTTCGACAGCTCGATTGAGCGTGGCAGCCCGATTGACTTGCCCGTTAACGGCGTGATCCCGGGCTGGGTTGAAGGCCTGCAGCTGATGCACGTTGGCGAGAAGATCAAGCTGTACATCCCTAGTGATCTGGCCTACGGCGCGCAAAGCCCGAGCCCTGCGATTCCAGCAAACTCGGTGCTGGTTTTCGACCTGGAACTGATCGCAATCAAGGATCCAAAAGCAGAAGCTGGTGCTCCGGATGCACCTGCTGAGCCAGCTGCAGAGGCTGATAAGGCAGAGTAATTGATACTCGCTTTATTGAGATGCAAGCAACGCCCCGTTTCGACGGGGCGTTGTCGTTTGTACGGGTCATAAATAGAACCAAAAAGCGACTGTCCGGTCTTAATGTGAAGGCAGTGGCGAGTGAATGTTACGGTTATGCACATTTAGCGAGGGTTTCATTTTTAGCGATTTTAGCGCGCCTTAAAAAACCCTTTGATTTATGTAACTTATTGAAAAATAAGGGTTTTATTTGCTGGGCAAAAAATGCCCGATCTGTAGAGAAGCCGCATGAGCCGGGCGTTTGGTAAGCTAATCCAGTATTTGTTCACAAGGTTATCCACAGCTTTGGTGGATAACCCATGCCAGCCCTTGAAAGACGCGGGCTGGCGAGGGAGGCACGATGAAAGCACCTCGAAATTTTTCCCGTTACCTGAAGCTTGCGCAAAAATTTTTAAGTAATGGCAGATTGCCGGCTCTGTTGGCGGCGACGACCAAGAAAATCGCCAAGAAGGGCCCGGCGCTGAGCGGTTTGAAACAAGACTTGGCGCTTTTGCAAAGCCTGTGCATCGCTTGGTGGCGTGGCGAGTATCGCGCGATAAGTAGCGAAGCGTTACTGGCGTTTGTGGGGGCGTTGTTATACTTCGTAACACCCATCGATGCGTTACCCGACTGGATTCTCGGTATAGGTTTTGTCGATGACATAGCCGCACTGGCCTGGGTGCTGCGGACTTGGTCGGATGAATTACGCATGTTTCGTCTATGGCAGTCGCAACAGCCTGCCCAGGAGCTCAAGCGCATTGAGCACCTGCCTGACTCAGCACCGCTGGAAATGGAAGAGCTCAAGCCCTGACTCCAGCGCGTCCGGCAACCCGTGCCCGGACAAGTAGTCGACCTCAAAACTTGTTCAATGGCGCCAAGCAGGCCCTGTTCACGCTTATTGGTCCCATGGACTGCTAAGATGTTGATAAGCGGATGCAGATAGTTATCAAGCGCCGCACTTTTCGCAAGCACCGGCTTTGCATTAGTAGAAGTAGCAGGGTGGAGAGTTGAACATGAGTGTGCAAGTTATCTCACGTGATGGTGAGCCTGAATATGCAGTGATTCCATGGGCGCATTATCAAGCGCTGTTACAAGCTGCAGGGAGCCTTCAGGTTGTTGCTGAGCCTGTGTCCAATGATGTTTCCCCACTGAGTCGGCTAAGCAGCCTGCGCGAAGCCAAGGGCATGGATATAGACACCCTGGCGCGCGCCGTTGGCATCAGTCCCCATTACCTGAAAATGATCGAAAGCGGCGAGCGTGAACCAGATGCGGCTATTCAGCGTGCCCTGGCCTGGAACCTTGGCATTGAGGGTTGGGAGGCGAGCTCTTGAGTGTTCGAATTACTCGTCAACACTATGATGCGCTATTGACTGCCCTGGACGATGCTCGACGCCAGCGGCACCTCCTGACCTACCGTGCATTGATCGAGCGCCTGGCACTGCCTGCGCCGGCAATGCAGACGCTGACTGCCGCACTCGAGCACCTGGCGGCCCTGGATGCACAAGCGGATCGTCCACTGCGCAGTTCACTGGTGATCAGCCAGGGAGCAAGCCGTCTTCCCCGTACCGGCTACTTTGACTGCGTTACTCGTCTTGGCCGTTTCAGCGGGCCCACTGATGGCGTGGCGGCTGCCTCCTGGCATGCTGCCGAGGTGGCGCGGGTCTTTGAGTTTGATTACCCGCCGGAGCATTAATTAGATGCTGCATAAATTACGCGCTCGGTTAAGTTACTGGCTAGCCCGACGCTTGTTCCACTGGTCATGGCTGGTCAAGCAGCCGCGTGGTTGGCAATGGCTCGAAGGCCAGTTTGCACGGATGGCCAATCTGGGTGACGTGCAGGCGCAAAGTTTCTATGGGCACATCCTGTTGTTTCGTGGCCAGGGCCTGGGTGCACGGGAAGAGGGTGTGCGACTGCTACGACTGGCTGCGACGGCGGGCGATGCCAAGGCGGCTTATCAAATGGGGCTGCTGAGTCTCAAGGGCGATACTCGCCATGCTCCGGATGCCAGTCAGACTGCACATTGGTGGGCCTTGGCTGCGGCTGCAGGTCATCCGCTTGCGGCCCAGCGGTTGTCTGAGCTCTACCGTGACGGGGCGCCGGGCCTGGAGGCGGACCCGGTGCAAGCAGAGCACTTTGCCATGCGCGCAGAGTCGCTCGGGTTATAAATCCAACCTCCGCGCACAATAGAACTCAATGGGCTTTCCAGCGCTTGGCAGTGTCGGCAAGTTGTTGGCGCAAGGTTTCTAGGGTGGCGGACAACTCAAATGTCAGCAGCACATAACCAGCCATGCCCGATGCGGCGGCAGCTTCCAGTGCGAGCATCTTTTCTGGTTTGTGATCAGCTTCATTAAGCATTTTTGCCGAGCCCAGGCGCAGGGCGCGTGCCATGCCGAGCAACAACACCCGGATGCGCTTGTTTTCAGGCGCCAAGGTCGACTGAAGTAATTCCAAACCTTTGCTGTCGCCAGCCTCGGGGCGCGTATGGGCGAGAATTTCAAGGGTACTGATGCACATGCGCAAGCTGCGCTGGATCGCGTCCAGGCGAGTCATGGAGACATGCATTTCCTTTGATGCAGATGGCATCAGCGAGCGTTGTTCAACCATGCGTTTATTCAGGCGATTGATCAGTTTCTGGTGCTCATCGTCGGTCACTGGCAAGCCGGTGATGATGCGCCGATGGATAGTGGCGCAGTCACGCAGTGCGCCCGACAGGTTATAGCGCCACGAGTAGAAGGCATACAGCGGCAGGGCGAATGAAAATATCAGGGCTAGCGCGATACCGATGAGAATGTTGACGCCGCGCCAGATACCGTCACTGACCGGATTCTCGCCGTGGCCTGCGACCACAAACAAGGTAATTGCCGCCAACAGGGCGGTATAGCCACCTTTGCCAATAGCGTGATAGGCAAAGAAGCCGCAGCAGATGGACATCAATACATAGGTGAGTCCCGCTAGCTCCATGTAGTTGTGCTGGATCACCAAGAGCAAGCCCAGGCCCGCGCCAATCAATGTGCCGACAGCCCGTTCGGCAGCCTTTCTGCGGATATTGCCATGGTGCTGGAGGCCGCCAATGACCACCAGCATGGTTACCGAGGCCCACTCGCCGTGGGGTAGGTTGAAACCGGTGGTCAAAAGGATGGAGGCCAGCAGGCCCACCGAAATGCGTGCTGAATGAATCAGCCGGGCATTGCGGTAACGTCGATAAGGATCTGTGATGGGGCGTGCGATTTTGCGCATTAAGGCGCTGATAAAAGATGTGCGCAAGTTACCGGCCTTGGTAGAGAGTATTTCTGGTGGCCGACCATCATACCGGTCGACAGCACAATCTTAGCTCAAGCCGGGCCTGTGTCGCAGTACTGTCGATGGCTTGCGCTTCAGGCTGAGATTTTTTGTGCGTCAATCAGGTGAAAGCTATAGCCGGGGATTGCCTTGGCGTGGTGCTTGGCTTCTGAGGCCAAGGCCGCCAGTTGGCTTGCATCCAGGTCGGCAGCGTATTGGGGGGTGACCTGGACTATGCCTATGGAAATCGAGAGCAAGGCAAACTCCTGGCGCGTACCGTGGCGGTCATGGGAGACAAAGCAACCGGCATTCAGGTCTTCTTCGCGGTAAAAGCGCCGGCACTGGTTCTGGAAGGTTTCAAACAGCCTGCTCAGTTGTTTGCGCCACTGCTCTGAACTCAAGACCAGGAGAAAGTCATCACCGCCAATGTGACCAACGAAGTCGCGGGTTGGGTCCACACATTCACTCAGGCATTGGGCGAGATACAGCAGCACTTCGTCACCCTTGGCGTAGCCATACAGGTCGTTCAACGGCTCAATTCGTGAAATTTCATGCCCTGCGGCACAAGCAGATCGTTACAAGACGTTGGGGGGCACAATTTGTGAAGAAGTGTAGCCCCCTTACTGAGCTTTTAGTTTTTGACCAATAAGCGATGCTGCTTGTCTGGAAGATATATTTTTCTATGCTCTTTAAAGCTGTCAGGATATTTTTTAAGGCCGGTAGTGAGTATGACTTGATAGGATTTTCCATAGCTACCAAGCTCGCCAATTTTTTCAAGGCAACGTTTAAGATTATCTAGTTCAATTCCTGATGTTTCTGGTGTGTCGATAAGCAAGAACCTAGGGAACGGTACGTCCTCTTGTGAGAGAGATAGATTCATGAGGGCAAGGTAATACATGAGTCGTCTTGATACGGCTGAGCTGGCCTCTCTATATTCCCCGCTACCAACTATCGGGAGGTAATCATCTAAGCTTATGCGAGCAGTGTTGCAGTCTGGTAGAGAGTCGGTCATTAGCTTGTTGTAGATGGAGCTGAGCTTCCCTACCTTGTCTTGAATATCTATTTTTGCTTTTGCTTCTAACTGATCTGTTTGTAGCTTTGAGCTTTCATGCTCGCTTCTCTTTCGCTCATAATCATTTGTTAGGCGAACATTTTTGCTCTCTGCTTCAATTTGCTGGCGTATTTTTTCTATGTCTTGACGAGTATTTAGAATTTCATCGTCAATATCATTAATCGTGTCTAGGTCTACGGGGGTATCTAGGTTGTCAATTCGTTCTTCTATTTTTCTCATTAACTCTGGAATTTCTTTTTCCAGTCTGCGAATGTCATTCTGAATGGTATTTAGGTCTTGGTTGCAATCAGCTATAGCTATTTCAATAGTTTGGGTTGTCTTGATTTTTGCTTTGTAGATTTCTTTGTATTCTTTTGATGTGTAGAAGAAACGTTGATATTGTTCCTCTTGTATTTCTGAGCCGCACACGCAATGACCTGTTGCTCGCTCAACCTTTCCTAAGCAGTAAGGGCATGTATCTGCCGAGAATAAATTTAGTTGATCATGTGAGTGTATGATTTTTACGATTTGAGAGATTTCTCTTAGAGTATTTTCTTTTACGGTGTTTAGTTGTTGCTTTTCACCTAAGGTTGAGATCAGGTCTTGATTTGATTTGCTTAATTTTAGTTGTTTCTCAGTGATTTGATTTTTGATGTCTATCAATGCGTGGTCTACTGCTGTACCTCTGACCTCTCTATTGCTTTTGAATTTGTTCCTGGCGTTGTGCAAGCGTTCTAATTGATTCTCTTTTTCTTGCAAGGACGTTTGAAGGAACGAAATATTTAGCGGTTCTGAGCTTCCAGATAACTCTTCAATGATCCGGGAGTATTCTTTCAGAAGCCCTGCTGCAATATTTTTATCTTTTTCTAGGGCTTTTGACTTGGAAAGGGATTCGTAGTATTCCGAAAATGTTTTTCCGACTAAAAGCTCAAAGATGGCTTTTCTCAGAAGCTCTGAGTCATTCATGAAATTGCTTTGGGTATCTATCTTTTTGTAAACCCCTTTAGGATCGGGTTGCTGGTCATGATAGATAAGCCGCATAAGGTCAGTGAAATTAATTTTAAAATTTCTATAACCTTGGTATAGCTCTACGACGGTTATTCCAAGCTTCGAGAGAATCCAGTCGGAAAATATGTACTCAACTTCAGGGGAGCGGAATACCTGAAATATGGAAGTGGGGGCATCGTTGTTGTGTATTAAAATTTTTGATTTGGTGCTGATATCACAAGCTTCTAGAATGGATGATACAGTAATGTCGTTGTCATCTATGTGGCGAGTTAACTTGTAGCTTTCATTGTTTATTTTTATGTAAAGCTCGACACGATTGTTTTTGTCTTCTGTGATTTGTTTGTGCTGCTCTTTCTTCTCTTTACGGCTGAATTCGCTAACTCGTCCACCAAGCCCATAATAGATCAAGTTGCAGAAAGTGCTTTTGCCGGTTCCGTTGTCACCTTCTATTAGAATGAGGTTTTCATCAAATAGGGGTGATTCGAAATGGTAGTTTGTACCCTCATAAACTACCTTCTGAATTCTTAAACTTCCCATATTTTTACACCTCTGTCCCGATATGTCTTGCTAAGAAAAGTATCAAGAGTAATGGCTGTGCTTCTCTGAATTGCCCTCTTGAATTTCTCGCAATTCATGTACTCGTTCTTGAAGACTTCCTTGGATAGAAAGCCCGAGGGTAGCTCTTCTTTGTTTAGGGTGATGTTGACTAGTGATTCTGTGTCCCCCTTGTGGAGAGATACATATCCCTTTTTCTCAAGAGTGAATAAGATTTTTAATGTTTCGCTCCTTTTTGCAAGGCCATTTGTATAGCTGTGAAAAAGAAAGTCTTTATCGCCTTTGTGTAGTCTCTCTGTGGTTGAGGACTCTAGTATTAGTATGTTTCGATTGTTGGTTATTAGTTCTATTATGAATGGGATTTTTCTGTAGTCTTTAAAGGCTCGCCCCTTGGTGCAGTTGAGGCAGTCAAGTATAATTATTGTTGCGTATGTTAGTAGATAGAAATCATTGGATGATATGAACATTAAGTTCTTTTTGGCTGCCTCGTTCATTCGGATTTCTCCTCGTCGAAGCATATGAAACATGAATCTATTAAGTTTACTACTATTCCGTTGATGGTTTCTTTGTTTGATACTGTGTATGTGTAATCTTTTTTTAGCTCTTCAATCGTATCTGCTGCTTTTTGCTGTAGTGATTTTATTGTGGTGTCGATTGAAGTTTCATTAACAGTGTTGCTGAATTTGTTGTTATCGAAAAAATAGTCTTCGCAGGCTTCGAAGACTCGGTACTTTAATGATAGAAAGCTTTTGTTGCTTGCTTCTTCTTCTGTTTTCGAGCTGCAGGCTTTTCTTGCAAGAGTTGCAATTTTTGATTTTGGGTATGCAGGGCAATTATCTAGTATTTTTTCTTCTAAATTGCGTTTGTCGGTGATTTTGGCTGATAACTCTTGAAGTTCTTTCCATATGGGGTCAAGCAACTGTTCACTGACTTCAGATTCTGCCATTTTGAAAATTAGCTCTACCTCGGCCGAGTTTATAAATCTCTCTGCGAAGTCTTCGAAGTGTTGCTTTTCATCAATTTTGTCGAGGATTTTTGCGAGAATCAGTTGCTCCTTGCCACTCATGCTGAGTTGATAATATTTACAACTCTTTATCAGTTTCTCTGCACTGCCTTGGAGTTCTGACTCGTCTTCTTGCCCAGATAGCCAGTTTATTTTCTTAAGGAAGATCTTGAAGTCTTCTAAAGAAATGTCTTCTAGAGCTTTGAGGTAGCCATTGCCGGGGATTTTTCCATATTGCTTTTTGTATTCTGCAAGCAGAATGGCTTTGATAATACTGGCTATGTTGTCGGGGATTTCAGATGAATTCTGAATAATTTCAAGGATAGGTTTGTCGGGAAGTTCTATGGTTGTTCCGTCTGAAAGTTCTTTCTTTTTCTCTTTTCCGAAGTTTGTTGTGGTGTAAAAGCTAAATGTAAATACTGTAGATTGGCTTTTATGCCACTTGCCTATATAAATATCGAAAAAGCTTACGAGGGTGTTTAGTACGGCTTCTGAGTGTATGGTGAAGTTGCTGTCAGAGCTATAGTTTTTGTCTTCTTCGATTATCTGCTCTGTGCTTAGATTTACAGTTTTTATTATTGTTACATCTTCTTCCGCTTCAATGGCGGCGTAGTAGAAGTTTACATTCGACAAGTCATTTGCTGCTTTCAGTAGAAGTGTTGCAGCTCGGAGCTTTTGGAGCCGGAAGCCTTTTGTTTTGTCGGCAGCATCCCGGTTTATTATCTGCGTCATATGGACGTGTAATCCGTTACCTAGGTTGTTCGGGTATTTCTATGACCGAACCCTAACTGAAAGCTAACCATGCTGTCGATATGCCGCTATGCCTTGCCTGGCTTACGCCTTCCCGGTTGGGGGCAGGGGGTAGCACTGGAGGGTAAGGTCAACTCTGGCCTGTGCAGATCTAGTTGAATTTCCATACGGAGCCAAAGCTGCTCTGCTCACCCCTCCGCAGCATTTGCATATCCTGACAGTAGAATCGAGCGATTTCAGGTCATAGTGAAGCCCCACCAGGTCATTGAAGGGTTTGAAGTTATCAATATCCACATAACAAACCACTGCCGGTATGGCTTGTTGCAGCAGGCGCGTGAGGCACTGCTGGATGGGCACGTTGCCGGGCAGCATGGTCAATGGATTGGCATGTTTGGCTTGCCGGATCTTCAACTCGGTAATCAGCTTGAGTACATCGATGACCCGGCCAAGCCCCTGGTAGCGGCCGTTGAGGGTGATGATGAAATCCTCTTCGATACGCTGGCGTGCACGGCTGGTGAGCAGGCGGCTGACCTTTTGCAGGGACTGGCTTACTTCCACGCTGAGAAAGTCCGTGCTCATCAACCGGCTGATGGGTTTGCGGGCAAAGAGTTCAGCGGCGAAGGGTTTGAGCAGGGCATCGGCAAACGCATGGCGATGGACAATGCCAACGGGTTGCCTGTGCTCATCGAGTACCGCCAGGGAGTTCAGGTTTGCCTGCAGGCGAAAGGCTTCGAGTACCGCGGATGTCGAGGTATCGATAGTCACTGCGGGTTGCTCGTTGAGCAGGGCGCAGAGGTCGCTGTCTTCTTCGCTGAGGGTGCCGGGCGAGCTGAGCAGTTGTGGCAGCAACAGGCGTGCGTCACGCGGCGGTTGTTCTTGCGGGCGGCAGAGCAAATAGCCCTGGAGCAGGTCGACACCCATTTCGGAAAGTACTGCCAGTTCCTCCTCAAGCTCGATGCCTTCGGCAATTACGGTGGCGCGTGAGGCCTGGGCCATCTTGAGGATGGAGCCGACAAACTCTCGCTTGACCGAGTCGAGATGTATGCCATCGATGAAGTGGCGGTCAATTTTCACATAGTCGGGTCTTAACTCAGACCACAAGCGCAGGCTTGAATAACCTGCGCCAAGATCATCCAGTGCAATTGAAAAGCCCATGGCGCGATAGTGATGCAAGGCCGTATCGAGCAGGGCGAAGTCTTCGGTAGGGGTTTGTTCGGTAAGTTCTATCACCACATTGTTGGGCGATATGCCAAAGGCTTGCAGCAACTGCAGCGTGCGACCAGGGCGGTGGTTGGCTTCGAGCAACGAGTCGGGGGAAACGTTGAGGAACAGCTTGCCCTCAAGCTTTTGTTGACTGAATTGCTGGCAGGCGCTTTTGCGGCAAGTCATTTCCAGTTCACTGAGGCGACCAGCTTGACGCGCCACACTGAACAGGTTGATCGGCGAGTGCAGGGCACTGTTGGAGGGGCCACGAGTCAGGGCCTCATAACCGACGATGCGCCGCTCGGATAACGAAAAAATAGGCTGAAAGAGGCTATGCAAGTCGCCGTGAGCGAGGATGTGGTCCAGCGTGCTCAACTGCTCGGTGACGGTCATTTGGAGTCTCTGAGTCGGAAAAAACAAAGGGCTGATAGTGATATCAGCCCCTGATTTTGCGACAAATTAATGACTCTTTAATGACAGCTCGGCTCAGCCTCAAGCGCGAGCCCGCTCAAGCCCGGCTCCGAGCTTGAGCGGGCGGGGATCACTTTTTAACCAAGGCTGAAGTCAGGTTCAGGTAGTCGAGCAGGATCTGACCGGCTTCGCTGAGGAAGGCATCATCCTCGGGCTTGGTCTTCTTGTCCTCGACCGCAACGCTGTCTTCATCGACTTCTTTAAGCTTGGTCAGCGGCTCTTCGCCCTTAGCCTTGCGCAGCTTGTTTTCGATGGCCAACTGCTCGCCCTCGATCTGCTTATGCTGTGCACGGCGCGTGACCTCATTGAGGCTGACTTCGGTTTCTTTCATCAGCTTCTGCGCAAGCGCCAGGCGTTCACGGGAGAAGGTGAAGTCCGGGTTGTTCGCCGTGCGCTGTTCATAGTGCTCCTTGAGGCGCACCAAATAAGGCTTGAACGGGTCACGCTCTGGCTTGATCGCTGGGTTGATGGTGTCCCAGGGCATGGCTTCCGGCAGCGCGCTTTCGCCAATTTCCTTGGTGTCCATCACATCGGGATAGGCAATATCAGGCAGTACGCCCTGATTTTGTGTGCTCTGCCCCGAAACCCGGTAGAACTTGGCCAGGGTCAGCTTCAGCTCGCCGTGGTTCAGGGGTTGGATGGTTTGCACAGTGCCTTTGCCGAAGGTCTGGCCGCCGATGATCAGGGCGCGGTGGTAGTCCTGCATGGCGCCCGCGAAAATCTCCGACGCCGAGGCGGACAGGCGATTGACCAGCAACACCATCGGGCCCTTGTAGAAGATACCGGGTTCCTCATCGTTGAGCACATCGACCCGGCCGTCGCTGTTGCGTACCAGAACCGTCGGGCCCTGGTCGATAAACAGGCCGGTCAGCTCAGTGGCTTCTTGCAGGGAACCGCCTCCGTTGTTGCGCAGGTCGATGACCACGCCATCAACTTTGTCCTTCTTCAGCTCGGTGAGTACCCGCTTGACGTCACGCGTGGTGCTCTTGTAGTTCGGGTCGCCGGCGCGGAACGCCTTGAAGTCGAGATAGAACGCAGGAACTTCAATGACCCCGAGCTTGTAGTCACGACCGTCGTGCTTGAGCTTGAGAATCTTTTTTTGCACCGCTTGATCTTCAAGCTTCACCGCTTCGCGGGTGATGGTGACAGTCTTGCTGGTCTGGTCGTTGGGTGCATTGCTCGCCGGAATCACTTCGAGGCGAACCTTGGAGCCTTTGGGGCCGCGAATCAGCTTGACCACTTCGTCCAGGCGCCAGCCGATGACATCAACCATCTCGTCATCGCCCTGGGCGACACCGATGATTTTGTCGGCTGGGGCAATCTGCTTGCTCTTTTCCGCTGGGCCGGCTGGAACCAGGCGCACGACTTTGACATTGTCATTATCGCTTTGCAGCACCGCACCGATACCTTCGAGCGACAGGCTCATGTTGATGTCGAAGTTTTCCGCGTTATCCGGTGACAGATAAGAGGTGTGCGGATCGTAAGACATCGCAAACGCATTGATGTAGGTCTGGAAGATATCTTCGCTGCGGGTCTGGTCTAGACGAACCAACTGACGCTTGTAGCGCTTGATCAGGGTTTCCTGGATGGTCTTGGTGTCTTTTCCCGCGATCTTCTGGCGCAGTACTTCGTCCTTGACCTGGCGACGCCATAGGTCTTCAAGCGCCGCTTCGTCCTTGACCCAGGGTGATTTCTCACGATCGAGGGTGAGTTCTTCATCGACGCTGAAGTCGATCTTGTCGACACCTTTGCCAAGCATGGTCAATGCGTAGTTGAGGCGGCTCTTCAGGCGATCGAGATGGCGTTTGTACATGACAAAGCCGGGCTCGAGGTTGCCGCTTTTGAGAAAGTCATCGAACTGATCTTTCCACTTGTCGAACTCGGCGATATCGGCGGCAGTGAAATAACTGCGCTGAGGATCGAGCATCTTCAAGTAGCCCGCGTAGATGATTTCCGAACGGGCATCATCGAGCGGCGGCTTGCTGTAGTGGTGGCGCTTGAGCAGCTCCACTACGTTGAGGCTGGCAATGACTTGTTCGCGATCAGGCGTCAAATAGTCCCAGCTGTGATCGCTGGTGGTCTTTGCTGCCAAAGGCAATGCACTCAATCCGAGGGCAAGGGCGAGGGTGGCGCTGATAAAAGAACGCTTCATGCTGATTCGACGTAGGGGCTGTTGATAAAGCATATTAGGCCATCTTTAAGGGCGCCGAGTTCCAACGGCGCAATGCAAAAGCCCGACAGTCGTGCCGGGCCCGGTTCAATTGCACTATGGAGGCAGCGTGAAGGCATTGCAAGGCGTTGAAGGCCGTACTGAATGGTTAGACATCACATCCCCATCATGTGATGTGGGTGAAATCCGCATAAAAGTGGCTGCCGCAGGGCTCAACCGAGCTGATTTGTTGCAGCGTGCCGGGCTTTACCCGCCACCACCCGGAGCCAGCGCCGCGCTTGGGCTTGAGTGCTCTGGAGTGATCACCGAAGTCGGTGCTGGCAGTGATTGGCAAGTGGGCGATCGGGTTTGTGCGTTGCTCGCCGGTGGCGGCATGGCTGAAGAAGTGGTGGTTGATGCACGGCACGCCTTGCCGGTTCCCGAAGGCGTCTCGTTGCACGAAGCGGCGGCAATTCCCGAGGTATACGCAACCGCCTGGCTCAATCTTTTTCAGCTGGCGGGGCTCAAACCGGGTGAAAGGGTCTTGCTGCACGCAGGTGCCAGTGGGGTTGGCTCTGCGGCCATCCAGTTGTGCAAGGCCTTTGGCAGCCCGTGCTGGGTGAGTGTCGGCTCGGCCGATCAGCTGGCGTATTGCGAAGGGCTGGGGGCGCAGGGCGGTGTTTTGCGTGGCGAAGAAGGGCCGCAGGCGCTGCGCGATTTTGCGCCTTTCGATGTGATTCTTGATCCGGTAGGTGGCAAATATGCAGCGCTCAACCTGCAATTGCTCGGGCTCGACGGGCGCTGGGTGAATATTGGCCTGATGGGCGGACGCAAGGCTGAACTGGATATGGCGCTGCTGTTGAGCAAACGCGTGCAGTTTATCGGTTCGACCCTGCGCAGCCGCGATGATCAGTTCAAGGCCGACCTGATGAGCGACCTTGGCCAGCAGGTTTGGCCATTGTTCAGCGAAGGACGGCTGAGTCCACAGTTGCTCAAGGCATTGCCGATCAAAGATGCCGAAGCGGCGTTTGCCGAGCTTGCGACTAACCAGGTCAACGGCAAGCTGGTCTTAGTGATTGATCCTGAATTGTCCTGATCAGCCCTGGTGATAAAGCGCGGACCCACCCGGGATTTGGCGGGAAAGGGGTGGCCCGCGACTGTTATTTGGCTTGTCATGGGTACTGAATGTGCATTTTTGGTAATTGAGAATGCAGATTATCTATATGTTTTTTAAAGGATTTTATAAGGTTCTATTGAGTAAGTTAATCAGCGCAATGGGATCAATCAATATGACCTTTTGCCAAGCGGTGAGTAACCTTTGCAGGGTAAATTTTCAACCCTCCCAAGGAGTTCATCGATGTCTTATATCAATAGCGAAGTTAAACCGTTCAACGCCACTGCCTATCACAACGGCGCATTTGTTGACGTTAGCGAAGCCAACCTGAAAGGCAAGTGGTCGGTCGTATTCTTCTATCCAGCCGACTTCACCTTCGTCTGCCCAACCGAACTCGGCGATCTGGCTGATAACTACGCTGAATTCCAGAAGCTCAATGTCGAGATCTACGGCGTATCGACTGATACCCATTTCACCCACAAAGCCTGGCACGACACGTCTGACACCATCGGCAAAATCCAGTACCCGCTGATTGGTGATCCGACTGGCACCATCACCCGTAACTTCGGCGTGATGATCGAAGAAGCCGGTTTGGCAGATCGTGGCACTTTCGTCATCGACCCAGAAGGCAAGATCCAGATCGTTGAAATCAACGCCGGTGGCATTGGCCGTGACGCACAAGAACTGCTGCGCAAGGTAAAAGCGGCTCAGTACGTTGCTGCTCACCCGGGCGAAGTTTGCCCAGCCAAGTGGAAAGAAGGCGAAGCCACCCTGGCTCCATCGCTGGACCTGGTCGGCAAAATCTAAATCTGTTTTGCGGGCCGCCAGCTAATCGGCTGGCGCTTGTAATGGCCGATGAAGGCTGAGGTGTATAGGTGCCTCAGCCGTTAGACAAAGCCGGCAAATCTATTGAAACGCACAAGCGCCTGGGCGCGATCCGTCCGGGCGTTTTTGTCTCTGAAATTCATATAAAGGGAAGCCAAATCATGTTGGACGCCAATCTGAAAAACCAGTTGAAGGCCTATCTGGAAAAGGTCACCCAGCCGTTCGAGATCGTCGCGTCCCTTGATGACAGCGACAAATCCCGCGAACTGCATGGCTTGCTTGAAGATATTCGCAGCCTTAGCGACAAAATTACCTTGAAGACCGATGGTGTCGATGCTCGCACGCCGTCGTTCTCGTTGAATCGCCCTGGTGCTGATATCGGCTTGCGTTTTGCCGGTATCCCGATGGGGCACGAGTTCACCTCCTTGGTGCTGGCACTGCTGCAAGTCGGTGGGCATCCATCGAAGTTGGCCGCTGATGTGATCGAGCAGATCAAGGCTATCGAAGGTCAATTCAGCTTTGAAACCTACTTCTCGCTGTCGTGCCAGAACTGCCCGGATGTGGTGCAGGCGCTGAACTTGATGGCGGTACTCAATCCTAATATTCGTCACGTGGCTATCGACGGGGCACTGTTCCAGGCCGAGGTCGAGCAACGCCAGATCATGTCCGTGCCGAGCATCTACCTCAACGGTGAACTGTTTGGCCAGGGACGCATGGATGTCGAGCAGATCCTGGCCAAGATCGACACCGGTGCCGCCGCCCGTGACGCTGAAAAACTCAACAGCAAGGATGCCTTCGATGTCCTGGTCGTCGGCGGTGGTCCGGCTGGTGCTGCGGCGGCAATCTATGCCGCGCGCAAAGGCATTCGCACTGGCGTGGCTGCCGAGCGTTTCGGCGGCCAGGTACTCGATACCATGGCCATCGAGAACTTTATCTCGGTACAAGAAACCGAGGGCCCGAAACTGGCCCGCGCTCTGGAAGAGCACGTGCGCCAATACGACGTCGATATCATGAACCTGCAGCGCGCAAGCGCACTGGTCCCAGCCAGTGCGGCAGGTGGTTTGCACGAGGTTAAATTCGACAGCGGCGCATCGCTCAAGGCCAAGACGGTGATCCTGGCCACGGGCGCGCGCTGGAGAGAGATGAATGTGCCTGGTGAGCAGCAATATCGTGGTCGTGGCGTGGCCTATTGCCCGCATTGCGATGGCCCGTTGTTCAAGGGCAAGCGCGTGGCTGTGATTGGTGGCGGCAACTCGGGTGTTGAGGCCGCGATTGACCTGGCCGGTATTGTTGCCCATGTGACCTTGATCGAGTTTGACAGCCAGTTGCGCGCCGATGCGGTGTTGCAGAAAAAACTTGCCAGCCTGGCCAACGTGACTGTGATCAAGAGCGCTTTGACCACTGAAGTGCTGGGTGATGGCCAGAAGGTCAATGCCCTGGTTTACAAGGATCGTAATACGGATGAGTCAGTGACTGTCGAGCTGGAAGGCATCTTCGTCCAAATCGGCCTGCTGCCAAACAGTGACTGGCTCAAAGGCACGATCGAGCTGTCCCCAAGGGGTGAAATCATCGTGGATGCCAAAGGCCAGAGCAATATCCCCGGCATTTTTGCCGCAGGCGATGTGACCACAGTGCCTTACAAGCAAATCGTCATCGCCGTGGGTGAGGGTGCCAAGGCGTCATTGAGCGCCTTCGATCACTTGATCCGCAGCGTCTAGATCCGCGCTGGCGCTAGGCCTCCGAGCGGGTAACCAGAGATGGTTACCCGCTTTTTTGTGCCCGCAGATTGGGTCAATGCCTTATTGGCCTGGCAGTCTGTGGTTTGGATCGATAACAACTGCCGGGTTGCACGGTTCAACCCTCGGCTAGACTTTCCTGGTCGCGCAAGATTTCTATTGGTTGATTTAGATTATAACTGTAATATAAATATAGAATTATGATCGTAATCTAATGTGCGCGATAGTGACTTCACCGGCTCGATAGCAGCCACACCAACCTGAGGAAACAGCAATGAATCAATCTACAAACAAAGGCACTGCCTTGATTACTGGCGCATCCTCGGGGATCGGCGCCACCTATGCGCAGCGCCTGGCCAAGCGTGGTTATGACCTGTTGTTGGTCGCGCGTGACCAGCAACGGCTCGATGGGCTTGCCGAGAACCTGCGCCAGGCATCTGGGGTCAAGGTAGAAGTGCTCAGGGCCGACCTGACTGACAGCGCTGACCTGCAGCGTGTCGAACAGCGTTTGCGTACGGACCCGAGCATCAGCATGTTGGTTAACAATGCCGGCGTTGCAATCAATGGCACCCTGGCCGAGGCGGACGCGGCCAAGGTCAACACTCTTATTCAGTTGAATATCGTGGCCCTGACTCATCTCTCCGCCGCCGCCGCTGCAAGCTTTGGTACAGCGGGGCGCGGTTCAATCATCAACATCGCTTCGGTTGTCGCGTTGATTCCCGAAATGTTCAACGCGGTCTACAGTGCCAGCAAGGCTTATGTGCTGAGCCTGACTCAAACCATGCAGGCAGAGGTCAGCAGCCTAGGGGTGCGGGTCCAGGCGGTATTGCCCGGCGTTACCCGCACCGAAATCTGGGAGCGTTCGGGTATGGATGCTTCGGTCTTGCCTGCGGAGATGATCATGGAAGTTGGCGATATGGTGGATGCCGCCCTGGCAGGTTTTGACCAGGGTGAACTGGTGACTATTCCATCCCTTCCGGACGCGGCGGACTGGCAGGCATTGGTTACGGCGCGGACCAAACTGGGACCGAATCTATCGCGCAATCAGGCGGCGGCGCGCTACAGCTAAGAATGCAAGACCAAAAAGCCCGAGCCAGCAGTCCTGGTTCGGGCTTTTTATTTGGGCAAGGTTTTAGCCTGACTCAATCAACCGGCCGGGACCTGCTCCAACAATTGTTGACGAGCTGTCTTGAGCAGGCGTTGCGACAGTTCGGGATCACTGACACTGCGGGCCAGAACCAGTGCGCCCACCATCGTAGAAAGCAGGGCCACGCTTTGTTCGGCGGCATTGTCGCCCGATAGGCAATCCTCGATGGATTTGAGGCGCTCTTGTATCAACTGGTCGGTAACCGGGCTGGCCTGGCCGCGCTGGCCAAGTTCCGCTGACATGGTTGGCAGTGGGCAACCTTCTGCCGGATTGGCGCAATGGGCGCTGGACAGATAACTGCGAATAAATGTGGCCAGCGGCGCTTCACCGGCGAACAGCTGTTGCGTCTGGCCGCTGAGTTGGTCGGCGCTATGGGTTAATGCGGTTTCAACCAATTCATCCTTGGACTTGAAGTGCGCATAAAAGCCACCGTGAGTCAGGCCCAGGGTTTTCATCAAGGGCTGCAATCCGGTTGCACCAATGCCGTCACGGCGAAACAGGCGTGCTGCCTCTTCAATGATGCGCTGGTGGGTTTTGGCCTTGTGATCGTCCGAGTAACGCATAGCTTGCCTCGCGTTTTTTACATGCTGGCCAACATATTAATTGACCCTGCATCTTTTGGGTAAAGGTTGATGGCCAGCCTGGTGCTGAATACCTTAGCTGGGGCTGCCCATTATCAAGCAAGTGGTGGAGCCAACCGCGTACAGGCGATCATCAACATCATAAATGCGCCCTTCGGCGATTGCCGTCGTGCGACCCAGGTGCACGATGCGGCCTTCGGCCCGTACCGGCCCGACTTTATCGGTCAAGGCGCGTATATAGCTGATGCGCAAGTCGGTTGTCGTATAGCCCTGGCCGCGCTGCAAGCGAGTATGAATCGCGCAGCCCATGCAAGAGTCGAGCAGGGTGGCAGCGTAGCCGCCATGCACTATGCCCAATGGGTTGTAGTGGCGGGTATCGGGGGAGCCTTGAAACAAGAAAAAACCTTCTGCCCATTCAATCGGCACAAAGTCGACCAAGTGCCCGAACGGTGGGCAAGGCAGTTGCCCTTGGCCAATGCCATTGAAGAACTCGGTGGGTGACAATTCACTGACCTGTGCCAGGCTCATGCTGCCAGGTGCGGCCAGCTTGCTGCGGGCGACTTGCTCGGCATCAATCCAGCTTGCCAATTGTTCTTCTCGGGAAACCTTGTCCATCTGACGGTCCTCTGCGGATGTTGGATAAGTCGATTGCTTTATTAAATTACATGTGTAATCTAATTGTGTAAATTATAGTCGTAATATAAATATGTCCAGGGCTATCGGATCATTGGTCCGAGCATTGCTAAGCAGGAAATCGTTATGCACAGCGTCCTTACACCTTCACGCAAGCTCCTCGTATTACTCATGGCGCTCACCGCGCTGGGTGAAATCTCTACTCAGTTGATTATTCCCGCCCTCTCGGCAATCGAGTGGGTGATGGCGGCCAAGCCCGGCAGTAGCTTGCTGGCGCTGTCAGTGTTCGTAGCTGCTTTTGGCCTGGGCCAACTGGTGCTTGGCCCGCTTTCCGATCGACTGGGGCGGCGCCCGATCCTGTTCGCGGGGTTGCTGGTTTACCTGTGTGCGACCTTGTGGATGTTGCTGGCCAACAGCATGGTGGAATTCATCACCGCCCGTGCCTTGCAAGGTTTGGGGGCTTGTTCGGCCTTGGTCATGGCGCGGGCTATTGTGCGCGATGTATGGCAGGCCGAGGCGGGGCCGGCATTGGCCATGACCGTGATAGGCATGCTCTGCGCCATCGTGGTTTCCCCGGCGCTGGGCGGCTTGCTGGTGCGCATCGGCGGTTGGCAGGCGCCTATTCTGATGGCGCTGCTGGTTGCTGGTGCAATTGTCCTGGCGGCGTTGTGCTTTTACCGGGAAAGCAACCGGCAGTTGGACCCTCAAGCTGGAAGGCTGACAAAACTGGTCGCCAACTATGCCGATTTGCTCAAGGACTCTTCCTTCCGGGCCCTGGCCCTGACATTGGCGTTCACCTATGGCGCGATGTTTGCGGTGATTGCCGGTTCCTCAGCTGTCTATATCGGCCTGCTGCACCTGAGTCCCAGCCAATACGGGATGACCATCAGCGCGATTGTGGCAGCCTTGATTGGCGGTGCGCTCTTTACTCAACGCAATATCAGCCGCTTGGGACCGGACAAAATCGTCAGCATCGGCGTGAGCCTGGCTGCCTTTGGTGCGGTTGCGACCCTGGCGATTCATCAAGGTCTGGGGTTGTCCGTGCTGGGGCTTTCACTACCACAGGTTTTGGTGACCCTGGGCGGCGGCATGGTGCTGCCCGCTAGCGTCGCCGGTGCGGTGATACCCAACGCCCACAGGGCCGGCCTGGCGGCAGGGTTCATGGGCTTTGCCCAGATGGCCGGGGCAACCTTCAGCGGTGTGCTGTTGACCGCTCTGCAAGATGGCAGCGCCTGGGCTATGGTTTTTCTCAATGCCAGCTTCGCATTTATTGCCTGGTCGCTGTTCCACCTGCTGCAACGCCGACGCCGTGCCGCCGAGCTTGCAGTGCAATGATCCCTGGCTGCGTTTTGGTGCCGTTTTAAGCTGAACAACAGCAATCTTGAAGGTAATCGACATGAGTGAAAGCTACGACGTGGTGATTATTGGCGGTGGGCCTGGCGGGTATAACGCAGCCATCCGTGCCGGACAATTGGGGTTGAAGGTTGCCTGCGTCGAGGGCCGTGAAACCCTGGGCGGCACCTGCCTCAATGTTGGCTGCATGCCATCGAAGGCCCTGCTGCATGCCTCTGAGTTGTATGAGGCCGCCAGCAGCGGCGAGCTGAACAGCTTGGGTGTTGAGGTGCAACCGACCCTGAACCTGGCGCAAATGATGAAACAGAAAGATGCCAGCGTCAGCGCGTTGACCAAGGGTATCGAGTTTCTGTTTCGCAAGAACAAGGTTGACTGGATCAAGGGCTGGGCCAGGCTCGAGGGCGTTGGCAAGGTCAGCGTCAGCCATGCCGACGGTAGCCAGAGCCAGTTGCAGGCCCGCGACATCGTGCTGGCCAGCGGCTCGGAGCCAGCGCCTTTGCCGGGCGTCGCGGTCGATAACAAGCGCATCATCGACTCTACCGGCGCACTTGAACTGCCTGAGGTGCCCGGACATCTGGTGGTTATCGGCGCAGGAGTTATTGGGCTGGAACTGGGCTCGGTATGGCGACGCTTGGGCAGCAAGGTGACTGTGGTTGAGTACCTGGATCGTATCTGCCCCGGCTTGGACACCGAGACGGCCACCGCGCTGCAACGCACGCTGGCGAAACAAGGCATCAGCTTCAAGTTGGGTGCCAAAGTTGTGGCCGCGCAAAGTTCGGACAGTGGAGTTGAACTGAATATAGAAGCTGCCGCAGGTGGTGCGAGTGAAGTCTTGCAGGCCGATTATGTGCTGGTTGCCATTGGCCGGCGTCCATACACAGAAGGCCTTGGGCTGGAGAACGTTGGCCTGAGTACTGATAAGCGTGGCATGCTCGGCAATCAACAGCATCGCAGCGAAGTGCCAGGTATCTGGGTCATAGGTGATGTCACTTCGGGGCCGATGCTCGCGCACAAGGCCGAAGATGAGGCCATTGCCTGTATCGAGCGCATTGCCGGCCATGCTGCCGAAGTGAATTACGGGGTGATTCCCAGTGTGATCTACACCAGGCCCGAGGTGGCCAGTGTCGGTAGCAGCGAGCAGGCGCTCAAGGAGCAGGGGCGTGCCTATAAGGTCGGCAAGTTTCCGTTCACGGCCAACAGCCGGGCGAAAATAAACCATGAGGCCGAAGGTTTCGTCAAAGTGCTGGCGGACGAGCGCACCGATCAGATCCTCGGCGTGCATATCATTGGCCCAAGTGCCGGTGAGTTGATTGGTGAGTATTGCGTGGCGATGGAGTTTTCGGCCAGTGCCGAAGATATTGCGTTGATTTGCCACCCACATCCAACACGCTCGGAGGCATTGCGCCAGGCGGCAATGAATGTGCACGGCTGGGCCATGCAAGCCTAGAAACCCTCTGGAAAACTGCTGCGCTCGATATACTTCGCTACCTAAAGTCGAGCGCGATCCGGTGGCTTTTTCGCAGTTTTTTACTCGCTGCGCTCGCCCTTCGGGCCAGCCTTTGGCTGTTGCTCCCGTTGTTCGATGCGCCTTGTCCTGTTGTCGCTCGCTGCCTTTCTCAGAGGATCACCGGGAAACCGGATTGGGCCTGCGTGACGAAAGCCCGCCAGGTTTGGCCTGGCGGGCTTTTTAGGCTTTACAGACCAAGAGCCTTGGCCAGGCCTGCGCCGTAGGCCGGGTCGGCCTTGGTGCAGTTGTCGACATGGCGTTGCTTGATCTCATTCGGCACCCCGTCCATGGCGCGAGCGGTGTTGTCGAACAAGGCTTGCTGTTGCTCCGGGCTCATCAGGCGAAACAGGTCGCCTGGCTGTTCGTAGTGGTCATCATCAACCCGGTGATCCCAGGCCTTGGCGTCGCCATCGAGTGGCAACGCCGGTTCGGCCAATGCCTGGTGATCGGCCCATTCGCCCTGGCTGTTGGGCCAGTAGGCGATTTTCGAACCGAGATTGCCATCGGTGCGCATATGACCATCGCGGTGGAAGCTTTGGTGCGGGCAGATTGGCGCGTTGACCGGGATGTGGTTGAAGTTGACGCCCAGGCGATAGCGCTGTGCATCGCCATATGAGAACAGGCGCGCCTGCAGCATTTTGTCGGGTGAGAAGCCAATGCCGGGCACAATATTGGCGGGCGAGAAGGCGGCTTGTTCAACCTCGGCGAAATGATTTTCAGCGTTGCGATTGAGCTGCATGACACCGACGTCGATCAGCGGGTAGTCGCCATGGGGCCAGACTTTGGTCAAGTCGAATGGGTTGTGTTTGTGATGGCGCGCCTGGTCTTCGGTCATGACCTGGATACGCAGCTTCCAGGACGGGAAATCACCCGCTTCGATGCTTTCGTAAAGGTCGCGCATGCTGCTTTCGCGGTCTTTACCGACTACGGCTTCAGCTTCTGCGTCAGTCAGGTTTTCGATGCCTTGCAGGCACTCGAAGTGAAACTTGACCCAGACCCGTTCGTTCGCTGCGTTGAGCATGCTGAAGGTGTGACTGCCAAAGCCGTGCATGTGCCTGAAGTCTTTCGGGATGCCACGGTCACTCATGACGATGGTTACCTGGTGCAACGCTTCCGGCAGCAGGGTCCAGAAGTCCCAGTTGCTGGTCGCGTTGCGCATGCCCGTGCGTGGATCACGCTTGACCACGTGATTGAGGTCAGGGAAGCGCATTGGGTCACGGAAGAAGAACACCGGGGTATTGTTGCCGACCAGGTCCCAGTTGCCTTCCTCGGTGTAGAACTTGACGGCGAAGCCACGGATGTCGCGCTCGGCATCGGCGGCACCACGCTCACCGGCCACCGTTGAGAAACGCAGGAACAGCGGGGTTTCCTTACCGACCTTGGAAAACAGTGCTGCGCGGCAATATTGGCTGATGTCGTGGGTTACGGTGAAGGTTCCGTAGGCGCCGGAGCCCTTGGCATGCATGCGCCGCTCTGGAATCACTTCACGGTCGAAATGCGCCAGTTTTTCAATCAGCCAGATGTCTTGCAGAAGTGCCGGACCACGGGGACCGGCCGTTTGGGTATTGAGGTTATCGACTACGGGGGCGCCAGTGGCGTGGGTCAGGCTTTTCTCGGTCATTGCTGAGTTCCTAGTTATTGAGTTGGCTCTGCAGTTGAAACACTTGAAAAACGGCTGAATCTGGAGTTTTCAGGGCTTCATGGGCCAGGTTGCTGGGCTTTACGGTGGGTACTATCACCCAGACTAGTCAGCTTTATGCAGGGCTTCTACTGTCTATTGGTATACGTTCTTGGGGAGCCTCTGAAAAACCTCTGCGCTGCGTCGCTCGCGATCCTTTTCAGAGGCTCCCGAGACTAGACAGTCTTTATTGCCCAAGATTACGCATGGCGTTTTCTTCACATCCATTTCATCGGCTTTTCACATGCTGGCTCATACCCTTGTGCTCCTGATAACGGGAGCTGTCAATGCCATTATTGTCTCGAAAAATCATTCTGGGCCTCGCTGCCATCGGCATTGCAGCCACTGCTTTTGCCAGCGCGGCTCGTCACCCGATCAGTCCGGTTGCGGAGCAGCACCAGCAGCAATGGGCCACGCCGGTGGATAAGCGCTTCAACCTGTATCGGATGACTCCAAGCCTCTACCGTAGCGCGCTGCCGGACCAGGACAATGTCGCAACCCTGCAGGCCGCCGGGATCGGCACCGTTGTCAGTTTTATCAAGGATGATGACAAGCAATGGCTTGGTGACACGCCAATGCACAGGGTAAACATTGCGCTGCATGCTGATCGGGTGACCGATGCCGATGTCATCCGGGTGCTGCACGTGATTGAGCGGGCGCAGACAGAGGGCGCGGTATTGATGCACTGCAAGCATGGCCGCGACCGCACAGGCCTGATGGCCGCGATGTATCGCATGGTTATCCAGGGCTGGAGCAAGCCAGAGGCGTTGAGCGAGATGCGCAGCGGTGGTTATGGCAATCCCCGCGAGATGGAAGACGCGCTGGCTTACCTTGAACAGGTTGATCCCGTGGCCATTCGCGCCGCATATCGGGCAGGCCAATGCAGCACAACGCTATTTTCGACCTGCTATGCCAGGGAGTGGCTTCAGAGCGTACTGGCAGCTAGTCGCTAACTTCAAGCCAAGCCTGCTGGCGCGCCTGCATCACGGCTGTTCCTCGGTGGGGCGGCTGTTCTTTCTGGTGTCAGGCAAGCTGCAACATTTCAGGTGCTGCTTCAGTTACAGGGTGAATTTAATAGACGACTGGTCTATTCTTCTGACCCAGAACTTTAGATAGGTCGCGCTGCTTTGCACTGGGCAAGTTTGACTTTTAGGGTATTTTAGCCAATGGATTTAGATGACCGGGTGTCGGCATTGCGCTGTTTTCCCTGTCTTACCAGGGCAGAGGATGCTCGCTGCGTGAACCTTGTCTTTGGACTTAGCTAATTTTTATGTGAGGTCGCCATGCACACACTTTCGATCAATGGAAATGAACAACAGGTTGATGTGCCCGGCGATATGCCGTTGCTCTGGGTGCTGCGTGATGTGCTGGGGATGACCGGCACCAAGTTTGGATGTGGAATTGCCCAGTGCGGGGTTTGCACTGTGCACCTTGATGGCAAAGCCGTGCGCTCATGTGTACTGCCCATCAGCTCCGCGGTTGGCCATGAGATCAGCACCATCGAGGCCATAGGCGAAACCGAGGTCGGCCAGAAGGTCCAGGCTTCCTGGCTCGAGCATGAGGTGGTGCAGTGTGGTTATTGCCAGTCCGGGCAAATAATGTCCGCTGTGGCCTTGCTTGAGAAACAGCCAGACGCGGATGACGCGGCCATTGATGCGGCCATGGCTGGCAATCTTTGTCGTTGCGCCACCTACACCCGTATTCGTGCCGCCATCAAAAGCGTCAGCCAGGCTTAAGGAGCAGTCTACCCATGGAAAAGCCACGCTTTAAATCTTCTCGTCGACGCTTTTTGCAAGGCAGCACACTGGCCATGGGGGGGCTGGTATTGAGTACCTGGTTGCCGCCCCTGATAGCGCGTAGTGCGGCGGCCGACGCCGTAGCTCCAGGCCGTCTTGGCGAACAAAGCCCAACGGGTTATGGCGCTTTTGTGCGGGTTGGGCATGATGGCCGGGTAACGGTGATTTCACCCAAGATCGAAATGGGCCAGGGTACCCATACCGGCATCGCGATGATGGTTGCCGAAGAGCTTGAAGTCAGCCTTGACCAGGTCGAGGTGGTCGATGCGCCGCCAAACCACAAGTTATACAGTGATGCGTTGCTGGAGTTTCAGGGCACCGGTGGTTCAACTGCGACGCGTGTCACCTGGGAACCATTGCGCCAGGCTGGGGCAACTGCGCGGATCCTGTTGATCCAGGCCGCTGCGCTGGGCTGGAAGGTTGCGCCAAGCCAGTGCCACGCAGAAAACGCAGTGGTGTTTGGCCCCAATGGTTTGCGAGCAGGCTATGGCGAACTGGTCGATGCAGCCAGTGCCTTGCCGGTGCCCACTGATGTGCCGCTTAAAAAGCCTGAGCAGTTCAAGCTGATTGGCAAGCCTCTGCAGCGTGTCGATACGCCAAACAAGGTCAATGGCAAAACCAAATTCACCATCGATCTCAGTGTCCCGGACATGCAGATCGCCTCGACACTTACTTGCCCGGTGCATGGCGGAACCTTGCGCAGTGTTGATGATAGCGCCGCGCGTAAAGTGCCGGGGGTGCGTGATGTGGTCAAGCTAGACAACGCCGTCGCGGTTATCGCCAGTAATTACTGGGCCTGCCAGCAAGGCCTCAATGCCCTGAAAATCGACTGGGACCTGGGCGCCAATGCGTCGATCAACTCGGCTGAGCTGGAGCAGGCCCTGCAAGATGCCAGCAGCCGTGATGGCGTGATTGCCCATAAAACAGGCGACATCAGCGCCAGCCTGAAATCGGCCAGCAGCCAGTTTGAAGCGGTTTATGAGCAAGCCTTTCTGTCTCACTCGCCGCTCGAACCCATGACCTGCGTTGTCCATGTCCGCCCGGATGCTTGCGATCTTTGGGTCGGCACCCAGGTGCCGGTTTTTGCCCAGCAGACCGCTGCACAGGTCACAGGTTTGGCCCCGGAAACGATCACCGTGCATAACCAGTTGATTGGTGGTGCTTTTGGCCGGCGGCTGGATTTCGACTTCATCACCCAGGCGGTGGCCATTGCCAAGCAGGTCAGCTATCCGATCAAGCTGATCTGGAGCCGGGAGGAGGACATGACCCACGACATGTACCGTCCTCACTATGTCGATCGCATCACTGCCGCCTTCGAGGGCGACAAGCTGCTGGGCTGGCAGCATCGCATTGCAGGTGCTTCGGTGTTGGCCCGTTATGCGGGTAGCCTGCCGGAAAACGGCGTGGATGCCGACGCCGTGGAAGTGGCAATCGAGCCGCTATACGCCATGGACAATTTGCAGGTGCACTACATCCGTGAAGAGCCAAAAGCCATCCCGGTCTCCTGGTGGCGCGGAGTTGGGCCATTGCGCAGCACCTATGTGCTGGAAAGTTTTATCGATGAGCTGGCGCATAACGCCAAGGCTGACCCGCTGGAGTATCGCCTCAAGCTGATGCAAGGCCAGCCCCGTGCACAGGCGGTGTTGAAAATGCTTGCGGAAAAAGCGGATTGGAAAACGCCGCTGCCTGCCGGGCAAGGGCGCGGCTTGTCGGTGAGTGCGGTGTTTGGCAGCTTTGTGGCGAGCATGGTCGAGTTGGAGATGCAGGGCGACAAAGGCGTGCGCATCAAGCGTCTGGTCAGTGTTATCGACTGTGGCCTGGTGACCAACCCGACTTCGGTCATGGCGCAGATTGAAGGTGGCACCTTGTTCGGCTTGTCCGCAGCATTCTTCAACGAGATTTTGCTCGAGCAAGGCCAGGTCCAGCAAACCAACTTCCATAACTACCGGCAGATACGTATCAGCGAAGTACCTGGGGTGGAGGTGCATCTGATGCCTAGCCTGGAGTTGCCTGGTGGCGTAGGTGAAGCCGGCACCGCGCTCATTGCACCGGCGCTGGTCAATGCACTGCATGCCGCCTCTGGCGAGCGCGTGCGGCGCTTGCCGCTGACCCGCGCGGGTTACTACATTGTTTAAGGATGAACTCATGAACACTTTGAAAAACATCCTGGTGCTTTTAGGCTTGTCCCTCGTCTCCGGCGGGGCTATGGCTGCTGGCACCGATACACAAGCCTCGGCCGATGCGCTGGTCAAGAAGGGCGCCTACCTGGCCAAGGCAGCCGATTGTGTGGCTTGCCATACCACCAAAAAGGGCAAGCCCTTTGCCGGTGGCGTCGAATTCGAGCTGCCTTTCGGTTCGCTTTTTTCGCCGAATATCACCCCTGATGTCGACACCGGGATAGGAGCCTGGACTGATGATGAATTTGTCAGTGCGCTGCAAGAAGGCGTGGGGCGTGACGGTAAGCACTATTACCCGGCATTTCCCTATACCTCGTACAGCCTGATGCCAAGGGATGAAATCCTGGCGATCAAGGCATATCTGTTCAGTTTGCCTGCGGTCAAGCAGGCACCGATCGAAAACACCTTGTCGTTTCCATTCAACCAGCGCTGGGGCATGTTCTTCTGGAATGCACTGTTTCTCGATAACCAGCGGTACGAGCCGGATAGCAAGCAGTCGGCCGAGTGGAACCGAGGTGCCTACCTGGTTCAGGGACCCGGCCACTGTGGTGAGTGCCACACGCCGCGTACCATTTTCCAGTCGCTCGACAAGGATCAAGCCCTGGCCGGTGCGCCTATCCAGGGTTGGCAGGCCTACAACATAAGCGCTGATCCGCTGTACGGCATTGGTGCCTGGTCGGTCGAGGATCTCACTCACTACATGGCCAAGGGCTATGCATCTGGCCATGGCTTTGCAGGTGGGCCAATGGCTTCGGTGGTTGAACACAGCTTGAGCCAGCTGACCCCGCAAGATCAAAAGGCTATCGCCGTCTACCTGAAAAGCACACCAGCGCACAGCAGCGGAATTGCTCGCGCCACAACCGACGACCTGAGCGCCAGAGCCGTGGTTGTCGATGATCTGGGCAGCAAGATTTTTGCTGAAGCCTGTGCCGCATGTCACCGCTGGGACGGCGAGGGTAACCAGAGCCCAACCGCCAAGTTGGCTGGTTTGAAGACCGTAAATGATCCAGCGGCGGCAAACTTGCTCGGGGTCCTGCTCAATGGCCATAGCAATATGGGTTCGCCTGTTGATCAACGCATGCCGAACTTTGCCAAGGGTTATAACGACCAGGAACTGGCCGCCGTCAGTTCCTTCGTGCTCAAGCACTTTGGCCAGAGTGGCGGCGTGGTGACACCAGAAGCCGTAGCGGAGCGGCGCAAGGTGAAAAGTCACTGATCCCAACCACGGTTGCGACCCCAAACCTGCGCCGGGCCCCTTGATTCAGAGTCCCGGCGTTTTTATAAGCGCCTATCAGCGCCAATGTTTATTGGGTATTGGGTGAAACCAAGCAGTTGCTTGGTGCTATTGTTTGCAAGAGCAAATGTGTTCAGCGCGAGAATAAAACTATATGGCTCATGAACATCACTCCATCGTCATTATTGGTGCAGGCTTGTCTGGTATCGGCATGGCTTGTCATCTCGCCCGGGAGTGCCCGGACAAGCGCTTCAGCATTATTGAGCGACGTGACAATATCGGCGGTACCTGGGATCTGTTTCGCTATCCGGGTATTCGCTCGGATTCGGATATGTTCAGCTTCGGTTACCGGTTTCGCCCCTGGAACGAGTTGAAAGTGCTGGCCGACGGCCCTTCGATACGCCAGTACATCAGCGAGACGGCCGAGCAATACGGTATCACCCGGCATATTCGGTTTGGCGCCGAGGTCAGTGCCGCCGATTGGTCGAGCGCTGAGCAGCGCTGGACGTTGGAGGTACAGGACAATGCCAGCGGCCAGACCCGGCATATCACCTGCGATTTCTTGATTTCCTGCACGGGGTATTACAACCACCGCAGTGGCTACCTGCCTGATTTTCCTGGTATCGAGCAGTTCAATGGACAGTGT
Organism: Pseudomonas segetis; assembly: GCF_900188155.1. Classification (GTDB taxonomy): domain Bacteria; phylum Pseudomonadota; class Gammaproteobacteria; order Pseudomonadales; family Pseudomonadaceae; genus Aquipseudomonas; species Aquipseudomonas segetis. The sequence goes on from NZ_FZOG01000001.1 coordinate 489,207, forward strand.
ATTCATCCACAGCATTGGCCTGAACATCTCGATTACCAAGGCAAGCGCGTTGTGGTGATCGGCAGTGGTGCGACGGCGGTCACGCTGGTGCCGGCCATGGCTGAGAGCGCTGCGCATATCACCATGCTGCAACGCTCGCCTTCCTATATTTTTTCGGTACCGGGGCAGGACAAGTTGAGTGCCTTGCTGCGCCGTCTTCTGCCTGAGTCCTGGGTCTACAAATTGGCACGCAAGCGCAATATCCGCCTGCAACGCTGGATGTTCAAGGCGGCGAGGCGCTGGCCCAATAAAGTCCGTGCGATATTGCTCAAGGGCGTGCGGAAACAGCTGCCCGATGATTTTGATATGCGCCATTTCAGCCCGAGTTACATGCCCTGGGATGAGCGCCTGTGCGCCGTGCCCGATGGGGATTTGTTCCGCGCAATCAGTAATGGCAAGGCGTCTATCGTGACGGATCGAATCAAGTCCTTTAGCGAACGGGGCATTGCGCTTGAGTCCGGCCAACAACTGGATGCCGATATCATCATCACCGCAACGGGTTTGCAGGTGCAGGTACTTGGCGGCCTTGCATTGAGCCTGGATGGCGTGCCGTGCCAGCTCAACCAGCACCTGACCTACAAAGGGGTGATGGTAGATGGCGTACCAAACATGGGCTGGATATTTGGCTACACCAATGCGTCCTGGACACTCAAGGCCGATATTGCGGCAGGGTACTTTTGTCGCCTGCTCAAGCACATGGACCAGCACCAGTATCAAACCGTGGTGGCGCACGATGCCGAGGGCTGTGCTGAAAGCGAGTCCATAATGGGGGCATTGAAATCTGGCTATGTGCAGCGTGCCAATGAAGTCCTGCCGCGTCAGGGCTCGAAGCTGCCATGGCGACTGCTGAATGACTACGCTCGCGATTCACGAATGTTGCTCGACGAGCCAATTGCCGATCGCTATTTGCAGTTTGCCCCGGCCGAGGCTGTGCGCGCCTCGCTCAAGGCCGAGCCGCAACCGGGCTAAATGGTATAGAGCAGGCTCAGCGTTGGGCTATCCAGTGATCGTGAATGGCCAGCACCGCCGGTTTGATGGCGGCAACGCTCTGGTTATGAAGCGCCATGTCGAGGTCTGCGGCCGGTTCAAAGTTGTCCTGTTCGGCGCATAGCGAGATGGCCTGGAACTTGGCCGTCAGGGGCGCAGGCAAATCTGGCCAATTGCCCAAGGCGGCACCGCGCAGGTAACCAAAGCACCATTCTTCAGCCAGGGGCAGCGGTTGACCTTGATGCTCGGTTTGCTCAAACCGTGGATTGAACGCCTGAGGGTTCATCGCCAACTGGCTGGCCAGGCTGTTCATGTGGCGTACGCACAGGTCGATAAATTGCTTGGCTTGCTCGGGGCTGCTCCAGTCAGGCGTTTGGCCACCCCAGATTGTTGGGAACCACTCACTGATATCCACCTGGACGGGACTTGAAACCAGCGCCGTGAAATAACCATCAAGTTCGGAGCAATTGAGTACGCAATTATCATCGCCGTATTCGAGCAGGGTGTCTTCGATAAAGTCGAAGTCGACAGCATTGAGAGGTTGGTCTTGCATGGGAGTGCTCCGCTAACGACGGCATCAGGGCTGTATTGAAAATCTATGGCTAGGATGGCGGTCTTGGCCGATTTTATCCAGTCTCTTGATTCGGTTTGCCACGCTGGGTTGTGAGACCTTGGGCCCATTGCACGCACGCGTGCGCAATCGCCGTCACCATCTATCTCTTTACAGTGAACTCAATCTATTGGGCTGCTGTCTGTCTCTTGTCGGTCCGCCGGGTGAGCTGTAGGGGGAGCAAAGGGCTACCTGGTCGCCCATGCCTGCACCTGCGCGTATTTGTGCACTTAACTTGGCCGATTTATTTGCGCGCCCGTTTGCCGGGTTTCATTCGTTTGTCATGTGAAGATATTGCCTCATGTCCTTATTTAGCCATTCCCTTGTTCGTGTTTACCCATTCAAGCACCGCGCACTCAGTGCTTGCGTGCTCGGCGGCTTGCTTATAGCTGGCGCGCCTGTGCAGGCCGAGGAGCCAGCAACCAATGCACGTTGGGTGAGTGATAGCCTCAACACCTATGTGCGCAGTGGGCCTACCGATGGTTACCGTATTGTCGGAACCCTGGCCTCCGGGCAGAAACTTGAGCTATTGAAAACCCAAGGTGATTACAGCCAGGTACGCAGTGAAAATGGCGACACGGTATGGATTCCAAGTCGCGACCTGCAGGAGGTGCCGGGGCAGGCCGAGCGCTTGCCACAGCTTGAGCAAAAAGTGGCCGAGCTGACGGCAGAGTTGTCCGGCATTGATGAGAACTGGAAAAACCGGGTCCAGGGCATGCAGGAAACCATGGATGCGCGCAAGAAGCTGATCGACGAGCTGCAAACTGCGCGAACCACGCAAGACACCGCGTTGAGCCAGGCTCGATCGGAACTGCGCGAAGCGAGGGCGCAACTGGGTAATGAGCAGCAGCAAGTATTGATGCGTTATATGGTGTATGGCGGTGCGATTGCGGGGGGTGGCTTGTTTGCTGGCTTGATCCTGCCGTCTTTGTTGCGAGTGCGTCGTAAGCGTAATGACCAGTGGTTCTAAACGGGATGAATAGATCCTGGCGTTCAGCTGCGGCAGTTGGTGGACAACATGCGTTGTCCACAAATCAAGCTGGATATAAAACGATAGGCGGCTGGTAGGGTGTAACAACGCGAAGCTTGTCCACCACAGCTGCGCACCCAACCAGGGGCTAACTTTTTCGGGAGCCACCATGCAGTTGGCGGTTGCCCCAACTGCGTAGTGCTCGCTGGGTAATGCTGGTGATTTTTAATTGGCCGTCCACGTCCACTTCGCTGAGTACAAACTCATAAGCGCCGCAGGAGTGGAAAAAATCGTCGCCTTCCGTGCGCTCGCTGCTGTCGAATCGCAATATCAGGTAGTTGCAGCGGGCCTTGATCCCCTCGGCGCTTTTCGACAGTAAAAGATTGGAAAAACTGTGGTGCTTGTTCAGGTTGTCCACGGCATTTTGCCGGCGTTGGACAAACGCCTGATTGCTCATAGTGCCGGGCTGCTCTCGCCCCGACGAGGCGTAGTCAATATGCAACTGCGGCGCCAGGCAGTCGCCCATGAGTTGCCAGTCACGATCATCGAATGCCAGGAAAAACCGGCTCAAGGTGTCGTTTACGGCCATAAACTCATCTGTGCTTACTGAGGTCATCGGTTGGTTTTCCTGTCTGAGGCCTGGCGGATCAAGCTGTTGTAGTGGGGTGTTCGGTTATCTGCTGAACCTATTGTCCTGGCCTGTGTTCAACGCAGCCCAAGGCGCTTGGCGAGGCGGCTGAGATTGGCGCGATCGACCCCCAGTTCGCGGGCTGCTTCGGACCAATTGCCCTGATGGCGGATCAGCGCGTCGCTGATCAAGCTGCTTTGGTAGATATCTACAGACTCCTTCAAGTCTCGCCCGCGTACGGGCGCTGCGCTGCCGGATTGGGCCGCGATAGTCCTGTTCGAAGCCTGGATATCCAGCCCCAAAGCATCTTGATCAATGGTCAATACACGCGGCCTTTCAGGCTTGGCCTGCATGGCTTTGAGTGCTGCGCGGCCGATCAGATGCTCCAGTTCGCGCACATTGCCGGGCCAGCCGTAGGCGAGCAGTGCGCCTTGGCTGTCGTTGCTTAGACGCAAGCTGCGCAAGCCCAGGCGTGCACGGTTTTCCTCGAGGAAATAGCCAGCCAGCAACAAGATATCGCGACCGCGCTCGCGCAGCGCAGGCACATGCAAGGGGTAAACACTGAGGCGATGATAAAGATCGGCGCGAAAGCGTCCGCTGCGCACTTCTTCTGCGAGGTCGCGATTGGTGGCTGCAATCACCCGCACATCGACATGGTGTTCGCTATCGGAGCCGACACGCTGCAACTGTCCGCTCTGCAATACGCGCAGCAACTTGGCTTGCATGGCCAGGGGCAACTCGCCGACTTCATCCAGAAACAAGGTGCCGCCATCGGCCAAATCGAATTTTCCGCTGCGTTCGTTCATTGCGCCGGAAAACGCGCCTTTGACGTGGCCAAACAACTCACTCTCGGCGAGGGTTTCCGGCAGGGCGGCGCAGTTAAGGCTGATCAGGGGCTTGCGCGCCCGTGGCGACTGTCTGTGAATGGCTTCAGCGACCAGCTCTTTACCGACGCCGGTTTCGCCGGTGATCAACACGCTCAATGCGCTGTTGGCGACAATTTCGATTTCTCGGCGTAGCTGTCGCTGGCTGTTGCTCTGGCCAATCAACTCGCGACTGTTATGAGTGCTGGCTGCACGTTTGTAGATCTCGGCCAGTTGGCGTTGATCTTCAGCGTTACGGGCAAGCAGCTTGATGCGTTCGCTGGCCATCACTGTTGCAGCAGCAAGGCTGGCAAACGCCTCGAGGTTGCTCAGGTCAACGGCGCCAAAACTGGAGGGATCGAGCGAGTCCAGGGTGATCAATCCCCAGAGTTGTTCCTGAACATAGAGTGGGCAGCCCAGGCAGTCATGAACTTCAAGGTGGCCCCGGTGGTTTTCGACCAGACCATCATAGGGGTCGGGCAGCTCGCAGTCAGTCGCAAAACGGGTTGGTCCGGTGTTTTCCAGCAGTGTTTTCAAGCGTGGATGTTCATCCACCTTGAAGCGCCGCCCAAGGGTATCGGTGCTCAAGCCGTTGACTGCCAGGGGGATCAACTGCTGATCTTCCAGCTTGAGCAGGGCCACGGCATCGCAGGGCAGTAGTTGGCGTAGCGCAAGCAGCAGGCGTCGATAGCGCTCATCGTCCGGCAGATCGCGCGAAAGGTCGGCCACCAGCGGAATAAGTGCCAGCAACAAAGGGTTTGTCAAAATGACTCCATGGAGTCTTTATGACTTGAATATTGCTAGGTCATAAAGACTAGTTATTATTTAAGTTATTGAATTTAATGAATAAAAAATATGGCATGGAAAATGATTGTTTGACAGTGAACAAACAGTATCACGCGACTGCCAGCGTGCAAACCTTGAACAAGGAAATGCCAGAATGACTCCAGAGCAACGTGCAATCGTCAAATCAACCGTGCCACTGCTTGAAACCGGTGGTGAAGCCCTGACACGGCATTTTTATGCGCTGATGTTCAGTGAATACCCACAGGTTCGTGCCTTGTTCAACCAGACACACCAGGCCAGTGGTGACCAGCAGCGCGCCCTGGCCAATGGCGTGTTGATGTATGCCAAGCATATCGATCATCTGGATGCGCTTGGCCCGCTGGTCGGTCAGATCGTCAGCAAGCATGTGTCCTTGAATATCTTGCCGGAACACTACCCGATAGTTGGCAGTTGCCTGCTGCGGGCAATCCGCGAAGTCCTGGGTGCAGAGATCGCCACTGACCAGGTGATCGAAGCCTGGGCACAGGCCTATGGCCAGTTGTCCGATATTTTGATTGCGGCCGAAGAGGGGGTTTACAGTGCCAATGAAAACGCTACCGGTGGTTGGCGTGGTCGGCGCAGTTTCAAGATTGCGCAGAAAGTGGTCGAGAGCGATGAAATCACTTCGTTCTACCTGGTCCCTGTCGATGGCAAGCCCGTGCTGGTGCATCAGCCAGGCCAATATATTGGTTTGCTGCTCAGGCTTGACGGCCAAGAGGTACGGCGCAATTACTCGTTGTCGGCGTTGAGCAACGGCGAATCCTATCGCATCAGCGTCAAGCGCGAGCCCAAGGGGCTGGTCTCCAACCATTTGCATGACAACCTGGCCGAGGGTGATGAAGTTGAGCTGTTCGCACCCTCTGGTGACTTTATCCTGCGTGAATCGCAAAAGCCGCTGGCGCTGATCACCGCAGGTGTTGGTATTACGCCGGCACTGACCATGCTTGATGCCGCCAAAGCCAGTGGCCGGCCCATCCACTTTATCCACTGCGCGCGCAATGGGGCCGTGCATGCATTCAAGGATTGGGTCGATAGCCAGGTGGCGGCCCATCCGCAGTTGCTCAGGTTCTTCTGCTACAGCGAGCCTGCGGTCAATGATCAGAGCGATGCCAAGGGATTGTTGAGCCGCGAACAACTGGCTGAGTGGCTGCCAGAGAACCTGGACCTGGATGCTTACTTCCTTGGGCCAAAACCCTTTATGGCGCAGGTCAAGAGGCACTTGAGCGACCTGGGCGTGCCGGGCGACCAATGCCATTACGAGTTTTTTGGTCCAGCCAGTGCGCTCGAGGCCTGAGCATTCGGTTAGGCTTGACATGTAAATTGAGCTGGCGACGCGGTTTAACGACCAAGCCGCGTTGGCAGCCGGGTGAGTTCATAAGGGGCGCAAGATGACAGTTTTAACCCAGCGTTTGGGAATCGAACACCCAATTATCCAGGCACCCATGGCGGGAACCTCAACCGCGCAACTGGCTGCACAGGTCAGCAATGCCGGAGGGCTGGGCTCTATCGCGATTGCCGCGGTAGATGCCAGCAGCGGACAAAGGATGATTGCCGAGACACGGGCACTGACCTCAGCGCCCTTTAATGTGAATGTATTCTGTCACCAGCCGAGCAGTGCAAATGCAGCGGTCGAGCAGGCGTGGATCGAGCATCTGAAACCCTATTTCGATGAATTCGGCGTGCCCGCGCCCAGCGGCTTGAAAGATATCTACAGCAGTTTTTGCAACAACGATGACCAGCTCGAAGTGCTATTGGCTGAGCGCCCGACAGTGGTCAGTTTTCACTTGGGCTTGCCGGCGCAGTCGCGAATTGACGCACTCAAGGCGGCCGGTATTACCTTGTTCGCCTCGGCAACCAGTCTTGAAGAAGGCTTGTTGGTGGAAAAGGCTGGCATTGACGTGATTGTCGCCCAAGGGATTGAGGCCGGTGGCCATCGCGGTGTATTCGACCCTGAACAGGATCAGGCGATTGGTACAACTGCCCTGGTGCGCTTGCTGGTCACGCACACACGCCTGCCGGTGGTTGCGGCAGGCGGGATTATGGATGGCGCAGGCATTGCCTCGGTTCTGGCCCTTGGTGCCAGTGCCGCGCAATTGGGGACGGCTTTTGTGCTATGCCCTGAAAGCGCAGCTAACCCAGGTTATCGCAGCATGCTCGCCAGCGAGCGGGCACGCACCACGCAAGTGACCAAGGTGATCTCCGGACGTCCGGCGCGGGGCATGGTTAATCGCTTTATGCGCGAGGTTGGCGCAGCCGGGCACCCGCCCGTACCTGGTTTCGGCATCGGTTATGACGCGGGCAAACAGTTGATCGCAGCGGCTGCGGCAGCGGGCAACCTGGAGTTCGCAGCCTACTGGGCCGGGCAGGGCGCTGCACTGGCTCGCGAACTGCCAGCGGCCGAGCTCTTTGCGCTACTGGTGCAGGAGTATCAAGCGGCGCAGCGTTGACCCTCTGTCGGGTAGGGCAGGGCTTTGGGTCAAGGGTGGATTTCCTTTTCGCCCGGGTCCTTGCCCTCCTCGACACTGTGCTCTATTACGGCGTTCAGTTCGGCCCCGAACAACAGCACCGCCGAAGAGATATAGAGGTAGAGCAACAGGATGATGATTGCGCCAATACTGCCGTAGGTGGCGTTGTAGTTGGCGAAGTTCTGCGCGTAATAGCTAAAGCCCATCGACGCCGAAATCCATACGATTACCGCGAGAATGGAACCAGGGGTAATAAAACGGAACTCCTGCTCCACATCCGGCGCCACATAATAGACCACCGATACCACCAGCATCAGCATGCAGATCGCGACGGGCCAGCGCAGGATGGACCAGAGCGTCACCACGATTTGCTCGATGCCGAGTTGCTGCGCAAGCCAGTTCATCGCCTGTGGTCCCAGCACCATCAGGCCCGCAGCGCCGAGCAAGGTTATGGCGATGGCGATGGTGTAGACAAACGACAGTGGAAAGCGCTTCCACGCCGGGCGGCCCTCCTTGACGCCATAAGCCCGGTTGGTCGCGACCATCACTGAGCGAACGGCTGATGAAGCCGTCCACAATGCAACCAGGATCGCGACCGAGAACAGCCCGGCTTTTTGCGTTTGCAGTTGATCGATCGCCGGGTTGACCAGGTCATACGCCGCCCGTGGCATGACCAGCGCGGCCTGTTCGCGCAGCCAGTCAAAGAATGGCTGCAAATCAAGCACACCTATGATCGCGACCAAGAACAGCAGGAAGGGGAACAGCGAGAAAAAAATCTGGAAGGCCAGCGCCGAGGCATAGGTGGGCAACTCGTCGTCGACGAAATCGATGACGGTTTTCTTGATGACCCGGTGGAGTTTGATACCGGTCAAATCCGGAAAAAGCATGCGGCTTCCTTTCTGCGCGTGGTGATATGAACTCGATATGCTGCCTGGTTTTGAGCACGATTGAGCGACAACAGTTCAGTCGCTTGAGCGGTTAAACACTGTCCAGTTCCACAGCTGGTTCTGTGTGCTCATGCTGAGACTGACCGGTGAAGCGCTGCAACTGCATCTCTTGCAGGCGACTGAGCGTGCGCCTGAAGGCAAACTCAAGATAGCCTTCGGTATAGAGCTCAGCGAGCGGCACGGCAGCTTCAATGTACAAGGGCACGCGACGGTCGTAGCATTCGTCGACCAGCGCGATAAAACGTCGAACGCTGTCGTCGTGTACAGACAGGCTGGGCAGCTCGCGATCACCGGCATCGATCCGTTGCGCGCCATCCTCGGTGCCCCTGGCGATTTTTGCACTGCGCTGCCGAGCGCTTAGATTTGGCACCTCGCTCAACAAGATAGCGCTGAACTGGTCGCACAGGGCTATGTAGTCGTTGGCTGCCAGGGCGGCTATGCAGAGGTCGGCAAAGCGGCACCAGATTACAGTGTCAGCGCGGCGTACCAATTCTATACTGCGTTGGTTGAGGCTGATTGGCTCAGCCGTGTTGGCCTGGCCCTCGCTCAACCGGTTGAAGACGCCGTGCAGGGCGCTGGGGCTATCATCGGCGGTGAGCCAGTAACGCTGTATTTGTGTTCCTGGATGCAAGCGATGATCCTGGCCACCATCGACCCTCACCACCTGCATATTGGCTTCAATCGCTGCGATGGCGGGGAGAAAGCGCTCACGGTTAAAACCGCCTTCGTAAAGCTGGTCGGGCGGTTGGTTTGAAGTGCAGACCATAACCACGCCTTCCTCGAACATCACCTGAAACAGCTTGCCGAGAATAATCGCATCGCCAATGTCGTTGACGTACAGCTCGTCAAAACACAAAACCCGAACTTCATCGCGCAGCTCGCAAGCCAGTGCCCGCAGTGGATCGGCCGTACCTGTCAATTGGAACATGCGCTGGTGTACCCAGCGGATAAAGTGATGAAAGTGCTGGCGCCGACTTGGTAGCTGCAGGCTTTTATGGAACTGATCCATCAACCAGGTCTTGCCGCGCCCCACCGGCCCCCATAGATACACGCCGATTGCTGGCGCTGTATCAGCTGTCGAGTGATGCAGTGCCTGATAACAGGCCTGCAGTTGCTCAGCGGCCAATCGTTGCGACTCATCGGGCTTGAAACCCTGGTGGTCCAGCGCATTTTGATAGGCTGCAAGAGGGGCAAGATCGGGCATGATGCATGGCTCGCTGTAGGTTGCGCTCGGCGATACAGCGTAATTGACCGCGCAGCTTTGATGACAAATGATCGATTGTAACCTGCCCACCGCAGGGGGCGAAAAGACCGGGAACAGTTATTGCTTACTTTGTTAGCAAAGTGGTTGTAGATAGCTAGCAAAGTCAGGAGCTGAACCGATGATAGCAGAGTCCCGTCGCGGCGTGATTTGTACCCCGCACCCCGATGCAAGTGCCGCGGGCATGCAGATATTGGATGCCGGTGGTACGGCAATCGATGCCATGTTGGCGGCCAGTGCGATGCTGGCGGCGGTGTATCCGCACATGACGGGGTTGGGTGGCGATGCGCTATGGATGATTCACGATAGTCGCGTGCGCACCATTATGGGGATAGGGCAGGCTGGGCAGCAGTTACCACAGGGCGGTGCCATTACCTTGCGCGGCCCCGGTGCGGTTGCAACCACTGCGGGGGCCATGGCGAGTTGGAAAACCGCTCGGCAAATCAGCCAGCAATGGGGTTCACGCCTGGGCTGGAGTGATTTATTGGCAGACGCTGCCGCAACCGCGCAACGGGGGGTTGAAGTTTCTGAGTCGCAATTGTTCTGGCAAGCGCGGCGTAAAGACATGATCGAGGAGCTGCCCGACCTCCACGCGCTGTGCAAGCGTGATGGTCGCTGGCTGCAAAGGGGCGATATCCTGCGTCAGCCTGCACTGGCCAATACTTTGCTGCAGCTGTCGCACGCCGGGATTGACGACTTCTATCAAGGACAACTGGCACAGGCATTCGCCGAGTCGTTCAGCCAGTTGGAGTGTGGCTTGACCGCCGCAGATCTTGCGGCAACAACAGCGCCGGAGGTCGCGCCAATTTCCATTCGCTATCGCCAGGGCCAGCTATTCAATGTTGCCCCTCCGTGCCAGGGGCTCTATACCCTTCAGGCCATGTCGGCATTGCAGCACAAGCCGCTGGATGCCTATGGCAATGGCTCCGCGCGTTACTATCACGCCCTTGTCGAGGCCATCAAGCAAGGTCTGTTGCGGCGTAATGCGCAACTGTGCGACCCGCGTGCTTGCCAATGGGATTTCAACGCCAGCCTGTCTGATGCCAGTGCCCAACACTATGCCGCGCAGATTGATGAGAACCGAGCCGCAGCATGGACCGAGCCGGGGCGGCCAGCCGACACGGTATGGATGGCGGCCACTGATGAGCATGGACGCACCGCCTGCTTGATCCAGAGCCTGTTCCATGATTTTGGTTCGGGTTGCATCCTGGGTGACACCGGCGTTCTGTGGCAAAACCGGGCGGCAGGTTTCAGCGCAGATCCCGCGCACGCCAATGCCTGGGCGGCGGGAAAGCGTCCGGCCCATACGCTCAATCCTTCCTGTTACCTGGCAGACGACGGGCGTCGCTGGTTCTTTGGCTCCCAGGGTGGCGATGGCCAGCCGCAAACACAGATGGTGCTGGCGACCCAGTTGATCGACTTCGCCCAGCCCATTGATAAAGCCTTGAGCATGCCACGTTTTTTGTTGGGCAGAAGCTTCTTTGACAGCACTGACAACCTGAAGCTTGAAGCAGATATCGACAGCCAGGTGATCGAGCAGTTGGCCGCATTGGGCCATGAGGTGGAAGTCATACCCGCACGCAGTCCATTTACCGGCCAAGCCGGGGCTATCGCCATTGAAAACACTGGCAAGCGCTTTGCAATGCATGATCCGCGTGGTCAGGGCGTCAGTTTGGGCCAGGCGGATTAAGTCAGGCCAGGCGTTTGCCGGGTTGTCGACTGTGGCGGATAATAGCCTCGGCTTTTGCAATCTAGCGACTGGGTAACCGAGGACAAGATGGGTTCGATGAGCGTCAGTGCTAAACAAGTTGAGGTGCAGCGCATCGTTGATGTGCTGTCTAAAGCGATTGCCCAGCATCGCTTGCGCCCAGGTACACGTTTGGTCGAGGCGCAGATCGTCGAAACCCTCCAGGCCAACCGCAATCATGTTCAGGTGGCATTGCAGCGTTTGGCCATGCAACGCATTGTCACCATCGAGCCCAATCGCGGTGCCCTGGTTTCCCAGCCGACCGCTAAAGAGGCGCGTGAAGTCTTTGCCGCACGCCGGGCCATCGAGCGCGCGATAGTCGAAAGCATCAGCCCACGGATGATGGCTGAGCATGCGCAGCGGGTGAGTACTCATCTATGCAACGAACGCTGCGCCACCAATGCCACGGATCGGCGTGCGATAGTGCGCGAGTTAAGTGAGTTCCATCTGTTGCTGGGCGAGCTGAGTGGCAATAGCGTGCTCAGTGAAATACTGGCCAACCTGATGGTGCGCAGTTCGTTGATTGTGGCCTTGTACCAGCGCAACGACGTGCCATCCTGCGCCTCGGACGAGCATCAGGAGATCATCACCGCATTGCAACAAGGCGATACAGACAAGGCTGTGCGGGTCATGCTCGAACATCTTGACGAGCTTGAGGGGCAACTGGCCCTTGACGAGCAAGAGCCAGAGGAGGTGAATCTGCGCCAGGCCCTAGCCGGACTCTAGCTCGGCGCAGAGGGGCACAACGGTGTCTACTGAAGCAGGTTCAGCAGGGCTTCAGCTGTCGCCTCGGATGAGGCGGGGTTCTGGCCGGTAATCAGATGGCCGTCACCTACTACATAGCTTTCCCAGTCGGCGGACTTGGAATAGATACCGCCATTGGCCTGCAGCATGTCTTCAACCAGGAACGGGACCACATCGCTCAAGCCTACCGCTGCTTCCTCGCTATTGCTGAAACCGGTTACGCTCTTGGCATTGACCAGCGGCTTGCCATCCACACCTTGGGTATGGCGAAAAATGGCGGGCGCGTGGCAGACCGCGGCAATGGGCTTGCCTGCCGCGTAAAAGTCCTCGAGCAGTGCGATCGAGTCTTTGTCTTCAGCCAGGTCCCATAGCGGGCCGTGTCCGCCAGGGTAGAACACCGCGTCGTAGTCGGTGGCGTTTACAGTTTCAAGCCTGAGGGTATTGGCCAAGGCTTTCCTGGCGACTTCATCCCCGGCGAAGCGTTCGGTTGCCGCCGTTTGTGCATCGGGCTCATCGCTTTTGGGGTCAAGTGGTGGCTGGCCGCCCTTGGGCGAGGCGAGGGTGATTGCTGCGCCTGCATCCTTGAGCAGGTAATAGGGGGCGGCGAACTCTTCGAGCCAGAAACCGGTTTTCTTGCCGGTGTCGCCCAATTGGTCATGGGATGTCAAAACCATCAGAACTTTCATGGAAATCTTCCTCCTGGATCATCAGTCTTCGGCGCCGACCTGCACCACCAGCTTGCCGAAATTCTTGCCTACAAGCAGGCCGATAAAGGCTTCGGGCGCATTCTCCAGGCCCTGTACGACCTGTTCGCGGTATTTGATCTTGCCTTCGGCGAGCCATTGGCTCATGTCACGGGCAAATTCGTCATAGCGGTGTGCGTAGTCATCGAAAATGATGAAGCCCTGAATCTTCAAGCGCTTGGTGAGAATGGTGCGGGTCAGCAGTGTCATGCGGTCCGGCCCATCTGGCAGGGCGGTCATGTTGTACTGGGCAATCAGTCCGCAAACCGGAACCCGGGCCCGAGTATTGAGCAGCGGCAAGACCGCATCGAAGACCTTGCCTCCGACGTTTTCGTAATACACATCAATGCCATTGGGGCAGGCCTTGGCCAACTGTTCGGCGAAGTCGCTGGCGTGGTGATCAAGGCAGATATCAAAACCCAGGGTTTCGACCGCATGCCGACACTTCTGCTCGCCACCGGCGATGCCGACGACATGGCATTGCTTGATTTTGCCGATTTGGCCCACTGTTGCACCGACAGGGCCGGTGGCCGCGGCGACCACCAGGGTTTCCCCGGCCTTGGGTTGGCCAATGTCGAGCAGGCCCATGTAGGCGGTGAACCCGGGCATGCCCATGATGCCCAAGGCATATGAGGGGTTTTGCGGCTTGCTGCCCAGGTTGGTCAGGCCTGTGCCGTCGGACAACGAATAATCTTGCCAGCCGCTATAGGACAATACCCAGTCACCAGGCTTGAAATCCGGATTGTTTGAGTTCATGACCCGGCAAACGGTGCCGCCAACCATCAGGCCGTCGACTTCGACAGGCTCTGCGTAGGAGGCGGCATCGCTCATGCGTCCACGCATATAGGGGTCGAGTGACAGGTATACGGTGCGCAATAACAGCTGATTCGGCCCTGGCGTGGGCAGCGGCTTTTCTTCGATCCGGAAGTTTTCCACGCGCGGTGCGCCATGTGGGCGGGAGGCCAGGACAACTTGTCGGTTGATGCTTGTTGATTGCTGCATATCTGCATGACTCCTTGTTTGGTTGGCACTATCAAAGGGGCGTCCAGCATTAGGTGCCTTTTACGGCCAATCGTTTCAATTATTGCAGCGCTGGATTGATCTTGCCCTGACTGTCACTGGATTTATTAGACCGGTCGTCTAGTAAAAGTTCAAGCCGTTAAAGCACGCAGCCGATACTTGATTGACAGCAGTTGGAGGATGGCGGGGCAGCCTCAGGCCGCGAGCACCTGCTGCGATACACGCATGGCGTGCTGCATGGGGGCGTTGGTGCGGTGCAGCTTGCTTAACAGGCTGGCGCCGAGCCACAACTGGTAGAGCATTACCGCGTTGGCCCTGGCGTCGATACCAGGCAGCGAGCCCTCGGCATTGGCTGCGTCAATGCAATCGGCCAGTCGAGCAATGATTTGATCAGTGCCGTCGCGCAGGGTAATGCGCATGCTTTCGGACAGGTCTGCCACTTCTGCGCTCAATTTCACCACCAGGCATTTGCCCTCGCATCCTGGGCTGCTGTAGCCGTCGAGCCAGTGCTGCCAGTAGCCAAGCAAGCGTTCCCGGGCAGTGACAGCCTGTTCGGAAAAACGCTGGTCGAGTTCGGCGAGGTAGTGCTTGAAATAGTCTTCGAGCAGGGCTTGGCCGAATTGCTCTTTGGATTTGAAGTAATGATAGAAGGAACCCTTGGGAACCCCGGCGGTTTGCAGGATTTCGCTCAGACCTACGCCCGAAAAGCCCTTGCTCGACATGATCTGGTGACCGGTGTCGAGTAGGTGCTGGCGGGTGTCGTCGTATTTGGGCTTCATGTCCATAGCTTAATGGAAACATCGACCCATGAGCTAGCGGCTGTCGCTATTGATGACTGCAGGTTCTAGGCCGGGATGCAGCAATTGTGCCTGATCGCGCCGGAAGGTCTGCCGGCCCGCCTTGAACCCCATCAGCGCGGGGCTTATTTCGGCAACTACCGCCGCGCTGCTTGCGGCATCAAAGACAATAAAGTCAGCCCGGCAGTTTGGTTCAAGCCCATAGTTTTGCAAATGCAGAAGCTTGGCTGATTCGCTGGATATCCAACTCATGCAGTTCAGCAGTTCTGCTTCGGTGGCGAGTTGGCTGACATTGGCGAACAGGTTTGCCTGACGCACCAGGGAGGCATCGCCATAGGGGGTGAATGGATTGCCGATGTTGTTGGTCGAGAGCGAGCAGGTCACCCCGCAGGCATGCAAGTGGGCCAGAGGCGCCAAGCCCCTGGGCTTGTTATGGAAATGCTCGCGGGCAGTCAGGAACAAGTCGGTGCTGGGTAGACAGGTCACCTGCACGCCGGCTTCGCCGAGCGCCATCGCCAGGCTGGTCAACTGCGCTTTGGGGAGTGCCGAGAGCTTGGTCACATGACCGATGGCAACACGGTTTTGCCAACCATGATCAAGGGTGCAGCGGATCACTTCGTCAACCGTCAAACCTTCAGGGTTGAGGTCAAAGTCGAGATGAAAATCGATATCGCAATCGTATTCGCGGGCTAATTCAAACACGCGCTGGATATGCGCCAAGGGTTGATCGTCCATGTAGGGGCAGCCACCGATGACAGTTGCACCCTGCTCAAGCGCCTGGCGCATAAGCGCCTCGGTCCCTGGATTATTCAGCAGTCCTTCCTGGGGAAAGACGCACAGCTGCAAGGAAATAGCCCAGGCGTAGTCGGCCTGCAAGCGCTTGATGGCGTTGAACCCGGTCAAGCCGATTTGCGGATCGATTTCAATGTGCGTGCGCATATGGCTGGTGCCTTGGACTATGGCTTTTTCCAGCACGCTTGCGCCACGTTGGTAGACGTCTTCTTCGGTAAAGCCGGCTTTTGCCGCACGGGTCTGGCTGATCGCTTCGCTCAAGGTGCCGTGCAGCAGTTGGCAACGCGACATGATGCAGGCCTTGTCCAGGTGAATATGGCTTTCGACCAGGCCCGGCACTATCAGTTTTCCCTTCAGGTCCAGCACCTCATGCTGGCGGCCGGGGGAGGGCGCGGCAACAAAAGATCCGTCTTCGATATAGAGTTCGACGTTCTGTGCCGGTCGGTCGGTGCGACGCCCGTTGATGATGGTCAGGCCGTTCATGCTGCGGCTCCTTCACCGAGGTAGGCGGCTTCAAGCTCAGGATCACCTCGCAATTGCTCGGCACTGCCAGTTTTAACGATTTGTCCGGTTTCAAGCACGTAGGCGCGGTCGGCGACTTGCAGGGCCAGATTGGCCATCTGGTCGACCAGCAGTATGGTCACGCCTTCATCGCGTAGCGCGGCGAGCGTGTTGTAGAGCTCGCCAATCATGGCTGGCGACAGCCCAAGGGAAGGTTCGTCGAGCAACAGTATCTTCGGTTTGGCCATCAGGCCGCGCCCAATGGCAACCATCTGTTGCTCACCGCCCGAGAGCAGGCCTGCCGGGCTGTCTATACGGTCGCGCAGGCGCGGAAAACGCTTGAGGATTGCCTCAACCTCTGCCGCGGCGTCATAGCTATCGCGACGTGAATAGCCACCCAGCAACAGGTTGTCGCGCACGCTCAGCAGTGCAAAGACCTGGCGTCCTTCAGGCACCAGCGCCAGCCCCTGGGCGGCAATGCTGTTGGGCGGTGCATGGTGGATGCTTTCGTTATCCAGCAGGATACTGCCGGACGTTGCCGGGTGCAGGCCCGCCAGGCATTGCAGAATGCTTGATTTGCCCGCACCGTTGGCGCCGAGAATCGCCACCAACTCACCCGGATTGACCAGCAGGTTGACCTTGTCCACAACAGGCGAGGCGCCGTAGTCAATCACCAGGTCCTTGACGAACAGGCGAGCATCTCGCGAGCCATCCCATGGGCACTCGCGCGGAGTCGCTTGATAGCTGGTGCCGCCCAGGTAGGCCGCAATCACACGTTCGTTACCGCGCACTTCCTCGGGCGTACCCCAGGCAATAGGCTTGCCGGCATCAAGCACCAGCAATCGCTCGGATACAGCCATGACCAAGGTCATGTCGTGCTCCACCAGGATTACGGCAATGCCGAAGCCGGCGAGTTGCTTGAACAGAACGGCCAGCTTGTCAGTATCGCTGCGGCTCAGACCTGCTGCCGGCTCGTCCAGCAACAGCACCGCCGGGCCCGTGGCGAGGGCGCGGGCGATCTCGACCAGGCGTCGGTCGACATGGGGTAGATCTTCGGTCGGGGTATTTACCGAACCGGCATAGCCAACCAGGCCCAGCAGCTGCATGGCCAGTTCGCGCTGCTGCCCATTCGCCCGGCTGAACGGATGCTGCAGCCGGCCTTTCTGCAGGGCGACCAATATGTTCTCAAGCACCGACAACTCAGCAAACAATTGGGTGGTCTGGTAGGTGCGGGCGATACCGGCACGGGCCACTTTCCAGGCCGGCTTGCCCGCAAGCGGCTGGTC
The DNA here is from genome assembly GCF_900188155.1 of Pseudomonas segetis. Lineage (GTDB taxonomy): Bacteria > Pseudomonadota > Gammaproteobacteria > Pseudomonadales > Pseudomonadaceae > Aquipseudomonas > Aquipseudomonas segetis. The sequence continues at coordinate 506,432 of NZ_FZOG01000001.1, forward strand.
CAGGTCGATGCAACCACTGTCGGGTGCATAAAAGCCGCTGATCATGTTCAGTACTGTGGTCTTGCCCGCGCCGTTGGGGCCAATGATGCTGGTGATACTGCCCGGGCGTGCTGAAAAGCTCACATCCTGGGCGGCTTGAACGCCGCCAAAGCGAATACCGATATCCTTGACCTGCAAGCCTTCGCTTGCCTCGGGCTGGGCGAAGAACTCTGCCAGTAACTGGTTATTGAGCGTGCCTTGCACAAGCACCTGGTTTGGGCGCATGCACAGATTGGCGAGGGTGCCCAGGACACCGCGTGGCGCGACCCAGAGCACAGCAAGCAAGAGCGCAGAAAAGATCAGCAGGCGATACTCGGCAAAGTCCGAGAGCAACTCGGGCAGAAGAACAATCAGCAAGGCGCCCAGCAAGGGGCCAAACAATGTCCCGCTGCCGCCGACAATCACGGCCAGCACAAACAGGATCGATTGCGAGAAGGGAAAGGAGGCCGGGTTGATGAACATCATCAAGGGCGCAACCAGGGCGCCTGCAAGCCCAGCCAGTGCCGCCGACAGGGCAAAGGCGAGTGTCTTGCTGTGCATCGGGTTAAAGCCCAGCGATCTGGCAGCGATCTCGGTGGATTTGACTGCGCGCATCGCCAGGCCCCAGCCGCTATTGCGCAAACACTGATAAAACACCAGGGAGGCAATCATCAGCGCACTGGACAGCAAGGCCAGCGATATTGTCGGGTCCAGGTCGCCAAACTCCGGCAGTGGAATACCCATCAAGCCATTGGCGCCACCGGTTACTGAGCGCCACTCGATCAGGCCGTGATGCACCACCAATGCAAATGCAATGGTAATCATCGCCAGATATGGACCGCTCACCCGCAAGGCGGGAATTGCCAACAGCCCGCCAATGGCGGCGCAGGCTAAACCAGCAGCCAGCATGGCCAGGCCGAGGGGGATCTGCGCCATGGTGAGCAAGGCGCAGATGTAGGCGCCAATTGCATAAAAAGCGATGTGTCCGAACGAAATTTGTCCACTCAAGCCGATCAGGATATTCAGGCCGACGCCGACCACGACGGTCAGGGCGCAGAATGTGAAAACCAGCAGCGAGTAGCTGTCGAGTGTCAGTGCCAGGACAGTGCTGGCAAGGGCGAGCAAGGCGATGCTGGCGGGGGCGATCAGTGTTTTGTTCAGGCTCATACTTTCACCAGTGTCTTGCTGCCAAACAGGCCGTTGGGACGCAATGCCAGGGCCACTATGACCAGGGCAAAGGTAAATATCTGGGTAAATGCCGAACCGAAATACACTGTAATCAAGGCTTCGGCCAGGCCGAAAATCAGCCCGGCAGCAAAGACTCCGCTGGCGCTGGAAATACCGCCCAGGATGGCCACGGCAAAGGCCTTTAGCCCGAACAAGGTGCCCATTTCGGCGCTGACATTGAACAAGGGGGCGATCAGTAAGCCGGCCAGTGCGGCAAAGACACTCGACACGGCAAAGGCGATGGCCACCACCCGGTTGACTCTTATACCCATGAGCATGGCGGCACGCGGGTTCTGCACACAGGCCTCCAAGACCTTGCCCAGGCGGGTGTAGCGGCGCACCAAAAACAGTGCCAGCGCAATGCTTGCACCTGCAATCGGAATCAGGATCTGCAATGCGCCGATACTGTTGCCAAACAACTCGATACTTTGATTGGCCAATTCCAAGGTGAACTGGCGGGGTTCTTTGCCGAAGCTGAACATTGCCAGGTTATCCACCAGAATACCGCCGGCCACTGTCGCCATCAGCCAGGCTTCCGAGCCGCGCGAGTGGAAAGGCCTGACCAGGAAGCGTTCAATCGCAAGGCCGTAGATTGCGCACAGCGTCAAGGTCGCGAGCACTGCCAGCCACAGCGGCCAGCCCCAGGTGATGTAGAAGCTGTAGCCGAAGACGGCGCCGACCATCATGGCACTGCCCTGGGCAAAGTTGACCGTGCGTGAAACCACGTAGGTAATGTGAAACCCCAAGGCCAGCAAGGCGTACATGCTGCCCAGGCCTATGCCGGTAATGATGGCGGCGGTGATCATCTGAGTATCCTTTTGGCGACCCTGGACCCAGGGCCGCTCACAGCTGCGTTTAAGGGGCTATCGGGACGATCTGGTCGTTTACGAAATGGGTGAACACATAATCATTCGGGCCCAGGGCATCGTGTTTGGTGGGGGTGAATGGTTGCTTGTAATCCTTGATCAGGCCGTTGTACTCATTGATCGCATAAAAGCCATCGCGCACCTCTGTACCTTTGGTGCTGCCTGCTTTCTCAATGGCAAGCGAGGCCAGGAACATGGCGTCGTAGGCGTTGGCAATACCAACAGCTGGAGTGACATCGGCCAGGGTCTTGATTTCGGGGTAGCGTTTTTTCAAGGCCGCCAGCACCGAGTCGCCCTTGGCGCTGTTGTTGTCGGTAAATACATAGGTCTGGATGAAGTGGACCTTGCTTGCATTTGGCCCTGCCAACTCGCCGAAACGTCCCCCTGCCGGACCCCAGTGCGAAACAATGGGTACATCCCAGCCCATGCGATCCAGAGACTTGACCACCTGCGCCGATGGCCCCACGTTGCCGACCATCAACAGGCTGTCGGCGCCGGCATTCTTCAAGCGGGTCAGCTGTGGCACAACGTCAAGGTCGCTGCCTTCTATGCGTTCAATGCCTGCCGCTTGCATGCCGCGTTTATCCAGTGCGTGCTTGAAGCCGATTTCATTCGACTCGCCCCATGGATTGTTAATCAGGATCATGCCGGGTTTTTGCATGCCTTTTTTAGTGACGCCGTATTCAACCAAGGCTTCGTCGACCAGTTCATCAACGGCTGACACGCGAAACACATAGTTATCCTTGGCGCCATTTTCAGTGATTTTGGTTCCGGCCGCCCAGATGCCCATGAAGGGCGCCTTGAGCTGGTTGGCCAGGGGCACTATGGCCAATGAAACCGGGGTGTCCAGGCCGCCGAACAGCACGGCGACCTGCTCGCGCTGAATCAATTCGCGTGCCGCCAGCATGCCCTTGGCCGGATTGCTTTCATCGTCGCGGCGGATCAACTCGACCGGGCGACCGAGAATCCCGCCTGCGGCGTTGATTTCGTCAATGGCCACAGTCAAGCCGCGGGTCAGGGCTTCACCTGACTTTGCCGATTGCCCGGAAAGCGCTGCAACCAGACCCACCTTGATGGGCTCTGCGGCATGGGCACTGTTGAGTGTCATCAAGCCCAAAGTTGCTACGGCCACTGCGCGAGGCAGTAGCTTGGCGAGGGGAGAGAGTATTTTTTGCAAGTTTTGCATGTAGTTTCTCCAGATTGCTAGCATTTGTATGAAGTTTGCTAGCAAACTGGGTGCCACATATGAAACCCCAGTATTTACGGGGCTTGTGGCGAAAATGCTTGAGCTTTGCGCACAGCATTTGGGCGGCTTGCACCAGAGCAATGCGCCAATCTAATCATTCCAATGTTTATGGATTCGGAGTTAGCGACCATGCAGCACGACAACCCGGCAGTACAAATTGTCAGTGACTTTCTAGACGCATCGATGGCACCCGACCCCGTCAAGGCGGCGACCTATATGTCAGCCGATGTCCGCATCACCTTCACCGGCGGGCGGCTGATGCCAAGCGCAAAGGAGATCACGGCCTTCAATGCCGCACGCTACAACTGGGTGAAAAAGGCGCTGGGTCAGTTCGACTGGACAGATCGTGGCGACCATACGGTGGTGTACTCCAACGGTACCCTTTATGGCGAATGGCCCGATGGGCGCAGTTTCAGTGGCAATCGCTATCTGGATCGCTTTGAAGTGCGTGATGGCAAGATCACCCGGATGGATGTATGGAATGACAGCGCCGAGTGGATACTGGCACCAGAAGTGGCGAAGGCCTGATCATTGGCTGGTCGTGAGCCAATACCGTCTAATCGCTTACGACCACGCCCTTCCAAAATGCCACATAGCCACGGATATTGGCTGCTGCTTCCTTGGGCTGCGGGTAATACCAGGCGGCATCGGGATTACGCTTACCCTCGACCTCCAGGCTGTAGTAGTGCGCCTGGCCTTTCCATGGACAATGGCTGCTGTAGTCGCTGGGCTTGAAGTACTCGCTGACGATGGCGTCAGCGGGGAAATAGTGATTGCCTTCGACGACCACGGTTGCGTCTGACTGGGCGATTACGCGGTCGTTCCAGATTGCTTTCATCTGCCGGTCCTCATCGAATGCCAATGCGTGGCGCACAATCGCGCCACGCTATCCAAATTGTCCTAATCGAGCTTTTTCAGGGCGACCGCGTTCATGCAGAAGCGCAAGCCAGTGGGCTCCGGGCCATCCGGGAATACGTGGCCCAAATGCGCGCCACATACATTGCAGCTGTTCTCGATACGGGACATGCCGTGGCTTGAGTCGTTGTGATAAGCAATCACGTTGTCCTTGATCGGCTGGGTGAATGACGGCCAGCCGCTATGGGACTCATATTTGTTGTTCCCATCGAACAAGGGCGTGCCGCAACACACACAACCGTATATACCCGGTTCAAACAGGCTGCACATTGGCGAGCTGTGGGGCCGTTCAGTACCGGCTTGGCGAGTGACCCGGTATTGTTCGGCATCGAGTTGGGCGCGCCACTCTTCTTCGGTCTTGATGACTTTGCGATCAGGCGCTGGGTTGCCGTGGGTGGCTCGAGAAATAACATCGTTCCAGTTATGCATCTAAGGCTCCTAGCTAAATATCGATTGTGCAGCCGTCTGAGGCAGTGCAGGTAGCCGCTCTTTGTACCACTGTTTGGGGCTCAGTTCTGGTATGCAGAATACCGGAACACGAGCCCCAGCGGCGGGCCGTCGAGCGATTGCCTAGCTAGAGACGTGCAAACCGGCCCGGTGTTACAAGGCCTGGCTTGCCTGATGCTGGATGAAAAGCCGTCATCCAGCCAATCCGGGCCAGGAGCCTCAGCGCCAGTTGAGGATTGGCCAGCCGACCTGTTCGGCATGCGCGCGCAGTTGTGGGTCCGGGTTTACCACCCGCGGGTTATCGACCTGCTTGAGCAAGGGCAGGTCGTTGCGTGAGTCGGAATAGAAATAGGCGCCATCAAGGGGTTCGTTGTTGTCAGCCAGCCATTGATGCAGGCGTGCGACCTTGCCTTCGCGATAGGTCAATATGCCTTGGGTCTGACCGCTGTAGCAGCCGTGCTGAATTTCCAGGTCTATGGCCAGTACGTCCTCGATGCCCAGCCGCTGGGCAATGGCACTGACCAGGAAGTGCGCAGAGGCGGAGATAATCAATACGCGGTCGCCGGCCTTGCGGTGAGTGGCCAGGCAGCGTGTTGCATCGCTGTGCAAAACCGGTTCTATCACATCCTCGACAAAGGGCTCGACGACAAAGGCAACCTCTTCCGGGGTGCGGCCCACAAGTGGTGCGAGGCTGAACGCCATGTAGTCTTCCATGGCCAGTTGGCCCTGGGCATAGAGGTTCATCAGCTCGTGATCGCGCGCAATAAAACTCTCGGCATCGACCCAGCCAATCTTGGCCATTTCGGCGCTCCACAAGCTGGCACAGTCGCCGTCGATCAAGGTGTCATCAAGGTCAAAGATTGCCAGGGTCATCACGCCACCTCGCGTACAGCTTGGCTATCAATGCTCAGGACGATGCGCTGGCCTTTGTCGTGCAGGTCGCTTTCGTTGCGGTTGAGCACATCGACCAGCAACTCGACGCCACGCGCCTCTACCCGGTAGCGAATAACGTTACCGAGCAGGCTGTGGCTGCGAATAAGGCCTTCAATTTCGCCATCGGCCGTGATTGCGATGGCTTCCGGGCGAATGGCCACGCCTGTACTGATAGGGCGGTCGAGCAAACGGCTGGCCGTTTCTGCATCCAGCAGGTTGTAGTTGCCCATAAAACCTGCAGCGAAGGCATCGACAGGCTCGGTATACAGGGTTTCAGCTTTGCCGCTCTGGACGATCCTGCCCGCATTCATCAGGAAGATGCGGTCACTCATGACCAGCGCTTCTTCCTGGTCGTGGGTAACGAAAATAGTCGTCAGGCCAAGCTCTTGTTGAATCTCACGGATTTGTTCGCGCAAGTGCTTGCGAATGCGCGCGTCGAGCGCCGACAGGGGTTCATCCAGTAATAACAGGCGCGGACGGGTCACCAGCGAACGTGCCAGCGCCACACGCTGGCACTGGCCTCCAGACAATTGGTGCGGGTAACGATTGGCGAAATCGCTGAGCTCGACCATCTGCAGGGCTTCCTTGACCCGCGCCTGGCTTTGCGCCTTACCCGCCTTTTGCATGCGCAGGCCAAAGGCAACGTTTTGTTCGACGCTCATGTTGGGAAACAGGGCATAACTCTGGAATACCATGCCGATGCCGCGCTTTTGCGGGGTCACGGGGACCAGGTCTTCGCCGTCGAGCAGGATTTGCCCGCCATTGACCGTGGTCAGGCCTGCAATGCAGCGCAGCAAGGTCGATTTGCCGCAACCCGACGGGCCAAGCAGCGTAATGAATTCGCCTTGGCCGATCTCGCAATTGATGTCGCTGAAAATCTGCGTGCTGCCGTAGCTTTTGTTCAGGCCCTTGATGCTCAGATAACTCATGACTTGTCCTTGTTCAGGCGGTTGGCTGCCCAGGTGAAAATCAACACAAAGAAGAAATAGGAAATCACCAGCGCACTGTTGAAGTGGCCGCTGCTGTTGCGCATGTTGTTGAGGTAGACCTGCAGGGTTTCGTAGCGCGTACCGACCAGCATATTGGCAAATACAAACTCGCCAAACAGGAACGAGAACGACAGAAACAGCGACACCATCAGGCCTTTGCGCAGGTTTGGCAGCACCACCAGGAAGGCTGCCTTCCAGGTGCTGGCGCCTAGCAGGTGGGCGGCGTCCATCAGGTCCGGCAGGTTGATGGCATGGAGGTTATTGGTGATCGCGCGATACATGAAGGGCAGGGCGATGGTGAAGTAGCAGCCAATCAGGATCCAGGGTGTGCCGACCAATTGCACAGGCCCTGATCCATAGACTTGCAGCAGGCCAACCGAGGACACCACCGGTGGCATTGCGAAAGGCAGCAGAATGAGGATGTTCATCAGCCCATCGAGCCTGGGGAAGTGATAGTGGACCACAAACAGCAGCGGCAGGATCAGTATCGAAGCCAGGAACAACGCGGAAAAGCAGATCAGCAGCGACTGGCCAAAGGCCTTGAGAAAGCGCGGCTCGCCCCACAGCTCGAAGTACCATTTGAAGGTCAAGCCATCGGGCAGAATGGTTGCCGACCAACTGGTCGACAACGAATACAGCAAGGTGCCGGCCAGGGGCAACAGCAAGATCAGGAACAGCAGCCAAACCACCACGCGGTGATAGAGAATGCTGGCGGTCGTATCAGCGCGCGACATGATAGCTCCTCTTCAGCAGCACTTGATGGACGATGGTGATCAGCGCCATGAGGCCGAGCAGCACCATTGACAAGGCACTGGCCAGGTTCGGATTAAGCGAGATATCGCCCGAAACCAGGCCGGCGATACGAATCGGCATGATGTTGAAGTTACCCGTGGTCAGGTAATACACCGTGGCATAGGCCCCGAGTGCATTCGCCAGCAGTATCACGAAGGTGCCAAGCAGCGCCGGAGTCAGTACCGGCAGGCCGATATGGCGCCAGAAGTCCCAGGTGTTGGCACCGAGCAGGGCCGCCGACTCGCGCCAGTCCTCGCGCAGGGCATCGAACGCCGGATACAGCAGCATGACTCCAAGTGGAATCTGGAAGTAGGTGTAGAGCACGATCAGCCCTGTCTTGGAGTACAGGTTGAAATCGTCAATCCAGCCAATCTGCTTGAGCAGCAAGGTGATCGCGCCATTGAATCCAAGCAGGATGATAAAGGCGAACGCCAAGGGCACTCCGGCAAAGTTGCTGGTCATGTTGGAGAACGCCATGACAAAGTCGCGCAACTTTGAATCAACCTGATGCAGTGAGTAACTACCGATGATGGCGATGATGATGCCGAACAGGCTGGACCAAAAACCAACCTGCAAACTGTGCTTGATGGCTTGCAGGTAGAACTTGGAGGAGAATATTTTCTCGAAGTTGGCCAGGCTCCAACTGCCATCAACGTTGACGCTGTTCAGCGTAATCCAGATCAGCGGTGCGATCTGGAAGGCGAAGAAAAACAGCGCGAAGGGGACAAGCCACAGGGCCGCCAGCCACTTGCTCCGTGATTGGCGTGGTTCGGTTGCACTCACTTGAGCAGTTCCTTGCACATTGGTTTGTCGTGGGCCACGCCCAGCAATTGGCATATGGTGCCGCACAGCTCGGTTTGCCTGGGCGCGGCCTGTGGGTCCAGGCTGAATGCATCGCCCAGCACAAATAAGGGAACTTCACGTTCTTCGGCAAGCAAGCCATTGTGCGAGCGGTCGTTGTTCATGCCGTGATCAGCCGTCACCAGGATCTGGTAGCCGTCATCCAGCCAGCGCTGCAGGTACTCGGCAAGAAACAAGTCGGCACGTCTGGCGCTGTTGCGATACTGCGCTGAATCGAGCCCATGCTTGTGCCCGGCATCATCAATATTCATGGGATGGACCAGCAGGAAGTTGGGCTTGTGTGCTGCGCGCAAATGCTCGGCATCATCGAAGACGTGTGAGTCCGGGTAGTGATCGACGTAGTAGAAGTGGCCGTGTTGAATCGCCAGCGTAGTGTCATTGGTGTGGCGGTCACGTGCGGCTACAAACGGCGCACGGTTATACAGCTCGCTCATCCAGTGATAGGCAGCGGCAGCGGTGCTCAGGCCCGCCTCACGGGCGTAATGAAAAATGCTGCGCTGGTTGCTCAGGCGCACCACATCGTTATGCACTATGCCGCTGTCGATGGGGGCAACTCCGGTCATGATGCATTCGTAGAGCGGACGCGACAGCGATGGCAGCTCGCATTCAAGCTTATACAACCTGGCGCGACCGGCACCGCAATAGGCCTGTAGATGGCCCATGGCATGCTGGGCGACCTCATGGTTCAGGCCATCCAAAATCACCAGGATGACATTGTCTTTCATAGGCGACTCACAGCAGATTCAGGGTTGTTGCAAATTGATATAGGGAGACAACCCAGGTTGCCTCCCTATGGTTCAAGCTAGCCGTGATGGCTTATTCCATATTGATGATGACGTTTTCCTGCCACAGTTGCGGCAATGCCTTGGAGGTTGCTTCCCAGGCGGCTGCATCCTTGATCGGCTTGACCTTGGCATACTGCTCGTTGGGCAGCAGCTTGGCCTGAACCTCGGCTGGCAGCGTCAGGTGCTCCGCACGAATCGGCCGCGCATTACCCTTGGCCAGGTTGATCTGGCCTGCGTCGCTGAGAATGTACTCACGGGCCAGCTTGGCTGCATTGGGGTGCTTGGCGTATTTGTTGATGATGGTGGTGTAGCCCGAAATTACCGAACCGTCGGACGGGATCAGTACTTCAAAGCGGCTAGGATCGATCTGGTCGCGGTAGCTCAGGCCATTGAAATCCCAGACCACACCGACTTCGACTTCACCTTTTTCCAGGGTTTGGATAGTCGGGTTCGACAGCGACAAGCGCCCTTGTTCGGCAATTGCTCCGAAGAAGTCCAGGCCCGGTTGAATGTTCTTCTCGTCACCGCCATTGGCGATCGCGGCGGCCAGAACGCCGTTTACCGCCTGTGCAGCAGCGCTGACGTCACCGATGGCAACCTTGTAGCTGCCTTTTTTCAGGTCGGCCCAGCTCTTGGGTACATCTTTGACCAGCTGTTTGTTGACGATAAATGCGATGGAACCGGTGTAGGCGAGCATCCAGTGGCCGTCTTTATCCTTGGCCCAGTCTGGAATCTGCTCCCAGGTCGATGGTTTGTAGGCTTGGGTGACCCCCTGTTGCACGGCAATGGGACCAAATGCAGCACCAACGTCGCCGATGTCGGCCGTGGCGTTATCTTTTTCGGCGGCAAACTTGGCGATTTCCTGCGCCGAGCTCATATCGGTATCGAGGTGCTTGAGGCCGTAGTTCTTGTTCAGGTCCTCCCAGGTATCTTTCCAGTTGGCCCAACTGTCAGGCATGCCGACGCTATTGACTTGTCCTTCGGCGCGAGCGGCCTGCTCGAGTGCTTTGACATCTGTATCCGCAGCCATTGCCTGTGTTGCCATGGCGATGGCCGAGCCCATCAAAGTAGCTAGCAGCAGTTGTTTCATTTGAAACTCCCTTGCAGATTAAGTGTTGGTCTAGATCAGCAATACCCGAGCCAATTTAGGCGCAATAAATGACAGTTTTATGTCGTGCGCTACCGCTAATTGTTTATACGCTCTGGCGGCGTACTGCTCTTCAAGCGTAGACCATAGATAAGTCGCTGTTTTAATGGGGCATATCTAACCATCTGCTGGCAGGAAATCTGCTTGGAGCCTGGCTGTCATCTAGCGGTCATCTAGACTGCCTAGGCTTGCAGCAATCGTTGTGCAACCGAAATGCCGTATTTCATGCCCCTCAATAGGGCTGGACTAGTCCAGGAGGATCAAATTGATGCCTGAGGTCACTCCGCGAGCGGTCACTACTATTTGCCGGGCGCTGCAAGAGCAGATAGAGCACGGCTTGCTCGTCTCCGGTAACAAGTTGCCCGCCGAGCGTAAGCTGAGTGAGTTGTTTGCTACCACGCGCATCACCTTGCGCGAGGCGCTGGGGCAGCTGGAGGCTCAAGGGCTGGTGTACCGGGAGGAACGCCGTGGCTGGTTTGTTTCCCCCGCGCGCGTAGCCTACAACCCGTTAGTGCGCAGCCATTTTCATGCAATGGTCGCCGAACAGGGACGCGAGCCCGCGACTGAGGTGCTCAGCGCCCGGTTGATTCCGGCGAATGCGGAAATCTGCCAGATACTCGACCTGCCAGCCTTGACCAGTGTGTTTCAGATACGCCGTGCGCGGCGTATAGACGGACGCCTGGTGCTCTACGTCGAGCATTACTTGAACCCGCTGTATTTCCCGGCGATTCTCGAGTTTGACCTGACACGCTCGCTCACCGAACTCTATGCCAGGCAATACCAGATTCGTTACGGGCGGGTGCGGTTCGACATGATGCCCACGGCGCTGCATGCCGAGGCCGCGAGTAGCTTGAAAGTGGCAGTGGGCAGCCCGGCGTTGCGTATCACCCGGGTCAATCGCGATCAACATGGTCGGCTGATCGACTGTGACCTCGAATACTGGCGTCATGACGCCATTCACGTCAGCGTCGAGGTGCCGGATTAATTGTGCCGGGTCTGGTGGGCAAGCCTCGCGTTGTCACACCCTAATGGCTGTTTTGCAGGGTGGGTGGCGCTTTAACCACCCACCATTTTCGCAGCGGATATTGAGTTGATTTGTCGAGTTCTGGCGGACAGGCTGCGCCTTGTCACGCCCTGCATCATGCGTAGTTTTCAGGGTTGAGCTTACGCTCGATCAGCTCGATCAGGATATGCACGACCTTGATATGCAGCTCTTGGATACGGTCGGCGTAATTGCCGCCCGGAGCGCAAATGCAGATATCCGCCAGCTCTTCGAGCTTGGAACCGGGCTTGCCAGTCAGGCCTATGACCTTGACCCCAAGCTGTTTCGCCGCCGCCACCGCGTTAAGCACGTTGGGGCTTTTGCCGCTGGTGCTGAATGCAAGCAATACATCGCCTTCACGGCCGTGCGATTCGATATAGCGCGAGAAGATGTACTCGTAGCCAAAGTCGTTGGCCACACAGCTGATATGGCTGGCGTCGCTGATTGAAACGGCTGCGATACCGGGCCTGTTGCCACGATATCGTCCTGTCAGCTCTTCGGCGAAGTGCATGGCATCGCACATCGAGCCGCCGTTGCCGCACGAGAAGGCCTTGCCCTTTTGCTCGAAGCTCTCGACCAGCATTTGCGCTGCACTTTCAATCTTTTGCAGGGTCTGCTCGTTATTGATGAAGTCGTCCAGCGCGCGTTGCGCCTCCAGCAGGCTGTTGCGAATGTGCTCGATCATAGGGGCCTCAAGGCAGCTCCGGGCTGCTGTAGAACGCACTCAGGACCTTGACCAGGTGAGCCAGGTCATGGCTGCCGGCAAGTTCGCGGATTGAGTGCATGGCAAAGGTTGGCAAGCCGATATCGACGGTACGGACACCCAGTTGGCTTGCGGTGATCGGCCCTATGGTCGAGCCGCAGGCCATGTCACTGCGTACCACGAAGCTTTGCACCGGCACTTCGTTTTCCAGGCACAGGTGCCGGAAGAAGCCCGCTGTTTCGCTGTTGGTGGCATAGCGCTGGTTGCTGTTGATCTTGATTACCGGGCCGGCGTTGAGCTTAGGGCCATGATTTTCGTCATGTTTGTCCGGGTAGTTGGGGTGAATGCCGTGGGCATTGTCAGCCGATACCAGCAGCGAGCGCTGGATCGTGCGCACGAAGTCCTGGTCCTGGGGGATGACACGGCGCAAGACCTGTTCGAGCATCGGGCCGTCGGCACCACAGGCTGAGCTGGAGCCGATTTCTTCGTGGTCGGTGCAGACCAGGACGCAGGTTTCGGCATCGCCGGCGCTGAGCAGTGCTTGCAGCCCCGCGTAGCACGACAGCAGGTTGTCCAGGCGTGCACCGGCGATGAAATCACTGTTGAGGCCTATGACTGCCGCTGGTTGGGTGTCGTAGAAACTCAGTTCGTAATCCAGTACCGCATCGGCATTCAAACTGTGCTCAAGGGCCAGTTGGTTAGCCAGCAGGGCGCGGAAATCAACTGGCTCGGTACCTGCGACCTGCGCCAGGATGGGCGGCATCTCGGTTTGCTTGTTGATCGCCCAGCCGCTGTTGGCCTCGCGGTTCAGGTGGATGGCCAGGTTGGGGATGACGGCAATCGGCAGTTCGAAGTTGATCAGTTGGCTTTCCACCTTGCCATCGCGACGGAAGGTCACGCGGCCAGCCAGGGACAGGTCGCGGTCAAACCAGGGCGCAAGCAGTGCGCCGCCATAAATCTCCACGCCAAGCTGGAAAAAACCATGGCGTTGCAGTTCTGGGTTCGGTTTGACGCGCAGGCATGGGCTGTCGGTATGGGCGCCAACCAGGCGAATACCGGCTTCGGTCAGTGGTCGCTTGCCCACTTTGAACGCAATGATGGCGGAATCGTTGCGAGTGACATAGTACTGACCACCGGCTTCGGTGTGCCAGGTATCGCGCTCGTCCAAGCGCTGAAAGCCCGCTGCTTCTAAGCGAAGCGCAAGGTTGGAAGTGGCATGGAAGGGCGTTGGCGATGCTTTTAGAAAGTCGATCAAGCCTTGATTCAGTTCGTCGCGCATAGGTACTCCTGGCAGCAATTGCCTGAGTTTATCGGATTTGTGCGCGGGAAGGGATTAACTGATGCTAGCGGGTTGATAGACGCGGGACATAAACCAGGCTAATAAGCTGGTTTTCGAACATGCAGAATTGTCCGCTGATTTCACTGCCGGCCGGCCACTGTTGGTTCAAGTCGACCAGCAGGCGCAGCCGGGCCCTGCCTTGTGTTCCCTTGTCGCATTCGAGCAACTCGGCATCTTCAAAGTAAAACCGAGTCAGAACCAGTGGATACAGCGCCTTGAACAGGCTTTCTTTGAGCGAGAAGCTCAGGCTGACCCACCAGGCTTGTTCCTCTGCGCTGGTTTTGGCTATTCGGTGCATTTCGCGCGGGGTCAGAATTTCACTGGCCAGGCGTGCTGCACGCTGCGTTTCCAGAGGCTGCTCTATGTCCAGGCCAAGGCCACGCCAGTGATTACGCTCGGCCACTATCGCAGCAGCCAGGCCATTGCCGTGCGAGATTGAGCCGCAGACATTCAGCGGCCAGACAGGAGCGCGATCCTCGCCAACGGCAGGCACCCTCGCGACACCAGTGACCTGGCGCAGGGCTTCACGAGCGCAAAGCCTTCCGGCGAGGTATTCGGTCTGGCGCTTTGCGACACCCCGTACCGGAGCGATTGCACAGCGTTCAAAGGCCGATGGCTCAAACAAGCCGGGGTCGAAACGCGTGCTGATCAGCTGGGTGCCTGCCATTGGCAGGGGCAGGGGCCAGCACTGGGTTAACGGCGTGCAGCAACTCGGTAGGTAGTCTTCATTCATCTATGCATTGTGCCCTGAGTGCAACGCCCGATCTAGACGGGCTGCAGCAAATGGTGCGAATACAGATCCAGGGTTGGGTGGCGGGGCGTGGCAGAAGTTGCCGGTTAGGTGCCAGCAGGGCGGATCAGGTTGAAGCTGCGCTCGGTCAGGCTTGGGCTGCGGGTCGGCAGGATGCTGCGATCCAGGTCGCCCTTGAGGGTTTCGAACAAGTCGAGGGTAAAGACCCGATTGCCAAAGAACCATGAATGGCTTTGGTTGCCATGAAAACCGCTCGGTTGATCGGCTGCCTGGAGGGCGGCGCTTTGCAGCAGTGCCTGGTGGTAAAGCGAGCAATCAACATTGGCGCTGCTACGCGGTGCAAGCGCTGGCAGGCCAATGCGTCCGGCGCGTGGGGCGACCCCTGCACGTTTGACATTACTGAGCTTGAGTACGCTGTCGCCAAGGCTGAAATAGTTGGTCAGGCGCATGCTGTGACGGTAGAGCGAGTCGGTGGTGGCGTTGCCTTCATTGAGCGATTGCGCTGAAATATCTGCGCCAATGAAACACAGCTGGCTGATCATCCAGCTGTTGTTGTCGAGGCGCGCATCATCTGCGTCATCAAAGGCTTCACGCACCACATAGGCACCCATGGAATGCGCCAGGATGTGGGTGTTGATTGCACAATCCGGGGTTTGCCTGGTCGCCAGCAGCGAGATCAGGTCGGTGACCAGTTGCATTGCGCTTTGCTTGGCGTCGTGGCGGTCTTCAAGGTAACCGGCTGCCTTGTTGTCGCATGGCCAATCAAAGGAAACCACCACGCCTTTCCAGCCAACGGCGTGCAGGTCGGACTTGAGCTGGCGGTGGTGCGCCATAAGCTCGGCGGGACTGTTGTTGTAGCCGTGGACGAAGATCAGGATGTCACCACGGTTTGCGCCCGTGCGCTCATCCACGCCCCAGACTGCTTCAGCCAGCATTTGCTGGAGCCAGGCATTGATCCAGGTGACGCCGGTGCGCCCTTGCTCGGGTGCAGGCAGTTGCTCAGCATCGACGATCAGGAATCGGGAAGGGCCGGGCTCGGCAATAAAGGCTCCTTGCCTGATGCGGCGTGCGCTGACGACGAAATCGCTCATCCTGAGTCCTCCTGGATTGTGCCATTGGCATTCAAGGGCACAGGTTCAGATTAGGAGCTCTGCAGTGCTGCGTCCAGCCGCATGGCATCAAGTCAGCTTGAGGGTCACAACGCCGAGCAGGATCACCACGCAAGACAGGATTCTGAGTGCTGGCAATGTTTCCTTGAGAACCAGGCGGCCAATCAACAGGGCAAACAATACGCTGCTTTCGCGCAATGCGGAGACCACGGCAACTGGCGCCAGTGTCATGGCCCAGATGACGATGCTGTAGGCCATCAGTGACATCACACCGCCGCTCAAGCCGCCTTTCCAGTGCTGGCCCAGCTTGCCTAGAACTGTGGTGCCGCGCATCGCTACCAGGATCACCAGAGTCACCAGGCCGTTGGTTGCAAACAGCCACATGGCGTAGGACAGTGCATCGCCATTGACCCGTGCGCCCACTGCGTCTGTAAGGGTGTAGGCTGCAATAAAACTGGCGGTAGTCAGTGCGGTCAGGAGCAGTGGGGTATTGAACGGGCTGTCTTTCTGGGTACGTAATGCCATCAGCCAGATGCCGGTGACCAGAATAAGCAGCCCGCTGATTTGTCCCCAGCTCAAGGTTTCATGAAGCAGGGCGACGCCGATCAAGGCCACAATCAACGGTGAGCTACCCCGCGACAAGGGGTAGACCTGGCTCAGGTCGCCGTATTTATAGGCATGGGCGAGAAAGCCGTTGTAGCCGATATGCAGCAGCGCCGAGAGCATGATCCATGGCCAGGCGGCTGTTTCGGGCAGGGGCAGCAATGGCAGTGAACAGGTTGCGGCAACCCCGGCGCCGATCTGAATCAGGCACACACTCAGGTAACGATCCAGACCAATCTTGATCAGGGCATTCCAGCCCGCATGCAGCATGGCTGCGGCCAATACAGCGAAGAAAATGCTGCTGTCCAAGCGCGTTTATCCTTATCACAACCCGTTGCGTTAGACGCGCGCAGTACCTTCAATCCTCATGTGAAGACCGGTATACACGCAACGCTGGAGTGTACGCCTGTCGTTTGCCAATTTACCAACCCGGCACTCCGCTCATGCTGGGCAATTGGTGGGCAATACCCTTGTGGCAGTCAATGCAGGTGGCTTCTCCGCTGGCCAGGGAGGTGGAGTGCATCTTGGCAGCGCGTTTGCTTTGCTTGGTGAAATCCATGAAGTCGAAGTTGTGGCAGTTGCGGCACTCCAGTGAGTCATTGGCCTTGAGCCGTTTCCATTCATGCTCGGCAAGCTCGCGACGGTGGGCAAGAAACTTATCCCGGGTGTTGATGGTGCCGAAGATCTTGCCCCACACCTCTTTGGATGCCTGCATCTTGCGGGCGATCTTATCGGTCCACTTGTGCGGCACGTGACAATCAGGGCAGGTGGCGCGCACGCCTGAGCGGTTGCTGTAGTGAATGGTGTCCTTGAGCTCTGCAAATACGTTGTCGCGCATCTCGTGGCACGAAGTGCAAAACTGCTCGGTGTTGGTCACCTCCAGCGCGGTGTTGAAACCACCCCAGAAAATGATTCCCGCAATAAAGCCGCCAAGGGTTAGAAACCCCAGGCTGAAATGCAGGCTGGGGCGGCGCAGTGTGCACCAGTAACCCTTGAGCCAGGCGAACAAAGATTTCATGACGCCTCCTCAGGGATTCCTGTTAGGGGTTGAGGTTTCTTGCTCAAGTACTGTGTCTATGTCCTTGAAGCTGTTGCCTACCAGAGGCGGGGTGTCTTTCTGTGGGACATGGCATTGGTTGCAGAAGTAGCGCCGAGGCGATACGGCTGCCAGCGCCTGGCCGTCCCGATCCATGTAGTGGGTGATGCTGATCATCGGTGCCTGGGTTATGGCACTGTTGGCACGGCTGTGACATGACAGGCACTTGTTGCTGTTTTTATCCAGGTGATAGCCGCGAATACTGTGCGGGATCGTTGGCGGTTGCTCGGGATAGTTACGTTCGCGCTTGATGTCCTTGTTTTCAGTGCTGCTGAGCTTGGGTGCGGCAAGATCCTGGCTCAAGGTGCCACCCGGCCGACGGCCGTCTGGCGCGGGGGCGTCGAGTGGATAATTGATGTCGCTGGCGACGGCAATGCCAAAGACGGCAAGTAATAAAAGTGGCAGTAGGCGATAGCTCATGGCTGCATTCCTCAGGCCAAATTGACCAATTCGATCTTCACCGCACATTTCTTGTAGTCGGTTTGCTTGGAGATCGGGTCGGTGGCGTCCAGCGTGACTTTATTGATCAGTTTGCGAGCATCGAAGAAGGGCACGAACACCAGGCCCCGTGGTGGTTTGTTGCGTCCGCGGGTTTCGATACGAGCGCGGGTTTCGCCGCGTCGGCTGATGACCTTCACTTCGCTGCCGCGTCGGGCCTTCATGGCTTTTGCATCATCTGGATGCATGTAAACCACTGCGTCCGGGACAGCCTTGTGCAACTCAGGCACGCGCTGGGTCATGCTGCCGGTGTGCCAGTGTTCAAGCACGCGACCGGTGCACAACCAGAAGGGGTATTCGTCATCCGGTGACTCCGCTGGTGGCTCGTAGGGCAGGGCGAAGATAATCGCCTTTTTATCGGCGTTACCGTAGAACTGCACTTCGCTGCCTTTTTCCACATAGGGGTCCGACCCCTCGCGATAGCGCCAGCGGGTTTCCTGGCCGTCGACGACGGGCCAGCGCAGGCCACGTGCGTTGTGGTAGTCATCAAAGGCAGCAAGGTCATGGCCGTGGCCGCGGCCAAAGGAGGCGTACTCCTCGAACAGGCCTTTTTGTACATAGAAGCCAAATGCCTTGGCCTCGTCGTTGAGATAACCTTCAGCCAATTGCTCGCTCGGGAACTGGTCGACATGACCATTTTTGTAGAGCACCTCGAACAGCGACTTGCCTTTTAGCTCAGGTTTCTTGGCCAACAGGTCCTCGGGCCAGACATCTTCTGTCTTGAAGCGCTTGGAAAACTCCATCAGTTGCCACAGGTCCGATTTTGCATCACCCGGTGGGCTGACGAGCTGATGCCAGAACTGGGTGCGGCGTTCGGCGTTGCCGTATGCGCCTTCTTTTTCGACCCACATGGCGGTCGGCAATATCAGGTCGGCAGCTTGGGCCGACACGGTTGGGTAGGGGTCCGATACGATTACAAAGGCATCTGGATTGCGCCAGCCCGGCAGGACTTCCTGCATGATGTTGGGACCGGCCTGCATATTGTTGCTGGCCATGGTCCAGTACACCTTGAGTACCGAGTCTTTGAGCATGCGACTCTGCTGCACCGCATGAAAGCCCGGCTTTTCCTGGATTGTCCCGGCGGGCAGCTTCCAGATTCTCTCGGCAGTCTCGCGGTGTTTGGGATTGGTGACGACCAGGTCAGCTGGCAAGCGGTGCGAGAAGGTCCCGACTTCACGCGCGGTGCCGCAGGCCGAGGGTTGGCCGGTAAGGGAAAAGGGGCTGTTGCCCGGCTCGCTGATTTTGCCGGTCAGCAAGTGAATGTTGTACACCATGTTGTTGGCCCAGACACCACGGGTGTGCTGGTTGAAACCCATGGTCCAGAAGGACACGACCTTGCGTTTCGGATCGGCGTAGAGCTCGGCCAACTGCTGCAGCCGTTCGGCTGGGACGCCACTTTCCTTGGCCGCGCGTTCGAGGGTGTATGGCTTGACGAATTTGGCGTACTGCTCGAATGACATGTCTTCCCAGGTGTTGGCCTTGCCGGCGTTCTTGGCCTGCATTTCCAGCGGGTTGTCCGGGCGCAAGCCGTAACCTATGTCATCGGTGCCCTTGGCAAAGCGCGTGTGCTTGCTGACGAAATCCTTGTTCACGGCGCCGGATTCGATGATGTGGTTGGCGATGTAGTTGAGGATCAGCAAGTCGGTCTGGGGCGTGAATACCATGGGTATATCAGCCAGCTCGAAGCTGCGGTGTTCATAGGTTGAAAGCACGGCCACTTTTACATGGGGAAAGCTCAAGCGCCGGTCAGTCAGGCGGCTCCAAAGGATGGGGTGCATCTCCGCCATGTTCGAGCCCCAGAGCACAAAGGCATCAGTGGCTTCAATGTCGTCATAGCAGCCCATGGGTTCATCCATGCCGAAGGTGCGCATGAAACCCATGACCGCCGAAGCCATGCAGTGGCGCGCGTTGGGGTCGATATTGTTGCTGCGAAAACCGGCCTTCATCAATTTGTTGGCGGCGTAGCCTTCCCAGACCGTCCATTGCCCGGACCCGAACATGCCCAGTGCTGTGGGACCGTCGGACTTGAGGGCCTGCTTGACCTTGGTTTCCATGATGTCGAAGGCCTGTTCCCAGCTGATTGGCTGGAACTCGCCTTGCTTGTCGTACTGGCCATCCTTCATGCGCAGCATCGGCTGGGTCAGGCGGTCGGTGCCGTACATGATCTTCGACAAGAAGTAGCCTTTGACGCAGTTAAGACCGCGATTGACCTCGGCTTTGACGTCACCGTGGGTGGCCACGACCTGGTTGTCGCGCGTTGCCACCATCACACTGCAACCGGTACCGCAAAAGCGACAGGGCGCCTTGTTCCAGTTCAGGGTGGTCATGTCCGATTCAGTAATCAGGTTCGAGGCTGTCGTAATGATGGGCAGGCCTGCCGCGGCTGCAGCTATTGCTGCGGCCTGTGCTTTGGCAAACTGACGACGTGTCAGATTCATGGTGTTTCTCCTTCGCTGGCGAGGAGTTCGTGATAAACCAGGGCGGCATTCAATACGCCGGGAATGTTGCTGATTTGGTCGATGCGCTGGAGTATTTGCTGCTCATCGCTGGCTTCTACCACCACAACAAGCTTGCCCTGAGGGCTCTCCTGATGCAGTTCAAGGTCGGGTAGCAAGCGTAGGTTGGCTTTGACCGCGGCAAATAATTCGGGGCGTGCGTGTACCAGCAAACTGGCGATATGCAGGGCTTCATCCATGTCACGTTGCTCCAGGCTGAGCGTGTAACAGACTTGAGAGAGGGTGCTTAGGCAGGTGGCCCGGGCGGACCAAGAAGCATCTGCATAAACCAGATGAAAAAGCCGTAGCCGCCAACAATAGCGACTGCCAGGGCAGGGAAAAGGCAGATGACAAGAAATAGAAAAAGTCGGGTTTCCTTGCCCTTGCTCCCCTGATCATCAGTGGGCTGATGCATACAGGCTCACTCCTCAAGAGGTGTGAGCAAAGTCTAGTCTTGCTTTGAAATTGCGGACTGACCCAGATCAATAACCTGACAAACGGCAAGGTTAAATGTGAGTGAGGAACTTTTATCCTGTTATTGGCCGGTCATGCAGCGGTTGATGTAGATAGCATGCTAACATTTGTCTGCGGCCAGTCAGGGGCCGTTTTTTGTGAGCAGCGAAATGTCCGATACAACTCTTGCGAGCCATCTGCAACAAGGCACCAGCGCCTATAAACGTGCCACCTTTGCGTTATTTTGTGCAGGGTTTTCGACCTTTGCCTTGCTCTATTGCGTGCAACCCTTGCTTCCTTTATTGGCCAGCTATTTCAGTGTTTCTGCAGCGACCAGCAGCTTGGCGTTGTCGCTGACCACGCTGAGTCTTGCCGTTTGTTTGCTGGTCAGTGGCGCACTTGCCGAGAGCTTGGGGCGCAAGCCAGTAATGGTTGTTGCCTTGGGGCTGGCCAGCGTGCTTGGAGTTGCCTGTGCATTTGTCAGCGACTGGGACCATCTATTGGTTTTGCGCGCCTTGCTCGGCTTGGCGCTCAGTGGTCTGCCGGCCTTGGCCATGGCCTATGTTGGTGAGGAGTTCGACCCCAAGGCCTTGCCTGCCGCCATGGGCCTGTATATCGGTGGCACCGCGCTAGGCGGTTTGCTGGGGCGCTTGCTGGCTGGTTTCCTCAGCGATATCGGTGGCTGGAATTTGGCCTTGGCTGGAATTGGCGGCCTGGGCGTATTGGGCCTTGGGCTGTTTATCTGGCTGCTGCCTGCATCGCGCCATTTCCAAGCCCAGTCCTTATCGCTCAAGGGGCTTTTGGGTAACTTCCGCTTGCACCTGGCCAACCCGGAACTGCGTCTGTTGTTCGCCATGGGATTCCTGCTCATGGGTGGTTTTGTCGCCATGTTCAACTATGTGGGTTTCCGTTTGGCGGCGGCACCATTCAATCTGTCATCAACCGTGATTGGCTTGCTGTTCACCGTTTATCTGGTGGGGATTTTCAGCGCAGGTTGGGCTGGAAGGCTGGTACCGCGCCTGGGTTCGCGCCAGGTCATGCTGGGCGGCATTGTCATCATGCTGGTCGGTGTCGGCCTGTGCGCGACGCCTTGGCTGGTGGCGGTGGTGTTTGGCCTGGGCTTGTTCACCCTCGGTTTTTTTGCCGCCCATGCAGTTGCCAGCGGCCAGGTGGGACAACGCGCAAAAGGGGCCAAGGCCCAGGCTTCGGCACTGTATCTCTGTGCTTACTACCTGGGCTCAAGCCTGGTTGGCTATGTTGGCGGCTATGTCTGGGAACACGCGGGTTGGCTGTCATTGCTGGGTGTGCTGGCGGGCCTGTTCATGGTCGCCGCATGGCATGCTCGACGACTCTAGGCATAGGACTGAGGCTCCCTAGTGTTCTAGCGAGCGGTAGGCGCCAGGTGTCAGGCCGGTCCATTTCTTGAATGCGCGGTGAAAGGCCGAAGGTTCGGAGAACCCCAACTGTTCGGCAATCAGTTGAATCGAAATTTCATTGCGGCCTAGGTGATAGATCGCCAGGTCGCGGCGCAGATTGTCTTTCAGCTCCTGAAAACTCGTGCCTTCTTCACGTAGGTGACGGCGCAAGGTTTGCGCGCTCATATGAAGCTTCTGAGCCACTTTCTCCAGGTCGGGCCATGCGCTGCAGTCTCGTCCGAGCAGGCGCCGGATCTGGCTGTTCAGGCTGTGTCCGCTGTCGGGGCGCGCCAGCAGGTCAGCCGGTGAGTGCTGCAGGAAGTGCTTGAGGGTACGTTCGTCCTGCAGCAAGGGCATCGCCAGATAGCGTTTGTGAAAGTGCAGGCTGATGCGTGGCTCATTGAAATGGCGCGGGCAGGGGAACAGCAGTTTGTATTGGGGTTCGTGCTCCGGCTTGGCGTAACTGAAGGTCGCTTGCTCAAGGCGAATATGCTGGCCAATCAGCCAACTGCCCAGGCGATGCCAGATGACCAGTAATGACTCGACCAGAAAGTGCTCGGGATCATCCAGCCTTGAGTCGTCTACGGTAAGGCAGGCGAAGTCGCCTTCATGGCTGATCTGAATGCCTGGTGCTTCGGGAAACAAGCTATAAAACAGAGCGCCGCGACTCAGGGCCTTTTCCAGTGTGCGGCAATGAATTATTGCGTGGCACATCATGGCGAAGGTGCCACGTTTACTCGGGTATTTGCCGAAGCCGAGGTATTCGTCGTCGAGCAGTTCCCAAAGTTGCTGGATAAGCCGGGCGAACTGCTCAGGTGCGATACGTGCCTTGGGTTCGTCCAGTAGCGCCGGTTGGATATTGAGTCCGCGCAGCAAGGCCAGGCAGTCGTAGCCATTGCGTTGGGCGCCGCTGATAGCGGCGCGGACAAAATGGCTGGCGATGGTTCGTTCGCTCATGAAGCTGATCCCTGATGACGGCTGCCCGATGGTGCCAGCCAGGCCAGGCAGGGACAAGCGTGCAGAGGTGAGGATGAACAGGCGATGCGGCGAAATGGCTGTTTCAGCGCATCCTTTGTTATGAATCAGCGCCGATAAACACCAGGTCCGATGGGTTGCCGACCTGCAGGCGCTGGCGAACCTCGCCCAGTTTTCCGCTCAGAGGATCGCGGGCAATCACCAGCACCTCATTGCTGCCCTGGTTGGCAACCAGCAGCTGATTTCCGCTGGGGTCGATGCTGAACTCACGTAGCTCTTTACCCGCTATGGCGTGGCGCTGCACCAACTCCAGCCTTGGGCCGGTGGCAAAGACCAGAATCTGGCTCACCGGACCACGGGTTGCCACATACAGGAATCGTCCATCCGCGGAGTTGTGCAGGGTGCCGGCTGCGTGCGTCTCGCCCTCGGTGTCTGGCGGGTTGAGATCGATAATTTGCTGTTGTCGCAGCGTGCCTTGCCCATAGTCGAACACCGCAAGCTGGTTACTCAACTCAAGCGTCAGGTAGGCGCGCTTGCCATCATTGCTGAATAGCAAGTGGCGTGGGCCACTGCCGGGCGGCAAGACGGTAGAGCCCTTGGGGCTCAGGGGAGTATTCGAACCGGGCTTGGGGTTGTAGCCATAGGTGAATAGCCGATCGGCCCCCAGGTCGCAGGCAAACAGGTAGCGCTGGTCAGGGCTCATTACCACAGCATGTACGTGCGAGCTCGCCTGGCGCGCTTTGTTCACATGGCTGGGTGGGTGGCTAAAACGCTGGCTTGGAGCATGCAAGGTGCCGTCAGGACTTAGTGGCAATACACTGAGGCTGCCGCCGGGGTCAGGCTGGACCGCGTAGTTGGCGACGAACATAAAGCGTTCGTCGGGGCTCAGGCTGGCATGGGTCGGTTCATCACCGCCGCTATCGACGCGGTTGATCGGGCTGACCCAATGGTTGTCTGGGGCAACCGCGAAGCTGCTGGCCTGGCCTTTGTCGGCAGTTTGCCCCGGGCCGTTTTCGTTGACACTCAATAGCCTGGATTGATCCTTTGACAGCAGCAGGAACGATGGATTGTCTGCCTTGATGACTTGTTCGGGTTGATCACCGATGCGACCTGCCTGGCTGTCGTAGTGATAGCGATAAATGCCTTGGCTGGCACCTTGGGTGTAGCTGCCGATTAACAGATCGTATGGGGTGGGCATGGCGGGGCTCGTGGTGCAGGCGCCTAGGCTGGAAATACTTAGCAGCAGGGCGAGGGGTTTGAACATACAGGCTCCTTGGCTGGCTTTGCAGAGGGTCTTCAAGCCAAAAGAGGGCCTTGCGGCCCTCTTTTAGAGTTGATACAGCCGGTTTGAGCGCTGTTACTTTTTCGGCAAGGCAAAGGCCATTACATAATCGCCTTGCTTGGTGCCGAGCGAGCCGTGACCACCGGCAACCACCAGTACGTACTGACGGCCATCTTTGCCGGTGTAGGTCATCGGCGTGGTCTGGCCGCCTGCAGGTAGGCGACCTTCCCAAAGCTGCTTGCCGTTACGCACATCGTAGGCGCGCAGGTATTGGTCGAGCGTACCGCTGAGGAAGGCAACACCGGCCTCTGTGGTGATGGTTCCACCAAGGCTAGGCACGCCCATCGGCAGCGGCAAGGGAACAGGCGAGCTGTCACGAACCGTACCGTTCTTGTGCTGCCAGATAACCTGGTTATTGGTCAGGTCAACCGCCGCGATATAACCCCAGGGCGGCGATTGGCAAGGCAGGCCCAGTTGCGACAGCAACGGCTGCAGGATCACGCCATAGGGCGCGCCTTTGTTTGGTTGCACGCCTTCGGTTTCGCTCTTGCGTGCCGGGCCGCCTTCTACGGCTTCGCTGGGCACCAATTGCGAGGTGAATGCCATGTAGTTGGGGTTCACTATGGCGATCTGACGCTTAGGATCAACTGAAATGCCACCCCAGTCGAACACGCCAAAGTTACCGGGATAGACAATTGAACCCTGCAGCGAAGGTGGTGTGTAGATGCCTTCATAGCGCAGTGACTTGAACTGGATGCGGCAAAGCATCTGGTCAAATGGCGTGCCGCCCCACATGTCCTTCTCGGTCAGGGTCTTGGGCATGAAGTTGAGTTCCGACATGGGCTGTGTCGGCGAAGTGAAGTCGCCTTCGACTGCCCCCTGCGGAACCGGAGTTTCATTGACCGGAACAATGGGCTTGCCCGTGGCACGGTCAAGCACATAGATGCTGCCCTGTTTGGTCGAGGCCATCAGCGCGGGCTTGATGCCATCGGCTGTTTTGATATCAACCAGGGTCGGCTGGCCGCCAATGTCCATGTCCCACAAGTCGTGGTGGGTCATCTGGAAAGTCCAGCTGACTTTGCCGGTCTTGATGTCCAGCGCCGTGACGCCAGCGCTGTAGGTTTCGGATGCCTCGGACCGGTTGCCGCCCCATTGGTCGGGCATCTGGTTGCCCATTGGCAGGTACAGCAGGCCAAGCTTGTCGTCGATGCTCATCACCGACCACATGTTCGGCGAGTTGCGGGTGTAGGTTTCGCCTTCGGCAATGGGCGCAGTTGCTTCCGGCTTGCCGCTGTCCCAGTTCCACACCAGGTGGCCGTCTTTGACATCGTAGGCGCGAATCACCCCGGAAGGCTCATCGACCGACAGGTTGTCAGTCACATGACCGCCAATGATCACCAGGTCGCCACTGACGCCAGGCGGCGAGGTGGAGTAATAGCCACCTGGGGTGAAGCTGCCCATGTTGGCCGTCAGGTCAACGGTGCCATTGTCACCAAAGTCGCTGCAGACCTTGCCGGTGTCGGCGTTGATCGCCATCAGGCGAGTGTCGGCCGTAGGCAGGAACAGGCGGCGTGGGCAGGCGTTTTTCTCAGGCGCAGTGCTGGCCTGGGTTGCGTTCTTGTCTTCGTGGTAGGCAACTCCGCGACAGGTCATATGCGCCCAGCCCTTGAAGCTATCGGCATTTTGCGTGCTGAGCTTGGGGTCGAAACGCCAGATTTCCTTGCCGCTGTCCGGGTCGAGTGCGATTACCTGGCTGTGCGGCGTACAGACATAAAGCATGCCGTTGACTTTCAGCGGGGTGTTTTCCGCAGTGGTTTCCTGCGGGTCGTTCGGCCCTGGAATATCACCGGTGCGGTAGGACCAGGCCAGCTCCAACTGGCTGGCATTTTCTGGGGTGATCTGGCCCAGCGGTGAGTAGCGATCACCAAAGCTGGTGCGGCCGTATGCCTGCCAGTCGCCCTCAGGCATTTGTGGCGCTGCGCTTTTCACATCAGTGGTTGCACGGCTCAGCTCGCCCTTGATTTCACCGTTATAGCCGGTGAACTGGCTTGCGATTGCCACAGCTCCTGCCAGCACCACCGAGGCGCCAAGCAGCCCATTGGCCAGTGCAACAGGTTGTGGCTGTAACGGGCGGCGTAGCCAGGGCAACCACAGCAGCAAGCCGATGGCGAACCACAAGGACAGGCGTGGGACCAGTTGCCACCAGTCGAGGCCAACTTCCCAGAGCGACCAGCCAGTGCTGGCGAACAGGAATATTGCATAGATAATGATCACTGCCGGATGCAGGCGGAACAGGAAGAAGCCGCTGAGGCCAACGCCTATGCCCGCCAGCACGTAATACCAGGAACCACCCAGCAGGCCGAGGCGAATGCCTCCGATGAGTAATGCCAAGCCCATGATGAGCAATAGCCCAGCCAGCAGTTTGGCGGGTATTCGGCCGCGATTCCGTGCACCAGCAGTGCGCATATACAAGCTCCTGTTTGCGGATTTACAAGGGTGTTAACTGTTTGGCATCAATATAGATTATCGGAATGCCTGAACAGCGATTGGTTCAGTGTCGCAGAGCATTTTGCTATCACGCGTACTGCCAAATCGCTGCTCGTAATGGTTTGTGACAGTTGTCCATAGTACCTGACAGAAACAGTCAATGCAGGCTGAGCTTATGGGTCATTGAGGCGTGTATATACAGGGTCTAGGCTCAATAACCAGACAGTTAAATGATTTGGACTGCCTTGGCATGACTGTGTCGAGCCCAATAATCAGACTCAAGGAACTGTAATGACCGGTCCGCTCGCTTCGCTCAAAGTGCTGGATTTTTCGACCCTGCTACCGGGGCCATTTGCTTCGCTGCTGCTGGCTGACATGGGGGCGCAGGTGTTGCGCGTGGAGTCGCCGACGCGGACCGACCTGGTGCGTGTGTTGCCGCCTCATGTGGACGGCGTTTCAGCCAGCCATGCCTACCTTAACCGCAACAAACGCAGCATAGCACTGGATTTGAAGCAAGCCGCCGCGGTCGAGGTCGTCAGGCAGCTCGTGCAGGACTACGACATTGTTCTTGAGCAGTTTCGTCCCGGGGTCATGGACAAACTGGGGATCGGCTACCAGGCATTGAAGGCGATAAACCCCAGGCTGATCTACGTCTCCATTACCGGTTACGGGCAAACCGGGCCCTACAAGGATCGCGCCGGGCACGACATCAATTATCTGGCCCTGGCGGGTGTTGCCAGCTATACCGGGCGCAGCGAGTCCGGGCCCTTGCCGCTGGGCGTGCAGCTTGCAGATCTGGCGGGTGGCTCGCTACATGGTGTCATGGGGCTGCTGGCAGCCGTTATCCAGCGCAATGTCACAGGCGAAGGCCAGCATGTGGATATCAGCATGACGGACTGTGCGTTCAGCCTCAATGCCATGGCGGGTGCGGGGTATCTGGCCGCGGGTGTTGAGCCGGAAATGCAAAAGCAGGCGCTCAATGGTGGCAGTTTCTATGATTACTACCGCACGCGAGACGGTCGCTGGATTTCGGTGGGCAGCCTGGAACCGCAATTCATGCAGCAGTTTTGTGCGGCCATTGGCCGTCCTGAACTGGCGGCATCTGGTTTGTCGGCCAAACCCGAAGAGCAGCAGGCGCTCAAGCGCGAGTTGGAAATCGAGTTCGAGAAGCACGATTTTGACGAACTGTGCCAGCGTTTTGCGCAAATCGATGCCTGTGTTGAGCCGATGCTGAGCTTTTCCGAGGCCTGTGAACACCCGCAGGCAAAGGCCCGTGGCTTGATCACTGAAGTGCCGCGCCAGGGCTTGGCTGCGCAAAGACAGCTGGCCTGTCCGATCAAGTTTTCTGCTGGTCTGCCCGCGCCCCGGCATGTGGGAGTTGAGGTTGGCGCCCATACCGCTGAAGTGCTTGCTGAGCTGGGTTACAGCGAGCAGCAGATCACCGAGCTAAAGGCCAGCAAAGCTGCAATATGAGCGGCTGCTTGAGGGATAGCGCAATTTGCGGCTTAGTTTTGGGTCAGTGTCATCAATACATCGGCGTACCAGGTGCAGTTGAGTCCCAGGGCCTCATCCAGTTCAAGGTCTCGGGTTCCGACATCCAGGCGTGCGGAGTGGATGCCCAACAGCACCCAGGGCAACTGACCGAGCCTGTCCTTTTGCTCCGAGGTTGCGCGCATTACTACCGGGGCGCCGCTGATGCCACGGTGGGTGCGGGCATCGCTCAAAAAGTAACCCTCACCCTGGAATCTCAGGCCGAACGATGACGCGATAACCGCCTGCCTGACCACGGGAATGTGATGCAGGGTGTCGTGAAACCCCAGTGGAAAACCAACCACCAGCATCGAGCTGCCGACTTCGACCTGATCCAGTGAGTGCTGGAGATGTTCAGGCGTGTAGGCCTGATAGAACATTTGCTCGGGCAGGGCAGCGCGGTCGAGTTCGATGACGGCGACATCAATTTCCCCGGTGGCATCTTCAGCCTGGCGCCAGATGCTTTTGCCATCCAGGTACAGGGGGATCGAGAAACCGATTGATTCTGCAATATTGCCTGGATCGGTGTGCAGTTCGATTTCAATGCGATTGGGGTAATGCTCGGTTGCTGCATCGACCACCACGTGTCGGCTGGTCACCAAAAACAGCCGTTTATCCCGCTCGAAGTAAAAACCTGTAGCGTTGGTCAGGTGACGATCCTGGTCAAAGGTCGACAAACGAGTGGCCGTCAGCAAAATGGGTTCGATCATTAGCCTGTCCTTGCGCGAAGAGAAGGTGAGTATGCACCTTGCGAGCCTGCATGGGGCTTTGACGGGCATTCTGCGCAATAGTGCCGGTCAAGCAACTAACCGGCACCAGGCTGCCACCTTGGTCTTCGAGAGAAACAACTAAGTGGCCTGGCGAGGATTATTCGACGCGTTGCTCACCGGTGAAGCTCAGCGTCACCTTGCAGCGCCGGCAGAAGTAGCGTCGACCTTTGGCAACCAGCGCATGGCGTTGGGCCGAGAAGGGAAACTCACCCTTGGTGTCCGGGCAGGTACAGCGGTAGATATAACGCTGCACCTGGCGCCGCTGGACTGCGTAGTTGTGGCAGCGGTGGGGCGGCAGTTCGTAAACGCCACGCATGATCAGTTGCCACTCTTCGCCATGGGCCTGGATGCTCAAGCCAAACAACTGGTGGGCAATCAGGTGGGCAACTTCGTGGGCGACGGTTTGTTTTAGGAAATCTTGCTGGTTTTCACGGTAGAGCTGCAGGTTGAAACGCAGCTTGTTCTCCGTGAGATGGGCGACTCCAGCCTTTTGCCCACGCAGCTTGAAGCTGACTTCCGGGCGCGGGAAAGGTCGCTTGAAGAAAGCCTCGGCTTGCAGGTAACAGGCTTCAACGCGGTCGTGGATCTGTTCGGGCATTGGCTTCACAGCAACTAATCAGAGGCCCGATTATGCCCGTGCCAGACTGTTTCAGCAGCTATTAAGCGACGAAACCACCGGCTGGTGGTTTCGTCATTGGTTTGAGCCAGTGATCAACTGGTGTATTCAGGGCCAATTCCCAATCCCCAGAAGATGACCGATGCGGCAATCATCGCCACCAGCACCACCAGGCCAACGGCAAGCACTGAGCTTGAGAACATGAAACCCTCGTCCTCGGGAATGCTCATAAAGGTTGGAATGCCGACATAGAGCAGGTACACCGTGTAGCAAAT
This sequence comes from Pseudomonas segetis, assembly GCF_900188155.1. Lineage (GTDB taxonomy): Bacteria > Pseudomonadota > Gammaproteobacteria > Pseudomonadales > Pseudomonadaceae > Aquipseudomonas > Aquipseudomonas segetis. The sequence continues at coordinate 536,097 of NZ_FZOG01000001.1, forward strand.
GGCAACTGTGCCGAGCACCATGCCCAGCCACATGTGCGGATACAGCGCAGCCAAACCTCCTATGAATAGCGGGGTTGCGGTATAAGCGGCGAACACCACGCAGCGGGTGAGTGATGGCGTGGCGTCATAGGTGCGTGCCATCCAGTGGATAAACGCGCCCATGACTGCAACTCCGGCAAGCATGGCGATGTAGGACAGAATGGTGAGATACAGGGCGCTGCTTTCGGTGAGCATCACCGGCTCGCGTTGACCGATGGACCAGCCTACCTGCGTGGTTCCGATATAGGCCGATACTGCGGGAATGGCAGCAAGCACCAGTACATGGGTGAGATACATGTGGCTGATGGATTCTTCCTCGCCACGTATTTCTTGCCATTCTTGGTCGGGATGGGTGAAGAGCCCCCAAACATGGTGGATCATACCAGGCACCTCCTCTTGTTATCCGATCGCCCCCCAGCGAAGTGCCCGAGACGCATGGGCAGCGTTGCCGGGTACAGGCCAATTTAAATGCGACCGTATGTCGCAGTATAGGCAGAGGCTGGCGAAAATGAGGGGTATTGGCTTAGAGCAAATTGCTCTGTACAGCTCACTGGTAATAGCGTGCAAGAATTTCCATGGCTTTGTTGATCGACTGCAAGCGCTCTGTATTGCCGCCCCGGTCCGGGTGGTGGATGCTGACCAACTGCCGATAGCGCTGCTTGATCCGGGTCAGGTCGAGGGCTTCAGCGCTGTGCTGAAGCTCGAACAGTTCAAGTGCCGCCAGTTTCTCATCGCCACCTTGCATTCGCGTCCAGAAACTCGCCAATAACTTTTCAACATCCCGTTCCTCGATGCCGCGCAGGTTGTCCATATCCAGGTAGTAGCTACGCAGTGGATCATGTTCGCCCAGGGGCTGCTGGCCTGGCTTCTGGCTTGCTTGAAAGGGGCGCAGTTCGATCAGGATCGCGCTGATGTGCAACTCGGCGCTCTGTTGCTGCCAAAGCTGGTCGCGCAGTCGATAGAGCGCGTTGAACAACAGGAAGTGAGTGCGAAACAAGGCCAGCTTGTCGGTCAGCGGCAAATTGGGAATATGGGTTGAATGCAGGGCCTTTAGCTGCTGGATAAGCGCGTACTCGCTCAGCCCTTCGGGTGCGGCCTGCAACAGGCTCAGCACCTGCGCGGGTAAATCGAGTGTTGGATCAAGGGCTTCAGTCATGGGCCAAGCCTACCAACTGTGTCGCCCGCTGGCAGCGAATGATCAGCTCCAGTGGCGGTAACTGTGCCCAAAGTCTCATTTGCCGCCTGCACAGTTGAATCGCTGTACCAGGCGATTAGTGAGGTAGGGCAGCGCGCACAATCCAGGCAATCCTGAAAAACTACTGCGCTAGATATTACTGGGTTAAAAACCCTCGCCGCCTTTCGGCTGAATGCACTTGGGAGCGGCTCCGAAAGGGGGAGCGAAGCGCGTCAAATGCTCAATTACAGAACATAAAGTCGAGTGCGCCCCCGGTCGCTTTTTTGTGGTTTTTGCCTTGTCCTGTCGTCGCTTGCTACCTTTTTCGGAGGAACCCTAGGTAAACTGTCGGGCTTTAGTATTTCTATGCGGACACCAGCGCACCATGGGCACCCTCTCGGTCAATCAGAACAAATTGCAAAAACGTCTGCGTCGCCAGGCGGGCGAAGCCATTGCCGACTACAACATGATCGAAGATGGCGACAAGGTAATGGTGTGCCTGTCGGGTGGTAAAGACAGCTACACCATGCTCGATGTATTGCTGCACCTGCAGAAGGTTGCGCCGATCAAGTTTGAAATTGTCGCCGTGAACATGGACCAGAAGCAGCCCGGCTTTCCTGAGCATGTGTTGCCAGCCTACCTGGAGTCCCTTGGTGTGGCGTACCACATCGTCGAGAAAGACACCTATTCGGTGGTCAAGGAAAAGATACCTGAAGGCAAAACGACCTGTTCGCTGTGCTCGCGCCTGCGTCGCGGGACCTTGTATACCTTCGCCGATGAAATTGGTGCGACGAAAATGGCGCTGGGTCATCACCGGGACGATATTCTGGAAACCTTCTTCCTCAATATGTTCTACGGCGGCACCCTGAAGGCCATGCCGCCCAAGCTGCGTTCTGACGATGGTCGTAACGTGGTGATTCGTCCGCTGGCCTACTGCAACGAGGCCGATATCGAAGCCTATTCGACCCTCAAGGAGTTCCCCATCATTCCTTGTAACCTGTGCGGCTCGCAGGAAAACCTGCAACGCCAGGTGGTCAAAGACATGCTCCAGGAATGGGAGCGCAAAACCCCGGGACGCACCGAGATCATGTTCCGCGCCCTGCAGAACATCGTGCCCTCGCAACTGGCCGACCGGGAGCTGTTTGACTTCGCAAGCCTGAAGATCGATCAGGATGCGACGCCGCGCTTTGTGGATGTGATGAACCTCTAGGAAGCGCGCAAGCAGCGGCCGGGCAGCGCACACACAATTCACAAAGGTAATGCATGCGCGACTACAAGTGGCTCAATGAATATTGTCTAAACCGTTTTGGCTCTGCCGCCGAGCTTGAGGCGCACTTGCCCCAGCCTGAGTCGGCCGAGTACCTGCGCAGCATCAGCGATGATCGCTATCTGTCGGTGATGAGCTTGCGAGTGTTTCGCGCAGGCTTGCGCCACAGCGTGATAGACGCCAAATGGCCAGCGTTCGAACAGGTTTTCTTTGGGTTCGACCCCGAGAAAGTGGTGCTGATGGGGGCCGAGCGGATTGAAAACCTGATGCAGGACTCGCGCATCATCCGTCACTTGGGCAAGCTCAAGAGCGTGCCGCGCAATGCCCAGTTTATCCTCGATGTGCGCCACGAAAAGGGCAGCTTCGGTGAGTTGATCGCCAGTTGGCCAGTGACGGATATCGTTGGCCTGTGGAAGTATATCGCCAAGCACGGTGCGCAAATGGGTGGCTTGTCGGCACCGCGTTTTTTGCGCATGGTCGGTAAGGACACCTTTGTGCCGACCAACGACATGGTCGCGGCACTGAATGCCCAGGGCATTATCGACAAGGTGCCAACCAGTCTCAGGGACCTGGCAACAGTTCAGGCGGCGTTCAACACCTGGCATGAGCAAAGCGGGCGGCCGCTGTGTCAGTTGTCTACGATGCTGGCCTACACGGTTAATCATTGAGTGCGACCATTTGCCGCGCTGGCAAGGGGTAGAGGATGCTGAGCGAAATCGAACAACTGGCCCAGGCATTCAAATGCGCCGAGCGCGTATTGATTATCACGGGTGCAGGGCTTTCAGCAGATTCCGGCCTGCCAACCTATCGCGGCGTTGGTGGCTTGTATAACGGCAATACCGACGAAGGCGTGCCCATCGAAGCCGCGCTCAGCGGGCCTATGCTGCAACGGGACCCGGCATTGTGCTGGAAGTACCTGGCCGAGCTGGGTAGGGCCTGCCTTGGTGCGCAGCCCAATGCCGGGCACCAGGTTATCGCCGAGTTGCAAAGACTCAAGCCAGAGTGTTGGCTGCTGACCCAGAATATCGATGGCTTTCATCGTGCCGCAGGCAGCCCCGCAGAGCGACTGATAGAAATCCATGGCCAGCTTGCACCGCTGTATTGCCAGGTCTGTGGGCTGCAGGACAATCAACTGTCTGCTCGTCTGGAGCAGGCCTTGCCGCCCCTTTGTCGTCAGTGCGAGGGGGTGATGCGCCCGCCGGTGGTGTTGTTTGAAGAGATGCTGCCAGAAAAGGCCATCGCCACGCTGTATCAACAACTGGCCGAGGGTTTCGACCTGGTATTGAGCATCGGCACCAGTGCCAGTTTCGCGTATATTGTCGAACCTGTTCTGCGCGCCCGGGCCGTTGGTGGCTTTACGGCGGAAATAAACCCCTCGCGCACCGACCTGAGCGACAGTGTCGATGTCTATATCGCCGCGAAGGCCTTAGATGTTTTGCCGCAACTGCTAAGTCACATTTCAGACGATAGAATTTGCAAATCGACGCCATAGAAGGCATAGTCTCGCGAATTTATTAAATTCGACACGGCTGTGCCCATGCTAAAACGCTTCGCACCCCTCGTGCCTATTGCACTCACGGTTCTTCTGGCAGCCTGTGCTGGCCAGGCACCACAAACCCAGATCAATCAGCCTGAACCTCTGGCTGAGGCTGCTAATCCGGCGACGGAAGATTTTACCGACTTCACCGATGCGCTTGCTGCACAGAAGTCTTATCAGTTGCCACAGCTGGCCGACAGTATTCTCGAACATGGCCTTTCCCTGGTCGGTACCCGTTATCGCTGGGGCGGTAGCAGCGTCAAGTCAGGCTTCGACTGCAGTGGCTTCATCGGCTATTTGTTCGAAGAAGAAGCAGGCATGCAACTGCCGCGCTCTACCCGCGAGATGATCAATCTCGATGCGCCTATCGTTAAGCGTGATGAGCTGGAACCAGGCGACGTGGTGTTCTTCAGCACCAATGGTCGCGGCCGGGTAAGCCATGCCGGGATTTACCTGGGCGATGATCAATTTATCCACTCTGCCAGCCGGCGCAGTGGCGGGGTTCGGGTAGACAGCCTGCAAAGCCCCTACTGGAAGCGAACCTATATGGAAGCCAAGCGCGTACTGGCGATGGCTTCAACCGGGCAGGGTGTTACTGTCCGATAAGTTGTATGTGCAAAGGCGCTTCGGCGCCTTTTTCAATTTTGTTGGTGCTGGTTTTACCCAGGCTCACGGCTCGGGTCGGTCGTACTGTTTTTTCACTTTTTTGGCATCCGCAACCGCTGTTGCTGTTTGGGTTTCGTAATGCGCAGATCTCTACTCGGTATTTTGTTTTGTTGTTCTTTTGGGGTTCTGGCCAGTTTTTCAGCGCAGGCTACAGAGAAACACCTCGGCGCGCCAAAGGCTTCCCTGCCTAAAGCCGCTGCAGTCGTTAGCCGTGCGCAAGAGTTGATCGGCGTGCCTTATCGCTGGGGTGGCACCAATGTTCGCCGTGGTTTTGATTGCAGTGGCTTGATTGTCTACCTCTTTGGTAGCCAGGCGAATATCCACCTGCCGCGCACCACCGCGCAGATGATCAAGATGAAGGCGCCCAAGGTTGCCAAGAATGACCTGCGTGCAGGCGATGTTGTGTTCTTCAACCACAATGGGCGCGGGCGTGTCAGCCATATGGGGCTGTACATCGGCGAGGGACGCTTCATTCACGCGCCACGCACCGGCAAGACCATCCGTATCAGCAAGCTTGGCAGTGGCTATTGGTCGCGTCACTACATCGGGGCCAAACGCTTCCTCAACGGTGATGGCTCGCGGGACCAGCCAATGCTGGCTGTGCGCAAGAGTTCGCGGGACCAACCGACGCTCAGCCACAAGGCCGGTTTCACGCGCACGGTTCTCTCGGCACGCAAGCCATCGCGTGAGCAGCCGTTGCTCGCTTCACGCTCACACTTGCGTCATAAGCGATAGCGCGGCAGAGTAGGCGCACTAGGGAATAAGGTGCGCCTCGCATGACTCGACCGATCCGCATTGCATTGCTATCTCTTGCAGCGCTGCTCAGCGCCTGCTCCAGTCATCCTCCGACGCCGCAACCTGTCCCCCGAATAACCAATCCCGCCGCCAATGGTAATGCCGACGATGTGCTGATCCGAGCGATTGGCCTGGTTGGCACGCCATACCGTTACGGCGGCAACACTCCAGCTGGCGGATTCGATTGCAGTGGCCTGATTGGTTTCGTCTATCGTGATGCCGCAGGTATCAGCCTGCCACGCACCACCAGTCAACTGAGTCGGATGCGCGGGCAAAGCGTTAGCCGCAATAACCTGCAAAGTGGTGACCTGGTGTTCTTCGCCACCAGTGGTGGCAGCAAGGTCAGCCATGCGGGCATTTATGTCGGTGAGGGGCGGTTTGTACATGCCCCCTCCAGCGGTGGCACTGTGCGCCTTGACAGTTTGGCTAACAGCTATTGGCAGGGCGTCTACCTGGATGCCAAGCGGGTGTTTGGTCCCGAGCTTGCCCATAACCTGTAGGATCCGGGGCGTGACAATGATTTATTGCGAGCCACAAAGATCATGACCAATCGGACGCTCAACCTCGACGAACCCCTGTATCAGTACCTGCTCGATGTATCGCTGCGCGAATCGGAGTTGCTCAGGCAGTTGCGTGACGAGACCGCCGGGCTGGCCAATGCGCGTTGGCAAATAGCGCCCGAACAAGGCCAGTTCATGGCGTTGCTGGTCCAGTTGCTTGCACCCAGGCGCATCATCGAGGTTGGCACCTTCACGGGCTATAGCGCGATCTGCATGGCCCAGGCAATGCCCATGGGCGGGCAGCTCATTTGCTGCGACTTGCCAGCAGACTACAACGCCATTGCCGAGCGCTATTGGCAGCAAGCTGGGGTCAGTGAATGTATTGAGCAACGCTTGGCGCCAGCCTTGCAAACCCTGGCCGATCTAGAGGCTGAAGGACTCGCCGAGGCGGTCGATATGATTTTTATCGATGCCGATAAAGCCAATTATCCAGCGTATTTCGAGCAGGGGCTGCGCTTGCTCAAGCCGGGTGGCCTGCTGCTTTTCGACAATACCCTGTGGAGTGGGCGAGTGCTTGAGGTCGAGCCGCAAAGCGCGGATACCCGTGCAATTCAGGCACTAAACCAGCAACTTAAAAGTGACAGGCGAATTGATTTGTCGATGCTGCCGCTGGGCGACGGATTGACGCTCTGTCGCAAGCGTTAAACACTGTTGAGATAGTGCCGCCATGCCTGAACCGCTCCGCTTGCCCGCGCAGCCTCCTGCTTGTGAACTGTGCGCGCGCGATGCGCCCTTGACTCGCCATCATTTGATTCCCAGGTCTGTGCATAACAAAACCTATGTGCAAAAGCGCTACGCCAAGAGCGAGCGCATCACTGCAACCTTGTGGTTGTGTCGTGCCTGCCATAACCAGGTGCATCGCTTATTCACCGAGAAGGAGCTGGCGTTGACCTACAACAATAAGGAACGCCTGCTCAGTGACGAGCGCCTGAGCACCTTTGTGAGCTGGCTGTCTGCCAAGCCTGCGGGTTTTCACCCCCGTCACTGACCAGGCCTGGATGGTTTTCTGCTGAATCGGGCAATCGCAGGTTGCATGCGTATTGTTGTTTGACCTTCTGCTCGCAAGTCACTACTCTGCGCGACTTGCTTCAGGTGCCCTGTATTTACAGGGTGAAACAGGGAAGTCGGTGCGTTTCGCGTGTCCACGCCAAACAATTCCGACGCTGCCCCCGCAACGGTAAACGAGTCAAATCAAACGCTTTTTCAACCACTGTGCATTTGCATGGGAAGGTGCGTTTGTAGCTGTGCTGGCAACAGTGCTCTGCTCGTAAGCCCGGAGACCGGCCTGTCGCATGTTCACGGCACTGCGGAGGGCACTGTCGGGCGTAGCGTTTCCTGTACGTAGTTGCGTACCAGTGGCTATTGCGCCTGCTGTTCTCCGTATGCCTTCCCCAGCCAATGTCGCACGGGTGAGAGCGGCGGAGCATACACAATGAAGAGCAAGTCCTTTTTGACGTCGGCAGCAGTGGTGCTGTGCGGCGTTTCCAGCGGTTCCCAGGTTTTCGCAGCAGAGCCGAACCAGCTGGAAGATAGCGTGGTGACTGCCACGCGTACGGCACAAACGGCCGAACAGAGCCTGTCTGCCATCACTGTATTCGACCGCGCGGATATCGAGCAAAGCCAGGTCAATTCCGTTCCTGAATTATTACGCAAGGTCCCGGGTGTTTCACTGGCCAACAACGGCGGTCCGGGCAAGTCGACCTCACTGTTTATGCGTGGCACCGAGTCTGACCATGTGTTGGTGATGATCGACGGAGTCAAGATCGGTTCCGTCAGTTCGGGTGGTGCAGCCCTGCAGGATCTGCCGCTTGAACTGATCGAGCGGATCGAGGTAGTGCGCGGCCCTCGTTCGAGTCTCTATGGCTCGGAAGCAATCGGCGGCGTTATCCAGATCTTTACCCGCAAAGGCCGCAGCGGTGGTGCCAAGCCGTTTTTTTCAGCAGGTTATGGAACCCACGACAGCTACACCGGCAGCGCAGGTGTTTCCGGTGGCGATGACAAGGCCTGGTACAGCCTTGGGGTCAGCAGTTCCGACACCGACGGCATCAACGTCAAGTCGGCAAATGTCAGTGGTTATGAAAGCGACGATGATGGCTATCGCAACCTGTCGGGCAGCCTGAGTGCCGGTTACCGTTTCGACAACGGTCTCGAGCTGGACGGCAATGTACTTAAAGCCAAGTCGCACAATGATTACGACAGCGTCAACCGCAGTCGCACTTCAGGCTTCAACGCCAATGCCGATGGCGAGTCCAATGTCTATGGCGGCCGTGCCCGTTTCTCTCCGTTCGATATCTGGCAGGTCACCTTGCAGGTCGGGCGCAGTGAGGACAAGTCCGATGCCTACACAGATGGCAGCTTCAACTCGCGTTTCGACAGTCGCCGCGATACCGCCAGCTGGCAGAACGATCTGAGTATTGCCGAGGGACAGACCCTGACCCTGGGCACTGACTACCAACGCGATGAAATCAGTGGCAGCACCGATTACGACAGCGATTCACGCGACAACAACGGCTACTTCATCCAGTACCTGGGCGATGTGGGCCGTCATGACTGGCAACTGGCGTTGCGCCGTGATGATAACGAGCAGTTTGGTGACCACCAGACAGGCAATATCGCTTATGGCTTTGCCCTGACCGACTGGTTGCGCAGCACCGTCAGTTACGGCACTGCGTTCAAGGCGCCGACCTTCAATGAGCTGTATTTCCCCGACTACGGCAACCCAAACCTGGATGCCGAAACCTCGCAGAGCCTGGAAATTGGCCTGACCGGTCAGCACGCCTGGGGGCATTGGTCGATTAATGCGTTCCGCAATGAAATTGACGACCTGATTGCCTACGACTCCTCGATCCAGGGGCCTTCGAACGTCGATAAAGCCCGTATCAACGGTGTTGAACTGGTGGTCGCCAGTCAGTTGCTGGGGTTCGACTGGAACGCCAACTACACACTGATGGACCCGGAAAACCAGTCGAGCGGAGCCAATGATGGCAATGAACTGGCGCGGCGTGCCAAGCAATTGTTCAACCTGGATGTTGACCGCCGGATCGGCAGGTTCAGCATCGGCGGCACTGTGCACGCTGAGGGGCAACGCTACGACGACTTGGCCAACACCAAGGAATTGTCGGGGTTCGCCACGGTTGACCTGCGTGGTGAGTATCGCCTGACCGAGGAATGGCGCCTGCAAAGCCGGGTAGCGAACTTGCTCGGTGCCGATTATGAAACTGCCGAAGGCTATAACCAGCCAGGCCAGGCCGTGTATTTCAGCGTGCGCTACCAAGCGCTGTAGCGGATAGAAACTGCCCGGAGCGTCCCAGGGCGTTGCGGGCTGCCAACAGGAGAAAATGATGAACCTTTCACCACGTCACCAATTGCTGCTCGGCCTTGCGCTTGCGGCCTTGATGGCCATGACCCGGGGCCAGCATTTCGCCACGGTCAACCTGCCTAGCGCATCCTGGGCTGTATTCTTCCTGGCGGGTGTCTTGCTCAAGCCGCGCTGGGTTTTTCCCGTGCTGTTTCTTGAGGCGTCGCTGCTGGATATGGCCGCTGTGCAATGGGCAGGCGTGAGTGACTGGTGCATGTCGCCTGCCTACTGGATGCTGGTTCCAGCCTATGGCTCGCTGTGGCTGGGTGGGCGTTTGTATGCTGGCATGCACCGCCAGCAGTTGAGCAATCTGCTGTTGCTGGCAGCTGTTGTTTCGGTGAGCGCCTTTGTCTGCTACCTGTTTTCAGGGGGCGGTTTCTTGTTTTTCTCGGGTCGTTACCCGGACCCAAGCCTGGCCCAGTTGGGCGAGCGGATCGGGGTGTATTACCCGCGCAACCTGACCAGCATGGCCTTGTATGTGGGAGCAGCCTGCATCCTGTTCATTAGCTTGCAGGCAGCGTTCGCCGGACGTAAATCCGAGGTGCAGTCATGAGTGAGTCAAGTGAACGCGATGCTCGCCATAAAGCGCGAATGGAGCGCAAGAAAGCCCTGATCGACGAAAAAATTGCTCAGGCCCAGGATGAATATGGCTTGTTGTTGGTGCATACCGGCAATGGCAAGGGTAAAAGCAGTTCTGCGTTCGGCATGGTCGCTCGCGCCCTGGGGCATGGCTATAAAGTGGGTGTAGTGCAGTTCATCAAAGGTGCGGCGAGCACCGGCGAAGAGGCTTTCTTTCGCCGTTTTCCGGACGAAGTCAGTTACCACGTCATGGGCGAAGGCTTCACCTGGGAAACCCAGGATCGTCAGCGCGACATCGAAAAAGCCCGTGAGGCCTGGGCGGTTGCCGCACAGTTGCTGCGCGATCCAGAGGTCATGCTGGTGGTGCTCGATGAACTCAATATTGCGCTCAAGTATGGTTATCTCGAGCTTGAAACCGTACTGGCGGATATCGAAGCCCGGCCGTTGTTGCAACACGTGGTAGTGACCGGGCGGGGCGCTTTGCCGGGAATGATTGAAGCGGCGGACACCGTGACCGACATGACCCTGGTCAAGCATGCATTCAAGGCGGGGGTGAAGGCGCAGAAAGGGGTTGAGTTTTGACCGCGCGCCAATGCCCGGCGCTGTTGATCGCCGCGCCTGCTTCCGGGCAAGGCAAGACCACGGTTACCGCTGCGCTGGCACGTTTGTACTCGCGTCAAGGCAAGCGGGTTCAGGTGTTCAAGTGTGGCCCGGACTTTCTTGATCCGATGATCCTGGCGCGCGCTTCCGGCCTGCCGGTGTATCAACTGGATTTATGGATGGTTGGCGAGCCTGAAAGCCGGCGTTTGTTGTGGCAAGCGGCGGGCGATGCCGATTTGATCTTGATCGAAGGCGTCATGGGCCTGTTCGATGGCTCACCCTCGGCTGCTGATCTTGCCCGGCACTTTGCGGTGCCGGTCATGGCGGTTATCGATGCCTCGGCCATGGCGCAGACCTTTGCCGCATTGGCCCATGGGCTGGCCAGTTTCCAGCCTGGGTTGCCCTTTTCCGGGGTTTTGGCCAATCGTGTTGGCAGCGAGCGTCACGGGCAGATCCTGGCCGACGCATTGCCCGAGTCCATTCGCTGGTATGGCGCCTTGCCGCGCAGTGCCGAGATGGAGTTGCCCAGCCGCCACCTGGGCCTGGTGCAGGCTGACGAACTGGCTGATCTGGATGCCAGGCTGGATGCCGCCGCCGATGCGCTGGCCGCCAGTGCGCAAGTTGAATTGCCGCCGCCGGTTGCGTTTCCAGCGCCTCAAGTGCATTCCATTGAGCCGCTGTTGGCTGGCGTGCGGATTGGTGTTGCGCGGGACGCCGCTTTTGCCTTTTTGTATCAGGCCAACCTGGATGTATTGCGTCAACTCGGCGCCACCCTGTGCTTCTTTTCTCCCCTCGACGACATTGCGCTGCCTCGGGTAGACAGCCTGTATTTACCGGGCGGTTATCCTGAGTTGCACTTGCAGCAACTGGCTGCGAACCAGGGCATGGCCACGGCTATCAGGCAGCATCATGGCGCAGGCAAGCCGATTTTGGCCGAGTGCGGCGGCATGCTCTATTTACTTGAGTCCTTGACCGACAAGCAAGGTGAGACCGGCATCATGCTGGGGTTGCTCAAGGGGCGGGCGACGCTGCAGCCGCGCTTGACTGCATTGGCCTTGCAAGAAGTCGAGTTGCCAGAGGGCGTGCTGCGTGGGCACAGTTATCATCACTCCTCCCTGGAAGGCGATTTGCCGGAGATCGCACGTGGCGAGTGCCCCAATTACCGGCGCACGCGCGAAGCGGTTTACCGTCAGGCTCGCCTGACAGCCTCCTATATTCATTTCTATTTTGCTTCCAACCCCCATGCGGTTGCCGAGTTGTTGCGACCATGAGTGATCAGGCCTACAGCGCCGCTGACCGCGCGGCGATCTATCGGGTGATTGCCGAACGACGTGATATGCGCCATTTCAGTGGCGGCCAGGTCGCTCCGGAGTTGCTGGCCAGGTTGCTTGAGGCCGCGCATCAGGCGCCGAGCGTTGGGCTGATGCAACCCTGGCGATTCATCCGCATCACCCAGGCGCAAACCCGCGAGGCGATTGCCGGGTTGGTTGAACAAGAGCGTGTGCGTACGGCTGAAGCGCTCAACGAGCGTTCCGATGAGTTTATGCAGCTCAAGGTCGAGGGTATTCGCGAATGTGCCGAGCTGTTGGTGGTAGGCCTGATGGACCGCCGTGAAGCGCATGTTTTCGGGCGACGCACATTGCCAGAGATGGATTTGGCCTCTGTGGCCTGTGCGATTCAGAATATGTGGCTGGCCGCACGTTCCGAAGGGTTGGGGATGGGCTGGGTGTCACTTTTTGATCCTCAAGCCCTAGGCACACTACTGGGCATGCCAGTTGGCAGTAAGCCACTCGCCGTCTTGTGTCTCGGGCCTGTGAATGAGTTCTACCCGCAACCGATGTTGCAGGCGCAAGGTTGGGCACAGCCGCGTGAGTTGGAAAACCTGTTGTTTGAAGACCGATGGGGAGCGTGATGCTGGGGCCACAACGTATAGTCTGCTTGTCAACCGAAACCTGTGAAACCCTTTACCTGCTAGGCGAACAGTCGCGCATCGCTGGAATTTCAGGCTTTACCATGCGTCCACCCCAGGCCCGCAAGGAAAAACCCAAGGTCAGTGGTTTCACCAGCGCCCGGCTGGAGATGATTCTCGCCCTGCAACCAGACCTGGTGCTTGGCTACAGTGATCTGCAGGCCGATATCGCGGCTGACCTGGCCCGTGCCGGACTGGAAGTCCACCTGTTCAATCAGCGTGATATCAATGGCTGTCTGCGCATGATCGAAACCCTGGGTGCGCTGGTGCATGCCAATGATCGAGCCAGCCAGTTGATAAACGAGTTAATGGCCGGGCTGCAACAGATCAGGCAAGTTGCCGAGCAACTGGCTTTCCGCCCTAAAGTCTACTTTGAGGAGTGGAACGAGCCGCTGATAAGCGGGATTGGTTGGGTCAGTGAATTGATCACGCTGGCGGGCGGGGACGACTGCTTTGCCGAGCTGGGCCATCTCAAGGCGGCCAAGCAGCGGATTATCGCCGATCCGGCCGAGGTCATTCGTCGTGCGCCCGACCTGATAATAGGTTCATGGTGCGGCAAGCCTTTCCGACCTGAACAGGTGGCTGCGCGTCCGGGTTGGGAAAATATTCCGGCCGTGCGCAATCAACAGCTGCATGAGATCAAATCGGCAGATATCCTCCAGCCCGGTCCTGCTGCACTCACAGATGGCGTGCAGCAGCTACAGGCATTGATAAGAGGTTGCGTAGAAGCGCGCGGATGAGTTTGTTTTTGAGCACTGTTGCAGCGGTGGCAGCCGATGCGATCTTTGGTGAGTCCAAGGGTTGGCATCCCTTGGTGGCTTTTGGTCAGTGGGCCGAGCGAATTGAACAGCGGTTTAATCCGTCGGGCGCTGGCTGGCGCAGTCATGGTGTCAGTGCCTGGTGCCTTGCGGTCTTGCCATTGACCCTTTTGACCTGGTTGCTTAGCCAGGTGTCAGCCTTTGGTTGGTTTGTCGAAATAGTCGCGCTGTACATTGCCCTGGGCTTGCGCAGTCTTGGTGAGCATGCACGACCCATAGTGCAGGCCTTGCGCCTGGGTGATCTGAGCCTGGCGCGTGAGCGGGTGGGGCACATGGTCAGCCGCAACACGGAGCAGCTTGATGCCAGCGGGGTGGCGCGGGCAGGTACCGAGTCGGTTTTGGAAAACGGCAGCGATGCCGTGTTTGCCGCCTTGTTCTGGTTCATTATCGCCGGTGCGCCCGGGGTGGTGCTCTATCGCCTGAGCAACACCCTGGATGCGATGTGGGGCTATCGCAATCAACGCTTTGAGCGCTTTGGCTGGGCGGCGGCGAAGATCGACGATGCACTTAACTACATTCCCGCACGCCTGGTTGCCCTGACGTATTCATTGCTTGGCCATACCCGGCAGGGCTTGCGTTGCTGGCGCCAGCAGGCGCCGCTATGGGACAGCCCAAATGCGGGGCCGGTCATGGCGGCTGGAGCAGGCGCCTTGAATGTGCAATTGGGTGGCGCGGCGCAGTACCACGGCCAGATGCACCAGCGGCCCGACCTTGGGGCTGGGCCGCAGGCTCGCGCCGCTGATATCGAACGGGCGCTCAACCTGGTTTGGGGTGGTGTAGTGCTTTGGTTGTTGTTGCTCGGTGCCTGGGAATTGTTCAGTGCTTGAGCACGGCGGACGCTTGCGCCTGGCCGCGTTGCAATACGGCATCGCGCTACCGGACTGGCTGGATTTGTCTACCGGTGTTGCCCCCTATGGCTGGGCGCTGCCTGATATTCCTGCGTCCGCCTGGCAGCGATTGCCAGAGCCCGAGGATGGTCTGGAAGCGGCGGCACGCGATTATTATGGCTGCAGTTCGCTTTTAGCTGTGGCCGGTTCGCAAGCTGCAATCCAGGCGCTACCCCGGCTACGTCGTAGGTCGGTGGTCGGCATGCTGGCGCTGGCCTATGCCGAACATGCTGCTGCATGGCGCCGTCATGGACACAAGTTGCTCAGCTTCAGCGAAGCCAGTATCAATCGCGCCATTGATCGCCTGGATGTGCTGGTGCTGGTCAATCCGAATAACCCGACCGGACGCCTTATCGAACCCGAGCAATTGCTGGCATGGCATGCGCGTCTTGCCGAGCGCGGCGGCTGGCTGGTGGTCGACGAGGCGTTTATCGACTGTACCCCGGAGCAAAGCCTGGCCCGCTTCAGCCATCTGCGGGGGCTGATTGTGCTGCGATCCTTTGGCAAGTTCTTCGCCATGGCGGGTGCGCGTCTTGGCTTTGTCCTGGCGCAGCAACCCTTGCTTGAGGGGCTTGCCGAGATGCTCGGGCCCTGGCCGATCAGTGGACCGACCCGGGTGATGGCAACGGCCTTGCTCAGGGATTTTGAAGGCCAGTCTGCGCAGCGCCAACGCTTGCTTACCGATTCTCAGCGCCTTGGTGAGCTGCTGGCAAATCAAGGGTTGCCAGCCCTGGGCGGGTGCTCGTTATTCCAGTGGGTTGCCACTGAGCGAGCCTCGCAACTGCATGGGTGTTTGGCCAATCAAGGTATTTTGCTGCGCCACTTCCAGCAGCCGGAAAGTCTGCGTTTTGGCCTGCCTGCCGATGAGTCGGGCTGGCAGCGTCTGGCGATAGCGCTTGAGAGATTCAATGAGAGTTTGGGATGAATGACAATCAGCAGCCTGGCACCACGTTAATGGTGCAGGGCACGACTTCCGATGCGGGGAAAAGTACCCTGGTGACAGCACTGTGCCGCTGGTTGCGGCGCCAGGATGTCAGAGTAGTGCCATTCAAGCCGCAAAACATGGCGCTTAATAGCGCGGTGACAGCAGATGGTGGCGAGATCGGTCGTGCCCAGGCCGTGCAAGCGCAGGCGGCAGGCTTGGCCCCGCATACCGATATGAACCCGATATTGCTCAAGCCGAGCAGTGATACCGGTGCCCAGGTGATCATCCATGGTCGGGCGATCAGCAACATGGATGCGCTGGCCTATCACGATTACAAGAAGGTCGCGATGAACGCTGTGCTGGAGTCGCACCAGCGTTTGCGCGCAGCCTATCCAGTGGTCATGGTCGAAGGCGCCGGCTCACCTGCGGAAATCAATTTGCGTGCGGGTGATATCGCCAACATGGGCTTTGCCGAAGCGGTCGATTGCCCGGTCATCCTGATTGCCGATATCGACAAGGGTGGAGTCTTTGCCCACCTGGTCGGTACCTTGGCGCTGCTGTCGGAAAGCGAGCAGGCGCGGATCAAAGGCTTTGTGATCAACCGTTTTCGCGGTGACATCGCCTTGCTGCAACCTGGGCTCGACTGGCTCGAAGCGCGTACCGGCAAGCCGGTTTTGGGGGTGTTGCCCTATTTGATGGATTTTCACCTCGAAGCCGAAGATGCAATTGATACGCGACAAATCAGCAAGGCCGAGCAGGTCTTGCGGGTGATAGTCCCGGTCTTGCCGCGTATCAGCAATCACACCGACTTTGATCCGCTGCGCCTGCATCCACAGGTCGAGCTGACCTTTGTCGGGCCGGGCCAGCCCATACCCGCTGCCGACTTGATTATCCTGCCAGGCTCGAAAGCCGTGCGTGCGGACCTCGCATTCTTGCGCGAGCAGGGTTGGGACCTGGCTATAACCAAACACCTGCGTTATGGCGGCAAAGTGCTGGGCATCTGCGGCGGCTTGCAGATGCTCGGCCAGCAGATTGATGATCCCCACGGGCTTGAAGGTGCGCCTGGCAGCAGCGCGGGCCTGGGTTTGCTGGGCATCGACACAGTGCTTGAATCGCACAAGCAATTACGCAATGTCTCTGGGCGGCTGCTGGCGAGCGGCGAGGCCATCAGTGGTTATGAGATCCATGCGGGTGTCAGCCTGATCGCCCCTGAGCTGGCACCGGCGATCGAACTGGATGATGGCCGCAGCGACGGAGCCATCAGCGCCGATGGACAGATTCTGGCGACCTACCTGCATGGCTTGTTCGAGTCGCCATCGGCCTGTTCGGCACTGCTGCGCTGGGCGGGCTTGTCTGAGGTCGAAGAGGTTGGTTACCAGGCCTTGCGCGAGCGCGACATCGAGCGGCTGGCCGATATGGTCGAGGCGCACCTTGATTGTGCCGCGCTGAAAAACCTGTGCGGCTTAAGCTGATGTTCATTTATCGATCTGGAGCAGCGCCATGCATGAATTAATCCTTGGCGGCGCTCGTTCCGGCAAAAGCTGTTTGGCCGAGCGCCTGGCTGTTGAGTCTGGCATGGCGGTGACCTATATCGCCACCAGCGAGGCGCTTGATGGCGAGATGAGCCAGCGCATCGCTCATCACCGCCAGCGTCGCCCAGCCCATTGGCAATTGATTGAAGAACCTGTGCATTTGGCCAGGGTGCTGCAGGAGCATGCCGCAGCCGATAGCTGCATACTGGTTGATTGCCTGACGCTCTGGCTAAGCAATCTGTTGATGTTGAACGATGAGGCGCGAATGCAACGCGAGATTGATCAGTTGCTGAGGTGCATCGAGGCGATGCCAGGACGGATCATCTTTGTGAGCAACGAAACCGGCCTTGGCGTGATTCCCCTTGGTGAGCTGACCCGACGTTATGTCGACCAGGCGGGTTGGCTGCATCAGGCCCTGGCTGAGCGTTGCCAGCGCGTGGTGTTTACCGTTGCCGGGTTGCCCATGGTGCTCAAGGGAGCTGCATTGTGAACGAGTCATGGTTGCAGCGCGGCTGCCGTTCGTTGGATTTTGCCGCTCAACTGGCGGCGCAAGAGCGCCAGGCTCAGTTGACCAAGCCGGCAGGCTCCTTGGCCCAGCTTGAGCAGGTCGCGGTGCGCCTGGCTGGCTTGCAAGGGCGCGAGAAACCCGAGGTCGAGAAGGTCTGGGTCAGTATCTTCGCGGCTGACCACGGTATTGCCAATGAAGGTGTTTCGGCTTTCCCGCAGGAAGTTACCGGGCAAATGCTGCGTAACTTTGTCGGCGGTGGCGCAGCCATCAGTGTACTGAGCCGCCAGCTGGGCGCCCAACTTGAAGTGATCGACCTGGGCATTGCCACAGCGCTTGACCCCTTGCCTGGCGTCCTTCACCTGGGGTTGGGGGCTGGCACCGAGAGTTTCTTGCATGGCCCGGCGATGACTGTCGGACAAGTGATGCAGGCATTGGGTGCAGGGCGTGACGCAGTGCTGCGCGCGCAAGCTGCGGGCAGCGAGTTGTTTGTCGCCGGCGAAATGGGGATTGCCAATACCACGTCGGCTTCGGCGCTGGCTTGTTGGTTGTTGCAATGCGAAGCCTCGGCGCTGGCTGGCCCTGGCACTGGTTTGAATGCTGCCGGTGTGCAGCACAAGGCCCAGGTCATCGACAGGGCATTGGCGCTGCATCGCCCGCAGATAAGCGATGTGGTCGATGGCTTGCGGCGTCTGGGTGGTTTTGAAATTGCTGCCCTGGCTGGCGCTTATCTGGCCTGTGCACAGCAAGGCATTGTGGCCCTGGTTGATGGCTTTATCTGCACTGTGGCTGCCCTGGTTGCGCAGCGCCTGAATCCGGACTGCGTTCACTGGTTGTTTTTCGCCCATCAGGGTGCAGAACCTGGACATGGCAAGCTCTTGCAGGCGCTCGATGGGCAACCGTTGCTGGATCTCGGTTTGCGCCTGGGTGAGGGCAGCGGGGCGGCCTTGGCAGTGCCACTGCTGCGCATGGCCTGTGCCCTGCACAACCAAATGGCGACTTTCGCCGAAGCAGCGGTTGCCGGGCGGTCGGCATGACAGTTCGGCTCGACTTGCTGCGTCATGGTGAAACCGAGCAGGGCGGCGGTTTGCGTGGTTCGATCGACGACGCACTGACTGCCACGGGTTGGGCCCAATTGCGTGAAGCACTGGCAACTGTCCTAAGTGAACAGCAAGGCCAGCCGCTGTGGGATCGCGTGATCAGTTCGCCGCTGCAACGTTGCGCACGCTTTGCCGAAGAGGTCGCCCAGGCACTGGCCATACCTTTGGCTATCGATCCTGCTTTGCAAGAGTTGCACTTTGGCGACTGGGAGGGCCTCAGCAGCGCCGAGGTCATGCAGCGGGATGCGCAGGGACTTGGCCGGTTCTGGGCCGATCCTTTTGCATACACCCCGCCCAATGCCGAGCCCTTGATCCAGTTCGAGGCACGTATTCTCGCCAGCGTACAACGCATGCAACAGGCCCATTGCGGTGAACGTATCTTGCTGGTCACCCATGGCGGGGTGATGCGCTTGTTACTGGCGAGGGCGCGGGGCTTGCCGCGCAGTGATCTGATGCAGGTCAGTGTTGGCCATGCTCAACTGGTCAGGCTCGTGGCCGGGCAGGACGGCACCCTGAGCGAATGTCGATGAACGGATTGCTTATTGCGCTGCAGTTTCTGACGCGCCTGCCCATTAGCCTCGGTCAGATGCCCAGTGCCGAGCAAAACGGCCGCTCAGTGCTCTGGTATCCGTTGGTGGGCCTGTTGATCGGCATTGTGTTGTCCCTGGCCCATTATCTACTCGGCGATCTGTCTCCGCTGTTGCAGGCCGCATTGCTGTTAAGCCTTTGGGTGGCGATTAGCGGCGGCCTGCACCTTGATGGTCTGGCCGATAGCGCCGATGCCTGGGCGGGAGGCCTTGGCGACAAGCAACGCACCCTGGATATCATGCAGGACCCGCGCAGTGGCCCTATTGCCGTGGTGGTCCTGCTGTTGCTGCTGTTACTCAAGTTTGCCGCGCTGGTGGTCTTGCTTGGGGCTGGGGCGAGTGCTGTATTGGTGCTGGCACCCTTGTTGGGACGCAGTGCGCTGCCGCTGCTGTTTTTAACCACGCCCTATGTGCGCCAGGGCGGCCTGGGGCAGGCCTTGTCGAGCCATTTACCGCGTCAGCAGTTGCCCTGGTTGCTGGTTGCTGTGGCGGGGTTGTCACTGGTATTTATCCCCGGCGCCTGGCTGGCGCTGATAACGGCGGGGCTGGTTTTTGTCCTGTGCCGTCGGTTGATGCTCAAGCGCCTGGGCGGCACCACCGGCGATACCGCGGGCGCCTTGCTCGAGATTATGGAGTGCGCGATAGTGGTGGTCTTGGGCTGCGCCCTTGGTTGACCGACACTACGAAGGACTTGCTTGTGTCTGAGAAAATCATCATTGCTCTGGTCGTTATCGTCAGTTTGGCGGCGCACTACTGGCTCTATCGCTGGGTGAAATTCAAGATCGACGAAGGGGTTATCCTCAAGTGTCTTGAAGATGCCAAAGCTGCTTCAGGTCAAGGTCAACTGGACAGCCCGTCCATTGCCCGGCAAACCCAGATGAAACCTCAGCGCATCGCCCAGGTTTGCCGGCAAAGCCCCAGGATTCAAAGCTCGCCAGGCGCTGAAGAGACCTGGAAGCTTTCCTAGTCCGGTAAGGCCCACACTAGTTTCCAGTTCGATTTAAGTTGCGTTTTGGTTAATGCGGGTATATACCCGTATCTATGTTGTCGACCCAATGTCTATGTACCCAGCTGCGCCGTGCGAGTCGCGGGGTCAGCAAGCTATACGACGATGCGCTAAGTGCCATCGGGATCAATGTTGCCCAGTATTCGCTGCTCAAGCATTTGCAGCGTCTGGAGCAGCCGAGCATCAGTGATCTTGCCCTGGCCCTGGGTCTCGATCGCAGCACCCTGGGGCGTAACCTGCGGGTGCTTGAGGCCAGGGATCTGGTGGTCATGCAGGAGGGCGCCGACCAGCGCAATCGCATTGTGCTGCTCAGTGCCCATGGGGAACAGGTTATCGAGGCGGCCTTTGCCGCATGGCAGGGCGTCCAGCAATTGCTTGTCGAACGTATGGGGGCAGAGCAGGTGGACGAATTGAGCCACCTGCTCGCCAAGTTGCAAGCATTCGATTCAGGCCCCGATTGAGCGCGGGTCACTGCGTATCCAGGAATTGATATGAATAATGTGTGGCGTAAAAGTGGCTGGATAATGCTTGGGGCTTCGTTGATCCTGGCGTTGTCGCTGGGTATTCGACATGGCTTTGGCTTGTTCTTGCCGCCAATGAGCGCAGACTTTGGCTGGGGGCGTGAAGTCTTTGCCTTTGCCATTGCCCTGCAAAACCTGATCTGGGGCCTGACCCAGCCCTTTACCGGCGCTATTGCCGACCGCTTTGGCGCGCAACGTACGGTGATTATTGGTGGCGTCCTCTATGCGCTGGGTCTGGGCTTGATGGGCTTTGCCGACTCGCTTTGGTCGCTGTCGCTCAGCGCTGGCTTGCTCATTGGCATGGGCCTGTCAGCCACGTCGTTTTCGGTGATCCTTGGCGTTGTGGGGCGCGCTGTTGCGGTTGAGGATCGCAGCATGGCGATGGGCATTGCCAGCGCAGCAGGTTCGTTCGGACAGTTTGCCATGCTGCCGGGTACCCTTGGCTTGATCAGTTGGCTGGGATGGTCGTCGGCACTGTTGGCGCTGGGCCTGCTGGTTGCCCTGATCGTACCCTTGGCGAAGATGATCAAGGATGTGCCGCTCCCGGCCCAGGCAGGCGATCAAAGCCTGCTCGAGGCGCTGCGTGAAGCCAGTTCGCACTCGGGGTTCTGGTTGCTGGCCCTGGGGTTTTTCGTCTGCGGTTTCCAGGTGGTATTTATCGGCGTGCACCTGCCCGCGTACCTGGTTGACCAGCATTTACCGGCTCTGGTCGGCACTACTGTGCTGGCACTGGTTGGGCTGTTCAATATTTTCGGAACCTACACCGCAGGCTGGCTCGGCACCTCGCGCTCCAAGCCACGCCTGCTCAGTGCCTTGTACCTGGCACGTGCGGTGGTGATAGGCCTCTTTATCTGGGCGCCCCTGACGGTCTGGAGTGCCTATGCTTTCGGTATCGCCATGGGGCTGTTGTGGCTTTCAACCGTGCCCTTGACCAACGGTACCATTGCCACCATGTTTGGCGTGCGCAACTTGTCGATGCTCGGTGGTATTGTCTTTCTGTTTCACCAGTTGGGCGCGTTCCTGGGGGGCTGGATGGGCGGCTATTTGTACGACCGAACAGGCAACTATGACCTGGTCTGGTATATCTCGATTGGCTTGAGCCTGATCGCCGCGGCGCTTAATTGGCCGGTGCGTGAGCAACCGGTGGCGCGCTTGCAGAATCTCCAGGCCGCGATATGAACAAAGCCTGGTTGATCCGAACAGGATTAGCAATTGTTGGGCTGGCGCTGCTGGGCCTGATTGGCTGGGGCTGGTACCAGGGTGGCCTGGCAGTGTTGCAACTGGGTGTTGGTATTTGCTGAGCGTTCGACGGCCTGCAAGCGCGGCTTGCCACAGGCGTGATGGGGCGGGAAAGGTTTTGGCGTTTCAACGACGGTAGATTTGCGCGGCTTTCTTGTTGTTATTCATGCCGCACAAATTGAGTGCTTAAGCGCCGCGAATCAGAAGCGGTAAGTCACTTGCGCACCAAGACCGTGGGCGCTGTTTTCATAGGTAGAGCTGTAGTTGCCGCGCAGCGGATCGCTGTTGTCGAGCTTGGCGTCGTCTTCTTTGAGGTAGGAGTAAGCCACGTCGATAGTCATGTCATCGGTCGGGCTCCAGCCAGCACCCAGGCTGAAGATCTTGCGGTCGCCGGTCGGGATACGCGGCGAGCGGTGCGTGTTGTTGGCAGGCGACTGGTCAACAGCCAGGCCAGCACGCAGAACCCACTGCTTGTTGAGCCTGTAGGCTGCACCAATGGCATGGGCCCAGGTGTCGTGCCAGTCTTGCTCTTCGCTGATGGTTTCAAACGGAGCTGTTACGCCTTCGTTGTTAACCGTGATGTCTTCCAGGCGGCTCCAACGGGTCCAGGTGCTGCCTGCGTAAACAGTCCACTGGTCGTTGATGTCGTAGGTCAGGGACATATCAACGGATTCAGGCGTGGTGATATCCAGGCCAGCATCGTACTTGCCTTGGAAACCACTGAGCAGGCTGCCATCGGGCACTGAAACCTTGGTGTCGCCATCGAGCTCGTAATCCACCTTGGAGTGATAAGTCACACCGGCACGTACGTGCTCGTTGAATTCGTAGAGCACACCCAGGTTATAACCGATGGCAACGTCGTCACCCTTGATTTTGACCTTGCCGTCTTCAGGGGTGAAGCTTGGGATTTTCGAGGTCAGTTCGCCGGAGATGTGGTTGATGGTCGGGCCAAAACCGATCGACAAGTTGTCATTGAAGCGGTAGCTGACCGTTGGCTGCAGCGTGATGACCTGAACTTCGCTCTTGTCGCCAAAATAACGTCCCTGGAAGTCGCTCTCGTAATCCGTTACCAAGCCAAATGGCACATACATGCCGATACCGAAACTGACCTTGTCGTCGATTGGCTTGACGTAGTAGCCCATAGGCACGCCCACGACTGGCACCATATCGCCGTCGTTGCTGCCGCTGAGGCTGCCATCGGCGTGCTTGATGTCGGTCTTGGCGATTACCACTGCGGCACCTGCAGAGACTTCTTCACGCTTGAGGCGCGACATACCAGCAGGGTTACCGTACAGCGTGGTGGCGTCGTCGGCAGAGGATGAACGGCCAGCAAATGCAGTACCCATGCTGCTGATGCTCTGCTCGTTGAGGGCAAAACCGCTGGCTAGGCTGTAGCTGGATGCAACGCTAATGGCTAAGGCCAAACTGCTTTTTAGAATTTTTTGGCTCACAGGAGGACTCCAAAGGGTAGCTGGGGAGCGCAAGCTAACAGGCTTCTTAGGCGTTTGCCAAGGGCAAAAGTTCAGTTGAAAAGTCGGGTTTTGTAGGACAATTTGTGGCGTTGTGCCGCTATCTTCGCTGAATGTGAACAGGCGTGCACTGAGCTGAAATGACGCAAACCCTGACTATTCGGACAGTTTGGCAGGATGTCAGGCAACTTGACCGAGCTGGCCAATGCAACGTTGCCATGCCTCAATAAAATCTTGCGCGCGCCCCGTTGGTCGAAAAACATGGCGCCAAATTGTTGCCATGCCGACCAGGTCATCAACTTCAGGCAGGGGGCGCTGTTCAATTTCAATCAGCATCCAGGCAATGGCGGTCGCATAACGCAGGTTGACCGTGAGCTCTATGTGCGGGGCATCAAGAAAGGCATGCTGGCTCGCCAGCCCGCGGATCTGGCTGGCAAGGTCTGGATCAAAGGCGAGGTGGCAGTCCCAGAGTTGCTGGTGCCGGGTTTCGGTAATGCGAAACAAACCATGACCCAGGTTGTCATCAAGCTCGGCGCACAGGCTTGATTGACTGGCCGCAGCTCCCAGAAGCAGGGCCTCCGCAGCAGGTGAGTAGTGGCCCAGATAGACCAATGTCGGGCGGATAACATGCTGGCTCAGTTCGCAGGCCGCGATTCCCATACCATCCTCACAAAACTGGAGACCGGTAGGGCAGGCGCTTGGCAGCTGGTTGTTCGTACAAAGGCTCTACCGGGGGCGGGTTTAGCCGCTCATGTTGAAGTGTAGTGCTACCTTTGAGTTGTAAAGGCCTGTTTTTAAATTGTTTTCTTCGATCACTAAATATCTATATAGCACTTGGTAATTAACAAACCCGCTCATGTAGCGGGTTTGCCGGTTGCATGGCTGATCACTCGCCAGTGGCGATGGGCCTGTTTTGATTGGTAATCCACTCGCTCCAGGAGCCCGCGTAAAGCGCAGCCAGCGGGTAACCTGCCAGGCACAGGCTGAACAGGTTGTGGCAAGCCGTCACCCCGGAGCCACAGTAGGCCACCAGTTGCTCCGCCTGGCGTTGTCCGAGCAAATCGCTGAAGCGTTCACGCAACTCGGTGGCGGGCAAGAAACGGCCGGCACTGTCCAGGTTGTCGGTGAATACTGCGCATTGAGCCCCCGGAATATGCCCGGCCACCGGGTCCAATGGTTCCACTTCGCCTTTGAAGCGCGGCAGGGCGCGGGCATCCAGCAAGGTCATTTCGGGCCTGTCCAGGCGGGCCTGCAATTGCTCGGCGGTGAGCACCATCGCACTGTCGGGCTGGCCACTGAAGTTGCCAGCAGTCACAGGCTGCACCTGGGGCGTGACTGGCAACCCTGCCTCGCGCCAGGCCTTGAGGCCGCCATCAAGCACGAAAACACCTTCGCGTTTGCCCAGCCATGCCAGTAGCCACCAGGCCCTGGCGGCGTAAGCTCCGGGGCCGTCATCGTAAAGAATGACTTGGCTTTCGTTATCCAGGCCAAGTTCAGCCAGGCGCCGGGTCAGTGCCAGCGGTTGCGGCAGGGGATGGCGGCCGGTGATACCGGTTTTTATTTCACCGGATAGATCATCTTCCAGGTCGAGGAACTGCGCCCCTTGGATATGCCCCTCAGCGAAGCTGCGTCGGCCGTAGCCCTTGTCATCCAGTGCAAAACGGCAATCAAAAATCCGCGTGCCAGGGGCTTGCAGGTGCTTGTGCAGTTGTTCGGCGGTGATCAGTTGGGCAATAGGCATCAGGGTCTTCTCGGGCTGGTGGGGCAAGGCACGGTTTAAAAATCCGTAGGGCCAACAGGCTTTTTATCATGTTGCAAAACTCAAGCGTAGCGGAGTGGTCTTATTAGTTATCGTAGTGCTTGATCATGAGCCTTCGTTTTAAGCATCCGCCAATTGCGAGGTGAATAAAATGCTGACAATTAAGCCGAGTGAACACACTAATGTCATCGAGTTCGAGCTTGATGGTGGTTTAAGCCGTGAGGAGTTTGATCTGTTGGCCGCGCGCATTGAACAGGTCATCAGTGAGTATGGTGAGGTACGCATTATCGAGGTGGTCAAGCATGTGGGGGCGATCTCTCCATCTGCGCTTTGGGCTGATTTTAAATTTGCGCCCAAGCACCTCAAGGATTTCTCCCATGTGGCGATAGTTGCCGATCAAAAATGGATTGGCTGGTTCAGCGAACTGGTCAAACCCCTGATGCATGCAGAGATCCGTAACTTTGGCCTGGATGAACTTGATCAGGCGCGCTACTGGATTCGTAATGTCACAGCCAATGTCTGATTGTCGAATCAGCCTTTAACCACGAGAACCAGAGTCATGCAGCCACAACCCTTGATCGCAGTTGTCGATGTGCCTGCCAGCAGTCTTTGGTACCAGCAACTGCTGGGCTGCAAGTCAGCCCACGGAGGGGCTGAGTACGAACAGTTGGTTAACTCTAGCGGCCAGATGATCCTTCAGCTTCATGCCTGGGATGCCCATAGTCATCGGTACTTGGGCGATAGCAGTCTGGACTCGCGCGGTAATGGCGTGCTGCTGTGGTTTGAGGTCAATGACTTTGCCGCCGCGCTGGTGCGCATTGCCGCTTTGCAAATCAGGGTGTTGCAGGGCCCGCTGGTCAACCCGAATGCGCAGCACCGTGAGGTGTGGCTGCGCGACCCTGACGGCTACACCGTAGTCTTGGCCGGTCAGCACGGCGAGCTCTAAGCGTTTTAAGCCTGGCGGTGCTGCTGTATGGTGCGCTGCATTCAATGCCATCCATACGTGAGTCGCCGATGAAACGCTTTGTGTTGCTGGACACCGCACCTATTCCCCATGGCGATTCCGCGCTATGCCTGTTCGAGTACGGCGAAGACTTCGTGATCAAGATTGCCGGCGGTGATGGCGGCCAGTTGATGAATACCCGTATGCATGGCTCGGAAGATGCCTTGGCGGAGATCCCCTGTAAAAAGATCGCAGGTCGTCCCGAGCCGCGTGTACTGATTGGCGGTTTGGGCATGGGCTTTACCTTGGCCTCGGCACTGCTGCACCTGGGCAAGTCTGCTGAGGTTGTGGTGGCAGAACTGGTGCCGGGGGTGATCGAGTGGAATCGCGGTGCTTTGGGTGCCAAGTCGGGCTATCCAATCAATGATCCGCGCACCCGAATCATTGAGGATGATGTAGCCAAGGTGCTCAACGCCGCCAAGGGTGACTATGACGCAATCATGCTAGATGTCGACAATGGCCCTGAAGGCTTGACGCAAAAGAGCAATACCTGGCTCTACTCCATGGATGGCCTGCGCCAGTGCCACAAGGCCTTGCGTGCCAAAGGTATTTTGGCGGTCTGGTCGTCCAGTGCGGATCGCAAGTTTTCCGAGAAAATCGCCAAGGCCGGCTTCAAGGCCGAGGCGGTGCAGGTCTATGCCCATGGCAACAGGGGCACTCGCCACACCATCTGGATTGCCGAAAAGCTGGGCTGAGCCACGCAAAAGGCCCTGGCGAGAGCCTTTGCCGGCGGCGCCTTAGCGGATCTTGAGCTTGCCGATACGGTCGTTTTCAAGGCTGCCAAGGTATAGATAGTCACCCACGGGCTTGGCTGAGGTGATCATGCTCAGATGGCTGCCGCTGGTATCGTGCAGGCTCCGGGTTATTTCGCCTTGCTCGTTGATCGCAATCACCAGTCCATAGCGCGTGGCCTTGGGCCAGAACATACGCGGCAGTTTACTGATTTGCGCTTTCAGCCATGGATGCTGGTGCAGGAAGTCTGCATCGGCTTTGCGCGGCGAAGGCATTGCTACCCAGAAGATGCCTGCATGGTCGCTTTCCAGGTTGTCGGGCAAGCCGGGCAGGTTATCGATAAACACATCGTGGCTGCCGGCTTTTTCACCCTTGAGCCAGTAGCGGCTGATGCGGTAGCGATAGGTTTCATTGACCAGCAGGAAGTCTTCATTGGCTGATAGCGCGACACCATTGGCGAAGTACAAATCCTTCATCAGTACCTTGGTTTCGCCCGTTGCTGGCGTGTAGCTGAGCAGACGGCCCCAGGGACGCGCCTCGAGCAGGTCCAGCAAATAGTCGGGTTGCTCGAAGCGTGAACTGGCGTCGCTGAAGTAAATGGTGCCGTCACGGGCGATGGCCAGGTCATCGGTAAACTTGAATGGCAGGCCCTCAGCGCCGGTGGTGAGCACCTTGATACTGCCCTTGGGATCGACTGAAAGCAGGCCTTTGTAGGCATCGGCAACGATCAGGTTGCCCTGTGCATCGAAATCCATGCCAAGCGGACGACCTTGGGTGTTGGCAAAGGTGTCGACCGTCTCGCCCTCAATGCGCACAATCCTGCCGTCTGCGAGGCCTGCATAGACACGGCCTTGAGCATCAACAGCGGTGTCTTCCGGGCCGTGGATCTTACCCTTGGCAATTAGCTGCGCTTTCATCAGCGTGTCATTTGGCTCAAGTACACCGGTCATGGCTGGCGCTTTGGGTGCCTGCCAGGCGACTGGATTGATCGGGCTGGGAGTGACGGCAAGGAAGACCGCAACGCAGGCGATCAGCAGTATCAAAAGACCAAGCAGTTTTTTCATTATTATTTTCCCTGTTGAGTGATGGGCGCAGCACGTTGAGGCCAAGCGGCAGACTACAGGTTTCGGAGCATGGGTTGCGTAACTATGCAGCATTTTGTGGTTGCATCATTCAGCCGGACGGTCGGCACGGCGCGCAGTGGGTTGCCTAAGCTTTGCATGGGCGGCAACAGGGTCAAGTACGAGTCTTATCGCTTGTTATCATTCAACCAGGCCCCGAGATAGGGCGCAGGCATATATACTGCTTGCCATTCAGCATGGGAGAGCCGCGTGGCGATTGATATTCAGTGGATCAGTGACAACCAGGACCTGGCCCAGCACTGCGAGCAATGGCAGCGCTTGGGCTTTGTGGCATTGGATACCGAGTTTATGCGGGTGGATACCTTCTACCCGATTGCCGGCCTGATTCAGGTTAGCGAAGGTGAGCGTGCCTACCTGATAGATCCGCTGTTGATCAGTGATTGGGCGCCGTTCGCGGCGCTGCTCGAAAATCCCGAGGTGATCAAGGTGGTTCACGCCTGCAGCGAAGACCTTGAGGTTTTCCTGCGCCTGACCGGCAGCCTGCCTGTGCCATTGTTTGACAGCCAGATTGCGGCTGGATACCTCAATCTGGGGTTTTCAATGGGTTACTCTCGCTTGGTCAAGGCTGTGCTGGATATCGAGTTGCCCAAGGGCGAGACACGTTCGGACTGGCTCAAGCGTCCGCTTTCTGAGACCCAGGTAAGCTATGCAGCCGAAGATGTCCTGCACCTGGCGCATGTCTACCGTGAGCTGCAAGCCAAGCTGTCGCCTGAAAAATACCAATGGGTGCTTGAAGACTGCGCCGACATGGTCAATCACCTTGGCCGTGAAGTCGAACCGCAAGAGGCCTATCGCGAAGCCAAGCTGGCGTGGAAGCTGTCGCGAGCGCAGTTGGCGGTGTTGCGCGAACTTTGTGCCTGGCGTGAGCGTGAAGCGCGAGCCCGTAACCAGCCCCGTAATCGAATTCTGCGTGAGCATTCACTGTGGCCGCTGGCCAAGACTCAGCCGGATAACTTGCAGAGCCTGGCGCGTATTGAAGACATGCATCCAAAGACGGTGCGTCAAGACGGCGAATTTATTCTGCAGTTGATCAAGGATGCCGCCGCGCTGCCCGCGTCGCAATGGCCAGAAGCCTTGCCTGAGCCGCTGCCAATCGAGGCATCGGGAATCCTTAAAAAGCTGCGCGCTATTGGCCAGAAAGAGGCTGAACGCCTGGATATCGCACCGGAACTGATGCTGCGCAAGAAGATCCTTGAGGCACTGCTCAAAAGTGGCTACCCAACGGGGCCTTATGAGTTGCCTGAGTCCCTCACCGGCTGGCGCCGCGAGTTGATGGGGCAAGCATTACTAGATCGCCTGGCTAAAATCAGCGAAGCCAAAGAAGAGGAGAGGGTGTGAAGCGCATCTGCAATATCTACAAGAGTTCCAAACGCAACGAGATGTACCTCTACGTGCTCAAAAGCGATGAGCTCAAGCGTGTGCCGGAGTCGCTGCTCGCGGCGTTTGGTACACCGACCCTGGCGTTCAGCATGATCTTGACCCCTGAGCGCGCCCTGGCCCGCGAAGATATCCACCAGGTGCTGGAGAACCTCGACAACCAGGGCTATCACCTGCAGATGCCGCCGCAAGAGGAAGACTACATCCAGCATCTGCCTGAAGAGCTGCTGCGGCGCAACGACCCCGTTTGAGGGGCCTGTAACCCAATAACGAGCGCTGTGCTCGACCAGGCACGGCACCCGGATGTATTGCCCCATTGACGACCTTGGATAACAAGATGCGTGTGTTGATTGCTGAAAAGGCCCAGGCCGACTATGCCCGGCGCCTCGAACAGGTTCTGGGTCCGGACCTGGAACTGGTGGGTAGTGATGATCCGCAGCAGTTGCCGGATCTGGCAGCAGACTGCCAAATCTGGCTTGGCCAGCCTGATCTGCTCGCCCAGGTCCTGCGTGAGGGGCCAAAACCGCAATGGCTGCAATCGACATGGGCGGGGATCACGCCGTTTCTGGCAGATGGCTTGCCCCGTGATTATCTGCTGAGCCGGGCTGTAGGTATCTTCGGCCAGGTCATGACCGAGTACGTGCTGTGCCACATGCTTGCCCATGAACGGCAAATATCGGCCCAGCAGGCCGCCCAGGCCCGGCAGCAATGGCGCGGCGAACTGCCACAAAGCCTGGCTGGCCGGCGCGTACTGATTGTTGGTTGTGGTGATATTGGCCATAGCATGGCCTTGTTTTTGGCGGCCTTTGGCGTAGAACTCCACGGCATTGCCAGCCAGGCGCGTGAACAAGGGCCGTTCATTGAGGTGGCGTCGATTTCTGAATTGCCGCGCATGGCTGCCGAGGCGGACTACCTGATCAATCTGCTGCCGGACACGCCAGCGACCCAGAATATCTACAACAGCGAGCTATTTGCCCTGCTCAAGCCAAGCGCCATGTTTATCAATGCCGGGCGCGGCGCGGCGGTGGTGGATGAAGACCTCGTCAGCGCTTTGCAGGCGGACAGGCTGGCTGCGGCGGTAATCGATGTGTGTCGAGTAGAGCCCTTGCCTGCCGGGCACATGTTCTGGACTGCGCCGCGCTTGTTGCTCACAGGCCACAGTTCCGCTCCGACGCAGCCGGCATTGATGGTCAAGCTGTTTGTCGACAACCTGGAACGTTTTCAGGCAGGGCAGGCGCTTCAGGGGTTGGTGGATTTTTCCCGCGATTATTAAGTGACGCCTGAAAACCACAGGCCGAGCGCGCTTTAGTGGGGCAGCCCTTGCTGCGACCCCGTCTATGGCTGTTACGCCCGCTGCGCTTTTTACTATCGTTGCTCGTTCGCTTTTCAAAGGCCCAAGGCGGAGTCATCGCGGTAATTACTCAGCTTTTACCGGGCAACAGGTCACTATCCGTCGCTGTAGGCTTGGTTGCGAAAGGGCGCCGCGTTAGACTGCCGGCCTTTTCGCACCTCTATCTTGGTTCTTGCCATGGCCGCCAAAGTCGAACCCTTCTGGAAACGTAAGACCCTCGAGCAGCTTGATCAAGCTGAATGGGAGTCGCTGTGCGATGGCTGTGGACTGTGCTGCCTGCAAAAACTTGAAGACGAAGACGACGGCAGCGTTTACTACACACGCATCGCCTGCAAGCTGCTTGATCTCGATACTTGCCGCTGCACCAACTATGAAAACCGCATCAAGTTCGTGCCCGACTGCATTCAACTGACGCCAGCACAGGCTGATCAGTTTCAATGGCTGCCACCGACTTGCGGTTATCGTTTGGTCAGCGAAGGCAAGGACCTGCCGCTCTGGCATCACCTGGTGTGTGGCGACCCGCAAGCCGTGCATGTCGAACGTATTTCTCAATCAGGGCGCATGCTCAGTGAAAAAAATGTCGCTGAAGATGATTGGGAAGACTATCTGATCTTTCGGGCAGGCTAATATCTGTCCCAGTACAGCGTTGAACATTCGCTAAAACTGACCCCGCCAGCTTGAATAAATGTCGGCTCCGGTGATGGAATTGCCGGGTTGGCTGCTTGTCTATGCTTGGAACTGACCTCGTTTGCCATGGAGTTGCCCTGTGATGTCGATTCGTCCCCTGTTGTTGTCTGTTGCGCTGTTTGGTTTTGGCTCGCCGGTATGGGCAGCCACTAAGGTCGATTTGGATTACAACGTGCGATTCGTGCCAGAGGATGACGTGGCCGAAGTGAGCATGACTCTGGACAAGGGCGAAGCCATCCAGCGGCTTTCTTTTAACCTGGGCGACGAGCAACGCTACTCTGACTTCAGCAGCGAAGGCGGGGAGTGGACCCAGGAAAGCCCGGAACGCGGCATCTGGACGCCGGGCAAGGGCAAGACCAAGCTCAGCTACCGGGTGAAAATAAGCCACCCGCGCGCTGACGGTAAGTTCGATGCGCTCATGACCCGGGACTGGGCGCTGTTTCGCGGCGACAACCTGATACCCAGTGCGGCCATGCAGATCCAGGACAAGACCAATCTGGTCGCGCACCTGAAGTTCAAGTTGCCTGAAGGCTGGCCGAGTGTCGAAACCGGCTGGCCGCGGGTGGGCAAAAACACCTTCAGGATCAATAACCCACAGCGCAAGTTCGATCGTCCAACTGGCTGGATTCTCGCAGGTAAAATCGGCACCCGCCGCACCAAGCTGGGCGAAACCGATGTCACCATCGCCGCGCCAGACGGCCAGGGCATGCGCCGTATGGACATGCTGACCATGCTCACCTATGTCTGGCCGGAGGCGCAGGCGGTTTTCCCGCGTGATCCGAAAAAGTTGCTGGTCGTGGGGGCGAACGACCCGATGTGGCGTGGTGGTCTTTCGGCATCCAACTCCTACTTTATGCACGCTGGGCGTCCAACCGTCAGTGAAAACGGTACCAGTTCACTGGTTCACGAATTGGTTCACGTATTTACCCGAATCAAGGACACCGACAAGAGCGACTGGATCAGTGAGGGCCTGGCCGAGTACTACGCGATCGAGTTGGTTCGCCGCTCCGGCGGCATGACAGAAGAGCGCTACCAGAAAGTGCGTGAGCAACTGCTGAAGTGGAGCAAGTCGGTCAAGACCCTGCGCACCGAGAATTCCACGGGGCCAATCACCGCGCGTGCAGTGCTGATGCTGCAAGACCTTGACCGTGAAATCCGCAAAGCCACCAATGACCGCAAGCAACTGTCGCTGGATGACGTGACTCGTGGCCTGATGCGCCTCGACAAGGTCAGCACCAAGGACTTTATCCAGATCAGCGAAAACGTCATGGGCAAGTCTTCGGATGTGCTGGACACCAAGTTGCTGAAGAGCAAATAAACCCAGCCTTGGCTCGTGCAGGGGCGCGGCAACAGCGCCGCGTCCGGCTGCGGGTGGGGTTATTGCGGGCGAACCTGAATCAGCATGCCCAGGTTGCTGTGATCGATATAGTTGAGCTTGCGTACCTGCAAGGTGCTTGACTGCTTCAGACGCTCACTGCGCTGAACCAGGCCGCCAGGCTCGAACTGGTTGATCCACAGATCCACCTTGGCCTCCAGCAAGCGGTCTTGCTTGAGGCTCAGGGTGCCCTCGATCGGTGCATGACCGAGGCGCATGTCGCCACTGCTGAAGGCCAGGGTTTCATCGCCGGATTGAGTCCAGGCCTTGTGCAGCAGAACCTGGTAGTCGCCGCCATCATTGAGTTTGTCTGCTTCGTCATTGAGCGCGGTTGCGCGCTCCTGATCGGCTTCAAGCAGGCGTGCGCCCTGGCTCCAGTCGTCTGGGGCACGCTTGCCGGAAACCAGGACTTCACCGGGCTGACGAAAGACAATTACTTCAACTTGATAGTTGTCGGCGGCCACGGCTGCCTGGCTAAAGGCGCTAAGTGCCAGTAAAGGCAGCAGGGCAAGGCTGCGAAGTACACGCATATTCACGTATTGGTCCTTCAAGAGGGTGGTGTCAGGCGCTCAAACAGCGCTTCAAGTATGTTGAATCGTTCTTCCGGGCGTTCCATTGGGACCTGGAATTTGAATAGCGTAGCGCCTTCGAACTTGTAGCGATTGGGCTGGCTCTGGATCAACTTGATCAGTGTCAGCGGGTCAACGCAGGTGTCGGCGGCAAACTCGATGCGACCGCCCTGTGGCCCGGCATCGACCTTCTTGATGCCCAGGGTTTCGGCTTTAAGCTTGAGCAGGGTGATGCGCACCAGGTTCTTGGTCGGCTCCGGAAGCAGTCCGAAGCGATCAATCATTTCAACCTGCAGCTCCTTGAGCCCGTCCTCATCGACCGCCGAAGCGATGCGTTTATACAGGATAAGGCGGGCATGCACATCAGGCAGGTAATCGTCCGGGATCAGCGCGGCGACACGCAGGTTGATTTCCGGGCCGCCACCCAGTGGTTGGTCCAGGTTCGGTTGTTCGCCCTTGCGGATGGCTTTGACCGCGCGCTCGAGCATTTCCATGTACAGGGTAAAGCCAACCGCCTGGATTTGACCGCTCTGCCCATCGCCGAGCAACTCGCCAGCCCCGCGAATTTCCAGGTCGTGGGTGGCCAGGACAAAACCGGCGCCGAGATCCTGGGCGTTGGCGATGGCTTCGAGACGCTTCTGGGCGTCGTCGCTGAGCTGCTTGCGCGGTGGCGTCAACAGGTAGGCATAGGCCTGGTGGTGGCTGCGTCCGACACGCCCGCGCAATTGATGCAGCTGGGCCAGGCCAAACTTGTCGGCACGCTCGATGATGATGGTGTTGGCGCTCGGTACGTCAATACCGGTTTCAATGATGGTCGAGGCAATCAGCACATTGAAGCGCTTGTGATAGAAATCACCCATCACCTGTTCCAGCTCGCGCTCGCGCATCTGGCCGTGACCTATGCCTATGCGCGCCTCCGGTACCAGTTGGGCCAGGTCGGCGGCACATTTTTCGATGGTTTTGACATCGTTGTGCAGGTAGTAGACCTGGCCGCCACGCAGCAGCTCACGCAGCAGTGCTTCCTTGATCACGGTATTTTGCTGTTCCATGACAAAGGTGCGAACCGACAGGCGTCGTGCCGGAGGCGTGGCAATAATCGACAGGTCGCGCATGCCGGCAACCGCCATGTTCAGGGTGCGCGGGATAGGCGTGGCGGTGAGGGTGAGGATATCGACTTCGCTGCGCAGTGCCTTGAGCTGTTCTTTCTGGCGCACGCCAAAGCGGTGTTCCTCGTCGATGATGACCAGGCCCAGGTTGTTGAACTTGACGTCGTCCTGCAGCAACTTGTGGGTGCCGATGACAATGTCGACCTTGCCTTGCGCCAGTTGCTGCATGGCTTCGCCAACTTCCTTAGCGCTCTTGAAGCGGCTCATGACCTCGACCTTTACCGGCCAGTCGGCAAAGCGGTCGCGAAAGCTGTTGTAGTGTTGCTGGGCGAGCAGCGTGGTCGGCACCAGGATTGCCACTTGCTTGCCGCCGTGTACCGCAATAAATGCAGCGCGCATGGCCACTTCGGTTTTACCGAAGCCGACATCGCCGCAGACCAGGCGATCCATGGGCTTGGGCGCGAGCATATCGTGGCGTACTGCATCAATTGCAGCCTGTTGATCCGGGGTTTCCTCGAAGGGAAAGCCCGCACTGAAAGTGGCATAGTCAACCTGCGGGTCGGCAAAGGCATAGCCTTCACGCGCGGCGCGGCGCGCATAGATATCCAGCAACTCGGCGGCAACGTCGCGAACCTGTTCAGCGGCTTTGCGTTTGGCTTTCTGCCAGATTTCCGAGCCCAGGCGGTGCAGCGGGGCGAGGGCGTCGTCGCTGCCGGTGTAGCGGGCGATCAGGTGCAGGCTGGCAACCGGGACGTAGAGCTTGGCGTCCTCGGCATACTGCAGCGACAGGAATTCCGCGTTCTGGCCGTCAATCTCCAGGGTTACCAGGCCTTGATAGCGACCCACGCCGTGGTCGATATGGACCACGGGTGAGCCCTCACGCAGCTCGGTAAGGTTCTTGATGACGTTTTCGCCAGCATCACGGGTCTTTTCACGGCGACGGCGCTGCATGACGCGTTGGCCAAAGAGCGGGCTTTCGGCAATGAGCGCCACATCCTCAAGCTGCAGGCCTTCGTCGAGCGGGGCTATGGTGATGCCCAGGCGCTCTTTGCCGGCGATAAACGCTGGCCAGCCATCGACCTCCTTGGGCTTGAGCTTCAGCCGTGCCAGCAATTCGAGCAGGACTTCACGACGACCTGCTGACTCGGCGCAGAACAGGATGCGTCCCTGATATTCCTCGATAAAACGCCGTAGCGCAGCAAGTGGCTCGCTAGCCTTGGCTTGAATCGCCAGGTCAGGCAAGGGCTGTGCGTTGAAACGCAGGCGGCCAACACCCTCGTCGATATCTTCCTGGCTGACCACCACGCGGGGCCAGTTTTTCAGGCGTGCGAAGCAGTCCTCGACCGGTAAAAAGATATCCGCTGGCGGCAGCAGTGGTCGCTCGGGGTCGACCCGACGTTCTTCATAGCGGTTGCGGGCGTCATTCCAGAACTGTTCGGCGGCTTTTTCGATGCCGGGCAGTGAAAACACCTGGGTGTCCTGCGGCAGGTAATCGAACAGGGTCGCGGTTTCTTCGAAAAACAGTGGGATGTAGTACTCGATACCCGCCGGGGTGATGCCCGTGGAAAGGTCCTGGTAGATAGGGCAACGACGGAAGTCGACATCAAAGCGCTCGCGAAAGCGTCCACGGAAATCCGTAATGGCTTTCTTTTCCAGCGGAAATTCACGGGCTGGAAGTAGCTTTATGGATTCAACCTTGTCGATTGAGCGCTGGGTTTCCGGGTCGAAGGTGCGCAGGGTTTCAATTTCGTCATCGAACAAATCGATGCGAAAAGGCTGCTTGCTGCCCATGGGGAATAAATCAATCAGTGCCCCGCGCACGGCAAACTCGCCATGCTCATAAACCGTGTCGACGCAGCGATAGCCCGTGGCTTCAAGGCGGCTGCGCATTTCGTCGACATCAAGTGTCTGGCCAACATCCAGGACCAGGCTGCTGCCGAGCAGGAAGCGTGTCGGGGCCAGGCGATGTAGGGCGGTGGTTATCGGTACTACCAAAACGCCATGTTTTAGTTCTGGCAGACGATAAAGTGCAGAAATACGCTGTGAAATGATGTCTTGATGTGGCGAAAAGAGGTCGTACGGCAAGGTTTCCCAGTCGGGGAAATGCAACACCGGCAGTTGCGGGGCAAAGAAACTCAATTCCTGCTCAAGCCGTTCGGCGCTTTGGCTGTCGGCGGTCAGCAGTAAAGTGAAGCGATTTGCAGCGCTTGCAGCCTCAGCAATTGCTAGGCTTAGCGCAGCACCGGGAAGGTTGCCCCAGTGTTGTTTGCCGGCAGCAGCGGGCAGGGACGGAAGGCGCAGTACGGACACAGGCGGCTCACGGTCAAGATACAAGGCTGGCGATTGTAACGGGCGAAAGTGTCTGCTGTCAGTTTCGACAGGCGACATTGCCCCCGCGCTCGCGGATCGGCATAATGTAGCCCCTTTTTTCAGCCCCTACATATGTGGAAGGTACTGCCTGTGAATCAGAAGCCCGACCAGTGTCTTGGTGAGTGGATCGATCGAGAAGCCCTTGCGGAAGCGATGATTCCGATGATCGGCCAGCTCTATCGCAATAACAACGTGGTCACATCGATCTATGGTCGTAGCCTGATCAATCGTTCCGTTATTCAGATACTCAAAGCTCACCGTTATGCTCGCCACCGTATTGATGGTGATGTCGAGCTGTCGGTACACGACACGTTCCAGGTTCTCAAAACCATGGGCGAGCTCAAGCTGGGCGCGGCATCGATCGACCTTGGCCGCATGATGGCCAAGTTCGGAAAAGAAGCCAACGGCCGCAGCCTTGAGCAGTTCGTCCGTGAAGAGCTGGAGACCGTTAGCGGCCAGCAAAATGCCGCCGGGCGCAAAGGCACCGACGTTGTGCTTTACGGCTTCGGTCGTATTGGTCGCCTGTTGGCGCGCATCCTGATCGAAAAGACCGGTGGTGGCGATGGCCTGCGCCTGCGTGCCATTGTTGTGCGCAAGGGCGCCGACAATGACCTGGTCAAGCGCGCCAGCCTGCTGCGTCGCGACTCGGTACACGGCCCGTTCAATGGCACCATCACTGTCGATGAAGCCAACAACACCCTGAGCGCCAACGGTAACCTGATCCAGGTTATCTACTCCAACGACCCGGCGTCGATCGACTACACCGCTTACGGCATCGAAAACGCACTGCTGGTCGACAACACCGGCAAGTGGCGCGACGCCGAAGGCCTGGGTCAGCACCTCAAGTGCCCAGGCATCAATCGTGTGGTCCTGACCGCGCCAGGCAAGGGTGAGCTGAAGAATATCGTTCACGGTATCAACCACGCGGACATCAGCCCGGATGACAAGATCATCTCCGCTGCGTCCTGCACCACCAACGCCATTGTGCCGGTGCTCAAGGCTGTCGATGACAAATACGGCATCGTCAACGGCCACGTTGAAACCGTTCACTCCTACACCAACGACCAGAACCTGATCGATAACTTCCACAAAGGCAGTCGTCGTGGTCGTTCTGCAGCGTTGAACATGGTAATCACTGAAACCGGCGCGGCTACTGCGGCGGCCAAGGCTCTGCCTGTGCTGAAGGGCAAGCTGACCGGTAACGCGATTCGTGTTCCGACGCCGAACGTGTCGATGGCCATTCTCAACCTGAACCTTGAGAAGTCGACCACTCGCGAAGAAATCAACGAGTACCTGCGCTACATGGCGCTGCATTCGGACCTGCACAAGCAGATCGACTACGTGAACTCGCAAGAAGTGGTTTCGACTGACTTCGTTGGTTCCCGTCATGCCGGTGTTGTCGATGCCGAAGCCACCATCAGCAACGATAACCGCGTTGTATTGTATGTCTGGTACGACAACGAGTTCGGCTACAGCTGCCAGGTCGTCCGGGTGATGGAAGATATGGTCGGGGTCAACCCGCCAGCCTTTCCACGCTAAGACGCCTTAGCGCCATGAGAACGGGAGCCCAGGCTCCCGTTTTTTATGCCCTGGTTTTACTGGGTATCGGAGGGTTCTGACTGCCTGGTCGCGAAATCTGGCCGGTTGGGGGATAATGGGCGGATTAGGTTTTGATAAAGGCTTGGCTGTACAGGTGCTTTTAGTCGTATTCACGGCGTGGATTGATTGATCCAAACTATGAGCTTGTTGCCTCTTGTTACGTATCGCCTAAAAAAAGCCAAGCCTTGGGTGGTCAGTGGCTGGGGCCGTCTTTATAATCAAGCGGATTTTTTACCCGCGACCGATGCCGTCCATCATGCTGATTTATTTCAGTGTGTGCTTGCCTATTGGCTTTCTGGCGTCGTCCGTATTCTAAGAAGATTTCCAATATCAGTGGTTAGGCAAACCTATGATCAAAATTAAGAATGGGCTCGATTTGCCCATAACTGGCGCGCCGGCGCAACGTATCGAGGCCGCAAGGCCGGTACGTAGCGTCGCCGTCATAGGCTACGACTATCATGGTATGAAGCCTACGATGGAAGTCCAGGTGGGTGATCGGGTCAAGCTCGGGCAAGTACTGTTCGCTGACAAGAAAACCCCGGGGGTGGTCTATACCGCACCTGCGGCAGGCGTGATCAGCGCGATTCATCGCGGTGAGCGGCGTGTGCTGCAATCGGTGGTAATTGACATCGAGGGCGATGAGCAAGTGACTTTCGCTCAGTATCCGGCCAGTGAGCTGGCGGGGCTGAGCCATGAGAAAGTCCGCGAGAACCTGCAGCAGTCAGGCTTGTGGACTGCTTTGCGGACGCGCCCGTTCAGTAAGGTGCCTGCCATTGACGCGGTCCCTAACTCGATCTTCGTGACTGCGATTGATACCCATCCTCTGGCGGCTGATCCTGCGGTCGTTATCGCCGAGTACGCCACCGATTTTGAAAATGGTCTGCAGGTGCTTAGCACCTTCGGCAAGGTATTCCTGTGCAAGGCCGATGGTGCCAAGGTGCCTGGCGAGCAGCTACCGGGCGTGCAGGCAGAGGCATTTGCCGGGCCGCATCCTGCGGGTCTGGCAGGCACCCATATCCACTTCCTTGACCCGGTTACCGTGACCAAGAGCGTATGGTCGATCGGTTATCAGGATGTCATTGCAATCGGTAAGCTGTTTACCACCGGGCAGTTGTGGACTGACCGGGTTGTCTCGCTGGCTGGCCCGGTTGTCGAAACCCCGCGCCTGTTGCGTACTCGCCTGGGTGCGAACCTTGAGGAAATCACCGCTGGCGAACTCAAGCCTGGCGAAAACCGCGTTGTCTCGGGTTCTCTGCTCGGTGGTCGCACGGCGCAGGGCGCCTTTGCATTCCTGGGTCGTTATCACCAGCAGGTATCTTG
Source organism: Pseudomonas segetis (assembly GCF_900188155.1). Taxonomy (GTDB): domain Bacteria; phylum Pseudomonadota; class Gammaproteobacteria; order Pseudomonadales; family Pseudomonadaceae; genus Aquipseudomonas; species Aquipseudomonas segetis. The sequence continues at coordinate 575,620 of NZ_FZOG01000001.1, forward strand.
CCTGGCCGAAGGCAATGACCGTGAAATGCTGCATTACCTGCGCGCGGGTGTGAACAAGCACTCGGTGCTGAATATTTTCGTATCCAAGCTGGCCGCGGCGAAGAAGTTTGCTTTTTCGACCACCACCAATGGCAGCCCGCGAGCGATGGTTCCCGTGGGCAACTACGAAGCTGTGATGCCACTGGATATCTTGCCGACACAGCTGCTGCGCTACCTGATCGTTGGTGACACCGAGATGGCCCAGAAGCTGGGTTGCCTGGAACTCGACGAAGAAGATCTGGCGTTGTGCACCTATGTCTGTGCTGGCAAGTATGAATATGGCCCGATCCTGCGCGATAACCTCGCAAGCATCGAGAAGGAGGGTTAATCGTGGGTATCCGTGCTTTTCTCGATAAAATCGAGCACAACTTTGAATCTGGCGGCAAGTATGAAAAGTGGTACGCCTTGTATGAGGCCGTTGACACTTTCTTCTATCGTCCCGGCAGCGTAACCAAGACCACCGCTCACGTGCGCGACGGTATTGACCTCAAGCGCATGATGATCACCGTCTGGATGTGTACCTTCCCGGCGATGTTCTTCGGCATGTGGAACACAGGCTACCAGGCCAACCTGATCTACAGTGCAAGCCCTGATCTGCTGGCAGCTCAAGAGGGCTGGCGCTTTGCCTTGATCAGCTCGTTGGCGGGCTTCGACCCGACCAGCATCTGGGATAACTTCATCCAGGGCGCAGCCTACTTCCTGCCGATTTATGCAACTGCCTTTATTGTTGGCGGTTTCTGGGAAGTACTGTTCGCCTCGATCCGTCGCCATGAAGTCAACGAAGGTTTCTTCGTGACCTCGGTGCTCTTTGCCTTGATCCTGCCGGCAAGCATTCCATTGTGGCAGGTGGCGTTGGGCATCAGCTTCGGCGTTGTCATCGGCAAGGAAGTCTTTGGCGGAACCGGCAAGAACTTCCTCAACCCGGCACTCGCGGGTCGTGCATTCCTGTTCTTCGCTTACCCGGCGCAGATGTCCGGTGATGCCGTATGGACCTCGGTTGACGGCTTTGCCGGCGCGACCTCGTTGGGCCTGGCCGCCGCCGGTGGCGTTGAAAACGTGATTGGCAATGGCATCACCTGGAGTAGTGCGTTTATTGGCACCATCAACGGCTCCATCGGTGAAACCAGCACCCTGGCGCTGCTGATCGGTGGCGGTATCCTGGTCATGACCAAGATCGCTTCGTGGCGCATCGTGGCTGGCGTAATGCTTGGCATGATCGGCTTGAGTTCGCTGTTCAACCTGATTGGCTCTGACACCAACCCGCTGTTCGCCATGCCGTGGTACTGGCATATGGTCGTGGGTGGTTTCGCATTCGGTATGTTCTTCATGGCCACCGATCCTGTGTCGGCCTCCATGACCAATACCGGCAAGTGGATTTTCGGTGCCCTGATCGGCTTTATGGTGGTGTTGATCCGTGTGGTCAACCCCGCATTCCCAGAAGGCATGATGCTGGCGATCCTGTTCGCCAACCTGTTTGCACCGCTGATCGACCACTTCGTTGTTCAAGCCAATATCAAGCGGAGGCTGGCGCGTAATGTCTAGTCAAAAAGAATCCACCGCACGCACGTTGCTGGTGGCCCTGTTGGTTTGCCTGGTGTGCTCGGTATTTGTTGCCGGCGCCGCCATTGCGTTGAAGCCAACGCAGCAGGACAATCGCCTGCTGGACAAGCAACGCAGCATCCTGGCTATCGCCAGCCTGGGTAATCCGGGCATGAGCGGCAAGGAAGTGAAGGCGTTGTTCGACCAGCGCATCACGGCAAAAATTGTCGACCTGCAAACCGGGACCTTCAGTGATGCCAAGGACCCGCTCAAGTACGAGCCGCTGCAAGGTGCTAAAGACCCGAACGAGTCAATTGCCCTGACACCAGAGCAAGACCTCGCCAAGCTCAAGCGCCGTGAGCGCTACACCATCGTCTATCTGGTTGAGACAGACGGCAAGCTTGATAAAGTGGTGTTGCCGATTCGTGGCCAGGGGCTGTGGTCGACCCTGTATGGCTTTATCGCACTGAAAGCCGACATGGACACCGTAAGCGGCTTTGGCTTCTACCAGCATGCCGAAACCCCAGGTTTGGGTGGTGAAGTCGATAACCCGAAATGGAAAGGCCTGTGGCCCGGCAAAACCATTTACTCAGACGATGGCAAAGTGGCGATCTCTGTAGTTAAAGGTGGTGTCGACCCGAAAAGCCCGAAGGCAGAGCATCAGGTTGATGCACTGGCTGGAGCGACACTGACCAGTAATGGCGTTGATCACCTGCTGAAGTTCTGGATGGGTGAACAAGGCTTCGGTCCGTTTCTCACTAAATTGCGCGCAGGGGAGGCTTGATCATGTCGCAGCCGACTATTAAAGAAGTCCTGCTCAATCCGATCTTCAACAACAACCCGATTGGTTTGCAGATTCTGGGTATCTGTTCCGCCCTGGCGGTAACCTCGAACCTCAAGACCGCATTGGTCATGTCGATCGCTTTGACCTTGGTAACCGGGTTCTCCAACCTGTTTATCTCGATGATCCGCAGTCAGATCCCAAGCTCGATCCGTATGATCGTGCAGATGGTGATCATTGCATCCCTGGTAATCCTGGTGGACCAGGTACTCAAGGCCTTTGCCTTTAGCCTGTCGAAACAGCTATCGGTATTTATCGGCCTGATCATCACCAACTGTATCGTGATGGGGCGTGCCGAAGCCTTTGCCATGCAGAACCCGCCGGTGCTGTCGTTCTTCGATGGTATCGGTAACGGCCTGGGCTACAGCGCCATGTTGATTGCCCTGGGCATTATCCGTGAGCTATTTGGTGCCGGTAAGTTGCTGGGCTTTGAAATCCTGCCGGTGATCAATGACGGCGGCTGGTACCAGCCAAATGGCATGTTGCTGTTGCCACCTTCAGCCTTCTTCCTGATCGGCCTGTTTATCTGGGGCATTCGTAGCTGGAAGAAAGATCAAGTGGAAAAGCCAAGCTTCAAAATTGCGCCACAGGTCTCGAATAAGGAGGCTTACTAATGGAACATTATCTGAGCCTTCTGGCCAAGGCGGTGTTCGTTGAGAACATGGCCCTGGCCTTCTTCCTGGGCATGTGTACCTTTATCGCGATCTCGAAGAAAGTAGAGACGGCGATTGGTCTGGGTATTGCCGTAATCGTGGTGCAGGTCATCACCGTTCCGGCCAACAACCTGATCTACACCTACCTGCTCAAAGACGGCGCGCTGGCCTGGGCTGGCCTGCCGGATGTAGACCTGAGCTTCCTTGGCTTGCTCAGCTATATCGGTGTAATCGCGGCCATCGTGCAGATCCTTGAGATGCTCCTGGATAAGTACGTGCCTGCGCTGTACAACGCCCTGGGTGTGTTCTTGCCGCTGATTACGGTTAACTGCGCAATCATGGGCGGTACCCTGTTCATGGTGCAGCGTGACTACAACCTGGCTGAAAGTACCGTTTATGGTTTCGGTTCGGGCCTGTCCTGGGCACTGGCGATTGCTGCCCTGGCCGGGATTCGCGAAAAGCTCAAGTACAGTGACGTACCGGCGGGGCTGCAAGGGCTGGGCATCACCTTCATCACCATCGGCTTGATGTCTCTGGGCTTCATGTCCTTCTCTGGCGTGCAGTTGTAAGGACGGGATGAACAGATGAATTACGAAATTTTTCTCGCAATAGGCATGTTCACCGCCATCGTTCTGGCGCTGGTGGTGATTATTTTGATGGCGCGGGCCAAGCTGGTATCCAGCGGCGACGTGAGCATCGAAATCAATGGTGAAAAGACCATAGTGGTCCCGGCGGGCGGCAAGTTGTTGCAAACCCTGGCGGCCAACAATGTGTTCTTGTCGTCAGCTTGCGGTGGCGGCGGTACCTGCGCCCAGTGCAAGTGTGTGATTGTTTCTGGCGGCGGCGAAATGCTCTCTACCGAGGAATCGCATTTCACCCGTCGTGAGGCCAAGGAAGGCTGGCGTTTGTCGTGCCAGGCTGCGGTCAAGCAGGACATGAAGATCGAAGTTCCGGAAGAGGTCTTCGGCGTCAAGAAGTGGGAATGCACCGTTGAGTCGAATCCCAACGTGGCCACCTTCATCAAGGAACTGACCCTCAAGTTGCCAGAAGGCGAGAGCGTTGATTTCCGTGCTGGCGGCTATGTGCAGCTTGAGTGCCCTCCGCACGAGGTGCATTACAAGGACTTCGATATCCAAGAGGAATATCGCGGCGATTGGGACAAGTTCAACCAGTGGAAGTACGTGTCCAAGGTTGAAGAGACGGTTATCCGTGCTTACTCGATGGCCAACTACCCGGAAGAAGTCGGTCTGGTCAAGTTCAACATCCGTATTGCATCGCCGCCACCCGGTAAGGATCACTTGCCGCCTGGCCAGATGTCTTCGTACGTGTTCAGCCTCAAGCCGGGTGACAAGGTTACTGTCTACGGGCCATTTGGTGAGTTCTTTGCCAAGGATACCGATGCAGAAATGGTCTTTATCGGCGGTGGTGCGGGCATGGCGCCAATGCGCTCGCACATCTTCGACCAGCTCAAGCGTTTGAAGTCGACACGCAAGATCAGCTTCTGGTACGGCGCACGCTCCATGCGTGAGGCGTTCTACAACGAAGAGTACGACCAACTCCAGGCCGAGAATCCGAACTTCGAGTGGCATCTGGCGTTATCTGACCCGCAACCCGAAGATAACTGGACAGGCCTCACAGGTTTCATTCACAACGTCCTGTACGAGAACTACCTGAAGGACCATCCGGCGCCTGAAGATTGTGAGTTCTACATGTGTGGCCCGCCAATGATGAACGCTGCAGTGATCAAGATGCTTGTTGATTTGGGTGTAGAGCAGGAAAACATCCTTCTCGACGACTTCGGCGGTTAATCATGAAGCATGCTGTACTTCAGCCCGTTATTGCTGTCGCCCTGGCGGCAGCCCTAACGGGCTGCTGGTTTTCGGACCGGATAGAAGAGTTTGGCGGCCCGACCATGGGCAGCAGTTACAGTGTCAAGTACGTTCACACTGACGCCACGCCTGATGTCGCCGAGGTCAAGCAAGAGACCGAGGCGATCCTGGCCGAGGTCGACCAGCAAATGTCGACCTACCGTGATGATTCATTGGTTTCCAAGTTCAACCAGGCGCCTGCCGGCAGTTGCATGCCGCTGCCAGCGAGCATGCTTGAGTTGGTCAAGGTTGGCGGTGAGTTGTCCGAGCAAAGCAATGGTGCCTTTGACCTCACTCTTGAGCCACTGCTCAATCTCTGGGGCTTTGGTCCCAAGGCCAGGGCCGAAAAAGTCCCAAGCCCTGAGCAGGTTGCCGAGGCGCGCAAGCAAATTGGTCACCAGCACCTGCATATCGACGACCAGTCGCTGTGTAAGGATGTCGACATTCAGCTCGACTTCAACAGCATCGCTGCAGGCTACACGGTTGATAAGATTGGCAAGCGACTCAACGAGTTGGGCATTAGCAGTTACCTGGTCGAAGCGACAGGCGAATTGAAGGCTGTTGGCAAGAAGCCAGATGGACAGCCCTGGCGCATTGCCATCGAAGCCCCGCGTGATGATGAGCGGGTGTCGCAAAAAATCCTTGCGCTAGACGGTTGCGGTATTTCTACTTCGGGCGATTACCGTAACTATTTTGAAGAGAATGGGGTGCGCTATTCACACACCATTGATCCGCAAACAGGCGCGCCCATTACCCACAAGTTGGCAGCGGTAACAGTGGCAAATCGCTCGACCTTGATGGCTGATGGCTTGTCCACCCTGCTGATGGTGCTTGGGCCAGAGCGCGGTATGGCTTACGCTAAGCAGGCAGGGATAGCTGCATTCTTCGTGACCCGTGGAGCCAATGGCTTCGTCACACACTCTAGCCCGGCATTCGAGCAGCTTTTTGCTGCAGGAGAAGAGCAATGACCTTTGTAATCGTATTTTTGGTTATGTTGCTGGTGGTCTCGATGATGGCCATTGGCGTCATCATGGGCCGTAAACCCATCGCTGGTTCGTGCGGCGGTATCGCCAACCTGGGCATCGAAAAAGAATGCTCTATCTGTGGCGGTAGCCGTGAGAAGTGCGAAGAGGTCAACAGTGTCGATCCTGCCAAGCAAACCACGTTGGCCTACGACGCAAGCAAGCTTTGATAGCGGTTTTGCAATACGCGAGTTTCTGATTGCCGCGCTGTGATTGGCAGCGTCGGCCCTGCCGCGAGCGCATAGATAGTGCTGCGGCGTGATCTGAGGAGTAAACATGGCGGTCTACAACTACGATGTAGTGGTGTTGGGTTCCGGCCCGGCGGGTGAAGGCGCAGCAATGAACGCGGTAAAAGCCGGTCGCAAGGTTGCTGTGATCGACAGTCGTCGTGAAGTAGGGGGCAACAGTACTCACCTGGGGACAGTGCCATCGAAGGCCTTGCGTCACTCGGTTCGTCAGATCATGCAGTTCAACACCAACCCGATGTTTCGCCAAATCGGCGAGCCGCGCTGGTTTTCATTTCCGGATGTACTGAAAAGCGCAGAGCGGGTCATTTCCAAGCAGGTTTCTTCGCGCACCGGTTACTACGCGCGCAACCGTATTGATGTATTTCATGGCACAGCCAGCTTTGCCGATGAACATACGATTGAAGTGGTTTGTCCAAACGGTGCTGTCGAGAAACTGGTGGCCAAGGACATCGTCATTGCTACCGGTTCGCGTCCATACCGTCCAGAGGGCGTTGATTTTACTCACCCGCGGGTTTATGACAGCGACACCATCCTGACCTTGAGCCACACGCCACGGCGCCTGATCATCTACGGAGCCGGGGTGATCGGTTGTGAATATGCATCGATTTTCAGCGGGCTTGGTGTATTGGTCGACCTGATCGACAACCGTGATCAACTGCTTAGCTTCCTTGACGCTGAAATCTCCGATGCCTTGAGCTACCACCTGCGTAACACCAATGTATTGATTCGTCATAACGAAGAATACGAGCGTATCGAAGGGGTGGATAACGGCGTCGTCCTGCACCTCAAGTCAGGCAAGAAGATCAAGGCCGATGCGCTGCTCTGGTGCAATGGCCGCACCGGCAACACCGACAAACTGGCACTGGAGAACATTGGTCTGAAAGCCAATGGCCGTGGCCAGCTGGATGTTGACGAGCATTACCGCACAGCGGTGCCAAACATCTACGCAGCCGGTGATGTGATCGGCTGGCCAAGCCTGGCCAGCGCCGCATTTGACCAGGGGCGTTCGGCTTCCGGCAGCATTGTCGAGAACGATAGCTGGCGTTTCGTCAACGATGTGCCAACCGGCATTTACACCATTCCTGAGATCAGCTCTATCGGCAAGAACGAGCGCGAACTGACCCAGGACAAAGTCCCCTACGAAGTGGGTAAGGCGTTCTTCAAGGGCATGGCCCGCGCACAGATTTCCAGCGAGCCGGTCGGCATGCTGAAAATCCTGTTTCACCGTGAAACCCTTGAGGTTCTGGGTGTGCATTGTTTTGGTTACCAGGCCTCGGAGATCGTGCACATCGGCCAGGCGATCATGAACCAGAAAGGCGAGGCCAATACCCTCAAGTATTTCGTTAACACCACCTTCAACTACCCGACCATGGCTGAAGCCTACCGGGTTGCTGCCTTCGATGGTCTAAACCGGCTTTTTTGAGCGGCTCCGACCGGTGGCCTGAGCCGGTTGGGGATGACCCGTTCAGTAACTCCAGGGATTGGCAGTGGCCGAATCGGGAGAGTTACTGATTAGGCTAAATAAAAAAACCGGCAATTATTGCCGGTTTTTTTACGGGTGCAGGTTTTGTTCAGTTGCACGGGTCTTGCTGGCGGCAGGCCTTTGCTCAAACAGCGGCTTGGGCCTGGATGATCCACTCAGCCGCGCGCTCGGCAATCATGATGGTGCCAGCGTTGGTGTTGCCGCCAACCAGTGTCGGCATCACGGAGGCGTCGACTACGCGCAGGTTCTCGATGCCATGTACACGCAGATGGCTATCAACCACTGCATTGTCATCATTGCCCATTTTGCAGGTGCCGACCGGGTGGTAAATGCTGTCTGCACGAGAGCGGATGCTTTGCAGCAGTTCTTCGTCTGTCAGCTTGTCGGTGCCGTATATGTCTTTCAACTGATATTCAGCCATCGGCGCTTGCTTGATGATCTCCTGCGCCATGCGATAACCCTTGAGCATGGTTTTCAAGTCATCTTCATGGCCGAGCAGGTTGGGATCGATTTTCGGCGCCATTGCCGGGTCGCTGGAGTTCAGGCCAACGCTACCGACGCTCTTTGGCCGCAGCACGCAAATGTGGCAACTGAAACCGTGTCCCCAGTGCAGCTTGCGGTTGTGGTCATCGATCAGCGCGATTACCGAGTGCAGCTGGACATCGGGGCGATCGAGTGTCGGGTCGGTCTTCAGGAAAGCACCGCCCTCGGCGCAGTTGCTGGCAAATGGTCCGGTTTTAGTGCGGGTGTATTGCCAAAGGGCTTTGCCCATCTTGGGCGAGCCGGTGATGGATACCCCCAATAGCGAGGTGTTCGGACTGCTGTAGGAAATCACCACGTCAGGGTGATCCTGCAATTGCTGGCCAACTCCGCGCAGTTCATGCAGCACTGCAATACCCTGGGGTTCCAGGTCCTCTTTGCGGCCAATCCCGGAAAGCATCAGCAAGTGCGGGCTGCCAAATGCACCTGCGCTAAGCAGTACTTCCTTACGGGCCTTGAGTTGCTGGTTTTTGCCCTTGTGCCGGATGGACACGCCAACGGCTTTCTTGCCGTCGAGTATAATGCGTTCAACCAGTGCGCCGGTAATCACCTTGAGGTTGCTGCGCTGTTCGCGGATAGGTTTCAAGAACGCCGTGGCGGTGCTCCAGCGGCGGCCGTTGTGAATGGTCACATCATAGGCGCCAACGCCTTCTTGCTGCTCGCCGTTGAAGTCTGGATTGTAGGTGTGGCCAGCACTGATGCCTGACTCGATAAAGGCCTTGGTCACGGCATGGGGCGCAAGCTGGTCAACAAACAGCTCGCCTTCACCGCCATGAAATTGATTGGCGCCGCCGTGGTAAGACTCGCTTTTGCGAAAGTAGGGCAGGACATCGTCATAGCCCCAGCCGTCGTTGCCCAGCGCTTTCCAGTCCTCGTAGTCACTGCGGTCGCCGCGAATGTAGATCATGCCGTTGATCGAACTACTGCCGCCCAGGGTCTTGCCGCGCGGTTGGTAGCCAATTCGATTGCCAAGGCCTTTTTGCGCGATTGTGTCGAATGCCCAGTTCACGTGGCGAGTCGGCAAAATGGCAGCAACCCCCACGGGGGTATGGATCAGCGGTGAGGTGTCTTCAGAACCTGCCTCAAGCAGACAAACGGACACTTCAGGGTTTGCACTCAGTCGATTGGCCAGTACACAACCTGCTGAGCCAGCACCAATGATGATGTAGTCAAATTGCATGAGGAGATCCCTGTTTTAATTGTTGTAGTCACATTGCAGGGTAGGCAATGCAGTCATTGTTTGTAGGGTCATTGTTCGCTTACCTGTGGTAAATTAATTGATCTTTGATGACTTTTAATTGATTTCAAGCGACATGACCGCACTTATTCGAACGACTTCATTCACGGGTTTCCGAGAGCTTGTGGGGCAATTGGGGGGCGATCCGTTGCTGCTGTTGGAGCGGTTCCGGGTTCCCATACATTTGCTCGACGAAGAAGATGCCTCGGTGCCGCTACGCACCCTGGTCGCATTGCTGGAGTGTGCGGCTGAGGAGTTCGACTGTCCTGATTTCGGCCTGCGCATGGCGGAATACCAGGACATCCATATCCTCGGACCCGTGGCGATTATTGCGCGAAGTTCTGCAACCGCCGGGCAAGCCCTGGCTGAACTGGTGCGCTTTATTGGTTATCACAGCCCGGGTATCGAACTGGACCTGGATTTATCCCAGGCTGATGCACCGCGCATGTCCGTTGATATTCGCCTGCCCGGCGTGCATATGCAGCGGCAGATGGTTGAGCTGGCAATGGGGGTGGCGCATAACATCATGAGGTTGCTGTTCGGCAGCTCTTTTGCCGCTCAGTCGGTGCTGCTCAGCGGCATCAGCCCCTTGCCGCAGGCGCGTTATCGACGCTATTTCAAGACTTCGGTGTATGACGCCCAGCCACTCAATGCCTTTGTGCTGACCCATGAACAGCTGGGGCGACGTATCGAGCAGCAAGACCCCAGCCTGCACCGAGCGATGGTCCAATACCTGAGTCAGATCGGTGCTGAAAGGCCTGTGAGCCTGGTCCAGCAGGTTGAGCGCCTGATTTTCCGGCTGTTGCCGACCAACCGCTGCCGTCTTTTGATTATTGCCGCACAGCTTGGCATGCATCCGCGCTTGTTGCAGCGGCGTCTTGCCGAGGAAGGTTGCCGCTTTGATGAGTTGGTCGAGCAGGTGCGTCGGAACCGGGCCGAGCACTATTTAAGTGAGCGGCACATGCCCATGTCACAAGTGGCGGGCCTGCTCGGTTACAGCGAGCAAAGCGTGTTCAATCGTTCTTGTAAGCGCTGGTTTGGCTTGACGCCGGGTGAGTACCGTCGCCAGTTGCTGAACGGCTAAGGCTTGCACGCCAGAAGTATTGCCCTGATTAACCGGGGCTGGTTGGCATTTAGCGCATTTCGTTGCGTAATGTTATGAATTAATTGGATTTTTATCAGTCAGTGAGCCGCTTGCCTGTACTCTATAATTGCCTAACCTTTAGGCGAAGGTTTTTATTTTTGCGGATCATGGTTGATGAAAACGGTCGCGGTCATTTTGTTTCCCGAACTCCTGCTGCTCGATGTCGCCGGGCCGGTAGAGGTTTTCTCTATTGCCAACCGATACCTTGAGCCCCAAGACCGTTACGAGATCCTGACAATCGCCTCGGACAGCCTGGCGGTCCGCACCTCAAGTGGAATAACGCTCACGGCAGACAGCCATATCGACCAGGCCGGCGGCTTCTACGATGTGTTGATCGTCCCGGGTGGTCCGGGTGCCTACAAGCAGGCATTCCCAGCGTTGCAGTGCTGGCTGCGCAAGATCACCAGCCAGGTCCAACTGTTTGCCTCGGTCTGTACCGGCGCATTTATCCTGGGGCAGGCTGGCCTGCTGGACGGGCGGCGGGTCACCACGCATTGGAACTACACTGAACGACTGGCTGAAAAATACCCCGAGGCCAAGGTTGAAACCGACCAGATATTCGTCCGGGACGGCAACCTGATCACCTCGGGCGGTGTTACCACCGGCATTGATCTGGCTTTGTCGATCATTGCTCAAGACCATGGCAAGAAGATTGCCTTGTCCGTTGCCAAGGTGCTCCTGGTGGTGATGCAGCGGCAGGGCGGGCAAATGCAATTTAGCCCCTTGGTTGCTGATGTGGCCAAGGATGATTCGCCTATTTTCAGGGTGCGCAACTACGTCCTGGAAAACGTCACTGAGGATTTCAGTGTTGAACGCATGGCCAGCCTGGCGGCCATGAGTGCCCGTCACTTTGCGCGAACCTTCACCCGTGAGGTGAATATGACGCCTATGGAGTTTGTCCAAAGCGCCAGGATCGACAATGCGAGACGTCTTCTTGAAAGCAGTAATTTGCCTTTAAAAACAGTTGCCTACAGAAGTGGCTTTGGCAGCGCGCGACATATGCGCCATCTTTTCGTAGAAAAACTGGGGTTGCCGCCAAGCCAATATCGCCGACAGTTCAGCTAGCGGGTTCGGGTGTCCGTATTGGGCATCTCATTGGCAGTATCGCCCCCCATGGGCAAGCTTGGTTGTCTTAAATCTTTGCCAGAATACAAGGGAACCCTTCAGCAGGAGGAGCGCTGGCCTCTTGACGAGATGTGACCATCAAGCGCTTGCAAGGCATGAGTACACTCAGAAGTCTTTGTTTGGATGAGATACGCCGGTTCGGCTCGTTCAGTTTTTATGTACAGCGTCGCGTTGTATTGCAGGGCGATCGGCCACTCCGGGTCGGCAGCAAGGCGTTGGATATCCTGCACTTGCTGATTGAAAACGCCGGGTCGGTGGTCAGCAAGGAGGCAATCATTGCCCATGTGTGGCCAAGCACTGTCGTAGAAGATACCAATTTGCGCGTGCATATAGCCGCACTGCGCCGGGTGTTGGGTGACGGTTTGAATGGCCAGCGCTATATCGTCAATATTCCACAGCGTGGCTACAGTTTTGTCGCCGATGTGCAGACCACGGCTGCGGATATCGCTGGCCTGGAACAGCGGGCAACCGCTCCCACCAAGTTGCCCGCGCTCCTGACCTCGATCAAGGGCCGCGAGGCGGTTATCGATCACTTGGTCAGGCAATTACCCGGTCGACGACTGATGACCCTGGTGGCCGATGGCGGCATGGGCAAGACTGTGGTGGCGGTTCGCGTTGCCGAATTAGTCCTTGAGTATTACCAGGATGGCGTGGTCTTTGTTGATCTGGCAGCGGTAATCCATCCTTCGCTGCTGCCGGCTCAGGTTTGCTGCGCACTGGGCCTGAGCTTCGACCAGCAACAGCCGCTTGAGTGTCTGCATGAGTATTTGCACGGACGCCACTTATTGCTTTTGCTGGATAATTGCGAGCACCTGGTCAATGCCTGTGCAGAAATGGTCGAGGCTCTGCTCAAGAACGCACCGCGGCTATCGATCTTGGCAACCAGCCGCGAGCCACTCTTGGTTGCGCTGGAAAATGTGCTGCGCCTGCCGGCTCTGACCTTTGCCCAGGATGCCTCAGGGCTCAGCGTCGCCGATGCCATGACCTACGGCGCGATACAGCTATTTGTTCAGCGCGTTGCAGCGCAGCAGCAAGACTTCAGCCTGAATATTTCGGATGTGCCGGCAGTGGTGGATATTTGCCGGCAACTGGAGGGCTCGCCCCTGGCTATTGAGCTGGCAGCGGGTTACGTCAGCGTATTCGGCTTAAAAGGTATGTGCGAGCAATTAAATGGCAATTTCCTGTTGGCCATGCAAGGCACGCGGACGGCCTTTATGCGTCAGCATTCGCTCCGCGCTTCCCTGGACTGGAGCTATGCGCTGCTAACGGTTACGGAGCAGGTGATCCTGCAGCGTTTTGCTCTGTTTGACGGGGCTGTAACCCTCGAACAGGCGATTAATGCCATCAGTTGCAGGCATGTCAGCGAGTCGGACATTTTCGAGGCGATAGTGCAGTTGGCGGCCAAGTCATTATTGGTTGTTGAGATGGGCGAGGAGGCCGTGCATTACCGGCTGCTCAAGGTTACTCGCATCTATGCCCTGGAAAAGCTCAAGGCCGGCGAGGACTTTTCGGTCCTGCGTGCAGAGTATGTCCAGCAGCGCCAGATGCGAGCGATCGAACAGGATCGCGATTACTGCTGAGCTGTTGCCTGTCTTGTATTTTTCGTGGGCTGTCCTTGCACCACAAACCGAAGCTAGCCTGTCCTTTGTGCTTCACCGGTAAATCCCTGCCTAACGACGATTAACAACCCTTAACTCGCACTCTTGCTGATCAGGGCTGAATATGCAGCCAGACCAGCAATTTGCGTCGTGCGCAAGAGCTCAGCGAGTCGTCTGCCACCCTGGGCTTGAACCTGTGGCTCAACGCTGAACTGATCAAGCAACTGAAGTAAGGGCAAACAATCCGCGTTCCCACTTATTTTGCAGAGGATTTTCAGATGAGCACCATTACCACCCGTGACGGCGTTGAAATCTATTACAAGGACTGGGGCAGCGGCCAGCCAATAGTCTTTAGCCACGGCTGGCCTTTGACGGCCGATAGCTGGGAGTCGCAGATGCTGTTCCTGGCCGACCAGGGGTATAGGGTCATTGCCCATGATCGTCGTGGCCACGGGCGCTCTAGCCAGCCATGGGAGGGTAATGACATGGATCATTACGCCGATGACCTGGCCGAGCTGATCGAGGCGCTTGATCTCAAGAATGCAGTATTACTGGGCTTCTCGACAGGTGGCGGTGAAGTTGCACGCTATGTCGGTCGTCATGGCACTGCCCGGGTTGCCAAGCTGGGACTTATCTCCGCAGTGCCACCCTTGATGCTGCAGACGCCGGACAACCCCGAGGGTGTGCCGATTGAGGTGTTCGACGGTATTCGCGCCGGCTCTATCGAAAACCGTTCGCAACTCTATAAAGACCTGGCCAGCGGGCCATTCTTCGGCTTCAACCGCCCAGGTGCCGTGACCTCCCAAGGCATGGTCGACTGGTTCTGGATGCAGGGCATGCTCGGTGGCCACAAGAACACCTATGACTGCATTGCAGCCTTTTCTGCCACGGACTTTACCGAGGACTTGAAGAAGTTCGATGTGCCGACCCTGGTGGTGCATGGCGATGACGACCAGGTCGTACCCATTGGCCGTGGCGGCCAAGCGTCAGCCAAGCTGGTAGCTGGCGCCAAGCTGATTGTATATCCAGGCGCGCCCCACGGCCTGACAGACACGCACAAGGATCAGCTTAACGCAGATTTGCTGGCCTTTATAAAAGGTTGAGTCCATCTGCGCCAAGCCAGCAATAGTAGTGAGGTGCAGCCATGCGCAATGCCGTCGATTGGGCGCTTTTATTCTTGCGGGTTAGCGCCTCGCTACTGTTGTTGCAGGTTCACGGGCTGCCAAAGTTGCTGCATTTCAGCCAGCAGGCCCAGGTCATTGAAGACCCATTTGGCTTGGGCGGCGCGCTAACGGTCAGCTTGGCCATTTTTGCCGAAGTGCTGTGTCCGCTGCTGGTTATCCTAGGGATTTTTACCCGTCTGGCCTGCTTGCCGGTGGTGTTCTTGTTGTTGGTTTCGTTGTTGCTGGTTCATCCGCAGTGGAATTTGGAGGATGGCCAGTTTGCCTGGTTGCTCTTGATCATTTTCACCGCTCTGGCAATAGCAGGGGGCGGCCAGTTTGCCGTCGGGCGCCGTAGCTTTATTTGGCAAGGTAGGTTGCAGTGGGCTCACTAGACCCAGCCGGGGATGCAATGAAAGAACTCGATATTGTCACCTTGATTGTGCGCCATCGGGTCAAGCCGGCGCAGCAACCCGCTTACGAGAAGTGGCTGCGCCGGACCACGCAGATAGCCAGCACATACCCTGGACACCTGGGTGTCAACGTGATGCGTGATGCTGGCCAGTTCATCTGTGTGCTGCGTTTCGCCGGAACGGCTGAGTTACAGCACTGGCTGGATTCCAGTGAGCGCCGCCATTTGATCGAGGAGGTGGCGCCTTTGCTCGACGAGGGTGACCAGACCCAGGTAGAGACCACCCGCGAGTTTTGGTTTACCCCGGCCAATACCCAGCCAGCGCCGCGCTGGAAGCAGGCTTGCGTCACCTTCATGGTGATATTGCCACTCAGTTTGCTGGTGCCCTTGCTTTGGCAACCGCTCTTCCAGCGGATGCCTTTGCTGGCGGGTTACTGGGCCAGCAATGTGGTGATCACGCTGAGCATTGTTCTATTGGTGGTTTATTTCTTTATGCCGCGGGCGACGGCTTTATTTGCCCGCTGGCTGAGCCCGCATTGAAGCCGATGTACACCGGTTTAGTCGACAGCAGCAGTGATTTGATCTGCTGTATCAAGCGCCGCAGTTGCTGGCGTATTACCCAAGATATCGAAGGGAAAAGCCATGAGCGCTGATTTGATTCTGTTTAACGGTCGTCTGCACACGGTAGACCGCGAAAAGCCCGAGGCCACGGCGGTCGCGATCAAGGACGGACGTTTCGTGGTGGTCGGCAGTGATGCCGAAGCCATGGCCATGCGCAACAGCGCAACTCAAGTGGTCGATCTACAGCGTCGCACTGTAGTGCCTGGCCTCAATGACTCGCACCTGCACTTGATACGCGGTGGACTCAATTACAACCTGGAGCTGCGCTGGGAGGGCGTGCCATCACTGGCCGATGCCTTGCGCATGCTCAAGGCTCAAGCCGAGGTTACCCCCGCACCACAATGGGTGCGAGTGGTTGGCGGCTGGAATGAATTCCAGTTCGCCGAGAAGCGCATGCCAACACTTGATGAGCTCAACCAGGCGGCGCCGGACACACCTGTATTTGTTCTGCATCTGTACGACCGTGCGCTGCTTAATCGTGCGGCGCTGCGAGTGGTGGGGTACGACCGCAATACGCCAAACCCTCCGGGCGGGGAAATCCAGCGTGATGCCAATGGCGATCCAACCGGAATGCTGGTGGCCAAGCCCAATGCCATGATTCTCTACTCGACGCTGGCCAAGGGGCCGAAGTTGCCGCTGGAATACCAGGTCAACTCGACGCGTCAATTCATGCGTGAACTCAATCGTCTTGGCGTCACCAGCGCGATTGACGCCGGTGGCGGATTCCAGAACTACCCTGACGATTATGCCGTCATCGAGGAACTGGCCAAGGCCAAGCAGTTGACCGTACGCATCGCCTACAACCTGTTTACCCAGCGGCCCAAGGAAGAACTGACGGATTTCAAGAACTGGACGGGTTCGGTGAAGCTGCACCAGGGTGACGATTTTCTGCGGCACAACGGTGCCGGTGAGATGCTGGTGTTCTCCGCGGCTGACTTCGAGGATTTCGTCGAGCCGCGTCCAGATCTGGCGCCCGACATGGAGGCTGAACTGGAGCCGGTTGTGCGTCATCTGGTCGAGCAGCGCTGGCCGTTCCGTTTGCATGCAACCTATGACGAATCCATCTCGCGCATGCTGGATGTGTTCGAGAAGGTTAACCAGGATATTCCCTTTGATGGCTTGCCCTGGTTCTTTGATCACGCCGAGACCATCACGCCAAGGAATATCGAGCGGGTCCGAGCCCTGGGCGGGGGAATCGCCATTCAGGACCGCATGGCATTCCAGGGCGAGTACTTTGTCGACCGCTACGGCAAGCAGGCCGCAGAACAGACGCCGCCGATCCAGCGCATGCTCGCCGAGGGCGTGCCCGTGGGTGCGGGCACCGATGCAACCCGTGTTTCCAGCTACAACCCCTGGACTTCTCTTTATTGGTTGGTGAGCGGTAAGACGGTTGGCGGCATGGCGCTGTACCCCGAAGGTTTGTCGCGGGCAACGGCCTTGCAACTGTTTACCCATGGCAGTGCCTGGTTTTCGTCGGAGCAGGGCAAGAAAGGCCAGATCAAAGTAGGGCAACTGGCAGACGTGATTGCCTTGTCGGCGGATTACTTCTCGGTCGATGAAGAGGCGGTCAAATGGATTGAGTCGGTGTTGACGGTCGTCGGTGGCGAAGTGGTGTATGCCAGCGAAGAGTTCAGCAAATTATCACCGCCTTCGGTACCGGTCATGCCGGACTGGTCGCCAGTGATCAATGTGCCAGGGCATTGGCGGCTGAATGCGCCCATGGCGCAACAGGTCCATCAATGTGTTGGTGCCTGCGCGGTGCATGCACATAGCCATGAAAAAGCACGACTATCATCGGCTCCAGTCAGCGACTTCCAGGGGTTCTGGGGCGCATTCGGGTGTTCCTGTTTTGCCTTCTGA
>NZ_FZOG01000001.1:594934-766863 GCF_900188155.1 Pseudomonas segetis
GGTAAGCACAAGCCAACGCGGTTGTACTGCCAGATGAAGTGACCTGTTTTAGGGTGCAAGCCCGAATAACATGCAGCGGTAGTTCAGTTGGTTAGAATACCGGCCTGTCACGCCGGGGGTCGCGGGTTCGAGTCCCGTCCGCTGCGCCAAATACGAAACCCTCAGATAGCAATATCTGAGGGTTTTTTATTGCCTGTCGTTTGCTGTCATCCAGGCGTCATCTCGACTTTTTAAACTGCCTCCACGCGGGGTTGGCTCGCGTCGACAGTGCAGGGGAGAGATGCTATGGAAGACTATCAAGACGAACTGCTGGAAGCGCAGGCTGTTGAACTGGATGCGCCTGAGTTGGCTGAGGATGCTACCGAGTTGTAACCCTGGCTTGTAGCTTCAGCTACCCAGGCGCTGTGCCCGGCGAAATTCGCCTGGCGTCTGCTGGTTCCAGCGCTTGAATGCGCGTTGAAACGCCTCTGCCGAGGCAAAACCGAGCAGGTAGGCTATCTCGCCGAAGGCCAGTTCGGTATCGCGAATATAGGCCACCGCCAGGTCATGGCGCGTCTCGTTGAGGATGGCGCGAAACTGGGTGCCTTCCTCCGCCAGCTTGCGGCGCAAGGTCCAGGTTGGCATTTGCAGGCGTGCAGCCACTTCCTGCAAGTCAGGTTCGCGCCCATGCAGCAGTGGCCCTAATAATTGAATGATGCGCTCACGCAGGCTGCGGGTACGGGTCAGCTGTTCCAGTTCGTGTTCACACAACTCTTGCAGGTGCAGCCAAGTGCTTGGGCAATGCTGTGGGTTGCGCAGGTTGAGCGTGGCCTGGCTCAGGCGCAGCTGATTATGCTCGGCTGCAAACTCGACAGGGCAGGCCAGCGCGGGCTCGTAGGCGTCACTGTAATGGGGGGCGGGAAATTCGATATGCGCCCGCTCCGGGGTGATGGGCTGCTGGGCGACTTGTTCCAGTTGTCGGGTCCAGCCGGCAAGCACCGAGTCAATGACAAAGCGGTTGTAGGCGTTGTACGGACTGATCGAGTAAAACCGCAGCCAGCCACCTTGATGGTCCTCGGCAAAGCTGGCGTGGCCGCGATAGTTGGAGGCATACAAAGGCTCAAAGCGAATCAGGCTGCGCGCTGCCTGGCGTACGGTCGGGGCTTGGGCGGCGGTTACACCTGCGAGCCCCAGCTGGCCCAGGCGGCTGAGCTTGCCCATGATCAGGCCCAGGTCCGGCTGGCCGGTTTGTTCGATGGCGGCGTGGCCCAGGCGCATATAGCGCGGGATCGACAGGCGTGCCCGGGGGGTGGCCAGGCGAGCAGGATCCAGGCCGTAACTGTCGAGAAGCGCGAGCGGATCCTGCCCGCAGCTGCGCATGGCCTCGGCCAGGCTGTCGACAAAGCCCACCGAAAGGTCGCCAAGGCGGATACGCGGACTCGTTACAGCCATAGGTTGACGAAGTGGGCGCCGCGCTTGTCACCGGCAATTGCATGTTGCTGGCCATCACTGACAACGCTGCGTCCATCGATGCCCATGCGCCACAATTGGCCGCGCATAAACACCATGGCGCCGGCCCGTGCACCGCTGGCGTGCAACTGGTTGGGTATCGCCAGTTGTTGCCAGGCCTGGCCCTCGCTGACACTGTTGTCGGCCAGGGTAGGCGTCTGCGGTTTGGCGGCATGCTTGTAGCCTTTCCAGGGCTTGTTCCACTGCGTCTTGCCTTTGACGAACCCAGGTACTGCCAGAAGCTCTGTGTTGAGCTTGGCGAGCGCTGCATAGCTGGCGGGGTACCAGCTGTCGGTGCCGATCAGTACTGCCAACTGACCGGCTGGTGTGGCGAATGTGTGCAATTGCTCAATAGGCGCCGCCGCGATGATGCTGCGTTCGCGGCTTGATGGATAGACCTTGCGTTGCGGTTGGCCAATGGCTTTGCCGTCGGCGCCATAGACCACGCTGATGTTGTACAGCGGACCTGTGCCGATGCGCAGGATACCGTCTTCATTACGCGGCTCAGGCAAGACAATCGAGCCCGCAACCAGGGTGATGCCAAAGTCCTTGGCCAGGCCACTGAACAGGCTCTGGTAATCGGCGGCCATCTGTTCGGACTTGAGGCGAAACAGGGCGTCGCTGAAGTCTTTATTGCTCGGCGTTTCAAGCAGGGCTTGCGGCACACCGAGTGGATGGCTGGCGGCTAGCCATTTGACGGCTTCTTGCAGGCTGTCGCTTTTGTAGAACTCGGGTTTTTCGCCGGCGGCGACCAGCCAGGTGCCAATGTGCTCGGGCAGGATGGCAATGGTCTTGGCGTTGAGCAGCCCTTCGTCGCGGGCCTTCTCGAGATAGGCCGCAAGCTTCAGGTGCAGGCTTTCACGGCTTTGGTAATCACTGGCAAACAGCAGGGGTTGTATGCCGAGCAGGTTGCCACGATCAGCCGGCTGGCCTTGGTTGACGCTGATTTCGCTGCTCAGGTCGGTAAGGATGATGCCAACGTCTGGACGCTGCTGTGCCCAGTAGACATAGCCACCGGCGCTGCCGAGCAAGAGGATGAGAATGCTGATAGTAATAAATAGGCGCATGGTCGTTCAGCGTTGAGGGTTCGATTCTCAGGGTAGGGGAGCGCGTCGCGGTTGCCAAGGGGTTGCTGCGCATTTGGATCAATAAGTTGTTAGTTAGAGTCATTGAGCTGTGCGCTGGGGCTATTTATCGTGCTCTGCATACTGATCGCGATTC
Source organism: Pseudomonas segetis (assembly GCF_900188155.1). Lineage (GTDB taxonomy): Bacteria > Pseudomonadota > Gammaproteobacteria > Pseudomonadales > Pseudomonadaceae > Aquipseudomonas > Aquipseudomonas segetis. The sequence goes on from NZ_FZOG01000001.1 coordinate 597,644, forward strand.
ATCCGCGGGCGGCAGAATCACCGCACTGTCAATTTGCTATGTGCTGGCTGCCTCCTGCATCAATAGAAATCGCGGCATACCGTGAATCTCAATGCCTGATGTGGAGACTTCCATGAGTGCTCTGTACCCCAATTTGCTGGCCCCGCTTGATCTTGGTTTCACCACCCTGAAAAACCGTACCCTGATGGGCTCGATGCATACTGGCCTGGAGGAGAAGCCGGGTGGGTTTGAACGCATGGCGGCCTATTTCGCCGAGCGTGCGCGCGGAGGGGTTGGCCTGATGGTTACCGGCGGCATCGGCCCTAATGTCGAGGGCGGGGTTTACTCCGGCGCAGCCAAGTTGACCACTGTTGAAGAAGCCGAGCAGCACAAGATTGTGACCCGCGCCGTGCACGAGGCCGATGGCAAGATCTGCATGCAGATTCTTCACGCTGGCCGCTACGCCTATAGCCCCAAGTCAGTGGCGCCCAGTGCCATTCAGGCGCCGATCAACCCATTCAAGCCCACTGAGCTGGATGAAGAGGGCATCGAAAAACAAATTCAGGATTTCGTCACCTGCTCAATGCTGGCGCAACAGGCCGAGTATGACGGTGTGGAAATCATGGGTTCGGAAGGTTATTTCATTAACCAGTTCCTGGCTGCGCACACCAATCATCGTACCGATCGTTGGGGCGGTAGCTACGAAAATCGCATGCGCTTGCCGGTAGAAATCGTCAGCCGGGTGCGCCAGGCTGTTGGCCCCAACTTCATCATCATCTATCGCTTGTCGATGCTTGACCTGGTCGAAGGCGGCAGCACCTGGGAAGAGATCGTGCAACTGGCCCAGGCCATTGAGCAGGCTGGTGCAACCTTGATCAACACCGGTATCGGCTGGCACGAAGCACGTATCCCCACCATCGCGACCAAGGTTCCGCGCGCGGCCTTCACCAAGGTCACGGCCAAGCTGCGGGGTTCGGTATCGATTCCATTGATCACCACCAACCGCATCAATACGCCGGAGGTCGCCGAGCAAGTCCTGGCCGAGGGCGATGCCGATATGGTTTCCATGGCCCGTCCATTCCTGGCTGACCCGGACTTTGTAAACAAGGCTGCAGAAGGCCGTGCGGATGAAATCAATACCTGCATCGGCTGTAACCAGGCCTGCCTGGACCACACTTTTGGCGGCAAGCTGACCAGTTGCCTGGTCAATCCGCGCGCCTGTCACGAAACCGAGTTGAATTACATTGCTACCCGCGCGGTTAAAAGAATTGCCGTGGTCGGTGCGGGGCCGGCAGGCCTTGCGGCAGCGACCGTTGCCGCCGAGCGCGGGCACCAGGTCACGCTGTTTGACAGCGCTGCCCAGATCGGTGGCCAGTTCAATGTTGCCAAGCGTGTGCCGGGTAAAGAGGAGTTCTTTGAAACCCTGCGTTATTTCAAGCGCAAGCTGGAAACCACCGGGGTCGACCTCCGGCTGAACACCCGGGTCAATGTTGATGAGCTGGTGGCCGGTGGCTTTGATGAAGTGATACTGGCAACCGGTATTGCCCCGCGTACGCCAGATATCCCTGGCATTGATCACCCCAAGGTCATCAGCTATCTCGATGCAATCTTGCAGCGCAAGCCAGTGGGCCAGAAGGTTGCGGTGATAGGTGCGGGCGGCATTGGCTTTGACGTATCCGAGTTCATTACCCATGCCGGCACGGCAACCAGCCTGGATCGCGATGCCTTCTGGAAAGAGTGGGGTATCGATGATCAGTTGCAGGCGCGCGGCGGTGTCGCAGGTATCACCGCCGAGCCACATGCGCCGGCGCGCCAGGTTTTCCTGTTACAGCGCAAGAAGACCAAGGTGGGCGATGGCCTGGGTAAAACCACCGGCTGGATTCACCGGGCAGGCCTGAAGAACAAGCAGGTGCAGATGCTCAATAAGGTGCAGTACCTCAAGGTTGATGATGCCGGCCTGCATATCAGCATTGCCGATGCCGAGCCGCAGGTATTGCCGGTCGACACCATTATTGTCTGCGCTGGCCAGGATCCGCTGCGTGAGCTGCATGAAGGGTTGCAGGCGGCAGGCCAAAGCGTGCACTTGATCGGTGGCGCGGACGTGGCTGCCGAGCTGGATGCCAAGCGTGCAATCAATCAGGGCTCGCGACTGGCTGCTGAAATTTAATCCATAAGCCCAACCGAGGTGTAGAGATGACAGCATTAGCGGTTAAGCCCAATATTGCCCCAGCCATGCAGCAATGGCATGCGATGATTGCCAGCCAGGACCTCGGTGGCCTGCCGGCATTATTGCACCCGGACGCGGTTTTTCGTTCGCCCATGGCGTTCAAGCCATACGCAGGCGCGGACAAGGTGGCGATGATCCTCAATACCGTGATCAAGGTATTTGAAGACTTTCGCTACCACCGCGAACTGGTTTCGGCTGATGGCTTGAATGTGGTGCTGGAGTTCAGCGCCACAGTGGCTGATCGCGAGCTCAAGGGCATCGACATGGTGCGCTTTAATGAGCAGGGCCAGATTGTCGAGTTCGAGGTCATGGTCCGGCCCATGAGTGGCCTGCAGGCTCTGGGCGAGGAAATGGGCAAGCGCCTGCGCGGCGCGCTGTAGCCTGCAACCCCTGTTACCTGGATGGCATTGTGCATGTCATCCAGGCCTGGCTGGCAACTGACGAAAAATGTCTCATGCTGACAGTTTGTACCAAGCCCATCACAGTTTTGTTGTGCAGTTGAGTAGGATTGTTCCTATCGCAAGACGACTGCCAACCCAGTCACATTGCTGCCCACGGTTTTTCCCCTAGACTCGCTCAAACGGCTGTGATGTGCCTGACTGCTTGTGCGCGTCAGTTACTGGCCTGTGATCTTAGGCGTTATTATCGCCCGAGGATGTTCTGCTCCTCTGGGTTGGATACATAGCCACGCGCGACGTCAGATGAGTGTTGTCAATCTAGCTTTGAGGGAATCGGATGAGCATGCAGAACAAGCCGCAGATGGTTGATGCAGTGATGTTCTTCAGTGAACACGGTGGTGTCTGCAAGCAAATGTTCTTCACCGAGTTTGAAGCCCTGCTCGATGGCATGGTCAATATGCCCGAGTTCGCCGACCAGCAAGTGCGGGCGGCTTACTTGATGATCAATCCAAGGTTATTGATCCGTTCAGTGGTGTTCTTCTACCTCGATTTCGATGAAAAGGGGGCTCCCGATAACGGTTGGAATATCCCCTTGCAGCATTTGGCTGAAAAGTCCGGGCGAGGCCCCGACATGGGGGCTGGCCCGATTCGCTTGGCGTGTCGCAGCCAGTGCCCGGTGTCATGGCACCAGATGCACCTTTGGGACCCAAGCCTGGCGCCTGGGCAGAATGACCTGGTGACTTTGCGCGATACGGTCAAGGCCAATCAGTTGGGGCTGTTGATTGAGGATGACAGCGGCCAGTCGGTTGTTGCCGAGCGCTTGCAGATGGTCTCGGATGACAAATGGTACTCGCCTGATCCGGCGCTGGAAGAGGCGCAAAAGGTCGCAGAGAAGTTGAATCAGGAGCAGCGCCTGAAAGCTGCACAGCTGATCAAGCAGCAGCGCTTGCGTATCGGTAGCCTGAGTCTTCAGCACGAAGAAGAGCTGGCCAAACTCAAGTTGGCCAGCGAGAAACACCGAGAAGTCATCGAGGCCAAAATGGCCCTGGTGCAAAAAGCCCTGGCGCAGCAGAAGGAACTCAATGCTGATCTGAAACGGCAGTTGGCGGAACAAGCAGCCAGTTTTCAGTCATCACGGGAGAAGATGACCGAGCAACTGCGTACACTGCAAACCAATGGACGCAGTGAGATCGACCTGATGCGCGCGCAGTTCGACACTGAGATGCAGGCAAAGATTGCCTCGGCAGTGGTTGAGTACAAAGAGCAAATTGCCATTCGTGATGTCGAGCTTGCCTATCGTCAGGAGCTCGACGGCAAGCTCCAGCAGGAGATCGAGCGTCTCAACAGCGAACGCGAACAACTGACCGGACAAAGTGGCGACCAGATTCTTGAGCGCTTGTCGAACCTGGGCATGGTATTTGTGGTTTATCATCCTGGAGCCGGGCACTTGACCGTTGCCTTGCAAGATATTGCTCGCTACCAGGAAAACCCGCTTGCCTATGCCGCATCCAAATGTTTTGTCTCCGAAGAACAGTACAGGCAGTGGCTGGCACATTATCAACAGCCCGCCTGCGAAGCGTTGCTGGCCAATGGGCAGCGTTGCGCCATCCGTATTGATCGAGTCGATGCACCAAGCCGCTTCAAGCTCGGTGACTCCAATTGTTGCGCCCGTCACAAGGATGCCGAGCGCATGCGCACCCTGGGGTGATCGGCGTTGAAACTCCCCGAGTGGAGGCCGACAGCGCCCGTACAGCGCTTAAACCTGTATTGGCTGGCAAACGCCGGGGTCGAAGTGGCGGTGCTGCGCCTTGACCTGATTGATCAGCAGGTCAGCGGCAATAAATGGTTCAAGCTGGCGCCCTATATCGAGGCCGCAGCCAGGCAGGGCGCCCAGGGCCTCATCAGCCTGGGTGGCGCTCACTCCAATCACTTGCATGCCCTGGCTGCTGCGGGCAATCGCTTTGGCTTTCAAACCGTTGGCCTGCTGCGTGGCAATCCTCAGCTAACGCCTACCAGCGCTGAGCTCGAACAGTTGAGCATGGAGTTACACTGGCTTGGCTACGGCGGTTACCGTGGGCGTAATTTGCCGGGTTTTTGGCAGCCCTGGCGTTCACGTTACCCGCAACTGCTGCCGGTTCCGGAAGGCGGTGGTGGCTTGCTTGGCGCCCAAGGCTGCCAGCTTCTGGTCGAAATGGTACGCAGCCAGTTGGACCAGCTAGATTGGCCCGATTACCACGCTTGGTGGTTGGCGGTGGGGACTGGTACCACGCTGGCCGGACTGGTTCTGGCTGAAGCCGGGGCGCACCCGGTCTACGGCGCTCTAGCTGTTCCGGCAAGGCATGGCGCGCAGCTGCAGATTTCCAGTGTCTTGACCCAGGCGCAGCAGGCCGACCAGGGGTATCGCTTGCTTGATGCCGCGCGCGGCGGCTTTGCCAAAGTCGATACGCTGTTGCTGGATTTCATGCAGGCATGTGAAGCCGAGTCTGAGATGCTGTTCGAACCGCTCTACACCGCCAAGGCGCTACTGGCCTTGCGTGAGCAGGTCGAGCAGGGCGCGTTTCCTCGTGGAACGCGGCTGATATTCGTCCATACTGGCGGTTTGCAGGGGCGCGCTGCCGCCTTGGCTAAAGGCTTGTAACGGAACTGCCGCGACTAAGCTGTCTCTGATCATTACACTGTCCCTATATGTGGACTGTTTCAGTATCAGGGAATATGCGATGAATAAAATGATCACCCGTTTAGCTGCGGTTCTGTTCAGTGCGGGGGCCCTGGCAACCCAGGCGCAGGCAGCATCTTTTCAGCAATGCCTCGGCGACTTGCGCCCCAAGGCTGCGGCAAAGGGGGTTTCAGGCGCGACCTTCGACCGTTATACACAAGGCCTTGAGCCCGATATGAGCGTGCTGGAACTGCTCAACTCACAACCTGAATTCAGCACTCCCATTTGGGATTACCTGGCTGCGCTGGTCGATCAGCAGCGCGTCGATGAAGGTCGCCAGATGCTGAAGTTGCACGCCGACACCCTGGCCAAGGTATCGCGCAGCTATGGCGTTGATCCGGCTACTGTGGTCGCTGTATGGGGTGTTGAGAGTGACTACGGGAAAACCTTTGGCAAGCGGCCATTGCTCACTTCGCTCGGCACCCTGTCATGTTACGGTCGGCGCCAGGCGTTCTTTCAAGGTGAGTTCTTTGCCACCCTGAAACTGCTGCAATCCGGGGATATTCAGGCTCAGGAACTGAAAGGTTCATGGGCAGGCGCCTTTGGTCATACCCAATTCATGCCTTCGACCTATCAACGTATCGCCGTGGATGGCGACGGTGACGGTCGCCGCGACCTGGTGGCAAGCATCCCTGATGCGCTGGCCTCAACCGCCAACTACCTCAAGCGTTCAGGCTGGCGCACCGGCCAGCCTTGGGGGTATGAGGTCAAGCTGCCCGCAGGCTTCGATACCTCGGCAGCGGGGCGCAAAAACAAACGTCCGCTCAAAGACTGGGTCGCCCGTGGCGTGGTCAAGGTCGATGGCTCGGCGATCACGCCAAGCGATACGCCGGCTGGTATCTTGCTGCCCGCAGGTGCCAAGGGGCCAGCATTTATTGTGATGCGCAACTTCGATGCGATCTATTCCTATAACGCGGCTGAAAGCTATGCATTGGCAATCGCGCATTTGTCCGACCGTTTGCGCGGTGGTGACGAGATCGTGACGCCATGGCCAACCGATGACCCGGGCCTCAGTCGTATCGAGCGCAAGCAGTTGCAGGAGTTATTGCTTGCCCGTGGCTACGACATTGGCGAGGCGGACGGCTTGATCGGCACCAATACCCGCAAAGCCATTGTCGAGGAGCAAAAGCGCCTGGGATTGCAGCCCTATGATGGCCGCGCGGGCAAGAAGATCCTCAAGGCGATGCAGGCGCAATAAGGCGAGCCGGTTAATACTGATTCGCCTGACTGGGGCTGGCGGCTGATTTGGAGCAGGCTGTGGTGGACAAGCTTCGCGTTGTCGCACCCTATGGCCTGTTAGCGGTAGGGCCTGAGTGTTTCTGGCCAGCTGTCGCTGACCAGGAATACCCGCTGTTGCTCCAGCCAATAGCCATCCGGGCTCTGTTCAAGGCGTACCAGCAATTGCGCATTGGTATTGGCTTCGAGCGTCGCGAACCAGATTTGCAGTTGGTCGTTGGGCCAATGGTCGGCGGGGCTGATTCGAGCTGGAGCCAGCCAGTCATGACGCGGCAGTATTTGCCAGCTGGCGCCTGGATATTGGGCAAGCAGTGCTGGCCAGTCGCGCTGATGCACCCAATTGCCACGCAAATGCTCGGGGTGAGCACCGGCAGGCGGCAGGCATCCCGCAGGCCAGGGATAGAACAAGTAACCGGCGACCCACATCGAGGCTTGTACCGCCTGGCTGTTTATCCCCTCCTGGGCCAGGGTGCTCAGCGCCTGTTCGGTTTTCGACAGCGGCAACTGGTGCTCGGCGATGTGGCTGAGTTTCAGGTCCAGCCGGTCACGGCTTCCCGGGCCGAGCCAGTGGTGATTGGCAGTGCCGCTGGTGTTTTGCTCGCCCAGATAGAGTTTTATCGCCAGCTCGAGATGGTGCAGGCCGTCGTCGTCACGCAGAATCAAATCCAGTTCACCCAGGGTGTGCCCTTCGCGACGAATAGGCAGGTTGGCGGCAAGAATCTCGACATCAGGTGCCGAGTTCAGGGCAAATTGCCAGAGTCGTTCGTAATACAGTCCAAGCCTGCGTACCGAACGCTCGGCAAGCCAATGGCTGAGGCTTGAGCAATCATCGTCCAGTGTCAGTAGCCAGTGCGCCAGTTGTTGCGGCTCACGGCTCCAGCGGCTGGCCGCCAAAGGATGACGCTGGCGTGTCGGGGGCTGGCTCAGCAGCGGCGGGGCAAGTATGACCCACGCCAGGTCGCGCACTGCGGGCTGGCGCAAGCGCTGAGGCAGATCAGTCAGAGATCGAAACGGATTCATGCCACGAGCATAGCGTTATTTACCCGATTGCAAGCAAGCGCTGTATCCTTGGCCGAGGTTGCAATCGAGGCAAATGCCCCCAATTAACCAGCAAGTGGTCGTTGTAGTGCCTCAGCTTTCCGTTGCCTGGAAACCCATGGTTAGCAGCGCAAGTTTGCTGCGCTTGCAGGCTTTCGACCATAATCTAACTCTTTAGAGATTCAGCCTGCGGGAGCACCATGGAGCAATTTCGGAATATCGGCATCATTGGTCGCCTCGGCAGCACGCAGGTGCTCGACACTATTCGTCGACTGAAGAAGTTTCTGCTCGACCGCCACACCCATGTGATTCTGGAAGATTCGATTGCTGAAGTCCTGCCGGGCCATGGCTTGCAGACCTCTTCGCGCAAGAACCTCGGGGAAATCTGTGACTTGGTGATTGTGGTCGGTGGCGACGGTAGCTTGTTGGGCGCTGCGCGGGCATTGGCGCGCCACAAGATTCCGGTACTTGGGGTCAACCGTGGCAGCCTGGGCTTTTTGACCGATATCCGCCCCGACGAGCTTGAAGTCAAGGTCGCCGAGGTGCTGGACGGCAATTACCTGACCGAAAACAGGTTTTTGCTCGAAACCGAAGTGCGGCGTAATGCTGAAGCCATCGGCCAGGGCGATGCGCTTAACGATGTGGTTTTGCATCCGGGCAAGTCGACGCGGATGATCGAGTTCGAGTTGTTTATCGACGGCCAGTTTGTTTGCAGCCAGAAAGCTGACGGCCTGATCGTCTCGACCCCGACCGGCTCCACGGCCTATGCCTTGTCTGCGGGCGGCCCGATCATGCATCCCAAGCTCGATGCAATAGTAATAGTGCCCATGTACCCGCATACCCTGTCGAGTCGCCCCATAGTGGTCGATGGCAACAGCGAGCTGAAAATTGTTGTGTCCAAGGACCTGCAGATTTACCCGCAGGTGTCCTGTGACGGGCAGAATCACTTTACCTGCGCGCCTGGTGATACCGTCACCATCCGCAAGAAACCGCAAAAGCTATGCCTGATTCATCCGCTTGACCATAACTATTACGAGGTCTGTCGCACCAAGCTAGGGTGGGGCAGCCGCCTTGGTGGTGGAGGCGAGTAAATGCGCCTGGACCCTGAGCGAAGTTACGACCTGATCGGCGATATCCATGGCTGTGCGCGGACCCTGGCACGCTTGCTGGATAAGCTGGGGTACCGGCAAGAGGCTGGCGTCTGGCGTCACCCGACTCGCACGGCCATCTTCCTGGGTGACCTGGTTGACCGTGGCCCGCGAATTCGCGAAGCCGTCAACCTGGTGCGCACCATGGTCGACGGCGGTTCTGCCGTGTGCATCATGGGCAACCATGAGTTTAATGCCCTGGCGTGGACGACACCGGCAAAGCCGGGCAGCGGTCGCCAGTTTGTTCGTGAGCACAACGCCCGCCATGCGCGCATGATCGCGGAAACCCTGGATCAATACGCAGCCTACCCAGCCGAGTGGCGGGAAACCCTTGAGTGGTTCTACCAGCTCCCCTTGTTTATCGATGCCGGGCGCTTTCGCGCCGTGCATGCCTGCTGGGATGACGAGTTGATCAATCCCTTGCGCGCGCAGTTCCCGGATGGGCGAATCAACCAGGCTTTCGTCAAGGCGGCGGCCGAGCACGGCAGCTTTGCCAATACCGCCTTCAACCGCTTGCTGCGCGGGACAGACATGCGCCTGCCGCACGGCATGACGCTGACCAGCGACGACGGTTTCACCCGCTCTTTCTTCCGCACCAAGTTTTGGGAAGAGAACCCGCAAACATATGGCGATATCGTGTTCCAGCCCGATGCGCTTCCCGAGTTGGCCGCGCAAACACCATTGACGGAAATGCAGAAGAACGAGCTGCTCAGATATGGCGCCGACCAGCCCCTATTATTTGTCGGCCACTATTGGCGCAGCGGCAAGCCTTCACCTATTCGCGCCAACCTGGCGTGCCTGGACTACAGCGCCGTGATGTATGGACGCTTGGTCGCTTATCGCCTGGATCAGGAGCATCGTTTGGATTCGAGTAAATTTGTCTGGGTCGAGGTTGAAAAGCCGGAGGCGCCGAAATGAGTCCCGTGGCGGTTCTACGTTTGCCAACACAAACCAATCTGAGCGGCTTTATCGCATTGTTGCAGCGCCTCAAGGTGCCGCACAGGGTGAGCGAGGAGGCCGGCGAGCAAGTGCTGTGGGTGCCGGGAGAGTCATTGGCCGAACAGGTGCGCGAGCTCTACAGCCGTTACCCCGAGGGCAATGATGACGCGCCGCTTGAGGCCTCGGTTGTGCCGGGCGCGACTCGCCCCGGGTTCATCCAGCAAGCTAAAAGCAATCCCTTGACCTGCGCGGTGTTGCTGCTGACCTTTATCGTCGCGGCCATTACTCTGCTGGGCGACAACTTCTCGGCGATTCGCTGGTTGAGTTTTGTCGACTTCAAGATCCAGGGCGAGTACATCTATTTCGCCTCGGCCGAGCAAGGCTTGCAGGCAGGGCAGTGGTGGCGATTGATCACGCCCATGCTGATTCACTTCGGCTTTCTGCATCTGGCCATGAACAGCCTGTGGTATTGGGAATTGGGGCGGCGCATTGAGTCTTACCAAGGAGCCCTGGCGTTACTCGGGTTGACCCTGGTATTCAGCCTGGCATCGAGCGTGGCGCAATACAGCTTCTCCGGGCCGTCGCTCTTTGGTGGGCTGTCCGGCGTGCTCTACGGGTTATTGGGCCACTGCTGGATTTACCAGCGACTTGCGCCTAACCCTGCATATCGCCTGCCGCCTGGCGTGCTGGTGATGATGCTGGCCTGGTTGCTGATATGCATGACCGGCGTCTTTGAACTACTGCAATTTGGCTCCATCGCCAATGCCGCGCATGTCGGCGGGCTGGTGGCGGGTTGCCTGACTGGGTTGTGTGGTGGGTTGTGGCAGCGCGCCCGCCGTTAGCGGCCTGTTAAAATACTGGTTTTATCTGGAGGCGGGTTATGTCGTCGTTTTTGCAAACTATTGAAAACATCACCCCCGAAATCTACCAGAGCCTTAAGTTGGCGGTAGAAATTGGCAAATGGCCAGATGGTCGCAAGCTGACTCAAGAGCAAAAAGAGTTGAGCTTGCAGGCCCTGATTGCCTGGGAAATCAAAAACCTGCCGGAAGACCAGCGCATCGGCTACATGGGGCCACAGGAATGCAGCTCCAAGTCCGAGCCTGTACCGAACCTGTTGTTCAAGTCTTCCGATACCTTGCACTGAATTTGAGAGTGGCAGTTGTTAATGAATGAATTGGGGCGCGGTGCGCTGAGCAAAATGTCGGCGCGGTTGGAAAGCCCGGTGCAGTATTCGTTTCGCCTGGATGACCAGCTGATTGCAGTCAATCCGTTGATCGGCAAGACCGTGCGCCTGGAGTTTTTGGGTGCGATTCACTGCAGCCACTGCGGCCGCAAGACCAAGACCAGCTTTAGCCAGGGCTATTGTTATCCGTGCATGCAGAAGCTTGCCCAGTGCGATATTTGCATCATGAGTCCGGAGCGCTGCCACTATGACGCGGGCACTTGTCGTGAACCGAGTTGGGGTGAGCAGTTCTGCATGACTGACCATGTGGTCTATCTGGCCAATTCGTCCGGGGTAAAAGTGGGTATTACCCGGGCCACGCAAGTGCCGACCCGCTGGATCGACCAGGGCGCAACCCAGGCGTTGCCCATCATGCGGGTGGCAACGCGTCAGCAGTCCGGGTTTGTCGAAGACCTGCTGCGTAGCCAGGTAGCGGATAAAACCAACTGGCGTGCGCTGCTCAAGGGCGATGCCGCGCCAGTCGACCTGCTGAGCGTGCGCAATGAAATTCTCAGCGCCTGCGCCGAGGGCATGCAACAGTTGCAACAACGCTTTGGTATACAGGCGATCCAGCCGGTGAGTGACGCGCAAACGCTGGAAATCGGCTATCCGATTGAAGCCTATCCGCCAAAGATCACCAGCTTTAATCTGGATAAGAACCCCATCGCCGAAGGCACCTTGACCGGTATCAAGGGCCAGTATCTGTTGTTTGATACCGGTGTTATCAATATTCGCAAGTACACCGCCTATCAGTTGGCGGTGAGCAGCAACTGAGACTGCAGTCGATTCAAACCGTGCGAGGCTGGTTGTATCAACCCACGGCCTGACACAATTAATTTTTGCAAGGAATCGTCTCGCAGTAGTTTTTCAGCGATTCCCAAGCAGCTCAATCAAGAGAGGCGACCATGCGCACCGAACAACCGAAGATGATCTACCTCAAGGACTACAAGGCGCCGGATTACCTGATCGATGAAACGCACCTGACTTTCGAGCTGTTTGAAGACCACAGCCTGGTCCATGCTCAACTGGTTATGCGTCGTAATCCGGCATTGAGTCCCGATCTGCCAGCGCTGGAGTTCGATGGGCAAGAGCTTGAGTTGATCTCGATTGCGCTCAATGACCGCCAGCTTACGGCTGCGGACTATCAGCTGACGGATGTGTCGCTGACCTTGCAGCCTGACAGCGCCAGTTTCGTGATCGATACCACGGTCAAGATCCACCCGGAAAGCAACACCGCGCTGGAGGGCTTGTACAAGTCCAGTGGCATGTTCTGTACCCAGTGCGAGGCCGAAGGTTTCCGCAAGATCACCTATTACCTCGACCGCCCGGATGTGATGAGCAAGTTCACCACCACCCTGAGCGCGCAGCAGCATGATTATCCGGTGCTGCTGTCCAACGGCAATCCTATTGCCAGTGGCAGCGAGGAGGACGGGCGTCACTGGGCGACCTGGGAAGATCCATTTATGAAGCCCGCATACCTCTTTGCCTTGGTCGCGGGTGACCTGTGGTGCATCGAAGATACCTTCACCACCATGAGCCAGCGTGAAGTAGCGCTGCGCATTTATGTCGAGCCAGAGAATGTCGACAAGTGCCAGCACGCGATGGACAGCTTGAAGAAGTCGATGCGCTGGGATGAACAAACCTATGGCCGTGAGTACGACCTCGACATCTTTATGATAGTGGCGGTCAACGACTTCAACATGGGCGCCATGGAAAACAAAGGGCTCAATATCTTCAACTCCAGCGCCGTGCTGGCACGAGCTGAAACCGCCACCGACGCCGCGCACCAGCGGGTTGAGGCGATTGTCGCCCACGAGTACTTCCACAACTGGTCGGGCAATCGCGTCACTTGCCGTGACTGGTTTCAGTTGTCGTTGAAGGAAGGCTTCACGGTATTTCGTGATTCGCAGTTCAGTGCCGATATGAACTCGGCCACGGTCAAGCGCATCGAGGACGTGGCCTACCTGCGCACCCATCAGTTTGCCGAAGATGCCGGTCCGCTGGCGCATTCGGTGCGCCCGGACGCCTTTATCGAAATCTCCAACTTCTACACCCTGACCGTTTATGAGAAAGGTTCAGAAGTGGTGCGCATGATTCGCACGCTGCTTGGTGCTGATAACTTCCGCAAGGGCAGTGACCTGTATTTCGAGCGTCATGATGGACAGGCTGTTACCTGTGATGACTTTATCAAGGCCATGGAAGATGCCAGCGGTGTCGACCTGACCCAGTTCAAGCGCTGGTACAGCCAAGCGGGCACACCGCGTCTGGCGGTCAGCGAGAGCTACGATGCAGCCAATAAGCGCTACAGCCTGTGCTTCAGGCAAAGCTGCCCGGCAACGCCAGGCCAAAGCGAAAAGCTGCCCTTTGTGATTCCTGTCGAGTTGGGGTTGCTGGATGCCCAGGGCCAGCCTTTGGCATTGCAGCTTGAGGGCGAGCAGGGCGGTGCTGTTGCGCACAGCCGGGTATTTGCCATCGATCAAGCCGAGCAGACGCTGACATTCATCAATATTGCCGAGCAGCCGTTGCCATCGTTGCTGCGTGGCTTCTCGGCGCCCGTGAAGTTGAGTTTCCCCTACAGCCGCGACCAACTGATGTTCCTGATGCAGCACGATGGCGACGGCTTCAATCGCTGGGAAGCTGGCCAGCAATTGTCGGTACAGGTGCTTCAGGAGCTGATCGCCCAGCAGCAAGCGGGCGAAGCGATGGTGATGGATCAGCGCTTGGTCAGCGCCCTGCGAACCGTGCTTGAAGATACACAACTGGATCAAGCAATGGTTGCGGAAATGCTTTCGCTGCCAGGGGAGGCCTATCTCACCGAAATCAGTGAGGTGGCGGATGTGGAAGCCATTCACCAGGCCCGTGAATTTGCTCGCCTGCAGTTGGCCGAGGCGCTGCGGGATGCACTTTGGGCGCGCTACCAGGCCAATCGCGAGGTTTCGCGCAACAGCGAGTATGTTGCCGAGGCCGAGCACTTTGCCCGCCGTAGCTTGCAAAACATAGCCCTGTCGTACTTGATGCTCAATGCAACACCCGAGGTTCTGGGCGCTTGCATGGATCAGTTCGAGAACAGCGACAATATGACCGAGCAACTGACCGCGCTGGCGGTGCTGGTCAATTCGCCGTTTGCCGATGAGCGGGCCAAGGTGCTGGCAAGCTTTGCCGAGCACTTCAAGGATAATGCACTGGTCATGGATCAGTGGTTCAGTGTACAGGCAGCCTGTGGTTTGCCCGGTGGCCTGGAGCGGGTTAAAGCGCTTATGGAGCACCCTGCATTTACCCTGAAGAACCCGAACAAGGTCCGGGCCCTGATCGGTGCGTTTGCTGGCCAGAACCTGATCAATTTCCACAAGGCCGATGGCAGCGGTTATCGCTTCCTGGCTGACCAGGTCATTACCCTCAATGCGCTAAATCCACAGATTGCTTCACGGCTGCTGGCCCCGCTGACCCGCTGGCGCAAATATGCGCCTGCGCGCCAGGCGCAGATGAAGTCCGAGTTGGAGCGGATTGTGGCCTCTGGCGAGCTGTCGAGCGATGTGTTCGAGGTGGTTAGCAAGAGCCTTGCATAAACCTTGAATCAGCACCTTCCAGCAAGCCCGGTCTAGAGCAATTCTGACCGGGAAAATACCCTGCTTGCAGGGTATTGGATGAGTCAACCCTGAAGTGTTACCGGCGCAGGCTGGTAACACTTTTTTGTTACTCAAAGGAATGAAAATCCCACCTTTTAGATCTGAAGGCTAATAAAAAGGCTTTTTATGGATTTTTCCAGAGGATCTGTCTTTTTTGTCCGGTGCGTCTAGATCGGTGCTTTAGTGACTATTCGGGCCAGATTGTAGGACATGGCTGAAAAGTACCGCCTTAAATCTGACGTTTTTAAGCGTGGTTATAGAGTCACGAATCGAAACAGCTGTGCAAAGTGCTTTTAAATAATACGACTGTTTGAATTGGCATCATGGTTGCACTGCTTCTGAAGATTGAGCCTCGCAAGGGAGCTTTCCTCGATCGTGGGCGTGAAACCACGGGGGATTATGTTTTTCGGTTTTACCAAAAGTCGTCATCAGTACGGCTGAACCGCGTCCTAGATAGGCGCAATAAAAAGAATGATCTGCCAGGAGTAATTTTCGATGGGTATCAAGTCTCGCCATCCACGGGTGTGTTTTGCACCAGTGAAGGCTGGTTTTGCGTTTGCCGGAATTCTACCGCTGCTTGTGGCTGCTCAAGCCCAGGCTGTCGAATTCAGTTTTGCCGATAACGAAATCAATGGTTCCATCGACACCACCGTGTCCTACGGCCAGTTGTGGCGTGTCCAGGGCCAGGACAGGAGCAACGACGATATCAACGGCAACGACGGTAACCGTAACTTCGATACCGGTCTGGTTTCGGAGGTCTATAAAGTCACCTCGGATCTCGGCGCGACCTACAAGAACTACGGCATGTTTGTCCGTGGCAGTGCCTTCTACGACACCCAGATCATGGATAAGCGCAACGACTTCTACGATGCCAGCGGTCCGGCGCAGCCAAGCCAGAGCTTCCCACGCGACAATAGCTTTACCTACGAGACGCGGCACAAGGCCGGTCGTGACGCGCAGATCCTCGATGCCTACGTCTATGGTGATTGGGACGTCGCCGATATGCCGGTGACTGCGCGCCTGGGCAAGCAGGTATTCAACTGGGGTGAGGCCCTGTTCTATCGCGGTGGTATCAACACCACCAACCCGGTCGATGCGGCTAAGTTCCGCTTGCCAGGCGCGGAGTTGAAGGAAGTGCTGGTGCCGGTCGAGGCGCTTAACTTCAGCGTTGGCCTGACTGACAACCTGTCGCTTGAGTCCTTCTACCAGTTCAACTGGAAGGAAACCGCGATTGATCCAGTCGGCACCTTCTACTCCGAGACAGACCTCTTTGCCGATGGCGGCAATACTGCCTACAGCACGCAGTCTGCCCTGGCGCCCGTACGCGGCCTTTATCAGCAGTTGAGCGCGGGTAACTTTGCCGGTTTGCAGGGCAATGACTACTTCGATCAAAACGGCGTGATCAAGGTGGCCAACATTGGCTCCGACATCAATGCCAGGAACGATGGTCAGTTTGGTGCTGCACTGCGCTACATCGCTGAAGATTTCAACAGCACCGAGTTCGGTTTCTACTTCGTCAACTATCACTCGAAGGAACCGCTGATCAATGCTGACCTGAACAGCAGCTACGCAGGCCTGAACATCGATCAGTTGGCGGGCCTGGGCGGTTTTGCCAGCTATGACGACCTGCAGGCAGCGGCTGCCAGCGGTAATGCCGGGGCAGGGCAAATCCTGGGCCTGGTCAATGGCGCAGCGGCGGTGGATGTGGCCAACCAGGTCAATGCCCGTCGTGAGTATGTTGAAGATATCCGCATGTACGGCATGAGCTTCAACACCACTGTGGGTCTGGCTTCGGTGTTCGGTGAGCTGTCCTATCGTCCGAACCTGCCGATCGGTATCTCGACCACCAACGACCTGCTCGGTGACTTGCTGACGCAAGCGGCGCCTTTGGCCGGCGGCGACAAGATTAACATCGCCGGGCAGCAGGTTGGACTGGAAGACGAGATCCACAACTATGAGCGCGTTGAAGCCTTCAACGCCTCGCTTGGGACCATCTATAACTTCGGCCCTTCACTGGGTTTCGACTCGCTGTTTGGCGTGGCCGAGCTTGCGTCCGAGCACCTGCGTGGGAGTGACCTGCAATACACCGCCCGTGACGGTTCGACCCGCTACTACTCCGGACGCGGTAATAGCGCCTATATCGATGACAATGATCGTAACGACCAGGTCAACAAGAATGCCTATGGCTACACCATGGTCCTCTCTGGCACCTGGAACGATGTCTATGCGGGTGTGAACCTGTCGCCCTACGTGGTTTACCGCGAAGACTTCGAAGGTAACTCCTACCAGACCGGCAACTTTATCGAAGGTCGCAAGGCTTACACGCTGGGCGTCAAGGCCAATTACCTGAACAGCTTGGAAGCGGAGCTTGCCTACACCGAGTTCTACGGTGCCGGCGGCAACAACTCCTCGCGCGACCGCGACAACATTGGTCTCAACGTCAAGTACTCGTTCTGATAGCCGAGCCAGTTGCCGTGCCCAGCAGCAGGGCAACTGTGGTTCCAAAGACAACTGAACTGGGCGTCAATCGGCGCCCGGAGGAGAAATAGGATGCTGAACAAGCACAAATTGATCGGTACCGCGATTGCACTGGTGTTATTCACCGGCAACGCGCTGGCGGCCGTTTCAGCCGAAGAAGCAGCAAAGCTGGGCACTACTCTGACCCCCTTTGGTGCTGAGAAAGCCGGCAATGCGGCCGGCACTATTCCAGCCTGGACCGGTGGTATCACCAAGGTACCGGCTGACTACAAGGGGCCGGGCCAGCACCACCCGGACCCATTTGCGGCAGACAAACCGCTGTTCACTATTACCAAGGCCAACCTGGACCAGTACAAGGCTAACCTGACCCCAGGCCAGATTGCCTTGTTCAACACCTATCCAGACACCTACCAGATGCCGGTTTACCAGACGCGTCGTTCGGGTTCTGCGCCGCAGTGGGTGTATGACAATACGCGCAAGAACGCAACCACGGCCAAGCTGCTCGATGGTGGTAATGGCTTTGCCGATGCTTATGGCGGCATTCCGTTTCCGATCCCGCAGAACGGTGTCGAGGCCTTGTGGAACCACATCGCCCGCTATCGCGGCACCTATATCGTGCGTCGCGCCTCGGAAGTCGCGGTACAGCGCAACGGCAGCTATTCCCTGGTGACCTCGCAGCAGGAAGCCCTGTTCAAGTACTACGACCCTAAAGGTTCGTTCGCTGACCTGAACAACATCATGTTCTATTACCTGTCCTTCACCAAAAGCCCGGCGCGCCTGGCCGGTGGTGCGGTATTGGTCCACGAGACTCTCGACCAGGTCAAGGAACAGCGTCAGGCCTGGGGCTACAACGCCGGGCAGCGTCGCGTGCGTCGTGCACCGAACCTTGCCTATGACACTCCCATCGCGGCGGCTGACGGCCTGCGAACCGCCGATGACACCGACATGTTCAACGGTGCGCCTGATCGCTATGACTGGAAGTTGCTGGGTAAAAAGGAAATCTATATTCCTTACAACAACTATAAAGTCACCAGTCCAGACGTGAAATACGATGATCTGCTCAAAGAAGGGCATCTCAACCCGGCTTACACACGCAACGAATTGCACCGTGTATGGGTGGTCGAGGGCACGCTGAAGAGCAGTGCGCGGCATATCTACTCCAAGCGTACCCTGTACCTTGATGAAGATAGCTGGCAGGCAGCAGTGGTTGATCAATACGACGGCCGTGGCGAGCTGTGGCGCGTGTCGATTGCCTACCTGAAGAACTATTACGAGTTGCCGACCACCTGGTCTGCGCTGGATGTGTTCCACGACCTGCAGGCGCGTCGTTACTACGTGCAGAACCTGGACAACGAAGAGTCGACCACTATCGACTTCAGCCAGCCAGTTCCAGACGATGGTTATTTCAAACCCGCGGCCCTGCGCCGTCGTGGCACACGTTGATTCTCGTGTAGTCTTGCTCAAAAGCCGCTACAGTCGTAGCGGCTTTTGTGTATTAGTGAAACCTATAGAGCGTCAATCACGCGGGTTTGCTTTAACAAAACATAACGTCATGCCGATTGTCAGGGCCTTCTAAAGCTAAGTAGCATAGGCAAACTGCTATATGCAGGAACTATAAAAATAAAAGGGGGAAGGTTTATGAGTGAGCCCGTAATGCGGCGCACCTTGTCCGGTGGTCTAGCGAGATCCAGTCGCATACCGGTGTCGCGCATCTATTCGCCGCTGGGCAAAGCGCTCTCGCTGTGCAGTGTGCTGTCAATCCTAGCGTTTACTGTTGCGCCACTTACTGTGCAGGCCGCCGAGCCCGCCAGCCTCTATTCCATCATGTCCGAGCGAGCGCAAAGTTCGTTGCTGCTCGATATCACGGCCGCCGGCAAGCGCTTGGTAGCCGTTGGTGATCGCGGCCATATCCTGTATTCCGACGACAATGGTTCCACCTGGACCCAGGGCAAGGTTCCCACGCGTCAATTGCTCACCGCTGTCTATTTTGTCGATGACAAGCACGGTTGGGCTGTTGGCCATGACGCGCAAATCCTGGCAACGACCGATGGTGGCCAGACCTGGGTCAAGCAGTTCGAGGACCTGTCACGCGAGGCCCCACTGCTGGATATCTGGTTCAAGGACGATGCCAAGACGGGGTTTGCGGTCGGCGCCTATGGTGCTTTGCTGGAGACAACCGATGGCGGTGCCAATTGGGAAGATGTCAGCGACCGGATGAACAACGAGGATGGCTATCACCTGAACTCGATCATCGCGGTAAAAGACTCCGGTTTGTTCGTGGTCGGTGAGTTGGGCGTTATGTTTCGCTCGGCTGACTGGGGCCAGACCTGGGAAACCGTAGAAAGTCCCTACGACGGTTCGCTGTTCGGTGCCGTGGCGACCAAAGAACCAGCCACCTTGTTGGTCTACGGTCTGCGCGGTCACTTGTTCCGCTCCAGCGACTTTGGCGACACTTGGCAACAAATCGAGATCAATACCCCCAATAACGGTCCCCTGGAGTTCGGTCTGGCCGATGGTGAGCTACTGGCCGATGGCTCGATCGTGGTGGTTGGGCATGGCGGCACCGTACTGAAAAGCACGGATGATGGCCGCAATTTCAGTTTAGTAAATCGCGCTGACCGGGTTTCCCTGAGCAGTGCTGCAACTACGGATAACGGCAAGCTGATTCTGGTCGGGCAAGGCGGTGTACACGTCGCTTCGCCAACAGGCGCCGATCTGGGCCAACAATAATAAGCCGGGAGCGTTTGCATGAGTAAGCATCAACAAAAACCTGCGTCTTTTCTCGAGCGCTTGATTTTTAACAACCGCCCAGCCGTTATCGTGCTGTGCGTTTTGATCAGTGCCTTTTTGTTTTACCAAGCTGCGCAGGTTCGCCCGCAAACCAGCTTTGAAAAAATGATTCCACTGGGTCATCCCTACATCCAGAAAATGCTCGAGCACCGTAACGACCTTGCCAACTTGGGCAACACTGTGCGGATCTCGGTTGAAGCGGTTGATGGCGACATCTTCAGCAAAGAGTACATGGAGACCCTGCGCCAGATTAACGACGAGGTGTTCTACATCCCCGGCGTTGACCGCTCGGGCCTTAAGTCGCTGTGGAGTCCAAGCGTTCGCTGGACCGAAGTGACCGAGCAAGGCTTTAGTGGCGGTGAAGTGATTCCGCAGACCTATGACGGCTCGCCTGCCAGTCTTGAGGAATTGCGCGATAACGTGCTCAAGTCGGGCCAGATTGGCCGCCTGGTGGGTAACAACTTCAAGTCGAGCATCATCGATGTTCCATTGCTGGAGTCGTATCCAGATCCCAAAGACCAAGGCAAATTGGTGCCGCTGGATTACCAGAAGTTCTCCCACGAGCTTGAAGAGAAGATCCGCGACAAGTACCAGGCGCAAAACCCCAATGTGAAAATCCACATCATCGGTTTCGCCAAGAAAGTCGGTGACTTGATCGATGGCCTTTTGGGGGTCGCGTTGTTCTTTGCCGTGGCGATCGGCATCACCTTTGTCTTGTTGCTGTGGTTCACGCGTTGCTTCAAAAGCGCCCTGGCAGTGGTCTGCACCACGCTGATCGCGGTGATCTGGCAGCTCGGTTTGCTGAAAACCCTCGGGTTCGGGCTTGATCCGTATTCCATGCTGGTGCCGTTCCTGGTCTTCGCCATTGGTATTTCCCATGGCGTGCAGAAGATCAACGGTATCGCGATTGCTTCTGGCGAAGCCACTGACTCGCTGTCGGCTGCACGCATGGCTTTCCGCCAACTGTTTATTCCGGGCCTGGTGGCCTTGCTGTCTGATGCGGTGGGTTTCGTCACCTTGCTGCTGATTGATATCGGGGTTATTCGCGAGCTGGCCATCGGCGCATCCATGGGCGTTGCGGTCATTATCCTGACCAACCTGATCCTGCTGCCGGTGATGATCTCGTACATCGGTATCAGCAAGAAGGCAGTGAAGATCAGTCGCGAAGATGCAGTACGCGACCATCCGTTCTGGCGCTTGATTTCCAATTTCGCTCACCCGGTGGTGGCGCCTGTTTCGGTGGTGATTGCCATTGTCGCGCTGGTGGGTGGTGTCTGGTATGGCCAGAACCTGAAGATCGGTGACCTTGACCAGGGTGCGCCGGAGTTGCGTCCTGACTCACGCTACAACCTGGACAACGATTTCGTTATCCGCAACTACTCGACCAGCTCCGATGTACTGGTGATCATGGTCAAGACCGCGGCCGAGGGCTGCTCGACCTACCAGACGCTTTCGGCGATGGATCAGTTGTCCTGGACCCTGGAGAACACACCGGGCGTGCAGTCGGCGATCTCGATGGTCACTGTCTCGCGTCAAGTCATCAAGGGCATGAACGAAGGGAGCCTGAAATGGGAAACCCTGTCGCGTAACCAGGATGTACTGAATAACTCGATCGCCCGTGCCGATGGCCTGTACAACGCGGACTGCTCCGTGGCTCCATTGCTGGTGTTCCTCAATGACCACAAGGCTGAAACGCTCAGTCGTGTGGTTGCCGAAGCTGAAAGCTTCATCAAGGAAAACAACAAGGAAGGCCTCGAGTTTATCCTCGCTGCAGGTAACGCCGGTATTGAAGCGGCAACCAACGAGGTTATCGACCAGTCCGAAACCACCATGCTGCTTGCCGTTTACGCCGCAGTTGGCCTGATGTGCCTGATCACCTTCCGGTCGATTGCCGCGACACTGTGCGTAATGCTGCCGCTGGTGTTGACCTCGGTATTGGGTAATGCGCTGATGGCTTACATGGGCATCGGGGTGAAAGTTGCGACCTTGCCGGTAATTGCCCTGGGCGTTGGCATCGGTGTCGACTACGGCATCTATATTTACAGTCGATTGGAGACTTACCTGCGCCAAGGTCTGTCCCTGCAAGAGGCGTATTTCGAGACGCTCAAGTCGACCGGTAAAGCGGTGCTCTTCACCGGCGTGTGCCTGGCCATTGGTGTAGCCACCTGGATCTTCTCGGCGATCAAGTTCCAGGCGGATATGGGCCTGATGCTGACCTTTATGTTCCTGTGGAATATGTTCGGTGCAATCTGGCTGTTGCCAGCCCTGGCTCGCTTCCTGATCAATCCGGAGAAGCTGCGTAACAAGGCTAGCGCCTGATACAGCCTATGCTCGCTGCTGGATAAGCAGCGTTGCAGCAATAAAAAAACCGCGACCTGAATGGTTGCGGTTTTTTTATTGTCGCTGATTGGTGTCAGCTTGCTCCTGCAGGCAGGAGCAGCGGGCTTAGACGCCCCAAAGGCTGGTCAGCGATTTCATCAAGGGTTCGCTCAGGCCTTGCTTACCCATGTAGTCAAGCAGTGTAGGGGCGAACTTGTTCAGGGTTTCAGCATTCATGCCCAGGTTGTTGAAGGCGCTGGTGACATCACCCATGTCCTTGGTATTGTTCAGCAGCGAAGTGGTGCTGGTGGACTCAGAGCCTGAACCCTTGCCCAGCAGTGAGCTGGCCTGATCAAGCAGTTCGCTGTTTTGGGTCAGTTGCTCCAGGCCTGGTACAGACTTGGTCAGTTCTGAGAACTGGCTGGGCTCAAGGTTGTTTTTCGCCAGGCCCAGCAGTGCCGCGGTACCGCCCGTGGCTTGCGGCTGGGTCACCCCAAGTTGGCTGGACAGGGTCTTTAGCAGTTGTCCTGTCTCGCCTGTGGCTTGAGAGTTTCCAGTCATGCTGGAAACGCTGTTGACAGCGTCACCGAGGTTGAATGCAAACACCGGAGTGGCTGCAAGGGTGAGGCTGAGCAGTAATAGTTTGGAAGGTTTCAACATGGGGATCGTTCCTCTAATGATTGACATGCCATGGTTTGGACTGCGGACAGGCCAGGGGGATTTTGTGCTGTACATCTGTTGCCATGAATAGACTCTTGTTGCCCAGGCAGGTTCCTGGCCTACCTTTCAAGAGCGGTTGTTTTAGCGCGGGTAAAGTGCAGGCAAGGCACTGCTATCGGCGTTGCTGGCTGTCTCGTTCGGGGCCAGAGGCGGCAACGAACGCACCGCCTGCCACAAGGCCTCACCCTGCCAATGTTGGGCTGTTTCGCTGTAAAGCGCACCATTGAGGTTGTGCAGCTCTGCAGACAGGGGTTCGTATCGCGCAGCCATTTCTGCCAGTGTTTCCGGCTGCTGGCGCGCCCAGGCATCGAGCGCGGCACGGCTGGCCTGTGTATCGTTGGCCAGGCAGCCACGCTTGATGTCATCAAGTAGTGAGCGCGGGCTCGGCCCGGTCGGGGCGACACGGGTGATTGCAGGCTGATGACGTGCGTACCACCACAGGGCAAAGCCGATCAGGCTGGTCAGGCTCAATATGAAGCATGCCAGTTGCCAGGGCCAGACGGCTTGCCCAGCCTGGGACGTGACGGGTAGGGCGGGAGCTGGTATCGGGTCGGTGGTGATTTCGCTATTGGCGGCAATCTCAAGTGTGCGTCCAGGCACGCTGGTGCGTTCGAGTTGATCCTTGTCAGTGTTCCACCACACCACTTCAACCGGAGCCAGTTCAACCTTGCCAGCCTGATTGGCGACCAGGGCTTCACGCTCCTCGCGACTGCCGATTATTCCCTGCTCGCTGGCTTCATTGCTTAGCTGGGGTTTATCCGGGTAGCGTTTCAAGCCGCTGGATTGGGTTTGCGGCAGGGCCGGAAGTTGAGCACTGGACAGGCCTTCGGCTTTGAGTAGCAAAGTACGGGTCAACGAGTCTCCGACCTTGGCCTTGTCCGGTTCCGGTGACCAGGACTCAGCCAAACTCAGTGCGCTGGCGGGCAACCAGGGGGCATCGCTTGGGTAGCTGGCCGGCTTGGCTTTGACCGTTAGCGGGATGGCCGATGACTTGACCCGGGCAACCTTGCCTGGACGAGGGCCAAATGGGTTGAAGTCATTGGGGTTTGCACGACCAACGGTAGTGGCGGTGAAGGTTTGGGCAGGAATAGTCAGAGTGCCGCTTTTTTGCGGAAAAATGGCGTAGCGCAGTTCAATTACACCATGGCGCACACCATTGATCTGTTTCTCGTAGGTATGCGGTTTGCCCAATGGTTCGACCCGTGCGTCGTCAATTTCCAGTGGCGTCAGGCTGCTGTCATCGTAAAGCGAAACCGAGTGATAGATACGCAGGGTGAGAATCGCCTGGGCCTGTACGTAGACGCTTTGTTTATCGATGCTGGCGTCAATGAATACCGGCGCCATTTTATCTTTGTCGTTACGCTCGGAGGCTTTCAACACATGCAGGGTGATTGGCTCTGTGGTCTTATCGCCAAGGCTGATGGGCGGGATAACCACATAGCCGTCGTGTTTGGGGGAGATGGTCACTATCCAGCGCGTGGTGGCGCGTGATGCGCCGTCGACGCTGGTCAGGCGGTTGACCTGGCGGGTGCTGTATACATCGAACAACTTGGTCAGCGGGCTCAAGTCTGGCTTGCCAAACAAGGTGGTGTCATCGGACTCCAGTGTCAGCTCGACCATTTCTCCACTGTCGATCTGGCTTCGATCCACGCTGGCAGTAAAGTTCTCGCCTGCTTGCGCCGTGAAGGCGAGCAGGCAGAGGAGAAAAGTGCAAAACAGGCGTTTCATCGTTTGGTTTCCTGACGCTGTTGCTGTTCGTACCAAAATTTGCGGCGCAGCAATTCGCCCGGGTCATCGGGGATCTGTCGCAACCATTGTTCCATAGCCTGGCGTCGCTCGGCGTCCATTGGGCTGGTTGAGTCATCCGCGAGCTTGGCTTTGGCTTGCTTGTCCGCCGCTTTGTCTGGCGCATTGGCCTGTGTGCCTTGACGTTTTTTGTCTTGCTCGCCGGGGTCTTTGGACTGGGCTTTGTCGGCGCCTTGCTGTTTGGCTGGGTCGGAAGGCTGATCAGGCTTGGACTTAGCGTCCTGCTGCGATGAGTCCTTGGCTTGCTGGCTGGGATTCTGCGAGTCACCTGCCTGCTGGTCCTGGCTCTGGCCCTGCTGTTGCTGTTTATCCTGGTTCTGTTGGTTCTGTTGGTCCTGTTGGTTTTTCTTGTCGTTTTGCTCTTGCTGCTTTTGCTTGAGCATTTGTTCGATCAGTGCTTTGTTCTTCTGCGCCTGGGTCAGGTCGGGCTGCAATTCAAGGGCCTGGTCATAGGCTTCGATTGCGGCTTCCAGCTCATTGCTCCGGGCTAGCGCATTGCCCCGGTTGTAGTGGGCGGCAGCGCTGTCACTGGTGGCAAAGCGTTCGGCTGCACCAGGATAGTTGCCTGCCTGGTAGAGCGCCTGGGCCTGCCACTGGGGGTCAGTGAAGTGCTTGGCAGCCTCTTCAGGTCGGTTCTGTTGCAGCAGTTGCTGGCCCTGTTGATCCGGACGAAGCCATAGGTCGTCGAAAGTAAAGGCGTAGCCAGGTTGCGGCATGCTCAGCAGCAACAATGGCAGGCACATCAGCCAACCGCGTCGCCCGGCAAATGCAGCCAGCAGTAGCAGGGGCAATAACAGCCAGTGTCCCTGGTCTGCCCAGGCTTGCAAGCGGCTTTGTTGGCCGTTGTCGCGCATCTGGCTGGGCCCATCGAGCAAACCAAGGCGCTCAATGTCGTTATCGCTGATGGTGCTGCGTTGGTAACCTGCGCCAAGCCGTTGGGCAAACTGGCTGAGGCCCTGGCTATCCAGCCGCGGAATCAGAATTGAGCCCTTGGCATCCTTGAGGAAGCTGCCGTCTTCCTGGGTAATAGGCGCACCTTGCTTGGTGCCAACGGCCAGTATGCTCAGGTGGCTGGTAGAACCTGCCATGGCGCTGGCGATGCCGTCTTGTTCCTGGCTGCTCAAGCCGCTGGTGATCAGCAGTAGGCGGCCATGGCCCTGGCCGCCTTGCTTGAGCAGGTCGAGCGCCTTGGCCAGTGCCAGGTCGGCGCGGTGGCCAGGTTCCGGCATGATCGAGGGTTTGAGTGCTTCGAGCAGGTTGCGTGAGGTGGCCAGGTCATCAGACAGTGGTACCACCGTATGGGCGCTGCCGGCATAGACCACAATTGCCGATTGGGCATCACGGCGCGCTTCGAGCAGGTCGATGATCTTGCGTTTGGCATGCTCGAGCCGGTCCGGCGACAGGTCGGCGGCAAGCATCTGGGGTGACAGTTCTAGCATCACGACCAGCGGGTCAGCAGGCTTGAGGGTTTTTTGTTCGATCTGTTGCCAGCTTGGTCCGACCAAGGCGACCAAGGCCAGCAGCCATGCGCAGGTGAGCAATAACCAGGGCAGTCGACTGCGACGACCATCGCCACCGCTGAGCAAGGCTGCGTGGAAGGCCGGAGGTAGGATTTGTTGCCAGCTTCCAGCGCGTTTTTCCCGGCGCCACAGCAGCCACAGTAATGCACACAGCAGTGGTAATAGTGCTAGCCAGTAGGGACGCAGCCAGTGCGGCCAGGCTTGATTCAATAACTCAATCATTGCGGCCTCGCAGAAGCAGGCGACTCATGGCTTGCTGGATTTGTGGCCAGACCTCGCGGATCACCAGCAACAGGCTCAAAAGCATGGCAATGCCGAGCGGCCAGACGTAAAGCGCCTTGGCGGGACGGGCCAGGGTTGGTTTTTGCTCCACCGGCTCCAGTTTGTCGAGCGTGGCTTCAATGGCTTGCAACTCGTCGCTGTCGCGGGCACGGAAGTATTCACCGCCGGTAAGATCGGCGATGCCCTGCAGCGTGGGCTCATCAAGGTCCAGGCCAGGGTTCAGGCCAAGCATGCCCATGATTCCGCCTTGTTGTGGGTCCGCGCCTATGCCAATGGTGTAGATGGTTACGCCCGAGTCCGCAGCCAGGCGCGCAGCCTGCATTGGTTCGATTTCACCACCGGTGTTTGCACCATCGGTGACCAGCACCAGTACACGGCTGGTTGCCGGTCGTTCGCGCAGGCGCTTGACTGCCAGGCCAATGGCATCGCCGATGGCGGTGTTTTTGCCAGCGATGCCAATGACGGCTTCATCAAGCCAGGTATGCACGGTTTTTCGGTCGAAGGTGAGCGGTGCTTGCAGGTATGCCTGGCTACCAAACAGGATCAAGCCAACACGGTCTCCGACTCGGCCTTGAATAAACTCGCCCATCAAATGTTTGACCAGCGTCAGGCGGCTGACGTCGTGGCCGTCCATCTGCATGTCGGCGTATTCCATGGAGCCGGAAATATCCACGGCTACCATCAGATCACGACCACTGGCGGGTAATGGCAGTGGTTCGCCGACCCATTCCGGACGTGCTGCTGCGCAGAGCAGGCAAATCCAGAGCAGGGCGAAGGGTGCTTGGCGCCGCCACTTGGACAAGTTGGCCCGCGCCTTGCGGCCACTAAGTCCTTCGAGTTCACTCAGGTAGCTGACGTTCAGCGCCGCTTCGCCGCTATCGGCAACCGGTAATACCATGCGTAGCAGCCAGGGCAAGGGCGCCAGCAGGAAAATCCATGCCCAGGTGAATTCAAACATGTTTGCGAATCCAGATATCGACGGCGCTGTTGAGGCCTTCAATCGCCTTGTCGTCGAGTATGCAGTTGGGCTTGTAGTTGCCCTCGACCAGCACCATCCAGCGCGTCAGTCCAGCGGCAGGGCAGCGGTTGTCGAGAAATGCCAGCCACTCACGACCGCTAAGCACATGGCTGTTGCTGTCGGGATAGCGTTGTCGGCACAAGCGCTTGAGCAGGGCGTTGAGCTGTTGTAACCAAGGTCCGGCAGCGGCGCCGTAGTAGGGCTTTTGCAGTTGGTTGAGTTCAGCTAGCGCGGCGA
Source organism: Pseudomonas segetis (assembly GCF_900188155.1). GTDB lineage: Bacteria > Pseudomonadota > Gammaproteobacteria > Pseudomonadales > Pseudomonadaceae > Aquipseudomonas > Aquipseudomonas segetis. The sequence goes on from NZ_FZOG01000001.1 coordinate 625,343, forward strand.
GGCGAGCGGGGTCCATGGATGAATCCGTACGCGTCTTTTTAAGTCTGGGCGCACGGCGTCTATAGATGCGTATGGCCCAGATCGTTGCCGCCAGGGCGAGCAGTAGCAGCAGCCACCAACCAGGTGCTGGCGGCCACCAGCCGACGGCTTGCGGTGCGATCAAGGGTTCGAGTTGGTCGAGTGGGTTCATGACTGCTTCCTGCTACGCTGGCCATTGAGGTGGTCACGTAGTTGGTCAACCATTTCGCGCTCGGTAGTGAGTGGTAGCAAGGGCACACCGAGCTTTTGCGAAAGCCGCTGCCAGCGTGCCGTACGGGATTCCCCCTGGGTTTGGTAGGCCTTGCGCAGATCCCTGTTGTGGCTGTCCAGCTCCAGCTGGGCACCCTGTTGGGCAAAGCGCAACCGGCCGGCATCCGGTAACTGTTGGTCGAGTGGGTCGGAGATCGGCAGCAACAGGATTTCGCAGTGGCGGGCAAGCAGGCTAAGTTGCTGTTCGCTGGCGTCATTCAAGGTGCGTTCATCACAAACCACCACGACCAGGCTTCCTGGGCGCAGTACTTCGCGTGCGCGGCGCAAGGCGAGGCCAAAGGCGTCGCGGTTGTTTTGTAAGTTGCCAGGCAAGGCTTGGTTTGCCTTTGCCAGGCGACTGAGTAATTGCAGCAGGCTTTGCTTGCTGCGCCGTGGCTTGACTTCGTGATGCTCGTTGTTGCCAAACACCAGGCCCCCAACGCGATCGTTGTGATCCAGCGCTGCCCAGCCAATCAAACTGGCTACCTGCGCGGCCAGTACCGACTTGAACATCAGCCTGGAGCTGAAGAACAAGCGCTGACTCTGCTCGACCAGGATATAGATGGGGCGCTCACGTTCTTCATGGAAGAGCTTGGTGTGCGGTTCCTGGGTGCGGGCCGTTACTCGCCAGTCAATGGTGCGTACATCATCGCCAGCCTGGTAAATACGTACTTGATCGAAATCGACACCGCGCCCGCGCAACTTGGAGTGATGCAGGCCAATCAGCGGGCTGCGCCTGGAGGGTGAAGAGAACAGCTGTACTTCACGCACGCGATGGCGCATGTCGATCAATTCCGCGAGATTAACGCGAACGCCAGGCTGGCTAGGAGATAGGTGCATGGTGTCAGGCAACTGCCACTACGTCGAGAATGCGCTGGATAACACGGTCCTGGTCGATGCCCGCTGCCTCTGCCTCGAACGACAGGATAATGCGGTGACGCAACACGTCAAAAAGCACGGCTTGCACATCTTCCGGGCTGACAAAGTCACGACCGGCAAGCCAGGCATGGGCACGGGCACAGCGATCCAGCGAGATGGTGCCCCGGGGGCTGGCGCCATAGGCAATCCATTCGGCCAGTTCCGCGTCGAACTTGGCCGGGGTGCGTGAGGCCATGACCAGTTGTACAAGGTATTCCTCTACCGCTTCAGCCATATACAGGCCGAGAATTTCGGTGCGTGCGGCAAAAATGGCTTGCTGACTTACCCTGTGTTCAGGCTTGGCTTCGCCGTTAAGTGCTTCGCCACGGGCTTGCTGGAGAATCTTGCGCTCAACCACTGCATCCGGGAAGCCAATTTTCACGTGCATCAAGAAGCGATCAAGCTGGGCTTCGGGCAGCGGATATGTACCTTCCTGTTCGATTGGGTTCTGCGTGGCCATTACCAGGAACAGTGGTGATAAGTCATAGGTGCTGCGACCAACGCTGACCTGGCGCTCAGCCATGGCCTCGAGCAAGGCCGACTGGACCTTGGCTGGCGCACGGTTGATTTCGTCGGCCAGTACCAGGTTGTGGAAGATTGGCCCTTGCTGGAACACAAAGCTGCCGGTTTCCGGGCGGTAGATTTCGGTGCCGGTAATATCGGCCGGGAGTAGATCCGGGGTGAACTGTATCCGGTGAAATTCCGCTTCGATGCCTTCGGCAAGTTCCTTGATCGCCTTGGTCTTGGCCAGGCCGGGCGCACCCTCGACCAGCATGTGGCCATCAGCGAGCAGGGCAATCAGCAGTCGTTCGACGAGTTTTTCCTGGCCGAGGATCTGGCTTGAAAGAAAGTGGCGTAGTTCATTCAATGCAGCCCGGTGATCCGGGCCTTTCGCGGTTTCTGTGTTTTCCAAAATACCAATCCTGTACCAATTAAGGTGTGACAGCTTGTTCAACGCACCGCACGTAAAACTATTGGGTTTAGGCCGCTACCGGTACACGTCTCTGCGAGCCCGCAGCAATAGCCACATAATCGCACAACAGGGCCGGGCGATAACGGCTGATTTTGAGCGATTCGAGCGCTTACCGGAAGTAAGTTTTGCCTATGCAGTGCATATGGCGTCGCCGGGCGAAAAAACTAGGGGTCGTTGCAAAAAAAACATGCTCTCCATCAGGCGTGGTGGCTTGGCCCATGTTGGACGCCAATGTTTTACGCTCTGCTCAGGCGTGGGTGTAGTGACATTTCGCCGCATTGCTGATTCGGAACTGCCTGTGATCGCCCAGGGTTCTGAGCAAAAACACAGGCCTGGCCGATCCGGGGCAGGCGCTTGTGAACTTTGGGTCCAGGGTATGCAGCTGCTGGACAGCTGGCGTTGATGTCCGCTGTATGGGAAGCACGCATGCTTAGTGAAAGAAAATGTCGCAGCCTGACAAGCGCTTGGCCGTGCTCCATCGGTAAGCTGGGCTGGCAAATGTGACCCGCCAGTCTCGAAAGTCGCCAGATACAAAGAGGTGCCACTGTAATGCAATAGGCGCCTCGTAGACTAACGTTACTACGTTGGGGCACTAAACCTTATCGACACTGCCTTAGTTTCTTTACAAGCCAAACGGAGCATACAAGCCATGGCGTTCTTTACGGCGGCCAGCAAAGCCGACTTTCAGCATCAACTGCAAGCGGCGTTGGCTCAGCACGTTAGCGAACAAGGGCTACCACAAATAAGCCTTTTCGCTGAGCAATTTTTTGGAATTATTGCACTTGAGGAGCTGATCCAGCGTCGATTGTCCGACCTGATTGGCTGCACATTGTCCTCCTGGCGATTGCTTGAACGTTTTGATCCGAGCGAACCACAGGTTCGTGTATTCAATCCTGATTACGAGAAGCATGGCTGGCAGTCCACCCACACGGCTGTCGAGATCCTGCATGCGGATACACCGTTTTTGGTTGACTCGGTACGCATGGAGTTCAACCGCCGTGGCTACAATATCCATACCTTGCAGAACAGCGTGTTCAATGTTCGCCGCAATAAGAAAGGCGAGCTGCAGGAAATTCTGCCCAAGGGCACGACCGGTAAGGATGTTACCCAGGAAGCGCTGATGTTCCTGGAGATCGATCGCTGCGCCAACAACGCGGAAATGCAGGCCCTGGCCAAGTCACTCCATGAAGTTTTCGCTGAAGTACGGGCCAGTGTCGAAGACTTCCTGCCAATGAAAGCCAAGGCACAAGAGCTGCTGGTCTGGCTGAGCAAGACCAAGCTCAAGGTTGATTCTGCCGAGCTGGAAGAAATCAAGGTCTTCATGAGTTGGCTGCTCGACAACAACTTCACCTTCCTCGGCTACGAGGAGTTTACCGTTGTCGACGCGCCTGGTGGCGGCCAGTTGGTGTATGACGAAAAATCACTGCTGGGATTGTCCAAGGGGTTGCGTACCGGCCTCAGCAGCCAAGAGTTGCACATTGAAGAAGAGGCCGTAAGCTACCTGCGCGAGCCCAAGCTGCTTTCCTTTGCCAAGGCCGCAGTGCCAAGCCGTGTTCACCGACCGGCGTACCCGGACTTTGTCTCCATCCGTGAGCTGGACAGCAAGGGCAAGGTGGTCAAAGAGTACCGTTTCATGGGCTTGTACACCTCTGCGGTCTACTCCGAAAGTGTGTGGAAGATCCCTTACATCCGCCGCAAAATTACCGAGATCGAGCAACGTTCCGGCTTCGACAGCAAGGCCCACCTGGGCAAGGAACTGGCGCAAGTCCTGGAAGTATTGCCCCGCGATGACCTGTTCCAGACTCCAGTCGACGAGTTGTTCAACACGGCAATGTCGATCGTGCAGATCCAGGAACGCAACAAGATCCGCGTATTCCTGCGCCGTGACCCTTATGGCCGCTTCTGCTATTGCCTGGCCTATGTGCCGCGCGATGTCTATTCGACTGAAACGCGGGTCAAGATCCAGCAAGTGCTGATGGAGCGCCTCAACGCGACAGACTGCGAATTCTGGACTTTCTTCTCCGAGTCCGTGCTGGCACGGGTTCAATTTATCTTGCGGGTAGACCCGAAGAACAAATCGACCATTGATCCTGCACGCCTTGAACAAGAGGTGATTCAAGCCTGCCGTTCGTGGAAGGACGATTACGCCAGCTTGATGATTGAAAGTCTCGGCGAGGCCCAGGGCACCAACGTGCTGGCTGAGTTCCCGAAAGGCTTCCCGGCCGGTTATCGCGAGCGCTTTGCACCGCATTCGGCGGTGGTCGACATGCAGCACCTGCTCAGCCTCAGCGCCGAGCGCCCGCTGGTCATGAGTTTTTATCAGCCACTGGCGCAAGGCGATAACTTGCTGCACTGCAAGCTCTATCACGCCGATACGCCGCTGCCATTGTCCGATGTATTGCCCATCCTGGAAAACCTGGGCCTGCGAGTGCTGGGCGAGTTTCCGTACCGCTTGTTCCAAAGCGATGGCAAGGAATACTGGATCCACGACTTCGCTTTCACCTATGCCGAAGGTCTTGATGTCGATATCCAGCAACTCAACGACACGCTGCAAGACGCCTTCGTCAATATCGTCAGCGGCAATGCCGAGAACGATGCGTTCAACCGCCTGGTGCTGACAGCGGCCATGCCTTGGCGCGAAGTCGCGTTGCTGCGGGCCTATGCACGTTACCAAAAGCAGATTCGCCTGGGCTTTTCGTTGAGCTATGTGGCGGCAACCCTGCTTAATCATGCCGATATTGCCAAGGAACTGGTGCGTTTGTTCCGCACGCGCTTTTACCTGGCGCGCAAGCTGACAGCCGATGACCTTGAGGATAAACAACAGAAGCTCGAGCAGGCCATCATTGGCGCGCTGGACAATGTTGCAGTGCTTAACGAGGATCGCATCCTGCGGCGTTACCTTGACCTGATCAAGGCGACATTGCGCACCAACTTCTACCAGACTGATGCCAACGGCCAGAGCAAGTCGTACTTCAGCTTCAAGTTGAACCCTCGGGCCGTTCCGGAAATTCCGAAGCCGGTACCCATGTTCGAAGTGTTCGTCTATTCGCCACGTGTCGAAGGCGTGCATCTGCGCGGCGGCAAGGTCGCACGGGGAGGCTTGCGCTGGTCCGACCGCGAGGAAGACTACCGTACCGAAGTGCTGGGCCTGGTCAAGGCGCAGCAGGTCAAGAACGCGGTCATAGTTCCAGTCGGCGCCAAGGGCGGCTTTGTGCCCCGTCGGTTGCCGCTCAATGGTACGCGCGATGAGATCCAGGCCGAGGGTATTGCCTGCTACCGCATCTTTATCAGCGGCTTGCTGGATATCACCGACAACCTCAAGGAAGGCGAAGTCGTTCCGCCGGCCAATGTTGTGCGTCATGACCCGGATGATCCTTACCTGGTGGTGGCGGCTGACAAGGGCACCGCAACGTTCTCCGACATCGCCAACGGTATTGCCGCCGAATACGACTTCTGGCTGGGCGATGCCTTTGCCTCGGGTGGCTCGGCCGGTTATGACCACAAAGGCATGGGCATCACCGCCAAGGGCGCATGGGTGTCGGTGCAGCGTCACTTCAGTGAGCGCGGTATCGACGTACAGACCGATGAGATCACCGTGATCGGTATTGGCGACATGGCCGGTGACGTCTTCGGCAACGGTATGTTGCTCTCGGATAAATTGCAGGTCGTGGCGGCATTCAACCACTTGCATATCTTTATCGACCCGAACCCGGACTCCGCAAAAAGCTTTGTCGAACGTCGGCGCATGTTCGATCTGCCCCGCTCAAGCTGGACGGATTACGACACCTCGCTGATCTCTCCAGGTGGCGGCATCTTCATGCGCAGCGCCAAGAGCATCGACATCAGCCCGGAGATGAAGGAACGTTTCGATATCAGTGAAGACAAGCTGGCCCCGACCGAGCTGCTCAATGCATTGCTCAAGGCGCCAGTTGACCTGATCTGGAACGGCGGGATCGGCACTTACGTCAAGTCGAGCAAGGAAAGCCATGCCGATGTGGGCGATAAGGCCAACGACGTATTGCGGGTCGATGGACGCGAGCTGCGAGCCAAGGTTGTGGGCGAGGGCGGTAACCTCGGCATGACCCAGCTAGGTCGTGTCGAGTTTGGCCTGCATGGCGGCTCCAGCAACACCGACTTCATCGATAACGCCGGTGGTGTGGACTGCTCCGACCATGAAGTGAACATCAAGATCCTGCTCAACGAAACCGTGACCGCAGGCGACATGACCGGCAAGCAGCGTAACAAGCTGTTGGCAGAAATGACCGATGCCGTGGGTGCGCTGGTGCTGGGTAACAACTACAAGCAAACACAGGCATTGTCGGTGGCTACGCGCCGCGCCCGTGAGCGCGTAGGTGAGTACAAGCGCTTGATGCTGGTGCTTGAGGCCGCAGGCAAACTGGACCGTGCGCTGGAGTTCTTGCCCACGGATGATGAACTCAACGAACGTACCGCCAACGGCCTTGGGCTGACCCGTCCGGAGCTGTCGGTATTGATCTCCTACAGCAAGATCGACTTGAAAGAGTCGTTGCTGCTTTCGCGAGTGCCTGATGATGAGTATCTGGCGCGCGAAATGGAGAGCGCATTCCCGGCGCTTTTGGTCGACAAGTTTGGCGAGTCGATGCGTCAGCACCGCCTCAAGCGCGAGATCGTCAGCACCCAGCTTGCCAACGATCTGGTCAACCACATGGGCATCACCTTCGTCCAGCGGCTGAAGGATTCCACCGGCATGAGTTCGGCCAATGTGGCTGGCGCCTATGTGGTAGTGCGTGATGTGTTCCACCTGCCGCGCTGGTGGAAGCAGATCGAGGCGCTTGATCACAAGGTTCCTGCCGAGCTGCAATTGCAGATGATGGACGAGCTGATGCGCCTGGGTCGTCGTGCAACCCGTTGGTTCTTGCGCAGTCGTCGCAATGACCTGGATGCCGCACGTGATGTCGCGCACTTTGGGCCGCGGGTTGAGGCCCTGGCGCTGAGCCTCAAGGACTTGCTTGAAGGCCCGGCGCGTGAGCAGTGGCTGGCGCGCTTCCAGGCTTATGTCGAAGCTGGTGTGCCGGAAGAACTGGCCCAAGTGGTTGCAGGCACCAGCCAGCTCTATACCTTGTTGCCTATCATCGAGGCTTCGGATGTCACCGGACAGGATCCGGCGCGTGTTGCCGAGGCTTACTTCGCGATTGGCGATAGCCTGGAGCTGTCGTGGTACTTGCAGCAGATCAACGGCTTGCCGGTTGAAAATAATTGGCAGGGACTGGCCCGCGAAGCCTTCCGTGACGACCTGGATTACCAGCAGCGCGGAATCACTGTCTCGGTTCTGCAAATGACCGATGCACCAGAGGATATCGAGGCGCGTGTTCAGGTCTGGATAGAAGAGCATCGGCGCATGGTCGAGCGCTGGAAGTTCATGCTGGCGGAACTGCGTGCCGCGACAACCACCGATTACGCCATGTATGCAGTGGCTAACCGGGAGTTGATGGACCTGGCGCAAACCGGAAGTGCAAGCTAAGCCCAAGTCATTGTGACTTATGAGCCCCGCCAAGTGCGGGGCTTTTTATTGGCTGCACAATTGCAGGCGCTGCTGGCTGTATTCCGGGCGCGAGGGCGCTAGTAACAGGCGCCGGTCAACAGGGCTTGGCGGGTGGCGGTGTCAACCCGTGGCAATTTTTTGCAGGTGTGCTGCCACGTCAGTGGCGCCGGCGATCAACAAGCCTTCACCCAGGGCGCAAGCCTGCGCCGATTGCTTGGGCAGCAGGAGTATTTCAGTCGCGCCAGAGCGGCCATTGAAGGCCAGTCGCGAGTAGGGCACTTCAAGTAGCAGCGCCATGAAACCGGCATCACTCCAGGCCGCGGCAGGCATGGCCAGCACATGGTAGTGCAGGTTTAATTGCTGCAAGCCTTCGCTGTCTAGTTGATAGCTGGTCATCAGGATGGGCATGCTGACTTCCAGTTCGCGTCGCCTGGCATAGACAATGGCGCTGGCAAACGCATCGCCGTTGCTGTCACCGCCCCAGAACAGGCGTGTGCCATGCCAGCTGGCTTGCTGCAGCTGGACTGTCTCCGCAGCGAGAAAGCGCGGCAGTGCAAGGCTGATGGTTTTGACGAAGTCCTTGTAGCTGATGATTCGTGCCTGGCGGCAGAAGTCCGTGGCAGCAAGCTGTTCAAGGCTGATTAGGCGCGAATGCTCCGATGGGCAATGGGCAAGGCCATCAACCTTGCGCAGGTCGAATCTGTCCTCGCTGTGTTGTTGAGTCTTGACGACCTTGAGCAGCATTGATCGCGCATGGGCCTTGTCTTCCTGCACGGGGCCGGATAACGCACTTCGCGGCAGGTCGAGCAGATAGTGCCAGGGGATGCCGTGCTCCCAACTGATGGTGGACTCGCGTTTGGGGATATCATTGAACGCGAGCTTTAATTCACTGGCGCGCTCCAGAATTTGTCGCGGGCCACGACCAATCAGGCCCAAGCGCTGGGCGAGGGCAGTGAGACGAGAGCTGATGCTGCTGTTTGGGGCGTGCGGGCTCATAGCCGGTTACATACTCTGTGTGCGCCAGAGCCAGTGTGGCAGACTCGCCGGCTTGCTGCACGCAAAACGCAGTGTTGTCCGGGGGCGCTGGGCCGCGCTTGTATCAATAGCATTACTAAAGGAGCCTCCATGCCTAGCTTGCTGCTGGATATAGCGCTTTCCAGGCAAACACTTCAACTGTATTACCAAGGTGATGCAAGTCGTCTTGTGCTGACAAGTCGCGAGGGGCGGCGGGTCAACATGCCGATCCATCACTTGCGTCCCTTTGTCACCCACTTGGGCGTCAATGGTGTATTTGAAATCGAATTCAATGAATTCGGCAAGCTGCTCAGTTTACGTCGTTTGAGCTGAGACACCAGAGTTAGAGGCTGTGAATTGGATTTTCCTGGCCCGTTGGCCAGGTTGTGCAGCCGCTTCACGGGCTGGCTTTGGTTGATGGTTCCTCGCTGTGCCCCTGGTCTGTATAATCACCGCCTTTCCAACTCTGATAAATCGAGCTGAGCCTGCCCATGTATAACTTGGCCCGCGAGCTGCTGTTTAAGCTTTCCGCTGAAACCTCCCACGAACTGTCTATTGACCTGATTGGTTCTGGTGGCCGCCTGGGTCTCAACGGCTTGCTGACCAAGGCGCCTGCCAGCTTGCCGGTCAATGTCATGGGGTTGCAGTTTGCCAACCCGGTGGGGCTGGCGGCTGGCCTGGACAAGAATGGAGATGCCATCGACGGTTTCGCGCAACTGGGCTTTGGTTTTGTCGAGATTGGCACCGTGACCCCGCGTGCGCAGCCTGGCAACCCCAAGCCGCGCTTGTTTCGTCTACCCGAGGCCGAGGGCATCATCAATCGCATGGGGTTCAACAACCATGGCGTTGATCATCTCCTGGCTCGTGTACAGGCGGCAAAATACAAAGGCGTCCTGGGCATCAATATCGGCAAGAACTTTGACACCCCGGTCGAGCGGGCTGTTGATGACTACCTGATCTGCCTGGACAAGGTTTATCGCCACGCCAGCTATGTCACAGTCAATGTGAGTTCACCAAACACGCCGGGGCTGCGCAGCTTGCAGTTCGGCGACTCGCTCAAGCAGTTGCTCGAAGCGTTGCGTCAGCGCCAGGAAGACCTGGCCCAGATACATGGCAAGCGCGTGCCCTTGGCGATCAAGATTGCTCCAGACATGACCGATGAGGAAACCGTGCAGGTGGCCCAGGCGCTGGTTGAGACAGGTATGGATGCGGTTATCGCAACCAACACCACACTCTCGCGCGAAGGGGTCAAGGGTCTCGAACATGCCGATCAGGCTGGAGGTTTGTCTGGTGCGCCGGTACGCGAGCAGAGCACGCATATCGTCAAGGTGTTGGCGACTGAACTGGCGGGGCGCTTGCCGATTATCGCCGTGGGCGGTATCACCGAGGGCAAGCATGCCGCCGAGAAGATCGCTGCAGGTGCAAGCCTGGTGCAGATTTATTCAGGCTTTATTTATAAAGGCCCTGCGCTGATTCGTGAGGCAGTGGATGCCATCGCGGGGTTGCCGCAAAAATGAAAAGGGCTCCTTGAATAGGAGCCCCTTGGGCTTAGCCCGACGCCCGGCTGGGGCGCACTTTATTGTGTCGGTTATGTCCTGGAATTAACCGACCGCATGAAGTTCGTTGAGTCTATGGATACCGGCAGTGCCTGTTAAACCGTCCCAGTTGTCTCCGCGGCCCTCTCGCCAGCCGTTTAACCAAGCTTGGCGAACTGAGGCAAGGGTGAATGGACAGAGCTCTCGTGATTTACCATGAATACCGTACTGATAGCCGCGTAAAAAAGCTTTTTCTAAAGGATCACGCTTAAGTCTTCTCATAGGGTGTTGCCCTCACTTGTTGACTGTTATGTCCTGTAGATCTCATGGCGAGATCAGGCAGAAAGGTCTGCCGATGGAGTCCGCTGCCGGCGTCGCGAGCCTCCTGTGTTGTCGCCGTTGCGGCGATAACCTAGGTAGATTTCTAACCAATGCGTGGGCCTGTGTGAATGATCGTTTTGTCATAAGGGCGTAACAGTTTTGATGGTATGGCCATAAGGCATCTTGGCCCGATCATTGGTTTGTTGATACGGCACAGGCCGGGCGGGGCTTTGCCGATGCTTTACTGGTAATCTGCCATCGCGAACTGGTCGCGATTGCAACTGTTATTTATTCCGACGAAGGGTCGCGCTGAGACTTTTTGTCACTTATTTTGGCTGTGCACATCTGTTTGCCTGCCACTAACGGCGTTAGCCACTGGAAATTCTCATGTCGGATCGTTACGAACTCTTCCTCACGTGCCCAAAAGGTCTTGAAGGGTTGCTCCTTGAAGAGGCCAGCACACTGGGCCTGGAAGAGGTGCGCGAACACACTTCAGCCGTTCGCGGCTTTGCCCAAATCGAAACCGCCTATCGCTTGTGCCTCTGGTCCCGCCTGGCTAACCGGGTGCTATTGGTGCTCAAACGCTTTCCAGTCAAAGATGCCCAGAGCCTGTATGAAGGCGTACTGGAAGTTGACTGGTACGAGCACATGGAGCCAAACGGTACATTGGCCGTTGAGTTCAGCGGCAATGGCTCGGGCATTGATAACACCCATTTCGGTGCGCTGAAGGTCAAGGACGCGATTGTCGATAAGCTGCGCCAGAAAGACGGGACCCGGCCATCGGTGGACAAGCTCAACCCGGATTTGCGTATTCACCTGCGCCTCGATCGCGGTGAGGCAATCTTGTCGCTCGACCTTTCCGGGCATAGCTTGCACCAGCGTGGCTATCGTTTGCAGCAAGGTGCTGCGCCGCTCAAGGAAAACCTCGCAGCCGCCGTGTTGATCCGCGCTGGCTGGCCGCGCATTGCCGCCGAAGGCGGCGCCCTGGCTGACCCCATGTGCGGTGTTGGTACGTTTTTGGTCGAAGCGGCAATGATGGCCGCTGATGTGGCGCCGAACCTGACCCGTGAGCAATGGGGCTTTAGCAAATGGCTGGGCCACGTGCCGGCGATTTGGAAGAAATTGCAAGCCGAAGCGCAGGAGCGCGCCGACATTGGCATGGCCAAACCACCATTGTGGATACGCGGCTACGAGGCCGATCCACGCTTGATTCAGCCAGCCAAGAACAACATCGATCGGGCAGGCCTGAGTCACTGGATCAAGGTCTACCAGGGCGAGGTGGCCACTTTCGAGCCGCGCCCCGATCAGAACCAGAAAGGCTTGGTCATCTGTAACCCGCCCTACGGCGAACGCCTGGGTGACGAAGCCAGCCTGTTGTATCTCTACCAGAACCTTGGCGAGCGCCTGCGCCAGGCCTGCATGGGCTGGGAAGCAGCGGTATTTACCGGTGCGCCGGACCTGGGCAAGCGCATGGGTATCCGCAGCCACAAGCAATACGCATTCTGGAACGGGGCATTGCCGTGCAAGCTGTTGTTGATCAAGGTCCAGCCTGAGCAGTTTGTTACCGGCGAGCGGCGTACACCCGAGCAGCGTGAGCGCGAGCGTGAACAAAACGAGTTGGTCGCCAGCGCTGCACCGGTCGTCGCAGCCAAGTCCGCAGCACCTGCTGCCGTGCCGGTGGAGCAGGCGCGATTGAGCGAAGGCGGGCAGATGTTTGCCAATCGCCTGCAAAAGAACCTCAAGCAACTGGGCAAGTGGGCACGTAAGGAAGCAGTGCAGTGTTACCGCCTGTACGATGCCGATATGCCTGAGTACGCGCTGGCTGTCGATCTCTATGGCGACTGGGTGCATGTGCAGGAATATGCCGCGCCACGCTCCATCGAGCCAGAGAAGGCCCAGGCGCGGCTGTTTGATGCGCTTGCCGCTATACCGCAGGCGTTGAATGTTGACAAGAGCAAGGTCGTGATCAAGCGCCGCGAGCGCCAGAGCGGTACCAAGCAGTACCAGCGCCAGAGTACCCAGGGCCAGTTCATGGAGGTCAACGAGGGCGGGGTCAAGTTGCTGGTCAACCTGACCGACTACCTCGATACCGGCTTGTTTCTCGATCACCGGCCACTGCGCTTGCGCATTCAGCGCGAGGCCGCAGGCAAGCGCTTCCTCAACCTGTATTGCTACACAGCGACAGCTTCGGTCCATGCGGCCAAGGGCGGTGCTCGGAGCACCACAAGTGTTGATTTGTCCAAGACTTACCTGGATTGGGCGCGACGCAACCTGTCGCTCAACGGCTTTTCTGACAAGAACAAACTCGAGCAGGGCGATGTCATGGCCTGGCTGGCCGAGGATCGCAACGAATACGAGTTGATCTTCATTGATCCGCCGACCTTCTCCAACTCCAAGCGCATGGAAGGCATCTTCGATATTCAACGTGACCATGTGGCTTTGCTGGATCTGGCAATGGCGCGCCTGGCCAGTGGTGGCGTGCTGTATTTCTCCAACAACTTCCGCAAGTTTGTTCTCGATGAGACCCTGGCGGCGCGTTACCAGGTTGAAGAAATCACGGCCTCGACCCTTGACCCGGACTTTGCCCGCAATAGCAAGATTCACCGCGCCTGGCGTATCACAGCTCGCGGTTAGGGTTGTTTATCGACGACATGCAAAAAGGCCACGCTTAGCGTGGCCTTTTTGCATGTCTTGCCTGGCGCTTGAGGCTAGGCTTTGGCTGTATTGCCAACACCTAGCGTGATGGCTGCTTTTGCAGTTCGAGCAGTACCCGGTCGAGCACGGATGACGCGCCCCAGGGTTTTGGATCATTGATGATTGCCACCACCGCCCAGCTCTTGCCCTTGTTGTCGCGGCTGAAGCCTGCAATCGCGCGCACGTTGTTCAAGGTCCCGGTCTTGATATGCGCTTCACCGGCCATCGGCGTGTTGCGCAGGCGCTTGCGCATGGTACCGTCGCGACCAGCCAGGGGCATCGAGCTGATGAACTCTGCGGCGTAAGGACTGTTCCAGGCTGCTTGCAGGATCTTCGACATTTCACGGGCACTGACACGTTCGGCACGTGACAGGCCAGAACCGTTTTCCATCACCAGTTGTGATGCGGTAATACCCTTGCGGGCGAGCCAGGCGCGGATTACCCGCTGTGCGGCCTTGGCGTCGTCAGCGTCGGCGCTGGTACGGAACTTGGCTCCGATACTGAGGAACAACTGACGCGCCATGGTGTTGTTGCTGTACTTGTTGATGTCGCGGATGATCTCCGCCAGGTCAGGCGAGTAGGCGCGACTCAGCAAGCGGGCCTTGCTCGGTACCGGCGCCTGGCGGTCCTGGCCATCGATACTGCCGCCCAGTTCCTTCCACAATGCGCGCACCGTACCTGCGGCATAGTTGGGCTGGTCGAGCAGGGATATGTAGCTCTGCGTGGTGCAGCCATCAGCCAGCTTGCCTTGCGCGGTTACCGTGAAGCCGGTCGCGGTGGGCGTTGGGGTAAAGCGAATACCGTCGCGCCATGACGGGCACTTGCCGGATTTAAGCGCTGTTACCTGGTTATCGACGCGCACATTGGCGATTGGCGGCTCGGTGGTAATTTGCACCCGGCCGCTTTCGGAGTGAGCAATAAAGCGCAGCGCCTTGAAGTTGATCAACAGCGCATCAGGGGCCACCAGGTAGGGCTTGTAGCTGTCGCCCGAATCATCGTTGAACGGAGGCAGTTGCGGCTGGATGAAATAGCTGCGATCAAGCACCAGGTCACCGGTAATGCGCTTGATGCCATTGGCACGCAGGTCACGCAGCAGCAACCACAGCTTCTCCATGTTCATCTTGGGGTCGCCACCCCCCTTGAAATACAGGTTGCCCTTGAGTACGCCATTACTCAGGGTACCGTCGGTGTAAAAGCTGGTCGCCCATTGGTAATTCGGGCCGAGCAACTCCAGTGCGGCGAAGGTGGTGATCAACTTCATGGTCGAGGCCGGGTTAACCGAAACATCAGCGTTGTAATAGGTGCTGTTACCTGGACCGTTAAGCGGGATGGTGACGAGGGAAAAAGATTTCGGACTGACCTTGTTAGCTTTAAGCGCCTGCTCAACCTTGGCCGGAATAGTGGCGTTGACGGCGGCATACAGAGGTAAAGAAAGAGGTAGTAACAAACTGACAATGGCTAACTGGCGCAGTTGTTTGATCATGATTTACGCCCCCTGGGCGTAGCTGAAAAGTGACTTGTAATCTGCGAGATACTGCTGCGATCTATGTTTCATACATGACACATTATGCCGCAAGCATAGGTTTGTGCGAAATATGTGAACAAGATTGCACATCAATTTAGTGTTTTAAGGTAGGTCGGTAGTCGATGAGTTGCAGAGTTTCGGGCATAAATAGGCTGGAACTGCTAAAGTGCGCGGCGATATCACTTTTGAGGATTGTTTCATGGCTACTAATCGTTCCCGCCGTCTGCGCAAAAAACTCTGCGTCGATGAATTTCAGGAGCTGGGTTTTGAGCTGAACCTGAACTTTAAAGACGATTTGACCGATGAAGTCGTTGACGCTTTCCTTGATCAGTTTCTGAAAGAGGCAATGGAAGGCAACGGTCTTGGTTATGTCGGTGGCGATGACTACGGCCTGGTTTGCCTTGACAAGCGCGGCTCGGTCAGCGAAGAACAGCGCGCCAATGTCGAAGCCTGGCTCAAGGGGCGCTCTGAGCTGGCTGATTTCAATGTCAGCCCATTGCTCGACGTTTGGTACCCGGAAAACCCAATCAACAAGGCTTGAAGCCTGAATCCGGGCGCGCGCAATGCGTGCCCGGTCATTGATTGTGCTGTGCCTGGGTTCGACGCATCGAACCCAGGCCTTAATCAGCAAGTCCCGCCTTGATCAGTACCTGGGCTTCATCCACCTCATCAATCTGTTCCGGCCGCATAAAGCGTTCTGCATACTGCCTATAGATCTTGCCCTGGATAAACAGGCCAAACAGGTCGGGGTCAATGTGCGCGCCTTTACACATGCCAGCCATGATCGCAATCGCCTCTGACAGTGACTTGCCTTTCTTGTAGGGACGATCGACTGCGGTCAGGGCTTCGAAGATATCGGCAATTGCCATCATTCTTGCCGGTAGGCTCATCTCTTCGCGAAGCAAGCGTTTTGGATAACCGGTGCCATCCATTTTTTCATGATGCCCGCCGGCGATTTCAGCTACGTTCTTAAGGTGCTTGGGGAAGGGCAGGTGATCAAGCATGAGTATGGTTTGGACGATGTGGTGGTTGATGATATAGCGCTCTTCGGCGGTCAATGTGCCTCGCGCTATGCTCAGGTTATAGAGTTCGCCACGATTGAACTTGTATTGCGGGACTTCAAGCTTGAAGCCCCAGGGGTTGTTTTCGGCAATCAGCTCACCTGCGGGGCGTTCGACCAAATGCCGGGGCTGATCGGCCAGCAGGTTTTCCAATACGGGAAGCTCGGGTGATGGCGTGCCTTCCATCCGTTGGCTTTCTTCCCATGACAGTCCGAGCCGGTCGTCCAAGGTGCGCCACCATTTTCGTTCTGCGATACGCTGCAGGCGTTGGATATCGGCTTCGGCCATGGCTTCGCCGCCAAGGTTACAGCGTGCAACAAAGCTGAACTCATCATCGAGTTCAGCCAGTAACTGGTCGCGTTCGGCTAACAGGACCCTATCGTCGCCGCCTTCCGCGCGCGCTTGCCAATAACTGATCCAGGCATCGCGCTTGAGGATCTCGAAGCGGCTGCGAATTTCATGGATACGGTCGTACAGGGTTTCAAGCTTGGTCGCTTTGTCGACCACGTACTCAGGTGTGGTGACCTTGCCGCAGTCATGCAGCCACGCCGCAATATGCAGTGCTTCCCACTCTTCTTCGGTGGGGCTGTAGTCGCGAAAGGCCGGGGCCTGGCTCCTGGCCGCAGCCTTGGCCAGCATCATGGTGATTTCCGGCACTCGCTGGCAATGCCCGCCGGTGTAGGGGCTCTTGGCGTCGATTGCGCCGGCAATCAGTTGGATAAAGGCGTCGAGCAGTTGTTTTTGTCGATCCAGCAGGCGTTGGCTTTCAATGCACAGTGCGGCAACCCCGGACACGGCTTCGACAAATGCGACCCGCGCCGGGCTCTGGAACGGGATGTCTGCTTCGGTACCGCTGTCTTTATGCAGCAGCACCAGCACTCCAACAGTATCGCCCTGACGATTATGCAAGCCTGTGGCAACGATATGAGTGCGTGGTGAGTCCATCGCTTGCAGCAGTTTCTGGTAATCGCCCGCCTGGTCAAAACCGATAGAGGCGATGCTGCTTGCACCTCCTCTGACCGGATTTTTCAGCCAATCCGGCATGCGCTCATCGTCGATTGCAAAGCTGCTGATTTGCAGGTCTTCCAGGCTCATTGGCGGGCCGTCGAGGTACAAGCCCTTGGCTTCCAGGTGTTTGCCATCGGCGTCGTTCAGGTAGATCAAGCCGGCGTGCGCCTGGCTGATCCCGGCGGTTTCTTCGAGTACGCGCTCGAGCAGTGCCTCAAAGCGTGTTTCAGCCGAGAGGCTGGCTGCGATCTCAAGGAAGCTGGAGATGGTTTCCTTCATCCGCGCCATCGCCACGGCAAGGAGTTCTATTTCGAGCACTGGCGAGCTGGCGCAGGAGGGATGCTTAAAGTCGAAGCTACGTATCGCTTCTGCTTCACTGACCAGTCCACGCAGCGGCTTGACCAGCAACCGGGACAGGGACCAGCCCAGCGGAATGCACAGCAATAAAATGCCCAGGGTGATTACTGCGCTTATCCAGCGCATCCTATGGGCTTCTGCAAGCAGCTCGTCCTCAGGCGCCATAATGGTCAGGCGCAATCCCTCGGGCCCACCCATGTCCAGCTTCATCTGGGAAACCAGCCAATCGCGCTTATCAAGTTCAATCGAACCCTGGAGCGAACCATCTGGATCTTTTTTGCTGAGGCTGGCGGTTACTGGGCTGAGTTCCGCAAACCTGGCGCGGTGGGCTTTATCGTGCCCCGTAATGAGTTTCGTAATGTCTGGATAGGCAACGGCCAAACCATCCGGGCTGTACAGGGCGACTTCGGTCGAGGGGGTAATCTCGTGCTTGGCAAGTGTTTGTGAAAGGTCAGCCAGGGTGATGTCCGCACCAATAACGCTGCGGCCCATGCTGACCCGCGAAACTGTGGTTCCGACATCGCCGGAGGAGAAGAACACATAGGGCTCGGTGGTAAACATTGCATTGCTATGCATCGCTTCCTGGTACCAGGGCCGGGTTCGCGCATCATAGGACTCGTTGTTAATCTCGCGTTCACCCAGATAGTTGAGCTTGGTATCAAAGTAGAGATGCGTAGCCTTGGTTGGAGCACCTTTGGTGCGCTCTATGCTCCACACCTGAAAGGCAGCATTGTCCGGGGCGTCGAAGATTTTCTTCAGCTTTTCGGTGCGCAGTGGACGCACCATGAAGAAGTCGCCGTCGGTATAGCCCAGGTACAAGGAGGCAAGTTTCGGGTGGTCATTGAGGGCCTGGGCAAACACGGGCAGCATTGACAAGCGTGCGTCGCGGGTTTCGCCCATGTTGCGCTCATCCAGGGCGAGCAGGTTGAGCAGGTTGTCGACTGGGATATAGGTATCGTGCAGATCGCGATCGACTTGATCGCTGATATGTTCGAATAGCTGGAGGCTGCTTGAAAGAATAATTCGGCTGGTTTGCTGATAATTAAAAATACCCAGCACGATACCGGTACTAAGCAGTAGCAAAGTAAATAGAAAACTAATATGGACGTGAAGCGGAAAACGCCTATTTCCGGTTAGTTCACTAACTGTCATGCAGAATTGCTCCCGAAACTGCGGTGATGGCAGAATGAAAGCATAGTGAATAATGAACTATGCGCTAATAGATCTTATAGTTATTTTTCTAGCCTATTACTGATGTGCAGAGGCCCTGTTTTTTATCCTTAGAAGGCCCTTGTTTAGTGCATAAATCAGCATTGCCACTGCAAGCGAAATCGCCACTCCAAACAGGCTGTTAAACAGCCGTTGCGGTGCCAGTTGCCAGTCGAGTGAAAGGCTTTCGACCAGCACCATGAAGCAGACCAATAGCTGCAGTAAGTAAAGCCCATAATGATGGGCCTGGAAGGTTCGGCACAAGACAATCAGCGACAAGGTTGCGCTGACCATGATTAGCGGGTCCTGCAGGCTATAGCCCACCGCAATCATGATTGTCGCAAGCGTGAGGCTGACCAAATGGGGGATCAGCAGGCGTTTGAGGCTGTTGGATAGCTCAAATTGCAAGGTGCCGATCACTATCATGGTCAGCCAATAACCGTGTGGCAGGTTTTTCAGGCTGACGAGCAAGCCGGCCAAGCCGAAGGCCAGGGTGCAACGCAACGCATGCTGGCGCCAGCGTTGTTCCGGCAGCCGTTTGGCATAGCGCTTGAGAACCTTGACGATGCTAATCACACGTGGTGCCTGTGGCCACATGCGTAAGCCATGCACACCACGCAAGCCAAAAGCCAGGAGGGTGACCCAAAGCCCGCCAAGGATAAAAAGCATGGCGATGGCATAGGGGTTATTGAGGTGGCTTCCCGCTGTTTCACCCTGGCCAAGGCACATGCACACCGCCAGCCCCGCACCGAGTTTTCCGGCCTCGGCGCCAAAGCGCTGCAGCCATGCCAGGATAAAGCCAAAGGCTGCAAATACCGCAAAACTCAGGCCCGGATATGCTGCAGCCCAGAACCCCCAGCCAGCGCATACAGCACCGAGGAAAATGATCAGCAGCATGCGCAACATGCCAAGGCGATGCAAAGGATTGATCTGCGCCGCTTGAAAGGCGCCGGCCGATGCCCATAGAAACCCCGGGTGGCCGCTGAACAATCCCAATAGCAATGGTAGGGCGCAGCCCATGCCAGCAATTATCGCCGGTCCCATGGTGGGAGGCCCCGTCAGCCTTTGGCGTGGTGATCTGTGTTCATTTGCCATGGGTTACACCGGACTTGAGCGTCCCGTCATTTCACGGGCCATTTCAGTAGCATAGCTGTCAGTCATGCCCCCGATGAAGTCGATCATGCGTAAAAAGGATGTGTATAGGGGGCCATTTGGATCAGGCGCATTGTTGCCAAGCAAATCCAGGATGCGCCGGTGCTTGAACGAGGGTCTTCGACCGCCATGTTGTTCCAGTGCCGCGCCACAAAAGGCATTGAGGAGGATTTCCAGGGTGGTATAGGCGCCGATTTCATGCAGGGTTTTGCGCTTGTCCTGGAAGATTTTCTGCCGGGCCATATTCTTTGCGCTCTGCACGCAGCGTTTAGCCGGGCCATGCATATGCTCGACAAGATCTCCCTGCAAGGTGCCCGCCAGCAGCGCATCATGCTGCTCGACAAATGCATGGGCGGCTGCATTGGTCAGGTGTTCGATGGCTTTGCCCCGCAGTATTGCAAGCTTGCGTCGGCGCGAGTCATTGGGCCCCAGTTGACGGTAGGTTTGCGGCAGGTCGTCGCCAACCAGATCCAGTAGCACGGCTTCAACTTCACTGTATTCGAGCAGCTCCATTTCCAGGCCGTCTTCGAGATCAATCAAGCCGTAGCAGATATCGTCTGCTGCCTCCATCAGATAAACCAGCGGGTGACGCGCCCAGCGCTGTTCCTCGATTTGCGGCAGTCCGAGCTTGTTGGCAATTTGCTCAAGTAATGGCAGCTCGCTCTGGTAGCAGCCGAACTTGTGTTTCTTGTACCCCTGGGCTTCAGCATGACGAGCCGTCCAGGGGTACTTCAGGTAAGTGCCCAGGGTCGCGTAGGTCAAGCGGGTGCCGCCATCGAACTGGTGGTATTCGAGCTGGGTCAGCACACGAAAACCCTGGGCGTTGCCCTCAAAGCTCAGGAAGTCGCTGCGCTCGATGCTGGTCATGGAGTCAAGCCAGCCACGCCTGGCCGCTTGTTGAAACCAGTGCCGAATGGCGTCTTCGCCAGAATGGCCAAAGGGTGGGTTGCCAATGTCGTGCGCCAAGCAGGCGGATTGCACAACCATGCCCAGGTCGCTGGGTTCGCACCAGTCGGGCAGTTTGTCGCGAATCATCTCGGCCACCCGCATACCCAGTGACCGACCCACGCAGCTGACTTCAAGTGAATGGGTCAGGCGCGTATGGATATGATCGTTGCTGGAAACAGGATGAACCTGGGTTTTGCGACCCAGGCGCCGGAATGCGCCTGAGAAAATGATCCGATCGTGATCTTTGTGGAACGGACTGCGGCCAAGCTCTTCGGCACTATGGGACGGTTTGCCCAGTCGTTCGCGGTTCAACAGTGTTTGCCAGTCCAAGGCAGCTCCTCGCCGTTACGTGGCTAATATCGCTAGCTTCAGGGTAGCAGCGTCTCCCTGCAAGGGGTTAGTCGGAGAAATACTTGCGAGATGCTGATTTAAAAACCAGCGGCGTCTATGTCGACCAGTATCAGCCGGTTGTTATCGATAAATTTCCCGGCGGTCAGGCAATACTGGTTGCTGGTCGCGTCGCGGTAGACCGCTGACAGGATCAAGCGTCGCTCATCCCAACCTTCAGCCAGTAATTGATAGAAGTAAGGTCGCCACGACCAGTTGTGGCCAACATAGCGATTATCGGTGTGCCAGCTTGCGTTACGCCACTCATGGTTGGGGGACAGCTGAGTGCCTTGGCTGTCGCAGATAAAGACGCGTCGCAACCAGGGATAGGCGTCCGGTGCGGGCAGTCGTTCACGACCCTCACTCTTGTGTGCCCACAGGTATAGCTCTGCCATCAGCAGGCTTAGTTGTTGGCGTAATTGCATAAGCTGTGCGCGCTCACGCAGTTTGTGTTTGACGTACTGGTTACGCAGTTGGGCAAAACGCTGGACAAAGGCGTCGGTGGCAAAGAACTCCAGTTCTGGTTTGGCAAACAGGTATCCCTGGACGTAGCGAGCGCCGCACTCCAGGGCAAAGCTGAGCTCTGCTTCGGTTTCAACGCCTTCGGCGATGATCCAGCATCCGGTGCGCTCGGCCATCTGTGCCAGTGCCTTGACAATTTGCTCACTGGGACCGCCAAGCGCTGCGGCCTTGAACAGGCGCATATCAAGCTTGAGGATATCGGGCTGCAAGGCCAGCACTCGATCAAGTTGCGAATAGCCGGCGCCAAAGTCATCAATCGCGACCCTCGCACCAGCTGCCCGATAGGCCGCTACCACGGCTGGCAAGCGCTGGCTGGCGCCGCCCAGTTCGGTGATTTCGAATACCACCCGTTCTGGGGCAACACCACTTCTTTGCAATTGTTTGAGGCTGGGCAGGGGTTGGCCAATGCGCAAACGACTCACCCAGCGTGGGGAGATATTCAGGCTAAGGAACCACTCGCCAGGCGCCTGGTGAAAGCGCTGCAGGGCTTGCTGGCGAATGGTTCGGTCAAGCCTGCGCAAGCCGGGCAGAGGTGTTTTCGGGTCGCTGAACAACGGTCCGGCCGAGTGCAGTTGCCCCTTGCTGTCACGTAACCGTGCAAGCGCTTCAACACCTGCAATCTGCCCGGTGGCAGTGTCGATAAAGGGTTGAAACACAACAGTGGGTTGGCCGTCGAGCACTTAGGCGTCCTTAGCAGTTGGGGCAGCATGCAAGAGCTAAAGCAAGAACGTGGCCAATCTGCAGGGCCGAGGTGCAAAGACTGGATGGCGTGCCGCTAGTGGTTAGCGGGAGGCTGCTGACGGGGAGGGGAGCGGCGCAGCAGCGGCAGGGCAATCAGGGCGATTTTGATCCAGCGCCGCCAATTGCTTTTCTTCAGGCCCAAGCCTGCAAGCAGCACTGCGCCGCCGGTAATCCACAATGATGAATCGCCACCAGCCAACTGGCCGCCGAAGCTCTTGGCCTTGCGCAGTGGTTCGAGCATGACCAGGGTTTCGTGGCGCAGTTCCTGGCGATGCATCTCCAGGCGCATACGTAGCATGGCTTTGCGCAGTTCACGGCGTGATGCATTTACGGGCAGTGGCGGCAAAGGCGTCTGGTTCATGGCAACAATTGCTCGCGGTCGCGTGCAAGCTCTTCAAGGCTTGCACTAAAAGGACTCGGGGCGTTGCGCAGATAATTGATCAGTGTCACCAGGCTGGCAATCAGCGCCACTGAATAAAATACACACAAGCCAATAATCACAGGGATACGGTAATCATCCCAGAAGCAGATCAACAGGGTTGCCGACAATCCTATTACCAGCAGCAAGCCAAAAACCAGGCTCAAGCTGGTGAGCAGCAGAAGGTGAACTGCGTGGGCCTGCTGCTCCTTGAGCTCTTCTCCGAACAGCGCAACATGGCCCTGCAGGAGCCCCAGCAGGGCTCCTGCAAATCTGCGGGGTGAAGGATTGTTCCCGGCACTGGGCTGTGATCTGGCTTCCATGTAAAGAGATGTCCGTTTAGCGTTTGGTTATCAACATACCCAGTAGCATACCAACACCGGCAGCGATACTAATAGATTGCCAAGGATGGGTTTGCACATAGCCTTCGGTGGCGTCGACGGCAGCTTTGCCTCGCTCCATCACGGCTTCTTCGGCTGAGTGCAGGGTTGAGCGTGCACGATCCAGGCTGTTGCGTATCTGATCGCGCAGTGCTTCGCCCTGATCGCCTGCGAGGTTGGCGGATTGCTGGAGCAGTGACTCTGTGTCACGTACCAGTGCTTGGAATTCGTTTAGCAGTTCATCTTGGTTCGAAGCGGTTTTTTTACGTGCCATTTCTACTCTCCTTGATGTTTTAGAACGCCTGTGTACTTCGAGTGGCATTCATTAGAAGGGTTCAATCTGATATCAGCCTGAGCCCCTGTTATTTGCTTGGTACAGCGCTTGCATTGTCCTGGTGCGGGCCGGCGCGCATGCGCGCCTAATTGGGGCTTTCAGAGTTCTCGGTCTAGGGCCTTGGTGCGAAAATAACCTATTGATAAATAAAGACTAAGTTGAATTTAGCTAAATTCGGACAGCACGCAATTGGCGCATCTGGAGCGGTCGACACGATGCGCTTTCAATTCAGTACGCCTGTTTTTGGTGCGTGCATTGATAAAAAGATCCGAATTGGTGCTCTTGGTCTGTAGACGGAGTTTTACCTGCCGATGGAAAACATCAACAGTGCTGTAGAGACGCTGATTCATGGTTCCAACACCCTGTTTATTCTGCTGGGTGCTGTAATGGTTTTAGCGATGCATGCTGGGTTTGCCTTCCTTGAGGTGGGGACGGTGCGCCAGAAAAATCAGGTCAACGCCTTGTCGAAGATTCTTTCCGACTTTGCAATCTCTGCATTGGCCTATTTCTTTATAGGCTATTGGATTGCCTATGGCGTGACATTTTTTCAGCCCGCCACGGTGCTGACCGAAGGCAATGGCTATGCCTTGGTCAAATTCTTTTTCCTATTGACCTTCGCAGCGGCAATCCCGGCGATCATCTCCGGTGGTATTGCCGAGCGCGCAAAATTCGGTCCGCAACTCTGCGCGACTGTGTTGATTGTTGCTTTCATCTATCCCTTCTTCGAGGGGTTGATCTGGAATGCTAACTTTGGCTTTCAAGCCTGGCTTGAGGCGCAGTTCGGTGCAGGATTTCACGACTTCGCCGGCTCCGTGGTGGTTCATGCAATGGGCGGCTGGCTAGCATTTGGCGCGGTGATCTTGTTGGGGCGTCGAGACGGGCGTTATCGTGACGGTCGCCTGGTGGCATTCGCGCCGTCGAATATTCCTTTCCTGGCGCTGGGCTCCTGGATATTGATTATCGGCTGGTTTGGTTTCAACGTGATGAGCGCACAAACCCTTGGCAGTGTCAGTGGCCTGGTCGCGGTCAACACCTTGATGGCGATGGTGGGCGGTACCATTGCTGCGTTGTTTGTTGGTCGCAATGACCCCGGTTTTTTGCACAACGGTCCGCTGGCCGGCTTGGTTGCGGTGTGCGCGGGCTCAGACCTGATGCACCCGGTTGGGGCTTTGGCTACGGGCGCCATAGCCGGTGCTTTGTTTGTCTGGGCGTTCACTGCAGCGCAGGCAAACTGGAAAATCGATGACGTGCTCGGCGTGTGGCCCCTGCATGGCTTGTGCGGCGTCTGGGGCGGTATTGCCTGTGGC
This sequence comes from Pseudomonas segetis, assembly GCF_900188155.1. Lineage (GTDB taxonomy): Bacteria > Pseudomonadota > Gammaproteobacteria > Pseudomonadales > Pseudomonadaceae > Aquipseudomonas > Aquipseudomonas segetis. The sequence goes on from NZ_FZOG01000001.1 coordinate 649,956, forward strand.
CTGTTTGGTCAGCAGGCCCTGGGCGGTCTCGGCGGGGTAAGCATGATCAGCCAGTTGCTCGGTACCGGCCTTGGCGTGGTTGTGGCGTTGATAGGTGGTTTTGCTGTCTATGGTCTACTGAAGCTGACCATGGGGATTCGCTTGAGCCAGGAGCAGGAATACAACGGTGCCGATCTGTCGGTTCACAAGATTGGTGCCGTCAGCCAGGATTGATGATTTGCAGGCAATAAAAAACCCGGTTATCCCGGGTTTTTTATTGCCTGTTTGCAGCTTACTGCAGGGCCAGTGTGTAGCTGATAATCAGGCGGTTTTCATCCAGGTCATTGGCAAAGTTGTTGCGTACCGTGGCGTTGCGCCATTTGATTCCCAGGTCCTTCAATGGGCCGTCCTGGAATACATAGGCAATGTCGGTGTTGCGTTCCCACTCCTTGCCGTCTTCATTGGTGGTCGCGCTCAGCTGGTCGATATTGTCGCCGCTGAGGTAGCGCGTCATAAAGGTCAGGCCGGGAATGCCCATGCCGGCAAAGTTATAGTCAAAGCGTGCCTGCCAGGATTTCTCGTCCTTGTTGGCGAAATCGCCGATTTGCACGTAGTTGACCAGGAACGGGTCCGTGCTGTTGATGTAGGCATAACCGGTATCGCCGCTCATTGACTGATAACCCAGGCCAAAGCTGCTGGAACCCAGGGAGTAGGTGAACATGGCACCAAATGCGTTGTTGTCGACGTTGGTATTGCCATCGTCCGTGGAGCGGGCATAGCGCAGGTCGGTCTTGAGGCTTTGCTTGTCGCCAATCGACAATACGTGGACCAGGTTGACGATATGTTGCTTGTAGATTTCTTCCAGCTCACCGTAGTTGTAGCCAGTGGTGAGGTTGTCGGTCCATTTGTAGGACACCCCGGCAAAATTGAAATCGTCGGCTTGGCTGCCGCCCAAGACAATATTGCGCTTGCCGCCGCCGTTGATGCTCAGGTCTTCAAAGTTGGATGAGTCGCGTTGGTTTTGTTCCTTGATTACACCACCATCAATGTTCAGGCCGGCAATTTCTTGTGAATTGATGTGCCCGCCGAGGAAAGTTTGCGGCAGCAGGCGCGAATCATTTGCCGAGATGGTGGGCAGTTTTGGCGTCAGGCCACCAAACTTGCCGACTGTCTTGGAAATCCTCACTTTGGCGGTGGCGGTGGCTTCCGAATAGTCGTCTGGGGCTTCATTGCCGAAACTTCCGGGTAGCAGGCCGCTACCTGTCCGATCGGCCGATGAATCAAGCTTCAGGCCAAGCCCTGCATAGGCATCCAGGCCAAAGCCAACAGTCCCTTCGGTAAAGCCCGATTCGGCTTTAACGATAAATCCCTGTGCCCATTCTTCGCGTTTTGACTGCTGGGCGGATGTGGTGTCACGCAGGTCACGGTTGAAGTAGAAGTTACGAGCCTCGATGGTAGCTTTGCTGTCTTTGAAAAACTCAGCATGGGCAATCGCAGGCAATACGCAGCAAGCGCCTAGCGTGGCTGCAGCCACGGCACGGGCAAGGGGAGTTCGAATCATTATTGTTTTCTCCTCGAGTGGGTGCGGGACCATCTGGTACGGCGCTGTTGAATAAAGCATGAGATTTGGCGGTCTGCTTTTAGACTTTAGTCGGCGTGTTCCTGGCCGGTATTTGCGGTGCTTGCCAGCAGGCCATTTGCAGGCATTTGGCAGTTCGTCGGGTTGGTCGCCGAGTACTGTACTTTTGCCGTTAAAGTTTTCCCTGAAGCAGCCGTCAACGTTAATTAGATCGCTAGGGGAACCTTCAAGGTCCTGGTTTGGCAGTGGCTGGCCGGACGCATTGATTGGGCGAGCGATAGCAGGTTCCTGGATGTTTTGGGCGGCAGCTGTGTTTAAACTGCTGGCTTCAAAGCCTGAACTGAAACAGGAGATCCTCAAATGCTGCCCGAATGCCAACTCTTTGGCACCCTAGGATGTCACCTGTGTGAAGTGGCCGAAGCATTGTTGATGCCCTTTGTCGAGCACGGTCTGCTCGTCGAATTGGTGGATATTGCTGAAGACGAGGCATGGGTCGAGCGTTATGGCTTGCGTATTCCGGTACTGCGCCGGTGTGATACCGGGGCCGAACTGGATTGGCCATTCGAAGCTGAACAGGTGGTCGCATTTCTGAGCTGATTAATTTGCTCAGCATTATTTAATGACGAAGGGGAGTGGCGCGGTGAATGCAGTTTTGGGAGATTCCTTGTCGCTGCTGTTGTTTCGTCTGCACAGTGGTCGTTTATTGGGGATTAACCTGCTCAAGGTTAATGAAATTATTGCCTGCCCGGCCTTGACCAAGTTGCCTAACCGGCATCCGCATGTACGGGGCATCGCCAGTTTGCGTGGCGCTTCTTTGACTGTAATCGATCTGGCCCGAGCGATAGGTGAGCGTGGCAATAACGCGAGTCAGGAAGGCTGCCTGATCGTTACCGAACTCAGCCGCTCGCGCCAGGGCCTGCATGTACAGAATGTAGAGCGTATCGTGCAGTGTTCGACCCGGGATGTTAAGCCGCCACCGGCCGGGTCTGGCAGTCGCGCCTTTATCACCGGGGTTACCCAGATCGACGGTGCAATAGTGCAGGTACTCGATATCGAAAAGGTCCTGCATGACATCGCCCCGGCTGAACCCGAAGAAATTGATGAATCGCTGATCTCCAGTGCCGACCTGCAAATGCTGGAAGGACGGCGGGTGCTTGTGGTGGATGATTCGCACGTGGCGTTGCATCAGACGGTCAATACCTTGCGCAAACTGGGTCTTGATTGCCAATCTGTGCGCAGCGCTGGTAGTGCGTTTGCAGTACTGCAGGAGCAACACCGGGCGGGTACGCCGATTGAAGTGCTGGTTTCAGATATTGAAATGCCAGAAATGGATGGCTACAGCCTGGTGCGTGAGATTCGCAAGACCACGGACATAGGCCACACCTACGTGCTGTTGCACACTTCACTCGACAGTACGATGAATACTGAAAAAGCGCGTTCAGTGGGGGCCAACGATATGCTGACCAAATTCTCAACGGTGGATTTGAGCAATGCTCTGGTCAGGGCATTCCAGGCGCTCAGTTAGGCGGGAAACCCAACCGCCTGCTGGCTTGGCAACAGGCGATTGGGGTGAAACTTACAGCTCTTTAACGGTGCGAACTTCGTCTTTGTTGACGCGTGCGCGCTTGCCATCAAGTTGCTCGAATTCGTAGAAGCCTGTGTCATCATCAAAATCAGGCTCGTCAACAGTCTGAATTTCACGACCGTCGTTGAGGGTGATTACCGTCGGTGAAGCGCAGCCTGCCAGAGTTGCAAGGCCCAAGCTCAGAAATAGTGCTGCGATTGTCCGTTGGCTCATGGTGTATCTCCTCATGGGTTTGAAATTGAGTACCAAACTTAAGATAGGGTGCTGGCGCCAAAGTTCCGTCAATTTCCGTGATATTGCTTGATTTTGGAGGTGTCGAGGAGTTCGGGCGTGTTCATGTTGGCCAGCCGCGCATCCTGGTCAGGGCAGACAAGGGGGCGTGGATCGAGGCTGCGCAGCCAACGCTGCGGGCTGCGCTCGCCGGCGAGCCATGCATTTTCCAATTGGCTGCGAAGCCAGCATGGGATCACGCTGAATAATGGCTCCAGGTATTGCCCTTGACGCACCACGGCAGGGGCGTCCCCGGCAAGCATCATCAGGTCCGTTAACAGCGCTCGGTCAAGCATCGGAGCATCACAGGGCAGTACCAGCATATAGGGGTGGCGGGCCACTTTCAGCCCGGCGCGGATACCTGCAAGCGGTCCCTGGAAGCCGGTGTCATCATCGGCAACGACTTGATCGGCATAGGCGGCGTACTGGGCCTGATTGCGATTACAGGAAATGATCAGGTCATCGCTAAGTGGACGCACCAAGTCATGCAGCCAAGCAATCAGTGGACGCTCATGCCAGAGCACCAGCCCTTTATCACGCCCCCCCATGCGTTGACCGCGGCCACCTGCCAGCAGCAATATCGAGCAGGCATTGATCGGGGATGGAGTTGACATAGCGCAGTCTCTCAAAGTGGGCCTGTGATATAACATTGACCTATTATTTGAACAACCGGAAGTCTGTTATGGGCCATAAACTCGACACCGCATTTGTCCCGTTGAATATCGCAGTATTGACCGTCAGCGACACCCGCAACCTGGACACCGATACCTCGGGCCAGACCTTGATAGATCGCCTTGAGGCAGCAGGCCACACCCTGGCGTGCCGCGTGTTGCTCAAGGACGACCTCTACAAGATTCGTGCCCAGGTGGCCACCTGGATTGCCGAAGATCAGGTTCAAGTGGTGCTGATTACCGGCGGCACGGGGTTCACCGCGCGCGATAGTACGCCAGAAGCGGTGAGTTGCTTGCTGGACAAGCAGGTTGATGGTTTCGGTGAGTTGTTCCGGCAAGTCTCGGTGCCTGATATTGGCACCTCGACTATTCAGTCCAGAGCCTTGGCGGGGTTGGCCAATGGCACCCTGGTGTGTTGCTTGCCGGGCTCGACAAATGCATGTCGTACCGCCTGGGATGGGATTCTTGCCGAGCAATTGGACGCCAGCCATCGTCCTTGTAATTTTGTTCCTCACCTTAAACAAGCCGCCGCTTGCGAGAGCCGTGGATGAGCGGTTGTGATCAGCCGGGATTACTGCCGGTAGAAGCGGCCCTGGAGCGTTTGTTGGCGATGGCGGATGCTGCGCCGATCAACCAGACGGAATCAGTCACGCTGGAGCAGGCCGATGGTCGAGTGCTCGCCGAAGGGCTGATCTCATCACTGGATCTGCCGCCTTGGGCAAACAGCGCAATGGACGGTTATGCGCTGCGCCTGGCTGACTGGCAAGGCGAGCCACTGCCTGTCAGCCAGCGTATTCTTGCAGGCACCTTGCCGTCAGCCCTTGAGCCCGGCACCTGCGCCCGGATATTTACCGGCGCGCCTTTGCCAGCGGGCGCGGACGTCGTGGAAATGCAGGAAAATGTGCAGTTGGGCGACGATCAACGCGTCAGCTTCAGCCAGGGCATGCGCTTTGGTCAGAACGTTCGGGCACAAGGCCAGGAGACCAAGGTCGGCGATTGCGTGTTGCCGGTCGGCACACGCCTGGGGCCTATCGAGCTGGGTCTGGCTGCGTCGCTGGGCGCGGATCGCCTGGTGGTCTATCGGCGGGCCAGGGTTGCTGTGCTCTCGACTGGGGATGAGTTGATCGAGCCAGGCCAGGTTCTGGGGCCAGGGCAGATCTACAACAGCAATCGGCGTCTTCTTTGTGCATGGTTGCAGCGCTTGGGTTGTGAGGTGATTGATGCCGGGATTCTGGCCGATGACCTGCAGCTGACGCGCGATGCACTGGCTGCACTCGATGATGTGGACCTGATTCTTTCAACCGGCGGCGTTTCCGTGGGCGAGGCTGATTTTCTTGGCGCTGCACTGCGCGAAGAGGGCGAGCTGGCGCTCTGGAAACTCGCAATCAAACCTGGCAAGCCCTTGACCTTTGGCGCTTTTCGAGGCGTGCCAGTATTGGGCTTGCCCGGCAACCCAGCTTCTACATTGGTGACATTTGGTTTGCTGGCGCGCCCGTATCTGTTGCGACGGATGGGGGCTTCCAAGGTCGAGCCATTGGGTTTTCCGATGCCTGCTGGGTTCGTTTGGAGTCATGCTGGTCATCGTCGCGAGTACGTGCGCGCGCGGATTGAAAATGGCCGGGTGGTGATGCATCCAAACCAGAGCTCCGGAGTGCTGCGCAGTGCGTCATGGGCCGAAGGGCTGGCTGAGATCCTTGAAGGCAAGACCCTGGCAGAGGGCGATAGCCTGCGGTTTATCCCAATGAGTGAGATTCTCGGTTAACGGACGGGGCGCTGCGCTTGCCGGTACTCGCCAGGTGTTTGCCCCGTCCAGGTTTTGAAGCTGCGATGAAACGAGCGCGATTCACTGAAGCCCAGGTAACTGGCGATCTCTTGAACCGGCAAGTCACTGCGCAATAAATAATGCTCGGCCAGTTCCTGGCGCAGCTCATCAAGGATTGACTGGTAGCTTGTGCCCGCTTGTTGCAGATGTCTTTGCAGGGTGCGCACGGTCATACCGAATCGCTCGGCAACCCGCTCTTTACGCGGCAGGCCATCTTTGAGCAGCAGGCGCAACGTACCCTTGACCCGTGCCGTCAATGGCTGCTCATCATCAAGTTTTGCCATCAGCGCCAGGGCATGCTCCTCCAGTGTGCGCAGCAGGTTCGGATCTGCCTGGCGCAGCTCTATGGCGAGTAACTGATCAGGAACTATCAGCGCATTGCAGGGTTGTTCGAATAATACCTCGCAGCCAAATGCAGATTGATAGGCTTCCTTGTGCACGCCATTGGGCTGGGCATGCTCGAACCATACCGCTGTCGGTGAGTAGTCCTTGTCGGCTATCCAGCGGGCATACAGCAGCCAGGACGCCAGTACATTTTCAACCATGTGCCGGCGGATGAGTGGTTCGTCATGGCGGCAGCTCCAGATCAACCGGGTGTGCTCAGCATCGCTTTCCACACGGCTGACGCCCATGTCGCCAACCAGCTTTTCGTAGGGCACTATTCTACTGATGGCTTCACCGAGCGTGGCGCAGTTCAGGGTGATATAACCCAGCACGCTCCATGATCCTGGTTGTACATAGCGGGCACTGTGCAGGCCGAACAACGAGTCGTCGCATTGGTTCAGCAGATACTTGAGCAAGCGTTCATGGCTGTCGCCGGGGATGCGTTTGGCGTTGTCGCTGAGGTCTTCGCGGGACAGCTGTGCAGCCTGCAAGGCCAGGTCGGTATCCAGGCCCAGGGATTCGGCATGTCGCAGGTATTTAAGCAGGGCAGGCGCGGCGGTGAAACCAAGACTGTTCATGTTATTAGGCTCAATAGCCAATCCGAGTGTTGGCTGCGGCCAGTATAAGCAAATAGATTCAAATAGCCGAATAGTGCCTCCAGCCATAAAGCTGGCTGGAGGCTTTTACAGGCAATGAAGTGTTAATCAGGCAACATCCACCAAGACGATTTCAGTGTCTTCGGTCGCTGTTACATGCAGCACCTCAATGTCGCGAACGGCAACGCCATCGCGGGTTTGGGCGGCAACACCGTTGACTTCGAACGCACCGGTTGAGGCCACCAGATAGGCTTTGCGCTTGGCACCAAGTACATACTCGGTGGTTTGCCCGGCCTTCAGGGTCGCCGCTGCAACGCGTGCGTTGGCGCGGATAGGCAGCGCATCCTGGTCGTCGCTGTCACCGCTTGCCAAGGTTACGAAACTGCCAGCACGGTCGCCTTTTGGAAAAGGTTTGGCGCCCCATGACGGTGGTGAATCAAACTGGTTCGGCGTGATCCAGATCTGGAAGATTTTGGTTGTGTCGTCTTCCAGGTTGTATTCACTGTGGGCAATACCGGTTCCTGCGCTCATGACCTGTACATCACCCGCCTCGGTGCGGCCATGGTTGCCCAGGTTGTCCTTATGGGTAATCGCGCCCTGGCGCACATAGGTGATGATTTCCATGTCGCGGTGCGGGTGCGGTGGAAAGCCCGAGTGCGGTGCGATTTCATCATCATTCCATACGCGCAGATCGCCCCATGCCATGCGCTGCGGGTCATAGTACTCAGCGAAAGAAAAATGGTGGCGAGCATTCAACCAGCCGTGCTCGGCGCCGCCGAGTTCTGCAAAAGCGCGAACTTCAATCATTTCGAGATCCTCAGTGAGTGATACGCAACCGGTAAGCGGTAGGCGCTATCAAGTGGTCATGAGGTGATTTTCTATCAGTTTAATTGTTGCTAATAGCGCTATTTGTGGATTTAATTTATCTAATTAATCGATATTTTTTGAGTCATGATTTAAGTCAGCACTGTGCTGTTGGTGCAGGCTATAGTCCTCGGGTTGAAGAATATTTGGCCGCCAGGGACAAATGCCTGCTGTTGTGGTCTGTTAACTAGGTTTCCCCTCTATCTACCGAGCTTTAGGTTCTACAAGGAGCGGTCAATGAGTGAACGCAAAGCGCTGTTGATTTTGCATGGCAAGCAGGCAATGAACGAGGTGTTGCGCACTGCTGTCTACGCCAAGCGCGAGCAGGGCTGGGAGATTGCGGTGAGGGTGACCTGGGAAGCAGGTGATGCGCAACGCTTGGCCCGCGAAGCACTTGCCGAAGGCTACCCGACGCTGATCGCCGGTGGTGGCGATGGCACCCTGCGCGCGGTTGCAGAGGTGATTGCACTTTCTGACAGTGATGCCAGCCTGCTTTTACTGGGCCTGGGCACCGCCAACGACTTTGCCACGGCCGCCAGTGTGCCGGTTGATCTGAGCGAGGCGCTTGATTTGCTCGACATCGAGCCTACTGCCATCGACCTGGGTGAAGTGAACGGGCAGTTGTTCCTGAACATGGCTACCGGCGGCTTTGGCACCAGCGTGACTACAAACACCCCGGAAGACTTGAAGAAGTTGCTCGGCGGTGCGGCCTATTTCCTCACCGGTTTGAGCCGCTTTGCGGAAGTCCACTCGGCGTTTGGTCGCTTCAAGGGGCCGGACTTCAGTTGGGAAGGCGAGTTTCTAGCGCTGGGCATTGGCAATGGCTCCCAAGCGGGTGGAGGCCATGTGTTGTGTCCGAAGGCGCGGATCGATGACGGTTTGCTCGATGTGTGCATAGTGCCTGCCGCGCCAGATGTGGTGGGTACCTTGGGGACTATGTTGTCAGGCTCGATGAATGGGGTCGAAAGCGTGTCCCAGATGACGCGTGTTGCCTGGCTTGAGGTAGAAGCGCCCGAGGGGCTTGACCTGAATCTTGATGGCGAGCCGATGAGCGCCACCAAACTGAGTTTCAAGGCCCGCGCCAAGGCGTTGCGTGTGCATTTGCCAGCCTATTCACCGTTATTGACGCATTAAAAACATGCCCTGCATCTGTAAATGTTGCAGTGCGGGGCGGCTGACCGCCTGATGAATTTTTCAGGGCGTGCTCCAGTTATGCAAAGGGCTGCCGATACAGCTTTTGTAGTCGGTGTTGATGCCTACATAACAGGAGCTTGCAGTGGCCGGAATTCTCGATTCGGTGGATCAGCGTACGCAGTTGGTGGGTGAAAATCGTCTGGAAATTCTGATGTTCCGATTGAACGGGCGTCAGCTGTTTGCGATCAACGTTTTCAAGGTGCAGGAAGTCCTGCACATGCCCAAGTTAACCTTGATGCCCAACCGTCACCGCTGTGTCTGCGGGGTGGTCAACTTGCGTGGCAAAACCTTGCCAGTGATTGATCTGTCGCAAGCGATCGGCATGCGCCCGATTGTGCCAACCGAACAAAGCACCATCATAGTGACCGAGTACAACCGCTCAATCCAGGCGTTTCTGGTAGGAGGGGTCGAGCGCATCATTAACCTCAATTGGGAAGCTGTACTGCCGCCGCCCGGCGGAGCAGGACGCCAGCATTACTTGACGGCCATTACCAAGGTCGAGGAACAGCTGGTAGAAATCATCGATGTCGAGATGGTCTTGGCCGAAATCGTGCCCTACAGCGCCAAAATCTCAAGTGATCGCCTGAATGATCCGCTGCTGCACAAGGCGCGTGGGCGCGAGGTGCTGCTGGTCGATGATTCCAGTGTTGCGCTGTCTCAGTTGCGTGAAACCCTCGGGCAGTTGGGGGTGAAGATGCATGTCGCCAGTGATGGGTTGAAGGCCCTGAACATGCTCAAGGCATGGGCCGACGCGGGCGAGGTGCTTACGGACAAGCTGCTGATGGTCTTTACCGATGCGGAAATGCCGGAAATGGACGGTTATCGGCTCACCACCGAAATCCGTCAGGACCCGCGCTTGGCCGGTTTGTATATCGTCTTGCACACTTCGCTGTCGGGCAGCTTTAACGATGCCATGGTCAAGAAGGTGGGCTGCGATAATTTCTTGTCGAAATTCCAGCCCGACAAATTGGTTGATGTGGTGCGCCAACGTCTCGAGCAGGACGCCTGAAGCCTTGAACAACCTCGCGGCTATTCAAGGCCGCTTGGCTGTTGCAAGTGCCTTGCGGATAGTTTCAATCCGCTGGCGATTTACCCCCATGTCGGAGTAACCCAGGCGTGAGGCTGAGCGCACCTCGACTTGATGCATGCCAACCAGGAATTCGACATCATCGACAAAGCGCAGCACTGCACTGGTGAACTCGAACCGCAGGTAATTGCCTTCGGCTTTGATCAGGGTCGCCCGGGGCTGCTCGGCAATAACTTGCAATAGCAGGGCCTGTGTTTCAGCGGGGTCGCCATTGAGCGCCAAGGGCGCAATCCCATGTTCGCTGTCGGTTGCCTGACTGTTTACGCAGTTTGGCGAGCTTGGGCAGGGCTCGAAGCGTCCGGCATGGACGCCGAGGCTGGCCGGCGGGCTGGCGCTGCAAGCGCTGAGTGCCAGGCCCATCATCAGGGGCAGAATCCCGCGCCTGACCAGGCAATTATTGTTTGCGGCACGCCATAGGTCCATTGGAGGCTTGTGAGCATTGGCGCATGCTCGTATAACAAGGTTTTGAGTTTTGGAGTGCTGGCTCATGTTGCATCTCTCTGGTCTTTATCGTTATCCGCTTAAGTCTGGCGCTGCCGAACCGCTGCAAGGCACTCAGTTGGATTCGCTGGGTGTGCAAGGTGATCGTCGTTGGATGGTAGTCGATGCGCAGAGCGGACGCTTCATTACCCAGCGCCTTCTGAGCACAATGAATAGGATCACAGCACGCTGGCAAAATGCCGAGCAATTGCTTTTGAGCGCGCCAGGTATGCCCGATCTACCAGTTGCGGTACCGCAGGGCGATGGTGATTTGCGCGGTGTGCACATCTGGCGTGACAGTTTGCGGGTGCCGGATGCTGGCGATGCCGCCGCCCAGTGGTTGAGCCAGTTTTTGCAACGCGATTGCCGGCTGGTGTACGTCGCGCCAGAGCGGGCCAGGCAGATCGATCCGGTGTACGCCGAGATCGGCCAGAAAGTGGCATTCCCCGACGGTTTTCCTTTGCTGCTGATTGGCCAGGCCTCGCTTGAGGATTTGTCCCGGCGGGTGGGGCGTGACCTGGAAATGCTGCGCTTTCGTCCCAATCTGGTGGTTCAGGGCAGTGAGCCCTATGGGGAAGACAGTTGGAAGCGCATTGCCATTGGCGGTATCGAGTTCAAGGTTGCCAAGGGCTGCTCGCGTTGCATCATGACCACCCTTGATCCGGTTACGGGCGAGCGCAGTGCTGACCGCGAGCCACTGACCACCTTGAAAACCTATCGGCAGATAGAAGGGGATGTGTTCTTTGGGCAAAACCTGATTGCCTTGTCCTCGGGGCAGTTGGAGCTTGGAATGCCGGTTGAAGTGCTCGAATAACCACTGGCGCAGGCTGCAATAACAAAAGGGGCCACAAGGCCCCTTTTGTTATTGGCTCAATGCTTACTGATCATCAAAGTAACGCTCATGCCAGGCGATCAGCGGCTGTGGAGCGTTAAGCTTTTCGCCATAGATGACGGCATACGACAGCACGTTCTGCACGTATTGACGGGTTTCGTCGTAGGGGATGTTTTCAACCCAGACATCGTAAGGCAGGTGGTCGGCGCCGCGCAGCCACTGACGGACACGACCCGGCCCCGCGTTATAGGCCGCAGTCGCCAGCACCCTATTGCCGTTGAATTGTGCGTAGATCTGGCTCAGGTAAGCCGCGCCAAGTTGAATGTTGACCGAGGGAATCAGCACGTTGTTGGGGTTGCTCAGCGGAATATCGTAACGGCGTGCGGTTTCCTTGGCCGTGGCGGGCATCAGCTGCATCAGGCCCATGGCCCCGGCAGGGGATTTTGCATCGGCCATAAAGGCGCTTTCCTGGCGGGTGATCGCAAACACCCAGCTGGAGTGAAGGCCGCGTTTCTTGGCCTCGTTGTTCAGCGATGAGCGATGGGTGATGGGAAAGCGTACATCAAGATCATCCCAGTATTTGGCCAGGCTGATGGTGCGAATCGCCGGGAAGTACCATTTCAGCTCATAACCCAGGCGTGCTTGAGCCACCAGCTCGTCGCGGTTGAACTGGCGACTCACGTGATACCACTCACGACGGCCATCGACAATCTGGCCGCGGTCGTGGAATTCCAGGGCACGTTGTATGCCTGGTGTATTGCGCACTTTCTTGACCACCTTAGGGTCCAGGGCCAGTGGCTTGTTATTAAACTTGTAGGGCACCTTGACCTGATCGGCGGCCATGAAACCGTAGAAGTCGCGCTCACTGGCCAGGCTGCGATAAAGCTTTGCCGGTTGCGCGCTGTCGGGCTTGGCCAGCTGCAAGCTACGCGCAGCCCAGTAGCGCCAGCGGCTGGTATGGGCCAGTTCGGTTGGCATTTGCTGGGTCAGTTTGTAGGTTTCTTCCCAGCGGCCCAGGCGCATCAACAACCGAGCGCGCCATTCGCTGACGGTGTCGTTTTGCAGCTTGGGGTCGTACTTGGCCATGACGGCAAGTGCGCGGGGGTCAAAGTTCTTGGCCAGGGATAAACCCACTTCACGGGCGATTGAGAGCTTCTCGGCATCAGAGAAATGCATGCGTTCGGCATAGCTATCGAGCAGGCTCAGGGTTTTTTCCGGGTCCTGGCGTGCCAGGCGGCGCAAACCCAGGCCGACAATGTCGGACATTGGCTCATCGACCGGGGTAAAGCGTGCAGGGTTGCTTAGCAGTTGTGGCTTTTGCGCAACTTCAATCAGCAACTTGCCTTCTTCGCTGAGCGTCGGTGAGTTTTTCGTCAGGTAGCTGGCCAGGCCATAGTTGCGCACCTCGGCCGCCAGCTTGGCACGTTGCCAGCGCTTGCTCTCGGTCAACTGGCCTGCCGCTGCCCATTCGTCGAACAGGCGATCACAAGCCTCTGGCTGGGACTTGCCCACCAGCCAGAGTTTTTCCGCCGCGGCGTAACCTTCAGCAACCTTGCCATGGCTCATCAGGTAGCGGCCATTGAGGCAGTCGAGTTCGGTGAAATTCAGCCCGGGGTCGTAATATTTTGCAAAGGTCGACCAGTCGCCACGCTCCGCCAACCAGCGCAACCAGCGTAGTTTCATCCAGTTGGCCTGGGGCAGGTCACCGTGATCAGCCAGGAAACGTTCGATTTCTGCATTGCTGGCGGATTTCAGCCGTGCAGTCAGTTCGGTGTAGGCCAGGTAAGGCTCAAGGGGGTAATCGCTCAAGGCGCTGGCATAGCGCCGGTACGGGCCGCTGTCGCCCTTATCAAGGGCGCGCTTGGCTTCATCGTAGTATTGGCGTTGCTGGCTCAGGCTTGCGGCCTGCGCAGTGGACAGCGCTGTGGCCGAGATAATCAAGCAAGAAAATAGTTTTAGAAATCGGCGGGACATGACACTTCCGGGTGTGGGGGTCAATTGAGCACCGTACAGCTTGGTGCTTGATTGCTCTAGCTTAGCTGTTTGCCAGGGGTGGGCGAAAGTCGGTTGGCCCCTTGCAGCGCTAATAATGAAAAATGCCCGCAATAAGCAGGCTCAACTCGGTTAGAATGCGCGCCCAGTTTTTTATCGGAGCTTTGAGGCTCCGTTAATCAAATTTCGCGATGCGAACACTGTATTCAAAGGCGTTGCCTGCAGTTGCCACCTGACTTGCGGCTTTTCTGCGAATAACAGTGCTAGCGCATTCGTTGCATAAATGTTGAGGCGTACCATGACCCTGCTTAAGTTCACCGATGTTTCCCTGGCGTACGGCGCCATGCCGCTGCTGGACAAGGTGTCTTGGCAGATTGCCAGAGGCGAGCGGGTTTGCATCATCGGCCGTAATGGCACGGGCAAATCAAGCATGCTCAAGCTGGTCAAGGGCGACCAAAAGCCCGATGACGGTGCTGTGTGGCGCGCACCCGGACTTAAAATTGGCGAGTTGCCGCAAGAGTTGCCCCGTGCCGACGGTCGTACCGTATTTGATGTGGTGGCCGAAGGTCTGGATGGCGTCGGCGCCTTGCTCGCCGAGTATCACCACCTGAGCCAGAACATCCACAGTGATGCTGACTTGGATAAGTTGATGCATGTGCAGCAAGACCTTGAAGCACGTGATGGCTGGCGCTTGCAGCAATTGGTCGACAGCACCCTGAGTCGCTTGCAGTTGCCGGCGGACAAGACCCTGGCCGAGCTTTCCGGTGGCTGGCGTCGCCGTGTGCTGTTGGCCCAGGCATTGGTTTCCGAGCCCGACCTGTTGCTGCTCGATGAGCCAACCAACCACCTGGATATCGGTGCGATTGCCTGGTTGGAAGAGGCGCTGGTTGGTTTTCAGGGAGCGGTGCTGTTTATTACCCACGACCGTTCATTCCTGCAGAACCTGGCCACACGCATTCTCGAACTGGACCGTGGCGGCCTGATCGACTGGAACGGCGACTATGCAAGCTTCCTGGTGCATAAAGAGGCTGTGCTGGCGGCTGAAGAAACGGCCAATGCCCTGTTCGACAAACGTCTGGCGCAAGAGGAAGTGTGGATCCGGCAAGGGATCAAGGCGCGCCGCACCCGTAACGAAGGTCGCGTGCGAGCGCTCAAGGCGCTGCGTGTCGAGCGCAGTGAGCGCCGTGAGCGTACCGGCAAGGCCAATATCCAGCTGGAAACTGCCGAGAAATCCGGCAAGCAGGTAATGGTTCTCGAAAATGTCAGCTTCGCCCATCCGGACGGCCCGATGCTGGTCAGGGATTTCTCCATGGTGCTGCAGCGTGGCGACCGCATTGGTTTGCTGGGAGCCAACGGCACGGGTAAAACCACCTTGCTCAAGCTGATGCTCGGCGGTTTGCAGCCAACCAGTGGTTCGGTCGTGGAAGGCACGCGTATTGACGTGGCTTACTTTGACCAGTTGCGTCACCAGCTGGATCTGGAAAAAACCGTTATCGACAACGTCGCCGAAGGTCGCGACTTTATCGAGATCGATGGCCAGAACCGTCACGTCCTCAGCTATCTGGGTGACTTCCTGTTCAGCCCACAACGTGCGCGTACGCCGGTCAAGGCATTGTCCGGTGGTGAGCGTGCGCGCCTGTTGCTGGCCAAGTTGTTCAGCAAGCCAGCCAACCTGCTGGTGCTGGACGAACCGACCAACGACCTCGACGTTGAAACCCTTGAATTGCTCGAAGAGGTTTTGCTGACATTCCCGGGAACCGTGCTGATGGTCAGCCACGACCGGGCATTCCTCGACAACGTAGTGACCAGCACCCTGGTATTTGAAGGCGAGGGTCGCGTGCGTGAGTATGTCGGTGGCTACCAGGACTGGATTCGCCAAGGCGGCTCGGCGCGCTTGCTGGGTGTTGGCGAAAGTAAAGCGGGTAAGCCCGAACTGGCTTCGGCAGTGGTCGCGGCGCCTGAGCCAGTAGCTTCGCCTGTACCGGAGCAGAGCGCTCCAGCCAAGAAAAAACTCAGCTACAAACTTCAGCGCGAGCTTGAAGCGTTGCCGGCACAGATTGATGCTGTCGAGCAAAAGATGGCTGCGATCCAGGCGCAAATCTCTGACCCAGCCTTCTATCAGCAGCCTGCAGAGACAACAGCCGAGGTCTTGGCGAAATTGCCGGCGCTGCAAGAAGAACTGGATCACTTACTGGAACGTTGGGCAGAGCTGGAAGGCTAATTCTCCGATAGTCTGGGCTGTCTTGAATATAAGGTCCCAGTCCTCGCCCTAGAGGGCTGGGCATGTATGCAGTCGTTGACTGCAATGCCTACGCCTGCTGGAGAATTTAATGTCTATCGAGTACCGCATTACTCTCGACGACAGTCATCAGTTTAGTTATCGCATCGAGCTGGAACGCCAATACGATCCAGTTGAAGCAAGCAGCGCCCCGGCATGGACTCGCCTTGGCAACCAGCAATGCAGCAACTGCCCTTTGAGCAAAGATAGTTTCAGTCACTGCCCGGCAGCGGTCGATCTGCACCGCGTGGTTGAAGATTTTCAAGGGTTACCGGCCTTCACCAAGGCCATGGTCTGGGTGCGCACACCTGAGCGTGAATACACCAAGCACGCCGGGCTTGAAGAAGGCCTTCGGGCGTTGCTCGGGGTGATAATGGCAACCAGTGCCTGCCCGGTACTGGGTAAGCTGAAGCCAATGGCGCAGAATCACTTGCCCTTTGCCAGTAACCAGGAGTTTATCCTGCGGGCATTTTCGCTCTACTTGTCTCGCCAGTACTTCAATTCGCGAGAAGGGCGCCATGCTGATTGGGAGCTGAAGGGGTTGGTGCGCATGTTCCAGCAATTGCAACTGGTCAACCAGGCCTTTTGGCAGCGTATTCACGACACCTGCAAGGGAGACTCCAACTTGAAGGCGTTCCTGACCTTCTTTTCGATGTCTTCGAGCATGACCTATTCGCTGGAGACGCAATTGCAGAAAATCCGGCCAATGGTGATGAGTGCGGGTGAGAGTCCAGAATAAAACTACCCGGGCCTGCCAGCCAAGCGGCAGGCCCAGGCGGTGCTTCGCGTATTACTCGGGCTTTTTCAGCCGCACTGCAAGTACGTCGCAGGGGGCACCGTGAAGGACGTCATTGGCGGTGGAACCCAGCAGCAGGGCGAGGCCATGGCGACCATGGCTGCCGACGATGATCAGGTCACAACCCTGTTCTTCGGCCAGGCGATGGATTTCCTGGCGCGGCTGGCCATAGGTCAGGTGGCGCTGGTCGGCAGCCAGTTCGTTGTATTTCACGGCAAATGCATCAAGGCGCTCACGGGCCTGATCAAATTGCTGTTGTTGCAGCATCGACAAGTCCATTGGCACGTCACCACCAAACGCCATGGCCATTGGCTCGACGACATGCACCACCGACAGCTTCGCTTGGTTGTTGCGTGCCAGGACTTGCGCGCGGGTCATGACCGGGTCGCATTCTTCGGTTAGGTCAACGGCGACCAAAATGTGTGTGTAGGACATGAGAGACTCCTTAAATGGACAGTCGATGAATATAAGTATGAACCTTAATGGGTGCTTGCGGCAGGCTTTTACGGCAGAGATATAACTTATGACAACATGGATAGTACTGGCATTGCTTTTTTGTGTGCTCAGTCCCTTGGCGATGCTGATGCCCTCCAGGCGTTTGCGTGGCCGCATGGATGTGCGCATGCAGGCCAGGCAGTTCGGCCTGGCCATGAACCTTTCGCAACAGCAATGGCCGCACTGGATGCAGCGCGGGCAGGCTGCGACGTGCCCGCAGTATCATCTTGCGCGTCGCCGGGGGCATCAAGACAGCTGGTGTTATTGGCAGGTTGAGCCAGGAAAATGGTGCAACCAGTGGCGCGAGCCCTGCGCGGACAGCGAACTGGCGCAACGCCTGGCGAGCTTGCCGGCAGATGTCTACAAGGCTGAACTTAGCCCGCAAATGGTCGCCGTGTGCTGGGGCGAGCAAGCCAAAGGGCAGGGGCTGGAGGCAATCAGGGACTTTCTCAAAAGCTATTTCTAGCGGGCAAAGAAAAGCCCGATGCAAGCACCGGGCTGGAAGGTTGGCCAGGCAGGCCGGTAAATTCTGTGTGTGCATATCGACGTGACTCATAGACATTGTTGCTTGAGCTCTTAAGTCGATGCTGCCGCGTACTGCGAGGATAGCTGTTCCAGCTCATCAATAATGCTGTCGGAGTACTTGCTAACCAAGAAGGGTACACTGTTTTCATTGTAGTTCTTCAATGATTTTTCAATGTAATGCCACTTGGTGCCCACATTGTTCAGTGTTTTAGTGGTCTGGGCGGTGTTTTCGGGGGCCTGGCTGAGCGCCTTGAGGGTGGTTGCAAACTCGTTGACCAGCTCCTCCATGCTACGACTGTCGCCGCCGCCCATGAAGGTTGCCCCCACGGATGCACTGCGCGATGAGTAATCGACTGCAATAGCCTGCATCAGCAAGCTTTGCTTGCGGCTTTGCTGAATCAAGGGTGGCACGCTGTAGCCAGTTTCCTGCTGGATTTTGTTGTACAGCTCCTCGCTCAGCGCCATGATTTTTTGATTCTGCTCAGCCAGGTCTGCTACTGGTTGCAGGTCTGTATAGCCTTGCGTCTTGAGTGTCCCGACCAGATTCTTGAGGTTGTTCTGGTAGTCATTCCAGAGTCCAACCAACTGGCCGCTCAGGGCTTTGGAACTGTCACCGCTCAGGTCTTGCAAGGTGGCCAGGGCCTGGCTGGCGTTGCTGAGCGATTCATTGATCATCTGCGCATAGCGCTGGTCGCCCTCCATGTTGTTGTACATGTAGAAGCTACTGAGGCTTTTTTGACTGTCCAGGCGCATTTGATGGAGCGTTAGCAGGCTGTCTGCCGGAGCGGTTGCTGCCTGGGTGAGTGTGCTGACCAGAAGCAGGGCGGATACAAACAAGGTGCGTAGGGAAATGGCAAGCATTTGGCTTGTCATGCGGTGCTCCATAGACCCTTTGCTAGGGTTCGTTGTTGTTTTGGGTGCCAAGTCAAGGTGAGTCCTTGCCTGGCATCTGCGGTCAAATGTACCGGGCCGCAGAGTGATTTGCCAGCCTGATCTCGCCTTGGCTTGCCTGGCTGTTGGTGCTGAATTATGCGCTAAAAGATTAGCTGATTATCCTTTGCAAGCCCCGCCGTAACTGGGTCTTTGCCTGTTTTAGAGGGCTTTTGCCAAATTGCGACCGCAGATCGACAATTGACAAGTTCAGTCTTTTCCCTGAATGTGTGCCGACCCAAATCAAACGGGCGTATGAATTGAGCGTTTGTTTGTCATAAACAACGCCTTTACTGCTCGAATATCGCGTCAGTGGGTGTGCCAGGCATTTTCACGCTACTCTAGACGGCTCAGCCGCGGAGCAGCTTGCTGGTTGGCTCTGATGTGTACTGTTTAGCTTCCATATCGTGGAGATCAGTTGATGATTTACGAAGGTAAAGCCATCACGGTTAAAGCTCTTGAAAGTGGCATCGTCGAATTGAATTTCGACCTCAAGGGTGAATCCGTCAACAAGTTCAACCGTCTTACCCTGAATGAATTGCGTCAGTCCGTAGATGCAATCAAGGCCGATGGTTCGATCAAGGGCGTGATTGTTACCAGCGGCAAAGACGTATTTATCGTCGGTGCCGATATCACCGAATTCGTTGAGAATTTCAAGCTGCCTGACGAAGAGTTGGTCGCGGGCAACCTTGAAGCCAACAAGATCTTCAGCGATTTTGAAGACCTTGGCGTTCCGACCGTAGCCGTTATCAACGGTATCGCATTGGGCGGTGGTTTCGAAATGTGCCTGGCCGCGGATTACCGCATCATGGCCACCAGCGCTAAAGTCGGTTTGCCTGAAGTCAAGCTGGGTATCTACCCGGGCTTCGGCGGCACCGTGCGTTTGCCGCGTGTAATCGGCACCGACAATGCTGTCGAGTGGATTGCCGCCGGTAAGGAAAACCGTGCTGAAGATGCACTCAAAGCTGGCGCTGTCGACGTCGTTGTCGAGGCTGACAAGCTGCAAGCCGCTGCGTTGGACCTGATCAAGCGTGCCATCAGCGGTGAGCTCGATTACAAGGCCAAGCGTCAGCCTAAGCTGGAAAAGCTCAAGCTCAACGCAATCGAGCAGATGATGTGCTTTGAAACCGCCAAAGGTTTCGTTGCGGGTCAGGCTGGCCCGAACTACCCGGCGCCGGTTGAAGCGATCAAGAGCATCCAGAAAGCTGCAAATTTCGGTCGCGACAAAGCGCTGGAAGTTGAAGCTAAAGGGTTTGTGAAACTGGCCAAGACACCGGTTGCAGCAAGCCTTATCGGCCTGTTCCTGAATGATCAGGAACTGAAGAAAAAAGCCAAGCGCTACGACGAAATCGCAAAAGACGTGAAACTGGCTGCCGTGCTCGGCGCTGGCATCATGGGTGGCGGTATCGCCTACCAGTCGGCGGTCAAAGGTACGCCGATCATGATGAAGGATATCCGCGAAGAGGGTATCCAGATGGGCTTGAGCGAGGCTTCCAAGCTGCTCGGCAAGCGCGTCGAAAAAGGTCGCCTGACCCCGGCCAAAATGGCTGAGGCGCTTAACGCCATTCGCCCAACCATGTCTTACGGTGACTTTGGTCACGTTGATATCGTGGTTGAAGCTGTAGTTGAAAACCCGAAGGTCAAGCAAGCTGTGCTGGCTGAGGTTGAAGCCGTGGTTCGTGAGGATGCGATCCTGACTTCCAACACTTCGACCATTTCCATCAGCCTGCTGGCCAAGGCGCTCAAGCGCCCGGAAAACTTCTGTGGCATGCACTTCTTCAACCCTGTGCACATGATGCCGCTGGTTGAAGTTATCCGCGGTGAGAAGTCTGGCGAAACCGCCATCGCTACTACCGTTGCCTATGCCAAGAAGATGGGCAAGACCCCGGTTGTGGTCAACGATTGCCCGGGCTTCCTGGTCAACCGTGTGTTGTTCCCTTACTTCGGTGGTTTCTCCAAGCTGCTTGAGTTCGGTGTTGATTTCACCCGTATCGACAAGGTCATGGAAAAGTTCGGCTGGCCAATGGGCCCGGCGTACCTGTCTGACGTTGTCGGCATCGACACTGGCCACCACGGCCGTGACGTGATGGCTGAAGGCTTCCCGGATCGCATGGCCGTTGAAGGCCGTACTGCGGTTGATGTGATGTACGAGGCAGATCGCCTGGGCCAGAAGAATGGCAAGGGCTTCTATGCCTACGAGACCGACAAGCGCGGCAAGCCGAAAAAGGTCGTTGACCCTAAAGCCTACGAGCTGCTCAAGGAAATCGTGCGTGAAGAGCGTGAATTGACTGATGAAGACATCATCAACTTCATGATGATTCCGCTGTGCATGGAAACCGTTCGTTGCCTCGAAGACGGCATCGTCGAAACCGCTGCCGAGGCCGATATGGGCCTGATCTACGGTATCGGCTTCCCGCCGTTCCGTGGTGGTGCACTGCGTTACATCGATAGCATCGGTGTAGCGGAATTTGTAGCCCTGGCCGATAAGTACGCCGATCTGGGCGCGTTGTACCAGCCAACTGAAAAGCTGCGTGAAATGGCCAAGAACGGCCAGACGTTTTTCGGTTAATCGCGCAACGATTTAGCGAGGGTAAAATTATGAGCTTGAACCCAAGAGATGCAGTGATTGTCGACTTCGGTCGCACCCCGATGGGGCGCTCCAAAGGCGGCATGCACCGTAACACCCGTGCCGAGACCATGTCGGCAAACCTGATTCGCGGCGTGCTGGATCGCAACTCGAAGATCGATCCGGCTGAAGTCGAAGACGTGATCTGGGGCTGTGTAAACCAGACGCTGGAGCAGGGCTGGAACATCGCACGCATGGCGTCGCTGATGACTCAGATCCCGCACACCAGTGCAGGCCAGACGGTTAGCCGCCTGTGCGGTTCTTCAATGAGCGCCCTGCACACTGCCGTGCAGGCTATTCAAACCGGTAACGGCGATGTGTTCGTGGTTGGCGGTGTCGAGCACATGGGCCACGTAGGCATGATGCACGGCGTCGATCCGAACCCGCATTTGTCACTGTATGCCGCCAAAGCGTCGGGCATGATGGGCCTGACTGCTGAAATGCTCGGTAAAATGCACGGCATTACCCGTGAGCAGCAAGATGCGTTTGGCGAGCGTTCGCACCGCTTGGCGCACAAGGCCACAGTCGCAGGCAACTTCAAGGATGAAATCATCCCGATGGAAGGCTACGACGAGAATGGTTTCCTCAAGGTTTTCGACTACGACGAGACCATTCGTCCGGAAACAACCCTTGAGAGCCTGGCAACCCTGCGTCCAGCGTTCAATCCGAAAGGCGGCACCGTTACCGCGGGGACTTCCTCGCAGATCACTGACGGCGCTTCATGCATGATCGTGATGTCGGCGCAGCGTGCCCAGGACCTGGGTATCCAGCCGATGGCCGTAGTGCGTGCAATGGCCGTTGCAGGTGTTGATCCGGCAATCATGGGTTACGGTCCAGTGCCTTCGACCCAGAAAGCGCTGAAGCGTGCTGGCCTGACCATGGCTGATATCGATTTTATGGAGCTCAACGAAGCCTTCGCAGCCCAGGCATTGCCTGTGCTCAAGGATCTCAAAGTGCTTGATAAGATGGATCAGATGGTTAACTTGCACGGTGGCGCGATTGCCTTGGGGCATCCGTTCGGTTGTTCCGGTGCACGTATCTCCGGTACCCTGCTCAACGTGATGAAGCAAAACAACGGCACCTTGGGTGTTGCAACCATGTGCGTGGGCCTCGGTCAGGGCATCAGCACCATCTTCGAGCGCGTTTAATCGTCTAGAGATGTGAAACCGGGGCCATGTGCCCCGGTTTTTGTTTGTTCGCAAATCATCGAAGCAATACTGCGCTATCTTTTCAGGGGGCGCGCCGCGATAAATTTTATTTTAAGGATACACAGCGATGCAGATAAAACCCGGACTTTACCGCCACTACAAAGGCCCCGAGTACCGCGTTTTTGGTGTCGCCCAACATTCCGAAACTGAGCAGCAGGTCGTTGTCTATCAGGCGTTGTACGGTGATTATGGGCTTTGGGTCCGGCCGCTTGATATGTTTTGTGAGCGTGTTGATGTCGACGGAGAAAGCGTTCCGCGCTTTGCCCTGATTGAAGCCGAAGCGCCACTTTTTGACCAACCTCAAAGCACTCAGTAGAACACCTAAGCTTGACCTTGCCTTAAGCGCCACTATATATAGCGGTGCCAGACAAGGCGTCTGCTGCCTTTTCTTTTCTTCACATTCAGGAATTTTCTGATCCATGGGTAAATCGCTGGTCATCGTGGAATCCCCGGCCAAGGCCAAGACAATCAACAAGTACTTGGGCAACGAGTACGTGGTGAAGTCGAGCATCGGCCACATCCGTGACCTGCCTACTAGTGGTTCGGCAAGTGCGGCCAAAGAACCGGCCAAGCGCGGAAAAGCCGCTGCGGGCGAGGCTCCGGCTCTGTCACCGAAGGAAAAAGCCAAGCGCCAACTGGTTGCGCGCATGGGAGTCGACCCCGAACATGGCTGGAAAGCCAAGTACGAAATCCTCCCCGGCAAAGAGAAAGTCGTTGATGAACTGCGCCGCTTAGCCAAAGATGCCGACACCATCTATCTCGCAACCGACTTGGATCGCGAGGGGGAAGCCATTGCCTGGCACCTGCGCGAGTCCATTGGTGGTGACGACAGCCGCTACAAGCGCGTGGTGTTCAACGAGATCACCAAGAAAGCCATTCAAGAGGCATTCTCCAAGCCGGGCGAGCTCGATATCAATCGAGTCAATGCCCAGCAAGCCCGACGCTTTCTTGATCGCGTCGTGGGCTACATGGTTTCACCGCTGCTGTGGGCGAAGATCGCGCGCGGTCTATCGGCCGGTCGTGTGCAGTCGGTGGCGGTCAAGCTGGTGGTTGAGCGTGAGAAAGAGATCCGTGCCTTTGTCCCGGAAGAATACTGGGAAGTGCACGCTGACCTGGCCACCGACAAAAAAGACACCGTACGTTTTGAAGTCGCCCGTGAAAACGGCGCAGCCTTCAAGCCGCTCAACGAAGCACAGGCTACAGCTGCGCTGGAGACGCTCAAGTCTTCCAGCTACAGTGTCGCCAAGCGTGAAGACAAACCGACCAGCAGCAAGCCTTCTGCGCCCTTTATCACCTCGACCCTGCAGCAGGCGGCGAGCAATCGCCTGGGCTTTGGCGTAAAGAAGACCATGATGATGGCTCAGCGCTTGTATGAGGCTGGCTACATCACCTACATGCGTACCGACTCGACCAACCTGTCGGCTGATGCGGTGAGCATGGTGCGTGGCTTCATCGAGGATGAATTCGGCAAGAAGTACCTGCCGGAAAAACCAAACATGTACAGCAGCAAGGAAGGCGCGCAAGAGGCCCACGAAGCGATTCGTCCCTCCGACGTCAATACCAAGCCAACTCAGTTGAGTGGCATGGAGCGCGATGCCGAGCGGCTTTATGAGCTGATCTGGCGCCAATTCGTCGCATGCCAGATGCCGCCAGCGCAGTACCTTTCGACGACCGTTACCGTCGAGGCTGGGAATTTCGAGTTGCGCGCCAAGGGCCGGATTCTCAAGTTCGATGGTTACACCCGCGTATTGCCACAGCTGAGCAAGGCCGGCGATGACGCTGTGTTGCCTGAGATGAAGCAGGGCGAGGCGCTCAAGCTGATCAAGCTCGATCCTAGCCAGCACTTCACCAAGCCCCCTGCACGTTACTCCGAAGCCAGTCTGGTCAAGGAAATGGAAAAGCGTGGCATTGGTCGCCCATCGACCTACGCGGCGATCATTTCGACTATTCAGGATCGTGGCTACGTTGCCCTGCATAACCGTCGTTTCTATTCGGAAAAGATGGGCGACATCGTTACCGAGCGACTCTCTGAGAGCTTCTCCAATCTCATGGATTACGGCTTCACCGCCGGCATGGAAGAGAATCTCGATGACGTTGCCCAGGGCGAGCGCGAGTGGAAGAACGTGCTTGACGAGTTCTACGGCGATTTCAAGAAAAAGCTTGAAGTGGCGGCCGACGGTGACACTGGCATGCGTGCCAATACGCCGACCTTGACCGACATTGCCTGTCGCGAGTGCGGTCGTCCGATGATGATTCGTACCGCCTCGACCGGGGTGTTCCTTGGTTGCTCTGGCTACAGCTTGCCGCCCAAAGAGCGTTGCAAGTCGACCATCAACCTGGTGCCTGGCGATGAAATTGCCGCGGACGATGAGGGTGAGTCGGAATCCCTGGTGCTGCTCGGCAAGCATCGATGCAAAATTTGCGACACCGCCATGGATGCCTATCTACTGGACGAAACGCGCAAACTGCATATCTGCGGTAACAACCCGGATTGTGCGGGCTACGAGATCGAGACAGGCCAATACCGGATCAAGGGTTACGAGGGCCCGAGCCTTGAGTGCGATAAATGCGGCAGCGAGATGCAACTGAAGACTGGCCGTTTCGGCAAGTTCTTTGGTTGCACCAACAGCGCCTGCAAAAACACTCGTAAATTGCTGCGTAGCGGCGAGCCCGCGCCGCCGAAGATGGACGCGGTGAAGATGCCGGAACTCAAGTGCGAGAAGGTGGATGACACCTACGTGCTGCGCGACGGTGCCTCGGGTCTGTTCCTGGCCGCCAGCCAGTTTCCAAAGAATCGCGAGACTCGTGCTCCACTGGTAATCGAGATCCTGCCGCACAAAGACGAGATCGACCCGAAGTACGAATTCCTGTTCAGTGCGCCACAGAAAGATCCGGAAGGCCGTCCGGCAGTTATTCGTTACAGCCGCAAAACCAAAGAGCAATATGTACAGACTGAGGTCGATGGCAAGCCTACAGGCTGGAAAGCATTCTTTGACGGCGGTAAGTGGAAGGTCGAAGACAAGAAGCGTTGATCAGAGCAGCCGTGCAAGCCTTGGGCCGGCACGGCTGGGCCTGTAGCTGGCCCAGAGTTGACCTTGCCGGGCCGTTCAGCCTGGTAGGGCGTTGATCGCTGATCTGTCGAGGAGTGGTGAGTCATGGCTAACGAGTTGTATACCCGCACCAACCAAAAAATCTTTTACGCGGGCCTGGCGCTGGAATCCTGGCGCAAGGCTGAAGAGTCGCGCGCGATCAATGCCCAGGGCCTGGTTCAGGCTGAGCGCGAAGCTGCGTTGTTCCATCTGTTCGGTGCTGTATTGGGCCTGTGTCACGAGATCGCCGGTTATTATCGCTTGGCCAACAGCCAGTCGACTCGGATTGAGGTTTTGCTAGATGCTTCGATGCTGGAGGCTGCGCCAAGCCCCGAGTTTTCCGAGTTGATTGAATTGGCAGCCAACCCTGAAACCTGGCTGGCGCAATTGCTCGAAGCCTACAAAAACCTGCACAAGCCGCCACAGATGCCACACAAGGCCAAGGTCGATCCGGCTACGCCTTTGATAGTGGCGGTCAGTATTGATCATGAGCCGGAGTTGCTTGAGCGTGAAACACTCGAGGCCTGGCGCAAAGATATCACTGCCTTGGCACGACGTTTCCGCGAAACGCTCAGCGAGTGGTAGGTCTTATTGATCAGCGGGCTAGGGTGAGGCTCCCGTCGGCTGCTACAATGCACCGCTAACGTGGAGACTCAAACCTATGCCTACTTCGTTTTTAGAAATCGTAGAACTACCAGATGGCCGTATCGCCTTGCGCCGTGCAGACGATGAGGAGGCGCTTGTAGTGCTGGATTTCTCATCAGACGCGAAGTCATTCCTGCAAGGTCAGCACGTAGAAGTAGCCAAGGCCATGCTTAATGTGGGTGTGCAAATGGCAGGTCGCCTGGCCGAGAATGATTTTCAGCATGAAGGCGAAGCGCGGGTTCTTCACTGAGTCAGTCGCATCTACCGCCCTGTAAAAGGCCCGTTAGTGCTCAATCAAGTCATCCTCTACCTGTTCGCCCGAGGCGACTGTCTGGCTCGCAGCCCAGCATAGTTGCGCAGGGGCAGGGTGGGGCAAGAAAAGGCCGTCCACCTTTCTGCTCATTCAGCCCAGGCTGATGTTCAGGCTTTGCGCAGCGCCTTCACGGGCGGCATTTTCAAGTGTCTGGCGCGCTGCACGCTCAAGTGGGTGAAACCAGCTGACAACGGTGTGGCTACGGCCCAGCTTGAGCGCTTCTTCTGCCAGTTGCAGTGCGCTTTGCTCGCCGCGCGGGTGCAGTAGCAGGATGCGTTCACGGTTCAGGCCGGCCTCGCGCAGCCAGTTTTGGGTCAGGTTGCTGGGCGGTGCAATCAGGGTCAGCCAGCGTTCGCTGTCATTTTCGCTGAGTTCACGCAGGATCGGGGCGAGCAGAGTCAGGCAGTGTCTCGTAGCGCCTCTGAGCGACAATTCGCTAAATGCCTGGGGTTGTTCCTGCCAGGCATCCTTGAGTGCTTCCTGCGGCAGTGCGGGGGCACTGGCAGCCATAAAAGCCTCGAACAGTGGAAGTTGTGTCTGGTTTAGCGGTTGAGACAGCTGCATAAATACTCCATTAGCGGCGGATGACGCCGACACTTAGCCCTTCAATAACCAGTTCCTGCTCTTCGAGATTGACTTCAATTGGCGCAAATTCCGGGTTTTCGGCGATCAGCCAGACTTTGCTGCCCTCGCGCTTGAAGCGTTTTACCGTGACTTCGTCGTCAATGCGTGCTACGACAACCTGGCCATTGCGCGCTTCGCGGGTGGTGTGCACGGCCAGCAGGTCGCCATCGAATATGCCGATGTCCTTCATGCTCATGCCGCGAACGCGCAGCAGGTAGTCAGCCTTGGGGTGGAAGAACTCGGGGTTGATGCGACATGAGTCCTCGATATGTTGCTGCGCCAGAATCGGCTCGCCAGCGGCCACTCGTCCGATCACGGGCAGGCCGTCTTCTTCTGCATTAGGTTCGAAGCCAGGAATACGAATGCCACGCGAGGCGCCGGGGGTCATCTCTATTGCGCCTTTGCGGGCCAGCGCCTTGAGGTGCTCTTCGGCGGCGTTTGGAGATTTGAAACCGAGCTTCTGGGCAATTTCCGCACGGGTAGGTGGGAAGCCGTTGTCTTCAAGGCATTGCTTGATGAAGGCGAGAATCTCAGCTTGGCGGGGCGTCAGCTTTATCATTGGGTTGGCTCTGTTTTTATATACAGTGACTGGGATTATATACAGTGAAAGCGGCTTGGCAATCATACTTTTGCAATTGGTTAATTTAATCGTGCTATTTTCTCTGTGCGGACCTGTTACTTGATGGCTTTGCTGGACGTCTTGCATAGACGTGATTCCTCAACCCTGAGGGTCGATGCAAAAGACAGCATTGCAATGCTTGACAATGCATAGAACTGAAACGTATGTTTCAAACAAGTGTTTGTTAGGTGATAGATAATGGCCCAGTCGGAAACTGTTGAACGCATTCTGGATGCTGCAGAGCAACTGTTTGCCGAAAAAGGTTTTGCGGAAACCTCGTTGCGTTTGATTACCAGCAAGGCTGGGGTCAATCTCGCTGCGGTGAACTATCATTTCGGTTCGAAAAAAGCCCTGATTCAAGCGGTGTTCTCGCGCTTTCTCGGGCCTTTTTGTGCCAGTCTCGAGCGTGAGCTGGACCGTCGCCAGGCCAAGCAAGACACCCAGGCAACGCTCGAAGAGCTCCTTGAACTGCTGGTCGAGCATGCGCTTGCGGTCAAGCCGCGTAGTGGCAACGATCTCTCTATCTTCATGCGTCTGCTCGGCCTGGCATTCAGTCAGAGCCAGGGCCACTTGCGCAAATACCTCGAAGAAGTCTATGGCAAGGTGTTCCGCCGCTACATGATGCTGGTTCACGAGGCCGCGCCACGTATCCCGCCGCTCGAACTATTCTGGCGCGTGCACTTTATGCTGGGCGCCGCGGCATTCAGTATGTCCGGGATCAAGGCACTGCGGGCAATGTCGGAAACCGATTTCGGGGTCAATACTTCGATCGAACAGGTGATGCGCCTGATGGTGCCGTTTCTCGCCGCCGGTATGCGTTCGGAATCAGGCTTGAGTGATCCGGCTTTGGCGGCTGCACAGTTGCGTCCACGGGTAAAAAATCCGCCCGTCGCAGCCAAGGTTTGATGTCTTGGCATCCCTTGAAACCGGTCACGAGCGACTATGGTGCAAGCGACACGCGGAAATAGCCGTTGAAGGGTCAGCGCAGCGAGTCGAAGAATGTGAAAAAGCGACCGATGTTGCACTTCGTCATAGCGAACTAAATGAGCACTTGATTCGCCCTGCCAGTCCTTCGGGGGGCAGCAAGGGTTGCCCAGCTGAAGTTCGTCCAGCCTGAAGTCAGTGCGGATTATTTAGCGCCCTGATCTCTGGCTCAGTAGTTTTTCAGAGGTTCCCGGGTGGGCTTGGCGGGGCTGATCCGCTAAGCTAGCTGCCCATGGCTACTCTTGATTTCATACATATCTCTATTGCCGATCAGCGCCTCTATGGTTTTGCTGATGGACGACTGTTGCTGCGCCTGCCGGTATCAACCGCACTTAATGGTGTTGGCGAGCAAAACGGTTCCGGCTGTACGCCCCGTGGGCGACATCAGGTGCGCGCTAAAATCGGCGCTGGCCTGCCGTTGGCTGCTGTATTGCGCGGCCGCCGCTGGACCGGGGAGATTTGGTCGGCAGCGCTGGCCGAAGCGTTTCCTGGGCGAGACTGGATACTGACCCGGATTCTCTGGCTCAGTGGCTGTGAGCCCGGACGCAATCGCATGGGCAATGTCGATACCTTCCGCCGCTATATTTACCTGCATGGCACGCCGGATACCGAGCCGATGGGAAAGCCGCTTTCCCATGGCTGCATTCGTTTGCGCAACGTCGACATTGAGCAACTGTTCCCGCAAGTGCCGGTCAACTGCGCGCTGGTGATAGATGAAGCACCGTGCCCTGACTGGGCCGCTATACCTCTTGATTAAGGATTTCTTGTGAGCTCACCTTTGCAAGGCTCGTTGATGCTCGACATTGACGGCACCTGGCTGACTGCCGAAGACCGCCAGATTCTGCGTCAACCGCAAGTTGGCGGCATGATTTTATTCGCACGCAATATTGAAGATCCGCGCCAGGTGCGTGAATTGAGTGCGGCTATTCGGCAAATTCGCCCGGATTTATTAATTGCTGTCGATCAGGAAGGCGGTCGGGTGCAGCGATTGCGCCAGGGTTTTGTGCGATTACCTGCAATGCGTGCTATTGCCGATAATGCCAATGCCGAGCAGCTTGCCGAGTATTGTGGCTGGATCATGGCTGTCGAAGTGTTGGCCGCAGGCCTGGATTTGAGCTTTGCACCGGTGCTGGATCTCGATCATCAGCGCAGTGCCGTGGTCGGTAGCCGCGCCTTCGAGGGCGATGCGCAGCGCGCGACGCAACTGGCCAGTGCGTTTATTCGTGGCATGGGCCAGGCAGGCATGGCTGCAACAGGCAAGCATTTCCCCGGGCACGGATGGGCAGAGGCTGATTCGCACGTAGCAATTCCCGTGGATGAGCGCAGCCTTGAGCAGATCCGCAGCCAGGACATGCAGCCATTTGCCCAGTTGGGAAATCAGCTGGCCGCGGTGATGCCTGCGCACGTTATCTATCCGAAAGTCGATGATCAGCCTGCCGGTTTCTCACGCCGTTGGTTGCAAGACATCCTGCGTGGCGAACTTGGCTTCGAGGGTGTGATCTTCAGTGATGACCTGTCGATGGCGGGCGCCCATGTTGTTGGCGATGCAGCGTGCCGAATCGAAGCGGCGTTCAATGCCGGTTGCGACATGGGCCTGGTCTGCAATGATCGAGCAGCAGCCGAGTTGGCCTTGAGTGCCGCGCAGCGCCTCAATGTAGTCGCGCCTGACGGTTTGGGGCGGATGCGTCGCCAGGCATTCCCGGGCATAGAATACCGTCAGAGTCCGCGCTGGCTTGAGGCTATTGGCGCATTGCGCGCTGCACAGTTGGTTGAATAAGGATAACGAGATGACTGTCTACGCGATCATTGGTGGCACTGGCCTGACGCAGTTGCAAGGCTTGACCATTACCGCTGCGCTGAATATCGATACGCCCTTTGGTGCACCGTCCGCACCGGTGCTGCGAGGTGAATACGCAGGACGCGAAGTGTTGTTTTTGGCGCGCCATGGTCATCCGCATCGAATTCCACCGCACCAGGTCAATTACCGCGCCAATTTGTGGGCGTTGAAAGAGGCGGGAGCCCAGGCCATTGTTGCGGTCAACGCCGTCGGTGGTATCCATATGGCCATGGGGACCGGGCACTTCTGCGTGCCGCATCAGATCATTGACTACACAAGCGGGCGCGAGCACACCTACTTCGCCGGCGAGCTGGAGCACGTGACCCATATCGACTTCAGTCATCCTTATGATGAGGCGCTGCGCAGCAAGCTTTGCCAGGCATTGGCTGCCGAGCGCTGTGAATTCAGTAGTCATGGGGTTTATGGTGCGACCCAAGGTCCGCGTCTTGAAACCGTGGCCGAGATCGCCCGCATGGAGCGCGATGGCTGCGATATTGTTGGCATGACCGGCATGCCGGAAGCAGTATTGGCGCGTGAGTTGACGCTGCCTTATGCCTGTCTGTCGCTGGTGGTTAACCCGGCTGCCGGCAAGAGCAATGAGCTGATTACCATGGCCCAGATCGAGCAGGCGCTGGTCGAGGGGATGGACAAGGTCAAGGCCGTCCTGGCGCGGGTGCTGAGCGCCTGATTCGGGTAAAGGGTGGGCGCGCTTGGCGTTGCACACCCTGTCGAGTTGCCTGCCTGGTTAGTGCTAATCAAGCCCTGCGGTATTATCCGACCTAGAACTTTGGCCCGGATTTGGTGTTATTGCCCTTGGCCATGCGGTCGTAGAGCACTACATTCACCGTCGCCGCGAGATTCATGCAGCCTTGAGTAGGGATGTACACCACATCTTCGCACCAGGCGCGAATTTCCTTGCTGAGCGAGCCGTCTTCCGGGCCAAAGATATAGATCGCGCGGTCAGGATGGGTGTATTCCGGCAAGGCGTGGGCGCCATCAACCAACTCCACGGCCACGGGCGTGCACCCCAGCGGAATGATCTTCTGCAGGTCGTCGATATTGATCAATGGAATATCAAGATGCACGCGCTTGGTGTCGGTGACAAAGTCCTTGGCGCGGTCATAGCGGGTGCCGGTATAAAACACGCTGCTGACACTGTAGCAACCTGCAGCCCGCATGATAGAGCCTACGTTGTCGGGTGACTTCGGGTTGACCAAGCCAATGCAACTGTATCGTTTGTTCGCCACGGCCTGTGCCCTTTGCGCAAAAGGCGCTGATTATACGTGCAGTTGCGCGCCGGTGATTACTCTTTGCTTTTAAGCAGCGCCGCCAGGTCGGCAAATGGGTTGTGGGTGACCTGGGCTTTTTTCGGCGAGCCGGTCGATGACTCAGAGAAGTATTGCTGGTCGGTGTAGCGCGAGTGTTCGTTGTCGTGGCAAAACAGGCAAAGCAGTTCCCAGTTGGAACCGTCCTGCGGGTTGTTGTCATGGTTGTGATCGCGGTGATGAACGGTCAGCTCGCTCAGGCGCTTGCCGGAGAACTCACGTGCGCAGCGACCACAGACGTGCGGATACATCTTGAGTGCCTTGTCGCGATAGCCTTCTTCGCGGCTGCGCTGGGCGTCAGCAAGGATACGGTCTAGCTTGGCGGTGGCTGGTGGCTTTTGCGAATTCATGGAGGTTGTCCGAGTAAGTGACCTTGGCTGTCAGTTTAGCGCCAGTGTCGCTCAGCGAGAACTGTCTTGATAACCTGCCGTCCAATGTCAGGCAGAGGCGCTAAACTGAGGTCGGGGATTATTGGAGGTTGCTATGCAAGGCATGAAACCCATTATCGGCGCTGTGGCGCTGAGTCTATGCGCCACGGCGGCGCCGGCGCTGGCACAGAATTACGGCACTCTCGGTTCCGGCAGTGGTTCGTCTGCAGGTGCACCGGGCAGCCCAACCCCACAGCCCTATGATCAACCGCGACTGCGTTCAACGCCAGGTGGTGCGCCAGCCAGTAGCCCACGCCTGCTTAACAATTCGGTTAACCAACCGATCCGCCAGCAAAGGCCAACCACCACCTTGAGCCCGGCGGACGAACCTATCCCCGAGCTTGAAGAGCAACTGCAGCGCAACCGCGAGGGGTTCAAGCAAGAGCAAAAGCCCGAACAGTAGGGTGGCTTACGCTTTTTTCAGTCACCGCTGGCCAGCGCGTTTAAGTACGTGCTTGCCCAGCTTCGCGTTGTCGCACCCTACGGAGTGGTTGCAACGCTCTCAAAGCTGCTGTTCCACAAGTTGACCGTCCACCATGCGCAAGCGCTTGGACATGGCCACGGCAATCGCTCGGACGAGTTTGGCGGCGGCCTTTGGCGATTCGTTGATCATTTTTTCCAGCGAGTCCCGTGATAGAACCACTAAGGTGCAGTCACTCACCGCCACGCAACTGGCTGAGCGGCGCTCGCCGTCGAGCACTGCCATTTCACCGAAGGCGCGCCCCTTGCGCAGCTTGGCGATTTCAACAGTGTCGCCGTTTGAATTGGTCTTGCAGACCGATACGGCGCCGAAATGAATGACGCACATAAAGGTGCCAGCCTCACCTTCGCTGCATATCAATTGTTCAGGCTCATACTTGCTGATGCTGAAATAGCCCGCCGCCGCCAGGACATCGGCAGGGTGCAAGCTATTGAACAGGCCGCTGTCGAGCAGCATGTCGCGTATTTCGTTGATCAGGTATGAGCGCTCAGTCATCGTCTTTCAAGGCCGTTTCCAGGTGGCTCAAGCATGCCAGTCCTGGCGTGGTCAAAGTTGTGAACGCCCGCACAGGCGGGTGCTCACAAGATATCTTGAGGCCGCTAGCCAAGCTGCAGAACCTTGAAGATAAAGGCGTATTCCAGGGCAACGTCCTTGAGCGCCTGGTAGCGACCACTCATGCCGCCATGGCCCGCATCCAGCTCGGTCTTGAGCAACAATAGGTTCTGGTCGGTTTTGCTGGCCCGCAGCTTGGCCACCCATTTAGCTGCTTCCCAATATTGAACTCGACTGTCGTTGTAGCCGGCCACCACCAACATGGCCGGATAGGCTTGGGCGCTGACGTTCTCATAAGGCGCGTAGGCCTTGATGGTGGCATGCACCTCGGGTTGGTTCGGGTCGCCCCATTCATCGTATTCGGTGACAGTGAGCGGCAGGTCCGGGTTGAGCATGGTGTTGAGCACATCGACGAAAGGCACTTCAGCAATGGCAGCGGCGAACAGATCCGGGCGCTGGTTAAGCACCGCGCCCATCAACAAGCCCCCGGCACTGCCGCCGCTGATGACCAGTTGTTCGCGGCGGGTGTAACCGGTTGCGCACAGGTGTTCGGCGCAGGCGATAAAGTCATCGAAGCTGTTGTGCTTGTGCTCCAGTTTACCTGCGCGGTACCAGGCTTCGCCCAACTCACCACCGCCGCGTACATGGGCGATGGCAAATACCACACCGCGATCAAGCAAGCTCAGGCGTGCGTGGGAGAACCATGGGTCGAGGCATTCGCCATAGGCGCCATAACCATAGAGGTAAAGCGGGCAGGGCGTGCCGATCAAGTCTTTGCGTGCGACCAGGCTAATCGGGATTTGCTGGCCATCTGCTGCCGTTGCCCAGACCCTTTGGCTGACATAGGCATCGGCATCAAACGGGCCTTCGACCGGCGTTTCCTTGAGCACCTGCTGCGCACCCGTGGCCAGGTTCAGCTGGCGAACCTGGGCGGGGCGATTGAGCGCCTCGTAGCGCAGGCGCATGTTGTCGCTCTCGAACTCCAGCGCATCCTGCACATAGAGGCTGTAGGCCGCATCCGGCAGGCTGACGCGATAGCTCGGCAAGCCGGTGGGTGTTACTTCAATGATCGGCAAGCCGCCCTCACGCAGGCTTAGCAGCAATGCATTGGCATTGAGCGTCATGCCGTCGATCATCACCTGGTCGTCATGGGCGCGCAGTTCAATCCAGTGATCACGGGTGAAGGCATGCTCGGGCGCGCGGTACAGCGCAAAGTTGATACCGCTCTGGTTACTGCGAATAAACCATTGCCATTCGCCATTGTGCAGGCCGTGATCAACGTCGTATTCGTGATCCTCCTGGCGTGGGGCCACGCAGCTGAAGGCTTGCCCGGGCGTCTCGGCATCCAGAACCCAGGCTTCGCTGGTGGTCTTGCTGCCCAGCATCAGGATCAGCTTGCGTTCCGATGAGGCGCGGTAGCAGTGCATAAAGAAACGCCCATCGGGCTCATGAAACACCAACTCGGCCTTGTCGCTGCCCAGGCTGGTGCGGTAAAGCTTATGCGGGCGATGGGTTTCATCGAGTTCGACAAAGAACAGCGTTTGGCTGTCGTTGGCCCAGACCATGCTGCCATCGCAATCTTCAAAAGCCAGGGTCTGGACGCTGTTATCGCTGAGTTGCTTGACATGCAGCTGGTAAATTTCTTCGCCGCTGGTATCGGTGCTGTAAGCCAGGCGCTGATGATCAGGACTGATGCTAAAGGCGCCGAGGGAAAAGAATCCGCCGTCGGCCAGTTCGTTTGGGTCGAGCAGCAATTGCTCGCTGCTTTCATCGACAGTGTGGGAGCCATCTGCCGGGCGTTTGCAGCGGTAGTGGCGCGGGTATTCATCACCGGCGGTGGTGCGCTGGTAGTACAAATAAGGCCCCCAGGGCGAGGGCAGCGACAGGTCGGTCTCGCGGATGCGGCCTTTAATCTCCTGGAAAAGGTGCTCACGCAGGTCGGCCTGATCGCTCAGTTGCGCTTCGAGGTAGTCATTCTCGGCCCGTAGATACTGGAGAACATCTTCACTGTCGCGATTTTCCAGCCAGCGATAGGGATCGCTGCCAGCCTCACTGCGGGCGATAGGGGCGTTGGCCATGGGATTACTCCGGAATCATTGAGTACCGACGGCAGGGGCGCCGTTGGGCGTAAAAGTCGTTATCATAAGGGCCACCATACATGCCCGCCATCTTGCCAGGGATTTGCCACCTTATGTTTGAGAACGAAAACCTACTCGCATGGGCCGTCTACGCCGTTGCCGCGTTGGGCTGCCTACTGGTTTGGTTCCGTTTAACCCGCTGGATGTGGCGTTACGTGCGCGAACCTTTGCGGGTTCTGGTCGCGGTCTTGTTATTCAGCCCGACCATTGTCGACCCGGGTAAGGAGCTGTTTGCCCCGGCTATCGCGGTTAGTGCCCTGGATATTTTATTCAAGGTGGGTAATAACCTCTGGCGTGCAGTGGCTGATCTGGCCCTTTACGGCATGATTGCCTTTGCCGCCTACCTGGTTTTCGTGGCCATTCGCTGGCCAATCGAGCGTTGGTGGAAAGAACGTCGCCAGGCCAGGCTGGAGCCTGAAGAGGAGCAAGACCCACGCACCCTGCGTGAAATCATGGATGATGGCGATGCCGAGCCCACCTATGCCCAGCATGACCGCCACGGCATGCGTGTAGAGCCAAGGCTCTAGCCTTGATCAAGCCGCTTGCCCGCAGCACCGGCAAGTGGCTTGATTTTCTTGCTTTTGCTGGCAACTGAGTGCGACTGGCAAAGCTTACCCCGCCGAACAAAAACTATCGCAACCTGCATATGGCGGGCGACTGCCGGGTAGCGCCTGGGCTAATCTTGTGCAAACGCACTTTGCGCAATGGCAAGGCGCTGAGAAATCCCTGAAAACCATAGTGCGTCCAGGTTACTACAGCGGTTGGAGAAAACAGGATGTGTGAACTGTTGGGCATGAGTGCCAACGTGCCGACTGATATTGTTTTTAGCTTTACCGGGCTGATGCAGCGCGGTGGCAGTACCGGCCCGCACCGCGATGGCTGGGGGATAGGTTTTTATGAAGGGCGCGGTCTGCGCTTGTTCCAAGACCCCAGCGCCAGTTATGAGTCGGAAGTGGCAAAGTTGGTGCAGCGCTACCCGATCAAGAGCGAAGTGGTGATCGGGCATATTCGCCAAGCCAATGTTGGCCGGGTCTGCCTGGCCAATACTCATCCCTTCGTACGCGAAATGTGGGGGCGTAGCTGGTGTTTTGCCCACAATGGCCAGTTGGCGGACTTTGCTCCCGAACTGGGCTTCTACCAGCCCATTGGCGATACGGACAGTGAAGCGGCCTTTTGCGATTTGCTCAACCGGCT
Organism: Pseudomonas segetis; assembly: GCF_900188155.1. GTDB lineage: Bacteria > Pseudomonadota > Gammaproteobacteria > Pseudomonadales > Pseudomonadaceae > Aquipseudomonas > Aquipseudomonas segetis. Next base: position 686,378 of record NZ_FZOG01000001.1, read on the forward strand.
ACGGGCTGAGTTTTCCTGTGCGGTTGAGGTCGAGCAAATGTTGCCGACCTTGGTTCAGGCCTGTGCCGCCTACCGGCGAAAGGGCGTTTTCAATTGCCTGCTCAGTAATGGCGATTGGCTATTTAGCTTTTGTTCAAGCAAGCTAGCCCATATCACCCGTCGCGCACCTTTCGGGCCGGCACAGTTGACGGATGTTGATGTGCAGGTCGATTTTCAGTCAGAAACCACGCCCAATGACATAGTCACAGTGCTGGCAACGGCGCCATTGACCAATAACGAGAGCTGGAATTTGTACCAGCCAGGAGAGTGGCGTTTGTGGCGCGCGGGGGAATGTATCGCACAAGGCCTGGCGGATTAACCAGGAATAAAGGGGAGGGGGCGGATGTTTAAAAGCTATCTACGCTTGGCGCTGTTTGCTTTGGGCTTGCTGGTCGGTGTGCAGGTGCCTGGCTATATCGACGATTACAGCAAGCGTGTCGATGCGCACCTGCAGGAGTCCGAGCAAAGCCTGCAAGGCTTCCGTGACACTGCAAAACGCTTTTTCAAGGGCGATATGCTTGCCTTGGTGGCGCATTATCAGGCCAGTGATGATCCGGTGATGCAAAGCGATGCAAAGAGCGTCAATACCCTGGTGATGCGTTCGGACTGGCTTAAGGCTGAATCCAAAGCCATGCATGGCCCCTGGTATCAGCAGGTTTGGCATCTGGCTACCGCTGCCGATTCCGAGTTGCTCAGGGAAACCTACGCGGCCTATAGCTTCCAGGTGTTACTGGTGCCCGAGGCGATTGCCTGGGGAATTGTCTGCGCCTTGTTGCTGGCGTTGCTGGTCGAACTGTTGCTGGTGACCATTGTACAACTGCTTGGCGGTGGCCAGGATCGTCGCGTGCGTGACCGTCATTGGCGATAAGCATGCTCAAGCGCTGCCGCAGGTGAGCCTGCGGCATTTGCTTATTTGGACAGCAACTTCATGCCGTCTTCTAGGCCTTGCAAGGTCAAGGGATACATCTTGTCCTCGACCAGTTCACGAATGATGTTGGTCGAGGCGGTGTAGCCCCAGGTGTCTTTGGGGTAGGGGTTGATCCAGATGAGTTTCTTGTATTTCTCCATGAAGCGCTTGATCCACAGATAACCTGGTTCTTCGTTCCAGTGCTCGACGCTGCCACCGGCCTGGGTGATTTCATAGGGCGCCATGGCCGCATCCCCGACAAATACGACTTTGTAATCAGCGCCATACTTGTGCAGCAGGTCCTGGGTGGAGAAACGCTCGGAGGTGCGGCGCAGGTTGTTCTTCCACACCGACTCATAAATGCAGTTGTGAAAGTAGAAGTACTCCATGTGCTTGAACTCGGTCTTGCACGCGGAAAATAGCTCTTCACAAACCTTGACGTGGGCGTCCATCGAGCCGCCGATGTCGAACAGGATCAGCAGTTTGACCGTGTTGCGTCGCTCCGGTCGCATGCGGATGTTGAGCAGGCCTGCATCCTTGGCGGTATGGTCGATGGTGCCATCGAGATCCAGCTCATCTTCGGCGCCCTGGCGGGCAAACTTGCGCAGGCGGCGTAGTGCAACCTTGATGTTGCGCGTGCCCAGTTCAACCTGGTCGTCTAGGTTCTTATAGTCGCGCTGGTCCCACACTTTCACGGCTTTACCCTGGCGCTTGCCTGCATCTCCAACACGAATCCCTTCCGGGTTGAATCCGCCTGAACCGAAGGGGCTTGTGCCGCCCGTGCCAATCCACTTGTTACCGCCAGCGTGGCGCTCTTTCTGTTCTTCGAGGCGCTTTTTAAACTCTTCGATGAGTTTGTCCAGGCCGCCGAGGGATTCGATCTTGGCGCGTTCTTCTTCGCTGAGCGAACGCTCGAATTCCTTGCGCAGCCATTCATCCGGGATCAGCGCTTCAATATGCTGGTTGAGGTTTTCCAGGCCATTGAAATAGGCGCCGAAGGCGCGGTCGAACTTGTCGAAGTGGCGCTCGTCCTTAACCAGAATAGTGCGGGCGAGGTAATAGAACTCGTCCATGTCAGCGAACACCACGTTGTGTTTCAACGCGTTGATCAGGTCGAGCAACTCACGCACCGAGACCGGCACCTTGGCTGCACGCATTTCGTTGAATAGGTTAAGCAGCATGGCTGCACCCTCATGTGTAGGTTCGGATCGGGCTGCTGCGCTTCGGCCCTCGCAGGCAGGCTTGGCTGGACAGCGAGGACTCTCTACACGGGCTCTCGCCCGAGAGCGACCGGCCGAGCGGAGTCGCCACGATCGGACAATTAGCGACCGGCGCGGCGGCTCATAAAGGCCAGGCGTTCGAGCAGTTGAACATCCTGCTCGTTCTTGACCAAGGCCCCGGCCAGCGGCGGAATCGCCTTGGTTGGGTCGCGCTCACGCAATACCGCTTCGCCGATGTTGTCGGCCATCAGCAGTTTCAGCCAATCAACCAGTTCGGAGGTCGAAGGCTTCTTCTTCAGGCCCGGCACCTTGCGCACATCGAAGAACACGTCGAGGGCCTCGCTGACCAGGTCTTTCTTGATGGTCGGGTAGTGCACGTCAACGATGCGCTGCAAGGTGTCGCGATCGGGGAAGGCGATGTAGTGGAAGAAGCAGCGGCGCAAGAAGGCATCCGGCAGTTCCTTCTCGTTGTTTGAGGTGATGATGATAATCGGGCGCTGGACCGCCTTGATGGTTTCATCGGTCTCGTAAACGTAGAACTCCATCTTGTCGAGTTCTTGCAGCAGGTCGTTGGGGAATTCGATGTCGGCCTTGTCGATTTCATCGATCAGCAGGATGACTCGTTCTTGGGATTCAAAGGCTTCCCAGAGTTTGCCCTTCTTGATGTAGTTGCGTACATCGTGGACCTTGTCGGAGTCGAGTTGCGAGTCGCGCAGGCGGCTGACCGCGTCATATTCATACAGGCCCTGGTGGGCCTTGGTGGTTGATTTGATGTGCCAGGTGATCAGGCGCGCGCCAAAGGACTCGGCCAGTTGCTCGGCCAGCATGGTCTTGCCGGTGCCAGGCTCACCCTTGACCAGCAACGGGCGTTCCAGGGTAATGGCAGCGTTAACCGCAAGCTTGAGATCGTCGGTTGCGACGTATGACTGAGTGCCTTCGAACTTCATGCTAAATCCTCACACCGGTACGCCCGGGTAATCGCCACGGGTCAATGGGTTAAAGCCCAACTATACCGTGCCGGTTGGGCCGCTGTGAACGAAGACGGGGTATTCAGTCACTGAATGGCGAGTCACCTTGCAAACGTTCCTTGGGACCGGTCATTGCCGGGTTGAGTCGAAACGATTACTGAATGCCTTGACGAAGGCATTGCGCAGAATCGATTTGAAGGCCTGCCAGTTACTGACGTCGTAGGCGTTGAGGTCGCCGGCAATCTCGATGCGGGTGGCGAATTGGTCCTTGCTGTGGTTTTTCAGCAGCCAGCCGCCGCTGCCAACCAGGGCTTCCCAGATACCGCTGAAAAAGTTTTTATCCTCGGCCTCGACATCTTGTTGCCAGTCGAAAATCTCCATGTCACGCAGCAATGGCTTGGCATAGCCATCGATCTTGCCTTTACGCGCCTCTAGCTCCATGACGAAGTCGCCATTGCCTTTGACAAAGTCAAAGTCGGCGTAGGTGCGGGTGAAGCTATTGAGTTGCTTGAGTTCGATATCGGTAACGCGCAGCTTTAGGTCAAAATCATCCAGCTTGCCCAGCGGATTGAGTTTGGCGCTGGTTTGCAGTGGCGCGTTACCGAAGATTTTAGCGGTGGCCTTGAAACTCGCCGGCAACAGCGCTTTGCTGGCGTTGGTATTGCTTAGATTCAACAGCGTGGCATTCAGTTGGGTGGCTTTTATATCCACCGGCGGTTTCGAGTTGAAGTTGCGAAAGGCCAGGGTGCCCTGGTTGACCCTGACTTCATTGAGAGTGATGGGCAACAAGGCTTTGAGTTGCTGGCGCCAGTCGACCCCTTCACCGGTTTGCGAGGCTGCGGCATTGCCGCCATCGACAAAGGTCAGCTTGGGCTGCTCGAACACCACACTCGCAACCACGGCATGATCGTTCCACAGAGCGCTCCAGCTCACCGAAAGGTCAATTGATGGTGCCTCTAGCAGCGGTACCGGGACCTTGCCGTTGACCTTGCTGATGTTCAACTGGTTAATGCGATAGGCGCCGCGCCACAGCGCAAGGTCGACATCGGTGATATGCCCGCGATAATCACCCATGTCGGCGAGCTGTTCATTAAGGTAATCACGCACCAATGATGGCAGCATAATGTGCAGCACCACCAACAGGCAGGCGATGCTGATTAGAGTCCACAGAGGTATAGCGAAACGTTTTCTCATAATTAAACTGACTCGCTAACGCGTAATTGGTTTCCAGTAATCAAGCCATTGGGCTGGATGTGCGCGCTTGGAGCGCCGTGCTGGCCTGTACGGTTGTGATTATTCGCGGCCTAATGTTGCAGAAGTTGCCTGGCTACTGGACGCGCGCAAGCTTGCGTCATAGGCTAATCAGCTAACTCCGTACAAGGATCCCATCATGAGCCGCATCTTTGCAGACAACGCACAAGCCATCGGCAATACACCGCTGGTGATGATTAATCGCCTGGGCCCCAAAGGGGTGACCATTCTTGCCAAGATCGAAGGTCGCAACCCTGCCTACTCAGTCAAATGCCGGATTGGCGCCAACATGGTCTGGGATGCGGAAGCACGCGGCGTTCTCAAGCCTGGCATGACCATTGTCGAGCCAACCTCCGGTAACACCGGTATTGGCCTGGCGTTTGTGGCCGCTGCGCGTGGCTACAAACTGTTGCTGACCATGCCAGCGTCGATGAGCCTTGAACGACGCAAGGTGCTTAAAGCGCTTGGTGCCGAGTTGGTGCTGACCGAGCCAGCCAAAGGCATGAAGGGCGCTATCGAAAAAGCCACTGAAATTGCCCAGTCGGACAGTGGCAAATACTTTATGCCACAGCAGTTCGAGAACCCGGCAAATCCGGAGATTCACGAGAAGACCACGGGCCCGGAAATCTGGAATGACACCGAAGGTGCAATTGATGTGCTGGTCTCCGGCGTAGGTACTGGCGGTACCATTACCGGGGTTTCGCGCTACATCAAGAAGACCCAGGGCAAGCCGATTCTTTCGGTCGCTGTCGAGCCCACCAGTTCCCCGGTTATCAGCCAGACCATCGCGGGTGACGAGGTCAAGCCGAGTCCGCACAAGATCCAGGGCATAGGCGCGGGGTTCGTACCGAAAAACCTTGATCTGGACATGGTTGACCGGGTTGAGCAGGTCAGTGACGAAGACTCAAAAGCCGTTGCGCTGCGCCTGATGCGTGAGGAGGGCATTCTCTGCGGTATTTCCTGTGGCGCGGCCATGGCCGTGGCAATGAGAATCGCCAATGAGCCGAACATGCAAGGCAAGACAATCGTGGTGATCCTGCCGGATTCTGGCGAGCGTTACCTGTCGAGCATGTTGTTCAGCGATATGTTTAGCGATCAGGAAATGGTCCAGTAGTAGCCTGAAGGCCGCAGCCGCTAAGGATGCGGCTGCTCTGCATGAAAGCCGCGCGCCCGAGCAATGCACCGGCATGATTTTCCTCAAGGCTAGCGCGCTCCCAATGTGCTTGCCTTTGTGGCTGGGTGCCGCATCGCCGCATCTATGCTCACAGGCACGCACTACAACGCATTAACCTGGACCAGGGCGGTCGAGTTCCATGCCTCGACCACCCCGGGTTGTAGCGGCTACATGTGCATATAGATATTCGGCCCCACCGGCAAGCCAAGCATCGTCCACAGCAGCATGAACGCTGTCCAGCACACCAGGAAACCCAGCGACAGCGGCAACATGGTCGCCATCAGAGTCCCCAGTCTCAACTTCGGATAGTATTGCTGCATAAAGGCCAATACCACGGCGAAATATGGCGACAGCGGGGAAATGATATTGGTCGTACTGTCTCCCACGCGGAACATGGCCATGGTGAATGCAGGCTCGATATTCAACTGCATCAGCATGGGGATGAAAATCGGTGCGAATAAGGCAAACTGCGCAGAACCTGATGTCATGAAGATATTCATGAGCGCGGTGAGCAAAATGAAGCCGACGATCAAGCTATAACCGGTCAATCCCAGCGAAGTCAGAAAAGTTGCGCCCTCAAAGGCAATCAAACTGCCGATCCCGCTCCATTTAAACAGCGCGATAAACTGTGAAATCATAAAGAACAACACCAAGATCGAGGCGAGGTTCTTTATGCACCCGGTCATGATTTCTGGAATATCTTCAGCCTTCTTGATTACCCCCGTCGCCTTGCCATACACATAGCCCACGCCCAGGAAGTAAATGAACAGGAAGGGCACAAATGACTTCATGAACGGCGAGGGAATCAGACCGCCCTCGGCATTTCGAAATGCCGAGTCCGCAGGTAGCAATATCAGAAGTATCAAGCCTACGAACACCAGGGTGAACAGGCCCGCATGCTTTAATCCGCGTTTCTCCTCAGGGGTGATTGCAGCTTCCAGTGAAGTCTGAGCCTTTGTGTTGATGGTCAATACCGACATTGGCAGGATTCGATTGAGCCGAGGTTCAACGATCTTGTCGACGATGACGGTGCCGACAATGGCGAGAATGACAACCGAGCAGGCGGCAAAATAATAATTGTCGACTGGCGACACATAGGCATTTGGGTCAATGATCCTTGCCGCTTCCGTTGCAAGTCCGGAGAAGATTGCATCACCGGCGGTAACAAAGAGGCTGGCGTCATAACCAGCACTTACCGCTGCATATGCTGCCGCGGCCCCGGCGATAGGGTGGCGGCCGACAGAGAGGAAGATCATTGCGACCAAGGGGGTGAAAATCAAAACGCTGGCATCTGAAGCAATGGATGACGAAACCCCGGTGATAAACACCAGAAAGGTCAGCAGGTGCCTTGGCGCCTTGGTCACGGTCTGCTTCATCACGATTGAAATGAGCCCGACGTGATCGGCTACACCGATACCGAACATCACAATGATAATGGTGCCCAGTACCGGGAAGTTGACAAAGTTGCTGACCAGGCTGGTAAAGATATGAACAATACCTTCGCCACTGGCCAGGCTTTTAACCAGTACCGCTTCACCGGTTTTAGGGTTGATGCTGTGAACCCCGAAATAATTTAATACTGCTGAAAGCACCAGGGTGATAAGTGATAAGTAAAAGAATAAAAAGAACGGGTGTGGAAGCTTATTACCAACCCGTTCAATTGCCCCTAGCACGCCAGATGAATGTTCCATTTCAGGTAGTGCCATTTCGGCCGGTTTACTCATGTGCCTTTTCCTTCTTGTATTTTATTTTAAGATTAAGACAGCAACGCGTCGGCAAGGCTCAGATAGCAATCCGTTGCAACCGCGATAAGTGCATCATTGAAGTCATAGTGCGGGTTGTGCAGGTAGGCTGAATCCATGCCGTTGCCGATAAAGAAGTAGCACCCGGGAACTTCTTGAAGGTAAAAGCTAAAGTCTTCGGCGCCCATGGTGGGCATGTAGTCAATTTTCTCGACCCTGCGATCAGGCATGTGCTTGCGGAAGGCATTGATTGCCGTGTCGGTTGCCTTGGCATCATTGATCAGCGCGGGGATGTCCAGCAGTATGTTGAAGCCATAGTCACAGGCACCTGCAAGGCATGCCGATTTCAGTGCGTTTTCAGTTGCCGCGACCAGCATGTCACGGGTTTCCAGCGAGTCGGAGCGCAAGCTGATGGTCAGATTGCAGTTGTTCGGGATGACATTGATGCCCTTTCTGCTACCGGCCTGGATGCTCGACACCGTTATCACGCCTGAACGCAAAGGCGATAACTGCCTGGCAACCGCCGCCTGGACATGATTGATGAACTGCGCCGCCACAACGATGGGGTCATGGGCCAGATGAGGCATGGCGGCGTGTCCGCCCTTGCCGGTAATGGTGATTTCAATGGAGGTGTCGCCACCCATTGCAGAGCCGGGTTTGGCAAAGATATAGCCCTGCTCGAAGCCCGGACGGTTATGGAAGCCGAAGATCATGTCCACCTGTGGGGTTTGCAGAACGCCGTCGTCAATCATGGCCTTGGCGCCAGCGCCACCTTCTTCAGCAGGTTGGAATATGAGCTTGATTTTCCCGGCGTACCGGTCCTTTCTCTGCAGCAGTGCCTCAGCGGCGCATAACAAGGCTGCGGTATGCCCGTCATGGCCACAGGCATGCATCTTTCCATCGATGGTCGACTTGTAGGGAATGCAGTTTTGCTCATGGATGGGCAGCGCATCCATGTCGCTGCGAAACGCAATGCAGGGGCCTGGTCTACCGGTATCCAGCATGCCAACTACCCCTGTCTTGCCCAGCCCTTCGCAGACTTCATAACCCAGATCTTTCAGGGTCCTGGCCACCAACTGCGCGGTCTTGGTTTCTTCATATTTGAGTTCGGGGTGTTTGTGGATTTCATGCCGGAGTTCCACGTACTTGTTAGTGTCAATCATTGTTGTTATTGCTCTCTAAGTGAACGAACTGACTAGCCAGTCACATATAAGAAATACCCAAGCATTAACGCGCCAGCCTTTTGGCTAGCTGGATGACGAGTGCGGGCTGTTAACGCCAGCTATTGCGCATCTTTCGGCAAGCGACACATTCATGGACGGGGATTGTGCTGGGCGAGCGCGCAGTTGCAGTGCCGCCATAGGCAGGTGGGCATGTCCATCAATCAAGCTGACTGAACGCGGGCTATCAGTGCTGGCACAGTCACCAGCCCCTGATATTGATGATGGTATTTGCCTGTCGGGCAGGAGTGTCGCGTCCAGGCGACTCGGCTGATGCGGCAGGGTTGGCATCAAGCGGGGCAGGGCACTACTGCTCCGCCCATGGCTTTAACGGGCAGTACTTTGTGTGGTCGAGGGCACAGGAGCGGGCCGGCTTGGGCGCACCACCAGCCACAAGGCCAGCGCAATAGCCGCGCCGCCATAGACATAGGCCCAGGATAACGGCTCGTCCAGCAACAGCCAGCCCCAAAGCACGCCGAACACGGGGATCAAGAAGGTCGTGGTTGATGCCTGAACCGGACCTATGTCGCTGATCAAGCGGAAATACAGCACGTAGGCGAACGCCGTGCAGATCAAGCCAAGGCCCGCCAATGACAGCCATTCACTGGCGCCACCCCAGGAGACAGGCGGCTGCACCACCAGGGAGCCGATAAACAAGGGGGTCAGGAACAAGCTGGCGCCCACCAGACTGCTAAAGGCGGTGAGACGATTGTCGAGGCCGCCTTGCTGGCCAATCCACTTGCGGGTCAGAAACCCGGCGAAGCCATAGCAGGTGGTTGCTACCAGGCAGGCTGCCGCGCCGAGCAGCATGTGCAGGTCGACGCTGATGGGGCCGGTCTGAGTGAAGAGCCAGACGCCAAATAAACCCAAGGCAACACCGACTGCCTTGCTGGTGGTCAGGGCTTCGCTGAAGAACAGCATGCCGATGAGCACGCCCATAAGCGGGGTCATCGCATTGAAGATCGATGAGTAACCCGCTGGAAGCACCAGTGCGGCCAGACAATACATTGCCGAAGGCAGGCCCGCGTTGATCACGCCAAGTGCCAGGCACTGCTTGAGTTTGCCGCGAAAATCCCAGTCGACCCGCATCACCAGCAGAATAACCAGCAAGCCCAGGGCGCCGAGCGTGGCGCGAAAGAATGCGGTCGGCATGCTGCCAAGCACGGGCGCGACGATACGCATGAACATGAAGCTGGCGCCCCAGATGGCGGCAAGCAACAGCAGTCGGCATAGATCAGTCAGGCGCACGGTGAAACTCCAGGGCAGGCAAGGCGCATAGTGTTTCCATCTACAGGCGCGATAGCAATCCGAAAATTGCTCTTGAATCCTTTTATTTGCTTGCTGTAGCCCCGGTCAAGGCATAAAACCGCCGAGCGCCATTGGCGTCTCGGCGGTTTTCACTCGTGCTCGCCTGATCAGGAGCCCAATTGCACCGCTCCAGTCAGCAGGGCGAAAGTCAGCATCAACAGGCTTACGCTCCAGGCCCAGAAGAAGGTATAGGTAATGTGCTTGCGCAACTCTACGCCCGCCAGAGCCAGGGCGAGATAGACGCTCGGCACAACCGGGCTGATTGCAAAACCGGTGTTTTCACCAATCAGCATGGCCCGCGCGACCGATTCCAAGGGCACGCCAGCCGCCACTGCGACATCACGAATAACCGGCAGCAAGGCAAAGTAATAGGCATCGGGCGAGAAGATCATGCCCAGCGGGACACCGAAGAAGCCAACCAGCACATGCAGGTATTGAGCTGATCCATGGGGCAGGATGTCGATGATCGACAGGGCCATGGCATCAGACATCTTGGCCCCGGACAACACACCCAGGAGCACTGCGGCTGCCATCATCACCAGCGACATTTGCAGGGCGTCGGCGGCATGGGCCTTGATGCGCTCGGTCTGCAGGTTGAGATCCGGGAAATTCAGCGGCAAGGCTATGCCAAGCCCGACCATGAAGCATGCATAGAGTGGGAATGTACCGGTAAACAGACAGGCCAGGATTGCAGCGGTGAGCGCGACGTTGCACCAGTAGCGCACCGAACGCGGCGACAAGCCGAACTCCCGCGACTCGGGCTGCCCCAGGCTGGTGTCGAAGGTCGCTGCGGCACCGAGGGACTTGGGGACCCTGCGTTGGGCGCGCAGGCCGAGCCAGGCGGCAATCAGTAGCATCATCCCCAGGCCAAGCAGTTGCACCGGGATCAGGCCGAGCCACAGTTCGGTGGCGTCCAGCCCGGTGGTGGCCGCTGCTCGGGCGGTGGTGCCACCCCAGGGCACCATGTTGATGACCCCGGCTGTCGTGCCCACCAGCATCAACAGCAGGTTGGGGCTCATGTTCAAGCGTTTGTAGATGGGCAGCAACGCTGGAATGACCAGCAGGAACGTCGCGGCGCCAACGCCATCGAGGTGCACCGATGCCGTGATCAATACCGTGGCCAGTGCCACAGCCAACGGCTTGCCGCCCGTGCGCCGAATCAGGAAGTTGACCAGCGGATCGAACAGTCCCCGGTCGCGCATGATGCCGAAATACAAAATGGCGAACAAAAAGAGTGCGGCAGTCGGAGCTACTGTTATCAGACCGCTCTTGATAAAGCCGCCGGTTTCGCCAGGCGTAAAACCGGCCAGCAGGCAGATCGCGACAGGGATGGTGGTGAATGCCACTACCGGACTCATCTTGCGCAGCAGAATCAACGAGATGATGCCAAGCATCATCACAAAACCCAGGGTTGTGATCATTGTGTTCAACCTCAATCATTGTTTTTATTGTTCAACATGCCGCGTTGTTCAGTGCGGCGACCTTTATCTGTCTGGTTCGGGCGCGTTCAAGCTGGCGGCGGCAATTGCATGGCCAGGAGCAGGTAACTCAAGCTTTTGCCGTGGCGATCAAGCCCCGGACTGCGGGTCACGCCGCCTTCCAGTGCGCCTTCCAGGACGAAGTTCAAGGCCTGCAGTGAATCGATTTCATAGCGTTTGATGGACGCCGGGCGTCGCCCCGAAAATTGCGCCGCCACTCGCTCTGGCGTTAATTCGCGCTTGAGCCACTGATAGTGATCGGGGTTCAGAGGGAACACGGCGACGCACAGAATGTTGCCTTTGTCGCCGGCACGGGCATGGGCATAGTCGGCCAGGGTAATGCTCGTATTCATCAGTACCACTCCAGTCGGGTTTGAACGGCGCTGCGCGGGATCAGGAAATCGCGAGTGGTAATGGATTCGCTGAGGTGCCTACGCACACCGCCGCCGCCAGCTGGGCCGTTGGTGTAGAGCGATTCCACCTCGGCCTGGAGTTGCTCTATCAGCTGGCGATTCTCATCAACGATGCCGACACGGACCTGTACATCTTCCACCACCGGGGGGCAGGCCAGGCGCTTGTCCAGGTAGTCGCCGTGCTGGTCATTGAACAAGCTGGCAACGCCAACAAGGTCAATCCAGGGGGTTAGCGACGGGCCTAGTTGTGCGAAGCGTTGTTGCAGGATCTCGCGGGCCAGGCTGGCGCGTTCAACAGCCCCAGGCCCGGCATAGCTGATGGAGGCTTCGCCAAACCAGAGTCCGCGTACGCCCGCCAATCCCTTGAGTTTTTCCGGCCGCGGGTGGCCTTGAATGCCGCTGACCCGCACGCGATCTTCAGCAACAAGCTCGACCTGCGCCTGGCCCAGGTCGAGTACCACGTCGGGGGTTAGGTAGCGGCGTGGATCATGGATCTCGTAAAGCAATTGTTCCTTGACCGTGCGCTCATTGACGCAGCCGCCACTGCCTTCGGCCTTGGTCACGACCAGGTCGCCATCGGCACTGACTTCTATGATCGGGCAGTCCAGGTTAGCCGGGTTGGGCACATCCTTGATTCCGGGGTGAGCAAAGTAGCCGCCGGTCACCTGTGTGCAGCATTCCAGCAGGTGCCCAGCGGTTGTGGCGATCGCCATTTTTTGCCAGTCATCAAAGGCCCAGCCCAGCCCATGGCGAATTGGACCGACCGCCAGTGATGGGTCGGACACTCTGCCGCAGAGGACGATATTGGCACCTTGCTCCAACGCCTGGGTAATGCCGTCGGCGCCGGTATATACGTTGACCGACACCAGTTCGCCGGGTAGGTCAGAGGTCGCAAGCCATTGCTGGAAATGCGCTTGACCGAGTGCAAGCAGGTCGTCACCCAGCACACAGGCAATTTTCAGGTCTGCATGGCGCCCGGCCAGCTTGTTGCGCAGGCTCAGCGCCGCCGCCTGGGGATTGGCTGCGCCACCATTGGTAATGATCGGGATGGAGGCTTCGAGGCAGATATCGAGAATAGGGTCGAGGAAATCGAACAGGCGGCTGGCATAGCCGCTGTTGGGGTCCAGCTGTTTGCGCAGTTGTGCTTCAGCCAGGGTTCGCTCGGCAAGCAGCTCGAGCATCAAATAGCGTTTTCCGGAGCGCGTCGCCAGGCTTCGGGCCAGGCGCAATGTTGCGTCTGGACGATCACTGGCAAACCCGGCTCCGCAACCGATGTGGATTATATTTGTCATGGCTCAAGGCTCGGTATCTGTGGCCCGGCCATAGTGGCGTCAATTGATATTTCTGTGAATTTTAATTATAAGAATAACTATTCCATAAAATTGAATAGAGTCGTCGTGGATATCAGCTTTCGCCAGTTGCGGGCATTTACCCTGGTCGCGCAAACCCTGAGTTTCACCCGGACATCGGAACTCCTGCATTTGTCGCCACCGGCACTGAGCTACAGCATCCGCCGGCTGGAGGAGGCGTTAGGGCTAAAGCTACTCGCGCGCAACACACGCAGTGTTGAGTTAACTCCAGCCGGTGAGCATTTTTTACCGCAGGCCCAGCAATTGCTCCGGGTGATGGGCGATGCGGTCAGCGATGCGCAGGAACTGTTGAACCTGGACAGCGGCACATTGCGCTTGGCGGCCTTGCCCACCGCGGCTGCATCATTCCTGCCTGGGGTGATTGCAGCCTATAGCCGTGAACATCCGGGGGTTCAGGTGTCCTTGCTCGATGGCCGCGCCGGGGAGGTCAGGGATTGGGTCTTGGCGGGCGAGGTCGATGTGGGTATTACCTCCTTGCCGCAAGACATGCTCGGGCTTGAGTTCAAGCATTTGGTCAACGATAACCTGGTATTGCTGGTGCGCGATGAAGGCGGCGATCTCGAAAGCTGGAAGACCAAGCCCTATATCGCTCTGGCGGCAGACACCAGTATTCGCCCGCTGGCGGACATGACACTGCTCAGCTTGGGCGTAAATGCCCAGCCGACCTGGCAAGTCGCGCACATGAGCACCGCAGCCGCCATGGTTCGCGAGGGCCTGGGCTTTACGCTACTGCCGGCAAGCTGCTCATCCTTTTTGCAGTTGGGCGAAGCCTTGCTGGTACTGCCCGTGGCACAACTGGTGCAGCGCTCTCTGGGGCTGCTGCAACGCAAACCGGTCAGGCAAACCCCAGCGCTGCAAATCTTTATGCAGTACCTCGATAGTCGCCTGAGCCAGGCATTTGCCTAGACGTGCCGGAGCCGCTTCGATTCACTTGGCGGCTCGGTTGTGCTTTCGCTGGCGCTGGCATCTGGCTAAGCTCGGTTGCAACGCAACAGGTCCAGCAGAGGTTTGCCCATGACTCAGCAAGCGCTAACGGCGGATATCGCTCGCCTGATTCTTGATGGCTTTGATGATTATCGCGAGCATTTTCGCCGCATCACCGACGGTGCCCGAACACGCTTCGAGCAAGCGCAATGGCAGGCCGGTCAACAGGCTTCTGCGGCGCGTATCAACCTCTACGAAGAGAAGGTCAGGGAGTTCAACCTGCGCCTGCGCGACGGGATTGGCGCCGAGTTGCTGGACATCAGCCACTGGACGCAGGTCAAGTCGGACTATATCCAGCTGATCGACAGCCGTTTCGACGATGAACTCTCCGAAACCTGGTTCAACTCGATTTTTTGCAGTTTGTTCAGTCATGATCAAATCAGCGATGACTGCATGTTCATTCATACCACGCGGCCATCCATACACAGCCGCCAGCGCGCAGCGCAGACGCGTCTCTACAGCCTCGGCCCGGATCATGGGAACGCCCGGGGGCTGGCCCGGATGCTTGAGTCAATCTTCAATGACTACAGTTTCAGCGCGCCCTTTGAAGACTTGCCGCGTGACCTGGCTCGGCTTGAGGCGCAAATGCGCGAGAGCCTGCCGGACTGGGTGTGCAAAGACCCGGAGCTGACCATCGAACTGTTCTATTCGGTGCTCTATCGCAACAAGGGGGCGTATCTGGTCGGGCGCGTGTTCAACCGGGACGAACAATGGCCGCTGGTGTTCCCACTGTTGCACCGCGAAGGCTTGGGTATCCAGGTGGATGCGCTGATTACCGACGAGGCGGAGGTGTCGATTATTTTCTCCTTCACCCGTTCGTACTTCATGGTCGATGTGGAGATTCCCGCTGAATTTGTCGGCTTTCTCAAGCGCATTCTACCGGGCAAGCATATTGCCGAGCTTTACAGTTCCATTGGTTTTTACAAGCATGGAAAGTCCGAGTTCTACCGGGCGCTGATCAACCACCTGGCGACGACCGATGACCAGTTCATCATGGCGCCAGGTGTGCGTGGCATGGTGATGAGCGTGTTCACCTTGCCGGGCTTCAATACGGTATTCAAGATCATCAAGGATCGCTTCTCGCACACCAAGACGGTGGTGCGTGACACTGTCATCGAGAAGTATCGCCTGGTTAAAAGTGTCGACCGGGTAGGGCGCATGGCCGATACCCAGGAGTTTGCGGATTTTCGTTTCCCAAAGGCCAAGTTCAGTCCCGAGTGTTTGGCTGAGTTGCTTGAGGTCGCGCCATCCACCGTCGAGATCGAAGGCGATACAGTGCTGGTTCGCCACTGTTGGACTGAACGACGCATGACGCCGCTTAACCTCTATGTTGAAAGTGCCAGCGAGGCGCAGGTGCGTGAAGCGCTGGAGGACTATGGCCTGGCAATCAAACAGTTGGCAGCGGCGAATATTTTCCCCGGAGACATGTTGCTGAAAAACTTTGGTGTGACTCGCCATGGCCGGGTGGTGTTCTATGATTACGACGAAATCTGTTTTCTGACCGAGGTCAACTTCAGGCGCATTCCGCCGCCACGTTATCCAGAAGATGAAATGGCGTCCGAGCCCTGGTATTCAGTTGCACCCAACGACGTGTTTCCGGAGGAGTTTCCTCCGTTCCTATTTGCCGATATCAAACAGCGGCGGCTCTTTAGCCAGCTGCACGGTGAGCTTTACGATGCCGATTACTGGAAGAGCCTGCAGGCGGCAATTGTTGAAGGCAAGGTCATCGATGTGTTTCCGTATCGGCGCAAATCCGAATAGCCCGGTTGATGTGTTCAGCTAGGGATTCTCAAGTAGTCATGAGGTTGTTTTGAGATTAACCATGGTAACGGCGGCTGGCGTGCTGCTTGGCGCGAATGCAGGCGCACTGAACGCGGCTCAGCCGCGCACGGATGAGACCCTTGAAATGGCACCCCTGGTGATTGTTTCACCCCGCACAAGCACGCGTTGGCTGAGCACGCCAGCGGCGGTAAGCGTGGTTGAAGCCAATCAGTCCGGCGCGGAGAAGAACCTCGCTCTACAAGGACTGCTGGCCTCTGTTCCCGGGGTGTTCAGCCAGAACCAATATAACCTTGCGCAAGGCTTGCGCCCCTCGATTCGGGGCTATGGCTCGCGTGGTAACTTTGGCGTCCGTGGCGTGCGCGTGTTGGTCGATGGCGTGCCGCTGACCATGCCTGACGGTCAAACCGAGCTGGATGGCCTGGATCTGGGCCTGGTCGAACGCATGGAAGTCTTGCGCGGCCCTTCTTCGGTGCTTTACGGAAACGCGGCGGGCGGTGTGCTCAATATTGAAACGCGCCAGCCGCCTGCCACGCCTTACAGCTTTTTTGACCTGAGCGTCGGCGAACTGGGTTATCAGCGCGCACGGGTGGAAACCGGCGGCACTGCAGGGGATATCGGTGCTTTGCTGGCGTTCAACAGCACCCAGTCAGAGGGCTATCGCGACCATGCAAAAGCTGAAACCAATAGCCTGACCGGCAAGCTGAGCTGGTTCAGCGACTACGGTCGGCTGGGCATCAACTTCAATGCCATCGACAATCGCGCTGAAGATCCAGGCGGGCTCAGGGCTAGTGAAGTCGCCGATGATCGCGGGCAGGCCGCGCCGAATAACCTGCGCTACGACGCCGATGAATGGATTCGCCAGCAACGTCTGAGTGCTGTCTGGGATGGCTACGGTGCCGGTGACGATGAATATCAGCTGCGCAGCTATGTGGGCCAGCGCCAGTTTGGTAACAGCTTGTCGTTCACCAATGGCGGCCAAACTACCTTTGATCGCCTGTTTGCCGGTATGGGCGGGCAATACAGCCACCGCGAAGAGCTGTTGGGCATGTCGCATAAATTCACCGGCGGTTTCGATCTTGAAGTGCAGCGTGATGACCGCAGGCGCTACGACAATTTGCTCGGCGAGCGCGGTGACGAGACCCTTAAGCAAGATGAAAATGCCGACAGCAGCGGCGTCTTTATCGAAGACCAGATTGACCTGACAGATGCCTGGCAAGCGACCCTGGGCGTGCGTTACGACCGGGTACGCCTGTCGGTTGACGACCGTTTCCTCAGCGATGGCGACAATTCCGGCTCACGCAACCTGGAAGACTGGAACTACAGCGCGGGCCTGAGCTACAGGCTTGATCCTCATCAGTCGCTATACGCCAAGGTGGGTACTTCATTCGAGACGCCGACCATCAGTGAGCTGGCCAATCCAAATGGTGGTGGCTTTAACTCATCGCTTGAACCCGTCCACACGCTCAATCGCGAAATTGGCCTGAAAGGTGAGTGGTCGACGCTGCGTTATGACGTGGCACTGTTTAGCATGAAGCTCGATGACGAGCTGGTTGGCTACAGTTTGCCGGGCGAATCGGGGCGCAATTACTATCGTAATGCTGGCAAGTCGCGCCGCGACGGACTGGAGATGAGTCTCAGCTGGCAAATGGCGGATGCCTGGCGCCTGACCGGTGCCTATGCCTACAGCCGCTTCAAGTTCGATGACTATCAGGTTGACGACAATGATTACCATGGCAACTCACTGGCCGGTATTCCTCGGCAAACCTTATTCACCGAAGTGGCCTACGAGCACGAGGGCAACTATGCGCGCTTGAATATGAGTGCCTATGACGCCATGTATGCCAACGATGCCAATGATGTGGAAGTCAGCGGCTATGCACTGACCAACTTGCGTATCGGCAAGCTGATAAAGGCGGGCGGGCAGACCTGGGAGCCGTACCTGGGCGTCGACAACCTGTTTGACCGTGAGTATTACGACAACGTGCGAATCAACGATGCCAACAGTCGTTATTATGAACCGGGACCCGGGCGTACGGTCTATACAGGGCTGCGTGTAACATTTTGAGCAAAGTTGCTGACGGATAACTGACGAGTATCAATCGAGGCAGGGTGATTCGAGGTAATCTATGCTTATGCAAGACGTGCTATGCGTCTTATCCGTAAGCCTTGGCAGGAGGACGTTAAATGATCGCCAAGATGCAGAATGCTTTTCACGATCTTCTGGTCGCGCTGGGGCTGCTTGACCGGCCCAAGCTGCAACCCATTCCCGTGCGCAATGACGACCCTCGTCGGCCACGAGAGCCGCGCCGCCAGCGCTGAGTGTTGCTCAGTGGTTCACGCCGCCCGTATTGAGCAGTGGCTTTAGTGTCGCTGTTCAATCGTTCGGGCAACTGAATATTCCTCTCGCCAGCCGTTGTTGATTGCGCTGGCAGCCTTCACTTGCAGCATTTCTTATCTCTACCGAACCTGCGGCGCGCAATGGCTTGCGCGCCGCAGAAACAATAATCGCCGCATGAGTGCGGCGATTATTGTCAGTCGAGGCATTAATTGCTGTCGATTAATCGTTGGTGGCCAAGCCTGGCTGTGTGGCCAGTCGGGGAGTAAACAGGCTGACCGCAATAAAGCTGATTGCGCCAACTGCAAGGCTGTAATAAATCGGCGTATTGGCTTCCAGGCCATCGCTGAACATGAAGAATGCCGCCGTCAGGCTACCCAGCACCATGCTGGCAATGGCGCCTGCGGTGGTCGCACGCTTCCAGTAGATTGCACCCAGCAGTGGAATCAACATGCCGCCAACCAACAGGTTATAGGCCAGGGTCAGGGCGCTGATAACGTCGCTGACAACCAAGGCAATCGCAAGCACCAGGCAACCTAGCAATAAAGTGAAGATCCGGTTGGTCATTGCGCTTTCGCTTGTGTTCTTGCGCTTGCTGAACATTGGCCAAAGGTCTTGCGCGGCAGTGGTCGAGGCAGCCAACAGCCCGGCGCTGGCGGTTGACATCAATGCAGCCAGTGCAGCAGCGATCACCAAGCCGCGAATACCATCTGGCAGGCTGGTTTGGACGATGCTGGCGAAGGCATTGTTGACGTTATCCAGGTCGGGCAATACCACTTTGGCCGCCATGCCGATAAGTGCGGCCGCCAAGCCGTAGAGAATGCAGTAGATGCCAGCGGCTGTACCGGAGAACCTGGCAATCTTCTCACTGCGCGCAGTGAACACCCGCTGCCAGATGTCTTGGCCGATAAAGATGCCGAAGAAGTAGATCAGGAAGTAGGTGATGATGGTGTCCCAGCCAATCGCGGCGAACGAAAAGTAGCTGGCAGGCAGTTTTGCAACCAGGGCATTCCAACCGCCCGCATCGCTGATTGACATCGGCATCAGGATAAACACCAGGCCAATGGTCATGATCAGGAACTGCACTATGTCGGTCAGGCTCAGTGACCACATGCCGCCAATGGTCGAGTAGGCGACGACAATACCGCCACCAATCAGGATGCTCACCCAGAACGGCAGGCCAAACAGCACTTCCATGACAGTGCCGATGGCAATGGTTGAAATGGCGCCGATCATCAGTGCATAGATCAGCATGATGGCTGCGCTTGCATGCCGCGCCGTCGGGCTATAGCGGCGCTCCAGGACCTGGGTGACGGTGTAGATCTTGAGTTTCAGCAGCGGCTTGGCCAGCAGCAGGCTGATGCCGATGATGCCCAGGCCCAGTGATGCACAGAGCCAGAAGCCGGAGATACCGTAGACATAGCCAAGGCGCACGGTACCAATGGTTGAAGCACCGCCGAGTACGGTTGCCGCCATCGTCCCGAGGTAGAACATGGGGCCAAGGTTGCGCCCGGCAACCAGATAGTCTTCACGGTTTTTACTGCGGCGCATGCCATAGAAACCCAGGCCAAGCATCGCAGCTACGTAGATAAGAATTACTAGAAGATCCAGAGTCATTTGCAGTGTCTCTTTTAATTGTTTTTATGTTCGCACTTGTCTGAGTGCAAATCTTTAATTCAGGTGTTGGCGTCTTGGTCGAAGCGGTCTTGGTGCAAGGACGGCTTCGACCAACAGGCTTGTGCTAGCGATTTTTCACGCCAGGCAACACGCAGAGCATTTCGTAAAGCAAGTTGGCGCCGAGCAGCGAGGTGTTGCCCGTGGTGTCATAGGGCGGGGAGACTTCAACCAGGTCGCCGCCGATCAGATCCAGGCCCTGGCAGCCGCGGATGATTTCAATTGCCTGGATGGTAGTCAGGCCGCCAATTTCCGGGGTGCCGGTGCCAGGTGCCCAGGCGGGGTCGATACCATCGATATCAAATGACAGGTAAACCGGGCCGCCACCGACTTTCTCGCGCACTTCAGCCATCAATGGTTCAAGTGACTTGTGCCAGCATTCTTCGGCCTGGACCACGCGAAAGCCCTGCTTGCGGCTCCAGTTGAAATCCTCGGCGGTGTAGCCCTGGGCGCGCAGGCCGATCTGCACCACGCGATCGCAATCGAGCAGGTCTTCTTCGACGGCGCGGCGGAAGGTTGTGCCGTGGGCGATTTTTTCACCGAACATATGGTCGTTGACGTCAGCATGAGCATCAATGTGAACCAGCCCGACCTTGCCGAACTTCTTCTTGATCGCCCGCAGGATCGGCAAGGTGATGGTGTGGTCGCCGCCAAGTGTCAGGGGCAGGATGCCGTCTTCGAGAATCTGGTCGTAGGCATCCTCGATAATACGCACCGCTTCAGCCATGTTGAAGGTGTTGATGGGCACATCGCCAATATCGGCAATGTTCAGCGAATCAAAGGGCGCGGCACCGGTTGCCATGTTGTAGGGGCGAATCATCACCGACTGGGCGCGAATCTCACGCGGGCCAAAGCGGGTGCCGGAACGCAGCGAGGTGCCAATATCCAGCGGGACTCCGACAAAGCCCACATCGAGTTGCTTGCGTTCTTCAGGGGTTTGGATGTGCGGCAGGCGCATCATGGTGGCGATGCCGCCGAAACGCGGCATTTCGTTACCGCCCAGGGGTTGGTGCAAAATCTTGTCCATGGGATGGCCTCACGGTTGTTATGGTTTTAATAAAGTGCGCCGATTCTTGGCCATCGCTGCGCTGTGACAAATCGCTGAGAGCAAAAAATTAGTTCATAAATTTCTAAACTAATGGCGCAGGGCTTAGAATCGTCGATTAGTTGATTTCTGGTGTTGCGGAGTGGTTATGAGTCAGGCGTTACCCGACCTGAAGTTGCTCAGGATTTTTGCCAGCGTGGTGCGCCACCAGGGCTTTGCTGCGGCTCAGCAGGAGTTGAAGCTATCGACTTCTGCAATCAGCACCTACATGAGCCAACTCGAGAGTTCGCTGGGGCTTAGCCTGTGCCACCGAGGGCGTGGCGGTTTCAGTCTGACCAGCAAGGGCGAGTTGTTTCATCAGGAAACCTTGCGCCTACTGAGTGAGCTGGAGGGTTTTGAACGCTACTCGGCAGCGCTCAAGGGCGAGCTGCGCGGAACCCTGAATCTCGGGGTGCTCGACTCAACGGTAAGCGATATGGCTTTACCTTTGGCTGAAGTAATTGGTGCCTACAGCCATGAACACCCGGCGGTGCACCTGCATTTGTCTGTATTGAGCCCTTATGAATTACAGCTTGCGGTACTGGACAATCGCCTGGATATTGCCATCGGTGCGTTCTCGACCCGCATGAATGGCTTGCTGTATCAGCCTTTGTATCGCGAACAGCATTGGCTGTACTGCAGCGAGCGTCACTCGCTGTTCAAGCAGCGGCGCATTCCCGCCGAGGTCATTACCCAGCAACGCATGGTGGGGCGTGGCTATTGGAGCCAGGCAGAACTGGCGCGCCATGGCTTCAAGCACAGCGCGGGGACTGTCGAGTCGATGGAGGCCCAGTTGATCTTGGTGTTGTCAGGCGCCTACATCGGCTATTTGCCCGAGCACTACGCACAGCATTGGGTCGAGTTGCAGCAGTTGCGCGTATTGCTGCCAGCGACATTTGGTTATCAAGCACCGTTTTCGTTGATCCTGCGTCGAGGCCGTTCGCGCGAGCCCTTGATTCAAACCTTTCGCGATCTGCTCAAGACGCAGTTGAATGCGGCTGATAAGAACGTCGCTGGCTAAGGAGTTATTTTTATGCCTCGCCCCCGCTGCGAGCGATGTGCTCGACCACTTGAGCATTGCCTTTGCGCATTGATCCCAAGCCTGCATAGCCGCACCCAGGTATTGATCCTGCAGCACCCAAGCGAGGTCAGGCACGCGCTCAATACCGCAAGTTTGCTGGCGCTTGGACTGCAGAATGCAGAGTTGTGGGTTGGCGAGCAGTTCGAGCAACTGGCCGCGTACCTGGCGCAACCCGGTTACCGCAGTTACCTGCTGTTTCCGGGGGAGGCTGCGCAGCCCTTGACTGCTGTTCGGCAAGAGGCCGATCAGATGCCCGTGCGCCTGGTGGTTCCCGATGGCACTTGGCGCAAGGCGCGCAAGTTGCTGTACCTTAATCCGCTGTTGGCAAACCTGCCGCGCGTAACCTTGCCGCCTGGCCAGCAGTCGCGCTATCGCCTGCGAAAGGCGCCGATGGAGGGCTCGTTATCGACTATCGAGGCGGTCACCGCTGCCTTGCAGTTGCTTGAGCCGGAGCAATCATTTGCCGCGCTGTTGCAGCCTTTCGATGCCTTGATCGAGGGGCAGATCAGGGCCATGGGCGCTCACACCTTTGCGCGTAATCATTCAAACAAGACATAGGGGCCTCAGTGAACCTCTGAACAAGGTCGCGAGCGACGGGAGTACAAGGCGCAACGACCAACGGGAGTAACAGCCAAAGGCTGGCCCGGAGGGCGAGCGCCAGCGAGTCAAAGGTGCGAAAAAGCGACCGGGGGCGCGCTCGACTCTAGTGGCCTAGATGAGCATTTGATTCGCGTTGCTCACCACTTCGGGGCCGAACTGAAGTTCGCTCAGCCTAAAGGCTGTGAGCAGCTTTTCAACGCCGTATTATCGAGCGCAGCAGTTTTTCAGAGGTTCCTTAGCGTTCACGCAGCGCCTCGGTGCGGGCTTTGAGTACCGGCTTGAGCAGGTAGTCAAGCACGCTCTTCTGGCCGGTAATGATATCGACAGTGGCAACCATGCCGGGGATGATCATCAGCGGTTGTTTATCACTGCCTAAATGGCTCTTATCGGTGCGTAATTGGATCAGATAGAAGCTGTTGCCTTCATCATCGGTAATGGTGTCCGCGCTGATAAGTTCCAGGTTGGCCTTGAGGCCGCCATAAATGGTGTAGTCATAGGCGCTGAACTTGACCATGGCTTTCTGGCCCGGATGAAGAAATGCCACATCCTGCGGACGCACCTTGGCTTCGATCAGCAAGTTGTCTTCCAGTGGCACTATCTCAAGCATATCGCTGCCGGGCTGGACGACGCCGCCAATGGTGTTGACCTTGAGTTGCTTGATGATGCCGTTGACGGGTGAAATTACCGTGGTTCTGCTGACGCGGTCGTCAATCGCCGAGCCACTGGCGTTGATCTTCTTCAGTTCAGTGCGGGCATCATTGAGCTCCTTGAAGGCATCGGCACGGAAGCCCAATTCGGATTCCTCGATCTTGCTTTTGATCTCGCTGATTGCCGATTCCGCCCTTGGAATTGCCAGGTTGGTTGCATCGAGCGAGCCGCGGACTTCAACCGCGCTGCGCCGCAGCCTGAGAATCTCGACCGGTGAAATGGCGCCGGCCTTGACCAGGGGGGTCGACATGTTCAGTTCTTGCTGAATCAAGCCCAGGCTGGACCGATACTGTTGCGCCTTGGAGCGAAACTCTGCCAGCTCCTGGTTCTTTTGCCGAAGCTGCTCGCCAAGTGTCCGCTGCTCGCTTTGCAGCCGTTGTTGTCGTGAGCTGTACAAGCCTGCTTCGTCCTCGGCCAGTTGTGGGGCACTGCGGGTTATTTCCTCGGGCATTGCCAGCGGCCTGCCTTCCGCCTCTGCACTCAGGCGCTCCACGCGGGCAATCAGCGCCAAGCGGTCGGCATCGCTTTCACCCTTGTTGGACAAAAAACGTGTGTCATCGAGGCGCAGCAAGACATCGTTCTTGTTAACCACCTGGCCTTCACGAACAAAAATCTCACTGACAATTCCGCCCTCAAGGTTCTGGATGACCTGGATCTTGCTCGAGGGAATGGCCTTGCCCTGGCCGGTGGTGACCTCATCTAGCACTGCGAAATTGGCCCAGGCCACAGCACTGAGGATGCAGGCTGTGACGACCCAGATGGTAATGCGGGCAAACCATGGCGTGTCTTCAAGCACTGCGCCGTCGACCTCGGGCATGAACTCGGTGTCGCCTTTGCCGTGGGCGAAGTAGTTACTCAGGATCTGCTGGCTCATGATGTTTTCCTAGACCGCTGCCGGGCCGACGCGGCCTTTGCGCAAGGCTTCGATAACCGATTCTTTCGGGCCATCGGCGACAATGCGCCCGTTATCCAGGACGATCAGCCTGTCGACCAGGCTGAGCATTGATGCGCGGTGGGTGATGAGCAGCAGGGTTTTGCCTTGCGTCCAGGTTTGCAGGCGGTTGCGCAGGATTTCTTCGCTGGTGTTGTCCATGGCGCTGGTTGGTTCATCCAGCAGCATTATGGGTGGATCGAGCAGCATGGCGCGGGCCATCAACACGGCCTGGCGTTGGCCGCCAGAGAGTAACTGGCCGCGTTCGCCAACCGGGCGATCAAAACCCTGCGGGTGTTGCTTGGCCAGCTCGCTGACTCCGGTCAGTTCGGCCACTTCGAGCATGCGCGTATCACTGACGTAACGTGCGCCCAGGGTGATGTTGTCGCGCAAGCTGCCGCTGAGCAGCGGCAAGTCATGGGAGACGAAGCCTATCTGGTGACGCAGGTCGGCAACATCGAGTTGGCGCAGGTCCAGGTTATCGAGCAGCACCTGGCCTTCTGTCGGCATGTAGAACGCCATGATCAACTTGGCCAGCGTGCTTTTGCCAGAGCCACTGCGACCGATGATGCCGACCCTTTCGCCCGCCGCCAGCTGCACGCTGACATCGTTCAATGCCGGGCTGGACTGGTTGGGATAGCTGAAGCTGACCTGGCGAACCTGTATGGCGCCAGACAGGTGCGTGCGCTCAAGTGGCCGCTGCTTGGCCTGGCGCTCCTGGGGCATGGCCATGAGTGCGTCGGTGCTGGTCATGGTCAGGCGTGCTTGTTGGTAGCGCGTGATCAAACCCGCGATTTGCCCAAGTGGTGCCAATACCCGGCTGCCGAGCATGTAGCAGGCAACCAGTGCGCCGACGCTCAGTGATCCGGCGATGATGCTGTAGACCCCGGCGACTATGGTCGCCATGCCGGCGAACTGCTGCAGGAACAGGGTGCCGTTGGTTGCCAGTGAGGCGAGAAAGCGCGCATGGGTGTCGAGGCGGGTGAGGGCGCCGTGGGTTTTTTCCCAATCATGCTGGCGCTCGCTTTCGGCGCCACAGGCCTTGAGGGTTTCCAGCCCTCCGAGGGTCTCGATCAACAGCGCCTGGCGGCGCGAGGCCAGTGCCAGGCTTTTTTCCACGGTGTCGCGCAGTTGCACCTGAATGATCAAGGCAAACACCGCGGTAATCGGGAAAGCCAGCAGCGGGATCACCACCAGCCAGCCGCCCAGCAGGCCGATCACGGTAATCATGAGCAGGGAAAATGGCAGGTCAATCAGGCTGGTCAAGGTGACAGCGGTCAGGAATTCTCGTAGCCCCTGGAAGTCATGGATGCTCTGCGCAAAGCCGCCAATACTGCTGGGGCGTGAGCTCATCGACATCCCGGTGATGCGTTCGAACAGGGTCGCCGAGAGCACCACGTCAGTCTTTTTTCCCGCTGTGTCGAGCAGGTGCGCGCGAAGTATGCGCAGCAACAGTTCAAAGCTGGTGCCGACAAACAATCCGATGGCCAATACCCACAAGGTCGCGGTTGCCTGGTTGGGCACTACGCGATCGTAGGTCTGCATGACGAACAAGGGCACCAGCAAGCCCAGAAGGTTGATGAGTAGGCTGGCCAGGACCGCATCGGCATACAGCCAGCGCGAGAGTTTCAGGGTGTCGCGGAACCAGGCTTCGATTCGTGGCACAAGTGGTTGCCGGGCTTCTTCGAGTTCATGCCGTGGGCGGGCAAAAAACGCATGTCCGGTGTAGACCGCGGCAAGCTCGTCACGGCTGACCGTTTGTTCGCCGCCGTCAGCTTCGCAGGGCAGTATCTGGGCCTGGTCGGCATCAAGCCATTTATGCAAAACCGCGCTGCGACCGTCGTTCAGCAGCAACAGCACCGGCAGGTTCAGTGCGGATATTGCGTTCAAGTCACGGCGTAACAAGCGACCTTGCAGGCCAGCCCTGGCCGCGCAGCGGGCCAGTAGTTCCGGGGTCAGGCACTGTTTGGGCATGGGCAGGCCCGCGCTCAAGCTCCCCCGGCTGACAGTGCAGCCGTGTAGCCTGCATAGAATCAACAGACCATCCAGTAATGGATCGTCGTGGCTCAAGCGCGGGTCGCCGTGACTTGCTGGCAGCTCCATGGTGGTCAAGGTCAGTGCTCCTCGCGCTGGCTATTTCATTTCTGGCAGTCGTGCTTCACTTTTCACTTCGCTCAAGGCTATGGCCTCGGCCGGAACAATCACTTGCTGTTGCTGGAGCAAATCACCCATGGTCGCGATGACGCGGTACATCGAAAATTCTTCGGTGTAGCGCACGTCGGTGTAGCGCCGGTTGGCGGTGAACAGTTCGTTTTCGCTGTCGAGCAAGTCGAGCAGGGTCCGTTGCCCCAGGCTGAACTGTTGCTGGTAAGCCTCGCGCACGCTGGCGGTGTAGTTGGCGTAGTCACGCGCCTTGGGCGTTTGCAGCCGGGCGTTTTGCAAGGCGTTCCAGGCCAGGGAGAGGTTTTCGTTGAGCATGCGCAATGCATTGTTGCGAATGTCCATCGACTGGTTGACCTGGTGCGCAGAGGATTGCATCCGCGCCTTGTCGCGCATGCCGTTGTACAGGTTGTAGTTCATCACCACCGCGGCTCGCCATGTGTTGTAGTGGCCTTCATCGCCCTGGATATTGTTGTCAGCCGTGGTGGCCAGTTCACCATCGAAACGAGGGTAGAACGGCGACTTGGCAACCTCGTATTGTTTCTCGGCGGCATTGACATCCGCTTGCGCGGACTTGAGGTAGGGGTTGGACTCCATCATGGTTTGCCTGGCCGTGAGCAAGTCTTGCGGCATGCTGCCCCGGATGGTGGCGGGGCTCTCCAGTTCATCGGCAGAACGACCGACTGCGCTGAAGAAATTGGCTTCGGCATCAGCAAGGTTGACCTGCTCGGTGTACAGGTTGTTTTCCGCCAGGGCCAGGCGCGCGCTGGACTGATCAAAGTCTGCCGTGCTGCCGACGCCTTGTTTGCTGCGCAGGTCGATCTGGTCGTTGATGCGCTGGTGTGCTTGCAGGTTGTTTTTGGCCAGGTTGACCATTTCGCGACGCTTGAGCACATCGAGGTATACCTCCACGGTACGCAGCGCCAGGCTCTCGGCAGTGCCGCGCACGTAGTAGGCGCGGGAGTTGACCACGGCCTCGGTGCGCGCGACTTCGTTGGGGGTGTTGAAACCATCGAAGAGCATCTGCCGCAAGCGCAGTTCCGATGTCGCGTAGTTCAGGGTTTCGTCATTGTGATTGCCCAATGCCCGGGTGCTTGGACTGTCAGTATTTTCCCGGCCATAACCGGCCAGCAGGTCGATGCTGGGTTGATAGCCACCCTTGGCGATCTTGACCTCTTCGTCGGCCGATAGCCGGCTGTTCATGCCCGCATGCAGTTCAGGGTGATTGTCGAGCGTGCTTTGGATGGCTTCAGACAAGGACATTGCCTGGGCCTGAGAGCACGAAAGTGCGATGAGAATGCTGCTGTAGAGTAAGTTTAATGCGCGCATTTGAAGAACTCCTTGTTCCGTGCCCTAGTCTTGTCGCCAATTAGTTGACGTTTTTTAGTGTTAAACCGTTTCAGGTTTGTAACAACAAAGCTAAGAACATCTTTGGCCCAGCCTCATAAAAATTTCTCACAAGGGTTATTCCTAAAAAATCTTAGGTACTCTGAGAAAATCGGCACATTGTTACTGGTAAGTGAGCCAGCAAATAATGGGTTTGGCGCATTTTCTGGAACTTGAGTGCTAAGACGAATACCAAGAAACAAGTATTAGGGCGGGGTTGATTCAGATGGACGTGGCAGGCAAATCTTTATGCGACATTTTTTTGGCATGTCGTTTTCATGATTGCCTGCCGCGCCATTTGAATCTGTTTTTTTGCAACGCTCGATACCCGAAATCTGTGTGTTCGTCGTCAACGAAACAGGCCGGTTGAACACTGGCTGCCGTAGATGAGGACGAGACCATGGCGACGTTGATTGGTGTAGTAACCCAGGTAGTTGGCGAAGTATTCGCTGTAGCCAGCAACGGTTCACGGCGCCCCTTGGTTGAAGGCGATCGCCTGTTCGCAGGGGAGCAAATCAATACCGGTGCTACCGGCGCCTTGGCGGTCAAGCTGAGCAATGGCGAGCTGCTGACCCTGGGCCGTGACAGCAGCCTGGCGCTGTCCGAGCAGATGCTCGCCCAGGCCGGGGAGGGTTCTAACGCGCCGCAGCAGGACACCCCGGCGCCGACTGCCAATGACTTGACCGAGGTTGAAAAACTGCAGGCAGCGATCGAGGCTGGTGTCGACCCCACTCAGGAGGCTGAAGCAACCGCAGCTGGCCCCGGCAGCTCTGGTGGCGCGGGAGGTGTTGGTGGCGGGCACAGCTTTGTGTTGCTGGATGCGGTCGGTGGCTCTGTCGATCCTGAGCTGGGTTTTCCTACTGCAGGCTTTAACGACGGCCCTGAATTTGTCGATCCCGACATTGAGGTCGACCCACGGTTGCCGATTGCTGAAACACCTGAGCCACCCGTGGTCCAGCCACCGGTCGAACCTCCGGTCGTGGTGCCGCCTACAGAGCCGGAACCGACTGATTTCACGCCTGTGGTCACCGTGGACTACCAGGACTTTGTCGGCAGCGTAATTGCCGGCCCGGCCATAGTCGAGGAATCCGCCCTGGTCCAGGGCACCAACCCGGCGAGTAATGGCGAGCAAGCCAGTGGCAAGCTGGTGGTCGAGTCCCGTGATGGCGTCTCGGCGCTTGAAGTAATGGATGTCAATGGCAATTGGGTCAATGTTACCCAAGGCGGCACAGTACAAGGCCAATACGGCGTGCTCACGATTGACGCCAACGGCAACTGGAACTACGTGCTGAGCGCCAATACCCTGGATCACACCAATCCGAACGCAACAGGTGCTGATGATCAGGTCGGCGAGAGTTTCAGCGTACGGGTCACTGATCTGGATGGCGATGTTTCCCCAATCGCAACCCTGGACGTGCTGGTCAATGACGACGGGCCTGTTGCTGCGGTGGGCGAGGCGGCGCAGATTCACCTGTTTGTCGATGAAGATGAAACCGCCCAGGGCAATACCGATGGCGATAGCACCACCAATGTCACCTCGGGCGCGCCCGGTACGCTCAATACGCTGGTCAACTTCGGTGCCGACGGTGCTGGCTCATTTGGCCTGTCGAACAGCGGCGCGGCAATCAGCTCGCTTACTGCCCAGGGCCTGACTTCGGGCGGAGCAGCCCTGAGTTACAGCGTGGTGGGCAATACCTTGACCGCAGTGGCCAACGGCGAAACCATTTTCACCTTTGTGGTGGGCGCAGACGGCAGCTATAACTTCACCCTCAGCGGCCCTGTCGACCACCCGGTTACTGATGGCAACGACGATGAGCTGCTGAGCTTCCCGCTCGATCTTTCTGCGCTGATCACAGCAACCGATGGCGACGGTGACTCCCTGGCAACGGCTTTCCCGGCCGGTAGCTTTACCGTCAACATTGAAGACGATGTGCCGGTATTTGCCGGGCCTCAAGGCGACCAGGATGCAGGACGCATGTCACTTGCTGCCGCTCAGCCGTTTGGGGTGCATGGCAACGTCCAGGAAGATGCGCTGGAAACATCGGCTGGTGCGCCGTATCAAGGCAATCCCGAGGGTGGGCAAACGGTCACCGCCCATGGTGATGCAGGCCTGCTTGGCAGCCTGGTTAAGTTTGGAGCCGATGGTCCGGGCGAGTTTTTCCTCAAGGCCGATGTCAGCCAACTCAATGCCCAGGGCCTGACCAGCGAAGGCACGCCTCTGAGCTATGCTCTGGTCGGCAATAGCCTTGTTGCCAGCGCCAATGGCCATCCGATCTTTACCCTTACGGTGACTGCTGCCGGCGGCTATGACTTTGTGCTCCAGGGCCCGATTGACCATCCGCTCATCGATGGCGATGACAGCGAGGATCAATCGGTTCTGAGCATCGATTTCTCTGCATCGCTCGGGGTGACGGATGGCGATGGCGACCCGCTGGCTGGCGGTTTCCCGGCCAATACCTTCACCATCAATATCGAAGATGACGTGCCGATCCTGATCGGCAGCGAAAACGGCCCGGTGGTCGGTGGTAGCGTGCAGGAAGATGCGTTGCTCAGCGCCAATGGCGCGCCTTACCAAGGCAATGCCGAAGGCGGCCAGACAGTCACAGCACAGGGCGCGGATGGCGTGCTCAAGGCATTGGTCAGTTTCGGTGCCGATGGTCCGGGCGAGTTCTCGTTGAACGGCAAGACCGCATCGCTGCTGGCGCAAAACCTGACCAGTGAAGGCACGGCACTGAGCTATTCCTTCTCCGGTAATACACTGACCGCCAGCGCCAATGGCCATACGATTTTCACCCTGAGTGTCAGTGCTGGCGGCGGCTACGAATTCGTGCTCAAAGGCCCTATTGATCATCCGCAAGCCGATGGCAATGATGCCGAAACCCTGCCGGGGCTGGGCATCGACTTCTCGGGCATTCTCAGCGCTACCGATGGCGATGGCGACCCGCTGGCCGGCGGATTCGCGGCCAATACCTTCACCATCAATATCGAGGATGATGTGCCAGTTGCGCAAAATTCGACTGCGCCATTGATCCTTGATGATGAAGGCTTGTACGGCGGGATCAACGGAGGCGTTGGCGACACCCCGGACGCCGCCACCAGCGTCAGTGGCACGCTCAGTTATGCCGCAGGCGCCGATGGCTTGAAGTCAGTGGTGCTTAGCGGCCCGGACAAGCTGGGCAATGAAGATGTTGTCTCGAAGTGGGATGCCAGCAGCAACACGCTGACCCTATCTTCCTCACGGGGTGATCTGGTTACGATGGTGCTCAACCCTGCGACTGGCGCCTATACCCTGACCTTGTTGCAGCCGGTGCTGCATGCAGAGGGCGGTGCAGAAAATGATGCGCTGCTCAACATCGACTTCACCGTCACCGATGGCGACTCGGATGCAGTGACCAAGACCCTGCAAGTCACCATCGACGATGACACCCCAACGATCGAACAAAGCGCGATTGCCGATACCTCGTTCGTGACCTTCAACGGCAGTGATGCCGGGTATGCCAACAGCTATGGCTACTACGTCAAGAATCCGGATGGAACACCGGCGCAAGGCAAGGTGATCTGGGCAAACGTTCAGGATGTGGATCCGGGGCAAACCGCCAGCTTGAATGGCTTGAACCCTGAAGATGTTGGCTTCTTTATCATTCCAAACGGTGGCGCAAATGCGAGCCTGGCCGACGGCGCCGAGCTGACATTCGCCCTGGTTGACGGTAAATGGCAGGCCCAACTCGGTGGTACGGCGCTGACCGGGGCCGATGGCGCCAATGTGCTGTTCAGTGATGCGACCCTCAATCCGGGCGGGGCACACCTGCAGGATACCGCGGACCCTGGCAACCAGAACTGGGAAGACCAGACACTGAGCTCCGATTTCGACTACAACGACGTCAGCACCTCGGTCACTTGGGGTGGGCGACTACAGGTCGACGAAACACGTCTTGATATTGATGTCAGTCGTGACTTCAGCGGCATCTTCAACGTTCAAGCCGGTGCCGATGGCTTGCGCAGCCTGGAATATTCGCTGGGCATTGCCGACCCTGTATCCGGCATTGTTGATTCTGGTTTGGTCGACTCGCTGAGTAACCAAGCGGTGCTGCTCTCGGTGAATCCCGCTGGCGAGGTCGAGGGGCGTACCAGTTCTGGTGACCTGGTGTTCACTGTCAGCGTAAGCGCGGCGGGTGTCGTGACCCTTGATCAGGTGCGGGCCATCGTTCACCCAAGCAGCGACCCTGATGAAGTCAAGGTGCTGGGCAGCGACCTGATCCACCTGACCGCAACCGCAACCGACAATGATGGCGACTCGGTAGACAGCACCCTGGACCTGGGCAAGCTGATCAGCTTCAGGGACGACGCGCCAACGGCGATCGACGATTGTGCGCAAACCCTGGTCGAGGGCAATGCCAGCAATGTCGCCTCCGGTTCTGTGTTGACCAACGACCAGGCAGGCAATGACGGCGGCAAAGCCTTCGTCGGTTGGAATAACACGCTCAATAGCGCTGCCATGGCCGAGCTGGGCAAGTACGGCACCCTGGTGCTGAATCCTGTCACCGGTGAGTACAGCTTTACCCTCGACAACAGCGATCCAGATACTATCGCGCTGGCCGACGGGCAAAAGATCAGCCAGAGTCTCGAATACACCATGCGTGACTTCGATGGTGATATTTCAACCGCAACCCTGACTATCAAGATTGTCGGCAGCGACACGGGAGTGACGGTAGAAGGCTTGAATGTAGAAGGCGGCGAGCTGAGCTTCAACGAAGAAAACCTGGCCAACGGCAGCTCACCCAATGCAGCGCTGCTCAGTGATGGCGGCACCTTCACCATCACTGCGGGCGATGGAATATCCAGCATTGAGATTGGCAGCAACAGCTTTACTTTTGCGCAACTGCAAGGCGCTACGCCGGGTGCTCCTTTGACTATCGACAGCCCGGCCGGCGTTCTGCATATCACGGGCTTCACCGGCACTATTGCCGGCGGTACTGTGAGTTATTCCTATACCTTGCAAGACCCGTCGATGCATCCATCGGCCAATGGCGAAAACACCATTGTCGAGCAGTTTGCCATCAAGGTTACCGACCTCGATGGTGATACTGATAGCGCAACGCTGGATGTGACGGTGATCGACGATGTGCCGACCGCCGTTGATGATAAGCCAGCCTGCATTGTTCAATCAGCGCTGCCAGAGGTGAACCTGACCCTGGTGCTGGATGTCTCCGGCAGCATGCAAGGCGCCAAGCTGACTGCATTGAAGGCCGCCGTGGCCAACCTTGCACTTGCCTATGCCGAACTGGGTACTGCGGTTCATATAAACTTGATTGCCTTTGCCGGATCGGCATCCGAGATTGGCGACTACAGCTTTTCATCGACCACTGACCAAGGCTATATCGACTTGCTGGCCAAGGTGCAGGGCTTGAGTGCGAGCGGCAACACCAACTATGAGGCCGCACTGGGCGTTGCTAAAACAGAAATCGGCAATGATCTGGCGGCATTTGGTGCCGACCCCGCACAGCAAAACAAGCTGTATTTCATCTCCGATGGCGAACCCACCGCGGGCAAAACCGGCCAAGCACTGACCAACTGGATCAACCACAACTGGAGCAACTTCATTGGCGATATCGATGGTGATGGCAACCCGGCGACCAACAACTTCCAGGCCTATTCGGTTGGCATCAGTTTCAGCGGTTCCTACCTGCAACAAATCTCCAGCAGCAATATGGTGATCAACACCTCGCCGGAGAACCTGTCGGCGACGCTGGCCGATCTCGCTGGCGTGGGCGGTGATGTCTCGGGCAATGTGCTGGCTAACGATCAACCGGGCGCCGATGGCATCGACCATATCCAGTCGATCACCGTTGGCACGCAAACCTTCAGCCTCAATGCAGCTGGCAATGGCATCATCAGCAGCGGGGCTGGCCTGGTCACATACAGCTACGATGCAGCTACCGATAAACTGACCCTGACCACTGCCACAGGCAAGCTGACTATCTATCTTGACAGCTCCGCTGGCCACGCGGCGGGGGATTTCAGCTTTGTGGCCAATGCCGACCTGGTGTTTGGAGAAACCGGCCAGGTTACCCAGCAATTCACCTACACAGTGGTCGATGGTGATGGCGATCCAAGCAGCGCCAACCTGGATATCTGTATCCGCAGCGACCAATCGGTGCTGGTGGTCGGCAACAATGCCAGCGACTTTGGCACTGGGGCCAGCAGTTCGACCACGCCGCACTTTATCGCCAGCCCGTTTGACAGTGACGGCAAGGGCTTGATTGCGGGTGTGGGTGGCAATGACACCCTGGTGGGCGATATCGGCGGGGCAGGTGCGCCAACCGTCGACCCTGCGAAAAACTACAACATCGCATTGATCCTCGACCGTTCAGGCAGCATGGCCGACGATCCGGATGGAAGCGGAGGCTACAGCAGCCGCTTGAGCCTGCTCAAGGATGCAGTGCGTTCCTTCCTGGATAAGCTCGATGCGCACCCGGGCAATATCAATATCGCCCTGGTGGTGTTTTCCTCGACCTCATCGATACTGCTCAGCGGAACGCTGGACGATGTGCAAGCGGCGCTAAGTGGCAATAATGATGCCTTGGCCAGGGTCACCGCAGATGGCGGCACCAACTATGAGGCGGCATTCAAAACCACCAATGCATGGTTTGCCAGTATCGAGGGCAATCACTATGAAAACCTGGCCTACTTCCTGACCGATGGGGACCCGACAACCTACAACGGTGACAACAGCGATACCGGCAGTACCGTCAATATCAATGACGTAACCCGTGCGCTGGATGACGCAAGCGTCCTGATGGGCCGTGCCGAGCTGCATGCAATTGGCATCGGCTCGGGTATCAACAGCGACGTGCTGCGTTACTTCGACAATACCGACCAGCTCACCGGCAATGTCAGCACCAATGTTGTGGGCGGTACTGTTCACGCGCAGGTTGGCCAGCCCGAGATCGTACTTACAGCTGACCAGCTCTTGGCAACACTCGACCCTGGGCATGTAACGCCGGGAGCCTTGTCGCCATTGGGTAATGATCATCTAGTCGGCGGTGCAGGCGATGACCTGATCTTTGGTGATGCACTTAACACCACCTGGATTGCAGGCTATGAAACCACAGCGCCGAGCTTCCAGGTGTTGGTCAGCCACCTGACCGATGTCAACGGCGGTACGGCGCCGAGTCAGGCGCAACTGATCAGCTTTATCGAAAACAATGCCCTGGCCCTTGGGGCTTCAGTACCCAACTCTGGCGGCAATGACCTGCTCGAAGGCGGCAGTGGCAATGATTGGCTGTTTGCCCAGGGTGGTGATGACCTGCTCATTGGCGGTATCGGCGATGACCAGCTATTTGGCGGAACCGGGGCGGATACCTTTGTCTGGAACAGTGCTGACCGAGACAGCGGCTCCCATGATGTGGTGCGTGACTTCAACATGGCTGATGGGGATGCCTTGGACCTGTCATCCCTGTTGGTTGGCGTGGTTGATCACAGCAGTGCGGCTGAACTCAGTGCGTATTTGAGTTTTGCGCCGAGCGGCAGCGACACGCATATCAACATCTCCAGCACCGGGCAGGTAGCAGATCCAGGGAGCATCGATCAGACGGTAACCTTGGCCAATGTCACGCTCTCCGGAGGGGATAGCGCGAGCATTATTCAAAACATGCTGGATAACCACACGCTGGTATCCTGAAACCACCTGCCTGGCAGGGTGCTGTTTTGTAAACAGCGTCTAACCTTAATAAGGCCCGTCAGCTGCAAGGCTGGCGGGCTTTTTCGGGGCTGCACGAGGCAATGCCATGGTTTATGTTCAGCTTGATGAGAAACAACGAATCCTGCGTGTTGAACAAGAGCCGTTTACGAGCATGACGAAAACCTTGCCGCAAGATAATCCTGATGTACAGGCCTGGTTGGCCAGCCATGCCTTGAATAATCGACTGATTGACTTACAGCGCTCAGACCTGGAAATGGTGCGCGTACTCGAAGACCTGGTCACGGTACTGGTCGACCGCGGTGTTATCCGCTACACCGACCTGCCCGAGGCGGCGCGACGCAAGCTGCATGTTCGCGCAGAGGCACGGGCCACCCTGGATGGCTTGAGTGGCTTGCTCGGTGATGCGGACGAGCGCATTCCCTAGGCTGCGAATGCTCAGTTCGCTCATCAAGGGCCACGGCGGAAGCTGGTGGAAGGCTGAAG
This sequence comes from Pseudomonas segetis, assembly GCF_900188155.1. Taxonomy (GTDB): domain Bacteria; phylum Pseudomonadota; class Gammaproteobacteria; order Pseudomonadales; family Pseudomonadaceae; genus Aquipseudomonas; species Aquipseudomonas segetis. The sequence continues at coordinate 722,378 of NZ_FZOG01000001.1, forward strand.
CGTCTTCCACCCTACAGGCGATGCGTAGGGTGCGACAATGCGAAGCTTGCCCGCCAGAAATGGTTATGCCAGCAAGTTTTTTATTGCAAATGGCGGACAGAAAAGCGCTGTCCGCCCTACAGGATGAACCCCTTGCGTAGGGTGCGACAAGGCGAAGCTTGTCCACCAAGCCCTGGGCGCGATAACCAAGCCTGGGTGAAAAATGTCACCCGCCGGAGTTCCGCATTATGAACCCTGCCAGGGGCTTGGCGCGCCAATCAGGCGACCCATGGCACCCTCGATACCCAGTTCGTTGAGCACCTTGAGTTCAGCCTCGGTTTCCACCATCTCGGCAATCAGCGGCAGGTCAATACTGTTGGTCGTGCGGAAGATGGCTTCGATAAACAAGCGCTTATCGCTTTCCCGGTCTATTGCGCGAATATAGCTGCCATCAACCTTAAGGTAGGCCAGGCCAAGATTGGTCAGGTTGCCGATCAAGCTGAAGCGTCCGCCAAAGTGTTGCAGGCCAAGCTGGTAGCCCGTCGCGCGTATCTGCTGGCCAAGGGTTTCGAGCTCCGGTGCCGAGGGCAAGTGACGTTCATCCAGTTCCAGAGTCATCAAGGCTGCCTGTTCAGGATGCTGTTTAAGCACATCCAGCAGCCTGGCCCAGCTTTCAGGCTCGCGCAGGGTGGCAGCGGATAAACTCAGGGCCAGTGGCTCGGGGTGCAGGCGCAAATGGTTGAGGCTGTGCTCAAGCATGGCCAGGTCGAATCTTGCCGCCCAGCCGAGCCGTTCGATCCAGGGGATAAAGCGTCCTGCGGTAATGGCTTGGCCTTGCTGGTCGAGCAATCGCGCAAGAACTTTTTGGTGTATCAACTGGCGGGTGTCGTCGCACCGGCTCACCGGCTGGAAGTAGAGCTGGATCTTCTCGCCAGTCAAGGCTTCGTCGAGCCATAGGCGCCATTCGTGAATACCCTGGCCCGTTGCCAGGTTGAAGTCATCGAGGCGCTCCCAGGGTTGTTCCGGCTTTTTACTTTGCGCCTGTGCGAGCGCTTGGTCGGCACGGCCGATAACCGTGCCCGGGCTTTCTCCCGGGCGATAGGCGGCAATACCCATGTGCGCCACCGGGTTGCAGTCACTGGCGCCGGTCTGGTGCAGGCTTTGCAGTTGTTCGCTAAGTTGCAGGGCTAGCTTGTCGGCGTCTTCGGCGCTGAGACTGGGGGCGAGCAGGGTGAATTCGCCGCCGCGATTACGGGATGCAAGCCAACCGCTGGCCTGGTGCTGCTGCATGAGTTGGGTCAGTTGCAGACCAATAGCCTGGATCAGGTTGTCGGTTTCCTGTCCGCCAAGACGCTGGTTGAGACCGCCAAGGTCATTGACGCGCAAGAGCATCAGGTAACCGTCTGTATTCTGCTCGGAGACCTCTAGCTGCTGAGCCAGCTTGAGGTCGAACAAGCGCCGGTTGGCCAAGCCGGTGAGGCTGTCTTGGTAGGCCTCTTCCCGCAACTTTTCACTGCGCGCAGCCTCCTCGGCGAACAGGTTCTTGAGTTTCTCGACCATCAGGTTCATGGCCAGCACCACACGTTTCAGTTCAGGCGTGCGTGGCACCTTGGGCATGCTCAGGAACTCGCGCCGAGTGATGGCCTGGGCTTGCTTGACCATATCGTCCAGCGGTCGCAACTGGGTGCGCAGCAACCATCCGCCGAGTACGGCGCTAACCAGTCCGCAGGCCAGTAGCCAGCCAAGGCTGCCGATGGCGCTGTCCCAGAGTCTGGTCAGGGCGAATTGCGGGTGGCTGAGCACCTCAACCCGTGCAGCTTGTTCCCAGCCGCGCATGATCAAGGCATCGCCGCCTTCCGGAGTCAGGTCGACCAGGTCGACAAACCAGGCCGGTACATTCTCTGGCGCCGTGGTGGTACGCCGCTCGACAATCACGCTGTTGTCGGCAATGTTGACCACCCGGATTGTCGCGTAGTAGCCGCTGTCGAATATCGAACTGACCATCAGCTCGATCATCGCCGGGTCATCGATATGAGGTGTCAACGACAGTCCGAGTGCGGTTGCGGCATCCTGTGCATGCGAGCGCAACTGGCTCAATAACTGTTCGCGCGAGCTTTCCATGCCGCTGATGAAACTGCCGGTGAATGCCACCACCAGGAACAGGCAAATGGCGATGAACAGTTGTTTTAGTAATGACATCGGGGTCTCCTAGCCTTCGCCTATGGCAAAGCCTTCCGTACGCATTTTCTTGAGCAGTTCCTGCCAGCGCGATAGTTTCTTGGTGTCGCTCTTCTTGCTGTTCGAGCCTGGCAGGTAGACACCTTCAGCGTTGAATGAGTAAACCGGCAGCAGATCCTTGCGCTGTGATGCCGGTTGGATCTCGCCAATCAGGTTGTCGAGTACCAGCGGTTCGCTGCTGGGGCTTGAGTAGTAGGTGAGCACCATGTGCGCCTGGTTTTGCTTGAGCGCCTTGACGTAGGTAATACGTAATTTTTCACTGGCAATACCAAGACGGCGCAAGGTGAAGTACTTGGCGATGGAGTAGTCTTCACAGTCGCCAGCGCCTTTGACCAGTGACTCCACGGGCGTTGCCCAGTAGTCGGTTTGGCGCCAGGTGCGACGGTCATCGGCAAAGCGCAGTTGCCGGTTGAAAAATGCATTGACCGTTTTTAATTGCTGGTTCTCGGGGCTTTGCAGATTGCTTTCGATCAGTTGCTGCCACTGCTGCAGGCGCTGTTCGGCGGGGCCCAGGGAGCCATAGCGCGCCTGCGCATTGTGGATGATCAGGGCGAAATCCCAATTGGCCGCAGCGGTGGCTAAACCCAGGGCAAAGACCAGCGTGCCCAGCCATAGGTGGCTGAAACGCAGGGCAAAGGTGCTGGACGGGCATGGCTGCATCTGCAACGACTCGCTGGAGGTCGTTCAAAGTCTAGGTGCAGTAATGGCTTTGTGCCTCAGAAAAACACCCCTGGCGGTGACAACGCGAAGCTTGTCCGCCGAAGGGCACGGCGAAATATCGGTGTTGAATGCTGGTGGAAGGGTGAAGCGCCTTCCAGCCTACGGCATGTGGGTGTGACAACGCTCAGCTGCCCGCCAAAGGGCACGGCGAAATATCGGCGTTGAATGCTTGGTGGAAGGGTGAAGCGCCTTCCACCCTACGGGCATGCGGGTGTGGCAACGCGAAGCTTGCCTGCCGAAGGTTTCACACGGATTGACTATTTAGCGTTTGGGGCAAGGCGGTGTTGGCAGGGTTTTCTGGCGCAGGATATAGACAGTCACGCAGACCGCACTGGTCAGCATAAACAGTCGGGCCCAGAACATCGGGACCAGGTAGCAGGACAGGCCAATGCTCAGCCACATCAGGCTTATCGAGTAGATCTTGGCTTTGCGCGGAATGCCTTCACCTTCCAGGTAGTCGCGAATCCAGGGCCCCAGCCTTGGGTGATCGACCAGCCAATGGTAAAAGCGTTCGGAGCTGCGCATGAAGCAGGCGGCAGCCAGCAGGAGAAAGGGGGTTGTGGGCAGGACGGGCAGGAATATGCCAATCACCCCGAGCGCTACGCTCAACCAGCCTATGGCCAGTAGGGCGTAGCGAACTGCAGGGTTGTGCTTGATCTTACCCGTCATGCGGACGGCAGAGGATTAGTGGTGACGCGGCTTGAGCAGCGCCGGTTTTTCTTCGGGGGCGTTGCACAGAAGAAACAGTGCGGTCAGCAGTTCAGGAATCTGCTCGACCATGCTGTCTACCAAGTCGCGGTCACGGGCGATTTCATCAAATTCGGGTTGCTCGTCAAACAAGCCGGAGCCGACCATGATCGGCAACAGCAACTCGCTGACTTCGTCTTCCGAGTCTTCGAACCAGACAGATTCACGCAGGAACACGCCTTCCATGAAACCGATGCACCAGCCGCGCAGGTCCGAGTCATCCGGGTCTTCACCCAGATCGAGCTCGCAAGGCATTTCCGGCTCGTCGTCACTCGCCAACTGGCGGGCAATATGAGCCTTGAGCAGCACCAGCGTGGCTTCGATTTCTTCGCGCTCGGCATCGCTGCGATAGTGAGGTGCTTCAGAAAACAGGGCGTCGATCCACTCACGCTCCGGCACCTGTTCCGTACAAATCGACAGGGCAGTGAGGTAGCCATGGGCGGCGACGTAGTCCAGGGCTTCTTCGTGCAACTCATCGGCATCGAGGAAGGCTTGCAGGCGGGACAGTTGCTCGGCAAAGGACATCGTAGGGCTACCTTGAAGAAGTAAACGAGGCTGGATTCTAGTCTAGACAGCGCGCAGCGGCCATAGCTCTAGTCTAACCCATGCATAAACGCTTGCGGGGTGGTGGGCGCTATTCGCTGGTTTATTTGATCCGGATCATTGATATAACGCGTATTTAAGCCCGAAAAGCACCTCTGGCATGCGCTTTTGACCTCTATCCATGGCTTAACCTTCGACAAATTACAGATGCGAAATTTTCTGAGTCGAGCACGTGCGTATAATGCCGACCTCGATTTGGAGGCCTTTCATGCAAGACGCGGCACAACGCATCCTCAAAGACATCTTTGGCTATGACAGCTTTCGTGGCCGTCAGGAGGCGATTATTCAACGTGTGGCCAGCGGCGGTGATGCCCTGGTGCTGATGCCGACCGGCGGCGGCAAGTCGTTGTGCTTCCAGGTGCCTGCATTGATGCGTGACGGCTTGGCAGTAGTGGTTTCACCTCTTATTGCCTTGATGGATGACCAGGTTGCAACCCTTGATGAACTCGGGGTTGCAGCCGTCGCCTTGAACTCGACCTTGAGCAGCGATGCGCAGCGCGATATTGCCGACCGGATTCGCCGGGGCGAGGTCAAGATGCTTTATCTGGCGCCTGAACGCCTGGTGCAGCCGCGCATGCTGGCTTTTCTCCAGCGCCTGGAAATTGCCCTGTTTGCCATTGACGAGGCGCATTGCGTATCGCAATGGGGGCATGATTTCCGTCCGGAATACTTGCAGCTGGGGCAACTGGCCGAGTATTTCCCGCAGGTGCCGCGTATCGCCCTGACGGCGACGGCAGACATGCGCACCCGCGAAGAAATCATCAATCGCCTGCACCTGCAGGATGCAGAGCGGTTCCTGTCGAGTTTTGACCGGCCCAATATCTTTTACCGCATCGTGCCCAAGGAGCAGCCACGCAAGCAATTGCTGGGGTTTCTGGCGGCGCGCAAGGGCGATGCCGGTATTGTCTATTGCCTGTCGCGCAAGAAAGTCGATGAGGTTGCAGCCTTTCTCAGTGCCCAAGGGTTCCCGGCATTGCCTTATCACGCCGGTTTGCCCAGCGAGCTTCGCGCCTACCATCAAAAGCGCTTCCTCAATGAGGAAGGCCTGATCATGGTCGCGACCATTGCCTTCGGCATGGGCATCGACAAACCCAACGTGCGCTTTGTTGCGCACCTGGATTTGCCAAAATCCCTTGAGGCCTATTACCAGGAAACAGGGCGGGCAGGGCGTGATGGCTTGCCCGCCGATGCGTGGATGGCCTACGGCCTGCAAGACGTATTGCTGCTCAAGCAAATGCTCAACAACTCCGATGGTGACGAGCGCCACAAGCGAATCGAGCAGCACAAGCTCGATGCCATGCTGGCCCTTTGTGAAGAAACGCGCTGTCGCCGCCAGGTGCTGTTGGGTTACTTCGATGAAGTCCTGGAAAAGCCTTGCGGGCACTGCGACAACTGCATCGATGGTGTGCAAACCTGGGATGCTACCGAGCCGGCGCGCCAGGCATTGTCGGCTATTTACCGCAGCGGGCAGCGTTATGGTGTGGGCCACTTGGTCGACCTGTTGCTGGGGCGTGATAACGATAAGGTGCGTAGTCTGGGTCATCAGCACCTGTCCATATTTGGCGTTGGCAAGGACCGGGCTGAAGGGGATTGGCGTTCACTGTTCCGCCAGTTGGTGGCGCGTGGGCTGGCGGATGTCGATCTTGAAGGCTTTGGCGGCCTGCGTCTGTCCGAGAGTTGCCGGCCGCTCTTGCGTGGCGAAGTGCAACTTGAGCTGCGTCGCGACCTCAAGCCCCAGCAAAGCGCCAAGGCTTCGAGCAGCGCCGCCAGCCAGCTTGTGCGGGGCGAAGAGCGTGAAATGTGGGAAGCGCTGCGTACGCTTAGGCGCAAACTTGCCGAGGAACACGCCGTACCGCCTTACGTTATTTTCCCTGATGCAACCTTGCTTGAAATGCTTCGCAGCAAACCTGGCAGCCTGAGTGAAATGGCCCAGGTCAGTGGTGTTGGTGCACGCAAGCTTGAACGTTACGGTGCGGCTTTCCTGGACGTGCTCGGCGGCAAGGCTGAAGCGCCGCGAGTGGTAACCGACATGCGTCATGAGCTGGTTAGCCTGGCACGGGCGGGCATGACCCCGGAACAGATTGCCAACCAACTGCAATGCGGCACTAAAAGTGTCTATGGCATGCTCGCCGAAGCCATAGGTCGCCAGCAGTTATCCCTTGAGCAAGCCCTGGATATTCCAGAAGCCCTGTTGGGCGAGGTGCAAGATGCCTTTTTGAGCGGCGATGGCGAGTTGCCGACTGCTGCTGAAGTTAGCGCCTTGCTCTCCGGACGGGTCGAAGAGGGTGTCCTGCACTGCGTGCGTGCGGCATTGCATGCCGAATTCGAAGGTGGGCTTGAGTAGCCCAAAGGCGACATTTTTGGACCTTGGTGCACGCTTTGGAATATCTTGTAAGTCATTGGCCGATATGAACCTTGCTCTGGCGCCAAGGTTATGATTAGCTCGCTAATAATTAGTTTTTTATAGTTATAAGAGCCGTTCCATCATGTCGTCATCAGACCAACATCGTTTTGCTATGCAAATTGCGCAAATGTCCCGTGCCTGGCGTGCCGAGCTCGACCGGCGCCTTGTCGGCCTTGGCCTTTCCCAGGCGCGCTGGCTGGTGCTACTGCATCTGGCTCGCTTCGATGAGTTGCCAACCCAGCGCGAACTGGCCCAGAGCGTTGGCGTCGAAGGGCCGACACTGGCGCGCCTGCTGGACAGCCTGGAAGCCCAGGGCCTGGTCAGTCGCCAGGCCGTGCCCGAAGATCGTCGCGCCAAGAAAATTGCCCTCAGCCCGCAAGCTGAACCTTTGATCAAGAAAATCGAAGCAATTTCCACCGAGTTGCGCCAAGAGCTCTTTGCCGGAATCGATGAGCAGGACCTGGACCGCTGCCAGCAGGTCCATGCCAAGATATTGAGCAACCTGGAGCGGCGCTAAATCAGCCTGCATCAGCCGCATCGCTGATAAAAACTGCGCTCGTTTGCAGGAATGTGATCTCGATCAACTTAATTAACCCTGCAGGGTTTGTGGCCATTGCTTCGAATGGGTGATGGCTATTTGCCTTAAAAAAGGCCCCGGCCCCTGTAGGCTGGCTATTTGAATAATGGCTATACTTCGCTGCAGCCGGGTTGCACATGGAACGTTACTCCCGAACGAAGTTCTACAACTACAGGCAGATCCGCTGTGAATGGTGCTTACGCACTGGGCTTGTGGCGGATACTGGGTTGTTAAGCGTTAGGAGTATCCATGTCTCGAGTTCGCCATGTATTAATCGGCCTAGCCTCTAGCTCAGCACTGTATTCGAGTTTTGCCCCGGCACTTGGACTTGGTGAAATAACCCTGCATTCGGCTTTGAACCAGCCTCTCGAGGCTGATATCCAGCTGCTCCAGGTGGGTGATCTGAGCGCCAACGAAATCAAGGTCAAGCTTGCATCGGCGGAGGCGTTCAGTCGTTCAGGCGTCGAGCGTTTTGTTTTTCTCAATGATTTGAGCTTTACCCCGGTATTGAGCAACGGGCGCAGTATTGTGCGGGTCACTTCGCGCCAGGCGGTGCGCGAGCCCTACCTGAATTTTATTGTCGAAGTCTCACGGCCCAACGGCCAGTTGTTGCGTGAGTACACCGTACTGCTTGATCCACCCATTACCTCGATCTATGGCTCGGCTTCACCTGCGCCAAGCAGCCAGTACAGCACTCGCTCGACTTCGACCGTTGCCGCTGCGCCTGCACAGCCTGTACGTCCGACGCCGCCAAAGGTCATGCCCGCCGCCACACTCGGCCAGGCCCACCAGGTGCGCAGTGGCGATACCCTGTGGCAGATTGCATCACAACTGCGTGATCAAGGCAGCAATGCTTCGCAGCAGTCCCTGATGAATGATATCTATGCCCTCAACCCCCAGGCGTTTGCCAATGGTGATATCAATCGACTCAAGGCAGGCGTTGATTTGCGCTTGCCCGACAGCGCTGTAAATACCAGCCAGGCAGGATCATCACCCAACAGCAACTCGAATCAACGCGCGATTAGTGCAAGCCAAGACGATGCTGCCAGTGGCCAGCCATCCAGCGCTGGCAGTGCGGAGGTCGCCCCTGCAGTGGTTGGAGACAGGGCGGATGCTCAGGCCTTGGCCGAGATCCAGCAGCGCCTGGATCTCGAGCTGGCCAATCAGTCGAACCTGAGCTTGCAGCTGCAGCAGAGCATTTCCCAGTTGCAGGCGCAGGTGCAGGCGCTGCAAACCCAGGTCGAGGCCAAGGACCAGAGGCTCGCCGAGCTGCAATCTCAGCTTGACGCCGGACCTGCGCCGCAAACCAGTGGTCAGCCTCAGGTGACAGCGCCAGCCCCGGTGGAGCCGGTTGAGCAGCCCACTGACTGGATGCCTTACCTCTATGGCTTGCTCGCCTTGTTGCTTGCTGGCTTGCTGGCGCTGTTGTGGCGCTCCAAACGCGAGCGAACACCAGCGCCTGAAGCGCCTGCAATCGCCGTGGCCAGTGTGGAGAAGCCGCAAGAACCGCTTTTCCAACCGGTTGCACTCAATGCTCAAGCCCCGGTTACTGAGCCTGCACCTGCACCTGCACCTGCACCTGCGGCCAGTCGTCAGAAGTTGCCGGTGGACGCCATTGAGGCTGCCAATATCTACATAACCTACGGTCGCTACCCCGAAGCGGTCAGTGCTTTGCGCAAGGCCTTGCAGGCTCATCCTGAGCGTCACGATATTCGCTTTCGCTTGCTTGAGGTCCTGGCCTTGCAAGGCGATGCACAGCATTACCAGGCAGAAGAAGCGCTGTTGCGCCAGAGCAGCTTTGCGCCTGAGCGCATTGACCAACTCAATGCGCGTTATCCGCAGTTACATGGTGAAGAGCTCGATTTCGATGCTTTGGAGCTTGATGAGCCCGCCGATTTGGCGCCAGCGCCGAGTCCGGCGGATGATTATCAGCTCAACCTTGACGACCTGTCCCTGGATGCAGACTGGGATCTGGTGAGCCCGTTCTCGCCCAAAACCAAGGCAAAGCCGGCCACACCCGAGCAGGTGGATATAGATACAAACTTGCGTGATCTACCCAGCCTTGAAGAGTTGCCCCATGATGACGATGAGTTCGCCGCGCTGACGGCAGAAAACGACGCTGCGCTTGGGGCCTGGTTTGAAGATGATCCCCGTTCGCCTGCCAATCTCAACAATTTGTCTGATTTCGACACAAATGCCAGCAACATGCTCAAGCTCAATCAGGCGTTGGCCTATATCGAGCAAGGCAGTATCGAAAGTGCCTGCGATATACTCAACGAAGTGCTTAATGACGGTGATGACAAGCAAAAGCAGGAGGCCCGCAAGCTGTTGGCCAAAATTGCTTGACTCATTTCCAGATCAAGCAGGCGAGCACGCGCTATCATGGGCTGTCCGTGACAGTTGAGAACCACTATGCCTAGCGCCAAACCTGAAATCACCATCACCTACTGCACCCAGTGCCAGTGGTTGCTACGCTCCGCCTGGTTGGCTCAGGAACTGCTCTCGACCTTCGCCGATGACCTGGCAAAAGTGACGCTTGAGCCCGCAACCGGCGGTGTGTTCAAGATTGTCTGCAACGGCGTGCAGATCTGGGAGCGCAAAGCCGATGGGGGCTTTCCCGAGGCCAAGGTGCTCAAGCAACGGGTGCGTGATCAGTTCGATCCCCAGCGCGATCTTGGTCATAACGATGATCGCAAGATCCACTGAAGAGTCGCCTTGGCGTCGGCAGCGGTGGGCTATTTGGCCATTCGTGCAGATACAACTATCGCCAGGATGATCAAGGTGCCGCCTGCGAGCATGCGCAAGCTCGGCTGCTCGCTGAACAACCACCATGCGAAGGCAATGCCGTAGACCGGCTCCAGGGCGAAGATCACTGCCGCGGTGCGAGCCTTTATCACCCGCAGGCTGGCAACGAACAAGCTGTGTGCGAGCCCGGTGCAGAACACGCCCAACAACGCCAGCCAGAACCAGTTGACCAGTGTAACTTCTGGAAGCTGCTGCCAAGCCAGCGGCATAAACAACAGCATCACGGTGAGGTTCTGGCACAACGCAGCCTTTACCGGGTCCAGGCCCTGGGTGCTGGCGCGGTTGAGCAGTGATAACAGTGCAAACAAGAAGCCTGATAACACCGCCCACAACAGGCCGATGTTGGCCTCGCTGCCGAGGTTGAACTCGGGTGTCACCAGAATCAGGCCGAGGCAGACCACGCCAACCATCAAGAACTCTCGACCACGGGTGCGTTCGCGAAACAACAAGCCTTCGAGGAGTACGGTGAAAGCAGGAAAACTGGCGAAGCCGAGCGTTGCGATGGCGACGCCGGAAACCTTTACCGATTCAAAGAAGGTGATCCAGTGGCTACCGAGCAGCAGTCCGCCAAGTGCCAGTAGACCCAGTTGCCGCGCGCTTGGACGCATGCCACGGGACTGCTTCGACAGCTGTGCAAACAGGGCCAGCGCAAGCACTGCAAACACGGCCCTGCCGGCCGATATGTTCAGGGGCGAGGTCGTGGCTAGTTTGCCGAAAATGCCTGAAAGCCCGAACATCAGGGCGCCCAGGTGAATGGCGAATAACGCCTGACGTTCAGTCATGCCAGGCGAGCACCATTGGCGACTGGCTTGTCAAAGCTTGCCAGCACCACCTTGTTCTCTTCGTCGTAAACACCCGTGACCAATACTTCCGAGCGGACCCCGGCAATGCGCTTTGCCGCAAAATTGCAGACGCACAACACCTGGCGGCCAATCAGCTCATCGACCTGATAGTGAGCGGTGATTTGCGCGCTTGAGGTCTTGATTCCATGCTCGCCCAGATCAACCTCAAGCACGTACGCAGGCTTGATTGCCTTGCTGTTGGGTTCGGCCGAGATAATGGTGCCAACACGCAGTTCAACACGGGCAAAATCTTGCCATTCAATCTGCTGCATAACGCCTCCGGGGTTTATTTCGCGCCATTCTAGAGGGGTGCAGGACAGACGTCTGTCGCAGGAGTATCGATTTTTGTCGCGCTACTGTTGCGCTGCGCGAATGGAGCGCGCACTGCAGCCAAAGTAGCGTGACAAGGCCGCGCCAAAAGCGCTTTGTGACGAGTAGCCAACCCGCGCAGCAATTTCACCGATACCAAGATGGCTGGTTCGCAGCATCTGGCGCGCCAGTTCGAGCCGTTGATTGCGCACATACTCCATGGGCGTGCGCCCTGTTTCGGCCAGGAAGCGGCTGTGAAAGCGTGCGGTCGACAGCCCGGCCAGGCGTGCAAGATCCGCCACCTGCAAGGGGTGCGCTGCGTGCTCATGGATATACTTATCTATTGCCTGCAGCGGCAGGCGAATTTCGCTTGAAGCGGCGCAGGATTGTTCACTCAGCAGGCTCGCCAGCAACAATGCAGCGCCTTGCTCGGCGATCACCGGGTCGTTGATCGGGCTGGCAGCCAACCAGCTGACCAGTTGGCCCTGCGCATCATTCAACGTTAAGGAGCTGGTGGTGTCGGTCAGGCGCAGGCCGGCATCGGCATGGGCGCCCAGATGGGTTTTTAGCCAGTGCTCTGAGGGAACATCCAGGACCAGGCAGTCACTGCCAGCCGGGCTGCCACAGGCATGCTCGGTTGCCGCCGGAACTATCGCCACGGATTGACGAACCACCCGGCTGCCGACGCCTGCGGCCTGGAATTCGAGCAGGCCGTTAAGGCCGAACACCAGTTGTGCGTGATCGTGGCTGTGGCTCAGCAGGTCGTGACTGTAATGACGCAGTGACAGTAGTGGATGCATACCAGTGTTCCCCCTAAGGTCTGGGGATTCTATCAGTACCCGGCGTACTCCGGCAGGCGAGTCAGTGCACAAGCGTGCAGCTGTCATTGAATTGAAGTCATGGCGTCATATTGCGTTCACCGGTCTCACGCAAGCTCAGTAAAACTCTGCCTGAGGATGCCCGGATGACGAGTGCACAGTTGATCAAGCCAAGCCGCAAGCAACGTGTCAGGACGCTATGGATCTCGGATGTCCATCTGGGAACCCGTGATTGCCAGGCGGAGCACTTGTCTGCCTTTCTCAAGCGCTACCAGGCCGATAAGGTGTATCTGGTTGGCGATATCATCGACGGCTGGAAGCTGCGCAGCGGCGTCTACTGGCCGCAGGCCCATAGCAACGTTATCCGGCGCTTGTTGACCATGAGCAAGCGCGGTACCGAAGTGGTCTATGTCACCGGCAACCATGACGAGTTTCTACGCCGCTACTCCAAGCTGATCCTGGGCAATATCCACCTGGTCGACGAGGCCGAGCACCTCACCGCCGACGGTCGCCGATTGCTGGTGATTCACGGTGACCAGTTTGACGTTATCACGCGTTATCACCGCTGGCTGGCATTTCTGGGGGACTCAGCCTATGAGTTCACCCTGACCCTGAACCGTTGGCTGAATCACTGGCGTCGCCGTTACGGTTACGGCTACTGGTCGCTGTCTGCCTATCTCAAGCACAAGGTCAAAAGCGCGGTTAACTTCATCAGTGATTTCGAGCAGGCCATCACCCATGAATGCGCCAAGCGTGGCTTCGACGGTGTGGTTTGCGGGCATATCCACCACGCTGAAATCCGCCCCATGGGTGATGTGGAATACATGAACTGCGGTGATTGGGTCGAGTCCTGTACCGCGCTGATCGAGCACATTGACGGGCATATCGAGCTCTACCGCCTGGCTGATGATCAAGCGCGGCAGGCGCAACAACTCGCTGCGGCTGCAGAGCCTGTCGCGTGAGGGTGCTTATCGTCAGTGATGCCTGGACGCCGCAGGTCAATGGCGTGGTCACCAGCCTGCAGGCCTTGATGAGCGAGTTGCGGGGCATGGGGCATGAGGTAAAACTGCTGTCACCGACTGACTTTCGCTCCATACCTTGCCCGACCTATCCGGAAATCTCGTTGGCTTGGGATCTTTGGCGAGTGGGACCTGCAATCAGGGCTTTTCAGCCCGATTGCATACACCTGGCCACGGAAGGGCCTCTGGGCTGGGCGGCGCGGCGTTGGCTGGACAAGCGTAACCTGGCTTTCTCAAGTGCCATCCATACCCGTTACCCGGAATACCTGAGCACACGCTGCCCCTGGATTCCCCTGAGCTGGGGCTATGCCTACCTGCGTCGCTTTCATCGCTCCAGCCAGGCGGTTCTGGTGACAACCGAGCACCTGCGCAGCGAGTTTTCCAACTGGGGGATACAGCGCCTTAAACTCTGGCGCAAAGGGGTCGATCCCAGGCTGTTCAAGCCGCTTGAACCCCGGGAGGTCGGTGCCGATCCGGTTTTTCTCTATGTTGGACGACTCGCCCCGGAAAAGAACCTTGAGGCTTTTTTAAGCCTGGATTTACCCGGTATCAAGCGAGTGGTGGGGGATGGGCCCCAGCGCCAGGCATTGCAGCACCAGTATCCGCAGGTTGAATTTACGGGTTATCGGCATGCTGAAGAGTTGGCCAGGGAATACCAACAGGCAAGCGTGCTGGTATTCCCATCGCTGACCGACACCTATGGCCTGGTCATGCTTGAAGCGCTGGCCTGCGGCACGCCCGTTGCCGCATTTGCCGTGCGCGGGCCGCTTGATGTGCTGCAACAGGGCATCACCGGCTTTATGCATGAAGACCTCGGCCATGCGTGCTTGCAGGCGCTCAAGTTAAGCCGAGCATGCTGTGCCGCTGAGTCGGCCAGTCAATCATGGCAGGTCTGCGCACAAGAGTTCCTGGCAGAACAACCGTGGCTTGATGCCGAGTTGCAGCAGCAGTTGGCCTGACTGCTGGCGATACGTACCGCCAATAACAAAGCCGCCAATGGGCGGCTTTGTTGGCGGGGCTACATGATGACCTTGTCGCGTAGCTCTTTGGCGGCCTGTTGCAACGCCTGGATCACCCGCTCCTTGTCGAAGTTCTGAATGCCATTGGTATCCAGGTACATTGAGAAGCCAGGCAGTTCATGCTCGACATAGCTCGAGGTTGCGCCGAGGTCGCGACGGAAATCCACAACCTGGTAAATCTGCACCGGGCGGGTGAAGCCCTTGACGGTGATCTGGCCTTTGTCACGGCACATGATGACGTCTTTGACCAAGGAGTAGGTTTCGTGCGAGATCAGGATTTCGCCTGATTCGGCAGCACTTTCCAGGCGGCTGGCCAGGTTTACGTCGCGGCCAATTATGGTGTAGTCCATGCGCGTATCGGCCCCGAAGTTACCCACGGTGCAGTAGCCGGTATTGAGACCCATACGAATCTCAAGGGGTTTGGTGATGCCCTGGGCCCGCCATTGTTGGCGCAGCACCTTCATGTGCTTGCGCATGGCAATGGCCATTGAAACGGCTGCCACGGCATCCTTTTTTGCGCCTTTGCTGGCGGGGTCACCAAAGAACACCATGACGCTATCGCCAATGAACTTGTCAATGGTGCCGCCATACTTGAGGCAGATCTTCGACATTTCATTGAGGTAGGTGTTGAGCAGGTCGGTCAGTGCCTCTGCCTCAAGTTCCTCCGATAGCTCGGTGAAACCTTTGATATCGGAGAAAAATACCGTGAGTTTCTTGCGCTGGGTTTCCAGGCGCACCGACTTTTTGCCGCTGAATATGGATTCCCAGACTTGCGGAGACAGGTATTTGGCAAGGTTGCGGGCCAGGCGCGCGGCTTTTTCCTGTTCGCGCCTGATATCGCTTCGCACCTGGGCCAGATGCAAGCCTTGCTGGTGGACAAAGTACGCGGTAATAGTGATGTGGAAGGTGGTGAACAAAATGCACACCAGTGACACTGCTGTCGGGGTTTGGCCTATGAATTTCGGGCCGATCAGGGCCGAGCAGGCCAAGGTGCTGATCAGCGTGGTCACAAGCACCAGGGTCATATTGGCCAGGCCGCCGACAACCAGGGAGCTGAACAGCAGGGTCAGCAGGCTCATCAGGCTCAGGACCGGGGAGAAGTTCAGCAGGGCGGCCAGGCAACCACAGTGAATCGCGTCGACAATCATCAAGCCTTGGGTGGCTTTTTCAGGGTACTGGCGCTTGTAGTATTGGCCAATCTGATGCGCCAAATGCGGATAAAGCAGGGCGTATGGAACAATCCAGAGAATACTGTAGGAAAAATACTGGACGTAGGTACCCGCAGCAATACTGGCTGCAATAGAGATGTAGGCTAGGACGCGCGAATAGTATTCACGCATCACCGGCCCCGGTAGTACGCTGGGTAGGGTAGCGGTGCGGACAGTCATGGTACGGCAATTATCCCTGATAAAGGAACGCCTCTAGTTGGGCGTTAATTGGCCTGGAACTAACCGGCTCCGGCCAAACAGGGATCATAACCAAGCGCAGCTTACCCGCCAAGCTGCAATGACGAATGCATCATTTTGGCGGATTACCGGTTGTCAAAGCGCTTTATTTTGCATCACGGTAGATTGAGTTTTTGGGCTGGGCAAAGACGCGCCTCAGCATAGGTTCAAAAAACTCCAGCGGCAGGGATTCATACTCGGGATCAAAGGCCGAGGCGTCATACTTGGCGCAAAAGTCGATAGTCGCCTGGTACTGCGGGTGGTCTTTGAACTGCTCGCGCAAGTGGCGATCCATGCCCAGGTGGTGAAAGAAATAGTAGCCCTGGAAGATCGCGTGCTTTTCGACCATCCAATGGTTTTCTGCGCTGACAAAAGGCTTGAGCATGGCCGCAGCAATGTCGGCATGGTTGTAGCTGCCCAGGGTGTCGCCAATATCATGCAGCAGGGCGCAGACCACGTACTCCTCGTCGCGACCATCTTTGTGCGCGCGGGTTGCGGTTTGCAGTGAATGGGTCAGGCGATCAACCGGGAAGCCGCCAAAGTCACCGTCCAACAGCTTGAGGTGGGTGAGAATGCGATCAGGTAGCTGATCGGCAAAGGCACGAAAGTCCTTGGCGATAATGGCCCAGTCGTCCTGTGTGCCGTTTTCCATATGGGTAAAGCGTGCATGCATATTCATTACTGAGCCCCTACTAAAATTTAATGCGACCCGTGCAGGCATCCTTGAGCATCACCCAGTCCCCCATCAGTGAGTACAGGGGATACTTGAAGGTCGCCGGGCGATTTTTTTCAAAGATAAAGTGCCCCACCCAGGCAAATCCGTAGCCGGCAAGGGGGATTGCCAGCAACCAAAGCCATTGCTGGCTGAGCAAGCTGTAGGCCAGTATCAGCAACACCAGGGTGCTGCCAGCATAATGCAGGCGCCGGCAGGTAGGGTTGCTGTGCTCTTGCAGGTAGTAAGGGTAGAAATCGGCAAAGGAGTGAAAGCGGTCAGTCGTTTGGGCAGTCATGGCGTGCCTCCTGTTGTTCTTTTAGTCAGGCTCACTAATGCTTACAGTCTAGGCGCTGGACAACGATCAACCAGTGACATTAAGTGCCACATTAGTATCCTTGCCCGCCATTGCAGTCGGTTACGCTTAGGGAACCTCTGAAAAAGGTAGCGAGCGACGAGAGTACAAGGCAAAAAAGTGCGAAAAAGCGGAGTCTAGTTGGCCTAAACGAGCATTTTGAGCAGTTTTTTAACGCAGTAATATCGAGCGCAGTAGTTTTTCAGAGGTTCCTTAGCGGTTATATGTCGAACTTTTAGAATAAGAATCCACAATGAGTGAGCGCACAACATCTTCCAATTGGGCTTTAGGCATCGTTCAGGCGTTAGAGATGGGCGGTGTAGACTGTCGCTCGATCTTTCCCGAGCTTGGCCTCGACTACGCATTGCTCGAGGATCCGGATGCGCGGTTTCCGCAAGACGGCATGACTCGGCTCTGGACCCGTGCCGTCGAGCTCTCGGGAAATCCCGCCATTGGCCTGAACATGGCCAAGGTGGTGCGTCCCGCCTCGTTTCATGTGGTTGGCTATGCGCTGATGTCGAGCAGTTCGCTCAAGGAAGGCCTGGCGCGGCTGGTGCGTTATCAACGGATTATTGCCGAGGGCGCGGACCTGAGCTTCAGGCCAACCCCCGATGGCTATGAACTGGTGCTGGCGATCCATGGTGATCGCCTGCCGCCGGCACGTCAGAGCGCGGAGGCGTCCCTGGCCTATGCATTGGCTTTTTGCCGGTGGATGACCGGCAAGTTGATTCGTCCGCGCAGAATTCTTCTGCAAGGTGAGCCGCCGGCGGATATCGAACCCTTCCAGCAGGTGTTTCAAGCGCCGCTGGAGTTCAATGCCAGTCATTACGGATTACTGTTCGAGCGTGCCGACATGGAAATGCCCTTGCCCACGGCCAATCCGTCGCTGGCGCAATTACATGATCGTTTTGCCGGCGAATTTCTGGCGAGGTTCTCGGAAAGTCGGGTCACTCACCAGGCGCGCCAGGTGATTTGTCGATTGCTGCCCCAGGGCGAGCCGAAGCGTGAAGTTGTCGCGCAAACATTGCACATGTCGCAGCGCACCCTGCAGCGGCGTTTGCAGGAAGAGGGCACCAGTTTCCAGCAGTTGCTCGACGACACCCGCTGCGAGCTGGCGCAACAGTATCTTGCGCAGCCAAACCTGACCCTGCTGGAGGTGTCCTATCTGCTGGGCTTTGCCGATCCGAGTAATTTCTTCCGCGCGTTCCGTCGCTGGTTCGAGCTAACGCCCAGTGAATATCGGGCACGAATCTAGCCCGGCCATTGGTCGCCTGAGAACATGAGGTCATGTCGGGTTTTCGGTGATAAATGCCGCTTTTATGCCCTCAATCGGCGCAGATGCCGAGTGCTTCCAGTTGTTCTGCCGTTTAATGTCGCCAGAACAAAGGCATCAGTACCACCATCACCGTGAGGATTTCCAGGCGGCCGAGCAGCATGCCGCAGGTCAGTATCCATTTGGCGGCATCCGGCAGGCTGGAAAAGTTACCCGCCGGCCCGATGATCGGCCCCATTCCCGGACCAACCCCGGAGACAGTACTGGCAGCGCCGCTAAGCGAGGTGATCCAGTCCAGCCCGCACAGGCTCAAGCCCAGGGCCATGACCGCGATGGTGGTGGTGAAGAAGAACGAGAAGGTCAGGATCGAGCGGACGATGTCCTCGTCCAGGCGGTGTTGGTTGTATTGCTGCTTGATCACCGCCCGGGGGTGGACCAGTTGCTTGAGGTTGGCCTTGAGCAGGATATAGGCCACCTGGAAGCGGAAGATCTTCAAGCCGCCTGCGGTTGAGCCTGAGCAGCCACCAATAAAGCCCAGGTAGAAAAACAGCATGCCGGCAAAGCCGCCCCAAAGGGTGTAGTCGCCCAAGGCGAAGCCGGTCGTGGAGATAATCGAGGTGGTGTTGACCGCAACGTGGCGCACCGCTTCCAGCCAATGCAGGTCAGTGGTCAGCGCATACCAGGTGCCGAGGATAAGCCAGGTGCTGAGCAAGATCCCCAGGAAGCCACGAACCTGCTGGTCGTAATACAGCGCCCGGAAGTTGCCACGCAGCGTCGCGACATAGAGCACGAATGGCAGGCTGCCGAGAATCATCAGCAACACGGTTACCCAATGCACCGCAGGTTGCTGCCAATGGCCAATGGAGCTGTCCGAGGTTGAGAAGCCGCCCGTGGCAATTGCAGACATGGTGTGGTTGATCGCATCAAACCAGCCCATTCCCGCCAGCCACAGTGCCACGACGCCGAAAATGCTCAGGCCAACATAGGCGGCCACCATATATTTGGCGACCATGTGCGAGCGCGGCATGATCTTGTCGGAGCGGTCCGACGACTCGGTCTGGAACAGGCGCATGCCACCGATACGCAGCATCGGCAAAATGGCAACGGCCATGGCGATAAAGCCGACGCCGCCGAGCCAGTGCAGCAGGGAGCGCCAGATCAGGATGCCCGGCGACATGTTGTCCAGGCCGCTGAGCACGGTCGCGCCTGTTGCAGTAATACCGGACATGCTTTCAAACAAGGCGTCGGTGACGCCCATGTGCTGGCTGAAAATAAATGGCAGTGTGGCGAACAGGCAAACCAGCACCCAACTCGAAACCGTCAGCATGTACATGTCGCGAGGGCGTAATTGCGAGGCCTGCTGGCGGCTACGGCCCTGGGCAATCAGGATCAAGCCGCTGACAAAGGTGATCAGACTCGACCAAAGGAATGAGTTGATTTCGTGAGGTCGCTCGAACACGAGCAGGGTAATGACCGGCACCAGCATGCTCACCGACAGGGTCACGAGAAACACGCCGTTGATGAAGGCGAGAATGCGCAGTGTCGATTTAGACATCCAGTTCAACCCCCGCGCGCAATATGGTTTCCATTATGGAACCGACTTCCCTGTGGTTCTTTTCCTGGCATTCTAGTCTGCTGATATCAGTGACGCCAAAACGAGCGAGTGACCAAGACCAGCACCGTCAGGATTTCCAGTCGGCCGAGCAGCATGCCCAGGGTCAACAACCATTTGGCTGCATCAGGCAGGCTGGCGAAGTTGCCCGCCGGGCCAATGATCGGCCCCAGGCCAGGGCCAACGTTACATACGGCCGTTGCCGCACCAGTCAGGGCGGTGATCCAGTCGAGGCCCAAGAGCGCCAGGCCCAGGGCAATGACGCCGATGGTGATGGTGAAGAAGAACGAGAAGGTAATCAGCGAGCGAACAATGTCTTCGTCGAGGTTGTGGTTGTTGTACTGCTGCTTGATCACTGCCCGGGGATGAACCAGTTGCTGCAGGTTGGCGCGCAGCAGGACATAGGCCACCTGGAACCGGAATATCTTCAGGCCGCCAGCGGTTGAACCCGAGCATCCGCCGATAAAGGTCAGGTAGAAGAACAGCATTACCGCGAAACTGCCCCAAAGGGTGTAGTCGCCCAGGGCGAAACCTGTGGTGGTAACCACTGAAGTGACGTTGACCGCCACGATACGCACAGCGTCCATCCAGCTGTAGTCCGAGTTGATCCACAACCAGGTACCGAAGACCAGCCAGGTCAAGACCAGGAAACCCAGGAAACCGTGGACCTGATGGTCGCGAACCAGTGCGCGCCGATTGCCTCGTGCACTGGCAACGTAAAGGGTGAAGGGCAGGCTGCCGGAAATCATCATGACAACCGCAACCCAGTGCACCGCAGGTTGATCCCAGTGGGCGAGCGATGAGTCCGAAGTTGAATAGCCGCCAGTGGAGATCGAGGTCATGGCATGGTTGATCGCCTCGAATGGCGTCATGCCCGCCAGCCAATAGCTGACAAAGCCAAGCAAGGTCAAACCCAGGTAGACAATCAGAATGTACTTGGCAGCCATGTGCGAGCGCGGCATTACTTTCTCGCCCCAGTCCGAGGATTCGGTCTGGAACAGGCGCATGCCACCGACCCGCAGCAGCGGCAGAATCGCGACCGCCATACCGATAAAGCCAATGCCACCAAGCCACTGCAGCATCGAGCGCCAGATAAGCAGGCCCGGAGAGGCGCTGTCGAGACCACTGAGCACGGTAGAGCCGGTGGTGGTGATGCCCGACATGGTTTCAAAATATGCATCTGTGTAGCTGATATGGTGGATTTGCACCATTGGCAATGCCGCAAATATGCACACCACCAACCAACTGGCAGTGGTCAGCAGGTACATGTCGCGTGGGCGCAGCTGGGCGTTTTCCGGGCGTCCCGGGATGACCAGCGCCATACCGGCACCGGCGGTGATCAGGCTTGACCAGAGGAATGGGTCGAGGTCTTCGGTACGTCCGTATACCAGTAGCGTCAGCAGCGGAATCATCATGCTGAGCGCCAGTGTCAATAAAAAGATACCGAGGATGAAGCCAATAATTCGCAGTGTCGCCAAGGCCATAAAGGGGGCTCAAGTGGAGGACAGATGGAAAGTCGCAAAGGGCGCCATTCTACTCGCGAGAAGAAAGCTGTACACCAACAATCAGGGAACCACTGAAAAAGGTAGCGAGCGACGGGAGTACAAGGCGAAAAGCTGCGAAATGGCGCAGTTTAGTTGTTCTAAATGAGCATTTTGAGCAGCTTTTCAACGCAGTAATACCTAGCGCAGTAGTTTTTCAGAGTTTCCTTAACTTTGCTTTACAACGCCTTCCGTAAGCATAGAATAGCCGCCAGGTGCCGGCCCTTGCCGGTTTCTGAGTCCTATAATCATGTCTGAAACTAATCCGTGTTTAACGTGTGGCGCCTGCTGCGCGTATTTTCGTGTGTCTTTCTTTTGGGGCGAGTGCCAGTCTGCTGGCGGTACGGTGCCGGATGATCAAGTTGTATTGATTACCCCGCAACGTGTTGCAATGCGTGGTACTGAACATAAACCAGCACGCTGCAATGCACTGCTGGGGAATGTCGGAGAAGGGGTGCGTTGTACATTATATGAACAACGTTCCAGCCCGTGCCGTGAGTTTGAAGCCTCCTGGGCCAACGGTGAACACAATGCTCGTTGTGACGATGCGCGCAAGGCCTACGGCCTACCGCCGCTGACACCACCCTTGCAGCCGAGCGTGTCACCGAACCGGGTCGCCTGAGGCAATCCAGGGCACGAAATAAAATGCGCCCAGTGGCTTGCCACTGGGCGCATTTTTCATTGGGCAGGGCCAAGCGAATGCATCTAGGGCTGAACGCTTCGAGCAGGTTTTTCCCACAGGCTATCTCGCAGGCTCTAGAATTTAGCTTCATGTTCTGCGAGAGGTGATCGATGGACGCGCTAGACGCACTTATAAACCGAGTTTCTGTACCGCGCTTGAGCGAGCCCGCTCCTGATGCGGCGCAGCGTGAGGTGTTGTTTCGTGCTGCACTGCGAGCCCCGGATCACGGGCAACTGAGACCTTGGCGATTCCTGACGGTCGAAGGTGATGCGCGCAAGCAGCTTGGGGAGTTGTTTGCCCAGGCGTTATCGGCTTCAGGCTCGCAGCCCAGCGTTGAAGCACTGAACAAGGCCCATGCGATGCCTTTGCGGGCTCCATTGATGGTGGTGGTGATTGCCAGCATCAAGGCATCGCCGAAAATACCGGAACAAGAGCAAGTAATAGCCGCATCCTGCGCCGCACACAGCATTTTGCTGGCGGCACATGCCCAGGGTATCGGTGCCGTCTGGCGTACCGGTGATATGGCGACCAATGCCCATGTGGCTAATGGCCTGGGGTTGTCGGAAAACGAGCAGGTCGTGGCTTATCTGTATCTGGGGACGCCTGAGCGGGAGTTGCGCACGCCGCCGACACTCAATATCGATGACTTTGTCAGCGCCTGGCCAGGCTAGATCATCAAGGCTGGCCGGGAAATATCAGGATTTTGCGTTCGGCTGGGTTGCAATGACCAGGCTGGCGCAAAAACCGTCCTCGTGATTCTCCAGGATCAACTTGCCACCATGGCGCTCTGCTGCGCGGCGTGCGATGGCTAGCCCCAGGCCGTGGCCAGGTGCTGTCTGCCCGGGAGCACGGAAAAATGGCTCGCCCAGTTGACCCAGGTGTTTGTCATCGACGCCAGGGCCGTGGTCGCGTACGCGGATCAGCACCGCGCCATCTTTAGCCTGTGCGCTGACTTCGATCGGCTGGCCAGGAGGGTTGAAGCGCAGGGCGTTGCGCAGCAGGTTGTCCAGCGCGCGCTCTAGCATGTTGGGCCAACCTTGTAGCTCAAGACCTGGGGCTATGTTGATTGCGACCCGTTGTTCCGGGGCGCTGATATGCACATATTCAACCAGTTTTTGCACAATCCCCTCCAGCCTGATCGGTTGAACTGCGCCTGGATTGGCATCGAGGCGCGCCAGTTCGAGAATCTCGCTGATCAATGCTTCCAGGCGATCACATTCCTTGGTCAGTCTCGGCCACAGTTTTTCACGTTCTTCGGGGCTGGCACGTTCGGCCAGCGCCAAGGCAATGCGCAGGCGAGCCAGGGGGGAGCGCAGTTCATGGGATACGTCGCGCAATAGCTGGCGCTGGCTGCCAATAAGGCCTTGCAGGCGGGCACCCATGCGATTGAAGTCGCTTGCCAGTACGCCCAGCTCATCGCGGCGTTTGGCCAGGTGCGCCAGGCTATTTTGCTGGTAACTGGTTTGGCCGAGGTCGTGCACCGCGCCACGCAACCGGTTCAGTGGCCGGGTGATCGACAGGGTCAGGAGCAGGCTTAGTGCCGTTAATACCACCAGGGCAATGGCCAGTGCGCTGATCGGCCAGAGCAGGCTGTCGCGGTGCCAGGCGTTGAGTACCGGATAGGGAATGCGATAGATAAACAGGTAGGTTTTGTCGGTGCTGGGGCTTACGTATTCGGTGGTCAAGCGTCGCCAAGGCAGGCGCTTGTTCTTTTGCCGCGACTCAAAGGCTGCGGCGCGTGCCGGGAATGTACCGGGGACCAACTGTTGGCCGTTTTCACCCAGTACCTGTACGTCTACCTGATATTGATCCTTGTGTTGCCTGAGAAAGGCTTGTGCGGGGCCTTTGCCGGCACTTTCGTAGCGTTCGGTCCAGGTTTCGGCAATCCCCTGCAGGGCCGGGGTGTTATTGAGTATCCAACTGTCCTGGTTCAGGGCGCGGCCGAGGAGCATGGACAAGCCTGCAACCAGGGCGATGGCCAGCCAGAAACTCGCAAAGATTCGCCAGAACAATGACCGCACGAATAACTCCTTGTTGCAGTTAAGGACACTTCGAAAAGCTACTTCGCTTGATATCAGGGCGTTAAGAACTGTTCAAAATGCTCATTTACAGCACCTAAAGTCGAGCCCGATCCCGGTCGCTTTTTCACAGTTTTTGCCTCGTTCTATCTTCGCTCGCTATGTTTTTCAGAAGCCCTCAAGCCCGGCAACATGAAATTGCCGGGCTTGACAGTAGATTAGTTAGCCTCGCAAGCGAGGCTGTGGTCTGGCTATTTATTCGGCTTTGGCTTTGTGCTTTTCAGCACGACGCTCTTCCATCTTCTTTACATGCTCATCAAACTTCTTTTGCTGCTCGGGCGTCAGCAAGCTGCGGATGGCGGCCTGTTGCTTGTCGAAAGATGCCTTAAGCTCAGCCTTCATGGCTTGTTGCTCTTTTTCGGGCAGTTTTTCCAGATAGCGCTTGGTGATTTCGTGGCGGGTTTTCATCTGTTCGCCCATCAGCTTGCGCATGTCCTGGCGCTGTTCCTTGCTCAGGTCCAGGTCCTTGAACATGGCACCGCGATGACCTGGGCCTTTGCCGTCATGGTGACCGCCATCTGTTGCAGCCATGGCCAGTGTTGGCAGAGTCAGGGCGAGTAATACTGCAGTGAGAGTCTTGCGCATGATGTATCTCCTAATCTCAAGGCCGGTTCGTTACCGGATGAGCTCAGTTTATGCAGGTCTTGGTCAAGCGCGGTCAGCGAACGGTAAAGCCAAGGTAAAGATCGCAAACCAACCCGCAAGGGCTCTACAGGCTGTAGTAGTAGCCACGGCTGCGCAGGGCCATGATGCGTGGCCTGCCGTCTGGGTGGGGGCCGATCTTCTTGCGCAGGTTGCTGACGTGCATGTCAAGGCTGCGGTCGTACAGTGTGAGCTTGCGGCCCAGTGCCAGTTGCGCCAGCTCCTGTTTATCGACCGGCTCGCCCGGCGTATTGAGCAATGCCTCGAGCACCCGGCTTTCGGAAAGGGTGAGCAATACCTCGGTTTCACCAATGTTGACGATGCCACGGGCAGGGCTGTGTTGCAGGTCGCCTAATGACTGTTGCTGCGGTGTGGTCGAGGCTGGAGTGCTGCTGCGGCGCAATACGGCGCGCAAACGGGCCGTCAATTCACGGGGATCACAGGGCTTGGCCAGGTAATCATCGGCGCCCAGTTCAAGCCCGAGGATCCGGTCAAGGGGCTCGCCTCGCGCGGAGAGCATCAGTACCGGCAACTCGGCATGCTCGCTGCGTAATTGCTTGAGCAGCTCCAGGCCGCTGCCGTCGGGCAGCATCACGTCTAGTACCACGGCATCGGGCGCCGAGTGGCCCAGGGCTTCGCGAGCCTGCTGGCCATTATGGCAGGCTGTCACTTCGAAGCCTTCCTGGGTCAGCCAGTGGCTCAGCAGCTCACAAAGTTCGATGTCATCGTCAATGAGTAAAAGTGCGCTCATGTTGATCAGTTGGTCCATTCACGGCGTTTACGGCGACTGCCGCGCAACAACGCGCCAATCAGTACGCCCAGTAGTCCTGCGCCAGCGCCCACCGCAAACCATTGCTGGCGCTCATTGATTAGCGGAGGCGGGGTTTGGGCCTGGGCGGTTTTGAGTTGCAGCTTGAGCCGCTGGTTTTCCTGGCGCAGGCGTTGCAGTTGAATGCTCTCGCGCTCGGCGCTCTGCTCTTGTAGTTGCTCACTGAGTTGTACGCGTTGGTCTTCGCTCAAGGCCAGGCGTTGTTCCAGTGCATCAATCCGGGCTTGGGTTGCTTCGGTTTCTTCTGGGGTTGGCTCGGCATGCAGGGCAGGCGCGAGCAAACATAGAGCAAGTGACAAGGTGAGCGTAGTAGGGCGCATTAGAGCTCCTTAGTCCTACTGTTGATTGGCTCGAGCAGGTGTGGTGTTTAAGGCAGGACTCGCTTGAAAGGCTTGACTACAACCGAGCTGTACACGCCAGCTGCCTTGTATGGATCGGCGCTGGCCCATTCTTGCGCGGCTGTCAGCGAGTCAAACTCAGCTACGATTAAACTACCGGAAAAACCAGCAGTGCCTGGGTCGTTGCTATCGATGGCCGGGTGCGGGCCAGCGAGAACAAGACGACCTTCAGCTTTAAGCTGTTCAAGACGCGCAAGGTGCTCCGGGCGCGAAGCCATACGGTTTTCCAGGGAGTTTTCTACATCAGTGGCGATAATGGCGTAGAGCATCTTGATCCTCATTCAATAATGGTGGGCGCGGTGGCCTAAGCTTAAGTTACACAGTTGCAGGAAGCATGCTGTGGGAATCATAACCTTTGCGTCTATGAAACAGTTGTGGAACCTCTGAAAAAGCTAACGAGCGACGGCAGTGCAGGAGGTAACGACCAACTGGATTAACAGCCAAGTACTGGGTTAAGGGCAAGCGCCAGCGAATAAAAGTGCGAAAACAACTGGAGGCACGCTCAACTTTAGTTGGTCTGAATAAACACTTGATTCGCGTTGCTCACCCCTTGGGGTCGTAGCAATGGCACCCCAGTAACACCTGGTGCACTAGTCTTTCATAGGTTTCCTGAGTGCGACTTAATCCAGCAAGAATCTCCATCTGTCTGCATAATATCAACCCTAGATTATTGAGATAGTGCCCATATGGATGTCGATTTACATTGTCATAGCACTGCATCCGACGGCGCGCTGGCACCGGCAGTGGTCGTGGCGCGGGCACATGAGCGTGGGGTCAAGCTGCTCGCATTGACCGATCACGACACGATTGAGGGGCTTGATGAGGCCCGTGCCGCCGCCAATGAACATGGTATGCAACTGGTCAATGGTATTGAGCTGTCCTGCATGTGGGGTGGTGCGACCATTCATGTGTTGGGCTATGCCTTTGCCAGCGATGCGCCTGCATTGAACAAGGCCATTGCCGATTTGCATCAGGGTCGCTGGCTACGTGCTGCGGAAATTGACCAGCGCCTCGCCGCCAAGGGCATGCCCGGCGCGCTTGAGGGTGCACGTGCGATTCAGCAAGAGCTGGGCGATAGCGGCAATGCACCCGCGCGGCCGCATTTCGCCGAATTCATGGTCCGCGCAGGCTTTGTGAAAGATCGCGCCGAAGCTTTTCGCAAATGGCTTGGCTCCGGCAAGTTGGGCGATGTGAAGCAGCACTGGCCAACGCTTGACGAGGCCGTCGCGACCTTACGACAGGCCGATGCATTGATTAGTCTGGCGCACCCGTGGCAGTACGACTTTACTCGTAGTAAGCGACGCCGTTTGGTTGCCGCATTTTCAGAAGCAGGTGGGCATGCACTTGAGGTCTGTAATGGCATGCAGCCACCTGAGCAAGTTGGCGGCTTGGCCATATTGGCCCGTGAGTTTGAGTTGCTGGTCAGTGCCGGCAGTGACTTTCATGCACCGGGCAACTGGTCGGAACTGGGAATGTATCGCCCCGTGCCAGAAGACCTATTGCCACTATGGACGCGCTTTGAGCATGTTCAACAATCAGCAGTCATACGAGCAGGGAGCTAATGTGAGTCAATTCTTCCAGGTCCACCCGGAGAACCCACAGTCGCGCCTGATAAAACAGGCTGCGGAAATCATCCGAAGCGGTGGCGTGGCTGTCTATCCGACCGACTCATCCTATGCCATTGGTTGCCGCCTGGGGGACAAGAACGCCCTGGAGCGAATTCGTCGCTTGCGTCAGCTCGATGACAAGCACAATTTCACCCTGGTCTGCCGGGACCTGTCCCAACTGAGTACCTTCGCCAAGGTCGACACCGGGGCTTTTCGTCTGCTCAAGACCCATACGCCGGGGCCCTATACCTTTATCCTCAATGCCACGCGTGAGGTGCCGCGTATCATGCTGCACGCCAAGCGCCGGACTGTTGGCCTGCGGGTGCCGAGCCACCCGATTGCCCAGGCCTTGCTTGAGGAGCTGGGCGAGCCGATCATGAGTGTGAGCCTGATCATGCCGGGTGAGACGCTGCCAATGAGCGATCCCTATGAAATGCGCTCGCTGCTTGAGCATCATGTGGAGTTGATCATCGATGGCGGCTTCGGTGGCCTGGAAGCCTCTACAGTAATCAATCTGTCTGAAGCAGAGCCCGAGATCGTGCGTGTCGGCTGTGGCGATCCGCAACCCTTCGAGAATCCTTGAAGCATTGATTGGACTGTGATGCAGGCTGAAGAACCCGTGGTTCGCCAGGCTGTCGTTATGCGCTGTGACTTGGTAATGTCTGTGCAATTGCTTTTAGCGGGAAACCCGGTTTGAACCTTGTAGACTCTGAGCGGCGCGTACTTTCAGGCATGCGTCCAAGCGGCCAGATGCATATTGGCCATTATCACGGCGTATTAAAAAACTGGGTCAAGCTGCAGCATAGCTATGACTGCTTTTTTTGCATCGTCGACTGGCACGCGCTGACCACCGATTATGAAGATGTCAGCCTGCTGTCCAAGCATGTGCAGGACATGGCGATCGACTGGCTGGCCTGCGGCTTGAGCCCAAGCTCGGCAACCCTGTTTATCCAGTCGCAGGTGCCTGAGCATGCGGAGCTGCATGTGCTGTTGTCGATGCTTTGTCCGCTGAGCTGGCTGGAGCGGGTGCCTTCGTATAAAGAGTCGCAGGAACAACATCAGGGGCGTGACCTGGGGACCTATGGATTTCTCGGCTATCCCTTGTTGCAAGCCGCTGACATCCTGCTTTATCGCGCTGGAATAGTGCCGGTCGGTTCCGACCAGTTGGCGCATATCGAGTTTGTCCGCGATGTGGCCCGGCGCTTCAACCATCTTTATGGCCGCGAGCCTGGCTTCGAAGTCAAGGCCGAGGCTGCAATCCGCAAACTCGGCAAGAAAAACTCGAAGCTCTACAACAGCTTGCGCCAGGCCTACCAGGAACAAGGCGACAGCGAGGCGCTGGACACGGCCAGGGCGCTGCTCAAGGAACTGCAAAACATCACCCTGGGTGATAAGGAGCGCTTGCTGGGTTACCTCGAAGGCGGCGGCAAGCTGGTGCTGCCTGAACCCCAGGCCATGTTCAGTGAGTCACCACGCCTGACCGGGCTGGACGGCGGCAAGATGTCCAAGTCGCACAACAACGCGATCTACCTGCGCGACACCCAGGAACAGGTCGAAGAGAAGATCAAGCGCATGCCGACCGATCCGGCCCGTGTGCATCGCAATGACCCGGGTGAACCCGCACGCTGCCCGGTGTGGCCGCTGCACAAGCTGTATTCCAGCGAGACCACCTGTGATTGGGTGCAGCAGGGTTGCACCAGCGCGGGCATCGGTTGTGTGGAGTGCAAGCAGCCACTGATCGAGTCAGTGCAGCAGGACCTGCAGCCGATCCAGCTGCGCGCTGCTGAATATGAGGATAATCTCGACGTGGTGCGCGGCATTCTCGCCAGCGGCGCCGAGCGTGCTCGCGATGAAGCGCGCGATACCTTGGTCGAAGTGCGCCAGGCACTTGGCATGAATTACCGGTGAGCCTGTCATGAGCCAAGCCACGCCAGCGGCAGATCAGGCCAATGCCCAGCAAGAGCTGCAGTTTGCCAAGGTGTACGGCGAGGCGCTCACGGAGATGCCCCTGGACCTGTACATTCCGCCAGACGCCCTGGAAGTCTTTCTCGAGGCGTTTGAAGGCCCGCTGGACCTGCTTCTGTACCTGATCCGCAAGCAGAATATTGATGTGCTGGATATCCCCGTTGCCGAGATTACCCGCCAGTACATGGGGTATGTCGAACTGATGCACAGCGTGCGCCTGGAGCTGGCAGCCGAATACCTGGTGATGGCGGCCATGCTGGCCGAGATCAAGTCGCGCATGCTGCTGCCGCGCTCGGCCAATGCCGAAGAGGAAGAAGACGATCCGCGTGCCGAATTGATCCGCCGTCTCCAGGAGTATGAGCGCTACAAGGCGGCAGCCGAAGGCCTGGACGGCATTCCCAGGGTTGGCCGCGATCTCACGGTGCCACGCCTGGATGCGCCCCAAGCCAAAGCGCGCAAGTTGCTGCCAGACGTCAGCCTGGAGGAGTTGCTGGTGTCCATGGCTGAAGTACTGCGCCGTGCCGATATGTTCGAGAGCCACCAGATTACCCGCGAAACCCTCTCGACCCGCGAGCGCATGAGTGATGTGCTCGAACGGCTCAGGGGCGGTGAATTCGTTCCCTTTGTCGGGTTGTTTGTCGCCGAGGAAGGGCGCCTGGGGGTGGTGGTAACCTTTATGGCGGTGCTTGAGTTGATCAAGGAATCCCTGGCTGAGTTAGTGCAAAATGAGCCCTATGGTCCAATTCACGTCCGGGCGCGAGCTGAGCAAATAAATGAATTTGAATGAACCCAAAGACCTGGCCACCTTGCTTGAAGCCTTCTTGCTGGCTTCCGGCAAGCCGCAAACGCTTGAGCGCTTGTATGAACTGTTCGAGGAAGGCGAACGGCCGGAACCTGCGGTGTTCAAGAAAGCCATCGAAGTGTTGCGCAAGGCCTGTGACGGGCGAGCGGTGGAGCTGGTCGAGGTAGCGAGTGGCTATCGCCTGCAGGTGCGTGAAAAATTTGCTCCCTGGGTTGGTCGCTTGTGGGAAGAACGGCCTCAGCGCTATTCCCGGGCAATGCTCGAAACCCTGGCGCTGGTTGCCTACCGTCAACCAATTACGCGTGGTGAAATTGAAGATATTCGCGGTGTTGCAGTCAACAGCAACATTGTCAAAACCCTGCTTGAGCGTGAGTGGATCCGCGTGGTCGGTTACCGCGAGGTGCCTGGAAAACCGGCGATGCTGGCGACCACCAAGCAGTTCCTCGATCATTTCAACCTGAAAAGCCTTGATCAACTGCCGCCACTGGCTGACCTGCGTGAACTGGAGCCGAGCGCCGAGCCAGAACCTGAGTTTGTCGGCTATGCAGAAGGCGAGGCGCCGGTGCCAGCCAGCTTGCAGGCGCGGGCCGACTTGGCATTGGCCGGGGAAGAGGGCGATGACGATATGGCGCCTGTGGCCGAGAAAGTCCCGGAAGAAACCAGTTTCAGCAGCTTGCTGGCCGAGTTGGATGACATGGAGCAAGGGCTGAAAATAGATTTCGATGATCTAGAGCCGTCGCTTCATGATGATGAGCCGCCAGAGTCTTCCGAGCAGCCTGACATGCAAGCTGAAAATCAGGACTCACAAGCGCCAGCCCCGGCAATCGGCGCTGGCAGCATTGAGCCCGCCCGAACGGATCTGACGCCTTATGACCCGGTCCAGACTGCTCTGGATGAAGAGGCCGAAGCCGAGCGCGCCTTGCAGGCCGCTATCGCCGATGAGCTTAACGGCAACTATTAGTCGCTGGAGTCCTGGGATGCGGCTGACAATGGTGGAAGGGTAAGGCGTCTTCCCCCCTACGCTTCGAGGTTTCGTAGGGGGTGACAACGCGAAGCTTGTCCACCGCGCATCCGGGGGGCGCTGACAATGGTGGAAGGGTGAAGCGTCTTCCACCCTACGCTTCGAGGCCTCGTAGGGTGCGACAACGCGAAGCTTGTCCACCGCGCATCCGGGGGCGCTGACAATGGTGGAAGGGTAAGGCGTCTTCCCCCCTGCGCTTCGAGGCCTCGTAGGGTGCGACAACGCGAAGCTTGTCCACCGTGCATCTGGGTATGCGCTGACAATGGTGGAAGGGTAAGGCGTCTTCCACCCTACGCTTCGAGGTTTCGTAGGGTGCGACAACGCGAAGCTTGTCCACCGCGCATCCGGGGGCGCTGACAATGGTGGACGGGTAAAGCGTCTTCCACCTTACGCTTCGAGGTTTCGTAGGGTGTGACAACGCGAAGCTTGTCCACCATGGTTCAAATGCCAGGAGTTCCAGTCGGCAGAAATTCCAATAAGGTCTTTACGACTGGCTACTCTTTCAGCGGGCGCGTATGATGCGCGCCCTCGACGAGATGTCGTCGCATCACAGAGAAACACCGGGAGGTGCCCAGATGAGTGAAGAAATTGAACAAAACAGCCCTGCAGGCGAAAAACTGCAGAAGGTCCTGGCGCGCATGGGCCTGGCCTCGCGCCGCGAGATCGAAACCTGGATCGATGCCGGTCGCGTCAAGGTCAACGGCGTAGCCGCAAGCCTGGGTCAACGTGTCGACCTGCATGACGCGATTGCCCTCGACGGCAAGGTTATCAAGCGCGAAGAAGCGACTGAAAACCTGCGCCGCGTAATCATCTACAACAAGCCCGATGGCGAGATTTGCACCCGGGACGACCCTGAAGGTCGTCCGACCGTGTTCGACCGCCTGCCGCGTCCTAAAGAAGGTCGCTGGATCAATATCGGTCGTCTCGACATCAACACCACGGGCTTGTTGATGTTCACCACCGACGGTGAACTGGCCAACCGCCTGATGCATCCTTCCTACCAGATGGACCGTGAATACGCGGTGCGTGTGCGTGGCGAGGTCGATGAAGAGATGATCGAGCGCCTCAAGGCAGGTGTGATGCTCGAAGACGGCCCGGCCAAGTTCACCGACATCAAGGAAGCCCCCGGCGGCGAAGGCTTCAACCATTGGTATCACTGCGTGGTGATGGAAGGCCGCAACCGTGAAGTGCGCCGCTTGTGGGAATCCCAGGGCCTGGTGGTCAGCCGCTTGAAGCGTGTACGTTTCGGCCCGGTGTTCATGACCTCCGACCTGACCATGGGCCGGTGGCGTGAAATGAGCCAGCGCGAAGTCGATATTCTCAGCGAAGAAGTCGGCCTCAAGCCTGTTGCCTTGCCGGACATGAAAGAGAAGGCGCGCGACAAGCTGGATCGCCAGCAGCGTAAGTCGGCCAAGCCGGTCGGTCGCGGTGAGCGCTCGGCGCGCACCTTGCGTCCTGCCCATGGTGGCCCGGCTGAAGCCGATGGACGTTCAGGTCGCGGTTCGCGGGACCAGTCCCGTGGCGGTGCAGGCAAGTCGTCT
Source organism: Pseudomonas segetis (assembly GCF_900188155.1). Taxonomy (GTDB): domain Bacteria; phylum Pseudomonadota; class Gammaproteobacteria; order Pseudomonadales; family Pseudomonadaceae; genus Aquipseudomonas; species Aquipseudomonas segetis. The sequence goes on from NZ_FZOG01000001.1 coordinate 754,961, forward strand.
GCGGTTGCCGAGCGTCCAAGTGACATGAACAAGCAGCGGACCTCCGGCAAGCCGCGCCCTGAGCGCGCGGGTTCCGAGTCGAGCGAGCGCGGTGGGCGCAAGCCAGCGGGTGCTCCGGCCAAGCGTCGTGGCGCACCAGCAGCAGACGGGCAGCGTCCTGGCTTTGGTCGCGGTCGCAAGCCTGGGCCAAAGGCATAAGCTCAAGCGCAAATAGAAAAGGGTCGCCTTGTGCGACCCTTTTTGCTTTCTATGGGTTCTCAATTGCGAGGGGCGGGATTATCCGGCCATGCTCAAGCGGTTGCGGCCATCGCGCTTGGAGATATAGAGCGCGTTGTCGGCACGGCGCAGCAGGCTTTCATCGGACTCGCCTGGCAACAGGCTGGCACCGCCAAGACTGATCGACAATGCAAGTGGCTGGCCTTGGTTGATGTATTGCAACTGCTCGACCGAATGCCGCAGGCGCTCGCCGACCATTGCCGATGCGTCACGCCCGGTTCCTGACAGCAATATCAGGAACTCTTCGCCGCCGTAGCGGAAAATCATATCAACATTGCGCAGTTGCGCCTTGATGGTGGTCGCCACGGCCTTTAGGACTTCATCGCCAACACCGTGCCCATGGTTGTCGTTGATCTGCTTGAAGTGGTCAAGGTCGAGCATCAGCAGCGACAAGGGCTGAAGATTGCGTCGCGCCATATCCACTTCACGATGCAGCATTTGCTCCATCGCAATACGGTTTCCGGTATTGGTCAGTGGGTCGCGTAATGCATTCTGGATGGCTGTGCGATACAGCAAGGCATTGCGCAGCGGATAGAGCAGGCTGCCAAGCAAAGCCTCCAACTGATGAAGTTCTTCTTCGCTAAAGCGCAGTTTGCGCCGGAATATCAACTCGCCGAGGTATTCGCCTTCGTGGCTCAGGCGGTAGCTGGCTGCATTGCCTGCAGCCTGGCCGAACTCCAGGTTCAGATCGCTGATATTGTGCTGGTAAGACAAGCCGTCCAGTGCAACCAGGCGCTGAACTTCGCTGAAAAACAGGTTCAGTGTGCGTTCTGCATCAAGGCTGGTTTGCAGTTGCAAATTCAGGTGCTGGCGCAGTTGGGCAAGGGTAAGGGGCTGCAGTGATTGCTTTCGCTTGCTCGAATAGCCGAGACGCTGCAGCTTGGCCGCATCGAAATCAATTGTGTTGCTGGAGTTTGGGGGGGCCATGAACGCTAAACCTCTGGCGCTAAAATGCGGCAATGGTCGGTTAGAGCGATTTTCGTGCCAGCCGTTTCATTTTCATGAAAAAAACTGTGAACTCAATCACTTATGGCGGTTGGGTGGCTAAAGCCAAAGGAGCGCCTGATGTTGATGACAAAAGACCGGCAAACCTTTGCCGGTCGGCTGCCAATAAACTGGCATTGTTTTGCCACTATCGAGCGTTACTGCGCGTCAAATGCCTGGCCGCTGACGCCAGTGCTGTCCGGGCCCATCAGGTACAGGTAGACCGGCATGATGTCGGCTGGTACTGGGTTGTTGTCCGGGTTTTCACCTGGATAGGCCTGGGCACGCATGTCGGTACGGGTTGCACCGGGGTTGATGCTGTTGGTACGGACCGGGGCAACATTCTCCAGTTCATCCGCCAGGGTTTGCATAAAACCTTCGGTGGCAAATTTCGATACGCCGTAGGCGCCCCAGTAGGCACGGCCCTTGCGGCCAACGCTGCTTGAGGTGAACACCACCGAGGCGTCGCTTGAAAGTTTGAGCAGGGGCAGCAAGGTGCTGGTCAGCATGAACATGGCGTTGACGTTGACCTGCATTACACGCATGAAGTTTTCGCCAGACAGCTGCTCGACCGGAGTGCGCGGGCCGATGATCGAAGCGTTGTGCAGCAGGCCGTCAATTTTGCCAAATTCGTTTTCAATCATTGCTGCCAGCTCATCGTACTGATGTGGCAGGGCGGTTTCGAGGTTGAATGGAATTACCGCGGCTTGCGGGTGGCCGGCTGCTTCGATTTCATCATAGACCTTGCTCAGGTTGCTTTCAGTCTTGCCCAGCAGTAATACCGTCGCGCCATGTGCGGCAAAGGTCTTGGCTGCTGCTGCGCCAATACCCCGGCCTGCACCGGTGACAAGGATAACGCGGTCTTTGAGAAGGTCGGGGCGGGCGGTGTAATCGAACATGACTCGGTCTCGCTTGCTTGGCGGCGTCGCGGCTGCGTCGTCGCCGGATTCAATGGTTACGCAAACCTGCGCGCCAAGGCGCAGGTCAGTCGGGTATTCAGCAACTGCACAGTGCGTTGTCCAGCACCGAGCGCAGCTGCAATGGATGATCGACCACTACGTCGGCACCCCAGTTGCGCGGGTTGTCCTGGGGATGAATATAGCCGTAGGTGACAGCGGCGGTCTTGGTCCCGGCGGCGCGGCCTGACTCGATATCACGCAGGTCGTCACCGACAAACAGCACAGAGGCTGGGTCCAGGCCCAGGGTTTTGCAGGCCAGGATCATCGGTTCCGGGTCGGGCTTGCTGTTTTTGACATGGTCCGGGCAGATAAGAATGGCCGAGCGCTTGGCCAGGCCCAGTTGCTGCATGATCGGTTCGGCAAAGCGCAGCGGCTTGTTGGTCACTACGCCCCAGATCAGCTTGGCGTGCTCAATGTCGTCGAGCAATTCATTGATGCCGTCGAAAGGTCGGGTCAGTACGGCGCAGTGGCGCTGGTAGCGATCGAGGAACTCCAGGCGCAGGGGCTCGAACCCTTCATCTTGCGGGTCCATGCCGAAGGTGACCGAAACCATGGCGCGGGCACCCCCGGAAACCTGGTCGCGGATCAGTTTCTCGGCAATGGGCTCAAGGCCGCGCTCGACGCGCATGGCCTGGCAGATCGCAATAAAGTCCGGGGCACTGTCGAGCAGGGTGCCATCCATGTCGAAAAGTACTGCACGCAGTCGCATCATTGCTCCTTGAGCGTCTGGATCATGTAGTTGACATCTACGTCCGCCGCCAGCTTGTAGTGCTTGGTCAGTGGGTTGTAGGTCAGGCCGATAATGTCCTTGACTTCCAGGCCCGCTGCGCGGCTCCAGCTGCCCAGCTCGGACGGACGGATGAATTTCTTGAAGTCGTGGGTGCCACGGGGCAACAGGCGCAGCAGGTATTCGGCGCCAATCACGGCAAACATGTAGGCCTTGGGATTGCGGTTGATGGTCGAGAAAAATACCTGGCCGCCCGGCTTTACCATTCGATGGCAGGCGCGAATGATCGACGCAGGATCAGGCACGTGCTCCAGCATTTCCAGGCAGGTCACGACATCGAATTGCTCGGGCATTTCTTCGGCAAGGGCTTCAGCGGTGATCTGCCGGTATTCAACCGAGACGCCTGATTCGAGCTGGTGCAACTGGGCAACGGCCAGTGGCGCTTCGCCCATGTCGATACCGGTAACGGTCGCGCCACGCTGGGCCATGGACTCGCTGAGGATGCCGCCGCCACAGCCAACGTCCAGAACTTTCTTGCCGGCCAGGCCGACGCGTTCGTCAATCCAGTTGACGCGCAGTGGATTGATCTCGTGCAGGGGCTTGAACTCGCTCTCACGGTCCCACCAGCGGTGGGCGAGGGCTTCAAACTTGGCGATTTCAGCTGGGTCGACGTTGCTCATTAGCTGTTCCTGGTTAAATCTGCAATTTGGTGGCCTGCATTATGGTGCCACTTCCAGGCCTGTTAGTGGTTGCTTGTCAGCAGGCCAGTGTATGTCAGTTTGTCGCAGCGACGGGCTTATTGGTGCAGCCGCTTTTCAATGCAGCGCGGGTTGTGCCTGGCGCTGGCTTTCAAGGGCTTGTCAGGCTTTTGCAGCAATTTTTTCGCCCCAGGCCCGGGTCTTGGCAACAATGTGCGCTTCATCCATGCGCGTTAGCTTGGCGTTCTCCAGCAACTGCTTGCCGCCAACCCAGACATGCTCAACGCAGTTGCGGCTGCTGGCGTAGATCAGTTGCGATACCGGGTCGTACACTGGCTGCTGGGCCAGCCCGGAGAGGTTGAAGGCGCATATATCCGCTGCCTTGCCGACCTCAAGCGAGCCGATCTCGGCTTCGAGGCCAAGGGCGCGTGCTCCATTGAGGGTTGCCATGCGCAGTGCCCTGTGTGCATCCAGGGCTGTGGCCGAGCCCGCGACTGCTTTGGCCAGTAGCGCGGCGGTGCGCGTTTCGCCCAGGAGATCAAGGTCGTTATTGCTTGCAGCGCCGTCGGTGCCAATGGCCACGTTGACGCCGGCATTCCAGAGTTTTTCGACTGGGCAGAAACCGCTCGCCAGCTTGAGGTTCGACTCCGGGCAATGGATGACGCTGGTGTTGCTGGCAACCAGCAATTCCAGGTCTTCGTCATTAACCTGGGTCATATGCACGGCCTGGAAGCGCGGCCCCAGCAGGCCAAGGCGTGCAAGGCGGGCCAGGGGGCGCTCACCATAAAGCTCCAGGCTTTGCTGGACTTCAAAGGCGGTTTCGTGGACATGCATGTGAATGCCTGCCTCGAGTTCCTCGGCCAGTACATTGATGTTGCTCAGCTTGTCATCGCTGACGGTGTAGGGCGCATGGGGGCCGAAAGCGATTTTGATCCGCGGGTGATGCTTGAGGTCGCTGAATAGCTCCAGGCCCTTGTGCAGGGCTTCGGCTGCGTCGCGGGCGCCGGGAATCGGAAAATCGAGTACCGGAATGGTGATATGTCCGCGAATGCCGCTGCTGTGTACCTGCTGGCTGGCAATTTCCGGGAAGAAATACATGTCCGAGAAGCAGGTAATGCCGCCTTTGAGCTGTTCGGCAATCGCCAGCTCTGTGCCGTCCTGGATAAAGGCTTCGCTGACCCACTTGGCTTCGGCAGGCCAGATATGCTGTTCCAGCCAGGTCATCAGCGGCATGTCATCTGCAAGCCCGCGAAACAGGGTCATTGCCGCGTGGCCGTGGGCGTTGACCAGGCCGGGAGTAATGACATGCTCCGGGAGCTCGCGAATCTGCAGGGCGCTATGTTTAAGAATGGTCTGGCGTGGGGCGATGATTACGATTTTGCCGTCGCGGATGCCCAGCCCGTGGTCACGCAGCACGACGCCAGCCGGTTCAACAGGCACCAGCCAGGTGGGGAGCAGGATGAGGTCGAGTGGGGAATCGGGCATTGATAAGGCGTCCGCAGGGCAATTGGCCTGCAATTCTATAGTGAACGGCTGAAAAAGGCAGTGCGTACAAGGCAAAAGGCTTATGTAAATAGCAAGGCGTCACAGCCAGGAGCGTCGCAGTAAATCGTGTAAATCTGGTCCTGATGAATGATTTAAGGGTTTTGCTGCAACTATGGCCACGCATGGGCGTATAATCGGCGGCTTTGCTTCACGAGGGTGAGTTGATGCGCGAGCAGTTGTTAGCAGCAGAAAAGGTCAAGGCTATCGAGTGGCGTGATGGTCGTCTTTATCTGCTAGATCAGCGCGTACTGCCTTTTGAAGAGCTATGGCTTGCTTATGAAAGTGCCGCAGAGGTTGCCTCGGCAATCAAGTCGATGGTGGTGCGTGGTGCGCCCGCCATTGGCATCAGTGCGGCCTACGGCGTGGTGCTGAGTGCTCGGCAGCGCATCCAGGAAGGCGGCGACTGGCGTGCGGCGCTTGAATCTGATTTCCAGGTGTTGGCCGATTCGCGACCTACTGCGGTGAACCTGTTCTGGGCTTTGAACCGCATGCGTGACCGGCTGGCGCGTCTCAAGCCGCAGGATGATGTGCTGGCGGTGTTGGAGACCGAGGCGCTGGGCATCCATGAGAGCGACCGTGAAGCCAATCTGACCATGGCCCAGCTCGGGGTCGACTTGATCCGCAAGCACCAGGGCAATCTGCAAAACCTGCTGACCCATTGCAATACCGGCGCGCTGGCAACAGGCGGCTTTGGCACTGCTTTGGGCGTGATTCGCGCGGCGTACCTCGACGGCCTGGTCGAGCGGGTCTATGCCGACGAAACGCGTCCGTGGCTGCAAGGCTCGCGGCTGACTGCCTGGGAGCTTGCCAACGAAGGCATCCCGGTGAGCCTCAATGCGGACTCGGCGGCGGCCCACCTGATGAAAACCCGTGGCATCACCTGGGTTATCGTGGGGGCGGATCGCATCACCGCCAATGGTGATGTCGCCAATAAAATCGGCACATACCAGCTGGCCGTCAATGCCATGCATCATGGCGTGCGCTTTATGGTCGTCGCGCCCAGTTCGACTATCGATATGGATCTGGAAAGCGGCGAAGACATCCCGATTGAGGAGCGTGACGGCAGCGAGTTGCTTGAGGTGGCTGGCAAGCGCGTGGCGGCGGGCGTTGATGCGGTCAATCCGGTGTTCGATGTGACGCCCGCGGACCTGATCGACTTTATCGTCACCGAAAAAGGTGTGGTCGAGCGCCCGGATTTGGCCAAGATGACCCAGTTGATGTGTCGCAAGCGCCTGCATTAATACGCCCAAGGAACATATTGCCAGCCTCTGTGCGCAGGCCGCGTTTTGCATTCTTCATATGCGTGGCCTTGGTCAAGCATATTCGTGGACATCACCATGCGCGATTTGATGCCGTTCTAATGGCATTTATGCATTGCCTGCGGTGGAGGCTGCAAAGGAATAAATCGGCTTGTGCGGCCTCTCAGTGCGTCACAGGGCTATTTGGCCGTTTTTGCTGGTCGGTTTAGGGTAGGTGTAAAGCGCTGTTTGTGGTAACCTCCGGCAGTTATCAGGGCAACTGCTTGCGGTTATCCGAATCGCATATACACATGGCATAACTTATTGATTTGTCGTGAGTCGATGCTGACTTGATGTTACAGCGACAGGCTTCGCCTCGTTCAGCATGGATGGCGCGGAGTTTCACCAGAAAAAGGAACCAGGCTACTCATGGGCGAACTGGCCAAAGAAATCCTCCCGGTCAATATCGAAGACGAACTTAAGCAGTCCTACCTTGATTACGCGATGAGCGTAATTGTCGGTCGTGCACTGCCGGATGCGCGCGATGGCTTGAAGCCCGTGCACCGTCGCGTGCTCTACGCGATGAGCGAGCTGGGTAATGACTGGAACAAGGCGTACAAGAAGTCGGCTCGTGTCGTTGGTGACGTGATCGGTAAATATCACCCGCACGGTGATACAGCGGTCTACGACACCATCGTCCGTATGGCTCAGCCATTCTCTTTGCGCTACCTGTTGGTAGACGGCCAGGGCAACTTCGGTTCGGTCGACGGCGATAACGCTGCAGCCATGCGATACACCGAAGTGCGCATGACCAAGCTGGCCCATGAGCTGCTGGCTGACCTGCATAAGGAAACCGTGGATTGGGTGCCTAACTACGACGGCACTGAAATTATCCCAGCGGTCATGCCGACCAAGGTTCCAAACCTTTTGATCAACGGCTCCAGCGGTATTGCCGTGGGCATGGCGACCAACATCCCGCCGCATAACCTGACCGAGGTTATCAACGGCTGCTTGGCGCTGATCGAAAACCCGGAGCTGAGCATCGATGAACTGATGCAACACATCCCGGGCCCGGATTTCCCAACCGCCGGCATCATCAACGGTCGTGCCGGCATCATCGAAGCCTACCGCACCGGTCGTGGACGCATTTACATGCGTGCCCGCGCCGAGATCGAGGATATCGACAAGGTTGGCGGTCGCCAGCAGATCGTCGTTACCGAACTGCCTTACCAACTGAACAAGGCTCGCTTGATCGAGAAGATCGCCGAGTTGGTCAAGGAGAAGAAACTCGAAGGCATTACCGAGCTGCGTGACGAGTCCGACAAGGACGGCATGCGCATTGTGATCGAGCTGCGCCGTGGTGAAGTGCCGGAGGTGATCCTCAACAACCTCTACGCGCAAACCCAGATGCAGGGCGTGTTCGGCATCAACGTTGTTGCATTGATCGATGGCCAGCCTAAGGTCCTTAACCTCAAGGACATGCTCGAAGTCTTTATCCTGCACCGTCGCGAAGTGGTTACCCGTCGCACTGTGTTCGAGCTGCGCAAGGCCCGTGAGCGTGGCCACATTCTTGAAGGCCAGGCGGTTGCCCTGTCGAACATCGACCCGGTTATCGCCCTGATCAAGGCCTCGCCAACCTCGGCTGAAGCCAAGGAAGCGCTGATTGCAAAAGCCTGGGAATCCAGCGCCGTACAAAGCATGGTCGAGCGCGCAGGCGCTGATTCGTGCCGTCCGGACAACCTGGACCCGCAATACGGGCTGCGTGATGGCAAGTATTACCTCTCGCCTGAGCAGGCCCAGGCCATTCTTGACCTGCGTTTGCACCGCCTGACCGGTCTCGAACACGAAAAACTGCTGGCTGAATACCAGGAAATCCTGGCTCAGATCGGCGAGTTGATCCGCATCCTCACCAGCGCCGAGCGCTTGATGGAAGTGATCACCGAGGAACTTGAAGGCATCAAGGCTGAGTTCGGCGATGCTCGTCGCACTGAGATCCTCGATAACCGTCTCGACCTGACCCTGGCTGACCTGATCACCGAAGAAGATCGCGTGGTGACTATTTCCCACACCGGTTATGCCAAGTCCCAGCCGCTGGCTGCGTATCAGGCACAACGTCGTGGCGGCAAAGGCAAGTCGGCGACCGGGGTCAAGGATGAGGACTACATTTCTCACCTGCTGGTTGCCAACAGCCACACCACGCTGCTGCTGTTCTCCAGCCGTGGCAAGGTCTACTGGCTGAAAACCTACGAGATCCCGGAAGCCTCCCGTGCTGCGCGCGGTCGTCCGCTGGTCAACCTGTTGCCGCTGGATGAGGGTGAGTACATCACCACCATGTTGCCGGTCAACGAATACACCGAAGGTCACTTTATCTTCATGGCGACCGCTGGCGGTACCGTGAAGAAGACCCCGCTGGAACAGTTCAGCCGTCAGCGCAGCGTGGGCTTGATTGCCCTTGACCTGGATGAAGGCGATACCCTGATCTCCGCCTCCATTACCGACGGCAGCCGTGAAGTAATGCTGTTCTCCGATGGCGGCAAGGTGACACGCTTTAAAGAAAGCGATGTCCGCGCCATGGGCCGTACCGCTCGCGGTGTTCGCGGTATGCGTCTGGCTGAAGGCCAGAAGCTGATCTCGATGCTGATTCCGGAAGAGGGTAGCCAGATCCTGACCGCCTCGGAGCGCGGCTATGGCAAGCGTACCGAAATCGGTGAGTTCCCGGAGTACAAGCGTGGTGGCCAGGGCGTGATTGCCATGGTCAGCAACGAGCGTAACGGTAAATTGGTTGGCGCGGTTCAGGTGCTCGATGGTGAGGAGATCATGCTGATTTCCGATCAGGGCACACTGGTGCGTACGCGCGTCGGTGAGGTTTCAAGCCTGGGTCGTAATACCCAGGGCGTGACCCTGATTCGCCTGGCCAAGGACGAGAAGCTTGTCGGCTTGCAACGTGTTCAAGAACCTTCCGTTGAAGAAGAATACGATGAAAATGGCGAGCTGATCGTGCATGAAGAGCTTGAAGCTGAGCAGGAGCAAGCGCTTGAAGAGGGCGCTGAACCTCAAGCTCCAGCTGCGGATGAAAATCCCGTAGATACAGAGTAATCCACTCAACAAGCCTGCTTCGGCAGGCTTTGTTGTCTGTGGCGTTTGATCAGGCGCTGGCTTAGGGCCAGCGTCCATTTTTTGAGAGAGTGGATGTGAGCAAGCGAGCCTTTAACTTCTGCGCCGGCCCAGCCGCGCTTCCCGAAGCTGTTCTGCAACGTGCCCAGGCTGAACTCCTCGACTGGCAAGGCAAGGGCCTGTCAGTGATGGAAATGAGCCATCGCAGCGATGAATACACTGCAATCGCCGAGAAGGCCGAGCAGGACCTGCGTGACCTGTTGTCCATTCCCTCGAATTATAAAGTCCTGTTTTTGCAGGGCGGTGCCAGCCAGCAGTTTGCCGAGATCGCCCTGAACCTGCTGCCCGAAGACGGTGTGGCCGACTATATCGATACCGGCATCTGGTCGAAGAAGAGCATCGAGGAAGCCAAGCGCTACGGCAACATCAATGTCGCCGCCAGTGCCAAGCCCTATGACTACTTTGCGATTCCGGGGCAGAACGAGTGGCAGCTTTCGAAAAATGCTGCCTATGTGCATTACGCCAGCAACGAAACCATTGGTGGCTTGCAGTTCGACTGGATTCCACAAGTAGGTGACGTGCCGCTGGTGGCTGATATGTCTTCGGATATTCTCTCCCGTGAGCTGGATGTCTCCAAGTTCGGCCTGATCTACGCTGGCGCGCAGAAAAACATCGGCCCCAGCGGCCTGGTGGTGGTGATTGTGCGTGAGGATCTGCTGGGGCGCGCACGCAGTGCCTGCCCAACCATGCTCAATTACAAGGTCGCAGCCGACAATGGCTCGATGTACAACACCCCGGCGACCTTTTCCTGGTATCTGTCGGGGTTGGTTTTCGAGTGGCTGAAGGAGCAGGGCGGTGTGAGTGCGATGGAAGCACGCAATCGCGCCAAGAAGGACCTGCTCTACAGCGCCATTGATAGCAGCGAGCTGTACAGTAACCCGATCACGCCTAATTCGCGTTCGTGGATGAACGTGCCGTTCCGCCTGGCTGACGATCGTCTGGACAAGCCATTTTTGGCCGGCGCTGATGCGCGCGGTTTGTTGAATCTCAAGGGTCACCGTTCGGTTGGCGGCATGCGTGCTTCCATCTATAACGCAGTTGGTCTGGATGCGGTGCAGGCATTGGTTGCCTACATGGCTGAGTTCGAGAAGGAGCACGGTTAATGTCGGATCAAATTTCCGAGCAAGAATTAAAGGCACTGCGCCTGCGCATTGACAGTCTGGATGAGAAAATCCTTGAGCTGATCAGTGATCGTGCCCGCTGCGCCGAGGAAGTTGCGCGGGTCAAGATGGCCGCGTTGCCGGAAGGCGAGAAGCCGGTTTTTTATCGCCCTGAGCGTGAGGCGCAAGTCCTCAAGCGCATCATGGACCGCAATGCCGGGCCGCTGGGCAATGAAGAAATGGCCCGCCTGTTCCGTGAGATCATGTCCTCGTGCCTGGCGCTCGAGAACCCGCTGAAAGTGGCCTACCTCGGCCCGGAAGGGACTTTCTCGCAAGCGGCGGCAATGAAGCATTTCGGCCACGCGGTGATCAGCGTGCCGATGGCTGCTATCGACGAAGTTTTCCGTGAAGTGGCTGCCGGGGCGGTGAACTTTGGCGTGGTGCCGGTCGAAAACTCGACTGAAGGCGCGATTAACCACACCTTGGACAGTTTCCTCGAGCACGACATGGTGATCTGTGGCGAGGTTGAGCTGCGTATCCACCATCACCTGCTGGTGGGTGAATCGACCAAGACCGATAAGATCACTCGTATCTATTCCCATGCGCAATCCCTGGCCCAGTGCCGCAAATGGTTGGATGCCCATTTCCCGAATGTCGAGCGTATCGCCGTTTCAAGCAATGCCGACGCTGCCAAGCGGGTCAAGAGTGAGTGGAACTCGGCGGCAATCGCTGGCGACATGGCGGCAAGCCTCTATGGCTTGACCAAACTGGCTGAGAAAATTGAAGACCGTCCGGACAACTCGACGCGCTTCCTGATTATCGGCAGCCAGGAAGTGCCGCCGACAGGGGATGACAAGACCTCGGTCATTATCTCCATGAGCAACAAGCCGGGTGCATTGCATGAGTTGCTGGTGCCTTTCCATCAGAACGGCATCGACCTGACGCGCATCGAAACGCGGCCTTCGCGCAGCGGTAAATGGACCTATGTGTTCTTTATCGATTTTGTTGGTCATCACCGCGATCCGCTGATCAAGGATGTGCTGGAGAAGATCAATCAGGAAGCCGTGGCGCTCAAGGTGCTGGGCTCATACCCCAAAGCCGTTCTCTGATGTTCTGTAGGGTGGATGGCGCTTTTCCATCCACCGAAGAGTGGCTTGATTTTAGGGTGGACAAGCTTCGCGTTGTCGCACCCTACGGTTCGC
>NZ_FZOG01000001.1:767103-1281898 GCF_900188155.1 Pseudomonas segetis
TTTTCCATCCACCGAAGAGCGGCGTGATTTTAGGGTGGACAAGCTTCGTGTTGCCCACCCCAGGGTTGGTATTTTTGCATTCGGCATCTGTGGCACCGAATATTCAACAAACGAGTTTTGCGGATTTAACGAGGCAAGCAATGAGTTGTGATTTCCTCGCGCTGGCGCAGCCAGGCGTGCAAAAACTGTCGCCCTATGTACCAGGCAAGCCGGTTGATGAGTTGGCGCGTGAGCTGGGGCTTGATCCGGCCAATATCGTCAAGCTGGCCAGCAACGAGAACCCGCTTGGCCCCAGCCCTAAGGCGTTGGAGGCTATTCGCGCCGAGCTGTCGGAGTTGACCCGTTACCCGGACGGCAATGGTTTTTCGCTGAAAAGCCTGCTGGCACAGCGCTGCGGTGTCCAGGCCCAGCAAGTGACCCTGGGCAATGGTTCCAACGACATTCTTGAGCTGGTTGCCCGCGCTTACCTGGCGCCTGGGCTTAATGCGGTATTCAGCGAGCATGCCTTTGCGGTTTACCCAATCGCTACGCAGGCAGTCGGCGCGCAGTGCAATATTGTCCCGGCCAGGGACTTTGGCCACGACCTGCAAGCCATGGCCGAGGCCATCAATGAGCAGACCCGTGTCGTGTTCATTGCCAACCCGAACAACCCGACGGGTACCTGGTTTGGCCCGCAAGCCTTGGCTGAGTTTTTGGCCAAGGTGCCCGAGTCCGTGTTGGTGGTGCTGGACGAGGCCTATATCGAATATGCCCACGGCAGTGAACTGCCGGACGGCCTTGATTACCTGGACCAGTACCCGAATTTGTTGGTGTCGCGCACCTTTTCCAAGGCTTACGGCCTGGCGGCGCTGCGCGTCGGTTATGGCATCAGTAGCGCGCAAGTGGCCGATATATTGAATCGCGTCCGTCAGCCCTTCAACGTCAATAGCCTGGCACAGGCAGCTGCGTGCGCTGCGCTTGATGACCTTGAATACCTGGCGCAAAGCCGCAAGGTCAATGATGACGGCATGGCCCAGCTTGAGGCGGGTTTTCGTGAGCTTGGCCTGAACTGGATACCCTCGAAAGGCAATTTTATCGCGGTCGATCTGGCGCGTGATGCTGGGCCAATCAACCAGGCGTTGCTCAGCGAAGGCGTTATCGTGCGGCCAACGGCCAACTACGGCATGCCAACCTATCTGCGCGTATCCATTGGCCTGCCCGAAGAGAACAGCCGCTTCCTCGCTGCATTGCGTAAGGTACTTGACGCGTGAGCGAGGTTAAATCTGCTGCAACTGAGTCGCCTGTAACTTCTGCGCAATCCTCTGCCCCTATGATCGGCCGCCTGGTGGTGGTGGGGTTGGGCTTGATTGGGGGCTCCTTTGCCAAGGGTTTGCGTGAGCGTGGCGTTTGTCGTGAGGTGGTCGGGGTTGACCTTGATCCGCAATCACGGGAAACGGCTGTCGCCCTCGGCGTGGTGGATCGTTGCGAGGAGCAATTGGCGCTTGCCTGCCAAGGCGCCGACGTGATCCAGCTAGCAGTGCCGATTCTGGCCATGGAGCGGGTGCTGGCTGAGCTGGCCGCGCTTGACCTGGGTAATGCTGTGCTGACCGATGTGGGCAGCGCAAAAGGCAATGTGGTGCGCGCGGCGAGCCTGGCCTTTGGTGGCATGCCTGCTCGTTTTGTGCCGGGGCATCCGATTGCGGGTTCGGAGCAGAGCGGTGTCGAGGCTGCCAATGCGGAGCTGTTTCGCCAGCATAAGGTGATATTGACGCCGCAGGACGGCACCGATCCGCAAGCCCTGCAGCTGGTCGACCAGTTGTGGCGACAGCTTGGTGCCGATGTCGAGCACATGCAGGTCGAGCATCATGATCAGGTGTTGGCCGCCACCAGCCATTTACCGCATTTGCTGGCGTTTGGTTTGGTCGATTCACTGGCTAAACGCAGTGAGAACCTGGAGATTTTCCGTTACGCTGCCGGCGGCTTTCGCGACTTTACCCGTATCGCAGGCAGCGACCCGGTGATGTGGCACGATATCTTTCTGGCCAATCGCGAAGCTGTATTGCAGAACCTGGACGTATTTCGCAGCGATCTCGACGCACTTCGTGCCGCGGTCGATGCAGGGGATGGGCATAAACTGCTGGGCGTCTTCACGCGCGCCCGCGTTGCCCGCGAACACTTCAGCAAAATTCTAGCCCGCAGGGCTTATGTGGACGCTATGCATACGAATGATCTGATTTTCCTGGCTAATCCTGGTGGCAAGGTCACTGGCAAGATTCGCGTACCGGGCGATAAATCCATTTCCCATCGCTCGATCATGCTCGGTTCGATTGCCGAAGGCATTACTGAAGTAGAAGGTTTCCTCGAAGGTGAAGATGCGCTCGCGACATTGCAGGCATTTCGCGACATGGGTGTTGTGATCGAAGGCCCGCACCATGGTCGCGTGACCATTCATGGCGTCGGCCTGCGCGGTCTCAAGGCGCCGCCTGGCCCGATCTATGTCGGTAACTCGGGTACATCCATGCGTTTGCTCAGTGGCTTGTTGGCGGCGCAGCCGTTCGACGTCACGCTGACTGGCGATGCCTCGCTGAACAAGCGCCCGATGAACCGAGTGGCCAAGCCTTTGCGCGCCATGGGCGCCATTATCGAGACGGCTGCCGAAGGGCGTCCGCCATTGACCGTGCGTGCAGGTGGTCGCTTGGGCGGCATGACCTATGAAATGCCAATGGCCAGCGCCCAGGTTAAATCCTGCCTGTTGCTGGCGGGCCTCTATGCTGCGGGTTCGACCACTGTTATCGAGCCGGCGCCGACGCGTGACCATACCGAGCGCATGTTGCGTGGCTTTGGCTACCCGGTGACGGTTGAGGGCAGCTCGGCGACCGTGGAGTCGGGCCATACCTTGAAGGGCACCCATATTGAAGTGCCAGCGGATATCTCTTCCGCCGCATTCTTCCTGGTTGCCGCCAGCATTGCCGAAGGCTCTGACCTGCTGTTGGAGCATGTTGGCGTCAATCCGACCCGCACCGGCGTGATCGATATCCTCAGGTTGATGGGGGCCGATATCAGCCTTGAGAATGAGCGCGAGGTCGGTGGCGAGCCGGTCGCAGATATCCGCGTACGTTCAGCTAAACTCAAGGGCATCAATATTCCAGAGGACCTGGTGCCGCTGGCGATTGATGAATTCCCGGTATTGTTCGTCGCAGCCGCCTGTGCCGAAGGTCGTACCGTGTTGCGCGGGGCTGAAGAGCTGCGGGTAAAAGAATCCGATCGTATTCAAGTGATGGCTGACGGCCTGATCGAGCTGGGCGTCAGCGCCGAGCCAACACCGGACGGCATCATCATTGAAGGCGGCGCTATGGGCGGCGGTGAAGTGCATGCCCACGGCGATCACCGTATTGCCATGGCCTTTAGTGTGGCCTCGCTACGCGCCGGTGCGCCAATCCGTATCCATGACTGCGCAAACGTCGCCACTTCATTTCCCAACTTCCTGGCGCTGGCCGCGCAGGTTGGGATGCAGGTTGGCGAGGAGGACAAGTGATGAATGCTGCGCCAGTAATCGCAATCGACGGGCCAAGCGGTTCAGGGAAGGGCACGATTGCCTGTTTGGTGGCGCAAAAACTAGGGTGGGGTCTGCTGGATTCAGGCGCCCTCTATCGTTTGTTGGCATTTTCCGCACGTAACCACGGGGTTGATATCACCAACGAAGCGTCAGTGACCATGTTGGCTGCGCATCTTGATGTGCAATTTATCGCCAACCCCGACGGCAAGGGGCAGCGCATCATCCTTGAGGGTGAAGAAGTCACGGATGCCATCCGTAATGAGCAAGTCGGCGCCGGGGCATCGCAAGTCGCAGCCTTGCCAGCCGTGCGCGAAGCCCTGTTGCAGCGCCAGCGGGCGTTTCAGGAGATGCCGGGCCTGGTTGCGGACGGTCGTGACATGGGCACCGTGGTGTTTCCGGATGCACCCTTGAAGGTGTTTCTGACCGCCAGTGCAGAAGAGCGCGCGCGCAGACGTTACTTGCAGTTGAAGGCGAAAGGCGATGATGTTAATCTTGCGAGTCTACTTGATGAGATTCGCGAGCGTGATGAGCGCGATACCCAGCGCACGGTAGCCCCGCTCAAGCCGGCAGCCGATGCAATCCAGCTGGATTCAACCGAACTTTCCATCGAGCAGGTGTTTGAACGAATTCTCAGCGAGGTCGCCATTCGCGATCTGGCTGGTTAATAGAGCTGCGGCATGAGCCGATAGTTCGCCAGGGAGGCATGCAAGAGACCAGTCCCAGTCTTGCAAGCCTCTTTTTATATGAACGTACCCACATTGTCTGGAGTGTGGTTTGGGCAGATCAACTGCCCTGAATCAACAGGAATCAACATGAGCGAAAGCTTCGCGGAACTTTTTGAAGAAAGCCTAAAAACCCTTGACATGCAGCCGGGCGCCATCATTACCGGTATCGTAGTCGACATCGACGGTGACTGGGTCACTGTTCATGCCGGTCTTAAGTCAGAGGGCGTCATCCCGCTCGAGCAGTTCTTCAATGAACAAGGCGAGCTGACCATCAAGGTCGGTGACGAAGTCCACGTTGCGCTGGACGCGGTTGAAGATGGCTTCGGTGAAACCAAGCTGTCCCGCGAAAAAGCCAAGCGCGCTGAGTGCTGGATTGTTCTGGAAGCAGCTTTCGCCGCTGAAGAAGTGGTTACGGGCGTTATCAACGGTAAGGTTAAAGGCGGCTTCACTGTCGACGTTAACGGCATCCGTGCGTTCCTGCCAGGTTCTTTGGTCGATGTTCGTCCAGTGCGTGATACCACTCATCTGGAAGGCAAAGAGCTGGAATTCAAGGTCATCAAGCTGGACCAGAAGCGCAACAACGTTGTTGTTTCTCGTCGTAGCGTCCTCGAAGCTGAGAACAGTGCTGAGCGCGAAGCTCTGCTCGAGTCTCTGCAGGAAGGCCAGCAAGTCAAAGGTATCGTCAAAAACCTCACCGACTACGGCGCGTTCGTGGATCTGGGCGGTGTCGACGGCCTGCTGCACATCACCGACATGGCTTGGAAGCGCATCAAGCATCCTTCCGAGATCGTCAACGTTGGTGACGAAATCGACGTTAAGGTTCTGAAGTACGATCGCGAGCGTAACCGTGTATCGCTGGGCCTGAAGCAACTGGGCGAAGACCCATGGGTTGCTATCAAGGCTCGTTACCCAGAAAGCACTCGCGTTGTTGCACGCGTAACCAACCTGACCGACTACGGCTGCTTCGCAGAGCTGGAAGAAGGCGTGGAAGGCCTGGTGCACGTATCCGAAATGGATTGGACCAACAAAAACATCCACCCATCCAAAGTCGTTCAGGTTGGCGATGAAGTGGAAGTTATGGTTCTCGATATCGACGAAGAGCGTCGTCGTATCTCCCTGGGTATCAAGCAGTGCAAAACTAACCCATGGGAAGATTTCTCGGGTCAGTTCAACAAGGGCGACAAGATCTCCGGCACCATCAAGTCGATCACCGATTTCGGTATCTTCATTGGTCTGGACGGCGGCATCGACGGCCTGGTTCACCTGTCAGACATCTCCTGGAACGAAGTCGGCGAAGAAGCCGTACGTCGCTTCAAGAAGGGCGACGAGCTCGAAACCGTCATCCTGTCTGTTGATCCAGAGCGTGAGCGCATCTCCCTGGGCATCAAGCAACTGGAAGAAGATCCGTTCTCCGACTACGTTGCCATTAACGATAAAGGCACAATCGTGACCGGTACCGTTAAAGAAGTTGACGCCAAGGGCGCTGTAATCACCCTGGCTGAAGGCATCGAAGCCACACTGAAAGCCTCTGAAATCAGCCGTGACCGCGTTGAAGACGCGCGCAACGTTCTGAAAGAAGGCGAAGAAGTTGAAGCCAAGATCATCAGCGTTGATCGTAAGAGCCGCGTAATCAGCTTGTCGATCAAGTCGAAAGACGTTGAAGACGAAAAAGAAGCAATCAAGGAAATGCGCACCAAGCAGGACGAAGCTGCTCCTGCTGGTCCGACCACCATTGGTGATCTGATCCGCGCACAAATGGAAAACCAGAACTAAGTTCGGGTAATCCAAAGAAAAAGGGAGCCTTCGGGCTCCCTTTTTTGTGCGCGCGAGTTGTTGGGTAAGCTTGGCGTTGCCACACCCACAATCCGTAGGGTGGAAGACGCTTCACCCTTCCACCATTGGTGTAGCAATCACTTCGGTCATTTGCTTGAGGCCTCATCTCTGGTGGACAAGCTCCGCATTGTCACACCCTACAGTCCGTAGGGTGGAAGACGCTTCATCCTTCCACCATTGATGCAACAATCACTTCTGTCATTAGCCTGAGGCCAATTCCCGGCAGGCAGGCTTCACATGCTGCTCTCCATGGGATGAAGCTTACAAATACCTGAACGGGTTGTTTTAATGCTGCAATAGGGGTTGTGAATGGAATCAACGGCATGGAAGCGTTTCTAGAGGCTGTTCAAAAGCTTGGGAGCATGCTAAAACCTAACTATCGAGTGATCTAGCCGCTTGAAAACGAAGGGAAAATTATGACCAAGTCGGAATTGATCGAAAGGATCGTGACCCATCAAGGCCAGCTCTCATCCAAGGATGTCGAGCTGGCAATTAAAACAATGCTTGAGCAAATGTCGAGCGCCTTGTCATCAGGCGATCGTATTGAGATTCGCGGCTTTGGCAGCTTCTCGCTGCATTTTCGCGCTCCACGCGTGGGCCGTAACCCCAAGACGGGTCAGTCCGTCAGCCTCGACGGCAAGTTTGTCCCGCACTTCAAGCCAGGCAAAGAACTGCGTGATCGGGTGAACGAGGACGACTAGTCCTGTTCCTGTTTCGGTAGACAAATGGCTTAATCAATCAATGATTTAGCTGTTTGTTGTAGTAGCAAGCTGCTTATCTAAAACGTTAAACTGCGCACGTTTTTGTCTTTGGCAGGGGCGTTGTACGTAGCAGGGATCTATCGTCAGTAAAAACTCCTGGGTTTACGTCGGGAAATGGAATTTGCGTAAGAAACGGGCGTCTAAGCTAGCTGGACCGCCATTTAACCTTGCAGCCAAGGTATAGCGCATAACGCATGCTATGTAGCAGGAGGTGCAGACCTTCGTGCTCATGATGGGCAATGACAAAAACGGGAGCTTCTGTGAATCAAAGAATAACTGCTGAACAATCTCACGCCTCTGATGAGATCGATTTAGTTGAGCTGGTTAAACAACTCTGGCTGCAAAAGTGGCTAATTATTGGCTGCACAGTACTCATTACGGCTCTTGCTGCCGCTTATGCATTTCTCAGCACTCCTACCTACCAAGCCTCCGCAGGGGTAATGCCGCCTCGTCTAAGCGATATTGCCGGCTACAACCTGGGCCGCAGCGAAGCAAAGCTCAATGAGTTTACCGTTGAAGATGTCTACGGCGTTTACAAGCGCAACCTGCTGTCCGGCTCACTAAAGCGCCAGTTCTTCGATGAAGTCTATTTGCCCAGCTTGCCAGCTGAAGATGCAGGCGCTGCAAAAGACAAATTGTGGGATCGTTTCAACTCTGATTTCAGTGTCCAGGCACCCGATGCCAAAAACAACCCCGACTATTTTGTTGTAAAAGTCGAAGGCATACAGCCTGAAGTCGTGGCTGAGTGGGCCAACAAGTACGTGAAAATGGCTGCAGACAAGTCGGAAGAGGGCATGCAGACCAACCAACTGACAGAGATCGGTACCAAGGCCCAGTCTCTTGCCAGACAGGTTGATGCGCTGCGTCTAACCGCCGAAAAAAGGCGTAAAGACAGAATAGCACGCCTTCAAGAGGCGCTGATTGTGGCTGATGCCGTAGGCTATGACTCGCCACAAGTGACACCAGGAAAAACCTCATCAGACGGCGATTTTG
This sequence comes from Pseudomonas segetis, assembly GCF_900188155.1. Classification (GTDB taxonomy): domain Bacteria; phylum Pseudomonadota; class Gammaproteobacteria; order Pseudomonadales; family Pseudomonadaceae; genus Aquipseudomonas; species Aquipseudomonas segetis. The sequence goes on from NZ_FZOG01000001.1 coordinate 774,951, forward strand.
CCGAGTTTATGGACGGTAACCTGATGTACATGCGCGGCGCCAAAGCCGTCAAGGCAGAGCTGGCCGTATTGGAAAAACGAACCAACGACGATCCTTTTATCGTTGAGCTGCGTGGCATCGAAAACCAAATGGATTTCCTGCAGAAAATCGACGTGAATCCAGATAATGTTGCTGTATTCACCTTCGATAGTCCGGCACTTACTCCGGAGACGCCTACTGCCCCTAAAAAGCTTTTGATTTTAGTTTTAGGAGGCTTCGTCGGGCTAGGATTGGGTGTGTTTATTGCATTTATACGGATGTTTTTTATTAATCGAACTGATTGAGAAATATGTTTTTTCCTCTATGTTAAGCTTAATCGGGAAGTTCCTAGTCTTTATTTGGCTAGAGATAAACCATGAAATAAGCCTAAAGGGTGGGAGGAAGGGCCTGAAAGTTAATCATGCTAATTAAAGACTTAATAAAAAATAATATTTTCCATCACCGTTTAGCGCTGCTAGCTAATATTTTGCTGCGTGCTATAACGCTTGGTGCTAGGTTTTTACTAATATTTTTTCTAGCCCGCTATTTAGTACCAGCTGATTTGGGTATGTATGGTTTGCTTATCGCTACAATCGGTTATGCCTTATATTTTCTTGGACTAGATTTTTATACATTTACCACTCGCGAATTACTTAAGAAACCAACAGATAAGTGGGGGGGGCTTCTCAAAAGCCATGGGGGATTGGCGCTTACCCTTTACGCCATATTTTTGCCCATATTACTGAGTGTTTTCTGGAGTGGGAGTCTCCCTTGGTCGCTCGTATATTGGTTTTTTGTACTTGTTGTGCTTGAGCATATAAATCAAGAGTTAATGCGTCTGCTCATAGCTATATCTGAGCCTTTGATGGCCAATGCAGTACTGTTTTTTCGGCAGGGCTTGTGGGCCGTTATAGTTGCTGGCGTCATGTATTTTTGCCCCGCACTGCGTAGTTTGGAGTTTGTACTGCTCGCGTGGTGTATAGGGGGAGCCCTTGCATTGCTTTTGGCAGTGTATCGACTTCATCAACTTAGAATAGAAGGTTGGAGCAATAAAATAGATTGGCACTGGATTGGTCAAGGGCTTAAGGTTGCTCTTCCTCTACTGGTAGCAACTCTTGCGTTGCGTGCTTTATTTACGATAGATCGATATTGGGTTGAAGCGCTGGGTGGACTGGAAGTGCTAGGTGCTTATGTTTTATTTGTTGGGTTTAGCAATGCCTTGTTAGCATTTTTGGATGCAGGAGTTTTTGCATTTATTTATCCTGGGTTAATTCGTTCATTTCAGAAGCAGGATGCGCCTGCTTATAAGCAGGGTTTAAAAAAGCTGGCAGTCCAAACCGTGGTGTTATCAATTGTTTTCGTGGTTTTTGCATCGTTTTTGATAGGGCCGCTTTTGATTTGGTTGGACAAGCCACTATATGTTGAACAGCAAGCCCTTTTTCCATGGGTTTTATTGGCAACTGTAATTTATGCAATAGGTATGGTTCCTCATTATGCGCTCTATGCCCAAGGCTTAGATACACCAATCATTAAAAGTCATATCGTAGGGTTGCTTGTGTTTGTAGTGGTCACTTGGCTACTCGCAACAGAATGGCCTGATTTTGCCGTACCTATCGGAGTTGCTATCGCATTTACTTTTATTTTTGCTTGGAAAATGACTGCATACGTGCAGCTTACTCCAATTGAATTTCAGCCTTACAATCCCAAGTCCGAAGTTTAAACAAAGGAATTCCTATATGTTCGACGATAAATCTATTCTTATTACTGGTGGTACAGGCTCGTTCGGCCATACCTTCGTTCCTATGATTCTGGCTCGATACAATCCGCGACGAGTCATTATTTATTCCCGTGACGAAATGAAACAGTGGGAGATGGCTAAAAAGTTTGAAGGTGATACACGCGTTCGCTTTTTTATTGGGGATGTGCGTGATCGTGAGCGTTTATATAGAGCACTGGATGGTGTGGATTACGTAGTCCATGCAGCTGCTACCAAGATTGTTCCCACAGCTGAGTACAATCCTTTTGAATGTGTAAAAACCAACATTAACGGTGCTATGAACCTTATCGATGCTTGCATCGATAAAGGCGTTAAACGTGTTGTTGCTCTATCAACAGATAAAGCCAGTAGTCCGATCAACTTGTACGGTGCAACAAAACTCGCATCTGACAAGCTTTTTGTCAGCGGTAATTCTTATGCAGGAGGGCATGACACACGCTTTGCAGTGGTTCGCTATGGCAATGTCATGGGTTCACGAGGCTCAGTAATTCCATTTTTCATGTCGATTAAGGATAAAGGTGTTCTGCCAATTACCGACGAGCGTATGACACGCTTCATGATTTCTCTTGAAGAGGGTGTGGAGTTGGTTTGGCATGCTTTTGAAGATATGGAAGGTGGAGAGATCTATGTTAAGAAGATCCCATCGATGAAGGTAACTGACTTAGCTCGCGTGGTGGCACCAGATGCGAAACAAGAGGTTGTAGGTATCCGACCTGGCGAAAAGCTTCATGAGCAGATGATTAGCGCAGAAGATTCCTACTACACTTACGAATATCCTGAGCATTTCAAGATTTTGCCCGTCATAAATGAATGGGCGACCTGCCCTAAGCGAATTAAGGAAGGCAAAAAAGTAGCTGAAGGTTTTGTCTACTCAAGTGATAACAACTCTGAGTGGATGGATGATGAGGCGCTACAGGCCTGGATTGAGAAAAATCGCGAGAAAATCGGGAGCATCTGATCAATGATTCCTTATGGTAGGCAAGATATAACCCAGGCGGACATCGATGCTGTTCTGGCTATTTTGCAATCAGATTTCCTTACTCAAGGCCCGATGGTACCGCGCTTTGAAGAAGGTGTAGCTCTGCACGTTGGTGCGCAGCATGCGCTCGCAGTAAACAGTGCAACTTCGGCTTTGCATATTGCTTGCCTGGCATTAGGTTTGGGGTCTGGCGATTACCTGTGGACAAGCCCTGTCACTTTTGTCGCCTCAGCTAATTGTGGCTTGTACTGTGGCGCACGAGTTGATTTCGTAGATATCGATCCGCGAACCTACAATCTTTGTCCGGATGCATTGGCACGTAAATTGGAGCAAGCAGAGCAAAATGGTACGCTTCCAAAGGTAGTCGTACCAGTTCACTTAAGCGGTCAGCCGTGTGATATGCAAGCTATCCATGAATTGTCCAAGCGCTATGGTTTTAGCATTATCGAAGATGCTTCACATGCCATAGGCGGCATGTATCAAAAACAATTTATTGGTAACTGCCGCTATAGCGACATTACGGTTTTTAGCTTTCATCCAGTGAAAATCATCACCACCGCAGAGGGGGGGATGGCTTTGACCAATAATACACAATTGGCAGAGCGTATGGCACTGTTGCGTAGTCATGGAATTACCCGTGAAGAATCAAAGATGACTCATGAGGCTGATGGACCTTGGTATTACCAACAGATTGACCTCGGTTTTAATTACCGTATGACCGAGTTACAGGCGGCGCTAGGCGTTAGCCAGCTAGTGCGTTTGGATGAGTACGTCGCGCGACGTCATGAGTTAGCTCGAAGATATGATCATTTGTTGAGTGATCTTCCGCTCTTGCTTCCTTGGCAGCACCCAGATAGTTATTCGGGGTTACACCTATACGTCATTCGCGTCCAACAAGATAAGCTGAATATTAGCCATAGGCAGATTTTTGAATCGCTACGCGAGCAGGGTGTTGGTGTCAATTTGCATTATATACCAGTGCATATGCAGCCATACTACCAGCGTATGGGGTTTGTTGCCGGTGATTTCCCAGAGGCGGAGAGTTACTATCGTGAGGCTATAAGTTTGCCAATGTTCCAAGCAATGACAGAAATGCAACAGGATATAGTTGTGTCTGCTTTGCAAAAGGCTTTATCCCCATGAAGCTGGCTGTGATTCCTGCGCGTGGCGGTAGCAAGCGCATCCCGCGTAAAAATCTTAAAGAATTCTGCGGCAAGCCTATGATCGCTTGGTCGATAGAGGCGGCTTTAAAGAGTGGTTGTTTTGACCTAGTAATTGTGTCGACCGATGATGAGGCAATTGCCGAGGTATCTCGTAAATATGGTGCCAGCGTGCCATTTATGCGTCCAAAAGAATTGTCAGATGATTATACTGGAACCACTCCGGTGATCAGGCATGCAATCGAATGGTTTATTGACCAAGGAATGTCGCCAACGTATGTTTGCTGCCTGTACGCTACTGCTCCTTTTATTCTTGTAGAGGACATTCGTCGAGGGTTTGAGCTGCTCAAGAAGACTGGTTGTGATTATGCATTCTCAGTAACCAGCTATGCATTTCCGATCCAACGAGCGCTTCGCATTATTGAAGATGAACGTTTAGAAATGTTCAGTGGTGAGCACTTTAATACCCGTTCTCAAGATCTTGAGGAGGCATATCATGATGCCGGACAGTTTTACTGGGGAGATGTTAATGCTTGGCTGCAAGGTAAGATGCTCTTTGGCCCATCGTCTGTGCCGGTAAGGCTTCCGCGTCATCATGTACAGGATATTGATACTCCTGAGGACTGGGTACGCGCCGAGTGGCTATTTAAAGCTATGCAGGCTCAACTTGGAAGCCTGACAAAATGAAAGTTGTATTTCGAGTGGATGCATCACTGCTTATTGGAAGCGGCCATACAATGCGCTGTCTGACAATGGCCGAGGCGCTGAGACAACAAGGTGTAGAGTGCCACTTTCTTTGCAGGAACCATAAAGGGCACCTTATAGAGCAAATTCGTGGTGCAGGTTACACAGTTCACGAGCTTCCTGTTGAGGTTGATGTATTTCCTGAACGTGATGGACTGGTTCATTCAGCTTGGTTAGGGGTAACGCAGGCACATGATGTTAAGGATTGTCAGCCAATTATTAGTGCACTGCAACCCTCATGGATTATTGTCGATCACTATGCGCTGGACTGCGACTGGGAAGAAAAGTTTCAACCCTTTTGCCAGCACCTTATGGTTATTGATGATCTAGCTGATCGTAAACATAGTTGTGATCTTTTGCTTGATCAGAATCTGGGAAGACTGGCAACTGATTATACTGCTTTAGTCCCTGAGCATTGTACGATTCTTACAGGGCCAATATATGCATTGTTACGTTCTGAATTTTATGATTTAAGAGAATATAGCCTAAAGCGAAGATCTCAGCCGAGCCTAAAAAATATAATTTTAAATATGGGGGGGGTTGACAAAGATAATGCGACGGGGAAAGTCTTATGTGCCTTAGAGCAGTGTTCACTACCACAAGACTGTAAAGTTACTGTGATTATGGGGGCAAAGGCACCTTGGATCGAAAATGTGCAAGCGCAAGCTAGCTCAATGTCTCGACTAATTGATGTAAAAGTAAATGTCAGTAATATGGCCACGTTAATGGCTGAATGTGACCTGGTAATTGGGGCTGCCGGTAGTACATCATGGGAACGCTGCTGTTTAGGAGTGCCAACATTAATGGTTGTATTGGCTCAAAATCAAGTCGAGGCGGCGAAAGCTTTAGAAGCACAAGGTGCAGCCATTTGTTTTATGCTCGAAAGTAAGTTGGTTTTAGCTTTACAAAATCAGTTTTTAAATATTGCGAATAATTATGCAGTGTTGACCAATATGATCGAATGTGCGTCCCGTGTAACCGATGGCTTAGGTTGTAAGCGTGTTGTAAACACGTTACTAGAAAAGTTTTAGGAGCATACTTTGGATACTGAGTTTGGCATTTTAAGAGGCATTGCAGCGCATGAGCATGCGCTGATGCGAGAGTGGCGAAATGCACCCGCTGTAAGAAGAAACATGTACACGCAGCATGAAATCTCTGCTGAAGAGCACGAGCAATGGTGGAGTGCAATGCTTGGGCGCAGCGATAATCAGTACTTTATGTATGAGTATCACGGAAAGCCATCAGGAATAGTTGCTTTTACAAATATCGATAATATTAGCTCTAATTCTACTTGGGCATTTTATGCTGCTGAGGACGCTCCAAAAGGGACAGGAAGTCGCATGGAGTTTCTTGCGTTAGAATATGCGTTTACGAAACTTAATCTGCATAAGCTTTGTTGCGAAGTGCTTGCTTATAATTCGCCGGTGATTAAACTGCATCAAAAATTCGGATTTAAAATAGAAGGTATTTTTAGGAATCAGCACTTCATAGATAATAGCTATGTTGATGTGTACCGTTTAGGTATTCTGGCCTCTGAGTGGGCTCAAGGTCGCGAATTAATTTTGCAAAAATTAGTCATGCTCAATCGGAGCAAGTGAATATGAAAAATTTAATCATAAATGGTCGAGAAATTGGCTCTGATTTTCCCCCGTATATAATTGCTGAGCTTTCTGCTAATCATAATGGAAGTATAGATACCGCGCTTAAAATAATAACTGCTGCAAAACGAGCAGGTGCAGATGCGGTTAAGTTGCAAACGTATAAACCAGATACAATTACATTAAATTGTGATAGCGATGAGTTTCAGATACAGGGCGGTCTTTGGGATGGCCGTACACTTTACGAGCTTTATGAAGAGGCGCATATGCCATGGGCATGGCATAAAACGTTATTTGATCACGCTCGAGAAACAGGAATAACCATTTTTAGTTCACCCTTCGATAATACTGCAGTTGATTTGCTAGAAGACCTTAATGCTCCTGCCTACAAAATTGCTTCATTTGAGGCAGTGGATATTCCTTTGATTAAGTATGCGGCTAGCACTGGAAAGCCGATGATTATTTCTACTGGTATGGCAGATGAATTCGAAATTGAAGAAGCTATCACGGCTGCTCGAGAGGGTGGTTGTAAAGAGCTGGCTATTCTCCATTGTGTGAGTGGTTATCCAGCTCCGGCGGAGGATTACAACCTCAGAACAATACCCGACATGCTTCGTCGTTTTGGAGTCGTAACAGGTCTATCTGACCATACATTGGATAATACGACAGCTATTGCAAGTGTTGCTGTAGGAAGTTCCATAATTGAAAAGCACTTTACACTAGATAGATCAGGAGGTGGGCCTGATGATAGCTTCTCGTTGCAGCCGGAGGAGTTATTTGCTCTATGTCAGGACAGTAAAACTGCTTGGGCTGCTTTGGGAAATATTAATTATGGAAAAAAGCTAAGCGAACAGTCTAACGTAAAGTTTAGGAGGTCGCTATATTTTATCAAGACATTAATGGCAGGCGAAATAATTACCAACGAGCATATTCGTAGTGTGCGTCCAGGTTATGGAATTGAGCCAAAGTATTTGGATGATGTGCTAGGACGTAAGGTTAAAGTTGATGTCAGTTATGGGACTCCTGTGAAACGTGAAATGATAGAGTGAGTTTAGTAAGCAGGGGGGGCTGTGAAGCTAGACTGAACTAAATAGAGTTATTAATGATATATATATATTACTCACTCATATGTCTGCCTTTTGCAATGTGGGCACATCGCTTTAAGCTAAATCAAGAGCGAACTGTTTATATTGCATTTGTAGCTGTTGGCGTTTTTATAGTTGGGTTCTCGTATAAGTCTGGCTCCGACTGGGTGAATTACTTAGGTGAATATACCCTTGGATGTAGTAATGGTGTATATGAACCTGGTTTTAATTTATTATGTAAGTCGTTTAGTCTCCTTGAGCTTGATTATTGGTGGTTTTCATTTTTTATTAAGAGTTCATGTCTTTTATCAATAGCAATTTTTTTGTGGAGATCTAAGGTATATCCTTTGCTATGTTTCATATCGTATATATTGGTTTCATTTGTATTTCTCGAGAATACATTGCGACAACAAGTCGCTTTGGCTGTGTTGATAGTTGCGTCGCGATTTATTTTTGATCGTGGACTTGTATTTGCTTTATTGGTATTGGTCGCAAGTACTTTTCATATCTCGGCAGTGTTTTTTTTACCCATGTATTTTTTAGTTAGACATTCAATGTTGCGATGGGGGTTGCTATTTATAAGTGCATTATATTTGTTGCTTAATATTGTTGGGGTTTCATTTATAGATGCTGTTATATCAATGTTGAGTTATGTAGATGGAGCTTATGTGAATAAGGTCTCTCTGTATTTGTCATTTGAAAAGTATCCAGTAACAATTGGGCATTTCGCCAGGTTTATTTTGTTTGTAATTTTAACAGTAGTTGTTTCGTCGTGTATTAGTAAAGAGGAGAATTTTAAGGTTAAAAGAGTAATTGTAGTTTCATTTTCTGCTGTATGTCTTATGCTCTCATATGAAATGATTTTTTATGAATTCTCTGTGTTTTGGATGCGCATTCGAGAGTACTTCATGATTTATTTTTTAGTGCTTCCAGGGTTGCTTGTGGCTAGATATTTTCCAAAGTATGCAAAAGTGTATCCCTTTGCTTTTATTTTCTATCCTCTCAGTGTTTTTTATGGGATTATAAATTTGTTGCCTGTATATGATCAGCTTTACAAGGATTATGGAAATTATATTTTTAGTCAGATATCAGATTATAGAGAGTTTGATGAGCAGCGAGATCTGGGGGTTGAAGTATATTGGGATAATTGGCGTCGCGGTGAAATTCGCTAAGTTGCTGTGGTGTCATCGAAGCTATAATGAGTCTATCTATGGTTAAGTACATTATTCAGTTTTCTACCGATTTCCACTTAATGGTTGCGCTGGCAGCAATACCTGACGCTTCAAATAATAAAATACTTATGTTAGGGCCGCGTACTTCGCTGGCGATTAAAGTTGCTAGTTATCTTCAGTCTGAATTTTTCGATATAGATGCAAGAGAGCCTAAAGTTACCATTTTTGAAGCATTTAAACTCCTTGTTAATCAAAATAAATATGGAGAGGTTGTTATCGTATCTCCATTTGTATATCCATTTTTTGCGGCAATGGCTGCAAAAAAAAATGGTGACACCGTCAAATCGATAGTCAGAACTGATGAAGGAATTGGTAGTTATGCTTCAGTTACACATTACTATACCGCCCTTCGCTTAGAGGGACAGCTAAGTGTTTTAGGTGCTTTGAAACGAGCATTAGCTAAAAAAAGTGCCATGTGGGTGACTAAGAGTTTTCGTATATGTAAAGAGATGTATTTATTCAAGTCAGATTTGACTATCGATCAAACTATTAGTGAGCGGCTTAGGTTTATTTTGGAAAATCTAGGGCTTTCTAAGCAGCTTGATAATTGCGTGGTTTATGTTAGTCAGCCATACGTTGTGTCTAGCTTTGAGTCTGGGCAATGTTATGCTGATTTTATTAAATTAATAGCTGGTCACTGTGGTGAAGGTTTACGATTTATTATAAAGAAACATCCAAGAGATGATTTTGATTACGAATCATATGGCTTTGATGTAGCATGCGGAATGCCGCTTGAAACGTATTCATTGAATAATTCTGTGGTTTTTGGATTTTCATCTACAGCACTTTTAATGGCTAAGTTTTTTTCTAACTGTCGGGATGCGTATTTTATCAAGATGGATGGGTTTGGTCCTTTTTATAATAATATGTCAGCTATGAATAGAAATTTATTCGATAATTATCTCAAATGTATAGATTCAAAAATATGAATAATGGTTGCTTATATTTATGATTGCATTGGTGCTAGGTGCTTCGGGTTTTATCGGGTCAAAATTGGTTTCTCGTCTGCTTCAGCAGGGAGTGCATGTAAGGCTTGTAACAAGATCTGATAATCTTGCATATTTATCTAGCAATGAACAAGTAGAAATTATAAAGATGGATTTGTTAGATCGCACAGCTCCATTTGATGAAATTATTAATGGATGTAACGTGATATTTAATTGCGCTGGCGAACTTAAAAATATAAATAGAATGAGAGGCTTGCATGTTAAAGTTGTTCAAAATATGATCAATGCATGTCAACGGCTCTCTCTTAAATCTAACTGCTCCATTCATTGGGTGCAGTTAAGTAGTGTTGGTGCTTATGGGAAAGGGGATGGCCGGTGTAGAGTCGTTACGGAAGAGACGGTAACGAATCCACATGGGGAGTATGAGATTACCAAAACTGATGCTGATAAAATAATAATGAGTTCTGAGGGAAGTTTTACCTGGAGCATACTGCGTCCTTCAAATGTTTATGGGCCAGGTATGCCCAACAATTCTTTGCGGCAGTTAGCAAAAATCATTTCTAAACGTTTGTTTTTTTACATAGGCTTTCATCGATCAATTGCTACCTATGTGCATGTCGATGATGTCGTTTCAGCATTGATTTTATGTGCGTCTGATCAGCGTGCAAAAAATCAAGTTTTCAATGTTTCCAATGATTGCTATTTGGATAGAGTTATCAATGCTATAGCAAGCTATTATTCAGTTTCGATACCAAGAATAAGATTGCCTATCCCGCTCGTTAGATGCTTAGTATTTATAGTGTCCCGCGTTGTCTCATTGCCTATAAATCAGGAGCGTATAAATGCCTTGGTTTCTAGAACAAGATATCCAACATCGAAGATTGAAGCTGTGCTTGATTTTTCGCCTTCAAAAGCACTTGATTCAAATATTGAGGATATTTTTTAATGTGGTTTTATTATTTAAATATTTATCAGATGGAAGGGAATTGGTTTGCTAATTGGAAATAAAGGACGTCAACGTGCCATCAGTAACTTACATGTGGCTCGAGTTTCAACAGTCCCTTTTTTTGTAATTACTCAGTTAAGTGCTCAGTTATCCGCTTTAGTAAGGGCGGGAGCGAAGGTATCGGTTGTCGCCAGCGATGATGAGCACTCCTGCGCTCTAAGTACAGTTGGTGGGGTTAGGTTCTATCCAGTTAATATTTGCCGTAATATTAGTTTGATTAAAGATCTAAAAAGTCTTTTTCAGCTCATCAAGCTTTTTCGAGCACAACGTTTTGATATTGTTCATTCGACAACTCCTAAGGCCGGTTTGCTCTGCGCGATAGCGGGTTGGATAGCACGTGTGGACGTGCGTTTGCACACGTTCACAGGTCAGCCTTGGGTCACAATGAGTGGACTCAAACAAAGATTATTAAAGCTGTGTGACCGTCTAATCGGAATGCTTAATACTCACTGTTACACAGATAGTATTAGTCAAAGGGAGTTTTTAGTCAGTTCTGGAATCGTTTCACCATCTAAAATCTCAGTGGTCGGTACTGGTTCTTTGGCGGGAGTAGATGTTAAGCGTTTTAGTCGTGATCGATTCTCTTACCATGATCGATTAGCACTTCGTACATCTCTTTCTATACCCCAGTGCTCTAAAGTAGTCCTATTTGTTGGTAGAGTTACACGTGATAAAGGAATACAAGAGCTCTTAGACGCGTTTTCTTGTGTACAATCTTCTCTCAGCGATGATGTCGTATTACTTGTCGTCGGCCCTTTCGAGCCTGATGCCAAATTATTATTTGAGAATTTCGGCGATGATATAGCACATAGCAACATACGGATAATTGGATTTTCTGATACTCCTGAGTCATACATGGCAATAGCTGACGTACTTTGCCTTCCAAGTTATCGTGAAGGTTTTGGGACTGTAGTAATCGAAGCTGCTGCTATGGGAGTGCCAACCATTGGTACTAATATCTATGGCTTATCTGATGCTATTGTGGATGGCGAAACTGGTCTTCTTGTTCCGGTCAAAGATTACCGAGCTTTAGCCGATGCTTTACATAAAGTATTAGATGATGATGTACTGCGGACAAATATGTCGATAAGTGCCTGTTCTCGAGCTGTTAAAAGTTTCGATTCTGAGTATTGTTCTAATTTACTCATACAGGAATATGAGGGTTTTTTCAGATGACGATGCACTGCACTCCTGGTGAAGATCAGCCTTGTCGTGTCATGGTCACTGGTGCTTCCGGTTTTGTAGGGAAGAACCTACTTGGCTGCTTAAGTACTTTAGACGGGGTACATCCCGTTGCTATATATCGACATGCTAGTTGCACTGATGATGCGCTTTTTGATAGTTACAGTGTTGGAGATATTGGTTCTACTACCGACTGGTCTTCAGCACTTGCACATTCAGATGTTGTTGTACATTCAGCAGCTAGAGTCCATGTGATGAATGAGGTTTCTGCCGATCCGCTTAATGCTTTTCGTGAGGTTAATGTTGAAGGTACTTTAAACTTAGCACGCCAAGCTGTGTCTTTTGGTATTAAACGTTTTATTTTTATTAGCTCTATCAAAGTCAATGGTGAAAGTACTGAGCTCAACCATGCCTACAAAGCTGATGATTTACCAAAGCCTACTGATCCTTACGGGATATCGAAAATGGAGGCTGAGCAACAGTTAATTGACTTGGCTGCCACGACGGATATGGAGGTTGTGATTATTCGGCCGGTATTAGTTTACGGGCCAGGTGTAAAGGCAAATTTTCTAAATATGATGCATTGGTTGAATAAGGGGGTTCCCCTACCATTCGGCTCTATTAATAATTTGCGCAGTATGGTTGCGTTAGATAATTTGATTGATCTTATTGTTACTTGTTTAAAGCATCCTGCTGCAGCAAATCAAATTTTTTTGGTAAGTGATGGTGAAGATTTATCTACAACCATACTACTTAAAAAAATGGCTACAGCTTTAGGAAAGTCAGCACATTTATTGCCTCTGCCAAACTGGTTGTTACGGCTGATTTTTACTGCTATTGGAAAACAAGCTATTGGCCAGCGTTTATGTAGCTCTCTACAGGTTGATATTAACAAAACGCGAGATTTACTTGACTGGGCACCACGGGTTTCAGTTGATAATGCTTTGCGTAAAACAGCCAATGATTTTTTGCGGAGCCTTAATAAATGACTATCTGGTGGGTATTACCCGCAGCAACAATACTCGCAGTTTTTCTTACGGGTGCTCTGCGTCGTTATGCATTGGTACATAGCTTGATGGACTTGCCTAATGCTCGGAGTTCACATTCAATTCCCACTCCAAGGGGGGGAGGTGTTGCAATAGTTGCAAGCTTTTCATTATTTCTTTCTATTGCTGCTTTTGGGGGGGGTGTTTCATCCTCGTTTGCGTGGGCATTACTGGGTGCTGGGTTAGGTATTGCATTTCTTGGTTTTCTAGACGATCACGGTCACATTATTGCACGTTGGAGATTAGTGGGGCATTTTTCCGCCGCTGTTTGGATTCTTTTTTTATTAGATGGCCTTCCTCCCATTGTTTTTTCCGGATATAAAATTGATTTGGGATGGTTTGGTCATGTCGTAGCAGCATTTTATCTAGTCTGGCTGCTTAATTTGTATAACTTTATGGACGGTATAGACGGGATAGCGAGCTTTGAGGCTGTCTGTGTCAGTATTGGAGCTGCACTTTGTTACGTTATAGTGGAGCAGGGTTCGTTAATTCTAGCTCCTTTAACGCTTGCATTTGCAGTTCTCGGTTTTCTGTATTGGAATTTCCCACGCGCTCGGATTTTTATGGGCGATGCTGGCAGCGGATTTCTTGGAATTATATTAGGTGGTATGTCGATTCAAGCGGCTTGGGCTGCTCCGCAGCTATTCTGGTGCTGGCTAATTTTGTTAGGTGTATTTATTGTTGACGCTACATTCACCTTAGTCCGAAGATTATTACGTGGTGATAAGGTTTACGAAGCCCATCGTAGTCATGCTTACCAGCATGCATCTCGATTTTTTAAAAGTCATTCATCAGTAACACTTGCTGTTATTGCAATCAACGTGCTTTGGCTGATGCCCATTTCCGTGGTTGTTGCGTATGGCTTGATCGATGGTTTTTTTGCTACGCTTCTGGCTTATACTCCTTTGGTTTATCTGGCTATAAGGTTTCATGCTGGCGAGCTTGAGTCTCAAAAGAATTGAATACAGTGTTAGCAAACCGTGTACTGACCACTTAATTCGGACGCCACACAATATATGGATACGCTTCGCATTTGGTTACTCAAGCTTCCGCGGCGGTATAAGCGCCTATTGCAGGTTGCGGTTGATACCTGCCTTGTCTGGGGTGCGCTTTGGCTTGCCTTTGTTGTCAGGTTGGGTATCGAGAATCCAATTAACCCACTCGCGGGGCACTTATGGCTGTTTATAACAGCTCCGCTGATAGCGATCCCTGTTTTTACCCGGGTCGGTATGTATCGTGCGGTCATGCGCTATTTCGGCAATGACGCGCTGATCACTATCTTCAAGGCGATCAGCATTTCCTCGCTACTGCTGGCGCTCGCGGTCTATTGGTACCAGGCTTCGCCTGTAGTGGTTCCCCGCTCAGTTGTCTTCAACTATTGGTGGCTGAGCCTTGTGATGATCGGCGGCTTGCGCCTGGTCATGCGCCAATATTTCATGGGCGACTGGTATGTTGCCGCGCAGCAGGTGCCTTTTTTCAACAAGAATGAAAACCTTCCCAGGGTTGCCATTTATGGGGCCGGTGCCGCAGGCAACCAGCTTGTGGCGGCCTTGCGCATGGGGCGCGCTATGCGGCCTGTCGCCTTTATTGATGATGACAGTGATATCGCCACGCGCATCATTTCAGGCATCAAGGTTTATAAACCCAAGCACATCCAGCAAATGATCGATGAGACTGGGGCGCAAGAGATCCTCTTGGCGATCCCTTCCGCAACACGGGTTCGGCGTCGTGAAATCCTGGAGCACCTTGAAGGCTTCCCGCTGCATGTTCGCAGCATCCCAGGGTTTATGGACCTGGCGAGCGGTCGGGTGAAGGTTGATGATGTCCAGGAAGTTGATATCGCAGATTTGCTTGGCCGGGATGCCGTTCCTCCACGCAAGCCATTGTTTGAACGTTGCATCCGTGGCCAGGTAGTGATGGTTACGGGGGCGGGCGGTTCCATTGGATCTGAGCTCTGCAGGCAGATTATTGCTACCGGGCCAATCACGCTTATTCTGTTCGAGCACAGTGAGTTCAACCTATACAGCATTCATGCAGAGCTTGAGCAACGTGCTGCCCGCGAATCGCTGCCTTTGAACCTGGTGCCCATTCTTGGTTCGATCCGCAATCCAGGACGCTTGCTTGATGTGATGCGCACCTGGAAGGTCAATACGGTCTATCACGCCGCTGCCTACAAGCATGTGCCTATGGTCGAGCACAATATTGCAGAAGGCGTGCTCAACAACGTCATTGGCTCTGTCAACACGGCCCAGGCTGCACTTAAAGCCGGAGTTGAGCATTTTGTATTGATCTCAACTGACAAGGCGGTGCGCCCAACCAATGTCATGGGCAGCACCAAGCGTCTGGCCGAAATGGTTTTGCAGGCTTTGAGCCAGGAGTCCGCTCCGGTCTTGTTTGGTGATAATGACACGGTTCACCACGTCAACAAGACCCGATTCACCATGGTCCGGTTTGGCAATGTGCTGGGCTCGTCGGGTTCTGTTATTCCACGTTTTCATGAACAGATTCGCCAAGGTGGGCCAGTTACCGTCACCCATCCAAACATCACCCGTTATTTCATGACCATTCCTGAAGCGGCTCAACTGGTTATCCAGGCTGGGGCGATGGGGCTGGGTGGTGATGTCTTTGTTCTGGATATGGGGCACCCGGTCAAGATCGTTGATCTTGCAGAAAAGATGGTTCACTTGAGTGGCCTTAGCATTCGTTCCGAGAAAAATCCGCACGGTGATATCACCATTCAATACACCGGGTTGCGCCCAGGCGAGAAGCTCTATGAAGAGTTGCTGATAGGCGACAATGTCAGCCCTACAGAACATCCAATGATCATGCGTGCCAGTGAAGAACACCTTGCATGGGATGACTTCAGGCAGGTGCTCAACGAGTTGGTTAGTTCAGTTGCGGCTGATGATTATGGTCGCGTCCGCCAACTGCTGCGTGAGACAGTAAGCGGATACAAGCCTGATGGTGAAATCGTTGATTGGATCCATCAGCAGCGTCGCCTCGAGCCTTGATAAAGCCTTGAGTTGCTGTGGTTTGCCCTGATCATTCAGGAGGCTAATGGTACGTGGGTGGGATTATGTCCTTGGGTACACTGCCTAGCATTAACCACAGCACCATAAGGCGACCTCCGTATGCAAAATCGCATCATGATTACTGGCGCAGGCTCAGGTTTAGGCCGTGAAATAGCGTTGCGTTGGGCACGTGAAGGCTGTCAGCTTGCACTCTCCGATGTTAATGCTGCAGGCCTTGCCGAAACCCTCGGGCTTGTACGCGAGGCGGGCGGCGACGGCTTTACCCAGCGTTGTGATGTGCGTGATTACAGCCAGCTAACTGAGTTTGCCCAGGCTTGCGACGAGAAATTCGGTGGTATTGATGTGATAGTCAATAACGCCGGCGTTGCTTCGGGTGGTTTCTTCAGCGAATTGTCGCTCGAGGACTGGGATTGGCAGATCGCAATCAACCTGATGGGGGTGGTGAAAGGGTGCAAGGCCTTCCTGCCCTTGCTTGAGCGTAGCAAGGGCAAGATCATCAACATCGCTTCAATGGCTGCCTTGATGCAGGGCCCGGCCATGAGTAACTACAACGTGGCCAAGGCCGGTGTTGTCGCGCTTTCCGAGAGTTTGTTGATAGAGCTTAAAGACCAGGGTGTAGGCGTTCATGTTGTGTGCCCATCCTTCTTCCAAACCAACTTGCTTGATTCATTTCGCGGACCAACGCCCGCAATGAAAGCCCAAGTGGGCAAGTTGCTTGAGAGTTCGCCAATCAGTGCGCAAGAGATTGCCGACTACATCTACCAGCAAGTCGAGCAGGGTGAGTTTATGATTTTGCCGCACGAACAAGGGCGCATGGCCTGGACGCTTAAGCAGCAGAACCCGCAAATGCTCTATGACGAAATGGCCAAGATGGCAACTAAGATGAAGGCCAAGGGTAATTAAGGTTTGGGCTTTTAGAGGAGCATTTGCTGCTCCTCTATTGTGAATCAGATCGCTATTTCCTTGAGCATTTGCGCTAGCTCCTCACGCCAGTCGCTTTGCTCGATAGTCAGCTTTTCTTCAATCAGGCTGCAATCCATTACCGACCAGGCAGGGCGGCGGGCTGGTGTTGGGTAGTCGACGGTATTGATTGGATTAACCTTAGGCGCCCTCGGTAACTGCTTAAGCGCAACGGCTTGGCTGAAGATTGCTTCTGCGAAGCCATGCCAGGTTGTCGCTGGCATGTTGCTGAAGTGATAGATGCCCCAGTTCAGGTTGCCCTTGTTGCTGTATTGGCTGACAAGTGCCCAAAGTGCCTTGGCAATGCTGGCTGCCGATGTGGGGCAGCCATGTTGATCGGCTACAACACCCAGTTCATCACGGGTTTGCGCCAGGCGCAGCATGGTTTTCACAAAGTTATTGCCATGGGCGCCAAACACCCAGCTCGTGCGCATGATGATGTGTTGCGCACAGTGCTTGGCCACCGCCTGCTCGCCTGCGAGTTTGCTTGCGCCGTAGACCCCGCTAGGGTTGGTTGGGTCTGTTTCTTTATAAGGCGCGCTGGCGTCGCCGCTGAATACATAGTCGGTAGATATATGTAATAGCGGAACACCAAGCTTGGCGGCTGCTGTGGCTAGATTCTCGGCACCCTTGGCGTTGACTGCATAGGCGCGTTCGCTGTCGGTTTCCGCTTTGTCCACTGCGGTGTAGGCTGCCGCGTTGATAATCAGCTGTGGCTTGAGTTCGCTGGCTTTGTTGGCGACTTGTTCCAGGTTGCTGATATCCAGTTCGCTCGAGCCCAGCCCGGTGACTGTAAAGCCAGCAGGGGCCAGGCGGACAAGTTCATGACCGACCTGGCCATGGGCGCCAGTAATCAAAACGCGCATGCTTAGCCCTTTTGCTCGATGAGTTGTTGCAGCGATGGGTTCAGTTGGTCCTTACCTGAAAGCAAGGGTTGTTCGATAGGCCAGGGGATATTGACTTCGGGGTCGTTCCAGATCAGGCCGCCTTCGTCTTCGGGGAAGTACAGGTCGGTACACTTGTACTGAAAATCCGCCACCTCGCTCAGCACGCAAAAGCCGTGGGCATAGCCTGGCGGTACCCAGAGTTGGCGATGGTTTTCATCGTTCAATTCAACACCCACGTATTGGCCGCAAGTTGGCGACTCGGGGTTGATATCGACCGCCACGTCATACACCGAGCCACGGCTGACGCTGACCAGCTTGCCTTGCGGGCGCGTGCGTTGGAAATGCAGGCCGCGCAGGACGCCACGTTGCGAGCGCGAGTGGTTGTCCTGGACAAAGGGCAGGTCGATCCCCGCGTCACGATAGCGCTCGGTCTGGAAGCTTTCGAGGAAGAAGCCACGGTGGTCGCCAAAAACTTTTGGCTCAATGATCAATACGCCAGGCAGTGCAGTTTCTATAACTTTCACAGCACTTTCTCCTGTTCAAGCAGGCGGCTGAGGTACTGGCCGTAGCCTGTCTTGCTCAGTGCTTGGGCCTGGGCAGATAGTTGCTCGGCTGATAGCCAGCCCTGGTGGTAGGCGATTTCTTCCAGGCAAGCGACTTTCAGGCCTTGGCGCATTTCGATGGTATGCACAAACTGGCTGGCTTCCATGAGCGAATCATGGGTGCCGGTGTCGAGCCAGGCGAAACCACGGCCAAACATGCTGACGTGCAGGTCGCCGCGTTGCAGGTAGGCGTTGTTGACATCGGTGATCTCAAGCTCGCCACGGGCAGAGGGCTTGACGTTTTTGGCGATTTCGACCACTGAGTTGTCGTAGAAATACAGGCCCGTCACGGCGTAGTTGGACTTGGGCTTGGACGGCTTTTCCTCGATGGAGATGGCCTTGCCTGTGTTGTCGAACTCAACCACGCCAAAGCGCTCCGGATCGCTGACATGGTAGCCAAATACAGTGGCGCCACTGGTCCGGCTTGCGGCCTCTTTAAGCATTGCGCTAAAGCCATAGCCGTAAAAAATATTGTCGCCGAGAATCAGGCAGACACTGCTGTCACCGATAAAGCTCTCGCCAATAATAAATGCCTGCGCCAGGCCATCAGGTGAGGGCTGTTCGGCGTAGCTCAGTTCAATACCAAACTCTTCGCCATTGCCCAGCAGTTTACGGAACTGGGGTAAATCCTCGGGTGTGGAGATAATCAGTATCTCCCGAATACCGGCAAGCATCAGCACCGACAGCGGATAGTAGATCATTGGCTTGTCATATACCGGCAACAGCTGCTTGGACACACCACGGGTAATGGGGTGCAGGCGTGTGCCGGAGCCGCCAGCGAGGATGATACCTTTCATAAAAACGTCCTGTACGAAACTGGGTTGTTCACTAAAGCGAGGCCGGAGCCGCGCAACATCATTTAGATTTCGGCGCCGAGTCGGCCAAGTCGATAGTCACCTGACAATACGCGCTGCCACCAGTCCTGGTTATCGAGGTACCAGCGGACGGTTTTGCGTAGGCCGCTGTCAAAAGACTCCTGCGGGGTCCAGCCAAGTTCACGCTCGATTTTAGAGGCGTCAATGGCGTAGCGCAGATCATGCCCCGGGCGATCTTTCACGAAGGTTATAAGGGTTTTGTAGCTCTGGGCTGAAGCCTGCGGCACCAGTTCGTCAAGCAGCTCACAGATGGTTTCCACAACCTCCAGGTTGCGCTTCTCATTGTGGCCGCCAATATTGTAGGTCTCGCCTACGGCGCCTTTGCTCACCACTTCAACCAGGGCGCGGGCATGGTCTTCAACGTACAGCCAATCACGTATTTGCGAGCCATCGCCATAGACCGGCAGGGGCTTGCCCGCGAGTGCATTGAGAATGACGTGGGGAATCAGTTTTTCCGGGAAGTGATAGGGGCCGTAGTTGTTCGAGCAGTTGGTCAGCAGCACCGGCAAGCCGTAGGTGCGCTGCCAGGCGCGAACCAGATGGTCTGAACTGGCCTTGGAGGCAGAGTAGGGCGAGCTGGGCGCATAGGCGGTGGTTTCGGTGAACAGGTCGTCGGTGCCTTCGAGGTCGCCGTAGACTTCATCGGTGGAGATGTGATGGAAGCGAAAGCCTTGCTTTTCATCGTCACCCAACCCATTCCAGTAACGGCGCGTGGCTTCAAGCAGGTTGTAGGTGCCGACAATATTGGTCTGGATAAACTCGGCGGGGCCGTCAATCGAGCGGTCCACATGGGACTCCGCTGCAAGGTGCATCACGGCGCTGGGCTTGAACTGCGCAAATACCGCATCCAATGCCGCGCTGTCACAGATATCGACCTGGTAAAAGCTGTAGCGCGGCGAGTCCTTGGCCCCAGCAAGTGAATCCAGGTTGCCTGCATAGGTCAGCTTATCGAGGTTGGCGACGACGCACTGCGTGTTCTCAATCAAGTGACGAACGACAGCAGAGCCAATAAATCCAGCGCCGCCGGTGACAATAATCCGCATTAATGCTTCTCCGCTAAAGCGACTTTCCAAAGTGCTTTGATCATAAGTTTTCCAACCTGGGTATGTTACGCCATCTTCCTGCCTGATTCTGCCAGGTCCAGTGTTTTCTGTATGGCAACGCGTTTCAGGTAATCTGACTGTTTAGTCAGTTATCCGCTGTTCAGGCTTGCCCAATACATGGCCGGCAGTTAGGGTGGCGTGCTCACCTAACGTTGAAGACACTGGACGCCTTGTGAAGCCCGCATCAAAGACCTTGCTGCTGATTGCCCTGATTGTTGCGGCGATTAATCTGCGACCTGGCATTACTTCCCTCGCTCCCTTGATTGAGCGCATTGCCGAAGAGCTTGCGCTGAGCCGCACTGTGATCAGCTTGACCACGGCGCTGCCGGTTTTATGCATGGGCTTGTTGGCGCCTTTTGCACCACGTTTAGCGGTACGTTTTGGTCTGGAGCGCACCGTTACCCTGTGTCTCATGCTTATCACCGGGGCTTTAGCGATTCGCCTGATCGGTGATACGACCGCTATCCTGATTGGCAGTGCTGTTGTGATGGGGGCAGCGATCGCCATAGCCGGGCCGTTGCTGTCGGGCTTTATCAAGCGCCATTTTATCGGCCGTGTGGGCAAGGTTGTGGCCTGGTATTCGTTGAGCATGGCCATTGGCGGGGCGGCGGGAGCTGTTTTGACTGTGCCTGCCACGCAGTTGCTCGGTGACAATTGGTCACGCGGCCTGGCCGCTTGGGCGTTGCTGGGGATCGCTGGAGTCGTGTTGTGGCTGTTTGTGCCAAACCTAAAAGTGACCGAAGAAACTGCAGGGCAACCTGCAGGTTTACCCTGGGCCAAGCCAAGGGCCTGGATGATCAGTGGTTTTTTTGCCCTGCAGGCGGGGTTGTTCTATGCCATCGCCACCTGGGCGGTTGCCCGTTATCACGAGGCGGGCCTGAGCCTGCTGCACAGTAATAACCTGTTCGGCACCATTATGTTGATGGGCTTGCCCAGCGCCTTTCTGTTGCCTTGGTTGGCCCAGCGTTTTAATAATCGCTACATACTACTGATGATATGCGGCGCGACATCGGCCCTGTGTTTGGCAATGATCGCCTTTATGCCGAGGCTGCTTCCGGAGGTATGGGCGGTGGCGCTGGGTTTTGCGCTTAGTGGTTCCTTTGCCTTGTCCCTGGTATT
The DNA here is from genome assembly GCF_900188155.1 of Pseudomonas segetis. Lineage (GTDB taxonomy): Bacteria > Pseudomonadota > Gammaproteobacteria > Pseudomonadales > Pseudomonadaceae > Aquipseudomonas > Aquipseudomonas segetis. The sequence continues at coordinate 796,303 of NZ_FZOG01000001.1, forward strand.
GCCCTTGTATGAAGCTGAGTCCCCGCTGGACGTCAGTCGCTGGACTGCGATGATGTTGTTCATGGGCTATAGCTTTGGCAGCTTGATGCCGGTGATCAGCGGGTTCGTACGTGATGCTTCTGGTACCTACCAAATGCCATTTGCAATGATGACGGGCATGGCCGTGGTGATGACCGTGCTCGCTGGCTTCTTGCGCCACGGCGCCCGCTCGGCCCGGTAGCAGGATGGGCTTATCCATCTAACCTTGGCTGGCTCTTTCAATTGCTTGGTGGACAAGCTTCGCGTTGTCACACCCTGCGGGCTCGGTTTGTAGGGTGGAAGACGCTTTATCCTTCCACCATTGGCGGTGTATCTGAAATTTTTGGTGGACAAGCTTCGCGTTGTCACACCCTACGGGCTTGATATGTAGGGTGGAAGACGCTTCATCCTTCCACCGTTGACGGCGCATCCAGATAATTGGTGGACAAGCTCCGCGTTGTCACACCCTACGGGCTCGGTATGTAGGGTGGAAGACGCTTTACCCTTCCACCATTGGCGACGCATCCAGATAATTGGTGGACAAGCTTCGCGTTGTCACACCCTCGGGGCTTGGTATGTAGGGTGGAAGACGCTTCATCCTTCCACCATTGGCGGTGTATCTGAGATTTTTGGTGGACAAGCTGCGCGTTGTCACACCCTACGGGCTCGGTATGTAGGGTGGAAGACGCTTTACCCTTCCACCATTGGCGACGCATCCAGATAATTGGTGGACAAGCTTCGCGTTGTCACACCCTCGGGGCTTGGTATGTAGGGTGGAAGACGCTTCATCCTTCCACCATTGGCGGTGTATCTGAGATTTTTGGTGGACAAGCTGCGCGTTGTCACACCCTACGGGCTCGGTATGTAGGGTGGAAGACGCTTTATCCTTCCACCGTTGACGGTGCATCTAAGATAATTAGCGGGCAGGCTTTGCGTTGTCACGCTTCACGGCCTGTGATAGAAGGCAGCCTGGTTTTAGTGGAGTGGCGGTGTGGAGTCTGAGTCGATCGTTTATGGCTGTATACGCGACTGGCCGTCGGATAGTGCGCTGGAAAGTCGCCTGCGTCGGCAAATAAACCGTCAGGTGCTTGGCGAGTTGCCAACGAGTGATTGTTGGCCTTTGCTGGGACGTGAGATGTTTTCCTGCTGTCAGGTCCCGAGCGAGGCTGTGTACCAGACCCAGGTGATTCATTTCGGCGCGAGCTATAAGTCGGTCGAGTACGAGTGGAGCCTGTGGATTGAGCAGTTCGAGGCTCTGCTCAAGCGTTTGTATTGGGCCAGTGCGGTGGTTCATCTCGAGACTGAGTTAAATGGCACCCATACTTTTCGCTGGGAATCCGATGGTGACTTCCATAGCCCGCAAGAGGGCGATTTGCGCGTGCGCTGCGCCTGGGAGCGCGAAGGTGGCGGGCGTAACTAACGAGGCAGTCCAGTGCTGAATTACCTGTGGTTCTTTATTGCCGCGCTTTTTGAAATCGCAGGTTGCTATGCATTCTGGATGTGGCTGCGCCTGGGCAAAAGCCCGCTGTGGATTCTGCCAGGCCTGGCCAGTTTGGTGCTATTTGCGCTGTTGCTGACTCGCATCGAAGCCAGCTATGCGGGGCGCGCGTATGCAGCCTATGGTGGGGTTTATATAGTGGCGTCGCTGTTGTGGCTGAGCCTGATCGAGAAGGGCCGCCCACTATTAAGTGATTGGCTAGGCGCCGGGTTATGCATTGCGGGGGCACTGGTTATATTGCTCGGGCCGCGATTTTCCAGCCCTTGAGTGCCGGCTAGTCGAGCGAGTCCGCCAGGTCATTGAGCCATTCCTTGGGCACATCACGTTTCATCGCCAGTTGGCACTGTTCGCTTTCGGGGTCGAAGATGATCACCGCTTCGCCTTTATCAAGGGCCTGGCGCACCCGCAGCACACGGGTTTGCAGCGGCGTTTCATCGCCATTGTCGGTGCCGTCACGGGTGACGAAGTCTTCGATCAGCAAGGTCAGCGTCTCGGCTTGCAGCATATTGGCGGGGATTAACACACAAGCGCTCCATCAGCGACTGGAAATACAGCGGCGATGCTAACCCTTGGCATCGCCGCTGACCATCACTCTTGAACCTGAGCAACAGCCTGTTTCCGTCAGGCTGCTATTTTTCCTTGGTGTCCAAGGTGTTAAGCAGACTGTCAACGCAAGGCACCCGTGTTTCACTTTCCATTTGCGCATCATGTTCGAGTTGATGGCTGAAGCGTTCAAGGGAGCCTTCGGCGGGTTGGGCGTCGCTGGCGAAGACCGGTGGGCTGAGCAGGTAAGCACTGATCAGTCTGGTGAGCGCAGCAAGGCTGTCGATATGGGTGCGTTCATAGCCGTGGGTTGCATCGCAGCCAAACGCGAGCAGGGCGGTGCGGATATCGTGGCCGGCGGTCACTGCAGACTGAGCATCGCTGTGGTAGTAGCGAAACAGGTCGCGACGCACCGGAATGTCGTTCTCGCTGGCAAGGCGCAGCAATTGGCGCGAAAGATGATAGTCATAGGGGCCGCCCGAGTCATGCAAGGCCACGCTGACCGCGTGCTCGTTTGACTGCTGGCCGGGGGCGACTGGGGCAATATCGATGCCGACAAATTCGCTCACATCCCAAGGCAAGGCGCCGGCGGCTCCGGAGCCGACTTCTTCAGTAATGGTAAATAGCGGGTGACAGTCAATTGGTGGCTCGATACCGCTGTCGACTATGGCCTTCAAGGAGGCGAGCAGGGCGGCAACACCGGCTTTGTCATCCAGGTGGCGAGCACTGATATGGCCGCTTTCGGTGAACTCCGGCAGTGGGTCAAAGGCAACGAAATCGCCGACCGATACGCCGAGGCACTCGCTGTCTGCGCGGGTTGTGGTAATTGCATCCAGGCGCAACTCGACGTGATCCCAGCTGACCGGCAGCTCATCGATCGCGGTGTTGAATGCGTGTCCGGACGCGAGCAACGGCAATACGCTGCCGCGCAATACACCGTGATCAGTAAACACGCTGACGCGGCTGCCTTCGGCAAAGCGGCTCGACCAGTGACCAATGGGGGCCAGGCCCAGGCGGCCGTTATCCTGCACCACACGAACAATCGCGCCAATGGTATCCAGGTGCGCCGAGATGGCGCGATCCGGGCTGTAGCGCTTGCCCTTTAGGGTGGCGCGAATGGTGCCGCGGCGGGTCATTTCAAAGGGGATGCCCAGCTCGTGAAGGCGCTCGGCCACATACCGGACAATGGTGTCGGTGAAGCCGGTTGGACTGGGAATGGCGAGCATTTCGAGCAGTACTTTCTGCAGGTAGTCTAGGTCTGGCTCTGGGAGTGATTGCATTAAAGCCTCCTGGCAGGTGAAAAATCTGGATCAGCGCTGAGCCCTGGATGCAGGCGTGCAGTTGCACGCCTGCGGCAGCTTCAGTTGACGCCGCGACTCAGCGGAAACAACAGATCGATGAAGCGCTCAGCGGTGGGCTGAGGCTCGTGGTTGGCCAGGCCTGCGCGCTCGTTGGCTTCAATAAACACATACTCGGGTTGATCGGCTGCTGGCACCATCAGGTCCAGCCCGACCACGGGGATATCGAGTGCGCGGGCAGCGCGGACTGCAGCCTCGGCGAGCACCGGATGCAGGATGTCCGTCACGTCTTCAAGGCTGCCGCCCGTGTGCAGGTTGGCAGTTTTGCGCACGAACATTTTCTTGCCAGCCGGCAAGACGCTTTCGTAATCAAGACCAGCCGCCTGCAGGGTGCGTAAAGTTTCAGCGTCCTTGGGGATCTTGCTTTCGCCATCGGTTGCGGCTTGGCGGCGGCGGCTTTGCGAGTCTATCAAGTCGCCAATGCTATGCAGGCCGTCGCCAATGATTTCAGCGGGGCAGCGGATAGCGGCTGCCACCACTTCAAAGCCAATCACCACAATGCGCAGATCAAAACCTTCATGGAAGCTTTCGAGTAGTACACGCTCATCAAAGGGCTTGGCACGCTCGATGGCATCGTGGACTTCAGTCGGGCTGCGCAAGTCGACCGCCACGCCCTGGCCTTGTTCGCCGTCCACCGGCTTGACCACCACGCGCTTGTGGGTGGCAAGGAATGCGGCATTTTCTTCAGCGCTCCCGGCGAGCCGTTGCGCGGGCACGCTCAAGCCTGCGCGGCTGAGGGTGCGATGGGTGAGGCGTTTGTCCTGGCAGAGCGTCATGCTGACGGCGCTGGTCAGGTCGGTGAGCGATTCACGGCAGCGAATGCGACGTCCGCCGTGGTTAAGGGTAAACAGGCCTGCCTCGGCGTCGTCGACATTCACCTCTATACCGCGGCGCATGGCTTCATCAACGATGATCCGCGCGTAGGGGTTCATTTCGCTTTCGGGGCCGGGGCCGATAAACAGGGTCTGGTTGATACCGTTCTTGCGTTTGATGCTGAACGTCTGCAGCTCGCGAAAGCCCAGCTTGGCGTACAGGCGCTTGGCCTGCTTGTTGTCGTGCAACACCGATAGATCGAGGTGGCTAAGGCCACGGCTCATCGAATGTTCGATCAAGTGACGAACCAGCACTTCGCCGACGCCAGGGCGCGAGCAGTGCGGGTCGACCGCCAGGCACCAGAGACTGCAGCCGTTTTCCGGGTCGCGGTAGGCGCGTGCATGGTTGAGGCCCATGACGCTGCCGATCACCGCGCCGCTGTCTTGATCTTCAGCCAGCCAGTAGGTTGGGCCGCCTTGCTCGTAAGGCGTGAGTTTTTCAGGGTCGATCGGCTGCATGCCGTGCAGTTGGTAGAGACAGTTGATGGCCTGCCAGTCTTCATCATTTTGTGCGCGGCGGATGTTGTAGCCACGAAAGCCACGGCGCGCGGGACGGTAATCCGTGAACCAGATGCGCAGCGTGTCGGATGGGTCGAGAAACAATTGTTGTGGAGCGTGCGCCAGGACTTGGTGCGGCGCGGCAACGTAAAGCGCGATATCACGCTCGCCAGGCTCCTCGGTTACCAGCTCATTGGCCAGTGCCGCGGCATCTGGAAAGGTGTGGCCAATCAATAGCCGGCCCCAGCCACAATGTATGGCTACCGGTTCGCTGGGTTGGGTTGTGCGGTCTTCAGCGAAGCGAGCTTGCAGGCGCTCGTAGGTCGGAACTTGGCCGCGAAGAAGGCGCTGGTTGTAGGCATTGGCTCGCATTGGAACTGTTCCTTTGCTTTGCGTATCGCCCGGATTGATTCCGGATTATTAAAATGTACGTTAACCCGACGGTCGGTCGGGTTAACGTGAAGCGGTCTTGGCGACCGTGACTATGTGTTGACCGCGATTTACAGCCCCTGTTCGCTGAGCCATAGATTGAGTGCGGCCATTTGCCATAGTTTTGAGCCGCGCAGCGGGGTCAACTGGCCATCGGGATTGCTTAGCAACTTATCGAGCATGGCCGGGTTGAAGACACCACGATCCTGGCTCGGGTCGGTCAACAACTCACGGACCCAGCCCAGTGTCGCGCCCTCAAGATGCTTGAGGCCGGGTACAGGGAAGTAACCCTTCTTGCGGTCGATCACCTCTGCCGGGATTACCTGGCGTGCGGCTTCCTTGAGCACGTATTTGCCGCCATCTGGCAACTTGAAGCGACCAGGTACCCGTGCCGAAAGCTCAGCCAGGCGGTAGTCGAGGAAGGGCGTGCGCGCCTCAAGGCCCCACGCCATGGTCATGTTGTCCACTCGCTTGACCGGGTCGTCGACCAGCATCACCGTGCTGTCGAGGCGCAGGGCCTTGTCCACTGCAGCGCTGGCGCCGGGTTGTGCGAAGTGCTGGCGAACAAACTCACCGGCATGGTCATCGGTCAGCCAGGCCGGTTGTACGCAGGCGGCATATTCATCGTGCTCGCGGTCGAAGAAGGCTTTGCGATAGGCGCTGAACGGATCTTCGGCACCGTCAACCAATGGGTACCAGTGGTAACCGGCGAACAGTTCGTCGGCACCTTGGCCGCTCTGTACCACTTTGCAATGCTTGGCAACTTCACGGGAGAGTAGGTAGAACGCGATGCAGTCGTGGCTGACCATCGGCTCGCTCATGGCGCGGAAGGCTGCTGGCAATTGATCGAGAACCTCGTTCTCGCCGATACGCAGTTGGTGGTGATTGGTTTCGAAGCGCTCGGCAATCAGGTCCGAGTACTGGAACTCATCGCCGCGCTCGCCACCGGCATCCTGGAAACCGATCGAAAAGGTCGAGAGGTTTTCCACGCCTGCTTCACGCAACAGGCCAACCAGCATGCTCGAATCAACGCCGCCCGAAAGCAGAACGCCCACATCGACCGCTGCACGCTGGCGAATCGAAACCGCTTCGCGCATGCCATTGAGGACTTGGTCGCGCCAGTCTTCAAAGCTGTAGTTCGCTTCCTCGGGGCGTGGGCCGAAATCAAGCTTCCACCAGCTTTGCTGCTCGCACTTGCCTTTGGCATCAATACGCATCCAGCTCGCCGCTGGCAGCTTCTCGACACCTGCAAGAATGGTGCGAGGCGCAGGCACTACCGCATGGAAATTGAGGTAGTGGTTAAGCGCAACAGGGTCGAGCGCGTTGCTGATATCGCCACCCTTGAGCAGGGCGGGCAAGCTCGATGCAAAACGCAAGCGCTGGCCGGTACGCGACATGTACAGCGGCTTGATGCCGAGACGGTCACGGGCGATAAACAGCTCTTGGCTGTCCCGCTCCCATACAGCGAAGGCAAACATGCCGTTGAGCTTGGGCAGCATGTCCTTGCCCCAGGCGTGATAGCCCTTGAGCAGCACTTCAGTGTCACCGCCCGAGAAAAAGCGATAGCCGAGTGTTTCCAGCTCTGCACGTAATTCGGGGTAGTTGTAGATGGCGCCATTGAAGACCATGGACAAGCCCAGATCGCTATCGATCATGGGTTGCCCGGAAGCCTCCGCCAAGTCCATGACTTTTAGTCGGCGATGGCCGAGGGCGATAGGGCCTTGGCTGTGAAAGCCGTGGGCATCTGGCCCACGAGGGGCGAGATGATGGGTAATTCGTTCGACCGCAGCCAAATCGGCCGGGCGATTATCAAAGCGTAGTTCTCCAGCTATTCCGCACATATGTCCTTACCGGTATTGCCGTTGGGGATTGGTTTGCTTAACCTTTTACACCAAAACAAAAAAATGCTTTCATGTCAAAGTTTATGGCAACAAGTAGATAGATAAATGGCAGATAAAAAAGTTTCAGCTGAAATCAAATTGTCATCCGTTGTTGCATTTGAAATGCCGATTTTCCAAGCCTTGCGGCGCTTGCAGCAGGCCGGTGAGGTGCATGCCAAGCGCCTGAGCCGCTTTGGTGGTTTGACACCCATGCAGTTGATGGTTCTGCAGGTGCTGGAAAAAGAATCGCGGATTACCGCAAGTGATTTGAGCGGGCGGGTGAGTCTCACCGCCGCAACGCTTTCAGGCTTGCTCGATCGCCTGGAAGAGCGCGGTTTGTTGCAGCGTCAGCGCGACGACCAGGATCGTCGGCGCCAATGGTTGTTGATCAGTGATCAAGGCCGGGAACTGTTAAAACGTGCGCCATCACTGCTGCCGCCCGAGTTCAACCAGCGTTTGGCGGCGATTCCCGAGTGGGAACGGCACAACCTGACCGCCGCATTGTTGCGCGCCGCCGAGTTCTGCGAAGACGAGTAGCGCGCGATAAGGCAAAGCAGCCCGCCCATCGAGCAGATGGACACAATGGTGGAAGGGTAAAGCGTCTTCCACGCTACACACCGAGCCCCGTAGGGTGTGACAACGCGAAGCTTGTCCACCAACTATCTGGATACGCCGCCAATGGTGGAAGGGTAAAGCGTCTTCCACGCCACACACCGAGTCCCGTAGGGTGTGACAACGCGCAGCTTGTCCCCCAACTATCGGGATACGCCGCCAATGGTGGAAGGGTGAAGCGTCTTCCACCCTACACATCGAGCCCGTAGGGTGTGACAACGCGCAGCTTGTCCACCAAAAATCTCAGATACATCGCCAATGGTGGAGGGGTGAAGCGTCTTCCACCCTGCGCACCGAGTCCCGTGGGATGCGACAACGCGCAGCTTGTCCACCATGTATCGGGCTTCACAAGTTGCGGATCAATTTGCGCAACATAAAGCGATTCGGATGGCAGCCTTCAGCAACATCACGCGGTACAGGCAAGGGCTCATCGTTTAGCCAGGCTGCAATCAGCTCGCCAGACAGCGGGGCGGTAATCAATCCCCGTGAGCCATGGCCGCTGTTGATGTACAAGCCGTCCAGCCAGGGGCAGGGAATGTCTGGTATTTGCCTGGCGTCCTTGCTGAGCGCCTGATAGCTGTCGAGAAAGGCTTGCTGATCAGCCAGGGGGCCGACAATGGGTAGATAGTCTGGGCTGGTGCAGCGAAATGCCGCGCGTCCCGCCAGTTTGTTTGGGTCTTGCTGCGCAATGTCCAGGCGGCTGCTCAGGTCGGGGGAAATTTCTTCGAGCATCTCTAGGTTACCCAGATGGTCGGCGATGTTGAGGCTCAAGTCATCGCTGTCAAAATCAAAGCTGGCGCCGAGCGTGTGTTCTTGCAGGCGAGCAGGGGCGACATAGCCCTGAGCGCACACGACGGTGCTCAACGCGCTGCTTTGCGGGGTTTGCGGCAAGCTGCTGATCTGTCCACGAATACGTTTCAGCGGCAATTGCGCACTGTGCGCAAAGCCTTTGATTTCCGCAGCACCGGCCAAGACCACAACGTCGGCACTGGCCAGTAGACGATCGCCCTCCCAGGCTTGCCACCGGTTATCCGTACGACGCAGTTGCAGGGCATTGTGCTGGCTGAGCAGACTGATGTTTGGCTGACGGCTTAGCAGTTCGCACAAGGCTGGAGGATGAACCCAGCCAGCTTCGGGGTAGAACAAGCCACCGGCTGGCAATCTGATGCCCGCCAATTGCTCGGCCGTGGGTTGGTCGACCTGTTGCAGCAGGCCTTGTGGGAATGCATCGGCCAGCTTGCCTTGCCGCTTGTGTTCCTGGGCATTGAACGCCAGTTGCAAGACACCGCAGTCGCTCCAGTCCCGGCCTTTTTCAAGGCGTTCCAGCAGGCGGCGGGTGTAGCCAAAACCACTGACGATCAAACGCGATAGGGCGGTGCCGTGGGCGGACAGCTTGAGATAGAGCACGCCTTGCGGGTTACCGGATGCTTCCTGCGCTATCGCTGAATGGCGCTCCAACAGGCTTACTCGCCAGCCACGGGCTGCGAGACTGGCGGCGGTGGCGCAACCGGCAAGCCCCGCACCAATAACCATGGCGTGACGGCTTGAGGCCTTGAGTGCAGGGCGGGCAAACCAGGGTTTAACCGGGCCAGGGGACTGCCGGTTCAGGGGTGTTGCTGGCTGCTCGGGCAGCCCCACAAACTGGCCTTTGAGCACATGCCACTTGCCGCCGATGCCCGCCACGCGCTTGATTTGAAAGCCTGCTTCTTTCAGGCCTCGGCGCACGTCGCCAGCACTGGTGAAGGAGCCTAGCGTTGTCCCGGGGCTAGAGAGCCGGGCGATTTCGGCAAAGAGTTCAGCAGACCACATTTGTGGGTTCTTGGCCGGCGCAAAGCCGTCGAGAAACCAGGCGTCGACCCGTGCATCCAGTTGACTGAGCATTTCGCAAGCGTCACCGATCAACAAGTCGAGGGTGATGCGTCCATTGTCGAACTGCAACCGCTGGAAGCCGGGATGAATCGCCACATATTGAGCCAACAGTTCTTGAGTAAAGGGCGCGAGCTCTGGCCACAGACCCAATGCTCGCTGCAAGTCATCGCGGTTCAAGGGGTATTTTTCGACACTGACAAAATGCAGGCGGGCGCTGGGAAGGGCCAGCTGTTCAAACAGCTGCCAGGCGCAGAAAAAATTCAGCCCGGTGCCAAACCCGGTTTCAGCAATGGTCAGTTGTTGATGCGCCGCGAGGCTGCAAAAGCGCTGTTCAAGCGCGTTGTTATGCAAAAACACATGCTGCGTTTCGGCAATCCCTTGCTGCGCTGAAAAATACACATCGCCAAACACCGAAGAGAGCGGATGGCCCTGGCTATCCCAGTCGAGTATCGCTTGCTGATGCGGGGTTGAATGCTGTGCTCGCTCGGTCATGGTGTTCGTCCGGGAAATCAGTTGCGCATTCTAGCCGAATCCGCTGGCGCAGCATGGACCTCGACGCGCTTTAGTGTGTATTGAGTGGCTGCATAATCAAGACAACCCCAGGGCTAATCCGCTAGTCTGAAGCGATAAGTTCAGGGAGATGCACATGTTCGAGTCCGCAGAGATTGGTCGCACGATCGACAAGGAAACCTTTGATGATGCCGAGCCCGCGCTGCGCGAGGCGCTGCTTGAGGCTCAATATGAGTTGCAGCAGCAAAAGCGCTTTGCCGTGATCATCCTGATCAACGGAATAGAAGGCGCAGGCAAGGGCGAGACCGTCAAGCTGCTCAACGAATGGATGGACCCACGACTGATCGAGGTCAGCACCTTTGATCAACCGACCGACGAGGAACTGGCGCGGCCTCCGGCCTGGCGCTATTGGCGGCAACTGCCTGCCAAAGGTCGGATCGGCATCATGTTTGGCAATTGGTACAGCCAAATGCTCCAGGCACGGGTTCACGGACGCTTGAAAAATGCTGCGCTGGATCAGGCTATCGACAGCGCAGAAAGCCTTGAACGCATGCTTTGCGATGAAGGGACATTGATCTTCAAGTTCTGGTTTCACCTGTCCAAAGACCAGATGGATGTGCGCCTCAAGACCTTGCAGGATGATCCGCTGCACAGCTGGCGAATCAGCCCACTGGATTGGCTGCAATCAAAAACCTATGACAAGTTTGTGCGTTACGGGGAGCGTGTCCTGCGCCGTAGCAGTCGCGATTATGCGCCCTGGTACGTGGTCGAAGGCGTGGATGAAAACTACCGCAACCTCACAGTTGGTCGAATCCTGCTGGAAGGCTTGCAAGCTGCGCTCAAGAGCAAAGACCGACCAGTGCCACAGCCCCACGCGGCGCCTTTGACCTCATCCCTTGAAGGCAATGGCCTGCTTGATAGCCTGGACCTGAGCCAGGCTTTGGAGAAGGAGGACTACAAGGAGCAACTGGCGGTAGAACAGGCGCGCTTATCGGGCCTGATGCGCAATAAAAAGATGCGCAAGCACTCGCTGGTGGCTGTGTTCGAGGGCAATGATGCCGCAGGCAAAGGCGGTGCGATCCGCCGTGTAGCCGCAGCACTGGACCCACGCCAATACCGCATTGTTCCCATTGCTGCGCCGACTGATGAAGAGCTGGCCCAGCCGTATCTGTGGCGGTTCTGGCGACACATACCCGCGCGCGGAAAGTTCACCGTATTCGACCGGTCCTGGTATGGCCGGGTGCTGGTTGAGCGGGTCGAAGGCTATGCTTCGCCAGCCGATTGGTTGCGTGCCTATGGTGAGATCAACGATTTTGAAGAGCAACTGGTCGAGGCTGGCGCAGTGGTTGTGAAGTTCTGGCTGGCGATTGACCAAGGTACCCAGCTTGAGCGCTTCAAGGCACGCGAGAAAATCCCATTCAAGCGTTTCAAAATCACCGAAGACGATTGGCGCAACCGCGAGAAGTGGCCCCAGTATCGCGATGCGGTCGAAGACATGGTTGATCGCACCAGTACCTCCATCGCGCCCTGGACCCTGGTCGAGGCCAATAACAAGCACTTTGCCCGGGTGAAGGTGATACGCACCATCAATGATGCGCTTGAGGCCGCGTTTGCGAAGGATTAAGGCTGGTGCGTACCAAGCTTTATTCGCGTAACCCCAGGGGTTTGCATATGCCTGATGAATGATTGTCGCGCACAAGCATTGTACGAACTTATGCTCAAGGCACTAAGTCGCGGCTCTGCCTACCGCGGCCCTCTAAACCTTCAAGGAGAACCGCCATGCGAGAAGTCGTGATTGTTGAAAGTGTCAGAACCGGTCTGGCCAAGTCATTCCGTGGAAAATTCAACATGACCCGCCCGGATGACATGGCAGCGCACTGCGTCAACGCGTTGCTTGAGCGTACCGGTATCGATCCGCAACTGGTGGATGACTGTATCGTCGGCGCGGGCTCCAATGAAGGCGCCCAGGGCATGAACATCGGGCGTAACGTGGCTGTGTTGTCAGGCTTGGGCACCAATGTGGCCGGCATGACGCTCAATCGCTACTGTTCGTCAGGCTTGCAGTCGATTGCCATCGCCGCCAACCAGATCGCCTCCGGTTGCAGCGAAGTGATTGTTGCGGGGGGCGTCGAGTCGATCAGCCTGACCCTGAAAAGCATCAACATGGACAATCTCTACAACCCGATCCTGCAGGAGAATGTGCCCGGGATTTATTACCCCATGGGGCGCACTGCCGAGGTTGTGGCGCGCCGCTACAACATCAGTCGCGAAGCCCAGGACGCGCTTGCCCTGCAAAGCCAGCAGCGCACGGCCAAGGCGCAAAAAGCCGGGTTGTTTGCAGACGAAATCGTACCGATGAACGTCCGTTACCAGGTCGAAGACAAAGCCACTGGCGAGAAGTCCATCGTCGAAGGCGTGGTTGATCACGACGATTGCAATCGCCCGGACACCACGCTGGAAAGCCTCTCAGGCTTGAAGCCGGTGTTTGCCGACGACGGTTCGGTTACCGCCGGCAACGCCTCGCAACTGTCCGATGGGGCTTCGATGACCTTGATCATGAGCCTGGATAAAGCCCTGGAGCTGGGCCTTAAGCCCAAGGCTTACTTCCGCGGCTTCACCGTGGCCGGTTGTGAGCCTGATGAAATGGGTATCGGGCCGGTCTATGCCGTGCCCAAGCTGCTTAAGGCCAAGGGTTTGCAGGTTGCCGATATCGACCTGTGGGAGCTCAATGAGGCATTCGCTTCGCAGTGCCTCTATTGCCGTGACGAACTGGGCATCGATAACGAGAAATACAACGTCAATGGTGGCTCCATCTCCATTGGCCATCCCTTCGGCATGACCGGTTCGCGACTGGTCGGGCACATGATCCGTGAGCTTCAGCGCCGTGAATTGCGTTATGGCGTGGTGACCATGTGTGTGGGGGGCGGCATGGGGGCTGCGGGCTTGTTCGAGGCCTATACCGGTTGATCAAGGTGCCTTGATCGTCCACGTCGAACCGCAAAAAAACCGCGCCTGTGCGCGGTTTTTTTTGGGGTGCGATTTGCAGGTGTCAGAAGGCCCGGCTTTCAATCAACTGGTGTGATTGAATCATGCGCTGGACGTAGCGTTCTATCTGATGCTCGGCATCAACGCGGGTGAAGTAGGGGCCTTCAAGCGTGCCCTCGCGGGTCGAAAAGAAGTACTGACCGTTTACCGAACTGATGCGGTCACTGCGGTAGTGCACGTCAGGTCCGGGGTCTATGGCGCGCTGGCCTAGCATGTATCTATCCTCGGTTAGGGAACCTCTGAAAACGACTGCGCAACTTTTCCGGAGGCTCTTTTAAGGGCATGGGTTTTATGAGTTTAATCGGCAATGGATAATTTGCCTTGCTGGGCGATAAGCGGTTGTTTTAATGGTGATTTATCTACAATTAGCGGTATTTTGGCGGCGGTTTTGTGACGTTTAAGACCCGCCTTGGCGAGATTAGACTCGCGCGCCCAGGTTTTCAGCTTTGCGCAGCCAGTCCAGGCGCTGCTCCTCGGAAGCGGTGCGGATAGGGGCGAACTCGATGAGCCGGCCCGGCTTTATGCCACAGCTGTTGAGAATGGCACGGGTGTTTTGATGAAGGCCAGGCGCGCCATATTTCCACGGCATGTGCCACGACGGGGTATCCAGGGTGATCATGATATCGGCCGTGCGGCCGCTGAGCAGCTCGTCCCAGAGCAGTGAGTCCGCACGGTACTTGAAGGCAAAGCCCGGCATCAGCACCCGCTCGAAAAAGCCGCTCAGCAGAGCGGGTTGACTACCCCACCAAACCGGATAGATGACCAGCAAGTGTTCGGCCCAGTGGATTTGCCTTTGCGCTTCGAGCAGGTCCGGCTCGAGTTGCTGGGTGCTTTCATAGCCATTGCGCAGCACCGGGTCGAAGCTCAGCTCACCAAGGCGCAGCAGGCGAACAACATGGCCTTCGCCACGGGCGCCATGGGCATATGCATCGCTCAAGGCGTGGCACAGGCTGTTGCTTTTCGGCGTGCCAAGGATGATCAGGATGCGCTTGCCATCTCCCTCGTTGGGCGTGGCACCTCTTCTGGCCGGCTCAGTCATGTCGGGGTTCCAGCATGTTTTCGGGGCGAACCCACTGGTCGAACTCCTCGGCGCTCAAATGGCCCAGCTCCACAGCGGCCTCACGTAAGGTGGTGCCGTCCTGATAGGCTTTTTTGGCAACTTCAGCAGCTTTGTCGTAGCCGATGTGTGGGTTCAGCGCGGTCACCAGCATCAGGCCATTGTCGAGGTGCTTGGCCATTTGCCTGGCATCGGGTTGCAGGCCCGAGATGCAATGCTGCTGGAAATTACGGCAACCATCGGCCAACAAGCGGATCGACTGCAAGATATTGTGGATGATCACCGGCTTGAACACGTTCAGTTGCAGGTGGCCCTGACTGGCGGCGTAGCTGATGGTGACATCATTGCCCAGCACCTGGCAGGCCAGCATTGACAGGGCTTCGCACTGCGTTGGATTGACCTTGCCCGGCATGATCGAGCTGCCTGGCTCGTTGGCTGGCAGTTTCACTTCGGCGAAACCTGCGCGAGGGCCCGAGCCCAGCAGGCGCAGGTCGTTGGCGATTTTCATCAGGCACACAGCCAGGGTTTTCAGGGCGCCGGACATGCTGGTCAAGGGTTCGTGACCCGCCAAGGCGGCGAATTTATTGGGCGCGCTTGTCAGTGGCAAGCCACTGAGCGCAGCCAGCTCCGCAGCGATTGCCTGGCTGAAGCCCGGTGGCGAGTTCAGGCCTGTGCCCACTGCCGTGCCGCCCTGGGCCAGCTCGCAGACCGCGGGCAGGGCAGCGCGAATCGCACGTTCAGCGTAATCCAACTGGGCGACATAGGCGGACAACTCCTGGCCAAAGGTGATTGGCGTGGCATCCATCATGTGGGTGCGGCCGGTCTTCACCAGCTTGGCGTGGCGTGCGGACTGTTCGGCAAGCCCACCCGACAGTTCGGCGATGGCTGGCAGCAGTTGCTGGGTCACCGCCCGGGCGGTGGCAATGTGCATGGCGGTGGGGAAACTGTCGTTGGAGCTTTGTGCGCGATTGACATGGTCGTTCGGGTGAACCGGGCTTTTGCCACCGCGTTCGCCACCTGCCAGCTCATTAGCGCGCCCGGCAATCACTTCATTGACGTTCATGTTGCTTTGTGTGCCGCTACCGGTTTGCCAGACCACGAGGGGGAATTGGTCGTCGTGCTGGCCGGCGATGATTTCGTCGGCAGCTTGTTCGATAAGCCGGGCTATATCTTGTGGCAGGTCGCCAATGCGGTCATTGACCCGCGCGGCGGCTTTCTTGATCAGTGCCAGTTCGTGCAGCACTGCCAGCGGCATCCGCTCCTGGCCAATGGCAAAATTGATCAGTGAACGCTGGGTCTGGGCGCCCCAATAGGCATCTTCGGGTACTTCAATCGGGCCAATGCTGTCTGTTTCGGTCCGGCCAGGTTTGGTGTGGCTGCTCATGACATCCTCCAGTTAGCGTACTAGCCAGTTTAGGTTGCATTTAAGCGCAGCAGGTTCCCTGATCGTCCGATATTGGCAAGATTGTGGGTTTACCAGCGCGCATCGGTCGCCCCGAGCCAGCCAAGTGCGGCCTTGACCGGTACATGTTCGCCTTGCGGGCTGATCAGGTCGCCGTCGAAGTGGCCAAACCATTGCCGCGTATCTGCATAAAGCAGCCCAAGGTGCGGTGCGGCCTGGTGTAGCTGGCGCGGGGTGAACCTAAGGTTTACCCGCTGATCCGCATCCTTGATGCTCCAGTTCGCCAGCGGGCCGGACTTCATCGGTGTTATCTCGACACTGTTTTCAAGTTGCTGCAACTCACCGCCAAACCACAGGGCGTTCTCAGAAAGGCCGCTGTAGTCGGTCCAGTCGGTGCCGAAATTGCCAGCAATGCCGCCGGGGGCAGCGAATGCCGCACGTTTCCAATGGCTGTTTAACGGCCAGACGCCACGTCCGAAATCCATTGCCGCGAAGCTTTGCCCAGGTATGCAGCTGTAGATACGTTCGCCCAGTTGCACGCGACCACTCAGAGGCAAGCCGAGCTGGCGACAGGTTGCGTGAAAGCGTTTTGGCCCCATGGGCGCGACCAGGTTGACTGACTCAAGGTGGGATGGCCGCTGGATATCCAGCAGGATTTCCAGCGGCTGGCTGCCTGCCTCGCTGGCGCTGAGGCTCAAGCAGGCGCGTCCGGGATATTCGCTGAGCTGGAATGACAGGTTGCGCTGGTTGAATGCATGGCTTTGCTGGGGATGGTCGGGGAGCTGGCAGCCGCGAGCGAGAATGCGCATCTGGCTGAAACTGGCCGACTGCCCGGTTTCAAGGTCAAGAAAATAGGCCGCGCCGTACCCCAGGTAATCAAGGTTGGCCTGGGTGACGGAGAGCATCCAGCCGGGTGTGGTGAAGCACCAGTGGTTCCAGCGTTTACGCCGACCTGCATGGCGTACAAGGCTGCAGTTGACCTGCGGACGGTTTGACCAGCCAATGGCATCGGGGTTGAGTGCGCCGTTGTGAAGGCACAAGTCTGTTTGGCGGGCAGCGGGAATGGTAATGGCACTGTTCATCGTACACATCCGTGTGGGTGCAGCGCGATCGCGCCACAATCCCGTAATAATAGAGTATTTATGCGGCCGAGAATGCCCTTGCATAGTGAACGGCTTCAAGTCATGGCAATCTGCTTTGAAGTGCTTCGTGATGGGGCGCACAAAGACCTGAACCTTGTGTTTGTTGTGGGCTGATTTTACAAATTGTTCAGTGCGGGGGCACAAAATCCCCCCAGCGGCTGTCAAACTCGATTCAAACCTATTGTCAGGAGTTGCCAATGCCTCGTTTTCCGGTTCTATGCCTTGCTGCTGTGCTGTCGTGCGCCAGTGCCCAGGTGTTCGCAGATGCAGCCAGCCACGCAGCCGACGCTGAGCGTTTCTTGCAGTTGGCCCATGCCGACAAGCTAGCCGTGCCTGTCTACGCCCAGGTGCAACAGATGTTCGCCCAGCGTTTTGCGCAAAGCGGTGCAGGCGGTGAAAAAAAGGCGCTGCTTGAATCCTACCAAGCCAAGGCTAACGCGGTGCTCGACCAGTCGATCAGCTGGAGCAAGGTCAAGCCTGATCTGGTCAAGCTCTACACCAGCAACTTTACCGAGCAGGAACTCAAGGAACTGATCAAGTTCTATGAGTCTCCGGTCGGTGAGAAAGTGCTCAAGACCATGCCGCGCCTTACCGCGCAGTCGGCTGAATTGACCCAGGGCAAGCTCGAACCCGCGGTGCCCAAGGTCAATAAACTGCTGGAAGACATGACCAAGGAGCTAGGCTCCAAAAAAGCCAAGTCCTGAGGGTTTGGACCTGCGCTAGATCCAGGCGATTTTGCCGGATGCTGAAAAATGACTTTGGCTTGAGCTTTACACTTCGTAAACTCACTGCCGGAGTCATTTTTTTTGCGCTGCAATCAAGTCAGCATGCGCTAAGTGTCGCAACGGTATTTTGGAGTTGAAGATGACCAAGCAAGCACAGCTTGAGACTGCACTGGCAAGCCTGCAGCCCGAGCATCTGCAAGTGCTGGATGAAAGCCACATGCACAGCCGTGGCCTGGAGACGCACTACAAGGCGATTATTGTCAGTGAGCAGTTTCAGGGGCTGAACGCCGTTAAGCGGCATCAGAAAGTCTACGCCAGCCTGGGTGACCTGATGGGCCAGATCCATGCCTTGGCGTTGCACACCTACACCGCGCAAGAGTGGGCCAAGAATGCCAGCGCACCAGCTTCGCCAAGCTGCTTGGGTGGCAGTAAGCACGACCACTAGAGCGTCTCCCATCATTTAGCGCTGTAGATATTGCCAAGGCTTGGGCCTTCTTTGACCGTTTCGGTCTCGGAGTGATGGCCGACAAGCTGCGCCCACGGCCATAAAAACGTTAAACTATGCCCCGCACCGGCCTTGGCCGGTGTTGTTGTTCATTAACCACCAGTCCGCCCTTTACGTGGGCGACTACTGAGGAAGTAAAAGCATGACCGACAAAATTGTCGTTGCAGCCTTGTACAAGTTCGTCTCCCTGCCGGATTTCCATGAACTGCGTGAGCCCTTGCTCAACACCCTGATTGAAAACGGGGTCAAGGGCACCTTGTTGCTGGCCGAAGAGGGTATCAACGGTACTGTTTCCGGCAGCCGCGAAGGCATTGATGGTCTTTTCGCATGGTTTGCACTGGACCCGCGCCTGGCCGATGTCGATCACAAGGAGTCCTATTGCGATGAGCAGCCCTTCTATCGCACCAAGGTCAAGCTGAAGAAGGAAATCGTCACCCTTGGCGTTGAAGGCGTTGATCCGAACAAGCAGGTTGGCACTTATGTCGAGCCTAAAGACTGGAATGCGCTGATTGCCGATCCAGAGGTGCTGCTGATTGATACTCGTAACGATTACGAGGTTTCGATTGGCACATTCGAGGGGGCCATCGACCCCAAGACCAAGACCTTTCGCGAATTTCCCGAGTACATCAAGGCCAACTTCGATCCGGCCAAGCACAAGAAAGTCGCGATGTTCTGTACCGGCGGTATTCGCTGCGAAAAAGCCTCGAGCTATATGCTCAATCAAGGCTTCGAGGAGGTCTATCACCTGCAGGGCGGGATTCTCAAATACCTTGAGCAAGTGCCGCAG
The DNA here is from genome assembly GCF_900188155.1 of Pseudomonas segetis. Classification (GTDB taxonomy): domain Bacteria; phylum Pseudomonadota; class Gammaproteobacteria; order Pseudomonadales; family Pseudomonadaceae; genus Aquipseudomonas; species Aquipseudomonas segetis. Next base: position 815,053 of record NZ_FZOG01000001.1, read on the forward strand.
GAAGAGTCGAGCTGGAAGGGCGATTGCTTCGTGTTCGACAACCGGGTCACTGTTCGGCACGACCTGACAGAAGGCGAATACGATCAGTGCCACGCGTGCCGTACGCCGATTTCGGCAACCGATCGCGAGTCAGAGTTTTTCACCCCAGGCGTGAGCTGCCCGTATTGCTGGGACTCATTGCCAGAGAAAACCCGCGCCGGTGCCCGCGAGCGACAAAAGCAGATTGAATTGGCCAGGCAGCGCAATATGCCGCACCCCCTTGGCTTCAATCCACGATCAAAAAAACAAGGCTAAGCCATGCAAACTCGCCTGCTGTATGTGATGGACCCGATGTGCTCCTGGTGCTGGGGCTTTGCCCCGGTGTTTCAGTCCCTCGCGGAGCAGGCTCAGGCCCAGGGTGTTGAACTGCACCTGATTGCCGGTGGTTTGCGTACAGGCAATGGCGCGGCGCTGGATAACAGCACACGTAACTACATTCTTGAACACTGGCGGGCCGTCGCCGATGCGACCGGCCAGCCGTTCAGCTTTGATGGTGCCTTGCCCGATGGCTTTGTTTACAACACCGAGCCTGCCTGCAGGGCTTTGGTGACGGCGCGCAGCCTTGATCCGCAAAGCACCTGGCCGCTGGTCAAGCTGATCCAGCAGGCGTTCTATGCCGAAGGTCGCGATGTGACTCAGGCCAGTGTGCTGGTTGAGCTTGCCGAAGAGGCTGGCCTGCCGCGTATCGTCTTTGCCGAGGCCTTCGACAGTGTCGAACAGCAAGCGGCCACGGCTGATGACTTCACCTGGGTCCAGGATTTGGGAATCGCGGGTTTCCCAACCCTGCTGGCCGAGCGTGATGGGCAGCTTGCATTAGTGACTAATGGCTATCAGCCGCTCGACAGCTTGTCGCCCTTGTTGGCACGTTGGCTAGAGCGCGCTGCCAATGCGTGACCGGTTGAGCTGGTCGGAAATTCGCCGGCTGGCCTTGAGGCATCGTAAAGCGTTGATCCTGGCCAATGCCGTGGCTGTGTTGGCGACACTTTGCAGTGTGCCTATTCCGTTGTTATTGCCCTTGCTGGTCGATGAGGTCCTGCTCAAGCAGGGTGATTCGGCGTTGCAGGTCATGAACAATTTTCTTCCCGTTGCCTGGCAAACCGCAGTTGGCTACATCGCCCTGATGTTGGCGCTGACCTTTTTGTTGCGCGCCAGTGCCCTGGTTTTCAACGTGCTGCAGGCGCGCTTGTTTGCACGGCTGTCGAAAGACATCGTGTACCGGATTCGCATACGCCTGATCGAACGGCTCAAGCGCATATCCCTCGCAGAATACGAAAGCCTGGGCAGCGGTACCGTGACGACGCACCTGGTCACCGACCTCGACACCCTGGATAAATTCGTCGGCGAAACCCTCAGCCGTTTTTTGGTGGCGGTCCTGACGCTGGCAGGAACCTCGGCGATATTGCTGTGGATGCACTGGCAGCTCGCCTTGTTGATTTTGCTGTTCAATCCGCTGGTCATCTATGCCACGGTGCAACTGGGCAAGCGGGTCAAGCACTTGAAGAAGCTCGAAAACGACAGCACTTCGCGCTTCACCCAGGCATTGACCGAAACCCTGGATGCAATCCAGGAGATTCGCGCTGGCAATCGCCAAGGTTTTTTTCTCGGCAGGCTGGGCGTGCGCGCACAAGAGGTGCGCAATTTTGCCGTTGCCTCACAGTGGAAAAGCGATGCTTCAAGCCGTGCCAGTGGTTTGCTCTTCCAGTTTGGCATCGACGTGTTCCGGGCGGCGGCCATGCTCACCGTGCTGTTTTCCGACCTGTCGATCGGGCAGATGCTCGCGGTGTTCAGCTACCTGTGGTTCATGATTGGCCCGGTCGAGCAACTGCTTAGCCTGCAATACGCCTTTTATGCGGCAGGTGGCGCGTTGTCACGGATCAACGAGCTGCTGGCGCGCGCCGATGAGCCGCAATACAGCGGCGCCTGCGATCCTTTTAGCGGGCGCCAGACCCTTGGCATCGAGATCGACAAGCTGACGTTTTCCTACCAGGACGAGCCGGTGCTCGACCAGCTCGACCTGCGCATTGCGCCGGGCGAGAAAGTTGCCATTGTCGGCGCCAGCGGTGGCGGCAAAAGTACCTTGGTGCAGCTGTTGCTGGGGCTGTACAGCGCGCAAAGTGGTTCGATTCGCTACGGCGGTGCAAGCCTGCAAGACATAGGTCTTGAGCGAGTGCGGGAAAATGTGGCGGTGGTCTTGCAGCACCCGGCATTGTTCAATGACACGGTGCGCGCCAACCTGTGCATGGGCCGTGAGCGCAGTGAGGATGAATGCTGGCACGCACTGGAAATCGCCCAGTTGGCGTCTACGATCCGGCAACTACCTAAGGGGCTCGACAGTATTGTTGGCCGTTCCGGGGTGCGTTTATCGGGCGGTCAGCGCCAGCGCCTGGCCATTGCCCGCATGGTGTTGGCAGAGCCAAAGGTGGTGATTCTCGATGAGGCAACTTCTGCCTTGGATGCCGCCACCGAGTACGCCTTGCATAAAGCCATGAGTAATTTCCTGGTCGGGCGCACGACATTGATCATCGCGCACCGGTTGTCCGCGGTGAAGCAGGCAGATCGTGTCCTGGTTTTTGATGGTGGGCGCATCGCCGAGGATGGCGATCATCATCAGTTGATCGCCGATGGTGGTCTTTATGCCCGCCTGTATGGGCATTTGCAGCAGTAGTCTAGGATTAGGCAGGCAGCATTTAGCCGTGGGTCAGTCGGCGTAATAAATGCGCAAGATCAACGTCGAATGAGGCGTCGTCTTATCAAACTCGGGCTGAGTACGGAGTGGCCCAGGCACACACAAGGGATAGCTAAATGAATCGAGTCAAAGTCGAGTTTACTGGCAGTCAGGGGCAGCAACTGGCAGGTTTGCTGGAGTTGCCCAATAGCCTGCAACCGGTCAAGTACTACGCGCTTTTTGCCCATTGCTTTACCTGTGGCAAGGATATTGCCGCCGCGTCGCGGATCAGCCGTGAGCTGGCTGACCAGGGCATTGCCGTGCTGCGTTTCGACTTCACCGGGCTTGGCAATAGTGACGGTGATTTTGCCAATACCAATTTCACCTCCAATGTCGAAGACCTGGTTGCCGCCGCTAAAATGCTCGAGGCCGAGTATGCCGCGCCGAAGTTGATTATCGGCCACAGCCTTGGTGGCGCCGCAGTACTTTCGGCGGTCGATAAAATTCCGTCATTGCAAGCCGTTGCAACCATTGCCGCACCTTCGACAGCGCATCATGTGCAGCACTTGTTCAGCAGTTCCAAAGCCGAGATCGAAGCGCAGGGACAGGCTCGGGTCAAACTTGGCATGCGTGAGTTTTCGATCAAGAAGCAGCTCATCGAAGACCTGGATCAATACACCGACTTGCAGCACATCACGCGGCTGCGTCGACCGTTGATCGTCTTTCACTCCCCAATCGATAGCATTGTTCCTGTGGATGAGGCGGCGAAGATCTTTACTGCGGCCAAGCACCCTAAAAGCTATGTGTCGCTGGATCAGGCCGATCACCTGTTGAGCAAGAAAGAAGATGCGCGCTATGTGGCCAAGACCCTTGCCGCCTGGGCCGAGCGTTATGTCGAGGTGCCAGCAGCAGAACCCGTCGCCGCAGATCTTGAAGAAGGCCATGTGTTGGTGACTGAGCTGGACAAGCAGTTCCTGCGCGGTCTTTATACCAACGCCCACCAGTTTGTATCCGACGAGCCGAAAAGTGTCGGTGGAACCCATCTGGGTCCCACGCCTTATGCATTGTTGTTGATGAGCCTGGGGGCTTGCACCTCAATGACCATCCGCATGTATGCCACGCGCAAGGGAATTCCACTTGAAGATATCGACGTTCGCCTGGTTCATGAGCGTATCCATGCCCAGGATTGCAGCGAGTGTGAAGGGCGAGAGGGCAAGATTGAGCGAATCCAGCGTTTTATCAGCTTCAAGGGCGACCAGCTGACCGAGGAGCAGATCCAAAGCATGCTCAAGATTGCCGATCGCTGCCCGGTACATAAAACCCTTGAATCCGACCCAGTGATCACCACTGAACTGGAGCGCACCAAATAGGCTGGTGCCGCACAAGCAAAAAACCACCTGCGGGTGGTTTTTTGCTATCTGGGGTTTGCCAGGCGTTAGCTTGCGCGCTGCAATGGCAGCTTATTGAACCGCCTTGTAACGATAAGTTTACGGGTGTTGGGCGCCGAATAGCTGGCTGTTGCCATAAATCCAGGGTGTAAGGAAAACGTGCCGCGCAAGCAGGCCTGGGGTGCTTCTGGTTGGGGCCTAGGTGCTTGTTCGCCCGGCGTTCTAAGGGTGTTATGGCTGCACTAGGGCAGCTTGCGAGGCCGCCCACAACCGCCCGAGAACAACAAGGAGGCGCAATGAACGCCGTGAATAAAATCGAACAGCACAACCCGATTGGTACCGATGGCTTCGAATTCGTTGAGTACACCGCTCCGACGCCCGAAGGTATCGAGCAACTGCGCGAGCTGTTCACTGCCATGGGGTTCACCGAAACCGCCAAGCACCGTTCCAAGGAAGTCTTTCTGTTCCAGCAGAACGACATCAACTTCGTACTCAACGGCAGCCCGACCGGCCATGTTCGCGAGTTCGGCCTCAAGCACGGCCCAAGCGCCTGTGCCATGGCTTTCCGGGTTAAAAATGCTGCACAGGCGGCGGCTTATGTTGAGTCGCAAGGCGCCAAGCTGGTGGGTAGCCACGCCAACTTCGGTGAGCTGAATATCCCATGTGTCGAGGGTATTGGCGGCTCGCTGCTGTACCTGGTGGATCGCTTTGGCGAAAACACCATCTATGACGTGGACTTTGAGTTCATCGAAGGCCGTACACCGCAGGACAATGCCGTGGGCCTGATGGGGCTTGATCACCTGACTCATAACGTCAAGCGCGGCCAGATGGATGTTTGGTCCGGCTTTTACGAGCGCATCGCCAACTTCCGCGAGATTCGCTATTTCGACATCGAAGGCAAGCTCACCGGCCTGTTGTCGCGGGCCATGACCGCGCCTTGCGGCAAGATTCGCATCCCGATCAACGAGTCGGCCGATGACAAGTCGCAGATCGAGGAGTTTATCCGCGAGTACCAGGGAGAGGGCATCCAGCACATCGCCCTGAGTACCGATGATATTTTCGCCACCGTTCGCCAATTGCGCGCCAATGGTGTGGACTTCATGAGCACTCCAGGCACCTATTACGACAAGGTTGACACCCGCGTTGCAGGCCATGGCGAGTCGACTGAACTGCTGCGCGAGCTGAGCATCTTGATCGATGGTGCGCCAGGCGATGACGGCATCTTGCTGCAAATCTTCACCAATACGGTAATTGGCCCGATTTTCTTCGAGATTATCCAGCGCAAGGGTAATCAAGGTTTCGGCGAGGGCAACTTCAAGGCCTTGTTCGAGTCGATCGAGGAAGACCAGGTACGTCGCGGTGTGATCGCCGCCGACTAAGCTCCATGCACCACTGACGCAGCGCTTCAAGCTGCGTCAGCTGCTTCTGCCAATTTAAGGTTCGATTATGAAGTTAGCCTCACTCAAGCAAGGCCGCGACGGAGTACTGGTCGTGGTTTCGCGCGATCTCAGCCGCGCGCTCAAAGTCCCGACCATCGCCGCGACGCTACAGGCCGCCCTGGATGATTGGGATACTATCCGTCCGCAACTCGAAGCACGTTATCAGCGCTTGAACGACGGCCTTGAAGCCGAAGCGTTCGCCTTCGAGCAAAGCGCTTGCCACAGTCCCTTGCCTCGTGCGTTTCACTGGGCCGATGGCAGCGCCTACGTCAATCATGTGGAGTTGGTACGCAAGGCGCGCGGTGCCGAAATGCCAGAGAGCTTCTGGCACGAACCCCTGATGTATCAAGGCGGCTCTGATGCATTTATCGCCCCGCACAGCCCGATTCCCATGGCCGACGAGGCTTGGGGCATAGACCTTGAGGCCGAGCTGGCGGTAATTACCGACGATGTGCCTATGGGCGTTAGCGCTGCCGAGGCCGCTGGCCATGTGCAACTGCTGATGCTGGTCAACGATGTGTCGTTGCGCAACCTGATTCCGGGCGAGCTGGCCAAGGGCTTTGGTTTTTACCAGAGCAAGCCATCATCGAGCTTCTCGCCAGTTGCCGTGACTCCGGACGAGCTTGGCGAGAGCTGGAAGGATGGCAAGGTCCATCGCCCACTGGTTTCGCATATCAATGGCCAGTTATTTGGCGAGCCGGATGCAGGCACCGACATGACCTTCAACTTCCCGACGCTGGTTGCACACGCCGCAAAAAGCCGGCCGCTGGGCAGTGGCACCATCATTGGCTCGGGCACTGTCTCCAACTATGACCGCAGCTCAGGGTCATCCTGCCTGGCCGAAAAGCGCATGCTTGAAGTCATTGAGCAGGGTGAAGCCAAGACTCCGTTCCTGAAGTTTGGCGATCGCGTGCGTATTGAAATGTTCGATGCCGCCGGACAAAGCATTTTCGGGGCTATTGACCAGGTCGTGGAACGCTACGATGGCTGAGCTGACGCTCTATTCCTATTGGCGCTCCAGTGCGGCTTACCGCGTACGTATTGCCCTCAACCTCAAGGGGCTTGCGTACCAGCAGGTGGCGGTGCACCTGGTCAAGGATGGCGGTGAGCAACTGGCGCCAGCCTATCAGCAGATGAACCCCCAAGGCCTGTTGCCGCTGCTGGTTGATCACGTTTGCGGACGCGAAACCAAGATTGCCCAGTCACTGGCGATCATCGAATACCTTGACGAAGTGTTTCCAGTGCCGTCACTGCTCCCAACCGAGCCAGCATTGCGTGCGCAAGTGCGCGCGCTTGCGCTGCACATCGCCTGTGACGTCCATCCGCTGAACAACCTGCGCGTGCTGAAGTATCTCTCGACCGAATTGGGCGTTGCCGATGACGCCAAGACGCAGTGGTACCAACATTGGGTGCACAGTGGCCTGAAGGCGGTTGAGCAGGGGTTGGCGGTATTTGATGGCAAGTTGTCCCTTGGTCAGAGACCTGGATATCTAGAAGCCTGTTTGACCCCACAGGTGTACAATGCGCGCCGTTTTAACTGTGACCTCGATGCGTATCCGCGCATTCTCGCCATGACGGCGCGTTGTGAAGCCCTCGAAGCCTTCAAACAGGCGGCTCCGGAGGTGCAACCCGACGCAACCTAAGGTTTACCAGCCTTGCGGGGAGAGAGGCGTGCCAGCCAAGGCTGGCGCTGCTGAACTCTTCATCACTCCGCCGCGCCATAAGCGCAGCGGGTTAGATCCCGTCACAGATAAAAACAACAGGTGACGCATGACCCGAGAAAAACCTAAAAACCTCTGGCTCTCCCGCTGGGGCTTTATTCTTGCTGCAACCGGCTCCGCCGTGGGCCTGGGCAATATCTGGAAATTCCCCTATATCACAGGTGAGTACGGCGGCGGCGCTTTCGTGCTGATGTACCTTGCCTGCATCCTGGCCATTGGTATTCCGGTGATGATGACCGAGATCGCCATCGGTCGCCGTGGTCGCGGCAGCCCCATCGATGCAATTGGCTGCGTGGTCAAGGAGAACAGCGGCAATCCGCTGTGGAAGGCGGTTGGCGGCATGGCCATGCTGGCCGGGTTTATGATTCTGTGTTTTTACGTGGTAGTTGCCGGTTGGGCCTTTGCCTACACCTGGAAAATGCTTGATGGCTCGCTCGCAGCCACCAGCGTTGATGCCCTGGGCGCGGTGTTTGAAGCGCACAACGCCAATCCCTGGCAGCTCGGCGGCTGGAGCGTGCTGGTCGCGCTGTTGACCTTGTGGATTGTCGGCAAAGGCGTACAGAAGGGTATCGAGAACTCGGTGCGCTGGATGATGCCGGGCCTGGCGGTAATGCTGGTGGCATTGGTCGGCTATGCCTTGACCAGCGGTAGCTTCTCGGCGGGCTTCGACTTTCTGTTCAGCTTTGATGCCTCGAAAATCACTGGCGAAGCGCTGCTTGCCGCCCTGGGTCATGCATTCTTCACCCTGAGCCTGGCTTCCGGGGCGATTCTGACCTATGGCTCATATATCCCGGACGGCCAGTCGATTGCGCGGACCACCTTTATGGTTGCCATCTGCGATACCGCTGTGGCCTTGTTGGCTGGCTTGGCCATCTTCCCGATTATCTTCGCCAACGGCATGAGCCCGAGTGCCGGGCCTGGCTTGATCTTCATGAGCTTGCCGCTGGCATTCCAGCAGATGCCTTTTGGCACTGCCTTCGGCGTACTGTTCTTTGCCATGGTGTCGATTGCCGCGCTGACCTCGGCGATCTCAATGATCGAGGCCACTGTGGCCTATCTCAATGAAAAACACGGTATCAGCCGGGTCAAGTCCGCCGCGGTTTCGGGCGCGGTCTTGTTGGTGATCAGCTTGCTGGCGATGCTCTCGTTCAACCTGCTCGCGGGCTGGACGCCAATGGGCAAGAACTTCTTCGACTGGCTGGATTACCTGACGTCACGCTGGATGATGCCATTGGGCGGTATCTTCATCGTCTTGTTTGCCGGTTATGCATTGCGTGACGAGATCATGCGTGACGAGCTGAACCTGCCGCCGCTGGGGTACGCGCTGTGGCTGTTCATGGTGCGTTACGTGTGCCCGGTGCTGATCATGATCGTGTTCCTCAACGCACTGGGATGGCTGGGCTTCGACCCTATCGCTGGCTGGTACTGGATTGCCGGGGCCATTGGCGTGCTGACCATCCTGGGCGAACTGTTTCGTCCGCGAGTGATGCCAGCGTTGGCAGGGCGTTAATCGAACGAGCAGTTGGCAGGCAATAAGCGTGCGGCGAAAACCGCACGCTTTTTTTATGCCAGGGAAAAGCTGGGCAAATTATTGACGCTGAATTAATGGCGAAATTCCGCCAGCATCGGGTCAAGCTCGGCGTAAAGCTGCCGATACAGCACGTCTGGATGTTGTGATTTGTTCATCCATGGATTGTCTGTTGCTTTGTTGTGCCCGTAATAGAGGCTCTTGCGGGTTATGGCGGATTGATGGCACAAGCCTTGCGATGGAACAAGGTCCAACAAGCACTGTGCCAGCCTAATCTTGCTAACCGGCTGGCGAACTCAGTGAATAAATATAACGGAGTGCCCCATGTTTTCGTCTGCTACACGCCTCTTCACAGACCTTGCCGTAGGTAAAAAACTGCTTGGCGGTTTCGCCTTGGTGCTGTTGTTAACGCTGGCCGTTGCCTTGACCGGCTATTGGGCTGTGGAGGCTGTCGCGAGTCGGCACGAGCAGGTTAGCCAATTCTCGGAAATCGATGTGGCAGTCCTGGAGGCGCGTCGCTTCGAGGCCGCCTTTGCGCAAAAGAAAACCGCCGAGGCTGCTGCCAGAACCAACCAGCAGCTAACCCTGGTCAAGCAGTTGATCGCGGCCCAGGCCAGCTCTGCGGACGCTGACCAGAAAGCCCAACTGCAAGCCATGGATGAAGCGGTCGGCCAATACCAGCAGCAGTTCGATGCTTTTGTGCGGCTCAACGATCAATCGCGCGCTGCCCGTGAGCAAATGAGCAAGGCCGCGGGCGAGGCCCGTGACCAGTTTGATGTGATTGAGTTTGAAATGTATGACGCCGTGCGTGAGTTGCGCTTGCAGGGCGACAATCTCAAGGGCAGCGACCCCCTGACCCTGGCGGAAACCGCTTCAGGCTTGAGCAAGCGCATGCTGGACCTGCGCAGTAATGAAAGCCTGTACATCATTGATAGATCTGCGGACGCCTTGAAGGATTGGAAGTACACCAACGAGGATTTGGAAACCGTCGCGCGCAACCTGATGATCTGGCTTACTGATGAGCAAAAGAGCTCGATTACAGCCGCCCTGGATGCACTGAAGGTCTATCAGCAAGCGTTTTATAATTACCAGCAGGTGATCAGCCAGGGCGAAAGCGCTGAAAAAACCATGCTGGAAAAGGCCCAGGCAGTGTTGAGCCTGGTGGAGGCGGCGAAGAGAACTGAAGATGAGCGCATGCTCGATATTCGCAATCAAGCATTGCTAGCTCTGATTGTTATGGCCATAGCGGCCACTGTTATCGGTGTGTTGGCCGCGTTGTTGATTACCCGCTCGATTGTCACGCCATTGCGCCAAGCCGTGACCTTTGCCGAGCAGATTGCCGAGGGCAATCTAAGTCAGAACATCGCGAGCAACCGTGGCGATGAGGTCGGCCAGTTGATGTCAGCCATGCAGCGCATGACCTTGAGTTTGCGTGAGCTGATCGGCCACATTGGCGGTGGCGTGGGGCAGATTGCGGCCGCCGCCGAGCAGCTTTCGGCTATCACGGCGCAAACCAGTTCCGGTGTGCAAGAACAGAAGCTCGAAACCGAACAGACGGCAACCGCAATGCATGAAATGGCCGCGACTGTGCAGGAAGTTGCGCAGAATGCGGACCAGGCATCCGTCGCCGCACGTGAGGCCGATCAAGAGGCCCAGCAGGGCAATCAAGTTGTGCAGCAGGCGGTGGGCCAGATTAATAGCCTGGCCGGTGAGGTCGAGCAATCCGCCCAGGCCATCCAGGCGTTGAACCTGGAGAGCGAGCGCATCGGCAGCGTACTTGAGGTGATTCGTTCCGTCGCCGAGCAGACCAACCTGTTGGCCTTGAATGCGGCCATCGAGGCGGCGCGCGCGGGCGAGCAGGGGCGCGGTTTTGCGGTTGTTGCCGATGAGGTCCGGGCGCTGGCGCAACGCGCCTACAGCTCCACCGAGGAAATCGAAACGCTGATTGCTGGCCTGCAATCGATGGCCAAGGATGCGGTAACCCAGATGGACAGCAGCCTGAGCCTGACCCAGCGTACCGTAGTGCTGGCTGGTCAGGCCGGCGATGCGCTAGGCCGAATTACCCAGTCGGTGAGCACCATCGAGCAGATGAATCATCAGATTGCAGCCGCTGCCGAGGAGCAGAGCAGCGTGGCGGAAAACATCAGCGAGAGCATCACCCGGGTTCGTGACATCGGAGATCAAAGCGCCTCGGCCAGCGAACAAACCGCCGCCTCAAGCGCCGAGCTGGCGCGCCTGGGTGTTGAGCTGCAAGGCCTGGTCAAGCAATTCAGGGTTCAGTAAGCCTTCGATGCTAGCCATTGAGTGGACGCATAAGCCTCGTTCACTCAACGGCCGGTCGAGTAGGGTGCGACAACGCGAAGCTTGTGCAACGCAAGCCTGGGGGCGGATGGCGCAAATGGCGGACAGAAAAGCGCTGTCCGCCCTAGAGTTTGTTCTGGCTTATCAGGGGTTTGCTCAGTTCACTGGCCCAAAGTGCCAGGGGTACAGATGTTTGTGGTTGCCAAATCCGCGTCCACAATAGCTTGAGCCGATTCAGGTCGCCGCGCTCAACCGGCCAACGCTGGATCTCATCCTGAACCTGCCACTTGCCGTCTTGCCAGTGGGCAAAATCAAAGCGAAATGGGTGAAATCCGGTCATCCCCAGGCGCAGGTCGGTAACGATCAGGTGGTCACCGATACGGTCGTAACGCAATACCCCATCGGTAAACCAGCTAAGTCGGGTCAGCGCCGGTGAGCCAGCCAGCGACTTGCCCAGATTTGTACCCAGTGGGATGCGCTCAAGGGTCGGGGGCTCGGTATCAAACCAGCCGGACAGCGCCTCGTAGTAGTTATCGCCATCAATAACGATCACGCGCCATAACAGGGTATTGAAAGGCGTCGGCGTGCTGAAGATCTGTTGCGCCTGGATGCCCTGGTGGCGCAACTGGGTTTCGACACGCTGTTCGGCGACATTCTTGCCCACCAGGCTGGAGGCCAGGTAAAGGCTTGAAATGGCTAGAGCAATTGCAGGCGCCTTGCCTGCCTTGCCGCCCAGGCCGTAGATCAGGCCCAGCAGCATCGCTGCCAGCAATGGCACCGTGTAGAGCGGGTCGATTATAAATATGCTCGACCAGGCAACAGGTGTGGTGGTCATTGGCCAGAACAGCTGAGTGCCATAACTGGTGAAGCTGTCGAGCAGCGGGTGGGTGACCAGTACCAACCAGAGCGTCAGCAATAATCGCTGGGTGGAATATCCGGGGGTGGGCGCAAAGCGCCTGATCAGCAGGGTCAACAGCAGTGCTATGCCACTGAGGACGAATATCGAGTGGCTAAAGCCGCGGTGATAGGTCATCTGAGCGACGGCGTCGCCGTAATGGATCAGTACATCCATATCCGGCAGTGTGCCGAGCAGGCCGCCATAGAGCAGTGCCTTGCGGCCTTGCCAGCGACCGAGCAACGCGCCCTGGATACCGGCACCAAGCACCACCTGTGTAAGCGAATCCATTGCGAGTCCTCGTGATCGGGCAGCGCCTAGGTTAACCGGATCTGGCCTGCGGCAATGCAGCGAAATGTACTAAAAAACATTTCAATCTCGACCTGAATATCCAGATCGGCGCCAACTGATGTTGTATTGTGCAGGTAAATTCTTGTGCAAGGTCTTGCCATGCTGGTGGTTTCAAACAGTGTTCAGCTTCCTGATGATGAGATCGAGCTAACCGCAATCAGGGCTCAAGGCGCGGGCGGGCAAAACGTCAACAAGGTGTCCAGCGCCATGCACCTGCGTTTTGACAGCCAGGCTTCGTCACTGCCAGCGTTCTATAAAGAACGGTTGATGGCGATGCGTGATAGCCGGATTACGGCCGATGGCGTGGTGATCATCAAGGCCCAGCAGTTTCGCACCCAGGAGAAGAATCGTGCAGATGCCCTGGCGCGCCTGTGCGAGTTGATCCTAAGCGCAGGCAAGACCGAGAAAGCCCGGCGCCCAACCAGGCCGACCCTCGGTTCCAAGAAACGTCGGCTGGAAGGCAAGACCAAGCGTGGCGCGATCAAGGCAGGGCGCGGGCGTGTGGATTTTTAGTCACGGGCAAACGCCCGGGTTAGTCCCATTGAGGTGCAAAGCCAGGATTAGCCAGGCGCTCGCCACAGTCGAGTTGCGTAATTTCAGCCATTTCAGCTTCGCTCAGTTTAAGGTTCATCGCCTGCAGATTGCTTTGCAGGTTGCTGCGTTTGGTTGAAGACGGAATCACGGCGAAACCCTGTTGCAGCAGCCAGGCCAGCGAAACCAGGGCCGGGGTGCTGTTGTGAGACTCGGCGATACGCTGCAATAGCGCATCGTTCATCACCTTGCCGTAGGCCAATGGCATGTAGGCGGTTAGCTGCAAGCCATTTTCCCGGGCAAACTCAACCACTTTGCGGTTTTGCAGGTAGGGGTGTATTTCGACTTGGTTGGTGGCGATCTGCTCGGCACCGACCGTTTCAAAGGCTTGCTGCATGTGCCGGATGGTAAAGTTGGAAATTCCAATCTCGCGGGTCAGGCCCTGGGACTTGGCCTCAAGCAGGGCGCTCATGTATTCGCTGACCTGGATTTCATCCTTGGGCGAAGGCCAGTGGATCAGGGTCAGGTCGACATAATCGGTCTGCAACTTGCTCAGGCTTTGCTTGAGGCTTGGAATAAGTGCATTGCCAGCCAGGTTATCAGTCCAGATCTTGGTTGTAAGGTACAGGTCGTCGCGTGCCACCGCGCTGGCAGCAATTGCCTGGCCGACTTCGGCCTCATTGCCATAGATCTGTGCAGTGTCGATGTGCCGGTAGCCGAGTTCGAGGCCCATGGTTACCGAGTCTATGGCTTGCTGGTCTTTGAGGCGAAATGTGCCGAGGCCAAATGCTGGAAGAGACATTATTTGCTCCTTAGGTAATGGGTAAAAATCTAGCGCGATAACCTAGCTGACAGCCTAACGGGCTCATCGTTTAGTTTTAGCGTTGCAAGGCAGGGGTTCTGCAGGTTTGGATTGGCTTGAGTTTGCAGGCTTTATTCATGCGTATTAATAGGGTTACAGGTCAAACATAATTGACTAAAGTTCACGAATGAAAACGACTTTAGATGAATTGCAAGCTTATGTGATGGTGGTCGACAGCGGTTCCATCACGGCGGCTGCCGAGCAACTTGAGCAAACCGCTTCGGGCGTGAGCCGTGCATTGAGCCGGCTCGAGGAAAAACTCGATGTAACCTTGATGCGTAGAACCACGCGGCGCCTGGAAGTTACCGAGGAGGGCATGGTTTTCCTGGCCCAGGCACGCAAGATCCTGGCATCTGTGGAAGAAGCCGAAGAGCAAATGGCTTTGCGTCGACAGCGCCCGGCCGGGCGTTTGCGAGTCAACGCTGCTGCGCCTTTTATGTTGCACAGCATAGTGCCGCTGGTGGCGGGGTTTCGTCAGCAGTATCCGGATATTCAGCTTGAGCTCAACAGCAGCGACCAGATCATCGACTTGCTTGAGCAGCGGACCGATATTGCCATTCGTATCGGTCCTCTGCGTGACTCAACGCTGCATGCACGTCCCCTGGCCACTAGTACCTTGCGTGTCCTGGCCAGCCCCGGCTATCTGCAGCGCCATGGTGAGCCCAGGTCAGTCGAGGCGCTACATCTGCACAGTCTGCTCGGTTTTACCCAGCCAGAGTCATTGAACCAGTGGCCGCTACGCTGCGGGCAGGGTAATTCCTATCTGATCAACCCTGGTTTGTCGGCATCAAGTGGTGAGACCTTGCGGCAACTGGCCCTGGCCGATGCCGGAATAGTGTGCCTGGCAGATTTCATGACCGGGCAGGACCGTAAAGACGGCAGGCTGCAACAGGTACTCAAGTCTTCGACCCTGGAGGTGCGTCAGCCGATCAATGCGGTTTACTACCGCAATACGGCATTGGCTTCGCGCATTGCCTGCTTTATTGATTACCTGAGCGAGCAAATGCTTGAGCAGTGAGGATCAGATCCACAAAAAAACCGGCGCAAGGCCGGTTTTTTTGTTTGAACCACAGGCTAGACCTGTTCGGTCGGCATGCCGGTCCGGGCATCGCTAGGGTTTGAATGCGGGCTTGGTGCATCGCTGCCGATGATGGGCACTTCTTCACCCTGGGCATTGAACAGCTTGCCGCTCTTGAAGTAGTCGCCGTCTTCGAGCGCTTCGATGTCTCGGTAGCGCAGGCTGCGTTCGGTACCGGCCACAAACACTGACTGCTGGTCGGAGTTGCCGGTGGTGAAGTGATTGAACGCCAGGTTGAGCACGATCGCCATGATTGCAGCCGAGCTGATGCCCGAGTGGAAGATGGTCGCAAACCAGCTTGGGAAATCATGATAGAAGCTGGGCGCCGCGATTGGGATCATGCCAAAACCGATGGAGGTCGCGACGATGATCAGGTTCATGTTGTTGCGGTAGTCGACCTTGGACAGCGTACGGATACCGCTCGCGGCCACGGTGCCGAACAAGACGATGCCAGCGCCGCCGAGAACCGAGGTCGGTACTGCTGCAATGATCCGGCCCATGACCGGAAGCAGGCCGAGCAACACCAGGAACAGGCCGCCAGTGGCAACCACGTAGCGGCTTTTGATGCCTGTCACTGCGACCAGGCCGACATTCTGGGCAAAGGCGCTTTGGGTGAACGAACCAAATATGGGGGCCAGCATGCTTGACAGCATGTCAGCGCGCAGGCCGTTGCCGAGGCGTTTGGAGTCAACCTTGGTTTCGATGATTTCGCCAACGGCAAGAATGTCCGCGCTGGTTTCGACCAGGGTCACCATGATCACGATGCACATCGAGATGATGGCGGCGATGTGGAAGGTCGGCATGCCGAAATGGAACGGGCTGGGCATGGCGACAAAGGCTCCGTCGCCAATGCGCGAGAAGTCCGCCATGCCGAGGGTCATGGCAATGACGGTGCCGATCACCATCGACAACAGGATCGACAGACGCGAGATGCTTGCGCTGCCAAGCTTGCTCAGTATCAGCACGCAGACCAGGGTAATCGCGGCCAGGCCGATATTGGCCATGCTGCCGAAGTCGGGTGCGTTACTGTTGCCGCCCATGGCCCAGCGAGCCGCTACGGGCATCAAGGTCAAGCCGATGGTGGTGATGACAATGCCGGTCACCAATGGCGGAAAGAACTTGGTGATTTTCGAAAATATGGGGGTAATCAACAACCCTATAAGTGAGGCCACCACCACGGCGCCTAGCACTGCGGGGATGCCACCCGCGCCGTCGCTGGTGACAATTGCGACCATTGTCGCCACACCCGCGAATGAAACGCCTTGGACCAGGGGGAGTTGGCAGCCAAAAAATGGCAGGCCCAGGGTTTGCAGGAGCGTGGCCAACCCCCCGGCAAATAGTGATGCGGTGATGAGCAAGCCGATATCGCTGGGTGATAGTCCTGCGGCCTGGCCGACAATCAGCGGTACGGCAACAATGCCGCCGTACATGGTCAGTACATGCTGCAAGCCGTAAGCCATGTTGGCTCCGACACCGAGGTTCTCATCTTCAGGACGTTGCGATGAAGCACTTTCAACTGATGGCGATTGCATAGTGAGGTGTTCCCGTTTTTTTCTTGTGCTCGTAATGTAGGGAACAAAGGGGGGCTTTGGCTAGTGCTTGTATACAATTTATTAGAAAAACGATCATAACCTGTCCGAACGGTCAGTCACAAAATGTCTGGCTGGTTATGCTTTTGCTGCTCTAGAACGGGGCTTTTATCTTTTATTACTGACGTATGTGGTTTTATTTATTGTGTACGATCCGTTGCTTTAAAATCGACAAAAGGTCGAGGCCGCCCCATCTGGATGATGCGACGGCCTGAGCCTGGGCCAGGTTCCTGTCAGGTATGGGCGTGCTCGCTTTTCAGTTCCTGCTGGGCCTGGCGGGCGACTTGGTAGGCTGAGGTGATCGCCAGCAACGCCATGACAGTGGCAACCAGCAAGTCTGGCCAGGCGGTGCCTGTGCCAAAGACGCCGACTGCCGCGAGCAATACGGCAATGTTGCCCAGCGCATCGTTACGTGTGCACAGCCATACGCTGCGCATATTGCTGTCACCTTCACGGTAGGCGTAGAGCAGGGCGGCTACGCCCAGGTTGGCGAGCAGTGCCAGGGTGCCTATAAGGCCCATGGTTTGCGGTTCGGGGACCTGTCCGCTTATGGCATGCCAGACCGCCACGGTTAAGACGCCAACGCCAAATATCAGCATGGATACCGCCTTGATCAACGAGGCCCTGGCGCGTAGGGCGATGCTCATGCCAAGCACCCAGAGGCTGATCCCGTAATTGGCGGCGTCACCTAGAAAGTCCAGGGAGTCGGCAAGCAGCGATACCGAGCCAGCCTTGACGCCGCTGGCAATCTCGATAAAGAACATGCCCAGGTTGACCGCCAGCGCGATCCACAGAATTGTGCGATAGCGTTCTGGTTGTTGCTGGGTGGATGGATCCGGGGTGTGATTGCAGCAATTGGCGCCCATGAGACTTCTCCTTGAATGCGATAAGCGCTACGCTAAACCCTGTAGTCACTACGGAGTCAAGCATGAGCAAGCCATTTACCATCAGCGCACTTAGTAGGCAGAGCGGCGTCAACCTTGAGACGATTCGGTTTTATGAGCGCAGTGGCCTGCTGCCAGAACCCCAGCGCACTGCTTCTGGCTATCGCCACTACCAGGATGCGGACGTGCGCCGCGTACTGTTTATTCGCCGGGGGCGTGAGCTGGGCTTTAGCCTGGATGAAATACGCAACCTGCTGGACCTGGCTAACCGGCCACAGAGCCCCTGTGCAGAAGCGGACCAACTGGTTCAAAGCCATCTCGTGACCATTGAGGCGCGTATTCGTGACCTGCAAAAAATGCAGGCCGAGTTATCTCGCATGGCCAAGTGCACGAGCTCCGAGGCCGAGCACTGCAGGTTGCTGGAGGCGCTCGACAATCGCCAGTGTTGCGCGCCACTTCACGAGCAGGGTGCTTCCTAGGTTGTTGCAAGGCCAAGCCTGCTCGCCAATCTGTAGCGTTTGGGGCGGTTGCTTAACAGCGTTCAGCCAGATAGCTGCTGTAGTCGGGAATACGATAGGAATGTTGTTGTTCTAACAAATGACTGCTGAGCATGTAGTCGGCGCTGCTTTCGTTGCAGGCCACGGGAATATTCCATACCGCTGCCACCCGCAGCAGAGCCTTGATGTCGGGGTCGTGGGGTTGTGGTTCGAACGGGTCCCAAAAGAACACCAGCATATCGACGCGTCGTTCAGCGATTCGCGCGCCTATTTGCTGGTCACCGCCCAGTGGGCCGCTGATCATGCTATCGACGGGCAGTTTCAAGCGTTCGCTCAACAGTGCGCCGGTAGTACCGGTGGCCAGTAGTTCGTGATTGGCCAGTTTTTCACGGTGACGCTGGCACCAGTCCAGGAGAAATGCCTTGCAGTGATCATGGGCGACAAGGGCGATGCGCTTGCGGGTAGCGAGGGTGGCGGTGACAAAGCTGATGCGGTTCATGGTTGGCTCCACTCAGTGCGGTGCATTGCACAGGGCCATGCAGGTATCGAGCATGCGATTCGAGAAGCCCCATTCGTTGTCGTACCAGGCCATGACCTTGAGCATTTTTCCGCTGACCTTGGTGTGATTGGCATCGAAAATCGACGAAAGCGGATTATGATTGAAGTCGCATGACACCAATGGCAGGCTGTTGTAGCCGAGCACAGTTGAGTTTTCGCTGGCGTTTTTCATCAAGGCATTAACCGTTTCTGCACTGGTTTCGCGGCTAAGGGTGAGTGTCAGGTCGACCAGCGATACATTGATCACGGGAACCCGCACGGCCATGCCTGTCAGCTTGCCTGCCAGCTCAGGCAGTACCAGGCCCACCGCTTCGGCTGCGCCGGTCTTGCTTGGGATCATCGATTGGGTGGCCGAGCGGGCGCGGTACGGGTCGCTGTGATAGACATCCGACAGGTTCTGGTCATTGGTGTAGGCATGGATGGTGGTCATCAGCCCCTGTTCGATACCCAGTTCGCGGTGCAGTACGTGAGCAACAGGTGCCAGGCAGTTAGTGGTGCAGGAGGCATTGGAGATAATCTGGTGGGACTGGCGCAAAATACCCTGGTTGACCCCGTAGACTATGGTTGCATCAGCGCCTTTTGCGGGTGCGGAGATAATCACTTTGCGCGCGCCGGCACTGAGGTGTGCGGCGGCTTTATCCCGTGTCGTAAATAGGCCCGTGCATTCAAACACCACATCAATTGCCAGTTTTTTCCATGGCAGTTCGCCGGGGTTGCGAATTGCGCTGACAGCGATACGGTCACCGTTTACAGTCAGGCTTTCCTGATCGAACTCAACATCACCGGCAAAGATGCCATGCACGCTGTCGTATTTGAGCAAATGAGCATTGATAGCGCTATCACCAAGGTCGTTGATAGCTACGATTTGGATATTCTGGCGATAGGCCTGGGTGTACAGCGCGCGGAGCACGTTGCGGCCAATGCGGCCAAAGCCATTGATAGCGATACGCAGAGTCATAATGCTGTCCGTTAATAATTTTGTTGTTGGAATTACAAGATTATTCCCGTGAATGTAGAAATCAAGCCTTTTAAGTGGCAATATTTTGTTAAAGGTACAAATAAATTTGCCCGCTAGCCTGGAGTCAATCACATGCATCCCCGTGTCCAAGAGGTAACTGATCGCCTTATTGCCCGCAGCCGAGCTACTCGCGAACGTTATTTGGCGATGATCCGAGCTGCTGCAAGCGATGGTCCGCAGCGTGGCAAATTGCAATGCGCCAACTTTGCTCACGGCGTTGCCGGTTGCGGCAGCGATGACAAACAAGCCCTGCGTTTGATGAATGCTGCCAACGTGGCAATCATTTCCGCCTACAACGACATGCTCTCGGCGCACCAGCCTTATGAGCGCTATCCGGAACAAATCAAGCAGGCCCTGCGCGATGTCGGCTCGGTTGGCCAGTTCGCCGGTGGCGTGCCAGCCATGTGCGATGGCGTTACCCAGGGCGAGCCTGGCATGGAGCTGGGCATCGCCAGTCGCGAAGTCATCGCCATGTCGACGGCCGTGGCGCTGTCGCACAATATGTTCGATGCCGCGCTGTGCCTGGGGATTTGCGACAAGATTGTGCCAGGCCTGGTGATGGGCGCATTGCGCTTTGGCCACCTGCCGACCCTGTTTGTCCCGGCAGGCCCCATGCCTTCTGGCTTGTCGAACAAGGAAAAGGCAGACGTGCGCCAGCGCTATGCAGAAGGCAAGGCCACTCGCGATGAGTTGCTTGAGGCCGAGATGAGCGCCTATCACAGCCCCGGTACCTGCACCTTTTACGGCACCGCCAACACCAACCAGTTATTGATGGAAGTGATGGGTTTGCACTTGCCGGGCGCTTCCTTCGTGAATCCCAATACCCCCCTGCGTGATGCGCTGACCGTCGAGGCGGCTCGGCAAATCACCCGGTTGACCAAGCAAAGCGGGCAGTTCATGCCGCTGGCCGAAATTGTTGATGAGCGTTGCCTGGTCAATTCTATTGTGGCCTTGAGTGCCACCGGCGGCTCGACCAATCACACCCTGCATATGCCCGCGATTGCCCGTGCGGCCGGGATCATGCTGACCTGGCAGGACATGGCGGACCTGTCAGCCGTGGTGCCGACCCTGGCCCATGTGTATCCGAATGGTAAGTCCGATATCAATCACTTCCAGGCGGCTGGCGGCATGTCGTTCCTGATCCGTGAGTTGCTTGAGGCCGGATTGCTGCATGAAGACGTCAACACTGTTGCCGGTCATGGCCTGAGCCGTTACACCCAGGAGCCTTTCCTTGAGGATGGCAAGCTGGTGTGGCGCGATGGCCCGAGCAAGAGCCATGACGAAACGGTATTGCGTCCAGTGGCCAATCCGTTCTCGGCCGAAGGTGGCTTGCGGTTGATGGAGGGCAATCTGGGACGTGGCGTGATGAAGGTGTCGGCAGTTGCCCTTGAGCATCAGGTGGTGGAAGCGCCAGCGCGGGTATTCGAGGACCAGCAGGAGCTGGCGGATGCCTTCAAGGCTGGCGAGCTCGAACATGACATGGTGGCGGTGATGCGGTTTCAGGGGCCGCGCTCCAATGGCATGCCTGAATTGCACAAGATGACGCCGTTCCTTGGCGTGTTGCAGGATCGCGGCTTTAAAGTTGCGCTGGTGACTGACGGTCGCATGTCGGGGGCCTCGGGCAAAATCCCGGCGGCGATTCATGTCTGCCCCGAGGCCTATGATGGCGGCCCGCTGGCGCGTGTGCGCGATGGCGATATTATCCGGGTCAACGGTCATACCGGCGAACTGCAAGTGTTGGTCGAGGATAAAGCGCTGGCTGCCCGTGAATTGGCGAGCCCTTCGATTGCAAGTGGCGAAGGATGTGGCCGTGAGCTGTTCACCTTTATGCGTCACTCATTCAGTACGGCGGAGCAGGGCGCCAGTGCCTTCACTGAAAGCCTGGAGTCGCTTAAGTGAAGTTGGCGCTGGTCGGTGATATTGGCGGCACCAATGCGCGCTTTGCCTTGTGGCGCGATGAGCAATTGGAGTCGGTATCCGTGCTGGCCACGGCCGACTTCGACACACCTGAGGCGGCGATCGAGCAGTATCTTGACGAACAAGGCGTGGCTCCAGGCTCGCTTGGTGCGGTCTGCCTGGCCTGCGCCGGGCCGGTCAGCGATGCGCAGTTTCGCTTTACCAATAATCATTGGCGGATCAACCGCGATGGGTTTTGCCAGCGCTTGCAGATCGACCAGTTGTTGTTGATCAATGATTTCTCCGCCATGGCGCTGGGCATGACCCGTTTGGCTGAAGGCGAAGGCCTGCAGGTATGTCCCGGGGAGTCGGATGCCAGCCGCCCATTTGTGGTGATAGGTGCAGGCACCGGCCTGGGGGTTGGCACATTGCTGGCGCAAGCCGATGGAAGCTGGACAGCACTTGCCGGCGAAGGCGGGCATGTAGACCTGCCCATTGGCAGTGCGCGTGAGGCGCAGCTGTGGCAAGTGTTGTACAGGCAACTGGGTCACGTGCGGGCGGAGGATGTGCTTAGCGGCAATGGTTTGCTGGTGCTTTATCGCGCCATGTGCGAGCTCGATGGCGTCGCGCCGGAATTACTCGGTCCGGCAGAGATTACCACTGCGGCATTGGCTGGCGACGCCACGGCAAGCGCGGTGCTCGAGCAGTTCTGTTGCTGGCTGGGTCGCGCTGCAGGCAACAATGTGCTGAGTCTGGGGGCACGTGGTGGTGTCTATATTGCCGGTGGGATTGTGCCCAGGTTTGCCGAGTTCTTTTGCCACAGTGGTTTTGCGCGCTGTTTCAGCGACAAGGGCTGCATGAGCGATTACTTTACCGGGATTCCGGTTTGGCTGGTCACAGCGCAGTACCCGGGGTTGATGGGCGCAGGTGTTGCGCTGCAGCAACAGAACCAGGGCTGATTGGCCGCTGCAGGCGGTGATTGATAAGAATAAAAGGGCCATGTCTTGAGTCAGAGTGGAAAGTCGATCTTGTTGGTTGACGACGATCAGGAAATTCGCGAACTGCTGCAAACCTATTTGAGTCGCGCCGGATTCCAGGTGTGTGCGGTCGCCGACGGTGCGGGCTTTCGCCAGCGGCTTGCAGCCGATTCGGCCGACCTGGTGATTCTGGATGTAATGTTGCCCGATGAGGATGGCTTCAGCCTGTGTCGTTGGGTCCGAGAGCATCAGCGTTTTGCCCATGTCCCGGTGATCATGCTGACCGCCAGTTCGGACGAGGCTGACCGGGTGATTGGCCTTGAACTGGGCGCTGATGATTACCTGGGCAAGCCCTTTAGTCCGCGCGAGCTGCTGGCACGGATCAAGGC
This sequence comes from Pseudomonas segetis, assembly GCF_900188155.1. GTDB lineage: Bacteria > Pseudomonadota > Gammaproteobacteria > Pseudomonadales > Pseudomonadaceae > Aquipseudomonas > Aquipseudomonas segetis. Next base: position 837,659 of record NZ_FZOG01000001.1, read on the forward strand.
CTTGTTGCGCCGGGTCAACTTCAGTCAGGAGCGCGGTGCCGAGGTGCTGGCGTTCGATGACTGGCGACTGGATATGGTCAGTCATCGCTTGTTTCATGCCGATGGTGAAGAGGTGATTCTTTCCGGGGCAGATTTTATCCTGCTCAAACTGTTCCTCGATAACCCGCAACAGATCCTTGATCGCGACACCATTGGCAATGCCACCCGGGGCCGTGAAGTCATGCCGCTGGAGCGCATTGTGGACATGGCTGTCAGTCGCTTGCGCCAGCGCCTGCGCGATGTAGAAAAGCCCCCGCGACTGATTCGCACGGTGCGCGGTAGCGGTTACCTGCTGGCTGCCAATGTCGAGCCGCACCAGGGCCATGGTCATTAAGCGCCTGTTCGCCAGGCTGGTGCCGCGCTCGCTGCTGGCCAGGATGCTGGTGCTGACCCTGCTGGTGGTCTTGATCGCCCAGGCGCTGTCGAGCTTTATCTGGGTTTCACAGTTGCGTGCCAGCCAGGTTGAAGGCCTGGTTGCCAGCTCGCGCAGCCTGGCGCAGTCAATGGCCGCCAGCGTCAGTTATTTTCGCTCCTTGCCGCTGGGCTATCGGCCGATGGTGCTTGATCAGTTGCGCAACATGGGCGGGACCCGCTTTTTCGTCTCGCTCAACGACAAGCCGCTGAGCATGGATGTGTTGCCCGTCACGCCGCGCAAGCGTGCGGTGCTCGATGCCGTGGATGCAACCTTGCGTGAGCGCCTGGGGCACGACCTCGATGTGTCGGTACAGTTTGTCAGTCCCAATGACCTGCGTATTTTCAATAATGCGGTAAAGCTTGATGAGCTGCCGCGCTCCTGGGCCCACTATGCCTTGAGCCTGGAACCCATGAATCCGCCGGTGCTGGTCACCCAGATCCGGATCGGCCCGCAGGAGTGGCTGTACCTGGCATCACTGATGCCCGAGCCCTATGTCAGCCTTGAGCAGCCTGGGCTGCCTGCACAGCAGCTCTGGTTCATCATTCTGACCAGTGTGTTCTTGCTGCTGCTCATCGGCCTGATGGTGCATTGGCAAAGCCGTCCGCTGAAACACCTGGCTGTGGCTGCGCGTGAAATGTCCCTGGGTACCGAGGTCGAGCCCCTTAAGGAGGCGGGCGGTAGCGAGGTGGTCGAGGTCAGTCGTGCGTTCAATACCATGCGCGAGCGTATTGGTCGTTACCTGCGAGAGCGTAGCCAGCTGTTCAGTGCGATTTCCCATGACCTGCGCACGCCCATTACCCGTTTGCGCTTGCGTGTGGAGTTGCTCGATGACGAGAAGGTGCAGGCAAAATTCCGCCGCGATCTTGATGAGCTTGAACTGTTGGTCAAGGGTGCCTTGCAGTGCGTCAAGGACACTGATATTCACGAGAACATCGAGCCGATAGATCTCGATTACCTGATCAATTGCGTGGTTGAGCCATACCTGGCGCCAGCTGGCAATGGCCTGGTGACGCTGACCGGGCAAACAGTGTCTAGCTATCCGGGAAAGCCCCTGGCCTTGAAGCGCTGCATTGGCAATTTGGTCGATAACGCCTTGAAGTATGGCCAGCGGGCGCACTTGCATATCGAAGATGACCAGACCGCCTTTGCCCTGCATGTGGATGACGAGGGCCCCGGCGTGCCAGAGCAGCAACTGGAGTATGTGTTCGAGCCGCATTTTCGCCTGTCCGCGCAGCAGCAGGGTTATGGTCTTGGCTTGGGTATCGCGCGCAACATCGCCCACAGCCATGGTGGCGAGGTGACCCTGAAAAACCTGCGCGATGGCGGCTTGCGTGTGTCGCTGTATCTGCCGCGCTTTGCCGATTAGGTTTTGTAACCATCCTGTGACGTTTCTATATCCCTTCGTTACCCGTTTTCGCTGATGCCTTGGTTAGTATCCATGGCAGCACAAGCGTCAGACTTGTCCGCGAATAACAACAAGAAAGGTACTGTTGATGAAAGTTATCTCTCGCCTGGCAACTGCTGTTTACCTTGCCTCACTGATTCCGTTTGCTGCCCACGCCGGTGAAGTAGAAGTGCTGCACTGGTGGACCTCGGGTGGTGAAAAGCGTGCCGCCGATACCCTCAAGCAAATGGTTGAAGCCAAAGGCCACACCTGGAAAGACTTCGCGGTCGCCGGTGGCGGTGGTGAGGCGGCCATGACCGTACTCAAGACCCGCGCCGTTTCTGGCAATCCACCTGCTGCTGCGCAGATCAAGGGGCCGGACATTCAAGAGTGGGGCGAGCTGGGCTTGCTGACTGATTTGAATGAGGTCGCCAAGCGTCAGAAATGGGACGAGCTATTGCCTTCGCAAGTGGCTGACATCATGAAATACGATGGTGATTACGTTGCCGTGCCGGTCAATGTGCATCGGGTTAACTGGCTCTGGATCAATCCCGAGGTATTTGCCAAGGCCGGTGCGAAGCCGCCAACCACTCTTGATGAACTCTTCACTGCTGCGGACAAGCTCAAGGCTGCAGGTTTTATCGCCATCGCCCACGGCGGTCAGCCATGGCAAGACGGCACCGTCTTCGAGGATTTGGCGTTCGCCATTCTCGGCCCCGCTGATTTTCGCAAGGCCTTTGTCGATCAAGATGAAGCGGTCCTGACCGGTGACAAGATGGTTGAAGTCTTCGCCACCTTGAAAAAACTGCACGGCTACATTGATGCCAACGCCGCAGGGCGCGATTGGAACGCTGCGGCGGGTCTGGTCATCAACGGCAAGGCCGGTATGCAGATCATGGGCGACTGGGCCAAGAGCGAATGGACCGCTGCTGGCAAGATTGCCGGTGAGGATTACAGCTGCATCCCATTTCCCGGCACCCAGGGCAGCTTTGCCTACAACATCGATTCGCTGGCCATGTTCAAGCTGGCCGATGCGGACAACCGCAAGGCCCAGGAAGACCTGGCCGAGATCGTCATGGGCAAGGAATTCCAGGCCATCTTCAACAAGAACAAAGGCTCGATCCCGGTGCGTCAGGACATGGACATGAGCAGCTTCGACAGCTGCGCTCAGGCGTCAATGAAGGACTTCAAGGAAGCGGCCGGCAATGGTGGTCTTCAGCCAAGCCTGGCCCATGGCATGGCGGCTTCAAGCTATGTGCAGGGCGCGGTTTTTGATGTGGTGACCAACTTCTTCAACGACGCCAACGCGGACCCGAAGAAGGCTGCGCAACAACTGGCTGCAGCCATCCAGGCGGTTCAGTAAATAACCCGGCTGCCGGTACGCCGGCAGCTTCAGGGATCTCATGTAAAGCGCTTTCCAGTGCCTTCACGGGCATTGCGGCAGCGCTTTGCCCGGATTTTGTCTTAGCTTGAGAGGCCTGTATGAGCTCAGTAGCAATTACGAGCAAAGTTTCACCACTGGATGCGCTACAGCGCTGGCTGCCCAAGCTGGTGTTGGCACCGACCATGTTGATTGTGCTGGTTGGCTTCTACGGTTACATCCTCTGGACCTTTTTGTTGTCCTTCACCAGTTCGCGCTTTATGCCCAGCTACAAATGGGTGGGTTTGCAGCAATACCAGCGGTTGATGGATAACGATCGCTGGTGGGTGGCGAGCAAGAACCTGATGCTGTTTGGAGGCTTGTTCATCAGCATCAGCCTGATCCTTGGTGTTTTGCTTGCGGTCTTGCTTGACCAGCGTATCCGCCGTGAAGGCTTTATCCGCACTATTTTCCTGTATCCGATGGCGATCTCGATGATTGTCACAGGCACGGCCTGGAAGTGGTTGCTCAACCCGGGGTTGGGGCTGGACAAGCTGCTGCGCGACTGGGGTTGGGAAGGGGTTCGCTTCGACTGGCTGGTGGATACCGATCGGGTGGTCTATTGCCTGGTGATTGCCGCTGTCTGGCAGGCCTCGGGGTTTGTGATGGCGTTGTTTCTGGCCGGGCTGCGCGGGGTTGATCAATCGATCATTCGCGCCGCGCAAGTCGATGGCGCCAGCTTGCCGAATATCTACCTGCGCATAGTGCTGCCGAGCCTTGGCCCGGTGTTTTTCAGTGCGGTCATGATCCTCTCGCACATCGCGATCAAGAGCTTCGATCTGGTCGCATCAATGACGGCTGGTGGCCCCGGTTATTCGTCCGACCTGCCGGCAATGTTCATGTATGCCCATACCTTCACTCGCGGCCAGATGGGTCTTGGCGCGGCCAGTGCGATTCTGATGCTGGGTGCGGTGCTGGCGATCCTGGTGCCTTATCTGTATTCCGAGTTGCGGGGCAAGCGCCATGATTAAGCAAAACAAGCTCAGTTTCAGTCGCTTGGCGATCTACGCAACATTGCTCGCGGCCTGCGCGGTTTATCTGGTGCCGCTGATCGTCATGCTGCTCACCAGTTTCAAGACGCCTGAAGATATACGCAGTGGCAACCTGCTGTCCTGGCCGGATGTGATTACCGCAATTGGCTGGGTCAAGGCCTGGGACAGTCTTGGCGGTTTTTTCTGGAACTCGGTAAAGATCACGGTTCCAGCGGTGCTGATCTCCACCTTGCTTGGCGCGCTCAATGGTTATGTGCTGGCGATGTGGCGTTTCAAAGGCTCGCAACTGTTCTTTGGCCTGTTGTTGTTTGGTTGCTTCCTGCCGTTCCAGGTGGTGTTGCTGCCAGCCTCATTCACCCTTGGCAAGCTGGGTCTGGCCAACACCACAAGCGGCTTGGTGTTGGTGCACCTGGTCTATGGGATTGCCTTTACCACTTTGTTCTTCCGCAACTACTACGTCAGCGTGCCGGATGCCCTGGTGCGCGCTGCGCGTCTGGATGGCGCCGGATTCTTCACCATTTTCGGACGCATCCTGCTGCCGATGTCGGTGCCGATCATCATGGTTTGCCTGATCTGGCAGTTCACCCAGATCTGGAACGATTTCCTGTTTGGCGTGGTGTTCGCCAGTGGTGATACCCAACCGATTACGGTGGCGCTCAATAACCTGGTCAATACCAGCACGGGTACCAAGGAATACAACGTCGACATGGCGGCCGCGATGATCGCCGGACTACCCACGCTGGTGGTCTATGTGCTGGCTGGCAAGTACTTCTTGCGCGGGCTAACAGCCGGCGCGGTGAAAGGCTAACAGGTCGCTTTCGACCGGAGAGACAAAGATGGCAACGCTTGAACTACGCAAGGTACACAAGAGCTACGGCAGTGGTCTGGCCGATACGCTGAAGAATATTGAACTGAAAATCGATTCGGGTGAGTTCCTGATCCTGGTCGGGCCCTCTGGTTGCGGCAAGTCCACGTTGATGAACTGCATTGCGGGTCTGGAAAGCATCAGCGGCGGTGAAATCCTGGTCGAAGGCGCTGATATAAGCGGCATGAGCCCGAAGGATCGCGACATCGCCATGGTGTTTCAATCCTATGCGCTGTACCCGACCATGAGCGTTCGCGACAACATTGCCTTCGGCTTGAAGATGCGCAAGATGGCGCCTGAGGCGATTGATGAGGAAGTCGCCCGGGTCGCCAGGCTGCTGCAAATCGAGCATTTGCTCAAGCGCAAGCCTGGGCAACTGTCAGGCGGCCAGCAACAGCGCGTAGCCATGGGGCGTGCCTTGGCGCGACGCCCGAAAATCTACCTGTTCGATGAGCCTTTATCCAACCTGGACGCCAAGCTGCGCGTCGAGATGCGTACCGAAATCAAGCTGATGCACCAGCGTCTCAAGACCACCACGGTGTATGTCACCCATGATCAGATCGAGGCCATGACTTTGGGTGACAAGGTGGCGGTGATGAAGGAGGGCATCATTCAGCAGTTCGGCACACCGCAGCAGATTTACAACGATCCTGCCAACCTGTTTGTAGCCAGCTTCATTGGATCGCCGCCGATGAATTTTATTCCGGTAAAGCTCGAGCCTGCTGGCAACCAACTGTTTGCGCCATTGTGCAGCGGTGAAAAGGCTGAGCTCAGCTGTGCATTGCCGTTGGCGGCGATGGCCGAAGGCGTCGAGGGGCGCGAAGTTATCCTGGGTGTCAGGCCCGAGCAGATCCAGACCACTGCCGGGACGCCGGGACTGGTGCCGATTGCCGCCGAAGTCGAGATTATCGAGCCGACCGGTCCGGACACCCTGGTCTTTGTCACGCTCAATCAAACCAAGGTGTGTTGTCGCATGTCGCCTGATGACGCGCCCCGTGTCGGCCAGGTTATCGAACTGCAACTCGATCCGGAAAAAATCATGCTGTTTGACGCCAACAGCGGCGAGCGTCTTCGTCCTTTGTCAGCCACAACGGCTCAGTCAGCCAGCAATGTCACGCGCCTGAGAAGCCTTTAGCCGTGGCGATTTAACAGCCTCTGGCCGTTGGCCAGGTTCATTGCATTTTGATGATGTTCAACCGGGTTCTTGAGCCCGGTTGCTGGAGCTGTGCGTGCATAGGGATATCACCCTTAGCAGTTTAAGTGGCGGCTGCCTTGTTTCGTCACCTGAGCTGAGCCTTTTCGGACTTAACAATAAAAATAATTGGAGTTGAAATGAGAGCAGCAACACGTATCAGCCTTGCGCTAGCGGTGAGTTATTTGGCTATGCCAATGACGGCCGACGCGCTGGAGTTCAGCGGTTATGTGCGCAGCGGCGCGGGAAGCTCGGAAAACGGAGGAAGCCAGTCGTGTTTCCAGTTGCCGGGCGCGCAGTCCAAGTATCGCCTGGGTAACGAGTGCGAAACCTATTCGGAGCTGGACTTGCGCCAGGACTTGCTGAGTCTTGACGACGGTTCCACCTTGAGTGTCGAAGGCATGGCTCAGTTGTACAACGAATATGGCCACACGCCCAAATTCACCGGTGACTATGGTTTTGCCCGGATGAACCAGATGTACGCAGAGTGGAGCAATATGCCCGCGCTCAATGGCGGCTCGCTCTGGGCGGGGCGCCGTTTCTACAAGCGTAATGACATTCATATCTCTGACTTCTATTACTGGAACCAGAGCGCGACCGGCTTCGGCGTCGATGAAATGGTCATTGGCGATCTCAAGTACAGCTACGTCTTCTCCCGCAAGGACAGCTACTTTCAGGATGACTACACCACCCGCCATGACTTCAACGTGGGCGGTTTCAAGACCAATCCGGGCGGAGAGGTCGAAGTGGGCTACAGCTATATCGACAACCCGGATCGCGGTGACAGCAGCAGTGGCTGGGCCATTACCGGACAGCATGTACAAAAGCTGTTTCTGGGTGGCACCAACAAGTTTGCCCTGCAATACGGCGAGGGGCCAGGCACCGGGCTGGGGACCACTGGTGATGTCGGGCTTGATCGCGACAGCAAGAGCTACCGTTTGGTCGAGTTCTTTGACTGGCAGATAACGCCACGTCTGGGTGGCCAGGTCGAAGTGGTGTACCAGAAGGATATTCGCCCCGACAGTGATGATCAGGACTGGTTGTCGGTTGGTGGGCGCACCACTTATGCGTTCACCGATCAATTCAAGCTGGTCGGTGAGCTGGGACGCGATCAGGTCGATGCAGCGGATGGTACGCGCAAGCTGACCAAGTTTACCGTTGCACCAACCTGGTCACCGGCTGGCCCGGGGTTTTGGGCGCGCCCGGAGTTTCGCCTGTATTACACCTATGCCAGCTGGAACGAAGCGGCTCAACGTGCGGCAAGCCAGATGGCTGCCGGCTCGGCGTTATCTGACTCGGGCGTGTTTGATAACGCCCGGCATGGCTCGAACTTTGGGGTTCAGGTCGAATATTGGTGGAAGTAGGCCCGGCGGCGGTTCAGGCTGCCTGGACCGCCACTGCGCTTAATCTTCATCCGCTGGGTAGCGACTGGCGTTGAGGCTTTCCTTGATTTTGCGCAGATGGGGTTGGAAATCGACGCCACGGCGCAGGGTCACGCCGGTTGCGAGCACATCAAGGACGGTCAATTGGATGATGCGTGAGGTCATCGGCATGTAGATGTCGGTGTCTTCGGGCAGGGGGATGTCCAGGCTCAGGGTGCTGGCCTTGGCCAATGGTGAGTTGGCAGCGGTCAGGCCCAATACCGAGGCGCCTTTGTCCCGGGCAATGCGGGCGACTTCAACCAGTTCGCGGGTGCGCCCGGTGTAGGAAATGATGACGAACAGGTCACCGGTATGCGCCACCGAGGCCAGCATGCGCTGCATCAAGACATCGGCATGGGCGGTTACCGCGAGGTTAAAGCGGAAGAACTTATGTTGGGCATCCAGTGCGACAGGTGCGGAGGCGCCAAGTCCAAAGAAATGGATCTGTCGGGCCTGGATCAGTAGGTCAACGGCGCGGCTGATCAGTTGTGGGTCGAGTGACTGGCAGGCGCTGTCGAGCGAGGTAATGGCGCTGCCAAAAATTTTGCGGGTATAGGCTTCGGGGCCGTCATCGGCTTCAACCGCCCGGCTGACGTAGGCGGCGCCACTGGCAAGGCTCTGGGCGAGCTGCATTTTCAGCTCAGGATAACCGTTAACGCCAAATGAGCGACAGAAGCGATTGACCGTTGGCTCGCTGACCGAGGCTGCCTGGGCGAGCGCGGCTATGCTCAAGCGTGTCGCCTGCTGCGGGTTATGCAAAATCACTTCGGCAACCTTGCGCTCTGCCTTGTTGAGGCTGTCGAGGCGGGTTTGGATTTGCTCCAGTAGGTTTCGCACGCGATCCATTTTTGTTCCTTATGCAGACAGGCAACCGACGAAAATGCAGGCCTATCGTACTGATCGGCCCTGATTGTCACCACTTGTTCTGTTAATTTCCGATAAATGTTGTTTTTATTACGACATATTGCGGTGTAGTATGCCCAGCAGGGTGTTTCTCGCTGAAGTTGATAGAAGAACATATATCATGCCAAGCATAACTGTTGAACCTTGTACCTTTGCTTTGTTCGGTGCGCTGGGTGATCTGGCCTTGCGCAAGCTGTTTCCAGCCCTTTTTCAACTGGATCAGGCTGATTTGTTGCACGCCGACACGCAAATCCTGGCGCTGGCGCGCGACGCCGGCGAGCCCCAGCAGTATATCGCCACGATTGAAAATGCCCTGCGCGGCTATATAGACGCAAAGAACCTTGATGAAGGCGTCATGCAGCGCTTCCTTGCACGCTTAAGCTATGTGCGAATGGATTTCCTGCAGGCCGATGATTACCAGCAATTGGCTGGGCAGGTGGCCGGCGACAAATGCCTGATTGCCTACTTTGCAACGCCTGCATCGGTGTATGGCAGCATTTGTGCAAATCTTGCGCGAGTGGGTTTGGTGGACCGCACGCGGGTGGTTCTGGAAAAGCCCATTGGCCATGACCTGGCTTCCTCGCGTGAGGTCAACAATGCGGTGGCGCAGTACTTCCCGGAAACTCGCATCTACCGTATTGACCATTACCTGGGCAAGGAAACCGTGCAGAACCTGATCGCACTGCGTTTCGCCAATAGTCTGTTCGAGACCCAGTGGAATCAGAATCACATTTCCCACGTTGAAATCACCGTGGCCGAGAAAGTCGGCATTGAAGGCCGCTGGGGCTATTTCGACCAGGCTGGCCAGCTGCGTGACATGATCCAGAATCACCTGTTGCAGCTGCTTTGCCTGATCGCCATGGACCCGCCCAGCGACTTGTCTGCCGACAGCATTCGTGACGAGAAGGTCAAGGTGCTCAAGGCTCTCGAGCCTATTACCGCCGAGCAGCTCAGCCAGCGTGTTGTGCGCGGTCAGTATGTGGCCGGCAACAGTGCTGGCAAGGCTGTGCCTGGTTACCTTGAAGAAGAAAACTCCAACACCGAGAGCAATACCGAAACCTTCGTTGCATTGCGTGCCGATATCCGCAACTGGCGCTGGTCGGGCGTGCCGTTTTACCTGCGCACCGGCAAGCGCATGGCGGAAAAAATGTCACAGATCGTGATTCATTTCAAAGAGCCGCCGCATTACATCTTTGCCGCCGAACAACGGCCGCTGATCAGCAATCGACTGATTATCCGTCTGCAGCCTGACGAGGGAATTTCCCTGCAGGTGATGACCAAGGATCAAGGCCTCGATAAAGGCATGCAGTTGCGCAGCGGGCCCTTGCAGCTGAGTTTTTCGGACACCTATCAAAGTGCGCGCATCCCCGATGCCTATGAGCGTTTGTTGCTTGAGGTGATGCGCGGCAATCAGAATCTGTTCGTGCGCAAAGATGAAATCGAACACGCATGGCTCTGGTGCGACCAGTTGATTGATGGCTGGAAACGTCTTGGCGATAAGCCCAAGCCCTATGCCGCAGGCTCTTGGGGGCCAATGGCTTCAATCGCCCTAATTACTCGTGATGGAAAGGCTTGGTATGGCGATCTCTGACCTGCAGTTACCGGCTGGCGTTGTGGCGCACAGTCTTAACAATTCCACGCAACTGGCCAATAAGCTGGCCGCCGACGTTGCCGATGCCTTGCGTTCAGCCATTGCTGAACAGGGCAGGGCGACATTGGTGGTGTCGGGCGGTCGCAGTCCGGTTGCCTTTTTCGAGGCCTTGGCCAAGCAGCCGTTGCAGTGGTCCAGCGTGGTGGTCAGCCTGGCTGATGAACGCTGGCTGCCGACTAGCCACGCCGACAGCAATGAAGGCCTGGTGCGTCGCCATCTGCTGCAAGGACAAGCGGCTTCCGCCCGGATGTTCGGCCTGTACTCCAGCGCCGCTTCGGTTGAAGAGGCGGCGGTTACCGCCGACCAGGCGCTGAAGGAACTACCGTCGATAGACGTGTTGGTGCTGGGCATGGGGGATGACGGCCATACCGCGTCCCTGTTTCCTCAAAGTCCCAACCTGCCTGAGGCGCTGGCGCCAGATACCGAGCGACGTTGCTTGCCAATGCTCGCTCCGACTGTGCCGCATCAGCGCTTGACCATGAGCTTGGCGTTGCTCGCTTCAGCCAGGCACAAGGTGTTGGCCATGCAGGGCAAGAACAAGCTGGCGACGCTGAAGCAAGCGTTGCAGCCTGATGCGGTGGCGCTTATGCCGGTGCGTGCTTTTTTGCAATCTCCTCTTGAAATTTACTGGTGCCCATAGCCCGGTAGCTCTAGTTTTTAAGGACCTTTGGTTATGACAACTCACGAAACCCATCAGCAGCGAATGGTGACCAAGATCGCGCAAATCGATGCCATCTGCGCGCAAGCGAAGGTAATGCCGGTCATCACCATCTCCCGCGAGGAAGATATCTTGCCGATGGCTGATGCATTGGCCGCAGGCGGGCTTAGCGTGCTTGAAGTTACGCTGCGCTCGGAGCATGGCCTGACCGCCATTCGCCGCTTGCGTGAAGCGCGTCCGGACTTGGTGGTGGGTGCCGGCACGGTGCTTGATGTCGACATGCTTGCAGCGGCTGAAGCGGCTGGCGCGCAATTTATTGTGACGCCCGGCTGTACCCCCGAGTTGCTCGAGGCAAGCCTTGCCAGCGATGTTCCACTGTTGCCGGGGATCGCCAGTGCCTCGGAGATCATGATGGGCTATGCCCTGGGCTATCGTCGCTTCAAGCTGTTCCCGGCTGAAGTCAGCGGCGGTACTGCGGCACTCAAGGCCCTTGGCGGGCCGTTTCCGGCCGTGCGCTTCTGCCCGACGGGCGGTGTCAGCCTGGCGAATGTACAAAGCTACATGGCCCAGCCTAACGTGATGTGCGTGGGCGGCACCTGGATGCTCGACAGTGCCTGGATCAAGGCCGGAGACTGGGCGCGGGTTGAGCAAGCCAGCGCAGAGGCTTTGGCGCTATTGGCAAGCTAGGTCGTGGTCTGCGGGTCGCCTGGCAACCAGTCGACCCGCTGTTTTTCAGCTTCACCGCCAGTCGACTTCTCTGGCGACGGTTGCATCTCTCTTCTATGGTCATTCGACTGTTCCAGCGCATCGCTTAAACAACCCTCTTTGTCGTGATGCTCGCTGCGTTTTCGTCTGCGCTTGAGCGTCCAGCCAGCATTGCATGAAATTAATTTTCGGGACCTGTCGATTTGCCGTGCGCCGGTTCGACTACTGCACAGTGAAGCCGAAAATAATAAGGAGTTTGTTATGCGTTGCATGGTGATAGTCAAAGCCAGTCCCGAGTCGGAGGCAGGTGAGATGCCCTCTGAAGCCTTGCTTGAGCAGATGGGTAATTTCAACGAAGAGTTGGTCAAGGCGGGTGTGATGCTCGCAGGTGAAGGTTTGCATCCGAGCAGCAGAGGCGTGCGTGTTCAGTTCTCAGGTGATCGGCGTACTGTGGTCGATGGTCCATTTATGGAAACCAAGGAACTGATCGCCGGGTTCTGGATATTCAATGTGGCTTCCATGCAAGAGGCCATCGACTGGGTCAAGCGTTGCCCGAACCCTATGGTCAGTGATTCTGAGATCGAAATCCGCCCGATATTCGAGGCCGAGGATTTTGGCGAGGAATTTACCCCGGAACTGCAAGAGCAAGAGCGACGTCTGCGCGAGCAGATCGAGCAAAAAGCCAAGTGAATTGATTGGGAGTGAACGATGAAAATTAATAGCTACCTGACATTTGATGGTAACTGCGAAGAGGCTTTCAACTTTTATGCCGACTGCCTGGGCGGCAAGGTTGAGGCTCTCATGCGTTTTTCCGAGATGCCTGCTGAGGCGGGGGATGTTCCGCCCGAACTCGCTGAGCGTATTTTGCATGCGCGCCTGGTCGTGGGTGATCAGGTCCTGATGGCTTCAGATGCATGCCCCATGAGTCCTTACGAAGGCATCCGAGGCAATTCGGTGGCCATTAATCTGGACTGCATCGAAAAGGGCGAGCGGATCTTCAATGCCCTGGCCCAGGGCGGGACCATCGAAATGCCCTTCGAGCAAACCTTCTGGGCGACTCGCTTTGGTTCGGTCAAGGATCGCTTTGGGGTGCCCTGGCTGATTAACTGCGAGGTCAGCGAGTAAAGCAAATGCCCGCTACAACTGCAGGGTTGTAGCGGGCATTTTCAGGCTTCAGGCAAATTAAGAGGCCAGGCCAATCGAGCTGACATTATCAGGCTTTTCCACCTCAAGCGGTGCCTCGGCCACTGCGCCAAGGAACTCGTCGCCCCAGCGGCGAATGTCGTTGTAGCTGACAATATCGAACAACTCGCGCAATCGCGCTTGCGCCTCGACTTTTGGCAAGTTGAGTGCCCAATAGCAGGTGCTGGTCAGGTCGGCCGGATCATGGGGGTTGGTCAGCAGCGCCCCCTTGAGTTCGGCGGCAGCGCCAGCAAATTCGGAAAGCACCAGCACGCCACTGCCACCAAGCAGGCCCTGGGCTGCGACAAACTCCTTGGCAACCAGGTTGAGACCATCGCGCAGCGGAGTGATCCACATCACGTCGGCCATGGCATACCAGGCGCTGACTTCTTCAAATGGCAAGCTGCGGAAGAAGAACTGCAACGGCGTCCAGCCTATGCGGGCGAAGCGACCATTGATGCGGCCAACTGCCTGTTCGATCTGCGATTGCAGTTCGTCGTAGATGGTCATCTCCTTGGCGGCAGGTACACAAACGGTGACCAGCGTGACCTTGCCGAGCAGTTCCGGATTTTCCTCGAGCAGGCGCTCGTAGGCGTTGAGCTTTTCCAGGATGCCCTTGGTGTAGTCGAGGCGTTCGACCGAGAGGATCAGCTTGATGCCGGTGAGTTCTTCACGCAGGCGCGCCATCATTTCGCGAATTTTCGGATTGTCCAGCGCGCTGCGTACCCGGTCGATGTCCAGGCCAACTGGATGCGCGCCGAGCTTGACCGTGCGACTGCCGGTGTCGACGGCAGTGGTCATGCGCTCAAGGCCAACCGCGCAGCCGTAGGTGATAAAGCGTGGTGCGCAGTTCTGGCGGCTGACCGTCTGCAGCGGCGTTACGCCACGCGCAACATCGACGAAGTTCTCAACCTGGCGTGGGATATGGAAGCCGATGTAGTCGCACTGCAACAGGCTGCCGATGATCTGGCGACGCCATGGCAGCACATTGAACACGTCAGCCGAAGGGAAGTAGGTATGGTGGAAAAAGGCAATCTTCAGGTCTGGGCGCAGTTCACGCAGGTAGCCCGGCACCATCCACAGGTTGTAGTCGTGCAGCCACACCGTTGCGCCTTCGGCCGCTTCAAGGGCGGTGCGCTCGGCAAAGGCCCGGTTGACCTTGAGGAACACTTGCCAGTCATCTTCGCGGAAGGTTGCACGCTCCCAAAAGGTATGCAACGTTGGCCAGAAGGCTTCCTTGGAGAAGCGCTTGTAGAAGATATCGACTTCTTCCTTGGTCAGTGCGACCCGCGCAGCCTTGAGCTTTGGATAGCGCTCGGCATCAACCGTGGTGTGGGTTTCAAAGGGTTCTTGCTCATCGCCTTCATGGATGGCCCAGGCGACCCAGGAGCCGGGACGGCCGTCACCAAAGAAGCTCAACAGAGTGGGAATGATCCCATTGGGAGACGTTGGCCGGCGGCGCTGCAGCTTGCCGTCGGCGCCGCGATATTCTTCATAGGGCAGGCGGTGATAAACCATGACCATCTCGGATTTGCCCGGTTGTGCGGCTTGGCGCTTTTCCGCGGCTATACCGTGCTCGCCAAGAAAGCCAAAGTGGGCAAATGCTTCGAGAATCCCGCCGCAACCGGTGCGTTGCGCATGCAGGGTGCGTGAGTGGTGCAAGGTGGCGTCGAGCAAGGCCTGTTCGGACTTGCCCACGCAGACACCGTGAAACTTGGTGTCGAGCATGCCAAGGTCATTGAGTGTGTCGCCAGCGGCCAGGACCTGGTCGTCATCCAGTTCAAGCCAGGCTGCCAATGCTTCGAGGCTGCTGCCCTTGTTCACGCCTTTGGGTAAAAAGTCGAGGTAGCGGGCTGCGGAGTAGAGCAGGTCGCATCCCAGCGAGTCGGCAACGGCTTGCAGCTCTGGCGCTGCGGCTTGCTCGGGGGTGCAGAAGTAGGAGCAGCGACGGACTTGCGGCACGTCCTGGCGCTCGAGGTTGAAGCCCTCGATGGCGCTTGCGACCTGGCTTTCACCTGGCCAGAGGGCATCGACGGCATTTTGCAAGGGTTGAATGGGTTGCAAGCTGTCGCCATGGACCATGGTCGCGCCAACATCGGCAATGATGTAGTCGGGATGTGGCAGTGTCGGGTCCGCCAGCAAGGGCAATACCGCTTCCAGGCTGCGCCCGGTGACATAGGCCAGCTTGATTTCTGGGTGGGCGGCAATGGTTTGGTAAAGGCTTAAACGATCCTCTGGATCGCCAGCAAGAAAAGTACCGTCAAGATCGGTTGCAAGTAGCATGCGCTGTCTCCCTGTCCATATAGTGGGTGCAGTTGACGCGCCGACATCAGCCGACGAGCTTGAGCCTGTTGTTGGGGCAGCAGGCTCTGCGTTTCGGGCAGTTGCATCCACATCGTGGGTGACTGCCTTTGTTGTTATGCAGCAACAGGACGTGCCTGCTGCTACGGTGATTCGGGTTCCGGGCCTGCGTTGTTGGTCCCTGAGTCCAGGTCGGCCGGCGGTGTATCAGGCATGAGCTCCAATACAGTGTGGCTGGTGCGCAGCATGGGCACGAAGTGCGCCTGATCACCGCTGACCAGGTCAGTGACATGGCGCAGGCGGTAAAGTGCGTAGGCGGCCAGTAATCCCAGTACTACCGCAAAGTACAGTGGCAAGGCGTGGGCGCCCAGGTGCTGCATCAGAACACCAGCAAGGAGCGGGCCACAAACCGAGCCGATACCGTTGACCATCAACAAGCTGCTTGAGCCTGCAAGGATTTCGTCGCTGTGCAACTGGTCGATCAGCTGTGCAACTGCAATGGGATAGATGGCAAACGCCAGGCCACCCCAAATAAACATCAAGCCCAACAGCAATGGGCCAGCAGGCATGAAGCTCATCAGCAGGGCGACTGCCACGGCCAGCGTAACGACCCAGAACATGATCAGGCGACGGTCGTGCTTGTCCGAATAACGGCCAATGGGCAGTTGCAATAATGCGCCGCCAAGAATGGCGCTGCTCATCAACAGGCCGACGCCCCTGGCGTCGAAGCCGCTGAGGTTGGCGTACACCGGCGCCATGCCCCAAAAGGCCCCCAGGGCCAAGCCAGACAAGCCCGCGGCGGCGATCGACAAAGGCGCGATTCTGGCGATCTGGCGAACATCTGTGTGCAGGGTTTCAGGCACCGTTGGCTGAATTTGCCGGGTCAGGGTGATCGGCATCAATGCTGCACTGATCAGAATCGCTGCCAGGGCGAACAGCAGAAACTCGGTTGGTTCGGCCAGGTTCAGCAACTGTTGCGCCGCTGCCAATGCGCCCAAATTGACCGCCATGTAGATCGCGAATACGGTGCCGCGCTTGTCATTGGGCACCTGCGCGTTAAGCCAGCTTTCGATAACCATGTACAGGCTGACGAGCGCCAGGCCATAGATGACTCGCAGGCCGAGCCAGACCCAAGGGTTGACAATCAGCACATGGAGCAGGGCGGTGATGGCTGCCAATGCAGCACAAAACGCGAACGCACGGATATGTCCAATGCGCCGTACCAGCGGGATCGCCAGCCAGGTGCCGAGGAGAAAGCCGACAAAGTACCCGGACATAATCAGCCCGAGCATCCCGGTGGAATAGCCTTGGGCTACGCCGCGCAGGGTCAGAAGAGTGTTGAGCAGGCCATTGCCGAGCAGGAGTAACGCGACCCCGCTCAGCAGTGAGCTGATAGGGGCAATAAGGGACCACATGGCGATCTACCCTATGGAACTAGTCCTAAGATAGCAAGCACAAAGCGCGCCACTAACTTTTGATTTGTTTTGTTAAGCTCTTGATTTATATGAATTAATTGCGGTTAAAAAATTTTATTTAATTTTTCATGAAGCAGGCTTGCACCGGGTTGGTGCGGTTTTGTGCGGGCTAAGGCGTTTTTATCCGCGACAGTGCAGGCAGGCTCTCCTTGGCTGCACTATTGATTCGCTCGATAAAATCGTTGATTTCTTCACGGTCTCGCGGCGTCGTCAAATGTTCGTCAGCGCTTTCAATAACGCTACGGGCGTGGCGCAGAAGCTGCACTTTGTACTCAGCCTTGGGGTTTTGGTGAAGCAGGTTCTTGAAGGCCTGGAGCAAGCTGACCAATACGCTGGGATCAGCAGCGCCATAGGTGCGAATGGGGCCGAGGACCTGTTGCAGCAACTGGTCCAGTGATAGCTCATTGAGGAACAGGCGCGGCGGCTCGTCTTCGAGCTCGCTGAAGTCAAAGGCGGGCAGGTTCAGGCGCTGGCTTAAAAGCACGCTGAGCATGTCGATGGACTTGATCGCAGTGCCTGGGTCGTTGATCCCGGGGCTAAGTGCCTTTACTGCAATTTCGGATATCTGCTTGCAGCCAAACAAGTAATGGGTGCTGGGGTACTCCTCGATAAAAAAGTCGAAGCAATCGAGTAACTGGTTTATCAGTGCTTCGTCGACCTTGCGGTCGAGCTTGAACAGTGGATGTCCTTCCATGACGAAAAAACCGCGATGCACCTGAATGGTCATTTTCAGGTCATGCTCGCAGAGCAGTTCATTGACCATTGTTGCGTTGATTTCCTTGAAGTAACCACTGCGTTCAGAGCGAATCTGCTGCCACTTCTGGTCATTGGGCCACTTTGGCGCCGGGCTCTGTGCCGCCATCTTGCAGATGCGAGACTCCAGTTTTTTGCGCGTCACTTGATAAAGGTTGCTGAGGATGTGCTCGACCTGGATCGACTGTGAAATTGAGCGAATGAAGTAAACGAACAACCCCAGGCAGGCAATTCCCAGCGCCAGGGTAATAAGGACGCCAAGGCTGGGGACTTTGTCGCTGCCATTTTGCTCAATGGTGGTTATCAGCAGCAGTGCATAGATGATGGTGCCCAGGTAGAAACCAAGGGTTTTCTGGTGGCTCTTGCTGCTTACCAGCCCCGGAAGGACGCGGGGAGAGAGCACCGAGGCTGCATTGTTGAGAACCACCATCACCATTGAGAAACTAAATACCATCAGCGATACCAGGCCGCCGACCAGGGTGCCGAGAATCAGCCGGGCGTTATCGGCATTGCGCACCAGGCCGATGTCAAATTTAGCTTTGAGCTCCATCAGCCAGGGTTGGTATTCGATCGAGATATTCAGCAGGCAGGCCAGGACAAAGCCCAAGGCAATCAGCGTGGGATAGAAGGCCAGGCTATGAATGGTTCGCTGGTAGACGCGAAAGAGGATGTTCGATGGACTGATCACTGGCGTTCCTTATCAGACAGTCACCGAACTATAGCTAAAGTAGGCTTGGGCCATAAAACAATAAATGCAGCTTCACGAGCTGTTTCGATGTGCCGGACCCTTGTTGGCTGGCCGCTTGGCAGCGTTGCCAAGCGGCCAGGGCGGTCATTCGGTGCAGACCTGGGCAATGGCCCGCGCCAACTGCGGGAAACGCTCGGCATCGATTCCGGCGACATTGGCTCGACCTGAACCGACCATATAAATGCTGAACGCTTCGCGAAGCCGCGTGACCTGCGATTGTGTCAAGCCGGTGTAGGAGAACATGCCGCGTTGCTGATTGATATGCGCAAAGCGCTGCGCCAATCCGTGGGGTTCCAGTGCGTTGACCAAGCCCTCGCGCAAGCTGGCAATTCGTTCACGCATGCTGTTCAACTCATGGCTCCAGATTGCTTTCAGTTCCGGATCGGCCAGGATGATAGCGACCACGGCTGCACCATGGGCCGGTGGTGTCGACCATAGGTTGCGCGCCAGAAACGCCAGTTGACTGCGAATATCGACGAGCTTCTCAGTGTCCGCCGCACAAACCAGCAACGCGCCCGTGCGCTCGCGATACAGGCCAAAGTTTTTCGAGCAAGAACTGGTAATCAGCAGTTCCGGTAGCGCTTGAGCGAACAGTCGAACTGCCCAGGCATCCTGCTCGAGGCCTTCGCCAAAGCCCTGGTAGGCAAAATCGATCAGTGGCAGCAGCTCCCGGGCCTTGACCACTTCGAGTACGCGTTGCCAGTCTTCATGGCTCAGGTCGAAGCCAGTGGGGTTGTGGCAGCAGGCATGCAGGAGCACCACGTCGCCTTGCGGGATTTGGCCCAGGGCCGTGAGCATCGCCTCGACATTCAGGCGGTTATCCGCGCCGACATAGGGGTAATGGCTGACTTCAAGGCCTGCTTCGGCAAAGATGCTTTCGTGGATCGGCCAGGTCGGGTCGCTCAACCAGATGCCCCGCCCGGCCAGGTGATGGCTGATGAAGTCTGCTGCCAGACGTAATGCACCGGTGCCGCCAGGGGTTTGGGTGGCGCCGACGCGCTGTTCGGCCAGCGCCTGGCTGTCAGTGCCGAGGACTAATTCTGCCAGCAGTTGGCAAAACACTGGATCACCGTGACCGCCGACATAGCTCTTGGTTGTTTCGCTATCAATCAAGCGCTGCTCCGCGAGCTTGACCGCCTTGGGAATAGGCGTCAGGCCTTGGCCGTCCTTATAGACACCAACGCCAAGGTCGAGTTTTTCCGGACGGTTGTCGGCGCGGTAGGCCTCCATCAGGCTCAGGATTGGGTCTCCGGGTACGCGGGCGATGGACGCAAAGTGATTCACTTGCGGCCCTCGGCGTGTGTGGCGACCTCGTCGGTACGGGCAGCCATGATGAAATCGTTACGGTGCAGGCCCTTGATCGAGTGGCTCCACCAGGTCACTGTCACTTTGCCCCATTCGGTGAGCAAGCCAGGATGATGACCTTCGGCTTCAGAAATTTCGCCAACGGCATTGGTGAAGGCCAGTGCATGCTTGAAGTTCTTGAACAGATAGACATTTTCCAGCTGCATGATCGAGTCACGGACTTCGATGTTCCAATCCGGGATTTGCTTGAGCAACTCCGGCAACTCCTGATCCGATACCTGGGGGGCGCCAGCTTGGCAGGCTTCACAATGGGCTTGGCTAAGAGCAGTCATGATGACTCCTTGAAATTCATTGAATGTTAGTCACACAGCTGTGACGCCGAAAAATGGCAGGCGTTCAGGCGGCGTGTTTAGGTGGAAACAGGGGCGCGTGCAGGCCTAGCTCGCGGGCTTGAGTGACCATTGCCATGATGTCTTCGTGGGCAAGGTCGAATAAGCGCTTTAGGTTGGGCAAGGCAAAGTAGACCGGTTGCAGAATGTCTATGCGGTAGGGTGTGCGCATGGCTTCAACAGGATCAAAGGCCAGGTGTTGCGGCTGGTCGGATAGGCAATACAGCGTTTCCCTGGGGGAGGAAAGGATACCGCCGCCATAAATCTTGCGGCCCTGGCTGGTATCGACCAGGCCAAACTCGATGGTCATCCAGTACAGGCGAGCCAGGAACACACGTTGCTCCTTGCTGGCCTTTAGGCCCAGCTTGCCGTAGGCATGGGTAAATTCGGCGAACCAGGGATTGGTCAGCAGGGGGCAGTGACCGAAGATCTCGTGGAAGATATCGGGCTCTTGCAGGTAGTCGAGTTCTTCCGGGCTGCGAATGAAGGTCGCGACTGGGAATTGCTTGCTGGCCAGTAATTCGAAGAATGTCTGGAAGGGGATCAGTGCCGGAACCCGGGCAACTTGCCAGCCGGTGGTCGAGTGCAACACCCGGTTGACGTCATTGAGCTGCGGAATGCGTTCATGGGACAGCTTAAGTTGCTCAATGCCGTCGAGGTATTCTTGGCACGCATGGCCCTCAATCACTTGCAGCTGACGCGTGATCAGGGTGTTCCAAAGCTGATGCTCGGCTTCGGGGTAATCAATAAAACCGGTGTCATCCGGTTGCCGAGCCACATATTGCGTGCTCTTCATCTAATCGCCTCCTGATGGAGCTTTTGTTGTTTTGATCAGCTATGAATAACTCGGAAGCAGCGTCTTTACAGCCCTGGTTTTGTGGTCCGGGTGCTGTTTGGGTGGCTAAAATCGTAAAGAAAAAATTACAAGTTGCTGGCGTTGGCTAAGTATCATCTTGCCGAAGGTCTAAGCTGTCACATATTCTTGACGAATAATCCGCTGCGATACTGATTTTTCGGCATCGCGGCCCATAAAAATACGATCCGGGCCCAGTCATGCGTATCAAAGTTCACTGCCAAAACCGCATTGGCATCTTGCGCGACATCCTTAATCTGCTGGTCGAGTACGGCATCAACGTGGCCCGTGGCGAGGTCGGCGGTGAGCATGGCAATGCCATCTACCTGCACTGTCCGAACCTGATCAACCTGCAGTTCCAGTCACTGCGCGCCAAGTTTGAAGCCATTACCGGTGTGTTTGGCGTCAAGCGCGTAGGGCTGATGCCCAGTGAACGGCGGCACCTGGAGCTCAATGCGTTGCTCGGAGCCCTGGATTTTCCAGTGTTGTCCATCGATATGGGCGGTTCTATCGTTGCTGCCAACCGGTCCGCGGCGCAACTGCTTGGCGTGCGGGTCGATGAGGTGCCGGGCATTCCCTTGTCGCGTTATGCCGAGGATTTCGACTTGCCGGAGTTGGTGCGCGCGAACAAATCGCGGATCAATGGCTTGCGGGTCAAGGTCAAGGGCGATGTGTTTCTGGCCGATATCGCGCCGCTGCAATCGGAACATGATGAAAGCGAAGCCCTGGCTGGCGCGGTGCTGACCCTGCATCGCGCGGACCGTGTCGGCGAGCGTATCTACAATGTGCGCAAGCAGGAACTGCGTGGTTTCGACAGTATCTTCCAAAGTTCCAAGGTCATGGCTGCGGTAGTGCGCGAGGCACGGCGCATGGCGCCACTGGATGCGCCACTGTTGATCGAAGGGGAAACCGGCACGGGAAAGGAACTGCTGGCCCGTGCTTGCCACTTGGCCAGCCCACGAGGCCAGTCACCCTTCATGGCGCTTAACTGCGCCGGTTTACCCGAGTCGATGGCCGAGACAGAGCTGTTTGGCTATGGGCCGGGCGCATTCGAAGGCGCCAGGCCCGAAGGTAAGTTGGGCCTGCTCGAATTGACGGCTGGCGGTACGCTGTTTCTTGATGGCGTGGGAGAGATGAGCCCGCGCTTGCAGGCCAAGTTGCTGCGCTTTTTACAAGATGGCTGTTTCCGCCGGGTTGGCAGCGATGAAGAGGTGTACCTCGATGTGCGCGTGGTCTGTGCGACACAGGTGGATCTATCGGAACTCTGCGCGCGCGGTGAGTTTCGTCAAGACCTGTATCACCGGCTCAATGTACTGAGCCTGCATATCCCACCCTTGCGCGAGTGCCTGGATGGGCTGGCTCCGTTGGTTGATCACTTTCTCGACCAGGCCAGTCGGCAAATTGGCTGTGCATTGCCCAAGGTTGCGCCCCAGGTGCTGGAGCGGCTCGGTCACTATCACTGGCCAGGCAATGTGCGCCAGCTTGAAAACGTGCTTTTCCAGGCTGTTTCCTTGTGCGATGGGGGGATGATCAAGCCCGAGTACATTCGCTTGCCAGATTATGGTGCCCCTCAGCCGATTGGTGATTTCTCGCTGGAAGGGGGCTTTGATGCGATTGTCGGGCGTTTCGAAAAAGCCGTGCTTGAGCGCCTGTTCAGCGAGTATCCAAGCAGTCGCCAGCTTGGCAAACGGCTTGGTGTATCGCACACCACCATTGCCAACAAGCTGCGCGAGCACAGTATCGGCAAGGTGGCCAAGGCTGAGTGAAGCACCAATGAAGCCACCATCACCCTGCACGTTCAGGGTGATGGCAACCTCCTGGTACTAGCTTTGTGGCCTGATCAGGCTGCGCTGCAGCGCGGCATTCTTCAGTTGACTGTGGAAACTGCTGGCAGTTTGCGCAGGGGCGGCCTGTTCTTGCGGCTGTTGAGGCTGCTCTTGGCGCTCGGGAGCCTGCCATGGCTGGGTCAAGCCATCGACGCTGGTGCCAAACAACGATGGGTCGCTGAGTAGGCCATCGGCGGTCAAGTCGACACGCTGTTGCCGACCCAGAATCCAGGTCATGTCCAATTCACTGTCGAACTGGCTGTCGAGCACCTGTTGGTGAACAAACTGGCCAGGCACCTGATAAGCCTCGTCGATGTCGCTGAGCAACCCTGCCGACGCCGGTAGCAGCACCTTGCTGCCGTCCGACTCACGGGCGATGAAGGCGTTGAGCCTGCTATCGCGTTGCACCACGGGGCTGATGAACACCACCGGATCGATATCCTTGAGCAGTGGCTGATATTGACCCGCCGGATCCCGGTCGTCTTCGTGGTGGAATGGACCATCTTTGGGCGCTGGAATAAAGGGCGCCGTGATATCCAGGGTAATCACCAGTTCGGCAGGGTCCGTGGCTCCGGCCAGGTCACTCAAGGTGTAGGTAAAGACATCGCTGAGCACCTGGCCCAATCCTGCGGCAGCCAGGACTTCGTTGTTGGTCAGGTCGATGCTGTAGGTGTAGCTGCCGTCGGCATTGAGTACCAAGGTGCCGTAGCGTCCGACCAGTGGTTGGCCCAGCGTCCCGGCCGTGCCGCTGGCGTTTTCCGCACCGGTGCGGATCGCCACGACCTGCAGGCTGTCGCCACCGTCGACATCGCTGTCATTGGGCAGCACGTTGCCGCTGGTCTGCGGGGCAGGGACCTGGTCGCTGGCCACATTGCTGTCGTTGACGGCCAGAGGGTTGTCGTTGGCGCCTTGAATCAACAGGTTCAGGCGTGCAGTGGATTCTGCTCCGGCGGTATCACGCATGCGGTAGGTGAAGGTTTCACGCAGGGTTTCACCTGCCGTGCGCAAGGCTTGAACCGTTGGATTGTTGTTGTCCAGCACGTACTGGTATGTGCCGTCGGCGTTAAGCGTGAGGCTGCCGTAGCGGCCCACCAGCACCTGGCCTGCGCTTGAAGTGTTGCCGGTTTCGCTGCTGGCGCTGACCACCTGCTTGGTTTCGCCATTGGCTACACTGTCGACGTCGGTGTCGTTATCCAGCACATTGCCTTGCGGATTGACCCCGGGCGTGCCGTTGAAAATACCACCGGCTTCCACCGCCGTGGCGTTATCGTCTACGGCTACAGGTGTGTCGTTACGCCCGTCAATGGTGATCACCAACTGCGCGGTGTCATCGGCAAGATAGGGGTCTTCGACTGTATAGGTGAAGGTTTCAGTCAGGGTCTGGCCGCTGATACGCAGTGCTTGGACGGCCGCCAGGCTGTTATCGAGCACATAGGTCCAGTTGCCATTGCTGTTAAGGGTCAGGTTACCGTAGAGGCCGCGCAAGCTGGTGCCCACTGCGCCGCTGGTACCTGTGCCTGACTCTGTTCCGGTACGCACGCCGGTTACGGTTAGCACGCCGTTTTCCAAGTCGGTGTCGTTGCTTAGCACATTGCCGCTCGGGTTGACCCCGGCTGTGCCGTTGTTGACGCCGCCTGCCTCAATGGCCGTGGCGCTGTCATCAACACCCACTGGTGGATCGTTGCGACCGATAATCAGAATCGACAATTGCGCAGGGTCGCTCAACACGCCATCGTCGGTCGCGGTGTAGGTGAAGTAGTCGTAGAGCGTATCGAGCAGGTTGAGTGCCAGTACATCCGGGTTGGTCTTGTCCAGCACATACTGGTAGCTGCCGTCGGCATTGAGTACCAGGCTGCCGTATTGCCCCACCAGAACGCTGCCGACCGTGCCAGCAGTACCGCTGCCTGCTTCCTGGCCGGTGCGGATCGCGGTAACGGTCAGGTTGTCGCCAGCGTCGACATCGGTGTCATTGGTCAGCACGTTGCCGCTTGGGTCGATAAACCGGCCGTCGCCATTGTCGGCTACCGCGATACCCAGGTCATTGGCCGCCACCGGGGTGTCCCAGGCGCCTTCAATGGTGATCAGTAGTTGGGCGATATCTTGTGCGCCAGCCGTATCGTGCATGCGGTAGCTAAAGGCTTCGCGCAGGGTGTCGCCAGGCTTGAGGGCTTGCACTGCGGCCAGACTATTATTGACCACGTAGCTGTAGTCACCATTGGCACGGACGGTCAGGGTGCCATATTGGCCGACGATCGATTGGATGGCACCGACGCTGGTAAAGCTACCTCCGGCGACCTCCAGACCGGTGCGAATCCCATCGAGGGTTTTGCTATCACCGCTGTCGACATCAGTGTCATTGGCCAGCAGGTTACCGGTTGGATTGGTGCCCGGCGTACCATTGTTGACGCCACCGGCTTCAGTCGCTGTATTGGTATCGTTGACTGCTACAGGGTTGTCGTTGCGGCCTGAAATGGTGATTGTCAGTACTGCGCTGCTGGTTGCGCCGGCCAAATCGCGGATGGTGTAGGTAAAGCTTTCGCTCAGTTTGTTGGCATTGGTGCGCAGCGCCTGGACCAGTGGGTTGTTGTTATCGACGGTGTAGGTGAAGCTGCCGTCGCTGTTGAGCGTCAGGCTGCCGTAGCTGCCAGAGAACGCACTGCCAATACTGCCGCCAGCAACGGCTGAAACAGTGAGCGTTTCGCCGTAGCGGTCGACGTCTGTGTCATTGCTCAGCACATTGCCGCTTGGGTTGACGCCTGGTGTCGTGTTGTTCAGTCCGCCTGCTTCAACCGCTGCGGCGCTGTCATTATTGGCAACCGGGGTATCGTTACTGCCTTGAATGGTAATGGTTAATACTGCTGTATCGGTTGCGCCAGCTGTATCAATGACAGTGTAGTTGAAGCTGTCGGTCAGGCTGTTGCCTGCACGCAGGGCCTGGACCGCCGCCATGGAGTTGTCCAGCCGGTAACGATACTCGCCATCCTCGCCGATGGTCAACCAGCCATAGGTGCCGCGCAGTTCTACGTCCAGGGTGCCGGCAGTGCCCGCGCCTTCGGTTGCGCCGGTACGCACTGAATCAACAGCCTTGGTCTCGCCATTGGCGACGCTGTCGACATCGGCGTCATTGTCCAGCACGTTGCCCACGGGGTTAACACCGCCGGTTGCATTGTTGACGCCGCCAGCTTCAATCGCAGATGCGGTGTCGTTGTCGGCAACCGGGTTATCGTTCTGGCCACGAATCACCACGATGATTTCAGCGCTATCGCTGAGTCCACCGGGGTCTGTCACTGTATAGGTGAAGCGCTCTATCAGGGTGTCGCTCGGTTGGCGCAAAGCCTGTACCGCTGCCAGGCTATTGTCGACCACATAGCTGTAGCTGCCATCTTCGTTCATGGTCAACTGGCCGTATAGGCCCTGCAGTGCCTGGCCGACGATGCCAGAGGTACCGCTTGCGGTTTCCGCGCCGGTCCGAATTGCAGTAACGGTAAGAGGGTCACCATCGGGGTCTTCGGCCGAGATATTGTCTGCGGGGTTGACCCCGGGAGTTGTATTGTTGACACCACCAGCTTCGGTTGCCAATGCCACACCATTGTTTGCCAGGGGCACGTTATTGGCGCCGGTGACAGTGATCACAAGCTGCGCGGTATCGGTCAATCCTGCCGTATCAGTGATTTGATAGGTCACGACCACATCAAGGGTCTGGCCAAGCGCCAGGGCGACTATCTCTGGATGGTCGCTGTTGACGTCAAAACTGAATGAGCCGTCTGGGTTGATTGTCAGTTCACCGTAGGACTCATTGCTGGCATTGGTCAGTGGCGTGCCTGTTGAGTCTTGGGCGTACAGGGTGTCGAGCGTGGTGCCAGTCGTCACTGCACCCAATGCGCCGCCAGCAACCTCGGTGCCATTGCGGATGCCGGTAACGGTCAGGTTGGTGTTGGGGCGGTCAGCACTGTCGACATCCTGGTCGATACCGTTGCCACCGGGCAGGCCTGTGTTGTCAGGACGGCTAGGGAAGGTAATGACATTGCCGGTTGGGTTGACTTCATTACCGTCGTCATCAACCTCACTGGCTTGCGCCTGGGCATGGTCATCGCTGGCAACCGGGTTGTCGTAGTTGCCTTGGATGACGATGGTCAGGTTGGCCAGATCATTCAAACCCAGTGCATCGGTCACCTGATAGCTGAACTCATCGCTCAGGGTGTCATTCGGGCCGAGGCGCTGTACGGCGATGTTGTCGTTATCAATTACATAGCTGTACTCGCCATCGGAAAAGATCGTCAAGGTGCCGTAGGTGCCATCAATGCTGATGGACCCGCCTGGAGGCACGATTAGCGGTGTGCCGATTTCATCTTTAGGCACATTGCGGATAGCGGTTACGCTTTTGCTTTCGCCATAGTCTACCGGGTCGCCAGCGCCGCCATCGACATCGGTGTCGTTGTCGAGCACGTTACCGGTTGCGTCCTGGCCTGGAACTGGGAAACCGCTCGGTGGAGTGTCGCCAGGATTGCCGACATCGGTATTGTTGACGCCACCTTGTTCGATGGCCAGGCCGTTATCGTCTACGCCTACTGGTGTGTCGTTGGCGCCCTCTATGGTCAGGGTCAGCAGCGCGGAGGAGTTGGCAGTCGCCAGCGGTACACCGCTGTCGCTGATCTCATAGCTGAAGGTTTCACTCAGGGTTTGGCCGCTCAGGCGCAGGGCCTGGACTTCAGGGTTGTCATTGTCGACAACATATTCATAGGCGCCGCTGCTATCGACAAACAGGCTACCGTAATTGCCTTCGATTTCAACGGTGCCAGTCGCAGGGACGGGGACGGTCGTACCATTGAAAGTGACCGAAACCAGGATGAGGTTTTCGGTATCCGGATTGGTAATCAGGTCGACGTCGGTGTCGTTGTCGGTCAGGTTGCCGGTGGGGTTTACGCCCGGGGTCTGGTTGTCCCGGCCACCTGCTTCGACGGCGGTTGCTTCATCGTTTACTGCCGTCGGTGGGTCATTGACCGGAGCCACCACGATCAGCAGTGAGTCCTGATCGGTGCGAGCGTCAGTTGATTCGCCGGGGATGCCATTGCCGTCGAAATCACCGAAGTTGCCCAGGTCATCGGTCAGTACGGTCAGGGTGTCGTTACCATTGAAGTTGGCGTTGCCCAGGTAGTTGAGGCTGGCCAGCGCCGCATTGATATCGGCGATACGACCGACCAGCACCACTGAGTTGCTGTTGCTGCCAGTGACAGTCACACCCGTGGTGGCGCCGGTGAAAAACAGGGTGCCTTGGGTGACGCTCAAGGTCACCTGGATTGCCCGGTCGGTGATATCCGGGTCGCGCTCGGCATCGACGTCACTGACAGATATGCCTGAAATGGCCAGGGCGATATCTTCCTGGGCATTCTGGGTGCCGGGAAGGCTGTTGACCGGTGCGTCGTTGATTTCGACATAGCCCGAATCGGCGTTCTGGCTGTCAGCTTCGCCGAGAGTGATATTAACCTGGCCAAGGGTGCTGCCATCGGTGTCGATGCGAATGCGCATGTCGCCAAAGGCGACGATACCGTTGACCTCGGTAGGCGCGTCGATGCGATACAAGCCCGAAGGCAATACGCCAAAGATGAATTGGCCATTGGCATCGGTGGTTGCGGTAAAGGTCGCATCGTCGGTATTGCCGAAAATGCCATCATTGCCAGCCCAGGTCAGGGTTACATCCTGGCCAGCAATGCCCGGGCCATCTGGTGTAATGGAGCCGTCGGCCGAGCTGGTATCGTTCCACAGGGTTCCGCTGATGATGCCCAGGCCCGCGGCCTCCACCAGCTGATAGTTGTTGAGCACCGCGTCGTTATCCGGGCCAACGCCGTCAGCGCTGGTGCGCTCGCCATCGGCGCTACCATCGGCGCCGACAGTGCTGCCGCCCCAGGTAGTGAAGGTTTCCGGCAGGCTGCTCCAGGTGAGGCTGGCGTTGGTGTTGGCAACAATGGCGTCGTTGGGCACATCGACGGTGTAGACCACGCTGATCTGGCTGCCCACATCAACCTGGCTGAAGTCCACACTGAGCCCCCCGGCGGTGCTGAAGCTGATGCCATCCGCAGGCAGATCAGCGGCCGCGTAAGTGGTGCCGCCAACAGTGATGCTGACCAGTTGATAGTTGCTGCCCGTTGGAAAACTGTCGCTCAAGTTGACGTCATAGGCGGGCAGTTCGCCGCTCTGGTTAAAGCCGATGGTCACTGTTGCGGTGCCGCTGCTATCGCCGACATTGGGGTCAAAGTTGGTGACTGTTTTGTCCAGGCCACTAAAGCCGCCTTCGACAATACGCTCAAACAGAGTGTCGCTGGTGGCACGCAATGCGCCGTCTACACGGTCCTGAACAAATACGCCTAGCTGATCCCCGGCCTGGTTGCTGACCTGGTTATTTACCCGGGCGCTGAACTCAACAATGATCCCTTCGAGGTTGTCATCGTTGCTGTCATCACCTGCGGCGCCTGCACCGTTAGTGACGTTGCCAAAGTTGATGGTAATGACCTGGCGCCCATTGGCATCGGTAGTGACTGTTACATAATCGGGATTGAGCACCCCGGTCGGCCCCGCGCCAGACAAGTCCGGGGTGATAAACAGGGCTTCGGGGGAGTTCTCGTCGCCATCAATGGCCAGCACACCGCTAGTGATCAAGTCGCTCAGGTCGGTTACCAGGCCACCATTGGAGACGAAGGCCACGCGCATGCTGGCGAGGTCGGCCAGCGTCAGCCCGGCATCCAGGGTGATGCTGATCGAGTAGTTGGGGTTTTCACCTTCTGGAATCAGTGCGGCAGCGCGGTAGCGAACCAACTCGCCGACCGCGACATTTTCGACTTCGGCATTGGTCGGGTTCGGCGCAGTGGTGTCATCCAGACCGCCTACACGGGAAATCCTGATGCCCTGAGCAACCGGAATCACCAAGGTACTTTCGAGGCGGTAATCGTTGAGGGCGCCGCTATTGAGCAGGCCGTCCACGCCTGTACGTTCGTCGCTGTTGACCCCATCGATACTGGTCCATTGCACTTGGGCCTGGTTGTCAAAGTCCGGAACCGAGGCGCCACTGGCATTGACTACGCCGCTGACATTGATCGCAATACTGCCACCCTTGGCGATATCGATATTGCCGGTGTTGACCAGCGTGCGGGTCACTGGGTCCAAGCTGAAACTGCTGGTGATGTCGGTGCTTACACCATTGACCGTATAGATCACGCTGGTCAGTGTCAGGTTATCAAGTTCAGTGGGAAGGGTGTCGCTGAAATCGATATCGAAGGCATCAAAGTCCGTTGCGCTGTTGCCATTGCTGATGGTGATGGTGAAGTCGACGGGGTCATCCTGGTCAAAGCCGAAGTCAGTCGGGGTGTTGATGGTTTGGCTGATTTGCAGCGTCGGTTCTCGCACTGTGATTGTCGGTTTATCACCGGTGAGCGTGACAATGCGGTTGATGCCATCGGCCGGATCAGTGCTGTTTGGGGTGTCGCCGTCGGTGTCGTTGTAGGTGAGCGTCGCGTCATTTTGCAGAACCTTATTGGCCTGGTTGCTGCTGACATCGGTGGCGATCAAGCGCACGCGAATCACAAACTTGTTGTTGTCGGTGTTGTTGTCGCCATTGACCGAGGAGATGCTGAACACGAAGTTTGCATCACCGCCATCGGTGCCTGTTGTATTGAGCTGGCTGATGTTTACCGTGCCGCCGAAGTCCAGGGTGAGATAGCCTCCGGCGGTAGTGATCAATTGATAGCCACTGCCGCTGTAACTGGTGTCCAGGCGCATGCCGGGTGGAATCAGGTCGTTGATGTTGAGTGACTGGGTGACACCTTCAGGCAGGGTGACAATGATGTCGTAGAGCATGCTTTCGCCCACGACCAGGTCAGCGCCTGTGGTGTGGCTGGCGCTCGAATCTGAGTTATCAAGGCTGCCACCGGCAAATCCCTTGCTGATCTCGGGGGCTGCCACTTGTTGCGCTGCGGTATCACTGAGCACGCCGCTGTCGAGGAAATTCGCGCCGCCTTCAATGCTGGCGTAGTTGAGCAACGTGCCGGTGCTTTCAAGTGTTGCGCTGGCGTTGATGTTGCCCGCAACCACAGTGTCGTAGGTGATGACAATCAGGTTGGCGCCACTGTTATCGGCGGCTGTCCCCGGACGACCCGCGAGGAGAGCGCCAACCCCGGCATTGTCAACAAAGGTAATGGTATTGGTGGCGTTGTCGACGGTGAAGTCGACCCCGGCGATCAGTTGTGAGCCATCACCGCGGAAAATCAGCAGGTTGGCGCTGGACAAGCTTCCGCCGACGAAAGACAGGCCAGGTGGCAGGGTGATCTGGGTGCTGACATCAAAGGCATTGCCGCCGCCGGTATTCTCGATTGCAGTGGCCAGGCGAATGGTGTCGCTGGCGTCAATATCGGTGACGTTGCCTTCAATCGCATTGATATCGGTAACGCTGCCGGTGAACGGGGCGCCGCCGGTGCCGGGGGCGTTCCAGCCGCCGGTGGTGCCGGTGACTGTACCGTTGCTCGAGGAAACCACGCCGTGGGTGATGCTCAGGTCTGGTTCGGCGACCGAGGCAATAAGGGTGACATCATCCGAAGACAGGATTTCGGTCTTGTCGAGGGTTGTGGTTTGGCTCGATTCGGCCAACACGTTGAATGAGCGCTGGTCAGCAAAGGGTTGATCGCTGACCGTGAGGGTGAAATCAATTTGGATGGTGCTGCCGTCAGTGCCGCTGTTGACGTAGTCGTCGAAGGTAAAGATCAACGAGTTGCCCGGGCCGATAGTGACCGAGCTTGGGCTGTTGGGGTTGGTATTGTCAGTGCCGAGCTGCCAGATGGTGCTGGCATCGAGACCGGTCAGGTCGAACAGCGGCAATGGCAGGTAGGCGGTGAGGGTGAAGTTTTCGTAGTCCCCGGTTACCAGGTCATAGGTCAGGCTGAACGTGACTTCATCGCCTGGGCGCAATTCGGTGCCTGGCGGCGGGGCGCCATTGCCATTCAGGTCGGCAAGTTCGATATCAATGGTACTGGTTGGAATGGTGCTGGTGGTACTTGAGGAGTCCGATTGGTCTTCACCCGTGAGGTTGACCTCGTCTTCCATTATGGTCGCGGTAACGGTCGCATTGTTGCCGAATGAGTCGCCCTCGTTGATCTCACTGTGGGGGGCGCCTGCGGGGGGCGTATAGCTTTGGCCAATCACCGCCTGGTAGCTGAGCACCGCTGTGCTGGCGCCCTGCAGGATGTCATCAAAGGCCAGGTCACCGTTGATCCACTGGTGATTGGGATAGTAGTTCTCAATCGAGGCGGCGATATCGAACACCAGCGAGGTGGTGCCGTCCGGGTTTACAACCTGAGTGAAGACGACCGGGATTTGATAGTCGACACCATCGATATTGGCGGAGATCGTCAACGTGCCATCGACCAGTGTCTGGCCGTCGCTCAGGGTGTCGGTAATGACAAAGCTGCCCTGGTTGAGCAGGGTTTTACCAAAGGCGAAATAGTCAGAGACATTGATGTTGATGACGTAGTTGAGGGTGTCGCCCGGGCTCAGTCCGGCGCTGCCGATATCGGTCTGCAGGCTGACTTGTTTTTCCAGGGTGATCGACTTGGCCACTATGCTGGTCGCAAATCCATCGCCGCTGAAGGCAATGGTATCGCCCGGGTTGGCAACGTCGCGCGGGTCAAGCGGTTGCCATTGGCCAGTAGCCGTGGGCGGTCCGAAGGTAATAGTGGTGTCATCGCCGGTTATCGGGTTGATCACCGGATTGCCGTCGACATCGGCGTCAGGCACGAAGAAATCGACATTGGTCGTTACAGGCGCCGAGAAGTCGCTGTAGGCGACCGTAAACGACTGGATATAGACGTCGTTGGTCTGGTCGGCATCGTTATTGCGAGCAAATACCGCATTGATCAATGTCGGGTTGCTGATGGTGTCGCCGTTGTACAGGGTAATCGAGGTGAGGGTGCCGTTGGCCCCCGGTGTTATCTGGGTGATGATCACATCGTCGGGAACCGGTTGGGTGATCTCCAGGTCGGTGATGGTCTGCGAGGTTGCCGGGCTCACCGTAATTTGCAGTTCGCGGCCATAGTTGGGGCCGGTCGCGGTTTCGCCCTCGGGCGCTATGATCTGTTGATCGAATGTGATGACCGTTGGGTGTATCACATAGCTGGTGGAGCCGGTCTGAACCAGGCTTGGGTCAACGCTTGGGTTATTCAGTGCATCGTTGCCGTATTGGAAACCGCTGCGCGCGCGAATAGTCAAATCAGGGCTTGCTGCCGAAGACGAGAAATCGGTGTCGGCTAGATCACTCAGGGTCGCTGTAACCTGGATGCCAATATTGGGCTGGCCCTGGCTGACGCTGGCAAAGGGTAATTCCAGCACCACCATCTGGTCACCGGCGCGCATCCCGTAGGCGGCGGCGTTCACGACCAGTGGCTGGCCATCAGCGCCGACGGCCAAGGGGTGGACTGCCTGGCCATTGGCATCAAAGGTAATGACGTGAGCGACCAGTGCCTGGCCTTGGTAGCTGGCTGAAACGAAGCTGATACCGTCATCAATCTCCGCGCCGGCGCCATCGATACCTGTTGTAGGCAGGAACACATCGACAAAGGGGGCGTAGCCGGACTGGGATGAGGTGTTGGAGAAGTTCAGGGTAAAGGTGAAGTTGCTGCCCAGTTGCACATCGGTCCCTGTGCCTGCCGCAGATAGCGTAGGCGCCGCGTCGGCCAGCAAGCCAGAAAAGCCGTCGATGGTTGCAGTGCTAAGGGCAATTGATTTATCAATATCGCCATCGCGCACTTCCAGTTCCCAGTCGCCACCTGCGGCCTTATTGCCGGTGTCGTCGTTGGATGCCCCGACATCAGCGCCCGTCCAGCGGGCCAGTTCAGCGACCAGGGTTTTGCCAACCTCGCCAGCGCCAATCCGGCAGCCGTAGAGTTGAATGTCCGCACCGGCGCTGAGGTTATTGCTCCATTGCGCGAAGCGACTGCCAAGTTGATCGATATTGTCACTCGACACGGTCGTGCTGCCCAAGGTGAACTGGCCAGCGGCGCCGTGGGAGAGGATTTGTACAGAGTCCACCTGGCCCATGGTTTCAAGGGCTTTTTCAATGGCGGCAATGCCGTCTTGTTGAGTGTCGACAATAATGGCCTTGACACCTTGTGGCAGCTGCTGGGAGAGCTGCTGGCTATTCTCAAGGCGACTGTCGATCACCAGCAATGCGCGTGCTGCCGAGGTAGGTGGCGGGGCAGAGCGGGCTGCCTCGACGGGAGTTGCAGGAATGTGGCTGTTGTCTTGGCCATCGGGGGCAGAATTTGCCGAGGTGTCAGTAGTGTGTTGCTCTGTGGCAACTGCTGCTGCACCGTCGAACAGAATCCTCGGCTCCAATGCCAGCGTACGGTTGCTGGGCTTAAAGGGATTACCGTTGCGACCACCGGTATAGGCTTTCGACATTGCTATGGCTCCATGCGCATGAATAGACCGTTAATAAAGCGTAGCTGGTTCTTTCGTCCTCGTGGTGCGAAAAAACAAATTTAGCCCCGAGCTAAAGCGGTATAAGGCTGATAGAAACAATCCAGCAACTGGTTATTTCAATCAAAAAACCCGGCGTAATCCATACGCCGGGTTCTTGGGGAAACTGCCTATTTGTGTGCGAAAGTTTATTCGTCCATCGCACCCATGGCCGTGGTGTTGAAGCCACCGTCGACATACATGATTTCACCGCTTACGCCTGAGGCCAGGTCAGAGCAGAGGAACGCGCCAGCGTTACCAACCTCTTCGATGGTGACATTGCGGCGCAATGGTGTTTGCTTTTCGTTGGCGGCCAGCATCTTGCGGAAGCTCTTGATTCCCGAGGCTGCCAGCGTACGGATTGGACCGGCCGAGATGGCATTTACGCGGGTGCCTTCAGGGCCCAGGCTACCAGCCAGGTAACGAACACCGGCTTCGAGGCTGGCCTTGGCCATACCCATTACGTTGTAGTTAGGCATTGTGCGCTCGGCGCCCAGGTACGACAGGGTCAGCAGGCTGCCATTGCGGCCTTTCATCAGCTCGCGCCCAGCCTTGGCCAAGGCTACGAAGCTGTAGGCACTGATGTCGTGGGCAATGCGGAAGCCTTCGCGGGTGGTGACATCCGTGAAGTCGCCATCGAGCTGGTCGCCCGGAGCGAAGCCGACCGAGTGAACAATGCAGTCAAGACCGTCCCACTTTTTGCCTAAGGCTTCAAATACAGAAACGATTTCATCATCATTGGCCACGTCGCACGGGAAGCACAGGTCAGCGCTTGAACCCCACTCAGCGGCAAAGCCTTCAACCCGGCCCTTGAGTTTTTCGTTCTGATAGGTGAACGCCAGTTCGGCACCCTCACGGTGCATGGCTGCAGCAATGCCTGAGGCAATGGAGAGTTTGCTGGCAACGCCAACGATCAGTACGCGCTTACCGGTTAGAAAACCCATGTGTTGTTCCTCTTCCTATCTACAAGGATTAGTCAGCTTTTGCTGGCGCCAAGAAGGCTGCCTCCAGCAGTTGCTGAGTATAAATATGCTGCGGTGCGGCAAATATCGCCTCTGCCGGACCCTGTTCAACCACTTGACCTTGCTTGACCACCATTAAATGGTGGCTTATTGCCCGAACAACGGCCAGGTCGTGGCTGATGAACAGGTAGGTCAGGTTGTACTTGGCCTGCAACGACCGCAACAACTCGATAACTTGACGCTGAACGGTGCGGTCGAGCGCCGAAGTGGGCTCATCCAGCAGTATCAGCGCCGGTTTAAGTACCAGTGCCCGGGCAATGGCAATACGTTGCCGCTGTCCGCCTGAAAACTCATGAGGGTAGCGATGCCGGGATTCCGGATCGAGGTCTACCTCTTTGAGCGCATCAATCACAGCCTGTTCCTGCTCGGCTGCGCTACCCATGTTGTGAATGTCCAGCCCTTCACCGATGATTTGGCCAACCGACATACGCGGGCTCAGGCTACCGAAGGGGTCCTGGAACACCACCTGCATCTGTCGCCGTAGCGGCCGCACTTCCTTTTGCGAAAGACCATCTACCGCCTGGCCCTGGAAGCGTATCGCGCCCTGGCTCCCAAGCAAGCGCAGGATCGCCAGGCCGAGCGTGGATTTACCGGAACCACTTTCGCCAACGATGCCCAGGGTCTGACCCTGGGGCAGGCTGAAGTTGATGCCGTCCACCGCTTTTACATAATCAACTGTGCGGCGCATGAGTCCTTTTTTAATCGGGAACCACACGCGCAGGTCGTCAACTTCCAGTATTGGTTCGCCTGGCGGGTTATCGACCGGGTCACCGCTGGGCTCCGCACCAAGCAGCTCCTGAGTATAGGAATGCTGTGGCGCAGTGAACAAATCTTCACATGACGCCTGTTCGACGATCATTCCGCGCTGCATGACACATACCCGGTTGGCAATTCTTCTAACCAGGTTCAAGTCGTGGCTGATCAGCAGTAGCGACATGCCCAGGCGCGCTTGCAAATCCTTGAGCAATTCAAGGATCTTCAGCTGCACCGTGACGTCGAGCGCAGTGGTGGGCTCATCGGCAATCAACAGTTCTGGCTCGTTGGCCAGTGCCATGGCGATCATCACGCGTTGGCGCTGACCGCCCGACAATTCATGGGGGTAGGCCTTGAGCCGCTTGCGTGGCTCAGGGATGCCCACCAGGTCGAGCAGTTCCAGGGTGCGCGCGGTCGCCGCCTTGCCGCTGAGCCCTTTGTGCAAGGCGAGCACTTCGTTGATCTGTTTTTCGATACTGTGCAGCGGGTTGAGCGAGGTCATGGGCTCTTGAAACACCATGGCGATGCGGTTGCCACGGATGCCGCGGAGCTTTTTCTCGTTCATGCTCAGCAGGTCTTCACCCTTGTAGCAAATGGTGCCGCTTGGGTGCTGGGCAATCGGGTAGGGCAGCAAGCGCAGGATGGAGTGCGCGGTGACCGACTTGCCAGAGCCGCTTTCACCCACCAGCGCCAGGGTTTCGCCACGACGGATGTCAAAGTTGATGTTTTCCACCACGCGCTGGCGGTTGTCACCGGTGACGAATTCAACGGCCAGGTCGCGTACTTCGATGAGGTTGTCAGTGTCGTTCATCTTACTTCCTCGGGTCGAAGGCATCGCGAGCAGCCTCGCCAATAAACACCAGCAGGCTGAGCATGATTGCCAGCACCGCGAATGCGCTGATACCCAGCCAAGGCGCTTGCAGGTTGGACTTGCCCTGTGCGACCAGTTCGCCAAGCGAGGGTGCGCCAGGCGGCAGGCCGAAGCCGAGGAAGTCCAGTGCGGTCAAGGTGCCGATTGCGCCGGTGAGGATAAACGGCATGAAGGTCATGGTCGACACCATGGCATTGGGCAG
Source organism: Pseudomonas segetis (assembly GCF_900188155.1). Classification (GTDB taxonomy): domain Bacteria; phylum Pseudomonadota; class Gammaproteobacteria; order Pseudomonadales; family Pseudomonadaceae; genus Aquipseudomonas; species Aquipseudomonas segetis. The sequence continues at coordinate 874,480 of NZ_FZOG01000001.1, forward strand.
GATGTGGCGGAACATGATTGCGCCGTTCTGCATGCCCAGTGCCCGCGCCGCACGCACGTATTCAAGGTTGCGCCCGCGCAGGAATTCGGCGCGCACCACGTCGACCAGGCTCATCCAGGAAAACAGCAGCATGATGCCCAGCAGCCACCAGAAGTTGGGTTGTACGAAGCTGGCCAGGATGATCAACAAATACAACACCGGCAGGCCCGACCAGACCTCGAGAAAGCGTTGGCCGAGCAGGTCGACCCAGCCGCCATAGAAACCCTGCAAGGCACCAGCGAACACACCGATGATCGAACTGAGAATGGTCAGGATCAAGGCGAACATCACTGAGATCCTGAAGCCATAGATCACCCGCGACAGCACATCGCGGCCCTGATCATCGGTGCCCAGCCAGTTGACCGAGGAGGGCGGCGCTGGGGCGGGAACCTGCAGGTCGTAGTTGATGCTCGAATAGCTGAACGGGATGATCGGCCAGATCATGGTGCCGTCTTTGGCCGCGATCAGCTCCTTGATGTAGGGGCTCTTGTAGTTGGCCTGTAGCGGGAACTCGCCGCCAAAGACGGTTTCCGGATAGCGTTTGAAGACTGGAAAGTACCACTGGCCGTCGTAGCGAACGGCCAGCGGCTTGTCGTTGGCGATCAGCTCGGCGCCAAGGGTCAGGGTAAAGAGCGCGAGGAAGATCCACAGCGACCACCAGCCGCGTTTGTGGGCCTTGAATCGTTCGAAGCGGCGCTTGTTGATTGGGGAGAGGGCCATATCAATTCTCCCTGCTTTCAAAGTCGATTCGCGGATCGACCAGGGTATAGGTGATATCACCGATCAATTTCACCACCAGTCCCAGTAACGTGAAGATAAACAGGGTGCCGAATACCACCGGGTAGTCACGGTTGATCGCGGCCTCGAAGCTCATCAGGCCCAAGCCGTCGAGCGAGAAAATCACTTCGATCAACAGCGAGCCGGTAAAGAAGATGCCGATGAAGGCCGCCGGGAATCCGGCGATGATCAAGAGCATTGCATTGCGAAACACATGGCCGTAGAGCACGCGTGTATTGGTCAGGCCCTTGGCGCGGGCGGTGACCACGTATTGCTTGTTGATTTCGTCGAGAAAGCTGTTCTTGGTCAGCAGCGTCAGGGTTGCGAAGTTGCCGATAACCAAGGCTGTGACGGGCAGTATCAGGTGCCAGAAGTAATCAAGGATCTTGCTGGTGGTGCTCAGGTCATCGAAATTGTTCGAGGTCAGCCCGCGCAGGGGAAACCAGTTGAGATAGCTGCCGCCGGCAAACACCACGATCAACAGAATCGCAAATAGAAACGCCGGGATCGCGTAGCCGATGATGATTGCCGAGCTGGTCCAGACGTCAAATGCGCTGCCGTGGCGGGTGGCTTTGGCAATGCCCATGGGGATCGAGATCAAATACATGATCAAGGTGCTCCAGAGTCCAAGCGAGATGGAGACGGGCATCTTTTCAATGATCAGGTCGAGGACCTTGGCGTCGCGGAAAAAGCTTTCACCGAAGTCGAAGTGGGCATAGTTCTTGATCATGATCCAGAAACGTTCTGGTGCCGATTTATCGAAGCCGTACATGTGCTCGATTTCAGCAATCAGTTCTGGATCAAGGCCTTGCGCGCCCCGGTAGTTGGAGCCTGCGACCGAGACCTCCGACCCTCCACCGGCAATCCGGCTGGTTGCACCTTCAAAGCCTTCAAGCTTGGCAATCATCTGTTCGACCGGGCCACCGGGAGCGGCCTGGATGATGATGAAGTTGATCAGCAAAATGCCAAACAGGGTGGGGATGATGAGCAAGAGGCGACGAATGATATACGCCAGCATGTTATTGCTCCGTGCCTTCAGCTTCAGGTGTGGCCGGCTGCGCGGCAGGTTCGGTGTCAGGCGCCGGGGCTGAGGATTCGCCAGGCTCATCCAATTGCTGTGCTTGGGCCTGTTTGGCAGCTTGCGCCTCCGGCGATGTTGGGCGCGCCCACCAGGTGTTGAGGCCAATGTCGTACATCGGCGTCACGTCAGGGTGTTGCAGGCTGTTCCAATAAGCCACGCGCCAGGTCTTGATGTGCCAGTTGGGCACCACGTAATAGCCCCAGAGCAATACGCGGTCGAGGGCGCGGGTGTGATTGATCAGGTCTTGTCGTGAGTCGGCACCAATCAGGCCTACCACCAGTTGATCGATGGCCGGGTCCTTGAGACCGATGAAGTTGCGGCTTCCTGGACGGTCTGCACTACTCGAATGCCAGTATTCACGCTGTTCGTTACCCGGCGAGTTGGACTGCGGAAAACCACCAACAATCATGTCGTAATCACGCGAGCGCAAGCGATTGATGTATTGCGAGACGTCGACACGACGAATCACCATTTCGATGCCCAGGTCGGCCAGGTTGCGCTTGTAAGGCAGCAGTATGCGTTCAAATTCGGCCTGGGCGAGCAAGAATTCGAAGCTGACGGGCTTGCCGGTGGCGTCGAGCATCTGGTCGCCTTCGACACGCCAGCCTGCCTCTTGCAGCAACTGGTAGGCGCGTCGCTGCTGTTCACGAATCATGCCTGTGGCCTTGGTCACTGGCAGGGTGAATTCGTCGGTAAATACCTTGGCCGGGATCTTATCGCGCAGTGGCTCAAGTATCTTCAGTTCGGCTTCATCCGGCAGGCCACGTGAGGCCAGTTCGGAATTGTCAAAATAACTCCGGGTGCGGGTGTAGGCGCCATTGAACAGCTGTTTGTTGGCCCACTCAAAGTCAAATAGCAGGCCAAATGCTTCACGCACGCGCGAGTCTTTGAACAGGTCGCGGCGAATATTGAAGATAAAGCCCTGCATGCCGGTGGGGTTGGAGTTTTTCAGTTCTTCCTTGATCAACTGACCGTTTGCAACGGCCGATACGTCATAGGCCGTCGCCCAGTTCTTGGCGCTGGTCTCCAGCCAGAAGTCGAACTGACCGGCTTTGAGTGCCTGCAAGGCAACGTCGTTGTCGCGGTAGTAGTCGATACGCATGGTGTCGAAATTGTAGAAACCACGATTGACTGCGAGGTCCTTGCCCCAGTAATCCTTGACTCGCTCATAGCGAATGCTGCGACCGGGTTTGACCTCGCTGATCCGATAGGGGCCGCTGCCCAGCGGGATTTCCAGATTGCTTTTGCTGAAGTCGCGTTCTGCCCACCAATGTTTTGGCAGTACTGGCAACTGGCCGACGATCAGCGGCAGTTCCCGATTACCCGCATGCTTGAACTTGAAACGCACTATCAGCGGGCCTTCGACCTCGACGCTTTCAACGTCGGCGTAATAGCCACGGTACATCGGCGAGCCTTTGCTTATCAGCGTGTCGAAGGTGAACTTGACGTCTTCTGCGGTGACCGGCGTGCCGTCATTGAAGCGGGCTTCGGGGCGCAGGTAGAAGCGCACCCAGCTGCTGTCCGGGGCTTTTTCGATCTTGCCGGCCAGCAAGCCATATTCGGTGAAGGGTTCATCCAGGGCATGGACGGTAAGGGTGTCATAGATCAGGCCCAAGTCATCGGCTGAAACCCCTTTGTTGATATAGGGATTGAGGCTGTCAAAGCCGCCGAAACCAGCTTGGCGCAGCGTGCCACCTTTGGGGGCGTCAGGGTTGGCATAGTCAAAATGAGTGAAGTCGGCCGGGTATTTCGGCGCTTCGTCATACAAGGTTACGGCATGTTGTGGGGCGGCCTGGGTCAAGCAGGACAGGCCGAGTAAAAATATGGCGCTGGTTTGAACTGCAAATGAGCGCAGCGAATGCGTCATTGTTTTTTCTCCGTGGGTTTCAGCCACCAGGTACGCAGCCCCAATGTGTAGGGCGGTGTGGGGACATGAGCAAAGCGATTGCGATAAGCCAGTCGATGATAATTGATGTACCAGTTGGGGATGCTGTAATAACCCCAGAGCAACACGCGATCCAGAGCACGGGTTGCTGCAACCTGCTCATTACGGGTTTGCGCCGAGAGCAGCTTTTCAACCATGGCATCCACTACCGGACTGTCAATACCAGCATAATTCTTGCCACCTTTGACCTTGCCCTGGCTGGAGTGGAAATACAGCGATTGCTCAAGCCCCGGGCTTAGTGTTTGCGGAAGTGTCAGGGAAATCATGTCAAAGTCGAATTGATCAAGGCGCTGCTTGTACTGGGCGCGGTCGACGCTGCGCAGGTTTGCCTGGATGCCGAGGATTGCCAGGTTCTTGGCAAAGGGCTGGTAGATGCGCTCAAGGCTTGGGTTAACCAGCAACAATTCAAATTCGAAGTGCTCACCCTTGCCATTGACCAGGCCATTCACCGAAGGCTTCCAGCCCGCATCGGCCAATAGACCCAAGGCGCGGCGCAAGGTTTCCCTTGGAATGCCATGACCATTGGTTTTGGGCATGACAAAGGGGTCGGTAAAGAGTTTTTCCGGCAGCTCACTGCGGTAGGGTGAAAGCAACAGCCACTCGGCGCCGCCCAACTTGCCGGTGGCAGAGAACTCGCTGTTTGGATAATAGCTGTGCGCACGGGTGTAGGAGTTGTTGAACAGCGTGCGATTGGTCCACTCGAAATCAAACATCAACCCCAGTGCCTCACGAACCCTGACATCGGCAAATAGGGGGCGTCGGGTGTTCATGAACAGCGCCTGGGTCTGGGTTGGAATCTTGTGGGGGATTTCTGCGCGGATAACATCACCACGTTGCACGGCCGGGAAGTTATAGCCATTGGCCCAGTTCTTGGCTTGTTGCTCGATGTAGAAATCAAACTCACCGGCTTTGAAGGCCTCGAATGCCACATTGCTATCGCGATAAAAATCGACACGCACCTTGTCGAAGTTGTATTTGCCGCGGTTTACGGCCAGGTCTTTGCCCCACCAGTTTTTCACGCGCTCAAATGTCAGGCTCCGGCCGGGGCTGACCTGGGTGATTTTGTAGGGGCCACTGCCCAATGGCGGTTCATAGGTGGTGGCGGTGAAGTCGCGATCCTTCCAGTAGTGCTGGGGCAGCACCGGTAGCTCGCCAAGACGCAATATCAACAGGGGATTACCCGCACGCTTGAACACAAAGCGGATGCGATGCCGGTTGAGGATATCAACGCGCTTCACTTCCTGCAGGTTGGTGCGGTATTGCGGATGGCCTTCCTTGAGCAGGGTGCGGTACGAGAAGGCAACGTCATAGGCGGTAATCGGCTTGCCATCGTGAAACCTGGCGTTTTTGCGCAGGTTGAACACCACCCAGCTGCGATCTTCACTGTATTCGACTGTTTCGGCGATCAAGCCATAGCTTGATGCTGGCTCATCCCCGGATGGGTCATAGGCGCCAGTACCGACCATCAGCGGCTCATTCATCTCCGTCACGCCGTACTGCAGGAAGTTTGCAGTCGAGATCGGGCTCGAGCCTTTGAAAGTATAGGGGTTGAGGGTATCGAAGGTGCCTGAGGCCATCATGTGCAGGGTGCCACGCTTGGGCGCATCAGGGTTTACCCAATCGAAATGGGTAAAGCTGGCTGAGTACTTGAGCGCACCGAATTGAGCATAGCCATGGCTCTTGATAATGGTTGCCCCGGCAGGGAAACACACTAAAAGGCTGAGCAGTAATGGGATGAGGCGACGTATCAAGTGATATATCCGATCCGTGGCGGCTATGGGCATCTTGCCCGGTACAGTAACAGCTTGTATCGACAGGAAAAAGACTAGGCGCTCGAGTGACTTGGCCGCATGCGCTGGATACAAAACAATCCAGCCCTTGAAGGCTTGCCAGCCAGGCCCGCAGTGGCGCTGCAGTCATGACGGCAGGTTTTGCCCAGGCGAAATCCGGCCTGTTGTATCTTGTCCATTGCGTTAGAGGCGACGGCCGGTTTGATCGTCACACCCAGTGGCTTATTATTTTGTTGAAGCCAAGCAGCATCAGCGCTTGGCTTGTGTGCTGAGTCCTAGCGCGGCAGGCGCAGGGTCAGGGTTTGCCCGGGGCGTAATGCGCTGCCTGTGCGCGGGTTCCAGGTCCTCAGGTGCTTTACCGGGACTTTGAAACGCTGGGCGATTACCGACAAGGAGTCGCCTTTGCGCACTTTGTAGTAGGTGACAGTGTCTTGCTTGCGGCTCGCTGCTGATTTAGTGCTCGAGGGGCTTGCCATGGCCAGGGTCTGGCCGATTTTCAGCTTGTTCCCGCTCAGCTTGTTCCAGCGCTTGACTTCAGAGACCGACACCTTGTTGGCCTTGGCGATGGACCACAGGTTGTCGCCTGGTTTTACCCGGTAACTGCGTGGTGTCGGGCGGGTGCTGGCAAGTTGCTGGTTAGCTTCACCTGCGCGCATTGGCAGGCTCAGGTTTTGGCCAACACGTAACCTGTTGCTGGTGAGCTTGTTCAGCTCGCGGATGCCACTGACGCTGGTGTGGTAGCGGTTGGCGATGCTGCTCAGGGTGTCGCCCCGGCGGACTTTGTATTCTTGCCAGCTGACCATGGCCTGCGGCTTCATGGTCGATAAGGTCGCGGTCAGTTGTTCGGCTTTTTCGACAGGCACCAGCAGTCTGGGCGGGCCGTCCATGGTGATGCGACGCTTGAAGGCCGGGTTGAGTTGGTACAGCTCATCTTCATCAAGATCCATCATTTGCGCGATCTTCGACAGATCCATGTTCTGTTTCAGGGCAACCTGTTCGAAGTAGGGCTGGTTGGCAACCGGGCTGAGACTGATGCCATAGGCCTTGGGTGTCATGATCACTTGCGACAGGGCCAGTAGCTTGGGCACATAGTTCTGCGTTTCAGTCGGCAGCGAGAGGTTCCAGTAGTCGGTTGGCAGGCCAAGTTTCTGGTTGCGCTCTATGGCTCTGCTGACCCTGCCTTCGCCCGCGTTGTAGGCGGCCAGGGCGAGCAGCCAGTCGCCGTTGAACATATCGTGCAGGCGCGTCAGGTAGTTCATCGCTGCATTGGTCGATGCCATGACATCACGGCGCCCGTCGTACCAGCTGGTCTGGCGAAGGTTGAAATGCCTGCCGGTGGCTGGCATGAATTGCCACAGGCCAACAGCATTTGCATGAGAAAGGGCGAGCGGGTTGTAGGCGCTTTCAATCATCGGTAGCAATGCCAGTTCAGTGGGCATATCGCGCTCTTCGAGCTGCTCGACGATGTAATGGATGTAAGGGTTGCTGCGCTCGCTGGCATTCTCGATGAACGAGGGGTTGCTGACAAACCAAAGGCGCTGTTGCTCGATGCGCGGGTTGATACCTATGATGTCTTGCAGCTGGTAACCATCGCGTACCCGTTCCCAAATATCAGTAGCGACATGCTTTTTGGGCTGGGTGTTGAGCCATACAGGTTCTGGTTTATGGCGTTGGACTGCCGCCATTTCGTTACTGGTTTGTGGCGTACTTTGACAGCCGGCCAGGGTCGCGCAGAACACCACCACGAGCGCTTGAGCGCTTTGTGCTAATGCCTTTGAATTCAAGGGTTTGCGTGGTGATAAAAGCATTAGCGGTGATGGTCTTCCAGATGCAAAGGTCGGGCGATTCTAGAAACCGTTTTTACGCTGGTCAAGTTTTGACCAGCGTTTTGTGGTTGTGTCGACTTTTTAGAAGTTGTCTTTCCAGGCGCGAAGTTCAGCAAATGCCTGCACGGCCGAGCGTTCACGGGGACCGTTCCGCTCGTCTAGTTTTTGCAGAATAGACCGTGACTGGGAGCGCAGAAAAGGGTTGGTCGCCAACTCCAAACTTAAGTTGGTAGGCAGGCTTATCTGGTCATTTTCGCGCCATTGCGTGACATCGCTGATGCGCTGGGCGATATCCTGGTTATCAGGTTCGGCTGCTTGGGCAAAACGCAAGTTGCTCAAGGTGTATTCGTGGGTGCAGTACACTGCCGTATTGGCAGGCAGCGCGGCCAGGCGGCTGAGCGAATCATGCATCTGTTCGGCCGTGCCTTCGAATAAACGGCCACAACCTGCTGCAAACAGGGTGTCGCCGCAAAACAGCAGGTCGAGCTCGCTTTGGTAATAGGCAATGTGCCCCAGCGTGTGGCCTGGAACCTCAATGATTTTGAAGGTTTGCCCCAATACTTGGACTTCATCACCTTCGCCCAATGCCAGGTCACGGGCCGGGATCTTTTCATTGGCGGGGCCGGTCACGCGGGCGCCAGTGGTTGCTTTCAACTGCTCGACACCGCCCACGTGGTCAAAGTGATGGTGGGTTATCAGGATATCCGTAAGTTTCCAGCCAGGGTTGCTGGCCAGCCAGTTCTCGACGGGGGCGGCGTCGCCTGGATCAACCACGGCACAGTGGCCTAGCTCGGGGTCTTGTAACAACCAGATATAGTTGTCAGAGAATGCAGGTAGGGCTTCGATGTTTATCATGGTCGTCAGTCGCCAAGGTTTAAACAAAAGCGCATCTTAGGCTTGACTCGCCCTAAGGGCTACGCAGGAATTGATTAATGTCAGATCAGCAACGCTCAGAAAAGCCGTTTGCCGACGCCGATGCACAGTGGCTGAGCTTGATCGCCAGTGCCCGACATTGGTTTGAGGGGCCTTATGGGCAGCTACTGCTTGAAAGTGAGCAGCCTGTGCTCGAAGAGGAACTCGCACGCTTCTTCGGCAGTTACATGCTGCACTATGGACCAACTGCAGGCGAGCTGCCCGAGGCCGCTCAAATTCAACATAGCGTGCGTGTCGGGCCACCATTTGCAGGGGTGGATATCGTTTGCGAAGAACAGGCCTGGCCCATGACCGAACACGCTGCCGATGTAGTGATGTTACAGCATGGCCTGGATTTCAGCCTGTCTCCACACGGATTGCTACGTGAGGCTGCGCACAGCGTCAGGCCGGGCGGGCATTTGTTGATCGTTGGCATCAACCCGGCCAGCAGTTGGGGCTTGCGTCATCTGTTGGTTCGCGACGTACTGCACCAGGCGCGCTGCATCTCCCCCAATCGGGTTTGTGATTGGCTGCACCTGCTGGGCTTTGCGCTGGAGAAACGTCGCTTCGGGTGTTATCGTCCGCCGCTTGCTTCCCGCGCCTGGCAGGGCCGGCTGGCGCCGTTGGAGTCCTGGGGGCGGTCTTGGCAAGCGCCTTGTGGTGGTTTCTATCTATTGGTGGCGCGCAAGCTGGTCGTGGGCTTGCGGCCATTGCGCCAATCCCAGCGTGAGCCCATGGGGGCGCTGGTGCCGATGCCGGTGGCCAAGGTTAGTCGCCGGGCTGCTGGCAAGCCCTAGCCAATATGCCTGATACCGGGCGGTTTGATTTACCTTATCGAGAGAAAAGCGCTGCATGTCAGAACAAGTTGAGATCTATACCGATGGCGCGTGCAAGGGAAATCCTGGTGTAGGTGGCTGGGGTGCCTTGCTGGTGTTTAAAGGTGTCGAGAAGGAGTTGTGGGGCGGCGAAGCCGAGACCACCAACAATCGCATGGAGCTGACAGCGGCAATCCGCGCCCTGGCTGAGCTAAAGCGCGAGTGCAATGTGCGTCTGGTAACCGACTCCCAATATGTCATGCAGGGTATCCAGGACTGGATGCCAAACTGGAAGAAGCGTGGCTGGAAAACCGCCGCCAAGCAGCCGGTGAAGAATGCCGACCTGTGGCAGCAGTTGGATGAGCAAGTAAATCGCCATCAAGTGACCTGGCAGTGGGTGCGCGGCCACACCGGCCATCCAGGCAACGAGCGGGCCGATCAACTGGCTAATCGCGGTGTCGATGAAGTCAGAAGCACCCAGTTCGGCTAACCTGCAGTCTTCCTCTATTCGTCGCGGCCCTGGTCTGGCCGCTCAATGGCCAGCGCCACGCCCTGGCCGCCGCCGATGCACAGTGTCGCCAAGCCTTTCTTGGCATCGCGCTTGATCATCTCATGCAGCAGGGTTACCAGGACACGGCAACCCGAGGCTCCAATCGGGTGGCCCAGGGCGATGGCACCGCCGTTGACATTGACCTTCTGGCTGTCCCAGTCCAGTTCCTTGCCTACTGCAAGCGCTTGAGCGGCGAAGGCTTCATTGGCTTCAATCAGATCCAGGTCCTCCAGTGTCCAGCCTGCTTTTGACAGGCAGCGTTTTGTCGCGCTCACCGGGGCGATGCCCATTATCGCCGGGTCGACACCAGCATTGGCATAGCTGGCGATCCTTGCCAATACTGGCAGTCCGAGCGCCTGGGCTTTGCTGGCGCTCATCAGCAGCACGGCGGCGGCGCCATCATTCAAGCTCGAAGCATTGCCGGCGGTGACAGTGCCGTCCTTTTTAAAGGCGGGCTTGAGCTTGCCGAGGCTTTCAGGGGTCGTGCCAGGGCGAGGCTGCTCGTCAGTGGCGAAGGTCACGGGATCGCCCTTGCGCGAGGGGATCAGGATTGGAGTGATTTCCTCGACAAAACGGCCGGCCTCAATGGCGGCAACGGCTTTTTGCTGGGAGCTGGCCGCGAAAGCATCTTGTTCTTCGCGGGAGATTGCATATTTGTCGACCAGGTTTTCGGCAGTGATACCCATGTGGTAGTCGTTGAACGCGTCCCACAGGCCATCTTGAATCACAGTGTCCACCAGTTTCGAATGCCCCATGCGCAGGCCGGTTCGTGCGCCTTGCATGACATAGGGTGCCAGGCTCATGTTCTCCATGCCGCCGGCGATAACCACCTCTGCATCCCCGCAGCGAATGGCTTGGGCGCCAAGATGCAGAGCCTTGAGACCCGAGCCGCATACCTTGTTCAGGGTCATGGCCGGGACGGCGTGGGGTAAGCCGGCAATGATCGATGCCTGGCGGGCCGGGTTCTGGCCACTGCCAGCAGTCAGTACCTGGCCGAGGATCACCTCATCAACCAGCGCGCCGTCAATCCGGGTCTGTTCCAACAGGCGGCGAATCACGGCTGCGCCCAGCTCCGGCGCTGGTACAGTTGCCAATGAACCCTGAAAACTGCCAATGGCTGTGCGCGTTGCGGCTACGATGACGACATCATTCATTTGAGGTTACCTCGTAAAGGATCCGTGCCTGGCAAGGCTGCGGCGAGTAGCAATGAATAAAAAAGCCTTGCCACCGACGGTGGAGATGGCAAGGCGAGGGAAGGGGAATTAGAAGGTCATTTCCGGGACATGATCGGGGATGATCAGGCGGCCAGCTGTTTTTTCGGCAATTTCCTCGACGCTGATTCCGGGCGCTCGTTCGCGCAGGATAAATGCACCGTTTTCGATCTCAAGGTAGGCCAGGTCGGTCAGCACTTTCTTGATGCAACCCGCGCCTGTGAGGGGCAGGGTGCAACGACTGAGCAGCTTGGATTCGCCGTCTTTGGAGGCGTGGGTCATGGTCACGATAATATTATCGGCCCCTGCAACCAGGTCCATGGCGCCGCCCATGCCTTTGATAAGCTTGCCGGGAATCATCCAGGAGGCAATGTTGCCTTCGACGTCCACCTCGAAAGCACCGAGCACGGTCAGGTCGACATGGCCGCCACGGATCATGGCGAAGGATTCGGCCGATGAAAAAATCGATGCGCCCTTGACTGCGGTAACAGTCTGTTTGCCGGCGTTGATCATATCGGCATCAACATGCTCATCTTTGGGGAATGCACCCATGCCGAGCAGGCCATTCTCCGATTGCAGCATCACCTGGATATCATCCGGTACATAGTTGGCTACCAGTGTTGGAATGCCAATGCCCAGGTTGACGTAGTAACCGTCCTTGAGCTCGCGGGCAACGCGCTGAGCCATTTGTTCGCGGGTAAGTGCCATGAGCGGCCTCTCCTTAATATGGGTGGCTCACGCCAGTACGGTGCGTTTTTCAATGCGCTTTTCGAAGTGCCCCTGGATGATGCGGTCGACGTAAATGCCGGGGGTATGGATCTGCGCCGGATCGAGCTCGCCGGGTTCGACGATTTCTTCAACCTCGACCACTGTGATGCGTCCTGCAGTCGCGGCCAGCGGGTTGAAGTTCTGCGCCGTGTGGCGATAGATGACATTGCCGAAATGATCGGCCTTCCAGCCTTTGACTATGGCGAAGTCACCGGTAATCGAAGGCTCCAGGATGTAGTGACGATCGCCGTATTGACGGACTTCCTTGCCTTCGGCCACGGGCGTGCCGTACCCGGTGGCGGTGAAGAACGCTGGAATCCCGGCCCCACCTGCGCGCAGCTTTTCCGCGAGAGTGCCTTGTGGCGTCAGTTCGACTTCCAGCTCGCCGTTGAGCAACTGTTGTTCAAAGAGCGCGTTTTCGCCGACGTAAGAGGCAATCATCTTGCGAATCTGCCGGTCTTCGAGCAATACACCCAGGCCAAATCCATCGACGCCGCAATTATTGGAAACCACGGTCAGGCCCTTGACCCCGAGCCGGCGGATCTGGCCAATCAGGTTTTCCGGGATGCCGCAAAGACCGAAGCCCCCGGCCAATACAGTCATGCCATCAGTGAGGCCGGCGAGTGCCTCCTCGTAGCTGTTCACGCGTTTATCGAGCCCTGCCATCTGCTTGCTCCTATGGATGTGGCATCGGTCCTGGACCGGAGATGGCTTCAGTGTCGTTTGCTGGGTATTATTTGTTAAGTTTGTTTTTTATTGGTATTGATAGGTTTTTCTGAATAATGACCATCAAGCAGCTTCGCGCCTTTCTGGCTGTTGCCCAGACCTTGTCCTTTGCCCAGGCCTGCCAGCATTTGCACCTGTCCCAGCCGGCCTTGAGCCTGGCGATCAAGACCCTTGAGGAGTCGCTTGGTGGTCCGTTACTGGTGCGCACGACCCGCAGCGTGGCGCTCACCCGTGAAGGTGAGGTGCTGTTGCCAATGGCGCGCAGGCTGGTCGCCGATTGGGATAATGCCGAGGAGCACCTGCGCCAACATTTCACCCTTCAGCTTGGTCGGGTGGCGATTGCCGCGCTGCCGTCATTTGCCGCAAGCCTGCTGCCCGTTGCGCTCAGGGCGTTTCGCGATGAGCATCCGAATATCAATGTCACAGTGCACGATGTGATCAATGAGCAGGTGGTTGAAATGGTGCGCAACCACCGTGTTGAGTTGGGTGTGGTGTTGGAGCCGGAATCTCTCGAGGGCTTGGCCTTTATCCCGCTGTATCTGGATCGCTTCATTGCTGTGGTGCCTGGCACCAGTCCGCTGGCCAGCTATCCAGAGCTGCAATGGAGTGATTTGCTTGGCGAGCCCTTTATCGCCCTGCAACGACCTTCTGCAGTGCGAAGCCTGTTGGAGAAGAGCGTAAGCGAATGCCATGGTCGCCTGCCTGTGGCATTCGAAAGTCACCAGCTTGTGACCGTTGGACGCATGGTTTCCCAAGGCCTGGGGGTCAGCGTGGTACCAGGGTTGTGCCGGGAGCAAATGCTGGCGCTTGGAGCATGCTGCGTGGCCTTGAGCCAACCACGGGTGGAGCAGCGGGTGGGTTTGGTTCATCTGGTCGGGAGTACTCTCTCGGCTGCGGCAAAGGCGCTGATCGAGAAACTGATTGAGACCACTAACAGGCGCTAGGATTGGTTCACCCATGTTAAGATTCAGCTTGTGTTTAGAGGCGGGTATGCAATGACGGTTAACAATCAAACGGCTGATAGAAAAGTAGTTCTCGATACGGAAACGACCGGTTTGCCGGTCACCGATGGCCATCGGATTATCGAGATCGGTTGTGTTGAGATGATCGGCCGGCGCCTAACGGGTCGTCATTTTCATGTGTACCTGCAGCCTGATCGCGAGATCGATGAAGGCGCCATCGCCGTCCACGGCATTACCAACGAGTTCCTCACCGACAAGCCGCACTTCAAAGACATCGCCGATGAGTTCTTTGACTTTATCAACGGCGCCCAGTTGATCATCCACAACGCGCCGTTCGACATTGGCTTCATCAATAATGAGTTTGTGCTGCAAGGGCGCCAGGATCGTTCCGACCTGACCGATCATTGCTCGGTGCTCGATACTCTGGTGATGGCCCGTGAGCGCCATCCGGGCCAGCGCAACAGCCTGGATGCATTGTGCAAGCGATACGATGTCGACAACTCGGGCCGTGATCTGCACGGCGCCTTGCTCGATGCCGAGATTCTGGCCGATGTCTATCTGGCGATGACCGGGGGGCAGACCAACCTTTCCTTGGCCGGTGATGGCTCCGAAGGCGATGGTACCGGTGGGCGTCAGCAACCTACGCCAATCAAGCGCTTGGCTGCTGATCGTCCCATGACCAGAATCATTGCCGCCAACGAAGTGGAGCTGGGCGAGCATGCGGCGCGTCTGGCAGCGATTGAAAAGTCGTCCGGAGCATTGCCATTGTGGCTGCAGATGGATCAGCCCAAGGTCGAGGCCGAGTCCTGAGAATTATTCGCGCGCGACCTTTTCGTACACTGTGAAGCAGTGGGGGGTTCCGCCAGCGTTGCGCAGGCTCTAACCTGAGGTGATAGGCAGGCCTAGACCTGTCACTTTCAGGGACAACACAATGCATAAAGATCTAAAGTTTCCTGTACTGATTGTGCATCGCGACATCAAGGCCGACACAGTCGCCGGCGATCGGGTGCGGGCGATTGCGCAAGAGCTTGAACAGGATGGTTTCAGCATTCTGTCAACGGCCAGTTCGGCTGAAGGGCGTATCGTCGCCTCGACCCATCACGGTCTGGCCTGCATCCTGGTGACCGCCGAAGGTGCGGGGGAAAACAAGCACCTGCTGCAGGATATGGTCGAGCTGATCCGCATTGCCCGCGCCCGTGCCCCGCAACTGCCTATTTTCGCCCTTGGCGAGCAAGTCACTATCGAAAATGCCCCCGCCGAGGCCATGGCTGACTTGAACCAGTTGCGCGGCATTCTCTATCTGTTTGAAGACACTGTTCCCTTTCTCGCACGCCAGGTTGCCAGGGCGGCACGCAACTACCTGGACGGTCTGTTGCCGCCGTTTTTCAAGGCTTTGGTGCAACACACTTCGCAGTCCAACTATTCCTGGCACACGCCGGGACACGGCGGTGGGGTGGCTTACCGTAAAAGCCCGGTGGGGCAGGCGTTTCACCAGTTTTTCGGTGAAAATACCCTGCGTTCGGACCTCTCGGTTTCAGTGCCGGAGCTGGGATCATTGCTCGATCACACCGGCCCGTTGGCCGAGGCCGAGGCCCGTGCGGCGCGTAATTTCGGCGCGGATCACACCTATTTCGTGATAAATGGCACCTCGACCGCCAACAAGATCGTCTGGCACAGCATGGTTGGCCGCGATGACCTGGTGCTGGTGGATCGCAATTGCCACAAATCGATTTTGCATTCGATCATCATGACCGGTGCCATTCCGCTGTATCTGTGCCCGGAGCGCAATGAGCTGGGGATTATCGGGCCGATTCCCTTGAGCGAGTTCAGTCGCGAGTCGATTCAGGCAAAGATCGATGCCAGTCCGCTTGCCCGGGGTCGAGAAGCCAAGGTCAAGCTGGCCGTGGTCACCAACTCGACCTATGACGGGCTCTGCTACAACGCCGAGCTGGTCAAGCAAACCCTGGGCGACAGCGTTGAAGTGCTGCATTTTGACGAAGCCTGGTTTGCCTATGCTGCCTTCCATGAGTTCTATAGCGGACGCTACGGCATGGGCACCAGCTGTACTGAAAATACGCCGCTGGTGTTTACCACCCATTCGACGCACAAATTGCTCGCAGCATTCAGCCAGGCATCGATGATTCATGTGCAAGATGGCGGCGTGCGCCAGCTCGACACCGATCGCTTCAACGAAGCCTTCATGATGCACATTTCAACCTCGCCCCAGTACGGCATTATCGCCTCGCTCGACGTGGCCTCTGCGATGATGGAAGGCCCGGCGGGGCGCTCATTGATCCAGGAAACCTTTGACGAAGCCCTCAGCTTCCGACGCGCATTGGCCAACCTGGGGCAAAATCTCAGCGCCGATGACTGGTGGTTCACCATCTGGCAGCCGCCGCAAGCCTCGGGCACCGATGAAGTTGCAACCGCCGACTGGGTGTTGCAGCCGCAGGCCGACTGGCATGGCTTTGGTGACATTGCCGAAGATTATGTGCTGCTTGACCCGATCAAGGTTACCTTGGTCATGCCTGGGCTCACAGCGGGCGGCAAGCTTGATGAACGCGGTATTCCAGCAGCCGTGGTCAGCAAGTTCCTCTGGGAGCGCGGCCTGGTTGTAGAGAAAACCGGCCTGTACTCCTTCCTGGTGTTGTTCTCGATGGGTATTACCAAGGGCAAATGGAGCACATTGCTCACTGAGCTACTGGAGTTCAAGCGCAGCTACGATGCCAACTTGCCGTTGACCAGCGTATTGCCATCCATTGCCAGGGCTGGTGGTGCGCAGTACCAGGGGCTGGGGTTGCGTGATTTGTGCGATGCACTGCACGACTGTTACCGGGAGAACGCCACGGCCAAGGCCCTCAAGCATATGTACACGGTCTTGCCCGAGGTCGCCATCAAGCCGGCGGATGCCTATAACCAGCTGGTGCGCGGCGAAGTTGAAGCGGTGCCTGTGAGTCAGTTGCAAGGTCGCATCGCCGCCGTGATGTTGGTTCCATATCCGCCAGGTATCCCGCTGATCATGCCGGGCGAGCGGTTTACCGCCGCCACGCGCTCAATCATTGATTATTTGGAATTCGCCCGTCGTTTCGATAACAGCTTCCCGGGCTTTGATGCCGATGTGCACGGGCTGCAGCGTCGCGAGGATGCTGACGGAGTGGTGTATACCGTCGACTGCATCAGCCAGTAAATGCTCGGCTACAGGCCTTGATCAGGCATGCCTGCCCTGTGGAGTCGCCATCAGTCGATCAGACTCGGCTGATGGCTATTTTCGATAGATCAATATGTTAGCTGTAGCAGTCAAAGTGATGCTTTAGCCTGAGAAGGTGGCCTGCGTCACAATGGATAGGATCGACATTTATGCCGTGCTTGTTATAGTTGGGCGGCTGTAACTAGAAGAAAATTTTGCGCGCCACCCCTGCCGCTGAGGAACCAAGCCATGGCCGAATACAAAGCCTTTCAGGTTGAATTGGCAGATAAAATTGCCCATGTGCAAATCAATCGCCCGGAAAAAATCAACGCGATGAACGTGGATTTCTGGTCGGAAATCATCGAGATCTTCCGCTGGATCGATGAGACGGACGAGGTTCGGGTTGTCGTGCTTTCAGGTGCAGGCAAGCATTTTTCTTCGGGCATCGACCTGATGATGCTGGCCCAAGTCGCTAATGACCTTGGTAAGGATGTTGGCCGTAATGCCGACGTTCTGCGGCGCAAAATTCTTCAGCTCCAAGCATCCTTCAACGCCGTGGACCAGTGTCGCAAACCTGTGCTGGCGGCGATCCAGGGCTATTGCCTGGGTGGGGCGATTGACCTGGTGTCGGCGTGCGACATGCGTTATTGCACCGAAGATGCGCAGTTTTCGATCAAGGAAATCGATATGGGCATGGCTGCCGATGTTGGAACCTTGCAGCGGCTGCCCCGCATTATCGGCGACGGCATGATGCGTGAGCTGGCCTTTACCGGACGTACAATCGACGGTCATGAAGCCCGTGAAATCGGTTTGGTCAACCGCACCTACGCCGATCAATCGGCATTGCTCGACGGCGTCATGCAGCTTGCTGGGCAGATCGCCGAGAAGTCACCCGTTGCCATCCGCGGTACTAAAGAGATGATTCGCTATATGCGCGACCATCGTGTCGATGATGGCCTTGAGTACATCGCTACCTGGAACGCCGCCATGTTGCAGTCGGCCGACCTGCGTGTCGCCATGGCTGCTCATATGAGCAAGCAAAAGCCGGAGTTCGCCGACTGATGCAGTGCCCGCAATTATCAATATCCAAAGCGCGGGAGGCGCAATAGCTCATGGTTTCCGGTGCTACTTCGCTTAACCTGGTACGTGATGAACTGTTTACGACGATGTTCGAGGCTGAATCGAGCCTTGAGCAATTTATTCTTGAGCGCAACAACGGCAGCCTGCTGCAACAAGCGGTGGAAAGCCTGCACCAGGTGCGCGGCACACTCAATTTGATCGAATTGGCCGGTGCTGAGCTTCTGGCTCAGGAAGTACTCGACCAGGCCACTGATATTCCAGCCGGTGCCGGTGAAGAGCGTGATGTGCAGATTGCCGCGCTGAGCAATGCCCTGCATGTACTGCGTCGTTATCTTGAAAATGTTGATGTGCATCGCCAGGAAATGCCTGAGCTGTTGCTGCCTGCCATAAACGATCTGCGCCAGGCCGGTGGCCAGCAGCCTTTGCCCGAGAGCTTCTTTTTTAGCGTGCGCCTTGATCAGCCGCGTCCGCGCATAGCGTCGGCGGCGCTGGATGCAGCCGCCAAGGAAGTAGAAGGGCGGCGCTTGCGTCAGATGTATCAGGTCGGGCTGCTGGGCTTTATTCGCGAGCCGAATCCGAAAAGCAGTCTCAAGCTGATGACCCGGGCCATGCAGCGCCTTGATGGACTGTTTGCCAACGAGCCGCGTGGCCGACTCTGCTGGATTTGTGCAGCCGCCCTGGAAGCGCAAAATGAGGGTCTGCTGCTTGCTCGTCAGCCGCGCAAGCAATTGTTCGGACGGGTTGATCGCGAACTGAAGAAGATGTTTCTCAACAGCAGTTATGAGCCGCCGCGCAATTTGCTCAAGGAACTGCTTTATCTGGTTGCCTTGTCCGACAGCAATGGCCCGCAAGTCTCTGCTTTGCGGGCTGTATTCGGCCTGACACCACTGCCGTTTACCGATCATCTGATCGAAGAAGAATCACAGCGCCTGGCTGGGCCTGGTAAATCGGTGATGCGTTCGCTCAGCGCTGCCATCCGCGAAGAGCTTTCCAGCGTCAAGGACATGCTCGACCTGATTGAGCGCGGCACCGTGCAAGCGGATGTCCTGACCAGCCTGCATGCCTTGCTCGGCAAAATGAGCAAAACCCTGGGCATGGTCGGATTAAGCTCGGCGGGTAACTCGCTCAGCGAGCAAGTCCTGGTTGTCGCGACGTGGAGCGAGGGCAGCGTGCCGCCTGTTGCCGAGTTGCATAAGCTGGCAGATACCATTCTCTATGTCGAAGGCATGGTTTCCAGCCTGGATACGGACCAGCCGCGCATGCGCCCAGCGGTCGAGCCGCAACGTAGCGAGGCCGAACTCTTTGCCTATCATCAATTACTCGAAGCACGAATAGTCGTGATCGATGAGGCGCAAGCGGGCCTGGCCTTGAGTAAGCGGGCAATTACCGCCTACCTTGAGTCCAACGGTGATCGCATGCACCTGTCCAATGTGCCATTTAGTCTCCAGGCTGTGCGTGGCGGCCTGTGGTTTCTCGGGCAGGAGCGTGCTGCCGAGTTGATCGGCGCGTGCGCTTCATACATCCAGACGCAGATGGTCGATACCACCCAAATGCCGAGCGAACACATGCTTGAAACCCTGGCCGACGCCCTCAGCAGCCTCGAGTATTACCTGGAAGCCGGGGCTGTGATGCGAGAAGAGACGCGCCCCAGCGTGCTGGATCTTGCGGCTGATAGCGTGCGTACGCTGGGCCTTACGGTTGCCGCCTGATGAACAACCGCTGGCAGCCCGCTATTATTGATCATCGCCAGCCCGGCGGCTGGGCGATTGCCCATTGCAGGCAACACTTCCTGGCCGACAGTAACGGTGTCCTGTTCCCGCGAGAGTGGCTGAAAAAACAAGACATTGAAGTGATAGCCGAGCACGGAATCGGCCACTTTGACGGCGACAGTATTTTCTTGCTTGAGCTTGAATCCGCGCTCGAGCTGCCAGCCTTCAGTTGGCACAGCCTGCGCCAGGTGATGCTTGAAGGCGATGCGGATATGTTCCGCCTGCTCAGCTATGCCGCTCAGATAGGCACCTGGTCGCGCGAGCATCGTTATTGCGGCAGTTGTGCAACGGCGATGCAGCAAGTGCCGGGTGAGCGAGCCATGCAATGCCCGCGTTGCGAGTTGCGCCATTACCCGCGTTTGTCACCGAGCATGATTGTCTTGGTCACACGTGGCGATGAAATCCTCCTGGCGCGTTCCCCACGCTTTGTCAGCGGCATCTACAGCACCTTGGCTGGTTTTGTCGAAGCGGGTGAGTCGGTGGAGCAGTGCGTTGAACGCGAGGTATTCGAAGAGGTCGGCATCCAGGTCAAGAACGTGCAGTATCTGGGCAGCCAGGGCTGGCCGTTTCCGCATTCATTGATGCTTGGCTTCCATGCTGAATATGCCGCTGGTGATATCGTCATGCAGCCAGAAGAAATCGAAGATGCGCAGTGGTTCAGTGTGCATGAGCTGCCGCCATTGCCCGCCAGCCGCTCAATTGCCCGTTACCTGATCGACGTCTATGTGGCGCGCCGGCTAGGCATGCCCGAACCAGTGCTGCCAAGCTAGACGCGCCGTCAACGCCAATACCACCAATATAAACACCGGGCGAATAAACCTGGAGCCACCTCTAATGGCGGTGCGTGCGCCAATATAAGCGCCAACCATCAGGGCTGAGCCCATGCAGATGCCCAGTATCCAGGCGACCTGGCCGCTGGCGATAAATATCGCCAGCGCGCAAATGTTGCTGACAAAGTTCATGGTCCGGGCAACGCCGCTGGCGCGGACCAGGTCAAGCGGGTAGAGCAGCAGTGTGCTGACAGTCCAGAATGCCCCCGTGCCTGGGCCGGCAACGCCGTCATACAAGCCGAGGCTGATGCTTTGTGGCCATTGGCGACCCTTGGCGATTGGTGCATCGGGATTCAGGGGCGCGTCCGGTGATTTACCGAACAACAGGTACAGGCCACAGCCAAAGACTACGACCGGGAGCATCTGGTTAAGCCACTCGGCCGGCAGCCATTGGGCGATTGCCGCGCCCAGCAGGGCACCAACAGCAGTGCCAATCAATGCGTTGCGCCAGTTGACCGGGTTGAACAGCTTGCGCCGATAGAAGGTGTAGCTGGCAATGGCGGCGCCAAATGTAGAGCTCAGCTTGTTGGTACCCAGCACCAAGTGCGGCGGTAAACCAGCGGTGAGCAGTGCAGGAATGGTCAGCAAACCACCGCCGCCGGCAATTGCATCAATAAAACCGGCAATAAATGCGACGCCCACCAGAATTAGTAAAGTGGTTGGGTCAACAGCAAGCTCGAAAGGCAGTAGCATAAGAAAACAAGACCTGTGTTCGATTGTTCAGCTCTGGCGCTGGGCGGTGTGGCAGTCGCTGCGCATAATGCCAGCATTTTCATCAATAAGGGATCTGCTTGATGCAATACGATGGCTTGGCCTGGGTAACAGCGTTACTGGCGGTTTTAACGGTGCTGGTTGCCGCACGCATTTTGTTTGGCGGCAATTGGTTGCTTGGTTGGCTCCGTGGCACCTGTGGCTTGTTTTTCCTGGGCTTGGCGGTTCTGGTCGGCTTGGTTGCCTACGACCTCTACAGCTATTCGCCGTTACCGGAAAGCGGGCCGCTGGCGACCCTGAGCTTCAAGGCCGATGGCGATAGGTACCAGGTACAGGTCACCGAAGGCGAAGCCACTCACAACGTCATTATTCAGGGTGACCTGTGGCAACTGGATGCACGCTTGCTGCGCTGGAAAGGCATTGCTGAACTCATTGGCCTCAAGCCTGGCTATCGCCTGCAAAAGCTCACGGGGCGCTTCCTTGCCATTGAACAGCAGTCGATGTCGGTACATGCCCAAGCCGAGCTTGCGCAAAGCCCGTATGGTATTGATCTGTGGCGCTGGCTGCGCCTGGGCAAGCACGACCTGATGATGTTCGATCCCCAGGCGCTACGCGTGACCTACCTGCCGATTGCCGACAATGCACAATATAGGGTCAGCCTGACGCCAACCGGCTTGCTGGCGGAGCCGATGAATTCGGCCGCAAAACAGGCGCTCAAGGATTGGAAGTGATCCACTGATCTGCCTAAGCAAAAGGGACCTTGTTGGTCCCTTTTGCTTATAGGCGGGTATGTTGCGAGCTTGCTATGAAAGGAAGCCGCCATCGACATTCAGCGCAACGCCCGTGGTGTAGCTGGAAGCGTCACTGGCCAGGTAGAGCACGGTACCTGCCATTTCGCTTGGGTCAGCTACTCGCTTGAGCGGGATGCGTTGCAGGGCAACCTTGAGAATGGAGTCGTTCTTGGTCAGTGCCGAGGCAAACTTGGTGTCTGTCAGGCCCGGCAGCAGCGCATTGCAGCGAATGCCGAACTGTGCGCATTCCTTGGCAAAGACCTTGGTCATGCTGATGACCGCCGCCTTGGTGACCGAGTAAATACCCTGGAACTCGCCCGGCGACACGCCGTTGATTGAGGCAACATTGATAATGCTGCCACCGCCATTTTGCTTCATCAGCTTGCCGCCTTCGATGGACATGAAGTAGTAGCCGCGGATGTTGACGTCGACGGTCTTCTGGAAAGCCGAAAGATCGGTGTCAAGCACGTTACAGAATTGTGGGTTGGTCGCCGCGTTGTTGACCAGGATATCCAGGCGGCCAAACTGCTCGCGAATCTGCGCGAAAACGTTCTGGATTTGCTCCATTTCGCCAATGTGACAAGCAATGGCTGTGGCTTTTCCGCCTTCGGCGATGATCGCGTCGGCAACCGCCTGGCAGCCCTCGATCTTGCGGCTGGAAACAATTACATGAGCGCCTTGCTGGGCCAGTAGCTTGGCAATGGCTTCGCCAATGCCACGGCTTGCACCTGAAACAAATGCGATCTTGCCGTCGAGGTCAAACAGTTGCGTCTTGGACATACAATTCTCCTGAAATGACTAGCCTAAAGCTGTGATTTATTAATGACCTGCAGGCTCATTTGCTCCAGCAACTTGTTCATCTGGATGAACTGCGCAAAGCGTTTGTCCTGGGTCTGGCCGTGGTAGAAACGGTAGTAAATCTGCTGGACAATACCGGCCAGGCGGAACAAGCCGTAGGTGTAGTAGAAATCGATACTGGCGATTTTGATGCCAGCACGCTCGGCGTAGTAATCGGCGAATTCCTGGCGCGTGAGCATCCCCGGCGCATTGCTCGGTTGGCGTCGCATCAGCTGCATGGGCGCGCAGTCGTTCGCTTCGATCCAGTAGGCCAGGGTGTTGCCCAGGTCCATCAACGGGTCGCCAATGGTGGTCAGCTCCCAGTCGAGCACGCCGATGATTTGCATCGGGTTATTCGGGTCGAGGATGACGTTATCGAAGCGGTAGTCGTTGTGCACTATTGCTGGCTTGTGATGATCGGCAGGCATTTTGTCGCACAGCCATGCCTTGACCGGTTCCCACAGCGGTGCATCAGGCGTCAGGGCCTTTTCATAGCGGTCGGACCAGCCGCTGATCTGACGTTGCACGTAGCCTTCAGGCTTGCCCAGGTCACCCAGGCCGCAGGCCTGGTAGTCAACGTTGTGCAGCTCGACCAGCTTGTCGATGAAGCTCATGCACAACTGGCGAGTTTTTTGCGCGTCAAAATTGAGTTCGGCAGGGATGTCAGAGCGCAGGATAATGCCGTTGACCCGCTCCATGACGTAGAACTCGGCGCCAATCACGCTCTCATCTGTGCAGTGCACATAGGCTTTGGGGCAGTAGGGAAAACCGTCATTGAGCTGATTGAGAATACGGAACTCGCGACCCATATCGTGGGCCGACTTGGCCTTGTGACCATATGGTGGGCGGCGCAGTACAAACTCTTTGTCCGGGTATTCAAGCAAATAGGTCAGGTTCGAGGCGCCGCCCGGAAACTGACTGATGCGCGGCGTGCCGGTCAGACCGGGAATATGTGCCTTGAGGTAGCTGTCTATGGTCGCCGCATCAAGTTCTTCGCCTTCTCGGATGCGGGTGGACTGATCAGTAAGCGCCATTTTTATCCCTTTTGCTTATGATTATGGGCTTGGATTATTGACTAATCTAATATCGGTCGTATGCGGCGACAAGCAATTCACATCGTTATAGATGGGAGTGTTTCTACTTAATCAAGGTGCCTGATTCTTGCCATGAGTTTGAGGCGTCCACGACCATTGGTTGGTAAGGATAGGCGGTCTTCCTGATTATCGGCTGGGCTTGTTTCTGGTGAAAAAAAACCGGAGCCAAGGCTCCGGTTCTACAGATGTCTGCATAACAGTCTTGATCAAAGCAGTGAGTCGGGTGCTTGAGTAACAAGTCACCTGGCTCGGCCGGTCATCAAGCGGTTATTAAACCGGGAACAGTTCGCCCAGTTTCATTGCCAGCATCATGTCGCCTTCGGCGCGCAGCTTGCCAGCCATGAAGGCCTGCATGCCGTCGGTTTCACCGCTGGTGATGCCCTTGAGGGTTTCGGTGTCCATGATCAGGGTCACGTTGGCGTCATCGCTTTCGCCTTGGTGAACGGCGCAAGTACCGTCTTTGACGACCAGATAGTGGTTTTCGCCATCTTCGATGTTGAACTGGAAAACCAGGTCCAGGCCAGCTGCGGCACCGGCGTTGAACTTGGAATTCATGGATTGGACGATGTCTGCAACGCTCATGGTGTGTTCCTTTATTTTCAGGTTTTATTGCGCCTGTGGCGCATGGGTTCAGAACTCAGCGATAGGTGATGAGTTCTGGGGTCTTCTCCAGCGTTAAATGCACATTGCTGTTGAAGGAAGCCAGGCTCACTTGGTTGCCGCGAAAGCGCAGGCAACTCAATGAGGTATTAACGATTTGCCAGTTAAGCTCAAAGGCTTTGTCCGGGCCAATTCCAGTTATCAGGTGGAGCAGGGCGGTAATGGTTCCGCCCGAGGTAAAGACTGCAATGTTTTCTTTGTCATGGGCGCTTTCGAGCACGCGGTTGAGGCCTTGGCTGACTTGATTCACAAAACTGGCCCAGCTTTGCAGCTCAGGCGTGTCGTACTCGCCGCTGATCCAGCGTCCGATCAGGCGGACGAACAAGCGTTGGAACTCACTCCTGTGGTGTACCGCGTTGCGTAATACCTCCAGTGCGTGGGGTTCCTCCGGCAGCATGTCCGGCAGTAGGGTGCGAATAACGGCTTCGGCATCAAACTCATTAAAGGCCGGGTCAATCTGCAGTTGCGGTGTTGCATTGCCCAGGCTACCAAGCGCGGCCAGGGCTGAGGTAGCCGTGTGTTGCTGGCGTTTCAAGCTGCCGCTGAAGCAGCGATCAAGCCTTATGTCTTGCGCTGCCAGGTGCGCACCAACGATCTCGGCCTGGCGGATTCCAATCGGTGACAGTACATCGTAGTCATCCATGCCAAAGGAGGCCTGGCCGTGTCTAATCAGGTAAATTTTGCCCACGTGCGCTGGTATCCAGGTACGTTGAAGTTTAATGAGGGTATGAGCTTCACAGGGATACTGTCAACGAAAAAACATACGCTTGTTTGAATCTCTGTGTTGCACCATCTGCCTCGCGATCAAGTTGCTGGATAATCGAGCTATTCAGCAGCTATCGCCTTGTAATAGCTGATGCGCTGCATTGGGCCTAGTACCTGAGCCTTGCTGTATGAGTTGGCATTTGTCGCTGTTATTAGGTTTGTCCCTCTTGCTAGGCGTTACCGGGGGAGATCGGTATGCTTGGTCGATCTGCCGCCTAGCAGCCTCCGGCACGGTGTTCGGAAGCGCGGTGTGCGTTGTAGTGTTGGACATATCTTGAGGGGATGACGTGGATTTTCTTGCTGATTACGCAGGTTTCTTGGCCAAAACGGTCACTTTGGTGGTGGCGATCCTGATGGTGCTGGTGGCCATCGGTGCCGCGCGCAGCAAGGGCCGGCGTGCGCCTGGGCACCTGCAGATCAAAAAGCTCAATGACTTCTACAAGCAACTGCGCCATGGCCTTGAAGAGGCTGTGTTGACCAAGGACCAGCTCAAGCAGCGGCATAAGGCCGAGAGCAAGGCGGCCAAGCTGGAGAAGAAATCGCCAAGCAGCAAGCCTCGGGTATTCGTGCTGGATTTCGACGGAGATATCAAGGCCTCCGCAACCGAGAACCTGCGTCACGAAATCACAGCCTTGTTGAGTATTGCCACTGCCCAGGACGAGGTTGTACTGCGTCTGGAAAGTGGCGGTGGCATGGTTCACAGCTACGGGCTGGCTTCCTCGCAGTTAGTGCGCATCCGTGATGCGGGCGTGCCCTTGACCGTCTGCATCGACAAGGTTGCTGCCAGTGGTGGTTATATGATGGCGTGCATTGGCGAGAAGATCATTTCTGCCCCATTTGCGCTTCTTGGTTCTATTGGCGTGGTCGCACAGTTACCCAATGTGCACCGCCTGCTGAAAAAGCATGAAATCGATTTTGAGGTACTCACCGCCGGTGAATACAAGCGCACCCTGACGGTCTTTGGTGAAAATACCGATAAGGGGCGGGAGAAGTTCCAGGACGATCTGGAAACTACGCACGAGCTGTTCAAAGGCTTTGTTTCACGTTATCGGCCGCAGCTTGATATTGATGCCATTGCCACTGGCGAGGTCTGGCTGGGCATGGCCGCTCAGGAAAAAATGCTGGTCGATGAGTTGAAGACCAGCGATGAGTACCTTGCCAGCCGGGCCAAGCAAGCCGAGTTGTTCCATCTGCATTTTTCGCAGAAGAAAAGCCTGCAGGAGCGTGTCGGGATTGGTGCCAGCATCGCCCTCGACAAGTTTGTTTTGAACTGGCTAAGCCGTCTCACTCAGCAGCGTTTCTGGTAAGCCTTGGACCTGCGCCAAAACAGCTGACGCTTGATTGATAACCCATGGATAGTTTCTGGAGAGTTGTGATGACTAAGTTCAATGCGTTGATTGCGCGGGAGAAGTCCGATGGTCAATTTGAGCAAGTGGTTGTTCAGCGCGACATAACCGACTTGCCGGCGGGTGATTTGTTGATTCGCGTCAAGTACTCCTCCGTCAACTTCAAGGATGCATTGTCCGCCAGCGGAAGCAAGGCGGTGACCAAGCATTTCCCGCACACCCCTGGCATCGATGCAGCCGGGGTCGTGGAGCACTCCGGCGTCAGTGACTTCAAGGCCGGCGATGAAGTGATCGTCACCGGTTATGACCTCGGCATGAACACTGCGGGTGGTTTGGCTCAATACATTCGCATTCCTGCAACCTGGGCGGTCAAGCGTCCGCAAGGCCTGAGCCTGCGCGAGTCCATGGTCCTGGGGACTGCTGGCCTCACGGCTGCGCTGTGCATTGATAAGTTGCAGTCGGTAGGCACCAACCCTGAGTCCGGACCTATCCTGGTTACCGGTGCCACGGGTGGCGTCGGCACTGTTGCAGTGTCGCTGTTGACCAAGCTTGGCTATAGCGTGACAGCTTCCACTGGCAAGGCTTGGCAGAGTGATTTTCTCAAAGCTCTCGGGGCCAGCGAGGTGGTATTGCGCAGCGAGCTTCAGCAAGGCGAAGAGCGACCGATGCTCAAGGCGCAGTGGGGCGGAGCCGTCGATACGGTTGGCGGTGCGATCCTGTGTAACCTGGTCAAGTCACTACGCTACGGTGCGAGTGTGGCCGCATGCGGCTTGACGGCGGGTGTCGACATGAATGGCACCGTGCTGCCGTTTATTCTACGTGGGGTCAATTTGCTTGGCGTTGACTCGGTGGAGTTGCCGCTGGCGGTGAAAACAGCGGTCTGGAACAAGCTGGCGAATGAGTGGAAGCTCGATACCCTGGACAACCTGGTGACAGAGATCAGCCTTGAGCAAGTGCCTGAAGCCTTGGCAAAGCTGCTTGAAGGCCAGATGGTCGGGCGCGTAGTGGTGGCCTTGTAGTTCAGTCGCCCAGGTCAGGCATTGGTATCGGCTGTGCTTCAAGCACAGCCGTTTGATGAAGAGCGAGCATTATTGACGCTTTGAGGTTACTCGAAGGCGTTTGATCGAACGTTGGTGGGTGTTTTGTTTTTTCCATTGGCGAGGGCTTATGCCCGTCCAGCGTTGAAAGGCGCGTGAAAATGCGCTCAATTCCGAATAACCCAGTAGTTCGGCAAGCTGGGTCAGGCTGATTGAAGAGTCACGCAGGTAGCGCGTTGCCAAAGATTGTCGCGTTTGGTCGAGCAAGTCCTGGAATGAGGTTTGTTCTTCGGCCAGATAGCGCTGCAAGGTTCTGCTGCTAAGCATCATATAGTCAGCAACCTGTTCGATCGTGACACGGCCATTGGGCAGGAAATTACGCAGCAGTTGCTGCACGTAGCTGGGCAGTTCATTGACTTGCAGCTCATCCAGGCTGTCCAAGTGCTTTTGCAGGACCTTGTGCAACTCCTCATCGGCAGAGCTCAAGGGCGTCTCCAGCAGCTTTGCGTCAAACAACCAGGCGTTGTAGGGGCTGTTGAACTGAGGCGTCACATCCCAGGCGCGCCGGTAGCTGTTCAGGTTGGCGAGCGCTGCATGCTGCAACAGCACCCCTTGTGGTCGCCAGCGCGTGCCAAGCAGGGTACGCATCAGTTGAGCACCTACTGAAATGGCAAGTTCAGCCGCCTGGGGCAGGCCCAGTAAGTTCTGTTCTTCTGTGTGATAGCAGAGCAATACATGGTTGCCTTGAACTTCGATACGAACTTCGGCGGCGCCCATGTGCAGATGGAAGTAATTGCCAAGGTCACGCAGTGCATCGCCAACATTGCGTGCATTGCGGATTAAGTAAATCAGCGGCCCAAATACACTGATACCCTGGTGCAGGCCATAGTGCAGGCCGAACAAGGCGTCATTGCTTCTTTGCGCGCTGATGTTCAGCAAGTTGACAAACTTGCGGTATGAAATCATCGATTCCTGGCTTTCGAGGACATCGGCGGGCAGCTTGGCTTCAGCGAGAAGCGCGCTGGGATCCAGCCCCTTGCTGAGGGCGAATTCGTGGTAACCCGATAACACAGAGGCGCGTGCAAAGTCAGTCATACCTTGGCCATTTATTGTTTTATCTGGTGGTCAGGCAAAAAGTTGCTAAACCCTATTCTCTGGCTTTGCTTGGGCAATTTCCTGGCCAGGTGCAGAACCATTGAGCAAAATGAAGTGCCCATAATTCACACCGCGTATTGCGGTATCGCACGGCCTTGGCCAGCTGCTTTCAAGCGAATTGAGGTGGCGCTAATAGTCTAGTTGTTGTCATTTAATGTCAAGTTTTAGGTTGATTTACAGGGCGCAGAACTCCATGCGCAAAATGTTGCTGAGTAAAGCTTGCAAACGCAATGAAGTGACTATTCAATCGGCGACAGGACGCACTGATGATTCAATGGGTTAGCTCCCCAGCATAATAAGGATTAGGTTTTGTTTTACGCTCGCACTTTGCTGATTGGTTTGCTGATGGTCGCGCTGGGAAATACCCCCCTGTTGGCAAATGAGTCACCCGCTCCGGCTATGGCTCAACATTCCGAAGGCTATGCAGCAGAGGGTGCATGCGATGCTTGCCACACTCAGCAGGTCAAAGACTGGAAAGGCTCCGACCATGATTGGGCGATGCGCAAGGCCACGGCAGAGAGTGTCCTGGGTAATTTCAATAACGCGACCTTTAAAGATGGCGACGTAAAGGCGCGATTCTTTAAGCGCGACAACAAGTACTTCGTCAATATCGAAGGTGAAGACGGCAAGCTCAAGGATTTCGAGATTGCCTACACCTTTGGTCACGATCCCTTGCAGCAGTATCTGGTCGAGCTTGATCGCGGCCGCTTGCAAAGCCTGACTATCGCTTGGGATGCCCGCACCAAGGCTGCGGGTGGCCAGCGGTGGTTTTCTTTGTATCCAGGGCAGAAGTTCACGCCTGATGACGGGCTGCATTGGACGGGCCGTTATCAAAACTGGAATGCGATGTGCGCAGATTGCCATTCAAGCAACCTGCAAAAAAACTACGACGACAAAACCGACTCGTTCGCGACCACCTGGCATGAGCAGAATGTGGGCTGCCAAAGCTGCCATGGTCCGGGACAAGCGCACGTCGATTGGGCAGGCAAGCTCAAAGCGCAGTCCCCTACAGAGCAAAGCTACAGCTCGGCTGCGGATATCGGATTGTCGGTCGACTTCAAAAAACTGGGCAGCCACGGCCTGGTCGAGCAATGTGCACGCTGCCACAGTCGTCGCCAGTCATTGGATGTGGGGCCGGCTCCTGGGGAGCCGCTGTTGAACGCCATGTTGCCGTCGACCTTGCGTCCGGATCTTTATCATGCCGATGGCCAGATTGACGGCGAGGTCTATGTCTATGGCTCATTCACCCAAAGCAAAATGTTTGCGGCCGGGGTGACATGCACGGATTGCCACAACCCCCACAGCAACAAGGTCAAGATTGAAGGCAATGGCCTGTGCCTGCAGTGCCATACCGAAACTCCGCCAGAGCGCTTTCCAAGCCTGCGGGCGAAAAACTACGATACCCCTGAGCACCATCATCACCCGGTTGGTTCAGAAGGCGCTCAGTGTGTTAACTGCCACATGCCGAGCAAGACCTACATGGTGGTCGACCCCCGGCGTGACCACAGCTTCCGTATTCCACGCCCCGACCTGGATGAGGTTACCGGCAGTCCGGATGCTTGCACGGCATGTCATACCGATCAAAAGCCGAAGTGGGCCGCTGATGCGATCAAGGGTTGGTTTGGTAAACCTGCGTTACCCACCCATTATGGTGAGGCCTTCCAGGCTGTGCGCCAGGGCCATCCGGATTCGATTAGCCAACTGGCTGGCTTGATTGCCGACATGGGCAAACCTGAAATCGTACGGGCAACGGCAGCTGATCAGCTTTCGAACCTGGGCGCGCCAGCTGTCTCGGCACTGGAGCCTGCTCTCAAGGATGACAGTGCCTGGGTGCGCGCCAGTGCAGCTTCAGGCTTTGTCGGCTTGGCCCCTGTCGATCGGGTCAAGCATCTGTTGCCGCTCATGGATGACCCGCATTTGGCCGTCAGAGATGAAGCCGTGCGCGCCCTGGCCGGTATTCCACTGATCGCACTGCCCAAGGATCGCCGCGAAGACTTCCAGGCTGCGCTGAAGGATTATGAAAAACGCTTGCGCGGCAATGCCGATCTGCCAGGCAATCGCCTTAACCTTGCAGTGCTGATGGAGCGCCAGGGACGTGTACTTGAGGCGCTTGAACAGTACCGTGAAGCATTGAAGCTTGATCCTTACTTCTCGCCAGCGCGGGTTAACCTGGTGACACTGGCGAATAACAACCTGCGCCAGGACGAGGCGATCAAGGCGCTGCGCGAAGGCCTGGCGCTGCCTGATATGCCCAAGGGGGATCACGGCAACCTGGCCTATATGTTCGCCTTGTTGCTGGTCGAGTCAGGCAAGCCGGAGGAGGGCTTGAAGTGGATGAGTACTGCCGCCGAGGAGCTGCCTGATAATCCGCGAGTCCTGTACAACCAGGGGTTGCTCTACATGAAGCTCCAGCAACCTGAACAGGCGGTCAAAGCACTGGAGGCGAGCAATGCGCGAAACCCCAATGATGCGGATGTGCTCTACGCATTGCTGTTTTTGAATGCCACGTCGGGCAATCGTGAAAAAGCTGCTGAATACTTCCAGCGCATGCAGCAGGTTGCACCGAACGACCCACGCTTGCAGCAACTGCAGAAGCAGGGCGGTCCACGCTAGGGCAGCTTGCAAGCTTGCTCAAATGGCAAGCCTGCAAGCGAACGGCTATTTATGGATGACGCCTAGGATTGCGCGGCTCGGCGGTTGGCGCTGGCTTGGACCACCCGTTCAGCCGGAACCCGCAATTGTCGCAAGAGATACTCCGCGAAGGGGGCAGGGTAGCCTTGTCGTTCTATGGCAAGCTTCATGCAGTGCAGCCAGGCTTCGCTGTGAGCCTGGTCGATTGGCCACTTGGCATGGAATGCCGGGATTGAGATCGAGCCGTATTTTTCGCTATACAGCCTGGGCCCGCCCAACCAGCCGCTTAGAAAGCATGCGAGCTTGTCGCGCGCCATATCCAGGCTGGCAGGATGCATTGCCCGCACCTCTCCAGCTTTTGGCTCGCTGTCCAGCAGCAGGTAAAAGTCATCGACCAGTCTACGTATACCTTCAATACCGCCGGCTGCCTGGTAAGAGGCATCGGCGTTGCCGTATTGGTTTGCTGTGGTCATGGCAATGAATGTCCTAGTTTCAGCGTTGTGCAGCCTCTGGCGCGGTTGTTTGCGATTAGAGGCCAATTGCAGTCTATGCTCAGAGCATTAGCCTAAATCAGGGAGCCGGCACATGGGATCTAAAATTTTTGGACTGATAATTCTGGCCCTGGATATCTGGGCAATCATCAATATCGTCAAGAGTAATACCGATACCGGCAAGAAGATATTGTGGGTCATCCTGGTGCTGTTATTGCCAGTTGTTGGCTTGATTATCTGGGCGATCATGGGGCCGCGAGGCAACGTCAAGCTATAAGGACAGCAGCGCCTGCTCGGGGAATGAGGCACCTTCCAGGGCGAGCAACTGCGCCTTGCGCTGCAGGCCGCCAGCATAGCCGGTGAGGCTGCCGTCGCGACCTATGACGCGGTGGCAGGGAATGATCACCGAAATCGGGTTGGCACCGTTCGCCGTGCCCACCGCGCGCACGGCCTTGGGCTTGCCAATCTGTTCGGCGAGCCGGCTGTAAAAGCTGGTTTGGCCGTAGGGAATAGCTTGCAGGGCTTTCCACACACTTTGCTGAAAAACCGTGCCTTGGGGCGACAGGCGCAGGTCGAAGCGTCGGCGTCGTCCGGCAAAGTATTCATCCAGTTGCAGGCACACATCATCGAACTGTCTGGCTGCAAATTGCCAGTCTTCACCGATGTTCCATGGATGCCGCGGTACATCCATCAATAGTTGTTGAAGGCCTTTGTCGTCGCCACTGAGAAACAAGCGGCCGATTGGGCTGTCGTGGTATCGGTAGAACACCGTCATAACTCCGAATAGTTTTGCCACAGATAGGCCGCTGCATAGGCTCGCCAGGGTCGCCATGCCTGGGCATGGGCCTGCAACTGCCGGGCGCTGATACCTTGCTCTCCCCAGATTGGAGCCTTGAGCAGGCCCAGGTCGCTGGCAGGAAATGCATCGGGTTCGCCGAACGCACGCAAGGCAATATATTCCGCGGTCCACGGGCCAATGCCGGGCAGGGCGCAGAGCTTTTCGACCAAGGCGAGGTAACCCTGCTGCATACTCAGGTTCAATTCTCCGCTTGCTATCTGCCCAGCAAAATATTGCAGTGTCTGGACACGTTTGCCGGGCATGCCGATACCTTCAAGGTTCGCCTCTGCGATGGCGCGGGGCGATGGGAACAGTCGCTCAATGCCTTGTGGATTGCTACCGCTCAGGGGTTCGCCCAGGCGGCTGACCAATCGGCCGGTCACGGTGACGGCAGCCTTTACCGTAACCTGTTGGCCCACGATTGTGCGCACCGCTTGTTCAAACGGATCGAAGGCAATGGGCAGGCGCAGCCCAGGCATTCGCTCGACCAACTGAGCAACATGCGGGTCGCTGCTGAAGTGTCGGGCGATTGCCAGAGGGTCGGCATCCAGGTCAAACATGCGTCGAACGCGCAGGGTTAATTCGTCGGTGCAGCCAAGCGCCGATGGGCTAAAGCTGAGCTTGAGGGCATTTTGCTGCGTCAGCGGCTCGATCTTGAACCAGCCGCAGTGAGCGCCGAGTTGGAAACTGCGCGTATAGCTGTTATCGCTCAGGTGTTCGACCCCCGTGAGCTTGCGCAGAGCAAAATGTGCATGGAACTGTTGCCAGTTCCATGGCGGGTTGTAAGTCAGCAACACGGCTGAGTCGTTGATGGTTTGCATTACCTGACAATACCTTTGTGGGGTTGTTTTGTCAGGGGCTAAACGCAATCGAGGTTCGACCTGTCATAAGGCGCAACGTAGAATAGCGACCTTGATCTGTTTGACCGCTACCATGGCCGGTAATCGCGCAGGCTGAGGCCACTACCGCGATATCGGTTTTCGTTGATTTTTCTCGACATCCGCCGCAGTTACGGATGTCAGTCATGTTCTGAGTTTGCCAGGAGCACGCCCTTGTCCGATTATCAAGAAACCCTTTACCCAGGCTACGGCCAGCGCTTTGCAATGGATAAACTGCTGCACGAGGTTCGCACTGAACATCAGCATTTGGTGATCTTTGAAAATGCCCGCATGGGCCGGGTAATGGCACTTGATGGCGTGATTCAGACCACTGAAGCTGATGAGTTCATCTACCACGAAATGCTCACCCATGTTCCTATCCTCGCCCATGGCCTGGCCAAGCGGGTCTTGATCATCGGTGGAGGTGATGGCGGCATGCTGCGTGAAGTGTGCAAGCACGATACGGTCGAGCACATCACCATGGTTGAAATCGATGGCACCGTGGTCGATATGTGCAAGGAGTTCCTGCCCAATCACTCCAGCGGCGCCTATGACGACCCACGGTTAAACCTGGTCATTGATGATGGCATGCGCTTTGTTGCCACCACCGAAGAAAAATTCGACGTGATCATTTCCGACTCGACTGACCCCATAGGTCCGGGCGAAGTGCTGTTTTCTGAAAACTTCTACCAGGCCTGTCGCCGTTGCTTGAACGATGGCGGCATCCTGGTTACACAAAACGGCACGCCCTTTATGCAACTGTCGGAAGTGCAAACCACAGCAGGGCGCATGAATGGCTTGTTCAGCGACTGGCATTTCTACATGGCGGCGGTGCCGACCTATATCGGCGGCAGCATGACATTTGCCTGGGGCAGTACTGATCCTTCGTACCGAAAGGTTTCGCTGGAGACCTTGTGCGCGCGCTTCTCCGGTAGTGGCATTGTGACTCGCTATTACAATCCGGCGATTCACATCGGCGCGTTTGCCTTGCCGCAGTACGTGTTGCAGGCGATCAACAAGCCCAGCAATGACTGTATTGAGTAACTTCCAAGCAATACAAAGGGCCTGCCAAGGCCCTTTTTTGTGGGTCAATGCCAAGCAGAAACAAATTGTGCCAGCGCTGCGGTTAGAAATGCAGGGCAAAAAACGGAATTTTCACACTTGCAGCCAGTGGCTTGAATTATTCTCAGCACCGCCCAGAGGCGCTGCGCAGGACGTTCTAGCGCCTGTGGCAAGAGTCAGTGTTTAACCAGGTTGAATCTATTCACAGGTTTTGTGCCCCCGCTTGGGCTGGCGCACCTGTTACCGCGCAGCCTGCATGAAACCAAGGTGCTGACGTCAGTTATCAATGTTTGCTTAACGGATTTGGAACTACATGACTACCAAGGTTAACAAGACAGCCGGGGCACCTGCTGCGGAGGGCTTCACGCCGACGATTAGAAGTCACTTGGGCTTCACAGCTCTTTGTGCCGTGGCGCTATTGGTTATCTATGCGTTATTGCGCGTGGCGCTGTTGGTCTACAACCGCGAATTGATTGACGATGCGCCGGTTTCCAGTTTCATCGAAGCGTTTTACAACGGTTTGCGTTTCGATCTTCGCCTGGTTGTATATGCCTGTGCGCCATTGCTGTTGTCACTGCTCAGCGTTAAAGCCATGGCTGCCCGTGGATTTCATCGTGTCTGGTTGACCTTCTTCGCCAGTGTGACCTTGTTCCTGGGGATTACCGAACTGGATTTCTACCGGGAGTTTCACCAGCGCTTGAACAGCCTGGTTTTCCAGTACTTCCAGGAAGACACCAAGACCGTCATGAGCATGATCTGGAACGGCTTTCCAGTCGCGCGCTACTTGATCGCCTGGGCGGTTGCGACCTGGCTGCTGGCCAAGCTGTTCAAAGCATTGGACCTGCTCAGCCGGCCGAAAACACCGACCCGCAGCGATGCATCGGCTCCAGCCTGGTATCTTCGCGGTTCGGTATTTGTTGTCTGCTTGCTGATTGCAGTTGTCGCCGCTCGTGGCCACCTGCGCCAGGGCCCGCCATTGCGTTGGGGCGATGCCTATACCACTGAATCGATGTTCGCTAACCAACTTGGCCTCAATGGCACGCTGACCTTGACGTCTGCTGCAATGGCCAGCTTCTCTTCGCATCGCGACAACGCATGGAAATCAACCATGCCGGATGAGGAAGCGTTGGCAACAGTGCGCAAAATGCTACTGACCCCGCATGACAAGCTGGTCGATGCCGATACCGCGGCAATCCGCCGTGACTTCACCCCGCCAGTGGAGAACACCCTGCCAGTCAAAAACGTGGTGGTCATCCTTTTGGAAAGCTTTGCTGGCCACTTTGTCGGCGCGCTTGGTGCACCAGGCAACATCACGCCCTATTTTGACAAATTGGCAGAGGAGGGCGTGCTGTTCGATCGCTTCTTCTCCAATGGCACCCATACCCATCAGGGCATGTTTGCGACCATGGCCTGTTTCCCTAACCTGCCAAGTTTTGAATACCTGATGCGCACACCAGAAGGCGCGCACCAGTTTTCAGGGTTGCCACAGTTGCTCAGTGCCCGCGGCTATGACGATCTCTATGTCTACAACGGTAATTTCCAGTGGGACAATCAGTCGGGGTTCTTCAGCAATCAGGGCATGAAGAATTTTATCGGTCGTGAAGACTTTGTTGATCCTGTCTATATGGACCCGACCTGGGGCGTTTCGGACCAGGACATGTTTGACCGTGGTGCCGCTGAACTGGAGCAGAGATTTTCCGGTAAGGACAAGCCGTTCTATGCCTTGCTGCAAAGCCTGTCCAACCACACGCCTTATGCCTTGCCCGAAGACTTGCCGGTTGAGCCTGTCACCGGTCACGGTTCTGCCGACCAACACCTGACCGCCATGCGTTATTCCGATTGGGCATTGGGTCAGTTCTTCGAAAAGGCGAAGAAGTCCAAGTACTACAAGGACACCTTGTTTGTAGTCGTTGGCGACCATGGTTGGGGCAGTGACGTGCAACTGACCGAAATGGACCTGTTCCGCTTCAATGTTCCCTTGCTCCTGATTGCACCCGGCATCCAGGAGAAATTTGGCAAGGTCAATCACAATGTGGGCACGCAGGTTGATGTTGTGCCCACTATCATGGGCCGTCTCGGTGGCGAGGTGCGGCATCAATGCTGGGGGCGCGACCTGTTGAATTTGCCAGAAGGGGACCAGGGCATGGGTGTGATCAAGCCTTCGGGCGGTGAGCAGACCGTCGCAATAGTCACCCCTCAACGCATACTGATTCAGCCAAAGGGCTTTGAGCCTCGCCTCTATGAATACCAGTTGGGTGCCAAG
This sequence comes from Pseudomonas segetis, assembly GCF_900188155.1. GTDB lineage: Bacteria > Pseudomonadota > Gammaproteobacteria > Pseudomonadales > Pseudomonadaceae > Aquipseudomonas > Aquipseudomonas segetis. The sequence goes on from NZ_FZOG01000001.1 coordinate 911,307, forward strand.
CCGAGTGCGACCCGCCTGCATACTGATATAGACCCAATGCTGCAGAAGGATCTTGAAGCCTTTATCCAAACCGCAACCAAGAGTTTGCTTGATAACAGTGCCGGGGTAAAAGACAGCCTCAACCAGAAGTAAGCCACATGGGTTGAGCCGAAAGCCGCACACTGAATGTGCGGCTTTTTTTTGCCTGGCTGCCACTGGCCTTGGGTATTTTAGTGACCCGGCTGTAAGAATAGTTGTAGAGGTTTACTGCCTGTCAGTGCGGCATATCAGCCATTCGACAGGACATATTTTATTTGCGGGCACAATCCGCAGCCCGGTTATGCCATAAGTCCCGAGGTGGGAGATAAACCGCATTTCGCGAGACATGTCAGCATTCTGGGCTTCTAAAAATGAATAAAAAACCCGAAACATGTACGGACGTACGCGTATTAATAATCGGTAGCGGCTTCGCCGGTCTTGGGCTTGCCATACAGTTGCAAAAAGCAGGCATCGACAAGTTCTTGATCCTGGAGAAGGCCGATGACGTAGGTGGTACTTGGCGTGACAACAGCTATCCAGGCGCGGCCTGTGATGTGCCGTCGCACCTCTACTCGTACTCGTTCGAACCCAAGTTGGACTGGACCCGTAAATTTGCTCCGCAAGCCGAGATCCACAGCTATATTCGCCATTGCACAGACAAGTATCAGTTGCGGCGCAATATTCGTTTCAACAGTGAGGTCGCTGGCGCCGTTTATGAGGAACAAAACTCGGGGTGGCGAGTTAGCCTGGTCAGTGGCGAGCAGTTTTTTGCACAAGTACTGGTCAGTGCCTGCGGCCAGTTGAATCAACCTGCATACCCTTCGATACCAGGGCGTGACAGCTTTACAGGCGAGGTTTTTCACTCGGCTCGCTGGCGCCATGACATCGATTTGGCAGGCAAGCGCGTCGCGGTTGTAGGTACCGGGGCCTCAGCCATTCAGTTTGTGCCACAGATCCAGCCAAAAGTGGCTCGCCTGACACTGTTTCAGCGCTCCGCGGCCTATGTGATCAGCAAGCCTGATCGCGCCTACCGGCCTTGGGAGTTGGCGGTGATGGGGCGTTTTGGCTGGCTGCAGAAAGTGGATCGTTGTCTCAAATATATCCAGCATGAAGCACGTGCGCTGGCATTTGTATCATATCCGGCCCTGCTCAAGACCATGAGGTTTCGCTTTGAGCATGCGCTCGCCCGTAACATCAACAACCAGCAATTGCGCAAGCAGTTGGAGCCTGATTACCCCATGGGCTGCAAGCGCATTCTGATCAGCAACGATTACTACCCGGCGCTCGCCCAGGCCAATGTCGAGGTTGTCACCCAGGGGATCAAGGAAATCGCTGGCGATAAGGTTATTAGCGAAGACGGCGTGGCTTACCCCTGTGATGTGCTGATTTACGGCACAGGCTTCACTGCTACCGATTTCCTGGCACCGATGAAAATAACCGGGCGCGATGGTCTGGACCTGAATCAGGCGTGGGCAGAGGGCGCCGAAGCCTATAAAGGCATCAGTGTCAGTGGTTTTCCGAACCTGTTTCTGCTGTACGGACCCAATACCAACCTGGGGCATAACTCGATCATTTATATGCTCGAGAGCCAGTTTCGCTATGTGCTCGGCTGTATTGCAGCCCTGGACCGTTTCAACCTGACGGCGCTGGATGTGAAGCCGCTTGTGCAGCGTCGATTCAATAGCAAGGTGCAAAGCGCTATCCACCGTACGGTGTGGGATCAGGGGTGCACCAGCTGGTATCAGACTGCTTCTGGCAAGAACACCAATAACTGGCCGGGCTATACCTTCAGCTATCGATTTATTACACGGGCCCCGGACCTGCAGGATTATCACGTCACCCCTGAGCGCTTCACCCCACCAAGCGATGCCCAGCCTGTGTTGCGCTCGGTCTTGCGTGGCGTGTTGCGGCTGTTGTTTCGCAGCATCGTCAGGCCACCTGTACCTGTTGCACTGCAACGCGGGCTGGTGACAGCGCTGACGATGGTGCACCTGGTTGAAACCGACGGCAGTCGCACCAAAGGCCAGATCGCTGGGCGTTCATGTGAGTGGTACAAGCCAAGCCAGGAAAGTGACTGCATCATTCTATATTTGCACGGCGGTGCGTACCTCATCGGTGGCGCCCATACGCACCGGGCTATCTGTAAAACATTGATGAGCACCGCACAGGTTCAACTCTGCGCATTGAATTACCGGTTAGCGCCGGAGCATCCGTTTCCGGCTGCCCGTGATGATGCTGTGGCTGCGTACCAAGCGTTGCTCGAGCAGGGTTTTGCGCCCAGTAAAATCGTTATTGCGGGCGATTCAGCAGGCGCAAACCTGGCCCTGGTCACCGCTTTGCGTCTGCGCGATCTTGGGCTTGCGTTGCCCAGCGCCCTGGTTTGCTTGTCGCCTCTGACGGACTTCAGCCTTGCCCAGTTGCATGAGCCTGAAGGGGGCGACCCGATGCTCAGTCATGCATGGCTGGAGCAATCAAGACGTGATTTTCTGCCCAGCCAGATAGACCCGCAGGACCCGTCTGTCTCTCCAGCCTTTGCTGATTTAACTGGCTTGCCACCGATATTGATTCAGGTGGCGGAGCAAGAGCTGTTACTCAATGACAGCTTGCGTTTTGAGCAGCGCGCCAAGCAGGCTGGCTTGGATGTACGGCTAGAGTTTTACCCAGGCGTCTGGCATGTATTTCAAGCCCATGCTGGTTTACTCAAGGTATCCGACTACGCACTTGCGCAGGTTGTCAGTTTCATACGCGAAAAGGGGCTTTCATGAACAATAATATCCTGATCACAGGTGCCGCTTCGGGTATTGGCGCGGCTACTGCGCGGTTGTTCCATGCGCGCGGATGGCAGGTTGGCTTGCTGGATATCAATACCGAAGCGCTGGCCGATCTGGCTACCGAACTCGGTGGTTGCTGGTATCGCCAACTGGATGTTACCGATATTGCCGAGGTCAAGGCCTCACTGGCTGAGTTTTGCGCAAAAAATGATGGCCAGCTCCAATTGTTGTTCAACTGTGCAGGCATATTGCGATTTGGCTATTTCGAAGAAATCGAACATGCCGAGCATGTCCGCATCATGCAGATAAATGTATTGGGTGTTTGTAACATGACCCACGCCGCATTCCCTTACCTGAAGGCAGCACGCACTGGGCAAGTGATCAACATGGGGTCGGCATCCGGGCTTTATGGTGTGCCAGAAATGGCAACCTATTCGGCCTCGAAGTTTGCCATTCGTGGTTTTACCGAGGCATTGGAGCTGGAGTGGGCTCGTCATGGGATCAAGGTAGCAGACCTGATGCCTCCCTTTGTGAATACCCCAATGGTCAGCAGTCAGCAGCATGTGCCGGCAAGCTTGTTGCGCATGGGGGTTAACCTGCAGGCCAGCGAAATAGCCGATGCAGTTTGGCGGCAAGTCGATAGCCATGCTGTACATCAACCGATCAGCCTGCAATTTAAGTTGATGTACTGGGCAGGTCAGGTTTCGCCGGCATGGCTCACGCGTTTGAGTATGCGCTGGTTGAGCCGTCGATAGGGCGCCTGCATCATAGGCCCGAGCGTTCAGCAGCGTGCTCGGGCTGCAATGGAAATGTCACAAGCTATAAGCAAAGCATGCACAATTTTTTTTACGGCGCTATTCTGCATACAGACGCGTGCAGATAAAACATCATCAGTGGTGTGTAACGGAAGGAGGACCATTGCACTCAATAACGCAGCGTCTTCAGGTTTTGGTCTCATGCCAAGCCTATGACACATCAGTCAGGACCTAGTTTGCACTTTGTTGATACTCGGGCGACACGCTATTAGGTGTCGCGACACCGCTGAAGTCCAAGCGGTTGCAATGGAAGAGCAGCATCCAACCATCGCCTGAGGAGTTCGTATCATGAGCATAGTCATGCAAGATGATGTCAGCAGCAATGTCCTAAAGCGCATGAAAGAAGGTGGTTTTGATTTCGCGCGCTTTCATCCCATCGAGTTCTACGCCATTTTTCCCGACGAGGAACGGGCTCGCATGGCGGCTACAAATTTTCGTGGTGAATCGCTCAATGCCCAAGTCACACCCCGTGAAGATGGTGCCTGGCATTTACAGGTCAGCAAGGTAATGTTCGCGACCTACTACGGCATTGGTGATTTTGAGCAGGATCTGGGCTCCGTGGTTCACCCCTTGGGTGGGAAACTTGAGGGTTGGGGCGTAACCCAAGAGCGCAAGGACCTGTTGCCGGTCGGTTGACCCAGGCAATGCATGCCGGCCAACAGCTGTCGGCTGGCGTGCACCTCAAGCATCTTTTCGCGATACCTGTCGACCTCCGACGCGCTTATGCGCGAGACTGGCACAACGGAGGCCATATGACTGATATTCTGATTATTACCCACATCGACTACTGCACGCCGGGCCATCTGGCAAAGGTGCTCGATGACGCGCAACTGTCGTTCACCGAGTTGCGGGCAGACCTTAACCAGCTGGAAGGCTACGACCTGGACAGGCCCAAGGCCGTGGCCATCATGGGTGGGCCAATGAGCGTCAATGACCCATTGCCTTGGCTGCAGGTTGAAATCAACGCGCTGAAGCACTTTATCAGCCGTGATATTCCGCTGCTTGGCCACTGCCTGGGCGGCCAGTTGCTGGCTAAGGCTCTAGGTGCGCAAGTCAGCAAGATGGCTTATACCGAAAGTGGCTGGCAAGCCATGGACGTCGTTGCAGGTGCTGAGCAAAGCCCGTGGCTGGCACACCTTCCTGACGACTTTGATATTTTCCAGTGGCACGGCGATACCTTTGCTCTGCCTGAAGGAGCCCAGCCGCTATTGTCTAATCGCTGGTGCGCTAACCAGGCGTTTTCTTGGGGCGATAAGATCCTGGCATTGCAGGGGCATCCAGAAATGACCGCAGAACTGGTCCGCCAATGGTTGCATGACTGGTCGCATTTGCTCGATGCCAGCCAGCCCAGCCAGCAGTCGTGCGAAGTCATGCTGGACAAGCTTGATGACAAGGTTGGGGCATTGAACCAGGTTGCCGAGGGCTTCTATCGCCACTGGTTGAGCCAGGCGCCCGAACTTTACGCTCGGCTGAACGGTCTGAGTTAAAGAGCTGAAGCTGTCTATATTTAAATAAGTAGGGGAGATAAAGAATAAATTGAAGATGCTTCGCCTTGGCGCAGGACATGCCGGGGCACTTGATGCGTTGCACTATTTCGGTGCCTGATATTTTCGGTTGTTAAATAACTATCTGATTTACAACAAAAATATCATGTGGCTCGGGCTTTGCAACGTGATGGAACATATGGGTGACAAGGAGTTAGGCATGACCCACACCTTTTATGATGAGATGTACTTGGCCAATGGTGAGTGCCGTTCTCATTACCGGGAGTTTACCCGTTGGCTGGCAGATACCCCCAGTGATCTGCTGGCGCAGAGACGGCGCGAAGCAGATCTGCTGTTTCACCGCGCAGGTATTACCTTCACGCTCTATGGTGATGATCAGGGCACCGAGCGACTGATTCCATTCGACATTATTCCCCGTAGTATCCCAGCCAGCGAATGGCGCATTGTCGAGCGTGGGTGCATCCAGCGGGTGCAGGCGCTCAACCTGTTCCTGACCGATATTTATCACGACCAGCGCATTCTCAAGGCAGGCATCATTCCGCCCGAGCAAGTACTTGCCAACGAAGGTTACCAGTTGGCGATGCAAGGACTCGATCTGCACCGCAATATCTACTCGCATATCTCCGGCGTTGACCTTGTGCGCGACGGTGATGGCAGTTACTACGTGCTTGAAGACAACCTGCGTACGCCAAGTGGTGTGAGCTATATGCTCGAAGACCGCAAGATGATGATGCGACTGTTTCCTGAGTTGTTTGCAGCCCAGCGGGTCGCACCCATCAATCATTACCCGGACATGCTGCTTGATACGCTGAAGTCATCTAGTCCGATGGAAAATCCAACGGTGGTTGTGCTGACACCTGGACGATTCAACAGTGCCTACTTCGAACATGCGTTTCTGGCCCGCGAGATGGGGGTCGAGTTGGTCCAGGGAGCCGATTTGTTCGTGCGCGACGACAAGGTTTACATGCGCACCACTGCTGGCGCGAAACCCGTTGACGTGATTTATCGCCGCCTTGATGACGCTTTCCTTGACCCGCTGGCCTTCAACCCCGATTCCATGCTGGGCGTGCCGGGACTGCTGGCAAGCTATCGCTCGGGCAATGTGGTATTGGCCAATGCGGTGGGCACTGGGGTCGCGGACGATAAATCAATCTATCCGTACGTTGATGAAATGATCCGTTTCTACCTGGCAGAGGAGCCTATCCTTAAGAATGTGCCGACCTGGCAGTGCCGCAAGCCCAAGGACTTGTCACATGTGCTGGCCAACCTGCCTGACTTGGTCGTGAAGGAGACGCAAGGCTCGGGCGGCTACGGCATGCTGGTCGGGCCTGCCTCAACCAAGGCCCAGATCGAAGAGTTCCGCGCACGCTTGATTGCCCGGCCTGAGGCCTACATCGCCCAGCCAACCTTGTCCTTGTCGACCTGTCCGACCTTTGTTGAAAACGGCATCGCGCCGCGGCATATCGATTTGCGACCCTTTGTATTGTCAGGTCGGGAAACCCGTCTTGTACCCGGAGGATTAACCCGCGTGGCCCTGCGAGAGGGCTCGCTGGTGGTCAATTCCTCGCAAGGTGGCGGAACCAAAGACACATGGATAGTGGGGGACTAATTATGCTCAGTACCACAGCCTCCAACCTGTACTGGATGTCACGCTACCTGGAGCGCGCAGAGAATCTCGCGCGAATGCTCGAAGTCAGCTACTCGCTGTCTTTGATGCCGCAGGACGATCACGGCAATGGCCTTGATGAGCTGGCCATGCCGCTGATCATCACGGGTACGCTGGATGAGTATCTGGAACAGCACGGGGAAATGCATGCCGAGCGCATGCTCAATTTTTTCGGGCTCGACGCCAATAATCCAGCCAGTATCTATTGCTGCCTGCAAGCTGCCCGGACCAACGCCCATGCCGTGCGCGGCCGTATCACCGCTGATATGTGGGAAAACATCAACGCCAGCTGGCTAGAGGTCCGCGATATTGCCCAGCAGGGGATCGCTCGATACGGAATCAGCCATTTTTGCGAATGGGTCAAGGAACGCTCGCACCTGTTCCGTGGCGCCACGTTCGGCACCATCATGCGCGGCGAAGCCTACCGGTTTATCCGTTTGGGAACCTTTATCGAGCGTGCGGATAACACCCTGCGCCTGCTTGATGCGCGCTATGAGCTGCTGGGTGAAGACATCGACGAAATAGAAGGGCGTTCGGCACGTAGCTATTACCAGTGGACTGCCTTGTTGCGTGCACTGTCTTCATTCGAGGCATTTGCCGAGATTTATCGTGGGTCGCCTGGGGCACGCAAAGTATCCGAGCTGTTGCTACTGCGTACCGAGGTTCCACGCTCACTGCGTTCGTGCACAGAAGAGCTGTATTCGATGCTGACTAGCTTGCCAGGTGACAACGGTCGCCCGGCACAACGTCTGGCTGCAGAGCTTGAAGCGCGTTTGCGCTACACAACCATTGACGAAGTGTTGGACGAAGGCCTGCACACTTGGCTGAATGATTTGATTCTGCTGATTCGTGAACTGGGCCAAGCCATCCATAGCTCTTACCTGGAGGTCGCATGAGACTGTCCATTAGCCACGACACCACCTATCAATACGATGAACAAGTTCGCTCCAGCATCCAGTACCTGCGTATAACCCCGCAGCAGAGCGAGAGGCAGCAAGTCATCAACTGGGAGCTTAACTTGCCGCGCCCGGTACGTGCCCAGCGCGACCCCTATGGCAATATCCTGCATGTGCTGACGGTTGACGTCCCCCATGACAATATCGTCATTGGCGCCCACGGCCAGGTTGATATCGATGAAAACTGCGAGTTCGAGCATGAGTCGCAGTCGGCCCTGCCGTTTTTACGGGTGACACGCTTGACCGAGCCCAGCCAAGCCTTGCGCGAGTTTGCCAGCATTCAATGCAAGACTCGGCGTGACCGCACGGCAATGATTGATTTGATGCAGGCCCTGAACGCCCATATTCGCTATGAGAAAGGCGTCACCTCGACCGAGACCAGTGCCGCCGATGCGTTCGCCGCCGGTCGTGGTGTCTGCCAGGATCACACCCATGCATTCCTGGCATGTGCACGCAGTCTCGGTGTTCCTTCGCGTTATGTCTCAGGCTATTTGTACACCGATGACAGCGACCACCTCGCCAGTCACGCATGGGCTGAGGCATGGTTGGACGATGCCTGGTACAGCTTTGATATCACCAATAACCTGACCCTGCCCGAGCGTCACCTCAAGCTCGCGGTTGGCCTGGATTACCTCGATGCCTGCCCGGTACGTGGCATGCGCCGTGGCGGTGGTGGCGAGCAAATGCATGCCCATGTCGATGTTTCCTCTATGTTCATGGTGCAGGCCCAATAGCCGTTTTTTGCATAACGGCAATACACCTCTAAGGCCCAGCAAATGCTGGGCCCTGTCATTTTACGAAAGGATTTCTTATGACCTATTGTGTCGGCATAAGCTTGGAGCAAGGCTTGGTGTTTGTATCTGACTCGCGCACCAATGCAGGGGTAGATCACATTGCCACATTTCGTAAGCTGCATGTATTTGGTGTACCGGGCGAGCGAATTATTGTTTTGCAAACTGCTGGCAACCTGGCTACTTCGCAATCGGTGATCAGTCTGTTGCAGCAGCGCCTGAACGGTGAAGGCGTCAACCTAAACAACGTGCCAAGCCTGTACCAGGCGACCACCCTCGTAAGTGAAACCATGCGTGAAGTGATGGCTCGTGATGGCAATGGCGTGATGATGCAAGGCGTCGATCTGAGCTGTTCGTTTATTGTCGGCGGGCAGGTTAACGGTGAGGCAGCGGGGCTTTTTAATATCTATCCGCAAGGCAACTTCATTGCGGCGACCGAAGACACGCCTTATTTCCAGATTGGTGAAAGCAAATATGGCAAACCGGTTCTCGATCGCTCGCTGGATAACAGTTCAAGCCTGCAGCATGCCTTGCTTACGGCCCTGATTTCATTTGATTCCACGATTCGCAGCAATCTTTCTGTTGGCATGCCCTTGGATGTGCTGGTCTATAACGCCAACAGCCTGCAAGTGCCAAATGGTTTTCGCGTGACCCAGGACGACCCTTATTACCAAGGGATTCGCCAGCAGTGGGGCGAGGCCTTGCAACGGACCTTGCTTGAACTGCCGCCTGCACCTGGGCAATACCTGGGTTAACGGGATTTACTCGATCTTGCGGCTCGCCATATGGCTTAAATACGCCAGCAATTGGTTGAGCTCGGTGTTGCTAATGCTGGCTTCACCGAAGCCTGGCATCTTGCCCTGGGGCCAATGCCGCATACTTTGCGGGTCGCGGATATAGCGGCTGAGAAACCCAGGCTTGAAGTATTCGGTCGGGTTGTGCGGCAGGTTCAGGTCCGGGCCAAACTGGGAGTCACCAGCCTTGTTCAAGCGGTGGCAAGCCATGCAGTTTTTCTGGTACTGAGCCAAGCCAAGTCGTACATCTTCACTGGCATCATTCGCTGGCAAGAGGTTAGGGAACCGCTCGGCAACCGAAGGTAACAAGCGAAACTTGGCAACCTGATAAGGCCATTGTTCTGAACCTATATTGCTCGCCTCAGGATTTTCCCAAACCAGGTAGAAGGGGCCAGCGCTGTAGCCTTTGTTGCCCAGTATCGGCCATGGCCTTGACGGTTCTTCTATCGCCAACCAGGCTCTAGCCCCTTGCGTGCTGAGCAAGGGAGCGGCGGGTAATTCGGCGGCAAACCCATCGGCAGCGATTGCCTGGATATGCTCGCCAGGCTTTACCGACTTGAGCAGAACTGCCAGCGGCACTGCTTTGTAGTGCATCTTGCGTTTATAGCTTACGTCGCTGGCAATAGTGATGTCGCGTGTTTGCGGCAGTGCAAGCAGTTCGGCGGTCGACCAGGTTTGCCCTTGGTCGCCTAGCTCTAGGGTCAGCTCGGCAGCTTGGGTGGTTGCAATGTTCAAACAGAATGAGAGCAGCGCCGCACAGGGGAGAAAATAGCCTTTCAATCGCTCGCCTCAAGTACCGATTGCAGTTCCTCATAGCCGCCAGCATTGATGACATTGCTATAACCCAATTTGATCAGTTCGTCCTGGGCGATGCCCGAACGACGGCCGCTCTTGCAAAACAATACGATTGGCGCCGTTTTGTCGGGCTGCAATTGGCTGATCTTGCCAGCAATATCCTGGTATTCGACATGCTGGGCACCCTTCAAGGTACCGGTTGAGAACTCCTCATCGGTGCGCACATCAATTAACAGGGCATCCTCTGTCTGAATCGCATCTATAGCGGCGAGCTGATCGACATCGGCGGCGTGAATAGTGGCGCTTGAAAATAGGACGAGCAAAGCTATCAAGGTGCGCATGATCCTCTCCTTCGATCATTGCTGGTGAGTTAAACATACCAGCAAACCCGCTTTTGTTGTCGATGTTTTCCTGGGCGATACAACGGCTGGCTAAACCTGCGATACAGCCAGCAAGTCGCTATCAATTATAGTCAAGCTATAGGCAAGCTATAGAGGGTTACCTGATGATGTGAGTCAGGTTCGGGATGATCAGCACGACTGTAACGACAAATACAATCAGGCTGGCTTGGCGGATTTTGGGCTGATTACGCATGGCAATTGCCTTTTATTGTTGGAGTAGCAAGCGAACATCCGGGCACGCACGTCAACTCTTCAATTGAAGAAACTTCGCGCCTAATTTTTACAGGTACGGCAGCTCTTACGGGTGGTTAAGCAAAGTTGTTATTTGAATGTGGAAATCTAACTTTAGGCTCGGAGCATAAAAAATCTAGAAGACTTGGTTGTTAGCACTCAAGCTTTAGTAACTCATTGTTATGTTTCTTTCTTGTGGCTCTCAAGCAACCCTTGTGCCAGAGGCATCCATTGCTTTTTTATAACAAAATGCCATCACAGAACCGTTTGTCTGAGAGTTGACCGAGGTTGCGCTGGCAGGACTGTACGGTTGATCAGAGCGGTCAATGGCGCTGAGCACATTGGTCATTGAGGCTGGCGTTCCACGGCGTATGGTGCTCATTAGTAGATCAAGCATGTTGCCGACTGGCGCTGCGATCACCTTCCACAGGAGGTTTGAAGACGTTATGAGCGAAGCCTATATTTTTGATGCGGTACGCACGCCACGCGGCAAAGGCAAGAAGGACGGGGCGCTCTACAGCGTCAAGCCGGTCAACCTGATTGCAGGGTTGCTCAATGCCCTGCAAGCTCGCAACAACCTTGATACCAGTCATGTTGATGACATCGTGCTGGGTTGCGTCACGCCGGTCGGGGACCAAGGCGCGGACATTGCCAAGACAGCAGCCATGGTTGCCGACTGGGATGTCAGTGTCTCGGGTGTGCAGCTCAATCGTTTTTGCGCCTCGGGTCTTGAAGCGGTCAATATTGGAGCCATGAAGGTACGCTCGGGCTTCGAGGATCTGGTGGTGGTCGGTGGCGTTGAATCGATGTCGCGGATTCCAATGGGGTCCGATGGTGGCGCATGGGTGATGGACCCCGAAACCAATCTACATACCCACTTCACCCCGCAAGGGATTGGCGCAGACTTGATCGCTACGCTCGAAGGTTTCAGCCGTGCGGATGTCGATGCCTACGCCTTGCGTTCGCAACAGAAGGCGGCGCGGGCCAAGGCAGATGGTTCGTTCGCCAAGTCGTTGGTTCCTGTGGTTGATCAAAACGGCATAGTGCTGCTTGATCACGATGAGTTCGTTCGCGGCGACTCGACCCAGGAAGGCTTGGCCAAGCTGAAACCAAGCTTCGAAATGATGGGGCAGATGGGGTTCGACAGCACGGCACTTCGGGTCTACAGCCACGTCGAGCGTATCAACCACGTGCATACGCCGGGCAATAGCTCAGGCATCGTCGATGGCTCCGCATTGATGCTCATTGGCTCCGAGGCCAAGGGGCGCGAGCTTGGGCTCAAACCTCGTGCGCGTATAGTCGCCACTGCTGTAACGGGCACTGATCCAACCATCATGCTTACCGGCCCTGCGCCCGCAACGCGCAAGGCTCTGGCCAAGGCTGGCTTGAATATCGCCGATATTGACTTGTTCGAGGTCAATGAAGCTTTCGCCTCTGTGGTCATGAAGTTTATGAAAGACATGGGCGTCAGCGAAGACAAGGTCAATGTCAATGGCGGCTCGATCGCCATGGGCCATCCGCTGGGAGCAACCGGCTGTGCCATTCTCGGCACCTTGCTCGATGAGCTGGAAAAACGCGAGCTGCGCTACGGCCTTGCCACCCTGTGTGTCGGCGGCGGCATGGGTATTGCCACCATCATCGAACGAATTTAACGAGCGGTCAGCGTCACGGGCAGCGGTTGTGTCCTGCTGCGCTGAACCTCTGCCAAGTGTAGGGACAAACTAAAATGACAGATGCAATCCGCTACCACAAAGATCAGGACAATATAGTCGTCCTGACCATCGATATGCCGGGGCAAAGCGCCAATACCATGAATGCGGTCTACCGCGAAGCGATGGCGGCGACTGTTGATCGACTTGAAGCTGAGAAAGACAGTATCGCTGGAGTGATCATCACTTCAGCCAAGAAAACCTTTTTCGCCGGTGGCGACTTGAACGAGTTGATCAAGGTCACCAAGGCAGATGCCAGTAATTTCTATCACATGGTACTCGGCATCAAGGCGCAATTACGTCGCCTCGAACTGCTTGGCAAACCCGTAGTGGCTGCTATCAATGGTGCTGCATTGGGCGGGGGCTGGGAAATTTGCCTGGCTTGCCATCAGCGCATCGCTTTGGATAACAGCAGCGTGCAAATTGGTTTGCCTGAAGTCACCCTTGGCTTATTGCCAGGCGGTGGCGGTGTCGTACGAATGGTTCGCCTGCTGGGTCTTGAGAAGGCATTGCCGTATCTGGCTGAAGGCAAGAAAGCGCGGCCGGATGCAGCCTTGAAGGCTGGCTTGATTCATCAGCTGGCGACCGACAAAGACGACATGATGGCCAAGGCCCGGGCCTGGATTAACGCTAATCCAGATGCAAAACAGCCTTGGGACACCCCAGGCTACAAGATTCCGGGCGGAACTCCGGCTAGTCCAAATGTGGCGCAGATGCTGGCGATTGCACCCTCAGTATTACGCGACAAGACCAAAGGCTGTTTCCCTGCACCTGAGAAAATCATGTGCGCGGCAGTCGAGGGGGCACAGGTTGATTTCGACACGGCGCAACTGATTGAAACCCGTTACTTCACCGAGTTGACCACCGGCCAAGTCGCGAAAAACATGATTGGCACCTTTTGGTTCCAGCTCAATGAAATCAACGCTGGTGGTTCGCGGCCCAAAGGTTTCGCACCCAGTGTCACGCGAAGGGTCGGTGTGCTTGGTGCGGGCATGATGGGCGCAGGTATTGCCTATGTCTCAGCCGCGGCTGGCATTGAAGTGGTGCTCAAGGATGTATCGTTGCAGGCCGCCGAAAAGGGCAAGGCCTATTCAGCCACGCTGCTTGATAAGAAAGTTTCACGGGGCCACATGAGCGCTGAAAAGCGTGATGCATTTTTAGCCTTGATCAAGCCGAGCGACAACGAAGCTGATTTCGCAGGGTGCGACCTGATCATCGAAGCTGTTTTCGAAGACCGCGAGCTTAAGGCCAAGGTCACTGCGGCCGCCGAGCAACATGCACTCAGTGATGCGGTGATCGCTTCAAATACTTCAACCTTGCCGATTACAGGCCTGGCCAAGGCGGTGGCCAAGGCCGAAAAATTTATTGGCCTGCACTTTTTCAGCCCGGTCGACAAAATGCCGCTGGTGGAAATCATTCGCGGCGAGCACACCAGTGATGAAACCCTGGCCCGTGCCTTCGATTATGTCATGCAGATCAAAAAGACGCCGATCGTTGTCAATGACCGCCGTGGCTTCTTCACCTCGCGGGTGTTCGGTACCTTTACCAACGAAGGTATTGCCATGCTGGGCGAGGGCGTCAGTGCCGCGCTGATTGAAAATGAGGCTCGCAAAGCCGGGATGCCAGTGGGACCGTTGGCGATCAGTGACGAAGTCTCGATGAGCTTGATGAACCACGTGCGCCAGCAAAGCATCAAGGACCTCGCCGCAGAGGGCAAGCAACTGCCTGAGCACAAGGCTTTTGCGGTTATCGATATGATGCTCAACGAATACAAGCGCCCAGGCAAGGCAGCCGGTGGCGGTTTTTATGAGTACCCGCAAGGCGCCAAGAAACATCTGTGGCCTGAGTTGAAGGCACGGTTCGAGCAGGCATCTGCACAAATATCCCAGCAAGACGTGCGTGATCGCATCCTGTTTATCCAGGCAATCGAAACAGTGCGTTGCCTGGAAGAGGGCGTCTTGACCTCGGTTGCCGATGCCAACGTCGGTTCGATATTTGGCATAGGTTTCGCGGCCTGGACGGGCGGTACGCTGCAATTCATCAACCAATATGGCGTGCAGGATTTCGTGGCTCGCGCCGAATACCTGGCCCAGCAGTACGGCGAGCGCTTCAACCCGCCTGCCTTGTTGCTGGACAAGGCGGCCAAGGGCGAAGCCTTTTAACAAGGCTTGGTTCGATTCGGAAGCCGGCTGTCAGGGCCGGCTTTCTTGTGCATTTTGCCTAGGCGAAATCCACCGGCTCGAACCTGTTGGCAAAGGCAAGGGCAACTCGGCTTGGTGGTTTGCCGGTAATGGGTTTCAAGCCTTGGGCGACCTTCAGGTTGTGCGCAATTTGTGAATTGCACTCGATGGTGCGTGCCAGCGCCCCGGCCGAACCGTAGTTGAATCCCAGTAAAGACAGGCCATTGGTCATTATTGCCAGTGCCGCGATGATAAGCAGGTTACGATTTTTCAGTTTCATGATGCACTGGCCTTGAATGAGGTGTCATGGGTCCTTGGTTGGTAAGGGTGAGCCCTGTAAGTGCTGATTTTGAGCAACACTAAAGCGTCACCACTTGTCAGGGCTGGAAGTTGTCTGTGAATTTTGCGACGGGCCGTTAGCCCGGACTATCCGGTTTTCCCCGGGCTACAGCATTGGTTGAGAACAGCGGGAAACCTTGCTTAACAGCTGTACTGCTGGCAAAGCACTCGTTCAATCGCCTTGCGCTCACTGAGTTGGGTCGGCATGCGTAGCGTGGTCAACTTGCCATCAGCTAGCTGGATCGCCAGCTCGGACTCGTAGTGAATCCCGCGCTCATCAAGTGTGGCGTAAGTTACTGCGTAGACATTTTGCTGAGTGATGAATTCGACAGTCATGGCTCGTTTCCTGCGCTGCTGTGAGGCCGCGTCTGGTTTATTTGCTGGACGAAATAACCGGCTTCTGTGCCTGTTGCGCACTCTGGGTGCGTTGGTTGTCCGCGTTGGCGGGTGCAGCGAAGGCTGAGGCGGCGATCAAGCTGGCGATTGCGGCAAAGTTGTTCATGGCGAGTATCCTTTTATCCAATGTGGGCGGCTGCCCGATGGAGCGATAATCCTCCGCGCCGGGTATTAACAGAAGTGAATGGTCGTTATGGTGACTATTACGATCACTGATAGATAAACAGGCTGTATCTCGACGTCGGTCAGATTTAACATCAGCCTATTGCCATGCAGGGTTTCTCAAGGCAGGCTACGGGCGCTCGCAAAAACCGTGGGGGATTGGCGGCACTGATCGCGCCGTTTATCGTCCCTGGAAAGATTTTTGCTACAAACCAACCGAAAAACGAATTACCACCACTGGTGCATCAGGGACAATTCCATGGCGCTGCAAATTTGTATTCTTGAAACAGACGTACTTCGTCCCGAGCTGATCGATCAATATCAAGGTTATGGCAAGATGTTTGAGCGCCTGTTCGCGCATCAACCAATTGCCGCCGAGTTCACCGTATACAACGTTATGCAAGGCGAGTATCCGGCCGATAGCGAGCAATACGATGCTTACCTGGTCACCGGGAGCAAGGCTGATTCATTTGGCGAAGACGCCTGGATTCAGACCCTCAAGGCCTACTTGCTTGAGCGCTATCAGCGTGGCGACAAACTGCTTGGCGTGTGCTTCGGTCACCAATTGCTGGCCCTGTTGTTGGGCGGTGAGGCCAAGCGTGCTGCCCAAGGTTGGGGCGTGGGCATTCATCGTTATGAGATGGCCAGCAAAGCCCAGTGGATGACCCCGGCGCTGGACAACCTGACCTTGCTGATCAGCCACCAGGACCAGGTGACCAGGCTGCCAGAAAATGCCACCTTGCTGGCGTCCAGCGAGTTCTGTCCGATTGCGGCTTATTGCATTGAAGACCAGGTCCTGTGCTTCCAGGGCCATCCCGAGTTCGTCCACGAGTACTCGAAGACCTTGCTGGATATCCGCCAGCAGCATATTGGCGAGCACAACTATCGCAAGGGTGTCGACAGCCTCAAGGATGATCACCAGGGCACAACTGTTGCCGAATGGATGATGCGCTTTGTTGCCAACGGGCGCCAGGCGCAGGCCTGATCACCAGGCTCTAGTCTCAAGCAAAAGACCCAGCCCTGTGCTGGGTCTTCTGCTTCTACAGCCAGCCGTTGTACTTGAAGCTGGCATACAGGCCGATGCAGCCTGAGCCAATCAAGCCAAGCACACCAAAGTAACCGTATTGCCAACTCAATTCGGGCATGTTGTGGAAGTTCATGCCATAGATGCCGGCAATGGCCGTTGGGAAGGCCAGGATCGCCGCCCAGGCCGCGAACTTGCGTTGGGTAACGCTCTGGCGCGCAGACTCCACCAGCAAGCCTATCTCGATCGCATGGTCAGCCATTTCGCGCAGTGCGGTGAGGTCTTCAAGCAGGCGGTTGACATGGATCGCCACATCCCTGAAGTACGGACGCATTTGTTTATCGATAAAGGGAAAGTCGAGGCGTTGCAGTTCTTGGCAGATTTCCACCAAGGGGCCGATGTTACGGCGCAGGCGCAGCAGGTCACGGCGCAGGCCCTGGATTTTCACTGCATCGGCCATGGTCAGAGCATCCTTGAGCACCGCTTGTTCGGTTTCCTCAAGCGTGCTGTTGTAGCTGTCCATGATCGGCCGGTAGTTTTCTGTCACGAAACTGAGCAGGGCGTAGAGCACGAAGTCTTCGCCGTGTTCGAGCAGCAAGGGGCGGGCTTCACAGCGCTGGCGCACGCTTGAATAGGGCGCGGACTGGCCGTAGCGAGCACTGATCACGTAGCCGGTGCCAGCAAATAATTGAGTCTCGACAAACTCAAGCTCACCGTTTTCGAAAATCGGTGAGTAAAGCACCATGAATAACGCGTCGCCAAAGGTCTCCAGCTTTGGCCGGGTATGGCGCAGCAGTGCATCCTCAATTGCCAGCTCGTGCAGGTTGTATTGCGCCTGGAGAGTGGTAAGTACATGGGGCTGAGGGTCTTTCAGGCCAATCCAGGCGAAGTGGCCGGGCTTGCCCAGCCAGCTAACGCCATCTTCCAGGCTGATGTCCGTGACTTTTTTCCCGTGGCTGTAAACTGCTGCGGCAACGACGCTGTTATCCATTTTCGACCCGGTTTTTTTGCACATGGCGCCCAGCTTAGCCTGAGATGATCATCAATGGCTGCATCCGGGCGCATTTGGGGTACAAAAAAGCCCGCTACTAAGGCGGGCTGGGCAACTCAGACTTCGGCCATCTCTTTATTCATGCTGTCGATACAGGCCTGCATCTGTGCTTGGCAGCTTTCCATCAGTGCGGGCACATCAGCGATGGTCAGGCCCGTGGTCGCAATTGCGGGCAGCGAGCGGATCATTATCGTGCCGCTGTTCCATCGGTTGATGCGTAGCTTGTTGGCATATGTGCTGGTACAGACCGGGATAATTGGCACGCCTGCAGCAATTGCCATCAGAAAAGCGCCCTTCTTGAATGGCAGCATTTGCGGGCCTGGATAACGTGTCCCTTCCGGGAACACCCAAATCGAGGTGTTCTTGTGCTTGAGCGTTTCGGTGGTCTGCAACATTGCCTGCTTGGCGCTGCGCGAGTTGCCACGGTCGAGCAAAATATTGCCAGCCAGCCAATACAGTTGACCGAAGAAAGGGACCCACTTGAGGCTTTTCTTGCCGAGGCTCACGGTGCGATAGGGTACAACCCGACCCAGTACGTAGAGGTCGTAATTGGATTGGTGGTTGGCAATTATCACGCATGACTGGCTGTGATCACGCAGCCCTTCAGTCTGGGTCTTGAGCTTTAGGTTGAGAATGCGCAATGCAGGCAATGAGTAGATTCGGGCGCAAATGCGGCTGTTATCTGGATTGAATGGCCGGCAAATACCCACCACCAAGCCCAACACTCCGGCAACGATAAAATGCACGCCCATTAACGCCATGCGCAGAATGAAAAGCATTTGGTACACCCAATCAACCTAAAAGCCGCGCAGTGTACGGCTGTAAACTGTTTTCAGCAATTGCAGCTGATCACTCAGCTGTGTGCGGAGATGAAGGACATAAAAAAGCCCGGAAAATCCGGGCCTTAGCATTATTGGCGAAGTATTACAGACTGATGGTCCTATCCAGTTCGATCGCTGTGTCGAGTGTTTCCAGCAGTGCTTTGCGGACCTTGAGCTTGGTGTTCTTGTGCGCGGTCATATTGATCTTCTTCAACTGCTGGGCCGCTGCTTGTGCTGCCGCCATAAGCTGTTCCGCGGGCACGACCTTATCAAGGAAGCCTGCTTCTACAGCACCTTGCGGATCAAACATCTCACCGCAGATTACCGAACGATGGAATGCAGACTTACGCAGGCGATCACGTGCCAGCTCAATGCCCACATGGTGCATGGTCATGCCGATCTGAACTTCATTGAGACCAATACTGAATTTGCCTTCAGTGCCGATGCGGTAGTCGGCAGAGAGCAAAATAAACGCACCTTTTGCAACTGCATGGCCAGGGCAGGCGACAACAATCGGGTAGGGGAACGACAGCATGCGTCGAGCCAGGGTCGAACCAGCAGCGACCAGGTCAATTGCATTTTGCGGGCTGGAAGTCATGACTTTAAGGTCATAACCGCCCGAAAGGATGCCCGGTTGACCTGTGATGATCACCACCGCTTTATCCTGCGCCGCTTTATCCAGCGCCTGGTTAAAGGCAGCAATTACATCAGGCGAGATGGCGTTAACCTTGCCATTGTTCAGGGTCAGGGTGGCAATGCCATCTTCTAGTTGGTAGCTGATCAAGTCGCTCATGGTCGGAATCCTTGTGCTGAAGATGGGCTGACGTTACCCATCCGGCACGTTCCGGTAAAGCACAATGAGCGACCAGTGAGTCACCAATGGCGCGCTTTATCACGCATAGAGCTTTGAGGGTCTCGCTAACACCAACCGTCTTGTAGAGAGTGGGCTTGATCCAGCCGCGGCATTGCAATGCCTTATCCTGGCCTGTCGAATTAAAAACAGGCCCTGCCCGGATTTACCGCATCAGGAGCAGGGCAGAGGGTAAGCGCATGAAAACTCGGAAAAAACTTTTGCTTTTAAGGCTTTGTTCGGATACATTAGCGCGCCTCGACAGACAGCAATGCCTGACGAGATCCGGTGAAGTGTCCGAGCGGTTGAAGGAGCACGCCTGGAAAGTGTGTATACGAGAAATCGTATCATGAGTTCGAATCTCATCTTCACCGCCACTTTCAGAAAAGCCCTGCAGATCAACGATCTGCGGGGCTTTTTGTTTTCTGGTGTAGATGGAAATGGTGCTGCTCAGGGCGCAAGGTTCTGTGTTTGCTTTGTCATTTCGGCGGACTTTTCTGGGAATTCAGCAGTGATGCGTTCCTGTAGGGCTTGATCTTCCATGTGTCGCTCATTTTTCTTCCTCCCATAGGTTCGAGTTTGTGCAGTGGCCGGGCGTCCATTGCCAACATCAGCAATGCCGATGCTGCAAAGAACCCATCAATGCATATTACAGCTGCGCTGAACTCTAGTGTGTCGGTGAGGCGCGGATATGGCTGGGCGAGTTGATCATTAGCGCTGCCCTCACTGTCCAATTTCAGTGTCGGCCTCTTTTTAATTTAAAACACGTTAGTCGGTTGTATTCCAAATCTAAGGCTGGTTGCATTTGGTCAAAGATATGATGCAGGAAGAATGATCGTGCTTTTTTTTCGATACTTCATTGAGTGCTTATTAGATTGGCAGGGAATCTAAATAACTTTGGCACGTATTCAAAAGAGCAAAAATTTCGTGGCAGGTAGGATCGGATGTTATGACAACCTCCAATAATAAAAAGGTCGCTTGTGAACAACAGCCAGTCATTTACTTTATGTGCCTTGTCGCTTGCCATGATTGCATCTGCCCAGGCGCAAGAGCGCAACTCATTTGTGGCGGACAGCCGCATGTCCATTCGTTATAGCCAGTATTATTGGAACGAGGATCATGGCAATGGTGTTGGGCCCACGCGAGATGAGTGGGTTCAGGCGACATTGTTAAGTTACAAGTCTGGATGGTACGAAGATCTGGTGGGACTGGACTATAGCTATGGACTGGCCGATGCGCTGGAGGTTGGAAATAAAGCGACCAGTATCAGCAATCTCGAAGCCGGGGATACGGTGCAGTCGCCCCACGGTATCGCCAAACCGGTGGAGGCTTATCTGCGTGGGCATCTGGTCGGGGAGGCGGGCGAGTTCAATTATGGTGTTGGCAAGAAAAGCCGGCGCTATGGGTTGTATTTCGACGATCCCATTTCACGCATTCTGCCGCCTTCAACACTGGGTGCCGATATGGAGTATCGATTCGGTGGCCTTGAGGCAAGGTACAGCTATATCAATGGTTTCAGCGCGAGGAACGAGTCCGGTTGGGCCGACGACCTGACTAATTTTTCAGGTGAAAAAATTGATGCCATGCAGCTCTATGCGCTGAACTATTCCTTTGACGATGGCACGCAAATCCTTGTCGAGTATGCTGAATCTGAGGACTACCTGAAGGCGTCCTCGATCAAGATCAAGCACAGCTTTCAATTGTCGGCTGATCAATTCCTGGACCTGTATGCCACTCATGGCATGCAGCAGGATGCTGGCAAACTGTTCGATTACCAAGGTGTGCCTGGCTTGTACGAGGCCGAGAACTCGCACGATGCCCGCTATATCGAACTGTCGGCTAAGTATCGCTTCGGTCATGCATATGCGGGTGTCGACTACAACAAAGTCAGCGGTGATGATTTCGATCGATTGTTCTTTAGTGCCGATCATGGCACTTGGAATAGCAGCGCCAAGCTTTTCTATTATTTTGGTGCGGAAAACGAAGAGATGTACCGCGTATCTGCCGGTACGGATTTTGATTTTATCGGCGTGCCTCAATTACGTTTGGACAGCCACTATGCGTTTTCCGATCATGCCGCCGGTTATAACGGGTTCTCTAGGCGCGAGTTTCAAACCGTTCTCCAATATAACTTCACCGGTATGTTGAGCGGGCTTGGTCTGGCCTGGTTGCATAATGAGTTCACGACAAAGGGCACGCCCGATCAAGTCAATCGCTTTGCGGCTTCCTATGGACCAGCTGGGATCATTACTCATCATGCCAATCGGTTTTATATGAACTACATCTACAACTTTTAATTTAATTAATGGCGCAATGATATTGCGTAGCGTTACAGCAGGAGTTTCCATGTTCTTCAATAAAACCACCGTCTTGTTATTGTCTATTGCCGCTTCTTTCCATGCTTATGCTGCAACAGTCGAGCCTGATAATCGTCCAGCGGACCTGATCCTGCAAAATGGCAAGATCTACACCGGAAACAGCCAGCAGCCCTGGGCTGAAGCCATTGCAATCAAGGCGGGTAAAATCATCGCGATAGGCGGAGCCGATGATGTCATGGCTTACCGAAATGCTAATACCAGCGTCGTAGACCTGGATAAAAAAATGGCGATGCCTGGTATCAACGATGCCCATGCACATCCAACCTGGGGTGGTTTGAAGCAGCTGTTTCAATGCAACTTCCCGGCATCGAGTTCAGCGCAGCAGATCAAGACGCAGATTTCCGCCTGTATCAAAGATCAACCCCAGGCACAGTGGATTCGCGGTGGGCAATGGACCGCAGAGTTCTTCCAGAAAAACGCGATTGGCTCGCCGCGTAAATGGCTGGATGCGATATCTGGCGATAAGGCCATCTTGCTGACCGATGATACCGGCCACAATCTTTGGGCCAACAGCAAGGCCATGGCGCTGTTGAACATCAAGGCTGACACCCAGGCTCCGAAAGGCAGTACCTTTGAAAAGAACTCTGCTACCGGCGACTACACAGGCATATTGCTTGAAGCCAATGGCTTCATAAAAAGCCAATTGTCCGACTGGAGCGACACCCAGTACCTTCAAGCTGCCGAGTACGCCATCAATTTGGCCAACAGTGTTGGTATTACCGGGATCAAGGATGCAGACGCCAACGAAAATGTAGCCAAGGCATATTACAGGCTCGACCAGAAGGCTGGGCTCAATGCCCATGTTGGTGTGGCGATCAGGATCTCTGACGAGCACAGGAAAAATATTTTCGACATGCCGCAGATCATGCGTATTCGAGACAAATACCGCTCCAGGCACGTCAATACCCGCTTCGCCAAGATCTACCTCGATGGTGTGCCAACCGCCGCGCGCACCGCGGCGATGATTTCGCCCTACAAAGCTGAGGAAAACTCGCACAAAGGCAACCAGCACGGCCACATGCTACTCAATGCCGATGAGCTCAAGTCAGCTTTGGTCGAGCTGGATAAACAAGGTTTTACTGTGAAAATTCATGCCGCAGGGGACCAAGCCATTCGCAGCTCCCTCGACGCCATCGAAGCGATGCGCAAGGTCAATGGCAGCAGTGGTCTGAAGCCGGAACTGGCGCATGCTGAATTTATTGACCCGGTTGACTTGCCGCGCTTTGCGCAGCTGAACGCCACCGCTGATTTTTCACCTTACATCTGGTATCCGTCACCCATTAGCGATGCCATCGAGTCGGTTGTGGGCGCGCGAGCCCAGAAAGCATGGCCAGCACGGGATTTACTCGACAGCGGGGCAACAATCATTGCCGGTTCAGATTGGCCTTCTGTAGTGCCCGACCTGACCCCGTGGAATGCAATCGAGGCGCTTGTCACTCGCCGTGATCCAAGTGGGCAGCATGCAGGTGCGCTCTGGCCCGAGCAGGCTATCACCCTGGAGGAAGCGTTGAAGATCTTTACCAAAAACGGCGCCCAGGCCTTGGGTGCCGATGAGCTTACCGGCTCTTTGGAAGTAGGCAAGGCAGCTGACATTATTGTGCTCAACCAGAACCTTTTCGAGGTTCCCGTCGATGACATCAGTGAGACCCGAATCCTTTCGACCTACTTTGAGGGGAACAAAGTATATCCAGAACCATGATCACTGCTGGAGCAAGACCTGTTGAACAGGCCCTTTAACGCGAGCGCCTGTTCCAGCCTGATGTGGGGTAGCAGGCCTTGATCAGCGTAGAAAACCAAGTAGCTACTGCAGTCGGGTAAAGGGGTCAGGATATTTATGAGTCGTGGATAACCGGATTTGGTCTGGGACTATATGTCGAAAGCTGGGCTTGCAACTTCAGGTGCTTCACTCGACGACCTCGTAAGGCAGGCCAACATAGTTTTCCGCGATGGTTTTGCGCCCGGCTTCAGAGCCTACAAAGTAGTCCAGCTCGGTTTGTTGCATGCGTTGGCTGAAGGCGTCGGTGCCTGGGAATTTGTGCAGCATTGAGGTCATCCACCATGAGAAACGCTCAGCTTTCCAGATGCGTTTCAGGCACAGTTCTGAATAGCGTTCGAGCAGGTCGCTGCGGCCTTCGTGGTAGACCTTGTGCAGGATTCGGTACAGCGTGTTGACGTCACTTGCGGCCAGGTTCAGGCCTTTGGCCCCAGTGGGCGGAACTATATGTGCGGCATCGCCGACCAGAAACAGATGGCCGTACTGCATCGGTTCGACCACAAAGCTGCGCAGCGGTGCGATTGATTTTTCTATCGAGGGACCGGTAATCAGGCGCGCTGCTGTGTCTGCGGGAAGGCGGCTTTTGAGTTCATCCCAGAAACGTTGATCAGGCCAGTCTTCGACTTTTTCTTCTGCCGCGACCTGAACGTAATAGCGAGTGCGAGTGGCGGAGCGCATGCTGCACAGGGCAAAGCCACGCTCGTGGTTGGCGTAGATCAGTTCTTCGTTTACCGGCGGCGTATCGGCTAGGACCCCGAGCCAGCCGAAGGGATAAACACGTTCGAATTCTTGCAGCACGCCATCGGGGATCGATTGCCTGGATATGCCATGGAATCCATCACAACCGGCGATATGCTCGCACTCGAGACGCACTGTTTCACCGTCGTGGCTGAAGGTTACAGAGGGTTTGTGACCCTTGAGATCATGCAGTTGCGCATCCTTGACGTTATAGAAGGTCCTGGCGCCACTGGCTTGGCGTGCGTGCATCAAATCGCGGGTGACCTCGGTCTGGCCGTAGATCATCACTGTCTTACCGCCTGTGAGTTGCTTGAGGTCGATGCGCTCGCGGCGACCGGCAAAAGCCAGCTCAAAACCATCATGGGGCAAGCCTTCGCTGTCCATGCGTTGGCTCACGCCAGCTTCGCGCAGCAGGTCGACCATGCCTTGTTCGAGCACCCCGGCGCGAATACGACCGAGCACGTAGTCCGGGGGCTGGCGTTCAATAATGATGTTGTCGATACCGGCCTTGTGCAGCAGTTGGCCGAGTAGAAGTCCGGATGGGCCGGCGCCAATAATAGCGACTTGAGTCTTCATTGTTATTGTCCTGTGCAAGCTGGCGATTGAGCTTGATGTGGTGAAGTCGCCTGTATTTTTGGTGGATCGCCGGGGCAATTGAAGGCACTATCCGATTACTTTCATGGACTTTTCGAGGATCGCCAGCCCGTGACCAAGGCCGTGATCAATAGCGTTCCGGTGTTCAAGCTGTATGGCGAAACAGCTGCTTGGCCGACGCCTGACCTGATTCATTGTGAGTCGATTGCCGAACGCAGCCGCCTGCATGACTGGCAAATAAAGCCGCATCGCCATGGTGACCTGGTGCAGGTGTTGTATGTCGGGGCAGGGCTGGCCGAGCTCGAGGTCGAGGGCCAGGTCAATCGGGTGAGCCAGGCATCACTGCAAGTGGTGCCTGCATTGAGTGTTCACGGATTTGGCTTTTCCGAGGATGTACAAGGTTACATCCTGAGTCTTGCCCAACCGCTGGTGGACATGCTCAGCACCGCCCTGGAAAGCACGCCACTGGCCACGGCCGCTTGTTATGAGCTGGGTTCGCAACGGGGTGATGTCAATGCGTTGTTCGAATCCATCGCCCAGGAGTACAGCGAGCCAGCGCTGGGGCGCGAAGTGATGTTGCAATCACTGATCAGTGCTTTGCTGGTGTGGGTTGCCCGGCGCTCACAGGCAGTTGATGGCAATGAAGCGCAAATACCTGACCGGGGTCGTGAGCATTTGCAGCGTTTCACCCATCTGCTGGAGATCCATTACCGCGCCCACAGGCCCATCGAGTTTTACGCCAGCGAACTGGGTATCAGCGCCGCTCACCTCAATGCCTTGTGTCGGCGCCTGGCAGGTCAATCCGCCTTGCAGCTGATTAATCAGCGGTTGTTGCTGGAGGCCAAGCGTTCATTGGTTTATACCGCCATGACGGTTAACCAGGTTTCCGATAGCCTGGGGTTTTCCGAACCGGCGTATTTTTCCCGTTTTTTCAAGCGCGGTTGTGGGATCACTCCCAAGGCCTTTCGTTTACAGCGTTGAACCTGAACCCTATGAATATTGATAACCGCATCAAGTTTCGTCATTTGCTGTGCTTTCTCGAAGTGGCGCGCCAAGGCAGCCTGGCGCGCGCCGCCAATGAGCTTGCAATCAGCCAACCCGCGGTTTCCAAGACCCTCAAGGAGCTAGAGGAAATCCTCGCCAGCCGCTTGTTCGAGCGCAGCAAGCAAGGCGTGACACCAACTGCCGCTGGCTTGGCTTTTTTGCGTTACGCCGGGCCAAGCGTGCAAGCCTTGCAAGAAGGTGTGCGCAGTCTGCGTTCAGGGGAGCATGAAGCTGGCGTGGTGCGCCTGGGCGTGTTGTCGACTGTCGAAAGCTCGTTGCTACCGGATGTGGTCAGGCGCCTGCACCAAGCCCACTCGGCCCTGGTTGTCAGTGTCGAAACCGGACCCAGTGCCTATCTGCTGGACCAACTGCGTGTTGGTGCATTGGACTTGGTGGTCGGCCGCATGACCGATAGCCCGCAGATTGCCGGGCTGACATTCGAGCACCTGTACAGCGAGTCGATGGTGTTGGTGGTCAGCCCTGGCCATCCCTTGCTGCAGGTCAACTTGAACGATCGCAGCCGCCTGGGCGATTACCCCGTGGTGTTGCCGCTGGCAGGCACCACTATTCGCCGTTTTGCCGACAGCCTTTATGTGCAGTGCGGTATTCATCTGCCACAACAGCGCCTGGAAACCTTGTCCATCGCCCTGAGTCGGCGCTACGTGCAATCCAGCGCGGCAGTCTGGGTGGCGCCCCATGATGCAGTTCGCCAGGATCTGGCCCGCGGCGAGCTGGTGCTGCTCGACCTGGGACTGAAAGAGCCGGGCGGTTCGGTAGGGATCTGCAGCAACCCATCGACGGCCGCTACCTTGGCGGCGCAATGGTGCCGTGAGGCCCTGCGTGCGAGCGCCGTCGAATACCTTGAACAGTACGAAGTCTGATCACTCCAGGCATCAGTTTTGGGCGTCGCGGCGCCGCTCGGTCAAAGTTTTGCTGCATTCGTAAGCAGGCAGCGAGTGGCGTGCCGGAGAAAATTGAATTGGTTATGGAGATATCCATAACCAATTGGTTATGAATGACGCTGATCTTTTCAATATCCACCCGGGGTTTTGTGCAGGAGACTTGCCGCTGGTCCATACCGGCCAGCAGCAAGTCTCATGCATTCTAATAAGAGGATATCGATATGTCTGATGCGCAGAGCCGCTTTGTCATTCGTGACCGTAATTGGCACCCAAAGGCGCTGACGCCTGACTATAAAACTTCGATTGCACGTTCACCACGTCAGGCGCTGGTGAGTATTCCTCAATCAATTTCGGAGACCACTGGCCCGGATTTTTCGCACCTGAAGATGGGCGAACATGACAACGACCTGTTGCTCAATTTCAACAACGGCGGTTTGCCTGTGGGCGAGCGCATTATCGTGGCTGGGCGGGTGATCGATCAGTACGGCAAACCAGTCCCGCACACGCTGGTTGAGATGTGGCAGGCCAACGCCGGCGGTCGCTATCGCCACAAGAATGACCGTTACCTGGCGCCGCTTGATCCTAATTTTGGTGGCGTAGGCCGTGCCCTGACGGATCGTGATGGCTACTACAGCTTCCGCACGGTCAAACCTGGCCCTTATCCATGGCGCAACGGCCCGAATGACTGGCGTCCAGCGCATATTCACTTTTCCATCAGTGGCCCGGCCATTTCCACGCGCTTGATCACCCAGCTGTATTTTGAGGGCGACCCGCTGATTCCGATGTGTCCGATTGTCAGGTCGATCGCCAATCCCGATGCGGTGCAGAGCCTTATCGCCAAGCTTGATATGAGTGCGGCCAATCCAATGGATTGTCTGGCGTATCGCTTCGATATCGTGCTGCGCGGGCAGCGTCAGACCCATTTTGAAAATCGTTGAGGGGAACTGCCATGCCTATTGAATTACTCACCGAAACCCCTTCGCAAACCGCTGGCCCCTATGTGCATATCGGCTTGGCCTTGGCCGCTGCGGGCAATCCTGCACGCCCCCAGGAAATCTGGAACCAGATGGCTAAACCCGAGGCGCCAGGCGAACACATCCTGTTGATCGGCAATGTCCATGACGGCAACGGTCATCTGGTCAAGGATTCGTTCCTGGAGTTTTGGCAGGCTGATGATCAAGGCCGCTACGACAGCGACTACGACCTGGAGAAGCCCTTCAATTGCTTTGGTCGTACCGCTACCACCTTCGAAACCGGTGGCTGGACACTACACACCATCAAGCCGGGTGTGGTGAACAACGCCGCAGGTGTGCCCATGGCGCCGCATATCAATGTTTCCCTGTTCGCCCGGGGGATCAATATTCACCTGCAAACCCGCTTGTATTTCTCCGATGAGGCAGAAGCTAACGCCGCAGACCCGGTGCTTAACCTGATCGAGCAGCCGCAGCGACGTGAGACCTTAGTCGCCCAGCGCTGTGAAGTGGACGGCAAACTGGCTTATCGGTTTGATATCACCATTCAGGGCGAGGGAGAGACGGTGTTCTTTGACTTCTAGCGAGCGCCTTCCTGAGCAACTCGTGCGTGCGCACTTTACGACGTTGCTCAGTGACAAAGGCTTTAGCGCCGACCCTGCACAACAGCTAGCCATTGACCGTCTCGGTCAGTGGCTTTCGGCGTTTCTGGCATCGCGTACGCGTTGGTCAGCTAAACCTGTCGCCGGGGTCTATCTGTGGGGCGGGGTGGGGCGCGGCAAAAGCTTTGTCATGGACGCGTTCTTTGCTGCCGCACCTTTGCAAGACAAGCGTCGGGTGCATTTCCATGCATTCCTGCAGGAGTTGCAACAGCGGATGCTGGCGTATAACGGCCAACCCGATCCATTGGCCCGGGTTGCAGGTGACATCGCCAAGCGCGTGCGCTTGCTCTGTTTTGACGAGTTTCATGTACACGATATTGGCGATGCGATATTGCTTGGGCGCTTGCTAAAGGTCCTGGTAGAAAAGGGCGTCGGTGTGGTCTGTACGTCCAACTATGCGCCTCAAGGCTTGTGTCCCAATCCGCTGTATCGCGAACGTTTCAAACCGGCCATCAGCTTGCTTGAGCAGCGCTTTGCGGTTGTGCAACTTGACGGCGGAGCCGACTATCGCCAGCGCGCAGCTTATTGCTGGGGTGAATACATCTGGCCGGTCGAGGCGTCCAGTGATGTGCTTGGCAAGCGCCTGGGGCTTGGCGATAGCGCTGAATATGACTGCGCAACAAGCCTTAATCATCACCCGCTGAGGCTACGCGCGCGGGAGGCTGGGATGCTCTGGCTGGATTTCAGCGAGCTGTGTCGAAAACCCCGCTCCAGTGCGGACTTTCTCTGGCTCTGCGACCAGTATCGACAATTGGCGGTGACTGGCGTGCCTTGCCTGGATGCCGAGGGGATTGATGTACAGCAGCGCTTTCTCAATTTCATCGATATCGCTTACGACAGCGGCGTGCAGCTCCTTCTCGGCTGTGAGGCGAGCCTGGATGAGCTGTGCCTGGCGGGCAGTCATGTCGACTTCTCACGCACTCGCAGCCGCTTGCAGCAACTCAGCCAACTGAAGTATTGAGTTCATCATTATGTTGCAGATACTGGGCATCACAGCGCCGATTTTCCTGATTATCAGCATTGGCTTTATCGCCACTCGCTTGCAATGGATCAGCCGCGAGCAAGTGGCCGGGATGGGGCGTTTTGTTATCAGCTTTGCGCTGCCAGTGCTGGTGTTCAAGGCGCTGGTCGAACGACCGCTGGATGAGGTGTTCGAGCGCAATTACCTGCTGGCCTATGGCTTGGCTTCGCTGCTGGTGTTCGCGCTGGGCTTTGTCGTTTCACGGCGCTTGCGTGGTGACGGTCTCAGCGCCAGCGCCATCAGTGCCGTGGGCATGTCCATGTCCAACAGTGGCTTTATCGGTTATCCGATTGCCGCCCTGGTGGTCGGTGAGGCCGCTGCGGTCGGGTTGGCCATGGGCGTGTTGATCGAAAACCTGCTGATGCTGCCGCTGGCTTTTGCTTTGGCCGAGGTGGGCGAGAGCCAGGGCCTTGGCCTGCGTGCAACTGCAGTTGCAACCGGCAAGCGGCTGCTGAGCAACCCCATCATTATTGCTATTTGCCTGGGGTTGCTGGTTGCGCTGCTGGGCTTGCATGTGCCTGCCATACCAATGCGTGCGGTAGACATGCTGGCTCAGTCTTCCGCACCTGTGGCCTTGTTTGTGATTGGTGGCAGCCTGGTGGGAATGCGCGTTGGCGGCATGGTCACCGACCTGCTGCAGATCAGCCTGGGCAAGTTGGTGTTGCATCCTCTGGCAGTGTTGCTGTGCTTCAGCTTTCTGCCTGTGTCAGACCCGAGTTTGCGCGTGGCTGGCGTGTTGTTCGCCTGTGCGCCGATGATGAGTATTTACCCCATAGTCGGCCAGCGTTTCGGCTTGCAAGGACGCTGCGCGGCGGCCTTGGTCGGCGCCACGCTGCTGTCGTTCGTGACCTACAGCCTGTTTATCGGCTGGCTCGCCGGGCCGCACCTGTGAATGCTGCCTATGCTAGCTGTCTGCAAGCAGAGATTGCGATTATCGAGCACTGGTTCGATAATCGCGCAAGGGCTCGAATGTCAATAAAGGAAAACTGCAATGAGCGATGAGCAACGCCAACCGATTTCAACCCTGGCGCCGCCTATTGTGGTCTCGCCAGCAAAACGGATTGAAGCCCTGACCGGCGACCCTAATTTCATGACCTCGCTGGCCCGTGGACTGGCCGTGATTCATGCATTCCAGGAGCGCAAGCGGCACCTGACCATTGCCCAGATCAGCCACCGTACCGAGATTCCCCGCGCGGCTGTACGGCGTTGCCTGCATACCCTGATCAAGCTTGGCTATGCCACGACCGATGGGCGCACCTATTCATTGCTGCCGAAGGTATTGACGCTTGGTCATGCCTATCTATCCTCGACGCCGCTGGCGGTAACGGCCCAGCCAATCCTCGACCGGATCAGCGAGCAGCTGCATGAAGCCTGTTCAATGGCCAGCCTGGAAGGGGATGAAATCCTCTACATCGCCCGTTCGGCTACGCCGCAGCGTTTGATATCAGTCGATCTCAGCGTCGGCAGCCGCTTGCCCGCGTACTGCACGTCAATGGGCCGGATCCTGCTGGCGGGGTTGGATAACCTGACCCTTGATGAATACCTTGAGCACGCCGACCTGCAGATCAAGACCAGTCGCACCCTGCATACCCCCGAGGCATTGCGCGAGAATATCGAGCAGATCCGCCAGCAAGGCTGGGTGATCATCGACCAGGAGCTGGAGATTGGCTTGCGCTCGATCGCCGTGCCACTCAAGGATTCAGCTGGCCAGGTACTGGCTGCACTGAACGTAGGCACGCACGTCAGTCGTACCAGTCGCCAGGAACTCGAAAGCCGTTTTCTACCGGTGCTGCTCGAGGCCAGCAAGGAATTGAGCACCCGTTTGTTTCACTGACACACCCTTTTGCGCAGGGCGTTTTGCGCAACTTTCGGGCGGGAGGTAGACCAAAGTCTATTTCTGCTCGTTAATCGAACGCTGAATCGATTATCGTATTGAGTGGGTCATGGTGGACGCTTAAGTTGCAGGTGGCGTATCGGATGCATTTAGCGCCGCTTTCTTCACCACAATAAGAGATCACCATGACCGCCATAGCTTCCTCGACTGCCAGCCTGGATGTGCAGTCGTTTATCAATGCCCAACCTCTTTCGCGCTACCAATGGCGCATCATGATTCTTTGTTTCCTGATAGTCTTCCTTGATGGCCTGGACACTGCGGCCATGGGCTTTATTGCCCCGGCGTTGACTCAGGATTGGGGAATCGATCGCGCCAGCCTTGGCCCGGTCATGAGCGCCGCCCTGATTGGCATGGTGTTTGGTGCCTTGGGATCTGGCCCGCTTGCTGACCGCTTTGGCCGCAAGGTTGTCTTGGTGGTCGCGGTATTCCTCTTTGGCTTGTTCAGCTTGTTGTCGGCGTTCAGTGGCACTGTCGACCAACTGGTCGTGCTGCGCTTCCTCACCGGACTGGGGCTGGGGGCGGCTATGCCCAATGCGACTACGCTGCTGTCTGAATACACCCCCGAACGTCTCAAGTCGCTGCTGGTCACCAGCATGTTCTGTGGCTTTAACCTGGGCATGGCGTGCGGCGGCTTCGTCTCTGCGGCGTTGATTCCAGCATACGGCTGGCACAGCTTGCTATTGCTCGGTGGGGTCTTGCCCTTGGCACTTTCGCTGGTGTTGCTGCTGCACTTGCCGGAATCCGCACGTTTTTTGGTGGTGCGCAATCGTGGAGCAGGCAAGGTGCGTAAAGTCCTTGAGCCCATTGCGCCAGCTGCCATGCAAGGGGTCAGCGCATTCACGGTTCCTGAGCAGAAGACCGTGCAAAGCCGCAATGTACTCAGAGTGGTTTTCTCTGGCACCTACAGCGCCGGTACGCTGTTGCTGTGGCTGACCTACTTCATGGGCCTGGTCATTGTCTACCTGCTCACCAGCTGGTTACCCACACTGATGCGCGACAGTGGGGCGAGCATGGAGCAAGCGGCGTTTATCGGGGCCTTATTCCAGTTCGGCGGGGTGCTCAGTGCCGTTGCCGTGGGCTGGGCTATGGATCGCTTCAATCCGCACAAGGTCATTGGTGCCTTTTACTTGTTTGCAGGCGTGTTTGCCTATCTGGTTGGGCAAAGCCTGGGTGAAGTCACGTTGCTGGCTACCCTGGTATTGCTGGCAGGGATGTGCGTAAACGGCGCGCAATCGGCCATGCCGTCACTGGCTGCACGTTTCTACCCGACACAGGGTCGAGCGACTGGTGTCTCCTGGATGCTCGGCATTGGTCGTTTCGGCGCCATTCTTGGGGCCTGGATGGGGGCGACATTGCTGGGGCTGGGCTGGAACTTCGAGCAGGTGCTGACTGCACTTGTTGTACCTGCAGCCATCGCCACGGCGGCAGTGGTTATCAAGGGGCTGGTCAGTCACTCAGACGCCACCTGAGCATCCGCATGGATGTATGCGGCGCCCGTACGGCGGGTGCTTATGTGTCGTTCGATAATCGCACGGATAGTCGATTATCGGATTGTATGGGGCGAGGCGGCAGAGTACTTTTTACCCACACGACGTGCTGCCACGTCCCGTCTACCAATTGAGACTTACCATGGCTGACATTATTTCTCTAAGCGAAGCCGTACAACGCTTCGTCACCGATGGCGACACTG
Organism: Pseudomonas segetis; assembly: GCF_900188155.1. Lineage (GTDB taxonomy): Bacteria > Pseudomonadota > Gammaproteobacteria > Pseudomonadales > Pseudomonadaceae > Aquipseudomonas > Aquipseudomonas segetis. The sequence goes on from NZ_FZOG01000001.1 coordinate 944,250, forward strand.
TTGCTCTCGAAGGTTTTACCCACCTGATCCCAACCGCCGCTGCTCATGAACTGATTCGCCAGGACAAGAAGGACCTGACGCTGGTGCGCATGACCCCGGATCTGGTCTATGACCTGTTGATCGGTGCTGGCTGTGCGAAAAAACTGATTTTCTCCTGGGGTGGCAACCCTGGCGTTGGCTCGCTGCATCGTCTGCGCGACGCGGTCGAGAAGGGCTGGCCGCAACCGCTTGAGATTGAAGAGCACAGCCATGCGGCCATGGCCAATGCCTATGTGTCCGGTGCATCGGGTTTGCCGTTCGCTGTGCTGCGTGGCTATCAAGGCTCGGACCTGGCCAAGGTCAACCCGCGTATCAAGTTCATCGATTGCCCCTTTACCGGTGAAACCCTGGCAGCGGTGCCGAGCGTGCGTCCGGATGTGACTGTGATCCATGCACAAAAGGCCGACCGCAAAGGCAATGTGCTGATCCAGGGCATCCTTGGCGTACAGAAAGAAGCTGCGCTGGCGGCCAAGCATTGCATAGTGACCGTTGAGGAAATTGTCGATGACTTGCAAGCGCCGATGAATGCCTGCGTTTTGCCAACCTGGGCCATAGCCGCCGTCTGCCTGGTGCCGGGCGGTGCGCATCCATCCTATGCTCACGGCTACTACGAGCGCGACAACCGCTTCTATCAAGCTTGGGACCCCATCGCCCGTGACCGGGAAACCTTCACTGCCTGGATTGATGAATACATCCGTGGCACTGCGGATTTTGCCGAGTACAAAGCGAAAGTGAACGGGGAGAACAAGTGATGACTGACTTCACAACCAATGAAATGATGACTGTCGCTGCAGCCCGTCGCCTGGGCAATGGCAGTGTTTGCTTTGTCGGTATCGGCTTGCCTTCCAAGGCTGCCAATCTCGCACGCCTGACCCACGCACCCGAAGTGGTGCTGATCTACGAATCGGGCCCTATTGGTGCCAAGCCGAGTGTATTGCCGCTGTCGATTGGTGATGGCGAGCTGGCCGAAACCGCTGACACCGTTGTGCCCACGGGCGAGATCTTTCGCTACTGGCTTCAAGGTGGGCGTATCGACGTGGGTTTCCTGGGCGCGGCGCAGGTCGACAAGTACGGCAATATCAACACTACGGTGATCGGCGATTACCACCAGCCCAAGGTCCGACTGCCAGGCGCTGGCGGTGCGCCGGAAATTGCAGGTTCGGCGAAGAAAGTGCTGATCATCCTCAAGCAGGGCCATCGTACCTTTGTTGAAAAGCTGGCCTTTATTACCTCGGTTGGCCATGGCGAGGGCGGTGATCATCGCAAGCGCCTCGGTTTGCCTGGCGAGGGGCCGGTGGCGATCATTACCGACCTGTGCATCATGGAGCCGGAAGAAGGCAGCAATGAATTTATCGTCACGTCCCTGCATCCGGGCGTAACACGCGAGCAGGTGATTGAAAATACCGGCTGGCAGATTCGCTTTGCCGAAACAGTGACCACCACTGAAGCGCCTAAGTTTGAAGAGCTGACCGCGCTGCGTGATCTCGAAGCCCGTACTGCCGCCGCTCACGGCCAGGCCGGGGGTGACGAATGAGCCGCGAAGTATTTATTTGCGACGCCGTGCGAACGCCGATTGGGCGCCTCAATGGCGGTCTTTCAGCGGTGCGTGCCGATGACTTGGCTGCCATCCCCCTACGTGCCCTGATCGAGCGCAACCCACAGGTTGACTGGAACGCAATCGACGAAGTCTTCATGGGTTGTGCCAACCAGTCTGGTGAAGACAACCGCAACGTTGCGCGCATGGCATTGTTGCTCGCGGGCCTTCCGCAAACGGTGCCAGGGGTGACGCTCAATCGTCTGTGCGCCTCGGGGCTGGAGGCGGTGGGTTCTGCGTTCCGCGCCATTGCGCTGGGGGAGATGGAGCTGGCGATTGCAGCGGGTGTTGAGTCGATGACCCGCGCGCCATATGTGATGGGCAAGGCCGACAGTGCGTTTGGCCGTGGCCAGAAGATCGAAGATACGACCATGGGCTGGCGCTTTGTTAACCCCTTGATGAAAGAGCAGTACGGTGTCGACGCCATGCCTGTCACTGCCGACAACGTGGCGCAAGAATACGCTGTCAGTCGCGCCGACCAGGATGCCTTTGCCTTGCGCAGCCAGCAACGTGCAGCCGCCGCACAGGCAAGCGGTTATTACGCCGAGGAAATTGTCCCGGTGGTGATCAAGACCCGCAAGGGTGAAACCATTGTCGACACTGACGAGCACCCACGCGCCGACAGCAACGCCGAAGCCATGGCCAAGCTCAAGCCGGTCAACGGTCCTGATAAAACCGTCACTGCAGGCAATGCGTCGGGTCTGAACGACGGCGCCAGCGCCATGATCCTGGCTTCGGCAGAAGCCGTGCAGAAGTACGGCCTCAAACCACGTGCCAAAGTGCTAGGCATGGCCAGCGCCGGTGTGGCGCCGCGAGTGATGGGGGTTGGCCCGGTGCCGGCCGTGCGCAAATTGCTGGCGCGCCTGAACCTCGATATCAATGCCTTCGATGTGATCGAACTGAACGAAGCATTCGCTGCCCAGGGCCTTGCCGTCACCCGCGAACTGGGCTTGGCCGATGACAGCCCCAAGGTCAATCCCAATGGTGGCGCTATCGCGCTTGGTCATCCCTTGGGCATGAGTGGCAACCGGCTGGTTCTTACTGCCGTACACCAGCTTGAGAAAACCGGCGGCAAGCTGGGGCTGGCGACCATGTGCGTGGGCGTGGGACAAGGCCTGGCGCTGGCCTTCGAGCGGGTCTGATTGGCCATGGCCAGTAGCGGATTTGCGTTGGTTGCAAATCCGCTACTGGCCTCGGCACGTTGACTGCTATAAAACAAACACTCATTCCCACTTTCTGGAGCGCTGGCTTGAACAGCCCGAGCAACCAACTATTCGACGCTTATTTCACCCAGCCAGCGATGCGCGCAATCTTTTGCGACCAGGGGCGGGTGCAGGGCATGCTTGATTTTGAGGCGGCGCTGGCCCGTGCCCAGGCGCGTGTCGGCCTGATTCCTGCGACCGCCGTAGGTCCTATCGAGGCTGCATGCAGGGCGGGGCACTTTGATTTCCCGGCGCTGGCTCAAGCCATCACGGTAGCAGGTAATTCAGCGATTCCACTGGCCAAGGCGCTGGGCAAGCGAGTTGCCAGTGAAAGTACCGAGGCCGAGCGCTATCTGCACCTGGGCGCTACCAGCCAGGATGTAATGGACACGGGGCTGGTCCTGCAGCTGCGCGCCGCCATTGAGCTGCTTGAGCAAGACTTGCAGGCTTTGGCTGATGGGCTGGCGCTGCAGGCCGAGCGCCATGCGGATACGCCCATGGCCGGACGTACCTGGCTGCAGCATGCAACGCCTGTGACGCTGGGCATGAAACTGGCCGGTGTGCTCGGCGCCATTAGCCGCCATCGCCAACGCTTGAACGAACTCAAGCCGCGCTTGCTGTGCCTGCAGTTCGGTGGCGCTTCTGGCAGCTTGGCGGCACTGGGCGATCAGGCCTGGCCAGTCAGCGAGGCCTTGGCTGATGAGCTCAAGCTGAGCTTGCCGGATCAGCCCTGGCATACCCAGCGCGACCGATTGGTCGAGTTTGCCAGCTGGTTGGGCATGCTGGCCGGCAGCCTGGGCAAGCTGGGCCGCGACCTGAGCCTGTTGATGCAAACCGAGGCGGGCGAGTTGTTCGAGCCAGCCGCACCAGGCAAGGGCGGCTCATCAACCATGCCGCACAAACGCAACCCAGTCAGTGCTGCGGTTTTGATAGCAGCTGCTACTCGTGCTCCAGGTCTGGTATCAACCATGTTCTCTGCCATGCCACAGGAGCATGAGCGCAGCCTGGGCTTGTGGCATGCAGAATGGGAGTGTCTGCCCGAGCTTTGCTGCCTGGTTTCGGGAGCTTTGCAACAAGCCTTGCTGGTGGTGCCAGGGTTCGAGGTGCAGGCTGCGCGCATGCGCAAAAACCTCGACCTGACTCAAGGGCTGGTTCTGGCTGAAGCGGTCAGCATTGCCCTGGCTCAAAAGATCGGCCGCGACGCGGCCCATCATCTACTCGAGCACTGTTGCCGCGAAGCGGTGGCGCAAGGCACGCATTTGCGTGCAGTGCTTGGGGCAAACGAGCAAGTGACTGCTCAACTGTCATCAGCTGAGCTTGATCGCTTGCTGGATCCGGCCTTTTATCTTGGTCAGGCAAGGCGCTGGGTAGAACGCGCATTGGCTGAACACCACAATCTTTGCCAATAGGAGTCCCTGATGTCTGCTGTGCAACTGGCTGATGGCCAATTGAATTACCTGCTGCAAGGGCCTGAGGACGCGCCGGTTCTGGTGCTGTCCAACTCATTGGGTACCGACCTGCATATGTGGGATGCGCAGATGCCCGCATTTACCGAGCACTTTCGCGTGCTGCGCTATGACACCCGCGGCCATGGTCAATCCCTGGTCACCGAAGGGCCTTACAGCATCGAGCAAAATGGTCGTGATGTGCTGGCCCTGCTGGATGCGCTGGACATTGGCAAGGCCTATTTCTGCGGCCTGTCGATGGGCGGCCTGATTGGCCAGTGGCTGGCGATCAACGCGCCGCAACGCCTGCATAAGGTTGTGGTGTGCAACACCGCTGCGAAGATCGGTAACCCTGATGTGTGGAATCCGCGCATCGAAACCGTGCTGCGTGATGGCACGGCGGCAATGGTTGCCCTGCGTGATGCATCGATTGCGCGCTGGTTTACGCCTGAGTTTGCCGAGGCCGAGCCGGCCAAGGTCGAGCCCATTGTCGGCATGCTTGCGCAAACTTCACCTCAAGGCTATGCGGCTAACTGCGCAGCGGTTCGTGATGCGGATTTTCGTGAGCAGATTGCGACAATCACATTGCCGTTCCTGGTGGTGTGTGGCATCCATGATGCAGTGACAACAGTAACTGACGGGCAATTCATGGCGTCCAGGATTGCAGGGGCGCAACAGGTTGAATTCCATGCCGCGCACCTGTCGAATGTCGAGGCAGGTGACTTGTTCAGTCAGCGCGTGCTGGATTTCTTGCTGGCTTGATCGGAGTGATGACGATGGACGAAAAACAACGCTACGAAGTAGGCATGCAAGTGCGTCGCTCGGTATTGGGCGATGCGCATGTTGATCGCAGCCTGGAGAAGATGACGCCGTTCAATGAAGAGTTCCAGGAGATGATCACCCGTCATGCCTGGGGTGATATCTGGACCCGTCCCGGTCTGCCGCGACACACCCGCAGCCTGATCACCATTGCCATGCTGATCGGCATGAACCGCGAAGGTGAGTTGAAATTGCATCTCAAGGCTGCGAAAAACAACGGAGTGACCCGTGACGAGATCAAGGAAGTGCTGATGCAGAGCGCGATCTATTGCGGCATTCCCGCGGCTAACGCCACCTTCCACCTGGCGGAGGAGGTGTGGGACGAGATGGGTGTCGAGTCGCTAAAAGACTAAGGCTACAACCCGCCGCCGTAACAACAAAGCCAGCACTCATCGCTGGCTTTGTTGTTTCGTGGGTATTGGTTCAGTCATCCCATTGCGGTGCAAAGTCTGGGTTGACCACGCGCAGGTTCTTCGGCAGTTGTGCGAGTAGGGCCAGGTCGTCGGCGTCCAGGCGCAGATCCAGGGCTTGTAGGTTGCTGAGCTGATTGGCCTTGCCACTGGCCTTGGGAATCGCGGCCACGCTGTCTTGGGCCAATAGCCATTGCAGGGCAACCTGGCTCGGTGGCACGGCATGTTTGTTCGCAACCTGTTGTACCTGCGCAGCCTCTGCAGCCTTGCCACGGGCCAGTGGCGTGTAGGCGGTCAGTGCCATGCCGTGCTGACGAACAAAATCCAGCAAGGGTTGCTGGTCGAGCATCAGATGGTATTCAACTTGTAGTGCGGCCAGTGGGGCGCCCAATTCATCCATCGCACGGCGCAGCATGGGCAGGGTGAAGTTGGCCACGCCGATATGCTTGGCTTTGCCGCTTTGCTGAAGCTCGACCAGGGTTTGGATGCTCTGTTCCAGGCTCCAGTCCTTGCCGCCTTTGCCGGGCCAGTGAATCAGGAACAGGTCAACATAATCGCTTTGCAGGGCTTTCAAGCTGTTGTCGAGTGATTGGCGCATGGCCTGCGGTTGCAGCTTGTCCCACCAGACCTTGGTGGTCACATGAATCTGCTCGCGCGGCGTGCTTGAGCGAGCCAGTGCCGCGCCGACTGCTGCTTCGTTGTTGTAGCCGGTGGCGGTATCAATATGCCGGTAGCCCAGTTCGATCGCCTGCTCGACGGCGCGGCTGCATTCTTCATCGAGCATCGGCCATGTACCCAGGCCAAGTTTGGGCAGCTGCAACTGTTGACGAGTGATGATTGACTGCATATCTATTCTCCAAGTCGAACGGCTGTTGATCTTACAACTGTTGCCGATGGCGCCGGCAAAATGGCCAGGCCGTTCAGGCAATCAGCGGTCGATAAACGGACATCCGAGTACCGATAAAAAAGCCCAGCACGAAGCTGGGCTGAAAGTCACTGGAGCAAGCAGGGTGGCGCTTTGAAAATACCGGGCCGTTACCAATGCACGGCCCGGGCTCGGAACCTTCTGAAAAGGCAGCGAGCGACAAGAGTACAAGACGCAACCCGCGCAAGGGCTGGCCCTGCGGAGCTGCACTTAACTGCGTTCAGCCTGAAGGCTGTGAGCCGTTTTTCACGCAGTACTATCGAACCCAGTCGTTTTCAGCGGCTCCTTAGAGGATATCCAGGGGGTAGTTGATGATGATTCGGTTCTCATCCATATCGCGCATGGCGAAGTCCTGGCGCAGGGTCGAGTTTCGCCACTTCATGTTCAGCGACTTGAGGGCGCCGCTTTGGATGGTGTAGGCCAACTCGGTTTCGCGTCCCCATTCCTTGCCGTCGCTGGTGGTCGCGGTGTGCACATTGTCACCGCTGATGTAGCGATTCATCAGGGTCAGGCCCGGTATGCCCAGCCCGGCGAAGTTGAAGTCATGGCGTACTTGCCAGGAACGTTCCTGGGCGTTGTCGTAGCTGTTGTTGAAACTGTCGTTGGCCAGGGTGCCGCCGCTGGTGCCATTGACGCGCATCCAGTTGTTGTCTCCCGTAAGCTTTTGCAGGCCGATATAGAAGGTGTTGCTGGCGTACTTGGCGGAGAACAAAGCGGAGATGGTTTTGTTATCCAGGTCGCCGGCCAGCGCACTGCCCTCTTCCTTGCCGATGAAGTAGCCGATGTTGGCGCCAAGCACCCAGTCGCCCACTGGCTGGCTGTGTTGCAGGTTGAAGTATTGCTGTTGGTAGACGTCTTCCAGCTCGGCGTACCAAACGCCCAGCTGGGTGCGTTTGTCATTGAATGCGTATTCGCCGCCGGCAAAGTTGAAGCGGTCAGAGAACGCGCCGCCGTAGCTCATGTCATCCATGCTGGCACTGTCACGGGGGCTGTTCTGGCGGAACTGGCCACCGTACAGGCTCAAGCCATCGATTTCCCTCGATGTCAGCTGCGCCCCTTCAAAGGTTTGCGGCAATGAGCGGCCATCGTCGGAGCGCAGGATTGGCAGCACCGGCATCCATTCACCCACCTTCAGTTCGGTGTTGGAAATCTTTGCCTTGGCGGCAACTGCAAGGCGTCCGAAATCATCCGATGGACCGTCCGGATGAACCGGGAGCAGGGCGGTGCCTGCGGTGCCGCCACCACTGTCCAGCTTGATCGCGAGCATGCCCAAGGTGTCGAGACCGAAACCGACGGTGCCTTCGGTGAACCCAGACTGGGCATTGAGAATAAAGGCCTGGGTCCATTCCTCGGCGTAGTTTTGCGGCGCGTTGGAGTCGACGAAGTTGCGGTTGATATAGAAGTTACGCAAGTTGGTGGAGACCTTGGCATCTTCGACGAAACCCGCCGCATGGGAAAGCAGTGGCAGGCTGGCACTGGATACGGCAATTGCCAGGGTGGCGGGCAGCATTCGTAGGGTCATGTTTATTTCCTTGTTTATTGTTTTAGGTGCGCATACATGGGCTCATGGGATAGACGAGCGCAGTCATGCCATTTCGCCGGGTGAACGGCTCAAGGCGGGATGCTTTGCTGGATTTAAATGGCGTGCGCGAGCGACTTGACAGCAGTCGCAACGCTATACCGGCGCGTCAGGGGCATGCGCCCTGCGTGGCCTGGTCGGTGGCAAGTCGGGTATCGGCGCAAAGCGTGTTGCGCCCTTTGGCAATGCTGCGCACAAACATGGGACTGCGAGGGAGTGTGAACATGGCAATGAACCTTTATTTGTATTTATTGGCACATCGATAAAGGCGTCTGTCGTGGGGCAGCGCACTTCATTCAGGCCTTGATAGTGGAAGTTCATTGCCGGTTGCGCAATTCGTTTTAAGCTGTTTCGTTCGATAAACGAACGGCTAATTAACTATTCAGTGCATAATTTTGTTTGCGCTCAGTCATTTATGCCTGTTAATTCGCGGTTTTCTTGCCGTATATGGCTATTTGGCCAGTATCTAGAAACGTGGCTGAAAGAGTAGTGCATGTGTTTGTTCGATAATCGAACATAAAGGTAACCATTTAGTACAAAGTGTTTGCGGTATTGGGCGCAAGCTCGAATACTCCATGTACCCTGATCCGATTCTGCTCGATAGCGCCATTGACTGTCTGAGGTCAGGTACTTCAATAGGTGCCGCGCCAGGTCCGGCAGTGCTAATAAAAACAGGAGTTTGTGCATGCAGCGTTCGATTGCCACCGTGTCCTTGAGCGGTACTCTGCCAGAAAAGCTTGAAGCCATTGCCGCAGCCGGTTTTGACGGTGTGGAGATTTTCGAAAACGACTTGCTCTACTATGCGGGCAGCCCGCGTGAGGTGCGCAAGATGTGCGCCGATCTGGGTATCGCCATCACCTTGTTCCAGCCATTTAGGGACTTCGAGGGCTGCCGTCGTGAACGCTTGCAGCGCAACCTTGATCGAGCTGAACGCAAGTTTGACCTGATGCAGGAACTGGGCACCGATCTGGTGTTGGTGTGCAGCAATGTCGCTGCTGATTCATTGGGTGATGAGCAGATCCTGATTGATGACCTGAGCCTGCTGGCCGAGCGTGCCGGTGCCCGTGACCTGCGCATCGGCTATGAAGCCTTGGCCTGGGGACGCCACGTCAATAGCTACCAGCAAGTCTGGGATATCGTGCGTCAGGCCAACCACCCGGCGCTGGGTGTCTTGCTCGACAGTTTCCACACCCTGTCGCTCAAGGGCGATCCTGCAGCCATTGCCAATATTCCCGGTGACAAGATTTTCTTCGTGCAGATGGCCGATGCACCTATCCTGGCCATGGATGTGCTGGAGTGGAGTCGGCATTTCCGCTGCTTCCCGGGGCAGGGGGAGTTCGACCTGGCAGGTTTCCTTGCTCCGATTCTGCGCACGGGTTACAACGGCCCGTTATCCCTGGAAATATTCAACGATGGCTTCCGTGCGGCGCCTCCACGGGCAAACGCCGCCGATGGCTTGCGTTCATTGCTGTATCTGGAAGAGAAGACCCGCGATTTGCTTGAAAAACAGGCTCGCGAACAGGTCGAGGTCGCACAGCCGGATCTTGGACTGTTGTTCGATCCTCCGGCTGCCAGCCAATACGACGGTGTTGAATTTCTTGAATTTGCGGTCGACAGCGATCTAGGCAGCAGGCTGGGCAATTGGCTGGAACGCCTTGGCTTTGTCCATGCCGGCCAGCACCGCTCCAAGGATGTCAGCCTGATGCGCCAGGGCGATATCAATATCGTGCTCAATGCCGAGCCTTACTCCTTTGCCCATGGCTTTTTCGAGGCCCACGGGCCATCGCTGTGCGCGACCGCCCTGAGGGTGCGTAATGCCAGCGACTCACTGGAGCGCGCCCGGCAGTTCAAGGCCCAGCCTTATCGTGGCCTGGTCGGTCCAAACGAGCGTGAAATTCCAGCGGTGCGAGCACCAGATGGCAGCCTGGTATATCTGCTCGACAAGTCGCCTGAGGGCGCAACTATCTATGACAGTGACTTTATCGTCGATCCACAGGCCGAGCCAAAGGGCAACTTGCAGCGCATCGACCACATGGCCTTGGCTTTACCTGCAGATAATCTCGACACTTGGGTGCTGTTCTACAAGAGCGTCTTTGACTTTGAAGCGGATGACGAAGTGGTGCTGCCCGACCCCTATGGCCTGGTCAAAAGTCGTGCCTTGCGCAGCCGCAATGGCAGTGTCCGCTTGCCGTTGAACATTTCCGAGAACCGCAATACTGCGATTTCTCATGCCCTGTCGAGCTATCGTGGCTCGGGGGTGCATCACATTGCGTTTTCCTGTGATGACTTGTTCACCGAGATCAATCGCGCCAAGGATGCTGGCGTGCCCTTGTTGGATATTCCCCTCAATTACTACGATGACCTGGCCGCTCGTTTCGATTTTGATGACGAGTTCTTAAGCGAGTTGGCCTATTACAATGTGCTTTACGACCGTGATGCCCAGGGTGGCGAACTGTTCCATGTGTATACCGAGCCTTTTGAAGACCGGTTTTTCTTCGAGCTATTGCAGCGTAAAAACGGCTATATCGGTTATGGCGCCGCCAACGTTGCGGTGCGGCTCGCAGCCATGGCCAAGGCCCGAAGCGGGGCAGGTGGGAAAAAGCGCTTGTAGTCGTTGATCGGATACCGGCCCGGCACCTAACAGTGCCGGGCTTTCTTCGTTGCACGGACACGACCATAATCATCATCAACGAATTCAAGCGATCGGTTAACTATGACAACAACAACAGGGCTTGCCGAGGGCGCAGTGAGCGCGCCACGCAAAAGCCGCAAGAACAATCCCGAGAAAACCCGCGAAAATATCCTCCAGGCTGCAATCACCGAGTTTGTCCAGTTTGGTCTATCCGGGGCGCGCGTAGATGCCATTGCCGAGCGCACGCATACCTCGAAACGCATGATCTATTACTATTTCGGCAGCAAGGAGCAGCTCTACCAGGCTACTTTGGAAAAACTTTACGGCGACATTCGTTCTACTGAGCAGAGCTTGCACCTAGGCAAGTTGGGGCCCGTCGAGGCGATACGCCGCTTGGTCGAGTTCACCTTCGATCACCATGACCGCAATGTCGACTTCGTGCGCATCGTCAGTATCGAAAACATCAACTTTGGCCAGTACGTCGGCCAGTCGGAAACCATTCGCACCATGAGCAGCCATGTGCTCAAGTCGCTGGGCGAAATCCTGGATCGTGGCGCCGAAGCCGGGCTGTTCCGCCGGGGCCTTGATCCGGTTGATGTGCATATGTTGATCAGCTCATTCAGCTTTTATAGGGTTTCAAACCGCCACACCTTCAGCTCAATCTTCCAGATCGACTTGCAAGATGATGAAGTCAAGCAGCGGCAAAAGCGCATGATCTGTGAGTCGGTCCTGGGCTTTCTTCAGCGCTGATCAATTGCCACCCACAAAAAAACGGCCAGCTGGCCGTTTTTTTGTGGGTGGCAAAGCGCCGGTTTAGTGCGCTGCGCGGGTCTTCTCGACTGAGTCGTACATGGCCTTGACCAGAGCCGGGTCCATGTCTTTGGAGAACTGCTCGATAACAGGCTTGACCTTCTCGCGGAAGCGATCCATCTCAGCCGGGGTCACAGCGTTGGCCTGCATGTCTTTCGACAGTTCTGCATAGGCTGCATCCTGGGCTGCCGCGGTAATCTTGCGCTGGTAGGCAGTTGCTTCCTTGGCTGCATCCACAATGACGGCCTGTTCCTCGGGGTTGAGCTTGGCCCAGCTCTTTTCGCCAATGATGAACGACTGTGGGTTGTAGATGTGCTGAGTTACCGAGAGGTATTTCTGCACTTCGTTGAACTTGTTGCCCTTGATCACGGTGAACGGGTTTTCCTGGCCGTCTACAGTGCGTTGCTCAAGGCCGGTGTACACCTCGGGGAATGGCATTGGCACTGGGTTTGCACCCAGGGCCTTGAAGGTTTCCAGGTAGATGGGTGACTGGATTACACGAATCTTCAAGCCAGCCATATCTTCCCATTTGGCTACTGGGTGCTTGCTGTTGGTCAGGTTGCGGAAACCAAGGTCCCAGTAGCCCAGGGTTTTAAGGCCTTTGCCTTCCAAACGCTTGGACAGTTCCTGGCCAACCGGGCCATCAATCACGGCTTGGGCCTCGGCGGTATTGTTGAACAGGAACGGGAAGTCGAGCAGGGCAAACTCCGGCACCTGGGCTGCAAGAATTCCGGAGTTGAGCACGGTCAGGTCCAGGGTTGCACCTTGCAGTGCGGAAACGGTTTGCAGGTCGCCACCGAGCACGCCGCCGGCAAACAGGCGGACCTTCATCTTGCCACCGCTTTTCTCCTTGACCAGGTCGGCAAACTTCTGTGCGCCTTGGCCCTGCGGGTGCTCTTTAACGTTCTGGAAAGCAAAACGCAGTGTGTGCTCGCCAATTTCTGCATGGGCAGACAGGCTGTTGAGCAGTAAGCCTGCGAGGCAGGCGGAGGTCAGCAGTGGTTTAAGCCAGTTGTTCATGAGTAAGGCACTCCATCGTTATTGTTTGAGTTACGGGGCTTGCGGTGGATCACAGGTTCAACCGGTGAAAAACTTCAACGGACCCAGAACCAGTTGGGGGAACAGGACAAGAAGTATCAGGACGATCACCTGTGCCAGCAGGAACGGCCAGACGCCTCGGGTAATTTCATCAATACGCAGCTTGGATACGCCACATACCACGTTGAGCACAGTGCCCACTGGCGGAGTGATGAGTCCAATGGAGGTGTTGACCAAAAACAGTACGCCAAAGTAAACCGGGTCGATGCCCGCTTGTTTCATCACTGGCATTAATACCGGCGTCAGAATCAGGATCGAGGGCGTCATGTCCATGACCATGCCGACCAGGATGATCAGCAGCATGACCATCAGCAGCAACAGCGTTGGCGACTCAAGGAATGGTTCGAGCAAGTCGGTCAGTTGGCCAGGCAGGTCGGCGATAGTCACCAGCCATGACGAAACCATGGCCGCCGCGACCAGCAGCATCACCACCGAGGTGGTCTTGGCAGCAGACAGCACGACTTCAAACAGCTGGCTTATCTTCAGTTCGCGGTAGATCACCAGTGACACGAACAAGGCATAGACTGCCGCAACCACGGCCGCCTCGGTCGGGGTGAAGATACCGAATTTGAGGCCGACAATAATGATGATCGGCAGACCCATGGCCCAACTGCCGTCAAGCAAGGTCTTGATGACCTCTTGGCGGCTGCGCTTGGCGGGAACTTCAACGTTTTCACTGCGTGAAACAAACCACCAGGCAATTGCCAGCGCGCCGCCGAGCATGATGCCTGGCACTATGCCTGCGAGAAACAGCTTGGAGATCGACACGCCGGAAGCAACACCAAAGACGATAAAGCCGATACTTGGTGGAATGATCGGGGCAATGATGCCGCCAGAGGCAATGAGCCCGGCAGCGCGCTCGCGATTATGCCCGGCCTGTACCATCATCGGCACCAACAGCGCCGCCAGGGCCGCAGCGTCGGCAACCGCAGAGCCGGACAGCGAAGCCAGCAGACATGAAGCGATAATGGCTACATAGCCGAGGCCGCCACGCTTGTGGCCAACCAAGGCCATGGCAATGTTGACGATGCGTTTGGACAGGCCGCCAGCGTTCATGATCTCGCCAGCCAGCATGAAAAATGGCACAGCCAGCAAAGGGAAGCTATCGGCGCCATTAAGCAGGTTCTGCGCGATGATCTGGGCATCGAACAAATCCAGCTGCCACATCAGCGCAACGCTCACCATCAGCAGGGCAAAGGCGATCGGAATGCCCAGCGCCATGGTGCCAAGCAGGGTGCCGAGAAACAGGGCCAGGGTCATGACTTGATCCCCTCGTTGTCAGGTAACTGTGTTGATTCGATTTCGGACTTGCCTTGGGGCAGGCGTCCGCGCAGTGCCAGTATCAGGTCGTAGGTGATGATTGGTATCGCGCTCGCTCCGAACACCACGCCAATGCCATAGAACCAGGCCATCGACAGGCCAGAGGCGGGCGCGGCGACATCAAGGTTGATCTTTGCCTGCTGCCAGCTACCGCTGAGTATCAGCCAGGCAATCAAGAGCATCATCAGGTGGCCAAGGGCCAGGAACAGGTTGCGTCCTGCCGCTGGCATTTTCTTGATGATCAGGTCCAGGCCCAGGTGACTGCGCTCGCGCAAGGCAACCAGCGCACCAAGGAACACCATCAGCACGAACAGCCAGCGTGAGAGCTCTTCTGAAACAGTAATGCCGGAGTTGAAGGCGTAGCGCATGACCACGTTGCCAAAGACCATGACCACCATTACACCCATGCACAGGACGATGATCAGTTTGAGCAGGCTAAAGTACAGGTTGACGATTTTTGTCATTTCGACCTCACAAGGCTAGCCAGTGTGCAGCGCACCCGGTGCCATTCTTATTGTTAAGCCTCAGCGCCGATCACTCAGCCCATGCCGTGGAAATGTTGCTGCATGCGCTGTGCATCTGCTTGTAAACCACTGAACAGCTCAAACGCCTTGACCGCCTGGAATACCGCCATGGTGCTGCCGTCCAACGTGCGGCAACCCAGCGCTCGGGCTTCACGCAGCAGCTCGGTTTCGAGTGGGAAGTAGACAATCTCGGCAACCCACAGGTCAGCACGCAACAATGCTTTTGGCACCGGCATGCCGGGCAGCTTGACCATGCCCATTGGCGTCGTATTGACCAGTCCGTTGGCGTTCTGCATTGCATCGGCAAGGTCTACACCAAGCTGGGCACGGTCGCCGGGAAAGTTCTGGTTCAGGTTATCGACAAGGTTTTGTGCCCGGCTGGCGTCGACATCAAAAATAATCAGTTGTCGCACGCCTTCGCTGAGCAATGCGTGCGCGACTGCCGCACCAGCGCCACCGGCCCCCATCTGCACGACCTGCTCACGAGCAACGTCGGCCAGGCCACGGCGGAAACCTTCAGCAAAGCCAAGGCAGTCGGTGTTGTGGCCGATCCGCTTGCCATTGGCAAAGACAACAGTGTTGACTGCGCCAATACCACGGGCCTCGGGTGAGAGTTCGTCAAGCAGCGGGATCACTGCCTGCTTGCAGGGGAAGGTGATGTTGAGTCCGGTGAAGCCGGTGTGCTGCGCCGCGCTGATGAGTTCAGGCAGGGCGTTCAAATCCAGTTGCAAGGCATCCAGGTCAATCAACCGATACAGGCAACGTACGCCTTGGGCGTCGGCTTCATGTTCGTGCAGGGCGGGGGTGCGCGAGGCCTGGATTCCTGCGCCAATGAGGCCGGCCAGGATGCTGGCGGTACTTGGGGACGGCATAGAAGTTAGTCCTGCAGAAGATGAGCGAAGTGTTCGATCGCCAGGCGATAGCCGTTGCTGCCGAGGCCGCAAATCACCCCAACCGCTATTGCTGAAACGAATGAATGATGACGAAAAGCTTCGCGCTTGTGCACGTTGGACAGGTGTACTTCGATTACCGGCACTTCGCTGGCGACCAGCGCATCGCGAATGGCCACCGAGGTGTGGGTCCAGGCCGCAGGGTTTATGACAATCCCTGCACAGCGGCCACGTGCCTCGTGTATCCAGTTGATCAACTCGCCTTCGTGGTTGGTCTGCAGGAACTGACACTCAAACCCATGCTGTTCGGCGCTGTGGCGGCAGAGTTCGGCGATATCGGCCAGGGTTTCGTGGCCGTAGGTTGCAGGCTCGCGTGTGCCGAGCATGTTTAGGTTTGGCCCGTTAAGAACCAAGAGGGTGCGAGGCATTAAAAAGGTACTCCGGTTTTATTTTTGTGGTTCTGGGTGCAATGCCCGGAACGCTTGGGAAGAAAATGTACCAACTGGTTAGTTTGGTCAACTAGCTTATTGGCTAAGGTGCCAGCATCCAAACCAGGCATTGCTATGGTTTTTATTGGATAACTAGCTGTTTATTAAGGGTTTAGTGGCTTTATCCAAGCTGGGTTTGGCATTGTGTGCTTTGTTGTAAAGCGTTCGTTTATCGATCAAATTTGTTCGTTGTGATCGTTTTTCGCCTAAACCGGCAGTCAATGTCTGATCAAGGCACGGGTTTGAAGGCCGGTCTGGCAGCGGCTTGCTCGTTGATTTGAATGTTACAAACAGGGGCATGCTTTCTATAGATAACGACTATCAATTCGACTGATTTCTCCTCCGGGGGCCTCTGGCATATCGTTTGTCCCAAGCAAAGTTCTGGAGGCGACCATGTCACACATCAACATCATGTCAGTAGTAGGCAGTGCAGTACCGGCGGCGTTACGGGCCGCAGGATCCATAGCCTGTTGGTATGTCGTAGTTGATGGCGTGCAAAAGTCAGGACCTTTCACATCCCTTGATGCTGCCATTGCCAACCAGTCGGTATGGGAATTCGAGCTGCTCATGCGTCATAAGGGTCTCCAGTCATTTGCTGCCTGATTATTGAGTCCAGCCATAGTTTTACCGTTTCGCTTTACTCCTTGTGTTGCTCCTCCCTTTACCCGCCCTTGTGGCGGGTTTTCTTTGTCCGCAATAACCGGCATGGCGATTTATTTGCGCTGCGTAGTCTGCCGACGATGTTGCGTCAGGTGGCGCGGGTTAAACTGGCGTATCGAATGTGAACGGTGCGTGCTGTGAAGTGGGATATTTTCTGCAGTGTGGTAGATAACTTCGGCGATATCGGGGTGACTTGGCGGTTGGCCAGGCAACTGGTTGCCGAGCATGCCGTGGCCGTGCGCTTGTGGGTGGATGATCTCAGCGCCTTTGCCCGGATTTGCCCTGCAGTGGATCCACGACTTGATTCTCAGGTCCAGCACGGTGTTGCCATTCATGCCTGGCATGGCCAGTGGACAGCGATTGAGCCTGGCGATGTGGTGGTTGAAGGCTTTGCCTGTCACCTGCCAGATGCCTACGTGGCGGCAATGGCAGCGCGTGAACCCAAGCCACTGTGGCTGAACTTGGAATACCTGAGTGCCGAAAAATGGGTCGGCGGCTGTCATGGTTTGCCATCAATGCAGTCCAATGGCCTGCAAAAATATTTCTTCTTCCCAGGCTTTACTGGCCAAACCGGCGGTCTGCTGCGGGAGACTGGGCTGATGGCCGAGCGGCATGCATTTCAGGCGGATGCGGGGACTGCAGCACGCTTTTGGCGCGAATTGGCGGTTGAGCCTGTTGCCGGGGCGCGGCTGATCTCGCTATTCGCCTACGAGAATGCAGCGCTAGGCAGTTGGCTTGATGGGCTGGCGGCCATGCAATCGACAACCCAGCTCCTGGTTCCGGAAGGGCGAATCCTCAAGGATGTCGAGCGCTGGCTCGGAGGCCCGCAATTGCGAGCTGGTGATTGCCGGGTGCGTGGTCAGTTGCAGGTCAACGTCCTGCCTTTCCTTGAGCAAAGCCAATACGACCGGTTGCTGTGGAGCTGCGATTTCAACGCGGTGCGCGGCGAAGACTCTTTCTTGCGCGCGCAGTGGGCGGGAAGACCCATGCTTTGGCATATCTATCCGCAAGAGGAGGGTGCGCATTGGGACAAGCTTGATGCGTTTTTGCAACTTTACAGCCAAGGCTTGTCGGCACCGGCCCGCGAGGCATTGTTGGCGCTATGGCGCGACTGGAATGGCGGGCAAATGATGACTCAAAGCTGGTCCTTGTGGCAGGAGCAGGCCGAAGAACTGACCGTTCATGCAGAAAAATGGTGTCTGGAACAGGCTTCTCGCACAGATCTTGCTGCCGCGCTGGTGCAGTTTCAGCAAAATTGGATATGATACGCCACCTACGAATTCTGTAACCCCATTCATATCCGGATACTAGTATGAAAACCGCACAAGAAATGAAGCCCAACAGTGTGGCTCTGATCGACGGCCAACCTTGGCTTATCCAGAAGGCCG
The DNA here is from genome assembly GCF_900188155.1 of Pseudomonas segetis. Lineage (GTDB taxonomy): Bacteria > Pseudomonadota > Gammaproteobacteria > Pseudomonadales > Pseudomonadaceae > Aquipseudomonas > Aquipseudomonas segetis. Next base: position 962,073 of record NZ_FZOG01000001.1, read on the forward strand.
AGTTCACCAAATCCGGTCGTAACAGCGCCATCGTAAAAATGAAGCTGCGCAACCTGTTGACGGGTTCCTCGACCGAAACCGTCTACAAGGCTGACGACAAGCTCGAGCCCGTGATCCTGGACCGTATCGACGTGACTTACTCGTACTACAGCGAGCCTAACTACGTGTTCATGGACGAAGAGTTCAACCAGTACGAATTGAACAAAGAAGACCTCGAAAGCGTCCTGCCTTACATCGTTGACGGCATGACTGATGTCTGCGAAGCCGTTTTCTTCGAAGGCAAAGTTGTTTCCGTTGACCTGCCGACCACTATCGTTCGCCAGATCACCTACACCGAAGGCTCCGCTCGCGGCGACACTTCTGGCAAAGTGATGAAGCCAGCCAAGCTGAGCAACGGTACTGAAGTCAAGGTTGCTGACTTCTGCGAGATCGACGACTGGATCGAAATCGACACCCGCACTGGCGAGTACAAGTCGCGCGCCAAAGCTCCAGTTTGATCTGAGCTTTTAGCAGCAGAACCCGGCCGCAGTGCCGGGTTTTTTGTGCCTGCAGGTGCGTGGCCCTGGACGTTGGTGATTGACCGGTCGTCAATGTCTTGCTGATAAAAGTAGTCGATGCGACACCAAGTTATTGCGCTTCGACACCCAGGCTTGTGTCAATGCCGTTCCACGGCTGAATTCGTTAGTATTACAACGATTAATTGGTGGGGCTTTCACAAGAAGCCTTCGGCATCCCAGTGGTTGTGCTTAACCTGCACGGCGACGTTTCCCCCGATCCTTCGGGAAACCCTCGGAACTCATTATTTTCTGCATGTGGTATTCCCCTTTATGACTCGTTTAAAAGGCTCGGATCTCCTGGCCCTTGGCTTCATGACGTTTGCGCTTTTTCTAGGTGCAGGCAATATTATTTTCCCACCCAGTGCAGGCATGGCTGCTGGCGGCAACATGGGAATGGCCGCGTTTGGCTTCTTGCTCACTGGCGTAGGCCTGCCATTGTTGACCATAGTGGCGTTGGCCCGTGTCGGTGGCGGCATGGCATTGCTGACAGCGCCATTGGGTAAGGCGGCGGGCATAGTGTTTGCCGTGGCGGTTTATCTGGCGATTGGCCCATTGTTCGCGACCCCCCGTACCGCAGTGGTTTCCTTTGAAATGGGGATCGCCCCGTTCACGGGCACGGATGGTTCTGCATTGCTGATATACACCTTGGCGTATTTTGCCGCGGTGATGTTCTTGTCATTAAATCCGGGACGCCTGGTTGATCGTGTCGGCAAGTTCATTACGCCGGTATTGATTGCCGCCTTGCTGGTACTCGGTGGCGCGGCATTGCTGTCGCCAGCGGGCGAGGTGGGGCAGTCCACCGCTGAATACCAGTCTGCACCCTTTGTACAAGGCTTCTTGCAGGGCTACCTGACCATGGACACCCTGGGCGCCCTGGTCTTCGGCATTGTCATCGCCATGGCGATTCGCGACCGTGGTATCACCGACAGCAAGCTGGTTACACGTTACTCGATCATTGCCGGTTTGATTGCTGCAACCGGGTTGTCGCTGGTGTATCTCGCACTGTTCTATCTCGGAGCGACCAGCCAGAGCATTGCCGCAGAGGCGCAGAATGGTGTGCAGATTCTCACCGCTTACGTACAGCACACATTCGGCACCACTGGCAGCCTGCTGCTTGCGGTGGTGATTACCTTGGCCTGCCTGACTACTGCGGTTGGCCTGCTGACTGCTTGTGGTGAGTTTTTCAGCGAGTTGTTGCCAGTATTGCCGTATCGCGTGGTTGTGGTGGCCTTGGGCGTCTTCAGTTTGTTGGTGGCGAACCAGGGATTGACGCAGTTGATCAGCCTGTCGGTGCCAGTCCTGGTCGGCTTGTATCCGCTGGCGATTGTGCTGATTGGCTTGAGCCTGCTTGATCGTTTCTGGCTGTCTTCGCGCCGGGTGTTTATTCCGGTGATGTCGATTGCATTGATCTTCGGCTTTGAAGCTGCACTGTCTGCCGCCGGTTTCAAGAACCTTGTGCCGAGCATTTTCTCGCAGTTGCCGCTGTCAGAGCAGAGCCTGGGCTGGGTATTGCCGGTGCTGGCAACACTGGTGGTTGCGATCATTGTCGACCGGATCGCTGGGCATAAGGCTATCGCCACCGCCTAGCACGATTTGTCGCTAAGAGCCGCCCACGAGGCGGCTTTTTAGTGGGCGTTTTTTGTTCGGCAGGTTGGTGTTTTATGAGGCAACGAGGGATGCGCCTTGTCTATAATCGTCAGGGTCAACAAGGAGTATTCATGCCGATTAGTGATTTTCACCTGCCACATGTAATTGCAGTCATTTGGTTCTTGATTTGCTGGGTCGGCTATAGCCGTTATTCCCTGGCAAAAGCCAAGACCACGCCTTGCCTGGCCAGTGTCCTGCATTTGTATCGTGAAGACTGGATGCGCCGCATGCTGTTGCGTGAGAACCGCATTGCCGACGCCAACGTCATCGGTAACCTGGAACGTAACGCTTCTTTTTTTGCATCCAGTACGCTGATCATCCTGGCCGGTATCCTCACTGTTCTGGGTTCATCGGACCGGGCGCTCTCGTTGTTGGCGGACCTGCCCTTTGTGCAGGAAGCCAGCCGCAGCCTGTCTGAAGTCAAGCTGCTGGGCCTGGGCGTGGTGTTTGTCTACGCCTTTTTCACCTTCAGCTGGTGCATGCGCCAGTACAATTTTGCTGCGATCCTGGTGGGGTCGGCGCCAATGGTGGGTGAGCGCAATGTGACTGAGCAGGAACGCAAGGCGTTCAGTGAGCGCACGGCGCGGGTTATTTCCATGGCGGCCAACCAGTTCAACTATGGTTTGCGCGCCTATTACTTCGGCATGGCGACTTTGGCCTGGTTTATCAACCCATGGTTTTTCATCCTTGTCACCACGGGTGTGGTGATGATCCTGTATCGCCGCGAGTTTCATTCAGACGTGCTGGAAGTCATGGTCTATACGCAAACCCCGACAATTGAGCCGGTTAAGGAGAAAGTCGAATGAGTCTGCCGTTTTGGTGTGTGTTCATCAGTGCGCTTTTGATTTTCGTCGCCAAGGCTCCTGTGGCCAAAGCGATGCAGAAGCAGGGCGGAGGTGTCTACGATAATCATCATCCACGGACCCAGCAGTCGCAGCTCACAGGCTTCGGCGCGCGTGCGCTAGCTGCGCATATGAACAGCTTCGAGGCCTTTCCGCTGTTTGCCGTCGGGGTGCTGATGGCGCATGTGACCCAGACCCAGGGTTACCTGATTGATACCCTGGCGATCATTTTCGTGGTTGCGCGGGTCTTGTATCTGGTTTTCTACTGGGCGGACATGCATTGGCAGCGCAGCCTGGCCTGGCTTGTGGGTTTGCTCTGTAGCTTGCTGCTGATGTTGTCGCCTGCGCTGTAAAAGCTTTGAAGTAAAGCCGTCAGACAAAACAAAGCCCCGCATTTGCGGGGCTTTGTTTATCGGCGCAAAAACTTAGTTGCCGTCAATCGCATCCTTGGTTTCGTCGCCAGCTTCTTCAACTGCGTCGGATGCATCATCCATCGCGCTTTCGACTTTTTCGCCAGTGGTTGGCTCATTGCCAACGGCTTCGTTTGCTTTCTGCTTGATGGCATCGCCGGCGTCTTTTGCGGCGTCGCTCATGGATTCGGCTGCTTCAGAAACTGACTCTTTAGCCGACTCCATCTTGTCTTCCGGGGTTTTCTCGCACGCACCCAAGGCAAGCATGGAGGCAAGAATAAGGGCATAGGAAAATGGTTTTTGCACGGTTAGGTACTCCTTGTAAGTATCGTAAGTGCCGGGTTTCCCCTAAGCATGCTGCTTTGAACACAGCGCTAAGACTTTAGTTCACTATTGGATACAAGGATTCCGGCTAAGTGATTGGCTGACCTGGCGTTGATTGCGCATGAGTCGATGCATTGCCACGGGACAAGACGTTATCATGCCGGCTTTTGCGGTTGGACTGTAGAATGAGTGAGTCGGCTATTCTCGAACGGGCGCAGCGTTTTTTAAGCGCGCTACGTCATTGTCAGGTATTGGGTTTACAGGTTCATCAGGCGACGGCTGAAGGGCTTACTTTGTGCCTGCCCTACAGTCCGCAGATTATTGGTAACCCAGAGACCGGGGTTATTCACGGTGGTGCGATCACCACCTTGATGGACACTACATGCGGTATTTCAACGGTCTGTGTATTGCCGGAGTTCGAGATTTGCCCAACCCTCGATCTGCGTATTGACTACATGCATCCCGCAGAGCCGCATAAGAACGTATATGGGTTTGCCGAATGCTATCGGGTCACGCCTAACATTATTTTTACCCGTGGCTATGCCTATCAAGATGATCCCACGCAACCTATTGCGCATGTGGTTGGCACCTTTATGCGCATGGGCAAGATCGCGCAGGGCGGTGGCAATCTGAAAAAAGACATCCAGGGGGGCGCGCAATGAGCCTCGACCTCAATCAATGTGTACGCGATGCGCATGAGCGTAATGATTACGACAAGCTGATCAGCCTGTTTCCCTACGCCAGCCTGCTCGGTATCGAGTGCTTGCGTATGGGCGATGACATGGTTTTTCGGCTGCCAGCCAATAAAGACAACATCGGTAACCCGGTGTTGCCCGCGATTCACGGCGGGGTTATCGCCGGCTTCATGGAGCACTCGGCAATGTTGCACCTGCTGATGTTCATGGAAATTCCACATTTACCTAAAATCATCGACTTCTCGATAGATTACCTGCGCGCAGGTCATTATCGTGACACCTTCGTTCGTTGCCAGGTATGGCGTCAGGGCCGCCGGGTCGCCAACGTTGCTATTACCGCCTGGCAAACCAACCAGACGGAGCCAATTGCAACTGCTCGCGCGCATTTCAAGGTCGACGAGCCGTAACAGCTTCGCTGTCAGATATTTTGCTTAAGGACGTTGCATGGATTCGTTGTTGATCCTCGGTGGCTTACTGCTGATTTTGGCAGGTTTGGTCTGGTTGGTGATGCGTGCCTTTGGCACCAGCCTGCTATGGGGCTGGGCCAGCTTGTTGCCGCCGTTGACCCTGGGCTATGTGTTTCGCCACTGGAGGTCAGCCAAACAGCCGATTGGGCTTTGTGGGTTGGGCGTGATCCCGTTGGTGGTCGGCCTGACGATGCTGGCCAGTCATGACAGCCAGCGCTTGGCCCAGATCATTAGCCTGCAATGGCTGCAGCCTGACGCGGCAGCACCTTCGGCACTCAACTTTGCCTTGAACGGAGAGCTCAATGGCCAGCCATTCAACCCGCAACAGGGTGAGTTGATCGACGGCGTGCTGACGCTGCGTGAAGGGCAGGATTTCTTTGCCCGTCGTGAAGTGGTTATCCGCCTGCCTCAACAGCCAGATGGTGCGGTAAATGTTGATGTGCTGCCAAGGGACACCGGCCGTCTACCCGAAGTCGAAATCAGTTGGCTATTGCCCGAACAAGAACTGCCTGAAGCACGTCGCGTGCGTCATGGTTATACCTTGCACCTGGCATTGACGCCTCTAGCGCCGAACAAGCTTGAAGGTGACTTCCACCTGGTGCTGCCGCCACAATTCAAGACAACCCTAAGCGGCAAGGTCGAGCTGTTCAGTAATGGCTTGCGCTACGTTGACGGCAAGGTTGATCGCAGCGTCGACTCGCGCGACACCCTGGCTTATATCATCGAGGATTACTTGCAGCGGCGCTTTATCACCCGCCAGGTGCAACTGCGTCCTTTGTCCATGCCCAGCTTCACATCCAGCAGCCTTGATCTAAAGGTCGATGCGCAAATCAATGAAGAGCCCCGACAACTGGCGCTGCAACTGGTCAAGTCGCCCGGAGCGGGGTGGAGTGTGAAGGGAGATCGTTACGCCAAGTTGCCAAAAGACCTTAAGGCTCCTGCGGTTGTTTCCACCGTTGAACCCGAAAAACAGCTGTCGCCAGAAGTTGCAACACGGCAGATAGACCGCCGTTCACGTTTCTCCTTGAAACGATTGCTTCGCAATCCCGAGCGCTACTATGGCCTGGCCATGCATGCGGTTACCTTGCGTGGCAGCCGGGTCGAGGGTCGCTTCCGGGGAGTGGACGACCAGGGGCAGATTGTTTTGCGCCAAGTCAGAAATGGTGCGGGGGAGGCCAGTTTCACCGTCGATCCGCAACAGATTGAAACCATCGAGCTGCTTGAACCCTGAGCCTGAAAATTTTCAATTCAGTCAAGCCCTTGAAATGCCTGTGACTGCCCCCATTTGAATGACTACCGCCTATAAAAGGCTCAGCCATCAAATGTGGAGTTAAACGACCATGAGTGTGGAAACTCAAAAAGAAACCCTGGGCTTCCAGACAGAGGTGAAGCAACTGCTTCACCTGATGATCCATTCGCTGTATTCGAATAAAGAAATCTTCCTGCGCGAATTGATTTCCAACGCATCGGATGCCGTCGATAAACTGCGTTTTGAAGCCCTGGCCAAGCCAGAGTTGCTTGAAGGTGGCGCAGAGCTGAAAATCCGTGTGAGCTTCGATAAAGAAGCCAAGACCGTGACGCTCGAAGATAACGGTATCGGCATGAGTCGCGAGGAAGCCATCACGCACCTCGGCACCATCGCCAAGTCGGGCACTTCCGAATTTCTCAAGAACATGACCGGCGACCAGAAAAAGGATTCGCACCTTATTGGTCAGTTTGGCGTGGGTTTCTATTCTGCATTTATCGTTGCAGACAAGGTTGATGTGTTTACCCGTCGCGCAGGCCTGGCCGCAGGCGAGGGCGTTCACTGGTCTTCGCAGGGCGAGGGCGATTTCGAAATTGCCACCATCGATAAGGCCGAGCGCGGCACGCGTATCGTTTTGCACCTCAAGGCAGGTGAAGACGAGTTCGCCGATGGCTGGCGCTTGCGCAATATCATCAAGAAGTATTCCGACCACATTGCATTGCCAATCGAGCTGCCGAAAGAGGCGGCCAGCGAAGCAGAAGAACAGCCTGCCGAGCAAGAGTGGGAAACCGTCAACCGCGCCAGCGCGCTGTGGACTCGCCCACGTAGCGAGGTCAAGGACGAGGAATACCAGGAGTTCTACAAGCACGTTGGCCATGATTTCGAGAACCCACTGAGCTGGAGCCACAACAAGGTCGAAGGCAAGCTGGAATATACCTCGCTGCTGTATGTGCCTGGCCGCGCTCCTTTTGACCTGTACCAACGCGAGGCGCCCCGTGGCCTGAAGCTCTATGTGCAGCGCGTGTTCATCATGGATCAGGCCGACGAGTTCCTGCCGCTGTACCTGCGCTTTATCAAAGGCGTGGTCGACTCCAATGACCTGTCGCTCAATATCTCCCGTGAAATCCTGCAGAAAGATCCGGTTATCGACTCCATGAAGTCGGCGCTGACCAAGCGCGTGCTGGACATGCTGGAAAAACTGGCCAAGAACGACGCCGAGCAGTACAAGACATTCTGGAAAAACTTTGGCCAGGTGCTCAAGGAGGGCCCGGCAGAGGACTTTGCCAACAAAGACAAGATTGCTGGCTTGTTGCGCTTTGCCTCCACCGCCGGTTCCGAGGGTGAGCAAGAGGTTGGCCTGGCCGACTACATTGCCCGCATGAAGGAAGGCCAGGACAAGATTTACTACCTGTCCGGCGAGTCTTACGCGCAGGTCAAGAACAGCCCGCATCTCGAAGTCTTCCGCAAGAAAGGCATCGAAGTACTGTTGCTCACCGATCGTATCGATGAGTGGCTGATGAGCTACCTGACCGAGTTCGATGGCAAGTCGTTCGTCGATGTAGCCCGTGGCGATCTTGACCTTGGCAGCCTGGATTCTGAAGAAGACAAGAAGGCCCAGGAAGAAGTGGCCAAGGCCAAAGAAGGCCTGACCGAGCGCTTGAAGTCTGCTCTGGGCGAGCAGGTGGCCGAAGTGCGTGTATCCCATCGTCTGACCGATTCGCCTGCTATTCTGGCCATCGGCGAGCAGGACCTGGGGATGCAGATGCGCCAGATTCTTGAGGCGAGCGGGCAGAAGGTGCCGGAGTCCAAGCCTATCTTTGAATTCAACCCGGCCCACCCGTTGATCGAGCGTCTGGATGCGGAGCAGGATGAAGACCGTTTCGGCGATCTGACACATATCCTCTTCGACCAGGCGGCCTTGGCTGCTGGTGATAGCCTGAAAGACCCTGCCGCTTATGTGCAGCGTCTGAACAAGCTGCTGGTTGAAATGTCAGCCTAGCAAGTGCAACGAAAAAGCCCGCGAACGCGGGCTTTTTCATATCGTTCAGCCTGAAATCGGGAGAGCACAGATGAGCAATATGAAGGTTCAAGCCATCGCATACGAGGTCGATGGTGTGCAGTTTGAAGGTCAGTTGGTCTTCAATAGTGCAATCAAGACGCCACGCCCAGCCTTGTTGATGGCGCCTAACTGGATGGGCGTGAGCGATGGTGCGATCGATATCGCGCGCAAGGTCGCTGGCGATGATTACGTGGTGTTTGTTGCTGACCTATACGGCAAAGACCTGCGCCCCGGTAATGCCGATGAAGCCGGTGCCGCGATGATGCCGCTCAAGGATGACCGGGCACTGCTGCGTAAACGCATGCAAGGCTCGCTGAAGACCTTGCTGGCCCAGGCAGACAAGGTGGCCTTGGATAATTCCAGGCAGGCTACCTTTGGCTTCTGCTTTGGCGGTTGTTGCTCGCTGGAGTTGGCGCGTGATGGTGCGCCGCTGCAAGCTGCCGTCTCGTTCCATGGCACGCTGGACACGCCAAATCCTGCTGATGCGAAGAACATCAAGGGGGCTGTCCTGGTCCTGGACGGTGCGGCCGACCCCTTGGTTCCTCGTGAGCAACTTGCCGAGTTTGCCAAGGAAATGACCGAGGCCAAAGTCGATTGGCAACTGGTCACCTACGGCGGTGCGGTGCATTCCTTTACTGATCCGCACGCCAATATGCCGGGGACGGCGCAGTATGATGAGAAGACTGCGGCGCGGGCCTTCACCGCTATGCGCAACTTGCTGGATGAGTGCTTCAGCGCCTGACAGCGCAAGGGGCAGTACTGAAAACGCAGCCACTGGCTGCGTTTTTTATAGGCTGGCGAAAGGGGGCTAGGGCTTGTGGTGGAGTGAGCCGCAGTCAGCCTTGGCCAGGTAGTTCGATACGTGCTGTTTCACCTGGCACAGACGGCCACTGCTGGGCGGCCCAATTTTGTCGTGCCTGCTCGATCAGTTGCGGGTCGCTGGAGACGAAGTTCCAGTTCATCCGTCTTGGGCCGAGTGGCTCGCCACCAATAATCACCAGGTGACAGGTGGAGCAGGCCAGCAGCGTCAATGCTTCGGATTCAGGTAAGATCGTCAGTGCGCGCACGGTCAGGTCGCTGCAACCCAGTTGCGCATCACCCTCAAGCAGGTATATCGCCCGTTCGCGGTGCTCGGCGGGAATGGCCAGGCTGGCGCCCACGACCAGTTTGACTTCGGCATAGAGGGTGGCTGACTTGACCGGCACCGGTGACTCCAGGCAAAAGCCGTGGCCTGCGATCATGCAGATTTCAACGCCCATGCTTTCACTGCGCGGCAGGGTTTCGGCGCGATGGTGGCTGTAGCTTGGTTCATCAAGTTGATTGGCTTCGGGTAGTGCCAGCCAGACTTGCAGGCCATGCAGGTTCGAACCTGTCTTGAGCAAGGCATGCGGGGTTCTTTCGACATGAGCGATCTGCTTGCCGGCCGTCATCCAGCTGACATCACCGGGCTGTACCAGCTGGTCGGAACCGAGGCTGTCCTTGTGCTGCAACTGACCTTCAAACAGGTAGGTCAGTGTCGACAGGCCAATATGCGGGTGCTGGTTGATATTCATCCCACTGCCGGCCGGATAGTTGTGCTCGAGCATGTGATCGAAGAACACGAAGGGGCCGACGCTGCGGCATTTGGCCGAAGGAAGAGGGCGCAGTATGGGCTGCCCTTCAATCTCTTCCAGACGCGGCTGAATTACTTGAAGCTCACTCATTCACTGCTCTCCAAAATGACGGCAATACGTGCTCATTGCGCCACTTAATCCATACTTGGGCTTAGATAATGCCTTGGCTCACTGACTTCTTGTAACAATGGGCGTTATTGCCGGCTGAACTCTCCAGAGCTTAACTGACTCTATCTAAATCACGTTATAGGGAGTATTCGCGTTTGTCATTATTTCGCCTGGGTATAGCTGCATTGATTGCAGCCTGCGCTACAAGTACGGTTGAGGCACGGGATTATCGCTTCAGCGATGCGCACCTGCATTTTGTTGATTTCTTCCAGGAAAGCGCGGGGCTTGATGACCTGGTCGCCAATATGGCCGCAGCCAATATCGAGCATGTGATGCTCTCGGGTATTCCGGTTGCCAAGAAATGGCACGAGGACGAGCCCAAGCGCCCTCGTTATTACGCCGGTGATGATGCCAATGCCTATTGGTACAGCGCGACCGATACCTTGATTGCCCATGCATATAACAAACTCCCCGCTGAGCAACGCCGGCGCTTTCATCCGTTTTTGTCCGGTTTCAATCCGAATGACAAGAATGCCGATGCCTTGGTGCGCAAGACCCTGGAGCTTGACCCAGGGCTGTGGCAGGGAATAGGTGAGATATTTACCCGTCACGACGATCTCACGGCGTTGATCGAGGGTGACACGCCGCGCGCCAATAACGAGGCGTTGTCGAGGATCTATCACTTGGCGGCAGAGTACGATTTGCCGGTCATGCTGCACTCTAATATCACCTCCAAGCGCGAGCGCAACCCGCTGTACCTGCCGGAAATTGAAGAGCCATTGCGCAATCATCCAAGCGTACGTTTCATCTGGGCCCATGCTGGCACCAGCATGGAGATTCACCGTCACCAGACCAAGCTGGATTTCCTCTTGCCAACGCTCGAGCGCATGCTCAAGACCTATCCCAACCTGTATATCGATCTGTCGTGGACAGTCGCCCATCCCTACTTGCTGGACAAAGAGGGAAACCCGGATCCTGAATGGGTCAGGCTTGTCAGCAGTTACCCGGCGCGCTTTATGTTGGGCTCCGATGTGGTTGGGCGCTTTGACAGTCTCAAGGAGTACATGGACAGCTTCGTGCCGTTTCTGGATGCCTTGCCAGCAGATGTGGCGCAGAAAGTGGCACATGACAACTTTCTCGCAGTCCTGCCGCGCACCGTTCAGGCTGAGCTTGCCGAGCAGCAACCCAGCGCCGAGTGACCCTGTGGGCTGAAAATATGCAGACTGTCATTGTCTTGTCATGATGGCGTCATAGGCTCGCGCCATCGAAAACAAGGAGCGAGACATGTATTGCATTCGTATTGGCGCCGCTGTGGCACTGACAATGATGGCTGGGCTTGTGCACGCGCAGGTGCGCGTCGAAGGGCCGGTCGAATACGGTGTGTTTGCCACTCAATACAAAGATTTCAAGCCCGGTGAGCGTGTACTGACGCGAGCCAATCAAGAAATCGAAACCACTGACAGCGTGCCAGCCAAGTTGGGCACCAAGTTTGGTATGCGCTATAAGCTGGCTGGCAAGACTGTCGATGGCGAGCCGCTGACACTGCTCTACCTTACCCCTGGGGTGAACAGCCCTGATGGCCAGCGTCACGACAAGTTCGTGGTGACGCAAAAGCTGGCGCCCGGTGCTGTGCTGGACACCATGGCGTTTGAGTTTACCGAGCCTTATGAAGTGGTTCCGGGGCAGTGGCAGTTCATGGTTTTTCAGGGGGATCGCAAACTCGCCGAGCAAAAATTCACTGTGCGTTGAGTTAAATCGCGGGCAGCAAAAAGGGAGCCATTGGCTCCCTTTTTAGTGTCGCAGGCTCAGCAACAGCCTACTTGCCAGTCCAGCGCTTCATCACCAATGTTGCGTTGGTGCCGCCAAAACCGAAGCTGTTGCTCATCACAGTGTTGATCTGTGCGTTCTCCTCGGTTTTCAGCAGGATTGGCATATCCGCAACTTCCGGGTCCAGTTCATCGATGTTTGCTGAGCCGGCGATGAAATTGCCTTCCATCATCAGCATGCAATAGATAGCTTCCTGAACGCCAGCAGCGCCAAGCGAGTGGCCGGACAGACTCTTGGTCGAGCTGATCGCCGGTGCTTTGTCGGCAAACACTTCGCGCACGCCACGCATCTCAGCGATGTCGCCAACCGGTGTCGAGGTGCCGTGGGTGTTGAGATAGTCGATAGGCGTGTCAACGGTGGACAACGCTTGCTTCATGCAACGGATAGCACCTTCGCCACTTGGGGCGACCATGTCGTAGCCGTCAGAAGTTGCGCCATAGCCAACGACTTCAGCGTAGATTTTTGCGCCGCGGGCGAGGGCGTGCTCGAGTTCTTCGACTACAACCATGCCGCCACCGCCAGCGATGACAAAACCATCACGCTTGGCGTCATATGCGCGGGACGCTTTTTCCGGAGTGTCGTTGTATTGCGTCGAGAGCGCGCCCATTGCATCAAACAGGCAGCTCTGGCTGTAGTGCTCTTCTTCACCACCGCCGGCAAAAACCACATCCTGCTTGCCAAGCTGGATCTGCTCCATGGCCTGGCCGATGCAGTGGGCACTGGTCGCACAGGCAGAGGAGATCGAGAAGTTGACGCCCTTGATCTTGAACGGAGTGGCCAGGCAGGCTGAAACAGTGCTGCCCATGGTGCGGGTCACGCGGTACGGGCCAATGCGCTTGACGCCTTTTTCGCGCAGGGTATCGATGGCTTCCATCTGGTTGACGGTCGAGGCACCACCAGAGCCGGCAATCAGGCCGGTGCGCGGGTTGGAAACCTGTTCTTCGGTCAGCCCGGAATCCTTGATCGCCTCAGCCATGGACAAGTAAGCGTAGGCCGCCGCGTCACCCATGAATCGGATGAGCTTGCGGTCGATCAATTCTTCGAGGTTCAGATCAATCGAGCCGGAAATGTGGCTGCGTAGGCCCATTTCAGCGTATTGCGGATTGAAGCGAATGCCAGAACGACCCGCGCGCAGGTTGGCGGAGACTGTTTCTTTGTCATTGCCCAGGCAAGAAACGATGCCGAGGCCGGTAATTACGACGCGACGCATGGAAAAATCCTTTAGAAACTGTCAGTGGAGGTGAACAGGCCGACGCGCAAGCCTTCGGCACTGTAAATCTCGCGGCCATCAACGCTGACCGTGCCATCTGCGATAGCCAGGATCAGCGAGCGAGTGATGGTGCGCTTAATATGAATGTTGTAGGTGACCTTCTTGGCCGTAGGTAAAACCTGGCCGAAGAATTTGACTTCGCCTGAACCCAGCGCACGACCGCGGCCGGGGTTTCCTTGCCAGCCCAGGTAAAAGCCAACCAGCTGCCACATGGCATCAAGGCCCAGGCAGCCAGGCATCACTGGATCGCCTTCGAAGTGGCAGCCAAAGAACCACAGGTCTGGGTGGATATCGAGCTCAGCGACGATCTCGCCCTTACCGTACTTACCGCCAGCTTCGCTGATATGAACGATGCGGTCCATCATCAGCATGTTAGGGGCGGGCAGTTGCGCATTACCCTCGCCGAACAGTTCGCCGCGGCTGCAGCGCAACAGGTCTTCTTGGGTGAAGGCGTTTTGTTTGGTCATGCGAGCTCCTCAATAATCCCATGCTCCATGGCTGGGCAAGTCGTTCGGGCTGGTCACGCGACAGGTCGCAGGCCAGCTTGCTTACACTAATAGACTGCTAGGTCGCCATGAAAGTCACAGCTTACAGTGTACAGTTGTACTCTGCTTGCCAATTGTAGCCTGAAAGCACATTTTAGTTGTTAGCTGAGCGTTCGCCTCTAGCACTTTAGTCACTCGCTGGCGGTTAGTTTAAGTCACCACAAGCCTTAATTGTATGAAGCCTGCAGTGCTCAATCGTTCACTTGCAATCGGTGCAGCCTGCGTGCCAAGCCCGCTTTGGGTTTCAACCTAGCAGAATTACCCGGTGTGTCATGCATTGCTTCGACGCCAGGGCGATAAACTGTAACGCCATGCTGCTATTAGTCTTGGCTGGGCAGGTGGTTTTAGCTGTCGTGCAGCCTATCTCGCTCCGGTTTGGGCTAGCCGCTGGGTCTTTGGCCCGTATAATGCGTTCAGAATGCCAGTGTAAATGGCGCACAACGGATTTTTTATGACAGAGCAACAACCTATCGCCGTCTTGGGTGGCGGCAGTTTCGGCACGGCTATCGCAAACCTCTTGGCTGAAAACGGCCAGCGCGTTTTGCATTGGATGCGCGACGAGACTCAGGTCGAAGCGATATTGGCCACGCGCGAGAATCCACGCTACCTCAAGGGGATTAAAATTCATCCGGCTGTGGAGCCGTTGAGCGATTTGCAGTCAACCGTCGAACGTTGTGAATTGATTTTCGTCGCCTTGCCATCCAGCGCACTGCGGCAAGTGTTGCAGCCTGTCGCGCCGTTGCTTGGCGGTAAAATGCTGGTGAGCACCACCAAGGGTATTGAAGCCAAGAGCTTCAAGCTGATGAGCCAGATTATTGAAGAAATTGCACCGAATGCGTGCATTGGTGTCATTTCCGGGCCGAATCTGGCGAAGGAAGTAGCAGTTGGTGCCTTGACTGCCACAGTGGTAGCCAGTGAAAACGAAGCCTTGTGCCAGCGTGTACAAGAGGTTCTGCACGGCAAGACCTTCCGTGTATACGCCAGTAATGATCGCTTCGGTGTCGAGCTGGGCGGGGCCTTGAAAAACGTCTACGCGATCATCGCGGGCATGGCTGCGGCCATGGACATGGGCGAGAACACCAAAAGCATGCTGATCACCCGCGCCTTGGCTGAAATGACCCGCTTTGCCGTGCAACTGGGGGCCAATCCGATGACTTTTCTGGGGTTGGCGGGCGTTGGCGATTTGATTGTGACCTGTTCTTCGCCCAAGAGCCGCAATTATCAGGTTGGCTTCGCCTTGGGCGAGGGGCTCAGCCTTGATGACGCCGTGGCGCGCCTGGGCGAGGTTGCCGAAGGCGTCAATACGATCAAGGTGCTCAAGGCCAAAGCTGACGAAATGGAGGTTTACATGCCTCTGGTTAGTGGCTTGTACGCCATCTTGTTTGGCGGGCGTACATTGGGCCAGGTGATTGATAAATTGATGCAGGCCGAACCCAAGACAGACGTCGACTTTATTTCCACCACCGGTTTTTAGGCAGCCCTTGAGCGGGTTGCGTCCAGATTATTCAGGGAGAATCACATGGCTGAGAAAAATACCCTTATCGAGCGCGAGTCACTGCTGCTCAGGATCCTTTGGATGGTGCTGTTCAGCATTATCTGGCAAGCCGTGGTCGTGGTGCTGGGGGTGACGGTCGTGGTGCAGTTGGCCTACCGCCTGTTCTACGGCGCGCCCAGCAAGACACTGCTTTCCTTTGGTGACAGCCTGAGTCAGTACCTGGCGCAGATTGGGCGTTTCGGCACCTTCAATACCGAGGCCAAGCCTTGGCCGTTTTCCGATTGGCCAACCCCGCAAGCCCCCCAAGGAGAGGCCCCGCATTCAGTTGAACCTGCGCCGCATCCGGTGCGCGACGAAGAGCCCAAGTTGTAATGCGTTTGTGGTTGTTGCGCCACGGTGAGGCGCAGCCCCAGGCTGCCACTGATGCTGCCCGTGCCTTGACTGCGCACGGCTGCGATCAGGTGCGCAAGGCGGCGCTGCAGCTTGAGGGGCGTCCCATTCGGCAGATCATTGCCAGCCCATACCTGCGTACCCAGCAGACGGCGGCCCTGGTTGCCGAGACGCTAGGCTACGGCTCCCCAATCATAACCGCGCCCTGGCTGACGCCTGACGGCCAGTCGCGTAATGTCATTCGCCAACTGGACCGATATGCCGATGAAGAGATCTTGCTGGTGACTCATCAGCCTTTAGTCGGTGATTTGGCGGGCTTGCTGATCCATGGTCATCGCGAACAGCCGCTGCCGATGATGACGGCAAGCCTGGCGGAGCTGGATGGGCCAATGGTTGCTGCCGGAGCCATGGATCTACTGGCCGTGGTTCACGCCCATCATTAAATAGCCGCTGAACAACTATTGCGCCAGATATGAGTGGGGCGGTCGGGGCTTCGTTAAAGAAGTGCCCAGAATGCGTATTTGACGCGCCCATGGTTGTGCGCGGCTTAGGTTGTTAGTGCCGTTGCTCGTTGTGCCTGGCCCGAACATGGCCGCTATCCTTTTAAGCGATTCCTCTAACTGAAATATCACTACACACGGAAACATTTCTTCTCTTGCGGGATGCCTTTGGGCATGAAATAGTCAACCAAGCAATTGCTTGGTTTACCCCGAAAATAATAACAAGGGAAGAAACTTCATGGCTGATGCGTTCCAACTGCCGCTCGATGCCTTCTACCATCGAGAAGCACGGCACCCCGATAAATGCTATTTGGTCCAACCACTGCCGGATGGCAGCCTTGAGAGGCTGAGTTGGGCCGAAGTGGGTGAACAAGCCCGGCGCGCGGCGCACTGGCTACGCACCCGGGATTTCCCCCCCGGCAGTCATATCGCAATCATTTCAAAAAACTGTGCGCACTGGATAATCACAGACTTGGCGATCTGGATGGCCGGGCATGTGTCGGTGCCGCTGTACCCCAACCTGACGGCCGAATCGATCAGCCATGTGCTTGAGCATTCTGAGTCGGTACTGGCATTCATTGGCAAGCTTGATAATTGGCCGAGCATGGCACCGGGAATTTCCGACGCCATCCCAACGGTCGCAATGCCGTTGCATCCCGAGGGCCGCTTTGACTTCAGTTGGAGCGACTTGCAGGCTTGCTCACCTATCCAGGACAGCCCGAGCCCGGCCCCGGACCAGCTCGCCACCATCATCTACACCTCGGGCACCACTGGCTTGCCCAAAGGGGTGATGCATAACTTCGGTAATTTCGGTTTTGCCGCGAGCAATGCGCGTACGCTATTTAGTGTCACTGAAGACGACAGGTTGTTGTCCTATCTGCCGCTGTGCCATGTCGCCGAGCGCATGTTTATTGAGCTTTCATCCTTCTACGGTGGGCCGACGGTGTTCTTTGCTGCCAGTCTCGATACCTTTCTTGAAGACCTAAAGCGTGCACGACCGACAGTGTTCTTCGCCGTACCGCGCATCTGGACCAAATTCCAGATGGGGGTCTACAGCAAGATGCCTGCCGAGCGGCTCGATTTCCTGCTCAAGTTGCCCATCATCGGCCCTGTTGTGGGCAAGAAAGTCCTGACCGGGCTCGGCCTGGATGCGATCCGTTTTGCCTTGTCTGGCGCGGCGCCCGTGCCTGAAGCCTTGCTCAAGTGGTATCAACGCATGGGGCTGGATGTGCTTGAGGTCTATGGCATGACCGAGAATTGCGGTTATTCCCATGTCTGCCGCCCCGGCAAGTATAAAAAAGGCTGGATCGGTCAAAACAGCACGGGTGTCGAGGCGCGAATTGCCGACGATGGCGAGTTGCAGGTGCGCAGCGGGGCAACCATGCAGGGCTATTTCAAAGACCCGGAAAAGACCGCTGAAACTATCACCGAGGATGGCTTTCTGCGCACGGGTGACAAGGGCGAGCAGGATGGCGAGGGCAATTTGCGCCTGACTGGACGGATCAAGGAAATATTCAAGACGAGCAAAGGCAAGTATGTCGCGCCTTCACCGATCGAAAATCGCCTGGCGGTGCATTCGCGCATCGAGCAGGTGTGTGTGGTCGGTGACGGCATGGCGCAGCCCATGGCGCTTTGCGTGCTGTCGGAAACAGGTCGCCAGGATGCAGCCAACAGTAGCCGAAGCGAATTGGAAAGCAGCTTGGTGAAGTTGTTGGAGGAGGTCAATGCACAGCTTGATCAGCACGAACGTTTGCAAGGGCTGGTGTTGGTCAAGGATACCTGGTCGATTGAGAATGGGTTCCTTACGCCCACGCTTAAAATCAAGCGTAATGTGGTCGAGGACACATACTCCAGTCGGTTTGCGGCCTGGAGTGACAGTCGCCAGCCTCTTGTCTGGCACGACTAATTTTGCTGTGAGCAATATTCACCGTTCGTGCTTGATTCAGCTTGATCGGTGGTGATGCCACGCTATGGAAAAGGAACGCATATGAGTCTGTGGCGCCGAACGCCCGATATCGACGGGTTGAATGCAACGCTGAAAAACACCATTGGTGAACAGCTGGATATTCGCTTTGAGTCATTTGACGATGAGTCGATAACCGCGAGCATGGTGGTCGATTCCCGCACCCATCAGCCCTATGGGCTGCTGCATGGCGGCGCATCGGTGGTGCTTGCCGAAACATTGGGTTCTACCGCTAGCTACCAGTGCATCGATGTAGAGAAGTTCTACTGTGTAGGCCTGGAGGTCAATGCCAACCATCTGCGCGCTGTCCGCAGCGGGCGGGTTACAGCCGTTGCGCGAGCCGTCCACCTGGGGCGCTCTACCCATGTGTGGGATATTCGGCTGACAACCGAAGAGGGTAAAACCAGTTGTATTTCGCGATTGACGGTTGCGGTTGTCGCCCTGGGTAGCGAGTTACCAAAGTGAACCGTTAGGGCGCGCGGTTCGGCCAGGCGGTGATTGATCGCGTTGCCCTCTGCAATTTTGTCCAAGATCAGGCTGCTGCAAAGCGTTAAAGTAGCGGCCATGGAACAGACTCAACACATCATCAGTGGCCTACCCGGCGTGCGTTTAATCAACGCCGAGTACCATAACTTTGCCTTTCCCCGGCACTTTCACCTTGAATACCACATCGGTTTGCTGCTGCGCGGGCAGCACCGCTATGTGTGCCAGGGTGAACGCCTGCAGGCGACGGTAGGTGATGCCTTGCTGATGGCGCCCGAGCAAATCCACGACGGTGCAAGCCTCACTGGCGAGGGCTATCGCATTCGCGTGCTTGCCCTTGATCCGCAACGGCTCGAGCAGGCGAGTCGCAGCTTGAGTGATGAGCGCCACGGCACGCCGCGCCTGACCAGTTCCTCCTTGCGCAATGTCCAGCTGCAACGGCAACTGGGCGTGTTGCATGCCTCGCTGGTCAACGGTGATTCGACCCTGGCCCAGGAAAGTAACCTGCTGAGCATGTTTGCGACATTACTGGCTCTCGGCTCGAGCCTGAGGATCAAGGAGCAGGATCAAGGGTTTGACCTGCGCACATGGGGGCGTCTGCGTGAGTGGATGGAGTCACGGCTCGATCAGCCACCGTCTCTGGAAGAGCTGGCCGCGTTTTGCGGCCTGAGTCCATGGCAAGCACTGCGTAGATTCAGTCGCCAGTGTGGCTTGCCGCCACATCAATGGTTGACTCAATTGCGTCTGGAGCGAGCGCTGCCACGGGTTCTACGCGGCGATTCGCTAAGTGACATAGCCCTGCAGCTGGGCTTTTACGATCAAGCGCATTTTTCCCGCCTGTTCCGGCGAACCTACGGGTTGCCCCCAGCAAGGTTGCGTTCAAGCAGCTGACCCGACTTTATTTGATCTTGTGGAGATTGCCATGCAGGAGAGTTCCGTCTTGCTGTCGCTGACGGCTGTGTTTTTGATAGCACTTATCAGCCCAGGACCGGATGTTGCGCTGGTTGTGCGCACCTCGATTCATCAAGGTCGGCGCAGCGGTTTGCTCAGTGCCCTGGGGCTGGCCTGTGGCATTTTGCTGCACGGGATTTTGGTGTTGACCGGCGTGTCATTGCTGCTCAGCCGTTCTCCGCTGCTGTTCAACCTGATCCAGGTCGCTGGTGCGGGTTATCTGGCCTGGCTGGGGTTTGGCGCGCTACGCTCACGTTTCAGTTCGCCCTCGGCCGCCCAAACCGGGCAGTTCACCCGTGCCCTGGAACCTTCGGTGCTGGGCCCGTGGCTACGCGGCTTTGCCACCAATATCCTCAATCCCAAGGCATTGGTGTTCTTCCTGGCACTGTTGAGCAGCTTGATTCCCGCGCATATGTCGGTGGCAGGTAAACTGGCGGCTGCGAGCATCTTGTTTGTCGTCGGTTTGCTCTGGTTCAGTGCGCTGAGCATCGGCTTGACGCATCGGAGCCTGCAAATGCGCCTGGTGCGCCTGGTACCCACTATCGATCTATGTTGTGGAGTGGTGTTTCTACTGGTGGCGGTGGTAATCCTGGGGCGTGTAGCCATGGCTACAGGTGTTTGGCCATAGCACCATCATCACTGGCAATTACGCTCATTGTGATAACCCTCAGGGTGCTGGACAATTCATTCGGTTTTGATTGATTGAGTTAGCCAATGCCCCATCAAACGGTATTTTTTGCCCATGCCAATGGTTTTCCGGCAGCGACCTACACCAAGTTATTTGACGCGCTGGGGCCACACTACAAGGTCGAGCATATCGGCCAGCATGGGCACGACCCCGATTTCCCGGTAAATGCGAACTGGAGCAACCTGGTTCGCGAGCTAATCCATCATCTCGAACAACGCGAACAGCCGGTGTGGGGAGTAGGGCATTCCCTTGGCGGTGTCTTGCACTATCATGCCGCCCAGTTGCGCCCCGAGTTGTACCTGGGCGTCGCCATGCTCGACTCGCCGCTGTTGACCCTGGCTGATCAGTGGGTGATCCGCGCGGCCAAGCGTTTCGGTTTTATCGATCGCATCACCCCGGCCGGACGAACCATTGGACGACGCGAGGCATTTGCCGATGCCGCCGAGGCACACCGTTATTTCGCGGCCAAGAGCCTGTTCCGCAGGTTCGATCCAGATTGCTTGAGTGCCTATATCGAGCATGGTTTGCAAGCAACTGGAACGGGGCTGCGCTTGCGCTTTGACCCAGCCACGGAAATCAATATCTATCGCAATGTGCCGCACATCAGCGCTGGCCCTGCACATCAATTGAAAGTGCCATTGGCCATGGTGCGTGGCCAGCATAGCCGGGTGGTTCTTGCGCATCACACGCGGCATGTACGGCGGATACCAAAGGGTGAGTACCTGACAATGCCGGGCGGTCACATGTTTCCCCTGGAACATCCGTTGCAAACGGCGGAGCTGTTAAAGTCATTTTTCCAGCGCTGGGCCGATATCGACAGCCACGATTCAAGTAAGGACACTGCATGAGCTCAAACATCCAGGAGTTGCGGTTGCGTCTGCCGCATATAGAACTCGCAGCCCAGGTTTATGGGCCCACCGACGGCAAGCCGGTGCTGGCCCTGCATGGCTGGCTGGATAATGCCGCCACCTTTGCACGCCTTGCGCCCAAGCTGGAGGGGCTGCGAATTGTAGCGCTGGATCTGGCAGGGCATGGTTTATCCGGGCATCGCCCTGGGGGCGTCAGTTATGCGATCTGGGATTATGTCTACGACGTATTGGCTGCGGCTGAATTTCTCGAGTGGGAGACATTCAGCATCATCGGTCATTCAATGGGGGCAATTGTTGGGGTTCTGCTGGCCGGTGCCTTGCCTGAGCGGATTGAGCGCCTGGCGCTGATCGATGGCGTGACTCCCCATACACTCGAGGCTGAAGCTGCTCCGCAGCGCTTTGGCGATGCGTTGATGGCGCAGATGCAATTGGCCAAAAAGCGCAAAACAGTGCATCCCGAATTCAGGCGTGCTGTAGAAATGCGCATGAACGGCATGACCTCGGTCAGCCTTGAGGCTGCGCAACTGTTGGCTGCGCGCGGCTTGATCGAGGTAGCTGGCGGCTATTCATGGAGCGCAGACAGCCGGCTCACATTGCCGTCTAAACTACTATTGACGCAGGCCCAGGCAATGGCATTTGCCAAGCGAGTCGCTTGCCCGGTTAGCTTGGTCGTGGCCGAGCAGGGCATCTTGCTGGGCAAGGCCAAAGCCACCTACGACAAGGTCATGAGCGAACTTGACTTCGAGGTCACCCAACTGCCGGGAGGACATCACCTGCACCTTGATGACGAACGCGGCGCGCAGCTTGTAGCAGACTGTTTCAATCGCTTCATGCTGTCTTCTTGACTTGGCAAACCGAACTGGGGAATGGTGGTGCCATTGCAATGGAGAAGTACATGATTGATTTCTACACCGCGGCCACACCCAATGGACACAAAGTAGCGATTGCTCTCGAAGAGCTTGGCCTGCCTTACAAGGTGCACGCGTTGAGCTTCGACAAGAAGCAGCAGAAAAGCCCGGCCTTTCTTCGCGTCAACCCCAATGGCCGTATCCCGGCAATTGTCGACCATGATAACGATGATTTTGCGGTGTTTGAGTCCGGTGCGGTCCTGGTCTATCTCGCGGAGAAAACTGGCCGGTTGATGCCGCAAGATGTCAAAGGTCGTTCACGGGTGATGCAGTGGTTGATGTTCCAAATGGGTGGTGTAGGCCCGATGCAAGGACAGGCCAACGTGTTTTATCGTTATCTGCCCGAGAAAATCCAGGTGGGAATCGATCGCTATCAGCACGAATGCCGACGTCTATATAAAGTGCTCGATACTCGTCTTGCAGAGGAGGAGTTTTTAGCTGGGGAATACAGCATCGCGGATATCGCGACCTTTCCATGGGTGCGGCTACACGATTGGGCTGGCGTCTCGATTGACGGCCTTGACAGCCTCCAGCGCTGGCTTGATGTCATTGCTCAACGCCCGGCCGTGCAGCGCGGCCTGGCCATTCCACACAGCGAAGATGACGGTGTGAAGGTCGTCAAATCCGCCCAGACAATGTTGGCTCGCTAATGGCTGGTATACGTAGTGTTTGTGTCGCGCTAGCAATGGTATTCAGTTCCGCGGTACTGGCGGATGTGCCGGGCAGCAAGGATTTATCGGTAATGCCGCGCTTTACCGGCAGCCAGATCGTCGATTACAGCGAGCAGGCGGAGCAGGAACGTATCTACCCGCAAGGCTCCATTCGCAGAATTAGTGGCCGTCTGCGCTATGAAAATGAAATTCAACTCAAGGGCGATCTCACCGCAATCACCTATCGATTGCCCGACACACACAGCTCAGATCAGGTATTCAATAGCACCCGGGAAGCGTTGTTGGCCAAGAATGCCCAGATGCTTTATTGGTGTAAGGGACGTGATTGCGGAGGGAGTAGCCTATGGGCTAATTCGGTGTTCTCCAAGTCAATCCTCTATGGGCCGGATGATCAGCAGTCGTTCGCCTTGTTCAGGCTGGCTGAACCGCAACAAGACAGCGTTCTGGCGCTGTACAGCATCACGCGCGGTAATCGCCGGGCCTACCTGCATGCCGAACTGCTCGCCAGTGATAGTGCGCTAGGGGACATATTACCAACGCCTGCAACATTATTACGTCAATTGCGAACCACTGGCGTGTTGAACTTGTCCAACCAGCAGGAGCCAACGCCAGCCTGGGTCGAAGTGTTGTCACGTGCATTGAATTCCGATAGCACCATGCGTGTTAGCCTTGCCGGTAACAATGCTGAAAGCTGGCGTGAGGCATTGGTCGCGCAACGGGTGCGCAGCTCGCGACTTGAGTTGGGCAATGCCGATGTTAGCGGTTTGCAGGTGAATGTATTGCGTTAACCGCTCAAGTATCCCACCCGCCGTAGTTGCGATACCGACCAAGGCAGCCTGATTAACGAGGCCCTGTGTAACCCACAGGGCCTTTGTTCGTTTCATTCATATTTTCAGGACATTGAAATGCTCAATAACGATCGCTTGCTGGTGCAGATATTGCTGCTGGCATTGCTGGGCGCAAGCTTGTGGGTACTTGCGCCATTTTGGTCGGCGCTGTTTTGGGCTTCAGTGCTGGCGTTTGCCAGTTGGCCGCTGATGCGCTGGCTCACCCATATGCTAAAGGGCCGTGAGTCATTGGCCGCGGCCATACTCACGCTGTGCTGGATAGTGCTGGTGGCCGTGCCATTGGTCATGCTCGGTTATAACCTGGCCGATCATATTCGCGATGCCACTGGCCTGATCAAGAACCTGCAGGTAACCGGTCTGCCAGCTCCACCTGCATGGCTTGCGAACGTGCCCCTGGTTGGGGATCGCCTGGTTTCTCTCTGGATCACCATCGACCAGCAAGGCGCTGCTTTCTTTGCATCGCTGCGACCTTACTTTGGCCAGGTTGGCAACTGGCTCCTGGAGCGCAGCGCGCAGGTTGGCGGAAGCATGCTTGAGCTGGCGTTGAGCCTGGTACTGGTGTTCTTTTTCTACCGTGACGGCCCGCGCCTTGCCGCTTTTGCCCGCAGCCTGCTCGAGCGCTTGATCGAGGACCGGGCAGATCACTATATCCACTTGATTTCAGGCACTATTCAGCGCGTGGTCAATGGGGTGATTGGTACGGCTGCAGCGCAGGCAGTACTGGCTTACATCGGCTTTTTGATCGCGGGTGTTCCGGGAGCGTTGCTCCTGGCATTACTGACCTTTGGGGCAAGCCTGATCATGTTCCCACCCCTGGTTTGGGCGCCGGCGGTGGCTTGGCTGGCATGGAATGGCGAGGTCGGCATGACGATCTTCCTCGGCATCTGGGGCGTGCTGATCATCAGTGGGGTCGACAATATCCTCAAACCCTACCTCATCAGCCGGGGTGGTAACTTACCGCTGGTGGTGGTGTTGCTCGGCGTTTTTGGCGGCATTCTGACCTTTGGTTTCATGGGGCTGTTTCTGGGGCCGACCTTACTGGCGGTCGCCTACAATCTGGTCACAGACTGGGTGGCCCACGGGCAGCCGAAATTCGAGACCGAAACCGGCGTGGTGATACGCAGCACAGATCAACCCCCGAGCTGAGTCCAGATGATCGTCGATAGGCGGCCGTTCGAGATGTGAGAGCGGTCGCTGGCACCCTAGCGGATGCGGGTTCTGCACTTACATATACGGGCGCGCCAGATTGTTGTGCCTGTGCGGCTTCCTGATTGTGATATGACAGCGGCCGGTGTATGACTGGTTCAGCTTTCGCTGTCCCAAGCGCAAGGCACTACAAGGAATGTATCCATGCCCCATCTCAAGAATGCTATTAGCCTGTCGTTGTTATTGTTGGCTTTACCTGTGGCCAGCGTAAATGCCTCAAGCACCGAACCCGAGGCCCCTGACTCGAACCTGCTGACTGATGCGGTGGCCTGGCGCCAGACTGCGGCGGAATATCGGGCGCTCTATTATCAAGGCTTCAACATTGCAAAGGCGCGCCTGGATCAGGCATTGGCCGAGCAGAAGCCCGGTGACAAAAAACCAGCGATCATCAGTGATATCGACGACACCATTCTCAGCAGTAACAGCTATTGGGGCTATTTGATCGCCCAGGATAAAGCGTTTTTCGATGATCCTAGCTGGGATCGCTGGGTGGCTGACAATGGTCCGACCTTGACCCCGGGCGCTCTGGAGTTCCTGAACTACGCCAAGTCGCGCGGGGTGGAAATCTTCTATGTATCCAGCCGTGATCAGGGCGACAAGACATACGAGTACGCGCTGAATAACCTGCGCAAGTACAAGCTGCCTGATGCCGATGAAGCCCATGTGACCGTTCTGCGCGAAAGCTCGAACAAGGAGCCGGCACAGCACAAGATCGCCGAGCAGTTCAATGTGTTGTTGATGTTGGGTGACAACCTCAATGATTTCGAGCGCAGTTATTATGTCGATACGGTCGAGAAGCGCGCGCAGTTGGTGGACGACAACCATGGCAAGTTTGGTGGTCGGTACATCCTGTTTCCTAATCCCACCGACGGCCACTGGATCAAAGCCATATTTGGTGAATCAGAACCTGCAGATACGCCGGCCAACCGGGCCAGGTTTCGCCAGGCGGCTGAGCGTGGGGGCTGGAAACCAGCAAACTGATTGCGCGGCCTAGGAGGGAATATATCCCGCCTGGCGGGATATATTGTGGCGTGGAGCAAGGCTGGGCATTGTTTTACCCAGCCTTATCCATTATGGCTAGCAAGGCTGTGCCTACAGCCGTCTAGTGATCACCGCGCTCATATTTGTCCAGCGTATCCTTGGCAATCTGGCGGCCGAGCATGATCAGTTCAGGGGCCTTGTAGAACTCAAAGAAACGGCATACGCGCTTGGGTACATTGATCAGGATATCCGGCGGATAGCCGGCAATTTTGTACTGCGCCAACGATGCCTGCATCACCTCGAAACTCTGGTTGACCAGCTCCAGCAACGATGCCGGGCCGCCTACGTTGGCAATGCGCGAGCCTGACGCCGACTTGGGCGCTGCATCAGCTTCAGGCTCGGGTGCCGCCGGGGGTTGCTGGTCAGGTTGCAGGATGTATTCATGCTCAAGCGCCGAATCATCCTCGAGCAGCAGCATCTGTTCTTCGCCCTCGGTGGTTTTCCGACGCAAAGTGGGAAGGCGCGAGCCGAGCGATGCCATCATCTGGTCAAAGCGGCCCTTGATTGCTGCAGGGCGCTCGATTACAGGCAGTTGATAGTGTTGCTGGTTGGTGGCATTGAGGTTGACAGCAATAATCAGGTCGCAGTGGCTGGAAACCACAGGAACGATGGGCAAGGGGTTGAGCAGACCGCCATCGACCAGCATGCGCGAGCCCTGGATTACAGGAGTAAACAAGCTCGGAATGGCTGCGGAGGCGCGCATGGCCTGATGCAAATTACCTTCTTGAAACCAGATTTCCTGCTGGTTGGTGAGGTCGGTTGCCACGGCAGTGAAAGGTATCCTCAGGTCCTCGATCTTGACGTCGCCGACAATTTCCCGGATCTGGCCGAAAACCTTTTCACCGCGAATCGCGCCCAGGCGAAAGCTGACATCCAGTAAGCGCAATACATCCAGGTAGTCCAGGCTTTGCGTCCATTCACTGTATTCTTTGAGTTTTCCGGCAGCATAGATGCCGCCAACCACGGCCCCCATGGAGCAACCAGCGATGCATGCGATGTCGTAGCCACGGGCTTCGAGTTCTTCGATAACACCAATGTGTGCATAACCACGTGCACCACCTGAACCCAAGACCAGGGCGACTCGCTTTTTCACCGTAAATCCCTCATAACGCATTGTTTTGACAACATACCCGCGAGAGGCGCTAGCGCCAAGGCTGTATTTGCTAGAATGTGCCCGCCTGTCGACACGACCAGTGAGAAATTATGAGTGAGCCAATTCGTTTGACCCAATACAGCCACGGCGCCGGTTGTGGCTGCAAAATTTCGCCAAAGGTGCTGGAAGTGATCCTGGCCGGCAGTGGCGCGCAGAATCTCGATCCCAAACTCTGGGTTGGCAATGCCTCTCGCGATGACGCCGCAGTGTACGAGATCGACGCGGAGCGCGGTGTGGTTTCCACCACCGACTTCTTTATGCCAATCGTTGACGACCCTTACGATTTCGGGCGAATCGCGGCGACCAACGCCATTAGCGATATCTATGCAATGGGGGGCGACCCACTGATGGCTATCGCCATTTTGGGCTGGCCGGTCAATGTGCTGGCGCCTGAAGTGGCTCGTGAAGTGATTCGTGGTGGCCGTTCGATTTGTGACGAGGCGGGTATCGCCCTGGCTGGCGGACACTCCATCGATGCACCGGAGCCAATTTTTGGCCTGGCAGTCACAGGCCTGGTTGAAAAGCGCCACATGAAGCGCAATGACACCGCCACGCCTGGCTGCAAGCTTTATCTGAGCAAACCCTTGGGAATCGGCATTCTGACCACCGCCGAGAAGAAAGCCAAGCTGCGCGATGAGGACATCGGCCTGGCGCGCGACTGGATGTGCACCCTGAACAAACCCGGTAGCCGCTTTGCCAAGTTGGCCGGCGTGATGGCCATGACCGACGTTACCGGTTTTGGCCTGCTTGGGCACTTGGTTGAAATGGCCGATGGCAGCGGCCTGACCGCGCGGATCGAATTTGCCAAGGTGCCGCGCCTGTCCAGCGTTGAGTATTATCTGGAGCAGGGCTGCATACCGGGTGGGACCTTGCGCAACTTCGACAGCTATGGCGACAAGATTGCGCCACTGCCGCAGCTGTGCAAGTTGCTGTTATGTGATCCGCAAACCAGTGGTGGCTTGTTGGTTGCCGTTAAGCCCGAGGCCGAGGGCGAATTCCTGCAAACGGCCGCCGAGTGTGGTTTGCATCTTGAAGCTATTGGCCAAATGTGTGAGCGACAGAGCCATGCGGTTGAGGTGGTGTAATGCGTGACGACACCAGTGACTACCGCCAGATCTTCCTGCAAGACTCCCCGATGATGGATGCCCGCGCCCCTGTTGAGTTCAGCAAGGGCGCCTTTCCCGGTGCCGTCAACTTGCCATTGATGAACGACATCGAACGGCAAAAGGTTGGCACCTGCTACAAGCAACACGGCCAGCAAGCCGCAATCGAACTGGGTCACCAACTGGTCAACGGCCAGCTCAAGGCCGATCGCCTGGCGGCCTGGGCGGCTTTTGCCGAGGCCAATCCCGAAGGTTATCTCTATTGCTTTCGAGGCGGCCTGCGCTCGCAGCTCGTGCAGCAGTGGTTGAAATCGGAGCTGGGCATTGCCTACCCGCGGGTAGCGGGCGGCTACAAAGCCATGCGCAATTTCTTGATTGAAACAACTGAACTTGCCATCGAGCAAAGCCGGTTCGTACTGGTCGGCGGCATGACCGGCACGGGCAAGACCGAAGTGGTTGCGCAACTTGAAAACAGCCTGGATCTTGAAGGCCATGCCAACCATCGTGGATCGAGCTTCGGCAAGCGCGCAACGGCTCAGCCCACGCAGATCGATTTTGAAAATGCCTTGGCCATCGACATACTGAAAAAGCGCGAACGCGGTATCAATCAATTCGTACTTGAGGACGAAGGTCGGATTATCGGTCGTTGCTCGTTGCCCCTGTCTCTATATCAAGGCATGCAAGGCTTTGCGCTGGTCTGGCTGGAAGACAGTGTAGAAGGGCGGGTTGAGCGTATCCTCAAGGATTATGTAATAGATCTTCGGGCCGAGTTTGTTCAGTTGCTTGGCGAGGAGGCGGGCTTTGCAGCCTTCGCTGAGCGCCTGCAACAAAGCCTGGCTAATATTCTCAAGCGTTTAGGGGGCGAGCGTTATCAGCGCTTGGCTGCGATCATGGATCAAGCCCTGATTGAACAGCAGGTCAATAATGATGTAAGCCTGCATCGTGGCTGGATTGAAACGCTATTAATCGAGTATTACGACCCGATGTACGTGTTTCAGCATGAGAGCAAGGCCGGGCGTATCGAGTTCAGTGGTGAGCAAGCGGCGGTGGTCGAGTACTTGCGTGAGCGTGCAGCGGGTTGAACTAATTTGCTTTGATAACAATCGCAATCTTCTGCTGGCCCCAGGCCAGCGGGTATATCAAATATTGGAGAAGCACCATGAAAGCATTGATCTGCTTACCCCTAGTCGTTGCGCTGCTGGCCGGTTGTTCTGGCAAAACGGTCAATCGTGATAGTTGCGCCAATCAGTTGGATGCCGCCTGGAAACAGCTTGACCTGGCCAAGGCTGAAGGTTTTGCCGGTACTGTCAGCTACTCCAAGGCCTTGTCATTGTTGACCGCGGCCAAGACCCAGCAGCAGTTTGAAGCCTACGAGGGTTGCAGCAGCAAGGCCCAGAAAGCACGCTTTTATATCGACGAGTCCCGCGCGGGCCGTTAATCCACTCGAAACAAACCCTGACAGGGAAATTGCCAATGCGCATCGATTTCACTCAGTTAGCCGCCCTTGATGCCTACCGTTGGCTGGCTTCGACAGTGACTCCACGGCCCATCGCCTGGGTTTCAAGTCGTTCAGCTGCGGGCGTGAGCAATCTTGCGCCCTTTAGTTTTTTTCAGGTCATCAGCGATGAGCCGCCGACCTTGCTGGTCAATGTCAATCATCATCCCGACGGCAGCCTGAAAGACACATTGCGCAACGCCCAGGAAACCGGCGAGCTGGTTATCCAACTGGTGTCGTTTGAGCACGCCGAGGCAATGAACGCCAGCTCTGCCATCCTGGAGCATGGTGTCAGCGAGTTTGAGCATTGCGGCATCGCCAGTGTTGCCAGCGAGCGGGT
This sequence comes from Pseudomonas segetis, assembly GCF_900188155.1. Taxonomy (GTDB): domain Bacteria; phylum Pseudomonadota; class Gammaproteobacteria; order Pseudomonadales; family Pseudomonadaceae; genus Aquipseudomonas; species Aquipseudomonas segetis. Next base: position 991,787 of record NZ_FZOG01000001.1, read on the forward strand.
TGCGGTGCCGCGCGTCTCAGGCGCGGCAGTTACCTTTGAGTGCAAGGTTTCGCAGATCCAGCCTTTTCCGCAGCACAACCCGAACTGCAATCTGATTTTTGCCCAGGTACTGCTGGCGCATATCGATGATGCTGTGCTCAATGAAAAAGGCCGGGTCGACCCACATAAACTGGATATAGTCGGGCGCCTGGGTGGGATGTCGTACACCCGTACCCGCGATACCTTCGAGATGATCCGCCCGACTTGACCTGCTGCGTACAGCCACAGACCGGTTGTCCAAAGGGCTATTTGAGGGTGTTGCTCACAGTTTCGTGAGCAAAGGTTACATAGCCCTTTGCCGCAACTGCGGCTGCCAGTAGCATCAGGTTAACTTGTCGTGGGAGTTCATGATGCGCAGCCAGTTGGATGCCTGCCTGAGCGCAGTCAACGAAATACTCTTGGGTAAAGAGCAGCAGGTCAGGCTCGCGCTGGCTTGCTTGCTTGCGCGTGGCCATCTCTTGATCGAGGACTTGCCCGGCATGGGCAAGACCACGCTGAGCCAGGCCTTGGCCAAGGTGCTTGGGCTGAGCTTTCAGCGGATTCAGTTCACCTCTGACTTATTGCCTGGCGACATTCTGGGGACCTCGGTGTTTGATAAGGACACCGGGCAATTTGTCTTTCACCAGGGGCCGATCTTTGCCGAACTGGTCCTGGCGGACGAGATCAACCGCGCCACGCCGAAAAGCCAGAGTGCGTTGCTTGAGGCCATGGAGGAGGGCCAGGTCACCATCGAGGGCGCAACCCGCGCCTTGCCCGATCCATTTTTTGTAATCGCCACCCAGAACCCGGTTAGCCAAGGCGGGACCTTTGCCTTGCCGGAGTCTCAACTCGATCGTTTCCTGATGCGCTTGTCCTTGGGTTATCCCGCCAAGGCGGCTGAAAAGGCCTTGTTGATGGGGGATGCACGGCGCAACCTGTTGCCCAGGCTGGCGCCAATACTCGACCACGCACAGTTAGCCCTCTTGCAAGATGAAGTACCAAAGGTCAGGGTCAGCGATGCCTTGGTCGACTATGTATTGCGCCTGGTAGAGGCAACCCGCACCCAGCCTCAGTTTGCCTGGGGGCTGTCTCCGCGGGCCAGCCTGGCATTGTTGGCTGCTGCTCGGGCCTGGGCACTTCTTGAAGGCCGCGAGTATGTGATACCCGAAGATGTGCAGGCTGTCTTGCCCTCGGTTGTGGGTCACCGCCTACGCGAGCGTGCGGACCCAGCGGGCCACAGCGGCGGTACTTTGGTGCAGTGGTTGTTGCGCGAGGTTGCAGCGATTTGATCCAAGGTCTGCAGTCGCGCTGGAACCGTTGGTTGGCCCGGCGCATTCCCCCAGCGAAAAACCTGCGCTTGAGCCAGCGGCAAATATTTATCATCCCATCGCGGGTTGGTGCGATGTTTATCCTGGCGTTGATCCTGATGTTGCTGGCCGCGATCAACTATCAAAACAGCCTGGCCTACGGCCTGACGTTTTTACTGGGCTCGGTCTTTATCGTCGCTATCTTGCACACCTACCTCAACCTGAGTGGCTTGATGCTCAAGTCGGGTCCTGCCGAGCCTGTGTTTGTCGGCGAGCATGCGCGTTTCAACGTACGGCTTGAAAGTGAGCGCCGGGCCCATGAGGCGATTGTGCTGGGTTGGCCCTCCCAAGGCATGCTGCAACTTGATGTGGCTGCGTTGTCGGGAAGTGATGCCGAGCTAGGGTTGCCGGCCACGTCGCGTGGCTGGTTACGCCCAGGCAGGGTGCGGGTTGAGAGCAGATTCCCCTTGGGAATTCTGGTGGCCTGGAGTTGGGTCGATCTGGATTTGCAGCTACTGGTTTATCCGCGTCCGGTTGAGGGCGATTTGCCAATTGGCGCAGGGCTTGGTGATGACCCGCAGGAGCAGGGCGCACGGGCTCATGGCAGTGGTGCCGATGATTTCCAAGGGCTCAGGGCGTACCAGCCGAGTGATTCTAAGCGCCGCCTGCATTGGAAAGCCTATTCCCGGGGGCTGGGCTTATTGGTCAAGGACTTTACCGCACTGAGTGGCCGCGATATCAGCCTGGACTTCAGTGCGCTGGCCAGCGATACCGAGGCCCGTCTGTCACTGCTGTGCTATTGGGTGTTGCAGTTGAGCGAGCGCCAGCAACCGTTTTCACTGGCCTTGCCAGGGGTGTATATCGGCGTTGACAGCGGCGAGCAGCATCGCGACAGATGCTTGCGAGCGCTGACACTATTCGGTTCGAGTTTCGCTGAGCCGGGCGCGCCAGCATGAACAAGCCGCAAAGCATTCCGCGCGTCAGCCTGACATGGCTATTGATTGCCCAGTTGCTGGTCATTATCCCGCACCTTGGTCACTTGCCCCTCTGGGTTGTCGGCCTATGGCTTGGCTGCGCAGCCTGGCGGGTACAGATCTATCGCATGCGCGCCCGGTTTCCCAATGCCTGGTTGAAAGGCGCCTTGATGCTTGCTGCCGGCATTGGTGTCTTTGTTTCACGCGGTAGCCTGGTCGGGCTCGATGCGGGCGTGGTGTTGCTGATTGCCGCTTTTGTCCTGAAACTGGTCGAGGTGCGTACTCGCCGTGATGCCCTGGTGCTTATCTTTCTGGGCTTCTTTACCGTTGTTACCGCCTACTTGTTCGATGACAGCATGCTTTCCGCCATTTTCAGCCTGTTGCCGGTTAGTGCCTTGCTGGCGGCGATGATCGGGCTGCAACAAAGTACGCTGGCCACGCGCCCCTGGGCAACGGCGAAACTGGCCGGCTCACTGCTGCTGCAAGCCTTGCCGTTGATGCTGCTGTTGTTTTTGTTCTTCCCGCGGATGGGGCCTTTATGGTCGCTGCCTGGGGCCAACGCAAAAGGGGTCACCGGTCTTTCGGACAGCATGGCGCCGGCGGATATTGCCGAGCTGAGCCAGTCCAGTGAACTGGCGTTTCGCGCCAGCTTTGAGGGGCAACCGCCGCCACGGAATCAGCTCTACTGGCGCGCGCTGACACTGGATCGTTTTGACGGCAGACGTTGGTCACAGTCGGGATTTGCACGGTTGCCACTGCAGCCGTCGTGGCGAAAGCAGGGCGAACCTATCAATTACCAGATCGTCATGCAGCCAAGTGCCAGGCCCTGGTTGTTTAGCCTGGATGTGGCGCAGACCAGCCTTGAAGGCACGCGCATGATGAGTGATTTCCGTCTGCAGCGAAAACAACCGGTGGATCGCTCCCTGCTGTACAATCTGACTTCATGGCCACAGGCGCTGCTGGAGCCGGCAGCCTCGACAGAGACTTTGCGACGCGCATTGCAGCTGCCGGACGGTGGTGATCCACGCAGCCGCGCCTGGGCACGGCAACTCAAGCAGCAATACCCGCAAGACGAGCAATTGGTGCAAGCGGTGCTGCGCAACTTCAATCGCCAGCCGTTTCACTACACATTGCGCCCCAAAGCGGTTGGGGTTAACAGCATTGATGATTTTCTGTTCGAAACCCGTAGCGGCTTTTGTGCTCACTACGCGGGATCCATGACCTTTGTTTTACGTGCAGCGGGGATTCCGGCGCGGGTGGTTGCGGGCTATCAAGGTGGTGAGCTTAATCCGTCTGGCAATTATCTGCAGGTCCGCCAGTTCGATGCGCACGCCTGGGTGGAATACTGGCAGGCGGGTAAGGGTTGGCTTCGCGTTGACCCGACATTTGAAGTTGCGCCGGAACGTATCGAACTGGGACTGGAAGAAGCCGTGGCGGGGGAAAATAGCTTCCTGGAAAAATCGCCATTTTCACCACTGCGCTATCGGCAGTTGGCGTGGCTCAATCAATTCAGGCTTGCCTGGGATCAAGTCAATTACGACTGGCAACGCTGGGTGCTGGGTTATCAAGGCGCGCAGCAACTGGAGTTGTTTCAGCGCTGGTTCGGCAAGGTCGATGGCCGCTGGTTGGCCTTGTGCCTGGTCGGTGGTGGCGCCATTGTGCTGGCTTTGATTGCGCTGTTTCTGTTCAAACCATGGCAGCACCAGCGGGATCAGCAGCAGAGAGTTTTCAGGCGTTTTGAACGCTTGTTGGCGCGCCACGCACTCGTTCGCCAACCGGCAGAAGGGCCACGAGACTTCGCCCGGCGTGCTGCGCAAGCCTTGCCGGGCCAAGCCAGGCAGATCCAACAGTTCGCCAGGGCTTTCGAGGCCCAGCGCTATGGCGGTCAAGGCCAATCCCTGGCGATTCTTGAACAGCATCTTCGGGCGTTGCGTAGGGCATTGCCTTGGCGTTTGACCTAGCGTTGAGCGAGTTGGACTCAATCAGCAGCTCAGGAAAAAACGGTTTATGGCCGCAATCAAGCCTATTGTCGTGCAGGCCAACAGTGTCAGTAGCCCTGCCGCCAGGCTTGCACGCTTGATTGCCAGGCTGTGCTTGCGTGAATAGCGCCAGGCAAAGCCCATGGCAACCAACCCCAGCAGCAACCCCAGGGCTATGACTGCCCAGCCCATGGCCAGGCTCAGCTGGCTTGTCTCGGCAAATTCGGGCGGACACTGGCTTGTCGCAAAAGCGGCGAGGCTGAATCCGCCGCTACCGGCGCCAGCCAACGTGGGGCCAAGGCCGCGAAGCCTAATCGGTTTCATCAAACTAACTTGCCTGTCGGGAGCAAAGCTCAAGCATAAACCGCTGTGCGGATGATTTCTGCAAGCCAGTGCAGGCGCGCTGCAAAACCTTTTGTGACGAATGTCGACTTGTAATGCCGCAGGAGCCAAGCAAGGATGAGATTTGGCTGCAGCAGTCGTCGCTGTGGTCTTGGGGCTGGGCGTATTGGCTTGCGCCAGGCTGGAGTTGCTTGTCGAGGAGAATCGCAATGTCAGCATTTGCTGATCGTATCAGCGCCCAGGTCTTGAAACGCCAGGTCAGTCTATTTGCCTGCGCGGCGCGTATGCAGGCTTGCACTGATGTTGAGGCATTGCATGACTTGCGTATTAATTTGCGCCGTTTGCGCAGTTTGCTCAAACCATTGCGAGGATTGCCCGCCTGCGATCAATTGCAACTGCATGCGGCGCAGTTGGGCAAGTTGACTGGCCCGGTGCGTGAGCTTGAGGTGCTTGTGGCTGAGTTGCAGCGCAAGCAACAAGCGTCGGGGCCTGTCGAGCAGCGCCGTCAACGGGTGGTCGACGGCTACCTGCAAACGCTGCGCAGTGATCAATTGTCCGCATTCTGGCAGGCCCTTGACGACTGGTCCGTGCAATGGCGACTCGCTGAGCGGGACGGCTCGTTAAAGCGGGTCGAGTCTAAGCTTGAGTCACGGCTGATTAAGGCCCAACGCCGGTTGGTTGAGGCCCTGGCTGATCCGTTGCATGACTGGCATGACCTGCGCTTGCTGGTCAAGCGCGTGCGCTACAACGCCGAGGCTTACCCCAAGGTAGCAAGACTCGATCGCCCTGGTCAGAAAGCACTAAAACAGGCTCAGGAAGCGCTGGGGCAATGGCATGACCTGTTGCAGTGGTTACTGCTCAGTGAAACTGAAACAGACTTGGCGTCTTGCGTGTCTTCTTGGGAGGCAGATTTACTCAGTGCCGAGATAAAGGTTGCCAAGGCGCTGGCGAGCTTAAGGAAAAGACTGCTCGCAAATGAATGAGCAGGAGCAGGGCTAAGCAGTCAAATGAGCGGTTTATCCGGACATCTGATTAATCGCTATCTGGCTGCATCCAGCGTCAACTCTGGAACTGGCTGAAAAGAGCCATCACCGATACTGGCATCGCTACTTTCGTGTACGTCTGGTTTTCCCGTAGGATCAGCTTCACTCTGAATCCTCGAGATGCTTATGACGACCTTCTCCTCATTGCTCCAAGCCGTGCGTGGCAACCCCGCCAATCTGGTGATCCCGGAACTTTGGGGGCAGGGGCGAGCAAGCTTTGGTGGCTTGGTTGCCGCATTGGTCTATGAAACCATGAAGGCGCAGGTGGTTTCCGGGCGCCCCGTGCGTTCCTTGGCTGTGACCTTTGTTGGCCCTGCCGAGCCTGGTGTTCCTATCAGTTTCGAGGCCGAAGTACTGCGTGAGGGGCGGGCGGTAAGCCAGGTACTGGGCCGCGCTGTGCAGAACGGGCAGGTCGTGACATTGATCCAGGGCAGTTTTGGCGGCCCCCGTGATTCGGTTATCAGTGTTGAGGCCGAGCCTGCACCGCAGGTCAAACCGGCCAAAGACTGCCAGGAACTGCCTTATATACCCAAGGTTACGCCAGAGTTCACCCGGTATTTAGCGATGCGTTGGGCCATCGGCGCCATGCCGTATACCGGTAAGCCCGAGCGGCAAATGGGCGGTTGGGTGCAACTTCGGGGTGAAGAGCAGCCTCAGGCTGTTACCGAAGCTTATTTATTGGCGTTGGTCGATGCCTGGCCACCCGCGGTACTGCCGCACTTGAAGACGCCGGCGCCTGGCAGCACCCTGACCTGGACCATTGAATTTGTCCAGCCGCTCAAGCAATCAAGCACCGATGACTGGTTCTTGTACCGGGCACATATTGAATACGCGCGAGATGGCTATGGCCATGTGGCAGCGGCATTGTGGTCCGATGACGGGGACTTGCTGGCAATCAGCCGGCAGACAGTTACAGTTTTTGCCTGAAAGCGGCTTCGCCAGCGGTTTCGAGCCGGTTGCGCCCGTTGGTCTTGGCTTGGTAGAGCGCGCTATCTGCTCGTCCCAGCAAGTGGTCGAGACTCTCCTGTGACGTGTTCATCGCCAACCCGATGCTGACGGTCATGCTCAATGTATTCTGACTGGGCAGCAGGACCTGCATGTTCTCGATGTTCTTGCGCAGGCGTTCGGCGACTTGCCGAGCCTGAGTGAAATCTGTCTCGGGCAACAATATGGCGAATTCTTCACCGCCCAGGCGGCCAAGAACATCAACTTCACGCAAACCGTTAACCAGGGTTTGCGCTGCCGCTTGCAGTGCCAGATCGCCGACTTGGTGGCCGTGCACATCATTGATCTGTTTGAAGTGATCGATATCGATCATCAGGGCGGCACATTGGCGTCTGTAACGATGGTTGAGCTTGAGAGAATCTTCCGCCAACTGCATGAATGCGTGCCTGTTGTTGATGCCGGTCAGGCTGTCGGTGTTGGCGAGGGTCAGAAGTTCTTGTTCCATCTGTTTGCGCACGCTGATGTCGTAAGACCAGATCAGGTAGGAGGTACGTCCAATCTGATCCAGGACGCGGCCTGAAACCACTCCCCAATAGGGCTGCTCTCCTGCCAGAAGTGCTTCCCAATCGTTGATTTGGCGCCTGGCTTCAAGGGCTTCATGAAAGCGCTCACCTTCACCAGGATGCGCAAATAATGCATTGATGGAGAAGTCTTGCTGTTGCTTGATGCCGCTGCGCTTGAGCAGGCGCTCGTTGACAAAGTGCACCTGGCTATCCTTGGCGTTCAACAGGGCAACATCGCTGGGGCTGGCCTCAAGTATGTAGTTGAGCAATGCCTGCTCCTCGGATAGCTCCTGGGTCCGCTCTTCGACCCGCGCTTCAAGGTTCTGATTAAGATCGCCCAGGCGTAACGAGAGCTGCCGAACCTGCAGGTAACTGACGATCAATCGGGCAACCAGGAGCGCACTGCCGATGAGCAGTCCAAGCAGCGACCAGCCCAGGTAGAGAAAGCTCGAATGCAGCTTCTGGCGGTCATCGTCCAGTTCATTGGATAGCGATATGTTGGCTGAAACCAGGACGTCGATCATGGGCTCAAGCAGGCCAGGAAGTTGCTGTGAAATTTCATCTGCAATAATGTCCGCGCCTATGGGGTCGCCCCAGGCGGCTCGTTCATCCCAGTCTTTGCTGAGTTGAATGACTTGATTGAGGGCCTGTTCGGCCGAGGGCCTTCTGACGGGGAGAAAACGGAACACATGTTGTTTTTCAAAGGTTCGGGTAATGCTGCGTAAAACCTGTATCTGTACGGTCAGGTCATCAGCACTGATATTGCCCTGCTTGTAGGCAAGCGCCGCTGAGAGTGTGCGGCGTATTTGTGCATTGGCTTGGTGTGAACGCCACAATTCGCTGTGCAGCGCCGGCGTCGCGAGGGTTTCGGCCTGTCTTACAACCATCCATAGGGCACTGCCAACGATAACGGCCATCACCAGCACCAAGACCACCAGGACCGCCATCATGCGTCTTTGGTTCGCTTGAAAACGTGCAACATCAGTATTTGGCATCGATGGTCACTCGTTAATGAGGCTAATCTTGCTCAGTTGCCAAATTGAGCGGTTGAAATATACCTGCGCATTGAGTTCTGGGAATAGGTCAAAAGGATAGATCAGGTAGAGCGGCCCATACTCCGAGATGGGCATCGATTTACCATTACGCAAATAGGCGATTATGGGGTTGAAACGTTGAATATCTTCCCGTGGGACCATCACCGAGTACATATTCAGCGCGTCGAGTCGAAGGTATGAATAACTGTCCGGTGCTATGTTCAGGTGAGTCAGCAGGTAACCTAGATCAACCCCGGTCCACTCAACGACAGTGCTGTCATTTGGCTCGCTGGTCGTTAGCACGCGCTTGGGCATGCTTGTCAGGTCGTTGAGGCTGAGGTTTATCGAATGCCCGTCGTTCAGCTGTACGGATAGGGCAGGACGGCTTGGCGGGTAGGCAGGAGCAGCCAATACGCCGCTGGTAGCACCAAGGCAACAGACTAAAAAGCCAAAAAGCGTTAGCCGAAAGAGCCGCACAGTTAAATCCTTGTGTGAAGTACAACGCCAATTGATTTCAAAATATAGCGCTAATACCAAGGAGCGTGGCTGCTTGGGATAACAAGATCACTCCCTTCTGTTCCGTACGCTCAGTCACGGTCAGGCATGAGTCTAGCTTTAAATCGGTGAGTTGATTTATCCAACTGGCCTTAGCAGAAGTTGCTCCCAGCATGGGCGTCACTTGCTTGGGTGAAACTCAATGCTTGCCGATGTATAGCATAAGCTGCTGACAAGCCGATCACGCCCAGAAAAAGAGGCACGATGCTAGCTGTATACAGGGCGTTGGCAGTGACAAACAAAGCCGAAGCAGCCAAGGCGCCTGGGATCAGCAGTTGGAGGCTGACGCCAGCTTCTGGGCTGTTTGAAGCTTGGCGGGCAGCTTTAGGCCGGGACATGATGGTTGATCTCCAATAGGGTTTTGATAACCCTATGGAATTGCGGCTGCTGCGACGAATTGCTTGTCGCTATCAAATATATAGCGCCAGGCAATCTATTGGCGGGTTAGTCAGTGGTGCTTGCCATTTTCAATGCAGGCAAGCGGAAGAAAGCCTGGGCGGTTGCGCTGGTGTGCGCGGCAAGGGATTCAATTGTCTCGCAGCGATGTTCGGCTACAGTCTTCAATGTTTCGGTCAGGTAGGCCGGTTCATTGCGACCATTCTTGGGCTTGGGCCGCAAGGTACGTGGCAGCAGGAAAGGGGCGTCACTCTCTAGCATTAGGCGTCCCTGGGGTATTTCCCGGACCAGGGGCTGCAAGTGAGTGCCACGGCGTTCGTCACAGATCCAGCCAGTGATGCCTATATGCAGATCAAGGTCGAGGTAGTTGAACAGGGCGCGTTTCTCGCCTGTAAAACAGTGCACCACCGCTGCTGGCAGCTGGTCGCGATAATCTGTGAGTATTTCGAGCAAACGCTGGCTGGCATCGCGTTCATGCAGGAAAACCGGCAGCTTTAGCTCGACTGCCAGCGCCAAGTGTTCCTCAAGGACTTTTTCTTGTTGGGGACGAGGTGAAAAATCACGATTAAAGTCGAGTCCGCATTCGCCTACGGCACGCACCCGCTGGTGCGCTAGCAGCGTTTTTAGCTGGCTGGCGCTGTCACTGTTCCAACTGCTGGCATCGTGGGGGTGGATACCGGCTGTACTGAACAGTCGGCTTTGGCTTTCATCGTGCTCCTCGCAGAGTTTTATGGCCTGTTCACTTTCAACCAGGCTGGTGCCGGTCAAAAGCAGTTGTGCCACGCCTGCGGCGTAGGCGCGATCGAGAACCGCAGCGCATTGTTCAGCTAGGCTGGGATGGGTGAGATTGACGCCGATGTCAGTGAGCTGCATGGTGCTACCCAGTTGATGTGATCCATAAGAATATCAGAGCTTTGTGTTTTATTAATAAATCCTTATAAAACATTAGCTTGTAAGTTTATTGTGATGTTGCTTGCTAAGTTGTGCTGGCGGAATTCGAGCGACTGTGAGAGTCTCCGCGGCCGTTTGCGCAGGCTCGGCTGCTATCAGTTAGTTTCGAGCTGACCAATGGCTAGGCCCTGAGGCGTCTTTGAGCAGGTAGCGAGTCAAAACTGTGAGCCGTTTTAACGCAGCTCGCAATATCAAGCCCAGTAGTTATTTAGCGGTTCCCCGATTGGGTCATTGTCCGGAGTGTTAATGCCACGAGTGTTCCTAGTACTGTGCTTGCTACTGCTGCCTTTTACGGCCGTGGCGCGCGTGGCTGGGCCATTGGAAGTGGCAAAACCCTCGGCGTCGCGTGATTTGGCGAGCATTCGCCGGGCCGCTGAGCTGCGTGTATTGGTCAATCAAAGCCGGAACAGCTCGGGTGAAGTGAAAGGGCAAAGCATCGGCGTCGAGTACCATCGCCTGCGAGCCTTCGAGCAGTACCTCAATCGCAATGCCCATGATGGCCGAGCCATCAAGCTAAAGATCATACCCATGGCCAAGGACCAGCTCCTGGGCGCCTTGCAGCGAGGCGAGGGCGACCTGGTCGCGCCGGGTGAACTGTTGAAGGTGCGCACGGCCTCGGCTGTTACCGCAAGTGGTGCCATACGCCGCAACGTCCAGTTAGTCGTAGTCGGGCGTCAGGGGGATCGACGCTACAAGTACCTGGAACAGATGTCAGGGCGAAGTGTTGCCCTGCCAGCGGGCAGCGTGGCGGGTGAGGCGATCAATGAAATCAACGTCCGGCTGATCAAGCGCAACAAATCACCGATCGTGATCGAGTGGGTTGATCCGACATTGGCTGTCGAAGATGTTCTGGAAATGGTTCAGGCCGGAATTTTCACCTCCACGGCTGTGGAGTTGCCAATCGCCGAGCGCTGGAGCAAGGTCATGCCGAAGCTGCGGATTGAGCGGCACTTGGTGTTGTCCAATAATGGCGTGATGCGCTGGTACGTACGTCGCGATGCGCCAATGTTGAGCGCGGCCATTGATCGATTCTTCAACAGCTATCGCGCGCCTGAAGACCAGGACGTTGCATTTCAGCGGATATACCGGCGCCTGTATAAGGTGCACTATCCCTTGGGCCGGGTCGAGCGCAAGCGCCTGGAGCAGGTTCGCCCGGTACTGCAACGCTATGCCAAGCAACTCAATTTCGACTGGCTGGCGTTGGCGGCACTGGCGTTCAAAGAGTCAACCCTCAATCCAAAGGCGCGCGGTAGCGGCGGTGCCACAGGTTTGATGCAGATTACCCCGGTTGCTGCGCGCGCGGTGGGTGTCGGCAATATCACGGTGCTGGATAACAATGTACTGGCCAGCGCCAAGTACCTGGCGATGATTCGCAAGTCCTACTTCAACAGTCCAAAGCTCAACGAGCGTGAGCGCATGGCTTTCGTACTTGCTGGCTACAACATGGGGCCTGCACGCGTACAGAGCATGCGAGCCGAGGCCAAGCGCCGCGGCCTGAACCCGAATCAATGGTTCTTTCAGGTTGAGCGCATCGCCATGGAGCAGGTCGGAATGGGCGTTGTCAGCTATGTTAATAGTGTGAATAAGTACTATCTGGCTTATGACCGCGAACGCTACCTACTGGAGCCTCGCAGCAAAGTCAGTTCAAGGGATTGATCGATTTGTTAGATTTGTTTAATGCTTTTTATGGTTAATTAATATCGAATTAATGGGTTATTATTTGGCTCAACTTAATACCTGACAAGGACTGACAACATGAATGCTCTGATTAAATCCCTAACAACCACCCATGCAGGCTATGGCTTGACAGTACTGCGGGTTATCGTGGGCCTGACCTTTGCTGCCCATGGTTCGCAAAAGTTGTTTGGCTGGTTCGATGGCCCAGGCCTCGAAGGCGTTGGCCAGTGGATGGAAAGCCTGGGCATGACCCCCGGTTATCTGTTTGCATTGCTGGCGGGCAGTGCCGAGTTCTTCGGTGGCCTGGCGTTGATCATTGGCTTGCTGGTTCGTCCGGCGGCGCTGGCTTTGAGCGTGACTATGCTGGTGGCAATTTTCAGCGTACACATCAGCAACGGCTTCTTCATGAGTGCAAATGGCTACGAATTCGCTTTGGCACTGCTGGCAGCCAGTGTTGCTATTTTGATCGAAGGTGCTGGGAAGTTGTCGGTGGATCAGCGCCTTTCCATCTGATCATCCTGACCCGTAAAGCCCGCTACTGCGGGCTTTTTTGTGTGCGATAGTTTTGTTCTACGAATAACTGATTAATCATCAGGTTTTTGTATCGCCTGTATTGACAGCGATAAGCCTGATTCTCTAGGATTCAAACGCGCCGATTTAAACAGCTACTTGCGGGGCGCCGCGGGAATTGCCCAGTGCAACTCTCCGAGAAGACCTTAAAAGGCTTCGAAATACCGCTAAAGCGCTGGTTCGGTGTCGCCTCTCACCGCTGCCCAGCGGGATTTCTGAGGCGGAGACGCGAGCATGAGTTGCCAACCCTATATTCGCTTAGCCCCGATCACATCCGGGCTCATCAAGCGCAACCCTAAAATCTTACTCGGTGGCGTTCATCAACCCACCTTGCTGCGTTACCTGGACGGCTGGCCACGACGTGGCGGTACATCCCGTGCCTTTTTGATCCAATTCGTCGAACCAAGCGATTGCCTGGCGCGCTTTGCCAGCGACAGTTTCGATATGGCCGTGCTGCCTGCAATAGCGGCCGAGCATCTTGATGAGCGGGTCCATCAATTGGTACGGGTGGCGCGGCAGGGCCTGATCACGCGGCGAATCAAACCCTGATATCAGACGAGGCTAGGGATAGTCGATGGCAATCACGTACCAGGTTTTGTCGCCGGTTGGAGCCTGCACCCTGACTTCAGCATCGAGTGATTTACCGATCAGTGCGCGGGCCAATGGCGAGTCGATGCTGATCATATTTTGCTTCAGGTCGAGCTCATCAGGCCCGACGATACGGTAGCGCGCTTCTTTGCCGTCTTCGTCCTCGACCGTGACCCAAGCGCCAAAATAAACCTTGTCTGGATCGCTGGGGCGGGCGCTGACGACCTTCAGGCTTTCCAGGCGTTTGGTCAGGAAGCGCACTCGGCTGTCGATCTCACGCAGCATTTTTTTGCCGTAGGTGTACTCAGCGTTTTCGGAGCGATCGCCTTGGGCGGCAGCTTCGCTGACGGACTGGGTCACCTGGGGGCGGCGCACGTGCCAGAGTTCATGCAGTTCAGCGCGCATGCGGGCTTCGCCTTCAGGTGTGATCAGTGGCGTGCCAGCAGAGCGTGGTGGGCGATAGCGACTCATAAATACCTGTTGTAGACCTTGTCGGCTAAATGACGCGAGTCTATCAACCCTCGCGCAGCACTGTCAGTGGGCTGGCATTCAAGGCCCTGCGGGTACCGAGTATGCCTGCCGATGCAACCAGCACGGCACCGATCACGGGCAAGACCAGTAGCCAGGGGTGCGGATGCCAGGTTAGATCAAATGCATAGCGGTACAGGAGAAAACTGATCAGTTCGCAGCCCAGCGCTGCGAGTAAGCCACTTGCGGCGCCAAGCAGGCCAAACTCAGTGCGCCGGGCCTTGACCAAGAGCTTGCGTTCAGCACCCAGTGCGCGGAGCAGCGCACCCTGACGAATTCGTTCATCAAGGGTGGCCTGTAAGCCGGCAAATAAAACCGCCAGGCCCGCAGCTAATACAAACAACAGGACAAACTCAATCGCCACGGTGACCTGAGCAACAATGCTGCGCAGTTGAGCGAGTAGGGCATCTACCTGGAGCAAGGTGACGGCCGGAAACTGGCGAGCAAGCTCAACCAGCTGGCGATCTTGCTGGGGCGGGAGATAAAAGCTGGTCAAGTAGGTGACAGGTAGGTCCTTTAGCGTGCCGGGTTCGAAAATCATGTAGAAGTTTGGCTGGAAGCTGTTCCAGTTGACTTTACGCAGGCTGGTCACGCGCACATCGCGGCTAAGCCCGCCAACAACAAAGCTGAGTCGGTCTCCCAGCTTCAACTGCATGCTTTCAGCCAGTTCCGACTCGACTGATACGCCGGGCATGTCTTGTGGCTCGCCAGCGTGCCACCAAGTTCCTGCGACCAGCTCATTGTCAGTGGGCAAATCGGCGGCCCAGGTGAGGCTCAGGTCGCGATTAATCGCGCGGTCACCCCGGCTGTCTTTACTGACGATTTGTTGTACCGGCTGATCATTGATTTTGATTAGGCGACCTGGAATAACCGGATATAAATGCGCTGGTTTGGGCGACAGTTCGGCAAGTCGAGCCTCAAAAGCAGCTTTGTGCTCGGGCAGCACGTTCAGGGCAAAGTGGTTGGGAGCATCTTCCGGCAACTGGTCTTGCCAGGTGTCGAGCAGCTCACCGCGTAGCAGTGCGATCAAGGCCATGGCCAGAATGATAAGGCCGAATGCCAGCGATTGCCCCGCCGCTGCAAGTGGGTAGCGCAGCAGTTGCCCCAAGCCAAGCCGCCAAGGCAATGAGGCCCTGGCCAGCACTCTGCGCAGGCTTTTCAAGCCCAGCAGCAACAGGCCACCGAGCAACAATGCGGCAACCAGGCCACCGCCCAACAAGGCGAAGGTCAATTGCAAGTCGAGGCTCAGGCGCCACATGATCAAGCCCAGGGCAAACAGCGCCGCGCCGTAGACCAGCCATGAACTGGCCGGCACTGGCAGCAAGTCGCGGCGCAGTACCCGCAGCGGTGGAACACGCCCCAGGGCGGCCAGCGGCGGCAGGGCAAAACCTGCAAGTGCAACTAAACCGGTTGCCATGCCTGCCAGTGCGGGACCGAAGCTGGCAGATGGAAGGTCGGGCGGAAGCAGCTCTTTGAGTAAATAGAACAGCCCAAACTGGCTTAACCAGCCGAGCAAGGCGCCAATGAGGCTTGCGCTAAGACCGAGTATGGCCAATTGCAGGCCGAACAGGCTCAGCGCTTGACCGCGAGATAGACCAAGGCAGCGCATCAGTGCGCTGGCATCGAAACGTCGAGCAGCAAAGCGAGTCGCGGAAAGCGCCACGGCAACGCCCGCAAGCAGCACGGCGGCCAGGCTTGCAAGGTTGAGGTAGCGTTCGGCCCGGCCCAGAGCACCGCCAATCTGTCGATTGCTGTCGCGGCTGCCTTCGATTTTCTGGTTGGCTTCGAGCTGCGGTTCGATAAGGTTCTTGTAGGCCGCCAGTTGATCCGGGGTACCGCGCCATAGCTCGCGGTATTTGACCCGGCTGCCTGGCTGCACAATGCCCGTTGCGGCCAAGTCGTCAAGATTCATCAAGACCCGTGGCGTCAGGCTGTAGAAATTACCCGCGCGATCAGGCTCATAAGTCAGTACGTGACTTAGCTTCAAGCTTTTGTTGCCGACATCAATACTGTCGCCAATCTTTAGATTTAACGCTGCAAACAAACGCGCCTCGGCCCAGGCATTGCCGGGTGCTGGGCCGCTGCTCGGTTGCTCGGGGCCGTAGAGCTTGTCCGCGCGCTTGAGTTGGCCACGCAAAGGGTAGGCCTTGTCGACCGCCTTGACACTGGCCAGCTGAATGCCAGCGTCGGTGGCAATCACACTTGAGAACTCCACCGTCTGCGCATGATCTAGCCCCTGCGCCTGACCTTGGCTGATTTGTTCATCTGCTGCCGGTGAACTGCCGGAAAGAACCATGTCGGCGGCGAGGAATTCGCTGGCGCGCATCAGCATTCCTTCGTTGAGTCGCGCACTGAAGTAGCCGATTGCGGTGCTGGCCGCGACAGCAATGATCAAGGCAAAGAACAGAATGCGCAGCTCACCAGAATGCGATTCGCGCAGCAGTTGGCGCCAGGCCAGGGCTACAAGGCGGGAGCGGGGAAGTTTGGTCATCAAGGTTCTACTGCGTCGATCAAATGACCGCCTTCAAGGCGAATCAGGCGTTGGCAGCGGTGTGCCAGGCGTTCGTCGTGGGTGACCAGGACCAGGGTGGCGCCACGTTCCTGGTTCAGCTCAAACAGAAGGTCACTGATGCGTTGGCTGGTGTGGCTGTCAAGGTTGCCGGTTGGCTCGTCGGCGAACAGCACATCGGGTTCGGCGGCAAATGCACGTGCAATGGCGACCCGTTGTTGTTCTCCGCCGGACAGTTGGCGTGGGTAGTGCGTCAGGCGATGACCAAGGCCGACCCGTTCAAGCAGCCCGCGTGCACGCTCTCTGGCATCGCGATGACCTTCGAGTTCAAGCGGCAGCATGACGTTTTCCAACGCATTGAGGCTGTCGAGCAATTGGAAGGACTGGAACACGAAACCTGCATGTTCGGCGCGAACCCGGGCTCGTTGATCCTCATCCATTTCCCTGAGATTGTTCCCGGCCAGCTCGACATTGCCGGTACTCGGCAAGTCGAGCCCGGCGAGCAAACCCAGCAGGGTCGATTTGCCCGAACCGGAGCTGCCGACAATTGCCAGGCTGTCACCTGCATTGAGGTCGAGGCTGAGGGCGTGCAATATGCTCAACTCGCCTTCCGCGCTGGGCACCACTTTGCTGAGATTTCGCGCGGTGAGAATACATGAGCTCATGGAGAATCCAATGCGTACAGGGTTTATCGGCGTTGTCCTGATACTGACGGTGTGGATCAGCAATGCATCTGCAGGGACGATATTGGTTGTTGGCGATAGTATCAGTGCTGCTTTTGGCCTGGATACCCGTCAGGGCTGGGTGAATTTGTTGCAAAAACGCATTACCGAGCAAGGTTATGACATAGAAGTGATCAACGCTTCCATCAGTGGTGATACCAGTGCTGGTGGCGCCGCCCGCTTGCCTGGGTTGCTCAAGGAGCATCAGCCGCAATGGGTGATTCTTGAACTGGGAGGCAATGATGGGCTGCGTGGACAGGCACCGAGCCAATTGCAACAAAATCTTGCGGGAATGATTGACCAGTCGCGCGAGCAGGGCGCCAAGGTGCTGCTCTTGGGCATGCGCCTGCCGCCTAATTATGGCCAGCGCTACACCCATGCATTTGCCCAGGTCTTTAGTGATCTTGCCGAGCAGAAATCAGTCTCCTTTGTGCCCTTTTTTCTGGAAGGGGTCGGCGGTGTGCCTGGGATGATGCAGGCCGATGGCCTGCATCCCGGGCTTACGGCCCAGCCGATTCTGCTGGAAAACGTCTGGCCTGAGCTGCAACCACTATTAAATAAGCCTGAATGAGTGTTTGAGGCTTTTCTGAGTCCTGTGTTTCGGATAATGTGGCGCCCCCTTCTGGAGCCCTAAATGCCGCGTATTGCCTGGTCTTTGCATGCCTATAAACTGATCGAACCTGATGAGCAGCTGGACTTGTTCGCCTGTCGGGAGGTGCGTGTGCATTTGGTCGAGCGTCAACTTGAGCTGGGCAATTCGGGTGATCGAACCCTATGTGGCGGCTTCCTGCCTTCGCAGCCACGCTGGCAGCCGCTTGAAAAGGACATGTTGCGTGATAAGCGCCTGTGTCCCTTGTGCAGGCAGATACTTGAGGCCCAGCGCCGTGGCGAGCGCTCCATGCTGCTGCTTGACTGAGCGTCGCCAAGCCATGTGCAAAGGCAACCACTGGCCATTCTGGTTGTCACATCCAGTTAGCTGTTGTCGCTGTACGGGGCTCCCTGTGCTCAATGCCGCGGTGTACAATCGAAATCAGTAACGCACGTTTATCAGTCACCTTCTCCAAGGATTTCCGGATGTTGTCGCACGTATCTGCGGTTTCCCGCTGCCTTTCTGTTGCCGCATTGTTGGTCGCAGGATCTGCAAGTGCTCTTGAGTTTCCATTGCCGCCACCAGGCGATGACATTGTTGGCCAGGTTCAGGTGGTCAAGGCCAAGTACGAAGATACCTTTGCTGATCTTGCGACAGCCAACGACCTCGGTTACTCGGAAATGGTCGCGGCCAACCCGGGTATTGACGCCTGGTTGCCAGGCGAGGGCGCTGAGATCATTCTGCCGACTCGCTTTATCCTGCCGCCAGGTCCGCGCGAAGGCATCGTAATCAACCTTGCCGAATACCGTCTCTATTATTTCCCCAAGGGCAAGGATGTGGTCTACACCTATCCGCTGGGGATCGGTCGTGAAGGCTGGGGTTCGCCAGTTGCCAATGCGCGCATTACTGCCAAGACGCCCAACCCCGCCTGGTACCCACCAAAATCAATACGCGCAGAACATGCCGCGGATGGCGATCCTTTGCCATCGGTGGTACCGCCAGGTCCTGATAATCCGCTGGGCCCGTATAAAATGGCGCTCTCGGTTCCGGGTTACCTGATTCATGGCTCCAACAAGAAATTCGGCATTGGCATGCGTGTCAGCCATGGTTGCTTCCGCATGTTCAATCAGAATGTGTTGGAACTGGCGGCCATGACTTCGGTAGGCACCTCGGTACGTATTATCAACCAGCCCTACAAGTTCGGTCGCAGTAATGGCCGGGTGTACCTGGAGGCGCATGAGCCCCTGGACGATGAGGGCAAGGTATCGGTTATCGACAAGCACACCGCAGTGATCAATACATTGCTCAAGCAGGATGAGTTTGCCAACTTCCGTTTGGACTGGGAGGTGGTGCGTGAAGTTGTGGCGGCGCAAGATGGCTTGCCCGTCGAGATTGCCACCGAGCAGAGTGCACCAATCAATAATGAACAGATCAGTAATCCGTTCTGATTAGGTGCCTGTGTTGAAGCAACCCGTCGCGTGAAACCGGCGGGTTTTTATTTGCACTTGCAAAACCATCGACAAAAAAAGCCGGCCCATAATGGGCCGGCTTTCTTTAGCCTGAAGGCTATTACTTGCGGCTGGCTTTATCCAGCATACGCAGAGCACGCTCATTAGCTTCGTCAGCAGTTTGCTGAGCTTTCTGAGCAGCAGCCATAGCTTCGTCAGCCTTGCGGTAGGCTTCATCAGCACGGGCTTGCGAACGTGCAGCAGCGTCTTCAGTAGCAGTCAGACGAGCTTCAGTTTCTTTAGACATGCTGCTGCAACCAGTAGCCAATACTGCGGCCAAAGCCAGAGCAGACAATTTCAGGACGTTGTTCATTGTGTTCCCCTAAATGTGGAGTTTTTCCATAAAAGCAATTCCCCAGTTATGGGGGATTAGCCGGCGTACATACTACTCATAACCTGTAGTAAGTAAACTGACAAAGTGCAAGTCTAGCCTGTTTTTTTGCGTTTACTCCAGCAATGTGTTTGACGCTTACATCCGTTGTATAAAAAACATACAATCCGCTTGTGGCAAGGCTTCGACAGTGCCCGGCGGTATAAGCTCATTGGCACTCGACGGGCACTCTAAACCGACCACGCTAGGGCTACATTAGTTCACTGAACTGTCATCTAAAAAACAAAAAAGGCAGGGGCTATGCTGGGTAATTTAGGCTTGTTGGTTGCATTGGGGTTACTAATATTCATGGCCTTGCGCGGCGTGAATATATTTATCGCTACGTTATGCAGTTCGATAATAGTTGCGCTCACAAACGACTTGTTAGTGCCCCAGGCGCTGCTCGAGTACTTTCCGTTCGGGCCCCTGGGTGCATTCACCTTTGCCGGTAAATTCTTTGTGCTGTTTCTGTGCGGAGCCATCTTTGGCAAGGCAATGGCTGCCAGCCAGGCGGCCAGCAGCATCGCACAAGCGATCACCCGCTGGCTGGGCGTCAAGCGCACATTATGGGTAACCATGCTGGTATGCGCACTTTTGACCTACGGCGGTGTTGTGGTGTTCGTCGTGATTTTTACCATGTACCCGCTGGGCATAGGTTTGATGCGTGAAGCCAATCTGCCCAAGCGTCTGTTTTGCGCGGCTACTGCCCTGGGAGCCGGTACTTTCACCATGACCGCTTTGCCGGGCACCCCCTCGATTCACAACGTTATCGCCGCCAATGCCTTGGGAACGGATCTGTTTGCAGGGGCCTGGATTGGAGTTGTCGCCTCGGTGATCATGATTGCGCTGGGCATGCTTTATGTGCAGCGTGAGTGGCGGCTGGCTATTGCCAGGGGCGAGGGGTTCGAGTCCAACGCCCAGGATGAACGCATGCAGCAAATCGCAGGAACACCAGGAGCAGGACCTCACTGGGCCTTGGCACTGGTGCCTATCGCCGTGGTGCTCGGGGTGATTTTGTTGCCACGCCTGTTGATGGCTGCCGGAGTCGATGCAGGGGCGGGCGGAGCGCTTGCCGGCTTGCTGCAGTTTAGCCTGCAGCAGCCGATTCTCTGGCCGAGCCTGGCACTGGTAATTGCTACTGCAACTGCCATCATCTTGTTTGCCGGGTTGCGCCGTAACACGCTCGGGATATTGGGGCAGGGGGCAGATGATTCGATCATGCCGCTACTTAATACGGCCGCAGTGATTGGCTTCGGTGGCGTGGTGACTCACACCGCAGGTTTCATGCAGTTTTCGCAGTGGGTGTTATCCCTTGACTTGCCGCCGTTGTTGTCGGTTTTTGCCTCGGTCAGCGTGGTCTCGGCAATTGTGGGGTCGTCTTCTGGCGGCTTGCAGATTTTCATGCAAAGCCTGGCGCCCAGGTATCTGGACATGGGCGTCGAGCCGGAGGTCTTGCACCGTATCGCCAATATATCTGCGGGTGGGCTGGACTCGTTGCCGCATTGCGGTGCGGTGATTGCCATGTTGATGATCATGGGCCTGACCCACAAAAACGCCTACAAAGACATTTTTGTCGTCACCGTGGTGGTCCCCGTCATTGCGGTATTGATCTGCATCGGCATCATAAGTGTGCTGTAAGTCCCTGATTTAAACCATTTGCTTGCTAATATGCGGTGATATTGGATTGATGGCCAGGGGCGGGATGGTTATGGGAAAGCTGATCAAGTGGGGCGTGCTGTCTATTTTGCTGGTGGCGATAATTATCAAGTTATCGCTGTACCTCTCCGTTCGCTCGATCATGAACGATGCCAGGGATCGTTTGGCACCGATTGTTGATATCAGCTATGGCGGTATCACGTCTTCATTCGATGGCCGTGTCGGGCTTGAGGATGTATCCATCCGCATACCCGCTGCTGGCGATAAGTTGCAAATTGCCCACGCAGAGCTGAAGTTCAATGGTCTATCTGAGTTGTTGCGTTTCAAGGAACGCCTGGCAGAGCGCAAGGTTCCCGAGCAACTGGCGGTCAGCATCAAGGGCCTGTCGGTCGATGTGTTTGGCCCGCTTGCTCAGGCGTTTTACCAGCCACCGGCGCAAACCGATATCTACAGTGCCTTGAGTGATGTGGCCTGTGGTGATGTAAAGCATATTGGTGCCAATGAGTTGCTTGATATGGGGTATCGCACCCTTGAAACCGATGGGGAGTTTTCCTATCTGTTCGAGCCATCCGCGCAGAAACTGACTTTCCACCTGGATTCAGATACGCGCGAGATGGGGGCAATGCAGGTCAGCCTGTCGTTGGCGAATATGTCTGATAACCCGGCGGATATTCGCAATAACCCCCCGCGGATCAAACGCCTGAGTGTCGAGTTGAGTGACAACGAGTACCAGCGCAAAGTGCAGACCTACTGTGCCGCCAAGATGGGCTTGACGCCTGAGGCCTATCGAAAGGTTGCCATTGCCAAGGTCGATCAGTCCTTGCGCCATCAACGTGTTGCGCTCAACCAGTCGCTGCTCGATGCATACGCCCGCTACCTGGCCGACCCGCAATCACTGCGAGTCGAGCTGGAGCCAACGGAGGGTATGGTCTGGGACGGCCTGCAGTTCTTTGAGGCCAAGGATGCATTAAGCATGATGCGGCCAACGGTTATTGTTAACCAATCGCTGGTCAAGGATGTTGGCTTTGAATGGGTTGACCCCGTTGCGCTGAAGGTCGCTGCTGCAGACAAGGCCGCGCTGGCCAATGTAGTATCGACAGAGCCTGTTCTGGTTTCGTCAGGTTTCGTGCATGTTGATGCCTTGCCTGATTATATTGGTAGGCGTATGCGTTTTATCACTTATGATGGGATGTATTATCAAGGTGTCTTGACCCGGGTCGCGAACCAAAAGGCCTACCTGACCGTCCAAGGTGGCAACGGCACAGCACAAATGTCGCTGCGCCTGAGAAAGATTGATAAGGTTCGGGTTGAGCAGTAATCCTATTGAGGAGTAGTAATGAGCGAGGCGTTGTCCATTCATCATGACCAGGCTGGTCACCAATTCGAAATCACAGTGGATGGTGATCGTGCCTACTTGGCCTATATGGACCTGGGCAAGCAAACCTTGGACATCTATCGTACCTTTGTGCCCAACAGCTTGCGCGGGCGCGGCATTGCGGCGCAACTAACCGAGCATGCGCTGCAATATGCCGAGCGCATGGGGTACACGGTGATTCCGTCATGCTCCTATGTCGAGCGCTACATGGAGCGTCAACAGCGCTTGAGCAACAACTGATTTTCGATCCAGGTCAGCACTCACAAAAAAGCCGGGATTTCCCGGCTTTTTGCATTGCATCCAGACATGGCGCAGCAACTGTATACATGGTTGCAGCGGTGTAACTGCAACCATGTATAGGTCTGGAACCTAGCCGCGCTGGCGCTTGGGTAGCACATCCTTGAGTTTGGCGTGCATATTGCGCAGGGTCTTCTCCGTGCTTTCCCAGTCGATACAGGCATCGGTAATAGATACACCGTATTTGAGCTGTGACAAGTCTTTGGGGATCGACTGGTTGCCCCAGCCCAGGTGGCTCTCGACCATAAGGCCAACGATGGATTGGTTGCCTTCGAGAATCTGGTTGGCCACGTTGTCCATCACCAGGGGTTGTAGCGCTGGGTCCTTGTTGGAGTTGGCGTGACTGCAATCGACCATGATGTTGGGTGTAATGCCTGCTTTGCTTAGTTCTTGCTCGCAGACTGCAACGCTAACCGAGTCATAGTTGGGCTTGCCGTTACCACCGCGCAATACAACGTGGCCATAGGCATTGCCTTTGGTGGTGACGATCGATACGCCACCTTCCTGGTTGATGCCGAGGAAGCGGTGAGGGCTTGAAACCGACTGCAGGGCGTTGATCGCAACAGTCAGGCCGCCATCGGTACCATTCTTGAAGCCGACCGCTGAAGACAGGCCCGAGGCCATTTCCCGGTGGGTCTGGGATTCGGTGGTGCGAGCCCCGATGGCTGACCAGCTGATCAGGTCCTGCAGGTACTGGGGCGAAATAGGGTCCAGCGCTTCGGTTGCTGTCGGCAAGCCCATCTCGGCCAGGTCGCGCAGCAGGGTGCGGCCAATGTGCAAGCCATCCTGGATCTTGAATGAGTCATCCAGATATGGATCGTTGATCAAGCCTTTCCAGCCCACTGTGGTGCGCGGCTTCTCAAAATAAACGCGCATGACCAGATACAGGGTGTCTGAGACTTCAGCCGCCAGTACTTTCAGGCGTTCGGCATACTCATGGGCCGCTTTAATGTCGTGGATAGAGCAGGGGCCGACAACAATAAACAAACGATGGTCTTTACCATCAAGAATGTTACGCACTACTTCACGGCCAGAGGCGACAGTGCGCAATGCGGCTTCGGTCAGCGGAATTTCACGCTTGAGTTGTTCGGGGGTGATGAGCGTTTCGTTGGAGGCAACGTTAAGGTCATCAATCGGTAAATCAGCCATCGTGCTATTCATCAGTCAGATTCGTCAGGTCACGGGTGCCGGCCGCCAGCGTTCCCCGTGTGGCGGAGCACAGCAATAATGAGCACAGCGGGGAAACAGAACCTTATCGCGTAACAGGCAGACTCGACAATGGTTGAACGCAATTGTGCTGCGGATTAATCGCGACTCTGGCAAATTAAACCGTAAACAGGGGCTTTATTGGCAAAACCAGCTGCCAGCAGCGGTGCGGCTGGCATGGCAACAGAACGCAGGATTGGAGATTGATCCGCTCAATAGTCGCCTGCGCCTTGTTTTGACTGTTTCATTTGCCGGCGGTGTTTGCAGTTAAGGGTGGCAGTTTTTATGATCGGCTGAGTTGTCGTTTACGCGCAGATGATCTGCGCCTTGCTTTGGATGCGGCCCATTCGCGTCCCGCTGAGGAGTTTCCTTGATGTCCAGCACACCACGTCCACGTATAGGCATTATCGGTACCGGCGCAATTGGCGGCTTTTATGGCCTGATGCTCGCCCGAGCAGGCTTTGATGTTCATTTCCTGCTGCGCAGCGAGTATCGCGCTGTTGTTGAAAATGGCATCCATCTCAACAGTGCTGTGCATGGTGCGTTGACGCTCAATCCGGTGCAGGCATACAGCAATGCAGCGGATATGCCGCGTTGTGACTGGTTGCTGGTTGGAGCTAAAACCACCAGTAATGCCGCATTGGTGCCTGCCATAACCCAGGCGGCTGCAGATGGCGCGAAAATCCTGTTATTGCAAAACGGTCTAGGGGTTGAAGATGAGCTGCGGCCTTTACTGCCCGACAACCTGCATTTACTCGGTGGCTTGTGTTTGATTTGTGTGCATCGTGCCCAGGCAGGCGTCATCGAGCATCAGGCATTGGGTACGGTGAACCTGGGTTATCACTCAGGTCCGGCTTCGGACCAAGAGCGTGAGCAGATCACAGCAGCCGGGGCGGCGATGTTCAATTTGGCTGGCATTGACTCAACGGTCGCGGCCGAACTGGGTCAGGCGCGCTGGCAAAAGCTGGTGTGGAACGTGCCATACAACGGTTTGTCGGTTCTACTTGACTCAGGCACCAGCGGCCTCATGGCTAGCCAGAGCAGCCGTGAACTGATCGCTGCAATCATGGGTGAAGTGGTCGCCGGTGCGGGGGCTTGTGGTTATCAAATCCCTGCTGATTTTGCCGCGAAGATGCTCAAGGCAACTGAGCGCATGCCGGATTACCTGCCCAGCATGTATCACGACCATGCCCACAAGCGCCCTCTTGAGCTAAAGGCTATCTATGCCGCGCCGCTCGCCGCCGCAGCCGCTGCCGGATGTTCCATGCCGCGCATTGAGGCGTTGTATCAGGCCCTGCAGTTTATTGACCAGCGCAATTCCCAGGAGTGAGAACACTATGAGCAAGGTACTGGGCGACAAATTGGTCCTGGCGATTTCGTCCAGTGCATTGTTCGATCTGCGTGAAAGTCATCAGGTCTATGTTGGCGAGGGCGTTGCGGCTTATCGCCAGTATCAGATTGATCACGAAGACGAAATACTCATGCCGGGCGATGCCTTTGCGCTGGTAGAAAAGCTGCTCGCTCTCAACCAGACCCTGGGCCAGCAAAGGGTCGAGGTGATCCTGGTCTCACGTAACAGTGCCGATACAGGTCTGCGTGCATTCAACTCGATTCAGCATTACGGGCTGGGAATTTCACGGGCAGCCTTTGTCGGCGGTCGCAGTCCCGACCCTTATCTAGCGGCCTTTGGTTGCCATCTGTTCTTATCCACCCACGCCGAAGATGTGCGCAGCGCGCTGCGTGCCGGTTTTGGTGCCGCCACTATTCTTTCCGGTGGCAGTCGGCGAGAAGCCAGCAATGAATTGCGAATTGCCTTCGATGGTGATGCGGTTTTGTTCTCTGATGAGTCCGAACGTGTCTATCAGTCCGGTGGGCTTGAGGCGTTTCAGAGTCATGAGAAGCAATCTGCCCGGGAGTTGCTCGGTGGTGGGCCGTTCAAACCATTCCTGGCCGCCCTGCACAAGCTACAGCAAGAGTTCGCTGAAGAGTCATGCCCCATTCGCACTGCATTGGTTACAGCGCGTTCTGCGCCAGCTCACGAGCGTGTCATCCGAACCTTGCGCGAGTGGAATATCCGTCTGGATGAGTCGTTTTTCCTTGGTGGGTTGGATAAGTCGTCGATTCTCGACACCTTCGGCGCTGATGTATTTTTCGACGACCAGGCCAGTCACTGCGAAAAGGCCAGGGCAGTGGTCGCCACCGGGCATGTTCCCCATGGCGTAAGCAACGAGTTGCAGCCGATCAAGGGGTGAAGGCCCCCGTTTGCGTGGGCATTGAAACGCTTGCCCCGATTTCCGCTGATCTTATTTAGGCGCGCTTTTAAATTGACATGCTGGCCGCACTGCTAAGCTCAAGTAGGACCCGTCATGCGGGTACAAGGAGCCAGCATGATCCGAACTATTCTTTATGCCACAGACCTTGGGCTCTATGCGCCGTATGTATTGCAGCATGCGTTAGCCATGACCCGGGCGTTCAATGCCAGCTTGTATGTGATCCATGCTGTTGAGCCCATGGGGTTGTTTGCAGAATCAGTACTTAAAACCTATCTCGACGAGGAGCATTTGAAAACGCTTCGCCACAAAGGCCTGGAGACGGTCATGGCGGGAATCGAGGCGAGAGTCCTGGAGGGCTTCAAGGATGAAATCGCCGACTCTCCGGACGACCTTGCGTTGATTCGAGCCGTGCGCGTAGTGCAGGGCGATCCGCCGCAGGTGATATTGGCTCAAGCACAGAAACTAGAAGTGGATTTGTTAGTCATAGGCAGTCATAGCCACGGAACAGATCTGGATATTCCAATGGGACGAACTGCGACACGACTTTTACAGCTCGCAGAGGTGCCGATCTACCTGGTGCCGATGCTGCAGCATCGCAGCCGTGGGGATGCCGGGATTATTTTCTGAATGGGCGCTTGACGATTAAAGCTGCAACTTTAAAAAAATCGTCTAAATTGAACGATTGAACCGTTCTTATGGTTATATGAGAGAGCCGAAACTAGCACGGCGCTTATCTGCTTTGAGGGATAGTTATGAAGCTCCAGCAATTGCGCTACATCTGGGAAGTTGCGCACCACGATCTCAACGTGTCTGCTACTGCACAGAGTCTATACACATCACAGCCGGGCATCAGTAAGCAGATTCGTCTATTGGAGGATGAGCTGGGGGTCGAAGTCTTCGCGCGTAGCGGTAAGCATCTGACGCGCGTTACGCCAGCAGGTGAGCGGATTATCACCACCGCCGGAGAAATCCTGCGCAAGGTCGAAAGCATCAAGCAGATCGCCCAAGAGTTTTCCAACGAGAAGAAGGGCACCCTATCAATTGCCACCACCCATACCCAGGCGCGTTATGCCTTGCCTAAGGTGATCAGTGGTTTTATCAAGCAATACCCGGACGTATCACTGCATATGCACCAAGGGACACCCTTGCAGATTGCCGAAATGGCCGCTGATGGCACCGTCGATTTCGCCATCGCGACAGAGGGGCTTGAGCTATTCAATGATCTGGTGATGATGCCGTGCTATCGCTGGAACCGCTGCGTGGTTGTCCCACAAGGCCATCCGCTGACTAAGCTGCCCAAGCTGACGCTGGAAGCCTTGGCTGAGTATTCGATTGTCACCTACGTCTTTGGCTTCACCGGACGTTCCAAACTTGATGAGGCCTTTAGCCATCGGGGGCTGACGCCCAAGGTTGTGTTTACCGCAGCCGATGCCGACGTGATCAAAACCTACGTGCGTCTGGGGCTGGGGGTTGGCATTGTCGCGGAAATGGCTGTGGATCCAGCACTCGATCCTGACTTGGTCGTACTTGATGCCAGCGAGTTGTTCGAGGCGAGCGTGACCAAGATCGGTTTCCGGCGCGGTACATTCCTGCGCGGGTTTATGTGCGACTTTATCGAGAAGTTCGCCCCACACCTGACTCGCGAGGTCTTGGCCAAGGCGGTGCAATGCCATAACAAGTCCGAGCTTGAGGAGTTGTTCGAGGGCGTTGAGTTACCGACCTACTGATCTTCTGCGTTAACAAAAAAACCGGCAGTTGCCGGTTTTTTTGGATGCAGCAGAAATTCGCCAGAACGAATCAAATTTTGCTGATGATGTTGCCTGAGTGCAGGCCGCACTCTTTTTGCGTCGCTTCTTCCCACCACCAACGACCTTCACGCTCGTGCTGGTTGGGAAGCACAGGGCGGGTGCAGGGTTCACAGCCAATGCTGATGAAGCCGCGCTCGTGCAAGGCGTTGTAAGGCAGCTCAAGTGCACGAATATAGTTCCAGACCTCTTCGCTGGTCATCTGCGCCAAAGGGTTGAACTTGTAGAGCGGGCGATCAGCCGGGGAAAAGGCGCTGTCAATTTCAAGTACAGCGACTTCACTGCGTGTGCTCGGGCTTTGATCGCGGCGCTGTCCGGTTGCCCAGGCTTTAACCGTCGAGAGCTTGCGTCTTAATGGCGCAGTTTTACGAATACCGCAGCATTCGGAGTGCCCATCCTTGTAGAAGCTGAACAGGCCTTTTTCTTTGACCATTGGCTCAAGCGCGGCTGGGTCAGGCGAGAGTATGTCAATACTGATGCCGTAATGCTCGCGAACCTGGTCGATAAAGCGATAGGTCTCAGGATGCAAGCGTCCCGTGTCGAGACTGAAGACCTTAACGCCTTTGTTGATCTTCCAGGCCATATCCACCAGTACAACATCTTCGGCACCGCTGAACGAAATCCACAACTCATCGCCAAAGTGTTCGAAGGCCAGCTTGAGAATTTCCTGCGGTGATTTTGTGGCGTAGGCTGCCGCTGTTTCAGCTACATCAAATGGGTGGCTCATCAGGGATTATTCCTAATTATCATGGCGCTTGGCGCTTTGTAGCGGCGATGGTAACAAATCGTGGATATGCCGCTAAATAACCAACTGCCATTGCGACTGATGGTTTTGTGCATATAGCGGCGCGTTGCTTCGTGTATGGGGAGCCGTTAGAGTGCCGTCTTCTATAAAAATACAGCTAGGAGTGTCCTGTGGAAATCGCTTGTCTCGACCTTGAAGGCGTGTTGGTACCTGAGATATGGATCGCTTTTGCGGAAAAAACCGGTATCGAGTCGCTGAAGGCGACAACCCGCGATATTCCTGACTACGACGTGTTGATGCAGCAGCGCCTGCGCATCCTTGATGAGCATGGACTAAAACTGGCGGACATTCAGGAGGTGATTGCGACGCTAAAGCCTCTCGATGGCGCGGTGGAGTTTGTCGACTGGTTGCGTGAGCGGTTCCAGGTCATCATCTTGTCGGATACTTTCTACGAATTCTCGCAGCCCTTGATGCGCCAGCTGGGCTTCCCGACCTTGCTTTGCCACAAGCTGGTCACCGATGAAACTGATCGCGTGGTCGGTTATCAGTTGCGTCAGAAAGACCCGAAACGCCAGTCGGTCATTGCGCTGAAAAGCCTTTACTACCGGATCATTGCCGCGGGTGATTCATATAACGATACGACCATGCTCAGCGAGGCACATGCCGGCATCTTGTTCCATGCACCCGACAATGTGATTCGTGAGTTTCCGCAGTTCCCGGCCGTGCATAGCTATGAGGATTTGAAGCGCGAGTTTCTCAAGGCTTCAAATCGACAGCTTAGCCTCTAACTTGGTTCGACACCTGAAAGGCGCGCACAAGGCGGGTCTTTCAGGTGCCGGCTGATGCTGGCTGGCCAAGCTGCTCGAGAGTGCGCAGCAGGACGTCGACCTTGGTCAGGGACTCTTGATACTCAGCCTGCCATTGCGAGTCTGCAACTATCCCACCGCCACCCCAGCAAGTGATTGTGCCGTCCTTGGCCAGCAGGCTGCGAATGGTGATCGAACTGTCCATTTCACCGCGAATATCCAGATAAAACAGCGAGCCGCAATAAAGTCCGCGGCGGGTGTCTTCCAGTTCGTCAATGATTTGCATGGCGCGAATTTTCGGAGCGCCGGTAATCGAACCGCCAGGAAAGCTACAGGCAAGCAAGTCGAGCGGGTCCTTGTCATCCGCGAGTTGCCCGGTGACTGCACTGACCAGATGATGAACATTGGGATAGCTTTCAAGGGCAAATAGCTCGGGCACCTGGACCGAGCCTGTTCGGCAACAGCGTCCAAGATCGTTGCGCAGCAGGTCGACAATCATGAGGTTCTCAGCCTGATCCTTGGCACTGTGCAGTAGTTCTTCTGCTTGAGCTGCATCCTTGTCCGGGTCGATATCCCGTGGTCGCGTGCCCTTGATGGGGCGAGTCTCAACCCGGCCCTGGCTGACGCGCATAAAACGCTCAGGCGACAGGCTAATGATCGCCGCATCGCCAGGCAAGGCTTGAAAGCCGGAAAATGGTGTTGGGCAGGCTGCTCGCAACGCTTGATAAGCAACCCAGGGATCACCCTGGTATTGGGCCTGGAATCGCTGTGCAAAATTGACCTGATAGCAATCGCCAGCCCGGATATAGGCTTGGATTTTCTCTACGGCCTGTTGGTATTTTCCTTCGCTGATGCCGGCTTGAAATCGACTGACAAGATGGAAGGTATCCGAGCGCGGGCTGGCCGCTGACTCAAACAGGTCGATCAGCCTGCGCCGTTCGCTGGGACTGACCTGCGGATGGAATACAAGTTGCGTAGTGAGCAACTGGTGGTCGCTGATCAGTGCCCATGAATATAAACCCACGCGCGCGTCGGGTAATTTCAAGTCGTCTGCTGCATGGCCGGGAATCGTTTCCAGGCGTCGGCCAAAGTCATAGCCAAAGTAGCCGATCAAGCCGCCAGCGAATGGCAGGTGCAGATCTTTAGGAATGTCTTGGACACTCAAGGTGTCGCTGGCAACACGCAACCTTTGTAGGAAATCTTTGGCCGATTCATCAGAGAACGGTGACATTTCAGCCAATGGCCAAGCGCACATAAGATCATAGCGTCCATGTAGCGCTACGGGCCTGCCTGTGTCCAGGAGTATGGCTCCGGGAGCACTCCTGAGGCGGCCGAAATATGCATCTGGGCTGGCATGATAGGGTAAGGCATGAACCTGGAAAGATGGCATACGTAGCGTTCAGACAAGCGTGGACACCTATTGTAAGGTGCCAGCGCTGCTGGGCCTATAGGCTTTGCTTGATTTGCGCGCTAATAGATTGCTGGTTAGTGTTAGCTTATCCAAGGAAGTGAACATTGTAACGGTGTATGAATCACAGGGATCGGGTCATGGATGACATGAATGAAGTGCTAGATCAGCCTGCGGATTACAATCTGACATCAGAAGTAGTTCCAGTACAGGTTTCGGAGCGTTATTTCTTAAGACCGACTGTTCAATCAGAACTCGCAGCACTGCCAGAGCGCTTGATTCTGCTCGTGGCGCCCGCTGGTTTTGGCAAGACCACCGAGTTGGCAGTGCTTGCCAATAAACGCGTTGAGCAGGGGCAATGTGTCGCTTGGTTGACCTTGACTGCGGAATCGAACACCTCCCTGATTTTTTTCCAGCAACTTGCCCATACCCTGGAGAGCGTTCAAGCCAGTCTTGGGGATTTTGACTCTGCGCTTACTGACAATTCTGCCTGTTTGGACACATTACAGGTCATGGAATTGGTTTTAGGAAATATCCTACGGATGCGTAAGTCGCTGTTGCTGGTGCTGGATGACTTCGAGGCTATTTCAAACCCCGACCTGCTTAGCGCAATCGATAGGCTGATTAACTATGCGCCCGATGGGTTTACGCTGGCTATAGGATCAAGGGTCAAACCGAAACTGAGCCTGGCCACTTGGCGGGCAAAGGGTTACCTGGTCGAGATTGGCGAGCGTGAGTTGCGTTTGAGCGAGGACGACACCCGGGTTTACCTGCAACTACATGGGCTCAATGTCGAGCCTCTCTCACTCAAGAAAATCTACAGTTATACGGAAGGCTGGATGACCGGCGTCTTGCAGGTCATCAAGTGGCTCAAGTCAACGCCCCAAAAGCCGGATGCGTTGCTTGAGTATCAGGAAGATCATACCTCGGTGGGTAAATACCTGTCCGATGCGGTGTTCGAAGGACTGCCTGTCGAGCGCCAAGACGCACTTCTCAATATGAGTGTGGTGCACCGCTTTAATGGCAGCCTGGTCCAGGCACTCACCGGTTGCGATAACGGGCAGCAATTGCTGGAAGACCTGGAGGTGATGCAGCTTTTCCTGGTGCCACTGGACAGCGATCGCCGATGGTTTCGATTCCACCGTTTTTTCGCTGAGTTCCTTCGCGCACGTCTGAAGCAGCAAGACCCTGAGCGTTTCAAGCAGATTCATTTCAACGCCAGTTTGTGGTTTACCAACAATCACATGCAAAACTTTGCGATCGAGCATGCCTACCATGCACAAGACGTGGAGTTGCTTGCCGCATTGGTTGATGGCTGTGGCCTGAGTCTGATCAACCGCGGCCAACTGAGTCTCGTGCATAAGTGGCGCCAACATGTGCCGGATGATATTGCGGTCAAATATCCTGTGCTGGTGCTTACGGATCTGTGGGTGCGCGTGGTCGATCTGGGGCTGGATGAAGCGAATCGAGCGCTAGATGATCTACTTCTGCGCTGGGGGGATAGTGATTCAAAAACGCAGTTGACGGACAGTATGCTGGCTGCGTTGGCAATCAAATCGTTGATCGCATTGCAAAAGGATGATTTGCGCACATGCGTCAAGTTGGCGCGGCGTGTTGAGCTTCAATTAGGCTCGAGAACCGCTTTTCTTGAAGTCGCGATGCTAGTCATTGGTGCTTTTGCGAACGTCATGATGGGATGGCATGACGCCGCGCGCAAGTTGTTGACCCTGGCCAATCAGAGAAATCACTTCCTCGATGGTAATTATCTGCAAATGCAGCTTATCAACGTCGAGGTGATGTTGCTGCTTGAGCAAGGCAAGATCAAGCAGGCAGAGTTGCTCTTTGAGCGCTTGCGCGAACGTACGACTTCCTGGTTTAACGAAAAATCCAAAGCTACCGTCTTGCCGAAAATCACCCAGTGCCTGATTGCTTATCAGCAGGGGCGGTTTGAAGGGGTGACAAGCCTTCTGAAGCGCATGCTGTCAATCGTGGATGTCATCAGTCCGGTGGACCTTTGTGCCCAGGGCACACTTTGCCTGGCGCACCTCCAGTACATGCAAGGCAATACCAAGGAAGCCCATTCGACACTGATCTATATCCAGAACCTGGCCGCACGCAACAAGGCCTGGCGCTTCTATGCGCAGGCAGTCGGCTATGAAATTTTACGAACTCTGCAAGAGGCTGGTGACGACCGAACCAAGCGTGCGGAAC
The DNA here is from genome assembly GCF_900188155.1 of Pseudomonas segetis. Lineage (GTDB taxonomy): Bacteria > Pseudomonadota > Gammaproteobacteria > Pseudomonadales > Pseudomonadaceae > Aquipseudomonas > Aquipseudomonas segetis. Next base: position 1,024,737 of record NZ_FZOG01000001.1, read on the forward strand.
AGCGCTTGAAGAGTATCAACTGGAATGAATTAGCATCCAACTATGCCCACATGCGTTTGAACCCAGTGCTTTGGGTTCAAGGCTTGTCACGAACACGCTTGCAACAGGCGCGTGGCCACTACAGCGAGGCCATACATGAAATTCTGCAACTGCGTGGAATGCTGCAGGACGACTGGGAAGGGCTCGAACATATTCGCCTGGATCTCCTGGCTGCCCATAGCTATCAGCAACTGGGCTATCAGGAACGCTCGCAGAGCCTGCTTGTACAGTGCTTGATTGCGGCTGAACGAGAAGAAGTGCGCAGCCTTTTTCTAGAAGAAGGTGAGCCTATCCGCAACATGCTTCATCAGCTCGAGATGGCCGAACGTCAACCGGCACTGCAAAATTTTATCCGCAGCCTCTTGGCTCTTTGGCCAGGACAGTCTGCTCAGCGTCAACTTGAGGTCATTGAGGAAGAGCTGACCGAGCGTGAGCAGGAGGTGATCAGGCTCGCGGCACAAGGCATGTCCAACAATGATATTGGTCAGCAATTGAACCTCGCACTGGGTACCGTCAAATGGCACCTTCATAATATTTACGAGAAGCTCAAGGTACGTAACCGCACCCAAGCGATAAGGCGTGCTCGCGAGCTGGGGATGCTGGGATCATGAGTCGTCAAAATGAATTAACTTCGCAAGATTTTAACCTGCTGTCATGCAAGCTCGTGCCAGAGAATTTCAGTACAGCTCAATTAATGTCACGCACAGCGTTGATCGACAAAATGTATCGCCAGCGTAAAAAGCATTTGATGGTCTTGAATGCTCCTGCTGGCTACGGCAAGAGCGCTGTGCTGGCCGAGTACAGGCAGCGGTTGCTGGCCGAGGGGGCAAAGGTCGCCTGGTTGACATGCGATGCCCTGGATGTTGACCTGAAGCGGCTGTTGCGTTATCTGGGGGAGGCGATTGCTATTCAATCTCCTGGATTTTCTGAGCCCATGAAGCAACTGCTGGAAGGTGGTGAGGTGCTGGAGGAGCACCAACTGCTGGAGCGGTTTGTCGATGGCTTGAAGCAAATCGACGGTGACCTCTATGTGATGATGGATGACTTTCATTGTATCCGTGATTGCAGCTTCTCAGGTTTGGTCGGGCGGGCGCTCAACCAATTGCCCAGCCAAATTCGCTTCGTGATCAGTACACGATTCAAGGTTGGAATTTTCTGTGCTGCTGCTCAGGGAGATGCTACATGCTGGTTTGGCGTTGATGACCTGCGCTTCAGTCAGGATGAAGTGCGTGAGTATTATCGTGATATCAAGTCAATCCAAGCCAGTGATGCAGATATTGCCAAGGTTTGTACGCAAACCGAAGGCTGGATAACCGCGCTTCATCTTGCTTCGCTTATTGTTCCAAGCCTCAGTCGCCGATTCACGCCAACATCGAGCATGCCGGGTACTGAGCGCAACCTTGCGGACTATTTCAGCGAGGATGTGCTTGTTGGTTTACCGAGTGAAATACAGCATTTCCTGAATGTTACATCGGTGCTTGATGAGTTCAATGCCGAGCTTTGCAATGCATTGACCGGTCGCGAGGATGCACTAAAAAACCTGCGTTACCTATGTGATGAACAACTGTTTATTGTCGAGGCTGAGCGTCAGGATGGCTGGTATCGATATCATCCATTATTCGCAGAATTTCTACAGCGTAGGCTGCTTAAAGCTGAGGATCCAACTCATTTATTGCATGCTGCAGCGCATTGGTGCGAGGCAAGAGGCCTGTTCGAGAAAGCCATCAAATATGCTGTTCATTCGCATGATTATGCATTCGCGGCTCAGTTGCTTGAGACCTATGGCTGGAAAGTGATTGCCGAGGAAAAGATTTATCAGGTTTTGGGGTGTTTGCAGGATATCCCTACCGAAGTCATTCAAGAGCACTGCGTTTTTCAAATATTTTTCGCGTGGCAGTTGGCATTCGAACAAAAATACCTTGAGTCTGAGTCCCTGATAGAGGAAATCAGCCTGCAGTTGCAAGATGCAAGTGCAGAAACAATGCGTCCAGGCTTCCTTGAATTATTAGCCGCGACGCAAATCGTCAAGGCTCTAGTGTTACTTTATCAAGACAAGCTCGATAGTTGTCTCAAGGTGACAGGGCAGTGGCTTAAACGAGCCCCGGCGTCACAACCCTTGTTTTTAGCATGCTTGTCATGTTTGCAGGCCGCTTGCTACACCCTTCAGGGGGCTTATGCGGAGGCTTCAAAAGCAATCTTTACGGCGCGGTCGAAACTCAGCGAAAGCCAAAGCGATTATCTGAGTGTTGTTGCCAGTCTAATCGAGGTTTGCCTGTGCAAAGAACTTGGTGAGCTGCGTAAAGGGGCGGAGATCGCTGATCGGGCGCGCGAGCTCGCAGATTGCTTCCTGGGTGAGCAGAGCCGTGTAGGTGGGCCGCTATGGTTGGCCTGCGCCGATATCATTTATGAGCAAGGTGCCGATAAAGATGCGTTGAGTGAGATCGACCAGGCTGCAACCTGGCGCGATGTTGTCACCCCGGTAGAGCTTTTAAATCGTGGCCAATTAGCCATAGTGCGTAATCGTTTTTATGAGGGCTACAGCGATCAAGCCCTGCATGAACTGGATGAATGGATTCTCAGCTTGCACGCGCCGGGTTACGAGCGTGTATATGCACAGGCGATGGGTTGCAAAGTGCAGTTCTTGTTGTGGCTGCGCAGGCCTAATGAAGCTGAGCGTATTTGTATGCAGCTTAAACAGCATCTGGCCACCTTGCCTGCTTCGCGCCATGCAAGCGCCAACATCAGCTTGATTCTAGCGGAAGCAAGGTTGTCGCTTTCCGAGCGACGTGCAGATAAAGCATTGGCATCTCTTGAGGCCTGTCTCTCTGAGGGTGACAGCATGCCAACGAGCGATCGGAATCTCAGGGTATCGTTGTTACTTTCAGTTGCTTGCTGGAGAAAAGGTAACACCGATAGAGCATTCGAGTTGCTCAGAACCCTTGTTGAAAGTGGTGTCAGTCGTGGTTATCAACGTTTATTCATTGATGACGCTATTTGGCTGCTGCCTGTAATGGATGCATGGATAGCCTCGGATAAAGCCCATGCCGAGAAGTGGCAGTATTTAGCTGAAATGCTGCGTGATCAGTGCCAGAAGTTCTCAATTGATTATCAAGAACTTGAAGATAATCAAGATGTTAGTCGACGGGAGCGAGAGATTCTGCGGTTTGTTGGTGCTGGATTATCTAACCGTGATATTGCACAGGCCGTGCATTTGTCGGAAGCAACTATCAAATGGCACTTACACAACCTGTTCTCAAAGATGGGGGTGCGTAGCCGGACCCAGGCAGTACTCAAAGGCAAAAGCTTGGGGTTGTTGAGCGAGGCATAGCCTCTTGACTTTATCCTCCATTCCTTGGTTAGGGAGGCAGCGGCGGGTTGCAACAGTAGGTTTATAGCAGGACTTGATGCAACAGCATTAAGTGTTCGGGGGGGCATGACTATGGAAGCAATGTCACCTCGAACAGCGACGGAATTTGTCGCTCCTGCTGCTAGCGACAGGAGTCAATGGCAGCATCCTTCGGGATATTCAAACCGAGAACTGTGGAGAACAATAATGAAATTCATTAATAAATTCGCCCTAGTAGCAGCCTTTCTTACCACTCCGCTCATGGCGCAGGCTGAGCTGAAAGCCATGGATGATTCCTCGCTGGCAACAGTGACCGGTCAAGATGGCATCAGTATTTCAGGTCAGTTCAACGGTAGTATCGGCAGCGTCGTATACACCGATAACGATCCTTCTGGTGGCTCACTGCGCCTTGAAACCATTGCCTTTGATGGTTTTAACATTTCTGATGATGCGCCCATCCTGGTTGACGTTGTAACAACCAGTATCGGTGGCGCGGATACCGAGCAATTGCAGATTGGCCTGCCATCAGTAACCGGCCAGTTATCCGTTGGTGCTATCAAAGTCGGTAGCACTGCAGCTCCCAGCATTGGCTCGCTCGCAATCAGCGACATCAACATGGCTGGTACAACCGTAAAAGTCTGGGGCCACTAGGCCACAAGTCTTTCTTAGCGATGATAACCCTGCCAGCCATCACTGGCAGGGACCTTGATCTAAGAGAGGGTGCCCTGATGATTGAAATTCTACTCGGAAGTTTAATCGGTATTTTCGGTATCACTGAAACGGTTGATGTTAAGTCGCAACCTCCTGGGCGAGTCAATTTAACTCAAGACGCATTAAGCAGCCCCTTCAGGCAATCAGTTGAAGTGGAGCCCTTAAATCAACTGCAGTTCAAACATGTTGTTCGTCAGGCATATGACTATAGTTGTGGCTCTGCTGCTCTTACGACATTGCTTGACTATTTCCTGGGCTTGAATCTGGAAGAGCGTCAAGTCATGGAGGGGCTTCTAAAGTTTGGTGAAGCTGACAAGATCGTAGAGCGTCGTGGGTTTTCATTGCTGGATATGAAACGGCTAGTCGCTGCGCTGGGATATAACAGTGGTGGGTTTCGTGCAAATTTTTCGGACTTGGAGGCTCTTGAGCATCCGGTAATAGTTCCCATTGAGTATGCAGGGTTCAAGCATTTTGTTGTTGTGCGTGATGTGTATGATGAGCATGTATTTGTGGCTGATCCTGCCATTGGAAATATAAGTTTTACCCGTGCTCGCTTCGAGGAAGTTTGGGATAAAAATGTATTGTTCGTCATATACCCAGGTGAAAGTCGGCTAGACAATGCACTTGCATTAAAAGATGAGGATATGCGAATCATTGATGACCGTACGGTGTCATTGTTAGCATTTAGAGCGTTTCCATCAATCACTAAATTTACTGAGAATCAAGCGACAGAGCTCGGTTCTGACGGCGCTATACAATACATTCGCCGTAAGTAGTTCTTCGCCCTAGATGGGATGCCGTTTCCAGCAATAATAATAGTGGAGTACTGTCGATGAGACTTACATGCGCTGGAGTTGTATGTGCGTTATTCCTGTTTGAAAGTGTTGGTGTATTAGCAAATGTTGAAACTGTTGATAGCGCCAGGGATGCTTTAAGTAAGGAAGAAGATGATGCCGATAGTGCACAAGCATTGGAAGAGGTTTTTCAAGCGGCCGAAAAAAGCTATACCTTGCTTAAAGAAGGTGAGCGAACACTCACATATGGAATTGATTACAGCTTGGTTCGGGACACCGTTATAGAGAGCATTAGGACGGGAGAAAATTCATTCAGTGTAGTGGGGCAATCCGAAGCTCAGCATACATTTACCAATTCATTCACCTTTGACTACGGTATATGGAATAACCTGACATTCAGTATCAGGCTACCATTTGTGGCGAAATATGATACTGAGCGAGACCTAAATGCCTACAGTCTAGGTGATATTTCCGCAAGCCTGCGGTGGCAACCCTGGAATGCGCAACCAGGTAGGCCTGTGACAACGTTGTATGCTTCAGTCGGCTTGCCGACAGGCGACAGTCCATACGATGGCGAAGCTCAAGATAACTTATCGTCAGGAACCGGTAGTTACAGCTTAGCTGCTGGTTTAAATCTGTCTTATGTTATTGATCCGGTCGTTTTGTTTGGTTCACTTGGTTATACCTACTATTTACCAATAAAAGATATTAACCAGGTCCGTGGTGGGCGGTTGCTTAAAAAAGTTAATACAGGCTCGTCGTTGTCGTTCAATATGGGCTTTGCTTATGCCTTGTCCTACGATGTTTCCTTAGCCGCATCCTATCAAATGGCATATAGCCTTGCTCCAAGGTTTGAATTTGAAGATACGACTCTAAAGGGTCGTGAACAAACTAGTGCGCTCATGAATTTTTCATTGGGGCTGAGAACGTCGCCCGATTACATCGTTAATGTAAATGCCGGATTTGGTATGACTGAAGACTCACCAGATGTATTGCTGGGTTTGTCAATGCCTCTCGATATTTCCGGCTTGAAGCCTGAATAATAGACGAGTAACTGCTATGAAACTCGTTATTTATAAAAAAAACTATGGGCTGCTTGTTGCAATGACTTTTTTCATTGGTAGTGCACAGGCGCAGCTGTCTCAAAATCTAACCATTGGTAATCCAAAGGCCATGGCGCTTGGGAATGCTATTACTGCAGACTCATCCGGAATAGATGCGGTGCACTATAATCCGGCCGCTTTAACTAAACTTAAAGGGCGCCAAGTAGCAGTAAAATTTGTAACGGGTTTGTTGGATATCAGATCCGAATTTAAAGCACCTGAAAATTATGGTGACAGCTTTTTTGGTTTGTCGGATGATCCCGTTGCGAATCGCTCAGGCCGAACGACTACGCCGGCAATGTATTTCCCAGGGTTGGGTGGTGCGCGTGATGTACCTGTGATCTTTGCACCTCTGGCAGGTATTTCTATTTCGCCACCGGGTTCGAAATTTACCTTTGCGAATAATGTTTATGCCCCACAAGCGCTTGGCTTCTCTCGTGATGACAATGATCCGGGACGTTACCAGGGCAAGCAAGTTGTTATGCAGAGGATCACCTACTTATCGCCTTCGGTCGCCTATCAGGTGAATGATGATCTGTCTGTCGGGCTTTCAATAGGCTTTTCCCATCAAGCATTGTCGTTAAATGAGGATTTTCGTGCCCCAGGTGTATTAACCGGCTTTACAGGGGCAGCTCAAGACGCGCTGTGCACTATTGAAGGTAATCCATTCGAAGTTCTGTTGAACATTTGCGGCGGGGATTTAGGTCCATTCACCGATGTCGCAAACATTAAGCTGGATTTGCAACAGTCACTTTCACCGACCTGGAATATCGGCTTCTTATGGGAACCTGTTGATTGGTTTGCACTTGGAGCCGTCTATCAGAGTGAAGCCAAAATGAAGCTCAAGGGTGACTACAATATTTCGTACAGTGATGACTGGCAGGGATTCTGGCAGGGGTTGGACAGTTCACTGATTGGCGCAATTTTCAGCAGTATCACCCCTGATGGAGTCTTTGATAATGAGCGCGGCAAGGTTTCACTGGATTTGACTTATCCTGCACACTTTTCAACGGGGATTAAGCTTAAACCTACCCCAAAGTGGCAAATCAATTTTGATGTGAAATGGACGGATTATGCCGCCTGGAATGAGTTTGAGATCAAATTTGATCGTGAGCTGGATATTTTGGCGATAGCCAGTCTACTGTCGCCTGATAATGCCACCTCAAGAAGCCTGATTCTGGATCGAGGCTACAAGTCTGTATGGAGCTGGGCTTTAGGTGTGCAATACCAATTCAACGATCGCCTTAGCTTGCGTGCGGGGTATGAACCAAGGCCTTCTGCAATTCCGGGTAATAAAGCGGACATCTTGGTGCCAATTGGTGATGCGACACTTTACGGTCTGGGTGCTGGTTATCAGTGGGACAAAGACACGGTTATTGATTTTGGCTTCAACTATTTGGTCAGCAAGCAAAATATTCCAGCAGGTTCGAGTTGCAGTATCAACTGCTCAAGAATCGACGGCCTTGTCTACAACCCCTACGCTGACCTTGATGTTAAATCAACCGTAAAAGCCTATGTGTTTGCCCTGACGTATAGAACAACTTTTTGACAGGTGCTTTGCCATGAACGCACTTAAATCGTTGCTCATGACCTGCATGCTGGTTAGTACGGCTGACTTGTCAGCGGGCAGTCGTTACCTTACGTGGGTGGATGATCAGGGGCGTGTACACAATACGGTTTTGAATGAGGCTTTTGCTACGCAGCAGAGTCGTGCAAACCGGGAAGTGTTGTTGAGCGACCATGCACGATTGAACAATCCAGGTAAAACCCTGCTGCGTCAGTCCACGAATGAGAGCAAGCGACGTTATTTTACCTGGGTTGATAGTAGTGGCGTGCTGCAAAACAGCTTTTATGCTGGTCGCCCCTTGTTTGAAGCTGGCTCCAAGGTTGTATTGTCAACCGGGGAGTCGTCTTCGGAGTATATCGATGCCGATGTGCTAGAAGGGCGTGGTTATCAGCGTGAAGGTGATGACGGTCAGTATTACACCTGGGTGGACGAGCAAGGACGCATGCGTAATTCCCGGTTAAATCCGAGTACGGGTTCAGCTACCAGCATCAATACTGCCGCAGTCGAGTACACAGAAGGGCGCCAAATAAAATTCGCCAAAAAGCCAGTGTTATTACCCAATCTCGATGGTCGGCGGACTGCAGCCATGAATGATCTGTTGGCGGGAAGCTCGCAGCCTGAGGCAGTTCTGTATGCTGAGTTGATCGATAGATGCTGTGCGCAAATGGTTGAGGAGAACTTTACTCCGCTGTCCATTGATGAACCACGCTTTGAGGAGCTGAATCGCTTTTCACCCAGCTTTGATTTTCCAATGGGGCGCAGTTTCTACGCGGCTATAAAACTGCCCAAGGTCAAGCAAAGCTATGGGCTACGCGTTCGCAGCTTTGCGAACAAAGAGGTGGTTTATCCTTCTCTGCTGTTTCTGGATGCACAGAAACGACCCACTCGATTGGTCAGTGATGCTGTGTATCAGTTGCATGCGGAGACTTGGTATCGTTTCGCATTTATTGAGGGTGTAGTTAAAGTTCGGCCTGCCGCAAACGAAAGCTATGTCTTGGTGCTGACAACAGATGAAGACAAGGGCTTGAAAACCTTTGACAACCAGCCGTTCAATCGCCCCTTACAGAAGGCTGTGGTTGATGATGCGGGGATACAAGTGCACAGCCATTCAGGGATGGGTTCCTTTGAGCTTGCAGTTGTTCGTTGAACCCAGTCGCGGCTGCTATCGCAGTTATCTAGCGGGCAAAGAAAAGGTCGCTTGCAGCGACCTTTTCTGGTTGTGGGTTGAGCTAGATTTCAGCCGCGAATTTGTGGCCGAACAAGCCTTGTGCAAAGCGTACACGTTCGATCGGGGTTTCTTGGATATCGTCTTTGGCCAGCTTTGCAATGTGCGCCTCAACCGCATGGGCGCGAAGCGTCAAACCTGTGTCGTTGGCGATTTGAATATTCAAGCCAGGGCGCGCATTGAGCTCAAGGATTAGTGGGCCTTTTTCCTGGTCAAGAACCATGTCGACCCCAATATAGCCCAGCCCGCACAGCTCGTAACAGTTTGCCGCGAGGCTCATGAAACCATCCCAATTCGGCAACTGAACGCCATCTACTGCGTTGGTCGTGTCCGGGTGCTTGGTGATCTTGTTGTTTAACCAAGTGCCATTTAGGGTAAGGCCGGTTGCCAAGTCGACGCCAACACCAATCGCGCCTTGGTGAAGGTTTGCCTTGCCGCCGGATTGGCGCGTGGGCAGTCGCAACATGGCCATTACCGGATAGCCTTTAAGGACAATGATGCGAATATCCGGCACGCCTTCGTAGCTGATGCTTTTGAAGATTTGGTCCGGAATAACCCGGTATTCGATCAGTGCGCGGTCGCGGTGACCGCCCAGTGAGTAAAGCCCGGTGAGAATACTTGAGATCTGATGCTCAATATCCTCGTGCGATATGATTTTGCCCGAGACCGTGCGATAACGATCCTCAAACCGATCGGCAACGACCAAGATCCCATCGCCGCCTGCACCTTGTGCGGGCTTGACTACGAAGTCGGTTCGGTTGCCGATGATTTCGCTGAGCTTATCAATTTCCTTTTCCGTAGAAATCACGCCGTACATCTCAGGCACATTGATACCTGCTTCGATGGCGCGCTCCTTGGTTAGGATTTTATCGTCCACCAATGGATACAGATGCCGCTTATTGTACTTCAGCACGTAATCCGCGTTGCGGCGATTGATGCCCATGATGCCTTTGGCTTCAAGGGCCTTCCAGGTTTTCCATAGACCTAGCATGGTTTAATCCTTGAGGAAGGCTTTGAAGCGGAACAGTTCAGTCAGGCGATAGCCGCGATAGCGACCCATTGCCAGCATGAACCCTACGAAAATAAGCAGTACGGCCGGGAAGGTGAACATGAAGTACACCAACTCAGGCACGCTCATCAGCAGGTGCGCCAGGGAAGCGGCAATGAGTGTGCCGAGGCCCACTTTGAAGGCGTGTGCTGCGCCGCGCTCTTCCCAGGTGATTGAGAGTCGCTCAATAGTCATGGTCAAAATTACCATTGGGAACAGGGCGACAGACAAGCCACGCTCAAGGCCAAGCTTGTGACTGAAGAGGCTGATCACTGCAATCAGTACCACCACGAATGTCAGCACCACCGATAGCCTTGGCAACATCTGGAGCTTGAGGTGCTCGAGGTATGAGCGCAAGGACAAGCCCAGGGTGGTTATCAGGGTAAATAGAACAATACCAAAGCCAAGCTGTGTTTCGCGGAAGGCCAGGGCGATCAGTACTGGTGTGAAAGTGCCGAGGGTTTGCAGGCCACCAAGGTTGCGCAAAATCAGGATCAGTAATACCCCAATTGGAATCATGATCATGATCTGGAAGTTGTTCTGCGTCTGCAGCGGCAAGCCATACAACGAGTAGGACAAGAAGTCCGCGTCGGTGCTTTCGTCTGTCAGTTTCGCCAGGCGAATTGCATTCATTTCGCTGTTGTTCAGGGCGAACGATACCTGCACCTGTTTGCCGCCCTCAAGCTTGATCAGGTCTTCGTCGCCAATCCACCATACCAGGCGGTCTGCAGGCAAACCTTGCTCGCCGGTTTCTGGGTTGAAGTAAAGCCATTTGTCGCCGTTGAAACTGCGCAGCCAGAGTTCAGGAGACTGCTGGGTTTCAGCCAGCAAGCGTACAGTGTGAACACGCTCCATGGGCACGTGGGCGATCGACAGCAGCAACTCAACAGCCTTTGCCTTGTTGGCAGTCGAAGCGTCGCCGCTGAGCAGGAGCTTGGCATTGTCATCGTTGGTGTTATTCACACGCTTGATGGTTTCGCTGATGAAGGTTTCAACGTCAGCCGAGTGCTGGCGAATCGGTGCGAGCAGGGCATCAGCAGCGATTTTTTCCGGGCCTTCGACTGGCAGGCTGTCACGGAAGATCGGTCCTTTGGCTTTCGCTTGCTCGCCACTGTAGCGCTTGGTCAAAACCAGGCGGTAGTAGATGGTTTGCTTGCCGCTAGCACGACGAGCCGACCAGGTAACCTTGCGGTTACCGTCTGCGCGGTTAACGCTTACGCCGTAGTTATTCGAGATGAAGCTTTCGTTAAGGCTGACGTAGTCCTGGTTCAATGGCGGTACAAACATTTGCAGTTTGACCGGCTCTTTCGAACTGGCTTGGAATTCGATCTTGGCATCAATGTTCCAGAGGTCATCAGTTTCGTCTGATGTCAGTGGAATACCAAGGATGAAAATTTGGTATGCCGTTATCAGAACACCCAGGCTCACCAAGATAGTGATCAGGATTTTCAGATGCAGGGTAAGAGAGCGCATGGACATTACTCGCCAAGGGTTGCGTCAGTGGCACATGCAGGTTTCCCTGATGCGTATTTAAGGCTTGGATCTACAAGTGCATTGAAGCGTTTGAGCGCTTCAGATCCAATCAGCAGCGGGTATTGGAATGCACTTCGGTCGGTCAAGTTCACTTCAATCGTGCGTTGGGCTTGACCCATGCACACTTTCAGTTCGATTACAGGTCGAGCGGTGTAGGTTTTCTGTTCTTCAGGATCAAAGTCGCCGGAACGCCTTTTGATCTTGCTGACGCGGGCCAGCGGTCGTTCAATCGGGTTGTCATGCGCATCATCTATGGCCAGGTAGAAGCGTACCCAAGTCTCGCCATCGCGCTTGAAGCGTTCAATGTCTCGTGCACTGAGTGATGCCGTTTTAGCCCCCGTATCCAGTTTAGCGGCTACTTCTGTATTGATGCCCGACAGGTTTACGTACTCGTTTAAGCCATAGACAGTCTTGCCTGCAGCGATGCTCAGGCCGGGAGAGAGAAGCAGGCAAATAATCAGTGCAAAGGGCTTCAGTCTCATAAGTCCTATTCGATGGTCCGGGCATGATGGGTAAACAAGGCGATTAGGCTTTGCTATCCATGCGCCTACGATTGAGAGTAGCTGTTATGCATTTTAGCTGGCCTGAGAGAAAAGTATTCTAACATGGCCGTTTTGTGCAGTAACAGGCTCTTACAAGGCTTTCTTAGATAGTAACTCAAACTTTTGAGCTAAATGCTGTGGCAGGCTGATTGTCGACAATTAGTAGGGCGGTAGTTGATTAAAGGTGTTTATAGGCGTATTTTTCAGCCTGTATTCCACCTGGTGTCGACAATATGCTAGATGCGATAGAAGTTCCTGAAGCCGGGCAAGATGAGGGCGAGACACGTTCCGAGCAGGTGTTTCGCCGAATTCAAGCGGCTATCGTTAAAGGTGAAATTGCTCCTGGCAGCAAAATCTCCGAGCCTGAGCTGGCGCGTACTTACGGTATTAGTCGCGGGCCGCTACGTGAGGCTATACATCGGCTTGAAGGGCAGCGCTTGCTGGTTCGCATTCCTCATGTCGGTGCGCGGGTGGTGTCGCTCAACCATGAGGAGTTGATCGAACTCTACGAAATTCGCGAGTCGCTCGAAGGCATGGCCTGTAAGCTGGCCGCGCAACGAATGACGCAGCAGGAGATAGATGAGCTGCGTCGCGTGCTGGAAACCCATGAGCGCGACGAAGCTTTTCAGGCAGGTCGCGGTTATTACCAGCAAGAGGGTGACTTCGACTTTCACTATCGCATCATTCAAGGCAGTGGCAATCGCACGCTCAGCCAGTTGCTTTGCGGTGAGCTGTATCAACTGGTGCGCATGTACCGCATTCAGTTCTCATCCACGCCTAATCGTCCGCATCAGGCATTTGCCGAGCACCACCGGATTCTTGATGCCATTTCAGATCGCGACGGCGAACTCGCCGAACTCCTGATGCGTCGGCACATTGCCGCATCCAAGCGCAATATCGAACGTCATTACCTGGGCGAGCAATCAACGTCTGGGCGAACACAGCCATCAACTTCACGAGGTGAGTCATGAGCTCAAAAACTCCAGGTCAGCGGTTTCGCGATGCGGTTGCGCAAGAGCATCCATTGCAGGTTATTGGTGCGATCAATGCCAACCACGCGTTGCTTGCCAAGCGCGCGGGCTTCAAGGCCATCTACCTTTCCGGTGGCGGTGTTGCCGCAGGCTCGCTTGGCTTGCCGGACCTTGGCATAACTGGGCTGGACGATGTGTTGACCGATGTCCGCCGGATTACCGATGTGTGCGATTTGCCGCTGCTGGTCGATGTCGACACGGGCTTTGGTGCCTCTGCGTTCAATGTCGCACGAACCGTTAAGTCGATGATCAAGTTTGGCGCTGCCGCCATTCATATCGAAGACCAGGTTGGCGCCAAACGCTGCGGCCACCGGCCGAACAAGGAAATCGTCTCGCAACAGGAAATGGTGGATCGCATCAAGGCCGCCGTTGATGCGCGCACAGACGATAGCTTCGTGATCATGGCGCGCACTGATGCTTTGGCCGTCGAAGGGCTTGAGTCTGCCCTTGAGCGCGCTGCTGCATGTGTCGAGGCGGGGGCCGATATGGTGTTTCCCGAGGCAATCACCGAGCTTGAGATGTACAAGCTGTTTGCCGACAAGGTCAAGGCGCCGATTCTGGCCAACATCACCGAGTTTGGTTCGACGCCCTTGTTTACCACCGATGAATTGAAATCTGCCGATGTTTCCCTGGTTCTGTACCCGCTTTCAGCATTCAGGGCGATGAACAAGGCTGCGGAAAATGTTTACAACGCGGTGCGTCGTGACGGCACGCAGAAGAATGTGATCGACACCATGCAGACCCGCATGGAGCTTTATGAGCGCATCAATTATCACGCATTCGAGCAGAGCCTCGATGCCTTGTTTGCAGGTAAGAAGGCCTGAGATCAAGCTGTTCAGCGCGGGTTAAGTGGCTAGCGCGAACGGTGTTGCAGTATCCAAAACAAGTTCAAGAGGAGAGAGCAATGGCTGAAGCTAAAGTATTGAGTGGTGCGGGCCTGCGTGGCCAGGTCGCCGGACAAACCGCCCTGTCGACAGTTGGTCAGGAGGGAGCGGGGCTTACTTATCGCGGTTATGACGTGCGTGACCTTGCTGCAAGCGTAGGTTTTGAAGAAGTTGCCTACTTGCTGCTGTACGGTGAGCTGCCGAACACCGAGCAGTTGGCGGCCTACACAAGCAAGCTCAAGTCGCTGCGTGATTTACCGCAGGCCCTCAAGGAGGTCTTGGAGCAAATTCCGGCCAGTGCCCATCCAATGGATGTCATGCGTACAGGCGCTTCCGTTCTTGGCACCCTTGAGCAGGAGTTGAGTTTCGATCAGCAGCAAGATACAGCGGATCGCCTGCTGGCAATTTTCCCGGCGATCATGTGCTATTGGTACCGCTTCAGTCATGACGGCGTGCGTATTGACTGTGTCACGGATGAAGACTCGCTGGGCGGTCACTTCCTGCGCTTGCTGCACGGTAAGAAGCCGAGCGAGCTGCATGTTCAGGTGATGAATGTTTCGCTGATCCTGTACGCCGAGCATGAGTTCAATGCTTCAACCTTCACTGCACGGGTCTGCGCTTCGACCTTGAGCGATTTGTATTCCTGCGTCACGGCGGCAGTTGGCACCTTGCGTGGCCCGCTACACGGGGGGGCTAACGAAGCCGCGATGGAAATGATCGAGAAGTTTTCATCGGCTGAAGATGCAAAGGCAGGCACGCTGGCAATGCTTGAGCGCAAAGACAAGATCATGGGCTTTGGCCATGCCATCTACAAAGACTCTGACCCGCGCAATGAGGTGATCAAGGCCTGGTCGAAAAAACTGGCTGACGAAGTCGGCGACAGCGTGCTTTATCCGGTCTCCGAGGCAATAGATAAAACCATGTGGGAGCAGAAGAAACTGTTTCCGAACGCGGATTTCTATCATGCCTCGGCCTATCATTTCATGGGCATCCCGACCAAGCTGTTTACTCCGATTTTCGTGTGTTCGCGCGTTACTGGTTGGGCTGCGCATGTGTTCGAGCAGCGCGCCAACAACCGCATTATTCGCCCAAGTGCCGAGTACATCGGCGTTGCCCAACGCCCAGTACCGCCACTCGACCAGCGCTAATCGCGCGCGGATGCCCCGGATTTAACCGTGCGGGGCATTCCGATAACAGACCTGATGAGCTCTGACTGATGAATACCGATTACCGCAAACCCTTGCCCGGCACTCAGCTGGATTATTTCGATACCCGCGCTGCGGTTGATGCGATCAAGCCCGGCGCTTATGACAAGCTTCCGTACACTTCGCGGGTTCTGGCCGAAAACCTGGTTCGCCGTTGCGAGCCATCGATGCTGACCGCAGCGCTGTCGCAGATCATTGAGCGCAAGCGTGACCTGGATTTCCCATGGTTTCCGGCGCGGGTGGTCTGTCACGATATTCTTGGGCAGACCGCATTGGTCGACCTGGCAGGCTTGCGTGATGCCATTGCCGAAAAAGGGGGCGACCCTTCTAAGGTCAATCCGGTTGTGCCGACGCAGCTAATTGTCGATCACTCGCTAGCCGTAGAGCATGGTGGCTTCGAGGCTGACGCGTTTGAAAAGAACCGGGCGATTGAGGACCGTCGCAACGAAGACCGCTTTCACTTCATTAACTGGACCAAGAAAGCCTTTAAAAATGTTGATGTGATTCCGCCGGGCAACGGCATCATGCACCAGATCAACCTGGAGCGCATGTCGCCAGTGGTGCACGCGCGTGATGGCGTTGCCTTTCCGGATACCCTGGTCGGGACCGACAGCCACACGCCCCATGTCGATGCGCTTGGCGTGATTGCAATCGGCGTGGGCGGGCTCGAGGCTGAAAGCGTCATGCTTGGTCGTGCGTCTTACATGCGCTTGCCTGACATCATCGGTGTAGAGCTCACAGGCACGCGTCAGCCAGGCATTACTGCCACTGATATTGTCTTGGCCATTACCGAGTTCCTGCGTAAGGAGAAGGTGGTTTCTTCCTATCTGGAGTTCTTCGGCGAAGGGGCCAATGCACTGACCCTGGGAGACCGCGCGACTATATCCAATATGACGCCTGAGTTCGGCGCGACGGCCGCCATGTTCTATATCGATGGCCAGACCATTGATTACCTGACATTGACCGGGCGTGATAGCGAGCAAGTCAAGCTGGTTGAGAACTACGCCAAGACCACGGGTTTGTGGGCCGATACCCTGACTAATGCCGAATACGAGCGAGTCCTGAGATTCGATCTCTCGACTGTGGTGCGTAACATCGCGGGACCGTCCAATCCACATCGTCGCGTGCCGACTTCAGAACTTGCAGCCCAGGGTATCAGTGGTGTTGTCAAGAATCATGAAGGCTTGATGCCTGATGGCGCGGTGATTATCGCTGCCATTACCAGTTGCACCAACACCAGCAACCCGCGCAACGTGATTGCTGCCGGTCTGCTTGCGCGCAATGCCAACGCGCGGGGCTTGACGCGCAAGCCCTGGGTAAAGACATCCCTCGCGCCCGGTTCCAAAGCCGTCCAGCTGTATCTGGAGGAAGGCAAGCTATTGCCTGAGCTGGAAAAACTTGGTTTTGGCATCGTCGGTTTTGCCTGCACCACCTGCAATGGCATGAGCGGTGCGCTCGATCCAGTGATTGAGAAAGAAGTCATTGATCGCGACCTGTATGCAACAGCTGTACTGTCAGGTAACCGTAACTTTGACGGTCGGATCCATCCATACGCCAAGCAAGCCTTCCTGGCTTCGCCACCGTTGGTGGTCGCCTATGCGATTGCCGGTACCATTCGCTTTGATATCGAAAAAGATGTGCTGGGCATTGATAAAGATGGCCAGCCGGTCACCCTGAAAGACATTTGGCCGTCGGACGAAGAAATTGATGCAGTGGTCAAGGCCAGCGTCAAGCCGGAGCAGTTCAATCAGGTTTACATCCCCATGTTTGCCATCGAAGAGGACACCGGGCCCAAGGTCAGCCCGCTGTATGAATGGCGCCCGCAGAGTACCTATATTCGTCGTCCGCCCTATTGGGAAGGTGCCCTGGCCGGCGAGCGTTCGCTCAAGGGAATGCGCCCGCTGGCGGTGCTGCCAGACAACATCACCACCGATCACCTGTCGCCATCCAACGCCATTATGTTGAACAGTGCAGCTGGCGAGTATCTGGCGAAGATGGGCTTGCCAGAAGAAGACTTCAACTCTTATGCAACCCATCGAGGCGATCACTTGACCGCTCAGCGCGCAACCTTTGCCAACCCCAAGCTGCTCAACGAAATGGTTCAGGAAAATGGGGTGGTCAAGCAGGGCTCGCTGGCGCGAATTGAGCCCGAAGGCAAGGTCACGCGGATGTGGGAGGCGATTGAAACCTACATGCAGCGCAAGCAGCCACTGATCATCATTGCCGGCGCGGATTACGGCCAAGGCTCGTCACGCGACTGGGCGGCCAAAGGCGTGCGTCTGGCAGGAGTCGAGGCTATTGCGGCTGAAGGCTTCGAGCGTATTCACCGGACCAATCTGGTTGGCATGGGTGTTCTGCCACTTGAGTTCCAGCCTGGGGTAACGCGCCATACGCTGGGCATTGATGGCACAGAAACCTATGACGTTGAAGGCCAGCGCACGCCGCGCGCCACCTTGACGTTGGTGATCAACCGCAAAAACGGCGAACGAGTCGAGGTGCCAGTGATTTGCCGGCTGGACACCGCCGAAGAAGTCTCGATTTATGAGGCTGGCGGTGTATTGCAGCGTTTTGCTCAGGATTTCCTGGAGTCTAGCGGCGCGCTGTAAATCTTTTGGTCTGCCCTGCGCTGCACCACGGGCGTCGCGCAGGGGTTATTCAGGATATTTCGATATGGCTCATGCACCGCAACAAAAAATAGCTGCGACTTATTATCGAGGTGGTACCAGCAAGGGGGTTTTCTTTGCCCTCGAGGATTTACCCGCTGCTGCGCAGGTTCCGGGTGCGGCACGTGATGCATTATTGCTCAGGGTTATCGGCAGTCCAGACCCTTACGGCAAGCAGATTGACGGTATGGGTGGGGCGACATCAAGCACCAGCAAGACTGTCATCCTGAGCAAAAGCCGCCAGCCTGGGCATGATGTCGACTATTTGTTTGGCCAGGTTTCAATCGACAAGCCCTTTGTCGACTGGAGCGGCAACTGTGGCAATTTGTCGGCGGCTGTCGGCCCCTTTGCGATTCGTAGCGGCATGCTCGATCCTGAGCGGGTTCCACATGATGGCATCGCCACGGTACGTATCTGGCAGGCCAATATTGGCAAAAGCATAGTTGCGCATGTGCCCATTACCAATGGTGAAGTACAGGAAACCGGCGACTTCGAGCTGGATGGCGTTACTTTTCCTGCTGCCGAAGTGAAGCTTGAGTTTATCGATCCGGCTGATGACGAGGAGGGGGCAGGTGGCTCCATGTTCCCGACCGGTAACCTGGTCGATGACTTTGAAGTGCCTGGTGTTGGCGTCTTGCAGGCGACCCTGATCAATGCCGGGATCCCGACCATTTTCATCAATGCCCAGGACATCGGTTTCAGTGGTACTGAACTGCAGGATGCAATCAATGGCGACGCCAAGGTCCTGGCCATGTTTGAGTCCATAAGGGCGCATGGTGCCATGCGCATGGGGTTGATCAAGCATATCGACGAGGCGGCTAAGCGCCAGCACACGCCCAAAGTGGCTTTTGTAGCAGCGGCAAGCGATTACATCAGCTCAAGTGGCAAAGCCGTGGCGGCAACTGATGTCGATTTGCTGGTCCGGGCGATGTCGATGGGCAAGTTGCATCACGCCATGATGGGTACCGCAGCAGTGGCAATCGGTACTGCAGCTGCAATTCCCGGAACCCTGGTCAACCTGGCTGCCGGGGGTGGTGAGCGTGCCAGCGTGCGTTTTGGCCATCCATCCGGAACCTTGACCGTGGGAGCCGAGGCCAAGCAAGTCGATGGGCAGTGGGTGGTTGCCAAGGCGATTATGAGCCGCAGTGCCCGGGTCTTGATGGAGGGCTGGGTGCGCGTGCCGTGCTAAAGGCGGGCTAGGGCGCCGTTCGGTTTTGGCCTATGTTGGTTCCGAGCGGGAGCAGGGTGTCGACTTGAGCTGGCACCTTGCTACGCGCTCAGGTGGTTATTTCAGGCGACGCTCAACGCCTTTTTCAACGAGGATCTTTGCGGAGATCTCCTCGACAGAAAAATGGGTCGAATTGATGAAGTTTATGTTGTCGCGGCGAAACAGGTTTTCGACTTCACGCACTTCAAACTCGCATTGGGCAAAGCTCGCGTAGCGGCTATTGGGCTTGCGTTCGTTGCGAATGGCGGTGAGACGGTCCGGGTCGATGGTCAGGCCAAACAGCTTGTCCTTGTACTTTTTCAGTACGGCAGGCAGTTGCAGGCTTTCCATGTCGTCCTCGGTCAGCGGATAGTTGGCTGCCCGAATACCGTATTGCATGGCCATATAGAGGCAGGTCGGGGTTTTGCCGCAGCGCGAGACGCCCACCAGTATCAAGTCTGCCTTGTCATAATAATGTGTGCGTGCGCCGTCATCATTGTCCAGGGCAAAGTTAACAGCCTCAATGCGCTCCATGTAGTTGGAGTTGTGGCCAATGGAGTGTGATTTACCGACCGAGTAGGATGAGTGCGAGCTTAGCTCTTGTTCGAGTGGAGCCAGGAACGAGGAGAAGATGTCGATCATGAAACCTTCGGACTGGGCCAGGATCTCACGGATGTCACCATTGACTATGGTATCGAATATAATCGGGCGCACACCGTCTGTTTTCGCAGCCTGGTTGATTTGTAGTACCATGGCGCGCGCTTTTTCCGCGCTATCGATGTACGGTCGAGTTAGTTTGGTGAAGGTGATAGTTTCAAACTGCGCCAACAAGCTTTGACCCAGGGTTTCGGCAGTGATGCCGGTGCCGTCAGAGATAAAAAATGCTGTCCGTTTCATTTGCGCTGTGGGCCTTAAGCTGAGAACGTTTTTTGGCTATCATAGGCCCCGAATCGCGGGCCTGTAGAGGTCTGCATTGTTACTTATTTTCCAGGGCCAGGCCACAGGCACGCGGATTACCCCGTGCACTTCCCCAGCCCCTTGAGCTTTTCCAACACCAGAACTGGAGAGATCACCTTGGTAGAGTACGTAGTTTCCCTCGATAAGCTCGGCGCACATGATGTTGAGCACGTAGGGGGCAAGAACGCCTCCCTTGGCGAGATGATCAGCAACCTTGCCGGCGCTGGCGTTTCGGTTCCCGGTGGTTTTGCCACGACCGCCCAAGCCTATCGCGACTTCCTTGAGCTCAGCGGCCTCAATGCCCAGATCCACCAGGCGCTTGATGCATTGGATGTCGATGATATTGCGGCCTTGTCCAAGACTGGCGCGCAAATTCGGCAGTGGATCATGGAGGCCGAGTTCCCTGAGCGGCTCAACAGCGAGATCCGCACGGCCTTCGCGGCAATGGCCAATGGCAATGACAACATGGCTGTGGCCGTTCGTTCATCGGCGACAGCCGAAGACCTGCCAGACGCCTCGTTTGCCGGCCAGCAAGAAACCTTCCTTAACATCCGTGGTGTTGAAAACGTAATTCGTGCGGCCAAAGAAGTATTCGCCTCGCTGTTCAACGATCGTGCTATCGCCTATCGCGTCCACCAGGGCTTCGATCACAAGCTGGTTGCCTTGTCTGCCGGCGTGCAGCGCATGGTGCGTTCCGAAACCGGGACTGCCGGGGTTATGTTTACCCTGGATACCGAGTCCGGTTTCCGCGACGTAGTATTTATCACCGGTGCCTACGGCCTTGGTGAAACCGTGGTGCAGGGCGCGGTCAACCCTGACGAGTTCTACGTTCACAAGGGCACGCTTGAAGCCGGTCGCCCAGCCATTTTGCGGCGCAACCTGGGCAGCAAGGCCATCAAGATGATCTACGGCGACGAAGCCAAGGCCGGTAAATCGGTCAAGGTCGTCGATGTCGAGCGCGCCGATCGTGCGCGCTTCTGCCTGACCGATGCCGAAGTCTCCGAGCTGGCCAAGCAGGCGATGATCATCGAGAAGCATTACCAGCGTCCTATGGATATCGAGTGGGCCAAAGATGGTGATGACGGCCAGTTGTATATCGTCCAGGCGCGTCCGGAAACGGTGAAAAGCCGTTCCAGCGGCAACGTCATGGAGCGTTACTTGTTGAAAGAAACAGGTACGGTCCTGGTCGAAGGCCGTGCCATTGGTCAAAAAATCGGTGCTGGCCGCGTACGCATTATCAAAGACGTCAGCGAAATGGATAAAGTCCAGCCGGGTGATATCCTGGTATCCGATATGACCGACCCGGACTGGGAACCGGTCATGAAGCGTGCAAGCGCCATTGTCACCAACCGTGGTGGGCGCACCTGCCACGCAGCAATCATTGCGCGTGAACTGGGTATTCCAGCTGTAGTGGGCTGTGGCAATGCAACCGAATTGTTGCAAGACGGCCAGGGCGTAACAGTTTCATGCGCTGAAGGCGATACAGGCTTCATTTTTGAAGGTGAGCTGGGCTTCGATGTGCGTCAGAACTCGGTCGACGCGATGCCGGACCTGCCGTTCAAGATCATGATGAATGTCGGCAACCCAGACCGCGCATTTGATTTCGCCCAGCTGCCAAACGCAGGTATCGGCCTGGCGCGTCTTGAGTTCATCATTAACCGCATGATCGGTGTACACCCCAAGGCACTGCTCAACTTTGACGGCCTGCCAGCCGATATCAAGGACAGCGTTGAAAAGCGTATTGCCGGTTATGACGATCCAGTCGGTTTCTATGTAGAGAAGCTGGTTGAGGGCATCAGTACCCTGGCTGCGGCCTTCTGGCCGAAGAAAGTTATTGTGCGCCTGTCTGACTTCAAGTCGAACGAATACGCCAACCTGATCGGCGGCAAGCTGTATGAGCCAGAAGAAGAAAACCCGATGCTGGGTTTCCGTGGTGCTTCGCGCTACATCAGCGAAAACTTCCGTGATTGCTTCGAGCTTGAATGCCGTGCGCTAAAGAAAGTCCGCAATCAGATGGGCCTGACCAACGTCGAAATCATGGTGCCATTCGTACGCACCCTGGGCGAGGCGAGTCAGGTGGTTGACCTGCTGGCGCAGAATGGCTTGAAGCGTGGCGAGGATGGCTTGAAGGTCATCATGATGTGCGAGCTACCTTCAAACGCGATTCTGGCTGAGGAGTTCCTTGAATTCTTCGATGGTTTCTCGATTGGCTCCAACGACCTGACCCAACTGACACTCGGCCTTGATCGCGATTCGGGTATCGTTGCGCACCTGTTCGATGAGCGTAATCCGGCGGTTAAAAAACTGCTGTCCAACGCGATTCAGGCCTGTAACAAGGCGGGCAAGTACATCGGTATCTGTGGCCAGGGGCCTTCGGATCACCCAGATCTGGCGCGCTGGCTGATGGAGCAGGGTATTGAGAGCGTTTCGTTGAACCCCGACTCGGTACTTGAGACTTGGTTCTTCCTTGCGGAAGGCCAGGCCTGATCCCTCATCGCTAACCCTTCAAGAATCAGGGTGGGACATGTTCCCACCCTTTTTTGTGTCAGAGATAAAATGCAAAGCAGCAGTGAGCTATTTCCCGTCGCCCTGATCAGTGCCGAACTGCGCGGTGATTTGAGTGAAGATGTCTATCGTCTCAAGCCCGGCAACAGCCCCGACCCCAGTGTTGAGTTGGTGCTGACACGACTTGGTCGTGCGGATCACGAGCAGCATCGTGGCGCGCCGGTGATTCTATTGCACGGTAGCTTTTCCAATCGTCGTTTCTGGTATTCGCCCAAGTGCATAGGGCTCGGGCCCTATCTGGCGCGTGCAGGCTTTGATGTGTGGATAGTTGAAATGCGCGGGCATGGGTTGTCGCCGCGCAATCAGAACTATGTATCCAACCGGGTCAGTGACTACGCGCGCTACGACTTGCCAGCCATTACCCGGTTCGTTCATGAGCAGAACCCACAGCCTGTACATTGGTTGGGCCATTCTCTGGGTGGCACTACAATCGCGGCGGCCTTGGGCGGGCGCTACCTTGATGAGTCGATGATTGCTTCTGTTGCGCTGTTTGGCAGCCAGGTCAGCCGTAATTACTGGCCATTGAAAATCCCGCCGCTGGTCTGGGGCATCAAGTTGTTGTTAAAGCGTTTTCGCGTGCTTTCAGGTTCTCGCTTGAAGCGCGGCCCTGAAGACGAGCCTATAGGCGTAATCTTGGAGTCGTTACGCTGGTATGGCCTGTTTGCTCGTTTTGGCGATGGCCGGGATGATTGGTGGGCGGGTTTGACCGA
Source organism: Pseudomonas segetis (assembly GCF_900188155.1). Taxonomy (GTDB): domain Bacteria; phylum Pseudomonadota; class Gammaproteobacteria; order Pseudomonadales; family Pseudomonadaceae; genus Aquipseudomonas; species Aquipseudomonas segetis. The sequence continues at coordinate 1,047,867 of NZ_FZOG01000001.1, forward strand.
GGTCCAGCTGCCGGTTTTAGCCGTTAGCGCCCAAGGCGATGACCAAGACCCCGCATGGGCTTGCCAGCGGTTATTTGAGCAGTTTGCTTCACCCTGCAAGGAGTTCCTCTGTCTGGGCAAGGAGCAGGGTTTTAGCAGTGATTTTGGGCATATTGAAATGTTGGTCAGCAAGGCTGCGCAAGGCGAAGTCTGGCCTCGGGTCGAGCAGTGGCTCAATGGTGTAGCCAGTTTGAACCAGCTGCAACAGGCGCAGTAGAGCGTTTTTAAGCGCTTTGCATCGACTGCCAGCGGTGGTCTGTGAGCGCTGACTGCGCTAGGCTGGGCGTTGATATCCATGGGCCAGGTTTGCATCGGATAATGGCTGCAAATCTTGAATAAACCACTTGGTTACGATTTTTGATGGGTAAAGGAGCTTTCTCATGCATTACATCACCCCTGATTTGTGTGACGCCTACCCCGAGGTTGAGGTGGTCGAGCCGATGTTCAGCAATTTCGGCGGCCGTGATTCCTTTGGTGGCGAGATTGTCACTGTCAAATGTTTTGAAGATAACTCGGTAGTCAAGGAACAAGTCGAGCTGCCAGGCAAAGGTAAAGTCATGGTCGTTGACGGTGGCGCCTCGATGCGTCGCGCCTTGCTGGGCGACATGCTGGCGGAGAAGGCCGCGAAAAATGGTTGGGAAGGCATCATTATTTATGGCTGCGTGCGTGATGTTGATGTGCTGGCTCAAACTGCAGTCGGGGTTCAGGCCCTGGCCAGCCACCCAATGAAAACCGATAAGCGTGGCATTGGCGATCTCAATGTGGCCGTGACCTTTGGTGGGGTGACTTTCCGTCCAGGGCATTTCGTTTATGCCGACAATAACGGAATCATTGTTTCGCCAACCGCATTGGTCATACCTGAGTAAATGGTGAACGCCAATCCATCGGCCGTGGCTGAGGCATCAAAGGTGTTTAGTTTTGGAGTCGTGAATGTCTGAACAGGACAGTCAACAGTGGGGGCTGGTCCATGCCTATGTGCTGGACGGCAAGGGCGGCGGGCGACCGGTCAGCTATGACGAGCTGGCCGACCTGGTGTTGGCCGAGCGGGAAAGCCTGTGGGTGCACTGGGATCGAAGTCATCCACAAACCCAGAACTGGCTACGCAAGGAAAGCGGGCTTAATGAGTTCGTGTGTGACTTGCTGCTCGAAGAAAACACCCGTCCACGCTTTCTGCAACTGCCTGAAAGTAAGATCCTGCTGTTTCTGCGCGGGGTTAACCTGAACCCGGGGGCAGTGCCCGAAGATATGGTTTCGCTGCGTATCTTTGCAGCGGCCAAGCGTGCAATCAGCCTGCGCCTGCGCCATTTGCGGGCGGTGGAGGACTTGCTGGTTGACCTGCGCGCAGGGAAGGGACCGAAGACCTCCTCGGAGCTTATCCTGGCCCTGGCGGATCACATGACCGACAAGATCGAATCCCTGGTTAGTGATTTCGCTGAAGGTATAGACGAGCAGGAAGAGCAAATCGATAACGACCCCAGCTTCGAGCCTGATCACGACACCTTGTTGCAAATGCGCCGGCGGGCAGCTGGCTTGCGCCGTTTTCTGGCGCCGCAGCGCGAGGTGTATGCGCAGCTTACGCGTAATCAGCAGCCCTGGTTCGTTGCTGACGATGCGGACTACTGGAACGAGCTCAATAACCGCTTGACCCGCTACATCGAGGAGCTGGACCTTACGCGGGAGCGAGTTGGCCTGGTGCTGGAGGCTGAAGATCGCCGCCTGGATGTGAAGATGAATCGCATCATGTACCGCTTCGGCATTATCACCGGGGTCTTTTTGCCAATGAGTTTCCTCACCGGGCTGCTGGGAATCAATGTGGGCGGTATCCCTGGCTCCGAGAATCCCTATGGCTTCCTTATTGCCTGCGCCATTATGGTGGTGTTGGCGGTAGTCCAATGGTTCTTGTTTCGCCGCCTGCGTTGGGTCTGATGTGACTTGCCTTGTTGTTATTGCGTCGAATCAGCACATCAATAGAGGTGCGTAAATGCACGATCCATTTGAACAATCACTGCGCGATATGCTGAATTCGCAGCCGTCATCCGATCACGATGACGATGCGACACTCAATCGCGTATTGAAAACGGCAAATCGCCAAGTGGGCGCAGGGGACATGTTCGCGCTCATGGGGCATTGGGTTGAGGCGTTGATGATCGCCCTGAACAAGGGCTCGGCACACCTATCTCCAGTTTCGCGCCGCAAACCAACTGCTCGTACTACTGATAAGGCTGAATAAATGGAACTTGATCCCTGGACTCAAAGCCTGGTGGCGGCCATGACCGCCCTGTGGACCAAAGTCGCTGGTTTTATTCCAAACCTTTTTGTCGCTCTGATTCTGGTGCTGATTGGCTTTGTGTTGGCCAAACTGCTTGATACCTTGATTTCCAAGTTGCTCGGAAAGGTTGGTCTTGATCGGTTGATGGCAGGCACCGGTTTGACCAAGCTGCTCAGCCGTGCCGGTTTTCAGGTGCCCGTTTCGACATTGATCGGGCGCATCGTCTACTGGTTCATCCTGTTGGTCTTCATGGTTTCTGCTGCGGAGTCCCTGGGACTGGAGCGGGTTTCGGCCACGCTTGATGTGCTGGCGCTGTATCTGCCAAAAGTATTTGGCGCCGCCCTGGTGCTGGTTATCGGTGTGCTGCTGGCGCACCTGGTCAGCGGAATCGTGCGGGGCGCGGCTGACAGCGTAGGCCTTGAGTATGCCCATGGTGTAGCGCGTATCGCCCAAGGCCTGGTCATTATCATCAGTATTTCGGTGGCCATTGGTCAGCTTGAGGTGAAAACCGAGCTGCTCAACTACGTCATTGCCATCGTGCTTATTACCATCGGCCTGGCCGCTGCCTTGGCGTTGGGTTTGGGCAGTCGTGAGATCGCCGGGCAGATACTTGCAGGTATTTATGTGCGTGAGCTGTATCAAGTTGGGCAACATGTCCAGGTCGATGATGTCGAAGGGCAGATTGAGGAAATCGGCACGGTCAAGACGACGCTCATGACCGATGCCGGAGAACTTGTCTCTGTGGCGAACCGTGTCCTGCTTGAACAGCGGGTACGCAGTCACTAGACCCAAATTCTGCTAATCTATGCCGCCCTCCAGCAGGCTGTTCGCAGCTGATGGCGGCTTTGACCTGACTGTCGGCCCGACTCGATTTGAATAAAGCCCAATCGTTGCCTATGCGTTATGACCCACACGAGCTCTCGGATGAGGAGCTTGTGGTGCGTGCGCATAGTGAGTTGTTCCACATCACGCGGGCTTATGAAGAGCTCATGCGTCGCTACCAGCGCACATTATTTAACGTCTGTGCGCGTTATTTAGGGAACGAACGCGATGCGGATGATGTCTGTCAAGAAGTGATGCTTAAAGTGCTTTATGGTTTAAAGAACTTTGAGGGCAAGTCTAAGTTTAAGACTTGGCTGTACAGCATTACTTATAACGAGTGTATTACCCAGTACCGCAAAGAGCGACGTAAACGTCGCTTGATGGATGCCTTAAGCCTCGATCCGCTGGAAGAGGCGTCTGAAGACAAGACGCCTGAGGTAGCGGAACGAGGTGGATTGGACCGATGGCTGGTACATGTAAATCCGATTGACCGTGAAATTTTAGTGCTACGCTTTGTCGCAGAGCTAGAGTTTCAAGAGATAGCGGATATTATGCACATGGGGCTTAGTGCAACGAAAATGCGTTACAAAAGGGCCCTTGACAAATTGCGTGAGAAATTTGCAGGCATCGCCGAAAGTTAGTTCGGATGCAAATATTCTTTGGCATAAAGGCAAGTTCTGATAAACTTGTCGAAGTTCTGCGTGTCTACCTGTACGTAGTGCAATCAATCACCAAGATGGGGATTTACGGATGAAACTTAAAAACACCTTAGGCGCAGTCATTGGCTCCTTTGTCGCTGCTTCTTCCATGGGCGTGATGGCTCAAGGTCAAGGCGCAGTCGAGGTGGAAGGCTTTGTGAACGAATACTTCACCGACTCGAGCCGCAATTTCGCTCACGATGAAGGCAGCCAGTATGGCGGCTCCATTGGTTACTTCCTGACCAAGGATGTTGAACTGGCTCTGGCATATGGCGAATACCATAGCCTGAACGGTGACAAAGCACTGGGTAACAAAGACATCAAAGGCAACATGACTGACCTGAAGGCTTTGTACCACTTTGGTGAGCCTGGCCCAGGCCTGCGTCCTTACGTTTCTGGCGGCTTCGCCCACCAGAGCATCAGCAACGTAGATGCTGGCGGTCGTGACCACTCCACCTTCGCCACTGCTGGCGCTGGTGCGAAGTACTACTTCACTGAAATGCTGTATGCCCGTGCTGGCGTTGATGCGCTGTACAACATCGACCAAGGCGAAACCGAATGGCAAGCTGGCGTTGGTGTCGGTCTGAACTTCGGCGGCTCCAAGCCAGTTGTTGCAGCTGTAGTTGAGCCAGAGCCAGCTCCAGTTGTTGAAGAGCCAGCTGAAATCGTTCGTGTTGAATTGGACGTTAAGTTCGATTTCGACAAGTCCAAGGTTAAAGAAGATAGCTACGGCGATATCAAAAACCTGGCTGACTTCATGAACCAATACCCACAGACCACTACTACCGTAGAAGGTCACACTGACTCCGTTGGTACTGACGCTTACAACCAGACTCTGTCTGAGAAGCGTGCTGACGCAGTTCGTGACGTACTGGTCAACCAGTACGGTGTTGGCGGCGAGCGTGTGAACGCTGTTGGTTACGGCGAGTCTCAGCCAGTTGCGGATAACGCTACTGCCGAAGGCCGCGCTATCAACCGTCGCGTTGAAGCCTCTGTAGAAGCTGAAGCCAAGTAATTGGTTTAAAGCTGAAAAGAAAAACCCGGCCTCGGCCGGGTTTTTCTTTGCCCTGGATTTAGTAGTGGCAATGACTCAAGCGCCAGGCAGTTAAGCGCTCAATTGATTGAGCTGCGCCGAGCTGTTGCTGACGACCTCGCCAATGATCAGGATTGCCGGGCTTTTGAGCCGAAAGTCCTGGGCGTCATCAAGTAGCCGCTTGACCGTGCTGCGTCGTTCACGTTGTTCAGGCAGTGAAGCATTCTCGATCATCGCAACTGGCATTTCGCCATTCATACCAGCCTGGAGTAGTTGCTGGCGAATATCCGCGAGTTTGGCCACCCCCATATAAATCACCAGCGTTGTGCCCGCGTCTGCCAGCGCCTGCCAGTTCAGTTCGCTGCCGTCCTGGGTATGAGCTGTAACCAGGCTGACACCGCGCGCAACACCACGCAGGGTCAAGGGAATTGCACAATTGGTCGCCCCGGCCAGGCCAGCAGTGATGCCATTGACCAGTTCTGCTTCTATGCCGTGCGAGCGCAGCCAGCTGTATTCCTCGGTGCCGCGTCCGAAAATGCACGGATCGCCGCCCTTTAGGCGAACAACGCATTTGCCTTGGCGGGCATAGCGCAGCATCAGCCTTTGGATAAAGTCTTGCGGCGTCGAGCGACAGCCACCACGTTTACCAACGGCGATAACGCGTGCCTGTGGGCAGTGCTCAAGTACAGCTGGATTGACTAGATCGTCAATCATCACCACCTGCGCCTGGTTCAGTGCACGAACAGCTTTGAGAGTCAGTAGTTCGGGATCTCCGGGGCCAGCGCCAACCAGCCAGACTTTAGTGCTCATATGAACCTCGCGTGATGGTTTGATCGCTCAGCAAACAGTAAGTTGTGCTTGCAGCAGCCGTTTTATTTCCGGGACACAGGAGCCGCAGCTGGTACCGCAACCTAGGTTTTGTTTCAGTTGGTTCAGGTCCATGCCTTGTCCAATGGCGTCACAAATGGTCTGCTGGCTGACGCTCATGCAGTTGCACAGGGTTTTATTGCCTGCGCTACTGCCTTGGCGTGCTGCTGCAGACAAGGGCGCAAGCAACCAGCGGCGCAGTTGGTCGTCGGTTTGCGCTTCGCGCCACATGCTTTTGAGCCAGTCCTGGGCGCTGGTTTCTCCCGCAAGGCGGAGGGCGATTATCCGTCCAGAATCCAGGCGGACGCGTTTGCCTATGGCGCGCTTGGGGTCGTCATAGGCCAACACCATTGCTGAGTCGATACTGAGCAGGCGATCGATGCTGGCAAGCAGTTCGCCATCTGGGGCAGCTGGGTTGGCCGCACGAATTTGCAGCGCAGGGTGCTCGGAGCCGGTCAATGTGAAACTGGCGTATGCAAAATGCTCGAACAGGGGGCGAAGTTGGCTGAAGCGCTTTTGGATGTCGCCCTCGACCAAGGCAAAGAAGGTCCAGGGCAACTCGACTTTATCGATGTCGATAACTGCATGTTTGAGTTCGGGTTGTTTTGACTGCTGATCGTATCCGGGCTGGGTCAATACATTGGTGCCCAGGCCCTTGAGAAAACGGTCGCCCCAGTGCATTGGCAGATATGCCTGCCCAGGCCGGATGTCGTCATCGGCTTGTACCGGGACTATCAACGAGCCGCGACGACTACGCACTTTGATAAGCTCGCCATCATTGAGCTTTCTGCGGCGTAATTCGTCAGAATGCAGGCTCAGTACTGCTTCTTCTACGTGACCAAACAGGCGTGCAGCTGTGCCTGTGCGGCTCATGCCATGCCAGTGATCGCGTAAGCGTCCAGTGTTGAGCACCAGCGAATACCGCCCATTCGTCTCTTCGAGCGGGGCGCAATAGGTTTCAGCCTGAAATTGCGCCCGGCCATTGGCCGTGGCAAATACATGGTCCTGGTACAGGCGCGCCGTACCCTGTTGCGCACCTTTGGGGAACGGCCATTGTTGCGGTCCATGCTGGTCTAGAATGGCGTAGCTAAGGCCGCTCAGGTCCAGGTCACGGCCTTGGGTCAGGGCTTTGTACTCATCGAACAATTGCTCGGGCCTGGTAAAGTTGAACAGGCTCGGCAGGCCAGGGCGTATCAGCGTCTCGAGTTTACGGGCGAATTCGCAGGCAATTTGCCAGTCCGCTTTGGCTTCGGCAGGCGCGGCGATTGCACTGCGTACATGACTCACCCTGCGCTCTGAATTGGTTACACAGCCATCCTTTTCGCCCCAGCTGCTCGCAGGTAGCAGCAAGTCTGCATAGGCACAGGTTTCGGTGGTGAAGAAGGCTTCCTGAACCACAACAAAGGGGCAACTGGCCAACGCCTGATGGACCCGGGTTTGATCTGGAAGTGATTGCGCGGGGTTGGTACAGGCAATCCACAGTGCCTTGACCTTGCCGCTGCGCACCTGTTCGAACAATTCGATTGCACTGAGGCCTGGGGTTTCTGGCAATGCCTCGACTCCCCAATACCCGGCAACTTCGTTTCGATGCTCTGAATTGCCTGCTTCGCGGTGTCCTGGCAGCAAGTTGGCCAGGCTACCGGTTTCGCGGCCACCCATGGCATTGGGCTGGCCGGTGAGGGAGAAGGGGCCTGCGCCTGCTTTGCCAATTTGCCCCGTGGCCAGGTGCAGATTGATCAGCGCGCTATTTTTAGCGGTCCCGGCGGTCGACTGATTGAGGCCCATGCACCAGAGGGATAAAAAGCTCGGCGCTTGGCCTATCATCTGGGCGCAGGCCTGTAATTGCGCTTGCGAGATACCGCAAATAGTCGCTACTGAAACCGGGTTGAAGTCCTGTACCCGCGCTTTAAGCGCATCAAAGCCATCCGTATGTTGGGCAATAAAGTCGTGATCCAGCCAGCCCTGGTCTATCAATATGTGGAGGATGCCGTGAAACAAGGCGACATCAGTGCCGGGCAGTATTGCTAGGTGCAGGTCAGCGATGTCGCAGGTATCGGTTCGCCGCGGGTCGACCACTATAACCTTCATCTGCGGGCGCCTGGCTTTGGCTTCTTCGAGGCGGCGAAAGAGCACCGGGTGGGCGTACGCCATGTTGCTGCCAGCGATAAGTATGCAGTCGCTCAGCTCCACGTCCTGATAGCTGCAAGGCGGGGCGTCCGCACCCAGGCTGCGTTTATATCCGACCACGGCGGATGACATGCACAGTCGCGAATTGCTGTCGATGTTATTGGTGCCAACCAGGGCGCGTGCGAGTTTGTTGAATGCGTAATAGTCTTCGGTAAGCAACTGGCCGGAGATATAGAAGGCCACGCTGTCCGGGCCATGGTCTTTGATTGTCTGGGCGAATACCCGGGCGGCATGATCCAGGGCGCTGTTCCAATCGCAGCCTGTAGGGGCCTGGGATTTATCCAGCCGTAGTTGTGGGTATAAACCCCGTGCGTCAATATCGCCGGTCAGGTGCAGGGTTGCGCCTTTGCTGCATAGCTTGCCATGGTTTGCCGGGTGTGCAGGATCTCCCGAAACGGCGATGATCCGGTCATTGCTGTGTTCGATCAATACCCCGCAACCCACGCCGCAGTAACAGCAGGTAGACGCCGTTACGCGGGTATTTTCAGCGCAGCTCATGATTATGCTCCAGCCCTGCGGCTTGGATGGCTGTGCCTATCTTGTATTGGTAGACACTGTTATCGCTCCAAACCTGCGCGTTGCCGGGCATATTTGCTGTTTGATCCTGGCCTTGAGGGCCAACTGCCTCGATGGCGTTTTCGCCAAACATCAGGTGGTCACGGGTCTGGCTGATGTTGTGTTGCTCGCGTATTTGTCGAAAATACCAGCCACCATCGGCGGTATCGCCATAGAGACAGGCGCCGACCAGTACGTCATCACGAATCACCAGCTTCTTGTAGATGCCGCCAATGGGATCCGACAGGGTGATGGTTTCGGTGCCTTCGCCGCCGATAAATTCACCGGCCGAGAACAGGTCGATACCTGTGACTTTCAACTTGGTTGATGTCACCGAGCCTTGATAGCGTGAGTAACCCAGTTGTGCGAGATGATTGGCGCAGACCTTGGCCTGCTCAAATAGCGGTGCAACCAAACCATAGGCGGTGCCCCGGTGATTGGCGCATTCACCAATTGCATAGACCCTGGGGTCAAAGGTTTGCAGGGTGTCATTGACCAGAATTCCGCGATTGCAGGCGATCCCCGAGGCTTCTGCCAGCCGGGTATTGGGGCGAATACCGGCTGCCATCACCACCAGATCGGCGGCAATTATGTCGCCGCCTGTGAACTTGACCGCGCAAACTCGACCTTGGCCATTATCCAGCAGCTCGGCCGTCTGTTTTGGCAGCATGAATTTCAGGCCACGCTCTTCGAGGGATTTTTGCAGCAGCTTGCCTGCAGTACTGTCGAGTTGACGCTCGAGAAGCGTTTCGCCAATGTGCACAACAGTGACATCCATGCCGCGTAGCTTGAGGCCATGCGCAGCCTCAAGCCCCAGCAGTCCGCCACCTATGACTACCGCGTGACTATGGGTTTTGGCGGTGTCCATCATCACTTGCGTATCGGCAATGTCCCGGTAGCCGATGACGCCCTCAAGGCTGTTGCCGGGTATTGGCAGCATAAAGGGGGTGGAGCCAGTTGCGATGAGCAGGCGGTCGTATTCAGCCGTGCTGCCGTCGTCGGCAGTTACCAGGCGTTGCCTGCGATTGATCTGGGTAACCTTGCGTCCCAGTAGCAGCTTGATGTTGTTATCAGCGTACCAGCTGTGGTCGTTGAGCAGGATGTCATCAAAGGTTTGTTCGCCAGCGAGCACGGGCGAAAGCAGGATTCGATTGTAGTTGGGATGTGGCTCGGCACCGAATACCGTGATGTCATAAAGCTCGGGGCTGAGCTTGATCAACTCTTCGAGGGTGCGAACACCGGCCATGCCGTTGCCGATCATCACTAACTTGAGCTTTTTCATCCCGATTTTCTCCTGGATAAAATCACGGAAAACAAAAAAGGCGTCCCGCTAGTTACCTAGCGAGGACGCCTTTGTCCAAGTCCCGTTCTATCGGGAAGAGCAGTCTTCTTCGTTGAAGATCGCGCTTTATTTAAATTGTGCAAATGCTTATGCAGGCTGTGTGCCAAGTAAGCAAAGCCTGTGGCTTGCCCGGTTTTGCCCAATCAGAAGTGTTGATCAGCAGCTGTTTTGCACCGCTTTAAGGCGCCTTGCTCAGTCGCAGTGCGCGACGAGGGGTTTCGGTATGGGACAAGCTGTCATGCCCTTGGCCTGGGGGCGAGTCTTATTAATTATTGCAAGGCGCTGATTAACGCCTTATTCCTGCCTTACTGCTTGTCCGAGGACAAGATAACAGTGGCTGCAGGATGCTGCGTCGCGAGCGATATCGTGCTTGCAATTGGTTGTTTCAGCGCTGCATGGGTTGGAATAGGCAGCGCGAGCAGAGTAATGGCGAGAATATTGGTTGTTAGCCCTGCCAGGCGGGTGTGGTGTGATGTGACTGGCATTACAGTTCCCCCTGCATTTGCTATGGAACACCTAAGTGCATAAAAGCGGAGCAGAGGAGTCGTGCGCAATGTAACTTTCTGCAACGCCTTTTTACGTTGCATTAGTTTTATGCATTGAATGTGCCGTTATGGAAGTTCTGAAAAACATTGCGCTCGGTATTACGGGGTCAGCCTATAAACTGAGTAAACTTCAGTTCGGCAGCCGTTGCCTGGTCGGTAAAGGGGCGAGCAACGCGAATCAAATGACCATGAAGGCCGCTACTTTTTTCAGAGCCAATTGACCCGGGGAAACTTATCACTGAATGCGCCGGGCATTTGCGCCACCTGGCTTGTTTTATAGTTAAAAAATACAAATCCCGACTTGGCCATTGCGATCAGGCTTTCATCGGCTGGGCGGGTAATGCGAAAGGTAATATCGCCACCGTATTTGTTGAAATCCATGACCCCGACTTCAAACAGCAATTGATCCCTCGCGTGGGCTTCTGCGCGATAAGTGGTGGCCAGGTCGGTGACGATGATTCCGACGCCTTCTTCGCTGGCCTCCTCAATACCAAAGTCAAACAGGAAGCGAGCGCGAGCTTCCGAAATCATGGAGATCATTGAGTCGTTTCCGAGGTGGTTGGCCGCATTGATATCGGTTACGCGCACGGTCAGGTGGGTGCTGAAGCAAAACTGGTCTTGTGGAAAGCTAAGTGTCAGGCGGGCCATGGGGTCTCTTCGACAGCAGCTGTCTGGGCGATGGAAATCCCTATTGTACGGCCATGGCTGGATGATGGGCAGTGACATCTCAACTGCCCAGAAAAACGGGTTAATGGCGGTGCAAGGTATTAAGTGAGTAGAAGGTTACGCGACCGCCCTCGATTGAATAGCCCTGGTTGTCTTGTATGTATGCGCCTGCCTTGTAATACAGCAATTGCCGGCTCCAACTGCTGCTCAACTGTTTATAAAACGAACCATTGTCGCCGCTGCTTTTGACGGTCACGCCCAAACGGCCGGTCGAGGTGATACGAAGCTGGTAGCTGAAGCGTTCATTGAGGTCGACGTTCTGTGCCAGAAGTATATTTTGTACGCTCGAACTTCCCGGCTGTGCTCGATACAGAAGTTCGAGCCTCCCGGTGCCATTTTTATAATGGTATTGCAGCTTTGCCAACGGATCATTTTCACTTCCCGGCTGATCCTTACTATGGATTTGGCCGACAATAACTTTGTTTTTACTCGGCACCACGTTGACTGCCAGTACTGCATTTAAATAGTTGTCACCATCTTTGTAGTACCAGTTGTGCAATCTGCCATCGGCGTAGGTTTCCCGTAGTTCGCTACGCGGATAACTGGCGTCCTCGGTGCGTGAGCCGGTGACAGGCACCCAGAATACGACGGTTTGATTGCCGTCATTACGGAAGTATTGGCTGGAGTAACCGTTTTGTATCCGCGCCGCGCTGATTTCAGTGGGGGTCGGTGGTGTGGGGACAGACAGGTTCCAAGTGGACAGATCAAACACATTAGGTCCTTAGAGGGTCGCCGTTCAGTGAACAATTTATTTGCAACTGTTCGGCGACCTCAGCTTTGCTAGGTTCAACGTATCTGACCAACGGGCTGCCAACCTCTATTCCAGACGGCTTATGGCCATTTCTTGATACTAGCCAAGCTGGTTTCAGGCTGCTGGGCGATGTTGCTTCTGGTAAAGGAATTCAAGCACCGCTGCGCGATATTCGTGATAGCGCGAATCGTGAGCCAAGGCCATGCGCTCCCGGGGCCTGGGCAGTTCGACCTGAAGAATCTCGCCGACTGTTGCCGAAGGCCCATTGCTCATCATGATGATTCTGTCCGACAGCAACACCGCTTCGTCAACGTCATGGGTAATCATGATCACCGTGTTACCGAGATCGGCGTGAATCTCCATCAGAGAATCCTGCAGGTGCGCGCGGGTGAGTGCATCAAGGGCGCCAAAGGGCTCGTCCATCAACAATACTTTGGGTTGCATCGCCAGCGCCCGGGCAATACCTATGCGCTGCTTCATACCGCCGGATATCTCGCTGGGGCGCTTGTGACGTGCGTGACTCATGTGCACCAAGTCGAGGTTGTGCTCAATCCATTCACGCATCTCGGTTTTGCTTTTGCTGTTTTTGAATACCTGGCGCACGGCCAGTTCGATATTTTGGTAGCAGCTCAACCAAGGCAGTAAGCTATGGTTTTGAAACACCACGGCGCGCTCCGGCCCAGGTGCATTCACTTCTCGATTGTCGAGAATCACCCCGCCCGTGGTGGCCTGATAAAGGCCGGCGACAATATTCAATACGGTTGACTTGCCACAACCTGAGTGGCCGATCAGCGAAACGAATTCCCCCTTGGCTATCTTCAAGTTAACGTCTTTAAGTGCGCAAAACAGGCCTTTATCCGTCGGAAAACTAATGCCTACGCCTGTCAGTTCAAGATGTGCAGTGCTCATAGAATATCCTCTGTGTTTAACGCAGGTCGGCGCTCTTATCCCAGCTCACATATTTTTGCAGGGCCAGCATCAGGCGATCGAGGGCAAAGCCGATCAGGCCGATCACAATCACGGCTACCATGATCCGTCCAAGCGAGTTGGAACTGCCGTTTTGGAACTCATCCCAGATGAATTTGCCCAGCCCGGGGTTTTGCGCAAGCATTTCGGCTGCAATCAACACCATCCAGCCAGTTGCCAGTGACAAGCGCAGGCCAGTGAAAATCATGGGAATGGCGGCTGGCAGCACGATGCGTCGTATATGGTTGAGAGGGGACAGGCTCAGCACGCGGCTTACGTTCTGCAGGTCCTTATCCAGGTTTGCCACGCCAACAATGGTGTTGATTACCGTTGGCCAGAGGCAGCACAAGGCCACCGTCACTGCCGAGGTAATAAATGACTTGGCAAACAGCGGATCGGTGCTGGTGTAGACCGCGCTGACAACCATGGTCACCAGTGGCAGCCAGGCCAGTGGTGATATGGGTTTGAATATCTGTATCAGTGGGTTGATGGCGTTGTACAGCGGCTTGCTCAGGCCACAGACAATGCCCAGTGGAATGGCTATCAGCGAAGCAATCACAAAGCCGGTCATTACCGTATACAGGCTGGTGACTATCTGCTTGAAGAAGGTCGGTTTGCCGGTGTAGGGACGGATCTTTACCTTGGCCTCTGGGTTTTTACTGAGCTGGGCCTGGTTACGTAGTTGCTGGCGCTCATAGAACGCCGTTTCACGCTTGGCTTCGCGCTGGTGCTCGTCGACCAGGTTGCTGAACTGGCTGGCAACTTGTGCGGGCCCGGGAAAGGTTCCCAGGCTGGTATTGATGCTGCCGGCAATCATTTGCCAGAACATCAGAAAGGCAGCCAGGCCAATGATTGGCATCAGCAGGTTTGGCAGCCAGCGTTTGAACGCTGCGGTTCTTGCGCTTTTGACTGTCTGGGTGATTTGCTCGGAGATGGCAGGGTTACTCATCGTCCAATCCTCGGCTTATACGGCCTCAGCCAGGCTGAAGGCGGGTTGTCTGGTGGCACTGGACCGCAGGGGCGGTTGCAGTGCTCTAATTGTCACAAGCGCCTTAGAGCACTGAGTCTTGCTTCAAGCCAATTTTCATTTGCTCGATGTAGGCGTTGGGCTTGCGCCCGTCATAGGTCAGGCCGTCGATGAATTCATGGGTCGGCGCGCGAAAGCCGCTTTCATCTGCTGCAGGAAAGTCGCTGGCCTTGGCCTTGCCTTCGGCAATCAACTCCTCGGCAGCCTGGCGATATACGGCGGGTTGGTAGACTTGCTTGGCGATATCGAAATACCAGCTGTCTGGCTTGGTCTCGGTGATTTGGCCCCAGCGGCGCATCTGCGTGAGGTACCAGATTGCGTCGGAATAAAACGGGTAGGTGGCGTTGTAGCGAAAGAACACGTTGAAGTCCGGAACGCTGCGTTTGTCACCTTTTTCGTACTCGAATGTTCCAGTCATGGAATTGGCGATGACCTTGGCATCCGCCCCCACGTATTCAGGGCGCGACAGGATTTCCACGGCCTCCTGGCGGTTGGCATTGTTGCCCTCATCCAGCCACATGGCGGCGCGGATCAGGGCCTTGACCAGGCGCTTGTGGGTTTTAGGGTTGGCGTCGGCCCACTTTTTAGAGACCCCGAGGACTTTCTCCGGGTTGTTCTTCCATATTTCATAGTCGGTGATCACCGGTACGCCAATGCCTTTGAACACAGCCTGCTGGTTCCAGGGCTCGCCCACGCTGTAGCCGCTTATGGTGCCAGCCTCCATGGTCGAAGGCATTTGCGGTGGCGGGGTAACCGAGAGCAGGGCATCGGCATTCAATGTGCCGGAAATATCGCCCTTGGCTGGGGCGTAGTAACCCGGGTTTATACCTCCAGCCGCGAGCCAGTAACGCAGCTCGTAGTTGTGGGTGGACACGGGAAAGACCATGCCCATGTTGAACGGCTTGCCTTCGGCCTTATAGCGCTCGATAACCGGTTTTAGCGCAGCAGCGCTTATGGGGTGAACCGGTTTGCCATCCTGCATGGGGATGTGCTCTTTCATTTCAGCCCAGACCTCATTGGAAACAGTGATGCCGTTGCCATTGAGGTCCATGGAAAACGCAGTGACAATCTGCGCCTTTGTGCCAAAGCCGATTGTTGCGCCAAGTGGCTGGCCAGCCAGCATATGTGCACCGTCGAGCTCGCCAGTGATCACCCGGTCGAGCAACACTTTCCAGTTTGCCTGGGCCTCAAGGGTGACATACAGGCCTTCGTCCTCGAAGTAGCCTTTCTCATAGGCAATTGCCAGGGGCGCCATGTCGGTGAGCTTGATAAAGCCCAGTTTGAGCTCTGCTTTCTCAGGTTCGGCGGCACTGGCAAAAGGTGCAGCGACTGAGCCGAATACAAGAAACGCGGCGCAACTGACACTGGCCAGGGTCTTCTTCAATAATGAGCACGGTAGTGTGGAATGGCGCATTGAAATTCCTCAGCTATCAGAAACGAAAAAAGACGTCTAAACCTGCACGCGAGAACAATGCGTGCAGCCTTGACGTCTTTGTCTATTTCGTCTCGATCACCGCCGTTGGCGACCCGAAGACGGATGTAGCGAGGTTATTGCAAAGCCCTTGCCAGGCAACGACTCAGATGCTGTATGAAGATTTTTGTATAAGATAAAAAATCATCAAAAACAATAAATTACCTATGTATTTTAAAGTTGAATAGAGATTTCGCTGGCGGCTGTATAAGCATCAAAAGCGCTCGGCTCTGAGCCAGGCTGGTGCGTGGTTCATTTGCGTGCCGCTTAACGTGCGCAATAACAGCGCAGCGATTGACCTGGCTTCTGAGTGCCGTACAGGACTTAGCTGGCTGGGCGTTTGCGAGGCTCCTCGACGAAGTCCTTGAGCCAGCGCAGGACTTCGACAGCTTCCCAGCGAGTGGGGTCGAACATCGCGTAGACCAAGCCCTGGTAGCCGACAACATCAAGCGGCCGGTGGTATCCCGCACGCTGGAAAAGCGCCTCTATTTCCGCAAAGCAGGTATTGAAGTGCAGCCTGTTGAAAGGGGTTTTACCTTCAGTGACTATCCCTTCGAGGTGAAGCTCGTCCACGGTGGCCCGTATTTTTTCCAGAGGCATTCGGTTAACTGCTTGTTTTAATTGCATTACGTCCAGCATCGTTGCGCTCCCAATCAAGCCTGTGCGGTATCTGTCAGATGGCGTAAATGAGTTTAGTACAAAAATACTGTACAAATAAACAGTATTGGTTAATAGTCTTGTCATCGCGCTGCAAATTTCACTCATTGCGATGGCCTGAAGGCAACCAAGCCCCAGCCCATCGGATAGGCAAAGGGGTCGCAAACAATGCAACAGATACTGATGACAGTTTTGGTATTGGTGATGCTTACGGGATGCGCGCAACCATCGCTTGAGCAGCCCAAGGCGAATGGCACCTACCTGGTGATCGACAATAACGATGCGTGGGCCGTAGTCATTTCTGATGGCAAGCGGGTTGAGGAGCACGGATTGGTTGTGGATGCCATCGGTATGTCGACCCCAGGCGCAGTCGTGGCCAACAGCTACGTGATTGACACACCTAATTGCGGGCGCGTGCAGTGGATGGCGCAGCATGATGATGTGGTCGATGGTGCGACCAGTTTGATGGCGCTGAATTACAACCCGGCGCTGACTGAGTCCAAGTGCGTGATAGGGGAAGGCTTGAGCAGTATCTGGACAGTGCTCGATTATTCCAGCTAAGCCAAGTGCCCGGTAACCAATGACTACCGGGCAAGACCCTGGATGCTATTTGACGGGCTTGGTCGCCGCACCCGGCAGCAAGCCATCGGCTCTGAACATATGCTTGATGCCGCGCAAGGCCTGGCGAATGCGATCCTGGTTCTCGATCAAGGCAAAGCGCACATGATCATCACCGTAATCGCCAAAGCCGATGCCAGGAGAGACGCAGACCTTGGCTTGGGCCAGCAGTTTTTTGGCAAACTCCAGTGAGCCAAGCTCGGCATAGGCCTCGGGTATCCTGGCCCAGACGTACATTGAGGCCTTGGGGTTTTCGACCATCCAGCCGAGTTCGTGAAGGCCCTTTACCATCAGGTTGCGCCGCTGCCGGTATTGCTCGGCAATATCGCGTACGCACTGCTGGTCACCTTCCAGCGCTGCAATAGCGGCGACTTGTAGCGGGGTAAAGGTGCCGTAGTCGTGATAGCTCTTGATCCGCGCCAACGCGTTTACCAGTTCCTTGTTGCCGACCATGAAGCCAATTCGCCAGCCGGCCATGTTGTAGCTCTTGGACAGGGTAAAGAATTCCACCGCGACATCCTTGGCGCCGGGAACTTGCATGATCGATGGCGCTTTCCAGCCGTCATAGACGATATCGGCGTAGGCGAGGTCATGTACCACCAATACGTCATATTGTTTGGCCAGCGCCACAACCCGTTCAAAGAAGTCCAGTTCCACGCACTGCGCCGTCGGGTTCGAGGGGAACCCCAGGATCATCATCTTTGGCTTGGGAATGGACTCGCGAATGGCGCGCTCCAGTTCAGCAAAGAAATCGACGCCGGGCACCAGCGGTACAGAGCGTACCTGGGCGCCAGCAAGCACGGCACCATAAATATGGATCGGGTAGCTGGGGTTCGGGACCAAGACTGTATCGCCGTGATCGAGCGTTGCCAGCATCAGGTGGGCCAAGCCTTCTTTCGAGCCAATGGTGACTATGGCTTCGTCTTCAGGGTCGATATCAACCTGGTAGCGGTCGGCATACCAGCGTGAGATCGCTCGGCGCAGGCGCGGAATACCGCGTGAAGTCGAGTAGCCGTGGGTGTCTTCGCGCTGGGCAACAGTGCAGAGCTTTTCAACGATATGGGAAGGCGTGGGGCCGTCTGGATTGCCCATGCTGAAGTCAATAATGTCCTCGCCACGGCGGCGGGCTGCCATTTTCAGTTCAGCGGTGATATTGAAAACATAGGGGGGAAGACGATCGATGCGCGCAAAGCGGCGCTTAGCTTGCTCAGCCATGTAAACCTCAAAGTACGTAAGCGCCCGGAACCGTCCGAGCGACGCTGGCCACTGCGGTGGCCGGTGATGAAGATAAACGCAGTGAGCCAGGCTTGTCGAGTAATTACAGCTTCAGTCGGTGATTTCCTGCTTGAGTCTGATCAGCAGGTCAGCGAGCAGCTTGATATCCGCATCCGTGGTGCGCCAGGATGAAATGCTCAGGCGAAAGGCCGGGCGTCCTTGCCAGACTGTCGGTCCAAACCAGACTTGACCTGACGCCTGGGCGGCCAGACGTATTGCAGTGGTCTGTTGATCAGTGTCCGCCCGTACCAGAACCTGGTTAAGCACAACCCGGTTCAACACCTGATACCCGGCAGCGCGCAAGCATTCTGCAAGATGGCTGGCCTGACGAATGTGGTTGTCGATCATCTGGCGCAAGCCCTCGCGACCAAGCGAGGCGAGGGCTGCCCAGATGGGTATGCCGCGGGCTCGGCGCGAGAACTCCAGGGTCAGGTTTTTCTGTGCATCCTTTGATGCCGTGGCGTAGGCTGCATCGCTGTTCATGGCGGTGGCAAGTGCGTCCGCGTCGCGACAAATAGCCATGGCGCCATCGTATGGCGTGTTCAGCCATTTATGTCCATCGGTGGTCCAGCTATCCGCCAGCTCGACGCCTTCGACAAGCTCGGCAGAAGATGAAGCGCGAGCCCACAGGCCAAAGGCACCGTCAACGTGAACCCAGGCACCCGCTGCCTTGGCTTTGGGTATCAGGGTGCCGAAGGGGTCGAACTCGCCGGTATTGACTTCGCCCGCCTGCAGGCAAAGGATCGTCATATCATCCAGCGCAGGCAACTGCAGTGGATCAATCCGGCCATGCTCGTCGACAGGCGCAATGACCAGCCGATTCATGCCGAAGCCAAGCACGCGCAATGCCTTCTTAACAGTAATGTGTACGCTGGCCGAGACTACGACGCGTATCTCGGGGGCACCGATCAGGCCATCGCCATCAAAGTCCCAGTCCTTGCGTGCCAGCAGAGAGCGTCGGGCCGCTGACAGGCACGCCAGGGTACAGGCCGTTGCACTGGTGCCAAAGCCGACCGCGCTGTTCCTAGGCAGCCCCAGCGCATCCAGCACCCAGTGACCGGCAATACGCTCAATGCGGTCAATCGCGGGTGAGTTGTCGAACGAAGAGGCGCATTGATCCCAGGCTAGGACCAGCCGCTCGGCGGCAGCGGCGGCAGGTAGCGTGGCGCCGATAACAAAGCCGAAATAGCGTGAGCCATTGGAACTGACAGTGGCCGGGGATGCTATGTCATCAAGCAGACGCAGTACCTCCTTTGCAGCTATTCCTTGTTCGCGGAAGGGCTGGTCCAGTGCCTTGAGTCCGGCAATGGCTTGCTGAGCAGGGAATACTGGGCGCCGGGGCAGGCTGTCGAGATATTTCAGGGCGCGCCGGTCTGCGTCGGCAAGAAGCGCTGTCTCGTCATTATGCGGGGTCATGCTGCGCTCACTATTGGTGGCTGGATGAATGCTTGATCTTAGCCATTGGCCGGTTGCAGGCGCAGATACAACCGGCCATTGAGGCAGCTATACAGTTAGCTGGCCGCTACAGGTGTGAGCAGAACAGTGGGGTTGCAAGCGGTACAGTCCGCTTATTTTCCGAGCAAATCGTGCATGGCAATAATCTGTTCAGCCACTTGCGCGAGCTTTTGCTGACGGCTCATGGCTTGGCGACGCATCAGGGTGTAGGCGGCTTCTTCATCGCAGCTCTTCATTTTCATCAAGAGGCCCTTGGCCAGTTCGATCCGTTTGCGTTCAGCCAGTTGTGCGTCCCGTGCGTGCAATTGCGCGCGCAACGCTTGATCGCTCTCGAAGCGAGCCATGGCCACATCAAGTATGGGCTGCAGGCGTTGGGCATGAATCCCTTCGACTATGTAGGCACTGACACCGGATTGAATCGCCTGGCGCATGACGTTGGGGTTGTGTTCGTCAGTGAACATGACAATTGGCCGCGGTTGATCACGGGTGACCAATACCACTTGCTCCATGACGTCACGGCTGGGGGATTCACTGTCGATCAGGATTACATCCGGGCGCACAGCCTCAACCCGAGCGGGCAGGTCGATGGTCAGGCCGGACTCATCGATGACTTCAAATCCGGCCTCGGTCAGTGCCGCTTTGAGCCGGCCGACTTTTTTCGGTGTGTCGTTTATCAGCAGTATGCGCAGCATATCTTGGCCTCCTGCCAGTTATTGGGCGGTGACTGAGCTATCGCTCAAGGCGTGAAGGGCAAAACTTCGCGCATAGTCCACCGGGTTGCTGCCGTCCCAGCTTTTGCCATCGAGCAGGGTGCTGCTGCGCATCGCAGGTGGCACCGGGATATTCAATGCCTGCGCCGCCTGGCTGTAGATATCGATCTGCTGGATACGTTGCGCGACACCCAGGTAGTCGGGATCATCGCGCAGCAAGCCCCAGCGGCGGAATTGGGTCATAAACCAGATGCCGTCGGATAAATACGGCATGTTGACTGCGCCACCGGCGTGGAAGCGCAGTGGATGTGGGTCGGCCCAGGCATTGCCGAGACCGTCCTGGTAGTGGCCAAGAAATCGCGGTTCTATGGCAGACAAGGGCGCGTCAACATAGTCGGCGCTGCTGATCAGCTTGGCCGTGCTGCGTTTGTTTTCCGGGTTTTCGTCAATGAAACGGCTGGCTTCAAGGATGGCCATGGTCAAGGCCCGGGCGGTGTTGGGATAAAGCTCGACAAACTCGCGCGTCAGGCCCAATACCTTTTCCGGGTGGTCTGGCCAGATCGCTTGGCTGGTGGCCACGGTAAAACCTTGGCCTTGATCTACTGCCAGGGCTCCCCATGGCCCGCCTGCGCAGAAACCGTCGATACGTTGCGCGTTCAGGTGTGCAACCATTTGTGCGGGCGGCACCACTACGGTATTGACGTCAGTGAGCGGGTGTATGCCTTGGCTGGCCAGCCAATAATAAAGCCACATGGCGTGCGTGCCTGTGGGAAAGGTTTGAGCGAAGGTCAGCTTTGCACTGCTTTGATGCACGTATTGCTTGAGTGCATCGCCATTGGTCACGCCTTCGCACTTGAGTTGTTCCGAGAGGTTAATCGCCTGGCCGTTGTGATTAAGGCCCATCAGAATTGCCATCTCTGTGGGCTGGACGCCAATTCCCAAGTGGGTGCCGTAGATTTGGCCGTATAACGTTTGCGCGGCGTCGAGCTCTCGGCTCAACAGCTTGTCGCGCAGGGTGGCCCAGGATGATTGGCGCTGCAGGTTGAGGGTCAAGCCATAGGGTTGGGCGAAGCCCTGCGTGGCGGCGACAATCAATGACGCCGAGTCTGTCAGGGCCATAAAGCCCAGGTTGAGCGTGCTCTTTTCTGGAGCGTCGGAGCCGTTAACCCAATCCAGTACATCTGTGCGGTTAAGTGTTTGATCACCCATTTAGCATTCCCTTTGCAACACAAAAAAGCGCCGTTTCAGTCGCTGCGCAAAGCAGTTCCGAGACGACGCCATTGTCGATAAGCGAGTTCCGTAGCTGGAGCTGCTTGCAGTGTCCCTAGCAAAGCAATCCATGTGCCAGCGGACTTGAGCAACAGCTTGATCGCACGCAAAAAAAAGCCCCGCACTGGGCGGGGCTCTTTCGATGCAGCTAACGCTTAGGCTTGAACGACCGGGATGTTGGCGTTCGCAGCGGCTTCGCGGAACTCAGCGATCTGGTCGAAGCTCAGGTAGCGATAAACGTCGGCAGCCATGCTGTCGATGTCTTTCGCATACGCCATGTACTCTTCAACCGTCGGCAGTTTGCCGGTGATTGCAGCGACCGCAGCCAGTTCGGCAGAGGCCAGGTACACGTTGGCGCCATCACCCAGGCGGTTCGGGAAGTTACGCGTCGAAGTGGAAACCACGGTGGAGTTGGCCTCTACACGTGCCTGGTTACCCATGCACAGCGAGCAGCCCGGCATTTCCATACGTGCGCCAGCCTTGCCGAAGATGCCGTAGTAGCCTTCTTCAGTCAGCTGGTGAGCGTCCATCTTGGTCGGCGGCGACAGCCACAGACGAGTCGGAATGCCACCTTTGACTTTATCCAGCAGCTTGCCAGCAGCGCGGAAGTGACCAATGTTGGTCATGCACGAGCCGATGAACACTTCGTCGATCTTCTCGCCCTGAACAGTCGACAGCAGACGAGCATCGTCCGGGTCGTTTGGTGCGCACAGAACGGGTTCTTTCAGCTCTGACAGGTCGATTTCGATGATTTCAGCGTATTCGGCGTCAGCATCAGCGCTCATCAGTTCAGGGTTGGCCAGCCATGCTTCCATCGCTTGAGCGCGACGTTCCATGGTGCGTGCGTCGCCGTAGCCTTCGCTGATCATCCAGCGCAGAAGGGTGATGTTCGACTGCAGGTATTCGGCAATTGCCTTTTCCGGCATCTTGATGGTGCAACCAGCAGCGGAGCGCTCTGCGGAGGCGTCAGACAGTTCGAACGCTTGTTCAACGGTCAGTTCGTCGAGACCTTCGATCTCGAGGATGCGGCCGGAGAAGGCGTTGATCTTGCCTTTCTTCTCAACAGTCAGCAGGCCTTTCTGGATAGCGTAGTAAGGGATTGCATGGACCAGGTCACGCAGGGTGATACCAGGCTGCATTTTGCCCTTGAAACGAACCAGGATGGATTCCGGCATGTCCAGCGGCATAACGCCAGTGGCTGCTGCGAATGCGACCAGGCCCGAACCTGCCGGGAACGAAATGCCCATTGGGAAACGGGTGTGCGAGTCACCACCAGTGCCAACGGTATCCGGCAGCAGCATGCGGTTCAGCCAGCTGTGGATGATGCCGTCACCAGGACGCAGCGAGACGCCACCGCGAGTGCGGATGAAGTCAGGCAGGGTGTGGTGAGTGGTCACATCGATTGGCTTCGGATAAGCCGCAGTGTGGCAGAACGACTGCAACACCAGGTCGGCGGAGAAGCCCAGGCATGCCAGGTCTTTCAGTTCATCACGGGTCATTGGACCTGTGGTGTCTTGCGAGCCGACGGTGGTCATCTTGGGTTCGCAGTAAGTGCCTGGACGCACGCCTGCTACGCCGCAAGCCTTGCCAACCATCTTCTGCGCCAGGGTGAAGCCTTTGTTGCTGTCGGCTGGCTGCTCAGGTTTCTTGAACAGGTCAGCAGGTGGAAGACCCAACTCAGCACGTGCCTTGTCGGTCAAGCCACGACCCACGATCAACGGAATACGGCCGCCTGCACGAACTTCGTCGAGCAGCACAGGGGTTTTCAGTTCGAAGGTGGTGATAACTTCGTCAGTGCCGTGCTTGCACACTTTACCGGCGTACGGATAGACGTCGATCACGTCGCCCATGGCGATGTTGGAAACGTCGAACTCGATCGGCAGGGCGCCAGCATCTTCCATGGTGTTGTAGAAGATAGGCGCAATCTTGTTACCGAAGCAGAAACCGCCTGCGCGCTTGTTCGGCACGTAAGGGATGTCGTCGCCGAAGAACCACAATACCGAGTTGGTTGCGGATTTACGCGATGAACCGGTACCGACAACGTCGCCCACATAGGCAACTGGGAAGCCAGCAGCGCGGATCTCTTCGATCTGCTTCAGTGGGCCAGTCACGCCTTGTTGCTCAGGCACGATGCCGTCGCGAGCCATTTTCAACATGGCCAGGGCGTGCAGCGGGATGTCTGGACGTGACCAGGCGTCAGGCGCCGGAGACAGGTCGTCGGTGTTGGTTTCGCCGGTAACCTTGAACACGCTCAGGCTGTATTTCTCGGCGATCGGGGCGCGTTTGGTGAACCATTCGCCTTCTGCCCAGGACTGCAGCACAGCTTTAGCGTTGGCGTTGCCTGCCTTAGCTTTTTCAGCTACGTCGTGGAACGCGTCGAACATCAGCAAGGTGTGCTTCAGTTGTTCGGCGGCAACAGCACCCAAGGTCGCGTCTTCGAGCAGTTCAACCAGGGTGGCGATGTTGTAGCCGCCTTGCATGGTGCCCAGCAGTTCGACTGCACGCTTGTTGTCAATCAGGGGGGAGGTTGCTTCACCCTTGGCGACAGCGGAGAGGAAACCAGCCTTGACGTAGGCTGCTTCGTCCACCCCTGGTGGTACGCGATTGGTGATCAGGTCGACGAGGAATTCTTCTTCGCCAGCAGGCGGGTTTTTCAGCAGTTCAACAAGACCTGCAGTTTGTTCGGCGTTCAGCGGCTGGGGCACGATACCCTGAGCGGCACGCTCTGCTACGTGTTTGCGATAGGCTTCAAGCACAGTTATTACCCTCATCAGTGGTCCCAAATTCTGTCCGGGACGCATATCCAGAAAGCACCGAATCAAGCGCTGTAAAGGCTTTATGGGCCAATCAGCCGAGATTTCAGGGATTTCTTCCAGAAGCTGCTTTCAAAGTTTTACGCCGGCAGGACGAGATCGATGAGGGCTGGCACCAGTATTTGGGGTAACCAAATAGCGGTGCCAACATCGTACCTGCAGGATTAACTGTGCTCGTGACGCTTTGAAAACAGCTTCCAACGGACTTTGGTGCCTATAAAAGGCCCGACGATTCTACTGGAAAGCGCAAGTAAAGTTAAGCTAAAGCCTTGATTCTGCATGTTTGTACAAAAAACAATCAAAAGCCTCCTAAAAGCCTTCTCCAAGCCCATTTTGGGGTCTTGTGAGTCTGGATAATGGCCGTTTTGTCATCTTTTGCCTGAAACGGCTTTTTAGAAAAACATCTATTCACACAGTTTTTCATGGGTGAACTGACTTGGACAAAGGGCTAATATGCCCGCCTGTTAGTCATGTGAATCTTGTTTTTGTTATGTCCAGTCAGCCGATTAAAACGCCCTGTGTTGGCCTGTGCTCGACGGTCTATGGCGACCTTGTGTGCCGTGGCTGCAAGCGTTTTCATCATGAGGTGATTGCCTGGAATGGCTACGACGAGCAAGCCAAGCAAGCTGTATGGCAGCGTCTGGAGGTGCTGTTGGTACAGGTCATGGAGGCTAAGGTCGAAGTGTTTGATGCAATGCGATTACGGGATCAGCTGGTCCAGCGCCAGATTCGCTTTGTGCCCAATCAGTCGCCTTATTGCTGGGCTTATCAGTTGATCGCCCGGGGCGCGCGCGTGATCAACCAGCTCGAAGCATATGGCATGGCGTTGCTGCCCGAGTTTCGCAATTGGTCGTTGCCGGAGTTGCGCGACGCCATTGATCGTGAGTTCTTCATTCTTTCCGAGGCGCACTATGAGCGCTATATCGCCCCGGGCTTTCTCAGTGATGCATTGAGCGTCGAGCCAAAGCCTTAAATTGCGTCGTAAAAAAGCCCGATGCATCACTGCGTCGGGCTTTTTGTTTTACCGCGTTAAGCCGCGATCAAGCACGGCGGCGGAACAATGGCAAAGGCTGATCGCTCGATGCCTGATAAACCTCTGAATATTCAGTAAAGGCTTGCAGGGCATCTTGCGGGTCTTTGTCTTCACGCAGGGCGAAGGCATCAAAGCCGCAACGGCGCAGGGCGAACAGTTGATCACGCAGTACGTCACCGATGGCGCGAATTTCACCTTTGTAGCCATAACGCGTGCGCAGCATATAAGCCGTCGAGGAGTGGCGGCCATCGGTGAAGGCTGGGAAATTCAGGGCAATGACCTGGAAGTTATCCAGTTGGTCGGCAATCTCTTCGATCTCTTCACCGGCTTCGAGCCAAACACCCAGGCCGCCATCGCGGGCCTTGAGGGCATGGGCATGCTCGGACCACAGCTCCAACGGTACGATCAGGTCGTCACAGTTTGACAAGCCCTCGAGCGTCGCGTCTTTAGGCAGCAGATGCCAGGTTTCGTCGATGATCTGGCCGTTCTTAATTATTCGCTGCATATACGCGCTCCTTAAACGGGTCCACACCGACACGGCGGAAGGTGTCGAGGAAGCTTTCTTCATCGTCACGCTTTTCGACGTAGACATTGATGATTTTCTCGATCACGCCTGCCACATCATCTTGCGCAAATGCCGGGCCGAGAATCTTGGCCAGGCTGGCGTCACGGCCAGAGCTGCCGCCGAGTGAAACCTGGTAGAACTCTTCGCCTTTCTTGTCCACACCCAGGATGCCAATGTGGCCTACGTGGTGGTGTCCGCAGGCGTTCATGCAGCCTGAGATATTGAGGTCGATTTCACCAATATCGAACAGGTAGTCGAGGTCATCGAAACGACGCTGAATCGCTTCGGCGATCGGGATCGACTTGGCGTTGGCCAGCGAGCAGAAGTCGCCGCCCGGGCAGCAGATGATATCGGTCAGCAGGCCAACGTTTGGCGTGGCAAAACCCTTTTCGCGCAGCTCACCCCAGAGGGTGAAAAGCTGGGCTTGTTCTATGTCGGCCAGGATAATGTTCTGGTTATGGCTGTTGCGCACTTCGCCGAAACTGTAGCGATCAGCAAGGTCGGCAACGGCATCGAGCTGCTTGTCGGTCAGGTCGCCAGGCGCAACGGCTGTTGGCTTGAGCGACAGGGTGACCGCAACATAGCCCGGCTTTTTGTGGGCAAAGGTGTTGCGCTGGCGCCAGCGGGCAAAGCCAGGATGCTCGGCGTCAAGGGCGGCCAGTTCGGCGTCCTGGTCTTGCAGGGTCTTGTAGTCCGGGTCGACGAAATGTGCCGCGACACGCTGGACTTCTGCCTCGGTCAGGGTGGTTGGCCCGTCCTTGAGGTGTGCCCATTCGGCATTGACACGCTCGGCAAAGACTTCTGGGGTCAGTGCCTTGACCAGGATCTTGATGCGTGCCTTGTACTTGTTGTCACGACGGCCATAGCGGTTATAGACACGCAGGATGGCATCCAGGTAACTGATCAAGTGCTGCCAAGGCAGGAACTCATTGATGAAGCTGCCGACAATGGGCGTACGCCCCAGGCCGCCACCTACGGATACGCGAAAGCCCAGCTCACCGACTTCGTTGTTGACCGCTTCAAGACCAATATCATGTACTTCAATCGCTGCACGGTCGCTGACGGCGCCGTTGACGGCAATCTTGAACTTACGCGGCAGATGGGCGAATTCCGGATGGAATGTCGACCACTGACGGATGATCTCGCACCATGGGCGAGGATCGATGATTTCGTCCTTGGCAACACCGGCGAACTGGTCGGTGGTGGTGTTGCGAATGCAGTTGCCGCTGGTTTGGATGGCATGCATTTGCACGGTCGACAACTCAGCAAGGATCTCTGGGATGTCTTCCAGTTCACACCAGTTGAACTGCACGTTCTGGCGGGTGCTGATGTGCGCATAGCCTTTGTCGTAGTTGCGGGCGATGTCTGCCAGCTTGCGCACTTGCTTTGAAGAGAGCAGGCCATAGGGAACCGCAATACGCAGCATTGGCGCGTAGCGCTGGATATACAGACCGTTTTGCAGGCGCAGCGGGCGGAACTCAGCCTCGCTCAGTTCGCCAGCCAGGTAACGGCGTGTTTGATCACGGAACTGCTTGACGCGGTCCTCGATGATGGTTTGATCGTACTGGTCGTAAACGTACATGACGGGTCCTGTTATCAGGCTGCATAGCTTCTATTTATGTTTTGCCGCCGGCAATTAAGACGACAGTTGTTCGGTCAACCCATTTAGCGCAATGCATAAATAGCCATTTACAGCAAAACTGCGCGCACGGCCGCGCACTCCATACGGAGGCGATGGAAGATACCAGTTCAGGGTTATGCGCAAAAGTGATGTTTCAATATATGGAAAGAACTTAAAGCTCTAAGTGACGAGGCATGCATAACCACAGCTCTTGAGCAAGTCGCATACCTGGTCTTTACTCAAGGCGTACAGCCACAATCATAATAACTGCGAGGGGGTGCCTATGAATGATCAAACAGAGCCAGATCCGGCCGACAGTGCTATCGACGCCAAGGCTATTTTTGCCTTGATCGTTATTGCCGTGGCGACCGCCGTGTATTGGGTCAGCCATCAATAGGCCTGCCAAGGCGAGCACATGACAACAAGCCGCACTCCTGTGCGGCTTGTTTTATGCCCCGGCCTGTCTCGCTCGCAGCTCATACACCGGCAAAGTACAGCACCAGTTGCACTATGGCTGCGATCAACAAAACAAAGCCCGCCGTGAACAGCAGCCCCAGGATAATAAACTGGCTCGGCTTGCCGCGACTGAAGTCGCGACTCCGGTTCTTACCGCTCTGAACGCCAAATGCGGCGGCGAAAACGCTTTGCAGCATTTCCCAGATGGTCAGCGGCTTGTCATCTTGATTGTCACTCATAAGGGTTCCCTGTTCATGAGTGTGTGGCCTTCAGTTTAGCCGTTTATTGGCGCGTGCTGTCATGCTTGAGCAAATGGGCGTTCAAGCGAGCACAGGCTTGCAGTCCACGGCAGTGATCACGGAGTTGGCGATAAAGCATTGCTCATGGGCTTGGTGATGCAGTGTGCCAAGTTGCTCCGGGGTTGGATTGTTATCGGTAAATGTCACCCGTGGGTACAGGGTTACCTGTGTCATGGCCATTCGGCCCTGTGCGTCCTTGGCCATGACCCCGACCGGATTGTCTTCGTACTGATCAATAGCAAAGCCTTGTTTGGCGGCGATAGCTAAAAACCAAAGCATGTGGCAGCTCGATAACGAGGCGACAAATGCCTCTTCAGGGTCGACTGCAGCGGGATCGGAATAGGGCAATGGCACAACATGCGGGGAGGAGGATGCGGGCACCTGCGTGCCACCATCAAATTGCCAGCTATGGGCTCGACTGTAGCGATTATCCAAGAAGCTTTGAGAGCCTCTGGTCCACATAACTTTAGCTGTGTATTCCGCCATTTGAACGCCTCTATACGAACCATGAAGTAGGTGTTAAGTCATAGACTAGGGGAGCCGGCATAATGCTCCAAGATATTTATGCCTGTACATGCTCGTCAGCTAGAAAGGCAGCTCGGTGCTTAACGTAAAAGCAACGAGTGGTCTCGGCAGGGAAGCAATCTCATGCAGGAGGCATGTGTTTGACATCAAATACTTCATCGCTTGCGCTTACAAGTGTGCTCAGTTCCATTGTAAAGATTCGGCTGCCTCAAGCGCTCGATCAAGTGCTTGGGGCTCTGAGGGCGGCGCTCAAGGACAAATCCTCACAGGCGCTCTCCAATCAGGAGGCGCAAGCCTTTGAAGAGGCTTATAAGCTTTGCAAGTTTCAAGGTGCGCGGTCGATACGTGAATGCGTCAGCAGTATTCACAGTGCCCTGTTGCGAAAGCCCAGTTCTGCCCGACAGGCCCTGATGGGTGAGCAAGAGCTGGCGTTGCTTGAATTTTCGGACGTAGAAGACCAGTTGCTGGCCAATGCCCTTGCGAGTCATCTTCGTGAGACCTTGGCCGAGCAGGAGTTTAACCTCTGCGGCTGTTTCAGTCGGATGGTTGGACAGCATGTTGCTAATGCCGAGAATCCATTTTCCCTCGACTATTTAGTTCTTCACTGGCTCAAGGCATTGAGCCTGAGTGAGGGCGATGAAGCTGTTCGTCATGTGTTTTTTACGCAAATGTGTGCGGTTCTACCAGCGTCATTAGTTGCCTATTACACGGCGCTCGCCACAGCGTTTGATCGGCATCAGATAACGCCGCTTTTGCCTGAACCGATGCTCCCGGTCCAGCAAGGGCGCGATGCTGATTATCGGGTCGATAGCCTGGATAGCGGCAATGCTGAGTTCAAGCAGGCTGAGGAGGTGGCGGTCAGTCCCATCCAGCGTGATGTTCTTGAGCGCCTGTTGCTGTGCCCGCCGCCGGCGCAAGGCTGGACAGCCGATAGCCTGCTTAAGTATTTCGAGAGCAACGGTTTCTACCTCAATGAGCGTCAACGCGAAGACACCCATTTGGTCAGTGGGGTGTTTCAGTCATTGCAACATGAACAGGCCATGGCCGACTCGTTAAAGCCTGCATTGAACAAGCTTCTTTTGCCGGTGTTGGATGCAACGCTCCGAGAACCTGCCGCCATCTCGGATAAGCACCACCCTGTACGCGCTACGCTTGACCGCTTGCTGTCGCTGGCAGAGTTATCCGAGCCGTTGCTGGAGGCGCGCCTTGAGGTCCTGATCGACTACCTGGTGACTCACTACCAGGGCAATAGCCTTTCATTCTCCAGCATTGATGCTGAACTGGACGAGCTGCTTGAGGTTCAACAGCGCGCATACCGGCGCAGTGTCAAACGTGTGGCGGAGCTCTATCGCGGGCAAGAAGCCTTGCTTAATGCCAGGTGCAGCGTTTCTCTAGGGTTGACTGAGGTGCTTGGTGCTCGGCCGCCAAAGTTGTTGCTGCAATGGCTGCAAGCTGGCTGGCGTGACTTGTTGGTGTACAGGTTCATACGGGCCGATGTTGAGGATCAATGGCGTGCTGATCTGGAGCTGACCCGCTTGTTGGCAGAATATCTGCTGTCTTCAAGTACCCATAGAAACGAGTCAGAAAGACGTAAGCGCAGCCTGGAGGTTGATCATCTGCTCTCCAGCATGGGGCGCAAGCTCGACGAGTTTGGTATCGCCAATGCCAATTGCAAACTGATACTTGAAAGGATGCGCCAGCAGATGCTGGCTGGGCACGAGGTGGAGCTGGGCGAGCTGGATACGCCTGAAATACCCCGTTCACAAGTGCCCCCGCAATTACAGCGTTGGCAGGCGTCCCTTGAAAGCCTTGAGGAAGGCGACTGGCTGGAAAATGCGGATGGCCAGCCATTGCAGTTGGTATGGCGTAGCTCGCAAAAAGACCAATATGTGCTGGTTGATAAGAAAGGCGTCGAGGTGAGCCATTTGACAATCGCCGAGCTGAGCGAGCTCGTCTCTGAAGGACTGTTGTTGATTGCGCAAAATGACGGCGGTGATCAAGGGATTATCCAGCGCGCACTGCAAGGTATTGTGGGCCGGCTGTATCGTGAAATCAGCCATGCGCGAAGTCACGATGAGCTGACCGGCTTGCTCAATCGGCGAAGTTTTGAAGCCGTGGTGGCCAAAAGCTTGTCCAGTGAAGTCAGGGTGAGTTATTTGCTCGCGCAGATTGACCAGTTCAGTGTCTTGAATAGCCATCTGGGCTTGGTGGCTGGTGATGCGTGTCTCAAGCATGTAGCCCAGGCACTACAGCGCATGTTGCCCGAACAAGGCGTGCTTGCACGCCTGGATGGAGTCGAGTTTGCTGCAATGATCCCGCAATGTGATGAGGACAGCGCCTCGGTGCTGGCAGAGAAACTACGGGCAGGCATAGAAAACGAAGTGTTCGACTGGCAAGGGCACAGCCATACCGTAACCCTGAGTATTGGCATCGTCAGCAACGCCGAAAGCCATGATGTAGCCAGTGTGTTGAGCAACCTGTATGCGGCGAGCAATCACGCAAAGGAATCAGGTCGTAACCGGGTCCATCGCTATAGTGTTCCGGCTGATGATGAACGAGTGGGGTTGTTGGCGATCGCGGCACGGATTGATCAGATCATCAGGTGTGAAGAGCTCTCGCTAAGGGTTCAACAGATTGCTACGACTGACATCAATGCCCGTCAACTTCCTCACTACGAGTTGTTGCTGGTAATGGAAAACGACCTGCCACTCGAAGATTTTATAGCGGCTGCCGAACGCTATAACCGAATGGCCAAGGTTGATCGCTGGGTGCTTGAACAGGCATTTAGCCAGCTCGAAAAAGCTCCGGATCTGTGGCAGCGCTGTTCTTCGATCTCGATCAACTTATCAGGCAACAGTTTGAATGATGGCGGCTTGCTAGCTTTTGTCGAGGAGTTGTTTGAGCGCTACGAGGTCGCGCCGCAGCGCATTTGCTTTGAAATTACGGAAACCACGGCGGTTGCCAACCTGGCCAATGTTGCAGACCTGGTGCGTCGCTTGCAAAGGCTTGGCTGTTCGTTCGCGCTGGATGATTTTGGCGTTGGTTTCTCCTCGTTTGATTATCTCAAGCGCTTGCCAGTCGATATCGTAAAAATTGATGGCAGTTTTGTGCGTGAGATCGCTCATTCATCCAGCGATCTGGCGATGGTTCGTTCAATCAATGATCTGGCCCATACGTTGGGTCGCGTTACCGTGGCCGAATACGTTGAGAATCAACAAATCCGCGAGCTATTGATCGACATAGGCGTGGACTATGTCCAAGGCTATGGAGTGCAAATGCCAAGAAGCTTTGTTGGTTTACTGGCTGATGCATAGCCGTGTGCATTGTGGGCAGGTATTGCCTGTTGGCCCCAGCCCATGATGCTTTTCATCTATCGTGGTAATAAGCGCCTTACCCTTGTATAGGCAGTCCCGCGCATAGATAGTAAGCATTCAATTTCAGGGGGCTGACTGCTATGGATTCAACGCAAGCCGACTATGCGAACTTTCGGGCTGCCTGGCTTGCTCAAGCCCAGGCAAATCCTTGGGTAACGGCTGGTTTTTTTGGTGCGGTACTGGCGGTTGTATACCTGCTGATCAGTGCTGTGTTCAGTGCGGCCGATGCTGAGCATACCGAGCGTCTGCGCTATGCATTCTATGCCGGCGGAGCAGGCTTTGTGGCAACAGGGTTTGGCGCTGTATTGGCCGTTGCGCTTAAACAAATAAGCAACCGTACCCAGGACAGCATGCTTGGCTTTGCTGCCGGGATGATGCTTGCGGCCAGTTCATTTTCGCTCATTCTTCCTGGGCTGGACGCTGCAAAAGATATAACCGGCAGTAGCATTTTATCGGCTGCAACCGTGGTGCTTGGACTGGGGCTTGGCACGCTATTGATGCTCGGCCTGGACCACTTTACCCCGCACGAGCATGAAAGCACCGGGCCTTGCGGGCCCAACGCAGAGCGAATCAACAGGGTCTGGTTGTTCATATTTGCAATTACGTTGCATAACCTGCCAGAAGGCATGGCCATGGGTGTCGGTTTTGCTGGCGGCGATCTGAGTGTCGGTATTCCACTGGCCAGTGCCATTTCGATCCAGGACATACCCGAGGGCCTGGCCGTAGCCTTGGCGCTGCGTACCACTGGGCTGTCGACGCTTACTGCCGCGTTGGTCGCAATTGCAACCGGCTTGATGGAACCCATTGGTGCTTTGATTGGCGTGGGTATTTCCAGTGGCTATGCCTTGGCTTACCCGATCAGCCTGAGTTTGGCGGCAGGCGCCATGTTATTCGTTGTATCCCATGAAATTATTCCGGAAACCCACCGCAACGGTCATCAAACCAGTGCGACGCTGGGATTGATGGGCGGTTTTGCCTTGATGATGTTTCTTGATACTGCTCTGGGGTGATGCCGGGGTGAGTCGTTAATCAAGCGTCAGTCAATCAGGCATGCCATATGCAGCTTGCTGATATAACGGTCAGCCAGTGCTATTGCCATCGACTCCAGGCCGAATTGCTCAAAGCCACAACTGCGATACAGCGCAATGGCGGCGGGGTTGGTCTCGCTGACGGTGAGTTGCATCAGCTTGATGCCACCGCGCTTGCTTGCCAGCTGTTGCGCCTGTTCAATAAGGCTTCGGCCAAGGCCCTGCCCACGATGGTCCTGGGCAACGTACAAGCCAAATAATGTGGCTTTATGCCGTGTTTTCTCTTGGCTCTTGAAGGATACGCCGACCACTGCGCATAGCGCGCCTGTATCGTCATGCGCCCCAAGAACCACCGAGCCTGGCTGTTTGGTATCAGTCAGGCGAGCTTGCCACCATGCCAGGGATTTCTTTTCACGCTCGTGGCGGGTCGAGGAAAAGGCATCCGGATGGGCACTGTAGGCGGCCAGCATCAAGGATCTGTAGGCGTGGGCATCAGCGGGCTTTAGTACACGAATCAACATTTGGCAGTCTGTTAGCAGCAATGGTTTATCAAGCGGCGGGTGGGCGTTGGCATCTGTGATAGCGTCCATGATAACCACACAGGGCCAGCAAGGCGTGTGATCCGTCAATCCATCCGGCTGTTTCAGCTGCTTCAAGCCTTGGGTAAGCGCTATCCAGTTGCTCGTCGGTTAATTGGCTGTTGTCTGCCACGGCCTGAAGCTGACGCAGTAACGCACAACATCAGCAACGCTAG
The DNA here is from genome assembly GCF_900188155.1 of Pseudomonas segetis. GTDB lineage: Bacteria > Pseudomonadota > Gammaproteobacteria > Pseudomonadales > Pseudomonadaceae > Aquipseudomonas > Aquipseudomonas segetis. The sequence continues at coordinate 1,081,617 of NZ_FZOG01000001.1, forward strand.
ATAAACAGTATTCAGGGACAAACCACGGGCCTGGGCAGTTGCAATGGCCCTTTAGTTTAGCGGTTTGTTCCGGGTTCTGTAGCACAATCATGAGCGCAAAATGCACTGAATCCATCGATGCAGGCTGCGTACAGAGATTTTCAGAGAGTGGTTAGGCAGTGCAGGCTATATACTAGTCACTGGTTTGCTTACAGCTGCGTGGAGCGGTCGATGAAATTTATACATCAGCGTGAACATCTCAATGAAGACGACCTGGTCGTTATCGAGTGTTCACAAACCTGCAATATCCGCCTGATGAACGACGCGAATTTCCGCAGTTTCAAAAACGGCGGGCGTCACACCTATCATGGTGGCGCGTTCGATAAGTTCCCGGTGCGCATCACTGTGCCGAGCACTGGTTTCTGGAATATTACGATTGATACCGTTTCGCGCAAGGCGATCAGCGTTACGCGCAAGCCTACGCTCAAGCACTCGATCAAACTGGTTCGTCGTTCCGAGTCAAAGTTCAGCTAAGTTGGCGTCAAGCACAAAGAAGCCCGCAATTGCGGGCTTCTTTGTGCTGAGGTGCAGTCAAACCTAGTCGTCATAACCCAGGTTTGGGGCAAGCCAGCGCTCGGTTGTGCGCAGGTCTTGTTGTTTGCGTGCGGTGTAGCTTTCGACCTGGTCTTTATCAATCTTGCCGACAGCAAAGTACTGCGCTTGTGGGTGGGCAAAATACCAGCCGCTGACGGAGGCCGCAGGGAACATGGCATAGTGTTCGGTGAGGAACACGCCGCTCTGCTGGTTATCATTGAGCAGGTCAAACAGGGTGCCTTTCTCGGTATGGTCGGGGCAGGCCGGATAACCTGGAGCAGGGCGGATGCCTTTGTAGGCTTCCTTGATCAGTTCTTCATTGCTCAACTGCTCTTCTGGGTCGTAGCCCCAGTAGTTTTTACGCACTTGCTGGTGCAGCCATTCTGCGCAGGCCTCGGCCAGTCGATCAGCCAGCGCCTTGACCATGATCGAGTTGTAGTCGTCGCCTTTATCCTGGTAGGCCTTGGCCACTTCTTCTGCGCCAATTCCCGCCGTGGTGATAAATCCACCGATATAGTCCTGCACGCCGGACTCTTTGGGAGCAACAAAGTCGGCAAGTGAAAGGTTGGGCTTGTCGTCAGGCTTGATGGTCTGCTGGCGCAGGTGATGCAGCTTGGCCAGCGGTTGGCCATCATCGCCATAAATCTCCAGGTCGTCGTCTTGCACCTGGCTGGCTGGCCAGAAGCCGAGTACGGCGCGGGCGCTGATCAGTTTTTCATCGATCAGTTTCTTGAGCATTTCCTGGGCATCGGCAAAGAGCGCAGTGGCGGCCTCGCCGACGACTTCATCGGTGAGAATGCGCGGGTATTTGCCCGCCAGATCCCAGGAAATGAAGAACGGCGTCCAGTCGATAAACTCAGCCAGCACCGCCAGGTCGATATCTTCCAAAACCTTGACGCCGGTGAACGTCGGCACTGTCGGTTGATAGCTGGCCCAGTCGAATTGTGGCTTCCTGGCGATGGCTTCGCTGTAGCTCAGGCGCTCGGTGCGGGCGCTGCGATTGGCTGTGCGCTCACGAACCACGGCGTAATCTTCACGGGTATTTTGAACGAATGCGGTCTTTAGTTCTTTGGACAGCAACTGGGTCGCAACGCCCACGGCGCGCGAGGCGTCGGCCACATAGACCACGGCATCATTCTGGTACTTGGGTTCGATCTTCACCGCAGTATGGGCTTTGGATGTGGTCGCACCGCCGATCATCAGTGGCAGGGTAAAGCCCTGGCGCTGCATTTCGCGGGCGACGTGGACCATTTCATCGAGCGATGGCGTGATCAAGCCGGACAAGCCGATGATGTCGCACTTTTCGGCGATGGCGGTTTGCAGGATTTTCTCGGCGGGCACCATCACGCCAAGGTCGACGATGTCATAGCCGTTACAGCCGAGCACCACTCCAACGATATTCTTGCCGATGTCGTGGACGTCGCCCTTGACCGTTGCCATCAGGATCTTGCCCTTGGCTTCCGGCTTGTCGCCTTTTTCCGCTTCGATAAACGGAATCAGGTGGGCCACGGCTTGCTTCATCACGCGTGCAGACTTGACCACTTGCGGCAGGAACATTTTGCCGGAGCCGAACAGGTCGCCGACTATGTTCATCCCGCTCATCAATGGACCTTCGATCACCTCGATCGGACGGGCGCATTGTTGGCGGAATTCCTCGGTGTCTTCAACGATAAACGCGGTGATGCCCTTGACCAGCGCATGTTCAAGACGCTGCTGCACGGCAAGGCCACGCCACTCTTCGGTCTCGGCTTCTTTAACGCTGCCGTCGCCCTTGTATTGATCGGCCAGGGCAAGCAGGGCATCGGTGCCATTGGTCGTGCGGTTGAGCACCACATCTTCCACGGCGTCACGCAACTCGGTCGGGATCTGGTCGTAGATCTCCAGTTGCCCGGCGTTGACAATGCCCATGCTCAGGCCGTTCTTGATCGCGTAATACAAGAACACCGAGTGAATGGCTTCACGCACCGGGTTGTTGCCACGGAATGAGAACGACACATTGGATACCCCGCCCGAAGTCAGGGCATAGGGCAGGTTGTCGCGGATGTAGGCACAGGCATTGATAAAGTCGACAGCGTAGTTGTTGTGTTCTTCAATGCCGGTGGCAATGGCGAAAATATTCGGATCGAAGATAATGTCTTCCGGCGGAAAGCCAACTTCATCGACCAGAATGTCGTAGGAGCGCTTGCAGATTTCTTCTTTGCGCGCCTGGGTGTCGGCCTGGCCATCTTCGTCGAAGGCCATGACCACAACGGCCGCGCCGTAGCGCTTGCACAGCTTGGCGTGGTGCTTGAACTGCTCAACACCTTCTTTCATCGATATCGAGTTAACGATGCCTTTGCCCTGGATGCACTTGAGGCCTGCTTCGATTACCTCCCATTTGGAGGAGTCGATCATGATAGGTACGCGCGAAATATCCGGCTCACCGGCAATCAGGTTGAGAAAGGTGACCATGGCAAGCTTTGAATCAAGCATGCCTTCGTCCATGTTGATATCAATCACCTGGGCGCCGGCTTCGACCTGTTGCAGGGCGACTTCGAGTGCTTCGGTGTAGTTGTCTTCGCGAATCAGGCGGGCAAACTTGGCCGAGCCGGTGATATTGGTGCGCTCGCCAACGTTGACGAACAGCGAGTTGCGATCGATGGTGAAGGGCTCAAGGCCAGACAGGCGGCAGGCCTTGGGAATGTCCGGGAGGGCGCGTGGTGCATATTTAGCGACGGCTTCTGCAATCGCCTGGATATGCCCGGGCGTGGTACCGCAGCAGCCGCCGACGATGTTCAAGAAGCCAGAAGCTGCAAACTCTTCAACCACCGCAGCCATTTCAGCTGGTGTTTCGTCGTATTCACCGAAAGCGTTAGGCAAGCCCGCGTTGGGGTGGGCAGAAACGTGGGTTTCAGCCTTGTTGGAGAGCTCTTCCAGATAGGGGCGCAGGTCCTTGGCTCCCAAGGCGCAGTTCAGGCCCACCGAAATGGGCTTGGCATGGCGCACGGAGTTCCAGAAGGCTTCAGTGGTTTGGCCAGACAGGGTGCGGCCTGAGGCATCAGTAATGGTGCCGGAGATCATGATCGGCAATTCAACGCCCAGGTCTTCATACACCTGCTGCACCGCGAAGATGGCGGCTTTGGCGTTGAGCGTGTCGAAGATGGTTTCGATCAAGATCAGGTCCGCGCCGCCTTCGATCAAGCCACGGGTGGCTTCGGTGTAGTTTTCAACCAGCACATCGAAGGTAACGTTGCGATAACCTGGGTTGTTGACGTCTGGGGAAATCGAGCAGGTACGGCTGGTCGGGCCGAGAACCCCGGCAACGAATCTTGGGCGATCTGGTGTCTCGGCGGTCTTGGCATCGGCCACCTGGCGCGCCAGACGAGCCCCTTCGACGTTGAGCTCGTAGGCTAACGCCTCCATGCCGTAATCGGCTTGCGATACACGGGTGGCATTGAAGGTGTTGGTTTCGAGAATGTCGGCGCCTGCGTCGAGATAGGCTTTCTCGATGGCACCAATAACGTCAGGACGGCTCAGGATAAGCAGGTCGTTGTTGCCTTTGACATCGCTCGGCCAGTCGGCAAAACGCTCGCCACGATAATCTTGTTCTTCGAGCTTGTAGCTTTGGATCATGGTGCCCATACCGCCGTCCAGGATCAGGATGCGATCCTTGAGGGCTTGCTGGAGAGCGAGTGTGCGGGCGCTACGATCTGACAAAGACATGGACACGAATACCTAAGAATTACGGGATACAGAAGGGCGCGATAATAGCAAAGCTGCACGCTTTTGCAGCGCGTGCGGATAAACATGAATTTGATTCATGATGATGACGATAGCCACGTAATAGTGCTGGAGGCTAAAATCGCCGCAACGCTCTATAAGGATGTGGTGATGCAGTATCGTTCATTTATCTCGGCATGTTTTGCCTTGGCCAGCCCGTTGCTGGCGGCCGAACAAATTTCTTACAGCAAAGACATTCAGCCGATCTTCACTAAAAACTGCGTTGCTTGCCATGCCTGCTATGACGCACCTTGCCAGCTCAAGCTTGAAAGTGGTGAAGGGGCAGAGCGTGGTGCCAGTCAGTCTCCTGTATATGATGGCTCGCGTAAAAAAGCCCAGGACCCTACGCGTTTGTTCTACGACGCCCATACCGTGACCGAGTGGCGTAACAAGGGCTTCAATTCGGTACTCGACCAGCAAGGCAGCCAGGCTGCATTAATGTCGCGCATGCTCAAGCTCGGGCACGACAACAATAGCTTTGCCCCCAATAGCAAGCTGCCTGAAAAACTTGACCTTGGCATCAACAGAGTCAATCAATGCACCTTGCCTGGTGATTTCGACAAGTTTGCCGCAAAAAATCCCGCTGTCGGCATGCCATTCGCGGTGACGGGCCTTACAGCTGAAGACTACCAAACCCTGCAACGCTGGCTCGCCAGTGGGGCGCCTGTCGATAAGTCAGTGCCTGTTGCCACGCCAGCTGAAATAGCCCAGGTGCAGGAATGGGAAGCGTTCTTCAACCAGCATGGTGCGCGTGAAGAACTGGTTTCGCGCTGGCTTTACGAACACCTGTTCCTTGCGCATTTGTATTTTGACGATGGCAAAACCCGGCATTTTTTCCAATTGGTGCGCTCACGGACTCCGAGCGGAAAACCGATTGATCCAATCGCCACCCGCCGTCCCAACGAAGATCCAGGCACTGACTTTTATTACCGCATAGCGATGGTGCCTGATGTCATTGTGCACAAGACTCATATTACCTATGCGTTGAGTCGCAAGAAAATGGCGCATATCAAGTCGATGTTCCTTGACTCATCCTGGACGGCCGATGCGATACCTGGCTACGGTGCACAGCGCAGGGCCAATCCGTTCGAGACCTACAAGGCGATCCCGGCCGAGGCCCGTTATCAATTCATGCTCGATGATGCCGAGTACTTTGTCCGTACCTTTATTCGTGGCCCGGTTTGTCGAGGTCAAATTGCCACTGATGTGATACGTGATAATTTCTGGACGTTCTTCCAGGACCCCAAGCACGACCTGTACATCACCGATCCGGAATATCGCGCAGAGGCGACTCCCTTGCTGGCGATGCCTGGCCAGTTCGATGACATCGGTAGCCTGGTCGGCATGTGGGATGACTATCATGACAAGCGCAATGAGTATGAAGAGCTGCGTCGAGATCGTTATGAAGATGCGCCGCTACCGAGTTGGTCCAATATCTGGTCGGGAAATGATCAATCCCTGCTGTCGATCTTTCGTCAGTTTGACAGTGCGACGGTACGCCGAGGCCTGATTGGTGGCATTCCGCAAACCATCTGGTGGATGGATTATCCACTGCTGGAGCGCACCTACTATCAACTGGTGGTCAATTTTGATGTGTTCGGCAATGTCTCGCATCAGGCGCAAACACGGCTGTACTTTGATTTGATCCGTAACGGCGCCGAGCAGAACTTTCTACGCTTGATGCCGGCGGACTCACGCGAAGGGATATTGAAGGACTGGTACCGCAACAGTGGTCGTCTGAAGCTCTGGTTAAACTACTACGAGGGTATCGACACCGATACCAAGACCGCGCTTTCGCTTGATCCCAAGCATCCCAAGCGTGATTTTGCAGAGCAACTGCTGATGCGTTCAGGTGATCTGAACGTCGCGCCAGACCCTATCAACCGCTGCCTGGACGGCCATTGCTACCAGGCAAGTTCCGATCCGCAGATGCAACATGCCGAGCAAGCATTGAGCCGTTTGGTGAATAAGCCCGCGGCTGGTCTAAAGGTGATCCATCAGTTACCTGAAGCGACAATGCTGCGGGTGGAGGAGCCCGGTGGCAAACGCAATATCTACAGCATTTTGCGCAACCGCATGCACAGCAACGTTGCCTTTATCGCGGGCGAAGGGCTGCGCTATGAGCCAGGGCTGGATACCCTGACCATCTACCCAGGGATCATGAGCAGCTACCCGAATTTTATCTTCAACGTACCGGCGCAAGAGGTGCCGGACTTTGTCAGCGCCCTTGAGCAGGCCAAGGATGCCGAGGCATTCGAAAAGGTGGTTGACCATTGGGGCGTTCGCCGGACCCATCCGGACTTCTGGCGCTACTTCCATGACCTGACCCGTTATATCGAGGAAACTGACCCAGTACAGACGGGTGTGCTGGACATGAACCGCTACGAGAACCTCTGAGTCATCATGGCCGCGCAGGCGCTCTGCGCGGCTATGGAGCCTTATGGGCTGATCCAGCCACCCACGGCTTGATAAGGCGTTGGGTCGCCTGGTGCGCCCAGCCAGGCAACCACGGCCTGGCGCTCGCCGCGCGGATCCTTATGCAGCTTGGTGCGCCAGTGGTTGTCGCGGGTTGCGCTGACCTGTTGCAGGCTCAGGACGACAAAGTCGTGCTTGATGGTTTTGCCCGCGTTCTCGCCTTTGGTTATCTGTGTGTCTATGCCAAATCCAAGGCGGGCGACATAGAGGAGGAGCCCCTTGGGCGGCGTTTTTCGAGGCTCGAATTCTACTTTGAGGTCATCGTCATCAAGGCTTAGTTGTAATTTGCCAACGGCTTCTTGCTGTTCGGGTAGGGTGAGTGGTTGATGTTGAAACCAGCCACGCCATTCATGACCGGCAACAACGAAACCAGGTGTATAGACCGACTGGGTGCCCCCGGTTCGCGTATAGGCCCGTTGTCGGGCGCTATAGCTCTGGTTGGCAAAGGGGTCTTGCCAGCCCAGGTAGTCCCAGTAGTCGACATGGAAGGCCAGAGGAATGAGCTTTGTCCATAAATCAGGATACTGGACCAGGGATGACAGCCATTTCTCGGCAGGTGGGCAAGAGCTGCAACCTTGGGAGGTATAGAGTTCCAGCACGCTGGTGGGTTGTTCGCCGCTGGTCAGCGTCTGCACCGAGCCTTGGGCCATTGCGCAACCCAGGAGCAAAACGACGGGCCAGAATTGCCAGGATTTTTTCATCGGTGGGTGTCTCCGCTAAGCCAGTGTGGTGATAAAGACTGGACGGCTGGAGGACTGGGTTGTTACAGCTGGATTTAATCCGACAAAAATGCTCGGGCTTTATCAAATGGTGCCTGTTGGCGTACACTGCACCCATGTTTGCGAGGAGTTGCCATGAGCACTATCACTATTACCGACGCTGCCCACGATTATCTAGCTGATTTGCTGAGCAAGCAGGACACAGCGGGCATCGGCATCCGCGTATTTATTACCCAGCCTGGCACCCAGTATGCCGAAACCTGCATTGCCTATTGTAAGCCGGGTGAGCAGAAACCAGAAGACACAGCGCTAGGCCTGGCCAGCTTTACTGCCTGGATTGATGCAGTAAGTGAGCCGTTTCTGGAAGATGCCGTGGTTGATTACGCTACTGACCGCATGGGCGGCCAACTGACAATCAAGGCACCCAACGCCAAGGTGCCGATGGTCAATGAAGACAGCCCGATCAATGAGCGCATCAACTATTATCTGCAAACCGAGATCAATCCGGGCCTGGCCAGCCACGGTGGCCAAGTCAGCCTGATTGATGTGGTTGACGAAGGAATTGCCGTGCTGCAATTTGGCGGTGGTTGCCAAGGTTGTGGCCAGGCTGACCTGACGCTCAAGGAAGGTATCGAGAAGACCCTGCTTGAGCGTATCCCTGAGCTCAAGGGCGTTCGTGACGTGACCGATCACAGCAACAAGGAAAATGCTTACTACTAAGCAGCGATTGCAGTGAACAAAGGCGCCTTGATGGCGCCTTTGTTGTGGGTGCCTAACGGCTTAGGCCAGTTGCGTGCGCTTACCAGGGATCAGCATAAAAAGCACAATGACGATCAGCGGCAAAATGCTGATATTGACGGCATTCCAGCCAATTGCGCTGATCAATGCACCAGAGGCAAATGAAGCGCTCGCTGCTACCGAACCGTTGCTCAACTCCATCAAACCTTGAGCATGACCCCGCTCAGCCGGTGTATGCCCCTGGGCGAGCAAAGTGGTTCCAGCGATCAACATCAGGTTCCAGCCCAGTCCAAGCAAGAACGAGCTGATCAAGAACTGGTTGCGGGCTATACCGCTCATGGCAATAGACGCACTGACTAACAACACGCCGCTGCCGATCACGGCAACGCGCCGACTACCCAGCGTATCGACCAAACGCCCGGCGACAAATGCTGGCAGAAACATACCAAGCATGTGCCATTGCATAACCCGTGCACTGGTTTCCAGGGACAGACCGCAGTCGCGCATTGCCAGTGGTGTGGCGTTCATGACCAGAATCATCAGGCCGTGGCCAATGGCAGTCGTGGCGATAGCGGCACGCACCACCGGACGACCCAACAGCTCACGCATGACTGCCCAGCCGCCGGTGCTTGCAGTCGGTATGGCGCCTTGTGGCAATTGGCTGAGTACGCCAGCAGCAACCAGGGCCAAGGCGGCCATCATCAGATAGGCACCGGTAAAAGGTGTGTCCAATGCATTTTTCGACCAAAGCGCCAGGCTGGGCGCAATCAACGCGGCTATCACGCCACCACCGATCACATAGGCGCTGGCGCGTCCTCTGGCTGACTCGGGTACTGCTTCTAGTGCGGCAAAGCGGTAATACATTGCCGAAGCCTGGTAGGCACCAATAGGCAGGGCTCCCAGGCACAGAATGCTGAAGTCTCCCAGCCACACGCCCCATGCGCTGATCAAGCCGCCGAGCACGCCACTACCAGCACCCAACAGTAAGCCTGCGCGCCTACCATGACGTTGCATGTACAACGACAGTGGCTGAACCGCCAACAGGTTACCCAGCACCAGTAGCGCCAGTGGCAGGGTGGCGAGAATGTTCAATGGCGCGAGCTGTAGGCCGATCAAGGCGGTCAAGGTGATGCCAATCATGGAGCAGCACCAATACAGGGCCTGGCAAATGAATAACCGGCCAATCGTTGCTTGAGTGATCAATGCCATATCAGTGATCCTCCTGGGCTGGCCTTGTGTTTGGACGCTCGGGTTCAGGGGGCGATTGCGGCTGCGTTTCAAGCGCCCGGCGCGGGCGTGGCACCAGTTCACCCGAGCAGTTGGGGCATTTAAGTTGTAAACGCTCAGTGGCACAGTTTTGACAGAATGTGCATTCGTAGGAACAGATAAATGCACTATCGCTGTCCCCGGGCAAATCACGGTTACAGCATTCGCAGTCTGGGCGTAATTCGAGCATGAAAAGTCCTTACCTCAGGGTTGTGAAGTATCAGTGGTGGATCAGCAAGGGATTGGTCGGACACTGAGTGTCCAAGACAAGCTAGTCAGGTAAAGCGCTGCGCATATTCCTGCGGGCTTACTGACAAATGCTTCTGGAAAGTACGGCGCAGGTTTTCCGGGTGACCAAATCCGGTGAGCCTGGACACGGTACTGATTGAGGCCTGTGCGTCCTGCAGTAAATTGCGGGCGGCTTCCAGGCGGACCTTCTCGACGTATTTGCCGGGGCCAACGCCAAGTTCCTGGATAAACACCCGTGACAGGGTTCGTGGCGTCATGCAGGCTTGCGCGGCCAAAACCTCAAGGCTCAAGTCTTCACCGATTCGGGTTGGAATCCAATCAAGCAGCGCCGCCAAGCGCGGTGTCCGGCTTGGCTCCGGGCTGAGCAGGGCGCTGAATTGTGCTTGACCACCAGGGCGGCGCAGAAACATCACCAGGCGACGGGCAACGGCCAAGGCGATTACCCGGCCCAAATCCGCTTCGATCAAGGCCAGCGCAAGGTCTATTCCCGCCGTCACGCCCGCCGAGGTGAACAGATGGGCATTGCCTTGTGTGTCATGGGCGTCATAGGTATGCAACTGGTCAGCGAGCACTTCGATATTCGGATGATCACGACGCAAGGTCTCCACGTCTGCCCAGTGGGTAGTGGCGCGACGGCCATCAAGCAGGCCGCTGGCAGCCAGGATCAACGCGCCGGAGCAAACTGAGCCGAGCCTACGGATCTGTGGTTCGGCCGAGCGCAACCAGTCCAGTAACCGCTGGTTGCACACTTGCTGGTGCTCGCCAATGCCACCAGGAATCAGCAGTGTGTCGATTTCACTGGCCTGGATTTCATCCAGTGCCTGCGCGGCAATAACCTCGATACCGGCGGATGTGCGGATTGGACCTGCCTGCTCAGCCAGCAGCAGGGTTCGGTAATAGGCAGGCAAACCCTGGCGCTGGCGTTCGACGTTGGCAGAGGCAAAGACCTGCAATGGGCCTATTGCATCAAGGCTCATGAAGTCGGGATAAATCAGGCAGGCAATTGTTTTAAGCGCATCCATGGGGCGTTCCGATCAAGATTGACTCGATGAGCGATGGATACAGTGTGCGCTCAAGGGTTGTATGGCAACAAGGACAGTAATCCCACAGATATTGCCAAATATCTTGATGTAGAACAGGTCTTCCCGGCAGAAGCAGGCAAACATTCAGGCACCGCTGCGCTCAAGGATTGCTGAGCGGCGCAGCGGTAGCCTGATAAGCAGGCGGAAAATTAAGCCGGCATGCTCCAAGGTGCGAGGTTGAAACCTTTGCGGCTCAACTCTTCACGAGATTCTGTAAGCACCTTGGCCAGTAGCTCAGGGTTGCTGTATGTGCTGCTCGACAGCTTGGTACGGCCCAGGAGGCGCGTGCTGGTGTGGTCGAGGACAGTCAGTGTCAGCTCGTCGGAGCCGTTTTGTGGCGACCAGGCCACACAGTGGAACGGTTGGAAGGCGCGGTCGACAATCAGTAGTGCTTCGTTGCAACGCAATTGTGCGTCCATTGGGTCAGTGACTCCTAGTTAGTCCCAAAAATGTGAAAGCCAGCAAGAGCGCGTCTTTACTGACTCTTCACAGTGTTGATGACCGGTGTTGACCCGGAAGTCACATATCAGTTCGAAAAAAGATGGATTTTTGCATTAAAAATGTGTTTGCACTGATCGGCGGCAATAAAACGCGAGATTTTTTGTTTTTTATTGCCCAATCAAGTGGGCTTGATTCAGGGTTAATCAAAGGCTTATCAGACGATCTTGAGACTCATAGTGGGATCAACCCGTGGCCTAGCCGGCCGGTTTCTGTCAATTCAAGGAACTCATCGCCCAGGCGCTGGCTTTCCTGCATGGCGACGCGCCAGTAACGTTCACGACTGGCATCGTCCCCCAGGAAACGGGTGAAGTCTTTACGGTCCGGCAGTTTGCCGTAGGGCAGGTTGGCCAAGTACTCATTGGAGGGGGCCAGCAACACCACATTCTTCAGCCGTTCGCTATTGCCGCGACGCCAGGGCATGGTCTTGTCGAACCAGCCCGGGATGACCTTGTCGGTGAAGTGCGGATACAAGACGATATCGTCGCCGTTGTACGGCAGGTCCAGGTGGTAATCAAGCAAGCCACCATCGCGATAAGTACCATCACCTGCTCCTGGAATATTGCGCACGCCTTCCATCACCATTGGGATAGAGCCCGAGGCCAATAGCGCGTGGCGCAGGTTGCCGGCATCAAGGGTCAAGTAACGCGAAGGGAAGTCGGTGAGCGGATGGAGGGGCGGGGCAAGCCTGGCGTCATGCAGAATGACTCGCTCAAAGTGGCGTGCCAGGCGTGAGCGTGCCAGCATGTTGTTGCCGATTACCGAGGACAGCCCCAGTCCGAGCATGCCGCGGTGATCGTGGGCGAGCAGGCCGTGGCTTTTAACCACGACAATGTTGAGCCGGTAATGCGGGTTGTTCAGAACAGCTGTGTCCTGGCCTTCAAGCAATTCATCAAGCATGACCCGGCAGCTGTGGGAGATCTCTGCCATGGTCACGCCTTTGGCAAAGCGTTGCGAGGTGTACAGCTCGCCCAGGCGGCGTATACCTTGCGCAGCATCCGGCAGGCAGGCACTGGCAAAGCGCCAGGAGCCGATGGAGGCACCGATCAGCGAGCGCTCGCGGGGTGCTTTCGGCAACCACTCCCCGAAGAGGGCGAGATCGAGTCCTTGAATCCCCAGCGCCTTGGGGCCGCCTGCTGCGCCTGGCAAAATACTGATATCAGCAGGTTGCAAGCCGCGTTCTTGAATACGCGCCATGGCCTGTGACCCTGCTTTGATTGTCAGGGCAGGGGTTTTGATAATAATCGCGCTCATGTTGGTCTCCATCACCCAAGGCAGCGATTATAGAGGGTATGGCACGCAGGCCAAGTGACTTCAGCAGGTGAATGACAGGCTCTAACTTAGGCCTTTTCCTACCTTTGTTGTCGGCTTGTGTAGGCTAATTCAGGTTGGTTTAAGTCAAGCTGCGTAAGCTGCACAGCATCGACAGTAACCTTATGGGAGACCGACCATGAAACGCCTTGCCACTGTTAGCATGATCGCCGTGCTCGGGCTTTGTACTGGCATCGCCAACGCCCGTGACCTGGGTCCGGATGAAGCGCTTAAATTGCGGGACGCGGGAACCATCAAGGACTTCCAGGCACTCAACCAGAGCGTGTTGAAGCTGCATCCCGGTGGCCGCATCAGCGAAACTGAACTTGAGCACGAATACGGCAAATACGTCTATCAGCTTGAGGTCATGGACAAAGACGGCATCAAATGGGATGTCGAGCTCGATGCGACTACTGGCAAAGTGCTAAAAAACCATCAGGACGATTAAATACACTTCGGGCCTGCGTCCGCTCGGACGGCCGTCGGCGTGACCTTTAATTCAGAGGTTTTTAATGAAAGTCCTGGCTAGAACCTTTCTGTTGGCAGGGTTGCTTGCTTTGGCCCTGTCGCAGGGTGCATATGCGCGTGACCTCGATCAGGATGAAGCCTTGCGTCTGCGCCGTGAAGGCGTGATACAGCCACTCGAGCAATTGATGCGGCCGGCCATGGAGCGTTATCCGCAAGCGACCTTGCTGGAAGCCGAGCTTGAGGAAGAGGATGATGTACTAGTCTATGAAATCGAGCTCCTGACCCAGCAAGGCCAGGTGCGAGAATTGGAACTGGATGCCCGGGATGGGCGAATCCTGAAGGATGAGGAAGACGACTGAATGCGCTTGTTGCTGGTAGAAGATCATGTTCCATTGGCCGATGAATTGCTCGCCAGCCTGACTGCGCAAGGCTATGCCGTGGATTGGCTGGCCGATGGACGCGATGCGGTTTATCAAGGGGCGAGCGAGCCCTATGACTTGATAATTCTGGACTTGGGATTGCCCGGCCTGCCAGGCCTTGAGGTGTTGCAACAATGGCGCAGCGGCGCATTGGCAACGCCGGTATTGATACTGACCGCCCGCGATTCCTGGTCTGATCGCATTGCAGGCTTGAAAGCCGGTGCAGACGACTACCTGAGTAAACCCTTTCACCCCGAAGAATTACAGCTGCGCATTCAGGCTTTGTTGCGACGCGCACGTGGCCTGGCCAACCAGCCACAGCTCGAGGCTGCTGGCCTGCAACTTGATGAAGGGCGGCAAAGTGTTGTCTGCCAGGGCACCGAGATTGATCTCACCGCTGCCGAGTTTCGCTTGTTGCGCTACTTCATGATGCACCCGGGCAAAATCCTCTCTAAAAGCCACTTGGCCGATCATTTATATGACGGTGAAACCGAGCGCGATTCCAATGTGATCGAAGTGCATGTCAACCATCTGCGCCGTAAGCTCGGCCGGGAAGTGATCGAAACCCGGCGTGGCCAAGGCTATCGATTCGGTAGTGCCAGCGCTTGAAGTCCATTCAGCGGCGTCTAAGCTTGGGGCTTGTCGCGGTCCTGGTGGTTGTTGGCTTGTTGCTGGCGCAAGCCTTGTTGTGGGTGTTCGAGCACAGCCTGCGCGAGCAGATAGAAGTCAGGCTCAAAGACGAAGCCGAGTCGCTGATCGTTGCAATGGTGCGTGGCCCACAGGGTTTCCAACTGAGCGAGCAACGCCTGAGCGCGGCGTACAAGCGGCCCTATTCAGGGCTGTATTTCCGTATTGATTTTGCCGACACAACCTGGCGTTCCCGTTCCCTGTGGGACAGCGAGTTGCAGCCGGGCGACAAGCCGGGGTTGCAGGAAGGTTTGAGCCAAGGCCCCCAGGACCAGCAGTTGTTGACCTATCGAGGCGACTATCAACGCTTCGGCCAGAAACTGGTCATCTACGTGGCCGAGGATTACACGCCCATTCTCAAAAGCGTCCGCAATGTCCAGGTCATAGGCCTTGGACTTGGGCTCGGCGCCTTGCTGCTGATCCTGATCCTGCAGCGCAGCATCGTTCGCCGGGCATTTGGGCCGCTGGAGAACACCCGCAAGCAGATTGCCCAATTGCAGCAAGGCCAGCTCAATGAATTGGACAGCCAGGTGCCGATTGAGCTGGAGCCGCTGGTCGAGCAAATCAACCATCTACTGGCGCATACCGAAGAAACGCTGCGCCGCTCACGCAATGCATTGGGCAACCTCGGTCACGCATTGAAAACACCGCTTGCGGTATTGGTGAACCTGTCATCGCGCAGCGAGCTTGAAGCCCATCCAGCGCTACGCAAGAAGCTCGAAGAAGCACTTGAGCAAATCGAGCAGCGGTTGAGCCGTGAGTTGAATAAAGCCCGGCTTGCTGGCGAGGCATTGCCCGGTGCCCATTTTGATTGTGCTGCCGAGCTGCCCGGACTGTTCAGCACCCTGCAGATGATTCACAACCGCGGTTTACAGCTTGATTGGAATGCCCCGGCAGGATTGCGCCTGCCCTGGGATCGTGAAGACCTGCTCGAGCTGTTGGGTAACCTGCTGGATAACGCCTGTAAATGGGCTGATTCCAAGGTGCAGCTGCAGCTAAGCCAGGGCAGCGATGGCTATCGCCTGGTCATTGAGGATGACGGTCCAGGTATCAATGCCGAACGTCGCGAGGATGTACTCAACCGTGGAATTCGCCTTGATGAACAAGTCAGCGGCCATGGGTTAGGGCTGGGGATAGTGCGCGATATCGTTGATGCCTGGGGGGGTGATATTTCCCTGGGGGAAAGCTCACTGGGCGGCTTGAGCGTGTGCATCCTGTTGCCGTCCCGGCGGTTGGCGATCAAGGCCAAGTAAGAAACGCTGCGCCTGTTGATCTGCAGTGATGCGGTTATCCGTAGTGTACGGATAACCGCCCACATCCAGCCTAGACGCGGAATTGATCCATCAGGCTTTGTTGCTGGTTGGCAAGGCGGTTGAGGTCCTGGCTGACCTGTGCGGATTCATCGGCCTGGCTGGTGATCGACTCGGTGACATCACGGATGGAAGCCACGTTGCGATTGATCTCCTCAGCCACCGAGCTTTGCTCTTCAGCGGCGCTGGCAATCTGCAGGTTCATATCGGTGATGATGCTGACTGCCTCACTGATGCGCTGTAGGGCGGCAACGGCATGTTCGACCTGCTCGACGCTGCCCTGAGCCTGGCGGTGACTGCTGTTCATGGTGCTGACCACTTCACGGGTGCCGCTTTGAAGGCCTTCGATGACCTGGCGAATTTCCTCGACTGAATCCTGGGTGCGTTTGGCCAGGCTGCGCACTTCATCGGCAACCACGGCAAAGCCACGGCCTGCTTCACCGGCACGGGCCGCTTCAATCGCGGCATTGAGCGCCAACAGGTTGGTTTGTTCAGCGATAGAGCGAATCACTTCGAGTACCGAGCCGATCTGGTCACTGCTGGCAGCAAGCCCTTCGACTTCTTGCATGGCGACGCTCATCTCATTGGCGAGCAACTCAATGGATGAGGTGGTTTTGTCGATAACACCGAGTCCATCGCGGGTCGCGTGGTCGGCACTGCGCGCCGCCTCGGCGGCTTGTGCTGCGTTTTGCGCGACATCGTGGGCGGTTGCACTCATTTCCTGGAATGCCGTTGCCACCTGGTCGACTTCACGGAACTGCTGTTGCATCCCCGCGCTGGTCTGGCTGGCAATCGATGCCGACTGGTCAGCGGTCGCCCGAGCGTCTACGACGCTGCGCTTCACCTCGGCGATGATCGGCTGCAGCTTGTCGAGAAAACGGTTGAACCAGCTTGCAAGCTCGCCGAGTTCATCCTCTTTGGTGTAGGCCAGGCGTTTGGTCAGATCGCCTTCACCGCTGGCAATGTCCTTGAGCATGGTCGATACACCAATGATCGGACGTGTCACGCCGCGTGCGGTCAGCCACATCAGGAGCAAGCCGAGCACTGCCGCAACCAGACCAATGAGCAGAGCTACCGTGCTGTCTTGTGTGCTGCGTTCATCAAGCTGAGCTTGGAGTTTAAGGGCAGGGGCCAGCAAAACCTGTTCCGGTACCTGAATCATCACGCTCCAGGGTTTGGCTTCAGGGATCGGCTTGAATGGCTCGACCACACGCAGCATCTCGGCCTGGTGCAACGCGGCTGATTTCCCGGCGCTGACCAGTGCCTGGATTTCGTTGCTTTGCTCGGGAAAGGCTTTGTCCAGCGACTTGCTGAGCATGCTGGCGTCCAGGCTGTGGCCTGCAATCAAGCCTGCCGGGCTGAATATGCTGACGTGTGCCTGGCCGTCGTAAAGCTCGCTGCTGGCCTGGGTGCTCAACTGTTGAAGGCTGTCGAGGCTGATGTCCAGGCCGACCACGCCTATTACTTTGCCCTCGACTTGTAGCGGAAATGCAATGCTGGTCATCAATACTTGCTTGCCTGCCACATCATCGAAGTAAGGCTCCAGCACGCATGCCTGGGCAGTGTCGCGCGGGCAGGTGTACCAGGCGTTATAAGGATCGCCGCTAGGGCCTGTCTCGGTTTTGTTGAGGTCTTCCTCTGGCAGGGTTTCCGACTCCAGTTGGCCAGGCGTGGACTGCGACCAGTACAAGGAAAACCGACCTTTTTCATTGCTACCCAACTCAGCCTGATCGGAGAACAACTCGTCTTTGCCGTCGAGGGCGTTGGGTTCGAATATCAGGTACAGGCCGAGAATCGCCGGGTTGGCTTCAAGGCTTGTACGTACCTGGCGGGTAAGGTCTTCACGCAGGTCAAAGGCATCAAGGAAGCGTTTCTCGGCTTGTTCGCGCAGGAACAAGATCTGCCGGGAAAACCCCTTGCCGTATTGATAGGAGTCCATGAAATAGCGCTGGATGCGGATTGCCTGCAGTTCCCCGCGCGATTTGAGACGTAGCTCGGCACTGTCTTTAAGCATCTCGCTGCTTGATGAGCTGACCAGGTCGGCACTCTGTTTTGCTTGATAAAGTGATGCACCTACCAACAAGGTCACAATCGCAACCAGGCATAGACCTGCCAGCAAAGTGATTTTGAGTTGGATTGAGAGCCGGTTGAACATCATGCAGTGTCCCTTGTGAAAACCTTTGATACCGGACTATCGGCTAGGTCCTTTATTTCTTTATAGGAAATTCACCTGCGTGACGGTTTTATTGCGTCTGGGCAGCGGGGGCGGGCAAAAATGGTTTTCAAGTCTCGAAATAAGCTGTTCTGGTGTCGGAGGCACCTGAGAATAATAAAAAGCCCGGAGTTAACCGGGCTGTCATGGCTTGTTGTTACAGGTAGGCGGCTTACATTCCGTTGGTAAATGCTGCCTGGGTCATGTCGATGGACTCGCGGACAGGCTTAAGTGCCTGGGCGTATTTGCCGAGGATGTCGAGATTGTAATCAATCCGTGCGCGTAGGCGTTGATCATCTTCGGACTGTGGCTCGGGCATGTTCAAAACCTGCTCGGCATGACGCACTATCAAGTGTTCAGGCAGATAGCATAGCCTGCAGTTCTTGTAGCTCGAAGCGCGCAGTTCACTGATTGGGGAACTGCCGCCAATGCCTGACGAAACCCCGACCAGCAACCCTGGCTTGTGTGCGAGTTCGGTTTTGCTGGCGTAGATAAAGAAGTTCTTTATCGCCGGGCAAGCCATGCCATTCCACTCGGGGGCGACGATGATAACGGCGTCAGCACTCTTGAGTTGCTCACTGTAAAGTCCCCAGGGACCATCATCTTCTGCAGGCCAAAGCGGCAGGGGCGCAAGACCCAGGTCGATGACCTGGCTTTGCGCTTCGCTGGTCAGGTTCATTTGCATCAGGCGCTTGCGAAGAAACCGCGCCACCTTTCCCGATTGACTGTTATTGCGACTCGAACCCGCGACAATTGCGATATTAAGCATGCATCACTCCCTGAGTAGAAAAACGCAGGCTAGCGAGTTAGTGGTCTGTACATCAAGTATGCAGGCGACAATTGCACTGGCTGATCAGGCCAAACCCTTGGTAATGCTGATTTTTACCGCCTGAAATCGCCGATCAGGCGCCAGTCGGCAAGAAGTTTTGACAGCCCGGAGCGCATGGGGCAGAGTACCCGGCTTTTTTTGCGGATCGCCGAATCGAAGGCGTTACCAGACCCATTATTTAGTCGAGCTCTAGGGAGCAATTGATGAACGCAGTCATAGCAGCGGTCGGCATCATGCTGGTCCTCAGTTTGTGCAGGGTGCACGTGGTGGTGGCGTTGATCGTCGGCGCATTGGCCGGTGGCATGATTGGCGGCCTTGGCCTCAATGGCTCGCTAGAGGCTTTCAATAACGGCCTGGGTGGCGGTGCCACCGTTGCCTTGTCTTACGCGCTGCTGGGCGCCTTTGCAGTGGCCATCGCCAAGTCAGGCATGGCCCATGCGCTTGCCGATAAAGCCGTTGCCCTGGTTGGTAACAAGGACCAAGGTGGCGCAACGGGGGCATTGAAGTGGTTGTTGATCGCCTTGCTGCTGTGCGTGGCGATTGCGTCGCAGAACGTGTTGCCGATTCACATTGCCTTTATCCCTCTGCTGGTGCCGCCGCTGCTCTATATCTTGAGCAAAATGCAGCTCGACCGGCGCCTGATTGCCTGCGTGCTGACCTTTGGCCTGGTCACGCCCTATATGTTCTTGCCGGTTGGTTTTGGCGGGATTTTCCTCAATGAAATCCTGTTGGCAAACGTCGCCAAGGCTGGGGTTGATGTCACTGGTATCAGTGTGACCCATGCCATGGCGTTGCCTGCCCTGGGGATGTTCTGTGGCTTGTTGGTCGCGGTGCTGTTCAGCTACAGCAAAAAACGTGTGTACGACCTTGAGAAGATCGAACAGGTCGAGCGTGTCGAGGTTAAATACAATCCGCGCAGCCTGCTGGTGGCCGCGGTGGCTGTGGCTGTGGCCTTTGTCGTACAGCTCTGGCTGGACTCGATGATCATCGGTGCGCTGGCCGGTTTCGTGGTGTTTTCGGTATCTGGCGTGGTGCGTTGGAAAGAGGCCGACGGCCTGTTTACCGAAGGTATGAAGATGATGGCCATGATCGGTTTCATCATGATTGCCGCCGCCGGTTTTGCCGAGGTGATGAAGGCCACTGGTGACGTCAAGCACCTGGTTGACGATGCCGCAGCACTAATCGGCAATAACAAGGGTGTGGGCGCATTGCTGATGCTCCTGGTCGGCTTGCTGGTCACCCTGGGGATCGGCTCATCGTTTTCGACCGTGCCGATTATCGCCGCGATCTTCGTGCCGCTGGGCCTGCAACTGGGCTTTAGCCCGCTGGCGATTGTCAGCATCGTTGGTACTGCCGGTGCCTTGGGCGATGCAGGTTCACCAGCATCCGATTCAACCCTGGGGCCGACCTCGGGCTTGAACGTCGACGGCCAGCACAACCATATCTGGGACAGTGTTGTTCCAACATTCCTGCACTACAACATCCCCTTGCTGGTATTCGGCTGGATTGCGGCGATGGTGTTGTGATGCATTGTCCAGCAGTCGGTTTGTAAGATGAATTAGCGCGGCGGCCAAGCAATTGGCCGCCGCGTTTTTATATCGGTTTGCGGCACCCGTGCCAGGTTCAACAGCCCAGCTCACCAGCAGCCGATCGAAGTTTGAGCGTGGTCTTTTTCTAGCCAAGCGGCTATAGTGGCATTCCTTGTTGGGGAGTAGCCTGCTCTTGACCTGTGGTCGTAGAGCGTTCGTATCAACATTCTCGGCAGCATGCCGTGGTACGAACACCTTCTGGTTGGCGAGACCAGCGATGCATCCATGCCTAAAGTCGGGCGTGTGGTTGCGTCGTTGTCTCATAGCCCGACTGGACTCTAACCGTGAATCCCATTTCCTTGTTTTTTCTTGCCATGGCCATGTCAACGGACGCTTTTGCAGCGGCCCTTGGTAAAGGCGCAAGCCTGCATAACCCGCGTTTAAGCGAAGCCCTGCGCACAGGCCTGATCTTTGGTGTGATCGAAGCAATAACCCCAGTCATTGGCTGGAGCATTGGCCAGGTTGCCAGCCAATACGTTGAGCGCTGGGATCACTGGATTGCCTTCACCTTGCTCTTGGTGCTGGGCCTGCACATGATCTACAACGGTCTCCAGCACGATGACGAATCGGTCGAAAAGCCTAGCCAGCATTCATTCCTGATCCTGGCAGTGACCGCCTTTGCCACCAGCATCGACGCCTTGGCTGTCGGCGTGGGCCTGGCATTTATCGATGTGAATATCTGGGTCGCGGCAGCCTCTATCGGTCTTGCCACGACGGTAATGGTCACTATTGGCGTGATGCTTGGCCGTGTGCTCGGCAATGCAGTTGGCAAGCGTGCGGAAATGATTGGTGGCGTTGTGCTTATGTTGGTCGGCGCTGCGATTCTTTACGAGCATCTGACGGTGTAATCAGGGCGTAAACAAAAATGGAGACCAAAGGGTCTCCATTTTTGTACAGCAGTACAGGCCTAGCCGATGCTGAACTTCGCCAGCAACACAAGCAACGGCTGCGGGTAAACACCGAGGAAGAATGCCAGGAAGGCAACCACCATCAGCATCACGCCGCCGGCACGCTGGCCCCAGTCGAATGGCGCATCGTGGCGATGCAGGTTTGGTTCGACAAGGAACAGGGTGACCATGACCCGCAGGTAATAGAACACGCCAATCGCGCTGCCGAGCACCAGTGCACCGAGCAGCCACCATTGCTGCGATTCGACACCGACACCGATGATGTAGAACTTGCCGATAAAGCCTGCAGTGAGCGGAATACCGGCCAGCGAGAGCATCATCACCGTAAGGACCGCTGTCAGGTAGGGGCGGCGCCAGAACAGGCCACGGTACTCGTACAGAGCGTCTGCATCGCGGCCTTTGTAGGGGGTCGACATCAGGGTGATAACACCGAAGGCGCCGAGGGTGGTCAGCACATACATGGCCAGGTAGACCGCCACCGCTTCAATCGCCAGGCCATTGCTGGCGATCAGGGCGATCAGCAAATAACCGAAGTGAGCGATGGATGAATAACCGAGCAGTCGCTTGATGTTGTTTTGCAGAAGCGCCAGCAGGTTACCGAAGAGTATCGACGCGATGGCGAGAACCGTCAGCAACTCTGTCAGCCAGCCGCCACTTGCAGCGGGCGAAACCTCGTAGAGGCGCAACAGCACGGCGAACACCGCCACCTTGCTCGCGGTAGCCAAGAAGGCTGCGACAGGAGCAGGAGCGCCCTCATAGACGTCTGCTGTCCACAGGTGGAAAGGCACCAGTGACAATTTGAAGGCCAGGCCGACCAGCATCATGCCAAAGCCGACTTCGACCAACAGGCTGGGTGCGCCACCGGCCACCGCTTGACCGATACCGGCAAAGCTCATGCTGCCAGACTCGGCATAGAGCAGCGCCATGCCGAACAAGAGGAAGGCCGAGCCTGCCGCCGAGAGCACCATATATTTAATGCCGGCTTCAAGTGAGCGCTTGTTGAAGAAGGCATAGGCGATCATCCCGTAACTTGGTACGGACAACAGTTCAAGGCCAATAAACAGCCCCGCCAGGTGCTGGGCGCTGACCAGGACCAGGCCACCAGCCGCGCTGAGCAGTATCAGCAAGTACAGCTCTTCGCGGTTTCCGGGATAGCCCTTGCCGGATTCACCGCCCAGGTAGGCATGAATCAAGGTCACGCAGGCCAGGGTCGATGCCAGCACCAGTACCATGTAGAAACAGGCGAACTTGTCCACCATCAACAGCGGTGTTACCTGTAATGGCGCAACGCTGGTGGCGGCAAACACTGAAAGCAGTGCCAGGTTCAGGCCAATGACCGAAAGGCCAAAGGTCATGGCGTGATTGCGCTTCCAGGCAATCCCCAGCATTACCGCGACAATAGTCAGGCTGGTGATCAGCAGTGGCAGCAGGGCGAGTAGATGTTGAGTCGTGAAGTCCATAAAACTGCTTACCGAGCCTGATCAAGTTGATTAAACGCGCTGCTCATCCACTGCACTACACCGTGGGTGCTGGCGGCGGAGGTGTCGAGCACCGGCTGCGGGTAAACGCCGAGCAATACCAGCAGGCCTGCAAGACCCAGAACCATGGTCAGCTCGCGTGCTTTCAAGCCGAGCAAGGGCTCATCTGATTTGCTCGGGCCAAAGTAGGCGCGGTGAATCATGATCAGCGAGTAGACCGAGCCAAACACCAGGCCGGTCGCTGCGATCGAGGTGACCCATGGGGCACCGGGGAAGCTACCAATGAGAATCAGGAACTCGCCGACGAAATTCCCCGTGCCGGGCATGCCCAATGCTGCAGCGGCAAAGAACAGGCTGATTGCCGGGAGCCAAGGCATGCGCCCCCAGATACCGCCCATTTGACGCATATCGCGGGTGCCCAGGCGCTCGTACAACTGACCGCAGAGGATGAACAATGCGGCGGCTGAAAGACCGTGGGCCATCATCTGCACCACGGCGCCTTGCATGGCGATCTCACTGCCCGAATAGATGGCGATCAGTACAAAGCCCATGTGCGAAACGCTGGAGTAGGCGATCAAGCGCTTGATATCCGTCTGGGCAAAGGACAGCAGCGCGCCGTAGATAATCGCAAATACGCCCAGATACATGGCGATCGGAGCGAATTCCGCCGATGCATTGGGAAACAACGGCAGAGAAAAGCGGATCAGGCCATAGGCCGCAGTCTTGAGCAATATACCCGCCAGGTCGACCGAGCCCGCCGTTGGCGCTTGCGCATGGGCGTCAGGCAGCCAGGAGTGAAAGGGCACCACCGGGAACTTGACCGCGAAGGCTACGAAGAAGCCGAGCATCAACAGGTATTCAGTGTGCGGGGCGAACTGGGTGCGCAACAGGTCGGCGTAGTTGAATGTCCAGTCGCCTGTCTGCTGGAAGTGGATGAATACCAGGCTCAGTATCGCGATGAGCATCACCAAGCCGCTGGCCTGGGTGTAGATGAAGAACTTGGTTGCCGCGTTGATCCGGGTCTTGCCTTCGCTGCCACTGTGTCCCCACAAGGCAATCAGGAAGTACATGGGCACCAGCATCATTTCCCAGAAGAAGAAAAACAGGAACAGGTCGACGGCGAGGAATACGCCGACCACGCCGCCGAGAATCCACATCAGGTTGAGATGGAAGAAGCCTACCCGGTTCTGGATTTCATTCCAGGAGCAGAGTACCGATAACACGCCGAGCAGACCGGTTAGCACTACCATAAGTACCGACAAGCCATCCATCGCCAGATGGATGGTGATGCCCATGCGTGGGATCCACTGCATCTTGAACTCGTGCGCCCAGACAGGATCGCCGCCCGGGGCCGGGGCAAGGGTGAAGTCACCGGTGATCCACAGCCAGAGCGCCAACACAAAGAGCGAAAGCATGGTGAACAGGGCAATCCAGCGCGGCAGCGTGTTGCTGTAGCGTTCGAATTGCCAGCACAAAAGGCCGCCAATAAAGGGGATAAGGATTAGCCAGGGCAGAATCATGACTGTCGGTTTTCCTTAATTCAGAAGCAGCAGGGCAAGCACGAGAACGGCGCCCCCGGCAATGGACATGGCATACCAGCGCAGGCCACCAGTTACGGTGCGGCTCAGCGCCAGGTGAGCGATTCGTGTGCTGCGCGGAATGATGCTGATCGTGCGATCAAAAGGATCGCGAGCCAGCAGGCGCGTAATGAGCAGGTAGGGTTTGACGAACAGCCAGTCATACAGCCAGTCGAACCCCCATGCGGCAAACCACCAGGCAGACAAGAAACGCCCAGGAGCACTGCTGGCAATGGCACTGGCAACGCGGCGCTGGCCAAGGAATAACAGCGCTGCCAGCAATATCCCGGCAATGGCGATCAGGCCCGAAGCCAGCTCCAGCCGGTGCTGTGCATCGCCACCTGCGTGGCCAACACTTTCCGGCAGCACGCCAGCCAGTGGTGGTGTGATCAGCGCGCCAATAAAGGTCGAAAGTACTATAAGCACTGTCAACGGCAGCCAATGGGCAACGCCGTGCCCGGCGTGGGCTTCGATCTTGGGTTCGCCATGGAATGTGATGAAAATCAGGCGGAAGGTGTAGATCGAGGTCAGGAATGCACCGAGCAAGCCCGCATAAAGCAGGTAGCTGTGACCGCTGGCAAAGGCTTCCCAGAGGATTTCATCCTTGGAGTAGAAGCCGGCGGTGATCAGCGGCAATGCAGCCAGCGCCGAGCCACCGACGATAAAGCTGGCGTAGGCCAGTGGCAGCTTCTTCCACAGCCCGCCCATCTTGAAGATGTTCTGTTCGTGATGGCAGGCATTGATCACCGCGCCAGAAGCCAGGAACAGCAAGGCTTTGAAGAAGGCGTGGGTCATCAGGTGGAAGATGGCCGCATCCCAGGCGCCAACGCCGAGCGCAAGGAACATATAGCCAATCTGGCTCATGGTCGAGTAGGCAAGGATGCGCTTGATATCGGTCTGCACCAGGGCCGCAAAACCGGCCAGGACCAAGGTCACGCCACCGACAATACCCACCAGTTCCAGAATCTCCGGGGTCAGCAGGAACAGGCCGTGGGTCCGCGCGATCAGGTAAACCCCGGCGGTCACCATGGTTGCGGCGTGAATCAGTGCCGAGACTGGCGTCGGGCCAGCCATTGCATCCGCCAGCCAGGTTTGCAGCGGCAGTTGCGCCGACTTGCCTACGGCACCGCCGAGCAACATCAGGGTTGCAATCCACAGCCAGCTGTCGCCAGCGGCATATTTCTGCGGCGCCAGGATCATCAGTTCCTGGATGTTCAGCGTGCCCAGATGCTGGAACAGGATAAACAGGCCAATCGCCATGAACACATCACCAATACGGGTGACGATAAAGGCTTTGAGCGCTGCATTACCGTTGGCGCGATGCTTGAAGTAGAAACCAATCAGCAGGTACGAGCACAGGCCTACGCCTTCCCAGCCGAAGTACAGGAACAGCAGGTTATCGCCCAGCACCAGAAACAGCATGCTGGTGATAAACAGGTTGGTGTAGGAGAAGAAGCGCGAATAGCCTTCTTCACCACGCATGTACCAACTGGCGAACAGGTGGATCAGAAAACCTACGCCAGTCACTACACCCAGCATGGTGATCGACAGGCCATCCAGGTACAGGGTGAAGCTTGGGTTGAAGCTTTCCACGCTCATCCACTGCCACAGCACCTGGGTGTAGACGCCGTCTGCCGGTGGATTGATATTGAACTGCAGGATGACCCAGGCAGTCGTAAGGGCGCTGAGGCCGACCGAGCCTACGCCAATCAATGCGGCGAGGTTCTCCGAGATTCGTCCGCGTGAGAACGACAGGGCAAGCCAGCCAAGCAGGGGAAACAGGCAGGTTAAAAATAATAGATTCATCCGCGCATCTCACTGGCTGCGTCGATATCGAGCGTGTTGAAGCGGCGATACAGCTGCAACAGGATGGCCAGGCCAATGCTGGCCTCGGCTGCTGCAAGAGTGATCACCAGAATGAACATCACTTGGCCATCGGGTTGGACCCAGCGGCTGCCCGCGACCACGAAGGCGAGGGCGGTGGCATTCATCATCACTTCAAGGCTCATCAGGACGAACAGGATGTTGCGTCGGACCATCAAGCCAATCAGTCCAAGGCTGAATAACAAGCCGGCCAGCGCCAGGCCATGCTCCATTGGAATTGCACTCATGGCTTCATATCCTTAGCTTCATGACGGCCCAGGTGATAGGCCGCGACCAGCGCCGCCAGCAGCAGCATGGAAGCCAGTTCGACCACCAGCAAATAGGGGCCAAACAGGCTGATGCCGACCGCTTTCGCATCGACCATCTGGGTGCCGATTACCGCGCCACTTGGGGTACTGAACAGGGCATAGAGCACCTGGGCCAGCAGTAGCGAGGACAAGATCGAAGGGCCGACCCAAATACCGGGGCTCAGCCATTTGCGCTCTTGTTCGGCGGCAACAGGGCCCAGGTTAAGCATCATCACCACGAACACGAACAAGACCATGATCGCACCCGCGTAGACGATGATCTCCAACGCACCGGCGAACGGTGCGCCAAGGGCAAAGAAGGTCATGGCGACCGCCAGTAACGAGACGATCAGGTACAACAGGGCATGCACTGGGTTGGTGCCGGTGATAACCCTGAATGTGGCGGCTACGGCAATACCCGCAGCGAAATAGAAGGCGAATTCCATATGCGTCCTTACGGGAGCAGGCTTTTCACATTGATCGGTTCGGCTTCATTCTGCGCGGCGCCCTTGGGCTTACCGGCGATGGCCATACCGGCAACGCGATAGAAGTTGTAGTCAGGGTTCTTGCCGGGGCCGGAAATCAGCAGGTCTTCTTTTTCATAGACCAGGTCCTGGCGCTTGAACTCACCCATCTCAAAGTCGGGCGTCAACTGGATAGCGGTGGTTGGGCAGGCTTCTTCGCATAAACCACAAAAGATGCAGCGTGAGAAGTTGATCCGGAAAAAGTCCGGATACCAGCGCCCATCTTCGGTTTCAGCCTTTTGCAGCGAGATGCAGCCAACGGGGCAAGCGACTGCACAGAGGTTGCAGGCCACACAGCGCTCTTCGCCATCAGGGTCGCGGGTCAACACGATCCGGCCACGGTAGCGCGGCGGCAGGTAAACCTCCTCTTCAGGATATTGCAGGGTGTCGCGTTTGCGGAAGCCGTGGCTGAACACCATCACCATGCTGCGAAGCTGGGTGTAGGTGCCGTAAACGACGTCCTTGATATAAGTGAACATGCAAAAACTCCTTACTGGGCCGAGGCCAGCACTAATGCGCCGGTCACCAGCAGGTTGATCAGGGTCAGCGGCAGGCAGAACTTCCAGCTGAATGCCATGACTTGGTCATATCGAGGGCGCGGAATAGACGCGCGCAGCAAGATGAAAATCATGATGAAGAAGCAGGTCTTGAGCGCAAACCAGATAAAGGGAATCTGTGGCAGCAGCCCAAACGGCCCATGCCAGCCGCCAAAGAACAGGGTGACCAGCAGCGCCGAGACGGTGACTATGGCGATGTATTCACCAACGAAGAACATGCCCCATTTCATACCGGCGTATTCAATATGGTAGCCGTCGGCCAGTTCTTGCTCTGCTTCTGGCTGATCGAAAGGATGACGGTGGGTCACCGCGATCGCAGCTATGAAGAAGGTACAGAAACCGAAGAACTGCGGAATGATGAACCACAGATGCTGGGCCTGATATTCAACGATATCGCGCATGTTGAACGAGCCGACCTGCGCCACTACGCCCATCAGGGCCAGGGCCAGGAATACCTCGTACGACACGGTTTGCGCCGATGCGCGCAGCGCGCCGAGCAGGGCGAACTTGTTGTTACTCGACCAGCCCGCAAAAAGCACGGCATAGACCGACAGACCGGCCATGGCGAAGAAGAACAGGATGCCGATATTGAGGTCAGCGACCCCCCAATTCGGGCTGATCGGGATAATCGCAAAGGCCAGCAACATCGCGGCAAAGGCGATCATCGGTGCCAGGGTGAAAATGAATTTGTCGGCGAAGGGCGGCGTCCAGTCCTCCTTGAAGAACATCTTGAGCATGTCCGCAACGATCTGGAACATACCAAATGGGCCGACACGATTCGGACCATAACGGTCTTGCCACCAACCGAGCAGACGACGCTCGATAAAGCTCAGCAAGGCACCGGCAATGACTACAACCAGGAGAATGACCACGGCCTTGAGCACCGCAATCAGCATGTCCATCAGTTCAGGCGTGAGCCAACTCATTGCGCGGCCTCCTGCAGATTGCTGATGCTGGCGCCGGCAATAATGGCCGGAATACCGCTTAGGCCAACCGGCAGGCCGGCAAGACCAATCGCCAACTCTTCAGTTATCCGCACCGGCAGGCGCAGGGTTTGGCCATTGATGCTGAAGCTGACCAGGGCGCCATCATTGATGGCCAACTGATCGGCATGTTCCTTGGCCAATGCAATGTAGGCCGCAGGGATGCGCTGCTGGATAGGCTCGGCCATTGCCGAGGTTTCATCGCTGCCGAACAGGTGATGCAGCGGCACAGCCTGCAAGGTGCCTTGCGCCGGGTTGAATGCAGCGGTTGGTGCAAACCATGGCAACGCCTGGCCCTTGGCCTCGATCAAGCGAACGCCCGGGTCACCGGCGCGAATATGGCCGCCGACTTCATCCTGAAACTTGTTCCAGGCCTGTGGCGAGTTCCAGCCTGGCGACCAGGCAAATGGAACTTGCTGGCGATCTTCCTTGCTGCCTGAATAGCCTTCCATCGAGTAGGCAAAGGCGGTGTCTTTATCTTGTGGCTGGCGCGGCTCATGCACGCTGATATTGGCGCGCATCGCCGTGCGGCCGCTGTAGCGCAGTGGTTCACGGGCCAGTTTCAGGCCTTTGATGCGGAACGAGGCGTTTGGCGCTGCCTCGGTGATGGCAGACAATTGCGGGCTGCTTGCCGCGCAGGCTGCCGTTACTTGGTCGAGCTGGGTCCAATCGACTGGCTGGCCCTGACGTGTGGCGAGCAGGGCGTGTAGCCAGCGCCAGCTTTCGCGAACCAGAATCTTGTCGTCGTAATAGCTTGGTTCAAAGACCTGGAAGAAACGCTGGGCGCGTCCTTCGCTGCTCACCAGGGTGCCATCGGCTTCGGCGAAGCTGGCTGCCGACAGCACGAGATGCGCCTTGGCAACCGTTGGCGTGTGCTGGTGATCGGCAACGATAATGGTTTTAGCGGCTGCAAGGGCAGCGTCCACGCTGGCGGTATCGGCGCGGCGGTAGAGATCATTCTCCAGCACCACAAGTGCATCAGCCTCGCCAGTGGTCAGGGCGTTGAGCGCGGCATCGACCGTCTTGGTCGCGAAGTCGTCACCCATCAGCAATGCTAGGCCGAGGCTGTTGGCTTCGGCTACGACCATGCTGATCGAGGCGTTTTTCTCACGGTTTTTCAGGGCGCTGGCAATATTGGCCGCAGCTTCGAGCAAAGCCTTGTTGCCCAAGGACGTACCCGCAACCAACAGCGGACGCTTGGCATTGAGCAAGGCATCGGCAATCTGTTGCACCAACTCGGCGGCTTCAGCCTCAAGGCCGGCTACGGCGGGTGCGGCTGGATCGATGGCATGGGCCACGGCAAAGCCAATACGGGCCAGGTCATCGGGGGCGGCGTGTACGCATTGCTCGGCGATATCGTCGAGGCGGGTGGCGGTCACGCTGGCAATAAACAGTGGGTTGATTGCATCCTGGGCGACGTTTTGCACCGCTGCCATGTGCCAGTCCTGGATTTTCATCGAGGCGGCAATCTCAGTGGCCTTGCCCTTGACCGACTGGCGTAGGGCCAGGGCCAGGCGAGCCGCGGTTTGAGTGAGGTCTTCACCCAGTACGAATACGGCGTCGTGGCTTTCCACATCGCGCAGGTTGGCCACCGGAAGCGGGCCGTTTTGCATGATGTCGAGCACCATGGCGATGTGGGCCTGTTCGGCTGCGGCAATGCCAGAGTAGAAGTTCTCGGCACCGACCAATTCGCGTAGCGCGTAGTTGCTCTCCAGGCTGGCGCGTGGTGAGCCAATCCCCACGACCCGTTTGCCCTTGAGCAATGCGGCGCCCTGGTCCAGTGCCGAGTCGATGCCCATTTTCATCTTGCTGAGCATCATCATCGGCTGGCGCGGGCGGTCTTTGCGATTGACATAGCCGTAGCCGAAGCGGCCGCGGTCGCAAAGGAAATACTGGTTAACCGAGCCGTTGAAGCGGTTTTCGATACGACGGATTTCACCGTAGCGTTCGCCTGGGCTGGTGTTGCAGCCGCTGGCACAGCCATGGCAAATGCTCGGCGAGAACTGCATGTCCCACTTACGGCTGTAGCGCTCGGAGTGGGTTTTATCGGTGAAGACGCCGGTCGGGCAGACCTCGGTAAGGTTGCCGGAGAACTCGCTTTCAAGGGTGCCGTCTTCAACGCGACCGAAGTAAACGTTGTCATGGGCGCCGTATACGCCAAGGTCGGTGCCGCCTGCGTAGTCCTTGTAATAGCGAACGCAGCGATAGCAGGCGATGCAGCGGTTCATCTCGTGGGCGATGAACGGGCCGAGCTCCTGATTCTGGTGCGTGCGCTTGCTGAAACGATAGCGCCGTGCATTGTGACCGGTCATGACGGTCATGTCCTGCAGGTGACAATGACCGCCTTCCTCGCACACTGGGCAGTCATGCGGGTGGTTGGTCATCAGCCATTCAACGACGCTGGCGCGAAACTGCTTGGCTTCTTCATCGTCAATGGAGATCCAGCTGTTGTCGGTCGCAGGTGTCATGCAGGACATGACCAGGCGTCCGCGCTTGTCGTTCTCATCGCTGTATTGCTTGACCGCACACTGGCGGCACGCACCGACGCTACCAAGAGCGGGGTGCCAGCAGAAATAGGGAATGTCGAGTCCCAGGGACAGACAGGCCTGTAGCAGGTTGTCCGCACCATCGACTTCAAAATCGTTGCCGTCTACGTGGATAGTGGCCATGGTTGAGGTTTCTTCTTCCCCGCCGAAGCGGGCTTGGCTAATGGAAAACGGTTTGCTCCGTGGCCAGTTTGACCTGGCCGCCAGAGCCTGAAATCGTTACGCGGGGACGAATTGCCCCGTCGTTGCCGGAGCAGTCGAGCTGCAAACACCTGCCTCGAACTCTTCGCGGAAATACTTGATTGCGCTACCCAGCGGCTCAACCGCGCCCGGTGCGTGAGCACAGAAGGTCTTGCCCGGGCCGAGGAAGTTCACAAGGCCCAGCAAGGTCTCAATGTCTTCACGGGTGCCTTGGCCGCGCTCCAGTGCGCGCAGGATTTTTACGCTCCAGGGCAAGCCATCGCGGCAAGGCGTGCACCAGCCGCATGACTCGCGGGCGAAAAATTCTTCCATGTTGCGCAGCAAGGACACCATGTTGACCGAGTCATCCACCGCCAGCGCCAGGCCGGTGCCCATCCGCGTGCCGACCTTGGCGATGCCCGCTGCATACATGGGCGCATCGAGATGTTCGGGGAGCAAAAAGCCGGTGCCAGCGCCGCCAGGTTGCCAGGCTTTCAGGGTGAAGCCATCACGCATGCCGCCAGCGTAGTCTTCGAACAGCTCACGGGCGGGCACGCCGAATGGCAGCTCCCAAAGGCCAGGGTTCCTGACCTTGCCGGAAAAGCCCATGAGTTTTGTACCCATGTCTTCGGAGCCTGGGCGGGCCAGGGTTTTGTACCAGTCAACGCCGTGGTCGATAATCGACGGTACGTTGCACAGGGTTTCAACGTTGTTGACGCAGGTTGGCTTGCCCCAGACCCCGACAGCCGCAGGGAAGGGCGGCTTGGCGCGCGGGTTGGCCCGACGGCCTTCGAGCGAGTTGATCAGCGCGGTTTCTTCACCGCAGATATAACGACCGGCGCCGGTATGCACGATCAACTCGAAATCAAAGCCGCTGCCGAGGATGTTCTTGCCCAGCAGGCCAGCGGCCTTGGCTTCGGCAATTGCACGATTGAGGTTGGTGGCGGCGTCGACGTATTCGCCACGCAAGAAGATGTAGCCGCGATAGGCCTTGAGGGCACGGGCACTGATGAGCATGCCTTCAACCAACAGGTGTGGCAGTTGCTCCATCAACATCCGGTCTTTCCAGGTGTTGGGCTCCATTTCATCGGCATTGCACAGCAGGTAGCGGATATTCAGCGATTCATCCGCTGGCATCAGCCCCCACTTCACGCCGGTTGGGAAGCCTGCACCGCCACGGCCTTTGAGGCCGGCATCCTTGACCTGCTGCACTATATCGGCCTGGGCCATCTCGCTCAGCGCCTTGCGGGCGGCGCTGTAGCCATTCTTGCCTTGGTACTCTTCAAGCCAGACCGGTTGGCCGTCATCGCGCAGGCGCCAGGTCAATGGATGGGTTTCTTCGCTGCGCTTGATCAGGTTGGCCGGGCCAATGGAGGTCAGCACCTCGGTACTGCGACTGAATTGGTTGCTCATGAGTAGGCCTCCAGCATGCTGGCAACACAGTCGGGCTGGACATTGCCAAAGGTGTCGTCATCAACCATGACTGCAGGGGCTTTGTCACAGTTGCCCAGGCAGCACACCGGGAGCAGGGTGAAGCGACCGTCTGCGGTGGTTTGCCCTGGCTCGATGCCAAGCTGATCCTTGATACTGGCCAGGACATTTTCATGGCCGCCGACAAAGCAGGTCATGCTGTCGCACACGCGGATGATGTGGCGACCCACTGGCTGGCGGAAGATCTGGCTGTAGAAGGTAGCCACGCCTTCTACGTCACTGGCGGGAATGCCCAGCACCTGGCCAATGGCTTCGCTGGCGCCATCAGGCACCCAGCCACGCTGCTTTTGCACGATCTTCAAGGCTTCGATGGAGGCCGCGCGTGGGTCTTCGTAGTGATGCATTTCGTGTTCGATAGCTGAGCGTTCGGCGTCGCTAAGGGCAAAACGGTCAGTCTGAATAAGGGTATTCATAATCAACGGTCCACGTCAGCCATAACGAAATCGATACTGCCCAGGTAGGCAATCAAGTCTGCAACCATGCTGCCGCGAATCACCGGAGGGATCTGCTGCAGGTGCGCGAAGCTTGGCGTACGAATGCGCGTGCGATAACTCATGGTGCCGCCATCACTGGTCAGGTAATAGCTGTTGATGCCCTTGGTTGCCTCGATCATCTGGAACGACTCGTTGGCGGGCATGACCGGGCCCCACGAGACTTGCAGGAAGTGCGTGATCAGGGTTTCGATATCACGCAGCGTGCGCTCTTTCGGTGGCGGCGTGGTCAGTGGATGGTCTGCCTTGTACGGGCCTTCCGGCATATTGCGCAGGCATTGATCGATGATCCGAATACTCTGGCGCATTTCTTCCACGCGAACCATGCAGCGATCGTAGGCATCACCATTGTTGGCCAGCGGTACTTCAAAGTCGAAGTGTTCGTAGCCCGAGTAGGGCCGTGCTTTGCGCAGGTCGAAATCCAGGCCGGTCGAACGCAGGCCAGCACCGGTAACGCCCCATTCCAGGGCTTCCCTGGTGTTGTACTGGGCGACTCCAATGGTGCGACCACGCAGGATGCTGTTCTGTAGCGCGGCCTTTTCATATTCGTCGAGACGCTTTGGCAGCCAGTCGACAAACTCCTTGACCAGTTTGTCCCAGCCGCGCGGCAGGTCATGGGCAACACCGCCAATGCGATACCAGGCCGGGTGCAGGCGGAAGCCAGTGATGGCTTCGATGACCTTGTAGGCCCGTTGGCGGTCAGTGAAGGTGAAGAACACCGGGGTCATTGCCCCTACGTCCTGGATATAGGTACCTAGGAACAGCAGGTGGCTGGTGATGCGGAAGAACTCGGCCATCATCACCCGGATAAAATCAACCCGATCCGGGACCTTGATCCCCGCCAGTTTTTCCACCGAGAGTACATACGGAAGGTTGTTCATCACGCCGCCGAGGTAATCGATACGGTCGGTGTAGGGGATGAAGCTGTGCCAGCTCTGGCGTTCGGCCATCTTCTCGGCGCCACGGTGGTGGTAGCCAATCTCGGGGACGCAGTCAACGATCTCCTCGCCGTCAAGCTGCAGGATAATGCGGAATGCCCCGTGTGCGGAGGGGTGGTTGGGGCCCAGATTGAGGAACATGAAGTCTTCATGGGCGCCGCCGCGCTGCATGCCCCAGTCTTCCGGGCGAAAACGTGCAGCTTCTTCTTCGTGTTGCTGTTTGGCCAGTGTCAGGCTGAATGGGTCGAACTCAGTGGCCCGTGCGGGATAGTCTTTGCGCAGCGGGTGGCCTTCCCAGGTGGGCGGCATCATGATCCGCGTCAGGTGAGGGTGACCAGTAAAGTGGATGCCGTACAGGTCCCAGACTTCGCGCTCATACCAGTTGGCGTTCGGCCAGATGCTGGTGATGCTGGGCAGGTTTAGGTCGCCTTCAGACAGGGCCACCTTGATCATCACGTCGTTGTTACGCTCTATCGACATCAGGTGATAGAACACGGTGAAGTCGGCGTCTGGCAAGCCACGACGCTGGGTGCGCAGGCGCTCATCGACGCCGTGGAGGTCATACAGCATGACGTACGGGCGCGGCAGGTTGCGCAAAAACGTAAGGATATTGGTCAGCTGTTCACGGGCAACCCACAGCACTGGCATGCCTGTGCGAGTGGTTTGTACGGTGAAGGCCTCAGCGCCAAATTTTGCGCTCAACTCGCCAATGACACTATGGTCATCTGGCGTATAGGGCGCGATGGACAGAACGCTATTAGCTGTCATGGTCTCAGTCACTAATCAGGGTACGGCATCGGTAAGCAGGCTTCTTGATGAGCCTGGCTTATACATCGTCGGGGCTGCGCAGGTTGGTCACAGCAATTCGCTCGGCGCGGCGCTGTTCTTTTTGCGAAGGCATGTCAGCGCGATAAACGCCCTGATCGCCGACGACCCAAGACAGCGGACGACGCTCCTGGCCAATTGACTCCTGAAGGAGCATCAGACCTTGAAGGAATGCTTCTGGACGAGGCGGGCAGCCGGGGATGTAGACATCCACGGGCAGGAACTTGTCCACGCCTTGAACCACCGAGTAGATATCGTACATGCCGCCTGAATTAGCACATGAACCCATGGAAATAACCCATTTGGGCTCAAGCATCTGTTCGTACAGGCGTTGAATGACCGGTGCCATCTTGATGAAGCAGGTACCGGCGATGACCATGAAGTCGGCCTGGCGGGGAGATGCACGGATAACTTCCGCACCAAATCGCGCAACGTCGTGAGGGGCGGTAAAAGCCGTGGTCATTTCTACATAGCAGCAGGATAGCCCGAAGTTATAGGGCCAAAGGGAGTTCTTGCGACCCCAGTTGACGGCACCACTCAAGACGTCTTCGAGCTTGCCCATGTAGATGTTCTTGTGGACCTGATCGTCCAGCAAGGGATCGGCTACGGTCTCCCGCTCGCCGACCGGATACTGCTCGTTAGGCGCATCCGGATCGATCCGTGTAAGGTTGTATTGCATCGCCAAAGCCTCATTGTTTTAGCTTCGCCTGTCGATCGCGACGGCTCTGCGGTGCCCAATCGAGCGCACCGATTCGCCATAGGTAGACAAGACCTGCCAACAGAATTGCTATAAAGACTGTAGCTTCGATGAGTCCCGCCCAACCGCTTTCGCGTACGGAGACTGACCAAGCAAAAAGATAGAGGGCTTCAACGTCGAAGATCACGAAGAGCATCGCGACCAAATAAAACTTTGCCGAGAGGCGCAGGCGTGCGGTGCCGGTTGGCAGCATACCCGATTCGAAAGGTTCGTTTTTACTGCGTCCCCAGGCTTTGCTGCCGAGCAAGCTGGATAGACCGAGCATAAAGGCGATAAGGGCGAAAACGCCGAGGATGAATACAGCAAACGCCCAGTTTTGGGAAAAATTGGAGACTGGGTCTGACATGCTATTCGTACCTCGTAACCGAAGACTTTAGTTACATTTTTATTCGGGGTGAATCTTGCCACATCGGCCAATTCAATACTAGGCAAGTATGACTATTTGCGCCAAATTGTATCCAAAACAAACAGCGCAGGTTTATTTATACGCGCCATATTAAGTCGAACTCTGCACGGATTCAAATAAGCTGACCATTTGATCAGTTTTTTATGGCTCTGTTTGCCTGCCCAATAAAAAAAGCCCGGTAGTTGTGCCGGGCTTTATCACGCATTAACAGCCGTGGATTGAACTGGTTCGACTTAGCTGAACTGGTTCATGGTGTTGTCTTTACCGCCAGCCTTCAGAGCCGCTTCGCCAGCGAAGTACTCTTTATGGTTGTCACCGATGTCGGAGCCAGCCATGTTCTGGTGCTTGACGCAGGCGATGCCTTGGCGCAGCTCTTCACGCTGGACGCCTTTAACGTAGGCCAGCATGCCCTGGTCTGCGAAGTAGCCTTTTGCCAGGTTGTCGGTAGACAGTGCAGCAGTGTGGTAAGTCGGCAGGGTGATCAGGTGGTGGAAGATACCGGCCTGAGCTGAACCATCACGCTGGAAGGTGCGGATCTTCTCGTCAGCAACCTGAGCCAGCTCAGTGTTGTCGTACTCGATGCTCATCAGCTTGGCGCGGTCGTATGCAGACACGTCCTTGCCTTGCTCGACGAATGCATCGAACACTTGCTGACGGAAGTTCAGTGTCCAGTTGAACGATGGGCTGTTGTTGTAAACCAGCTTGGCGTTCGGGATCACGTCGCGGATGCGGTTGACCATGGCTGCGATCTGGCCAACGTGTGGCTTCTCGGTTTCGATCCAGAGCATGTCGGCGCCGTTCTGCAGTGACGTGATGCAGTCCAGTACGCAGCGATCTTCGCCTGTGCCCTTGCGGAACTGGAACAGGTTGCTTGGCAGGCGCTTAGGACGCAGCAGTTTGCCGCCGCGGTTGATCACAACGTCGCCATTGCCCAGGTCGGCAGCCGAAACTTCTTCGCAATCCAGGAACGAGTTGTACTGGTCGCCCAGGTCGCCCGGAGTCTTGGTCACTGCGATCTGCTTGGTCAGGCCTGCACCCAGGGAGTCGGTACGGGCAACGATTACACCGTCGTCAATACCCAGCTCGAGGAAGGCGTAGCGAACAGCGTTGATCTTGGCCAGGAAGTCTTCGTGCGGAACAGTTACCTTGCCGTCTTGGTGGCCGCACTGCTTCTCATCGGAAACCTGGTTTTCGATCTGGATGCAGCACGCGCCTGCTTCGATCATGCGCTTGGCCAGCAGGTAGGTGGCTTCAGGGTTGCCGAAGCCTGCATCGATGTCGGCAATGATTGGTACTACGTGGGTTTCGTAGTTGTCGATCTTGTCCTGGATTTCAGCGGCCTTGGCCTTGTCGCCAGCTTCGCGAGCGTTATCCAGATCGGTGAACAGCAGGTCAAGCTCACGGGCGTCGGCTTGACGCAGGAAGGTGTACAGCTCTTCGATCAGGCCGGATACTGCGGTTTTTTCGTGCATCGACTGGTCAGGCAGTGGGCCGAAGTCGGAACGCAGTGCAGCAACCATCCAGCCCGACAGGTAGAGGTAGCGCTTGTTGGTGGTTTTGAGGTGCTTTTTGATCGAAATCAGCTTCTGCTGACCGATAAAACCATGCCAGCAACCCAGCGACTGGGTGTAGACCGAGCTGTCAGCATCGTACTCGGCCATGTCTTTGCGCATGATGGCGGCAGTGTACTTGGCGATATCAAGACCGGTTTTGAAGCGGTTCTGAGCGCGCATGCGAGCAACGGACTCAGGGTTGATAGCGCTCCAGCTGTTGCCGGCGGCTTCTTTAAGGGCCGCAACGGCTTTGATGTCGTTTTGATAAGCTGACATGGTCAATCCTTCAAAGTATGTGTTTGGTTGAGCACCGCTTTCCCGCTCGGCAACTGTAGTAGACAGATGCCAGCAGCGGGGGCTCACAACAGATAAGGAGAAAGTGACTAAATACGGAGTTGGATCAGAGGTGGGGATGTCGACCAGTGATATGACGCCAGTATCTGCTCATGAGCGGGTCATTTTTCGCCGTTTGACTCGTGGATGTCTCAGGCGATGCAGTGTCTGTTACGGTCATGCCGGTTGAAAGCGCTTCCCCGTCCCTCAGGACAACTTCGTTCCAGTCGCAATCTCGTCGATCTGCCTTGTGGGCTTTTACAACACGGGTTGTTCGGGCGGTAAGCCTGAACAACCCGGAAGCTCTTTCCAGAGCCCCTGATTAGCGGGAGCGAGGCCATAATGCATCGCTGCCAGGCGTTCGTCAAACGTTTTGTAGTGGTTTTTCATCACTACTACATAATTATCTGGATGACCGGCAAGTCAGTACCGGTCAGGCATTAATCGACTACATCGACCTTGACGCGCAGGGTCATATCTTCCCTGCCTTGGGTCGAGCGCCGTTGCAGGAAATCACTGTCTTGGCTCTGGTTTTGTTCGTTGACACCGCCGACGGTAATCCATTGGCCGACAGGTCCGCTGACCCGTGTGTCAGTGTTTTGCAGGTCAATCACATCGGGGCGGCTTTGGCTGACTCGATCACGATTGCTGCTAAGGGAGATATGCACCTGGTCGCCAGTCAGGCTGGCAGTAACGTAGAAGCCGCGCGTGACATTGCGGTATTCGGTGTTGCTGTACACCTGGCCGTAAGGGCCGGTGCCGGTTGAGGTCAGTGGCACGCTCTGGCCGACCTGTATAAGTGCGGGATAGCCTTCATTGGTTTGCACCTGTTGCACGCCGCCGCCACGACTATTGGTGCTGCGATTGATGATCCGCACCTGGTCGCGACCATTGATCTCGCCACGGCCGACTACCACCTCGCCATTACCCGCGCTAATAGTGCCATTGGTGCTGTAGCCACGGTTGCTTTGTACATTTGAGTCGCTGGTGTCGACGCTGATCAACAGGCGGCGTGGCTTGGTATCGAGCTGCTCAAGCAGGCTGCGGACTTCGGCAATTTTCTCGGTTGAACTGTTGATGATCAGCTTGTTGCCGTAGGGCGTGACCTTGCCTTCACTGCCCAGGGTCGATTGAATGACCGGCAGTATTTCACCGGCCGTGCGGAAGTTCAGGTCAATCACTTGGGTCTCTGCCATTAGCGTTTGGCTAATGCAGAGCAGGGCGGCCAACAGCAGGGGGCGCGCAGTCATAACAAAAAGCTCCGCAGGTCAGGATCGGTAATGCTGGTCTCCCAGGCTTGGTTGAAGTGCGCTTGGCGCAGTCGAACCCGGCCCGCATCTTGATAGCTTGCATAACCGGAAAACTGATCAGCTTCGGGTCGCAACAGCAAGCCACGGTCGTCAGCCAGAAGGTAGCCGATATCTTCGATTGGATAATCAGGGTTTAGTTTACGAATCAATAAGTTACTGGATAAACGTCGAGACAGGCTAATAAGCCGGTTACCGTCTCTGATGGCAAAGCTCAGGTCTTTGACCAGGATCCGCAGGCGATTTCTGGAGCTGGCCAGCAGGAAGTCGGTGCAGGCTTGCTGCACGCTGCTGTGATGATAAAGCCATGGTTCGAGATCCTGGCTATAAATGCACAGGCTGCGTCTGGCTTGCTGCAGCAGGGCAAGTGCATGGGCGCGAGCCTGCTCCTGGTTGCCGAAACGCTCAAGCTGATCATGTTCGCCGAGCCGGAAGGCTGCAGGCTCGGGGTTTTGGCTGGCGGCAACTAAAGGCTCTGGATTGTGCACGGAAAAAAGCCCCGGCGATTCAAACTCGATAACAGGAAGCTCATCGGCTTGCTGTTCGTCGAGGGCGTCGCTCGGGGCTGATTCATTGACCATCGTGACCTCGGAAACCTGTCTGGACAGCGGCTGGAAGACTAACCGCTGTGCTGGTCGGTCTCTTAGTCGCTGTTGCGCACCATATCGACATGAGGAATACCGGCTTCAAGGTATTCTTCGCTGATAATATTAAAGCCTAGCCTTTCATAAAACGCGCTGGCATGCACCTGGGCGCTGAGCATTTGGCGGCGCAGTCCACGTTTTTCGGCCTCGGCGATTGCTGCTTCCATCAGTGCATCGCCGACTTTCAGGCCGCGCCAATCCTTGAGTACCGAGACACGGCCGATATGGCCGTCGTCCAGCAGGCGAGCGGTGCCAACTGGATAATCACCTTCGCAGGCCAGAAAGTGCGAGGCCTGGGCGTCTTCGGAGTCCCACTCAAGTTCCGGCGCAACGGACTGTTCGGCAATAAACACTGCTTCACGAATACGCCGGATATCGGCATTGTCCTTGCTCCAGTCGGCCAGCCGGACGCTGATTTTATTCATCTGCAAACTCCAGGCTGCCTTGCTTGATCAGTTCCAGAACCAGAAGGCGACCTTCATCATCCGCCAGCCATCGGCCCAGGTTTTCGATGTGCAGGGCATCGGCGGAGCAGATCAACTTGAGCATTTCGCGCAGGTTGGCCGGTAGCATGCGGCTGTGACCACTGGCAAAGAGCACCAGGCCGTCGCCCACTTCGGACCAGGCCATGCGCGCGCTTGGATTGCGTACGATAATGGCGCCAGCTTCTATATGGTCAAGGAACTGCTCTTCGTCGATTTCGATTCCATTGACCAGCTCCGGATAGCGTGGCTCGGTCATGAATTGTCCAAACCAGGTCATCAGCAGGCGCTCATCGCCCATGTGCTGGTTGAGTAGCGCCTTGAGGCGGTCTAGCGAGTCGTGCTGAATCTGATGGGGGTCGCTGGTGGGTTGCGCATCAGCGTCGCTGTAGCGTTCTTCCTCTGGCAGGAACTGGCTTAAAAAGTCAGTGAAATGGGTGAGTACTTCGGCGGCGCTAGGCGCGCGGAAGCCTACGGAATACGTCATACAATCATCCTCAGCGGTACCACAGTGAGCCAGGAGCGGCGGCAGGTACAGCATGTCGCCAGGCTCGAGAACCCATTCTTCAGTGTGTGCAAATTCAGCAAGGATCTTTAGATCCGAGTGTTCGAGTAACGGGCTGCTGGAATCGCACATCTGGCCAACCTGCCAGCGGCGCTTGCCATAACCCTGGAGCAAGAAAACGTCGTAGTTGTCAAAGTGCGGGCCGACACCGCCGCCGGGTGCAGCAAAGCTGACCATGACGTCGTCGATGCGCCATTTTGGCAAGAACTTGAAGCCTTCCATCAGTTCAGCGACTTCCGGGACGAACTGGTCAACGGCCTGGACCAGC
Organism: Pseudomonas segetis; assembly: GCF_900188155.1. GTDB lineage: Bacteria > Pseudomonadota > Gammaproteobacteria > Pseudomonadales > Pseudomonadaceae > Aquipseudomonas > Aquipseudomonas segetis. Next base: position 1,122,785 of record NZ_FZOG01000001.1, read on the forward strand.
AGGGTCCAGTCCTTTTCCGGCAATTGACTGAAGCCATCTTCCGCAAATGGGCCACGGCGCAGTTCCCAGGGGCGCTCGCCATGCTCGATGACCAGGCGCGACTCGACTTCTTCTTCGAGGGCCAGGCCAGCAAGTTCGTCTGGCGAGATCGGGCTTTCAAAGTCCGGGATTGCCTGGCGCACCAGCAAGGGTTTCTTTTGCCAGTAGTCGCGCAGGAATTCGCGAGGAGTCAAGCCGCCCAGCAATTGCAGTGGATTATCAGGATTCATCGCTAAGCCTTTGAAATTAATGTTTAGCCTTAAATAAAAACGCCCGGCACTGCCGGGCGTTTAAACGGCTGGGTTGCTTAGATGCGCTTGGCCTGGGCGACCGCGTTGCCAATGTAGCTGGCCGGGGTGAGCTGCTTGAGCTCGGCCTTGGCTTCGGTTGGCATATCCAGGCCGTCGATGAAGTCCATCAGGGCTTCGGGGGTGATGCCCTTGCCACGCGTCAGCTCCTTGAGCTTTTCGTATGGGTTTTCGATGGCGTAGCGGCGCATCACGGTCTGGATTGGCTCAGCCAATACTTCCCAGCATGCGTCCAGATCGGCAGCAATGCGCTGGGTGTTGAGCTCCAGCTTGCTGATGCCCTTGAGGCTGGCTTCATAGGCAATAACGCTGTGAGCAAAGCCAACACCGAGGTTGCGCAGTACGGTGGAGTCAGTCAGGTCGCGCTGCCAGCGTGAGATTGGCAACTTGCTAGCCAAGTGCTGGAGCAGGGCGTTGGCGATGCCAAGGTTGCCTTCCGAGTTTTCAAAGTCGATCGGGTTGACCTTGTGCGGCATGGTCGAGGAGCCGATTTCGCCTGCGATGGTCTTCTGCTTGAAGTAACCAAGCGAGATGTAGCCCCAGATGTCGCGGTCGAAGTCGATCAGAATGGTGTTGAAGCGGGCGGTCGCGTCAAACAGTTCTGCGATGTAGTCATGCGGTTCGATCTGCGTGGTGTAGGGGTTCCACTGCAGGCCCAGGTCGCCTTCGATAAACTCACGGGCGTTGGCTTCCCAGTCAATATCGGCGTAGGCCGACAGGTGGGCATTGTAGTTGCCCACGGCGCCATTGATCTTGCCCAGCAGCGGTACTGCTGCAACCTGGGTGATCTGGCGCTCGAGGCGGTAAACCACATTGGCCAGTTCTTTGCCCAGGGTTGTTGGCGATGCCGGTTGGCCGTGGGTGCGCGAGAGCATCGGCACGTCAGCAAAGCGGATCGCCAGTTCGCGGATGGCACCGGCAATCTGGCGCATCAGCGGCAGCAATACAGTGTCGCGACCTTCACGCAGCATTAATGCATGCGAAAGGTTGTTGATGTCTTCCGAGGTGCAGGCGAAGTGGATGAACTCACTGACCTTGTCCAGCTCGGGCAGCTTTGCAGCTTGCTCTTTGAGCAGGTACTCGACGGCTTTGACGTCGTGGTTGGTGGTGCGTTCGATCTCTTTGACCCGTTGGGCGTGCTCTTCGGCAAAGTTTTCTGCCAGTTCGTTGAGCACAGCCTGGGCCTGGGCTGAAAATGGCGCCACTTCAGGCACGCCTGGATGGGCGGCGAGGCGCTGGAGCCAGCGTACTTCAACCATTACACGGAAGCGGATCAGGCCATATTCGCTGAAAATAGGGCGCAGAGCGCTGGTTTTGCCGGCATAGCGGCCATCAACGGGGGAAACCGCGGTGAGCGAGGAAAGCTGCATAAGAAGGCGTTCTCGGACAGTCGGGCATTGAAAAGGGCGCATATCATACATGAAAACAAGCGAGTTTCCGCATTCGGTGATGGCCGTTCAGCGGTAGCTGTCTTCGTAATCCATGCACATGATTGCAGGCAATTGCTGCGAAATTACTGAATCGTATTTAAATCAACAGGCTGCGGCGGATATCTCATCCACGCAACATGGCATATAACTCGGTGAGCAATTTTTTCCGACCAAAAACCAATTGCCAGCGGTGACCGCCCAGCTGACGCCAAAGCCGTGCTGAGCGAATACCGGTCAGCAGCAGGGCGCGGATTTTGGCCGCATTGTCACTTTGCTGCAAATGACGCATATCGCCTTGCACCTGGATGCGCTGACGGAAGGTGCTGATGGTGTCTTGATAGAGCGACCCGCAGTTGGCTATGACGTTCTGGTGGGTGATGCCAAAGTGCTCGACTTGTTGCTGGATCTGGTCGAGGCGGCTGCCCATGATCTGCAGCAGGTCGTCGCGCTTGGCAAACTGGCGCTCGAGGTTAAGCAGGGCCAGTGCATAGCGCAGTGGCTCACGCTGCAGGCTTGCAGGGTCGCGCTCCAGAGAGCTGATCAATGCACGATAGCCGTCGCGCAGGTTGAGATCATCACCGCCGTAGACTTCAAGGGTCGAGTCCGGGTTGCGCACCAGCAGGCTGCCGATCAGGCAGGCTGTGACCGCTTCGCTGCACTGGCCTGTACGGGCGAGTTTGTCGACCTGCACGGCTGCTTCAAATACAGCGCCAAGGGCGATAAGTTGCTCTTGAGTCTGGTTCATCGACGCATATCCTTGCTGCTCCAGGGTTCTGCGACTTCGATGACGCCACCACCGAGGCAGATTTCACCGTTATAAAACACCACGGATTGGCCTGGGGTGACAGCGCGTTGCGGCATGGCGAAGGTTGCCCGGTAGCCGCTGGCGGTTTTTTCCAGTGTGCAGTGCTGGTCGCCCTGGCGATAGCGAACCTTGGCGGTCAGCTCAAGGGGTTGGCTCAGGTCGACCGGGTTGACCCAGTAAATGTCAGAGGCGAGCAGGGCGCTGGAAAATAACCATGGATGATCATTGCCCTGGCCAACCATCAGCACATTGCGCTCCAGGTCTTTTTGCAGCACATACCAAGGCTCGTCGCTGGCGTCCTTCAGGCCGCCAATGCCCAGGCCTTGGCGCTGGCCAATGGTGTGGTACATAAGGCCGTGGTGACGGCCGATGACTTCGCCTTCGGTGGTTTCGATATCTCCCGGCTGCGCGGGGAGGTACTGCTTGAGGAAGTCGCTGAAGCGCCGCTCGCCGATAAAGCAGATGCCGGTCGAGTCTTTCTTCTTGGCCGTGGCAAGCTGGTATTTCTCGGCAATTTCACGAACCTGTGGTTTTTCAAGTTCGCCCACCGGGAACAGGGTCTTGGCGATTTGCTCGCCACCGACAGCGTGCAGGAAGTAGCTTTGATCCTTGTTCGGGTCGAGGCCCTTGAGCAGCTCTGTACGGCCATCAATGTCGCGGCGGCGCACGTAGTGGCCCGTGGCAATAAGGTCGGCGCCGAGCATCAGGGCGTAATCGAGAAAGGCTTTGAACTTGATCTCGCGATTACACAGGATATCCGGGTTGGGGGTGCGACCGGCTTTGTATTCAGCCAGAAAGTGCTCGAATACATTGTCCCAGTATTCGGCGGCAAAGTTGGCAGTGTGCAGCTTGATGCCTATCTTGTCGCAAACAGCTTGGGCGTCGGCCAGGTCATCCATGGCCGTGCAATATTCAGTGCCATCGTCTTCGTCCCAGTTCTTCATGAACAAGCCTTCGACCTGGTAACCCTGTTCAAGCAGGAGCAGGGCGGACACAGACGAGTCGACGCCGCCGGACATGCCGACGATTACGCGGGTTGTGGCTGGGTCGTGAAGCGGTGTCGTTTGCATGGCGGTATCTGGCATGAAGCTCAAAAGGACGCGATTCTAGCAGGATGCGCCGCTGGCGGCGACGGTTGAGGTTCTACTCAGTCGCGAAGCAGGCTCAGGGAAAACCGCTCGCCAGCGATGTAGTCGTCAATGCAGCGCAATACCAGCTCGCTACGCCAGCGTTCGGGTTGTGCGGCCAGTTCGTCGCGAGTCAGCCATTGTGGGCCAATGATTCCGTCATCCAGGGCAAGCTCAGTGTGATGGGCGATGGGCTTGGCGGCAAAGCATACGCGTTGATAGGTCACGCCATTGCTCGGTGCCGTATAGAGGTAAATGCCGGTTACGGCCGTCAGTTCGACTTCCCAGCCGGTTTCCTCGAGTGTTTCGCGCAGCGCCGCCTGGCCAATGGTTTCATTGGCTTCAAGGTGACCTGCAGGCTGATTGAATACCTGGCGGCCTTCGGCGTGCTCCTCGACCAGTAGGAAGCGACCGTTGTCTTCGACAACAGTCGCAACGGTGATATGCGGTTGCCAGCTCATGTTCTGATCCTTGTTTGTCGTAAAACACAACCCCCGGCACTTGGCCGGGGGTTGTGGAGTTGCTTGTAACCCGCAGCAGGCTTAGATCAAAGGGTTGATCGCCGCATTGAGGGTTGCACTCGGACGCATGACCTTGGCAGTCAGCTCCGGGTTCGAGCGGTAATAACCAGCAATATCAACCGGCTTGCCTTGCACTTCATTGAGTTCGGCAACGATGGTTTCTTCTTGCTCGGCCAGGGTTTTGGCCAGTGGTGCGAAATGGGCGGCCAGCTCGGCGTCTTCAGTCTGTGCTGCCAGAGCCTGGGCCCAGTACAGCGCCAGGTAGAAGTGGCTGCCACGGTTGTCCAGTTCGCCAGTGCGGCGCGAAGGGGACTTGCCGTTGTCGAGCAGCTTGCCGGTGGCGATATCCAGCGTGGTGCCAAGAATCTTGGCTTTCTGGTTATTGCTCTTGATCCCGGTTTCTTCCAGGGAAACGGCCAGTGCGAGGAACTCACCCAGGGAATCCCAGCGCAGGTGGTTTTCTTCGACCAACTGTTGCACGTGCTTGGGTGCAGAACCGCCAGCACCGGTTTCGTACATGCCGCCACCCGCCATCAGGGGAACGATGGAAAGCATTTTGGCCGAAGTACCCAGCTCCATGATTGGGAACAGGTCGGTCAGGTAGTCGCGCAGTACGTTGCCGGTGACCGAGATGGTGTCGAGGCCGCGGATCATGCGTTCCATGCTGACGCGGATCGCCTGGTTGTAATCAAGGATCATCAGCTCCAGACCGCTGGTGTCATGATCCTTGAGGTAGGCATTTACTTTCAGCTTGAGCTGCTCATCGTGCGCACGCTCTGGGTCCAGCCAGAAAATGGCCGGGGTGTTGGAGGCGCGTGCACGGGTAACCGCCAGCTTGACCCAGTCGCGAATAGGCGCGTCTTTGGTCTGGCAGGCGCGCCAGATATCGCCGGCTTCAACCTGGTGTTCGATCTTGACAGTGCCGTCGGCCAGCACGACGCGCATGATGCCGTCGGCTTCCATTTCGAAGGTCTTGTCGTGGGAACCGTACTCTTCAGCTTTTTGCGCCATCAGGCCAACGTTTGGTACCGAACCCATGGTGGTTGGGTCGAACGCGCCGTTGGTTTTGCAGAAATTGATCATTTCCTGATAGATGCGCGCATAGGTGCTTTCAGGCATGACGGCCTTGGTGTCTTTGAGCTTGCCGTCCTTGCCCCACATCTGGCCCGAGCTGCGGATCATCGCTGGCATCGAGGCGTCGACGATGACGTCGCTTGGGATATGCAGGTTGGTAATACCCTTGACCGAGTCAACCATGGCCATTTCTGGACGGTCGCTGTAGCACTCGTGCAGGTCATGGAGAATTTCTTCCTGCAGCGAAGCTGGCAGTGATTTGATTTTCTCGTAGACGCTGTTGAGGCCGTTGTTCGGGTTGACACCCAGCTCGTCAAACAGCTTGGCGTGCTTCTCGAAGGCTTTTTTGTAGTAAACGCTAACGGCGTGGCCGAAGACGATCGGGTGGGAGATCTTCATCATGGTCGCCTTGACGTGCAGGGACCACATAACGCCGGTTTCTTTACAGTCTTGCAGGGTTTGCTCGAAGAAGTCGCGCAGCTTGCGAGCGCTCATGCGCATGCCGTCGAAGATTTCACCTTCCTGCAGGCTGACAACTTTCTTCAACTGCACCTTGCCGTCTTTGCCGACGAACTCAATGCGTACATCGCCAGCCTTGTCCTGGGTGAAGGATTGTTCGCTGGAGAAGAAGTCACCGTCGCGCATGTAGTCGGCGTGGGACTGCGAAGCCATGCTCCATTTACCCATCGAATGCGGGTGCTTGCGGGCATAGGCCTTTACCGCTGCTGGTGCACGGCGGTCGGAGTTGCCTTCACGCAGGACTGGGTTGACCGCGCTACCCAGGACCTTGCTGTAACGGGCCAGGGTGTCTTTGTCTTGTTCGGTTTGGGCGTCTTCCGGGTAGTTGGGGATATTGAAGCCCTGGGCTTGCAGCTCGGCAATGGCGCCTTTGAGCTGAGGTACCGAAGCGCTGATGTTAGGCAGCTTGATGATGTTTGCTTCTGGCTCTGTGGCCAGCACTGCCAGTTTGGCTAGGTCGTCTTCGATCTGTTGATCGGCGCCGAGCTGATCAGCAAAGGCAGCAAGGATACGGCCAGCAAGAGAGATATCTCGGGTTTCGACATCAATGTCAGCGGAGGCGGCGAAAGCTTTGACGATAGGAAGTAGCGAATAGGTAGCGAGAGCTGGAGCTTCGTCGGTGAAGGTATAGATGATCTTCGAGCGGTTTGACATCAAGAAAACTCTCTTCTTTGCTAGGCGCGGACATGATCTCGAGGTGCGCCCTGTAGGCACTTCCACTCAACGGCTTGGCTTGAGTCGGAATTCGAGTAGTTACCACGCAAGGTTGGTTGTACCAGTAGAGTGTTATTCGCCAGCGCTAGGATGATAGTGACTGACGTTTCGAGAGGCGGAGGCCTTGTTACGAACCCGCCGCTCTCTATGACTGTAAGGTCACGGCTGAGCATTATAGCACCGTGCAACCCAAACTAAGAACTTCAAACTGTAGACCAAGGTCTAGAACCCGGGCGGTTGCCGAGCACTCTTGATGATGACGCCTGTAGTCCCGGTCCAGGCGCCGGTGCGAATGGTCGAAGGGCGGTCAAGGCGAGCTGTTGCCACGCCTGGGTACTTGAACCACCTCATGCCAGCAGAGAATGGCGTTTGGGGCAAGGGAATCGCCCATGCTTGGCAGGTTGAATAATCAGCACTGGAACTCCAGTTCGTCTGACTGGGCAGCTGGTCAGTTCAGTAAATATAAAGTGTCTGTTTCAGTTCTAAAGTTCTGTTGGGTAAGTCATGCATTGCAAGTGTTCATTGACAGAAAGTTGTAAGTCGGTGCGATATATCATGCGCGATGTATCGGAGTTTTCATAATAGGCATGGGATGCTTCCTACGTGCACCCTTGCAAAGGCTTGACTATCTTTTAGTTCATATAGGCTCCGTGCTTGGAGTGTTGCGTATTTATATGATGGTTTTATTTATGCAATAGGAGGTTGCTGTTTGTGATGATATCGGCCTGACTGTTTGGTTTTGGTTGTCGTCACTTTAAATGAAATGCTTGGTTTCAGGGATGGTTGAATTCTCAGCTCACTACAGGGAGTAACGAGTTGATGAGGCATTATCAGTACTTCAATCGTTTTGCGTGGGCTGTTTTAGTCGGTGCTTGTGGATCATTCATATCAACAGCTGTCGCAGCCGAACCTCTTTCTTATGACATGCCTGAACTGGGTGATGCGCAAACCATGACGTTGCGCGAAAGTGTCATTCAGGCTTTTTCCCATGATCCGACTATTGCCCGTATGGTTGCGCAGGTTGGCATTGGCCAGGCGTTGATCGATGAAGCCGAGAGTGCATGGAAGCCACAAATAGGATTGCAGTCCGGATTCGGTGGTGCCCATGGCCGCCTGCCCAATGAGGATGATAACTACACCGATAAAACCTACGGCGTTACGTTGACGCAGTTGGTTTATGACTTTGGGAAAACCCATAACAATATCTTGCAGCAAAGAAGTATCAAGCAGAGCTATATCCATGCGCTCCAGCAAAGCATGGGAGAGGTGGCAGGAAAAACGGCCAGAACCTATTTGTTGATCAAGCGGTTTGGCGCGTTGAAACGTGCTGCTGAACAAGGTGTTCAGTCGCTGCGGGCTGTCGACCGCATTGCCAGGGTCCGTTCCTCCAGCGGGCTCAGCTCCAGCTCGGATCACCTGCAGGCTCAGTCCAGAATTGCCAGCATGCAGTCCCAGGTCGAGCAGTTTTCAACCCAAAGAGAAACAGCTATTGCACAACTCGAAGTATTAACCGGGGTTCGAGCTGTAAGTTATGCCACTCCGCCAGTGGCGCTCAACGAGCAAATAATGCAGGTGGCAGCCATAGACTATTCAGGTATTTCTGCTGTTAAAAGGGCGATGGCTGAATACGAAGCGGCTGTCAAGGTTATTGCAAAAAACAAAGCAGGGTACTTGCCGACTCTCAAGCTCGAAGCGGGACGTACGCGTTACCAAAATAAAAACGATCCTTATTGGGATAATCAACTCTATTTGAATCTTGATGTTCCGCTTTATACCGGCGGTGCCGTGTCCGCGCGTATTGCCCAGGCAGAGGGTGCCAAAGTTGCGGCTGAACAGAACATCAATAAGGCAAAGTTTGATGCCATGAGCAATGCCTCGGTGGCGCATTCAAATTATACAGGGTCGCGCAGCAACTATGCAGTCAGTGCCCGCCAGTTTGAAATGGCCAAGCGCGCACGCGGTGTTTACTTGGATGAATACAAGCTTAGTCGGCGCAGCGTCAACGACCTTATTAGTGTCGAGCAGGATTTATATCAATCACATCTGGCCTTGCTCAACGCTGAGTTTGATAGCTGGGATGCCGCGGTTGACTACGCGTCGGCCGTTGATCGGCTTATCGATGTGCTAGGTATATACACGCCTGAAACACCGGAGGGGCTTCCAGATATTTAATCCCGGTGTAATGGTTAACTGCAGAGGTGGAGAGTTGATATGAAAAGGTCTATTGAAGTAATTGATCGCGCTGCCAGCAATAAAGTCAACCTGCTAGCCAACGGCAGTCTAACCCTGACATTGAATGAACCCAGTGTTGTATTAGTGCAGGCCTCCATTTCCGATGTTCGTGGTTATGAGCGAGACGGGAATGATCTGTTGATACATATGAAGGATGGCAGCGTCATTCGTTGTGATGACTATTTCAAAGTCGATGAAACCCAGCAGCACAGCGAGCTTGTATTTCAAGATCAAAACGCTGCGCTGATTCATGTCAGCTTTGCCGAGATGCCCGGGCTTGCCCCGGGGCAGTTGATGCCGCTAACCCCCCAGGTCGAAGTGCTTAACAGCATTGATCCCTTGCTCTATGGCAGCGACGACTTCGCTGGATATGGGCTGTTGGGCCTGATTGGTGCCGGTTTGGGTGGCGCCTTGGTGGGGGCGGGGCTGGATGATGACGGTGGCGGACATGACCGGATTCAATATGTCGATAACAGCTTGCCGGCTGAAGTTGCCCAGCCTTCATTTATAGCGACTGACAACCAGGGCCAGTTGCAGACCTTGTTGACCTCAGGGAGCAGGACCGATGACCTGAGTCCGACATTCAGCGGTAGCGGTGAGGCCGGTGCAAACATCCAGATCATAAACCAGCAGGCTGTGGTTGTTGCCAGTGCCGAGGTAGGTGCTGATGGTACCTGGACCGTCACGCTTGCCGATCAGGCCCTGGGGCAACATAGCTATGAAGTAATCCAGCACAGTGGTGACAGCATTCTGAGTGCAGGCAGGATCAGCATCGAAATTCTTGGTAATAACATCGAGCTGGCGATTGATCCCATAAGCGGCGACAACCAGCTTGGTGAAAGCGAGGCGGGTGCCCCCCTTAGCCTGAGCGGCAGTGCAACCGGCCTTGAATCAGGTACGCAAGTCATGGTTTCAATCGCAGGCGAGCGCTATATAACCCAGGTTGACGAGGCCGGCGGGTGGCGTATCGAATTGCCAGTCGAGGTGGTTGCTGGCCTGCATGATGGGTTTTACACCGCCCAGGCGAGCGCTACCGATCCTACCGGGAACTCGTATGCGGCTTCACAAGGTTTTTTTGTGGACACTTCGGCCCCGGTTGTGAGCATCAATGCCGTCGCGCTGGATGACGTACTGAATGCTTCGGAGGTGACGACCGCCCAGACCATCAGTGGCTCAGTGATGGGAGCTGAGGCAGGCCAGACTGTCAGGGTCGATGTTGGGGGCACCCTGCATGAGGTCTTGTTGGGCGCTGACCATAGATGGGCTGTGGATATTCCAAGCGCCATGTGGACTGCAATGGGGGATGGCGCACTGACAATCACCGCCAGCATTACCGATGCTGCCGGAAATACGGGCGAGGCTAGCCGTGGTATCTCGATTGCTGCGGGGCTGCCTGGCTTACGCGTCTCGACCCTGTCTGGCGACGATGTTATCAACGCAATAGAACACGCCCAGGACCTGGCTGTCTTTGGTACAAGCAGCGGACTTGCACCCGGCCAGACAGTAACAGTCACTATCGCGGGTGAAAGCTACCTGACCGCAATCAATGCCGATGGCAGTTGGCAGATTGGTTTGCAGGCCAGTGACGTTTCAACCTATGCGCAAGGCCCGCTGGACATACATGTCAGCAGTGCCGATGCTTCAGGCGACCCTGTGGCGATCAATCATCAGCTCATGGTTGATCTGGCTGACACTGCGGTCAGTATCAATGCCGTGGCGCAGGACAGCATCATCAACAGTGACGAGCAAGGGTCTGGCTTGCTGCTTTCGGGTGCAACAGCCAATGTCGAAGCTGGCCAGGTCGTGGTTATCAACTTTGCGGGCCATCAATATCAAGCAACAGTAGCGGGTGACGGGGAATGGGCGGTTGCCGTGCCTGCTGCCGACCTTGCGGGGCTCTCTGATGGCTATCGCAACCTGGAGGTTCAGGTCACCAATACCCAAGGCAGCGTTGCGCGCAGTGGGCAGATCGTTGAGGTTGACCTGACCTCGCCGATACTGGTTATCGACCCGACCACCAGTGGCAATGGATCAAGCTTGGCGCAGGACGATCTGCTCAATAGCTCGGAGGTCAATCAGGATCTTCTGGTCAGTGGCGTGACTTCTGCACAGGCAGGACAGCCCCTGACGATTAGTCTAAATGGTCAGGATTACCAGGCCGTGGTTGGCGAGGCTGGAGCATGGAGCTTGAGCATTCCCTCCGCGATTTTTTCGTCTGCTCCCGATGGCCCTTTATCGATCACGGCAACGACCACCGATAAAGCGGGCAATCGTGTGCAGCAGTCGCGCGAGTTGACCGTCGATACGGCGGCTCCGGTGATCAGCATCAATAGCCTTGCTGGCGACGACATCATCAATGCGAACGAGAAAGCCGATGCAGTTCAGGTCAGCGGGCATGCAAGAGGACTGAGTGGCGGGGAAGTCCTGACAGTCAGCCTCAATGGCAAGGATTACACCACTGCTGTCGGGGCTGATGGTGACTGGGGTCTTTCCGTTGCTGCTGCCGATATTGCAGCTCTGCCCGATGGACAGTACAGCATCGTTGCCCAGGTTGCAGACGCAGCTGGCAATGGTGCTTCGACGCATCACGACGTTGAACTCGATACCCAGTTGCCAACCATCAGGATCGACACTGTTGCCGGTGACAACGTTATCAATAGCGTCGAAAAGAGTGCCCCTGTCGAAATCAGCGGCTCTTCCACCGGCCTGGACTCAGGTGCAATTGTCTCTGTAGTGCTTAACGGCAAGGATTATCAGGCGACTGTAGCGGCTGATGGCAATTGGAGTACCGAGATCCAGCCTGGTGATTTTGACGCTGCGCACGATGGCCAGCATAAACTGTCGGCATCAGCCGTGGATGACATTGGCAATCAGGCAATCACCTACACCACTGTGGTGATAGGTACGCTCAACGCAGTTATCAGCATCGATACCATTGCCGGTGACGATCGTATAAACGCGGCTGAGGCTGGGGCCAGTGTCATGGTTAGCGGCAGCGTGCTCAATGTTGAGCCAGGGCAGGTCGTTAACTTGTCCATGGACGGCTCGGACTATACCGCAACGGTCAATGATGACCTGTCCTGGGCGGTAAGCCTGCCCAGTTCGGCATGGTCGGCCGCGGCCGAGGGCAGTCTGACTATCGACGCCAGTGTGTCCAGTGTCGAAGGCAACAATGCCTACGCCAGTCGCGATGTTGTCGTGGATTTCACGGCGCCGGTTGTGACCATCAATAGTGTTGCCGGTGATGATGTCATCAATGCAAGCGAGCACAACCAGGCGCTTGAAATCACAGGTGGAACCAGCGGCTTGGCGGGTGGTGAAGTCATCAGGGTCAGTCTCGAAGGCCGGATCTATGCCACCACTGTCAATGCTGACGGTAGTTGGGGGCTAACCATTCCCAGGGGCGATGTAGCGGCACTGCCGACCGGCACAGTCAGCATTGATGCCAGCGTCGCAGACACTGCGGGTAATCTCGGCAGCGCGAGCCATGGGGCCAATGTGGTCCTGGAGCCCCCCATTGTGACTATCGGTGTGGTCTCTGGCGATGATGTGATCAGTGCCGCCGAGAAGATGCAGTCGCTTGATATCAGCGGTACTTCCAGTGGTCTGGCTGCAGGTACAGGCATAGAAGTGAGCCTCAATGGGCGCAACTACAGTGCCAGCGTAGATGGTAATGGTGCATGGAGTGTTAGCCTGCCTGACACTGATGTCGCCTCGTTCGGCAAGGGCGACCTGGCCATTACCGCGCAGGGCAGCGATGCCATTGGTAACCTTGGTACCAGCATGCGAACAATCACCGTTGATGGGGCTGTGCCCACGATTACTATTGACCCGCTAACAGCCGACAACACAATCAATAGTGCCGAAGCAGCTGCAACCCAGATCTTGACCGGTAATGTCACGGGCGTTGCTGCTGGTCAGGCCCTAAGCATCGAGATTGATGGCCAGCACTACAGCACCAGCATTGACGGCAACCTGAACTGGTCGCTGGATCTACCGGGTAGCATCTGGAACAGCATTGCAAGTGGCACTGTGCCGATCACGGCAACTGTCGGTGGAGTCACTGAACTGAGCCCCGTGACGCTGGATGTCAATGCGCCTGCGGTCAGCATTGATACGGTCGCCAGTGACAATGTCATTGATGGAACCGAACAGAAAGCCGGGCAGGTTATCAGTGGCACGACTGACGCCGAGCCGGGCCAAATTGTAGAGGTCGCTTTCAACGGTCGTACTTATCACTCGGTGGTGGCCGATGATGGCGCCTGGCGTGTGAATGTTGATGCGCGTGATTTCCTGTATACGCCAGATGGTAACTACACAATCAGCGCAGCAGTGACTGATCAGGCCGGCAACAGCGGAGCTCGAGACGCTTCTGTATCTCTGCAGGGGGATGCGCCCAGTGTAACCATCGACAGCTTCACCGTTGACGACATTCTCAGCAAGCTTGAGCAAGGTTCCGTCCAGGTCATTTCGGGTACGTCATCGGTTGATGTCGGGCGCACCGTCACCCTGACACTAAACGGCAAGGATTACAGCGCCACGGTACAAGCTGACCATGGCTGGAGCCTGGTGATAGGCACGACTGACCTGGCTGCCTTGGTCGATTCTGGTGTTTACACTATCCACGCGGCGGCAACAGACAGCGTGGGCAATACCGGTTTTAGCGATCGCTCTTTTAGTGTTGATCTCAGTGGCCCATCGATGACGCTGACGATCGACAGCATCAGCCAGGACACGGGTTCATCCAGCAATGACTTCATCACCCATGATACCGCCTTGGCGATCAACGGGACGCTGGGCGCTGCGTTGGGGGCAGGCGAGCTGATGCAGATCAGCCTCGACGGCGGAGCCAGCTGGATAGACCACCATGTGTCCGGTACGGCATGGACCTATATAGACAACCGAGTGCTGGTTGATGGCAACCATGACTATGCAGTTCGCGTGATCGACTCCCTGGGAAACCTGGGCTCAACCGCCAGCCAGTTGGTAACGATTGATACCAGTGCGCCTGCATCAGCCATAGCCATCACCAGCATCACCGATGACACTGGGTTATTCGCCGATTACATCACGCAGGACACCAGCCTGAGGGTCAATGGCAGCTTATCCAGCCCGCTTGCGGTTGACGAACGGGCGCAAATCACCCTGGACAGCGGGGTGAACTGGACTGACTTGAGCGTTGCGGGTACAAGCTGGAATTATGTCGACAGCCGGGCCTTGGTTGATGGCTCATACCAATACACGGCGCGCGTGATCGATGCGGCCGGCAACATCGGCTCAACCTATACGCAAACAGTGGTTGTCGACACCGCCGCGCCGCTGACCACAATTAGCATTGACAGCGTCACGGATGATACCGGGGGCTCTGCAACCGACTACATCACCCGCGATAACAGCCTAATGGTGAACGGCACACTCAGTGCAGCCCTGCATCTAGATGAAGTTGCACAGATTAGCCTTGACGCGGGCGTCACCTGGATCAGTCTGGTGCCCAGTGGCTTGACCTGGAGCTATACCGACGGCCGCTCGCTATCCGATGGTTTTTACAGCTATCAAGTTCGAGTTGTTGATCTTGCCGGTAACTCGGGGCCGGTCGAGCAGCAGATCGTCAGGGTCGACCACACGGCGCCCACCACATTGGTCGGTGTCGACAGCATCAGCGACGACACAGGACTGTCAGCAACGGATTTTGTCACCCGAGATACAAGCCTGACGTTGTCTGGCACCTTGGGCAAAGCGCTGGAAAGCGATGAATATGCACAAATCAGCATTGACGGGGGGGCTACCTGGACCACCCTGACTGATGTTCATGGTATCCAGTGGAGCTACGCCGACTCGCGCTTACTAAACGATGGAAACCATAGCTACCAGCTCCGGGTTATTGATCAGGCTGGAAACATGGGCCCCATGACAAGCCAAGAGGTTGTAGTGGACACTACTGCACCGCTGGAGCAGGCAACAATTACCGGCTACTACGACGACCAGGGCGGGCGCCAGGGCATTCAGAGCACCGAGAACATTACTGACGACACCGCGCCGGTCCTGCGGGGTGGGCTTACGGCTGAGTTGCAAGGCGGTGAAGTACTCAGGATTTTCCAGAATGGTATTTATCTGGGCACCGCAGCTGTGAGCGGGACTACCTGGACCTATGCGCTCAGTGGCCTGCAAAATGCAAATTCATACGACTACCAGGCGGTGGTTACTGACGCGGCAGGCAATACGACCACATCGACCGGTTACACCTTGAATGTGGATACCAGCGCCCCGGGGACTGTCACCCTTGATTCACAAGTGACCTCGGACACAACGCCTGTGCTGCGCGGCACCTTGATGGAAGAGCTGAGTGCCGGGCAAGTGCTGTATGTGGAGGTTGATGGCATCACCTACTCGTCCAGTGCCAGCTATGGTGACGGCGGGGTTGTGATCGATCCGGAAAATCGCACTTGGTATCTGCAAATCCCTGGCAGTCACCCCCTTGGCCTCAACACCTATGACGTGATCGCTCAGGTGGTCAATGAGGGCAATAATGGCAACCTGACAAGCCAAACCTTCAGCGGGGCGCAGGTTGTAGTGGCTGAGCTGGCTATCGATACGCAATGGGCTGGCGCTGCACCTCCAACCAGGACAACCAACCAGGAAGGGCTGGGCTACAGCATTGGCGAAAATGGTCTGTGGAACATCGTATCCAACACGGCTGTTTACCGCAGTAGCGACTTGAACGCCTACAGCACCGATGTTCTGGTCAAGGAAAGCTTGACTGGCAACACGGTCAACTACAGCTATTTCGATCTGGATCGAGATGGCGATATGGATATCTTTGCGACCCAAAGTAACTACACGCGGCCATTTCAATACTGGCAGAACGACAGTGGCAGCTATACCAGCAAAACAATCGCATACGGAGGTCTGGATACCTTCTATGGCGGCACTGTCGCATATGACCGCACGGGTAACGGCTATCTCGACCTGGTACTGGGTGACAGCAACCTGGATAGCTATTCGGCCGGCTGGTTCAACAACAATCAAGACGGCACCTTCACGCAGGACATCACGACTCGTGGCTTAGCCCCGTCCTATACCTTTGGTGCCAGCGTGTCCGGCGTAGATATCAATAATGATGGCACCATTGATATCACGGCCCAGATCAATGGGGGAGGCGCCAGTAACGGTTACGCGCTTGGTGTCATCACCAATAATGGCGATGGCAGCATGAGCATTGGCCAGGTGGTGAACAATGTGTTCAATGATGGCGGTGGTGTCGACAATGTAGGCACGAGCATGACCTGGGCCGACTTCAATGGCGATGGCAACCTCGACCTCTACCTTAACCAGCACTTTGCCAGCTCGAATAAGGCCGCGGTCATAATCAACAACAACGGGACCTTGGACAACTTCGTTGAAATCAGCGCAGGGCCGGATATCCGTTCACGCATTGCCCTGGCTGTCGACTGGGATCATAACGGCACCATCGACATTGCCAAGATGGGTGGCTACAACAACGGCGACAGCATCCAGATAATTCTCAACAATGGCAATGGCTTGAGTTGGACCGATGCCAACCTTGACTACAGCTACGGTTCGCGGCTGACCGGTGCGGCTGCACTGGATTATGACTGGGATGGTGCTGTCGACCTCATTGGCTTTACCAGCAATGGCAACGCTTTTGTGGTGGAGAACAGCAACACTGTTGCCGAAGGGACATCATTACACCTGCGGATACTCGATCAGAACGGCATCAACGCTTTTTATGGCAACACTGTGCAGTTGTTTGACAGCGGTGGTGCATTAGTCTCGAGCCAGATACTTAACCCACAATCCGGAGTCGGTGTGAATGACAGTTCGGCACTGCTGAACTTCTATGGCCTGAGCGCGAGCGAAACCTATTCTGTGAAGCTGGTCCGCATCGTCGATGGTGTGCGTGCCGATGTGGGCGAGAGCCTCAATACTGGCTGGGGGAGCTTGACCACAGGCGATGCCGCGCATAACTACGTTTTATCGGCCGAGGCGGGTAATGCCAACAATGATGGCGCCTTTATCGGTACCGGA
This sequence comes from Pseudomonas segetis, assembly GCF_900188155.1. Classification (GTDB taxonomy): domain Bacteria; phylum Pseudomonadota; class Gammaproteobacteria; order Pseudomonadales; family Pseudomonadaceae; genus Aquipseudomonas; species Aquipseudomonas segetis. The sequence goes on from NZ_FZOG01000001.1 coordinate 1,139,600, forward strand.
TACAACGACACATTCATGGCAACAGCCGGCTCCGACGCCTATAACGGCGCAGGTGGCTGGAACTACAGCTCTGGGCACGGTACTTGGGTTGCGGCCAGTGGCGGGATGGATATTGTCGACTACGGCCTCGCAAACAGTGGTGTCACTGTCGACCTGAGCTCCAGCGCAGTGCAGGACACTGGGTTCAATCTGTCCCAACTTGTGGATATTGAAGGTGTTTCCGGTAGCGACTTTGACGAAACATTCACTGGCAGCACCGGGGACAACCTGTTCAACGGCCGTGGTGGTAACGACATCATCAATATCAGCAACGGCGGGCACGACACGCTGATATACAAGCTGCTCAATACCTTCGATCCAACCCTGGGCAACGGAAGCGATAGCGTCCATGGTTTTACCATCGGCACCTGGGAGGGCACCGACGACACGGATCGCATCGATATCAGCGAGTTGCTCAACAGCGCAGGTTACACCGGCACAGGCAGCGCCACTTATGTCGATGGAGTGGCAACGCTGGATGCTTCGACAGGAAACATCGAGGACTACCTCAATGTGCTGCAAAACGGCGCCAATACTGAGATTCAGTTCGATCACGACGGACTTGGCAGCGCGTCCCTGCCGACTACGGTGGTTTCATTAAGCGGCGTGCAAGTCGATTTGGCAACGCTGCTGGCCAATCATCAATTGCTGGTTTGATGGCGACCAGGTCAAAAGGGGCGCTATATGCCCCTTTTGACACGCACAGGCTTTCAATCGCAGGCGTTCGCAATCGCGAACACAGGACCGTGGCTATTGCTGGACAGGATGTCTTTAATGAGTCGCTTAACATCAAGTCATGAATCATGGCTGTCAGCGATGCTGATGGTGGCCAAACATTATCGCCTGGATTTTTCAGAGGAAAATGTGCGGGTTGCACTAAGCTGGGAGCAAGGAACTTCCATGGACCTGCTGCTTGAAGACATGGCGCGCCAGCTTGGGCTCGACCTGTATATCACCGAATTCTCCGAGCAGTTTCTGGACCCCTGGCGCTTGCCGTATATTGTGCTGCTACGCAATGGTGATGTCGCTGTGCTCAATGGCATGGACAATGCCGGGCAAGTTTCAGTGCAGTTCAGCAATGAAGCTGGCCTGGCGCTGAGCATGAGTGTCAGAGAACTGTCCGAACAGGTTAAACGCCTGTTGATATTGCGGCCCCTGACGACTGTCACGGACATTCGGGTTGATGAATACATCAAGCCCTACAAGAAAAGCTGGTTCTGGGACATTGCACTGAGTGACTGGCGACGCTACGGCGAGATTATTGCTGCTTCGTTGGCCGTGAATGTCCTGGCACTCGCCAGTATCGTATTTTCCCTGCAGGTCTATGACCGGGTTATTCCGGCACAGTCATATCCAACCTTGTGGGTCTTGTTTGGTGGCCTGCTGTTGGCGGTTGTCTTCGAGTTCATCCTGCGCATGGTGCGCACCCACATTTCAGACTCAATTGGCAGGCGGGCGGATCTTAGAATTTCCGATCGAGTGCTCGGCCATGCGCTTAGGGTCCGGAACTGCGCGAGGTCAAAGTCAACGGGCTCCTTTATTTCGCAGATACGTGAGTTGGAGCAGGTTCGGGAGTTGATTACCTCGACAACGATCGGCGCAGTCGCGGACCTGCCGTTTTTCCTCTTGTTTATATTTGTCCTCTGGATGATTGGTGGCCCGCTGGTGTTTGTGGTGCTGGCTGCGGTGCCAATGCTGGTGATTCCTGGCTTGCTGGTGCAGCGGCCATTGGCCAGATTGTGCAATGACGGGATGCGCGAGTCCGCCATACGTAATGCCACCTTGGTCGAGACGGTGGAAGGCATCGAGGATATCAAGTTGCAGCGCGCGGAACAGCGCTTCCAGAATCAATGGAACCATAACAACGAGGTTGCGGCGAAAATCAGCATGGCCCAACGATTCTGGACCTCCTTGCTGATGACCTGGACCCAGCAAGTGTCGACCCTGGTCTACGGTGCCGTGTTGTTGATCGGCTGCTATAGGGTCATACAAGGCGATCTGACCACAGGCTCACTGGTTGCCATGACCTTGCTGTCGTCACGCAGCATTGCGCCGCTGTCGCAGGTCACGGGTGTGTTGTCACGCTGGCAGCAAGCCAAGGTGGCACGCAAGGGGCTGGACGAGCTGATGAGTCGGCCCATTGATCAACCTGAGCGGGGCAAGGCGGTACACAAGGCGTGCTTGCGCGGTACTTATCAGCTCAGCGAGGTGGAGTTCCGTTACGACCCCGATGGCAAAACCTCGGACATGTGTATTTCGGCACTGACAATCAGGGCAGGGGAGAAAATTGCCATTCTGGGCCGCAATGGCGCAGGTAAGTCCACGGTTTTGCAACTGCTGTCCGGTATGCGTTTCCCTACCCATGGCCAGCTGTTGCTGGATGATATTGCCATCACCTCGCTGGATACCGCCGATCTGCGCCGGGACATGGGTTTCTTGCATCAAAACTCAAGGTTGTTCTTCGGTTCGATTCGCGAAAACCTGACCATGGGTCGACCACTTGCCACGGATGATGAAATCTATCGGGCCTTGCTTATGAGCGGTGCACTGCGGTTCGTGCAGAAGCAGACCAAGGCGCTCGACTACATGATTCTTGAAGGTGGCTACGGTCTCTCGGGCGGGCAACGCCAGGCATTGATCCTGGCCCGCATGCTGCTCACCCAGCCCAATATCCTGCTGCTTGACGAGCCGACTGCGGCAATGGATGACGTGACCGAGCGCGAAGTCATTGCTCAACTCAAGGACTGGCTAGGGGCGCGTACCATGATCCTTGCAACGCACAGGCCCGCGCTTCTTGAGTTGGTCGAGCGGGTCATCATCCTGGATAACGGGAAAATCCTGATGGACGGTGAAAAGAACGAAATCCTGAAAAGGGTCGCGGGACATTGAGTATTTATCAAGCAGGTGCGCTGTGAATATCGAATCCCAATCAGCCAGACCTTCGGTAACCATGCGCCATCGGGAGCAGCACTTGCCAGGGTCGAGCATCACGATTCTCGTCATCTTGCTGTTGCTGGGCAGCTTTCTGGCCTGGGCCTGGTACTTTGAGCTTGAAGAGGTCACTACAGGCATCGGCAAGATTGTTCCCTCCGCCCACGAGCAAACCATTCAATCGCTTGAGGGTGGCATACTCAAAAAGCTTTATGTAAAGACGGGCGACATCGTGGAGAAGGGCCAGACCCTGGCCCAGCTTGATATCATCAAGTCTGAGTCTGCTGTGCAGGAGAGTCGCTCCCGATATGCCGCTGCCCTGGCAACAGCCTCGCGATTGCGTGCTGAAGTCGATGGTACGCCGCTTGCGTTTCCTGCGGAGCTTGAAGCCCAGCCGCAGTTGATCAAGTCGGAAACCCAGCTCTACAGGTCGCGACGTAATAGCCTGGAGACCACGCTGGCCGGGCTCAATCGCGAGCTTGAGCTGGTCAGGGAAGAATTACGCATGACCGCGCCCTATGTGTCCAGAGGAGCGGCCAGTGCTGTGGATGTACTGCGTTTGCGCCGGCAGATCAGCGAATTGCAAAACAAGGTGACCGATACCAGCAGTCAATACCTGGTTAAGGCGCGGGAGGAACTGGCCAGGTCAAGTGCAGATGTCGAATCCCTGCGTTCGGTTATTCGTGGCCGTCAGGACTCCCTGAGTCGTTCGACTCTGGCGGCCCCTGTACGAGGCATCGTCAAGGATGTCGAGGTCACTACAACGGGAGGCGTCATTCCGCCCAATGGCAAGTTGCTGACCATTGTGCCCTTGGATGACAGTATTCTGGTCGAGGCCCGAATATCGCCACGAGACATCGCCTTTATTCATCCCAGGCAAAGAGCATTGGTCAAGATCACGGCCTATGACTATTCGATCTATGGCGCTTTGACCGGGGAAGTGGCGATCATCTCCCCGGATACTATCCGGGATGAAGTCAGGCGCGATGAGTTCTATTACCGGGTCTATATCCAGACGGATTCCGCTGAACTGGAAAACCAGGCGCATCAAAAATTTCCGATTTTCCCGGGGATGATTGCGACTGTCGATATCGCCACGGGGAAAAAGACAGTCCTGACCTACTTGATCAAACCCTTCAACAAGGCCAGGGAGGCGTTACGCGAGCGCTAGGTTCATGCCAGGGCTGTGTTGCTTGAGGCCTTGCAGGTTTCAGTAACACTCCGCGGGCCGTCAAAAGGCACCAAAACCTGTAGGCTGGGTCCTAGTGTTAGTGGTTGCCCGGATTTACTGGGCTAAGCTCAAAGGCAACCAGAGGTTTCACTCAAGCAAAGGAGTTCAGCATGGGATATCAAAAGATCCAGGTACCGGCAGTCGGTGACAAAATTACCGTTAATGCAGATATGTCGCTCAACGTCCCGAATAATCCGGTTATTCCCTATATCGAAGGGGATGGCATCGGCGCCGATATCAGCCCGGTCATGATCAAGGTTGTCGATGCAGCTGTTGCCAAGGCTTACGACGGCAAGCGCAAGATTTCCTGGATGGAGGTCTTTGCGGGCGAGAAGGCCACCCAAGTCTACGATCAGGACACTTGGCTGCCCAAGGAAACCCTGGAAGCGGTGCGAGACTATGTCGTCTCGATCAAGGGGCCGTTGACCACCCCCGTAGGCGGCGGTATTCGCTCGCTGAACGTTGCGCTGCGCCAGGAGCTTGATCTGTATGTCTGTCAGCGCCCGGTGCGCTGGTTTACCGGTGTACCCAGCCCGGTCAAGAAGCCAGGCGATGTCGATATGGTGATTTTTCGCGAGAACTCTGAAGATATCTACGCCGGGGTCGAGTGGAAGGCCGGCTCACCTGAAGCCGAAAAGGTCATCAAGTTCCTCACGGAGGAAATGGGTGTCAAAAAGATTCGCTTCACTGAAAACTGCGGTATCGGTATCAAGCCTGTTTCACTTGAGGGTACCAAGCGCTTGGTTCGCAAGGCGCTGCAGTATGCGGTCGATAACGATCGCAGCTCGGTGACCTTGGTGCACAAGGGCAATATCATGAAATTTACCGAAGGTGCGTTCAAGGAATGGGGCTACGAAGTCGCGCGTGATGAGTTTGGCGCCCAATTGCTCGATGGCGGCCCATGGATGCAATTCAAGAACGCGAAAACCGGCAAGAACATCGTGGTCAAGGACGTGATTGCTGATGCGATGCTGCAGCAGATTTTATTGCGTCCTGCCGAATACGATGTGATCGCCACGCTCAACCTCAATGGTGACTACCTGTCGGATGCTCTGGCTGCAGAGGTGGGAGGTATTGGTATTGCGCCAGGTGCGAACCTTTCCGACACCATTGCCATGTTCGAGGCGACGCACGGTACTGCACCCAAGTATGCAGGCCAGGACAAGGTCAACCCGGGCTCCCTGATTCTTTCGGCCGAAATGATGTTGCGGCATATGGGCTGGGTCGAAGCGGCTGATTTGTTGATCAAGGGGACCGAGGGCGCGATCGAGGCCAAGACCGTGACCTATGATTTCGAGCGACTGATGGAGGGCTCGAAGCTGATGTCTTGCTCTGAGTTCGGAGATCAGATGATTTCGCACATGTAGCAGGCAAGAAAAAGCCGGTTATTAACCGGCTTTTTCATCCATGGCTAGGCTTCTGCTGTCGTATCTTGGGTTTGAGTGACGGTAGCTGGCGCCTCGGTGCTGGTTGTGACATTGCTGATATTGACAGCATGAAGTCCTTTGGGGCCCTGAATAATGTCGAAGCTCACAGGCTGTCCGGCTTTCAGCGTTTTGTAGCCGTCCATCTGGATCGCCGAATAATGGGCGAACAGGTCCTCATCGCCGCCATCAGCCACGATAAAACCATAACCTTTAGCGTTGTTGAACCACTTGACCTTACCGCTTAGCATGCTGATATCCCTCTGCAAAGGACCCCGTCTCTGGGGTATCATCCACTTTGATTGCGCGCCATCCCTTAGTCCATATGTGGGGTAAAGCGCGGAACCCCTTACACCCAGTCCGGGTATTTATTGTTTGTAACACCGATTTGCCGATAGTCAAGGTGATTGAGTGCATAAACAGTGAGCTGCACCATACTTTGGATTGGGTCATCCATTCGCCCTACAACGAACTTTTACAACCATGCATGCAAGTAGCCAGATTCGACTAACATTCAATCAGGATCAACCTGCACAACATGAGGACGACTCCACAGGCACGGTTGTGCAGGAGTCAAAGCCCGCACTGCAGGCGCCGCCAATGTACAAAGTCGTCTTGTTTAATGATGACTACACGCCAATGGATTTTGTGGTGGAGGTGCTGGAGATGTTTTTCAGCCTTAATCGCGAGCTGGCAACCAAAATTATGCTGACCGTCCATACAGAAGGGCGGGCCGTATGCGGTGTGTTTACCCGCGATGTTGCCGAAACCAAGGCAATGCTGGTAAACCAATACGCTAAAGAAAGCCAGCATCCACTACTCTGTGAGATCGAGAAGGACGGCTAATGCCGTTCGCTTGGGCATGAGGTGAAGCTATGTTAAATCGAGAGCTCGAAGTTACCCTCAACTTGGCATTCAAGGAGGCTCGTACAAAACGTCATGAATTCATGACAGTAGAGCACTTGCTACTGGCCCTATTGGACAATGAGGCGGCAGCCAGCGTGCTGCGTGCCTGTGGTGCAAACCTCGATAAGCTACGGCACGATTTGCTGGAGTTCATTGACTCAACCACGCCACTGATCCCGTTGCACGACGAAGAGCGTGAAACCCAGCCAACCCTGGGTTTTCAGCGTGTATTGCAGCGCGCGGTGTTCCATGTGCAGAGTTCCGGCAAGCGCGAAGTCACTGGCGCCAATGTGCTTGTGGCCATTTTCAGCGAGCAAGAAAGTCAGGCAGTGTTTTTGCTCAAGCAGCAAAGTGTTGCGCGCATCGATGTGGTCAATTTCATTGCCCATGGCATTTCCAAGGTGCCTGGGCACGGTGGTCAGCCTGACGGTGAACAGGATATGGGCGATGAAGAAGGCGGTGAATCTTCGATTTCCGGCAATCCCCTGGACTCCTTTGCCAGCAACCTCAACGAGCTAGCCCGCCAGGGGCGTATTGATCCGCTGGTTGGTCGCGAAACCGAAGTTGAGCGTGTTGCGCAGATCCTTGCGCGGCGGCGCAAGAACAACCCGCTGTTGGTGGGCGAGGCGGGAGTCGGTAAAACCGCAATCGCCGAAGGCCTGGCCAAGCGTATTGTCGACAACCAGGTTCCGGATCTGCTGGCTGACAGCATCGTCTATTCGCTGGATCTCGGTGCGCTGCTGGCCGGCACCAAATACCGGGGCGACTTCGAGAAGCGTCTCAAGGCGTTGCTCAACGAGCTGCGTAAGCGCCCTCACGCGATTTTATTTATCGATGAGATCCATACCATCATTGGCGCCGGTGCGGCCTCTGGCGGCGTCATGGATGCCTCCAACCTGCTCAAGCCCATGCTGTCGTCAGGTGAAATCCGCTGTATTGGCTCGACCACCTTCCAGGAGTTCCGGGGGATCTTCGAGAAAGACCGGGCGCTGGCAAGGCGCTTCCAGAAGGTCGATGTAGTCGAGCCGTCGGTAGATGACACCATCAGTATTCTGCGTGGCCTGCGTGCGCGTTTCGAGCAGCATCACAATATCGAGTACAGCGACGAGGCCCTGCGTGCCGCCGCCGAGCTGGCTTCGCGCTACATCAACGACCGGCATATGCCGGATAAAGCCATTGATGTGATCGACGAGGCAGGCGCCTACCAGCGTCTGCAGCCAATCGAAACGCGGGTCAAGCGCATTGATGTGGCTGAAGTTGAGGACATCGTCGCTAAAATAGCGCGAATTCCGCCTAAGCACGTCAGCAGCTCTGATAAGGAGTTGCTACGCAACCTTGAGCGTGACTTGAAACTGACCGTATTTGGCCAGGAGGCGGCAATCGATTCGCTGTCCACTGCCATCAAGCTCTCCCGTGCCGGACTCAAGGCGCCAGACAAGCCTGTCGGTTCGTTCCTGTTTGCGGGTCCGACCGGGGTTGGCAAGACAGAAGCCGCGCGTCAGTTGTCCAAGTCGCTGGGTATCGAGCTGATTCGTTTCGATATGTCCGAGTACATGGAGCGCCATACCGTTTCGCGTTTGATTGGTGCGCCGCCGGGCTATGTCGGTTTCGATCAGGGCGGGTTGCTGACAGAAGCCATCACCAAGACACCGCATTGCGTGCTGCTGCTCGATGAAATCGAGAAGGCTCACCCCGAGGTGTTCAATTTGCTGCTGCAGGTGATGGACCACGGCACATTGACCGATAACAACGGCCGTAAAGCCGATTTCCGTAATGTGATTCTGATCATGACGACCAACGCTGGCGCAGAAACAGCAGCCCGTGCGTCGATTGGCTTCACCCACCAGGATCACTCCAGTGATGCCATGGAAGTCATCAAGAAGAGCTTCACCCCCGAGTTCCGCAATCGCCTGGATACCATTATCCAGTTTGGTCGCTTGAGCACCGAGGTGATCAAGAGCATCGTTGATAAGTTCCTCACCGAGTTGCAGGCGCAGCTTGAGGACAAGCGCGTCATGCTTGAGGTCAGTGAGGCGGCACGGACATGGCTTGCGGATTCGGGTTATGACGCAACCATGGGCGCTCGTCCGATGGCACGTTTGATCCAGGATAAGATCAAGCGTCCGCTGGCAGAAGAGATTCTGTTTGGCGAGTTGTCAGATCATGGTGGTGTGGTGCATGTCGACCTTGAAGGCGGTGAGCTGACCTTCGAGTTTGAAACCACGGCCGAGATGGCTTGATCGGTATTGCTCGACCAGGTTCGCCTGGTCGATGCAACAACAAAAATGCCCGGCTGATAACCGGGCATTTTTTGTATCTGCTGCTTGAGCAAACGTGCTAGGTGCATTGCGCTTAAGGTTCTAGGCAAAAGCCAAGGACGAAGCAAAAGCCGTCCTGATAGATCCGGCCCAGTTGGCGCAAGGCGGTTCGCAGGTATTAACGAGCGCGGTAGGTGATGCGACCTTTGCTGAGGTCGTAAGGCGTTAGCTCAACGCGCACCTTATCGCCGGTCAAGATACGGATGTAGTTTTTGCGCATCTTTCCGGAGATGTGCGCAGTTACGACGTGCCCATTTTCCAACTCCACGCGAAACATGGTGTTGGGCAGGGTGTCGACGACAGTGCCTTCCATTTCGAAGCTGTCTTCTTTCGACATGCAGTAAAGCCCTCGGTATCCAATGAATGGCCCGGTGCAACTGGCGCCAGGCAAAAGCGGCGTGCATTGTGCCCGAAAACAGGTGCTTACGCCAAGTGATCCTCAGAAAAAGGTAACAAGCTGTCGGCAATCAAGGTCAAAAACGGGTAAAACAGCATTTAAGTGCTAGTTATTCGCCATCAGCCGTGCGATGACTCCAGCAAAGTATTCCTGGCGTTACACAAGGCTCAGCCAGCGTTGGTTGATGAAGAGCTCAATCGGACGGTATTGAGTCTTGTAATTCATCTTCCTGCAGTTTTTTATCCAGTAGCCTAGGTACACCGCGTGCAGTCCAAGTCGGACTGTCTCGGCTATTTGCCAAAGAATTGCGAAGCGACCGAGGCTGCGGCGTTCTTCACCAGGTTCGTAGAAGGTGTAGACCGCAGACAGACCATTGGGCAAGACATCGGTTACGGCGAGTGCAAGGAGTTGGCCGTCAAGGCGGAACTCGAAGAATCGACAAAAAGGCAGGTCGCGCACCAGAAAGGTCGAAAACTGCTCGCGGCTGGGCGGGTACATGTCACCGTCTGCATGGCGCTGCTCGATATAGCGCGAGTACAGCGCGTAATACTCTTCGGTAAAGCTTGGGCGTACGCTTGTGACCTGAATGTCAGCGTTGCGCTTGATAATCCGTCGCTGCTGGCGATTGGGGCTGAAATCAGCCGCAGGAATACGCGCAGGCACGCACGCCGTACAGCCTTGGCAGTGTGGGCGGTACAGGTGGTCGCCGCTGCGCCGAAAACCCATTTCCGATAGCTCTGCATACACCTGGCCATCCATTGGCTGGCTAGGGTCGAGGAACAGTGTTGTCGCCTGTTCGTCGGGCAGATAGCTGCAAGGGTGAGGCTGGGTCGCATAAAACTTCAGACGGGCCAGCTCGGTCATATTTGGCTCTCGTGGAATGCCTTTAATCAGTGTAAGCCAGACAAGCTAACTCGACTAGCCGATACAGGATTGCCAATCAATTGTGCAGGGCTGATCAAGGTTTTGGCGCAAGGTGCTGGCAAACAGTTCGCGGCTGATAGCCCTGGCGCCGAAACTGTGCAGGTGCTGGGTTGGCATTTGGCAATCGATCATCACGAAGCCGGCGGCCTTGAGATGTTCGACCAGGGTTACAAAGCCGACTTTAGAGGCATTGTCGGCGCGACTGAACATCGACTCACCAAAAAACAGCCTTCCCATCGCAAGGCCATACAGGCCACCAATCAGTTGCTGGTCTTGCCAAACCTCGACCGAATGCGCCAATCCGCGCTTGTGCAGCTCCAGATAGGCCTTGCGCATGCTGCTGGTGATCCAGGTTTCATTAGCGTAGGCACGCGGCTCAGAGCACGCAGTAATGACCGCGGCGAAATCCTGGTCGAAGGTGACACGGTAGCGCCCCTGGCGCATTACTTTGCCCAGGCTGCGCGAAATATGCAGTTCGTTCGGGAATAGGACGGTGCGAGGATCAGGCGACCACCAGAGAATCGGCTGGCCGTCGCTAAACCAGGGGAAGCATCCATGACGATAAGCCATGATCAGGCGCTCTGCACTCAAGTCGCCACCCGCTGCGAGCAGGCCGTTGGGTTCTTGCAGGGCTTTGTCGAGTGCTGGGAAGTGCAGTGAATCGCGTTGTAACCAGGTCAGCATTGAATTGGCCCGAAAGGGTAGGGCGGTGCATGCGCAGCCGCCCGGTTCATCTGTAAGCCGTGCCTGACAAGCCAGCAGGACGTGCCTGCTGGGCTGTCATCAGTTGTCGTCGAGAAACTTTTCGACATCCAGTGCGGCCATGCAGCCGGCGCCTGCAGAGGTAATGGCCTGGCGATAAACGTGATCAGCCACGTCGCCGGCGGCAAACACACCCTCGATGCTGGTGGCCGTGGCGTTACCTTCGCTGCCACCTTTGATTTTCAGGTAGCCGTCATGCATGTCGAGCTGGCCCTGAAAGAGGTCGGTGTTTGGCTTGTGGCCAATGGCGATGAACACGCCAGCGAGCGGCAGGTCCTGGGTCTCACCGGTTTCGGTGCTTTTCAGGCGCGCGCCGGTGACGCCACTGGCATCGCCCAGGACTTCTTCGAGGGTAGTGTTCCAGTGCATGCGCATATTGCCATTGGCAACCTTGTCAAACAGCTTGTCTTGCAGGATTTTCTCGGAGCGCAGCTTGTCGCGGCGGTGTACCAGGTGGACTTCCTTGGCAATATTGGACAGGTACAGCGCTTCCTCGACTGCAGTATTACCGCCGCCGATCACCGCAACGACCTGGTTGCGATAGAAGAAACCGTCGCAAGTGGCACAGGCGGAAACACCCCGGCCGGAGAAAGCTTCTTCCGATGGCAGGCCGAGGTATTGGGCGCTGGCGCCAGTGGCAATAATCAGGGCGTCACAGCTGTAGGTGCCGCTGTCGCCCTTGAGGATGAACGGGCGCTGCTGCAACTCGGCGGTGTGGATGTGGTCGTAGACTAGCTCGGTGTCAAAGCGCTCGGCGTGCTTTTGCATGCGCTCCATCAGCGCCGGCCCGGTCAGGCCTTCGACATCACCCGGCCAGTTGTCGACCTCGGTCGTGGTGGTTAGCTGGCCGCCGGGCTGGATGCCGGTGATGATCACAGGCTTGAGATTGGCCCGTGCCGCGTAGACCGCTGCGCTGTAGCCGGCAGGGCCGGAACCTAGAATGATCAGACGTGAATGCTTGACTTCGCTCATAGAAACACCTCATAAGCCTTTGTCACCAAAGAGAATGCATGCTCAAATTGAACTGCGCGGAAATAGCTTGGCGGCTATGCTACACCGAAGCAGGCTTGAGCGGGAATCAAGGACTATTGTCTGCGGCAAAACCACGCGCAAGCCTGCATGGAGCATGGCGTCGCGCCGCTAAACCCGTACAATAGGTGGATAAGTCATAACTCGCCATTGGCTTGGTTGCAGGCCATGGCACAGGAACAGATGCGTTTTGAAGAAAACTAGCCCTACAGCTCAAATGCCCATGTGGCGTCAGCAATTACCGTATCGACTCAAGGAAGGGGCGCTTATTGCCCTCGGAGCACTGTGCCTGTACGTCTGGATGGCCTTGCTGACCTACGACCCGAATGACCCGGGCTGGACCCACACCAGCAATGTCGCCCAGGTGCAGAACGCGGCCGGTCGCGCCGGGGCCTGGTCGGCAGACATCCTGTTCATGGCGCTGGGCTATTTTGCTTATCTGTTTCCCCTGTTGCTCGGGGTCAAGACCCTGCAGGTGTTTCGTGCCCGGCATGAGCCTTGGCAGTGGAGTGGCTGGCTATTCTCCTGGCGTTTGATTGGCCTGGTGTTCCTCGTGCTCTCGGGAGCCGCGCTGGCCTACATACACTTTCCGGCGGGTAACAGCATGCCCGCCTCATCAGGTGGCGCGCTGGGCGAAAGTATCGGCCAATTGGCTGAAAATGCCTTGAATGTTCAAGGCAGCACACTGTTGCTGATTGCTTTGTTCCTGTTTGGCTTGACCATCTTTACCGATTTGTCCTGGTTCAAGGTCATGGACCTGACTGGCAAGATTACCCTGGATTTGATTGAGCTGATCCAGAGCCTGGCCAATCGCTGGTGGAGCGCCCGGACCGAGCGTAAGCAGTTGCGTATTCAGTTGCGCGAGGTTGATGAGCGAGTGGCGCAAGTGGCGGCTCCGGTGGCTCGCGATCGGCGCGACCAGGTCAAGGCCAAGGAGCGCATTATCGAGCGTGAGGATTCGCTGAGCAAGCACATGAGTGCCCGTGAAGGGCGTCCTGCGCCCATTATCACGCCACCTTCGGCGCCAGCAGTGCCTGAGCAAAGCAAGCGCGTGCAGAAAGAGAAGCAGGTGCCGTTGTTTGTCGACAGTGCGATCGAAGGCACCTTGCCGCCCATCTCATTGCTTGATGCGGCCGAGAAAGTCCAAAAGCAATTTTCGCCAGAGTCGCTTGAGGCCATGTCGCGACTGGTTGAAATCAAGCTCAAGGAGTTTGGTGTCGAGGTTGTTGTCGAGTCGGTCCATCCAGGCCCGGTGATCACGCGTTTCGAGATCCAGCCAGCCGCCGGGGTCAAGGTCAGCCGTATTTCCAATCTTGCAAAAGACCTTGCGCGCTCGATGGCGGTGATCAGTGTGCGCGTGGTCGAGGTCATTCCTGGCAAGACCACCGTTGGTATCGAAATCCCCAACGAAGACCGGCAGATGGTGCGTTTCTCCGAAGTCCTGTCTTCCCCCGAATACGATGAGGCCAAGTCGCCAGTGACCCTGGCCCTGGGGCACGACATTGGCGGCAAGCCGGTCATTACCGATTTGGCGAAGATGCCACACTTGCTGGTTGCCGGTACCACGGGCTCCGGTAAGTCGGTTGGTGTTAACGCCATGATCCTGTCTATTTTGTTCAAGTCGACGCCAGAAGAGGCGCGCTTGATCATGATCGACCCGAAAATGCTTGAACTGTCGATCTACGAAGGCATTCCACACCTGCTGTGCCCGGTGGTAACCGACATGAAGGAGGCCGCCAACTCGCTGCGCTGGAGCGTTGCCGAGATGGAGCGCCGTTATAAGCTGATGTCGAAGATGGGCGTGCGTAACCTGGCCGGTTTCAACCGCAAGGTCAAAGATGCAATAGAAGCGGGCACGCCGATTCCTGACCCGTTGTATCGCCGTGAAAGCATGGAAGACGAAGCACCATTGCTCAAGCCGTTGCCAACAATCGTGGTGATAGTCGACGAATTTGCCGACATGATGATGATCGTCGGCAAGAAGGTCGAGGAGTTGATTGCCCGTATCGCCCAGAAAGCCCGGGCCGCGGGTATTCACCTGATCCTTGCGACGCAGCGCCCATCGGTTGACGTGATCACCGGCTTGATCAAGGCCAACATCCCAACGCGAATGGCGTTCCAGGTGTCGAGCAAGATCGACTCGCGGACCATTCTCGACCAGGGTGGCGCCGAACAGTTGCTGGGCCATGGCGACATGCTCTATTTGCCGCCTGGCACCGGTCTGCCGATTCGCGTGCATGGCGCATTTGTTTCGGATGACGAGGTACACCGCGTGGTCGAAGCGTGGAAACTGCGTGGCACACCGGACTATATCGAAGAAATCCTGGCTGGCGTTGAAGAGTCGGGCAGTGGCTTTGAGGGTAGCAGCGAAGGCGGTGATGACAGCGAAGATGACCCGCTTTACGACGAGGCGGTACGCTTTGTGACTGAAAGTCGTCGCGCATCGATTTCAGCCGTGCAACGTAAGCTCAAGATTGGTTACAACCGTGCCGCGCGGATGATCGAATCAATGGAAAACGCCGGTGTCGTAACCTCAATGGGTACCAATGGCTCACGTGAAGTTATTGCGCCAAGCCCTGTTCGCGATTAATTGTTTTCAACCTGATCCTAAGGAGTCCCATGCGCCTTTTCCGCATGTTGTTACTGAGTGTGCTGAGCCTGACTTGCCTCAATGCCATGGCTGATGACAGTGCCGCGGTCAAGCGTTTGACTGAACTGCTCAGCCAGGCGCAAACCATTTCTGCGCGCTTCTCGCAGTTGACCCTCGATGGCAGTGGCAGCCAGTTGCAGGAAACCGCCGGTGAGCTTTCCCTAAAGCGCCCGGGCCTGTTCCGCTGGCACACTGATGCGCCGCAAGAGCAGTTGCTGGTGTCCAATGGTAAGCAGGTCTGGCTATACGATCCGGATCTTGAGCAGGTGACCATCCAGAAAATGGATCAGCGCCTGACCCACACCCCGGCACTTTTGTTGTCTGGCGATGTGTCGAAGATCAGCGAAAGCTTTGATATCAGCTACAAGGAGGCGGGTAACGTGGTCGATTTCACCTTGAAGCCCAAGTCCAAGGACACCTTGTTCGATAACCTGCGCCTGTCGTTTCGCAGTGGCGTTGTCAATGACATGCAGTTGATTGACAGTATTGGTCAGCGTACCAACATCCTGTTTCTCAATGTGAAGATGAATCAGCCGATCAAGGACAGTGAATTCACTTTCGAAGTGCCCAAGGGCGCGGATGTCATTCAAGAGTAAGAGGTCGTAGCTCGCCTTTATGGATTTGTTTCGCAAGGCTCCTGTTGCTCAACCCCTGGCCGCGCGTTTGCGGGCCACTACGCTGGATGAGTATGTCGGTCAGGAGCACTTGCTCGCCCGTGGCAAGCCGCTGCGCGAAGCACTTGAGCAGGGCGCGCTGCATTCGATGATCTTCTGGGGGCCGCCTGGTGTGGGTAAAACCACCCTGGCACGACTGCTGGCCCAGGTTTCCGATGCGCACTTTGAAACCATCTCGGCGGTGCTTTCCGGCGTCAAGGAGATTCGCCAGGCGGTCGAGGTCGCGCAGCAACATGCGGCGCAATACGGGCGCCAAACCATACTGTTTGTCGATGAGGTCCACCGCTTCAACAAGTCACAGCAGGATGCGTTCTTGCCTTATGTTGAAGACGGTACCCTGATTTTTATCGGCGCAACCACAGAAAACCCGTCCTTTGAACTGAACAACGCATTGCTTTCCCGGGCACGGGTCTATGTGCTCAAAAGCCTGGATGAAGCAGCGCTGCGCAAGCTGGTTGACCGCGCCCTGTATGACCCCAAGGGCTTGGGTGATCGTCAGCTGAGCTTGCCAGAAGAAAGCTTTGCCATCCTTATGGCGGCAGCGGACGGCGATGGCCGGCGCCTGCTTAACTTCCTGGAAAATGCCGCAGACCTGGCAGATGACGGCGGGGAAATCACCGCTGAGTTGTTACGGGACCTGCTGGGCGACAGTCGTCGACGCTTCGATAAAGGCGGCGAGGCTTTTTATGACCAGATTTCCGCGTTGCATAAGTCGGTGCGCGGCTCCAGTCCTGACGGTGCGCTGTACTGGTATGCAAGGATGATCGATGGCGGCTGCGATCCGCTGTACATTGCTCGTCGAGTGGTGCGCATGGCCAGCGAAGACATCGGCAACGCTGACCCGCGAGCCCTGAGCCTGTGTTTGTCCGCCTGGGATGTTCAGGAGCGCCTTGGCAGCCCCGAGGGTGAACTGGCAGTCGCCCAGGCGATTGTCTATCTGGCCTGTGCACCCAAAAGCAATGCGGTATACAGCGCGTTCAAGGCCGCCATGCGTGACGTGGCCGAAAACGGCTCCATGGAAGTGCCGCTGCATTTGCGTAATGCACCGACAAAATTGATGAAGCAATTGGGTTATGGCGATGAGTATCGTTACGCCCATGACGAGCCTGATGCCTATGCGGCTGGCGAAGACTACTTTCCCGAGCAGCTTGAGCCGCGCCAGTATTACCAGCCTGTGCCCCGTGGCCTTGAGTTGAAAATTGGCGATAAGCTCAAGCATTTATCCGCGCAGGATGCCGCTAGCCCGCGTAAAAGGAGAGAGTCATGATCAAAGTGGTTGCTGCGGTCGCTGCCGGTGGGGCGTTGGGCAGTACCTTGCGCTTTTTAACCAGCTATTGGGTGCAGCGCCACTGGCCGCAGCATTTTTACATGGCCACCTTCAGCGTCAATATTATCGGGTGTTTTTTGATTGGCCTGTTAAGCGGGCTGTTTTTGTTGCGCACCGATATTCCGCTCGAATTGCGGACCGGCATTACCGTGGGCGTACTCGGTGGCTTGACGACTTTTTCATCATTCAGCCTGGAAACTATAAGGTTGATTGAGGGCGGCCAGGCTGCGATTGCCTTTGGCTACCTGGCGGCAAGTTTGATTGGCGGGCTGCTGGCTGCGTGGGGCGGGTTGTCCTTGACCCGCTTATGACTCGGTCGGTGTCATCCGTTTTAGGTCTTTTGCCTGGCTAATGGCGGCGATTCGCATTTTTTTCGGCTCATGCTTAGCACTCGGCGCCGCTAACCCTTAAACTTGTCTCCATTCTGTCTCATGGCCCCGGCCATGCAATTCACACCCTTTGTATTGAGATATCAGCATGCTCGACGCCAAACTGGTGCGCACCGAACTTCAAGCAGTCGCTCAGCGCCTTGCCACTCGTGGTTTTCAGCTCGACGTAGCGCGTTTCGAAGACCTTGAAGCGCAGCGCAAAACCCTGCAAACCCGTACCGAGCAACTGCAAGCCGAGCGTAACGCACGTTCCAAGTCCATTGGCCAGGCCAAGCAGCGCGGCGAAGATATTGCGCCTTTGCTGGCGGAAGTTGATCGCATGGGCAGCGAACTGGAGCAGGGCAAGCGTGATCTGGATGCCATTCAGGTCGAGCTCGATAGCATTTTGCTTAACCTGCCAAACCTGCCCCATGAGTCCGTGCCAGTGGGCGCCGACGAGGACGACAACCTTGAAGTCCGCCGCTGGGGCACGCCAAAAGAGTTCGATTTCTCGGTGCAGGATCACGTTGCCCTGGGTGAGCAGCATGGTTGGCTGGATTTCGAAACCGCTGCAAAGTTGTCCGGCGCCCGTTTTGCCTTGCTGCGTGGCCCGATTGCTCGCCTGCACCGCGCGCTCGCGCAGTTCATGATCAACCTGCACACTGCCGAACATGGCTACGAAGAGGCCTACACACCTTATCTGGTTCAGGCGCCTGCGCTGCAGGGCACGGGCCAGTTGCCCAAGTTTGAAGAAGACCTGTTCAAGATCAGCCGCGAGGGTGAAGCTGATTTCTACCTGATCCCAACAGCTGAAGTGTCGCTGACCAACATCGTTGCCGGTGAAATCCTTGATTTCAAACAACTGCCGCTCAAGTTTGTGGCGCACACGCCATGCTTCCGCAGTGAAGCAGGGGCTTCGGGGCGTGATACCCGCGGCATGATCCGCCAGCACCAGTTCGACAAGGTTGAAATGGTCCAGGTGGTTGAGCCAGGCACTTCCGAACAGGCGCTCGAAGATCTCACTGCCAATGCGGAAAAAGTATTGCAACTGCTTGAGCTTCCATATCGAGTGCTTTCTTTGTGCACGGGTGATATGGGTTTCAGCGCGATCAAAACCTACGACCTTGAAGTCTGGGTGCCAAGCCAGGATAAGTACCGCGAGATTTCTTCTTGCTCCAACTGTGGGGACTTCCAGGCGCGACGCATGCAGGCCCGCTACCGTAACCCGGAAACCGGCAAGCCTGAGCTGGTGCATACGCTTAATGGCTCTGGCTTGGCGGTCGGTCGCACACTGGTTGCCGTGCTGGAAAACTACCAACAGGCTGACGGTAGCATCAAGGTGCCAGAAGTGCTCAAGCCCTACATGGGTGGTATCGAAGTCATAGGCTGAGACTGGGTTTGGCCAGGCGTGCCAACGTCCTGGCCTCTTTGATTCGCTGTCTGTTGAGGCTGCCATGGATTTTCTGCCCTTGTTCCACAAACTCAAGGACCGCTTGGTGTTGGTCGTTGGGGGTGGTGAAGTCGCCGTGCGCAAGGCGCGTTTGCTGGCGGATGCCGGTGCGCGCTTGCGTGTAGTCGCTCCCGAGATCCGTACGGAACTCAGCGATATGGTCGAGGCGGGCGGCGGTGAGTTGTTGCTGCGCGGCTATCAGGCACAAGATCTCGAAGGCGTAGCCCTGATCATTGCAGCTACGGATGATGAGCCGCTCAACGCGCAAATATCGACCCAGGCTCAAGCCCTGAGTATTCCGGTAAACGTGGTAGATGCGCCGGCATTGTGCAGCGTGATATTTCCGGCGATTGTCGATCGCTCGCCATTGATCGTGGCCATCACTAGCGGCGGCGATGCCCCTGTGTTGGCGCGCTTGATCCGCGCCAAGATCGAAACCTGGATTCCATCGACTTACGGTCAACTGGCCGGTCTGGCTAAAAAATTTCGCGCTCAGGTCAAAACGCTATTTCCAAATGTCCAGCAGCGCCGGGTGTTCTGGGAGGATGTTTTTCAGGGGCAGGTTGCCGAAAGTGTATTCGCGGGTAAGTTGCACGAAGGTGAGCGTTTGCTGAGCGAGAAGGTCAAGGGTGCCGCGCCGCAAATGCTGGGGGAGGTGTACCTGGTAGGTGCGGGTCCTGGTGATCCC
Source organism: Pseudomonas segetis (assembly GCF_900188155.1). GTDB lineage: Bacteria > Pseudomonadota > Gammaproteobacteria > Pseudomonadales > Pseudomonadaceae > Aquipseudomonas > Aquipseudomonas segetis. The sequence goes on from NZ_FZOG01000001.1 coordinate 1,158,718, forward strand.
GACTTGCTGACGTTCCGCGCTTTGCGCTTGATGCAGCAAGCGGATGTGGTGCTCTATGATCGTTTGGTTGCCCCCTCCATTATTGAGCTGTGCCGGCGCGATGCTGAGCGGGTTTATGTGGGCAAGCAGCGTTCGGATCACGCATTGCCCCAGGAGCAGATCAACCAGCGTCTTGTCGATCTGGCCAAGCAAGGCAAGCGTGTGCTGCGCCTGAAAGGCGGCGATCCCTTTATCTTCGGGCGCGGCGGCGAAGAGATCGAACAACTGGCTGCCCATGGCATTCCATTCCAGGTTGTGCCGGGTATTACTGCTGCCAGTGGTTGCGCGGCCTACGCTGGAATCCCCTTGACCCATCGGGATCATGCCCAATCCGTGCGCTTCGTTACCGGGCACCTCAAGGACGGGAGCAGCGACCTGCCATGGAGCGAGCTAACCGCTTCGAGCCAGACACTGGTGTTCTACATGGGCCTGGTTGGTTTGCCAGTGATCTGCCAGCAATTAATTGCCCATGGCCGCGCCGCGAACACACCGGCTGCCCTGATTGAGCAAGGCACCACGCAGAATCAACGGGTCTACACCGGAACCCTGGCAGATTTACCAGCATTGGTTGCAGAGAATGAGGTTCGCGCACCGACCCTGGTGATTGTCGGGGAAGTGGTGCAGTTGCGTGAGCAGTTGGCATGGTTTGAAGGCGCTCAGGCCAAGGTCTGAGCGCTGCTCCATCGGGCGGGTGTCAGCCCGCTTTGAAGATGCCTTTGCCTGGCAGGCGCAAGCGGTCATGCGCGCGCAAAAGATCCAGACCCGGCCCCTTTGGCACTATGCCTGTTGGGTTGATGGTGGCATGGCTGGCGTAGTAGTGATGCTTGATGTGTTCGAAATTGACCGTAGGCGCAATGTTTTGCCATTGGTAGAGTTCGCGCAGCCAGTTCGACAGGTTCGGATAATCCTCAATGCGCTTGAGGTTGCACTTGAAATGGCCGTGATACACGGCGTTAAAGCGAACTATGGTGGTGAACAGACGCCAGTCAGCTTCGGTCAGGTATTGCCCCGCCAGGTAGCGTCGATGCTCAAGTAGCGCGTCGATCGCATCCAGCTCTGCAAACAGTTGATCAAAGGCTTCTTCATAGGCCTCTTGTGTGGTGGCAAAACCTGCCCGGTACACACCGTTATTCACCGCCGGATAGATCCGCTCGTTGAGCTGATCGATCTCGCCGCGCAGCGCTTCGGGGTAGAGGTCGAGGTTGTTTTCGGTCAGGTGGTTGAAGGCTGTATTGAACATGCGGATGATCTCCGCGGATTCATTGCTGACAATCCGTTGTTGTTGCTTGTCCCAAAGCACAGGCACGGTCACTCGGCCAGTGTATTGCGGGTCATCGCGGGTATAGCGCTGATGCAGCAACTCGAAGTCGTCGAGCTTGTCGCCACTGGAGCCTTTGGTCTTATCGAAGGTCCAGCCATTTTCGCGCATCAGCCAGCTGACGACGGATACATCAATCAACGACTCAAGGCCTTTGAGTTGGCGAAAAATCAGGGTTCTATGGGCCCAGGGGCAGGCCAGTGACACATAGAGATGATAGCGCCCGGCCTCGGCCTTGAATCCGTTGTCGCCGCTGGGGCCGGCACCGCCATCTGCAGTTACCCAGTTACGCCGCTGGGCGTTTTCGCGTTTGAAACGGCCATCGGCTTTGGTGTCATACCACTGGTCTTGCCACTTGCCATCGACTAATAAACCCATGATCTGTGTCCTTTCAGGCAAGCCGGGCAGCATGGGTGCCGGGCCTGCTAGTGATTGATGGGCACAGTCTAACGTGGGTAAATTGATTTAAAGTCTCAAATTACCCAAGGTTTTGATCGATTATTTCGATGTTAATCGTGCTGTCCAGTAGCGCTCGGCGCGTTCGAAAGCCAGCTCGCGGCTTGTTTCAAGCCCGCGCAAGGCCAGCGCCATGGTGCTGATTACCGCCATCTTCGCGTAGCTGTCATCGCTCTCGCCGCGCCAAAAGCGCAGTAGTTGTTCAGGCTCAAGACTTTCTGGTTTGACATGGCGTTGCGCAGACAAGGCAGGCCAGTCCTCATCCCAGTTCTGGCCATTGGCGGTGCCGTAGAGATGGCTGGTTGCATCAGGATTGATTTCAATTTCACCGCCTTCGCCCTTGATCACAATGGCGCAATCGCCAAGCAACTGGCTGGCTTCGCGGTGTACGGCCTGATAGCCGGGATGAAAGATACTCTGCAGGCAGCAGCGTGCACTCAAGGGGTTGATGATCCGGGTGAGCGAGTGGATAGGCGAACGCAAGCCAAGGGTATTGCGCAGATCGATCATTTTTTGCAGTGGCGCCGACCAGTCTCCCAGAGGAATAAAGCCCAGCGAGTGCTGCTTGAGCGCTTGATCAACCTGCGTCCACGACCGACACAGCGGGATCTCGAGCTGGGTCAGCAGTTGCTCGCTGTAGAGTCGGCCAGCTGTGTGGGCGCCGCCACCGTGCATGAGGATCCGCACGCCGTTGGCTGCAAGGGCTTTGGCTGCAAGCAGGAACCAAGGCAGGTGGCGTTTTTTACCGGCATAGCTGGGCCAGTCGATATCAACCTCTATTGCCGGCGCATTCAGGCGCTCGCGCACCGCCTGGGCAAAGCCAGCCATTTCTTCAGCGCTTTCTTCCTTGTGCCTGAGCAGCATCAGGAAGGCGCCGAGCTGGGTGTCTTCAACCTTGTCATCGAGCAGCATGCCCATGGCTGAATAGGCTTCGTCGCGGGTGAGGTTGCGCGCGCCGCGCTTGCCTTTGCCCAAAATGCGAACGAACTGGGCGAAAGGGTGTTCTGCAGGTGTCTGAAGCTTCATAGACAATTGGTCGGCTTGGGCAGTCCCGCCAGCTTGGCGGCAAGTTTGGCGGGGGTGCCATTGAATAATCGGTTGAGGTGCAGGCTGTTGCCCTGTTCAGGGCCGAGCTTGAGGGCTACATACTTGATTAGCGGGCGATTGGCGGGCGAGAGTTGAAATTCGGCATAGAACTCACGCAGTAGTTTGAGCACTTGCCAGTGCTCTTCGGTCAAGATCAGCGCCTCGCGTTGGGCCAGCGCGGCGGCAACGGCTTCAGACCAGTCATCAAGCTTGCATAGATACCCGTCTTTATCCAGGGCAATGATCTGCCCTGCAACTGTCAGTTCGCTCATAACCAGCTGTTGACCTTGGCGAACTTCAGGCTTAGGCGGACAAACTCAGGGTAATCGATCACTTGCGCGCAGGCAGGGGCATCAATAGAGCGTGCCTGGACATCTTCTTCGAGCGCATAGAGCTGAATACTGTCAGGGATCAGCTCAAGGGCCTGCAGTTGCGGAGTATCGGCAAGCAGCGCGTAAACGGCATCACCGCAGAGCAGCAAGCCGTCATCTTCGTTGAGCAGGCGCAGGCAGCTACTGAGGCTGGCGTCAGTGAACGGGGAGTCGGAGAGTACGTGCAAGGTAGGCATCAGATTGTCACCACTTGATCGTAACGCTCTATAAGTGCGCGTAACGCCGTGTCATCCAGGACTTCGGCGGGAAGTGTGAGTGAAGTTTGCGGCATGCCGCGTTCAGCCAGGCTGCGCGCAGAGACGTAGAGTGAGTCGACACCGAACATTGGCAGCGCCTGCAGGTTTGCGCCCAAATCTTTCTGCTGCAGTTTTTGTGGGTGTTGCCCGGGCATCAACTGCAATGCGCCATCGTCAAGAAACAGCATAGCAATGGGTAAGTCGAATGCACCTCCGGCCAGGGCGATATCCAGCGCTTCGCGTGCGCCGGGGCCAGACCAGGGCGCCTGACGATTGATGATCAACAAGGACTTCACCTCAGGCGCCTCCAAAACAGATTAGACGGTCTGCGATTTGATTGGCTTCATGCAATTGGCCCAGCCCGGAAAGCTGCCACGGGGCCTGAACACTTGCAGCCGTACGCGAATAGCGTGCAGCTTCCTCATCATTCAGCGCACCGCGCCGCAATGCGGCGGCGATGCAGACCACGCCATCGAGTTGATGCTGGTCAACGAACTCACGCCACTGGCTGGGCAGATCAATTTCATCCTGGCCACTGACCACTGCGCTAGATGCGTTGTATACACCGTCCTGATAGAAAAACAGCCGAACTATCTCATGGCCTTGTGCTATTACCGCTTGGGCAAAGCGCAGGGCTCGACGAGAGGAGGGCTGATGGGGTGCTGCAAACAATGCTATGGCGAATTTCATGGTGGGCCAGTCAGTTATTACTTTGTGAATAATAAAGCCTGGCGCGCCAAGATGCTCGCCATAGCAACGAAAAAGCCCGCACAAAGCGGGCTTTTTGCAAGCGTAGTGACTGTTAGTCGTCGCTACCCATGATGCCAAAGATCTGCAGCAAGCTGATGAACAGGTTGTAGATCGAGACATACAGGCTGATGGTGGCCATGATGTAGTTGCGCTCGCCACCATGGATGATGGCGCTGGTCTGGAACAGGATGCAGACCGACGAGAACAGTACGAAGCCAGCGCTGATCGCCAGTTGCAAGCCGCTAATCTGGAAGAAGAAGCTAGCAACCATGGCGCCGAGCAGGACAAAGAAACCTGCAGTGATGAAGCCACTGAGGAAGCTCATGTCCTTGCGCGTGGTCAGTACGTAGGCGGACAAGCCAAAAAACACCAGGGCGGTCATGGCAAACGCCGAGCTGACGACTTCCGCGCCGTTAGCCATGCCCAGGTAACGGTTGAGGATTGGCCCAAGGGTGTAACCCATGAAACCGGTCAAGGCCAAGGTCGAAACCAGGCCCCATGGCGAGTTGCGTAGTTTTGCCGTGAGGAAAAACAGGCCATAGAAGCCGACCAGCACAACAATGAAGTTGGGGTAGGCAACGTTGGCGCGCTGTGCCAAGAAAGCGACCAGGCCACTGAAAGCCAGGGTGATTGCCAGCAAGCCGTAGGTATTGCGTAATACGCGGCTTACTTCCTGTTGCTCGACCTGCGTGTGGTCGATTGCGTAATTTTGTTGTTGCATGGCCTCACTCCTAATAAAAAACCATTGGTTCCGTAAGCGATACTGACACCGATATTAGCACTGTGTTGAAAAAAAACGCTTCAGAGAGTTTGACAGCGTGTTTCGTTCGGGTAAGATTGCCGCCCGCAGTCAGGGAGAAGTACATTAACCAGAGTTAATGTGTTGATCTTAAACGGAACTGCGTATGCAATATTGGAAGCGTGGCCGAGTGGTTTAAGGCAACGGTCTTGAAAACCGTCGATGGGAAACTGTCCTAGAGTTCGAATCTCTACGCTTCCGCCATCTTTTGGCTCAAAGAGCAAGTGCCAAACAAGCGCTTGCTCTTTGAGCTGCGATTCACCACGCTAGAGATAGCGCACGCGCTTTATAGGCAGGGCTGCCAGACAGATGAAATGGACCGCTGTATCATGCGGCAAGTATAGCGAGGTGTCCCATTGATTCGAGTGCTAGTGGTTGATGATCATGACCTGGTTCGTACCGGAATCACCAGAATGCTGGCTGATATCGAAGGTCTTGCCGTAGTCGGTCAAGCTGAAAGTGGTGAAGAAGCAATACTCAAGACCCGTGAGCTTAAGCCTGATGTCATTCTCATGGACGTCAAGATGCCGGGCATTGGTGGTCTTGAAGCCACGCGCAAACTGATTCGCAGTAATCCAGACGTCAAGGTTGTCGCCGTGACGGCCTGCGAGGAAGACCCGTTCCCCACGCGCTTACTGCAAGCTGGCGCTTCAGGCTACCTGACCAAGGGCGCAGCGCTGGACGAGATGGTGCAGGCAATCCGCATGGTGTTCGCAGGGCAGCGTTACATCAGCCCGCAAATTGCCCAGCAGCTGGCGCTGAAGTCATTTCAGCCGCAAAGCAGCAACTCTCCATTCGATTTGCTTTCAGAGCGCGAAATCCAGATCGCCTTGATGATTGCTGGCTGCCAAAAAGTGCAGAGCATTTCCGACAAGCTTTGCTTGTCGCCGAAAACAGTCAATACCTATCGATATCGCATTTTCGAAAAGCTAGCCATTACCAGTGACGTCGAACTGGCTTTGCTGGCCGTTCGCCACGGCATGGTCGATGCATCCCAGTAATGAGCATGGCGCTTTTGATTCCAGCGCTTTCCTAGCTACCTGCAGCGGGCGTCCCGGGGTTTACCGGATGTCCGATGCCGAGGGCAAGCTGCTTTACGTTGGCAAAGCCAAGAACCTGAAAAGTCGGCTGTCCAGCTACTTTCGCAAAACCGGCTTGGCGCCTAAGACAGCGGCGTTGGTGGCCAGGATTGCGCAAGTTGAAACCACCATTACCGCCAATGAAACCGAAGCGCTGCTGCTTGAGCAGACACTCATCAAGGAGTGGCGACCGCCGTATAACATTCTTCTGCGAGACGATAAGTCCTATCCTTATGTGTTTCTCTCGGATGGCCAGTTTCCGCGGCTCAGTATTCATCGCGGAGCCAAAAGGTTTAAAGGTCGCTACTTCGGCCCCTATCCAAGTGCCGGGGCCATTCGTGAAAGCCTGGGCTTGTTGCAGAAGACGTTTCTGGTTCGCCAGTGTGAAGACAGTTATTTCAAGAATCGTACCCGGCCATGCCTGCAATACCAGATCAAGCGCTGCAAGGGGCCCTGTGTCGGTCTGGTCGAGCCTGAAGAGTACGCCGAGGACGTTCGTCACTCAGTAATGTTTCTCGAAGGGCGCAGCAATGCGCTCACCGGCGAGCTGTCCACGGCCATGCAAAAAGCATCCGAAGAGCTCAATTTCGAACGGGCAGCCGAGCTTCGCGACCAGATATCACTGCTGCGCCGTGTGCAAGACCAGCAAAGCATGGAAGGCGGTACAGGTGATGTCGACGTGGTCGCCAGCATCGTGACCCCGGGCGGTGCCTGTGTGCATCTGATTACGGTGCGGGGCGGACGGGTGCTGGGCAGCAAAAACTTCTTTCCACAGGTCGCCATCGAAGAAGACAGCAGCGCCGTAATGCTGGCGTTTCTCTCGCAGTATTACCTGAGCAGTCACGAACGCGATTTGCCAACCGAGCTGATCGTCAATGTGCAGAATGAAGATTATCCAACGCTGATAGCTGCCATTGAGGCGTCGCGCGGCCGTGAACTTGCCATTAGCTATCGGGTGAGAGCAACGCGCGCGCGCTGGCAACAGTTGGCGGTAACCAACGCTGAGCAGGCGTTGAGTGCGAGATTGGCCAACCGCCAGCATGTCGCGGCGCGCTTCGAGGCATTGGCCGAGGCGCTCAAGCTTGATGAGATCCCCCAGCGCCTCGAGTGTTTTGATATCAGCCATTCAAGCGGCGAGGCGACGGTCGCGTCATGTGTGGTGTTCGGCCCTGAAGGCCCGCTTAAGTCGGATTATCGGCGCTACAACATTGAAGGCATAACCGGCGGCGATGATTATGCCGCTATGCACCAAGCGCTTACGCGGCGTTTTAGCAAGGTAAAGGACGGCGAGGGCAAGCTGCCGGATATCCTGCTGGTCGATGGCGGCAAGGGCCAGTTGGCCATGGCTCGTGAGGTGCTTGAGGAGTTGGCGGTGCCGGAGTTGATTCTCCTGGGCGTGGCAAAAGGTACGACCCGTAAGCCAGGCCTGGAAACCCTCTACCTCAATGATGCTGCCCATGAATTTACCTTGCCCGGTAATTCGCCCGCGCTGCACCTGATTCAACAAATTCGTGACGAGTCTCACCGTTTTGCAATTACCGGCCACCGCGCCCGTCGCGGCAAAACCCGGCGTACCTCAACGTTGGAGGGGGTTGCTGGCGTTGGGCCAAAGCGTCGGCGTGAATTGCTCAATCATTTTGGTGGCCTGCAAGAGTTGTCGCGTGCGAGTATCGAAGAAATTGCTAAATCCCCCGGCATTAGCAAAAAGCTTGCAGAGCTCATTTATGCGGCATTGCACAGCGAGTAGAATGCCGGCTCACCCTGAACAGTCGTGCTGATGAATATCCCCAATCTGCTTACAGTACTTCGTGTACTGCTGATCCCTATTTTTGTGCTGCTGTTCTATCTCCCGTTTTCATGGAGCTATTGGGCGGCGAGCATTGTCTTTTCCATCGCTGCCATCACCGACTGGCTGGACGGTTACCTCGCGCGCCTGTGGCAGCAAAGCACACCTTTCGGGGCATTTCTGGACCCTGTGGCCGATAAGCTGATTGTAGCCGTGGCCTTGGTGCTGCTGGTTGCCGAGCACAGCAATCTATGGCTTACCCTGCCGGCGGCAGTGATTATCTGCCGTGAAATCGTTGTTTCGGCACTGCGCGAGTGGATGGCAGAGATGGGGGCAAGGGCCCATGTGGCGGTATCGAACCTGGGCAAGTGGAAAACAGCTGCGCAAATGGTTGCATTAGTCATACTGCTGGCCAATCCACCGTTGATTACCGCCTGGGTTGCTTTCGGCTACGGGCTGTTGATCGTTGCGGCGGTTCTAACTTTGTGGTCGATGGTGCACTACTTGTTGGCGGCCTGGCCCCATCTGAGCCCTTCAGTGGAAAAGAAATAAACTTTTTTGAATCAAGGGGTTGACGTCGGGCGCGGAACATATAGAATGGCGCCCGTCGACAAGACAAGCGGGAATAGCTCAGTTGGTAGAGCACGACCTTGCCAAGGTCGGGGTCGCGAGTTCGAGTCTCGTTTCCCGCTCCAGTTTTTCAACGGGCCGTTTATAGCGGCCCGTTTAGTTTCAAGGCTGAGTAGCAGAGTGGTTATGCACCGGATTGCAAATCCGTGAACGCCGGTTCGATTCCGACCTCAGCCTCCAAATAGAAAGCCTCGTAGATCAATGATTTACGAGGCTTTTTTATTGTGAAATAGGGACTTGCGAGGCCTGCCTCTGCTGTATATAGTCCTCAACCACGCAAGATACCAACACCGCCCCGATGGTGAAATTGGTAAACACAGCAGACTTAAAATCTGCCGACCGAAAGGTCTTGCCGGTTCGATTCCGGCTCGGGGCACCATCTTCGATACAAAAAGCCCCGTTGAGCTAACTGCTCAGCGGGGCTTTTTGTTGTGCCGCGCAATCTTTAAAACGAGGCAATTATCCTGCCGAGCGTGGCCATTGCGTCTTCGCTGCGTGAGGTCCAGGGATGACCGCAGTTCAAGCGTGCGCAGTTGCCGAACTGGCGGTTGGCGGAAAAAATAGGCCCGGGGGCCAAGCTGATACCTTGGGCCAAAGCCAGCTTGAACAGGCGCAGCGAGTCAACCTGCCTGGGAAATTCAAACCACAGAAAATAACCGCCAGACGGGCGACTGACGCGGGTTGTAGCGGGAAAGTGCCGTGCAGCCGCGGCAAGCATTGCGTCCTGTTGGGTTTCCAGGCTGTGCCTGAGTTTACGCAAGTGTCGGTCATAGCCTCCGTGCTGCAAATAATCTGCAAGCGCCGCCTGGGCGGGCACCGAGGGCGATATTGTGGTCATCAGCCGCAGGCGACTGACTTGCTGGGCGAAGCGTCCAGCCGCTACCCAACCAATGCGATAGCCAGGTGCCAGGCACTTGGAAAAGGATCCACAATGCATGACCAGGCCATCTTCATCATAGCTTTTGACCGGGCGAGGCGGTCGTGCATTGAAACTCAGTTCGGCGTAGACATCATCTTCAATCATGGGCACCTGGTGCTGTTTTAGCAGCGAATAGAGCGCTTGTTTTTTAGCATCGCTCATCGTTGCACCCACCGGGTTTTGCAGGCTGCTCATAAACCAGCAGGCTTTGACCGGCAGGTTCGCCAGGCTATGCGCCAAGCAGTCGAGATCGATGCCGTCACGGGGGTGGACCGGGATTTCAACCGCCTTGAGCTTGAGTCGCTCCAGTACCTGCAATGTGGCATAGAACGCCGGGGCCTCAATGGCAACCAGGTCGCCAGGCTGGGTGACGCATTGCAGGCATAGGTTCAGTGCCTCCATCGCGCCGTTGGTAATAACCAGCTCCTCGACCGGCAACATCACGCCACTGAGCATATAGCGAAGGGCAATCTGCCTGCGCAAGTTGGGATTGCCTTCGGTCATGTCGGCAATGATTGCGCTGGCAGGCATGGTGCGCAGGGTTTGAGCCATGGAACGTGCCAGGCGCTCGAGTGGGAAAAGATCGGGCGATGGAAATGCCGAGCCAAAGGGAACAGTGTCCGGGTCCTTGAGTGAACCCAGCACCGAAAAGACCAGGTCGCTGACATCAACATCTGTGGGGTTGGCCTTTTGATGAATGGCTTCCGGTTCAGCAAGCGGCTGCTGGGCCTGCTCCCGGACAAAGTAGCCAGAGCGGGCACGGGCCTGGATCAGGCCTCGGTCTTCAAGCAGGTAATAGGCTTGAAATACCGTGGAAGGACTGACGCCGAATGTCCTGCTGGCGTGGCGCACCGAAGGTATGCGTTCACCCGGTATCAACACCGAGCTACGTATCAGCTCTGCAATTTCGTCCGCGACTTTTTCGTAGCGTTTCATAGTGTTCTGAATGCCGGTGGTTAAGGTCTCATACTTTACTGGCAGCGCACTGTGCATGCGATTGCTCAGCGAACTACGGGCGAAATAAAGGTGCTTCCAGTGCTGACTTGCTGCTTGGGCATCTCCATATTGGTTACCACAAAGCTCAGGTGTTCGGCGCTTTTAACTGCCTCGGGCTTGAGCAAGACAACACTGATTGGCATATCAACAATCTCTCCGGGGGCGAGCTTGATCTGTTGTGGGCCCAGCAGGGCAAATGAGGAGTTGTCGCCGAGTGCGATGGCGTAACGTTGAGGCTGCTGGGTTTTGTTGATGATTTTCAGGCTGTAGATATTTTCGATCTGCCCTTGGCTGTTTTCACGGAACATAGCGCGATCCTTGCTGACGTCCAGCGAGATCAGCGCACGCGCCTGCAAGGCCCAGGCGAAACCGACAATCATCAGCAGTAACACAACCGCATAGGCAACAAGGCGAGGGCGTAGCAGTCGGGTCTTTGCGCCATTTAGTGCGCGCTCGGAGCTGTAGCGTACCAGTCCGCGCGCATAGCCCATCTTGTCCATGACTGTGTCGCAGGCATCGATACAGGCACCGCAACTCAGGCAATTGAGTTGCAGACCATCACGAATATCGATGCCGGTGGGGCAAACCTGGACGCAGATTGTGCAATCAATGCAGTCCCCCAGTCCCTGGGCTTTGGAGTCAGTGCCCTTGCGTCTTGGGCCACGCGACTCGCCGCGTGCGCTGTCATATGAGACCACCAGTGTATTGTCATCGAACATGACACTTTGAAAGCGCGAATAGGGGCACATGTCCAGGCAGACTTTTTCACGCAACCAGCCCGCATTGATATAGGTCGCTGCGGTAAAGAACAGCAACCAGAACGCGGTGGAGCCGTCGATATTCAATTGCAGGCTGTCGATTATCAATTGCCGTATAGGGGTGAAATAGCCAACAAAGGTCAGAGCTGTTGCCAGGCCCACCGCTAACCACAGGACGTGCTTGATCGTGCGTCGCAGTAACTTGTTGAGCGTGACTGGTGCGGCATCCAGCTTCAGGCGCTGATGACGTTCGCCCTCGGCAAATTGCTCAATCCGCATGAATATCCAGGTAAATACACTCTGCGGGCAGCTGTAGCCACACCAGACGCGTCCGGCAAAAACTGTAATAAAGAACAGCCCGAAAGCGGCGATGATCAAGATGGCGCAGAGCAAAATAAAATCCTGGGGCCAGAACGTAGCGCCGAAAATATAGAATTTTCGACCAGCAAGATCCCACAACACCGCTTGACGATCTCCCCAGTTCAACCAGGCTGTGCCGAAGTAGAGCAGGCACAAAAAACCGGCGCCATAGAGACGCAAGTTTCGGTAAAGCCCAGTAAAGCTTCGGGTATGGATGGGGCCGCCGGCTTGCGCAGGGGTAATGCGCAGCGGCGAAGATGAATCGATGCTGTCGATTATCGTGACGGGGATGCGGTCGGTCATGGCTAGCGCCTCACAGGCTGTATTTCAGGCGAGGGCTATGATCAAGATACTTCTGTACTGATAACAGACTCAGTTTTTTAAATAAAATACATATCAGATGGGTCGTCATTGACGTTGAATGCGGCGCAAGGGCCTTGAGTCGTACTTGCTCCAGCGCAAACAGAAGTTGGTACAGATCGATATCCGCCTGGAAAACTGATCTGCTGGTTTTTATTGCTTCTGAGTCTGGCTAGCTGGGCGGGGCTAGGCCATAGTGGGCGTTTCACTGCTTCATGCCGCCCGGCAAAGCACATGAACAATAAGGAGAGCGCTGTGTTATTGAGAGGTCTGACCTGGTTGGTGATGTTCCAGATCCTGGGGGTTGCCATCAACCACGCATTACTGCCAGCGCTGCCAGGCGCGATTATTGGCTTGCTGCTTCTGCTGGTATTTCTCCTGGTTCGCGGCAAGGTCGATGAGTCGCTCAATACAGCCGCCAATACGCTTCTACAATATTTGCCACTGCTGTTGGTCGTGCCTGCCACCGGCATTATCACCAGCAGTCAGGCGTTGCTTGATAACTTGCTGCCCATTGCCGGGGCATTGGTTCTGTCGTTGTTCATAACCGTTCCGCTGTGTGGCTGGTTGATGCAAGCCCTTGCGCGCAGGATTGAGCGTCGCCTGGATGGCCGCTCATGATCAATGCATCCGTTGATAACACTTGGTTGGTAGTTCAGCAGCATCCTCTGTTTTCAATCGGCCTGACATTGATTGCTTTTCAGCTGGCCCTGGCGCTCTATCGGCGTACCGGTTGGCTGGTACTGCAACCGGTATTGGTGTCCATGCTCATCGTGGTAACAACCTTGTTGTTGCTCGGTATCGACTACAACACTTACCGCGAGGGCGCAGCGCCGATTGCATTGTTGCTTGGGCCGGCGACAGTTGCGCTTGCCGTGCCCTTGTATCGTAACCTCAGGCGCATTCAGCTGCTGTTCTGGCCAATAATCCTGACAATTGTTGTCGGTGGCGTCTTTACCTTGCTGCTGACCCTGACCATTGCCCATTTGCTGGGCGCTGACCTGCAAATACTGCTGACCTTGGCTACCAAGTCGGTCACCATGCCGATTGCCATGTTGGCGGCAGATCAGATTGGCGGCATTGCTGCGTTATCGGCGGTTTTTGTCATGATCACGGGCGTTGTTGGCACCGCAATTGGCCCCACTATGCTGCGTTGGGTGGGGGTTGATCATCCAGCTGCACGGGGCATGACATACGGCATGAATGCACACGCGATTGGAACGGCTAGGGCGCTTGAGGAAGGTGAGGAGTGTGGGGCGTTTGCCGCCCTGTCCATGAGTTTGCTCGGCGCATTGACGGCGGTGTTTTTGCCGTTGTCCGCAACACTGTTGGTCTGGTTGTATAGCAGCCAATAGTGCAGAAAACTCGACAGCCACTGTGTGACTGAGCAAATAGTTAGCAAAAAGCCCGCCGAAGCGGGCTTTTTGCTGATGGGGCTGATCCTTCAGCTGTACCGATCATACGATTTATTTATGAAAATTTCGTGAAAAACTTGGCAAAAAAATGAATCTAAAGGGAACTTTTTGCCATTAATACGCCATCAGAGTCCAAATTGATCAATTTATAGACATTTTTTATCGGAGCGCTCTGCAACAACCATTCAAACACCTTGTCATCGCATCGACATATGCCGGTCACGGACTTGCCATTGAAGTTCGCTCAAATCGTCGTGACTGCCAAGGAGAGATGACGATGCGGATTTGCGTGATCGGAGCTGGTTATGTGGGCCTGGTTTCAGCAGCATGTTTTGCTGAAATGGGTAATCAAGTTACTTGCATAGAGCGAGACAGCGAGCGCTTCCAGCTGCTTAGTCAGGGGCGGGTGCCTATATATGAGCCGGGCCTGGAATCATTGATTGCTGCGCACTTGAACAATGGCCAGTTGCGTTTTACCCAGGATTTCGCTGAAGGCATCAGCCAGGCCCAGGTGATCTTTATCGCGGTGGGAACACCAAGTGGGGAGGATGGATCAGCTGATCTGTGTCATGTGCTCAATGTCGCCGAAGAACTGGGTCGCCATATCCAAAGTCGCTGCTTGATCGTTGATAAATCCACGGTTCCGGTCGGGACCGGCGAGCGGGTTGCCCAGCGTATTAATCGTCAGCTTGCTGCTCGCGATAAAAAATTCCAGGTCAATGTGGCCAGTAATCCTGAGTTCCTGAAAGAAGGCTCGGCGCTGGATGACTTCATGCGGCCAGACCGCGTCATTATCGGTTGTGATGACGGCCAGGACACCGAAACCTTGCGCCGTCTGTACGCGCCTTTTATTCGCAACCACGAGCGCTTGCTGTGCATGAGCGTTCGTGCAGCAGAGTTTACCAAATACGCCGCCAATGCATTTTTGGCGACCAAGATCTCATTTATCAATGAGATGGCCGGGCTCTGTACGCGCCTGGGGGTGGATATCGAAGAAGTGCGCCGTGGCATCGGCAGTGACAAGCGAATTGGTACGCATTTCATTTACGCAGGATGCGGTTACGGCGGCTCTTGCTTCCCGAAGGATGTACGCGCACTGATTCGAACAGCCGAGCAAGAGGGCATAGAACCAGGCATCTTGCGTGCGGTCGAGGCTCGCAATGCTTTGCAGAAAACCCTGCTTTTCCAGGCGTTGCGTGAACATTTTTCAGGGTTTATGCAGGGCCGTGTCATCGCTATCTGGGGCTTATCCTTCAAGCCTGGTACCGATGATTTGCGCGAGGCGCCGAGTCTGGTGCTAATTGATGCATTACTGGCTGCCGGGGTAACGGTGAAAGCCTGTGATCCGGTCGCTACCTCGGCAGTAGCCATGCGCTATCAGATGGAACTGCAAGCAGGTCAACTGAGTCTAACTGATTCACCCTACACCGCAGCTCAAGGTGCTGACGCACTGGTACTGGTGACTGAATGGAAGCAATTTCGCCAACCGGATTTTGCGCGAATACGCGGCATGATGCGCATGCCCGTGCTGTTCGACGGACGCAATATCTACGATGCCAGGCAACTTGCAGAGCTGGGTTTTTTATATCGAGGCATCGGCAGGCCACAGCTAGGCAGTTGTATGGTTAGCGCGGCCTGATAGACTAAGAGAGCCTCTGAAAAACTACTGCGCTAGATATTACTGCGTTAAAAAAGTGCTAAAAATGCTCATTTAGGCCACTAAACTCCGCTTTTTCGCACTTTTTTGCCTTGTCCTATCGTCGCTCGTTACCTTTTTTAGAGGTTCCCAAGGTGCTTTTAATAACTCTAAATGGAGTCCCATGATTAAGAAATGCTTGTTCCCTGCAGCCGGTTACGGCACACGTTTTCTCCCGGCCACCAAAGCCATGCCCAAGGAAATGTTGCCCATCGTGAACAAGCCGCTGATCCAGTACGGCGTCGAAGAGGCGCTAGACGCTGGCTTGTCAGAAATTGCAATGGTCACAGGGCGCGGCAAGCGCTCGCTCGAAGATCACTTTGATATCAGTTACGAACTTGAACACCAGATCCGCGATACCGACAAAGAGAAATACCTGGTCGGTATTCGTCGTCTGATCGATGAGTGCACCTTCTCCTATACCCGCCAGGTCGAGATGAAAGGTCTTGGCCACGCGATCCTCAGCGGCCGCCCCTTGATTGGTGACGAGCCCTTTGCGGTAGTTCTGGCCGATGACTTGTGCCTCAACCTTGAAGGTGACGGCGTTCTGGCGCAGATGGTCAAACTGTACAACCAGTTCCGCTGCTCGATCGTGGCAATCCAGGAAGTGCCAGAAGATGAAGTGCACAAATACGGCGTAATCGCTGGCGAAATGATCCGCGATGACATCTACCGTGTTAACAGCATGGTGGAAAAACCGAAGAAAGAAGATGCGCCCACCAATATGGCAATCATTGGTCGCTACATTCTGACGCCCGATATCTTCGACCTGATCGAACAAACGGAGCCAGGCAAAGGCGGTGAAATCCAGATCACCGACGCCTTGATGAAACAGGCCCAGAATGGCTGTGTGCTGGCCTACAAATTCAAGGGCCAGCGCTTTGACTGCGGTGGAGCTGAGGGCTATATCGAAGCCACCAACTTCTGCTTTGAACACCTGTATAAAACGGGTAAATCCAAATAATCTACAGCCTCCAGCCGTAGATCAATACCGTAAAAGACCTCCGCTAGCCCAGCTGGCGGAGGTCTTTTGCATTCAAGGTATTGGCATCTGCTCTGAACCAGGGCCAAGCGGCTGGCCATAACTGAACTCAATGTAGTTGCCACCCGGATCAACAACGCCGCAGTAATAGCCAACAGGATAGGGCTCGTCACGAGGCTCCCATATCAGGCACCCAGCAGCACGCGCCTTGTTGGCGAGCATATCGACCTGCTCGCGACTTTCAACGGCGAAACCGAAGTGAGAGTAATCAGTCGCAGCCAACTGGCGCTGCTGGCCGCCGGGCATCATGACCAAGATAAACTGGTGCTCTTTACCAGGCTCAGCCATCCACACAATACGTGAACCTTTGCCAGCCCTTTGGTGGATGACGCCCATGGCGCAAAACTCGCGATAGAACTCAATACAGGCGTCCAGATCGGGAACATGCAGGGCTATGTGGGTCAGGGTTGGGTGCATAAATCCTCCTCCAAGCATTGTTTAAGCCTAGGCGCTTGCAGCAATTTTGCAGGCGCCGGCTCCGGCACCGGTCAGCGACTTGTACCTGGGCGAGCCAAGTCTTTTAGCCTCAATAATGCCGGCTTTGTCAGTTTTACGGCGTCTTTCCAGCGTTTGGCTGGGTTATGATTGGGCCTTTCTAAGGAGGGTAGTCATGACTTACGACTTTGATCTTTTTGTAATCGGTGCGGGGTCAGGCGGTGTCCGTGCAGCTCGGTTTTCAGCGGGTTACGGCGCCAAGGTAGCGGTTGCCGAAAGTCGTTACCTGGGTGGTACCTGCGTTAACGTCGGGTGCGTACCCAAAAAGTTATTGGTCTATGGTGCCCACCTTGCTGATGAATTCGAGCAGGCCAAAGGCTTTGGTTGGAATGTTGGCCAGCCATCGTTTGACTGGCCAACTTTGATCAGCAACAAGAATCGTGAGATCGATCGCCTTAACGGGGTTTATCGCAACCTGTTGCAAAACAGCGGCGTTACGCTGCTTGAAGGGCATGCGCGCATGCTCGACGATCATCATGTCGAGCTCGATGGCAAGCGCTACAGCGCCAAGAACATCCTGATCGCCACCGGTGGCTGGCCAAGCATTCCTGATATTCCAGGGCACGAGCATGCCATTGGCTCAAATGAAGTGTTCTTCCTGGATCAGTTGCCCAAGCGCGTGATTGTTGTCGGCGGCGGCTATATTGCGGTTGAATTCGCCTCTATCTTCAATGGCATGGGCGCACAAACGACCCAGTTGTATCGCGGTGAGTTATTCCTGCGTGGCTTTGACGGTTCAGTGCGCAAGCATTTGCAAGAAGAGCTGACCAAGAGTGGCATTGACCTGCAATTCAATGCCGATATCAAGCAAATCGAAAAGCAGTCCGATGGTAGTTTGTCGGTCACCTTGAATGACGGCCGCACCCTGGAAACTGACTGCGTGTTCTATGCCACGGGGCGGCGTCCAATGCTGGACAACCTCGGCCTTGAAAACACCTCGGTCAAGCTCGACAAGCGCGGTTATATCGAGGTTGATGAACACTACAAGACCACGGCTCAGTCGGTCTTTGCGATCGGCGATGTGATTGGACGCGTCCAGCTAACCCCAGTTGCCTTGGCTGAAGGCATGGCCGTGGCGCGCCAGTTGTTCAAGGCCGATGAATACCGCAGCGTTGACTATCAGATGATTCCAACGGCGGTATTCAGCTTGCCGAATATTGGCACCGTTGGCATGACGCAAGAACAGGCACGCGAAGCAGGGCACGAACTCAAGATCTACGAAAGTCGCTTCAAGCCCATGAAACTGTCCCTCGGCGACTCAACTGAGCGCACCTTGATGAAGCTAGTGGTTGATGCTGATTCTGATCGGGTTCTGGGCTGTCACATGGTTGGCCCTGATGCCGGTGAGATCATCCAGGGCTTGGCCATTGCGCTCAAGGCCGGCGCGACAAAAGCGATCTTCGATGACACCATTGGCGTCCACCCCACGGCTGCAGAAGAGTTTGTCACCATGCGCACAGCTGTTTCCGAGTAATTGCAGCAGTGACCATGGCGCAGTTGTTCTACGCCGCCGACCTGTTTGGCGTGGCCGTATTTGCTATTACGGGCGCGCTTATGGCTGGGCGCAAGTCGATGGACCTGTTCGGTGTACTGGTGATCGCAATCATCACAGCATTGGGCGGCGGCACATTGCGAGATGTGATTCTCGGCAATCATCCTGTGAGCTGGATTCGTGATGACACCTATATCCTGGTGGCGTCAATTGCAGCGGTTGGTACCGTGGTTTGGGTCAGGCTAACGCAGCCGATTCACGAAAAAGGCCTGCTGATCGCCGACGCATTTGGCCTGGCGGTGTTCACAGTCTACGGCACTGAAGTGGCGCTCCAGCATGAACTTCAGCTCAGTACGGCAGTGATAATGGGGGTTATTACCGGCGTCGCAGGCGGCGTGATGCGCGACATCATCTGCAATGAAATACCGCTGATTTTCAAGAAAGAAATCTATGCCACCGCGTGCATTGCCGGCGCCTTGGTGTTTATTGCGCTAAGGGCGCTAGCGACGCCGCCCTGGCTCGACACCGGGGTGGCCATGCTGACGGTTCTGGCCACGCGCCTGGCTGCCATTCGCTGGCATTTCTCGCTGCCCAGGTTCCACCTGCTCGATAGGGATTAACCATGATTGAACGCCTGGATCACTTGGTCTTCACCGTTGCCAGTATCAACAAGACTGTCGATTTCTATACCCGTGTACTGGGCGTGCGTCATGAAACCTTTGGCAAAGGGCGCAGTGCTCTGGTCTTCGGCCAACAGAAATTCAACCTGCATGAGCTGGGTAAGGAGTTTGAACCCAAGGCCAGGTTACCAACTCCGGGGGCCATGGATTTGTGCTTGATCACCAGTTGGCCAACCGACAAGGTGCTGGCACATTTGGCGGAGCAGGGCGTGGTTGTCACCGAGGGGCCGGTTAAGCGTACAGGTGCGACCGGGCCAATTGAGTCGTTGTACTTTCGTGATCCTGACGGCAACCTGATTGAAGTCAGTCATTACCTCTAAGTTGCCAAGAATGATTCTGGCACCTGAACCCAGGCACCAGAATCATCACCACTTACTCGTGATGGGGCGCACCGACAAAAGTCAGTGACGTGAAAAACCCCTGCTCACTGATATCAGGGTTGTTGGCCACTGGCACCACAGTTTGTGCGGCAATGACGTTCAGTCCCTGGTTCCTGACGATAACCTGGGCGCGACCTTGGGCGTCAGTTTCAGCGCTGATCTCATCGGGGGCGCTGCGGTAGTCTCCAATCAACTTGACCCCAGCCAACGGCTTGCCGTTGAGCTTGACGATCACCGGCAGCGGTTTGCCCGGCCCGACGCCAAGCGGGTCTGCTTGCGGCACAATCACCAGTTTCAGGCGATCAAGTGCTGGCAGTTTAGCGCCTTCCTGGTAGATCGCCAGGCTGTATTTGAATGTCTGCAGCGAAGCAATGGCCCCCGGTACTTTCGAACGGCCCTGGTTGATCCATTGCTTGTCGGCAGTTTGTGACCACATGCCGTTATCCAGCGCCACGGCCATTATGGCGGGAGGGCTTAGTGGCACTAACCGTGCGTGATCACTGAGCCGCTCTACGGTGACAGGAATCATCTTGCCCTTTGTGTTGTAGGCCCAGGCTCCA
This sequence comes from Pseudomonas segetis, assembly GCF_900188155.1. Classification (GTDB taxonomy): domain Bacteria; phylum Pseudomonadota; class Gammaproteobacteria; order Pseudomonadales; family Pseudomonadaceae; genus Aquipseudomonas; species Aquipseudomonas segetis. The sequence continues at coordinate 1,178,442 of NZ_FZOG01000001.1, forward strand.
CTGATCTTGCTGGCTTTAAAGGCGTTATCTTCGGCCCCGTGGCCGTAGACCGTTTCGATATTGCCGCGCCGCTGTTCGGTCCATAGACCATGGGCGATGGCTTCGTTGGCAAAGATCAGCCCGAACAGTGAAAGCGATACGGCTGTAAGTGTGCGATGCATGTGAAGTCCTTAAAGGGCTAGAGGTTTAGCGACAGGCTCAGGCTGAAATTACGGGGCGCGCCGGGAGCAACCCAGTAGCTGCTGTACGAGCGTTCGTAATAGTTTTCATCAAAAATATTGTTGAGGTTGAGGCCGACAGTGAGGTTTTCACTGGCTTTGTAATGGGCGAGCAAGTCAAGGGTCTGATAGGCATCAAGCTCAAAGTCAGTGCCTGCTTCGCCAGAACGGTCGCCGACATAGCTGTAGGCCGCGCCAATATCCGAGCCGCGCAGCAGGCCATCCTGAAACTCATACACCGCCAGAACACTGCCGCTGCGTTTTGCCACGCCAAGCAGCGAGCTGCCGGTCGGAATATTGGCATCGCCCTTGGTGACTTCGGCATCGATATAGGCAAAGGCACCAATCACCCGCATGGCGTCGCTCAATTGGCCGGCGAACTGGATATCCATGCCTTGGCTACGCGCTTTACCAATCGCCCGGCTTGAGTCGGTGCTGGGGTCGAGCGCAAGCACGTTTTCCTTTTCTATATGAAATGCCGCGATGGTTGCGCTCAGGCGGTCATCGAACAGCTCGGTCTTGAAGCCCAGCTCATAGCCAATGCCTTCTTCCGGATCAAAGGCCTTGCCCCTGGCATCCAGGCCATTGTTGGGTTTGAAAGAGGTCGAAGCATTGGCAAATACGCCTATTTCAGGCGTCAGTTGGTAAAGCAGGCCTGATCGGTAAGTTATTTCATCGTGGCGCTGTTCACTGCTGGCGTTGGCGGCGTAGTCATCTATCTGTTGCTCGACGTGTTCAAAGCGCGCACCGATCAAGCCTCGGAGTTTTTCACTGAAGACAATTTGATCTTGCAGATTCAACGCCTGGCTTTTTACCAGCAGATAAAAGTCAGAACCGCTGCGGGCGCCGTCCGGCTTGGGCTGGCCGTATATTGGATTGTAGATATCGATAGCGTAAGGGCTGCCAGCGATAGTAGTGACACGCTCATTCTTGCGGTAGTTTTCATACTCGGTGCCGATCAACAACTCGTGCTGCCAGTCGCCGCTATCAAACAAACCGCGCAGCTCAAGCTGGGTAACGCTGTCATGCCAGTCGTTATCGCGTTCACGATAGCGGCGGTTGACTGAATGACCGTCGGCGTTCAGTGGGCGCGATTCGCTGGCGAAACCGGAGAGTTCACCTTGCTTGTAATGACTCGCCAGGCGCAGGGACCAGGTCTCGTCGAGGTGATGCTCAAGCGCGGCCTGGATCATGTTGTTGTCATTGTCGATGTCACCGTCATTGGGTTCACCGAGGAAGGTTCTGCGTGACAGGCCGCTTTTATTCATTGTCGGCACCACAATGCCGCGGTCGAAGGTTGAGCTGTGCCGCACGAATTCCGTTTCGACGAGTAGCTGTGTGTCTGGATCAATCTGCCAACTGAAGGAAGGGGCAATGAACAGGCGTTCGCTGCCGACATGGTCACGAAAGCTGTTGTTGTCCTCTACTGCGATATTGACCCGCGATAACAGGTCGCCTTGCTGGTCAAGCGGTGTATTGACGTCCAGGGTCGTACGGTACTGGTCCCAGCTTCCTGCACTGGCCTGCAGTTTGGTAAAGGCTTCAGCCTGCGGCTTTTTGGTAACGATATTGACCGTACCGCCCGGGTCCCCACGGCCATATAAACTGGCCGCGGGACCTTTGAGCACCTCAATACGCTCGATATTGGCCGTGTCTGGGGTAGTGGGATAGCCGCGGTTGGCGCTGAAACCATCCTTGTAGAACTCTGAAGTGGCAAAGCCGCGAATGCTGTACTCGTATAGGGTCAGGCCACCGAAGTTATTCTGTTTGGATACGCCGCCAGCAAAGTCCAGGGCGCGCTCGACATCAGAAGTGTTGAGATCTTCAAGCACCGAGGAGGGGATCACACTGATTGCCTGGGGAATATCTCTGATCGCGGTATCCGTCTTGGTGGCGCTTGCAGAGCGGGTTGCCTGGTAGCCGTCGACCGGACCTGTGGCTGATTCATAGTCGAATTCAGAGGTAATGGTCATGGCCTCAAGTTGCAGTTGGTCTTTATTTTCCTCAGCGAAGCTGGCATCGCCGAACAATCCGATGGTTAGCCCGGCCATGCAGGCAATTTTGCGCGACATTACATCTCATCCTTATGCAAGATGTAACAGTATAACGTTTCTATTGCTGCAGAATGCCATCAGTCGCAAGTAACTGAATGTTTCAGTGTTTTAACCCAATCGGGCAATAGCAGAGGCGAGGGCGAGGTTGGTGGGAGGGTACTTAAAGTGACTGTTGCATATCAGGTAATAGTAATTTGCTAGATTGCTGGTTTTTCAACCTATGACCACTCAATAAACTGACTACCTATCCAGACGTATTATTGCTCGAGGGTCATGAAATGAAGCCGTATCTGATTTTTGCAAGCACGTTATGCGCATTTGCATTTCTTTTCTCGCAAATTAGCCAAGCTGAAGAGTCTGCAAGTTTTGTTGCGCGAAATGAACGAGTGCAGGCGCAAGCCAATAACAATGCTCAGCGCGAGACGCTAGCCAAGCAATCTCAAACCGTCAGCAAAAAGCAGTCTGAAACCACTAAAGACAGCTGAGACTCAGTGACTTCGAGACGTTGATTGTTTTGCTCCCGCCCCTTTGTCGACGTCTTTCTTGACCGCTCATTCAGAGCGGTTTTTTTTGGCCCGAAATCCGCAGCCATTGGCGAATGCCTGACTCCTTAGTGGCTGAAGTGGCGGGTGCTTGCGAAACAATTGAGCAGGCGATGCAGGATAAACACGCTGAACAGGGTCAGCAGCACCGCAATGCAAACGGAACTCAAACGGTACAGGGTTGCATACATAATGTCGTGATCAGGCGTCAGCGATTGACCAAACAAAATAGCCAGTGTGGTCAGTGCGCCGAAGCCTATGCCCGGCACGCCGTTCTCGAGCATATGCCAGCGTGCGCAAAACATTGCCGCAATCCATACCAGCAGCACCACCAGCGGCAACACATCATGATGGTTGTAAAGCAAAAGCATCATCAGCAAGGCAATTGTACAGCCCAACAATGTGCCCACGGCTCGCACCCGACCGGCAAAATGTACGCCTTTCCAATGCATCGGAAATAAAACCAGGATGCTGGCAACCTGAGCGGACAACGAGTCATGCAGGTTGAGGCTCTGGAACACCATGAACGACAGCGTAGCCACTGTTGCTCCCAGCAATGCTTCGTGGCGGCGACTGGGTAGGTCCTTGCTGACCGGTTGGCGCGGCGCTCGTGGCTCAACGTCGGGAAACAGATAGAACATCAACCCGGCGATTGCGCCAGCCAGAAAAATTGCGCAGCTGTTGTACCAGAGCATGTCGATGACATTGGTTTGCGGGTAGCTGGCGAAATTCAGCTGTATGGAAAGAAATACCGAGCCGAGCGCGCCGAATAAAAACAATGGACCTTTGGCCATCAGCGCAAAGCGATAGAAAAATAGCAGAAACACCAACGGCACCATGAGCAGGGGGCGTCCGCCGAACAGCCCATAGAGCAGGGCGACTTCCAGGCTGACGACGAGCCCCTGGGCAAAGAACTGGCGGATCAGGTGCGCGTTGAGCCTGGGAACCAGCCCCAGTAGCAGCATCGGGTAAACACAGAAGAACGAGCCATATTCCAGGTTCAGCAATTTACAGATCAACAAGGCCAGGGCACCGCCTGTGGCTATGCGCAGGCACTGGCGTAAATCGTTGTCGCTCAATGGCTGGTGGCCGTGCATGACGCTGACATCGGCAGAGCTGGTGTCAGTAGACCTGGCATCAGTAGACATAGTGCAGCCAACTGATCATGCGGATTTGCAGCCTGGCAATGCCCGCAACGAAAGCGTTGTCGAGCGGAATCAACTGAACAGTGGCCTTGGCCCCAGTAGGTAAAGTGAAGGGTAATCCTTGATCGAGCTGTAGATGCAAGCGTTGGCGCTGGGCATCACGCACCCAGCGTTCCGACTGTACCGGCGCGGCCAACTGGCCATTGGCTTCAATCTGGCCTTCGCGCACACCGGCATCGATATGCCCGACTCTTGCATTGAACAGCTCTCCTGGCCGGGCGTCGAACACCACCACCGCCGGCGTTTTAGGTTCTACATAACGCAGGGCTTTCTCACGGAAGTCGGCAATGATGTCGATACTGTCTTCAACCATCGCGGCAACGGGCGCACCAGCAGCAACATAGGTGCCAGGTCTGAGTTGCAGGTTGCTGATCACGCCGCTGTGCTGGGCGCGGACCTCGGTGTATGCGAGGTTCAAACGAGCCCGGCGCAAGGCATTGCGCGCTTGGCGAACACGCAGGTTGTCATTGCCGTTAGTGCCGCGGCGGGCTTTGAGTTCTGTGATCTTGGCTTGGGCAGCACTGACTTGCGCCAGTGCTGAAAGGTGTTGTGCCTCAAGGGTGTCGTAGGCCTGGCGCGAAACCAGCTGGCGACCGATCAAACTGTGCATGCGCTTGCTTTGCGCGGCCAGGTCAGTGGCTTTAGCCTTGGCGGCGCTGACCTCAGCCTGGGCCGCCTTGAGCTGGGCATCAAGCTCCATGTTGTCCTGTTGCGCCTGCTCGACAGCCAATTCGGCCTGGCGGACCTCCACTTCAAAGGGCTGGGCGTCGAGTCGAAATAACAGTTGGCCGGGCTGCACATGTTGATTGTTGAACACCGCCAGTTCACTGACCTGTCCTGATACCCGCGGCGCGATCTTGAGTACTGAGCGGGTCAGCTTGGCTTGTGGTGTCAGCGGCATACTCAGGTCAGCGGTCAGAAAATATATGAAGCAACAGGTCAAGGCCGCAATTGCGATTTGTACCCAGCGGGCAAATCGTTGATCCGGAGTCATTAACTACCTCAATAAGACACATTGGATGGGCGGACATTCAGCGCAGGGCGCAAATCCAGTCGAGCAAATGGTCTAGTATATTTTCTGTTGATTAATGTAAAAATAAGCGAAATGTGCAAAGCACAATTACGTGAAAGGTAACAGTAGATGGATGTTTTCCAGGCAATGCGAGTTTTTGCCAGGGTGGTGGACTCGGGCAGCTTCACTGCGGCAGCGCAGGTACTTGATCTCTCAACCGCCCAGGTATCGCGACTGGTTTCTGAACTTGAGAGCCATCTGCAAGCCAGGTTGCTCCAGCGCACCACGCGGCGTCTGCGCCTGACCGAAGTGGGCAGCCGCTACCTCGAACGCTGCCGGCAAATACTCAATGAGATAGAGGATGCCAACGCCGAAGCCAGCGGCGCGCACTTGATGCCACGAGGACGATTGAAGGTGCATTCGATCACCGGGCTTGGCACCCAGCTTTTGGCGCCACTTGCCGCGCGCTATTGCGAGCTGTTCCCCGAGGTGCACATCGACATGACCCTGTCTCAGTTCCACCCGGACCTTATTGATGATGGCCAGGATGTGGTCTTTACCATGGCCCGCGAGTTGCCGGATTCGGAACTGGTAGCGCAATTACTGGGCTGTAACTACAGCGTGTTGTGTGCGGCGCCATCTTATCTTGAGCAGTGGGGTATTCCACATACACTGGATGACCTGGCCGAGCATCGATGCCTGCGTTTGATCGATCCTGTGTTCGGCGACAGCTGGACCTTCAATGACAATGGTGTTGAGCGCGCAATCAGCCTCGGCGAAACCTTCCAGGTCAATGTTGCCGAGGCGATGGCCCAGGCGGCAGCGGCAGGCATGGGCATTTGCCTGCTGCCGGACCTGGTTGCGGCCAAGGCCTTCCAGCAGGGCAAGTTGGTGCGGGTGCTGGTTGAACACCGGCTGCATGAGCGCGGGGTTTATGCGCTCTATCCTTCACGACGATTTCTAGATGCCAAGGTGAGGACCTGGGTCGAGTTCCTCAAGGAGCAGATACCCCAGGCCTTCGCCAATAATCGAGCGGTAGTGGAAAACCCTGCATACTGGGCCTGATTGTGTGTTGGTTCAGCGGCTGGAACCGTTGCGCATCATCAACAAGGCCATGATCACGCCGCAGGCTGCAATAAGCGTGGCGATAATGCCCAGGGACTGCAAACCAAACTGGCTGATGCCAAGCCCACCCAGAATGGCGCCAAAACCAATACCTGCGTTCGCCGCAGAGATATTCATGGTTGCAGCCAAGGCTTGAGCCTTGGCTCCGGCCTGCATCACCCGGACCTGACACACAGGGAACAGCGCCGTGTAGGCAATTCCCCACGCTGCCAGTGCAAGGACCAACACCCAAGTTGTTGCTGCGAATGGGATGGCCACCAACATGCCAGCGCCCAGCACCAGCAGAAACAGCACCATGGCGCCCAAAGGTGTACGGTCGACCATGTTGCCGCCCAGGTAATTACCGATCATGCCGACGGCGCCGAATGCCATCAACCACCAACCGACCTGACTTTCCGGTATTTCAGCCAGGCGCTGCAGAACATCGGCGAGATAGGTGTAGGCGCTAAACATCGCGGTAAAGGCCAGGACTGACAACAGCACATGAGCAATAAAGCGTGGGTTGCGCAGAATCTGGGTCTGTTTTTCACCCGGGTGTTTTGTCGGCGAGCTAGGCAGAGTTGGCATCAACAGGTGCATGAGCAGGGCGATCAACAAGGAGATCCCCGCCAATATCCAGAAACTACCGCGCCAACCTACTGTATCGGCCGCCACAGTTCCCAGCGGCACACCGAATACAAGGGCGGCGCTAATTCCCAGATAGACCCTGGCAACTGCCTTGCCCGCCATGCCAGGGCCTGCCAGCTGCCCGGCCGTTTCACTTGCGGTACCCCAGAAAACCGGCAAGGCCAAGGCTGGAATAAAACGGGCCAGGGCCAAGACCCAAATGTTGGTTGCCACAGCTGCAAGCACATTGGCTGCCGCAAACACCAAGAGAATGATGCTGAACAGTTTCTTGCGTTCAACATGAGCCAACCTGGCGGTTAGCACGGGGCCGAAAAGCATCACGGTGAAGGCGAACAGTGTCACCACCTGACCGGCCAGGGTGATGGAGATATTCAGATCACGCGCCAATGATGGGAGCAGGCCGACAATCAGAAACTCGGTGGTGACAATAATAAATGCCGCAATTGCCATAATCAGGATTTGCACGCCAGTACGAGACTGGCTGGCATTGGCATGCGGGACATGCGCGACTGCAACGGGGGGCATTGTGTTACTCCAGTGGTGGGTGCATCTTGCACCAGGCTGTTTTTCGCGCTTATGGATCGCCGCCTGGTTAAAGATCGCCTAGCTTATTAGAGAATTTTGCGTATATTCGTGGCATTAATTACCAAGTGAGTTGAATATAATTCACTAATAGTCCGGCAAAATTGGAGTGACGATGTTTTCCTCGGAGCGCCTCAAAGGCATTGATGTTTTCGTTGGCGTTGCCGAGCTAGGCAGCTTCACTGCGGCAGCCGAGCGCCTTAACCTGACCAGTTCGGCGGTCAGCAAAAGTGTCGCGCGGCTGGAGGGGCGACTCGGTGTGCGCCTGTTCCAGCGAACCACCCGGCGTTTGTCGCTGACAGAGGCGGGGGCTACCTTCTATCGCACCTGTAGCGCAGTGCTGAATGATCTTGAAGAAGTCGAGCTGACACTGACCACCGAGCAATTGGAACCGCAGGGCAGGGTACGAATCGACTTGCCTGCCTCGTATGGCCGCTTACATGTATTGCCCTTGATCCTCGACTTCGTCGAGCAGCATCCGGGCTTGCATCCTCAGGTTTCATTTTCTGACCGATTTGTAGATCCGGCCCTGGAAGGCATCGACATCGTAGTGCGTATCGGCGGCTCTGATGCCTGGGCTGCAAATTTAGGCCACCGTTATTTCGGCCGCCAACGCCTTATTTTCTGTGCCTCTCCAGATTATCTACAGGCCCATGGCACACCCTTGAGCGTACTGGATCTGGAGCAGCATCGCTGCGTTGGTTACTGTCAGGGTGACGGCATGGTTGGTCCCTGGTTTTTCAAGGGCCGTCAAGCAGGCGACATGGAACGCCGTGTCATGCATGCACATATTGCCGTGGGTGATGGTGAAGGCGAGGTGATGGCAGCGCTTGCCGGGCTTGGCATTGCCCAACTGCCGACCTGGTTAACCCAAGGGCATCTGGATGCAGGCAGCCTGGTCGAAGTGTTACCGCAACTGGCCACTGATAGTTTGCCGATGAACCTGGTGTGGTTGAAAAGCCGTGAAAACCTGCCCAAGGTCCAGGCGCTTGTTGAATACCTAAGCCTCAGGCTCAAACCCTCGGGTAGCGTCCGTGATAAATCTGGATCTTCAACTGTGCACCGGCTTGAGCGGTAAGCGAAAACGATCGACCTTCCACCAGGTCGGCAGGAGTTTGCGAATGGCGGGTTGATTGAAGCGATCGTCGATCAAGTAGACCACGCCTTGATCCTGCACCGTCCGAATAACCCTTCCAGCGGCCTGAACAACCTTTTGCAGACCCGGATACAGATAGGTGTAGCCATACCCCTTGTTGTCGCCAAACATGGCTTCCATGCGCAGCTTTACCTGTTCATTGACCGGGTTGATTTGCGGCAGGCCAAGGGTGGCGATGAATGCGCCAATCAGGCGCTCACCGGGTAAATCGATACCCTCACCAAATGCGCCGCCCAGTACCGCAAAACCAATGCCTCGACTGCTTGTGGTAAAGCGATCAAGGAAGCCTTGCCGCTCAGCTTCTCCCATCTGCCGGGACTGCTGCCAAACCGGGATTTCGGGATGTGCCAGGCGCAGTTCGTCTATTGCCGCCTGCAGGTAACTGTAGCTACTGAAAAATGCCAGGTAATTGCCGGGTTTCTCCCCGTATTGGCGGGCGATCAATGCCGCAATAGGCTGCAAGGAGTAGTCGCGATGGGCGTAACGAGTGGACAGATTACTGATCGCCTGGACCTGCAGTTGTTCGGCACTGAAGGGGGATTCCACATCGATCCAGGGCGTATCTTCAGGCAGGCCGAGCAAGTCTGCGTAATAGTCGGCCGGGCTCAAGGTCGCTGAAAACAGGGTGCAGCTGTGTGCGTCCTCAAAGCGTGGCGCCAGGAAAGGGGCCGGCACTATATTGCGAATACACAGGGTCGAGCCAGAGTTGTCGTCGCGGCTGATATCGAACAAGGAGTGAGGGCCAAAGGCCTCGGCCAGTCGGCAAAACAGCATGGCATCCAGATAGAAATGCAGCAGTTCAGTAGCGTTGCCCGCGGGTTGTTCGCTGAGATGGTCGGTCAGGGTGCTGACGGCTTTTTGCAGCGCCATGACAAACAGCTCCGGCGCCATCGGATAGACCTGATACGCCAGTTTTTGCTCAAGCTCCAATTGACGCCAGTGCCGGCTAATGCGCTCGAGCGGGGCCTTCATCACCCGTGGTGCTATTGATCGCACAGCTTCAAAACGCTGTTGGTTGAGCTCTGCGGTATACATGCCCCGCGCCCGCTCAATCAGGTTGTGGGCCTCATCCACCAGCAAGGTCACGCGCCATTCGCTGAGCAGCGTCAGGCCATACAGCAGGCCGCCCATGTCGAAGTAATAGTTGTAGTCGCAAACCACAATATCGGCCCAGCGGCATAACTCCTGGCTCAGGTAGTACGGACAAACCTGATGCGCCAGGGCAACGCTGCGTACACGCGCATGGTCGAGCCATTGCCCTTCGAGCGCCGCTTGGCGCGCAGCGGGCAGGCGGTCATAAAAACCTTTGGCCAGTGGGCAAGCGTCGCCGTGACAGGCTTTGTCTGGATGTTCGCAGGCTTTGTCCCGGGCAACATGTTCGAGCACTCGCAACGGCATGAGGGCTTCCTGTTTGCACAGGGTGCGCAGGGCATCCAGGGCTAAGCGCCTGCCCGGTGTCTTGGCTGTCAGAAAGAACAAGCGATCAAGCTTTTGCCCAGCAAACGCCTTGAGTTGAGGAAACAGCGTACCCAGTGTCTTGCCAATCCCAGTGGTCGCTTGCGCCATCAAGCAATGGCCGTCGCGCGCGGCCCGGTAAACGGCATTGGCCAATTGGCGCTGGCCGCTGCGAAATTCAGGGTGGGGAAACTTGAGGTTTAGCAGCGACTGGTCGCGGCGCAGGCGATGAGCTTGTTCGTATTGCGCCCAATGGATGTACCGGCTGCATTGCAGGGTGAAGAAGGCCTGTAATTCATCGGCACTGAGGCTTTGGTGAAAGGCCGTCTCATGTTGGGTCAGCACATTGAAATAGACCACGGCCAGGTTTATTTCCGGCAGCCCCCGCTCGGCGCAGAGCAACCAGCCATACACTTTCGCCTGAGCCCAGTGCAGTAGCCGGTGATTTGCAGGTATACGGCTGATATCGCCACGATGGGTCTTGATTTCTTCAAGCAGGTTCTGCTCCGGGTCGTAGCCATCGGCGCGTCCACGTACGAGCAGTCCCTGGTGTTCACCGCTCAAAGGTAATTCGGGGACGTAACCCGGTCCGCGCCTGGCGACCACAATGGCATGGCCGGCCATGCCTTCCTGGGCCGTGGGCGAGGGCGTGAAGCGCAAATCAAGGTCACCGACCTTGGCGGTAAACTCGCAGAGCGCGCGTACCGCGACCTGATACTTCAAGCGTCGGCCCATTGCACGTAGCAGACATCCACCGGCATATTGTGTTCGGCACAAAAGGCCAGCCAACGGCGCTGGTTATCTTGTAGACGGTCGCCCGGGCCCTTGACCTCAATCATGCGGTAGCGCCTGTGTTCGGGCCAGAATTGAATGAGATCGGGCATGCCCGCGCGGTTGGCCTTGATATCGACCAGTAGGCGCTCGAACCATGCCCGCAGGTGCGCGGCGGGCAGGCATTCCAGGGCTTGCTCCAGCAGATGTTGATCGAGGGCGGCCCAGAATACAAAGGGTGACTGGATACCAAATTTTTCGGCATAGTTTTGCCGTATCACATCCTTGTAAGCCTCTGACTCCAGCAGTTCAAGGCTGCGTACAAATAATGACTGGCGCTGGCTATAAAACTCGCTACTGAGCAAATCGACCGGGCCACTCTGGAAGGGGTGGAAAAACGCACCCGGCACAGGCGCGAAAATGGCTTGCCAGCACAGCAGCCCAAACAGGCTGCAGATCAGGCTGTTTTCGACGTAGTGCACCGGCCCATCGGGCTGATCGAGGTGTTGGGCCACCGCAAACTCGACACTTTGGGCCTCGGGCCTGGGTAGCACCAGGTCAATTCGCGCCGGATTTGCAGGCTTGGCTTTGGCCGGAAGTGGCAGGCCTAGCTGGCGAGCAAGACGGGTCAAGGCACGGACCACTGCTTGGGCTTCGGCGTCATTTTCCGGCGCTTGCAGCGCCTGGCTAGCCAGCTCATAGGCCTGCTGATGGCGTCCTAGTCGCTCCAATACGCGGATCTGTCGCAACCGTGCACCGACATAGCGACAATCTGCATAAAAGGCCAATGCGCTTTCGAGCTGAGCCTCACGCTCCAGTTGCTGTCCCATGGCGAACAACAGCTTGTTGCGCCGCGCGGCGAGAAAGGCCGTGTCGCAGGGCAGGCTGCCGATGCGTTGGAGAATGGGCTCAATTGCCTGGCCTGACTCGAATTGCTCGCGGCACTCATGCAGATCCAGGTAGCAATCCACATCGGCACTGCAGCGAAAGGCGCGGGAATCGGCGCCAAGCTCGACCTGCTCGTAGCGAAAGATACCCAGCTCTGCGAGGACAAATTCTGACCAGTCCTGGCGCAGGTTGCCAAAGAACATCAGCCGCAGGCGTTGGCACAACGGGTCGATGGTCAGCGACAGTATTTGCTCAGCACTGTTGGGGCACCAACTTGCGAAGGCGCGTGGTTCGGGCTGCTCATCAGCTAGCCGCTCAAACAGCTGGGTCTTGCTCATGGAACATGTAAGTGCGGTTTTTTCGCCCAGGTGCACAAGGATTTCATCTTTGCGCAACAGCTTGAACAGTTCATCAAGGCTCAGAGCAGCGTCATGTTCTATCCAGCCAGCATCAAGCAAAGGCTGGGCCGCTGAACGGCTGCAGGAAATTTCTTCATAGTTCAGCTTGTCGAGGCGGAAATGCCTGCCTTTGCGCATGATCATGCGTACCAGCAAGGCTTGCGACTGAGTATCGATGAGCGAGAATTGCTGGATAAAGCGAGATTCCGATTCATCGAGCAAATCGGCATAGCGTTGTTGCAGCCAGGAGAGCGCCTGCTTGAAATTGGATAGGTAATAAAATCTGGGATGCGACTGCATGGCCGTGCCGGTTGCTGATTGCATGGACAAGCGCCATGCACAGTGGATGGAAGCGCGCTGCGATTTATCCCGACAGTTTAACCTTGGCTGTTTGTTTATACAGTATTAATTTTCAGTAGGCGCCCAATGGTTGCTCATCTGCTTCAGCAGGTCGCTGGCGTGATTTAATAGGGACGGCGTTTAAGCCAATTCTTCCTTGAACTGACGATGGATGGATCACCGCCTTGGATAAACTCATGGCCATGCGCATGTTTGTCGAAACGGTCGAAGCCAAGGGGTTTTCAGCCGCCGCCCGCAAGGTTGGACTGGCGACTTCATCAGTCACGCGAATGGTCGATTCGCTTGAGGCCGATTTGGGCAGCGTATTGCTCAACCGTTCCACGCGACAAATCAGTCTGACTGAAGCTGGCGGTGTTTACTACAACAGTGCACGGCTGATTCTTGATGCCGTGGCGGACGCGGATGCCGAGGTTACCGATCAGGGAGATGAGCCTGTCGGGGTGTTGCGCGTGTGCGTGCCGGTCGAGTTTGGCCGAAGCGTAATTATTCCGCAGCTGCACCGGCTGCTGGCGCGTTATCCACGCCTGGAAATCAACCTGACCCAGAGTGATGAAATCATCGACCTGTTCAGTCAGCGTGTCGATCTATCGGTTCGACTGGGCGCCGCGTTGGTCAACGACAACGTAGTATGCCGAACCATCGGCCATTTCCAGCGGTGGGCCATTGCCAGTCCCGATTACCTGGCCAGGCACTCGCTGCCCGTTGAACCGGCCGATCTTTCACAGCATCAATGCCTGGCATTTGACTTTGGTAACGGCAAGCCGAGCTGGGTGTTTGAGGGCGCTGAGCAAAGCATCAGCGTAGCCGTGCAAGGTCGCTTGAGAAGCAATAATGCCGGCACTCTTCGCCAGGCTGCACTGGATGGCTGTGGAATCGCGCTGCTTGCAGATTGGCTGGTCGAGGAGGATGTCAGAGCGGGACGTTTGACGCGGCTGTTGGAGGACTATCAAGTCAGCCCCGGCCAGGCACAGGCAACGATAAATGTGCTTTATCTGCCCAATCACAGGATGTCGACACGGGTGAGGGTGTTTATCGAGTTCTTGCAACAGATACTTGCCGAAACAAGCCATCCCACGCCGGAATAATACGCTATTGCAGTTTATGCAATGCTGAGTTGCAGGCCCTTCCCATTCTCTTGGTCGCCCTGCGGCACTAAGGTGATTGCACAGCTCGACACGGCAAGCCACTAATGCCGAGGCTAATGGAGCCGGGCCGGGCGCTACACCTTTTCGAAGAGATAATTACCATGACCGATGCAACGACTGTGCAGGCTCGCATGACCACACACACCTTGACGGGTGGCTTGGTTACCCTGTTTGCATTCTGCTGTGGCGCCATAGTCGCCAACCTGTATTACGCACAGCCAATTGTCGAGTTGATTGCGCCTGATATCGGGCTTTCAGCCGATGGCGCCAGCTTGATCGTTTCGCTTACCCAGATTGGCTATGCACTCGGGCTCCTGCTCCTGGTACCTTTGGCCGATCTTTTTGAAAATCGCAAGTTGATGATTGGCAGCGCCCTGATTGCGGGTGCCTGTTTATTGGCTGCGGGAATGTCCAGGCAACCCAATGTGTTCCTGCTGTTATCGTTGCTGATTGGCTTCAGCTCGGTTTCAGTGCAAATGCTGATCCCACTGGCCGCGCACCTTGCCCCGGAAGAAAGTCGCGGCAGGGTAGTTGGCAACATCATGGGTGGCCTGTTGTTAGGCATACTTCTGGCGCGGCCGATTTCCAGTCTGGTGGCGGATCACTTTGGCTGGCGCATGGTGTTTTTCGGCGCAGCGGCTGTGATGCTGGTCATTATTCTGGTCATGGGCTTGACCATTCCGGCCCGCAAACCAACCCAGCACACCACCTATGCAAGGCTTATGGGGTCGTTGATCAGCCTGGTGCGTACCCAGCCAGTGCTGCGCCAGCGTGCGTTGTATCAAGGGTTTATGTTTGCCAGTTTCAGCCTGTTCTGGACGGCTGCGCCGATCGAGCTGATGCGTCATCACGGCCTGTCACAGACGCAAATCGCCATTTTCGCCCTGGTCGGTGCGATCGGCGCATTAGCTGCGCCAATTGCGGGGCGCATGGCTGATGCGGGGCACACCTACAAGGCGTCCGGTGCGGCCATGTTGATCGCTGCTGGTGCTTTCCTGATTGGCTGGACTGGCGTGGGCTACAGCGTGATTGGCCTGGCCTTGACTGGCGTACTGCTGGATTTCGCCTGCCAGATGAATATGGTCCTGGGCCAGCGCGCGGTGTATGCGCTTGACGCACATAGCCGCGCCCGCCTCAATGCGCTGTACATGACCACTATATTTATCGGTGGTGCCATCGGTTCGGCAATCGCCAGCCCCCTGTACGAGGCTGCAGGCTGGACAGGGGTTGTGATTGCCGGCGGCGCCTTGCCCTTGATTGCATTGCTGGTATTTCTGTTTAAAGAGCATGCGTCCAGCCAGGCCTGAACTCGGCTGGCTAGACGCCCCCTGATTCGGACAGCGCAGCCTTAACCAGCGGGTGCAGGTTATTCTGCGCTTGCAAAGCACTCAAGTCATGTCGCATGGCTGGCGTCCAGTAGCTCTGCAGGTGCTGCTGGACGCTGCGTACCGCCAGGGCGGTGTCGCTTTCACTGGCGAAGAATTGCGCAATTTGATTGGCCATTTTTACCAGGTTTTCATTGCTCATTTGGCCACCCCGGCTTTTGCAGGCAGACGTCGCTGCTTGAGAAGTCGATGCTGTTCATCACTGAACGCCTGATAGCGCTTTTGCCATTCGGATGGGTGATAAACCCGCGACACTTCGACTGCCGTGACCTTGTATTCAGGGCAGTTTGTGGCCCAGTCAGAGTTATCTGTGGTGATTACGTTGGCGCCTGACTCCGGAAAATGGAAGGTGGTGTAGACCACGCCCGCCGCGACTCGCTCGCTGACTTTGGCTCGCAATACGGTTTGCCCGGCACGGCTGCCAATACCCACCCAGTCATCGTCATTGATGCCTCGGCTCTCGGCATCACTTGGGTGGATTTCCAGGCGATCCTCTTCATGCCAGGCGATGTTGTCGGTACGGCGGGTCTGGGCGCCGACATTGTATTGGCTGAGGATCCGGCCGGTGGTCAGCAGGAGCGGGAAGCGGCTGTTGACCTTTTCCTCGGTGGGCACGTATCCGGTGAGCATAAAACGGCCCTTGCCACGCACGAACTGTTCGATGTGCATGGTTGGCGTGCCTGCCGGGGCTTCGTCGGTACATGGCCATTGCAAGCTACCGTGGCGATCAAGCTCGGCATAGCTCACCCGGGAAAAGGTCGGCGTCAGGCGGGCAATTTCATCCATGATTTGTGCAGGATGCCGGTAGTCCATCGGATAACCCAAGGCATTGGCCAGTGCCATGGTCGCTTGCCAGTCGGCCTTGCCAGCCAGCGGCTCCATGACCTTGCGCACCCGGTTTATCCGGCGCTCGGCGTTGGTAAAGGTGCCGTCCTTCTCAAGAAAGGAACTGCCCGGCAGAAATACATGGGCGAACTTGGCTGTCTCGTTGAGGAAAATGTCCTGCACGATAATGCATTCCATCGCCGACAGCGCCGCTGTCACATGCTGTGTATTTGGATCACTTTGCGCGATGTCTTCACCTTGGCAGTAGAGCGCCTTGAAGCTGCCATCCAAGGCTGACTCGAACATATTCGGAATGCGTAGCCCAGGGTCAGGTTGCAGGCTGACATTCCAGGCCGCTTCGAATTCGTTGCGAACAGCCTCGTTGGAAATATGCCGGTACCCGGGCAGTTCGTGGGGAAAGGAGCCCATGTCACATGAGCCCTGTACATTGTTCTGGCCACGCAACGGATTGACCCCAACGCCTTCACGGCCAATATTGCCGGTGACCATCGCCAGGTTGGCAATGCCCATCACAGCGGTACTGCCTTGACTGTGCTCGGTGATGCCCAGGCCATAGTAGATCGCTGCATTGCCACCGGTGGCGTAGAGGCGGGCGGCTGCGCGTATTTGTTCGGCAGGCACGCCACAGATTGGGCCCAGGATCTCGGGGGCATGCTCCGGCTGGCTGACAAAATCGCGCCAGCGGGCAAAATCCGCATCCTCGCAGCGCTCCTCAATAAAACGCTGGTTGAGCAGCCCCTCGCTGACGATCACATTGGCCAGGGCATTGAGCATGGCCACGTTGGTGCCGGGTCGCAGCTGGAGGTGGAGTTCAGCGCGGGCGTGGGCCGAGTCGACCAGGTCGATGCGCCTCGGATCAATCACAATCAAGCGCGCGCCCTGGCGAAGACGGCGCTTGAGCTGGGAAGCGAATACCGGGTGGGCGTCCGTGGGGTTGGCACCCATCACCAGAATGACATCGGCCTGCATCACCGAGTCGAAACTCTGGGTACCGGCTGATTCGCCCAGGGTCTGCTTCAAGCCATAGCCTGTGGGCGAGTGACAAACGCGCGCGCAGGTGTCGACATTGTTATTGCCAAAGGCTGCACGAACCAGTTTTTGCACCAGGTAGGTTTCTTCGTTGGTGCAGCGGCTGGAGGTGATGCCTCCGATTGAGTCGCGGCCGTACTTGAGTTGTATGCGGCGTAATTCGCTGGCAGCGTAATTGACCGCCTCATCCCAACTGACCTCTTGCCAGGGGTCGCCAATATGCTTGCGGATCATGGGTTTGGTGATGCGGTCTGGATGGGTGGCATACCCCCAGGCAAAGCGTCCTTTGACGCAAGAGTGACCGTGGTTGGCATGGCCGTTCTTGTCCGGAACCATGCGCACCAGTTGATCACCCTTCATTTCTGCTCGGAAGGAGCAACCCACGCCGCAATAGGCGCAGGTGGTGATGACGCTGCGCTCAGGCTGGCCCTGCTGCACAACGCTTTTCTCCATCAGCGTGGCGGTTGGGCAGGCTTGCACGCAGGCACCGCAAGAGACGCATTCAGACTCGATAAAGTTATCGCCACCTGCTGCAGCCACTCGTGACTCAAAGCCGCGACCGCTGATGGTCAAGGCAAAGGTGCCCTGGGTTTCTTCACAGGCGCGCACGCAACGGTTGCAGACAATGCACTTGCTCGGATCATAATCGAAGTAGGGGTTGGAGGTATCCTTGGCTTCATCCAGGTGATTGGCACCTTCGTAGCCGTATCGCACCTCGCGCAGGCCGACCTGGCCAGCCACGGTTTGCAACTCGCAGTTGCCGTTGGCCGAGCAGGTCAGGCAGTCAAGCGGATGATCGGAGATGTACAGCTCCATTACATTGCGCCGCAGCCCGGCCAGTTTGCTGGTCTGCGTACGCACCTTCATGCCTTCGCTGACAGGCGTGGTGCATGACGCGGGGTAACCACGCATGCCTTCGATTTCTACCAGGCACATGCGGCAGGAGCCAAAAGCCTCCAGGCTGTCGGTTGCGCAAAGCTTGGGAATTTGATTGCCAAGCAGGGCCGCCGCACGCATCACCGAAGTGCCGGATGGCACGCGTATTTCGCGGCCGTCGATGGTCAGGCTGACTTCTACAGCGCTTTTACGCGCGGGGGTTCCGTAGTCGATATCAGTTTTCGGATCGAACAGGGTAATCATTGGGTGGCCTCCGTGGTGGCCATGCCGAAGTCGGCGGGAAAGTGCTTGAGTGCGCTGCTGACCGGATAGGATGTCATCCCGCCTAATGCGCAAAGCGAGCCATACTGAAGGGTGTCGCACAGGTCCCATAACAGTTGGGCCTGCTCCTCGCGGGCAGCAGGAGCGGTGCTGGCTATCAGCCGCTCAACTACCTCAACACCACGGGTCGAGCCGATACGACAGGGGGTGCATTTACCGCAGGATTCTTCAGCGCAAAACTGCAATGCGAACCTGGCCATCTGCGCCATATTCAGGCTTTCGTCGGCCACCACAACGCCGCCGTGACCAAGCATGGCACCGATCCCGGCCAAGGCTTCATAGTCAAGCGGCGTGTCGAAATGCGCAGGAGGTATCCAGGCGCCCAATGGCCCGCCAACCTGTGCCGCTTTCAATGGCAAACCGCTGGCCGTGCCACCCCCGTAGCCTTCGATAAGTTCACGCAAGCTCAGGCCAAAGGCGCGCTCGACCAAGCCACCGTAACGCACATTGCCAGCCAGTTGAAAAGGCATGGTGCCCAGGGAACGCCCCATGCCAAAGTCGCGGTAATACTGCGCGCCACGGGCCATGATCACCGGCACCGAGGTTAGGGTCAGGACGTTATGGACGAGCGTTGGCAGGCCAAACAAGCCTTCCAGTGCTGGCAGTGGCGGTTTGGGTCTTACTGTACCGCGCTTGCCCTCAAGCGATTCAAGCAGGGCAGTTTCCTCACCACAAATATAGGCACCTGCGCCCACTCGCACTTCAATGTCGAACGGCTGCGCGCTGGCACAGATATCCGTGCCCAGGTAGCCAGCCTGACGCGCTATTTCCAGTGCATTATTCAGGGTGTTTATGGCGTCCGGGTACTCCGAGCGCACATAGATGTAACCCTTGCTCGCCCCAACAGCGAGGCCAGCAATGGTCATGCCTTCAATCAATAGAAACGGATCGCCTTCCATCAACATGCGATCGGCAAAAGTGCCGGAATCACCTTCATCGGCGTTACAGACGATGTATTTCTGCACTGCTTGTGCATCGCGTACCGTGCGCCACTTGATCCCGGCGGGGAAGGCTGCGCCACCGCGACCACGCAGGCCTGAGTCCAGTACGGCGGCCACTACATCGGCGCCATCCATCTTGATCGATTGTTCCAGCCCCTTGAAACCGGCGTGGGCTAGATAATCATCCAGTGACAACGGGCGTGTAATGCCTGCTCGGGCGAATAGCAGCCGTTGCTGGCTTTTCAGGTAGGCAATGTCTTCAACCAGGCCCAGTGCCCGCGGGTGTTCATTTGAACCAGCGGTCAATGCATCCAGCAGGCTGGGCACGTCCGCACAGGTTACAGGCCCAAAACCGAGGCGCCCGTTGGCGCTTTCTACTTCCAGCATTGGCTCAAGCCAGTAAAGCCCGCGCGAACTGGTGCGCTGTAACTCCAGAGGCAGCCCCCTGAGCTGCGCCTCTCGGGTCAGGGCCGTCGCAACCTCATCGGCGCCAACGGCGCGCGCCAGTGAGTCGCAGGGAATAAATAGCTTTAGCATGCCTGACCCTCCAAACAGCGGTTGACCAGATCGTCCAGGCGCTCTGGTGTCAGGCGAGCGTGCAGGCGGCCATCGATTTCCATGGCTGGTGAGCAGGCGCAAGCGCCCAGGCAGTACACCGTCTGCAAACTGACCCGCGCATCGGCACTGTCGCCACTTTCATTGAGTGAAAGCCGCTCCTTGAGTTGCGCGGCTAGAAGCCCAGAGCCCATGCTTTGGCAAGACTCGGCCTGGCACAGCCTCAAGATGTGCTGTGCTGGCGGTGTGGTACGGAAGTCGTGATAGAAGCTGATTACGCCCTGGACTTCAGCCTTGCTGAGGTTAAGCGCCTGGGCGATTTCGGGCACGGCGATACTGGGAATGTAGCCAGCCCCTTGCTGGATCGCATGGAGGATCGGCAAGAGGCTGCCTGGAGTGTCTTTCTCCAGAGCCAAAATGCGGTTAATCAGGGGCAGATGCAACGCTTCATCAGGCATACAAAGGTACCTTGGCATCACGAACAACTAATCTGAAGATTAGACGTTCGGAGTCATTGGCTACGGCGAACGGACCATTTCACGGCATACGGTCTGCACGATCGCCCACTATGTCCTTCGGCCAGGCATCTTGAGCGTACCTGGTCCGAGTTAGGCTTTTAGCTTGCCATTGCCGTTGGCAGGAGATAGCGCCTGAGCGACTTTTCACATCCTGAAACCGACTTGCTTGTGACCCTTGCATTGCACAGAGGCCAGCTGCAGCGATTTCATCATGAATGACTGCATAACAGCTCTATGCAGTGAGTCGGCTAGAAGGGAAACCGCGCCAGAAGGCCTGGCGCGGCAAGCAGGTCAGAGGATGCTAAGCGGGTATTCGATAAAGGCACGAATCTCGTTCAGATCGGGACCTACATCATTGCTGGCGCGATAGATCGAGTTGCGCAGACGCAAGGAGAGATCCTTGGCCGGGCCATCCTGGAGCACGTAGCTGACCTGGTTGAAGATTTCACGCTCGGTGCCATCGCTGCCAGTGCCGCTGTCGATGTTATCGCCGCGCACATAGGCGAACTTATAACTCAGGCCCGGTACGCCGTACTCGCTGAAGTCCAACTCGTAGCTGGCCTGCCAGGAGTTTTCATCCTTGAGGTTGAAGTCGGAATAGTAAGAGTTGGCCAGATAGATAGTGCTACCGCCATCGCCGTAGTCATAGGCGTAACCAGCATCGCCAGAGCTGCGCTGGTGTGCAAGGATAAATGCGTGGGCGCCGATGCTGTATTTGGCTGCCAGGCTCCAGATGGTGTTGCGGTCGTTATCGCCATCACCGCCGAAATCAGTGGCGGCAATCGAGCCGTCATCGTATTTGGTGTGGTACAGGTTGAAATCAAAATTCAATGCCTGCTCAGCCGCGATTGGCAGGTTGTAGTTGAGGTTGACGTAGGATTTCTCGAACTCATCCTCGACATCGGAGTAATACAGCGATGTGACGATATTCTCGGTCACAGCGTAAGTACCGCCGACAACATCAATGCTTTTCAAGTGATTAGGGTCGCGTGAGGAGTCAGCCATTGGACTGTCAGCGGTGAAACGCCCCGCATTAAGCTCCAAGCCTTCAATTTCGTTGCTGGTCACCAATGTACCGGTGAAAGACTGTGGCAATAAGCGGCTGTCGTCATAGGCCAGAACGGGCAGGGAAGGGAACTGGTTGCCGTACTTGATCACGGTGTTGGAAATTCGCAGTTTCACTGCAGCGCCAGCTTGCGAGATATCGTCGACCGGGCGGCCATCGCTGTAGGTGTCGAACATCGCGCCATAGTTACGGCCGCGTCCGCTGTCCAGCTTGATGCCCAGCAACCCGAAAGCATCGACACCAACGCCAACGGTTCCCTGGGTAAAACCTGACTCGAAGGTGGTGATAAAGCCTTGACCCCAAGTCTTGGCGTCATTGACCCCGTCTTTGTAATCCCGGTTGAAATAGGTGTTGCGCAGCAACAAATTGAGGCTGCTGTCTTCGACAAACCCCTTGGATTCCGATTGCTCGCTGGCGTACGCAGCGCTGGTCCCTATCGCGCTGCATGCACAGGCGATTGCAATGAGTGTTTTATTGAACATAGCTGCTCCTGGCGATTTCTAATAGTTGTTCACAGTGTGGCCTATAACATCGCCTTTGGTTTGGATGTCATCGTTAGGCGTAAAAGGCAGGGGGAGTTGTACATCAATCTTATAAGCTACTTGGTCGTTCGTTGCGACGGAAAATAAATAGCATCTATTGAAAAATCGATCTATTCGATGAACATGATATTTACTATCAGCATCTATGATAATTGCTTGTCCCTTCGGCTCTGTATTCTATCGTTGATGAATTCACGAACCTGCATTGCTTTGCATCAGCAATGCAGCGTGCTCCATTCATCAATCCTTTGTGTTTTTTAACCGCCTTAACAGGCGGTTTTTTTCTTTTTGGATCAATGCTTTGCTGATGTAAGCAGTTTTCGCCTAAGGTGGTTTTCATGTTTTATTTAAATATGTCTTACGGCCATAAAATGAAATGCTCGATAATCGCCATAAGTTATTAAAATGCTCTTGCAATTTTATTGTAGTTATCATTGGTTTTTGGCATAAGCCTTCATCCATGGCAATGTGGATTATCAGGCAAGCGCCGACTCCGATTGAGTAAAGTGTCTGCCTGCAATCAGTGCATCACGCTGCATGGATTGCAGATTTATCTCAATGGTTTCGCAGATGGATTCCATCTGGATCTGGTGTTTGCTGTTGTGAAATGGGCTTTGCAAGTCGGTGCCGATTTGTTCGATTGCCAGCAGCATAAAACCCACCACAGTGGAGGCTACGGGCGTGAACCAGCCTAAAGACTCCACCAAGCCTATCGGCACTATCACGCAAAACAGCGAAATAAACAGCCGTGGAAAGTAGACATAGGGGTAGGGCAGCGGCGTGCTGGCAATGCGCTCCATCCCACCTTGGCTGTTGGACAGATCAACCAGGGTTGACTCCAAACGCGCCAGACGAATGCTATCCAGGCGTCCGGCCTTGTATTCTTTGGCGAGCAAGGCAGCAGAGCCATTAAGAATATCATTGGCAAAATTGTTGGTCGTGCCACAGCGGGCGAACTCTTCCATGGGAAGAAACGCATTGATCTCTTTGGGGCACGGCTTGCCTCGCAAGTGAGCTGCCAAGCAATTTACATAGGCTACATGGCGTCGCAGTAAAGTCGATTTTACCGGGTTGATCTCATCGCCGAGGTCATCCAGCAACACCAGAACCTGACGAGCAAAGCTGCGCGAACTATTGACCATCGCGCCCCACAACGTTCGCGCTTCCCACCAACGATTGTAGGCACTGCTATTGCGGAAGCTGATCAGCACCACCAGTGCAGAACCCAATAAGGTCAGTGGCATCGGCGGCAGCTTGACCCTGGTGTCGAGAAACAACATGAAGTCCACAGTGATCGCGATATCCCAAAGCAACAACCAAAATAGCGACCAACCTACATAGCCAAGGGTTTTGATAATCAGGCGATATTTTTTGGCGATGGCTGCTTTCAAGCTCAAACCTCTGATCTGCGTTGAACATCAATGCAATGCTCTAGCTCGGACGCTTCAAGCGATCAAAAGGTTCGGTGAACAAGTTCATCCGGATGGTTTTGCGGTTGCCTGATTCATTCACGGCTGCAGCTCGGGGACAGTTGCATGAGCGAAACCCCTGTACTGGCTTGAGCACAGCTCAAAATTGATCCGCAACTGGCCATCAAGCTGCAGTCATATTTTTTTACAGTTGATAACCATTGTTGATGCTGAACGCGGACTTGCAGGTTCGATGCAGTGGGTTTGACAGAGTAAAATGATCGTTTTACTCTCAAGGCATGGATACCATAACCAAGCTTATTTGCACTGCGGAATCCCTTTTCGATCGGCATGGTTTCACTGCCACCGGAATGGACCGTCTCATCAACGCCGCGGGTATGTCGAGTAGAACGCTCTACAAGCATGCAGGAAGCAAGCATTCACTGATCGTCCAAGTACTCAAGGCGCGGGACCAACGCTTCATGAGCCGGCTGGAGGTGGATAGCATCAATGAGCTGTTCCTGAAGCTAGAAGATTGGTTGAGGCTGGAGAGTTGTCGAGGCTGCCTGTTCTTGCGCGCTCATGGCGAAACCGGAGGCGACATCGCGGAGATTGCCGAGGCTGTAGCGGCCCATAAAGACCGGCTAAGGGAAAAGATCGAGGAAATTGTCAGGTCTGAAACCGGCGGGGCGGGCGACAAGGCCTTGGTTGAACAAATCCTCATCTTATTTGAAGGTGCAACTGCTGTAGCGGCCTATCGTGGCGCAGAGGCCGTAGTGTCAGCGCGCCTTGCGGCTGTCGCACTGCTGGAAAAGGCAAGGTCATGAGGTCGAGCTTATCCCTCGCTGCGACAGGGTTCGGGCTGATCGCCGTTTGTTATGGCCTGGCCCGTTTCGCCTTCGGTTTGTTCCTGCCCCGGATCGACGCTGATTTGTCCTTGTCTACGACATTGAGCGGATTGATAGCAGGAGGGTCTTTTTTGGGCTATTGCGGCGCTATCATCCTGTCTGCACATCTAACCGAGCGCTTAGGTGCTCGTGCCGTTGCCATTGGCGCAGCGCTGGTCGCGGCGATTGGTATGGTTGGAATTGCAACTGCGCCTTCTTCACTTTGGCTCGCGTGTGCCGTGATGCTTGCAGGATCGAGCACAGGCTTGGCGTCACCGCCCATGGCCGCCGCAGTGGCCGCTGCGGTCCAACCCGATCGGCAGGAATCCATCAATACAGTCATTAATGCGGGTACCGGGGCCGGTGTTGTGCTTTCGGGGCCAGTAGCGTTGATGCTGGGTGGTCAATGGCGACTAGCATTCGCGGTCTTTGCCGCACTTGCGTTGTGCATGGCGATTGCCGCAGCGGTGAGCATGCCGGCCAAGACCAAAACCATCACGAATAGCGTAACGGGATTGCCTGTATTCAATAGGGCGCTCAAGCGTCTGATTATCGCATCGCTGCTGATGGGCGCCGCCAGTACCGCCATCTGGTCATTTGGCAGCCAACTGGTCAGGCTACGCTTGGGCTGGAGCGAATCTGGTGCCGGGTGGCTGTGGATCGCAATAGGTGCTGCCGGGATTGTGGGGGCAGGGGCTGGGCGCCTGGTTACAGGCTTTGGAGTTGACCGGGTACATCGGGCCTTCCTGGCGGCCATGGCCTGCGGCATTCTTTTTATAGGAATCGCCAATACCACCCCAGCGCTGACGGTTGCTGGCGGGGTTCTCTTCGGTGCTGCCTACATCATGCTTACTGGTGTCTACCTGGTCTGGGGCGTTTCGGCTTTACCCGAGCGTCCCGCCACGGGGCTGATGATTGGCTTTCTTTGTATTGCCATCGGGCAGACTGCAGGCGCACCGGTTTTCGGTTTGTTGATGGATAACCTCACTGCCAATTACGCGGTTGCTCTGTTTGCATGTCTTGCCTGCACAGCAGGGCTGGCGCGCAGAGGCCAGTGTTTGGCTTAGCCGCGGTGCTAAATCGGTTAGCTGCCCTGTTAATCCTCATGCCTGTGAGGATTATTGCTTAAATTAGCTGTAAAACATAAAAACCTCATGATCGTGCGGAATTATTGAAACCTGGGTGCTGATCAACTAAAGTCCACACAAGCGTGTGGATTTTTCCTTGTTTGCGTATATGCAAACAAGGCTGCGAGTAGAGGTCTTCAAATGAAAATCGACATCGAATCTGCTGAGCAAGTTGGGCAACTCATACGAGCCAGCCGCAAGGCTATGCAGATACGCCAAGATGATGCGGCAGGCCTTATCGGCGTCTCGGAAAACTTCCTCGGTAAAGTTGAGCGTGGCGGTGAAACTGTCCAATGGGGCAAGCTGTTTCAAGTGATGCAGGGGCTTGGCCTGTCGATAACGATCGAGGTCCCGGAGCAATTCGCTGACGAGATCCAAAAGGTGCTCACCGACACGCAGAAGAAGGCTGCTCAATCCACAGCTACAGCCAAAATCAATAAGCCTGAGGCGGGTTGATGGAACGCTCACTCAATGCCTGGATCAACCAGACACTTGTCGGCACGCTGCGCGAGAACAACGGTTTATGGGCCTTTTGCTACAGCGAACAGTGGTTGGCCGACCCGTTAGCCCATCCTTTGTGCCCACTGCTTGCTCTCCAGAACGAAGAGCATTGCGACGGTGCAACGACTCGTCCAGTGCAGTGGTATTTCGATAATCTGTTGCCGGAGGAGGGGCAGCGGCAACTCATCGCCAAAGCCGCACATGTTGCAATTGAGGATGCCTTCGCCTTGCTGCAGCATTTCGGCGCTGAGTCAGCAGGTTCCCTGACGCTCTTGCCTCCAGGGCAAAAGCCCGGACCTGGAAGCATGGCGGCACTGCCCGACGCTGAACTGTCGAAACGTATAACGGCGATGCCCAGAATACCCCTGGCTGAGCAGGCAGCCAAAAAGATGTCCCTGGCGGGCGCGCAACACAAGGTGGCTGTCATATATAGAGATGGCCGGATATTTGAGCCAACCGGGAGCGAGCCATCGACCCATATACTCAAGCCCGATCACCCCGATGACTCCTGGCCACACAGCGTAATCAATGAGTGGTTCGTGATGAAACTGGCTGAGCGGGTTGGGTTACCTGTACCTAGTGTGCATCGCCTGTATGTGCCGCAACCGGTGTACCTTATTACGCGTTTTGACCGGTTTGAACAAGAGCACAGATGGGCGCGCCTGCACTGTATCGACGCCTGTCAATTAACAGGGCTTTCCAGAGAGTTCAAATACAGCGCTGGAAGCATGGAGCGCATTGCAGATCTGGCTAATCAGTGTAGACCTGCAGCACTGGCCAGGCTGCGGTTGTATCAATGGCTGATCTTTAACGTGCTGGTGGGCAATGAGGATGCACACCTGAAAAATCTTAGTTTCTTGCTCTCGGCAAAGACTGTGCATTTGTCGCCGTTCTACGATTTGCTGTGCACAGCGGTGTATGGCACACGCGCTTTTGAGAAGGATCAGTGGCCTGCACGTTCAGAGTTGGCCTGGCCAATTAACGGAGCGCAGCGTCTGTTGGATATTTCAGTGTCGCTCTTAGTCAGTGCCGGCGAATCCATGGGGATCAAACCAACAACTGCGCGCGACAACATTCAAAAGCTAGTAGAGCGCCTGGGCATAGAAGCACCGAAGCTGTTGGATGAAGTCATCCATGAGAATAAACAACTGCTTAGGAACAGACCTGAACTTGGGCCTACCTTAGCAGGCGAGATTCGGCTGCTGCGAAGTATCAATGCAATCGTCATCAACGAGATGACAGCGCAGCTTGCGCGTTAGGCTTCAACTTAAAAGCTGAAGACTGAACGACGGAGCTTGTGCATCTTGATTAGCATTGGGATGTATTTGATCAGAACGAGACACGAGGCGGAGGCGTAGCCACAAGACTGCCATTCAAACAGAATACTCAATTTAACATAATATACATTATGCGAAGCATTGGCCTCAATCATCTGCGGCAATCCTCCCAGTAAGCGTACAGCATGAAATCCGCTAAGCTCTATGTGAAGCTTTATGTCAGAGCGCCTAAGGCGAAACCTAAAATTAATCCGAAGATCATTCCGGGCCAAAACCCAGCGAAATAGTGAACAAAGAAAACCGGGCGTGCGCGCTTTGGCTTGAATGGTACCTGCTGAGCATTACCAGCTTGTTCCTGACGCTTCTCGGCGCGATACCAATCTCGGTCTTGCATGGACATCGGAAAGCCCCAAATAGAAATTAGGCTTGATAATCCAACCCTTAGGTTTTCTGCGCAATAGTCTCTTTAGGAACCGTACCGAATCGGCGATCTAGTATTTCAGCCAATCGTAGCTTTTGGATATGACTGGGAATCGGCAGCTCTAATGAGCTGCCGGTCATAAACACTAAACCATCTGCAGTGTTTTGCTCGTGGTTGCTTTCAGTGCTTGATCCAAAGCCTGTTGGAAGCGCTCGACCAACAAATCAATTTCTTCAGCCTGAATTAGTAACGGCGGCAGGAACCGCACCACAGCACCATGACGTCCACCCAGCTCAAGTATGATGCCCAGGCGCAGGCACTGTTGCTGTATGGCTGAGGCCAGTGCCGAGTTCGCCGGCGGTACAGCGTTACCATCGGCGGCACCGACTATTTCTGTGCCAACCATCAGGCCACGGCCACGCACATCACCAATGCATGGATAGTCAGCCTGCAATTGCCGCAGTTGGTTCATCAAGCGTTCGCCCATAGTGGCTGCATGAACTGGCAAATTCTCGCTAATAATGTGGCGCAAGGTTGCTGTGCCAGCAGCCATTGCCATTTGATTACCACGGAATGTGCCTGCATGGGCACCTGGTTTCCAGCTATCCAGCTCTTCCCGGTAAACCAGTACGGATAACGGCAAGCCCCCACCAATTGCCTTGGACAGCACCAGAATATCGGGTTCGATATTGGCTTGCTCGAAAGCAAATAGGCTGCCGGTTCGACCCAGGCCCGTCTGCACTTCGTCAATGATCAGTGTGACTCCGTACTTGCGGGTCAGATGACGTAAGCCCTGGAGCCAACGCACTGGCGCCGGAATCACTCCACCCTCCCCTTGGACTACTTCGACGACCACCGCTGCCGGAGGTAATACGCCGGATTCCGGGTCGCTCAACAACTGCTCTATATAGTGCAAACCTGCGTCTATTCCAGCCTCGCCACCCAGGCCAAAGGGGCAGCGATAATCGTAGGGATAAGGCAAGAACTGCACCTCCGCCATCGCTGCGCCCAAGGCCAGTTTCGGCCCCAAATTGCCCATCAAGCTCAATGCGCCATGGGTCATGCCATGGTAGCCACCGGAGAAGGACAATATCGGGTTGCGCCCGGTTGCGGTGCGAGCCAATTTGAGCGCCGCCTCTATGCCATCGGCTCCGGTCGGGCCACAGAACTGAATGCGGGCGTGCTGGGCAAAGCTGGCGGGCAAGGCAGCGAATAGAGTTTCTACAAAGCTATCTTTGACTGGCGTAGTCAGGTCCAGAGTATGCAAAGGCAAACCAGAGTCCAGCGTCTGGCGCATGGCTGCGATAGCCTGCGGATGATTGTGTCCGAGCGCCAGAGTTCCGGCACCGGCCAGGCAATCCATAAACAGCTGTCCTTGAGTGTCTTGTACATAAAGCCCGTGAGCTTCCTTTAGCGCAAGAGGAATACGTCGCGGGTATGAACGTGCATTGGATTCGCGGGCAGTCTGACGCTGCAAATAAGCATTGCTGTTGAGGTCACGCAGGCCTTGTTGACGAAAGTGTTCAAGGTTAAATGTAGTGCTGGACGGGGGCAGGTTCTGGATAGATTCCACGATAAGTTTCCCTTGGGGAGTGGCAATTTGTCTGGGTAAAGCGGCGCCTTGCCTCACATAGCGGCATACCCGGATCGGCGTTGTGGGCCGAGTTGGTGTTGAATCAGGCTCAGCAGCTCGGCTTGACGCTCGAATAGATAGAAGTGCCCGCCCGCGAAGAGTTGGGTCTGACAGCCTGCCTGGGTTTCGATGGCCCAGGCATCGAGCAATGCCAAAGGCACGTTGGCATCGTCGCGACCGGCCAGTACGCTGATTGGACAGGTCAAAGGCTGGTCGGGGCGATAACTGTAATTCTCGCAAAGGGCGAAATCGGCGCGAATGATCGGCAGGAATAACGCCAACCATTCCGGGTTGTCACACAGTTCTTGAGGCAGGCCATTCATGCTGCGGATATGCTCAAGAAAGGCTGCATCCGGCAGATCGGACAGGCGCTCACGCCAGCCATGAACCGAGGGTGCCGTGCGCGCGGAAACCAGCAAAGCATTAGGCACTAAGCCGCGCTTTTGCAAGGCTCGCGCGGTTTCGAAGGCCAATAGAGCCCCCATGCTGTGGCCGAAGAAGGCAAAGTGCTCTGGCCCCTGCTCTGCATGCGCTATTGCCTGAGCCAGCGTGCCGACCAACGCATCAAGCGAAGTGGCTTGAGGTTCGCCGAAGCGCTCGCCGCGCCCAGGCAGTTTGATCAGTGCCAGCTCTATTTCCGCTGGCAATTGAGCACGCCAATGCTGATACACAGTGTGCCCAGCCCCTGCATAGGGAAAGCAATATAGGCGTTGCGTGGGCGGAACTGTGCCACGCAGCAGTGAAAACCAAGGATTGGGGGAAGCAGGCATTTGCGTCCTTAATTTGGCAGGCAGTAGATGGTTCGCCCGAGCGTGAGCCTAATCTAAACATAATCTAATGCGAATGATAATACCTATCATTCGTTTTAAATAATAATTTAACAAATCCCCCACCTCTGCAGCCGAATCATCTAGATCAAGGGTTAATAGAACGCTTGGTATGCATCATCAGGAGCGCCACAGCGCCATTAACCTGCGCTTCCACGATGGCTGGATTGACGATGCTGCCCGGGTCAATTGCCTGCCAAATGTCGTGAACTTTGACCTGACCATTTTCTATCGACACTTCGGCAACCACTGCCGTTTCGGTACCGAACGGTGAAGCCATAGCTACGCCCCGCGCGCGACGTGAGCCATCTTCGGCGGTGAAAGGTCCGCGCTTCCAATCACCAGAGAGGTCAGCTACTGTGCGGCAAGCCTGCTACAGGCGAGTGCGCAACCCACGCCGACAGACTCGGTATGGCTGTGAACAGATAGAATGATTGGGTTAACAGCTGATGTGGCAACTGTCATAACAGCGCGCATCGTTTCTGGCGCTGAGGCGGGAGTGGTTCAAGTGGAAAATGTGTGCAAGGCAGTGCTCTAAAACACAGAGATGACGACTCAACGAGGCAAGTCTGATTGAGCTTGAAAGCTGCTGGCTAAATCCTGAAGAATTCAGACAGCGGTGAAACCGGACGCGGAGAATTGGCTTCCCCGCGTCCAGCGGTTTTACATGTCGTAACGCAGAATCAAACCCATGGTGCGTGGGGCACCGGCATCAATGATGTCGTCATTGCGATTGTTGGTGATGTATTCCTTGTCAAAGACGTTCTTCACGTAGCCCGAAACCGCGACGTTCTTGGTGACTTTGTACTCAGCATTGACGTTAGCCAGCCAATAGTTGTCGCTCTTGTGTTCGTCAATGACCTTGCCGGCGGCGTCGAACTCATATTCTGAAGGCGAAGTACTCTGATAGACAACGTCGGTGTTCAGGGTCACGCGGTCATTCCAGCGATAGGTGGCGCCCATGGTCATCTTGTACTTAGGCGAAAACAGGAAGTTCTCGCCGCTCATATCACGGCCGTCGCTGGTGACAAAGTCCTTGTATTCACCATCGGTTATGGAAGCACCGGCGTTCAGGGTCAACTGTTGGCCGAAGTCTTTTTCGACAGAGACTTCCAGGCCCTTGATGTCACTGCGACCGGCGTTGAATACTTCAAGGAACTCGGTTTGCGGATTCAGCACGCTGACCTGTTGGTCTTTCCACTCGGTGTAATACATGTTGGCGCGGGTACGCAGGGTTTGATTCATGAACGAACCCCGGTAGGACAACTCGTAGTTGGTGGTGTATTCCGGATCGTAGGATTCGTGACCGCTACCAGCTCGAACGTTCACGCCGCCGCCGCGATAGCCGCGCTGCACCATGAACCCAAGGTATTGGTGGGCAGCCAACTCATAGTCAAGGCCGAGTTTTGGCAGGACTGCATCGGAGGTCTGCTTGTCTTTGCCAGGCTCAGAGAAGTCATCTTGTTTGACGTTAGTATCGTTGGTTTCGTGGTCGTAGCGCAGGCCGGTGATCAAGGTCCAGCGCGGGACAAAAGTCCAGTTAACTTCACCGAAAACAGCCTTGTTTTCGATGGTGGTGTCGCCCTTGACGACACCGAACAAGCTATCACCAGCGTACAAGCGGTCGTGGAAGTCGTTGGTGTTGTGGCCGTAATAGAGGCCAGCAAAGCTCTTCACCGTGTCGCCTTCATAGTTCAGGCGTAGTTCTTGGCTGAACAAGCCACCGTCCTGCTTGCGCAATACGAACTGATCGGCCGAGGACGATTGATCAAAGTCCAGGCGCGCGTCGTAGTCCGAATCGGTATTTGCCGTGAGGCTGGTAATCGACCAGCTATTATCCAGACGGTAATCTACCTTGGCGCTGAAAGTGTCCTGTTTGAGCTTGTCGTAAGCCTCGGTGTTGGAGTCGATTTTGTAATAACGAACCCTGCCACCCTGACGAATAGATGCATTATCGCCCTTGCGGCTTTCACCGTGAGCGTAGGACAACAGCACGTCGGTATCGTCGTTAGGCAGGATCAGCAACTTGCCGCGCGTATTTGCGGTGCGAGTCTTGTTGGCATCATCACCGTTGAACAGGTTCTCGATATAGCCATCACCTTCCTGGTAATCGACGGCGATACGGCCAGCGATCTTGCCATCAATGATCGAGCCACCACCGGCGACAGCCCCGCCGCGCTCGTTGTAGTTGCCCCCATTGGCTTGTGCGGAAAAGCTCGGTTCAAAGGTTGGATTCTTGGTCTGGATAACTACCGCGCCTGCCAAGGAGTTACGGCCTTGGGTGGTGGACTGCGGGCCGAGGAACACTTCCACCTGCTCCACATCCCAGAGAGGGACGGGGCTTAGCGTCAGTGTGCGGTTGGGCTGCACCGCGCCGTCGACGAATACCGAAACTGCACCGTTGAGTGCGGCCGGCCCTTGTTCGTCGAAACCAGTCACAGGTACGCCACGGATACCCCAGTTTTCGTTACCGGATTGGGTGTAGACGCCCGGCGTGCGCGCGAACACATCGACCAGGTCATGGTCCTGTTTCTCGCGCAATTGTTGCTCGGTAAACACCGCCACGCTCGACTGGGTTTGCTCCAGACTGCGATTGATTTTCTCACCTGTCACAGTGACCGGAGCCAGCTCCACCGAGTTCGTCTCCTCGGCTGCCCATACGCCGCTGTTAGCCAGACACACTGCCGACCCCACGGCCAGTGCGATTGTATTTTTCTTGAAGTTCACGCCCCGCTCTCCTTTGGCAAATATTAGTGTTTTTTTTCTATTGTCCCGAACAACGCCGCTGTCCCCAGCCTGCGGGAGTTTAATCTGAAAACAAAAAGTAAACAAGATTGATAATTAATCTCATTTGTAATAAATATGCTGTCGTGGATAAGCGAGAATACATATCAGTCGTAATTAGCGTAGCGGCCTCTGCCAGGTTTTCCAGGTTTGCCTACGCCACAGCGTCTGACTGCAGTGAGACTCAAAAGGATGCGCTAGGATGACTTCAACCGAACACCTGAACGGGCGTTCCGACCCCTTACCCAATACGCCAGGGACTGGCCATGAACAGACGTTGCCAGTGCTGATACAGGCAACTCCGGGACAGTCTATTCAGGATCTAGATGCGTCGATTCGCAGCACCTTAGACCATGCACTGGTCACCGTTGGCGGCGTGCTGTTTCGCGGCTTTAACGTCCCAACTCCCATTGATTTCAAGCGTTTCGCCGCCAGTTTCGGCGCCCCGCTGGCCAGCTATGAGTTTGGCTCTACGCCGCGCAGCAAAGTCTTCGCTGGGGTGTACAGCTCCACCGAATACCCAGCCCATCAATTCATTCCCTTGCACAATGAGCAGGCCTATACCCGGCCATGGCCTTCGCGTATCTGGTTCCACTGCATCAAGGCCAGTGAAACCGGCGGCGAAACGCCGATTGCCGACAGCCGCTTAATCTATCAACGCATGCCCAGCGACATACGCGAACTGTTTGCCAGCCGCGAGCTGCTTTATGTACGCAATTACAGCGGCGCGCTTGATCTGCCTTGGCAGAAAGTATTCAACACCGAAGATCGCGCTCAGGTCGAACGTTACTGCCTTGATAACGACATCGAGTGGCAATGGAAAGACGACGGCGAACTGCGCACCCGTCAGCGTTGCCAAGCAGTGCTGCAGCATCCCGAGACGGGTGAATGGGTCTGGTTTAACCAGGCGCACCTGTTCCACGTATCAGCCATCGAGCCCAGTGTGCGCGCCAGTCTGCTGGCGGCCGTAGGTGAAGAAAATCTGCCGCGCCATGTGTATTTCGGCGATGGCTCGCCCATCCCTGACGAAGTGCTCGACAGCGTGCGCGAGGTGTATCGCCAGACCGCCATCAGTTTCCCCTGGCAACCCGGCGACATCTTGATGCTCGACAATCGACTGGTCGCACACGGCCGTAATCCTTACACCGGTGACCGCAAAGTCATCGTTGCCATGGCGTGAATTGCACATGTTCTCTTTCAATCATTGGATCGAAGTACTGGAAAGCAATGCCGCACGTTTCGGCGAGCGCGCAGCCCTGCATTTCTTGCCGGACGGCGTCGAGATTGGCCAGTCCCTGACCTTTGCCCAACTGCACGAGCAGAGCCAGTCTCTCGCGGCTGCGCTGCAGGCCCGCTACGCGCCGGGCGAGCGCGTATTGTTGATGCTGCCCAGTAGCCTCAACTATGCCCGCGCCTTCTGCGCCTGTTTGTATGCCGGGCTGATCGCTGTGCCGCTGTTTCCACCGCCATCGCGTAAACCTCGTCACCTTGATCGCGTACGCAAGGTTGTGGTCGATGCCGAACCGGCATTGATCCTCACACCGTCAGATCACTGCCAGAGCCTGCGGGAGCTGGTCGAAAACCAGATTGATGTTTTGACGATCGAGGATCTCGGCACACCGCCAGCCAGTGCCTGGACGCGCCCGTATGTGGACGGTGCAACTGTCGCTTTCCTGCAATACACCTCCGGCTCCACCGGCACGCCCAAAGGCGTCGAGGTGCGCCAACGCAACCTGATCGCCAATGTTGAACTGATGCGCCAGGCTTATGGTTTTGATGAACATGGCGGCATGGTCAACTGGTTGCCGCTGTACCACGACATGGGTTTGATCGGTGGTTTGTTGGCACCGCTGTATAGCGGAATGCCTTGCTACCTGATGGCCTCGCAAACCTTTGTCAACGCACCATCGACATGGTTGCAGGCCTTGAGCCGTTACCGCGCCACCGCCAGTTTCGCCCCCAACTTCGCCTACGCCCTGTGTAATCGTGTTGTCAGCGACAACCTGATCGCTCAGCTTGACCTCAGCGCTTGGCAGCATGCAATCAACGGTGCCGAACCCATCCACCCCGCCACACTCGAAACCTTCGCCCAGCGCTTTGCCGCCTGCGGCCTCAACCCGTTGGCGATCAGCCCCGGTTATGGTCAGGCTGAAGCCACTCTGTGTGTCAGTGCTACGCCAGCCGATGCCGCGCCCGTGGTGCTGCGCCTGGACAAGTCCGCGCTGGAAGCCGGTCGCGTCGCCTTGGCAACAGGTGGAGCTCCTGCCGTGGAGTTTGTCGCCTGCGGTTATCCGCAAGCTTTGCACGATATCGCCATCGTTAATCCGCACAGTCATGAGCGGTGCGCGGCTGATTGCATCGGCGAAGTCTGGCTAAGCGGGCCGAGCAACGCTGAAGCCTATTGGAAAAACCCGGAAGCCAGTCGCGAGGCCTTCGAGGCGCGCATCGTCGGTGAATCAGGGCATTATCTACGCTCCGGCGACTTGGGCTTTATCCATGAAGGCCAAGTGGTGATTTGCGGCCGGCTCAAGGACCTGCTGATCCTCAATGGCCGCAACCTCTATCCTCACGATATTGAATTTGCCATTACCGATGCCGAGCCGGGCATTCGCACCGGGCGCATAGCTGCGTTCTCTGAGATGGACCCATTACTGGGCCGCGAAAAACTGGTGATTGTCGCTGAACCGCAGCGAAAATTTGTCGATCAAGCGCATCATCCAGCTCTGTTTGCTTCAATGCAGAACGCCGTACGGGATGCCGCCGAGTGTGGCATCGATCAGATCGTGTTAGTGGAAGCTGGCACCATCCCGATGACCACCAGCGGCAAGATCGCTCGCCAAGGCGCCCGCAAGCAGTTGGCCGCTGGCACCCTGTCCATTATTGCCCAGCACGGCGACCAAACCTCGGACACTGGCGAGCACCTCAACCGTGCGCAGCTTTTCGAGTCTGTTGCCGATGCTTCTGTTTCCGCCCTGCCCGCTTGCCGCCAATGGCTGGAACAGACGCTGCGCGAGGTCAATCCGTATCTGGCGGTAGACTTCGACCATAGTTTGATCAGCTTGGGGCTGGATTCCATCAGCATTGCCGACTTCGCCGCGCGTTTGCACACGGATCTGGGCTGGAACCTGAACAAGCAACAACTGTTCGGTGAGCAAAGCCTTGCCGACTGGGCGCAGGAACTGCTGTCCTTCCTCGCCGAGCCCACATCGCACCCTGAAGACACCTTGACCGAGCGCCGCCACACCAACCAAGAGCAAGGCCGTCAATCCTTTGCCCAAAGCCGCTTGTGGTTCCTGCGCCAACTGAATCCCGAGGACACTCAGCACAATTTGGTATTTCACCTGAGCCTGCAAGGCGCACTGGACACTGAAACCCTGGCGTCGCGACTTAATGCGTTGGTCAATCGTCATAGCGTATTGCGCACCGTATATAACGATGGTGTAGACGGTCCGCAACAACGGATTTTGCCAACTGAGGCTGTGGCTCTGAAGTGGATTGATCTGCGCGATCAACCCGCAGCGCAGCAGCAACAAGCGCTCACTGATTGCCTGACCCGGGAACAGTTCACACCAATTGATCTGCAGCGCGGCCCATTGCTGCGCGCGCAATTACTCAGCCGCGACGATGAACAGCACGACCTGTTATTGAGTCTGCATCACATCGCCTTCGACGGACGCTCGGCGCAACTGCTGCTGGCGGAACTGGCCGGTACATCCACCGCCGAGTTGCCGCCGCAGTACCTGGATTTCGCCCTTTGGGAAAGCGAACACTGGAGCGATGCACGAATCGCGGCGGAACAAGACTTCTGGCGCGAACATCTGGCGGATATACCGCAAAGCATCGAACTGGGCGGAACTGGATCGGGCCATGGCGCCCACAGCCTGAACTTCACACTCGCCCAATCCAGTTGCGAATCCCTGTCACTCGTCGCCCGTGAGCAAGGCATGACCTTGTTTATGTTGCTGCTGGCGAGCTATCAACTGGTGCTCAAGCAATTGGGTGGCCAGCAACAGTTTCTGCTGGGCACCGATGTCGGCGGACGTCCATTGGCTGAGCACAACGAGGTGATTGGCTTCTTCGTCAATCAGCTGACCTTGCGTTGCGACCTGCGCGGCGATCCGACTTTCGCTGCCTTGCTCAAGCAGGTCCGCGATCAGGCGCGTCTGGCGTATGCCCACCAAGAGCTGCCGTTCGATCTGGTGGTATCAGCGCTGGCACCGCAACGTCGCCCCGGTCACTCGCCGTTGTTCCAAGTCAAGCTTAATTACCAGCCTTCCCGAGTGACACCGACTGCTATCGCCGGTGCACACATGACCGGGCTTGAAGTGACGCAAGCGCCGGGGGATTTCCATTTGGTGCTTGATCTGGTTCACGGCAGCGAAGGTATCGAGGCGACACTCAAGTTCCGCGCTGAGTTTTTCGATCAGAACCGGGCTCTGCGCCTGCAACAACTATGGACACGCCTGTTGGATGAGAGCCACAAGCTGCTGGACCAGCCATTGTCGGCAATCGCTGAACGGCTCGCCACCTGGGATCAGGAATTCCAGCGTGAACAACAGCAATCCCGTGCGCAGGTCGGTCGCAGCTCGTTGCTGCAAGCCAAACGCCGCTCATTGACCCTCTAACCGAGTTGGATGCCTTTATGCCTATCGTGCCCCCACCGTCTCGCGCTCTTGGCGGCGTGCGTCGTAAAGCCATGAATGTCTCGCAACAGTTGGTCAGCGAGCGGCTGCTCAGCCCGGATTATGCCTTGCCGCTGGTGATTGAACCGGCGATCAGCGGTGTCGATCTGGCCGCCTGGGCGGCCGGTGAACGTGAAAGTCTGGAGCGCAAGCTGCTGCAATACGGCGCCTTGCTGTTTCGCGGGTTTTCGGTGCAGTCGGTGGAGCAGTTCGATCAGGTGATAGCCGCACTCTCCCCCGGCGCGCTGGAGTATATGTTTCGAGCGTCCCCGCGCACCCGAGTTGGCGGCAACATCTACACCTCGACCGATTACCCAGCCGACCAGATGATTTTCCCGCACAACGAGCATTCGTACTCGCCACGTTTCCCGCTGCGGTTGTTCTTTTACTGCCAGACCCCATCCGAGACCGGCGGCGAAACCCCGATTGGTTCGACCCGCGCGGTTAAAGCAAGGATCAGTCCGGAAATCGAAGCCCGCTTCCGTGAAAAAGGTGTGCTCTACGTGCGCAACTACGGCGATGGTTTCGGCCTGCCGTGGCAAAGCGTGTTCCAGTCCGAAGACCGTGACGAAGTGCAAAGCTACTGCGCCACTGTCGGCATCGAAGTGGAATGGAAGGCCAACAACCGCCTGCGAACCCGTCAACGCGGCCCTGCCGTGGTGCGCCATCCGCGCACTGGCGAAGAAGTCTGGTTCAACCATGCCACCTTCTTCCACATCAGCACCTTGCCACCGGCTATTCGCGACTCCTTGCAAAGCAACTTCACCGATCTCGACCTGCCGACCAACACTTTCTATGGCGACGGCGAATTGATCGAGCCAGAGGTGCTGGAGTCATTACGAGCCGCTTACCTCGACTCACTGGTGCGGTTCAGCTGGCAACAGGGCGACGTGCTCTTTATCGACAACATGCTCGCGGTACACGGTCGCGAACCCTTTACCGGCAAGCGCGCCATCCTCACCGGCATGGCTGAAGCCCTGCTGCAAGGTGACGTAGCTGTTTGATCTTTCAATGGGTGCCTCCAGCCAGACAGCAAAGGCCCAACTGACTCCAGTCAGTGGATTCCTGTCTCAGGTCAGCCCGGATTTACTCACATTTTGCAGTCGAGTTAAAAATGAACGGACTCCAAGGTTTTCGTATTTCGCCGCAACAGGCTTCGGTGTATCAGCACATCAACGGTAGCGCCCAACATTCATTGAGCTGCCATTTGCAGTGGAACTGCTGCTCTCCTGTATCGGCCGAGATCCTCACGCAACGGTTGAACGACCTGATCACCGCCAGTGAAATCCTGCGCACCCGCCTGGTGCCCGTGCCGGGCCTGCGTCATCCGGTTCAGGTGATCGATGAGTTTGTTGAACTGCCCATTGCCGTGCTCGACTTGCGCGCCCTTGACCCTGCCGCGCAGGACGCGGCGCTGGCACGCCTTCGCGAGCAAACCCATGACTGGAGGCAGCCGCTGACAGTGACGCTGGTACAGCTACCTGATGAACAATCGCTGCTCGATTTGGCAGGTGCCAGCACTCACTTCGACCTGAGCAGTTTGAAGCTGCTGGCCCGGGCATTGCTGCAAGACAGCAACACTCAGCACGCCGAAACCTTGCAATATGCCGACTACGCCGAATGGCGCTGGAACCTGAGCGAAGATGAGCCTGACCATCCGGGCGTGACCTTCTGGAAACAGCTGACGGGAAGTGAACAACCCAACTTGCAGTTATCGCTGGAGTCCGCCTCGGGCGATGGTTTTGCCCCGCAGCAACTAGACTTCACCCTCCCCGCACAGCTTGCCCGGCACCCGGCTCTGACATCGAACCTGATGCTCACGGCCTGGGCTGTCTTGCTGGCACGCCTCGCTGGTCAACAACAGATTGCACTGACGGTAATTGATGAAAACCGTGGCCCCGAGCTGGAAAGCGCGCTTGGCCTATTTGAGCAATGCCTGCCGCTGCGTTTCGATCTGGATACCCAGGCAACGTTGCTGGAGCAAAGCAAGACTATCGCAGCCAGCCTTGAGTGCAGCATAGGTTGGCAGGATTACTACACCCATGATCTCAATGGCGGCTACGCATTCGCCTGGCGTCAGCTCGATGCCAAGCAACGCTATGCCAGCGCTGTGTTGAATCCAGTGAAAGCCTGCCTGAATCTGTATCAGGCAGCGGATGCTATTCAGGCTCAGTTGATTTACGACAGCCATATTTTGAGTGGCAATGCCGCAGCCTGCCTCGGCGAACAATGGTTACAGCTGCTGCAAGGCGCGTTGAACGAACCGCAACAGGGCTGGACGCAACTGCCATTGGCTGGGCCGCTTCAATTGCAAACCATCAGCGCCGAGGCGACCCAGCCCGCTATTGAACCTGTGACCTTGGTCGAGCTGATCGACCGTCAAGTGCGGCAAAAGCCAAACACCATCGCCCTGAGCGACAAGGATGGCGACCTGAGCTATGCGGCGCTTGATGCCAACGCCAGCCGCCTGGCCCATCAATTGGTGGCTGCTGGGATTGGTCCCGGCGTACCTGTGGGCATTCTGTTTGCCCGTGGCAATGCTGCGGTAGTCGCCATGCTCGCGGTATTGAAAGCTGGTGGCGCCTACCTGCCGGTTGATCCGAGTTATCCAGCGGATCGTCGCGCCTACATGCTGGCCGACAGCGCCATTGCACACATTGTGGTCAGCCCCGAACTGGCCGACAGCGTACCCGCCAGCCTGCAACGCTTTGTTCTCGACGACCTGA
This sequence comes from Pseudomonas segetis, assembly GCF_900188155.1. Lineage (GTDB taxonomy): Bacteria > Pseudomonadota > Gammaproteobacteria > Pseudomonadales > Pseudomonadaceae > Aquipseudomonas > Aquipseudomonas segetis. Next base: position 1,218,354 of record NZ_FZOG01000001.1, read on the forward strand.
ACGCGACCGATGTCCACGACCTGCCACCGCTGGCTTGGCCGGGTGCCGATGATCTGGCCTACCTGATCTACACCTCGGGCTCCACCGGCGCGCCGAAAGCCGTGGAAATCAGCCACTCTGCCCTGAGTTATTCGACTCAGGTGCGCATGGCCACCTATGCCACGCCAGTGCAGGCTTACTTGCTGCTGTCGTCGTTTGCCTTCGACAGTTCGGTGGCGGGAATTTTCTGGACTCTGGCCCAAGGCGGCCGCTTGGTATTACCGGCCCCAGGCGAAGAACTGGAGATGCCGAGATTGACCCAGTTGATTGTCCAGCACCGGGTCAGCCATGGCCTGTCGCTGCCCTCCTTGTATCAAGCCCTGCTCGAACAACTGCAACGCACTGCCGGGGCCGACAGCCTCGAATGCTGGATAGTCGCCGGTGAAGCCTGCCCGCCGTCGCTGGTTGCTCAGCACAGCAAGTCCTTGCCAAACACCGCGTTAGTCAATGAATACGGTCCCACCGAGGCCACTGTCTGGGCCACTTATGAAGTGCTCGACCCGAACCGCAGCCTCAGCATCGGTCGGCCGATTGCCGGTATGGACTTGCGGGTGTTGAACGAGCATGGACTAACCTGCGGTGTCGGTGAGCCGGGGGAAATCGTACTTGCAGGCCCAACTCTGGCGCGAGGTTATCGCAACAAACCCGAAGAAACCGCCAAAGCCTTTATCAGCCTCGCTGATGGCACCCGCGCCTACCGCACAGGCGACCTCGCCTGCTGGCTGGCGGACGGCCGCTTGACGTTCCTTGGCCGCAAGGATCATCAGGTCAAGCTGCGGGGCTACCGCATCGAACTCGGCGAGATCGAGCGACAACTGTGCAGCCACAGCGATGTGCGTGAAGCTGCAGTGATCGTCCAGGAACACGCCACGGGCAAACGCCTGTTGGCTTACGTTCTGGCCGCCCATGGCTACGCACCTAACTCGGAGGCCATCAAGCGCTTCCTCGGCGAGCGCCTGCCGTCATACATGGTGCCAGCCCAGGTACTGACCCTGGCGAGCTTCCCGCGTACCCCCAACGGCAAACTTGACCCGAGCCAGTTGCCTGACCCGGACCAGCTCGACGCAAGCGCCCATGTAGCGCCGCGCAACGACATGGAAAGCACCCTGCAATCGATTGTCGGCAAAGTCCTGAAACTGCCTTCCGTGAGTGTTACCGAGAGCTTCTTCGCCATCGGCGGCGACTCGATCCTCAGCTTGCAAGTGGTCGCCCAGGCACGCGAACGAGGCATCGCGCTGTCGGCCAAAGATGTATTCGAACGCCAGACCATTGCGGGAATGGCCGAGGTCGCACAGTTGCTGACCACCGACACCATACAGCCCCAGGTCCAGAGCAGCGAGTTCAGCGCCTCGGGCCTGAGCGAAGACGAAATGCAGGCGCTGCTGGACGAACTCAATGATTCCGAATTTTGACCGCTATCTCCGCTCGCCACGCTGTCGCCCCTCTTTTTGCAGGACGCTTTAAATGACTCACGATAAAACCAGCAGCAACCCGATCGAAGACGTTTACCCGCTATCGCCGTTGCAGCAAGGGATGCTGTTCCACTCCCTGTTGCATGAAGACTCAGGCGTCTACCTGATGCAGGACCGTTACCGCATCGGCGGTGCCATCGACGAAGTGGCGTTCCTTGAGTCTTGGCGCCAAGTGGTGGCGTTGCACCCTTCCCTGCGCGCCAGTTTTCAGTGGAAAGCCCAGAAGCAGCCAGTGCAAGTGATCCACCGTGAGGTCAAGGTTCCGCTGGACACAATCGATCTGCGTGGGCTGGCTCCAGACCAACAGGACGCGCGGATTCGCAGCTTGCTGGCCGATGAGCAGAAAATCGGCTTCAACCTGTCGAAGCCACCGCTAATCCGTTTTCGCCTGGTGCGGCTGGCCGATGAGTCTTACGAGTTCATCCGCAGCTTCCACCACATTCTGATGGACGCCTGGTGCATTTCACTGGTGACCGTGGACTTCCTCAAAGCCTATGAAGCGCTGTGCAACGACCGTATCCCGCAATTCAAGCGCCCACGCCCGTTTCGTGATTACATCCAGTGGTTGCAACATCAGGATGCAAACAAGGCAGAACAGTTCTGGCGCGGCCAATTGCAAGGGCTCAATGCACCTACGCCATTGACGGTGGACAACGGCGTCAGTCGCGACCGCTACACCGACGCAGTGCTGGTGGACGACCGGCTGATTCACTTGAGCGCCCAGGAAACCCAGGCGCTGGCCGCGTTCTGCCGAAGCCAGCGAATCACGCCCAATACCTTCTTCCAGGGCGCCTGGTCACTGCTGCTGTCGCGTTACAGCGGCCAACGGGACGTGATGTTCGGCGTTACCGTGGCTGGGCGCCCGGCGGAACTGACCGGTGTGGCGGAGATGATCGGCCTGTTTATCAACACCCTGCCGTTGCGAGTATCGGTAGACCCCGAGGCATCGCTTGGCCAGTGGCTCGGCGCCCTGCAAGGGCTGAACCTGGATATGCGCGACTACGAACACACGCCGCTGACCGATATTCAGGGCTGGAGCGACTTTCCTCGCGGTGAAACCCTGTTCGACAGCATCCTGGTATTTGAAAACGCGCCTATCGACGAACAGATTCTCGAGGGCGGTTTCCAGTTCAGCCTTGATGGCATGGATCATAGCGTTCACACCCATTACGGCCTGACCCTGGTAATTCTGCCCGGTGAACAACTGGGTATTCGACTGTCCTACGACCGCGACCGCTTCGATGCTGCAACCGTGCAGCGCCTGCTTGGTCACCTGGCCAGTCTGGTACGCGGCATGCTCGCGGCACCGGACGCCGCGCTGGGCAGCTTCGAACTGCTGAGCGGTGAAGAACGCCAACAACTGCTGGGCGAATGGGCACACAACCCACAGGCATTTCCGCTGGAGCAGAGCTACGCTCAATTGTTTGCCGCACAAGTGGCTCAACGGGGTGATCAGGTGGTCGCGGTCTGCGATACCGAGTCGCTGACCTACGCCGAACTGGATCGCCGCGCCACATGTTTGGCCCATGCCCTGCGTGAAGCGGGCGCCGGTGCAGATCAATTGGTCGCGCTAGCCGCCCCTCGGGGCCTTGCGCTGTTGACCATGATGATCGCCGTGTTCAAGACGGGTGCCGCCATGTTGCCGCTGGAGGTCAACCATCCGCCAGAGCGACTGCGAGAAATCCTCACGCTGTCCCGTGCACCGTTGCTAGTGGCCACTGAAGAGTGCAGCAATTTGCTTGATCAGTTGCTGAGTGGTCTAGAGCAGGCACCTGACGCCCTGTTCGCCGAAGCCTGTTGGCAAGCCAACAATGATGCACTCTTGCCCTGGCTCGGTGGTCCGGAAAGTTTGGCCTATGTGCTGTTCACCTCGGGTTCGACCGGTACGCCCAAAGGGGTGATGATCGAACAACGCGGCATGCTCAATAATATCTTCGGCAAGGTGCCTGGGCTGGGCCTGAATGCCGAAGACCGGATTGCACAAACCGCATCGGTGGCCTTCGATATTTCAGTCTGGCAGTTCCTTGCCGCGCCTGTCCTGGGGGCTACCGTGCATATCCTGCCGGATGAGGTGGCCCATGATCCGCAACGCCTGTTGCGGGTAGTGGTCAGCGAGCGCCTGAGTGTGCTGGAAACTGTTCCGAGCTTGATGCGCACGCTACTCGCACTATGCCCTTGCGACTTGCAATTGCCTGACCTGCGTTGGGTGATGCCTACCGGTGAGGCCCTGCCGCCGACCGTGGCTCGTGACTGGTTCGCGCGCTTCCCGGACATCCCGCTGATGAACGCCTACGGCCCCGCCGAATGTGCCGATGATGTGGCGTTCCAACCGATCTTTTCCGCACCGGATGCCAACGTCAGCCACATGCCCATTGGCCAGCCGACAGCCAATAATCGCCTCTATGTGCTGGACGAAGCCCTGCGCCCGCTGCCAGTTGGTGTAGCCGGGGAAATCTGTGTCGGGGGAGTCGGTGTCGGTCGTGGCTATCTGCATGATCCACAGCGCACAGCCGACGCCTTTATTGATCATCCGCAACTCGAGGGTCGGATCTATCGCACTGGCGACCTGGGACGCTGGCGCGCCGATGGTTTGATCGAATACCTGGGCCGCCGCGACCAACAGGTCAAGCTGCGCGGCCATCGTATTGAGCTCACGGAGATCGAACACCGTCTGGCTCAACATCCAAGCGTGCGTGAGGCAGCGGTGCTGCTGCGGGAAAATCATGTCGGCGAAGCCTGGTTGGTGGCTTACTATTCGGCTCACGACGAGCGTCTGGGCCACGACGAACTGAGCAGCCAACTGCGCGAGCACCTGCGCGGGCAATTACCGCCGTACATGGTGCCAGCGGCCTTTATTTGCCTTGACCGTCTGCCCCTGAACGCCAACGGCAAGGTCGACCGCAAGGCTCTGGCTGCTCAGGAGCTGAACTGGCAAGCCGACACCCAGCAAAGCGTCGCCCCGCGCAACGAACAGGAAGCGGCTGTAGCCGCGATCTGGGCCGAAGTGCTGGGCCGCGACAGCATTGGCGTGGAAGACAACTTCTTTACTCTCGGCGGTCATTCGCTGCTGGCCACACAAATCGTGGCGCGACTGCGAGCCCATTTCAAACTCGACCTGCCGCTGCGACTGTTGTTCGAGCAGCCCACTGTGGCGCTGCTTGCTCTGGCGATTGCCAAGCGCCAGGCAGAAGCCGCCACGCCGCAATCCGCTGTGGCCCCGGCATTGAAAACCCTGCCGCGCCCAGCACAGTTGCCGCTGTCGTTCTCGCAACAGCGCTTATGGTTTATCGAGCAACTGACACCCGGAACCACGCTGTTCAATATTCCCTTCGCCCTGCGCTTGAAAGGCGATCTCAATATCCAGGCACTGCACGCCAGCCTTAATGACCTGCTGGCCCGCCACGAAATCCTCCGCACCGGCATTCGAGACATTGATGGCGTACCGTGCCAGCACATCAGCGAATCATTGAGCATTGCCTTGCCGTTCGATGATTTGTCCGGCTTGCCAACCACCGCCCGCGAAGGCGCGCAGTTCAGTGCCTTGCAAGACGCCTTCAGCCAACCCTTCGATCTCAGCACCCCACCTTTGTTGCGCGCGCATTTGTTGCGCCTGGCGCCGGGCGAGCATGTGCTGGCGATTGCCCTGCATCACCTGGTTTCGGACGCCTGGTCGGCGACCATCGCCCTGCGTGAGCTGGCCCAGGGTTATGACGCCCGCTGCAATGGTGCAGCGGCCAAACTGCCGGATTTGCCGGTGCAGTACGCCGACTTCGCCCTTTGGCAGCGCGAGCATTTGCAAGGTGATGAACTCAAGCGCCAACTCGATTACTGGAGCCAAACGCTGGATCGCAGCAACAGTGACAGCAGCCCCTTGCTCGCGCTGCCCACCGACCTTGCGCGGCCTTCGGTGCAAAGCTATCGCGCCGGCATCGTACAGCGTGAACTGAGCACCGAACTCAGCAGCCGGGTGCAGGCCTTTGCCAGTCGCCTGGGCACCACGCCCTTTACGGTGATCTTTGCTGGTTTCGCCGTGCTGATGCATCGCTTGAGCGGCGATGCCACTGTTTTGATCGGCACACCGGTCACTCATCGCGAACAACCGGGTACCGAAGGCTTGCTCGGCATTTTGCTCAACAATCTGGCGATCCGCACCGACTTCGAACCCCACGCCGATTTCACCGCGCTGGTGAGTCAGGTGGCCAAGCGTCTGCGTGAAGGCCTGCAACATCAGGATCTGCCCTTCGAGCAATTGGTCGACAGCCTGCAACTGCCGCGCAGCCTGAGCCATGCACCGCTGTATCAGGTGATGGTCGCCCAACAGCTAGCCATGGAGTCGCGCCTGCGCTTCTCCGATCTTGAGTTTGAAGCGCTTGACACGCCGCTCAAGCAATCCGAATGCGACCTTGATCTGCATGTGCTCTGTCCAGCCAATGCACCGATCCAACTGGAGTTGATGTACGCCCTCGACCTGTTTGTTGCCGACAGCGCGCGGCAAACCCTGGCCCGCCTTGAGCACTTGCTGGACTACATGCTCGCCGAGCCGCAGCGTCCGGTAGCAGCCTTGCCGTTGCTGATGGAGGCGGAATGGCAACGCACCGTTGTCGAGTGGAACCGTACCGAAATGGCGGTGCCGCAACATCTGTGCTTCGCCCAGCTGTTTGAACAGCAAGCCGAGCGTACTCCGAACCGTGATGCCCTGTGCTTCGAAGGACAGAGCCTGAGCTACGGTGAACTCAACCGCCGAGCCAACCAGGTTGCGCATTACTTGCGAGGTCGTGGGGTGGTGGCCAATAGTTCGGTTGCGCTCTGTGTCGAGCGTTCGCTGGAACTGCTGGTGGGGTTGCTGGGCATTCTCAAGTCTGGCGGCGCCTATGTGCCGCTGGACCCGACTTATCCGCTGGATCGTCTGGCGTACATGCTCGAAGACGCACAACCAGCATTGCTCATTGGCCAGCATGGCTTGTTGGAGGAACTCGGCATCCATTTGCCGCGTCTGCGCTTGGACAGCGATGCCGCGTTGTTCGCCGATCAACCAGAGAACAACCCAGCACCACTGGCCGGGCCGGATGATCTGGCCTACATCATGTACACCTCAGGTTCCACAGGTAAGCCCAAGGGCACTTTGGTCACCAACGGATCGGTGGTCAACCTGGCCTGGGCGCGCATTCATGGCCTGTACCGCCGCTATACCGACCAGCCAATGCGCGCCAGTTTCAACTACTCATTCGCCTTTGACAGCTCGGTGGCGGAACTCATCCTGCTGCTCGACGGCCACAGCCTGTACCTGACACCAGAAGCGGTGCGTTACGACCCCGAAGCATTGGCCCAGTTCTTCCGCGACACCCGCCTGGATGCGTTCGAATGCACCCCGGCGCAGCTCAAGGTCCTGCTCGAAAGCGACGGCGTACGCCGTGGCGAAACCTATCTGCCGCGCTTTGTCCTGTTCGGTGGCGATACGGTGGATGCGCAACTCTGGCAACGCCTGCCATCGATTGCTGGCAGCCGCTTCTTCAACACTTACGGGCCGACCGAATGCACGGTCGATGCCACAGGTTGCGCGGTAGACGACTTCCCGGATCGGCCAATCATCGGTCGCCCCATCGCTAACGTGCGTACTTATGTTCTTGATCCTTTCCTCAACCCGTTGCCGGTTGGCGTACCGGGGGAACTGCACATCAGCGGCGCTGGCGTGACCCTGGGTTATCTCAACCGTGCTGAGCAGACCGCAAAGGTGTTCATCAACGATCCGTTCTCGCCGCTGCCAGGCGCACGGATGTATAAATCCGGCGATCTGGTGCGCTGGTTGCCTGACGGCCAGCTGGAATACCTCGGACGCATGGACCACCAGGTTAAAATCCGCGGTTTCCGGGTCGAGTTGGGCGAGATCGAAGCGCTGATCGGCGCCCAGCCCGACGTACGCCAGGCCGTGGTGCTGGCCCGTGAAGACGATCCCGGGGACAAGCGCTTGGTGGCTTACGTCACCTGCGATGCCCAAGCCGACATCGATGCCTGGCGCAAGGCTATTGGTGCTGCCCTGCCCGACTACATGGTGCCTTCAGCGTTCGTATTGCTCGATGAGCTGCCGCTGACCGATAACGGCAAACTTAATCGCAAGACCTTGCCCGCACCAGAGATTCAAGCCGCACCTGACGCCCAGAATCCGCCGCGCACAGTCGCCGAACAGCAGCTCGCCGCACTTTGGTCCGAACTGCTGAAAGTACCGCTTGCTCAGATCGGTCGCGACAGCCACTTCTTCTACCTCGGCGGACACTCGCTGCTGGCGGCGGTGTTGTTTGCCCGACTGCGCCAACAATTCACCACAGTGCCAGCGCTGCGCGCGGTGTTTGAACAGCCGACACTTGAAGCACTGGCCGCAACGCTGGGCAATCCGCTGCAGGCACCTGCGGCGGCATTTGTCCCGGCAGCTCGCCCGGCGCGGCTGCCGCTTTCGTTTGAACAGCAACGCCTGTGGTTTCTGGAACAACTGAGTGCCGGAGGTGGCGAATACAACGTCGTCAGCGCCGTGCAACTGGAAGGTGAACTCAACAGCCAAGCCCTGAAAACTGCTCTCAACAGTCTGGTTCAACGCCACGAAGTCCTGCGCAGCCGAATCTTGCGCGATGCCGACGGCGAGCTGATGCAACTCATCGAACCTCAGGTCGATATCGAGCTGCCAGTGACTGTATTGCAGGCGACCAGCGACGAACACTGGCTGCAACTGACCGACAAGGCGATCCACGCGGAAACCGGACGCCGTTTCGATCTCGCCAGCCAGCTACCCATTCGGGCCGCGCTGATACAACGCAGCGACTGTGCTCAGTCGCTGCTGCTGCTCAACCTGCATCACTGCGCCACCGACGATGCATCCAGCCAGAACCTGCTGGATGAGCTGCGCCAGCTCTATACCGCCGAGTGCCAAGGTTCCACGGCGACCCTGCCTGCGCTGGCCCTGCAATATCCTGATTACGCCCTTTGGCAGCACGAACCCAAGCAACAGGCAGCGTTCAGCAGCCAGCTTGAATACTGGCGCAAACAACTGGAAGACGGCGATTACTTACTCGATCTGCCGACCGATCAGGCGCGTCCGAACCAGCTCGATCCAACTGCTGGCGCGGTACAACTGCAACTGCCGAGCGCCTTGGTTGAGCGCCTGCGCCAGTTCGCCCAGCAACGCGGCGCCACCCTGTACATGCTGATGCTGGCTGCGGCGCAACTGCTTTTGGGACGCTACGCCAACCAGCGTGACGTGCGGCTTGGCAGTCCGGTGGCCCAGCGTCCATTCGCTGAGCTGCAACCGCTGATTGGCTGCTTCGTCAACACACTGGTCATGCGCACCGATCTTGATCCGGCCCTTGATTTCGAGGGCTTGCTGAGCCAGGTGCGCAATCGTGTGCTGGATGCCCAGCAGCATCAGGACGTGCCTTTCGATCAGGTCGTGGAACACCTCAAGCCATCACGCAGCCTCGGCCAGACGCCGTTGTTCCAGGTCTTGTTCGCCATGCAGAACGCCGATTCGTCGAGCCAGCATTGGCCGCAATTGCAGGTTAGCGAGCGGGCCGTGACCGCCCAATCCACCAAATACGACCTGAACTGGGAAGTACACGACGGAGAGGTGCTGTCGGTGTTGCTGGAATACCGCGCCGCGCTGTTCAGCGAAACCACGGCCCGGCGCTGGTTGCAGCAATGGCAGCAACTGCTCGAAACCATGCTCGACGCGCCCCAGACCCGCCTCGGCGATTGGACACCCTTGCTTGTGGCACAGCGCAATCAGCAGCTGGTTGACTGGAACGCCACCGAACGCCAGTACTCCTGCCCGACCAATCTGCATACGGCCTTGAGCCAGCAAGCCGTCTTGAGTCCAGACGCACTGGCGCTGGTATTTGAAGACCAGCGTCTGAGTTATGCCGAGCTGGATCAGCGTGCGCAACAGCTTGCCCGTGCCTTGCGCGGTGCCGGTGTCGGTCGTGAGTCGATTGTGCCGCTGTGCATGGAGCGCTCGGTTGAAATGGTCGTCGCCCTGCTCGGCATCGTCCATGCCGGTGCTGCCTGGTTGCCGCTGGACCCTGAGTTGCCTGCCGCGCGTCTGGCCTTCCTGATCGAAGACGCCGATGCGCAAGTCAGCCTGACTCAAGCGCAGTGGCTGTCAAAATTGCCAGCCGGGCATAACGTCTGGACGCTGAATGCCTTGCCGGATGCTGAAGTGGGTGAACCCATCAGCGTTAAATCTGATGATCTGGCTTATGTGCTCTACACATCTGGTTCCACCGGCCAACCCAAAGGCGTTATGAACGAGCACGGCGCCTTGATGAACCGCCTGCACTGGATGCAGGACGCCTTCCCCATTGGCCCGAACGACCGGGTGTTGCAGAAAACACCGTACAGTTTCGACGTCTCGGTGTGGGAATTCTTCTGGCCGCTGATCACCGGTGCAACTTTGGTGGTGGCGCGCCCCGATGGCCATCGCGACCCGGCTTACCTGAGCCAGTTGATCCAGCAGGAACAGATCACCACCCTGCACTTTGTGCCTTCGATGCTGCGCGCCTTTGTCGAAGAACCGAGCCTGACCGATTGCCAAAGCCTGCGTCAGGTATTTGCCAGCGGCGAAGCGTTGCCGGTTGATCTGGTGCGCCGTTTTATGGGCCAGCACCCAGCGGCGCTGATCAACCTTTACGGCCCGACTGAAGCAGCCATCGACGTCTCGGTATGGCGCTGCTCGAAGGACGATTTGATAGTGCCAATCGGCAAACCAATCGCCAACCTGCGCCTGTACATCCTTGATGAGAGCATGCAGCCGCTGCCAATCGGCAGCATCGGCGAGCTGTATATCGGCGGTGTCGGCGTGGCCCGCGGCTACCTGAAACGCCCGGATCTGACCCAGGAACGTTTCCTTGCAAGCCCATTTGTTGAAGGTGATCGCCTGTATCGCACGGGCGACCGTTGCCGCTTCATGGCTGACGGCAATATCGAATATTTGGGGCGTCTCGATCATCAGGTCAAGCTGCGTGGCCAGCGGATTGAACTTGGGGAGATCGATGCGGCGCTACTGGCACAGGCTGGCGTACGCGAGGCTGCTACCTTGCTGCTTGAACAGCGCTTGGTCAGTTTCTGGTGCGGTGAGGCCGATGAGGATTTCATTCGCGCAGCCCTGAACGACAGCCTGCCTGCCCATATGCAGCCCAGCCTCTTGGTGGCGCTCGACAGTCTGCCGCTCAACAATAACGGCAAGCTCGACCACAAGGCACTGGCCGCCACTCCGTTGCCAGAAGCCCAAGGCAAGCAGAGCCAGATCGCGCCACGAAATGCCACGGAAACAGTGCTCTGCCAGTTGTTCAGCGAACTGCTTGAATGCTCATCCGTGGGTATCGAAGATCACTTCTTCCAACTTGGCGGTCACTCCTTGCTGGCCACTCGACTGGTGGCACGGGTACGCGAGTGTCTCGGTGCAACCCTGCCGTTGTCACTGGTCTTCGCCCAACCAACGGTGAAGGCGCTGGCCGGTCATCTGCAAGCGGTCACACCGGGTGAGTCGATCAGCCCACAACCGCGTCCGGCGCAATTGCCACTGGGGCTGGCTCAGCGCCGGTTCTGGATGCTTAGCCGTTTGGTGCCAGAATCCCGTGAGTACCACATGCCGTTCGCCCTGGTCTTGCGCGGTGAGTTGCAGGTTGAGGTCTTGCGTGAAGCCTTCGCACAGCTCAGCCAGCGTCACCTGGTGCTGCGCAGCCGTATTATCGAAACCGAGGGTGAGCCGCAACTGTTGATCGATGACCATGGACCTGAACTGACGCTCAGTTTAGTGGCAACGCAAGACTGGACGTCGACTTGTGCCGAAACCCGCAACAACTTGATGGCACCGTTCGATCTGGCCGCTGCTGCGCCCTGGCGTGCGCACTTGCTGCAACGCCAGGGCAGCGATGAAAATCTGTTGCTGGTCTGTCTGCATCACAGCGCCACTGACGGTTGGGCCATGCAGTTGCTTATTGACGAACTGACCCAGGCCTACGCCGCAGGTGTACGCGGGCAGGCGCCTGGATGGACGCCGCTGCAAATCGATTATGTTGATTTCGCCCTGTGGCAACAACAGCCGGACACCCAGGCGCGATGTGACCACAGCCTGGATTACTGGAAAAACCATCTGGGCCAGGACAATTACCAACTCGACCTGCCCCTCGACCATCCTCGCGGCGCCGAAGCTGATCGCAGTGCTGGGCAATTGACCCTGCATCTCGGCAGCCAGCGTGCTGAAAATATCCGCCGGTTCGCTCGCCAGCGCGGCACCACCGCCTATGTGGTGCTGGCCACGGCCCTTAGCGCGCTGTTGGCCCGATACAGCGGTCAGCGCGAGATTCGCTTTGGCACCCCGGCGGACCAACGTGACCAAGTGCAATCCCAGACGCTGCTGGCCTGTTTGGTCAATACCCTGGTGATTCGCAGTGACGTCGATCAGCAGGCGCCAGCAGAGCAGCTACTCACCAGCCTTGAAGCCGATCTGCGCGCAGCCCAAGCCCATGCCGATCTGCCGTTCGCCACATTAGTCGGCGCTGTCGCCCAGCAACGCGACCTCAACCGTACACCGCTATTCCAGGTGCTGTTCTCTCTCAACTATGGCCGGATGCAAAGCAGCCAGTGGCCTGGGCTGAATATCGAAGAGCAGATGCTGCCGGTGATCGACGCCAAGTTCGAGCAAAGCTGGGAAGTCCAGGACGATGGCAACGACATGACGCTGAGTCTGGAATACCAATCGGCTTTGTACGAGCCGCTCACGATGCAGCGCTGGAGCAGTCAATGGTGCGCCTTGCTGGATGCATTGGTGGCTGCACCGCAGCGCAAACTGGTCGAGCTGTTCCCGCAACAACAGGATCAGCAGCAACTGGCGCGCTGGAACGCCACCGAACGTCCATACCCTGGCCCGAGCAATCTTCACATCGCCCTGAGCCAGCAAGCAGCCTTGAGCCCAGACGCCACGGCGCTTGTATTTGAAGGCCAGCGCCTGAGTTACGCCGAGCTGGATCAGCGTGCCCAGCATGTGGCCCGTGCCTTGCGCGGTGCCGGTATCGGTCGCGAGTCGATTGTGCCACTGTGCATGGAGCGCTCGGTTGAAATGGTCGTCGCCCTGCTCGGCATCGTCCATGCAGGTGCTGCCTGGTTGCCGCTAGACCCTGAATTGCCTGCCGCGCGGCTGGCCTTCCTGATCGAAGACGCCGATGCGCAAGTCAGCCTGAGCCAAGCGCAGTGGTTGTCAAAATTGCCAGCCGGTCACACCGTCTGGACGCTGGATGCCTTACCAGAAGCTCAAACAGGTGAACCAATCAGCGTCAACGCCAATGATCTGGCTTATGTGCTCTATACCTCAGGCTCGACCGGCCAGCCTAAAGGGGTGATGAACGAGCACGGCGCCTTGATGAATCGCCTGCACTGGATGCAGGACGCCTTCCCCATTGGCCCGAATGACCGGGTGTTGCAGAAAACGCCGTACAGCTTCGACGTGTCGGTGTGGGAATTCTTCTGGCCGCTGATCACGGGCGCAACGCTGGTGGTGGCACGCCCCGATGGCCATCGCGACCCGGCTTATCTGAGCCGGTTGATCCAGCAGGAACAAGTTACCACCCTGCACTTCGTGCCCTCGATGCTGCGCGCTTTTGTCGAGGAGCCGAGCATGGCTGATTGCAAAAGCCTGCGTCAGGTGTTTGCCAGCGGCGAAGCACTGCCGGTTGATCTGGTGCGTCGCTTCATGGGCAAGCACCCGGCGGTGCTGGTCAACCTTTACGGTCCGACCGAAGCGGCCATCGACGTCTCGGTATGGCGCTGCTCGAAGGACGATTTGATAGTGCCGATTGGCAAGCCAATCGCCAACCTGCGCCTGTATATCCTCGATGACAGCATGCAGCCGCTGCCAATCGGCAGTATCGGTGAACTCTATATCGGCGGTGTCGGTGTGGCCCGTGGTTACCTGAAACGCCCGGATCTGACTCAGGAACGTTTCCTTGCCAGCCCCTTTGTCGAGGGTGATCGCCTGTATCGCACCGGCGACCGCTGCCGCTTCCTGGCCGATGGCAATGTCGAATACCTGGGACGTCTTGATCATCAGGTCAAGCTGCGTGGCCAACGCATCGAGCTTGGGGAAATAGATGCGGCGCTGCTCGACTTACCGGCAATAACCGGCGCCTGCACACTGGTGTTGGATAACCGGTTGGTGGCGTTCTACAGCAGCAATACAAAGCAGCCTGAGCTTACCGCATTGCTTGCTGCCCAGTTGCCTGCGTACATGGTGCCAGCGGTGTGGGTCGAAGTACCGGCTATGCCACTGACCAGCAATGGCAAGATCGACCGCAAAGCCTTGGCCAAGCTGCCATTGCCGCAAACCCAAAGTGACTACACCGCACCGCGCAATGCTCTGGAAAGCCTGCTTTGCCAGTTGTTTGGCGAGCTACTTGGCGAAACCCTGACCGGTGGCCGCAAGGTCGGTACATCGGACAGTTTCTTTGCCTTGGGCGGCGATTCAATTCTTGGCCTGAAGCTGATCTCCCGCCTGCGCGAACAAGGTTATTCGCTTACCCCAAGAGACCTGTTCCGTTCGCCGACTCCGGCGGCGCTCGCGCAGTTGGTCACTCCGTTGCTGTGTCAGGCTGAACAAGGTGAAGTCAGTGGTTCGATGCCGCTGATGCCCTTGCATCAGTGGTTCTTCGACCAACAACTACCGCAGGCCGCGCACTGGAATCAGTCGGTACTGGCTGACAGTGATCGTCTGCTACAACCGGACTTGGTGCAGGCCACGCTGGATCGGTTGATCGCTCATCACGACGCCTTGCGCCTGCGTTTTTCTGAGGTCGATGGCCAATGGCAAGCGCACATCGCGCAAGTGTCGCCAGCACAATTGACCTGTTGCGAGCGACCGGAGCAACTGCTGGATGTCGCCCAAAGCCTGGATCTGCAGCAAGGCCCGCTGTTTGCAGCCGCTCTGCTGGAGGGTCAACCGCAAAGCCTGTATCTGGTTGCTCATCATCTGGTGATCGATGCGGTGTCATGGACGCCGTTGCTGGAAGATTTCCAGCAGCTTTATCAAGGCCTGGAGCGTGGTGAGAACCCGAGCCTGCCAGCGAAGACAACCTCTTACCGTCAGTGGGCCGAACATATGCAAGCCCATGCCGACAAGGTCAGGGCTGAACAACAGTACTGGGCTGATCAATCAGCGGCTTCCCCTGCGCCGCTGGCCACAGTCGCCGAGCGTCAGACTCTATCCGCCCGCTGGGATGCAACCCGCACTCACCAGTGGCTGACAGAGTCGCACGCAGCCTATCGCACCCAACCGGAAGAGCTGCTGATCGCCGCCCTCGCCGCCACTCTGGCAGAAGCTGAAAACCGCGCTGACATAGTGGTCGATCTGGAGCGTCATGGTCGTGATGCATCATTCGACGGGCTGGATGTCAGCCGTACCGTCGGCTGGTTCACCACCCTGTATCCGCTGCGGGTAAATTCCAGCGGTGCGCACGCTGATTGGGTGCGCAATGCCAAGCAAGCCTTGCGCGCCGTTCCGGGAATGGGACTGGGTTACGGACTCCTGCGCCAACGCGGTGAGTTGCCGGTTGGCCATGGTGATGTGCTGTTCAACTATCTGGGGCATGAACAAGCGCCTGAGGGATGGTTGCGCGCCAGTAGCCTGACTCCACCGCCTGAAGTAGCGCTTACCAACCGGGTGACCCATGGTCGAGAAGTGGTGGCGTGGTTGGAGGATGGTGCACTGCATCTGCAATGGCACAGCGTGAGCCCAACTACCGACAGCCACTTGCCAGCGCGCTTGCTGCAGCACTTGCAGGCACTGGTCGAGCATTGCCTCGACCCACAGGCGGGAGCGCTGATGCCAGCCGACTTCCCTTTGGCCAAGGCGTTGAATCAGAAGTCCCTGGACAAACTGTTGAGCAAACTCAAGCCCAAAGAGAATTCCCAAAGCTAGCGAGTGACGAGCACCCGCGATGCCACTGCCTGGCTGTCGCGGGTCTTGAACCGAACTCACTAAGTTTTCCTAGCCTTTGAAACGGATCAGCAAGCATGAACAATATTGAAGACATCTACTCGCTTTCACCCACCCAGCATGGCCTGCTGTTCCACAGCGTGGCCCAGCCTGAGTCGCGGGTGTATTACCAACAGCTGAGCCTGGAAATGAATGGCCCCCTGCAATTGAGCGCGTTTCGTGGCGCCTGGCAGGCGTTGATCAAACGCCACGCCTTATTGCGCAGCGCCTTTCTCTGGGAAGACCTGGACGACGCCTATCAGGTGGTGCAGCAAGAAGTGGCATTGCCCTTGACCGAGCGGGACTGGCAAGACCGTGTCGAGCCACAGGGCGCGCTTGAACAGTTGGCGCTGGAACAACGTGCACAAGCTCTGGAGCTCAATGATGCACCGCTGATGCGTGTCTGCCTGGTGCGCCTGGCCCCTGAACGCTGGCACCTGATCTGGACCTTCCATCACATCCTAATGGACGGCTGGAGCGTGGATATTGCTGTTCAGGAATGGCTTGCGCTGTATTACGAACAGGCCCATGCACGCCCCGCCAACCTGCCAGCAACCCGTCCTTACCGTGATTACATCGCCTGGCTGGCGGAACAAGACATGACCGCCACCGAAGGCTTCTGGCGCGATCAGTTGCAGGAGGTCAGCGAACCGACCCCGCTGCCCAACTTCGCCGAACGCCAGGCTGCTCCTGTCGGGGCGCCCTTCGCTGAACGTGAAAGCCTGCTGACCGCCAGCGAAACCGAGCAATTGTCACAGTTCGCCCGCGCCAATGACCTAACCATCAATACCTTGATCCAAGGTGCCTGGGCGCTTCTACTCGGTCAACACGCAGGCCGTGACGAAGTGGTTTACGGCGTCACTGTTGCCGGTCGTCCCGAGAACCTGGCTGCTGTAGACAGCACTGTCGGGCTGTTTATCAATACCCTGCCGTTGCGCGTGCAATGGGCTGACGGCACGACCTTGGTGAACTGGCTGCAGCACTTGCAGCAAACCAACAGCGACTTGCGTCACCACGCTTACCTGCCGCTGGGCAAACTCAAGGCGATGACCGGCATTGCCGCTGAACAGGCGCTGTTCGACTCGATCCTGGTGTTCGAGAATTTCCCGGTCACCGACGCGCTCAATCAAGACACCGGCGGATTGAGTTTCACTGCCCCGAGAAGCGACCAACAAGACGACGGCATCAGGCTCACCCAAGGCCGCAACCATTTCCCGCTGTCGCTGATCGTTGTGCCGGACAAACAACTGCACTATCTGATCAGCTACAACCGTTCACGCTTCAGCGATGCCGAAGTCGCGGTGCTCTCTGCCCAGTTACGCGACATCCTGTTGGCAATGACGGCGCAAGCGCAATGCCCGGTCAACGAACTGCAGTGGCTCAGCCCTGAAGAGTCTCAGCACCTGATCGCGCAAGGGCGCGGCGTGCAACTGCCAGTGCCTGAAGTCTGCCTGCATCAGCGTTTCGAACAGCAGGCAACGGCTCACCCCGAACAGATTGCAATCCGTGACAGCAAGGTGGCGCTGACCTACGCAGAGCTGAACCAGCAAGCCAACCGCCTCAGCCACTACCTGCGCGCACAGGGCATCAGCCATGGCAGCGTTGTAGCCCTTGCTCTGGAACGCAGCACCGAGTTTGTTATTGCCCTGCTTGCAACCTTGAAGGCCGGTGCGGCCTATCTGCCGCTGGATATCAAACAACCCGCCGGACGTTTGGCTGATGTTCTGAATGACAGCCGCGCCGCGCTGCTGATCGGTGCGGCGCCATCGCCCTTGCTCAAGGGGCTCGCCGAGCACACCGCGGTGCTATGGCTGGCGGAACAGGCGCAGGTCATCGCCACGCAGCCAGCTACCCCGCCCGCAGTCACGCACAGTCCGAGCGATGCTGCTTATGTGATCTACACCTCAGGTTCAACCGGAACGCCCAAGGGCGTAGTGGTTGAGCATCAGTCCATCCTTAATTACCTGACGGCGGTGCAAACCGTCCTCAACCCGCCAGCAGCAGCCCGTTATGGCTTGCTGTCCAGTGTCGCCGCAGACCTTGGCCACACTCAATTGTTCGGCGCCCTTTGCAGTGGCGCCAGCCTGTTGCTGGTGGATGAGGACATCGGCTTCAATCCGCTGGCACTGGCTGACTTGTTCGATCAGCACCCTGTTGATGTGTTGAAGATCACCCCAAGTCATATGGCCGGGTTGCTGCAGGCGCTTCCCGATGCACGCCTGCTGCCCCGCGTTCTGCTGGTCTTTGGTGGCGATGCACTCAGCCCGGCGCTGCTGGAACAAGTCAACCATCTGGCGCCGGAGCTCAAGGTGTTCAACCACTATGGGCCGAGCGAAGCGACAGTCGGGGCTACTGCCACCGAACTGAGCGCAGGCCAGCGCAGCATTGCCCTCGGTCGTCCGCTGCCGAACCGGCAACTGCGAGTGGTCGATGGCAACGGGCATCCGGTACCAACCGGGGTGTCTGGCGAGTTGCTCATCAAGGGTGCTCTGGCCCGCGGTTACCTGCACCGGCCTGACCTTACCGACGAACGTTTCCAACTGGATCAGGACCAGCAACGCTGGTACCGAACTGGTGACCGCGTGCGCTGGCAGGTGGACGGACAGCTGGGGTTTATCGGTCGGGTCGACAGCCAGGTCAAGATCCGTGGCAACCGCTTGGAACTCGGTGAAGTCGAAGCACAGATCAAGCGCCTGTCGCCGCTGATCGAGCAGGCGCTGGTACGCGCCGTGGAGCTGGACGGCAGCCTGCGACTGGTGGCCTATCTGGTCGCCAGCCAGTCAATTTCAGCCACCAAACTGCGCAATGATCTCAGCGCACGCATGCCCGATTACATGGTACCTGCGCACTTCATTACCCTTGACGAGTTGCCGCTTAACCGCAACGGCAAGGTCGATGTTCAGCGCCTGCCGATGCCGCAACAACCGACGGATGACAGCGCCACACATGTGGCGCCGCGCAATCAAGTTGAGACGCTGCTGGCGGATATCTGGCAGGAAGTGCTCAAACGTGAACGAATTGGCGTGCATGACAACTTTTTCACCCTCGGCGGCGATTCGATCCTCAATTTGCAAATCATCGCCCGTGCCAACCAGCAGGGACTCAAGCTCACCCCGAGCCAGTTATTCGAAAACCGTACCATCGCTGATATCGCCCGGGTTCTAGGTGCCGATGCCTCTCACGCAGTAACTGAAAATGCTGCCGACGGCTACGACTTGCCATTGGGCGCAGGTCAACTGGCGCGCTTGCAGCAAGGTCCGCTGGACGCCACCTGGCGTTGTGTCGCGCTCAGTCAAGCCATTGACAGCCAACTGCTGGGCCAGGCAATCGCCGCCTTGCAACAGCATCATCAAGCACTGCGTCTGGCACTCAAGGCCTTGCCGGACGGTGAATGGCAGCAGCAAGTACTGGTCTCCCCTCCGGCCCCGGTCGTCGAGCACCAGAACCTTACCAACTGCAACCAAGCGCGCTTGCAGGCCATGGCTCAGGCAGGTGTCGACGCCCTTGATCTGGCGCGTGGGCAAACACTGCATGCCTGCCTGCTAGAGAATGACGGCAAACACTATGTGCTGCTGGCTGCTCATCCTCTGATTCTGGACGAAGCGTCCTGGCCGCTGCTGCTCACCGATCTCAATCTGGCGCTGGGCCAACTGCTCTATCAGCGCCCAGTGCGGCTGTCCTATGCCGGTGGCGACTTCACCCAGTGGACCCGCCACCAGCACAGCTATGCCCAAGGCGATACGCTGGATGAGGTCTGGGAGCACTGGCTGCAATACGCAGGCATGGACACCGTGCAATTGCCTGACAGCCAACAGCCGGTCACTCTGATTGAAGAAAAGCTTCCAGCCAGTATCTCAGCCGACATCAAGCGTTTGGGCGAAGTGCTGCATCTGGACTGGAACTGTTTGCTGGCCAGCGCTGTAGTTGAACATTGCCAAGCGCAATGCGGCGCGGGTCTGGTCGCATTGAATATTCAGGGCGACCGCCCGGCAGCAGAGCAACTGCCTGTTCACGCCCCGATTGCCTTGGCCGATCTCGATCCGGCACGCATTCTCGGCCCGCTGGAGCTGGCAGTCCCCTACTTCCTCCAGTCCCAAGGCGACAGCTTGCTGCAACGCTTACAAGCATTGGCCGGGCAACTACGCAGCTACCCGCAACATGGCGCTGACTATGGTGTATTGCGTTACCTCTCCGACAATACGTATCTTCAGGAACCGCTGGGCGAGCTGCCAAACGCCTTAGTCAGCATTCGCTGGCGGGGTAACCGCGACAGCCATCGCGAACAACGTGGCATGCTGGCGCAGGTCGAGGCCGCAAGCCAGCCGACCGCCCCAAGCAGCCCGTTGACTCTGGACGCCCACTGGCAGGACGGTTGCTTGCATCTGCGCGGTGAAGGCACGCTCGCCACCAGTTGGATGCCCTGCCTTGTGCAACAGCTGGCCGAACTGGCCGGGCTCCTTGCTGAACCCGAGTTGCGACCCGCAAGCCATGCCTTCCCGCTTTGCCATAAACAGGCGGCAACCTTGGCTTGCGAAGCGCTGGACTGGTCGAACATTGAAGATGTCTATCCCTTGTCTTCCATGCAACAAGGCATGTTGCTGCACACTCTGTTGCAACCCCACAGTGGCATCTATCTAATGCAACAACGCTACAGTTGGGACGGTGTGCTACAACGCCCGGCCATGGAAGCCGCCTGGCAACTGTTTCTCAAGCGCCATCCGATGATGCGCACCGCCTTCTGGTGGCAGGACGATCACGAACCGCTGCAGTGCGTGTACCGCGAGACCGCTCAGGCGTTCGACTGGCAAGACCTGCGCCACCTCGATGACGAGCAACAGCAGCTGGCGATGGATCAGGCGCTGGAAGCGCAACGCCTGCAAGGTTTCGACATGGCTTGCGCACCCTTGACCCATCTGCGGGTGTTCCAGCTCGACGAACGCCGTTTTGCCGTGGTGCGCAGCTTCCACCACATTCTGACTGACGCCTGGTGCTTCGGCCTGCTGATGGAAGACCTGTTGGCGATTTATCAAGCAATAGTGCGTCAGGAGCCCGTGGCCCGTCCGCTGCTGCGTTCGTTCCATGGCTACATGAGCTGGCTGGAACGCCATGACATGGCTGCCGCTCACGCCTTCTGGCAGGCGCAAATGGCAGGGTTCAGCGAACCGACGCCACTGCATGTAGACAGCCCGCTGAACCGCCAAGAACAGGCTCCTGAACAGGTCGGCGATCTCGATCAGACCCTGAGCATCAGCCAGACTCAGCGTTTGCAGCAGCTGTGCCAGACCTACCAACTGACGCCCAACACCTGGATTCAAGGCGCCTGGGCGTTGCTGCTGTCGCGCTACAGTGGCAACCGCGATGTGCTGTTCGGCGTCACCGTGGCCGGTCGTCCCACTGATCTGGCGGGCGTTGAAGAAATGGTCGGCCTGTTCATCAACAGCCTACCCCTGCGTATCGATGTCGACCCACAAGCGAAGGTGGCCGACTGGCTACAGGCGCTGTTGTCGCACAATGCCCAATTGCGCGAACACGAAAGCGCATCCCTGGTGGATATCCAGCGCTACAGCGATGTACCGCGCGGCCAGCAGTTATTCGACAGCCTGGTGGTATTCGAAAACGCCCCGCTGGACATCAGCAGCGTGCAGTTGGATGCCTTTAGCATCGACATCTATGAAGATCGGGTGCACACCAACTTCCCGATGACGGTGGTGCTCTATCCGGGTGACCGGCTGGGCATTCGCTTGTCCTACGACAGCCAGCGTTTCACCCGCGATACCGTGCAGCGGATGCTCGGCCATCTGGTGCAATTGCTGTCGGCCATGCTCGATCAGCCCGATGCCCAACTGGGCTGTTTGCATATGCTCCCCGAAATGGAGCGCCAGGCGTTGCAGGTCGAATGGAACAACAGCGCCGTCGACTTCCCGCTGGAACGGGGTTATGCCGCGCTTTTCGCCGATCAGGTACGCAACCGCGCACATCACATTGCCGCCGTATGCCAGGGGCAATCCCTGACCTATGCTGAACTGGATCGCCGCGCCAACAATATCGCCCATGCGCTGCAAGCAGCCGGTGCAGGCCCTGAAACATTGGTGGCGTTGTTTGCCGAACGCGGCCTGGCCTTGTTAACCATGATGATCGCCACGCTCAAGGTCGGCGCTGCCTTCCAGGCGCTGGATATCCAGCAACCGGCGACCCGTCTGGCGGAGCTGCTTGATCTGGGTGAAGCGCCGCTGTTGTTGGTCTGCGAGCAGGCGGCCCCGACGCTGGATCAGGTTCTGCCACAGATGCGCAAGCAGCCCAACTGCTTGAATGTACAAGCACTGTGGCAAAGCAACGAGCAACCGCCAGTTACCTACTCACATAAGCCTGATCAACTGGCCTATGTGATCTTCACTTCGGGTTCCACTGGCACGCCCAAGGGGGTGATGGTCGAACAGCGCGGCATGCTCAACAACATGTTCGGCAAAGTGCCAAGCCTGGGCTTGAGCGAAGACGATCGTATCGCCCAGACCGCTTCGCCAGCGTTCGATATCAGTGTCTGGCAGTTCCTCGCAGCACCGCTGTTTGGCGCCACGGTGCACATCCTGCCCGACACCCAGGCCCATGATCCGCTTGCCTTGCTAGATGCCGTGGAAGAACAGCACCTTACACTGCTGGAAACCGTGCCTGCCCTGATTCGCGGCATGCTCCAGGAAAACCGTCCGCAACATCGTCTGGCCAGCCTGCGCTGGTTGTTGCCAACCGGCGAGGCACTGCCACCGGCACTGGCACGGGACTGGCTTGCACGTTTTCCGTCAACCCCGATGATGAATGCCTATGGCCCGGCAGAGTGTTCGGATGACGTTGCCTTCCACCCGATCACCCAGCCGCCCGCCGATGATTGCCTGCATATGCCTATTGGCCGTCCGACCGCCAACAATCAGGTGTTCGTCCTCGACTCGGCGCTACGACTCGTGC
Source organism: Pseudomonas segetis (assembly GCF_900188155.1). GTDB lineage: Bacteria > Pseudomonadota > Gammaproteobacteria > Pseudomonadales > Pseudomonadaceae > Aquipseudomonas > Aquipseudomonas segetis. The sequence continues at coordinate 1,240,830 of NZ_FZOG01000001.1, forward strand.
CTGTGAGTGTGCCCGGCGAACTGTGCATAGGTGGTGTCGGCGTGGGCCGTGGTTATCTACGCGACCCAGAGCGCACCCGCGAGGCCTTTGTTCCCCACCCGTTCGAGCCGCAGGCACGCTTGTATCGCAGCGGTGACATTGGTCGCATGCGCGCCGATGGTGTGATCGAATACCTTGGTCGTCGCGACCAGCAAGTGAAGATCCGTGGTTACCGCATCGAGTTGGGCGAAATCGAAAACCGGCTGATGCAGCATCCTGCGGTTGACAGCGCGGCGGTATTGGCACTGCCCGACGCACGTGGCGCCTTGCAACTGGTGGCTTGGTATGTGCTCGACAGCACCGCCGATCTGGGCGGTGAGTCAGCGCAGCAGCTACTCAGTGCTTATTTGGGCAAGCAATTGGCAAGCTATATGGTTCCGGCCCGTTGGCTGGAACTGGCCCAGTTGCCGCTGAACGCCAACGGCAAGGTCGACCGCCGCGCCCTTTCCGCTCTCGGCGTGCCCCAGACCGAGCAAGGTCTGGAACTGTGCATGGCTCCGCGCACAGCCACTGAACAGGTACTGGCTGAACTCTGGCAGGAAATCCTTGGCTTGGACAAAGTCGGCGTGCACGACGATTTCTTCGCCATTGGTGGCCATTCGTTGCTGGCAACCCAAGTCCTGTCACGTATCCGCCGCAGGCTGGACGTCAAGCTGCCGCTGCGCACTCTGTTTGAACGCGGCACTCTGGAACAGCTGGCCGAAGCGGTCGATCAACAACGTAACGCCCAGACTGAGGCCGATGGCGAGAGCGAAATTGTCCTCGCGCCGCGCAACCAGCCGCTGCCACTGTCCTACAGCCAGCAACGGCTGTGGTTCCTCGACCGATTCGAAGGCCCGAGTGCGGCCTACAACATGAGCGCTGTCACCAGATTGCGCGGCGCGCTGGACATCGCGGCATTGCAACGCGCGTTGCAACTGGTACTCGAGCGTCACGAATCATTGCGTACCGCTTTCCAACTCAATGGCGACCAGCCTTGCCAGGTGATTAACCCGACGCCAGTGATTGACCTGACGCCTACCGAGCTGGCCCACCTTCAGGGCGAAGAGCAGCTACAAAGCCTTCAGCGCCTGATCGATGAAGCGTCTGCCCGCCCGTTCGATTTGCAACAGGCTCCGATGTTGCGTGCCAGTCTGTTATGTCTGGGCACGGATGATCATGTGTTGCAGTTGGTACTTCATCACATCGCGACCGATGCCTGGTCCATGGGCATTCTGATGCAGGAACTGATCGCCGGGTATCAAGCCTTCACTCAGGGCACGACACCAACCCTTGCACCGCTACCCGTTCAGTACGCCGACTACGCCTGTTGGCAACGCAGCGAAGCACAGCAGCGGTTGCTGGCACACGCTATCGACTACTGGCGTCGCCAGCTCGACGGCGCGCCGACCTTGATCCCACTGCCGCTGGACAACCCGCGTCCGGCACGCCCTGATTATCAGGGCGCCGCGCTTGAGCAGCATTTCACCCCGGCTCAGACTCAGGCCCTCAAGGGCTATGCCCAGCAGCAGCGGGCAACCTTGTTTATGGTCTTGCTCAATGCCTTCAACAGTCTGTTGCAGCGCGTCACCGGCAGCCACGACTTTATCGTCGGTACCGATCTGGCCAACCGCGAGCACCCTGCTCTGGAAAACCTGATCGGTTTCTTCGTCAATGTGTTGCCAATTCGGGCCCGCATGAGCGAGGGCGAACACTTCACCACGCGTCTGCAACGCTTGCGTGATGACTGCCTGTCAGCCTTCCAGCATCAGCAAGTGCCGTTCGACAAGCTGGTTGAGGAGCTGCAACCGCCGCGCACGCCGGGGGTTAATCCGCTGGTTCAGGTGCTGTTTGTCATGCAGAACACACCGGGTTCCAGCGCCAGCCTGCCGGGGCTTGAGGTTGAAGAACAACTGATGCCGGGCCAGCAAAGCAGCAAGTTCGATCTGGCTGTGTTTGTCGAAGAGAACCCGGATCAAAGCCTGAATGTGCGCTGGGTCTATCGCACAAGCGTCTTGACCGCGCCCACCATCAGCCGCCTTGAGCAAGGTTTCGCCAGCTTGCTGGAATGCATCCTTGCGGCGCCCGAGCAAGCACTGGATCAGTGGTCGTGGCAGCTGCCCAGAACCACTGACAGCACAGCAGTCGCCCAGCCTGACTCACCGGGCAACGACGTGGCGGCACGCAGCGCGCGCAAGCAGTCAAAATTGAGCAAGCTCAAGCAAACCCGTGCCACAGCCGTCAGCCAGGTTGCGCACGAACAGGTACGCACCCGCACCTTGGGTCATGGGCAAGCCTTGCCACTGGTAATCGAGCCATTGCTTGCTGAATTGGACCCTGTGCACTGGGCGTTGCAAGCCCGCGGGTGGATCAACCAACAACTGCTCAACCACGGAGGCTTGCTGTTCCGCGGATTCAACCTGCCAAATGCCGCTGCCTTCGAGCAGTTCGCCCAAGCCATAGAGCCAGACCTCTACGGGACTTACGGTGATCTGCCGAAAAACAGCTCCGGCAAGAATATCTACCATTCAACCCCGTACCCGGAACAGCACATGATTCTCTTCCACAACGAGAGCTCGCACTTGCCGCAATGGCCACGCAAGCAGTGGTTCTATTGTGAAACGCCAGCCCCGCGTGGCGGCTGCACCCCCATTGTCGATTGCCGCGAAGTGTTGGCGCGCCTGCCAGAGGATATTGTCACTCGCCTCAAGGCCCAGGGCCTGCTTTACGTAAGGCATTTCACCGACAAGCTGGACGTGCGCTGGCAAGACTTTTTCAAGACCGAGCAACGCGAGGAAGTAGAACGCCAATGCCAGAACTCAGGCATGCAGTGGGAGTGGCTGGGGCCCGACAATCTGCGCATTGCCCAGCACTGCCCGGCGATCATCGAACATCCGGAGACCGGTCAATTGTCATTCTTCAATCAGGTGCAACTGCACCACTCTTCATGCCTTGAACCTGAGGTGCGCAGCAATCTGATCAATCTGTTCGGCCTCGGCAACTTGCCGCGCAACGTGTATTACGGCGATGGCAGCGTCATCGAAGATCAGGTGATGGACGTCATTGGTGCAGCCTACGAGGACTGTGCAGTGCGTTTTGACTGGCACAAGGGCGATATGGTCATGCTCGACAACATGTTGGTAGCCCATGCCCGGGACCCATTTGAAGGCGAGCGCAAAATCTGTGTTGCCATGGGCCAAATGATGAATCGCGAGCAACTGGCGAGCAGCCAAGCCGCAGCCAAGCCATTGACAGGCACGGAGGTGCAGGCATGACTGTATTTGAGCAACCTGAACACGCCTTCGCCCTGTCGCCGCAGCAGCGCAGCCAGTGGTTGGCGGGGCTGGCTCCGGTGCGTCTGGAACTGGAAATTAGCGGTGCGCTGGAGTTGGAGCACTTGCACGAACGGCTCGCCGCCCTGAGCGCTTGCCACGAGGCCCTGCGCTTGCGTGTTCGTCCGGAACCGGGATTGCTGATGCCTTTGCAGGTTGTTGAACCGGCCTCTGCAACTGGCCTTATTGACGTTGAGGTGCAATCGCTGGCTGCTGATCTGCACAGGGTTACGCTGCAATTGCCAGCCCTGAGCGCCGATCGCGGGACTTTGCTGCGTTTGGCGCGGGCACTGGCTGCAACGGATGCACCGGCAGCCGACGATGAAGCCATGACTTATACCCAATACAGTGCCTGGCTCCATGAACTGCAAGCCGATGAAGACGCCGAACACGGCCGCAGAGTCTGGGCCAGCCAAACACTGGACGAACCGGTCGGCAGCGAACTGCTCTATCGTCAGCTGCGCACCGACCAGACCGACAGCCCGGTAATCACCAGCCTGATCGCTAACACGCAATTGACTGCAGCACTGGATAATTATTGCCAGGGTCAGGACGTCTCGGCCGAACAGGTGCTGATGACCGCCTGGAGTATGCTGTTGCAGCGGCTGAGCACCGGCGACACCCCGGCCCTGACATTGAACTGGGTTCACGATTGTCGTGACGACTATGAAGAGCTCGAAGATTGCTGGGGACTGTTCGCCAAGGCCCTGCCCTTGCGCTGGCAAGCTGCATCTGACAACACACTCGCCCAAGCGATTGCGAAGATGCAGGAACTTTGCGAGCAAGCCTGCGAATGGCAGGAATACTGTGGCGTAAACACTGGTTTGCCAGCCAGCGCTGCGCAGTATGGATTCCAGTGGGGAGCACGGTTGCCCAAGCCGCTCTATACACTCGGCAATGCCGCATCACGGATGAAAGTGCTGGCCGTTCAAGCCATTCCTCCGAGCATTGAACTGCTTCTGACCGCAGAAAGCATCGATTGCGAAAATAACGCCAACGGCTATCGCCTGAATCTGTGCCATATGCCGAGCCGCTACAGCGAACAAGCGGCCTTGATCCTGCTGGAACAATTTCAGTCGCTGTTGCTCGACGCTCTGGCTAACCCAGACAAGAGGCTGGCCGATCTGTCGTTGCAGGCGCCGAGTTTTGCTGCGACATTGGATGCGCTTCAACCTGCGCCGGAAGCTGTTGCGCAGCCCTTTATCAGTGTACCCACGCGCTTCAGCCTGAGTGCCGAACAAACTGCAGAGCGCGTGGCGTTGCGCGACCAGAACCAACACCTGAACTACGCCGAACTGCACAGCCGCAGTAACCAACTGGCGCATTACCTGCGGGCCCAAGGTGTAGGCCGCGAAGACCGCGTGGCCCTGTACCTGGATCGATCGGCGCAGATGGTTCTGGCTATGCTAGCCGTACTCAAAAGCGGCGCGGCCTTCGTTCCGCTGGATGTTCAACAACCTGCGCAGCGCTCCCTCGCAATACTGCAACAGGCGCAGCCGGTCTTTGTACTCAGTGGCGCAGCTGGCAGCGCACCAACGCTACCTTCGGCGGGCAGCCTTGACCTGCGGGATGCAGCCGCATGGCAGCAGAGCCCAATGACCGCTGTAGACATTGAAATCCAGCCGCAAGACGCTGCCTATGTGCTGTTCACCTCAGGCAGTACCGGCACGCCAAAGGGCGTAATAGTCGAGCACGGCCAACTTGCCAGTTATGTTCAGAGTGTGTCCCGGCGGCTGCAACTGTTGCCGGGCGAGCGCAGTGCGCTAGTTACTTCGCTGGCGGCAGACCTGGGCTACACATTGCTGTTCCCGGCGCTGCTCAGCGCTGGCGAGTTACACCTGCTGGACAAGAAAACCGCCATGGACGCCAAGGCGTGGGCAGCCTGGCAGGCACAGTATCCAATTGATCACCTGAAAGTCGTGCCATCGCTGCTAGGCGCCTGGTTAAACCACGCTCAAAGTGCAGCGCTTTTGCCACGCAAGCAGTTGATCCTCGGTGGCGAGACTTGCTCGCAACGCTTGTTACGAAGCATTCGCGATCTTGCACCGGAGCTGACGATCTTCAATCATTATGGGCCGACTGAAACCACTGTCGGGGTGGTGATGCACAAGGCTGATCCGGCCTGCGACTATCGCCGCTTGCCCCTGAGCGATCGTCTAGATGGCATGCGTCTGTATCTGCTCGATGACCAGCAAGCACTGGCTGCTCCCGGACAAAACGCCGAGCTTTATATCGCAGGCCCGCAACTGGCGCGTGGCTATCTGGATACAGAACAAAATGCCGACCGCTTTATCGAGCTTGCGCAGTTTCCTGGCGAACGCCTCTATCGCACCGGCGATATGGCACGTTACCGGCATGACGCCAGCCTGGAAATCACTGGCCGTGCCGACCGGCAGGTGAAAATTCGTGGTTTTCGGGTGGAACTCGACGAGATCCAGACGCAGTTGGCCAGCCTCCCCGGTGTGGTCCAGGCTGCGGTTGAATGTCTGCCAAGGGGCGAACTTGGCCAACAGCTGTTTGCCTTCCTGACCCTGCAGCACGGGCATTCGGTGACAGTTGCACAACTTCATGGCCAAGCTCAGGATCGTCTGCCGGATTACATGCTGCCAAGCCTGCGCATCGTCGAAACGCTGCCTCTTATGGCCAACGGCAAGCTCGACCGCAAAACCTTGCAGCAATGGGCTGACAAAGTGCTCGACACAGTCGGCGGCACCTTACCGCGCACGCCGCTTGAAGCACTGTTGGCAGAGGTATGGGCGCAAGTGCTGGGGCTGGAACGGCTTGGAATCGACGATGATTTCTTTGCCCTCGGTGGCCACTCCTTGGCAGCCGTGACACTGGCCAGTCGCTTGCAGACGGCGCTGTCGGCACCGGTGACGGTCAACGCGGTGTTTACCGCGCCCAGCGTTGCAGCCTTTGCGGAGCTGGTACAGGCGCAGCTCAAGCTCTCGCCACTGGTCAGGTTGTCGGCGCCCGATGCTGTTGCGAGCGATGCCAACCTGTTCTGCTTCCATCCCTCAACCGGTCATGTGCAAGATTACCGCACACTGCCAAACCTGCTACCAACCTGGAACCTATGGGGCTTGCAAGCGGCTTATCTGGCCCAGGACAGCGCCACACTCGACGGTGATATCGAAAGCCTGTGCTCGGTTTATGTCGAGCACCTGCGCCAGCAGCAACCCCATGGTCCCTATTATCTGCTGGGCTTCTCACTCGGCGGGCTGCTGGCGATTCGCGCAGCCGCGCAGCTGGAAAGTCAGGGCGAACAAGTAGCTTTCCTTGGCATCATCGACTCTCAATACCAACGAGCAGCCGTGGAAGATAGCGTCGAGGCGCTGCTGGAGTCGGCGGCCCAAGCGCTGACCACGGACAGCCAAGTCCTGCTGCGCCAGTTGCCGCCGCCTGTCATGGAGGTCTTGATGGAACGACTCAATGCCTTATCCCCATCGACACGGCTGCCGGAACTGGTCCAATGGGCCCGCCAGCAAGGTCTGCAACTGGATGGCGACAGTTGGGAACACCTGCAGACACGGCTGCGCTACCAACAACATACGCAGCATCTGCTGGCGACTTTCCAGCCTCCGCAGCTAAGCTGCCCGGTGCATGTCTGGTGGGCCAGCGACACCCTGGCCGATAATGACTTCGCCGACCCGCATTGGCAGCGCCTGAGCAGCGGAGCCGTGTCCTGTGAAGTCATTGAAGCCCAACACCTGAACATCCTTGAACAACACAGCCTACAGCAGCAACTGGTTGCGCGCCTTGAAGCCACCGCCACTGACGGAGCAGCTTGAAATGAACTTGTTATTACTCATGGCCAAGCGTTCATGGCGCGTGCTATTGATTGCAACCCTGACGGGATTGATCTGCGGGCTGGCGGCGGCGGGTCTGATCGCAAATATCAACCACAGCCTGGAAGTGTTTGATCAGTTACACCCTGCCGATGGCCTCTACTTTGCCGGGCTGGTATTGCTGGTCGCCATCTCGCGGGTAATTGCTGACGTCAGCCTGCTACGCCTGGGGCAAGGCGCCGTCCACGACATGCGCCTGCACCTGAGCACCAAATTGATCGAAACACCTTTCGCGCAATTGCAACGCCTGGGCAAGCACCGGCTTCTGGCCATGCTGACGGATGACACCCAGACCATCAGCCAGGCGGTCGAACTGGTGCCGATATTGCTGGTCAACGTTGGGATCATCGCCGCATGCCTTGGCTATCTGGGCTGGCTCAGCCTGCCGTTGCTCGGTTTGACCTTGCTGCTGATTGTCCTGGGCAGCCTCAGCTTCAATTGGCCGCAACGCCGCGCACTGACCTCGATTGCGCGGGCGCGCGAACTCAAGGATCAATTGTTCGACCAATACCGTCTGCTCACCGATGGCAGCAAGGAACTGCAACTCAACCACCCGCGTCGGCAGCACTTCTTCACTCGCCTGCTTATCCCGGTGAGCCAGCAGTACCGTCGGGACTTTGTCCGAGGCATGAGCATCTATACCCTGGTGCTCAATTGGGGCAATGCCGTGTTCTATCTGTTGATCGGCATAGTGTTGTTCGCCGCACCGCACTTTATCGACCTTGGCGTCAGCCTCGTCACCGGCTATATCCTGACCATTCTCTACATGATCACCCCGCTTTCGGAGCTGATGAACGCATTGCCAACCCTGGGCCGGGCCAGCGTCGCGCTGAACAAGATCCGCTCGCTGGAGGGCGAGATGCAAGCCAACGACGAGGCAGTGGAATCAATCCCGGCGACCCAGGTTCGTAGCTTGGTGTGTCAGCAAGTGACCCATACCTACTACCGCGAGCGCGAGGATGGTCATTTCACCCTCGGCCCCATCGACCTCAGTCTCAATGCTGGCGAGACGGTGTTTATCACCGGCGGCAACGGCAGTGGCAAGACCACCCTGGCCTTGTTGTTGACCGGGCTTTACCGCCCCGAAAGCGGCGATATCGTGCTTGACGAACAAGTGTCCTCAAGTCACGACAATCACCAGTACCGGCAGCATTTCTCGGCGATTTTTACCGACTTTTGCCTGTTCGAAAACCTGCTCAATGGTGATGATCCGCAACTGGTGCAGCAGGCACAGGACTATCTGGTACATCTGCAACTGGATCATAAAGTGCGAATCGACAACGGCCAGTTGACGACCTTGGCGCTATCCAGCGGTCAACGCAAGCGCCTGGCCCTGCTCAGTGCCTATCTGGAGGACCGTCCCTGCTACCTGTTCGATGAATGGGCCGCCGACCAGGACCCGGTGTTCAAACACTTTTTCTACACCCGAATCCTGCCCGACCTGCGTCAGCGCGACAAACTGGTGATTGTCATTTCCCATGACGATGCCTACTTCAATCTGGCCGACCGACTGCTTCGTATCGAGCACGGAGCACTCAGCGAAATAACAGCCCAAGCCAACGCAAAAGCGCCCCCGCTGACTGAGGCCTGTTCATAGAGGCAAGGGTTTAATCGTCTTGATAGATGGATTGCAGGTAACTCACCTGCTCTTCCAGGGGCAGACGATGCAGTTTGGGGCACGACTCACAAAGCACAGGCGTCTGACCCTCGACGGGCGCATGCAATTGGTAATGCAGGCAGCAATGTCGGCGCAGCGGCAAACAGGGACAAACCTGCGGCGCGGGGGACTCAACCATGCGTTGCAGGCCCCGTAATTTCAGGCGGCCATCGTTCACTGTTGCCTGCTCCAGCCAGCGGTGCGCCTTGGCGAATCCGTCTCGGGACAAATCGGCATCCATTCGTGCGAAGGCCCCGTCCCAGATGGCAACCATATTGCCCCAGAGAATTTTCGGCGCCAGCCCCCCGGCACCAGCAAGGGTGGTGAAAAGCGGTGCCAGGTGTTCATGGGTCAGCCGTGACCAATAGTCCGTACGTTCTTCGGTGGCTAAATATGAGGGTTGGCTGGGCAATCCCAGAGCCAGAGGTTGCCCATTATCGTGCAACAACACAGCCCCCTCGCCCCAGAAATCGATCGCACAGTCACGGGTGAGGACACAGGCCAGAGTGGCGGGCAGGACAATGCTCATATAGTTCATCGACCACTGTGAAACCACCGCTGCGCGGTTGATCCCTGGATAAAGCAAGGCGAATTGGGCCAGCAAGGGCAGCAGCGTCTCGGACTCGGCAACCCGGCTCAATGCAATGGACGACTGAATACCAGAGTCATGCCGGATTACCCTTTGTATCGGCGGCCAGGCCTGATTTAGCCATTCTGGAAATTCGATATGGGGCTCCCGTGACTTTCACTATTGAATGCAAACGATTAGCATTGGCGAATCCTATCCTTCCGCCCGTGCAAACTCAACGTCGTCAGCAACCGGATTCCCCAAGCCCCTATGCATACACTCCGCAGTTTCTGGCGCATTTCTCGGCCTTTCTGGGTCTCTGAACAAAAGTACCCGGCCCTGCTGTTGCTTTTGGCCACTGTACTAATGAACCTGTGTCTGGTGGGGGTCAATATCCTCAACAATTTCTGGAACCTGCACTTCTATAACGCATTGCAGGCCAAGGATTATCCTGGTTTTCTCCTGGGTGGCGTGCAGTTCATCCTGCTGCAAATTGGCTTGGCAAGCTTTACCGTTGCGGCGTTTCACTTCCAGCAAAAATTAACCTTGCGCTGGCGTCGCTGGGCCACCAACAACATGCTTGAGCAATGGCTGGGCAAGCAGCGTTATCAAAAGCTTAAACTGACCGAAACCGACGTCGACAACCCCGATCAGCGGATTGCCGAAGACATTGACCTGTTCATCATCAAGTCGCTCAAGCTGAGCCTGGGGTTAATGACATCCGTGGTGTCGCTGTTTTCCTTCCTGCACATCCTCTGGCAAGCCTCTAGCCTGGTCAACGTGCCGTTCGCCGGTGAGTCCGTGGTCATTCCGGGTTTGCTGGTATGGGTCGCATTGATTTATGCCCTGCTGGGCACGGGTTTCGCGTTCTGGCTAGGGCGTGCATTACCCCGGCTGAACTTCATTCAACAGCGCCGTGAAGCCGACTTTCGCTTCTCCCTGATGCGCCTGCGGGAGAACGCCGACTCGGTCGCCCAGTATCAAGGCGAAACGCTGGAGAACGCCCGCTTCAACCAACGCCTGGAGGCTGCGCTGCAGAACTTCTGGGAATTGGTGAAAAAGCAAAAGCTGATCATGGGTTACTCAACCTTCTACTTGCGCAGCGCCACGGTTATTCCCATGTTTATCATGGCACCGCAATTCTTTGCTGGCGCATTCCCCCTCGGCCGCCTGACTCAGATAAGTTCCGCCTTTGGTGAAGTGCACGCAGCCATTGCCTACCTGGTGGAGGTGTTCCCGGAATTGACCGAGTGGAAATCGGTGATCGACCGATTGATCGGTTTCCAGAAACGTCTTGACAAGGTCGATGTGAACTCAGGGGTCGTGCACAAGCATCAGCTCAAAGCTCTGCAGGTCAAGGATTTAGCCATCTGGCTGCCAAGTGGTCGGCGCTTGCTCAACGGCTTCAATCTTTCACTCGAACCCGGCGACAGCCTATTGATCAGCGCACCGTCAGGCTATGGTAAATCAACGCTGGTTCGGGCGATTACAGGGCTGTGGCCCCATGCTTCGGGTTCGACTTATTACGACCGGGAGCATGCGCTCACACTCTCGCAAAAACCCTACCTGCCATTGGGCAACCTGCGCGAGGCGCTCTGGTATCCAAACCCACCTCAGCGCGAAGAAGATGCCACGCTCATCCAGACCATGCAGCAAATCGGCCTGCAACACCTGATCGAGCAACTGGATCAGGTGCATGACTGGGCGCAAACCCTGAGCATCGGCGAACAGCAGCGCTGCGCCTTCGTGCGAGCGTTGATGGCCCGCCCATCCGTGTTATTTCTTGACGAAAGCAGTTCGGCACTGGATGCCGCGAACGAGGAAGGTTGTTATCAGTTGCTCAAGCAGGCACTGCCCGAAACCATCTTGATCAGCATCGGCCATAATGCTTCGCTGGAGCGTTTCCACCGGCAAGTTTTGGAATTGCTGAGCGAGAACCGCTGGGAGTATCGAGCCGCGAACTGCGGTGCCCCGATGCGATCAAAAGCTAACCCAGATGAGAACAAGCGACAGCATGGCATGACAGCCGGGCAAACACTGAGCCACACAAAGTTAGAGTTTGATTAATGTCGTAATCTTGGCATTGGCTCGAGGTGCTGCAACCCGCCTCGAGCGTAACGGACTATACCCTGGCCACCTGGCCTGCGTTTAACAACCTTCTGATCAACCAAGCATTCCCGTATCTCCGCACACTGAAATGGCTTGTCCTGACAGGGTTTTGCTGCGCGGGCTGGCCAGGAAGACAACCTGGTCGGCGATCTGTTGCGGAGTGACATAGTCATGGATCGACGTAAATGAAAACGCCTCACGCTCTGTCTCTTCGAAACTAGCGCCTTTTGCCTCGGCGCGAGCTTCCAGCACCCTGCGCTGGCGATCACCTGAAACGATACCAGGCAGAACCGCATTGACCCGGATCTTGTCTGGTCCCAGTTCAATCGCCATGGACTTGGTCAAGCCGATCACGCCCCATTTGGCCGCGGCATAAGGGCTGCGCAGCTTGAAGCCCAGGCGTCCGGCCAGCGAAGAAATATTAACGATCGATGGATTCCGGCTCTGTCGCAGGTGCGGCACGGCACGACCGATAGTGACGAACTGGCTGGTCAGACAGATCGCCAGGCATTGCTCAACCTGGCCAACTTCAAGCGCTTCGATTCGTCCTGTAGGACCAGCAATGCCAGCGTTGTTGACCAGGCAATCAAGCCCGCCAAGGTGCTTAACGGCAGCCTCTATGAATTGCGTCAAGGCACGGCTATCCGCGACATCCACCTTCTGTCTGAAGACATCGTCGGGCAACGTGGCAAGGGCTGAGTCATCAATATCACAGGTGGCGACCTGTGCGCCCTCCTCGCGAAAAGCATCGACAATCGCGCGCCCTATACCGCCAGCGCCCGCCGTGACAATGATGCGGGCATCTGTAAGAGAAAGCTCCATTTAAAGCACTCCTTTATTATTAGATTGAGGCTGTTCTACCTGCCGAGTATCGACAGCGAAAGCCAGGGAACGAAGCTGATAATCATCAGAACCGCGAGCATAAGCGCGACAAATGGCAGGATTGCCCGTGTCAGATTCGCGATTGAAGTACGTGATATCTGTGAGGCAATAAACAGGTTGAGCCCAACCGGTGGCGTGAACATGCCCATGGCCAGGTTCACCACCATGATGATGCCGAAGTGCACTGGATTAATTCCGAAATTAAGGGCAATCGGCAGAAGAATAGGCGTGAAGATCAGGATCGCAGCAGCTGCTTCGAGGAACATTCCAACAAACAACAGCAGCACATTGACCAGGATAATGAACTGCCATGGACTCTCGATGACGCCGACGACTAGCTCTGAAATGGCCGCTGGAATCTGCAAGGAAAGGATAATTCGTCCATAGAGACCTGCCGTGGCAATGATGCTCAGCACAACTGCCGAAGTAATGGCGGACCTGCGCAAGATATTCGGGATATCACGCAGCGGTAGCTCACGGTAGATAACGGCCCCGACTATGAATGAATAGACCACGGCAATAACGGCTGCTTCTGTTGGCGTGACTATGCCGCCATAGATGCCACCCAAGATCAGCGCAGGCATCAGCAAAGCGAGGATAGCCTTGCGCCCTGCCCTGAATATTTCACCGATACTTGAAGGCTCGCCACGGGTTGCCGGATGTTGCAGTGCTCGGCAGTAGGCAAAGATCATCAGCGACCCAACAACGACAAACCCAGGCAAGAACCCTGCGGTGAACATGGCGCCAACGGATTGGTTTGCGGCAATGGCATAGAGAATCAGCGGAATACTCGGCGGAATAATCACGCCCAGGGCACCTGAAGCGGCCTGATTGGCTGCGGCATATGAAGCGCTGTAGCCTTGGCTGATCATCGCCGGAATCAAGATTGCCCCGACTGCTGCAGTGGTTGCTGCGCCAGAGCCTGAAATGGCTGCGAAAAACGCCGATGTGACAATTGCAACCATGGCCAGGCCGCCATTCATGCTGCCAACCAGCGTGCGCGAGAACTCAACCAGCCGGTGCGAGATGCCACCACGCTGCATCAAGTCGCCGGCGAGAATAAAAAATGGGATAGCCAGCAACGGAAATGAATTGACTGAACGGATCATCTCTTGTGGGACGATCAGCATCGGCATGATATCGCCCATCCAGATTGCGATAATCGCCGCCAGCCCAAGCGCGAAAGTCACGGGCGCACCGATGGCCAGCAATAATAGTAGTGATCCAAATAAAAGCGCGGCCATGACCTAGTCCTTTTTCGCGGTAAAGGTGTCAGCGATGATCGCGAAGGCGTTGATAAATATCATCGCCGCACCCGCCGGAACAGCGGCGTAGAGCCAGCCCATCGACACTCTGAGGCTAGGCGAGGTCTGCCCCACTACCCGTTCCGTGATGTGAAGTCCCTCTGTCAGCAATACCCACGCAAAGACGCAGGACACCAGCGCAACCAGCAGGCGCAGTTCCCGGGCAAAACGACCATTCGCAAACCCCGACAGCAACTCGACAGCAATCAGCGAACCATGTCGATAGGCATATGCCGCACCCAGCATGGTCATCCAGACCATCGAGAAACGTGCCACTTCCTCGGAGAATGTGAGCGAGTGCCCCATCACGTATCGAGCGAAGACCTGCCAACTGATCAGTACAGTCATTACCAGCAGCAGTGCTGCCAGAAACCAACCGCACAACCAATTGATGCGATCCACTCCCTGCACTAGCTTGCGCATGACGACTTGCATGAGAATCTCCTGAAATATTCAAAGTGGCGGGCCAGGTAGAAGACCCGCTTAAAAGAGCGTGCAATCAAGGCTTGAAGTTGATTGCGGCATCCACCAATTCGGGGCCGACTTTCTCTTTCCACTTGCTGATCACAGGTTGTACGCGCTCGCGAAACGCGTCGAGATCCGGGCGTGTGACAACCATCCCCAGCTCTCCAAGCTTGACGATAAGTTCTTTCTCCATGCGTTGGGATGCTTCGCGTTGCACCGTCAAAGCCGTTTTTGCAGCCTGGAGAACGATCGCCTGGTCTGACTCGGACAGGGAGTTGAACAGCTTCGCCCCCATCATGAAGGGGGCTGGCGAGTACACATGCTGAGTCAGGTTCAGGTATTTCTGCACCTCGTAGAACTTGACGTCATAGATGGTCGCGATCGGATTTTCCTGGCTATCGATCACCCCTTGCTGCAGCGCGGTAAAGACTTCGGTCCAGGCCATTGGGGAAGCATCAGCGCCCAGCGCTGTCCAGGTATCAACCTGTACCCGGCTTTCCTGGGTACGGTGGCGGATGCCTTTGAGGTCATCAGGGGTGTGCAGGGGCCGCACATTGTTGGTGTTATGCCGGTATCCGTTTTCCATCCAGCAAAGAATCTTCACACCCACTTGATCCTCCAGCTTTTTCGCCAGTTGGTCACCGTATTTGCTGTCAAGAAAGCCGTAGGCCTGTTCAGGGGTACGGAAGATATACGGCAGATCGAACAGCATGAATTCATCGACAAAACCGCCCATGGGGCCAGTCGAGCTGATGCCCATATCGATCAGGCCAAAGCCAATGCCCTCCACTACCTCACGCTCGCCACCAAGTGCGTTGTCATAGTGCGGGCGGATTGTCAGACGTCCGTTAGATAGCCTTGAAAGCTCTTCACCGAATTTCAGTACACCCACGGCGTGATGCGATTCCTTGCCCAGCGGCAGACTCACATCAAACACCCGGGTTTCTTCAGCTGTGGCAGTGCTGGCCATGAAGCAGGTGGCAGCCGTGGCTGCGATGGCAAAAATAAAGTTTTTCATTTTCTTATTCTTCCTCTGAAAACCCATTTCTCGACTGCTGATTGGCAATCAATGGTTAAGCGATCGTCACAAACCGTGATCACAGTTACTATATGTACGCGACTTTGAAGCGTCAACACGTTTGGCAGAACCCATATTGATTGACTAATATTCGATTCGTGCTGCATTCTAAAAAATATTCGATAAAAGCGAGATCACACTTTGGATCAGTCAACTCCACCTCTGGCGAAAGATGGCCCACATGACAGTTGGGCACGACTGGGACCGCTGGCCCTTCAGGAAGGCGCAACAGCGCAGTCACTGGTCTACGCAACGCTTCGTCACGCACTGATCAGCGGATACTTCCATCCTGGCGAGGAGATCAGCCTGCGCAAGGCAGCGGCAGTCCTGGAGACCAGCGTCACACCGGTGCGCGAGGCATTGCGACGGCTTGAGGGAGATGGCGGCCTGGAGACCTTTGGCGGTAATCGAGTTCTGCGGGTCCCTATCCTGACCGACGCAGAATTGACTGAGATTCGCGATATTCGCGTCAACCTCGAAGGTTTTGCTGCAGCCCAGGCGATCAATCGGATCGGGTCAGCCCAGATGCGCGTTATCAATAACGCCTTCAACCTGATGACACGCGCCACTGAAACCCGCGATGTCGATATGTACCTTGAAAACAACTGGCGTTTTCATTCGCTGATCTATCGCGCTGCCGATCGGCCAATACTGATGAACCAAATCGAAAGCCTGTGGCTGCGGGTTGGGCCGCTCATTCGCATTGCCTTGACCGAGCCACTGCATTTCGAGCACTCGATGGCCAGCCACAGTGCAGCACTGCAAGCCCTGCGGGTTGGTGATGCAGACGCCCTGCAGCTGGCCATTGCCAGCGACATTTCTGGTGCGGCAAGTGATCTGTGCCAAGCACTGCGCAAATGGGAGGCCAAGTGAGCCAAGAGCAGACAACTCGGTGCATCGCCATTATCGGAGGCGGGCTTATCGGTCGCGCTTGGGCTTTGGTTTTTGCCCGCGCAGGGTGCGACGTCAGGCTGTGGGACCCGGATCAGGATGTTCGTGCACGGGTAATGGATGAACTCTCGGAAACATGTCGCCGCAGTGGCGACGATCCTGCTGCCCTCGCCCATGTAACTGTCTTGAGCAGCATGGCCGAGGCCGTAGACAAGGTGGAATGGGTGCAGGAAAACGGCCCGGAAAACCTTGAGATAAAGCGTGAAATTTACGCCGAGCTTGATCGTCTCACTGCACCGCAGGCTATTCTCGCCTCCTCTAGCTCAGCCTTGGTTGCTTCAAGCTTCGCCCAAGGCTTAGCTGGCCGTGCACGCATCCTAGTGGCGCACCCGGTAAATCCTCCCCATGTCATTCCAGTCGTCGAGCTATGCCCTGGCCCCGACACGGCACCAGAGGTAATGAACCGTGCTGAAGCACTGATGCATGCCGTGGCCCAGGTGCCAGTCCGGCTAAGCCGAGAGATCGACGGTTTCGTTCTTAACCGGCTGCAAGCCGTCGTCCTTGCCGAAGCATTGAGCCTAATCGAGCAAGGCGTGGTTACCCCACTGGGGCTGGATGACACTATCCGTCATGGCCTGGGCCGGCGCTGGGTATTTCTGGGCCCGATGGCAACCATCAACCTGAACGCACCTGGCGGAGTGAAAGATTATCTCAAGCGCTACGGCCCAACCATGGCGCGCCTAAGCGACAACGCAGCCCGTGGAGAAGCCTTTAGCGAACGAGCTGCACAAATAGTTGCAGCCCAGATGCCTGCGCCATCCGAGGTCCCGGAGCTAAGTCTGCGGCGAGATGCGCTGCTGGCTCAACTGAGCCGATTTCTTCATTCCAACAACTAGCATCAGGAGAACAAGTCATCATGTCCAGCAAACGCAAAGTTATCATTACCTGTGCCGTCACCGGTGCAATCCATACGCCATCGATGTCTGAGTACTTGCCCGTTACTGCCAATGAAATTGCAGAAGCGGCAATTGGCGCTGCTGAGGCGGGGGCTGCCATTGTTCATCTGCATGCGCGCAATCCAGAAGATGGTCGGCCCGACCAGACTGCCGAGGCCTTCCAGCCATTCCTGGAAGTGATCAAGCAGCGTTCGGATTGCGTGGTCAACATCACCACCGGTGGTGCCCCGACCATGAGTATCCAGGAACGGGTTCGCCCCGCCGCCAAATGGCAGCCCGAGGTTGCCTCTCTGAATATGGGTTCGATGAACTTTGGCCTGTTTCCAATGCTTAAACGCTTCGAAGGACAACTGAAGCACGAATGGGAACGCAACTACATTGGCGACAAAGGCATTCTGTTCCACAACACCTTCGAGGATATTGAATACCTGCTCACAACCCTGGGCGCCAACGGCACGCGATTCGAGTTTGAGTGCTATGACACTGCCCACCTCTATAACCTCAAGCACTTCGTCGATGCTGGCCTGGTTAGCGGTCCGCTTTTTATCCAGACAGCCTTTGGCTTGATGGGAGGCATAGGCGCGCATCCAGATGATGTGATGCATATGAAGCGTACGGCCGACCGCCTGTTTGGCGACACCTATGAGTGGTCGGTTCTAGGGGCGGGTCGCAATCAATTGCCAATCGCAGCAATGTCGGTTGCCATGGGCGGCCACGTACGTGTTGGACTTGAGGATTCG
Organism: Pseudomonas segetis; assembly: GCF_900188155.1. GTDB lineage: Bacteria > Pseudomonadota > Gammaproteobacteria > Pseudomonadales > Pseudomonadaceae > Aquipseudomonas > Aquipseudomonas segetis. The sequence continues at coordinate 1,258,678 of NZ_FZOG01000001.1, forward strand.
CTATGGGCTGGGCCTGGTCGCCTGGCAACTAGCAGTGCAGAACAGGTACTGGCTGCAAGGCAGGTTATCGAAGGCTTGGGGCTGACAATAGCCACCCCCGATGAAGCACGCGAAATGCTGCAACTCAAGGGGCCTGGCAAGGTAGCCTTTTAAGCCCTCTCGGAAACAACCCCAGCACAATCATCCGCCAGGCCCTGTCAGCACCTGGCGGATGATTAGGGCATTAATGATAGGTAATGGTAAAAATCAGGGCTGTATTGGCAGTGCCAGTGGTCACCTTAGAGGCTGTTTGGTAATACCGGGCCGCGAACGGAATCGAATAATCGGCCACGCGGCCACTGTCGTACTCAGCCAACTGCGTTTTGGTCGCCAGGGCGAAAGGATTGCTGTTGCCATCGAGCAGTTGTATGCCAATTCCTGTAGCCGATGATGAGCTGTCGAGCGCTACGACCGACTGGCCGACTTCTGGAAGAATCGCTGTGAGTGGATCGAGCTGATAGAAAATGCCGTCGGCACCTGGCGGGCAACTTGTCAGCTCGATATTGAAGGCTTTCGCCGGCGTCGTAGAGCCTGGGCCGGAAAAGCTGCTAACCAGTTGCGCACCGAGGTCCACCGCCACATCCGAGGTTTTGCATGTCTGTACACTGATTGTCACACTGGCAACCCGTACAGTCATGACAACCAGGCCGTCCAGGGAGAACGTTGCAACGGCGCTGATATTGATCCTGGTGGTTTGCAGTGGGCCAAGGGCAATGAGCTCGGCGCCAATCCGTCCGTCAATCCAGCTCCAGTTGCCTGTTTTCGACTCTGCGGCCCCTCCTCCCCAATAACGCCGACCATAGGCAGCGGAGTCATCGAAGAATCGTATCCCAACTGAAGGATTGTCTGTCGCGTAAGTGTAAGGCTCGCTGGAGAGCAGCGTACCCGCAACTGTCCGGCTGGCGGTGCCGGGGCTGGTGCAATTGGCATAGTTGGCCGAAAGCGATTTAGGCCGTTCTGAATAGGCGCCAATTGGAGTGCCAAAAGCCGTATTCGTTGAAGCAATAACCCCAGAGTTAGGCACCAGGTACTTGTTTTCAACCGAAAAGCCGTTGATAAACTTGCACTGAGCTTGGGCTGTGCCGAGCACTAAGGGCAGGAACAAAGCGACAATTAGGACGGCCAGGTACTTTAGGCGAATGTGCTTGAGTGTATACGGGGCATGGCAATCCCCTTGACCGGCCATATGTCGCGATGTCATTGCATCACCCTTTTGGCCTGATTGTCCTATGTTTTTTTCCAGCCTTGCGCAAGGTTTCAGCCTGCCGCCCGAACAACAACCTAAGCGTCAAGCGCTTATCATCCCCAGTAGCCTGTCCAGGCATTTGCACACTCCATTGCATCAAGTTACTGAATCAGTCTATCCCAGTGTAGTCGCAGCCATCCATCCTTGGTTGACTCTGGCCTGCATGGCTAACTGTTACTCAGTTGTAACTGATGGTCACAACGGCTTGGGATTGCACGCTGCCAGACCTCACTGGTGCGCCTGTCTGTACGTACTCGGCGGTAAACGGCAAGCTGATGACGCTCGTATCCGCTTGCGGGTTGAGCAAAGGAAACAGGCTACCTCCTTGGTCGAACACCTCGTTTGGCGCCAAGTACACAGGGCTGTCCTGATGCAACAGGCGCACCCCGACATTACTGGCGGTCGATCCGGAGACTAACTTCAGTGTATCGCTGGTGTTGCTAAGATCAGCCATGTCGCTGATATTGAAACGCGCGTCGACATAGGAACCACATTCAAAATCCAAGGTAAAGGGTGTCGAGCCCGCAGTGCTGCCAACGCCACCCTTGAAGTCCGAGCGCGCAACTTCTGGCAATTGCACCTGGACGTCGGGAGTCACCAAACTGCAGGTTTCAGTAATCACCTCGGCGTTGACCGTAAGATTTAATATGCTGCCGGCTGCGGTGCGGTTCGACCATTCGGAGCCATTGCAACTCAGATACATCTGGATATTCAGACTTCCTGATGACAGGGCATTGGAAGTCTTGACCATACGAAAATGCAAAGGAATCGTCTGGTCCCCCGTTTGTATGGGAACCCCAGTGTCATGTCGGTTGGTTGAGTCCAAAGGCAATGACTGCCCACTGCCGTCGAGGAACTGGTAGCCAATACCACTTGGCATGCCTGCATAGGTATAGACACCAGGAATGGTGGTTTCCATTGGTGTTGCGCCTCCCACCGGGTTTACAGTCCACCCAGAGTTTCCTGCACAATAGGCTTGATTGTCGTCCCAGGCACTGGTGCAATTGATAGTCACCACAGTCATGGCATCCGAACCGGGAACAACAGACCCTATCGGTAGGTTCTCTGCGGCTGCGCTATCAAGCACACCATTCCAGGGCAATTGAGCCGAGCTACAATTGTTCGTGGTACCTGCCATGGCCGGTTTGACTGGTATCAGGATAAGAGACACCACCAAGCATATGGTTAGAAATAGTAAGTTACGGCTCATCGCTTTTCTCAATTGTAAATAGTAAAACACTTAAAGCAGATAACATCAGATACTTAGTCAGAGCCAGCAACCGATGTTCAGTTGTTGTCGGCATACTCTAAGGTAAAGTAACAGTCACAATTGCCTGCGCTGTATAACTCCCACTTTCCACAGCAGCCCCCGGTAGCTTGCTAGGATAGGGTTTGAGCAAAAACGATGTGGTGTCGGAAACAACAGGCACTTCGATAGCATTTTCAGCGCCCAAACCTACAGGGTTGTCGTCACCATCGTGCAATCCAATTCCTAGACCTCGCAAGTCGGTCAACAAGAGATTCCCCTCTGAACCCGAGGCGCTCTGGAACATGTAGCTGACCTTTCCGGAACTACCGATATTTACGCAATCCAAGCTCAGGTCAATGGACTTGGGCGTAAAGCCATATTTTGGCAGGCCGCCTTCGGTCAGCGCCGCCTTGTCGATGTCGCCCAAGTCAATGGTGAAGGTATCGCCTGCTCTGAATTGGCAAGAAGCAAGCACCTTGAGCCTAATATCAGCATTAACATGCGCGTAGGGATAGTTCATATCGACTGCAGCGCTACTGTCATTGATCTGCCAATACATAGTGGCCAGGCGCCCTGAATAGATGATTTCGCCTACGAAGGGTTTAGTAATCCTGAAGGCTACTTGACCTCGGCTACCAGTGCTGGCGTTGACAATGCCATTCTCAGGTGAACAAGGTGAACTCGCAGTATTGGGCACTTTGCTGAAGGGAACGAGAACATTATTAGAGCCCAAGACAAAAATACGGAGTCTGGCGTCTATATTATCGTTGAGTTTTAACCAGCCATCCGATGTCACTGTCAGGCCAGTTGTGCTAGTGAAGTAGGAGGTGTAACTCCCAGACTCTGGACAATTGCAGTTGCCTACACCACCTTGCCCGGTGTTGAACGTTGTATCAACCCTCTCCCCTATTGATGCTTGCTCAGTAAAATCAAGCGCAATCACGTTATTGTGCTCTATCACCGGCGCGCCTTCGCACTGCCAGGCAGGTGGCTCTGCATGGGCGCTAAATGACCATCCCAAGGCGACTACTAAAGCAAGAATCCGGCCTGTCTCTGTGTGAGTTAAAGATCGTATGGCACAGTTATAAGTTTTCATCAGAAGACCCATCCGTTCCATAGCTGGCACACCGTAAGACGCACAACCCATGGTTAAACATATATTGATAACTGCTTCGAATTAAAAATCGATAAACCCAAAAATAACATTCGTGTTCCACACATAATTGCGTGGAACACGCTGGCCCCATCAACCATGGGCACAACTTGCTTCCACTTGCACATAGGGATTGTCGCCCTGCTCATCGGCTGGGACTTGATAGTTCAACTGGCAGGATTCCTGTGAGGACTGGCCCCACACCACTTTCAAACCCTGGTGCTCGCCACGCAGGAAGATCAAACCACCCTGCCCGACCATGGCGACAGCCTGGTTGTCGGCATCAACCACGCTCGCACCAAATGGCACCTCGGGGTTCTGTACCCGTAGCAGTAGCGGCTTGCCGCTAATGGTTGCATAGTCGAGCCGCACCACGGCGCCACGGCGCGGCACCGCATTCTGCGAAGTGGTTTGCAACTCGACATCCACCGGCAAGCCGCGCGGGCTGATGCCAACCGGGTTATGACGGTAAGGCGTCAGGCCTGCCTTTAGCGCTTCGCCATTGCCATCAAGACGGTTACCCTGGCCGCTGGTTATTTCTGCGCCTGGAGCACCTTCGGCAACCAGCAATGCCATGGTTTCACCACGTTCCGGGCTGAACACTACGCCGCCAGAATGGACGACCACAGTACCGGTGGCCGAACCTGAATATTGCTTGTAGTCATCACCATGGCTGTAGCTGGCACCGAGCTGGGTTGCGGAGGTGCGATAGTTGAGGTTGCCACCGTAGGTGTTGTCGCTCTCGTTGTTGGTTTCCGAGCGACTGGCGTACACGCCGTAGTTCATTTCGCCGTACTCGCCAGCCGAGCCTGAAAGGTTGCTACGTATCGAGTTGTTATTGTCATCGTCCAGTGTTGCCGTGGTGGTCAACATCGGCCGACGCGCCCCTGAGCCCAGCGGAATACTGGCGCTGAGCATGTAGGTGTCATTGTTCTCGCCGTCCTGCATCTCGCGGCTGGCGGTCAGGTTCATATAGCCCCAACTGAAGCCTTTGCCATAGCCGAGCTGGAAGGTGGTGCTGTTGGACTGATCGCCCCAATAGTTGCGGGTCAGGCCGGTGAAGTTGAAGTCGCCGTAATCACCCAGCGGTTGGCTGATATTGACCTGAAAGCGGTTGCGTTCACGCAATGACGCCGAGTCAGCGTTCTCGCGCAGGCGGGCGAAGTCGCCGAAACTGAGGAACTCCTCGCTTGAGAACCGATAAGCCGCCAGGGAAAAATTGGTACGGGTAGCGTCCAGCAGCTTGCTGTAACTGATCCGGTAGCTTTGACCATTGAGGTCGCCGCCTATGGCATCTTCGCCCGAGCCAATGGTGGGCAAGCCTTTGGCTCGGGTGAAGGTTGCATCGAATGCCACCGCACCAATGGGGGTAGCGAAAGCCGCACCGGCCAGGGCCGAGCTGTAGTCTTCAGCAAGGATACCGCCGCCGTATGCGGTCAGCTTGTTGCTTATACCGCGACGATAAGTGGCCTGGGTGAACCAGGGCTCATCTTCAAGGTTGTCATCGCGATAATTGCCCGAAGCGATGTTAAAGCGCGAAGAACCCGGACGCAGCATTTGCACCACTGCAGCAAAGGGGACGATAAAGCTTTTTTCACGCCCGTCTGCCTCGGTGACGGTAACCTCAAGGTCACCGGCATAACCGGTGGCGTAGAGATCGTCGATTACGAAAGCACCAGGTGCCACGCTGGTCTCATAAACCACATTGCCATTCTGGCTGATGGTGACCTTGGCGTTGGTTTCGGCAGTACCGCGGACAATAGGCGCGAAACCACGCTCGCTCTCCGGCAGCATGCTGTCGTCGCTGGCCAGTTGGATACCGGTGAACGGGATGCTGTCGAAGTCACTGCCCGGAGTGAAGTATTCACCGAGGGTGAGTTGCGACTGCAACATGTCGATATCGGTTTGCGCATAGCTGTTTTGCGAGCTGTACTCGCTCGGGCCATCGTCGCTGTCGCGATAATTGCCGTTATGGCGCAGGCGCCAGCCACTTACATTCAACCCAGCATTGATGTTTACGCTGTAGTCGGTGGTGGTATCCGCGCCATCGCGCTCGTTGCGAAATACGTTGCCGTGATAACCGAGGATGGCGGCGGTGATGCCTTCATCCCACTCGGTCGGATCGACGTAGCCGCGCTTGACGCGCCCGGCATAAGCCTGGGGGATGCTCAAGGTTCCGCTGAGTTCGGCCACGTCCATACTGAAGCTGGCGCCCGGTATGAGTGCCTGTACCTCAACGCAATCGCTGGCCAGAACTCGCGCAACCTGCTCCTGGTCGGGCAACTGTTCAAGCCTGGCGCCCCAACGTTTGGCGTCTGCGGTAGAGAAACAGAAGTGTTGATTACCTTCAACGTCAGTTACTCGTACGTCCTGACGTATACGTTCCTTGCCGTTGAGGGTGATATTCAAGGTGTAGGTGCCAGGCACGACAATGCCCGCCTTGGCAAAACGCGAAAGGTCGATATCCTGCCCCATTCCACGCAAGAAACCGCTATCGAAAACAGGACTGGTGGCGACCTCGACAGGGTCGACAGCAGCCAGTGTATTTGCGGCTGAAGACATGCCGATAATTGTGCATATTAACCGTGCCAAAGGAGTGAGCCGTAGCTTTCCATAAGCAACAGTCTGCCCACCCGTTGCATGACTGCAGCGGAAAATCTTCATTTTGATGACCTAGAATCTTCCAGAAAGACTTTTATGCGAGGCGAACAAACCCACCTACTGGAAACCAGGCAAGTTCACTTAGTGACGCCAGCGATAGCTAGGTAAAGCAGCAATCCTTGGCTAGCGTTTCAGTTCATAGCTCTGCTCTCGGCTAGCACCGAAATCATCAAGCCAGTTCACCTGGACTTGCCCGCTCGAAACTGGGCCATTGAGCCCTTTCAAAGGAAAATCTTGCGTCGCACGCGGTGCAACCATGCCACCGCTGTCGAGGCTGTACTTCTTGCCGCCCGCCTTCAGTTCTATATGGGCAAAACTGACATGAAAGGCGGAGTCATTGCGTGCTTGCAATGCATAACCGGTACTGGCGTGAACCAGTGTCCAGCTCAGTTTTTCAACTGCATCTTGCAACTTGCCCTGAAGCCCTTCGGGACGGTAGAACAGCTTGAGTCGTGTACGAAATGCCAACTGCATGACGTTGCGATCATCTGTACCCTCGGCCCTGGGCGGTACCTCCAGCACATTGAGCCAGAACACCGACTCTTGATCCTTTGGCAGTTGACCACCTACATGTACCACACGCAGCGTCTGCCCTTTGTTGGCTTCAACCCGTACCAAGGGTGGCAACACGACAAAAGGTAACTGCTCGGCACCTGGCTGTACCGAAGGATCGCCTGCATCAAGCCATGCCTGCACCAATGCGGGTTTATTGGCTGTGTTAGTCAAGCGAACGTTGATCTCACGTTCACCTGCCGGATAGATAAAGCGCGTCCCTGCGATCTGAACCCCTGCCTGCACCATCAGTGGAGCAACCAATAGCCCCGCAAGCAAACAGGATGTCATTTTTCTCAGAGCGCTACGCATACCAACCTCCTCCTGAATACCCCGGCCGCAGATCACTTCCACGGCCGGGCAACGAGTTACTGATAATCGAGGCTATAGACCAGTTGAGTCTCTACCTGACCAGCTGTCGCAGCATCGGTGGCGACGTACTGCACACCGTACTCAAGGTTCGCGGTACCAGTACCACCATCGTCGGTAAAACCTACGAAGTTGTTGTTATCATTGGTACGCAGATCGATACCGGTGCCAGAAGCATCAGTCACCTGTACCTGTACATTCTCAGCAGGAGTTGCAGCTGCGGTGTTGATCAAATAACCTGTGGCCTGGTCGACGTTCAGGGCCTCGAAGTAGGCACGTACGCTGCCAGTAGCGGGGCAACCGGTCAGCGACATGCTCACTGAAGTCGCGCCAGCGGTATCGCCTGGATTGGCCAGGGTAGTTTTGGATACGGATGGCAGAACGACAGTGGCGTCGCCAGTAGCACCGTTAACAGCGATATCACAAGAAGAGTCAACCACTTGGCCAGTAATGGTGATAGTGCCATCAGCAGCATAGGCGCCCGAGGCGCTCAGCAAACCGACACTGGCAAGACCCAGAAATGCAGCGGAAAGCGTTTTCATGTAAAACTCCAATAGAATCTGTTCAATAAACTCCGGAACCATCCTCGGTTTGGAGTGGCGCAAATGTTACTTTGCCACTACTCAGCTGGATGTAGTGTGCTTCTTCGGGGTCTGTAGGAAAATTCCGAGATACTGAGAAATGCAAGGCTGCATCTCATTCTCAGATGAAATATTTATGCGCTTATCCTATAAGCTGGGGTGTTTGATAATTCTTTCAGCCAAGATCAATGCATGGCCCAGTGCAATAGCGCTGATGCAAAAAAACCGCTAGCGACTGCTCGCTAACGGTTTTGAAAGTTATTGCTGATCAGCCAAGGGATGGACTCAGCTTGGCCTCTCGGTAACGAGGGATTTGATAAAGCCGACCATCATCAGCAGCATAATGGCCATGAACGGCAGGCCCATCGCGACAGCCCCAGCCTGTATCCCCTTGAGTGCAGTGTCGCCACCAATCACGAATAAAGTGACTGTGACCAACGCCACCATAAACAGCCACAGGATTCGCTGACCCGCATGGGTATCAGGCTCACCACCAGCGGCCAGGTTATCAACCACCAGGGCGCCGGAATCCATCGATGTGACCATGAATATAACCAGCAGCACGACCACCAGCATGGAGGTAATAGTCGACATCGGCAGCACTTCCAGGAACTGGAACAATGCCATATTTATATCGGCCAGCCCTGCTGCGAGTGCGCCCTCTCCTGCTGCGACCTGATTGATGGCACCAAGGCCAAAAGCGGCAAACCAGAAAACAGTCGCTATGGTTGGAAATACCATTGCCACGCAGACCAATTGCCGCAGCGTACGACCGCGAGAAACCCTTGCCACAAACACACCGACAATTGGTCCCCAGGTGCACCACCACGCCCAATAGAAAACCGTCCAGCCTTGAAACCAATCCGGGTCTGGACGATTGATCCAGTTGGCCAGCGGGCCAAAGTACTCGACATAATCCACTGCTGCGGTCAGCACTGATGAAAGAAAGGTTCCCACGCCAACGGCAATAGCCACCAATACGAACAGCGCCAACGCCAGCAGCATATTGACGTTGCTCAACAGTTTCACCCCGGCATGCATGCCGCGCCATAATGAAAGAGCTGCAAGGCCGGTTACCGTGAAAATAAACAACAACTGAAAGCTGAAGGAGTTGGCAATACCCAGCACATGGGTGATGCCGGCGGTTGCCTGCATGGCACCCAGGCCCAGCGAAGTAGCCAGGCCAAACACGGTCAGCACGACTGTGAATACATCGACGATTTGCCCAGGCAAGCCTTTGTAGGCATCGCCTATTAGCGGCTTCAAGCCTGAGCTCAGTGAGAAAGGCATGCCTTTGTTAAACGCGAAATAGCCAATTACCAGGGCACTTGTCAGGTAAATCGCCCAGGGGTGCAGCCCCCAATGAAAGATGGTTGCCCCCATTGCTGCATGAGCCGCCTCTGGTGTGTTCTTAACCACGTTGAGTGGTGTTTTCCACCATTCGGTGTATTGCGCAACCGGCTCGGCAACGCCCCAGTAGAGCAAGCCGACACCCATGCCGGCGGCAAACATCATGGAGAACCATGACAGCGTGCTGAACTCAGGCTTTGCATTCTCACCGCCCAGGCGGATTCTACCGTAAGGCGACAGGGCAATACCGGCACAAAACAACACGGCCAGATTGCCCATGATCATGATGAACCAATCACAATTCTTGAGAATCCAGCCCTTGATCGCCTCAAGGGCCTGGCCAAAGGCAACAGGCTCATACAACGCGGCCAATACCAGTGCCAGCACGATAAAAAATGATGCAGGGAAGATCACGCGATGGAAGTTCAACCCCATGATGCGCATATTGAATGCGGGCGCATGAGCACCCTCTGCAGCTATCTCTTTCATTACAAGGCCTCGCTATTATTTTTGTATTCAAAGCAATTCCGGGGCGTGTTTCGTCAATGCGAAATCACCACAAGGCAAGGTTCCGGACTTGTGCTGGAGAGCGATATTCAGTCAGGTCCAACCGCTGTACAAACCATTTTATTGAGTTGATTTATGACTTTTTATCACTGATATTTTTTCCATGGCCAAGGTTTTCCATCCTGTTGAGCAGTTGGAAAACCGGCGGCTCTTGGCCTTGATCAAACAAGCCCATGACGTTGCTTCCAGTCACCTGGGTGCACTACATAGCCGAACAATGCATGGCCGCCATAGACCAGCTCGGTGCCCTCGGGAATCCACAACAACTGCCCGGGTGTTACGCGATAGAGCTGGTCATTGGCCTGCAACTCAAAGCAACCTTCTATGACAAAAACCACTTCGTCATAGAGCAGCGTCCAGGCCACTTGCGCACCTTCCCACCGGGCAAATCCAATGCCTATATTGGGCGAGACTTCGTTGCTGACAGCCCGGGCCACAAAGGCTTGTCCATCGCCCTGACCGGCGCTGCGCAAGGTGAAGTCGAGATCCATGTGGTCAACCTGCAACACCGGGCCTGTGCCTGAAACCTTTACGCTCGAAGTTGGGCTGTTCATATTTCACTCCGGCTGTTGAATGCAGCTAAACGAATGCGTGAACGCACTCCCAACCCCAGAAAAGGTTCTGGCGGATTGAGCGATGGCATGCCGGTAACCGCTTGAATATCACGCAACTGGCTTGAGTCTGCGCCTATGGCTAGATCGGCCAGCAAAGTGCCGGAAATCGTGCCCCATGCCGCGCCGACACCGTTGTCGCAAGCGGAGGCAAAAACACCGTCCTGCAACTCACCAAAGAAGTTGGTGAAGTTGCGAGAAATGGCATACACCCCGCCCCAGGTATGGGTAAACGGCACTGCGGCCAGTTGCGGGAAGCGCGCCACAAATGCCTTGCGATGATCTCGCGCAATTTGCTGGCGCATTGCATCACTGGTGCTACGGCCGTACTTGGGAACGTGCTTGTAGGTGTTGCGGATAATCAAGCGGCGATCCTGAGTCATGCGAACAGTGGTCCCGGCATGATCAGCCGGAGTCAGGCCCCAATCCAGCTGACCGCCATACTCGGCGAGCTCAGCATCAGTGAGTTGCCGCGTCCAGCTGGCAAACGTCATCACTGGTAGCAGGCGATTACGCAGGTAACCGAATTCCTGAGTAAATATGCTGGTGCCCAACAGCAGCTTTGGCGTAGTGATACGGCCTTGTGAGCCATGCAGAACCCAGCCGCCATTGGCATCCGACTCAAGCCGCTGGATGGGCGATTCTTCAAGCAACTCGACATTGGCCGGCAAGCTACGAGCCAAGCCATTGACCAGAGCGGCGGGCTGCATCAGGTAGCAGCCCGGGGTGAAAATGGCCTGGCTGTAATGTTGACTGCCGATGACCTTGGCTAATGCCCCGCGATCAACCCACTCAAAAGGCTCGCCGAGGTCTTTCATCAGTTTTGCAAAGTGCTCAAGGTAGGCTTGCCCGCGAGGACCTACCGCCCCCTGGTATTTACCGGCGTGCGACCATTGGCAATCAATGCCATGCTGGTCGACCAGGCCTTGCAATTGACTGATTGCTGCACGGTTAAGCCCTAGCAGGCGTTGCTTATGGGCGGGGTCCGGATGCTCAAGGGCAAACTTGTGCGGCAGGTCAATCACAAACCCCGAGTTACGCCCCGAAGCGCCGTACCCAACGCGCTGTGCATCGATCAAAAGGATGCGCGCCTCAGGCAGTTGCTCGGCCAGGCGCCTGGCGGCAGCCAGGCCGGCAAAGCCTGCGCCGATGACGGCGTAGTCTGCACGCTGCTGGCCCTGCAGGCGCTTGGCGGCTGGCAGATCATGCAATGCGCTGTACCAGCCGCAACTTGAGTCGTCCAAGGGTAAATTTGCGTTCTTATTCGTCATGATGCGCCTCTCAGGCCACGGCTTGTTGCGCGGTTTCGCACGATTGCAGCCAACTATTGCGTTGCAACTGGGCCTGGCGTCCAAGCAGCACGAACCCATGCAGTTTCCCGGCAGCGCAATAGAACCCGGCGCTCATGCCATCTTCTGTCGAGGTGCAGCGCCACTCTCCCTGGATACCTGTTGCAGGTGGTAGCAGGCACAGGGGCGCCGCTGGTGTTTTCACCATGACCGGCATCAGTGGGTAGTCAGTCGCGCTCAATTGTCCGAGCAAGGTTTTGCTCAGTGCCTGGATTCCCTGGTTGATTGGTGCCAGATAGGGCAATAACTGCCCGTCGATTTCAATGCAGTCACCCAGGGCATAAATGCCCGGCACCGAGGTCCGCAAGTGCGCGTCGACCTTGATCCCGCGGTCGGTTGCAATCCCGGCGCTCTGCGCAAGCTGCAGGTTGGGTCGTAGCCCGACCGCAGACAGCACCAGGTCGGCCTCCAGCTCTTGACCATCACTTAGCTGCAACCTATAGCCCTGTTCCAGCCGGTCAATCTGCGTCAGCGAGTTTTGCAGGTACCAATTGACGCCCTGCTCGCTCAGCGCCTCTTGTAGATGCTGTCCGGCCTGCGCCGGTAGCAGGCGCTCCATAGGCCACTGCCCCAGGCCTATGACGCTGACCTGATAACCCTTGCCGACCAGGTCATTGGCAAACTCACAACCAATAAGACCATCCCCCAGGATCGCCACATGCCTGGCACCGGCCAGGCGCTGGCGAAAGGCTTGGTAGTCCTGCAGGTTATTGACACTGAGCATGGCCTCGCTATCGCCTGCAATCGGCAGGCGAATGGGTGCGGCGCCACTGGCCAGCACCAACTGGCCATATTCCATCTCACCCAAACTGGTATGCAACACAGCCTTGGCACTGTCGATGTGCTCGACCTTGCAGTGTGGGTAGATGCGGATGTTCAGACGCTTTTCCAGAGCCAGTGGCGACTCGCTAGCAAGACCTTCGACGCTCTTGCCCTGGGCAAGAGCAATGGACAGTCCAGGCTTGGAATACAAATGCCCGGAGTCCTGGGTAAGCAAACGAATTTCAACCTTGGCATCTGCCCGGCGTAACGCCTGGGCTAAACCATAACCAGCATAGCCACTGCCGATGATCACGATCGGCTGGCGTGGTTGCACGCTTGCTGGCGCTTCAACAATTGGCGTGGGCGCAACTGCTGGCGTTGCTACCGCAATGACGGGTTCGTCGATTTCAAGCATTTCGAAATCACTTTTACCAACGCCGCACTCCGGGCAGACCCAGTCTTCAGGTACATCTTCCCAGCGCGTCCCGGCAGCGATTCCATCTTTGGGCCAGCCTTCGGCTTCGTCGTAGATCAGGCCACAAACCACACATAACCACTTTTTCATGATCGTCTCCGCTACTCGCCGGTAACACGGATGGCAACGTTTTTTGTCCGAACGTAGCTGTAGAGCGCTTCCTGCCCTTTCTCGCGGCCGAAACCAGACAAGCCGACGCCGCCAAATGGTGTTTCGATACCACCGGCATACCATTCATTGACGAACACCTGGCCTGCTTTCAAGCGGCGCGTGCAACGCATGGCGCAGCTGATATCCTGGGTGAAGACACCGGCAACCAACCCAAACTCGGTGCCGTTGGCTATGGCCAGGGCATCTTCTTCGCTATCAAAGGGAATAACCGCCAGCACCGGGCCGAATACTTCATCCTGGGCAATGCTCATTTGCGGGCTGACATCGCGTATCACCGTTGGCCGCATAAAGTGCCCGGCGCGATCATTAAAGGACTCGCCACCAGTGGCAATCACTGCGCCTTCTTCAACTGCAGTGCGGCACAGCTGTTCGATGCCTGCAAGCTGTCCGGCGCTGATTACTGGCGTCAGGTCGGGATTGTGTTCGCCAATATCGACACTCAGGCCTTCGGCCATATTCACAACCAGATCAACGATTTCATCGTAGATCTCGCGCTGCACGAGCAGTCGCGACAGGGCTGAACAGACCTGGCCGGCATTGAAGAAAATACCGCTTTTGACACTGCTCAATACCTGTTGGCGATCCGCATCGGCAAACACCAGCGCCGCCGATTTACCGCCCAACTCCATCACGCTCGGAGTAGCGTTTTCAGCCGCAGCGTGCAGAATCGATTGCCCTGTTGGAACTGATCCGGTGAATACAATCTGATCCACCTGTTTGCTGCTGACCAGGTATGAACCCACTTCCCGGCCGCGTCCGCAGATCAGGTTGACCGCTCCCTTGGGCAGCCCGACTTTGGCAATTGCACGGATCAACACGCACATGCCAAGCGGTGACAGCTCTGGCGATTTGATCACCACCGCATTTCCGGCCGCCAAAGCCGGAGCCAGTGAGCGCGCACAAATGGATACCGGGAAGTTCCAGGGTACGATCTGCGCCGACACGCCCATCGGATCGTACTGGGTGAAATCCATATAGCCATTGCCCAGTGGGATCGAGGTGCCCTCGATCTTGTCGGCCATGCCAGCGTAGTATTCGAAGTAACGCGCAGCTTCGGTGAACTCGTCACGGGCATCATTGAGGCTTTTGCCGTTTTCCTTGCAGAGCACCCAGGCGCCCTCCTCGGCAACCGCCCGGATCTCAGCGGCAATCTGCAACAGCCAGGTTACCCGCTGAGCTGGTCGTACACGGTTTAGTTCGTTGCTGTCAGCGCAGCGGCGAGCAGCATCCAGTGCGCGCTGAGCATCGACCACAGAGGCCTGGGCGATGGTCGCCAATGGTTCGCCAGTGGCAGGTTGATGCACCTTGAGCTGATTGGCGCTATCGACCCATTCTCCATCGATATAGTTGAGCCAGTGAGCATTGATGTTGGTCATGTCTGTCTCCTTAGGCCGACTTGTCGGTTTCCAGGAACTGGCGAGCAGCCCAGGTATGGAAAAAATGGGTCGGAATATCCATCTCGGGCGAGAAGGCACCACCTTTGTAACCCGGCGAGTGACGACCTTTCTGCATGCCCTCCACCGAACTCACGTCTTCGGCGAACACCACTTTCCAAGACTCCAGAATTGAATTGCGGCAAGCAGCGTATTCATCGTTCAGCGCTTCATCGCCGACGTAGAACACACGTAGATGTTCCAGGGTGCGCCCCGGCGCTACCGGTTCCAGTTGCATGGCAAAAGCGTGATCGGCCTGAATACCCAGCAGAACGTTGGGGAAAAAGGCTACGTACTCGGCATTGCGCAGACGGTCTTGCGGCCAGCTCGGAAACTTCGGCATATGCGTGCCTGCTACATCTGACAGGTTGTAGGCGTAGCTGCCCTGCCCTGCGAAGTTGTCGCCGAACATGATGTTGTAGTGGTCTTCAAGGCGTGAATAGGTATTCAGGCTGGGGTGGACCCAAGGCAGGTGATATGCCTCGCAGTAGTTTTCAACGGCCAGTTTCCAGTTGCAGTTGATATCCAGGGTGGTGGCATCGAAACCTGGTCGGCGACGCAGCAGGCTCATGCCGTCGTCTCCCAGAAACTGGCTCCAACGGTCGGTCAGGGGGGCAAGCATTTCCTCCAGCGGTTGAGCGTCACCCGACAGGTTGACGAACACCATGTCCATCCAGGTCGCGCTGCGCAGCGCTTTAAGGCCATGTTTTTCGCAAGCGAAACGCTCATCCTTGTGCTTGTCGATTCCGCCCACGTGAGGCGTGCCGCGCAGTGCGCCATTCAAATCGTAAGTCCAGGAATGGTAAGGGCAACGGATGACCCCTTGCACAACGCCTTCTTCTTCGACCAGTTTCATGCCGCGGTGGCTGCATACGTTGTGGAATACCTGCACCACCCCTTCGCGATTACGCATCAACAGCAATGGCAGCCCCATGAAATCAACTGGCTTGACCGCCCCTTTCTGTACAAGATCGCTGGCAAAGCCGATGCATGCCCAGGTCTTGCCCATGACTTGATCACGCTCTAACTCGAAATAACGCTGCTCGGTATAGAACTCATTGCTGAGCCCGGTGGCTTGGTGAATGGGGTTGAGAACGGTTTCCAGTTGCTGGACCGGAATACGTTGAGAGATAGAATTGTTCATTGTTTTTCTCCCCTGCTGGGCACGGTTGGGTCAAGTTCGGCAGGTGCATTAGCCACGCTCCGTTGACCGCGAGTTTCGAGAAAAACAGCGATTTTCGACAAACGATTTTTTACATGATCGTTTATGACTTTTAATCATTAATAATTTATTAAATGCCCTATGCAAGCTGCTAAGAGCACTTATTATTTTTATATATGATTAAAAGTCATTAATTGAAGAGAAAAACTATTGCCTGAACCATCAAGCGCCGGATTCAGGATCGCTTGTGGCAAGCGGTAGTTGGGAAATTAACCAGGAACGAAATTGCTTCACGCTTTGGCGTGTTGCAGCCCGACTGTTCGGTTCGAGCAAGCAAAATTGCCCTTCGGTCATCAAGGTCGATTCAACCGGGCGGACCAAGGCGCCCGTCTGCAGATGGTTGTCGACCAGGTTCGACCAGGCCAAAGCGATGCCCTGCCCGCCTATGGCCGACTGCAGCAACATCGAGTAGCTGTTGATATTGATTCGATGCCGTGGCTGGACCATTTTTGTACCCAGCCGGGTAAACCACTCCGACCAGCCTATCCAATCGCGCTGTGGGTCTTCCAGCCACAACAAGGTGCAGGATGAAAACTGCTCAACGCTTTCCAGTTCAGGGTGCTTGGCCAGATAAGCCGGGCTGCACACCGGGAATACTTCCTCGGTGAACAAGGGAGTGACCTGCATGTTCTTTGGCAAGGTGCGGCAATAGTAAAGCGCCAAGTCACAATCGAGCCGCGAGTAATCCTTGACGTGATCGTAGGCGATGATGCGCAGGTCAATTTCTTCGTTGTCACGCTGGAACTCGGCTACTTTTGGCAACAGCCACAATGAGGCCATCGCAGTGCTGGTCGCGACCGTGACTTGCTGCGAACCTTTCCAGTGACGAATTTCTCCAGTGGCGCTGGCCAGTTGAATCAAGGTCTCGCGAACGACTTCGTAATATTGGTTACCGGTTGGCGTAAGGTTCATGGCTCGAGTCGTACGCTCGAAAAGCGCCTTGCCCAGGTAGTCCTCCAGCAACCTGACCTGACGACTTACCGCCCCTTGGGTCACATTGAGTTCATGGGCGGCAAGGGTGAAGCTCAAATTACGAGCAGCGCTCTCAAAGGCAACCAGGCTATTCAAGGGTGGCAATGGATTAATTTTCATCAGGCGACCACTTATTCTTATGTTTGTAGCTCATCGCACTTCACTTTGAAGCCTGATTTGATAAAGCCAGTCGACTTGAGTCGGGCTCAAGAACCTGCAGGCACAGGTGCTTTTTGCGAGCGCAAAGCGGGCTTTATCAACATGCTTAAAATAAAATGACCGATGAGTCGTTTACTGCAAGCATGGCTTTTTACGCCATCCCCTAGAGAGTCCGCCAGTGTTTTTTTATGCAGCGACAGCATGCTTTCAAGTCGCCGCAAGGGGCTATGACGGTGATTCGACATGAACAGTAGATCTGCTATCAAGCGTTAGTTCTGGCCTTCAAGACTGCGGAACTACGGCTCACTGCCGTGCTCTTCTTCAGCTGACCAGCACAATGTGTGCTGGCATCCGGCCCAGATCAACGGCAAACCCACCATGATCCCACATCAAGGTGAAAGTGATTGCGATGTGCCGCGTTGTAATCAGGGCTCAGAACCACGTTGAACGCCTCACAAGCACCATCGCGTGCCAGGCGCAGAAAGCGTGCATCTTCCCCCTGCCCCGACCAATCCTTGAGTACGCTGATGCGACGTCCGTCAGCCAAACGAAAACCAGCTATATCAAGCGCGTCGGCACTTGCATGCCGGCTGAGGGCTCCGTTCTTGCGGTTGTAAATATTCCTGCAGGCGAAACTACCCAAGTGGTCGATCTGGCTGACGGGCTGCCCGTACACAGCCTGCGCTGCCGGCTGCAAGCCATGGCGATCAAACAAGGCAAAGGCCACGGCAAGTGGACAACTGGCCAGAAAACTGCTGCTCAACCCAGGATTGCCACCCTGGACCCGCACCACGTTCTGTAGCGGGCAACGTGCATCTGCGGGACTGTCTTGCTGCTTTACAAACCGCAAGCCAGAGCCTTCCAGGGCCTGCTCACAGAGCTGCGGATCATTGCGTAGCCGCATCAGCTTGTAGCGCGTCAGCCAATTGGGTTGGGCGGCCACATCCAGTGGCGCCCATGGATTCCAGGCATCAGGCAAGGACACCCAACCGCGCCAGACTCCGAACAGCACGCCAAAGCCCAGCACGGACAACAACAAAAGCACTTTCACAACCCGCACGACGACTCCCGGTTATAAATTGGTGTGCCAGCTAGCCTGTGACAGTCCCAAGCATATGCCATTGGGCCTTGATATTAGCGCATAACGACAACCATCTTGCCTTCTGCTTCATTGGCTTCCATCACGCGGTGCGCTTCGTGAATCTCCTCAAATCCGAATACCCGTGATGGCTTTACATCAAGGCGTCCGGCGGCAGCCTCTTCGGCAATGGCTTGCAGTGGCACATCCGCGAGAGGAAACCCTGGGGTGCCAAAGACGAAGCTTGCAAAAAATGTCAGGTAAACGCCACTCGCCATCTGCAGCAATGGGTTGAAATCACCTATAGGATCAAGCCCACCCAACCATCCTGCCAGGCATACACGACCACCGCGCCGCACAATTGCCAGGGAGTCGAGTACCGTACTGTTGCCCACCAGGTCGAGCACGGCATCAAAGCCTTTGGCCCCGGCAATACGGGTTGATAAGGCGGGCCCTTCAAGTTCAACACCGGCAGCGCCGAGCGCCTTGAGCATCTGTGCACGCCTCTGGCTACGGGTTGTTGCAATCACGCGAATCCCGGCGTTTACAGCCAACTTGATTGCAGCCTGCCCAAATGAAGAGGTAGCGCCCCTGATCAGCAGCGTCTGGCCCCGCTCGATTTCGAGATTGCGGAACAGGCAGGTCCAGGCCGTGGCATAGGTTTCAGGAATGGCAGCCAACTGCGCCCATGGAAGATCGGCATTGATAAGCGCAACGTTGGTGACTGGTGCCTGGGTGTACTCGGCATAGCTGCCATTGATCGTCCTGCCAAGCCCGCCCATCAACGCGGCGACCTTGGCCCCTACAGGGAACTCTCCTCCTGGACAGGATTTAACAATGCCTACACATTCAATCCCGCTTACCGGAGCGGCTTCAGCCCATTCACCACGCCGCATATGCATCTCTGCATGGTTAATACCAAATGCCTTGATTTCGATAATGACGTAGCCTTCCTTGTCTTCAGGCTCAGCAATATTTTTATAAACCATGCTATCCAGGCCACCAAATTTTTCCAGAACGATCGCTTTCATAAAATTCTCCTTCCAGGGTGCGCAAAGGCATCGGCTCGATTTGACAGTGCTCCGAGAGATCAAGCTGCCCAAGGCCAATCGACCGGTAACCGCTCAAGAGGCAATAATCAGGTTATTAAAGACTGTATAACTTGTCAAAGGTAGTTTGTCTGGTTACCCTTCAGCCATACCCGACCTAAAGCGAGCAGCCAATGCCCCCTATCTCAGCTGTGCCTGCAATTTTCGTCGCTGATGCACCAGCCCTGGACTTCCTCAACTCAATAGCCACACCTGTCGATGAAGAGGTCGACTGGCTCGCCGATGCGCGTGGCTTACTTGATTGGTTGGCGCAGTCCGGCTGGGTTGCCCCGCAAACCCTGGCGCATATCGAGGCAGGTGCGTTGCCAGGTGAGTTGGAGGCCGTTGCGACACAAACCAGGGCGCTACGTGACTGGTTCAGGACCTTTGTCTCCAAATATGCTGGAAACACGCTGCCAACCGAGGCTTTGAGTGATCTGGCAACCCTCAACCGTTTGCTGGACAGGGACGATAAGTTCAGCCAGATAGCTGCGTCTCAACACAGCCCTGCCCAGCTTGAGCTGCAGTCTCACCGGCGTTGGCGGACCCCTGACGCACTACTCCTTCCCATTGCAGAAGTGCTGGCTAGGTTTATTTGCGAGGAAGACTTCTCAAATATCAAAAGCTGCGAAGGAACGCGCTGCACCCTCATGTTTGTTGACCATACGCGTGGCAAGAAGCGTCGTTGGTGCAGCATGTCAGTCTGCGGCAATCGTGCAAAAGCGGCGGCGCATCGCGAACGCCAAAAAGCGACTGACGACTAGATTAGCGCGCTCTCCTACCTTGGGCGCTCGCCTGCCGCTGCTCCCACCTGCTCAACTGATTGCCAATGCCTGATCTGGCATTGGTAGAGCCCACACGCCGTCTGACTTCCCCCCTGTCCCTGTATTGCTTCGTGCACAGCGCCTCGCGCCTGTTTTGCCTTGGGCATGTCCAGTTATAAAAACCGAACAATCAAGTAACCTCTCAAAATCATTTTGACAGGTTACTAAATCCATGCCAGTGTTTATTCCGTAGATGCAGTGTTTATTCCCACATCACTTGAGGAACAAATCATGTCCAGTGCAAATGACACCGCAAGGTTGATCACCTATAACTTCGCCGAAGCCGATGGCGTAAGCATGTTCTATCGGGAAGCCGGAGACCGGAACAAGCCAACGATGTTGTTGCTTCACGGTTATCCCAGCTCCTCGCATCAGTTTCGCCAGCTCATTCCATTGCTATCGGCTCACTACCACATCATCGCGCCAGACTTGCCCGGCTTTGGTTTCACAGAGGTGCCAGATTCGCGCGCCTACCTCTACAGTTTTGACGCCCTGGCCAAAACGCTGGGGGATTTCGTTGAGGTGTTGGGCCTGAAGGCCTACTCAATGTATGTCTTTGACTATGGCGCCCCAGTGGGCTTGCGATTGGCTGTGCAACACCCCGGCCGGGTGACAGGCCTGATAAGCCAGAATGGCAATGCCTACCTGGAGGGATTGGGTGATGCATGGGCTCCGATCAGGGCTTATTGGGCCGAACCCACTGCCGCCAATCGCCAAGTGATCGCTGATAATGTCCTCAGTCTCGAAGGTACACGCTGGCAGTATCTGCACGGTGTTGAGCGGCCAGAGTTGGTCGCACCTGAGTCATACAGACTCGATACCCTGCTGATGGAGCGTCCCGGAAACAAGGACATCCAGCTGGATCTGTTTCTTGATTACGCCAATAACCTGGAGCGCTACCCAGAGTTCCAGGAATTCTTCCGCAGTCACAAGATCCCGACCTTGGTTATCTGGGGCAAGCACGATCCATTTTTCATCCCACCAGGTGCTGAAGCGTTCAAGCGTGATAACCCCAATGCGGTTGTCGAGCTTCTGGATACCGGCCATTTCGCACTTGAGACTCACGCTGAGCACATTGCCCGGCGAATCATTCAAACCATAGGCTAAGCGAAGCGGTACTGGCGACTGCGGCCATGGATGGCACAAGCCCAGAGCCAAAACGATTTCTTCACTGAAGCCTGGTGCTCACCGCTTCCTGCTATTACGTCTGGAGTTGATCATGAATTACTTTATAGAACTGCTTGGCCGCTCGGGGCTTCTCAAGCGCGACCTTGATTACCATCTGCTCCGCACCGTGATGGTGATCATTTTTCTGTGGTTTGGCTATGACAAATGGTTCGAAGCCGAAATAGTTGATTTGCTGCCACTGATCAATAACGGCCCCCTTATTTCCTGGACGATTCCAGTATTCGGGGTCAATGGCACGAGCATTTTCCTAGGTGCTTCGGAATGGACCTTTGCCACGTTATTGTTTATGGGCTTCTGGCACAAAAAGCTGGGAGTACTTGGCGCTCTGGGGTCATGTGCGACCTTCCTTGGCACCCTTAGCATCTTTCCCTTTGCACCGGGTGCCTGGCACCAAGGTGCTGGCGGTTTTCCCGCCATGACCATAGTTTCAGCTTTTCTGTTGAAGGACCTGGTGTTGCTGGCGGTGTCGGTCTACCTGCTCAAGCAAGACGTCAGCCGTGTTATTGCGGCGCGCGGCCTGGGCGTCTAGCCGAGATCGACGCGACGCTTGCAGTTCACCCAGTCGACGCTCTACAGCCGTCGACTGGGTGACCTCTTCCCTCGCTTCTGGCGGCCATGGCGCCGGGCATCTAGTGTTTTTTGTCGTCCGTGTTTGAGCCTTGAAGCAATGGCATCACATGCAATACCAATAGCACGATAACTGTCGAGATCAGCGCAGTTGCCTCTCGCCCCAGACCAACTGCTACGCCTATGGCCGCCGAGGCCCACAATCCGGCAGCCGTGGTCAGCCCCTTGACGTTGGCGATACTGTCACCTTTGAGAATCGTACCCGCGCAAACAAAACCGATGCCCGTGGCCACCCCCTGGATGACCCGGCTCATGGCGTCATGTTCGGCACCTTCCTGTTCCAGGGCCATCACAAAGATAGTCGCACCTAGGCACACCAGCATATGTGTGCGTATGCCTGCGGCCTTGCCCATCACCTCACGCTCGTAGCCGAGCAGCCCGCCAAGGAACATCGCCAACAACAGGCGTAGGCTGGCCCGGGTCAGTTGCTCTACTTGGCCAAGATCAGAAAACTCGAGAATCAGGGTCGCGATAATGCGTTCGCTAATGTCCATCAGCCTCTCCAGAATGGAACCCTTCTGTTTCTGAGGTGAAAACACGGCAAAGGTTCATCTACTCAGCACTGCATACTTCCATCCATCCGCTCACAGGAACCAAAGCCCCGCTACAAGGTTCTCTTGCCTTATGCGCTGCGGGGCAATCCGGCACCACGGCAAATCGGGAGAACATGTCATGACACGCGCAAGCAAGGACAAGTACACCGAGAAACAAAAGCGTAAAGCCGAACATATAGAAGACAGCTACAAGGCTAAGGGCGTGCCAGAAGATGAGGCCCAAGCACGGGCCTGGGCCACGGTGAACAAGCAGTCAGGCGGAGGCAACAAGGCCGGCGGTTCGGGTCGACAGACTGATGAAGCCAGCAAAGAGGCCGCCCGCCGATCATCTGCACGCCGGGCTGCGGCTACGCGCAAAGGCACGCCACGACCCGGTCAACGACTGGACCGAATGACCAAGACCGAGCTTATGGATCTGGCGCGCAAGCGCAATCTGGCTGGCCGCTCGACCATGCGCAAACAGCAATTGCTCGATGCGCTACGCGAGGCTAGATGACTGCCACCCACAGCCCCATTGCTGGGGCTGCAGGCGCCGTTGGGTCAGTTCATCCCCAGCCAGTTTGGCAGGGCCATTGAAACGGCCGGGATGTAGGTGATCACCATCAGGAAGCCGAGCAGCAGCATCAGCCACGGCCAGGCGGCGCGGATGACCTGGGTCAGCGGCATGCCGGTCACCGCCGAGGTAACGAACAGGTTCAGGCCCACTGGTGGGGTGATCAAGCCGATCTCCATGTTGACCACCATGATGATGCCCAAATGGATCGGGTCGATGCCCAGTTGCACCGCAATCGGGAACAGGATCGGCGCCAGGATCAGGATGATGGCCGAGGGCTCCATGAAGGCACCGGCCACCAGCAGCACGATGTTCACCACCAACAGGAACTGCCACGGCTGCAAGCCCGCTTCGATCACCCAGGCGGTGATGGTCTGCGGGATTTGCT
>NZ_FZOG01000010.1 GCF_900188155.1 Pseudomonas segetis
CGGTCGAAGCCATCTTCGGCAACGCGGTTAGCACCAGTGCGATCAGCACCGTCTGCAGCGATTGGTGTGACATTGATTGACTGTTGAGCCGCTTCAGGGAGTGCGAAAGCGCTAGCGGACAGGGTGACCAGGATCAGGCTGGCGAGAATTTGCTTTTTCATGTGTTGCTCCTTGCATAGGGCGGTAAGTGGGTATGGATTCAATGTTACTCGCAAAAAATCGATTAAAAAGTTGACGCTGCGAATGGTATATATCGACATGCTTAATAGTTGAATTAAGTGCATGATTTATATCGATATTTATGTGTTTTTTGCGGTTTTTAAGGGTGGTTTAAAGGCTTTCTATGGGGCTGTTAGTCTAGATCTATAAAATCGACTAATTTGATGTAATAGCAAGCTATCTAAATTTTCAGAGGTTTTGCCCTCTTCCGATGCTTGATATTTTGAACAGGTGATGCTTATTTTGTGCGCCTAGCCGTCGTAGACGGCCAATGCCTATAACAAGGAAAGCAATATGAGCAGTACAGGTCGTCCAGAGCTGCAAGAGTTACTTCGCGGGGTTGATGAAATTGAATGTGTGACCCCTGATCTCAATGGTGTGCCGCGCGGCAAGGTGATGACGGCAGCAGGCTTTCTTGAGGGGCGCCGCTTGCAGTTGGCGCGGGGAGTACTGCTGCAATGCATGATGGGCGGCTACCCCGAGGCGAAGTTCTACGGCAGTGATGACAGTGACCTGGCGCTGGTTGCAGAGCCAACGCAGATACACCGCTTACCCTGGAGTGAGTCGCCGCGTGCGCTGGCCATTTGTGATGCTGATGAGTTTGACGGGCAGAGTTCTGGCCTCTCGACGCGCGGCCTGCTCAAGCAAGTCATTGCCCGCTATGCCGCACATGGTTGGCAGCCAGTTGTTGCAACCGAGCTTGAGTTCTTTGTCTTTGCACCCAATACCGATCCGATGCAGGCATTCAAGCCACCAGTTGGCTTGGATGGGCGCCGCGAGGACGGATGCTCTGCGTTCAGTGTGAGTTCCAACAATGGCCTGCGGCCGTTTTTCAGCGAAGTGTATAAATGCATGGAGGCTTTGGGCCTGCCGCGCGATACCTTTATGCACGAGATGGGTGTCAGCCAGTTTGAGATCAACCTGTTGCATGGTGATCCACTGTTGTTGGCGGACCAGACGTTCATGTTCAAGCACATGCTCAAGGAAGTTGCACTCAAGCATGGCTTGACCGTGGTGTGCATGGCAAAACCCCTGGCACACACGCCTGGTAGTTCGATGCATATCCATCAAAGCGTGGTGGAGCAGGGCAGTGGCAAGAATATCTTCACTGGCGCAGATGGCCAGGCAACCGCTGCCTTCTACAACTTCATTGGTGGGCAGCAGGCATTGCTGGCTGACTTCACGCTGTTGTTCGCGCCACATGTCAACTCCTACCAACGCCTCTGCCATCCCTACGCTTCGCCAAACAACGCCTGTTGGTCGGAAGACAACCGTGCGGCAGGCTTGCGTATTCCGGCGAGCTCCCCAGTTGCGCGTCGGGTCGAAAACCGCTTGCCAGGCGCCGACGCCAACCCATACCTGGCGTTGGCGGCCAGCTTGGCCGCTGGCTTATACGGTATTGAGCATGAGTTGCAGCCGAGCGAGCCGATTCAGGGTGACTTTGAAGTGCCGCAAGAATTGATTCTGCCATGCACCATGCATGCAGCCATTGAAAAGCTGCGTGCGAGCTCGGTGGCGGTCGAGTTGTTTGGTGCCGAGTTTGTGGAAGGCTATATCGCGACCAAATCGATGGAGCTGACGAGTTTCTTCGATGAGATTACGCCTTGGGAGCGACGCGTTCTGGCGGCCCACGCCTGAGGCGTAATACACTAGGGCTCCAGGCGCTACTGGTTTTATTGGCAGTGCTTAAAACTCCAGCCTATGCTGGAGTTTTAACAATAAAGACTCATCCTCTCGTGCAACATTTGCTGCATTGAGTTCTCTAAACGTAGGGCTGTCGCCAAGCGATGACCTTGACGTTACTTGGCATCTAATTGATGCATCTCAACAGTTCGTGTGAAGCCCCGCCGTGCAGTCGCGTTTGCAGGCGGTGGCATGCATTGGTTCAGCCTGATCGTCGCCTGGTAAAAGAGCGGCGACATTTTATTTTGGAGTCTTACGTCGATCACCAGGGTCGGCGAGGTGTTCCAGGAGAGTTGCACTGCCCATGACGATGATCTTCAAGTCATTTAGTTCGCTGTATTTTGCTACTTTGCTGATGTTGCTCGGTTCGGGCTTGCTCAGTACCTATCTAGGCTTGCGCCTTGCCGAGACTGCCGATGGGCTTTGGGTCGGTGCATTGATGACCGCGAACTACCTGGGCCTGGTCCTTGGTGGCAAGCTAGGTCACCGGCTGATTGCCCGGGTTGGCCACATCCGCGCCTATGTTGCCTGTGCCGGTATTGTCACTGCGGCAGTGCTGGTTCATGGCATGACCGCCTTGTTGCCTGTCTGGCTGGTGCTGCGACTGGTCGTTGGTTTGTGCATGATGTGCCAATACATGGTGATCGAGAGCTGGCTGAACGAGCAGGCGGGTCCAAGCCAGCGCGGCAAGGTATTCGCGGGCTATATGGGGGCCTCCTATCTGGGCTTGATTCTGGGTCAGCTGGTGCTGGTTGTGCATCCTGAACTCAGTGTCGAACTGCTGATGATGGTCGCCCTGTGCTTTGCCTTGTGCCTGGTGCCGGTGGCGCTGACTCGCAAGCTCCACCCGGCGCCGCTGCATCCCGCGCCTTTGGAAATGCGCTTCTTTCTCAAGCGAGTGCCCTTGTCATTGCTGACAATTGGTGTCGCGGGCTTGTTGATCGGTTCCTTTTATGGCTTGGGGCCGCTGTATGGGTCGCGTATGGGCTTGAGTACCGAGCAGGTTGGTTTGTTCATGGGTTGCTGCATTCTGGCTGGCTTGCTGGCTCAGGTCCCGCTGGGGTGGCTGTCTGACCGGGCTGACCGGGTCAAGTTGATTCGTGGTTGCGCAGGGCTGCTCAGCATAATAGCGCTGCCCCTTGCCGTGCTCCAGGACGCGCCAGTCGAGTTGCTGTTTGCGTGCGGCTTTGCGGTGAGCATTATGTTGTTCAGCCTTTACCCTTTGGCTGTGGCTTTTGCCAATGACCACGTCGAGAGTGAGCGCCGGGTGTCGCTGACCGTAATGCTGTTGGTGGTTTTCGGGGTAGGGGCGGCAGTAGGACCGATGCTGGTTGGTTTCCTGATGCGCTTTCTCGGGGCCAACATGCTTTATGCATTCACCGTGTTAAGCGGCCTGGTGTTGGTCGGCTTTGTACGGACTGCCAAGGTTACGCATGTGCATCAGGTTGATGAAGCGCCGCTGCATCACATTGCCATGCCTGAAGGCATGGCCAGCTCGCCGCTGGTGGCCGCGCTTGACCCGCGTAACGAAGAGCAGTACGTGCAAGAGCAAATGTGCGACGAGCATGATGCGGACTGCGAAGATGAACAGGCCAATGCGCAAGCCGCAGTGGATGCAAGTGTTGCGGATGCTGAGCTGGCGACTATTGCTGCTGCGGTGGTCACGGCTTCGGCGGTGGCTGCTGCAGCCGTTGCAGCTGATGCCGACCTGGATACTGTGGCCTACACCGATGGCGCACAGGAGATGGGCGATGCGCCAGAGCCAGAGCCAGAGCAGTCAGGGCCTGCAAAACACAAGGATGGCGATGCGTGAGGCCGTTACTCAGCGTCATCATCCCGGCGCGTAACGAGGCCCAAGCCTTGCCGTTGTTATTGCGCGACCTGAGTGCCTTGCACGCGGCAGGGGCCGAGATCATCCTGGTCGATGGCGCCAGCGAAGATGCCACTTGTGAGGTCGCGAGGCCATTTGTCGACCAATTGCTGTCGAGCAAGCCTGGACGGGCGCAGCAGATGAATGCCGGAGCGGCGGCTGCGCATGGTGATTATCTGTGGTTTGTCCACGCCGATACACGGGTCGATCCGGGATCTATCCAAAGCTTGCTCGACACCTTGCTTGAGCAGCCAATCTGGGGTCGTTTCGATGTGCGCCTGTCCGGGCCGGGCCTGCTGCTGCGCTTGATTGGCGCAATGATCAACCTGCGTTCGCGGGTAAGCGCTATTGCCACGGGCGACCAGGCAATCTTTGTCGCGCGCAAGACCTTTGAGTCGCTCAACGGCTACGCCGATATTGCGCTGATGGAGGATGTTGAGCTTAGTACCCGGCTCAAGGTGCTTGCCCGGCCAAGGTGCTTGCGCCCGGCTTTGCTGACGTCCAGTCGGCGTTGGGAGCACAATGGCATCCTGCGCACCGTAGTATTAATGTGGCGTCTAAGGCTGGCGTATTATCTTGGCGTGAGTCCGGAGTCACTGGCACGCGACTATCAGCGAGGGCCACGGATATGAGTTTAGCGATTTCCTTGCATATGCTGGCGCGGGCACCGCGCCCTGGTCGGGTCAAGACCCGGCTGATCCCGGCGCTCGGCCCCGAGGGGGCTTGTGATCTACAGCGGCGCCTGGTCGAACATACATTGAGTGTTTCAGCTGACGGCTTCTCTCAGCGTTTTCTCTGGCTGGACGATGGTCCGGATGCCGAGTTGCAAGCATTGGCCGAGCAACAGGGGTGGACGGTTGTCGAGCAGCCCGCAGGTGATCTCGGTGAGCGCATGCGCTGTATTGCCGCCCTGGGCCTGGTTGAAAGCGATGCTGTGATGTTGATCGGTAACGATTGCCCGGCAATTGATCTCGATTACCTGGCGCAAGCACGTGCCGCCTTGGTTGATTCTCGCGCTGTGCTGGGTCCGGCCGAGGATGGTGGTTACGTGCTTATCGGGCTGCGTCAGAATGATTCGCACCTGTTCAGCGATATGCCTTGGGGAACAGAGCAGGTACTCAGCCTGACGCAAGCGCGCCTGGCTGAGCTGGACTGGCGCTATGAGCTATTGCCGGTGCTTTGGGATGTCGATCGCCCTGAGGATCTGCGTCGCTTGGCTTCTCTGGGCATGCACCTGCGCTAGGAGGTCTTTGCCGGTGGCAAAGAAGCCCTAGAGAAAAGTGTCGCTTTCAAGGCGCTTGGCTTCGCGCTGCAGCTGATAGACAAAGCGTTCAACCTGGCGCTGAACCAGCCCGCTCATGCGGTAAAAGCGTACACCAAGCATGCTGGTGTCGAGCTTCTCGTTATAGTGCACATGGCGTAGCTCGATGGGGGCCGTCATTGCGCCAAAGGGTAATTGGGCAACCAGCTCTTCATAGATCATGCCGGGCTTGAGGCTCTGGCTGACATCGCCTGCGATGCGGATCTTGCAGCCTGTGGCCGAAATATCCAGCATTTGCCCGCTCAAGGGTTTTGCCAGCTTCTCGCCCTTGAGGCTGATGGCGACCAGTTCGCCAAGCTTCAATGTCGCGCGAAATGCACTGCGGCGTTGATGGTAGAGAACCTCGGATGGCATGGCGCAGAAATAACAGCGTAGCCCGTCGTGTTCGCTAATCTGGGCGGAGTCGTCACATTGCCAGGCAACGCGCACGCCTTCGCGCGATGACTCAACACTGAAGGGCTCGGCATTCTTTAGAAAACGCTCACCGTCATTCGGGACTAGTTCGTCGAAAATCAACCGTCCTTTATCGGGGTCAACTTCAATCAGGAAGCTTTGAAAACGCTGGTTTCTTTCGTGGAAGCTAATCACCAGCGGGTCATGGTTCTGTTGAAGTTGACGCAATGTGGCTGCGATCTCCATTGGTGCTTTTAGCACTCTTGGCGGTTGTGGGCCGTCTTCCTCGGCAAAAGGGCTGGACACAGTCCTGTCTACTCCAAATCCAAACTGATTTTTATGGCGCTAGCATACTGTCAAAATGACATCGTATGCACGCTATGTGCTGAGATTTTAAGCTTGGCTCAGAGGGCGCTGATTAACACCGCGCGAGGCGCTGCCGCTACTGTCGTAAAGGCTTGGTGTTTCATTGCCATTGAGGATGCTGAGCATGCTGCGCGTTGACGTCTGGCTTGAGCGGATCAAGCGTCCGTTGCGCAGGTTACCGGTTTGGCAGCGCTCCAGCAGTTGGGTCAACCTGCTGCTTTGCTTGAGCAGTTCGGCGCCCAGGGGGCTGCTGGCTGCAAGTGCCTGCAAGCCTTCAAGATCGGCGCTTAGTTGCAGGCTTTGCAACAGTTGCGCGCGGTTTTGGGCGTGCTGGCCGAGTTGGCTGAGCAAAGGTTGCTTGGCGTTGAGGATCTGTTGCAGGCTGTCGAGGTCGCGCTCGCCCAACGCTTGATGCTCGCTGTCGATCAGTTCAAGCAATTGCTCGCTGATGCCGATATCGTCGTTGAACAGCTGAAGCATTGAGGCGTCTTGCATCGTAGGCTCTTGGAAGTTAGGCGTCCAACATTCCAGCGCCGCAGCCAGTGCCTGGCAAAACAGGCATTAGGCTTAGCGCTGGGACTCGAAGTTAATCAGTTTGCTGGCTGTGCGCTGGGCATCGACTTTATAGGTGCCGTCAGCAATTGCCTGCTTGATCTGGGCAACGCGTTCTTTATCCACGGTTGGCAGTTCGCTAAGTTTGTCACCAATGCTCTGCAGTTGCTGAGCTTCTTGGCTCAAATGCACTGTCTCACCGCTCTTGCTCGACTCGGCCTTGGTGTTGCTCGCGGTTGTCGAGCTGGATGTCTTCTCATCCGGGCGAACACCTGACTGGGCGCCGCTGGTCCGCCCGGAGTTCGCCGGGGTAGGTGCGTTGCTTGGTCGATTGAAGTCGATGACCATGATCGTAAACCTCTGATTTGTCTGGACGCTTACCTGCCTATCGGCTGTGCATGCAAAAACTTTAGCGACTCTTAATTAAAAATATGGGTCTGGTCCAGTATGGCTGATATTCAACAGAACTTTCGCTGTGGATTCCGTTGCGGGAATCTTTTGAGGCACAAAGGTGGCTATAAGTTCTGAAATACTCCACCGTAATCGCACGCAGCACAGTGTAAGAAAACGTCTTGGCAAGAACAATCAAGAATCATGCCTACATTGCCACTTCGACTTGTCCCGGACCCGTTACCCTGGCCTTGATAATACGTTGCGAGCGTTGGTTGCGAACGTTGATCTGTCTGCCCAAGGCCCCGTCTGACAAGGCTTCGCCCGGCATTCTCACGTTAATCGTACCGGTTTTCGCGCTGATCACGACCTGGTCGCCACGCCGGATAACTTCAGCTTGCTCCACATAGACCGGGGTCAGTTCCTGGTCGGGCCGAACCGGACGCGTCAGTTTCTTGCCAATTGCCTGCTGGACCGAGGTCAGGTAGCCGTGGTTGAGCAGGCCGACATCTCGTTCCGCCAGCGTAACGTCATATTCGCCGATCACGCTGGCGCGTTTCAACGGCCGTGTTGCCGTGACCACCTCGCGGTACAGGCGAACCTGTGCCGGGACAAAAATAGTCCAGGGCGATGAGCCGTCGCAGCGCACCCGCAGTGTAACGCGGCCAATAGGTTCGGCAGGGCTTTCCAGGGTGGTTGTCAAATCCTTGTCGCACACCGGCAGTCGCAACCTTGGGTCAAGGCGGTTGATTTCAATCTCATGGCGGCCACTGATATCGCTGCGCTGCAAATAGTCGACCACCGCGACCTCAAGAAAAGTCTGGGCGGCGCCGATAAGCTGGTCAGGCAGGGTTGAAGTTGCCGCAGCCATTGGGCTGAAACCGATGGTCACGGGCATCAGTAAAGCCATTACCAGTTGGTAGCTTTTTGCCAAGGTCTGTCGGGATAACGTCGTTTTTACGGTCATATTGATTAGCGTGCAAGGCCCGTGCCGCCTGCTAACCTCAGTTCTACGGGCGCATTTTTTAAGGAGTGTGGGCATGGCTAGTGTCATGGACTCGGTGAATCAACGCACCCAGTTAGTCGGACAAAATCGTTTGGAGCTGCTGTTGTTTCGCCTTGAGGGCAGGCAGCTGTACGGAATCAATGTGTTCAAGGTCAAAGAGGTACTGCAGTGTCCGCGCCTGACCGTAATGCCCAAATCCAATTCCGTGGTGCGTGGGGTTGCCAATATTCGCGGTGGAACCATCCCGATTATTGACCTGTCGCTAGCGACAGGGTGCAAACCGCTGGCTGATCTGAAAAACAGCTTTGTAATCATCACCGAGTACAACACCAAGACCCAGGGTTTCTTGGTCAGTGCGGTTGAGCGCATCGTCAACATGAACTGGGAGGAGATCCTGCCACCGCCTAAAGGCACAGGCCGCGACCATTACCTGACGGCGGTGACCCATCTCGATCAACAGATGGTCGAAATCATCGATGTGGAAAAAGTACTGGCTGAGGTGTCACCAACCTCCGAAGCGATTTCTGAGGGCGTTGTCGACGCCGCAACCCATGTCAAGGCGGTCAAGCAGCATGTGTTGATTGTTGATGACTCGTCTGTGGCGCGTAAGCAGGTATCGCGTTGCCTGCAAACTGTTGGTGTGGAAGTCACTGCGCTTAACGATGGTCGTGAGGCCTTGGACTATTTGCGCAAAATGGCCGATGAAGGCAAGCGTCCGGCGGATGAGCTGCTGATGATAATTTCCGATATCGAAATGCCAGAAATGGACGGCTACACACTGACCACGGCGATTCGCAGTGATGCGCGGATGGAGGGCGTGCATTTGTTGTTGCACACTTCGTTGTCGGGGGTCTTCAACCAGGCGATGGTCAAGAAAGTAGGGGCCGATGATTTTCTCGCCAAGTTCCGGCCCGATGATTTAGCCTCAAGAGTGGTCGAACGCATCAATAAGGTGGATCAGGGCCAGTAAGCTGCCAGCCAAAGCGACCAGCGGTTGGGTGATGTCTGTGCCTTCAGCTGGTGATGGTGCATCAGAGGCCCGCGTAGATTGGTTTATATTGACCGGGCGTCTCACTAATCAACACTAATATTTTGCGGGGCAAAACGAGTGTCGTCAGGAAATTTGGATTTTGAACAGTTCCGGAGCTTCCTCGAAAAAGCCTGTGGAATTTTGCTGGGCACCAATAAGCAGTACCTGGTTTCAAGTCGACTCAACAAGCTGATGGAACAGAACAACATCAAGAGTCTCGGCGAACTGGTGCAGCGTATGCAGGCCATGCCGCGTAGTGGTTTGCGTGAACAGGTGGTCGATGCCATGACCACCAATGAAACCCTGTGGTTCCGCGATACCTATCCCTTTGAGGTGATGAAAAAGCGCGTCTTGCCGGAGTTGCTCAAGGCCAATGGGGGCCAGCGCCTGCGAATCTGGTCAGCCGCCTGCTCATCCGGGCAGGAACCCTATTCGCTGTCGATGACCATTGATGAGTTCGAGAAAAGCAATATCGGCCAGTTGCGCGGTGGTGCACAAATCGTTGCAACAGATCTGTCGCCGACCATGTTGGCTAACTGCAAGTCAGGTGAGTACGACAGCCTGGCCATCGGCCGCGGCCTGTCGCAGGAGCGTTTGCAGCGCTACTTTGAACCCAAGGCGCCGGGGCGCTGGGCGGTCAAGGCGCCGATCAGGAGTCGTGTTGAGTTTCGCCCGCTGAACCTGCTGGAGAGCTTTGCCGGCCTGGGTAAGTTTGATGTGGTGTTCTGCCGCAACGTATTGATCTATTTTTCAGCAGAAGTGAAGAAGGACATCCTCACCCGCATTCATGCGACCTTGAAGCCGGGCGGCTACTTGTTTCTGGGCGCCTCCGAGGCGCTCAATGCTCTGCCTGATCTGTATCAGATGGTGCAGTGCAGCCCGGGCATTATCTACAAGGTCAAATAGGGTCGGCGTTGGTCGCAATGTTCAATGCCTTGATTCAAGTCAGTCCTTGCGGCACCTGCTGTCGATAAAGTGCCCGGCACTCGAGTGAGTGCTATCAGGACAGGGCTATGGAATTACTTGTTTGGCAAAACGACCTCAATACCGGTATAGAGGTCATCGATAACCAGCACCGGCGTATTGTCACCATGATCAACCTGCTGATTGTGGCGCAGCAGGAGGGGCGTAATCGCGATGAGGTGGGGCATGTGCTCAATGACCTAGTTGACTACACGCTTTCGCATTTTGCGTTCGAAGAGTCGCTGCTTGAAGAGTCCGGCTACAGTTTTACCCGCCCGCACAAGCGCGTCCATGAAGTCTTTATCGGCAAGGTCAACGAGTACAACATGCGCTTCAAGGCCGGTGAAGATATCACCCACGAATTGATCAACCTGTTGTCGCGTTGGCTGTTCAACCACATCCGCAATGATGATGCGGCCTACGCCAAGGTCGTTATCGACAACATGAATCGAATCACCCAGGACCGGCAGCCCAGTGGCTGGTTGTCGCGCTCCATGCGCAAGTTCTTTAGCTGATATTCCCACAGCGCTGAACCGGTTTCGGCGCTGCTCCCTCATTGCCAATGTTGGCTCATTGCCCGTCTTTCCGGCACCCTCGCCGCCGGCAGTGCAGGGCGGCAAGCATGCTTCCAAGATCAGGCCGGGTCATTGCCGCAAGCGGAAAACCATTGCCGCTTGTGCTTGGATATTCAAAAGATTAATTCGTAAGTCATTGTATTTAAACGACTAAATTAATTGGCACAGGGTTTGCTTTGTTGCTTGCACAGAAAACTGCTTCGGCAAACGGCAAGGGCACAAACCATGAGTATCAGCTTCGCAAGCGCACTCGGCATTCACCAACAGGCACTGGGCTTTCGCGCTCAGCGTGCTGAAGTGTTGGCCAACAACATGGCTAACGCAGACACGCCTAACTACAAGGCCCGTGATCTGGATTTTGCCTCAGTGCTTGCCGAGCAGAATGCCAAGGCCCAGGGCGGTACCTTTGCCCTGAACCGCACCAATGCACACCATATCAGCGCTGAAGGCATGGCCACTGCAGAAGCCGAGCTCAAGTATCGCATCCCGATGAGCCCTTCGCTGGATCAGAACACGGTCGATACCCAGCTTGAGCAGTCCAATTACGCGCAAAACGCCGTCGACTTCCAGGCGAGCTTTACCCTACTCAATAGCAAGTTCAAAGGGCTGATCAGCGCCCTGCGCGGCGATTAACGGAGACTGATGCCATGTCACTAGCCAGTGTATTCAATATTGCCGGGACCGGCATGAGCGCGCAAAGCACGCGTCTTAATACCATCTCCAGCAACATCGCCAACGCCGAGTCGGTGTCTTCGAACATTGACCAGACCTACCGCGCTCGCCACCCGGTGTTTGCCACCATGTTTAATCAGGCCCAGGGTTCTGACGGCGGTTCGCTGTTTGCCGAGCAGGATGCGGCAGGCAGCGGTGTCCAGGTGCTGGGGATTGTTGAGGACCAGAGCTCGCTGATGCCGCGCTATGAGCCTAACCACCCGGCTGCCGATGAAAACGGCTACGTCTATTACCCCAACGTCAATGTGGTCGAAGAGATGGCTGACATGATTTCCGCCAGCCGGGCTTTCCAGACCAACGTTGAAATGATGAATACCGCTAAACAAATGTTGCAGAAGGTGCTGACCCTGGGTCAGTAAGCCATCAATGAGGAACGCTAAATGAGCGTCGATAGCACCAGTGGCGTTGGCAGTTCGGTCTTTGATCAACTGCAGATTAAATCGCCCAGCACCGGCACCGACAAAGAACTGGGTAAAGACGAGTTCTTGAACCTGTTGGTCGCCCAATTGAACAACCAGAACCCGCTGGAGCCGCAAGGTAACGGCGAGTTCATCGCCCAGTTGGCGCAGTTCAGCCAGGTAGAAGGTATTCAGCAGTTGAACGGTAGTGTCGACACCTTGCTGTCGGGTTATCAGTCTTCGCAGGCCTTGCAGGCATCGTCGCTGGTTGGGCGCAAGGTGATTGTGCCGACCGACAGTGCGGTGGTTGATACCAGCGAAAGCTTCAAGGCCAGCCTGATTCTGCCGACCAGCAGCAGCAACGTCTACGTCAATGTCAAAGACAGTGCGGGCTCGGTGGTTGGCCGGGTAAATCTGGGTGAGCAGGAAGCAGGCAACATCAGTTTTATCTGGGATGGCAAGGATTCGAGCGGCAATCTCTTGCCGCCTGGCACCTACACCTTTGAGGCTGAAGCCACCTATGCCGGTGAAACCAAGGGGCTGTACACCCTGCTTCCAGCCAACGTTGACAGCGTCACCCTGGGCGGTAGCGAACTCATGTTGAACCTGGCGGGGCTGGGCAGTGTGCCGCTTTCGCAGGTTCAGGTAATTGGTCAGTAATCATCACGATTTAATGGCCGGCTGTTCCGGCAAAGGAGTTTTCAATGGCGTTCAATATCGGGCTTAGCGGTCTGCGCGCAGCGACCAGCGACCTCAACGTTACAGGTAATAACATCGCCAACGCCGGCACCGCGGGCTTCAAGCAGTCGCGTGCGGAGTTTGCCGATGTATATGCCGCCTCCGTGCTTGGCTCCGGCAAGAACGCGCAGGGCAGCGGGGTACTGCTCAGTGATGTGTCGCAACTGTTCAACCAGGGCAACGTCAACTACACGCAGAACTCGCTGGACCTGGCGATCAACGGCAATGGTTTCTTCCGCACCAGCAATAACGGTGACATCAGTTATACCCGTGCTGGTTATTTCGGGACTGACCGTGCTGGTAATATCGTCAATAACTTTGGCTACAAGCTGCAAGGTTATGCGGTAGATGCGAACGGTAATCTGCAAAATGGCGTTCTTTCGGACTTGAAAGTCGAGAGTGCCAGCCAGGCGCCAAAAGCGACCAGCACCATTACTCAGCCGTTCAACCTGAACTCGACCAACGAGGTTCCGACTACAACGCCGTTTAACCCTAATGATCCGACCTCATTCAACTCGTCGACTTCGGTGAACATCTTCGATTCGCAGGGTAATTCCCATGCCTTCACGCAGTACTTCATCAAGACAGGTGCCAACACCTGGCAGATGAATGTGCTGGTCGATGGGCGCAACCCGGCGAACCCGGCATCAACCACGCCGTATTCGGCCAACCTGACCTTTAATGCCGCGGGTCAGCTGGACACCTCGGCACTGACATCGACGGATTTCACCGTTGCCGCCAATGGCACCCTGAACATGACCAACTGGGTACCGGCTGCATCCGACGGCGGTACGCCGCCAGTCTGGAGTGGCAACGGCGCAACGGCGAGTGCAACCGGGGTCAACTTTGACTTCCGTGGTACCACTCAGTATTCGAGCTTGTTTGCTGTCAATAGCGTTGACCAGAACGGCTACACCACAGGTGAGCTGGCAGGCCTTGAAATTGACGACACCGGGGTGATCTTCGCGCGCTACACCAATGGGCAATCCAAGGTGCAGGGGCAAGTGGTGCTGGCCAACTTTGCCAATATGCAAGGGCTGACGCCGGTGGGCAAGACGGCATGGGTGCAGTCGTTTGAATCGGGCGAGCCTGTAATCGGCACGCCAAACAGCGGAACCCTGGGGGCGTTGCAATCGGGCGCGCTGGAAGACTCTAACGTCGAGCTGTCCGACCAGCTGGTGAACTTGATTGTTGCGCAACGCAATTATCAGGCGAACGCAAAAACCATCGAGACTGAGAGCGCGGTGACCCAGACCATTATCAACCTGCGTTGATTCAAGGTATGACCTGACTTTGCCGCGAGCGGCAAAGTCTAGCCGACGGCATCTCGTCAAACGCCGCAATGAAAAGCTCCTTTGGGAGCTTTTCTATTTTATAAAATCTATATTTATCAATGGTTTAAATCTGTTTCCCGAGAGTGGCACAGGCTTTGCAGTATTGCCTGTACAGAGCACAAGGCGGCAGGCCTATCTCGGAGAGTTACCATGGATAAAATGCTTTACGTCGCGATGACCGGGGCCCAGAACAACACCCTGGCCCAGCGCGCGCACGCCAACAACCTGGCGAATATTTCAACCAGCGGCTTTCGTCGCGACTTTGAACAGGCGCGGGCGATTTCATCATTTGGCGAAAGCTATCCGTCGCGCGTGTATGCCATGAGCGAGCGTCCTGGTACCGACTTTACTCCGGGCTCCATGCAGGAAACCGGTCGTGATCTGGACGTTGCCATTGGTGGTCATGGCTGGCTTGCCGTGCAGGCTCCCGATGGCAGTGAAGCCTATGTACGTACCGCAAGCCTGAATGTCGATGCCCTGGGCGTGTTGCGCACTGGCAATGGTTTGCCGGTTATGGGCAATGCCGGGCCGGTCGCCGTACCGCCAGAGCAGGGGATCGATATCGGCCAGGACGGCACCATCAGTATTCGCGCCCTGGGCGAAGCTCCCAACGTGCTGGCAGAGGTGGATCGGTTGAAGCTGGTAAACCCGGACCCCAAGCAGTTGGTAAAGGGGGCAGACGGCATGATGCGTCTCAAGAGCGGCCAGGCTGAGCCCGCAGATGCAAGCGTGCGCCTGACGTCTGGCTTTCTGGAATCGAGCAACGTCAATGCGGTTGAAGAGATGACCGCGATCATGTCGTTGTCCCGCCAATTCGAGCTGCAAGTAAAAATGATGCGTACTGCCGAAGACAATGCCTCGGCGATGGCGCGGGTTTTGCAACTTAGCTAATTATCAGCAGGTGGCGACGTGAATACGTCGTCCGAGGAGAACAAATATGCTTCCGGCACTGTGGGTCAGCAAAACCGGTTTGTCCGCCCAGGACATGAACCTGACCACTATTTCCAACAACCTGGCCAACGTTTCGACCACCGGCTTCAAGCGCGATCGCGCTGAATTCGAGGACCTGCTTTATCAGATCCGTCGTCAGCCTGGCGGCCAGTCAAGCCAGGACAGCGAGTTGCCTTCCGGTTTGCAGTTGGGTACCGGTGTGCGGATTGTCGGCACCCAGAAAATCTTCACCGCGGGCAGCTTGCAGACGACCGAACAGCCGCTGGATCTGGCGGTGAACGGCCGTGGCTTCTTCCAGGTATTGATGCCCGATGGCACGGTTTCCTATACCCGTGACGGCAGCTTCCACCTCGATTCCGATGGCCAGGTGGTGACTTCCAATGGCTTTCCGCTGGAGCCGGCCATTGTGCTGCCGAACGAAGTCAAAACCTTTACTGTCGGCGAGGATGGCACCGTTTCGATAACCACCGCTGGCAATCCTCAGCCTCAAGTCATTGGCAACCTGCAGACCGCCGACTTTATCAATCCGGCTGGCCTTGAGGCTATCGGCAACAACCTGTTTCTGGAGACCGCTTCCAGCGGTGCGCCACAAGTGGGAACGCCTGGTTTGAATGGCTTGGGTACGACGCTGCAAAACACTTTGGAAAACTCCAACGTCAGCGTGGTTGAAGAACTGGTGAACATGATCACCACTCAACGCGCCTACGAGATGAACTCGAAAGTCATCTCGACCGCTGACCAGATGTTGTCCTTTATTACTCAGAATCTTTGATGGTTTTGGCCTGGCTTATAGCGGGCCTCTGCGTTAATTGTTACACCGCGAGGGTGGATCCATGAATCGGCTAGTTGTTGTTTCCTTAGTGTTGTGCGCCACCTTGCTAAGTGGTTGCGTTGCGCCTGCCGCCAAACCGAACGATCCATATTACTCGCCGGTGCTGCCACGCACGCC
The DNA here is from genome assembly GCF_900188155.1 of Pseudomonas segetis. Lineage (GTDB taxonomy): Bacteria > Pseudomonadota > Gammaproteobacteria > Pseudomonadales > Pseudomonadaceae > Aquipseudomonas > Aquipseudomonas segetis. The sequence goes on from NZ_FZOG01000010.1 coordinate 15,471, forward strand.
GCTGCCTGCTGCGCAGAACAATGGTTCTATCTATCAAACCGGCTTTGACAACAACCTGTTTACCGACCGCAAGGCGTATCGGGTGGGGGACATCATCACCATCACCTTGAACGAGAAAACCCAGGCGAGCAAAAACGCCGGTTCGCAGATTTCCAAGGACAGCAAAACCAGCCTCGGCTTGACCTCTTTGTTCGGCGGGGCGGTGTCGGCTGCCAGCCCGTTCTCTGATAACGACTTGTCGCTGAGTGCCTCATACAGCGGGAACCGGGACACCCAGGGCGACAGCAAGGCCGCGCAGGGCAACAGCCTGACCGGTTCGGTGACAGTAACTGTCGCTGAAGTGCTGCCCAACGGCATCCTCTCGGTACGCGGCGAGAAGTGGATGACACTCAACACCGGTGATGAACTGGTACGAATTGCCGGCCTGGTCCGCGCCGATGATGTGGCGACCGACAACACGGTCTCCTCGACCCGTATCGCCGACGCACGTATCACCTATTCAGGAACGGGCGCCTTTGCCGATGCCAGTCAGCCTGGCTGGCTCGATCGCTTCTTCCTTAGCCCACTGTTCCCGTTTTGAGGGCTGCAAACATGCGTTTAGGCAAATACCTGGTGTTGTTCTCGATGCTGCTGTTAAGTGCCGCGGCACAGGCTGAACGCCTGAAAGACCTGGCCAGCATCCAGGGTGTGCGGACCAACCAGTTGATCGGCTATGGCCTGGTCGTGGGCTTGAATGGCAGCGGTGACCAGACCACGCAAACCCCCTTTACCGTGCAGACCTTCAACAACATGCTTGCCCAATTCGGGATCAAGGTCCCTGCGGGTGGCAATGTCCAGCTTAAGAACGTAGCTGCGGTTTCGATTCACGCCGACCTGCCTGCATTTGCCAAGCCGGGCCAGACCATTGACGTTACCGTGTCCTCTATTGGTAACGCCAAGAGCCTGCGCGGCGGCAGCCTGTTGATGGCGCCGCTCAAGGGGATCGACGGCAATGTCTACGCCATCGCCCAGGGCAACCTGGTGGTAGGTGGTTTCGATGCCGAAGGCGGCGATGGCTCGCGCATTACCGTCAATATTCCATCGGCGGGGCGAATTCCTTCTGGCGCCACGGTTGAACGTTCGGTGCCAAGTGGCTTTGATCAAGGCAATAGCCTGACCCTCAACCTCAATCGTCCTGACTTCACCACCGCCAAGCATATTGTCGACCAGATCAATGAGCTGCTTGGCCCTGGCGTTGCCCAGGCAATCGATGCCGGCTCGGTGCGAGTCAGTGCGCCGCTGGACCCTAACCAGCGCGTTGATTACCTGTCGATCCTGGAGAACCTTGAAGTGGTTGCAGGCCAGGCGGTTGCCAAGGTGATTATCAACTCCCGCACCGGCACCATCGTCATCGGTCAGAACGTGCGTGTACAGCCAGCGGCGGTCACTCATGGCAGCCTGACCGTGACCATTACTGAAGACCCGATCGTCAGCCAGCCGGGCGCCTTGTCGGGTGGGCAGACGGCTGTTGTTCCTCGCTCACGGGTTGATGCAACACAGGAGGCCAAGCCGATGTTCCGCTTTGGCCCAGGCACCACGCTGGATGAAATTGTCCGTGCGGTTAACCAGGTTGGCGCTGCGCCTTCCGACCTTATGGCCATCCTCGAAGCGCTGAAACAAGCTGGCGCTTTGCAGGCTGACTTGATCGTTATTTAAGGGACGGATCGATGGACTCTCGACTCTCCGCAGGATTTGCCGGCGCTGGCACCAGTACATTGGATACTGGCGCTGCCACTGACCTTAACCGGCTCAATAAATTTAAAGTCGGTGGCGACAGCGAAGCCAATATCGGCAAGGTCGCCAAAGAGTTCGAGTCGCTGTTTCTCAATGAAATGCTTAAAGCCATGCGTTCGGCCAACGAAGGTTTTAGCGAAGGCAATTTCATGAACAGCGAAGAGGGTAAGACCTATCAGGGCATGTATGACCAGCAATTGGCTGTGACCATGTCCAACAACAAGAATGGTATTGGTCTGGCGGATGTTTTGGCGCGCCAGATGAGCAAGATGAAAAGCCACAGTGACCGGCCTAATCCGTTCGCCCAGCCCGATAACACCTTGGCCCGCGCGAGCAGTGGCGAAGCAGCGAGTGCCGTCGCCAGCACCCATGCCATCGCCAAGCCCGTGGCTCAGGTCGATAGCAGTCGTGATGACTCCAGCTTGATTAACAGGCGACGTCTTTCATTGCCCGGAAAGTTAGCGGATCGCTTGCTCGCCGGCATAACGCCAACAACAGACACCGCCGCAGTGCAGGCCCTGGCCAATAACGACTGGATTCCAGCCATCGCCCATGCCGCGCCCAGGGATAAAGGCCTGAGCATCAACGGCAGCGATGCAATCACTGGCGCGCGCTTGACGCAGAAAGGAAGCAAAGGCGCCTCGGCCTTTACTTCGCCCGCCGACTTTATTGCAACCATGCTGCCCATGGCTGAAAAAGCTGCAGCCAAGATCGGCGTCGAAGCGCGTTACCTCGTGGCTCAAGCCGCACTGGAAACCGGCTGGGGCAAGTCAATTATCCGCCAGCAAGACGGCAGCGTCAGTCACAACCTGTTTGGCATTAAAAGCCACAACAGCTGGAGTGGCGAGTCTGCCCATGTCATGACCACCGAATACAAAGGCGGCAAGGCTGTGAAAGAGGCAGCCTCGTTCCGCTCCTACGATTCCTTTGCGCAAAGCTTCGAGGACTACGTCAGCTTCCTGCAAACCAATGGTCGATACGACAAGGCTTTGGACAGCACCGATAACCCGGAACAGTTCGTCAAGGAATTGCAGAGAGCCGGTTACGCCACCGACCCGCAATACGCACGCAAGATTTCGCAGATCGCCCGGAAGATGGCGGTCTATCAAACTGTCGCCGCCGTCGATACGACGCCAACTCGTGGATGAGCTGAAAAATGGCTGACTTACTTAATATCGGCTTGTCTGGGCTGTCGTCGAACAAGACCCAGTTGTCAGTGACCGGACACAACATCACCAACGTCAATACCCCGGGCTACTCCCGCCAGGATGCGGTGCAGGGTACCCGTGTGCCGCAGTTCAGCGGCGCCGGGTTTATTGGCTCAGGCACCACGCTGGTTGATATTCGCCGCACCTATAGTGAGTTTCTGACGACCCAGGTGCGCACCAGTACCGCCTTGAGCAGCGATGTAGAAGCCTATAGAAGCCAGATTGAGCAGCTTGATTCGCTGTTGGCGGGTTCCACCACCGGTATTACGCCGTCGCTGCAAGATTTCTTTTCCTCGTTGCAAACCGCTGCCGAAGACCCATCCAACGGGCCAGCCCGTCAGTTGGTATTGTCCCAGGCCGAAGGCCTGAGTCGACGTTTCAATACGGTTTATGACCGGATCAATGAGCAAAACAGCTTCATCAATAAGCAGATGTCTGCGGTTACCGATCAGGTCAATCGCCTCGCCGGTTCCATCGCCAGCTATAACGATGCCATCGCCAAGGCCTCGGCTACAGGCCAGGCGCCAAATGATCTGCTAGACGCCCGTGATGAAGCGGTGCGCCAGCTTTCGACCTTTGTTGGTGTGACCGTTGTGCCGCAAGACGACAACTCGATGAACGTCTTCGTCGGCAGTGGCCAGCCTTTGGTGGTCGGCAATACGGCCAGTCGCCTGGAAGCCGTTGCTGGCAAGGGCGATCCCAACCGGCTTGAGATCGAGTTTGTCAGTGGTGCTTCTCGTCAGGGCATTACCACTCAACTGAGTGGCGGCGAGCTGGGCGGCTTGATTCGTTATCGATCCGAAACCCTGGACCCCACGCTTAACTCCCTCGGACGGCTGGCACTGTCGGTCAGTGACCAGATCAATACGCAGCTGGGCGAGGGCGTTGATCTCAAGGGGCAGGTTGGATCGGCGCTGTTTGGTGACTTCAACAGTCCGGAACTGGCAGCGCTGCGGGTGAAAAGCTATGGGAGCAATACCAGCAACGCCCAGCCTTTGCTGAATATCACCGACACCTCGATTTTGACCACCAGCGATTATCGCCTGGAGTTTGACGGCACCAACTACACCGCCAGGCGCTTGAGTGATAACCAGGCCATGGCCGTGACCGAAAATCCACCGGGCACCTTGAGCTTCACCGACAGCGGCGGCCGGGATCAAGGCTTCCAGATCGTGGTCGGGACTCCTGCTCCCGCTGCCGGGGACACCTTTGAGCTGCAGCCAACCCGTCGCGGCGCAGAGTCTATTTCAACTGTGCTCGACCAGGCGGATCAACTTGGCTTTGCCGCACCCGTTCGTGCGGTCAACGGTGCCTTGGATGCCAATGGCAATATCACTGGCAGCAATCGCGGTACCGGTGCGATTTCACAACCTGATCTGACCAGTGCAGGTTCCAGCCCCATTGACTTGACCGCGATCAAAGGTGCCTTGCCCGTCGGGTTGATCTATAACGGCGCTGGCGGCTTCGAAAACCCACCAGGCACCCCAGTGCCCGGCTTGACCCTGGTTGGCGGCGGCACATTCCAGCCGGGACAAAAGAATACCTACGAGCTGGATATGGGCGGTGGCAACGTCGTCACGTTCAGCGTCAGCGGTCGCCCGGAAAATGGCGACACCTTCAGCATCGACTTTAATAGTGGCGGTGTGTCGGATAACCGCAACGCGTTGAAACTGGCGGATTTGCAGAACAAGCAAACCATTGGCATCGACCCCAGCGTCACGGGCTCCACCGGGCTGAGTTTTACCGATGGCTATGGTGACCTGGTCGAGCGGGTGGGTACGCTGACGGCGCAGGCACGACAAGACAGCGACGCCACCAGCTCCATCCTCAAGCAGGCGACTGACAACCGTGACTCGTTGTCGGGCGTAAGCCTGGATGAAGAGGCGGCCAACCTGATCAAGTTTGAGCAGTACTACAACGCCTCGGCACAAGTGATTCAAGTTGCGCGCTCTTTGTTCGATACCCTGATCGGCGCGTTTAGATAATTCGGTGTGGGCTTGGCGCTACTAACAGCCCGAGCCAATTGTTTGATGAGGCCCTGACATGCGTATTTCCACTATCCAAGCGTTCAACAATGGCGTGTCCGGGCTGCAACGCAACTATTCAAACGTGACCCGCACCCAGGAACAGATCAGCACCGGCAACCGCATCCTCACCCCAGCCGATGACCCGGTCGCCTCGGTGCGCTTGTTGCAACTTGAGCAGCAGCAGAACGTGCTCAACCAGTACAACTCGAACCTGACGGCCGCTAAAAACAGCCTGACACAGGAAGAGAGCACGCTTAATTCGGTCAACACCATTTTGCAGCGAGTGCGCGAGCTGGCGTTATCAGCCGGTAATGGTGCCTTGAGCAAGGAAGACCGGCAGTCAATCTCTGCTGAACTGGGTGAGCGTGAGGATGAGCTGCTGGGCTTGATGAACTCGCGCAATGCGCGTGGCGAATACCTGTTTTCCGGTTTTCAGGGCAAGTCGCAGCCCTTTGTGCAGAACCCCGACGGCACCTATTCCTACACCGGTGATGACGGCCAGCGTAAGGTACAGATCGCCAGCTCCCTGGAACTGGCGATCAGCGACAGCGGCAAGGCGGTCTTCCAGGATGTGGTCAATGGCGGTCGCCTGAGCCTGACCGACAACTCGGTGCCTGCGGCGCCAGCCAACAGCATCAGTGGCTTGCTGGTTGAAGATGACGTTGCCTTTGCCAATTTCCCGGCAGGTGGCATCCAGCTCGACTTCGATGCAACCGACCCACTTAATTACACCATCACCACATTGCCGGCACCGGGCACCACAACGACCGGGCGCCTGGATGATGAAAATGACACCCAGATTCATTTTTCCGGGGCGACTTTTTTCGTCAACGGCACGCCGCCAGCATCGTCCAGTTTCACCATTGAAGGGCCGGACGCCAACCCTGCAACACCGCCACAAAACAGCGTCGGTATTCTCGATACCATCGCCAGCCTGCGCCAGTCACTTGAAACCGCCCCCGATGGACGTGAAGTTCGTGATGCAGTGGCACTGGCGGTGACCAACCTGGATAACAGCATCGGCACGGTGGACAAGGCGCGTGGCAATATCGGTGCGCGGCTTAACGTGATTGACTCGACCCAGACCGATAACGAGAACGTCACTCTGGTCAATAAAAGCGTGCAGGCGGATTTGCGTGAGCTGGATTACGCAGAGGCGTTGTCACGGCTTTCATTCCAGACCATCGTGCTTGAAGCGGCGCAGCAGAGTTATGTGAAGATCAGCAGTCTGAATCTGTTCAATAAGCTTTGATACAACGAATCAAGTTGGCCATTGATATCCAGTTAGTTGCTGTGTCTTGCAACCAGGGTGGGTGGCGTTTTTTTACCTGCCATTTGCAGTCTCGAATATTCGGTTGATCTTCGTGTCGTGGCGGGCAAGCTTCGCGTTGCCCTCCCTACAAAGCCGGTAGGTTGTCTGGTGTTTTTTTAAGCTAATTATTTGTTTTATAAGGTTTTAAAAAATAATTAGAAACGCCTTGAAAAAAAATCTAAAGCTTGTGCCAGTAGCGCCGATACAACTTACGAATGCGAAGTAACTGGGTGCCGGAGCAAGGCTCAAGCCCACAGCTCGCAACACCCAGATACCTAAGACACTAGCCCATTGGAGGCAAACACCATGGCCCTTACAGTCAATACCAACGTTGCTTCTCTGAACACTCAGCGCAACCTGAACTCGTCTTCCAATGCGCTCAGCACTTCCTTGCAGCGTCTGTCTACCGGTTCGCGTATCAACTCCGCCAAGGACGACGCCGCCGGCCTGCAGATCTCCAACCGTCTGGGCAGCCAGATCAGCGGTCTGGGCGTTGCAGTACGTAACGCTAACGACGGCATCTCCTTGGCGCAAACCGCTGAAGGCGCACTGCAGCAGTCGACCAACATCCTGCAGCGTATGCGTGACCTGTCCCTGCAAGCCGCTAACGGCAGCAACGACTCCACCGACCGTTCTGCACTGCAAAAAGAAGTGGGTGCACTGCAAAACGAACTGAACCGTATCGCTGACACCACCACCTTCGGTGGTCGTAAGTTGCTCGACGGCTCGTTCGGTGCAACCGCTTTCCAGGTCGGTGCCAATGCCAACGAAACCATCAACGTTTCAATCGGCAACGCCAGCGCAAGCAGCATCGGTGCTTACACCTCTGATAAAGCAGGTTCTGCACTGGGTATTTCTTCTGCAGCGGCTGCCGATGTAAACGGTGCCCTGACTATCTCGGCCAACGGTAAGCAAACTGATGTTGAAGCGTTGACTGCAACCGACACTGCAGCATCAGTTGCCAGCAAAATCAACAGCGCGGGTACGCCGATCAAAGCCTCTGCCCGTACCGATGCAGTACTCACCAAAGCTGCCAGCGTTGCTACCTTTGACCTGAAAATCGAAGTTTCTGGAACTGATACCAGCAAAGTTGACTCCACCATTGATCTGAGCGGTCTAACAACTTTTGACCAGGTGGTGAGCGCAGTTAACTCCAGTGGTTCTGGCCTGCAAGCTAAAGTGAATGGTGACGGTACCCTTGAAATCAGCTCTGATAGTGGCGCTGCAATCAAGTTCACTGCCGCTGGTTTAGAAGCAGATGGCACCACCGCTGCCGCAGCAGGCGATATCACTGTTCAGTCGCGCTCAGCAGAAGACAGCGACAACGACAACGCGGGTGATCTGTCAACTGCTACCGATATCGGTGCTGGTACCGGAGTTGCAAACGGTGCGCTTAAGCTAAGCTCTTCTGCTGCTTACTCGTTATCTGGAGCTGCTGCTGCAAAAATCACTGGCGAGTCTGCTGGTAACTTGGAAAAGGTTGGTGACGTCGATGTGAGCACTGCTTACGGCGCTCAGAACGCTATCGACGTGATTGACGCTGCGATTGCTTTCATCGACTCACAGCGTTCTGATCTCGGTGCGGTGCAGAACCGTTTCGACAACACCATCAGCAACCTGCAGAGCATCTCGGAGAACGTATCGGCTGCAAAAGGCCGTATCCAGGACACCGACTATGCTGCTGAAACTGCAAACCTGAGCAAGAACCAGGTGCTGCAACAGGCCGGTACTGCGATTCTGGCCCAGGCTAACCAGCTGCCACAGGCTGTTCTCAGCCTCCTGCAGTAAGTTTTAGGTTAGGCAAACATCGCGGGGGGAAGTGCATTTGCGCTTCTCCCCGTCTTGCCATTCAGAGGATTTAACGATGGACGTAGCAATCAGCAATACGTTGTCGTTGGTGAATAGCGGGGCGAAAGCTCCGGTGGTCGGCACAGGTAATCGCTCTGCAACTGTCCAGCCTGATCCCATTGCGGTCAGTGAGCAACGCTTAACCGAGCAGGAGCCTGAGTCTGCAACTCAAGCAGTTGAACAGGCGGCTTCATCCATTCAGGGTTATGTGCAGTCTATTCGCCGTGACCTGAATTTTGCTGTCGATGACTCATCTGGCCGTGTCGTGGTCAAGGTCACCGACTCGGCTTCCGGTGATGTTATCCGACAGATTCCGTCGGAAGATGCGCTCAGACTTGCCGAAAGCCTTGAGGCCGTACGCAGCTTGCTGTTCAAAGCTGAAGCCTGAAAGGCCGCACCTGTACTCAATGGCTTCAAACTGAGCAGGCGGCATGATTTTTGTAAGGGTTTGCCACTAGATAATTTAGCGTCAAACCCATGACGAGGTGGAGAACATGGTAGGTATATCAGGTCTTGGTGGTTCCGGTTTGGATATCGACAGCATTGTCACCGCCCTGGTGAATGCTGATTCAGCCCCGAAGACTGCGCAGCTGTCTCGCCTTGAAACTGCCACGACTTCCAAGTTTTCTGCCTTGGGAACCCTCAAAGGCGCATTGAGTGAGTTCCAGACGGCCTTGGCCGGGCTCAACGACATCAAGTTGTTCGAGAACCGCACTGCCAGTTCGTCGAATACCAGTTCAGTCACGGCTACTGCCACCAAGAATGCCCTGCCGGGTAGCTATTCGGTTGTGGTCAATAGCCTGGCGACCTCAAGTAAAGTCGCCAGCGCCACTGTTGCCAGTACTTTTGAGAGTGGTGCTGGCGAGGAAACATTCTCGGTTCAACTGGGCAGCTCCGGTGCGGTCACCGAAGTGAAGATTGCCGCAGGTTCTGATCTTGCCAGCACCCGCGACCAGCTCAATGCTGCGCTTAAAGAGCAGGGCATCAGTGCCAACATCGTCAATAATCCGAGCACCGGAGAATCGCGCCTGGTCTTTAGCTCAACCACCACCGGCGCCGGCAACGACATTATTGTCAGTGGCACGGGTAACTTATCTGCGCTTGATGCAGACGGCACCCAAGCCCTCAACAGTACTGATCCAGCAAGTGCAGGTTTCATCACCCAGTCTGCCGATGCCGAGTTCAGTATTGACGGCCTGGTGCTGCACAGCAAAACCAATACCGTTACTGATGCTATCCCCGAGGTGACGCTTTCCTTGGCGGCTGTGACCGAGGCCGGCAAGACCGCGACAGTGAAGGTTGGTCAGGACACCTCTGGTGTTACTGCGAATATCAAGAAATTCGTCGACGCCTATAACACGCTTATCACCACCAGTAATGAGCTGACCCGTGTGGTCAGCGTGGGCGAGGGCAAGGAGCCTGTGGTCGGAGGCTTGGTCGGTGACGCCACGGTGCGTAACCTGCTCAGCTCTGTTCGCAACGAGCTGGTGAATCCGGCAGATCAAACCGGTATTCGCACGCTTTCCGACATGGGCATCACCACACAAAAAGACGGCACCCTGGCTATTGATGATGACAAGTTAAAGACAGCGTTGACTGACAACTTTGACTCTGTAGGCACCTTCTTCACCGGAGATACCGGCATAACCGGTCGTCTGGACAGCAAGGTTGATGGTTTTGTCAAAAATGGCGGTGTGCTTGAGCAGCGTATGGATGGCCTGCAATCAACCTTGACCGATATCGATAACCAGAAAGAAGACCTTAATCGTCGAATCGAGTCACTGCAGACACGCCTGTACAAGCAATTTAACGCAATGGAATCATTGGTCACCCAACTCAACCAGACCAGCGATCGCTTGACTCAATCGCTTGAAGCATTACCGGGCTTCGTCAAGAAGGATAAGTAAGGCATGGGTCAGCAGCCGATTGATATGTACAAGCAGGTCGCCGTCAGCCAGGAAGTCAGCCAATACCGCGCCGTGCAGATGTTGCTCGATGGCGCCATTGAGCGCCTGCGCAAGGCGCGCAAAGCCCAGGCTGACAACCAGCCGGCTGTGCGTGGTGAAGCGGTCAGCAGCACGCTTAGCATCATAGGCGCCTTGCAGGGTAGCCTGGATATGGAGCTGGGCGGAGAGTTGGCGCAAAACCTGGATTCACTCTACGACTACATGACGCGCCGCCTGGCGGGTGTTGCGCTGGATAAAACCCCGCGATCGATTGACGAGGTTGAAACCTTGCTGGGCCAGATTAAATCGGCCTGGGATGCGATCGCCCCGGAAGTCGAAACCGCCTGAGCTTGTCTACCGTGAGTCTAGCCCTTGGCTGTTGAGCGCAAGCTCAAGCCAAGCGGCTCTATTGCGGCGTTTTCAATTGAGTTGTTCACCCTCAATGGTGGATAAATTAGCGTTTTTGATCCCGGCTATTTCCAAGGTTTTTAAGCATTTTTTCACTCAGAAATCGTTAAAGCTTCTTGCCGCTGCGCCGATAGCTTAAGCATCAGGCACAGATATAAGCGAGAGCGACAATGTACGCGATGGCAGCGATGAAGCAGTACCAAGCCGTTAACACTCAGGTCCAGGCTGTTGATGCAAGCCCGCACCGCTTGATCCAGATGCTCATGGAAGGTGGCTTGACCCGTATCGCCCAGGCGCGTGGCGCCATGGAGCGTGGCCAGCTTGCCCTCAAGGGTGAACTCATTGGTAAAGCCATCGGTATCGTGGGTGGCTTGCGCGACGGTCTGGATCTGCAACAAGGCGGTGAACTGGCAGCAAACCTGGACAGTCTTTATGAGTACATGTCGGCGCGTTTGTTTGAAGCCAATGTGAAAAACCAGGCTGAGCCGCTTGAAGAAGTAGCGAGCCTGTTGCGTAATATTAAGTCCGGTTGGGACGCGATCGGTTAATGAACTTCTGAAAAACTACTGCGCTCGATATCACGACGTTAAAAAACGGCTCACAGCCTTTAGGCTGAACGAACTTCAGTTCGGCCCCGAAGGGGTGGGCAACGCGAATCAAATGCTCGTTTAGGCAACTAAAGTCGAGCGCGACCCCCGGTCGCTTTTTCGCATTTTTTGACTCGCTGCGCGCGCCCTCGGGCCAGCCTTTGGCTGTTACTCCCGTTGGTCGTTGCGCTTTGTTCTATCGTCGTTCGCTACCTTTTTCAGCGAGTCACCCGGCATTCGGAGTAAGTTATGAGTTCATCAGTACAACGCCTGCAAGACACCGGAAGTGCACTGCGTAGCGCCTTGGCTACCCAGGACTGGGCTGCAATCGGCAACCTCGACCTGCAGTGTCGCGAGGCTGTGGATGAAGCCATGCTTGATGTCGCCGGTGACGAAGAGGCCTTGCGCTCGCGGATGACCGAACTGCTTGATTTGTACCGCGAGCTGGTCAGCGTCTGCCAGTCCGAGCAAAAGCGCCTGGCAGGTGAGTTGGTGCAGCTTAACCAGGCGCACAGTGGTGCCAAGGTTTATCAGCTGTTTGGCTAAGAAATAGCTGAAAAACTACTGCGCCAGGTATTACCGAGGGGCTGATATCGCGTCAGTCCCCCTTGGCTGTTGCTCATCCCAACCGCGGATGATTCCTAAGCTGTGGTTTCTCCATGCAAGCTGCGCGGCTGTTTTCCAGCGCCTTGGCCTTGCATCCAAGGCCGCTTTGAGCCTGTATTCACGCGCCCTGGGCCCTTCTTTTGCGATCAAGCTCAGATATTGGCATTGGCCGGACAGAGCAAATAAAACACGCCATAAAATTGACATGTGCCAGGTTAATTGATTTAACTTAATGGCTAAGTGCTGGCTGTTTAGATAGTGATCCAGCCCGATTTTTCACTCCCGGACATGAAATAAAACTATGTGGCGTGAAACTAAAATTTTGTTGATTGATGACAACACTGAGCGTCGCCGCGATCTTGCGGTGATTTTAAATTTTTTAGGCGAGGAACATCTGGCGTGTGACAGCGCCTCGTGGAAAACCACGGTTGCCGAGTTGGAGTCGAGTCGCGCGATGTTGTGCGTCATGCTTGGCGATGTGCAAAGCAGTGGGGAGCTGCTGGAGCAAATCAAGCAACTGGTAAGCTGGGATGAGTTCCTGCCGGTGTTGCTGATTGACGCAACGGTTCATGCTGATTGGCCCGAGGATATTCGTCGCAGCGTGCTGGCCAGCCTTGAGATGCCGCCCAGCTACAACAAATTGCTTGATTCGTTGCACCGCGCTCAGGTGTATCGCGAAATGTACGATCAGGCGCGTGCCCGTGGTCGCCAGCGTGAAGCCAATCTGTTTCGCAGCCTGGTTGGTACCAGCCGTGCCATCCAGCAAGTGCGGCAGATGATGCAGCAAGTGGCGGATACCGAAGCCAGTGTGTTGATACTTGGCGAGTCTGGTACCGGCAAGGAGGTTGTTGCGCGTAACCTGCACTACCATTCCAAGCGCCGTGAAGGGCCCTTTGTTCCGGTCAACTGCGGTGCCATTCCTGCCGAGTTGCTGGAGAGCGAGCTGTTTGGTCATGACAAGGGTGCCTTTACCGGAGCGATAACCAGCCGGGCAGGGCGTTTTGAGCTGGCCAACGGCGGTACCTTGTTCCTTGACGAAATTGGCGACATGCCACTGCCAATGCAGGTCAAGCTGCTGCGCGTGCTGCAAGAGCGCACATTCGAGCGGGTGGGGAGCAACAAGACCCAGATTGCCGATGTGCGCATCATCGCCGCGACCCACAAAGACCTGGAAAGCATGATCGAGGCAGGCACCTTTCGTGAAGACCTGTATTACCGGTTGAATGTGTTCCCCATCGAGATGGCGCCCCTGCGTGAGCGCATTGAAGACATTCCGCTGCTGATGAACGAATTGATCTCGCGCATGGAGCACGAAAAGCGCGGTTCGATCCGTTTCAATTCGGCAGCGATCATGTCGCTGTGTCGTCACGACTGGGCGGGCAACGTGCGCGAGCTGGCGAACCTGGTCGAGCGCATGGCAATCATGCATCCCTATGGTGTGATTGGCGTGGGTGAACTGCCCAAGAAGTTTCGCCATGTGGATGATGAAGACGAACACGTGCACGAGCCCATGTTTGACGAGTTTGAGGAGCGGGCGGCCATTCTTGCCGGCTTGCCAGGCCCCGAAACTGCACCGCAGCTACCGGCTGAAGGCATCGATCTCAAGGATTACCTGGGCAGCCTTGAGCAGGGCCTGATCCAGCAGGCGCTTGATGAGTCCAATGGCATTGTTGCGCGCGCAGCCGAGCGTTTGCGTATCCGGCGTACAACGCTGGTTGAGAAAATGCGCAAGTACAACATGAGCAGGCGCGATGAAGAGGGCATGGACGACTAACAAAGATTAGTCATTCCCTTGGCGCGAACCCATTAAATAAGGCCGAAGCTTTGACGTTAGCTTCGGCCTTATTTTTTATCTGCTTGATAATAAAGGATATTTTTTTCGGCACGGGTATTGCTAACACTCATGCAACCGACTGTCTTATGACGGCACGCTGCGCGAGATAGAAGAATGACTAGCACTGCCCAAACTGCTGAAAACACCAACCAAATGCCCACTGAACCGGCCGAGCAGGCGGGGCGTGAGAGTTTGCAGCAAGCATTTGAGATGTTTAATCAGATGTCCAACCAGCTCAGCGAGTCCTACAGCTTGCTGGAGTCACGGGTCACTGAGCTCAAGGGACAGTTGGCGTTGGTCAGTGCGCAACGCATGCAGGAGCTGGCCGAGAAAGAACGTCTGGCACTGCGCCTGCAAAGCTTGCTTGATCTGCTGCCGGGCGGCGTGATCGTTATCGATGGCCAGGGGGTGGTGCGCGAGGCCAATCCGGTTGCGCGTAACCTGCTGGGCAAGCCCCTTGCCGGCATGCTCTGGCGTGAAGTGATCGCCCGCAGTTTTGCCCCGCGGGAAGACGATGGTCATGAAGTCTCGCTCAGGGATGGTCGACGCCTGGCGATTGCCACGCGTTCACTGCAGGGCGAACCTGGCCAGTTGGTGCTGCTCACCGACCTGACCGAAACCCGCCGCCTGCAGGATCAGTTATCACGCCACGAACGTTTATCGGCCCTGGGCCGAATGGTGGCTTCGCTGGCTCATCAGATTCGTACGCCGCTGTCGGCCGCGCTGCTCTATGCCAGCCACTTGACTGAACAGGTATTGCCGGCCGAACAGCAACAGCGTTTTGCCGGACGCTTGAAGGAGCGCCTGCATGAGCTTGAGCATCAGGTGCGCGACATGCTGATATTCGCTCGTGGCGACTTGCCCTTGCCGGATCGAATCACGCCAAAGGCTTTATTCAATGCCTTGCGTGCAGCGGGTGAAGCCCATGTGCAAGGCATGCAGGTGCGTTGGCAGTGCGACAGCTACAGCGGTGAGTTGCTTTGTAATCGCGACACCTTGGTGGGCACGGCGCTGAACCTGGTGGAAAACGCCATTCAGGCTTCAGGTCGTCAAGCACGCTTGAAAATACATCTATACAGCCGCGACAACAGTTTGCGGCTGTGCATCAGTGATGACGGTCCCGGTATTGATGCGCCGACTCTGGCGCGCCTCGGCGAACCCTTCTTCACCACTAAAACCACGGGTACCGGATTGGGACTTGCGGTGGTCAAGGCTGTAGCTAAAGCCCATCAGGGCGAGCTGAAGTTGTTGTCCAGACCGGGGCGCGGTACCAGCGCGTTATTGATTTTGCCGCTGATCAGCGCGGCGCAAATGATTGTTCAGGAGTAACCGCCATGGCCGCTAAAATTCTATTGGTCGAAGATGACCGCGCGCTGCGTGAGGCACTTGCCGATACCTTGAGTATTGGCGGGCACGATTACCACGCGGTGGATTGTGCCGAGGCCGCGTTGCTGGCCCTGGAGCAAGAGCCATTTGGCCTGGTGGTCAGTGACGTCAATATGCCGGGAATGGATGGCCACCAATTGCTTGCCACCATCCGTCAGCGTCTGCCGCAAATGCCGGTGCTGTTGATGACCGCCTTTGGTGCTGTTGAGCGAGCCGTCGATGCTATGCGTCAAGGCGCCGCCGATTATCTGGTCAAGCCCTTTGAACCCAAGGCACTGCTGGCGCTGGTTGATCGTCATGCGCGTGGTCTTGTGGCCTGCGGTGAGCAACAAGGCCCCATTGCTGTGGAACCTGCAAGCGTGCAACTGCTCGACCTGGCTGCGCGGGTGGCGCGCAGTGATTCCACGGTATTGATCACGGGAGAGTCGGGGACAGGCAAGGAAGTTCTGGCGCGCTACATTCATGATCAATCGCCACGTGCGAACAAACCGTTTATCGCGATCAACTGTGCAGCGATTCCAGACAATATGCTTGAGGCCACGCTGTTTGGCCATGAGAAGGGCTCCTTCACCGGCGCCGTGAACAGTGCCCCGGGCAAGTTTGAGCTGGCCAATGGCGGCACTATCTTGCTCGACGAAATTTCTGAAATGCCCTTGCCATTGCAGGCTAAGTTGTTGCGCGTGTTGCAGGAGCGTGAGGTCGAGCGTGTCGGTGGGCGCAAGCCGATTGAACTGGATATTCGCGTGCTCGCCACCAGTAACCGCGACATGGCCGGCGATGTTGCTGCCGGGCGCTTCCGCGAGGATTTGTATTACCGGCTTTCGGTCTTCCCTCTGGCCTGGATGCCATTGCGTGACCGGCCGGCCGATATAGTGCCTTTGGCCGAGCGACTGCTGGCCAAGCACGTCAAGAAAATGAATCACGCCCCTGTACGATTCTCTGCGCAGGCGCAGGCCAGCTTGTTGGCCCATGCCTGGCCAGGCAACGTGCGCGAGCTGGACAATGCTGTGCAGCGCGCGCTGATTTTGCAGCAAGGCGGTATGGTCCAGCCCCAGGACTTGTGCCTGGCGGCACCCGTGGGCGCCAGCTCCTTGGCGCCTGTCGCCAGGCCTGCTCAACCGACGGTGGCGCCAACCGAGGTGGTGATCGAAGAAGTAGAGGCGCCAGAGTCGGGAGCCTTGGGCGAAGACCTTCGTCGTCGTGAGTTCCAGGTGATTATCGACACCTTGCGAACCGAGCGCGGACGGCGCAAGGAAGCGGCTGAACGCCTGGGTATCAGCCCACGTACCCTGCGTTACAAGCTGGCGCAAATGCGCGATGCCGGGATGGATGTAGAGGCGTATCTCTACGCCAGCTAGGCCCTTCTCTACAGGGCTCGGCAGCGTCAGCTTGCCTATCGAACCTCAGGCTAAATTATCGGCGCTGATTGTTGGTGGAAGGATGTAGCGTCTTCCACCCTACGGCGAAGTGTAGGGTGCGACAATGCGCAGTTTGTCCGCCGGACATAACCCGTGCTTTGAGTGTTTGCCAGCGCAAAGCGTCAATCATCCGATCGCATCAGAATAATTATCCATCAGCGCTTAACTGGCATCCTTGTTGCTAATAACCCTGTATAGCGCCGCGAAGTGTCAAAAAGAAAGCGGCCAGTGGAGGAAGTTATGAGCCAAGGCATTGAATTTAATCGACTGATGTTGGAAATGCGTTCCATGCAGGCAGATGCCATGGCGCGTCCAAAACCTGTATCAGCCACACCTGAACCAGGTGCGCCGAGCTTTTCCGAAATGCTTGGCCAGGCGGTTGGCAAGGTCAATGAAACCCAGCAGGCTTCCACTCAGTTGGCTACCGCCTTCGAGATGGGTAAAAGCGGTGTTGACCTGACCGACGTGATGATCGCCTCGCAAAAAGCCAGCGTTTCATTCCAGGCCATGACCCAGGTGCGTAACAAGCTGGTTCAGGCGTATCAAGACATCATGCAGATGCCGGTTTAAAGGCGGAATTTGACTCATGGCTGACGCTCTCTCGGCAAATATGCCGGCTACCACCGGCGCCTCTGGCGACTCGAAGAAACCCTTGTTTGGCCTGGCATTTCTGGAAAATCTCTCGGAAATGACCATGCTGCGCCAGGTTGGCCTGATGGTCGGTTTGGCGGCAAGCGTGGCGATTGGCTTTGCGGTGGTTTTGTGGTCACAGCAGCCCGACTATCGTCCGCTTTATGGCAGCCTCGACGGCATGGATGCATCACAGGTGATGGAAACCCTGTCGATGGCTGATATTGCTTACACCGTCGAGCCAAACTCTGGCGCCTTGCTGGTCAAGTCCGAGGACATGGCCCGTGCCCGCATGCGTCTGGCGGCGGCAGGCGTTGCGCCGAGCGACAAGACCATGGGCTTTGAAATCCTTGATCAGGAACAAGGCCTTGGCACCAGCCAGTTCATGGAGGCCACCCGCTACCGTCGCGGCCTCGAAGGTGAGTTGGCGCGCACTGTTTCGAGCCTCAATAATGTCAAGGCCGCACGCGTGCACCTGGCGATTCCGAAGAGCTCGGTGTTCGTGCGCGATGACCGCAAGCCGAGCGCCTCGGTATTGGTCGAGCTTTATCCGGGGCGTGGGCTGGAGCCGAGCCAGGTGATGGCGATCGTCAATCTGGTGGCCACCAGCGTACCTGAACTGGATAAATCGCAAGTCACGGTGGTCGATCAAAAGGGCAATCTGCTCAGCGACCAGCAGGAAAACTCGGCGCTGACCATGGCAGGCAAGCAGTTTGATTACAGCCGTCGCCTTGAAAGCCTGATGACCCAGCGTGTGCACAATATCCTGCAGCCGGTTTTAGGTTCAGGCCGTTATAAGGCCGAAGTCTCAGCCGACGTTGATTTCAGCGCTGTTGAATCGACTTCGGAGATGTTCAATCCAGACCAGCCCGCGCTGCGCAGCGAGCAGAAAACCGACGAGCAACGCAGCAGTAGCTTGCCGCCGCAAGGAGTGCCGGGCGCGCTGAGCAATCAGCCGCCGACGCCAACCAATGCGCCGCAACAAGCCAATGCGCCGGCTGCCGCAGCACCTGCAGGTCCGGTCGCGGCGGGGCAACCGCTGCTCGATGCCAATGGCCAGCAAGTGATTGATCCGGCTACAGGCCAGCCAATGCTGGCGCCGTTCCCGACTGATAAACGTGAGCAGTCGACGCGCAACTATGAGTTGGATCGTTCGATCAGCCACACCAAGCAACAACAAGGTCGCCTGCGCCGGTTATCTGTCGCTGTAGTGGTTGATGATCAGATCAAGGTTGATCCTGCAACGGGCGAAACCACCCATGTGCCCTGGACCAGCGATGAGCTGGCACGCTTTACCCGACTGGTTCAGGACTCTGTTGGCTTCGATGCCAGCCGTGGTGACAGTGTCAGCGTCATCAATACGCCGTTTACCGCGGTTACTGGCGAGGAGGTTGTCGACATTCCGTTCTACACCCAGCCGTGGTTCTGGGATACGGTCAAGCAAGTGCTGGGCGTGCTGTTTATCCTGGTGTTGGTGTTCGGTGTGTTGCGTCCGGTGTTGAATAACATCACCGGCGGTGGCAAGAGCCGTGAATTGGCAGTGGCCGGCGGCGCGGATGGCGATGTAGAGTTAGGCGACATGGCCGGTGGCCTGGCGGCAGATCGGGTCAGCCTTGGCGGCCCGCAAAGCATCCTGTTGCCTAGCCCGAGCGAAGGCTATGACGCGCAGCTCAATGCAATTAAAAGTCTGGTTGCCGAAGATCCGGGCCGGGTTGCTCAGGTAGTTAAAGAGTGGATCAACGACGATGAGTGAAGGTCGCGCGAACGCCAAGTTAGATAAGGTCGAGAAGGCTGCAATCCTGCTGCTGTCATTGGGTGAAACCGACGCGGCCCAGGTCTTGCGTCACCTTGGCCCTAAGGAAGTGCAGAAGGTCGGCGTGGCCATGGCTGGCATGCGCAATATCAACCGTGACCAGGTCGAATTGGTGATGGGGGAGTTCGTCGAGATCGTTGGCGACCAGACCAGCCTGGGCGTGGGTGCCGATGGCTACATCCGCAAGATGCTGACCCAGGCCCTTGGCGAAGATAAAGCAGGCAACCTGATTGACCGGATTTTGCTTGGCGGCAGCACCAGCGGCCTCGACAGCCTGAAGTGGATGGAGCCGCGGGCGGTGGCTGACGTGATTCGTTACGAGCATCCGCAGATCCAGGCCATTGTCGTGGCCTACCTGGACCCCGACCAGGCCGGTGAAGTGCTGAGCCACTTTGATCATAAAGTCCGTCTGGATATCGTTCTGCGCGTGTCTTCGCTGAACACCGTCCAGCCTGCGGCCTTGAAAGAATTGAACCTGATCCTGGAGAAGCAGTTCTCCGGGAACTCCAATACCAGTCGCGCCAGCCTTGGTGGCATCAAGCGCGCTGCGGATATCATGAACTTCCTCGACAGCTCTGTTGAAGGGCAGTTGATGGATTCGATTCGTGAAGTTGACGAGGATCTGTCGACCCAGATCGAAGACCTGATGTTTGTCTTTGACAACCTGGCTGATGTTGATGATCGTGGCATCCAGGCGCTGCTGCGCGAGGTGTCTTCCGATGTGCTGGTGCTGGCGCTCAAGGGCGCTGACGAAGCGATCAAGGAAAAGGTGTTCAAGAACATGTCCAAGCGAGCGGCCGAGTTGCTGCGTGACGACCTTGAAGCCAAGGGGCCTGTGCGCGTCAGCGATGTCGAGACCGCACAGAAAGAAATTCTCACCATCGCCCGCCGCATGGCCGAAGCCGGGGAGATCGTCCTTGGTGGCAAGGGCGGCGAAGAAATGGTGTAAGCCACTATGGCTAAAGAAGTCCAGAGCGAGCTTATTCGCGCCGGCGATATCAATGCGCTCGATGTCTGGTCGTTGCCGAGTTTCGACCAGCATCCAGACACCGCCAATGAGCTTGCAGTCGAGGCGCCTGATGAGCCGCCTGCCGATGCGCAGCTCGACAGCGAAGAGGTGGCGCCGGAAGACGTCAAGCCTCTGACGCTGGATGAGCTTGAGGCCATTCGCCAGGAAGCCTACAACGAGGGTTTGTTGACCGGCGAACGTGACGGTTACCATGCCGGGCAGCTCAAGGCCAAGCAGGAAGCCGAGGCCGCATTGGCCAGCAAGCTTGAAGGGCTTGAGCGGGTGATGAGCCAGTTGTTCGAGCCCATTGCCGAGCAGGATCAGCAAATCGAGGCGGCCATGGTCGACCTGGTCAGCCGTATCACCCGAGAGGTGATCCAGCGTGAGTTGGCGCATGACTCCAGCCACATACGCCAGGTGTTGC
The DNA here is from genome assembly GCF_900188155.1 of Pseudomonas segetis. GTDB lineage: Bacteria > Pseudomonadota > Gammaproteobacteria > Pseudomonadales > Pseudomonadaceae > Aquipseudomonas > Aquipseudomonas segetis. Next base: position 35,700 of record NZ_FZOG01000010.1, read on the forward strand.
GAGAGGCTTTGAAGTTATTACCCATTGGCGATGACAATGTGCGGATTCACCTTAATCCGCAGGATTACGACATCATCAAAACCTTGCGTGATCGCCACGAGGAAAGCTGGCGGATTCTCGAGGACGAGTCACTGCTTCCGGGCGGTTGCCGGGTGGAGTGTGCCAACAGCCGCATCGATGCGACCGTTGAAACGCGTATCACCCAGTCGCTCAAGCAACTCTTCGAACAACAGCGCGAACAGGCGGTACATCCGCTTGAGGCCGATATGCATATTCCCCTGAGTTCAGCGGAAAACCCCACACGTGAAACTTGAGCGCGTTAGTTTTGCCAAGCGCTTGAGTGGCTACAGCGAGGCGATCAGGTTGCCAAGCTCACCCGTGGTCGAAGGACGTTTGCTGCGGGTGGTCGGTTTAACCCTTGAGGCCGAAGGTTTGCGTGCCTCCTTGGGCAGTCGCTGCATGGTCATCAACGAGGGCAGCTATCATCCATTGCAGGTCGAGGCCGAAGTGATGGGGTTTGCCAACGGCAAGATCTTCCTGATGCCGGTCGGCAGCCTGGCTGGCATAGCCCCGGGGGCGCGTGTGGTGCCCTTGCCGGATACCGGGCGCCTGCCGATGGGCATGTCGATGCTCGGCCGGGTGCTTGATGGCACAGGTGCCGCGTTGGATGGCAAGGGGCGGATGAAGGCCGAAGACTGGGTGCCGATGGACGGCCCGCAAATCAACCCGATGAAGCGTCATCCGATTGACCTGCCGCTGGATGTGGGCATTCGTTCGATCAATGGCCTGTTGACTGTGGGGCGAGGCCAGCGTCTGGGTCTATTTGCCGGTACAGGCGTCGGTAAAAGCGTGCTGTTGGGCATGATGACGCGTTTTACCGAAGCCGAGATTATTGTCGTGGGGCTTATTGGCGAGCGGGGCCGCGAGGTCAAGGAATTCATCGAGGAAATACTCGGTGAAGAGGGCATCAAGCGCTCGGTCGTGGTGGCTTCGCCTGCTGACGATGCCCCCTTGATGCGCTTGCGCGCTGCCACCTATTGCACACGAATTGCCGAATACTTTCGTGACAAGGGCAAGAATGTCCTGTTGCTGATGGATTCGCTGACCCGTTTTGCCCAGGCCCAGCGCGAAATTGCCCTGGCCATTGGTGAGCCGCCAGCTACCAAGGGATATCCACCATCAGTTTTCGCCAAATTGCCAAAGCTGGTGGAGCGTGCGGGTAATGCCGAAGAAGGTGGCGGTTCAATCACGGCTTTTTACACAGTGTTGAGCGAAGGTGACGATCAGCAGGACCCCATTGCCGATGCCGCGCGGGGGGTACTCGACGGGCACATTGTCTTGAGTCGACGCTTGGCCGAAGAGGGCCATTATCCGGCGATTGATATCGAAGCCTCGGTGAGCCGGGTGATGCCGCAAGTGGTGACGCGTGAGCATCTGCAGAACGCCCAGCGGTTCAAGCAGCTGTGGTCGCGCTACCAGCAAAGTCGCGACCTGATCAGCGTTGGCGCTTATGTGCCGGGTGGCGATGCGGACACCGACCTGGCCATTGCCAAACGCCCGCAAATGGTGGCTTTTCTGCGTCAGAGCCTGGACGAGAGCGAGGGTTTGTCGAGCAGTTCAGCCCAGCTTGCGAGCACATTCACTCCGCCAAATAATACTCAAGCATGAGTAAACGTCGCGCTCAACAGTTGGCGCCGGTGGTCGAAATGGCCGAGCGCGCCGAACGTGAAGCTGCTGTGCAGTTGGGGCGGGCTCAAGCGCTGCAGGGCCAGGCCGAGGTCAAGCTGGGTGAGCTTGAACGCTACCGCGCCGATTATCAGCAACAATGGATGACTGAAGGTCAGCGTGGTGTATCCGGGCAGTGGCTGATTAACTATCAGCGCTTTCTTTCCCAGTTGGAAACCGCGATTGCCCAGCAGCAGCAAAGCCTTGATTGGCATCGCAATAATGTTGATAAGGTTCGCCAGGCCTGGCAGCAGCGGTATGCGCGCCTCGAAGGCCTGCGTAAATTGATCCAGCGCTACCAGGATGAAGCGCGTCAACTTGAGGACAAGCGCGAGCAGAAAATGCTCGATGAGTTGTCGCAACGGCTGGCCGGTCGCGAGCGGTTTTAAGCGGCCTTCTGGATGAAATCGCAAAAAAAGCATTTGGCCTTATGCCTGGGCGCCGTTAGTGTGTCTGCGCAGTGTTTTCGGTGATGGGCGAATCAAGGAGTGTCGCGCCGTGGTAGCACATGTTGATGAAGTCATAATTGCCGGACTGAAGGACGTCATGGGTAATGAGTACCCGGTCTTGCTCGAGGCCTACCTGCAAGACTCCCGTGAGCGCCTGCGATTGGCCGAGTATGCGCTTGCCGAGAACAATATGTCGGCCCTCTGCCTGGCCATACACAGCTTCAAGGGCAGTTGCGGCAATGTCGGTGCATATGAGCTGGCGCGCCTATGCCAGGCGCTAGAGCTGGCAGTCGAGCAACACAACAGGCCCTTGCGTGACCAATTGTTTGCCCAGATCAAAATCGAACTGGCCGCGGTCAGGATTTTTTTCCAGCTCGAAATTCAGGCTTCCCAAGCCGATTAGATTCTCCTCGCCAACCCATACAGGCGAACTTGGCCTGGCTCTTGCTATCTCCCAGTACGAACCAATCCGTATGGAGAGTGCCGATGTCCGGTGCAGCTGACTTACTGCTCAAACCAGCAGTCGATTTAAAGCCCAAGGTTGCGGCGGCCAAGCCTCAGGCAAAACCTGCCGAGCCCCGTGGCCGTGAGGCTTCCAGCTTCGCTGAGGTCTACGCCAATGAGCGTCAGGCCAAACCGGCCGAGCGCACAAACAGCTCGACAAAAGCGGCGAATGAGCACAAACCCAAGGCGGCCGATGATGCCGGTGCGGATGCCAATGGCGAGGCTCAGCCGCAAACGGTTGCCGAAAGCGGCAATTCCTTGCCGACCGACCCGGCGATGACCCAGGGTGAGGGCGAGGAGGGGCAAGCCGATGCACCGCCATCGACTGAAGAGACCGATGAGTTGTTCGGCCTGCAATTGAATGCCGACCAGCTTGCGCAGATGACAGCGGTCTCGGCCAACTTCAAAAGCTCGGGGCCGGCCAGTATGACCGATGCCAGTTTTGATGCCGACCTTGATGCCATGAACCAACTGCCCGCGGTACGCATGGCTTTGGATATCGGCAAGGCACAAGCGGCGGCCAATGCCGAACAGAAATCACCCGGTACAGTAGCGGCGCAAACTTCGCTCAACCCCGAGCAGAGCTTTGCCAGCGCAATGGCGGCGATGGGCAACAAGTTGCAGTCAGGCGAGAAAACCCTGGCCGGCGAATTCAACTTGAGTGATCTCACCGCCGAAGCGCTGGATAGCCTCAAGGAGAGTTCCGCCGATACCAAGCCGGAAAACTTCGTGAGCAAGCTCAATGCGCTGAGCCAGGCTGTTACCCAGCAAACCTCGCTTACTCCGAAAATTCCGGTGGTCGGTACGCCAATCGCGATGCAACAGGGCGGCTGGACCGAGGCAGTCGTGGATCGGGTCATGTACTTGTCGAGCCAGAACCTCAAGTCGGCAGAGATCCAGCTTGATCCGGCAGAGCTGGGGCGTTTGGAAGTGCGTATTCACATGAACCATGAACAGACCCAGGTTTCCTTTGCCAGCGCCAATGCGGCGGTGCGCGATAGTCTTGAAGGGCAAATGCACCGCTTGCGCGAGATGTTTACCCAGCAGGGAATCAATTTGCAGGATGTCAGCGTCACCGACCCAAACCAGGGGCGCGGTTGGCAAGGGCAGGGGCAAAACCAGCAACAAGCTGGCAGCGACAGTCAGCGTGGTGCTTCTGGCTCAGGCTTTACCGGCAACCATGAGGAGGAATTGTCGATTAGCAGCATCGAGCAGCGTGCCACGGCCTATGGAGCACCTCGCAGCATGGTCGACTATTACGCCTGAGCATATTGCTGGCACAGGGCGTGACAATGCCAGGCTTGTCCATCAAGCTTGTCAGCAAGTAGTCAGGTTGCACGCGTTATGAACTATGGCGGATAAAAAAGCATTATCCTGCCGACCTTTCGCCTTACGTTGCAAAGCGTCGGGCGATTTTGTTTGTGCAGCGTTCAAAAGCATAAGGGCTAATCTGGCATAACACTTGCTCTAACAGGCTTTAATGGTTGCTAACCTGAATTTGTGACGGATTATTGGCATGGCGAAGAAAGATAAGCCGCAAGACCCGGCAGCGGATGGCAAGTCTGGCGGTAAAATGAAGATCATTATCCTGGCTGTGGTGGCCTTGTTGCTGGTGGTGAGCCTGACAATTGCCGGTACCTGGTTCTTTCTCAGCAAGCAGGACGATACGCCGGAACCCAGCGCCGAAACCAAGCAGCAAGAGGGTGCTCCAGTCAAGCAAGCCGCTATCTATGAGGAGTTGACGCCTGCGTTTGTGGTCAACTTCAGCCAGAACGGTCGCGCTCGCTACATGCAGGTCAGCGTTGCCTTGATGTCCCGTGACCAGGCCGCACTGGACGCGCTTAAAGTGCATATGCCGGTACTGCGTAACCGTCTGGTCATGTTGTTCTCTGGCCAGGATTTCAATACGTTAGTGACACCGGTCGGCAAGGAAATGCTGCGCCAGCAAGCGACTGCCAGCGTGCAGGAACTGGCGCAAAAGGAAGTTGGCAAGACAGTGGTCGAACAAGTGTTATTTACCAACCTCGTGTTGCAGTAGTCGGGAGCCATCGATGGCCGTGCAAGACCTGCTTTCCCAGGATGAAATTGATGCCTTGCTGCATGGTGTCGATGACGGAATGGTCGAAACTGAAGACGCTGGGGTTCCTGGTAGCGTCAAACAATATGACCTGACAAGCCAGGACCGTATCGTCCGTGGGCGCATGCCGACGTTGGAGATGATCAACGAGCGCTTTGCCCGGTATACCCGCATCAGCATGTTCAATCTGTTGCGCCGTTCCGCGGATGTTTCAGTTGGCGGCGTGCAGGTGATGAAATTTGGCGAGTACGTGCATTCGTTGTACGTGCCGACCAGCCTCAACCTGGTGAAGATGAAGCCCTTGCGCGGCACCAGCCTGTTTATTCTCGACGCCAAGCTGGTGTTCAAGCTGGTTGATAACTTTTTTGGCGGTGATGGTCGTCACGCCAAGATCGAGGGCCGTGAATTCACTCCCACTGAATTGCGCGTGGTGCGCATGGTGCTGGACCAGGCATTTGTCGATCTCAAGGAAGCCTGGCACGCGGTCATGGACATTAACTTCGATTACGTTAATTCCGAGGTTAACCCGGCGCTGGCCAACATCGTCAGCCCAAGTGAAGTGGTGGTTGTGTCGACCTTCCACATTGAGCTTGACGGTGGCGGTGGTGACCTGCATGTGACCATGCCTTACTCGATGATCGAGCCGATTCGCGAAATGCTGGATGCCGGATTCCAGTCCGATGTCGGCGATCATGACGAGCGCTGGATCAACGCGCTGCGTGAAGACGTGCTGGATGTGCGCGTGCCCTTGTCGGCCACGGTTGCGCGTCGTCAGTTGAAGCTACGCGACATCCTGCACATGCAACCTGGCGATGTGATTCCGGTTGAGCTGCCAGACGATGTGATCATGCGCGCCAGTGGCGTGCCTTCATTCAAGGTCAAGCTGGGTGCGCACAAAGGTAATTTGGCGTTGCAGGTGCTCGACCCGATTAATCGTAGCCGCTAGCACCACGCGCGCTTGCAGGGCTGAACAATCAAGGAGCTTCTGAATCTCGTCGCGCCAGGCAGCGCATGGGTTTATAGAAGTTCAGCAAGTATTTTACGCCATCCGAGGAAAGATCATGGCAGATGAAAACGAAGCGACTTCACCCGAGGAGCAGGCATTGGCCGATGAGTGGGCCGCTGCACTGTCCGAGTCGGGCGATGCCAATCAAGATGACATAGACGCGATGCTCGCCGGTGTTGGCGATGCTGGCGGTGACTCGGCTCCGGCGGCTTCACGAGCTGAAATGGAAGAGTTTGGCGGTGTGCCAAAAAGCAATTTGCCGGTCAACCTAGAAGGCCCGAACCTTGATGTGATCCTCGACATCCCGGTGTCGATATCCATGGAAGTGGGCAATACCGACATCACCATCCGTAACCTGCTGCAGCTTAATCAGGGCTCGGTTATCGAACTGGATCGCCTGGCAGGCGAGCCGCTGGATGTGCTGGTCAATGGCACGCTCATCGCCCATGGTGAAGTGGTTGTGGTCAACGAAAAGTTCGGCATTCGTCTGACGGACGTGATCAGCCCGAGCGAACGCATCAAGAAGCTACGTTGATATGAAAAGCCTTGCCGTGCTGCTGGCCATGCCCTTGACCGCCCTGGCTGCCGAACCTGCTGCCAAGGCGGTGACGCCGATGGCCAGCAGTGGTATCGCCGGGCAACTGAGCCAACTGCTGGTTGGTTTGCTGCTGGTTATCGGCTTGATCTTCTTGCTTGCCTGGCTGATGCGTCGGGTCCAGCAGATTACTCCGCGTGGTGGCCAGGCTATCAAGATTATCTCCAGCCAGGCCCTGAGCACGCGTGATCGTCTATTGCTGGTCCAGGTCGGTAACGAACAGGTGTTGCTGGGCCTGACGCCGGGGCGGATCACTCCTTTGCATGTGCTCAAGGAGCCGGTGGACAGCAGTGAGAGCAAGCCTGCGCCAGCAGAGTTTTCCCAGCGCCTGATGGAGCTGCTGGGTAAAGATAATAAGGACAAGAGTTGATGAGCGCGATGCGCCTGTTGTTGCTTTCGTTGTTCATGCTGGCGGCGCCGATGGCACTGGGCGCGGATGACCCGCTGTCGATTTCGGCGATCACCCTGAGCACCAATGCCCAGGGGCAGCAGGAGTATTCGGTCAGCCTGCAGATCTTGCTGATCATGACGGCGCTGAGTTTTATCCCGGCGTTCCTGATGTTGATGACCAGCTTCACCCGGATCATCATTGTATTTTCGATTCTGCGCCAGGCGCTTGGCCTGCAGCAGACGCCATCGAACCAGATACTGGTCGGCCTGGCGCTGTTCTTGACCCTGTTCATCATGGCGCCAGTGTTCGACCAGATTAACAAGGATGCCTTGCAGCCCTATCTCAATGAACAGCTTCAGGCGCAGGAGGCGATACTCAAGGCCGAAGGCCCGATCAAGAATTTCATGCTGGCGCAAACCCGGGAAAGTGATCTCGAGTTGTTTATGCGCCTGTCCAAGCGCACCGACATCGCCAGCCCGGATGACGCGCCGTTGACCATCCTTGTGCCGGCCTTCGTGACTTCTGAACTGAAGACCGCATTTCAGATCGGCTTTATGATTTTTATCCCCTTCCTGATTATCGATCTGGTGGTGTCGAGTATCTTGATGGCGATGGGGATGATGATGCTCTCGCCGCTGATCATCTCGTTGCCGTTCAAGATCATGTTGTTTGTACTCATTGATGGCTGGGCGCTGATCATGGGCACACTTGCTGCCAGTTTCGGAGGTATATAGCCATGACTCCAGAGGTTGCAGTCGATCTGTTTCGAGAGGCGCTGTGGCTGACCTCGATGATTGTCGCAACTATTGTTGTGCCGAGTCTGTTGGTGGGGTTGCTGGTTGCGATGTTCCAGGCTGCCACGCAGATCAACGAACAAACCCTGAGTTTCCTGCCGCGCCTGATGGTGATCTTCCTCACGCTGATTATTACCGGCCCCTGGCTGGTGCGTGAGTTGATGGACTACACGCGCACCTTGATCATGAACATTCCCTCGCTCATTGGCTGACCATGCTTGAGCTTAGCGATGCGCAGATCGGTGGTTGGGTGGGTAGTTTTTTGCTACCACTGTTTCGTATCGCCGCGTTGCTGATGACCATGCCTATTTTCGGTACCAAGCTGGTTCCGGTGCGGGTGCGCCTGTACCTGTCGCTGGCAATCTGCCTGGTGCTGCTGCCAACGTTGCCCGCCATGCCGCAGGTGGATGCATTGAACGTGCAAACCCTGGTCCTGATTGCCCAGGAAGTCCTGATCGGGGTGATGCTGGGCTTTGTGTTGCAGCTGTTTTTCCACGCATTCGTGATCGCAGGGCAAATTGTTTCGATGCAAATGGGCCTGGGCTTCGCTTCGATGGTCGACCCCACCAACGGCATTTCAGTGCCGGTGATCGGCCAGTTCTTTACCATGTTGGTGACCTTGCTGTTCCTGGCCATGAACGGGCATCTGGTGGTGTTCGAGGTACTGGCGGAAAGCTTTGTCACCTTGCCCGTCGGTGGCGGCTTTTTGACTAACCAGTATTGGGATATCGCGACCAAGCTCGGTTGGGTATTTGGCGCGGCGCTGATCCTGGTGTTGCCGGCGATTACCGCCTTGCTGGTGATTAACCTGGCGTTCGGGGTAATGACCCGGGCCTCGCCCCAGTTCAACATCTTCACCATCGGTTTTCCGCTGACGGTGGTGCTGGGCCTGGTGATTATCTGGATCGGCCTGGCCGATATTCTGGCGCAATACGAGGTTTTCGCTCGTGAGGCGTTACTGTTCCTGCGTGAAATGGCACAGGCGAGGTGAGGTCAGTCCATGGCTGAATCTGAAAGCGGCGCCGACAAAAGCGAGGAACCCACGGAGAAACGCCTGCGTGAGTCCCGTGAAAAAGGGCAGATAGCACGCTCGCGTGAACTCAACACCCTGGCCATTATGCTGGCGGGTACAGGTGGCCTGCTGGCCAGCGGCGGCGCGCTTGGTAATGCAATGCTCAATGTCATGCGCGGCAGTTTTTCACTGCCTCGCGAAGTGATACTTGATGAACGCAATATGGGCATCTGGTTGATGGCCGCCGGTCAAGTGGCGTTCGAGGCGCTGGTGCCATTGTTCATGGCGCTGCTGATCGCTTCAATCCTTGGTCCAATCGCCCTGGGTGGCTGGTTGTTTTCGGCGCAGGCGATGGCGCCCAAGTTCAGCCGGATGAACCCGGCGGCAGGGCTCAAGCGAATGTTCTCGACCAAGGCTCTGGTTGAGCTGGTCAAGGCGCTGGCCAAGTTTTCCGTGATCCTGATCATCGCCTTGCTGGTGCTGTCGGCGGATCGCGATGCCTTGTTGGCAATTTCCCATGAGCCGCTGGAAAACGCCATCATGCATGCCTCGCAAGTGGTGGGCTGGAGTGCGTTGTGGATTGCCTGTGGCTTGATTCTGATTGCTGCGGTGGATGTGCCGTTCCAGATCTGGGACAACAAGCAAAAGCTGATGATGACCAAGCAAGAGGTACGTGACGAGTACAAGGACAGCGAGGGCAAACCCGAGGTCAAGCAGCGCATCCGTCAATTGCAGCGTGAGATGACCGAGCGCCGAATGATGCAGGCCGTGCCGCAGGCCGACGTGGTCATCACCAACCCCACGCATTTTGCCGTGGCGCTAAAGTACGACCCGACCAAGGGCAGTGCCCCGGTGATGTTGGCCAAGGGCGGCGATTTTACGGCGCTGAAAATTCGCGAGATCGCCCAGGAACACGATGTCATGCTCCTGGAGTCCCCGGCGCTGGCGCGGGCGGTGTTCTATTCGACGGAAATCGATCAGGAAATCCCGGCTGGCCTGTATCTGGCGGTGGCCCAGGTGTTGGCCTATGTCTATCAGTTACGCCAGTATCAGGCTGGCAAAGGCAAGCGTCCCGATAGCCTCAAGGATCTACCCATCCCGCCTGACTTGCGTCGTGACGACTGATTTCCTGCCTATTTCAGGGAATTTTGAGGCGCAGGGCAAAGTTGGACGGGATTTTGCAAAACCCCAGTGAAAGGCGCTTTCGCGTCAAAAGATTGAACCTGCTGGGGTAAAGATGTGGCGGTAGATCATTCACAGATTATCGGTAACGTGCGCAGTAATCTTTCGGGGTTGCGCCAGGGCAACCTGGGTATCCCGCTGTTGCTGCTGGTCATGCTTGGCATGGTCATGCTGCCGATCCCTCCATTTCTGCTCGACGTGCTGTTTACCTTCAGCATTGCCTTGGCGATCGTGGTGCTGCTGGTCAGTATCTATGCCTTGCGCCCGCTGGATTTTGCGGTGTTCCCAACCATCCTGCTGGCGGCCACCTTGCTGCGCCTGGCGCTAAACGTAGCCTCTACACGGGTGGTGTTGCTCCATGGCCATGATGGCCACGCAGCAGCGGGGCAGGTGATCCAGGCCTTTGGTGAGGTGGTGATTGGTGGCAACTACGTTGTAGGTATCGTGGTCTTCGCCATCTTGATGATAATCAACTTCGTGGTGGTCACCAAGGGTGCCGGGCGTATCTCGGAGGTGAGTGCGCGTTTTACCCTTGACGCCATGCCCGGTAAGCAAATGGCGATTGACGCCGATCTCAATGCCGGTCTGATTGAGCAGGCCGAAGCCAAAAAGCGCCGTTCCGAAGTGTCCCAGGAAGCGGATTTCTACGGCTCGATGGACGGTGCCAGCAAATTCGTCCGTGGTGATGCCATTGCCGGCCTGCTGATCCTCTTCATCAACCTTATTGGCGGTGTCGCCATTGGTATCTTCCAGCACGGTTTAAGCTTTGCCGATTCAGGCAAGGTCTACACCCTGTTGACCATTGGTGACGGCCTGGTTGCCCAGATTCCGTCGCTGCTGCTGTCGACTGCGGCGGCAATCATGGTGACCCGGGTTTCCAGCTCCGAAGACATGGGGGCGCAGGTCAACCGCCAGATGTTTGCCTCGCCGCGTGCGCTGGCCGTGGCTGCTGCCATCATGATTGCGATGGGGCTGGTGCCGGGGATGCCACATTTCTCCTTTATCAGCCTTGGCCTGGTGGCTGCCGGTGCGGCCTACTGGATTGCCAACAAGCAGCGCAAGGTCAAGGAGGAGGAAGTCAAGGAGGTTCAGCGCCAGCAAGAGCAGCTACCTGCCCAGCGTGCCCAGGACGTCAAGGAACTGGGTTGGGATGATGTGATGCCGGTCGACATGGTCGGGCTGGAAGTGGGGTATCGGCTGATTCCGCTGGTTGATCGCAACCAGGGCGGCCAGTTGCTTGCGCGGATCAAGGGCGTGCGTAAAAAACTGTCGCAGGAGATGGGTTTCCTGATGCCTTCGGTGCATATCCGCGACAACCTTGATCTACAGCCCAATGCCTATCGCCTGACCTTGATGGGCGTCAGCGTGGCGGAGGCAGAAGTCTATCCGGATCGCGAGCTTGCCATTAACCCGGGGCAGGTATTTGGCACCCTCAACGGGGTTGCCGCCAAGGATCCGGCGTTCGGTCTTGAAGCGGTCTGGATTGATGTTAACCAGCGCGACCAGGCGCAGTCGCTGGGCTATACCGTGGTCGATGCCAGTACCGTGGTTGCGACCCATCTCAACCAGGTGCTGCACAAGCACGCCCATGAGTTGCTGGGTCATGAAGAAGTCCAGCAACTCATGCAGCTGTTGGCCAAGAGCTCGCCCAAGCTGGCTGAGGAACTGGTGCCGGGGCTGGTATCGCTGTCGACCTTGCTTAAAGTGCTGCAAGCCTTGCTGCAGGAGCAGGTGCCGGTGCGTGATATCCGGACCATTGCCGAGGCCATCGCCAATGTCGCGCCAAAGAGTCAAGATCCCGCCGCTATGGTGGCGGCGGTTCGTGTTTCGCTATCCCGTGCAATAGTGCAAAGCATTGTGGGACTAGAGCCCGAGCTGCCTGTGATCACCTTGGAGCCAAGGTTGGAACAGATATTGCTAAATAGCGTACAGAAGGCCGGTCAAGGCTCCGAGGAAGGCATCTTGCTGGAGCCGGGCATGGCTGAAAAGCTGCAACGTTCCTTGATCGATGCAGCTCAGCGCCAGGAAATGCTCGGCAAGCCAGTGATTCTTCTGGTCGCCGGGCCGGTTCGGGCGATGCTCTCGCGCTTTGCACGAATGGCGGTAGCCAATGCCCATGTGTTGGCTTACCAGGAAATACCCGATAACAAGCAGGTCACCATCGTTGCGACGGTGGGTCAGAATTAAGCGGTGCTGAATCGCACAGATGTTGTCCAGCCGCCGCAAAACCGAGGTCACAGGTATGCAGGTTAAACGCTTTTTTGCTGCCGATATGCGTCAAGCCATGAAGCTGGTTCGTGAAGAGCTGGGCGCTGACGCGTCGATCATCGGTAATCGCCGTGTTGCGGGCGGCGTCGAGTTGACCGCCGCGCTGGATTACCAGGTTCCTGCGGCGCCTGCGCGCCAGCCGAACCCTGCCTTGGAAACCGAACTGCGCAAAACCCAGTCGAAAATTGCTGCGGCCCATGCTGAGTTGAGCCTGCGCGTCGAGCCTGAGGTGGCCAAGGATCTGCAGCTATTCGCTGAGCTGTCGGAGCAGGTTGAAAGCCCGCTGGATGCTGCCGTACGTGCATCTTCCAAAGCGGCGGCTGCGGCGGTTGATCAAAACACTATCGATGCCATGCGTTCTGAGTTGTCTGGGCTGCGTGAGCTGATCGAAGTCCAGCTCGGCTCGATCGCCTGGGGGCAGATGCAAACCCGTCGGCCCCAGCAAGCCAACCTGTGGCGCCGCCTGCAGCGCATGGGCTTGCCCGCGGATGTCGCCCGGCCCTTGCTGGAGCGCGTTGGCGAAATTGCCGAGCCTCGCCAGGCCTGGCGCATGTTGTTGGCACATATGGCTCACGCGATTCAGGTTCCCAAGCAGGAGCCGCTGGAAGAGGGTGGTGTTATTGCCCTGGTCGGCCCGGCAGGCATGGGCAAGACCACGACCATTGCCAAGCTGGCGGCACGTTATGTACTGAAGTTCGGCGCGCAGAATATTGCGCTGGTCAGCCTGGATAGCTATCGCATTGGCGCTCAGGAACAACTGAAAACCCTGGGCCGCATTCTCAATGTGCCGGTGACGCTGGTTGACCCCAGTCAATCGCTGACCCAGGTCATCACCCCCTTGATGCGCAAACGTGTGGTTTTGATCGATACTGCAGGCCTGCCAGCCAACGATCCGGCGCTGCGAATGCAGCTTGAAGCCTTGTCGAGCCGCTCGATTAATGCGAAAAACTACCTGGTGATGGCCGCGACCAGTCAGAATCAGGTACTGAAATCGGCTTATCATAGTTATAAGCGCTGTGGGCTTATGGGTTGTATTCTGACTAAACTGGATGAAGCGGCAAGCATGGGTGAGGTTCTGGGGTTGGCGATGAGCCAGCGCCTGCCAGTTGCATATGTGACTGATGGTCCTCGAATTCCTGATGATCTACAGCTGCCGCGCAGTCATCAGTTGGTCAGCCGCGCAGTTGGCCTTCAAGCACAGGAAGAACCTTGCGAAGACACCATGGCTGAAGTCTTTGCGGGTCTTTACCAGCAACCGGCTAGACAGGCGAGTTGATGCGTCACCACATGATCTTTGATACAGCTTGCATGCAAGCTTGTTGTGTTCATCTTAGTCGAAGCTCAATGGACAGGATGCTTCTGACCAACGTGAACAAGGAGCGTAATTAAATGGCTATGCACCCAGTGCAAGTAATTGCAGTTACTGGCGGTAAGGGCGGCGTCGGCAAGACCAACGTGTCCGTCAACCTGGCAATGGCGCTGGCCGACGAAGGCCGGCGCGTCATGCTGATGGATGCTGACTTGGGGCTGGCGAACATTGATGTGCTGCTGGGGCTTACACCAAAGCGCACGCTGGCAGATGTCATCAGTGGCGAATGCGACATGCGCGATGTGGTCATCCAGGGGCCATGCGGTATTCGCATTGTGCCGGCAGCTTCGGGCACGCAAAGCATGGTTCAGCTGTCGCCCATGCAGCATGCCGGCCTGATCCAGGCATTTAGCGACATCAGTGAAAATATTGACGTGTTGATTGTCGATACCGCAGCCGGAATCGGCGACTCGGTTGTCAGTTTCGTACGCGCAGCGCAGGAAGTGCTGGTGGTGGTTTGCGATGAGCCAACGTCTATTACCGATGCCTATGCCCTGATCAAACTGCTTAACCGCGATTACGGCATGAACCGTTTCAGAGTGTTGGCCAATATGGCGCACACCCCGCAAGAAGGGCGAAATCTGTTCGCCAAACTGAGCAAGGTCACCGACCGTTTCCTCGATGTCGCATTGCAATACGTTGGCACCGTGCCTTATGACGAGTCGGTGCGCAAAGCCGTGCAGAAGCAACGTGCAGTTTTTGAAGCATTTCCACGTTCAAAATGCTCCATGGCGTTTCGAGCAATAGCCCAGAAGGTCTGCACCTGGCCTTTACCCGCCAATCCGCGTGGGCATCTGGAGTTTTTTGTCGAGCGTCTGGTGCAACAACCTGCTACTGATACGCCGGCATGACAGCGGCGTCTGGACTCCGAATGTATAGCAAAGCGCAAGGTAAAGACTTGCAACATCAGCTAATCGAACGGTATGCGCCATTGGTCAAGCGGATTGCCTATCACCTTTTGGCGCGCTTGCCTGCGAACGTTCAGGTCGATGATTTGATCCAGGCCGGAATGATCGGCTTGCTTGAGGCTTCGAAAAAATACGATGGCTCCAAAGGCGCCAGTTTCGAGACCTTCGCCGGTATTCGTATCCGTGGCTCAATGCTTGATGAGGTGCGTAAAGGCGATTGGGCACCGCGTTCGGTGCATCGCAATAGCCGCATGGTCAGTGATGCAATTCGATTAATTGAAGCAAAAACAGGTCGTGACGCTAAAGATCACGAAGTTGCGGCCGAACTCCAATTGAGTCTCGAAGATTACTACGGCATTCTTGGCGACACTTTGGGCAGCCGCCTGTTCAGTTTTGACGACCTGCTTGAGGACGGAGAAAATAGCGGCCTGCATGAAGATGTGAGTAGCAGTCAATCAGGCCCATCACGCGAATTCGAGGAAGAGCGCTTTCAAAAAGCGCTTGCCGATGCGATTGGCAACTTGCCGGAGCGCGAGCAATTGGTCATTTCGTTGTATTACGACGAAGAGCTCAACCTCAAGGAAATTGGTGAAGTGCTGGGCGTGAGCGAGTCTCGGGTAAGCCAGTTGCACAGCCAGTGCGCCGCACGTTTGCGCGCGCGCCTGGGCGAGTGGCGAGCTGGATAAATAGTTGGATACTGAAAACCTTGTATAGCGAGGCACGCAGGTGCCTAGCCAGGCCGGTTTCACGATTAGAGGGTGCATTCAGGCTGCTGAGTGCACTGGGGAAGGTACGGAGGTCGACTTGGACAAGAACATGAAAATCCTCATCGTTGATGACTTTTCAACGATGCGCCGCATTATCAAAAACCTCCTGCGTGATCTGGGGTTTACTAACACTGCTGAAGCCGATGATGGCACCACTGCACTGCCAATGCTGCAAAGCGGCAGTTTCGACTTTCTGGTGACTGACTGGAACATGCCGGGAATGACCGGTATTGAGCTGTTGCGCGCAGTGCGTGCGGATGAACGGCTGAAACAACTGCCGGTACTTATGGTGACCGCTGAAGCCAAGCGTGACCAGATCATTGAGGCTGCCCAGGCCGGTGTAAACGGTTACGTGGTGAAGCCTTTCACTGCTCAAGTGCTTAAAGAAAAAATAGAAAAGATATTTGAGCGTGTAAACGGCTGATGTCTGCGCTGAGGTTGTTATGGAACACGATGATTCCCAAGTGGGTGACTTTGAATCGACCCTGAAAAGTAATGCCCACCAATTGCTTGAAAGCCTTGAGCGCGGCAATTTTGGTGATGCTGTCCAGGTTATCAATGAACTGAATAAAGTGCGCGACCGTGGTCTTTATCACGAAGTCGGCAAGCTGACGCGCGAGCTACACAGCGCAATCGTCAACTTCCAGCTTGACCCGCGCCTGCCCCATGCGACCGAAGTCTCGCAGATTACCGACGCAACCGAACGCCTCAATTACGTGGTGACAATGACCGAGGATGCGGCCAATCGCACCATGGATCTGGTCGAGCAGAGTGCGCCGCTGGTCAATGATATCCGCACCGAGGCGCAGAGCCTGAGTGCCGACTGGGGACGTTTCATGCGCCGCGAAATGGGCGCCGAGGATTTTCGTGAGCTGGCCAAGCGAGTCGAGTTGTTCCTGGTCAATAGCGAGCGAGACAGTGGCAAGTTGTCAGGGCACTTGAACGATATTCTCCTGGCCCAGGATTACCAGGACCTGACCGGCCAGGTGATCAAGCGCGTCACCCAGTTGGTCACTGAAGTTGAAAGCAATCTGCTCAAGTTGATGCTCATGGCCACCCAGGTTGATCGCTATGCCGGCATCGAACATGACCAGGAAGCATTGCGTGCAGAAAAACAACAAGAAAAAAATCCATCTCAGGGTGAAGGTCCGCAGATTCATGCCGATAAGCTTGATGACGTCGCAGCGAGTCAAGATGACGTCGATGATCTGTTGTCCAGTCTGGGATTTTAGGAGCACGTCCATATGAGCTTCGGCGCCGATGAAGAAATTCTCCAGGATTTCCTGGTAGAGGCCGGCGAGATACTCGAACAATTGTCCGAGCAGTTGGTTGAGCTTGAGAGCCGCCCGGATGATATGAATCTGCTCAATGCGATTTTTCGGGGATTTCACACAGTTAAAGGCGGTGCCGGTTTTCTCCAGCTCAATGAGTTGGTGGAGTGCTGTCATATTGCGGAAAACGTCTTCGATATCTTGCGTAAAGGTGAACGCCGGGTCGATTCGGAGTTGATGGACGTTGTGCTTGAGGCACTGGACGCCGTCAATGGCATGTTCAGTGAAGTACGCGAAGGTGTCACGCCCACTGCCGCGACCCCGGAGCTATTGGCTGCATTGGCCCAACTGGCTGAGCCAACGCCTGCTGCGGGCGTCGCCAGCCCTGCGCCAGTTGTTGCTGCGCCTGTTACTGCGCCGACTGCGGCAACCTCCAACGATATTACCGACAGCGAATTTGAACAGTTGCTCGACGCCCTTGACGAAACGCCACAGCAGGTCGATGCCCCGGCTGCCAGTGATGAAATCACTGACGATGAATTCGAGTCGCTACTTGATCAATTGCACGGCAAGGGCCAGTTCGCCACAGGCGAGGCTTCAACCGCGCCAGCCAAGGCCGAGGCGGCGTTTCCTGAAGCTCCGGCTGCCGAATCAGCCAGTGATGAGATCACTGACGATGAGTTCGAGGCCTTGCTCGATCAGTTGCATGGCAAAGGCCAGTTCGTAGCGCCCAAGGTGGCTGAGCCTGCCGCTGCTTCTGAGCCAGTGGAAAGCGCCTCCACGCCGGCGGTTGCCAGCGATGAAATCAGCGACGACGAATTTGAAGCCTTGCTTGATGAGCTGCACGGCAAAGGCAAGTTTAGCGAGCCAGTTGCCAAGGTTGTCGGCTCCGACGTACAGCCTGCCCAGGCAACTGCGGCAGTCGCAAAGGTTGCACCAGCCCGAGCTGCGGCAGCTGCGCCGGCTCCTGAAAAGGCGGCTCCAGCCAACGAAGTGGAAACCACGGTTCGGGTTGATACCGCGCGCCTTGATGAAATCATGAACATGGTCGGTGAGCTGGTGCTGGTGCGTAATCGCCTGGTTCGCCTGGGTGCAAGCAGCAACGATGAGGCCATGGGCAAGGCGGTATCGAACCTGGATGTGGTCACTGCTGACTTGCAGACCGCGGTGATGAAAACCCGCATGCAGCCCATCAAGAAGGTATTTGGTCGCTTTCCGCGACTGGTTCGCGACCTGGCCCGCAACCTGAAAAAAGAAATCAGCCTGGAGTTGATCGGCGAAGAAACCGACCTGGATAAAAACCTGGTCGAGGCCCTGGCCGACCCGCTGGTGCACTTGGTGCGCAATGCGGTTGACCACGGTATCGAGTCGCCCGCTGAGCGCGAGGCAGCAGGCAAGTCGCGTGGTGGCAAGGTGGTGTTGTCGGCCGAACAGGAAGGCGATCATATCCTGTTGATGATCACCGACGACGGCAAGGGCATGGATGCCGACGTATTGCGTGCCAAGGCCGTCGAAAAGGGATTGTTGGAAAAAGACGCGGCAGACCGGCTCAATGAATTTGAATGCTACAACCTGATCTTTGCGCCCGGCTTCTCGACTAAAACCGAGATATCCGACGTGTCCGGCCGGGGTGTCGGCATGGATGTGGTCAAGACCAAGATTTCCCAGCTCAATGGCACGGTCAACGTGTTCTCGGTCAAGGGCCAGGGCTCGAAGATCGTGATCAAGGTGCCTTTGACCCTGGCGATCATGCCAACCTTGATGGTGATGCTGGCCGACCAGGCCTTTGCTTTTCCGCTGGTCAACGTCAACGAGATATTCCACCTCGACTTGTCGCGTACCAACATTGTTGATGGCCAGGAAGTGGTCGTGGTGCGGGAGAAGGCTTTGCCATTGTTCTACCTCAAGCGTTGGCTGGTAAAAGGCGCCGCGCATGAAGAACAACACGAAGGTCACGTTGTGATTTTGACTGTCGGCAGCCAGCGCATAGGCTTTGTGGTCGATCAGTTGGTGGGCCAGGAAGAAGTGGTGATCAAGCCGCTTGGCAAGATGCTTCAAGGCACGCCCGGCATGTCGGGTGCGACCATCACGGGGGACGGGCGTATTGCGCTGATTCTCGATGTGCCGAGCATGCTCAAACATTACGCACGCCGCATGTGACTGTCGCCCGCGCAGCTCTGCCTGCGCGGAAAAGGAGCTCTAATGGCTGTAAAAGTATTGGTAGTGGATGACTCCGGTTTTTTTCGCCGTCGAGTCTCTGAAATCCTTTCCTCGGATCCGAATATTCAAGTCATCGGCACGGCAACCAATGGCCGTGAAGCGATCGATCAGGCGCAAAACCTCAAGCCTGATGTGATCACCATGGATTACGAAATGCCGATGATGGATGGCATCACGGCAGTGCGTAATATCATGCAGCGCTGCCCAACACCGGTACTGATGTTTTCCTCGCTGACTCATGAAGGCGCTCGCGTCACGCTCGATGCGCTGGATGCGGGTGCGGTTGATTTTTTGCCAAAGAATTTTGAGGATATCTCGCGCAACCCGGACAAGGTTCGCCAGCTGCTTTGCGAGAAAGTCCACAGCATTGCACGCAGCAACAGGCGCAGCCTCAGCTCGGCACCGCCGGTTTCATCTGGGCAGGCGCCAACCACGGCTACTACAAGCGCGTTGCCCAGGCGTAGCAGTGCACCGCTTAGCAGCCCGGCACGTCCAGTTGTTGAACCCGCACGGCCTTCCGGGTCGCATAGCCATGCAGGTACTGGTGCCGCACCCAAGCAGCGGGCCTATAAACTGGTTGCGATCGGCACTTCAACCGGTGGCCCGGTGGCGCTGCAGCGCGTGCTCAGCCAGTTGCCTGCCAATTTTCCGGCACCGATCGTCCTGGTCCAGCACATGCCAGCGGCGTTCACCAAGGCTTTTTCCGAGCGACTGGACAAGCTCTGCCGCATCAGTGTCAAGGAGGCCGAGGACGGCGATTTGCTGCGCCCCGGCCTGGCGTTGCTGGCCCCCGGCGGCAAGCAAATGATGATTGACGCACGGGGTTCGGTACGGATCCTGCCGGGCGATGAGCGGCTTAACTACAAACCCTGTGTCGACATTACCTTCGGCTCGGCGGCGCGTACCTATCATGACAAGGTGCTGGCGGTGGTACTCACCGGCATGGGCGCCGATGGCCGTGAAGGTGCACGCCTGCTCAAGCAGAATGGCAGCCAGGTGTGGGCCCAGGATGAAGCCAGCTGCGTGATTTACGGCATGCCAATGGCAGTGGTCAAGGCCAACCTGACCGATGCCGTCTACCCGCTGGATGATATCGGCCGGCACATTACCCAGGCCTGCATCTAATGGATGTCCTGAGCCTGATTGGCATCATCCTGGCGTTTGTCGCTATTTTGGGCGGCAACTACCTTGAGGGCGGCCATGCCGCCGCGCTGCTCAATGGTCCTGCGGCGCTTATCGTGATTGGCGGAACGCTGGGCGCTGCTTTCTTGCAGGCACCGATGAGTGTCTTCAAACGCTCGCTGGTCATTGTCCGCTGGATTATCTTCCCGCCGCGTATCGACTTGGCAGGCGGTATTGATCGCATCGTCAACTGGAGCCTGGTGGCGCGCAAGGAAGGTTTGCTCGGGCTTGAGTCGGTGGCTGACCTGGAGACCGACCCCTATGCCCGCAAAGGCTTGCAGTTGTTGGTCGATGGCGCCGAGCCCGAATCGATCCGCAGTGTGCTCGAGGTGGACCTGTACACCAAGGAAAGCCACGACATCCAGGCGGCCAAGGTATTCGAGAGCATGGGTGGCTATGCCCCGACCATTGGCATCATTGGTGCGGTAATGGGCTTGATCCATGTGATGGGCAACCTGGCCGATCCGAGCATGCTGGGCAGCGGGATCGCCGTCGCCTTCGTCGCGACCATCTATGGCGTGAGCTTTGCCAACCTGCTGCTGTTGCCCATCGGCAACAAGCTCAAAGCAATCGCCCAGCGCCAGACGCGTTATCGCGAAATGATCCTCGAAGGCATATTGTCGATTGCCGAGGGTGAGAATCCGCGTTCCATTGAATTGAAACTGCAAGGTTTCATGGATTAATGGAGTGAGACATGGCTCGCCGTCGCCATCAGGAAGAACACGAAAACCATGAGCGCTGGCTAGTCTCCTATGCTGACTTCATCACCTTGTTGTTTGCGTTTTTTGTGGTGATGTATTCGATCTCATCGGTCAACGAAGGCAAGTACAAGATTCTTTCGCAGACCCTTACCGGTGTGTTCAACCAGCCTGATCGATCGATCAAGCCAATTCCGGTGGGTGAAGAACGGCCAAGGACCACCGAGCCTGATCTTTCGCTGGTCGATGAAGATGTTACTCAAGCACCGCAAGACTCCCTGCAAAGTATTTCCGAGAGCATTACTGCAGCTTTTGGGGACCTGATCGCCAGTGATCAGTTGAAGGTGCGCGGCAATGAGTTATGGATTGAAATCGAGCTGAGTTCAAGTTTGCTGTTCTCCAGTGGCGACGCGCTGCCCAGCGATGCGGCCTTCGATATTGTCGAGAAGGTTGCCAAGATTTTGGCACCCTACGGCAACCCGGTTCATGTCGAGGGCTTTACCGATAATCAGCCGATTCATACGGCGCAGTTCCCGAGTAACTGGGAGCTTTCCGCTGCGCGGGCCGCAAGTATTGTGCGGATGCTGGCACTCGATGGGGTCAACCCATCGCGCATGGCTTCGGTGGGCTATGGCGAGTTTCAGCCCGTGGCCGATAATGCGACCAGTGAAGGGCGGGCGCGAAACCGCCGGGTGGTTTTGGTAATCTCGCGTAACCTCGATGTGCGCCGTGGTATCAGTGGCGTTGGCAGTTCCCGGGCACAACCTGACAATGCGTTACGCAACGCTGGCACGCAACCTGCACCATCACCGATGGTTCAGGCGTCGCAGGGCGGTGCCGTCAAATCATCGTCGCCGAATTGATCGGGCGACACTAGGTCCTGCGCAGGCAATCCCTGTGGTGGGCGGAAGAGCAGAATGAGAGTTTGGGCAGTAGCCAATCAAAAAGGTGGTGTCGGTAAGACCACTTCATCCATTGCGCTGGCAGGTCTTTTGGCCGATGCCGGCAAGCGTGTGATTGTGGTCGATCTCGATCCTCATGGCTCAATGACAAGCTATTTTGGGCACGATCCGGACAGCTTGGCGCACAGTGCATTTGATTTGTTCCTGCATCAGGGCGTGGTGCCCGAAGGGCTGCCTAAACAGTTGCTCCTGCCCACCAGCCATGAGCAGATCGCCTTGCTGCCTTCCAGTACCGCATTGGCCACGCTTGAGCGACAGTCGCCCGGCCAGAATGGGTTGGGCCTGGTTGTCTCCAAGGCGCTGGCCCAGCTGTGGGGTGAATTTGACTACGCCATTATCGACAGTCCGCCGTTGCTCGGCGTCTTGATGGTCAATGCCCTGGCCGCCAGTCAGCAATTGGTGATCCCGGTGCAGACAGAGTTTCTTGCCGTCAAAGGCCTTGAGCGTATGGTCAGCACCCTGGCGATGATCAACCGTTCACGCAAGCAGGCACTGCCTTACACCATTGTGCCAACCTTGTTTGACCGTCGTACGCAGGCTTCGATGTCGACCTTGCGCCTGTTGCGAAACACTTACCCGGATAATTTGTGGCAGGCCTATATTCCTGTCGATACCCGCCTGCGTGATGCCAGCCGGGCAGGGCAGACACCTTCGCAGTTTGATGCCAAGAGTCGCGGCACCCTGGCTTACCGAGCCTTGCTCAAGCATTTGCTGGCACACCAGTTGTCTGCGCAGGTGGCGTGATATGCCGCTATTTTTTGCAAACGGCTGCTCAAGTCTGCCAGGCTCGCTGCCGATAAAGGCTACAGATTCTTTTTGCGGATATTCACTATGAGCGCGCCTGCCACCACCACAGTTCCACAACTGGCGCTGCAGTCCTATCTGGACAGCTTGCTTCAGGACGCGTCGTTGGAATTGGCGGCGAGCGTAAGCCTGGATGAATTCGAAGCCGCCGTGCGCGAAGAGCAGGCGCGTGACGCCAGCACTGCGCCACAACCGCTGCTGACACTGGCGCCAGAGATGCCGCCCGAGGTCGAGTCAGCCAATGAGCTGCCCGAGGCGGTGGCGCCAATGGCCTTGCTCGAACTGCCCGAAGCCTTGGAGCCCGCGCCGCCAGCCCCCATCGTCGAGCCTATCGTTGATCTGTACAAGCCGTCGTCCGCTGCCACCTTTGAGCCGGCCCTGGCGGAAGATGGACGGCCGCAGTGGGCGCAGGAACCCTTTGAGTGCCTGTTGTTCGATGTGGCCGGTTTGACGCTGGCTGTACCGCTGGTATGCCTCGGTTCGATTTATCCACTTGAAGGCCATGACCTGACGCCATTGTTCGGCCAGCCGGACTGGTTTCTCGGCATTCTGCCCTGCCAGGCGGGCAACCTTAAGGTGCTGGACACTGCGCGCTGGGTAATGCCTGACCGTTATCGCGACGATTTTCGCCAGGGCCTGCAATTTGTAATTTCGGTCCAGGGTTACGAGTGGGGGCTGGCGGT
Organism: Pseudomonas segetis; assembly: GCF_900188155.1. Lineage (GTDB taxonomy): Bacteria > Pseudomonadota > Gammaproteobacteria > Pseudomonadales > Pseudomonadaceae > Aquipseudomonas > Aquipseudomonas segetis. The sequence goes on from NZ_FZOG01000010.1 coordinate 58,567, forward strand.
GCATCAGGTCAGCCGCTCGATTCGCCTTGATCCCAACGAAATCAAATGGCGTAGCCAGCGTTCGCAGCGACCCTGGCTGGCGGGTACGGTAATAGAACACATGTGCGCGTTGCTTGATGTCTCGGCCTTGGCTGAGTTGATCACCAGCGGCGCAGCCAAGCGGTTGGTCAATGGCCAGGTACATTAATCATTTTCAATCGGGCAATGGCTCGAAACCGATCATTCCAAGAGGCTAGGAATATGAATAAAAGCTCTGCTCAAGGTGCTGAGGATCCAATCCTGCAATGGGTAACATTCCGCCTGGATAACGAAAGTTACGGCATCAATGTCATGCAGGTGCAGGAAGTGCTGCGCTATTCGGAGATTGCACCTGTCCCGGGTGCGCCTTCCTATGTCCTGGGCATTATCAACCTGCGTGGTAACGTGGTGACGGTGATCGACACCCGCCAGCGTTTCGGCCTGGCGCCTGCGGACATTACCGATAACACCCGCGTGGTGATTATCGAAGCCGACAAGCAGGTTGTGGGCATTCTGGTCGACAGTGTTGCCGAAGTTGTTTATCTGCGACAGTCTGAGGTCGAGACGGCGCCCAATGTGGGCAATGACGAGTCCGCCAAGTTCATCCAGGGCGTATGCAACAAAAATGGCGAGTTGCTGATCCTGGTCGAGTTGGACAAGATGATGACTGAAGAAGAGTGGTCGGAGCTGGAGTCAATTTGAATGATGCTTGAAGCCGCACTGGTGGTAATGGCCCTGATCAGCGTTGCATTGATCGGTGCTTGCGTGTGGCTGTATTCCCAGCTCAAGAGCAGTGCTGCACTTCAACAGGAGCGCGATGCCGCACGAGACCAGCGGATCAAGGATCTAAGCAAGCGCCTGGACACTTATCTCACAGGCAGTATTCGCATGGGCGAGGAGTTGCATGAGTTGCGCCAGACTGTGGCGCCGCTGCCTGACAAGGTCAGCCAGATGGAACAGCGCGATCCGGCTAATTTATCCTTCACCCAGGCGGCTCGCCTGGTAGGGCTGGGTGCCAGTGTCGATGATCTGACCCAGTCTTGCGGCCTGAGCAAGGCTGAAGCTGAACTGGTTAGCAAGCTGCATCAGGCCAAGTCGGGCCAGTTATAAACCCTTGTCTGACTCAGTGGTTGCCCTGTTTTCAAGCCTGATAAAGCAATAACAACGCCACCTTTACAGTTAAATTCCCCTTCTTTTGTTTAGTTTCGCTGGTTCTTAGCGCGATGCATTGCTAGTTAAAACGTTCCTAGCATTCGACCCCGGTTACCTAAGCTGTTAGTAAGCGAGTAGTAACAGGGGGCTTTATGACTAGGTTACTGGCGGTATTGATGATGTTGAGCATGGGGTTTCCGGTGATGGCCCAGCAAGTGCCGGAAACCATAGCGGGAGCGAGCACCATTAATGTCCTGCAGGCTCGAATCCTCTACGAGCAAGGCGCAATGTTTGTCGATGTACGTCCCTTGCGCGAGTGGTCCTGGGGCCATGTGCAGGGCGCTGCGCACCTGGACATCGATACCCGCTTTGCGCACCTGGCGACCGCTGACATTGCGCGCGACACGCCCTTGGTCGTCTATTGCGACAACGATTTCAGTCAGCGCAGCGCCGAGGCCGTACGCAAGGCCGTCAGCTGGGGTTACAGCCAGGTGTATTTCTTTCGCAGTGGCTATTTTGCCTGGCAGTTGCTCGATTTCCCGCTGGATAAGGGCGAGAGTAATGATTCGCAGTTGTATGCCATGTCATACGGGTTCAAGCGCTTGACCGACTAACTATCCAAGGGGCTATCCGGTGGGCCTGAATTGAAGCCTGCCGGGCATTTCCCCTTGAGATGCCAGGCAAAGGCAATGATCTCGGCGATGCAGCGGTAGAGTTCTTCAGGAATGCTGTCGCCAAGTTCCAGGCGAGCAAGCAGGCGCACCAGCTCGGCATTTTCGTAAATGGGCACTTCGTACTCGCGGGCTATCGCCAGGATCGCTTCGGCCAGCTCATCGTCGCCCTTGGCGCTGAGCGTGGGGGCCTGCTGGCCGTCGTAGTTCAGGGCGATCGCTTGGCGGGGCTTGTTGTGCTTGCTCATGCGGTTTCGTCCACCCAACGCTGTTGCAACGCTGTTTTTGGGCCCTGCGGTGGCGTGCCCTGGGCGCAGGACAGGGCGCTGACCTGTAGCCCGGCATCAATCAGGCGCTGGCGCAGATTGACCAGTTCGCTGTCGATCAGCCTGGCGGTGCTTGGCTGCTCGGCCCAGAGCGTGCTCGAGAGGCAGCCACGGGCCAGTTGGGTTTGTACTTGCACCGGTCCAAGTGGTTCCAGGTCAAAGGCCAGGTCGATGCGCCACAGCATTTCCTTTTGCTCCTGGGCGCTTGGTTTTTGTGGTTCGTCACGCTGGATTTTTAACTGCACCGGCACCAACTCTTGCTGGTTGCGCATTGGCAGTTCCAGTTGCCAGGTCGTGAGGATATTGCCGTCTGGCCCTACCTGGGTTTGCGCCAGGCTGGACAGTTGGTGGGTCTGCAAGCGCGATACCGCGGCAGCTGCCAGCTTGAGCAGGGCTTCAAGGTCCCCCTCTTCGCCAAGGGCCTGCAGAAGCCTTGAGGGCAGCGGGAAGCTCAGCGCCTGCTGTTTGCTGCTGTTTTGATTGATGCTACCCAGCAGGTTGCGGGCCAGGGCTGGTAAGGACTGGGCCATGACGGCGCTGGCGGCGGCCCCCGGTAGTGTGCCCTGTGCCGGTAGATTGAGTTGTAGCTGGCTGATCAGCTTGAGCAGGTTGGCCTTCAGGTCCGTCGGCAAGGCACTGGCCTGCGGGCCTAGCAGTTTGCTTTCAAGAAATGCGCCGCTGCTTTCCACCGCCTTGCTCAAGCCTTTGGCGTCACTCAGTTGCTGGCCATCGGGCAGTGCGCCTATCAATTTGTCGATGCTATTGCGTACGCTGCTCGGAATATCGCTGCGCTCGCTCAGGCCCTGCAAGGATTTGAATAACCCTTGCAACGAGCCTTGGTTGCTGTGTTGGCTCTGCAGTTGTTGCGTCAGGGCGAGTTGATCCAGGCGGCCACTCAATGGCAGTAGGTTGAGCGCCTGGTTGCCCTGCACCTGGGCGCTAAGCAGGCTTCCCGGTTGTAGCGACAAGGGCGTCTCGATTGACAGTTTGCTGCCGGCCAATGAGGTGTTGAGCAGACTGACCAAGACTTTGTAGATGACCTGGGCCTTGCCCTGCACGAGTTGTTCGCTGCTCAGTACCTTGCCTTGAATCAGCGTGCCGACCGGAAACTGCTTGAGGTCCAGGCTGTCGAGTGGTTTGTCGCCGCCTGGCTGCAGGGCCACAAGCAGTTTGCTGTCAGTGAGTGCGGTAATGGCCAGGGCAGAGCCCTGGGCAATGGGGCGACTACTGCTGGCTTCAAGGGTGGTCTGACGGCCGCTGTCCAGGGTCAGCCTGAGCATTAGCTGAAAACTCTGTGCGACCTGTTTGAGGCTAATTACTTCGGCGGTGGCGCTTTCCCCCTTGGCCAACAGTCCTTCAAGTGGTTGCAGCAGCTTTACGGCCAGGTCGCTGGCCACCGAGCTTGGGCGGTTACTCGCGGGCGTGGGGGGTAATGGCCGACTGCTGCTTATTTCACTCATGGACGCGTTACACCCTGTCGAAAAGCCAACTGCGGGGAGGTGGGTCAGGCATGTATAATGCCGCCGCTGGATTGGAACCCCTGCAAAAGTACTGCGTTAGTTATTGCTTGGTAAAACACGGCTCACAATCCTCGATTTTCAAGGATTGGGCCGGGCGAGGCGAATGCTCATATACAACTCTTATGTTGAACATGATCCTAGTTGCTTTTCGCACCTTTTACGTCGCATAACCCCAACGCGCAGTTATACAAGGGTTCCCCGGAGGCGCCTGCTTGACTATATAGCGGCTGGAATGCCGTCATCTTGAATCATTTATTAGGTAAGAATGCTGTGATCAGCCCAATTCTCGAAGCCAGGTCGCTCGCCTGTGAGCGTGATTGGCGCATGCTTTTCGAGCATCTTGAACTGTCTCTGGTTCCCGGCGAAATGCTTCAGGTTGCAGGCCCTAACGGCAGTGGTAAAACCAGTTTGCTACGCCTTTTAGCAGGGTTGATGCAGCCCACCGCTGGCGAAGTCCGGCTCTATGGCTGTGCATTGGATAAACAGCGCGCCGAACCTGGCAAGTTGATCTGGATTGGCCATGCGGCCGGGATAAAGGGGTTGCTCACCCCAGAGGAAAACCTCACCTGGCTTTGCGCCCTGCAACAACCGGCGCCGCGCGAACAGATCTGGCAGGCGCTTGCTGCTGTCGGTCTGCGGGGTTACGAGGATGTGCCTTGTCATTCGCTGTCAGCTGGCCAGCAACGCCGAGTAGGTCTGGCCCGCTTGTACTTGCCGGGGCCAGAGCTGTGGATTCTCGATGAGCCGTTCACCGCGCTTGATATTGCTGCCGTCGCCCAGCTCGAGGCGCACCTGGCTGCGCATTGCGAGAAAGGGGGGCTGGTCGTGATGACGACCCACCACAGCCTATCGGTCAAGCCGCAGGGCTATCGTGTGCTTGACCTGGGATTGCGCCAACTATGAGTAACCTATTCACCCTGTTGGTGGCACGCGAAGCACGCTTGCTGTTCCGGCGTCCGGCTGAACTGGCCAACCCCTTGGTTTTCTTCGCCATTGTCATCGCCTTGTTCCCCTTGGCGGTGGGTCCCGAAGCTCAATTGTTGCAAACCCTTTCACCGGGGCTGGTCTGGGTGGCGGCTCTTTTGGCAGTGCTGCTCTCGCTGGACGGGCTTTTCCGCAGTGATTTTGAAGATGGCTCGCTTGAACAGTGGGTCCTTTCGTCGCACCCCCTGGCTCTTCTGGTTTTAGCCAAGGTGCTGGCACACTGGGCTTTTTCAGGCTTGGCGCTGGTCATCCTGTCGCCAGTGCTGGCGCTTATGCTGGGGCTGCCGACCCATTGTTTACCTGTTTTACTGATTTCGTTGTTGCTTGGGACGCCGGTCTTGAGCTTGTTGGGCGCGGTTGGCGCGGCATTGACTGTTGGCCTCAAGCGCGGTGGTTTGCTCCTGGCATTGTTGATTTTGCCGCTGTATATCCCGGTGCTGATTCTGGGCAGTGGTGCCTTGCAGGCGAGTTTGCAGGGTTTGCCAGCGGTGGGGCACTTGCTCTGGATGGCATGCTTGACAGCCTTGGCGGTGACATTCAGTCCTTTTGCCATCGCCGCAGGCCTTCGGATAAGCGTCGCTGAGTAGGCGTTGTAACTATAAAGATAAGTGGCCACCGTGCTCGGCATGCCGTGGTCGACTGTAGAACTGATGAGTAACCTGATGAACTGGACATGGTTTCACAAGCTGGGTTCGCCCAAGTGGTTTTATGAGATCAGTGGTCGTTGGCTGCCGTGGCTGATTGCCGCCGCAGCGCTGTTGATGGTGTCGGGATTGGTCTGGGGCCTGGTTTTTGCTCCACCTGAACGTTATCAAGGCGATAGCTATCGAATTATCTACATCCATGTACCGGCGGCATTCCTCGCTCAGGCTTGCTACCTGACCATGGCGCTTGCGGGCGCGGTTGGCTTGATCTGGAAAATGAAGATCGCCGATGTTGCCCTGCAACAAGCCGCGCCGGTGGGGGCCTGGTTGTGTTTTATCGCGCTGGTGACCGGTGCGATCTGGGGCAAGCCGACCTGGGGAACCTATTGGGTATGGGATGCACGCCTGACGTCGATGCTGATCTTGCTGTTCCTGTACTTCGGTGTGATCGCACTGGGGCAGGCAATCAGCAACCGTGACAGTGCAGCCAAGGCCTGTGCGGTGCTTTCACTGGTCGGCGCCGTGAATATCCCGATCATCCAGAAGTCGGTCGAGTGGTGGAGTACCCTGCACCAGCCAGCGACCTTCAAGATCACTGGCAAAGCCAGCATGAGCGCCGAAATGTGGCTGCCGCTGCTGCTCTCGGTGCTGGGGTTCTATTGTTTGTTTATCGTGCTGGTGCTGATGCGCATGCGACTTGAGGTGCTTAAGCGTGAATCACGCAGTGCCTGGGCAAAAGCGGAAGTCGGCAAGCTGGTGGGAGCGCGTCCATGAGTTTCGCATCATTGAGTGACTTTATTGCCATGGGCGGCCACGGCGTCTATGTCTGGTCGGCCTATGGCATCACCCTTGGGGTGCTCGGTTTGAACATTGCCATGCCAATTCTCGCCAAACGGCGCTATCTGCAAGACGAGGCGCGCCGTTTGCGCCGGGAGAGCAATTCGTGAACGCGGTTCGTAAAAAACGCCTGTATATCATTCTTGCCCTGGTCGCCGGTGTGGCTATCGCTGTGGGCCTTGCATTGTCTGCCCTGCAAGAGAATATCAACCTGTTCTATACCCCGACGCAAATTGCCAATGGCGAGGCGCCGCAAGACGCGCGAATTCGCGCGGGCGGCATGGTCACCGAAGGCTCGGTCAAGCGTTCGGCGGATTCACTGGAAGTCGAGTTCCTCGTCACTGACTTTGCCAATAGCGTTCCCATTCGCTATCGCGGCATCCTCCCTGATCTGTTCCGTGAAGGGCAGGGCATAGTCGCCCTTGGCAAGCTCAATGCAGATGGCGTGCTGATCGCCGACCAGGTCCTGGCCAAGCACGACGAGAATTACATGCCGCCTGAGGTCACCAAGGCGCTTAAAGAAAGCGGCAAGCTTAAGCCTGATGCGAAGGAGGGTGGCGCATGAGTGCCATGTTGATGGTTCCAGAACTCGGCCATTTGGCGATGATCCTGGCGTTGTGTATGGCCCTTGTGCAGGCCACTTTGCCAATGATCGGCGCCTGGCGTGGCGATCGCCAGTGGATGAGCCTGGCGCAGCCGGCAGCTTGGGGGCAGTTTGCGTTCCTGCTGTTTTCCTTTGCCTGCCTGACCTATGCCTTCATGGTCGACGATTTTTCGGTGCGTTACGTCGCCAGTAACTCCAACAGTGCCTTGCCTTGGTACTACAAGTTCAGCGCCGTATGGGGCGCCCACGAAGGATCGCTGCTGCTTTGGGCATTGATTCTGGGCGGTTGGACCTTTGCGGTTTCGATTTTCTCGCGCCAGTTGCCTGAAGAAATGTTGGCCCGTGTGCTTGCCGTAATGGGCATTATCAGCGTTGGCTTCTTGCTGTTCCTGATCATTACGTCCAATCCCTTTGCCCGCCTGCTGCCAAACATGCCAGCAGATGGCCGTGACCTTAACCCCTTGCTGCAAGACTTCGGTCTGATTATCCATCCGCCAATGCTCTACATGGGCTATGTCGGCTTTTCCGTAGCCTTCTCCTTTGCCATTGCTGCACTGCTTGGTGGCAAGCTGGACGCTGCCTGGGCGCGTTGGTCGCGGCCCTGGACCATAGTTGCCTGGGCATTCCTCGGCATTGGTATCGCCCTGGGCTCTTGGTGGGCCTATTACGAGCTTGGCTGGGGCGGCTGGTGGTTCTGGGACCCGGTGGAAAATGCTTCGTTCATGCCGTGGCTGGTGGGCACTGCCCTGATTCACTCGCTGGCGGTTACTGAAAAACGCGGTGTATTCAAGAGCTGGACCGTGCTACTGGCGATTGCTGCATTCTCATTGAGCCTACTTGGCACCTTCCTGGTTCGTTCCGGTGTACTGACATCGGTGCATGCTTTTGCCAGTGACCCCGAGCGTGGTGTGTTTATCCTGGCGTTCTTGTTGCTGGTGGTCGGCGGTTCGCTGGCATTGTTTGCGGTACGGGCGCCGGTGGTTAAGAGCCAGGTCGGCTTTGCCCTGTGGTCACGCGAAACACTGCTATTGGTCAATAACCTGGTGCTGGTAGTGGCCGCCTCGATGATCCTGCTTGGAACCCTGTATCCATTGGTGCTTGATGCACTGACCGGAGCCAAGCTTTCGGTGGGCCCGCCTTACTTCAATGCGCTGTTTGTTCCGCTGATGGGGCTGCTGATGCTGGTCATTGCCGTCGGTGTGCTGGTGCGCTGGAAAAGCACGCCGGTCAAATGGCTGGTGAGCATGCTTATGCCCGTGTTGCTGGGGAGTGTTGCGGTTGGGGCAATCGCGGCGTTTGCCTTCGGTGATTTCAACTGGGGTGTCATGGCGGTGTGCATGTTGGCTGCGTGGGTCGTGCTGGCTGGCGTACGCGACATTTTCGACAAGACCCGCAACAAGGGCTTGTTCAAAGGCATGCGCGAGCTGACCCGCAGCTATTGGGGCATGCAACTGGCGCACTTTGGCATGGCCGTCTGTGCCTTGGGCGTGGTCCTGACCAGCGTCGGCAACCTGGAGCGTGACATGCGCATGGCGCCGGGCGACCAGGTTCAAGTGGGCGCCTACCAGTTTGTCTTTGAAGGCTCGAAGCACCGTGAAGGGCCAAACTTCAGCGCCGACCGCGGCACCATGCGAGTGCTCGAAGATGGTCAGCAAATCGCCGTGTTGCACCCGGAAAAGCGCTTCTACAAGGTGCAGCAGTCAATGATGACCGAGGCTGCGATTGATGCAGGCTTCACCCGTGACCTGTTTGTGGCCTTGGGCGAACCATTGGAAGACGGCGCCTGGGCTGTGCGGGTGCACATCAAGCCATTCGTGCGCTGGATCTGGCTGGGTGCCTTGTTGATGGGCTTTGGCGGTTTGCTGGCGGCGTTGGATAAGCGCTACCGGGTCAAGGTGCGCACGCGCGTGCGCGAGGCATTGAGCATGACGGGGGCTGCTGCATGAAACGGTTGATCCTGCTGTTGCCGCTGGCGCTGTTTCTGGCCATCGCGGTGGTGCTTTATCGCGGCATGTTTCTCGATCCGTCCGAGCTGCCTTCGGCGCTGATCGATAAGCCGTTCCCGGCGTTTTCGCTGCCTTCGGTGCAGGATGGTAAAACCATCACCCTGGCCGATATCAAGGGCAAGCCAGCGCTGGTCAACGTCTGGGCGACCTGGTGCATTTCGTGCCGGGTCGAACATCCGGTGCTGAACAAGATCGCCAAGCTGGGCGTGAATATCTACGGCGTCAATTACAAGGATGACAATGCCGAGGCACAAAAGTGGCTGAAGGAATTCCACAACCCTTATCAACTTAATATCAGTGACGCCAAGGGCTCGCTGGGGGTTGACCTTGGGGTCTATGGCGCGCCGGAAACCTTCCTGATCGACAAGGACGGCATCATTCGCCACAAGTTCGTCGGAGTGATCGATGACAACGTCTGGCGGGACCAACTGGCGCCGTTGTATCAGGCCATGATCGATGAGGCCAAGCCATGAAGCACTTGACCTGGCGCCGAGTCTGCGCAGCGCTGCTATTGGGGTTGGCCTTGGTAAGCACGGCGCATGCGGCCATCGATACCTATGAATTCAAGACCGAGGCCGAGCGCGAGCGCTACCGTCACCTGACTGAAGAGTTACGCTGCCCCAAATGCCAGAACCAGAACATCGCCGACTCCAATGCACCCATTGCCCTGGATTTGCGCGCCGAGATCTACAAGAAGATCGAAGGCGGCGAGAGTGACCAGCAAATCATTGATTACCTGGTCGCCCGTTACGGCAACTTCGTACTGTACAAGCCGCCGGTGACAGCACGTACCCTGGTGCTGTGGTATGGCCCGGCAGCCTTGTTGATCGGTGGTTTCGTGCTGTTGGCCGTGATCGTGCTGGGTAAGCGTCGGCGCAAGGCCGAGCGATATGAAGGTCTGTCAACGGATGAGCAGCAACGTCTGGCTGCGGTACTAAATCAAGCGCCTTTGGATAAGAAAGACTGATGATTGAATTTTGGCTATGTGCGGGTCTGTTAATCCTGGCCGCCTTGGGGTTTCTGCTGATTCCTGTTGTGCGTGCCCGTAAGTTTCAGGCTGAAGAAGATCGTACCGCGTTAAACGTGACGCTCTATCAGGAGCGAATCAAGGAACTTGAGGCCCAGCTTGCCGCCGGTGTATTGACCGCCGAGCAGATGCAAGTGGGGCGCGACGAGGCATCTCGTGAGCTGTTGTCGGATACCGAGGGGCTCACCGCCAAGGCTGGCGTTCTGGGGCGCAAGGTGCCGTTGATTGTAGCGCTGCTGATGCCGCTGCTCGGCTACGGCTTGTACATGCACTGGGGCGCCATTGATCAGGTCGAGCAAACCCTCGCCTTTGCCGACCAGCCGCAAACCATTGAAGCCATGACCGCGCGCCTTGAAACCGCTGTCAAGGAAAATCCCGACTCGGCTGAAGCCTGGTATTTCCTGGGTCGGACCTATATGGCCCAGGAGCGCGCGGCAGAAGCAGCGAAGGCGTTCGAGAAGGCCGTTGGCCTGGCCGGGCGTGATCCAGCCTTGCTTGGTCAGTGGGCACAGGCGATCTACTTTGCTGGCGACAAGCAATGGTCGCCACAATTGCAAAGCCTTACCGATGAGGCGCTGAAGGCTGATCCTGAAGAAGTCACCAGCCTGGGTTTGCTGGGGATTGCGGCATTCGAACAAGGCCGCTTCCAGGATGCGGTCGATTCATGGGAAAAACTGGTCGCCGTATTGCCTGAGAACGATCCATCGCGCCAGGCTATCCAGGGCGGTATCGAGCGTGCGCGTGGCGAGCTTGACCCCGATGTCGCAACCAGTACTGCAGCGCCAGCTCCAGGCGCGACGGCCAATACCGGGCATAAGCTCAAGGTCAAGGTTGAGCTGGCCACTGCGTTGAAAGATAAAGTGCAGCCGAGCGACAGCGTGTTTATCTTTGCTCGCGCTGTTTCTGGCCCGCCAATGCCCTTGGCAGTCAAGCGCTTGACCGTTGCGGACTTGCCGGTTGAGGTCAGCCTGTCTGACGCCGATGCAATGATGCCGCAATTGAAGATTTCCGGCTTTGATCAGGTTCAATTGGTTGCCCGGATATCCCGTAGCGGCAATGCAACCCAAGGTGAATGGGTCGCAAAACCAAAGGCTGTCGCCACCAATAGCGATGAGCTGCAGCAACTGACGATTGACAGTGCCGAGGCTTCCGTCCAATGAGAACCTGGCTGGGCTACGCGGGGTTGGCCGCGCTGTTGCTGCTCTCAGGTTGCTCCACCCATGGCCCGGGCACCCAAGTCACGGATTTGCCAGTCAAACCGTCGCACCCCCGCTATGCGCCACCTCCGGGGGCTCAAAGCCACTGGGTCCCGGCATTGGGTGTGTATTCGGTTGAAGGTGCCCGTGATCTTTACTACCGCGAGCGTACCTACTATCGCTGGAGTAATGGCTGGAGCTGGGGACTCAGTGCCAATGGGCCCTGGCAAGACGCCGACAGCAGTGAAGTGCCGCCGGCCTTGTATCATTACTACGCCAAGTAGGGCGGATAAGAGCTTCCTATCCGCCGCAGTTGGCTATTGGCTGCGTTAGCTCTGTCAATCCCGGCAAGCTGGTTGCCGTCAGGCCAATACCCCGTCACGGAAGTCGCGCAATGCTTGCTCGATTTCCTCGCGGCTGTTCATCACGAAGGGACCGTATTGGACGATGGGCTCGCCAATGGGTTTGCCCGCGATCAACAGGACCTTGGCGCCCGTGGCACTGGCCAGGTGCAACTCGCCCTGATCCGACAGTCGTATCAGGCGTCCGCCATGGACGCTGTCAGGGCTGGCTTCGGGTAACTGCAGGCTGCCTTCGTAGACATAGAGCATCACGCGGTGGCCCTCGGGTAACCTGGGCTGGACCTGGCTGCCTGGCGCCAGATGCAGGTCGAATAGCTGAGGCTCGGTGTCCGGACGCTGCACGGCGCCATCCTGAGTCAGTTGGCCATCGCTGAACTGGCCGGCAATCACCACCACCTCGACGCCTTGCTCAGTGCTCAGGCGAGGGATTTCGCTGGCGGCTATATCGCGGTAGTCCGGGTCATTGAGCTTGCTTTTGCCCGGCAGGTTGAGCCACAACTGGAAGCCGCGCATGGCACCATCCTGCTGTTCTGGCATTTCGCTGTGGATCACACCGCGGGCTGCGGTCATCCATTGCACGCTGCCGCTTTCGAGCAGGCCGACATTGCCCATGTGATCTTCGTGGCGCATGCGTCCTTCAATCATATAGGTGATGGTTTCAAAGCCGCGATGAGGGTGGGGCGGGAAGCCGGCAATGTAGTCGTCTGGATTTTCCGTGGCGAACTCATCAAGCATCAGGAACGGATCAAAGCGCTCCAGACCTGCACCGCCAATTACCCGGTTCAGTTTGACCCCGGCGCCGTCGGATGCGGCTTGGCCCGGTTGCACGGAGAGAATTTTGCGCATGCTTTTCATCAGGCACCTCCATAGCTGACATGATGTTAATGGCGCTATGGTATTGGATCTTATTAGATAGATGGGTGCTAAATTCTTGAGTAACCAATCGATTAATTCGATTGGTTATATGTTCAACAAGACAGGTTTCCGAGGCATAAAAAACGCCCAGTTCGAGCTGGGCGTTTTATTTTTGCAGGATTAACGCTATTCGTTGATCTGCAGTTTGCGAGCTTCGGTGTAGAAGTAGCGGATCTTCTCGTACTCGAACGGCGAGTTGAGCTGGCCGTAGCGGAAGTTGACGGTAGAGCGTGTGTCGATCGCCCAGAGTGTGCTGACTTCAAGTTGCGGGGAGTCAAAGCTGAATGCAAAGAAGTCGAGGAAGTCGAGGGTTGCCAGGCCTTCGAAGTCGGCAACCAGCCCAGTGCCATCGCGCAGCGTTGAGGGCCCCAGGATAGGCAGCATCAAATAAGGGCCGGCAGGTACGCCGTAGTAACCCAGTGTCTGGCCGAAGTCCTCACGTTGCTTGGGGATCCCCATTTTGGTCGCGGGGTCCCATACACCAAGCACGCCAATAGTGGTGTTGAGCAGCAAGCGCGCGGTGATATCCATCGAGCGCTTGCCTTTGAGTTGCAGCAGGCTGTTGGCCAGGTTGCTGATATCACCGATATTGGCAAAGAAGTTGCTGACCCCGCTTTCAACAAAGTCAGGTGTGATCCAGCGATAGCCATCGACTACCGGAATAAATACCCATTCGTCGAAGCGGTAGTTGAAATGGTAGATGCGCCGGTTGATTGACTCCCAGGGGTCGTAGACATCCAGGGCCTGGAAGCTCGACTGTTCGAACACATGCTGATCAAGTCCTGGGTTGAACTCGAGTCGTTCCAGAGGGTTCTTGAAGCCATCTTCACCGATTGGTGGCGTCGTTTCGGCCCACGCGGATTCTGCGCTGAGCAACAGGGCGAGCAGGAGAATTTTCTTAACCACGGAAGAACTCCAGCATGGCGTCGCTGTTGACGCGGTAGTTTAGGTTGCCGCAGTGTCCGCCAAGCGGGTATACGGTCAGGCGGTCGCCCATGGTACGGCGCAAGAAACCCAGGTCGCCCGGGCCAAGAATGATGTCGTCGGCGTTATGCATGACCGCGATCTTCGGGCTGTTCTTCAAGTAGTCCTCCAAGGCGTAGAGGCTGACCTTGTTCACCAGTTGATCGAGGCTGCCACCGTCGTAGCGGGCACGCCACATGGGAATCAGCTGCTCACGCATGTAGCAGTCGAAGTCGCACTGCAATGCACGGCGCAGATAAGGCGTCATGTCGGTATTGGATTTGATGACCGTGCCAGGTGGTGTGATCAAGCCGCGGCGGTTAAGCAGGTCGGAGGTATAGGCGATATCCGATGAAGAAAAACGGAACACCGTACCAATGAGCATGGCCATCTGTTCGTCGGTCAAATGCTCCTTGGACATTTGGAATTCATAGAGCATGGCCTCGTTCATGTCGATGTAGCCTTTCTGCTCGAAATAGCGCGACAGCTTGCCGAGGATAAGGTCGAAGAAGTTACTGTTGGTATTGATCCCCTCGACTTTGGTCTGCACCAGTTTGTTGAGGTTGCTGATCGAGGTGTAGAGGTTTACCGGCGGGTTGAGCAGCAATACGCGCTTGAAATTAAAGCTGCGCCGTTGCTCGTCGAGCTTGCTGACGAAGGCAGCATTTAGCGCGCCGAGGCTGTAGCCGGTCAGGTAGTAGTCGCTGACTTTCAAGTCTGGATGCTGGGCGCGAACTGCCTGCATGGCGCGGTACAGGTCATCCGCATCGTCTTCCGATAGCCCAGGCGTTGCATGGCGCGAGGCTGATGCCATGAAGTCATAGCTGGTTGGTGACGAGAGTTGGATCACATGGTAGCCCGCGCCATAGAACAGCTTCTTCAGGTATTCAGGCGTGCTGCTTGAGTATTGGGCGCCGGTACCCGCGATAATGAAGATCAGTGGCGCTTCGCCGTCTTGCTCGGCCAGGCGGTACTTCATCTTGGTGACCGCCCAGAGGTTATCCGGCAACTCGTACTCACGCTCCGGGTGCAGCAATATCTTGTAGTCGCTCTGGTCGATATCGCTGTCGTCCGGCAAGCTCGGGCGCAGGTCTGGCGGTGTTGTGGCGATGGTCGCCTCAAACGGGTTGGTAATCGGGTAGCCATAGCTTTCGATGTCTACATCAGCCGCCCACAGTGGTGCACTGAGGGTTAGGCCGCAGACAAGCGCAGCAAGGCGGCGGGTAAGCGACATGGGTAAAGTCCCTTTAGAAGATGACGTAATATTGAAGTATTGATTTATGACAATTGAAAGTTAAGCAAGTGCAAGTCCGTCTGTAACTTTTGCCAAGTCCCTGAGCGCGCCGCCAGTCAGGCGAAATTGTGTCCAATCTTCCAGGGGATGGGCGCCGAGTTGTTTATAGAAACCAATTGCCGGCTCATTCCAGTCAAGTACAGACCATTCCAGACGTCTACAGCCGCGATCAACCGCAAGTTTAGCCAGTGTGCTCAACAACGCCTTGCCGAGCCCTGAACCGCGCGTTTCGCTGCGCACGTACAGATCCTCAAGGTAGATGCCTGGCTTACCCAGGAATGTCGAGAAGTTATGGAAGAACAAGGCAAAGCCATTGGCCTGGCCGTCGAGTTCGCCAATCAGTACTTCCGCATACGGGCGTGGGCCAAAAAGGTGGTTGGCGAACTCTTCAGGGTCGGAGGTGATCTGATCCCCAAGCTTCTCGTACTCAGCCAGCTCGGCGACAAGGGTCAAAATCAAAGGCATGTCTGCACGCGTGGCTGGGCGAACATTAATACGACTCATAAAATTTCCTTTTTACTCAACCTGCCCAGCATGCCGGTATGGATGGCGATGATCAACATTACTTGCATCCATTGACCGTGCGATTATTCTGGGCACCGCCTATTAGATTGGAGTTACCCATGCCTCGCCCCTGGTTTCTGGCCATTTTTGTAGCTTTGGTATTACTGAGCCTGGCTGCCTGTTATGGCTTGCGTTATGGCCTGATGGAAGGCGATGAATGGGTGGGCGCCTGCGCCGATACTCCTGAACTATTTGCCTGCAGCCTGCGCTCAACACTGGGCTGGATGATTCACCTGCGAGTCATTGCCTGGGCCGCCATTGTACTGGCCGGTCTCGGCTTTTTGCTGCCCGGGCGACTGGGTTGGTGGTTGGCTGCGCCCGGGTTGCTGCTGGGGCTGGCAGGTTTGGTACTGTACAGCGCAAGTATTTCAGTTTTTGCCGTGGTTCTGGCGTTGTTGCGGTTGGTGCGGGCGCCGCAGTCATCAAGGGTTACGGCGCCCAACGCCTGAAGCCTAGCTCGGCGAGGCTGGGCGTTGTTGCAGGCTGCGCCACAGCGCTGCAGCAAGCAGTGCGCTGACCATGGCCCAGCCGATTGCCTGAACATTGCCCAGGGTTTCTTCAAAGAGTTGCAGCGGGATTCCAGCTGCTATCAGTAACAGCAGCACCAGGGTCTCACGGCGAAAGCTGGCAACCGGGCGCCACAGATAAACCAAGGCTGGCAGCAGCAATGCAGGGCTTGGGAAGCTGCGATAGCGCGCATCGGTGACCAGCGCAAGCATCATCACTGCACCTGCAAAGCCGCTGGCAATCAACCACCAATGGCGCCGCCTATCTAGCCAGTCGAACAGTGCCTTGCGCCAAGTGTTGCAGTCGCTCATGGCGAGGCTGATGTGCATCAGGACAATCATGTTCAGGGCCAGCAGTGCGCCAGCCCACAGCCACTCGCCAATATAACGGCTGGTGATCAGGCTCTGCTCTGCCCATAGGCCCATGCAGCCAACCCCGACAGCGGCCAGCAGTGGCTGAAGCAGGTTATGGCGCATGGGTTGCGGGCGCCATGCAAAAAGCAGTATTGCGCCATAGAGCAAAGCGCTGACTCCCAGCCAGATCGGCCAGCCCGGCAGGTTCGAGACGCTGCCCGCGAGCACTGACTTGTCGTTGCGGTCGGCGTCGTACAAGCCCCAGTAGCCACCGACGGCTCCTTCGCTAGTGCGCTTCCAGGGCTGGTCAAAGGCCTCGATCAAGTTGTAGCGCCAGCCATTTTCTTCCGCCATGGTGACGAAACCGCGCATGAACCTGGCCTGGTTGACCCGGCTCGGCAGGGCCGTTTCACGCTGGCGACCTTCGCTTGGCCAGCCGGTCTCGCCGATCAGGATATCCTTGGGTGCGAATTTCTTGGCAAACAGGTTGCGAACCTTGGCGACCTGGGCCAGTGCCGTGTCGATGCCCGCCGGATCATCTTCCCAGTAAGGCAGCAGGTGAATTGTCAGAAAATCCACTGCGGGCGCGATTTCAGGGTGTTTCAACCAAAACTCCCAGACATCGGCATAGGTCACTGGCTGCTTGATCTGGGACTTGACCTGGTTGATCAGTTTGACCAGCTGTTTGGAGGTCACTTCCTTGCGCAGCAGGGTTTCGTTGCCGACTATCACCGCCTTGACAATATCAGGATTGGCGTTGGCGGCCTTGATCGCGCCTTTGATCTCGATTTGAGTTTCAACCGGGCTGCGGCTGACCCAGGCGCCGATCATCAGGGTCAGGCCATGCTTCCTGGCCAAGTCTGGCAGCGCTTCAAGGCCGGTCACGGAGTAGGTGCGCAGGCAGTCAAAGCGTTCGGCGAGAATCCCGAGATCGATATCCATGCGCTCATTGCTGATGCGCAAGGGTTTCTGGAAGGGGGACTGGTCTTTGCCAAAGGGGGTGTACGAAGCGCACTGCATCTTGTGCGAGGCGCTGGCGACATCGGGTAGCTTCACGGGTTTGCCAAGTCCATACCAAAGCCCGGTTAAGAGGATTAATCCCAACAGGGTGCTAAGTAGGTAAGCAAGCAATGAAAAGCGTTGGATAGCAGGCATAGTAGGGCGCACGGAGGAGGACGCTGGCAATGGTAACGGATACTGGATGGCGACGGCACAAGCAAATGCAACTACACAAGATCAGTGCTTGGCAGCGTTAATATGACGTTTGTTCTTTGGTTTGGTTCGAATGTGGGAATCGGAACGCTAGGGTCGGGTTATTGCACATGGGTGCAGTTCGGGCAGGGAGCCCGGTAACCTGAATAGGATATTTCAATATGCGCATTTATATCTTGCCAGCGCTGCTGGCTTTGGCTTGCACAGTTGTCCCATTCACCCTTAGCGCTGCGGAGCCCGCGGCAAAACAACAAGCTGTTGCTGAGCGGGCTGAAGCGCAAACGACCATCAATTTGAACACCGCAGATGCAGCCACCTTGCAGCAAGGGCTGACCGGTGTTGGTGAGATGAAGGCCAAGGCCATCGTTGCCTACCGAGATAGCGTCGGGGCATTTGCCTCGGTCGATGAGTTGCTTGAGGTCAAGGGGATCGGGGCGGTGATCCTTGAGCAGAATCGCAGCAAGCTCAGGGTCAAGTAGCGTTAGCCTGTGCCTTGTATTACAGGCAATAAAAAAGCGCCTTGGCGGCGCTTTTTTATTGGAACAGAGTGAATGACTCTGTTCCTAAGATTCAACTCTTATCAACAGCAAGAGCGAAAATGGTGGGTCGTGTGGGATTCGAACCTACGACCAATTGGTTAAAAGCCAACTGCTCTACCAACTGAGCTAACGACCCAAATAATGGTCGGGGTAGGGGGATTCGAACTCCCGACATCCTGCTCCCAAAGCAGGCGCGCTACCGGACTGCGCTATACCCCGACAAGTGGCTCCACGACCTGGACTCGAACCAGGGACCCAATGATTAACAGTCATTTGCTCTACCAACTGAGCTATCGCGGAACAACGACGCGTATCCTACTGATTATTAAGGGGAAGTCAAGCCTCTGACGACCCCTTTTTTAATATTTAAAGGACTTTGGCGATGGCTTCGGTCACGGCCGGCAGATTTCGCACGTTAAGGGCTGCCACGCAAATGCGGCCTGTGCCCACGGCATAGATACCGAACTCGGTCTTCAGGCGTTCGACCTGCTCGGTGGTCAGGCCGGAGTAGGAGAACATGCCGCGTTGCTGGGCCACGAAGCTAAAGTCGCGTTTGGCACCCAATGCCGCCAATTGCTCGACCATGGACAGGCGCATGTTGCGAATGCGGTCACGCATCTCACCCAGCTCGGCTTCCCACATTGCACGCAACTCAGGTGTGTTGAGTACGGTGGCGACAACGCTTGCGCCATGGGTTGGCGGGTTGGAGTAGTTGGTGCGGATGACACGTTTAACCTGCGACAGCACACGGCTGCTTTCATCCGTTGAACTGGTCACGATGGACAATGCGCCAACTCGCTCGCCATACAGCGAGAAAGACTTCGAGAATGAACTTGAAACAAAGAAGGTCAGCCCCGACTGTGCAAAGAGGCGAACGGCTGCGGCGTCTTCTTCGATACCATCGCCAAAACCCTGGTAGGCGATATCGAGGAATGGCACGTGTTCGCGTTCACGGATAATCTCCAGGATTGCTTGCCAGTCTTCGATGTTCAGGTCGACGCCAGTTGGGTTGTGGCAGCAGGCATGCAGCACAACAACCGAGCGGGTCGGCAGGTTTTTCAAGTCTTCGAGCATGCCGCCACGGTTTACACCGTTACTGAAGGCATCGTAGTAACGGTAGTTGCGAACCGGGAAGCCCGCAGCTTCAAACAGGGCGCGATGGTTTTCCCAGCTTGGATCGCTGATTGCAACGCAGGCATCGGGCAGCAGGCGCTTGATGAAGTCGGCGCCGACCTTGAGAGCGCCGGTGCCGCCCAGCGCTTGAGTGGTAATGACCCGGCCTTCACTGACCAGGCGGGAATTGCTGCCAAACAGCAGGGTCTGAACTGCATGATCGTAGGCGGCAATGCCTTCAATTGGCAGGTAGCCGCGTGGGGCATGGGCTTCAATACGTGCTTTTTCCGCCTCGGCCACAGCGCGTAGAAGAGGGATGCGGCCTTCTTCGTTGGTGTATACGCCAACGCCAAGGTTAACCTTATGGGCACGGGTATCAGCGTTGAATGCTTCGTTGAGGCCCAGGATCGGATCGCGCGGAGCCATTTCGACGGCGGTGAACAGACTCATGAGTGTGGCAGCTCTGTTTTGAGAGAAGTGGGGGGCAGGCATTCCCGGATGTCTGACATTAGGGAATGCGTCAGTGGCCCGTTAGTATAGCGGGCTAGATAGCGTGCTGCGACTGCGTATGCATGCTTTTCGCAAGGTATGACGTACTCTATCGGGTCGCGTCACATCGTTTGTTGAGGTTAGTTATGTCCGATTTTGAACTGGTTACCCGTTTTCAGCCTGCTGGTGATCAGCCAGAGGCAATCCGGCAGATGGTTGAAGGGCTCGAAGCTGGGCTTTCGCACCAGACTTTGCTTGGGGTAACGGGGTCGGGCAAGACATTCAGCATTGCCAATGTGATTGCCCAGATCAATCGGCCAACGCTGGTGCTGGCACCCAATAAGACCCTGGCCGCCCAGCTCTATGGCGAGTTCAAGGCATTCTTTCCCAATAATGCGGTCGAGTACTTTGTTTCCTACTACGACTATTATCAGCCTGAGGCCTATGTACCTTCGTCTGATACCTTTATCGAAAAAGACGCCTCGATAAACGACCATATCGAGCAAATGCGCCTTTCAGCGACCAAGGCGCTGCTGGAGCGGCCTGACGCTATCATCGTCACCACGGTGTCATGTATCTATGGCTTGGGCAGTCCCGAGCTGTACCTGAAGATGGTGCTGCACGTCGATCGGGGCGACAAGATGGATCAGCGGGCCTTGTTGCGCCGCCTGGCTGATCTGCAATACACCCGCAATGACATGGATTTTGCCCGCGCGACCTTTCGCGTTCGTGGTGATGTGATTGATATCTTCCCGGCTGAATCCGACCTTGAAGCGATTCGTATCGAGTTGTTCGACGATGAGGTTGAAAGCATTTCCGCCTTCGACCCGCTGACCGGCGAAGTCATCCGCAAGCTGCCGCGTTTTACCTTCTATCCAAAGAGTCACTACGTGACGCCGCGTGAAACCCTGCTTGAGGCGGTGGAGAAGATCAAGGTCGAACTGGCCGAGCGCCTTGAATACCTGCGTGGCGCGAACAAACTGGTCGAAGCGCAGCGTCTTGAGCAGCGCACTCGTTTTGATCTGGAAATGATTATCGAGCTGGGTTACTGCAACGGCATCGAGAACTACTCGCGCTATCTGTCGGGGCGTGATTCCGGCGAAGCGCCGCCGACCCTGTACGACTACCTGCCTGACCAGGCCTTGCTGGTGATCGACGAATCGCACGTCAGCGTGCCTCAGGTCGGGGCCATGTATAAGGGCGACCGTTCACGCAAGGAGACCCTGGTCGAGTATGGTTTTCGCTTGCCATCGGCGCTGGATAACCGGCCAATGCGCTTTGAGGAGTGGGAAAACGCCAGCCCGCAGACCATATTCGTCTCGGCAACCCCCGGTCCCTATGAAGCCGAGCATGCCGGGCGCGTCATTGAGCAGGTGGTGCGCCCGACCGGCCTGGTTGACCCGCAAATTGAAGTGCGGCCGGCGCTGACCCAGGTGGATGACTTGCTGTCTGAAATCCAGAAGCGCGTGGCCATTGAAGAGCGTGTCCTGGTCACCACGCTGACCAAGCGCATGGCTGAGGACCTGACCGATTACCTGGCGGATCACGGTGTTCGGGTGCGCTACCTGCATTCGGATATCGACACTGTTGAGCGCGTCGAGATTATCCGCGACCTGCGTATCGGCGCCTTTGATGTGTTGGTCGGCATCAACCTGCTGCGCGAAGGGCTGGATATGCCCGAGGTTTCGCTGGTGGCGATCCTCGATGCCGACAAGGAAGGTTTCCTGCGTTCCGAGCGCTCGCTGATCCAGACCATTGGCCGGGCGGCTCGTAACCTCAATGGCCGGGCCATTCTTTATGCCGATCGCATGACCGGCTCGATGGAGCGGGCGATTGGCGAGACCGAACGGCGACGTAATAAGCAGATTGCCTATAACGAGGCCAACGGTATCGTGCCCAAGGGGGTGTTCAAGGATGTTCAGGATATTCTTGAGGGCGCCGTGGTTCCGGGGGCGCGCAGCAACAAGCGCAAGGGCATGGCCAAGGCCGCCGAGGAGCAGGCTCGCTATGAAAATGAGCTGCGCTCGCCAAGCGAAATCAGCAAGCGCATTCGTCAGCTTGAGGAAAAAATGTACCAGTTGGCGCGGGATCTGGAGTTCGAGGCCGCAGCGCAAATGCGTGACGAAGTGCAGAAGTTGCGCGAGCGCCTGCTTAAGGTCTAGCCCGGAAATGTGTTGGTGGGCGATGTCTTCACCCACCGCAACGGCTGTCGATGCTTAAGTAGACGCTAAGAAACTTTGCGTTGTCGCCCCTTGAGGCTGTTTTTTGTTCGCCAGGGCATTAGCGTCTACCGAAGATAATCAACATCACACCGCCAAGCGTAATGACGCAGGCCAGCATCGCCAAGGTGCTTAGCTGTTCATCGAGCAGCAGGTAGCCAAGCAGTAGCGCTACAACCGGATTGATAAAGGCGAAGGTCGAAACCAGGCTTGGCCGCACCTCGCGCAGTAACCAGAAGTAAGCGGGATACACGCCCAGGCTAACCGGTAGCACCAGGTAGGCCATCCACAACCATGACTGGCTGCTCAGCGAACCGAGGTCGAGTTTTTGCCAGTCACCATGCAAGGCGCCGAAGATTGCCAGCAGCAGCGCGCCAATCAACATTTGCAAGCTGAGCCCAAACCAGCTTGAACTGAATGCCGGGCGCTGACGCAGCAACCAGGCCCCGGTGGCCCAGATCAGCGTGGCGATAACCACTGTCGCGCCGGCAAACCACTGGGCTGATGAAGCGCTGTTGCCGAGGCCGTTGCTCATCAACAGGACAATGCCGGTACAGGCAATTGCCAGGCCACACAGTACCCAGAGGGGCGGGCGCTCGCCGAGCAACCATTCCAGCGCCACGCTCCACAACGGCAGCGTGGTGTAGAGCATTGCCACCATGCCTGTCGGCAGGTATTGGTTGGCGTAGATCAGGGCGCCCTGGCCAATGGCGATCAGCGACAAACCGCCAATGAAAACGCCGCCGATATCGCTGCGTTTAAACCTGAGTTGCCCACTGGCAAGCACCCAGGTCAGCGCCAGGGCGCCTGCCAGGGTGAAACGCAGGCTGCCGAGAACGAAAGGCGGCAGCTCGCGAAGCAGGAAGTGATTGGCCAGATAGGTGGTGCCCCAGCCAATGTAGATAACGCTGAAGGCGCCAATCAGCATCAATGTGCGGGCGCGGGAGTCAGTTGTGGGCATATTCAGCCTGGTAGATGCACACCGCCGGGTCAGCGGTGCAGGTCGATGTGAAACGGATTGCTTGCCCAGCCCGCAAAGCCGGTGCGGTGGCTGTCAATGAGCGCCAGCGCCGGCTGTACTCGCATTCGCGGGCAGTTTCTTGGTGAGTAAAACTGCGGTCATGCTGATGCACAAGGCAATGCCAATCCAGTGGAAGGCGTCATTGTAAGCCATGATCATCGCTTGCTCATGGGTGATTTGGCTGATTCTTGCCAATGCCGCTTGCTCGCTGCCGAGCTTGTCCGTAAGCATGGCCATGCGTTCCGCGACTTGTGGGTTGCTCGGTACCAGTGACTCACGTAAATAATCGAAGTAAACCTTGGCCCTGCTGTCGAGCAGGGTGGCCAGCAAAGCGATGCCGATGGCGCCCCCAAGGTTACGCAGGATATTGAACAGGCTGGATGCGGAGCCCGCGTCCTGCGGCATGATGTAGGAGGTTGCGATCAGCGATACGGTGACCATCACCATCGGCTGGCCCAGCGCCCGGATAATCTGGATGTGGTTGAACTGTTCCCCGGCGAAATCCGGGTTGAGCACGCCGGACAAAATACTCGCCGCGCCAAACAGGGCAAAACCCAGCGCGCACAGCCATTTTGGGGAAATCACCTTCATCAACAGTGGTACCAGCGGAATCAAGAACAGCTGGGGAATGCCCATCCACATGATGACCTGGCCGATCTGCAGGGAGTTGTAGCCTTGGATCTGGGCCAGGTAGAGCGGCAGCACATAAATCGAGCCATACAGGCCCATGCCCAGGCCGACACTGGAAATGCTGGAAAGACCGAAGTTGCGCTCGCCCAGGATTCGTAAATTGATCAGTGGCTTGCTGCGGGAAAACTGCAAGATCACAAACAGGATCAGGCTGATGCTGGCAATACTGCCAAGCCCGGCAATCAGGTTGGATTCCAGCCAGTCCTTGCGATGGCCTTCCTCAAGGAACACTTGCAGGCAGCCAAGCCCGATGCCGAGGGTGACAATACCGGCGTAGTCAGTGCTTTTCAGCAGTTCCCAGTGAGGGGCTTTCTTTTCCAGGCCGTAGAGCAGGCCTGCGATCATCAGCAGGCCGGGTGGGATATTGATGTAGAAAATGTATTCCCAGCCAAATTGTTCTGTCAGCCAGCCGCCCAGCGTTGGGCCTATTGAGGGGGCGAAAGTGGCGGTCATGGCAAACAGTGCCATGCCTTTGGCGCGGTGATGTTCCGGCAACTTGATCAGGGTCAGGGTGAATGCCAGGGGAATCAGTGCGCCGCCGGTAAAGCCTTGCATGGCGCGGAACACGATCATGCTGTCGAGGCTCCAGGCCATCGAGCAGAGCAGGGATGAAACCAGAAAGCCGATCGAGACCCAGATCGCCAGGCGCCGTGCAGACAGTAGCTGCACCAGCCAGGCGGTGAGTGGAATCATGATGATTTCAGCGACCAGGTAGGACGTGGAAATCCACGAACCTTCTTCAAGCGTGGCTGAAAGCGCGCCTTGGATGTCCTTGAGTGATGAATTGGTGATCTGGATGTCGAGCACCGCCATGAAGGCGCCCAGCATCACACTCATTACTGCAATCCAGTCGCGCCTGCTGGGTTCGCCAGTCGGTCGGACGAGTTGATCACCCGCCATGGCTTTGGTCGTCGCTGATGTCTACGACTACTTCAACCGACATGCCGGGGCGAATCAGGCCATGCAGCGGGTTGTCCTTGTCGAACATCAACTTGACCGGGATACGCTGCACCACCTTGGTAAAGTTGCCAGTGGCATTGTCTGGTGGCAACAGGCTGAACTGCGCGCCTGATGCGGCGAACAGGCTGTCGACCTTGCCCTTGATCGGCGTGTCGGGAAAGCTGTCGAAGGTCAGCTCGGCGCTTTGACCTGCACGCATGTGGCCAATTTGGGTTTCCTTGAAGTTGGCCTGGACCCAGATGTCCTGGTCCGGTACCAGCGACATCAGGTAAGCGCCGGTTTGCACATACTGGCCATTACGAGCGGCACGCTGGCCGACGAAGCCGCTGATAGGCGCACGGATTTCAGTTCGGCTGATATTGAGCTTGGCTTGTTCAATGTCGGCGCGGGCACTGGCAATTTGTGCGTTGAGGCTCTTGATTTCAGCTTGCAGGGTGTCGATCTGCTGTTTTTGCGCCTGCAGATCAGCTTCGGCCTTGGCCACTTGGGAGCGGGCAACGCTGCTGTCGGCATCAAGGGTGGTGACGCGTTCTTCCGAGATATAGCCGGACTGGCGCAATGTGATTGCACGCTGCATATCTATCTTGGCGCGGCTCAGTGTCGCTTGGCTTGCGCTGACATCAGCCTTGCTGGCCGCGATCATGCTGTTCTGCTGGCTGAGGGTGCTTTGCGTTTGTGCCAGTTGTGCTTCACGCGTGGCCAGGGTGGCCTCGGCGCGTTGCAATGCCAGTTTGAAATCGCTGTTTTCCAGCTCGACCAGCAGTTGACCCTGTTCGACATGCTGGTTGTCCTGCACCAGTACCTTTTCCACGCGGGCACTGAGCTGGCTTGATACACGGGTAATTTCGCCCTGGACATATGCGTTGTCGGTCTCTTCATGGAAACGACCGATCAGCCACCAATGTGCAAGAAATGCAGCCGCAATGACCGCAAGGATGGCCAAAAAGACAAACAAACGGCGTTTTAATTGGGCGGGCATGGTGGCTGACTCAAAGCGTAGACAATAATTCTTGCAAATCTAACAGTGTTCCTTTTCGGCCTCTAGCCGTTAGACTTCATAAACTTTGTTGCTTATAGGGAACAATCATGGGGTTAGATGATGCGCTGATTTTCACCAGGGTGGTTGAGCATCACAGCTTTACCCAGGCGGCTAACAGCCTGAATATGCAGAAATCAACGGTGAGTCGACGCATTGTCTTACTCGAAGAGCGCCTGGGGGTGCGTCTGCTGAACCGGACTACGCGCAAGTTGCGATTGACCGAGGTCGGTGCTGCTTATTACGAGCGCTGCCGGCAGATCATGCTCGACTTCGCCGAAGCCGAGCAGGCGGTCATGCAACTGCAGCAGGAACCCTCGGGCTTGCTGCGCATTACTGCGGCGGTCGAGTTTGGCCAGCAGTTTCTTGGTCGCGTGCTGGGCGAGTTCATGCGGCAATACCCGAGTATCACGGCTGAAGTGGAGTTGACTTCACGCAACGTTGACCCTGTCGAGGAGGGGGTTGATATCGTGATTCTTGTCGGTCAGCCGCAAGACTCGACACTGGTTGCACGCAAGTTGTTTGAAGCCCGGTGTAGGTTGTGTGCCAGCCCAGCCTACTTGGCTGCCCATGGGACACCCACTTGCAGTGAGGATTTGGCCCAGCATCGGGCTATTCTCCTGCAGCGGGACGCCTCCCGGTATTGGCCCTTGCTGGACGACACCATTGCCTGTGAGCGGGTGCTGCTGTGCAACAACATTACATTCGCACGCGAAGCGGTATTGGCTGGGGCGGGTATTGCCGCGTTGCCGAACATGATCTGTGAGCTGGCGATTCGCGAAGGGCGCTTGATCGAGTTGCTGCCCGAGGCCGCCTTGCCAACGGTTGAGGTCTATGCGATCTACCCATCACGGCGCTTCCAGGCGATGAAAGTTAAGACCTTTCTCGATTTCCTGATGAAGAGCCTGGCCGAACAACAAGCACGTGAACTGGAGCCTGCCATGGCAGGCCTGCTAATATTGGCAACCTGATCCTCGCTTGAAGAATCCTGCAGCCTGATGCGGTTGCTGGGTTCCATTGCGCCTCGCACCGCTTGCAAGAGAGCAACCATGAAAACTGTTCGTACCCGTATTGCGCCGTCGCCTACCGGTGACCCGCACGTAGGCACCGCTTATATCGCTTTGTTCAACATGTGTTTTGCACGCCAGCACGGTGGTGAATTCATTCTGCGTATTGAAGACACCGACCAGCTGCGTTCTACGCGTGAATCCGAACAGCAAATTTTCGATGCGTTGCGCTGGTTGGGTATCGAGTGGAGCGAAGGCCCCGATGTTGGCGGCCCGCACGGCCCGTACCGGCAGAGCGAGCGTGGCGACATTTATAAGGAACACACCCAGCAACTGGTCGATAAGGGCCATGCCTTCCATTGCTTCTGTACTTCTGAGCGCCTGGACAAGCTGCGCGCCGAACAAATGGAGGCCAAGCAGACGCCCCGTTACGACGGCCTGTGCATGAATCTGCCGGCAGATGAGGTCAAGCAGCGCCTGGCAACCGGCGAGCCAAATGTTGTGCGCATGAAGGTGCCGACCGAAGGCGTTTGCGTGGTGCCGGACATGCTGCGTGGTGATGTCGAGATCCCGTGGGATCGCATGGACATGCAGGTGCTGATGAAGACCGATGGCCTGCCAACCTACTTCCTGGCCAATGTGGTTGACGATCACTTGATGGGGATTACCCACGTATTGCGCGGCGAAGAGTGGCTGCCGTCGGCGCCCAAGCTGATTTTGCTCTACGAGTATTTTGGCTGGGAGCAACCCGAGCTGTGCTACATGCCGCTGCTGCGCAACCCGGACAAGAGCAAGCTGTCGAAGCGCAAGAACCCGACCTCCATTACCTTCTACGAGCGCATGGGCTATTTGCCGCAGGCCATGCTCAATTATCTGGGGCGCATGGGTTGGTCGATGCCTGACGAGCGTGAGAAATTCACCCTTGAGGAGATGGTTGAGCACTTCGATATCAACCGTGTCTCCCTGGGTGGGCCTATTTTCGACCTGGAAAAACTGTCCTGGCTCAACGGCCAGTGGATGCGCGAGTTGAGTGTCGAGGACTTCATTGCAGGCGCGCAGCAGTGGGCGTTCAATAGCGACTACGTCAAGCAGATTGCGCCTCATGTACAAGGCCGTGTCGAGACGTTCAGCCAGATTGCGCCATTGGCAGGTTTTTTCTTCGCCGGTGGAGTCAATCCAGATGCTGCGCTGTTCGAGCACAAGAAACTCTCGTCCGACCAGGTTCGCCAGGTGATGCAGTTGATCCTGTGGAAGCTCGAAGCCTTGCGTCACTGGCAAAAAGACAATATCACTGGCTGCATTCAGGCCGTGGTCGAGCACCTGGAGTTGAAGCTGCGTGATGCCATGCCGCTGATGTTTGCCGCAATTACCGGCCAGGCCAGCTCAGTTTCGGTGCTTGATGCCATGGAAATCATCGGGCCGGACCTGACCCGTTTTCGTCTGCGTCAGGCGATTGAGTTGCTTGGCGGTGTATCGAAAAAAGAAACCAAAGAGTGGGAAAAACTGTTTGGCGCAATCAAGTAATGACTTGGCCAGCCTCCGGAGATTTGTGATATCCCGCTGGGCAAGGGTAAGTGGTTGTTCTGTCAGCATAAAGAATACTTATATGGTTAGAATTATGTTGACAGGGGGCGGGACCGCACTTAATATGCGCCCCGTCCTTGAGATGGGGCTATAGCTCAGCTGGGAGAGCGCTTGCATGGCATGCAAGAGGTCGACGGTTCGATCCCGTCTAGCTCCACCAATCTCTTTAAAGCCGAAAGGCTTGCCACGGCCGGTTCATTGAACGGGTCGAGTTGTTGGAAGGGTTTTGCGTCCCCTTCGTCTAGTGGCCTAGGACACCGCCCTTTCACGGCGGTAACAGGGGTTCGAGTCCCCTAGGGGACGCCACTATTTAAAAAGCAGTTCCGTCAGGTGCTGTGAGCCGAGAGGCGATAAATCCGGGGGTATAGCTCAGCTGGGAGAGCGCTTGCATGGCATGCAAGAGGTCAACGGTTCGATCCCGTTTATCTCCACCAATTTTGCAGTAGCACGTTTGTGTTTTGAAACTGCCACGGGCCAGCTTTTTGCTGGCTTTGTTTTTCGAAGGATTCGTCCCCTTCGTCTAGTGGCCTAGGACACCGCCCTTTCACGGCGGTAACAGGGGTTCGAGTCCCCTAGGGGACGCCATTTTACCCGCCTGTCGGGTTTTAAAAGGGCCATTCTGCAAAGAATGGCCCTTTTGTTTATCTGCGATTTAATCTCCCCATATGCTGCGCTCTGGCCAATAGCTGTGCCGTTAAATATGATAGTTATAATATTTAATGGCGTTTGGATTGGAGTGCTGGCTGATGAGCGACAAGAAATTGCAAAGCCGCGAACGAATTTTGCGTGCTGCTGAGTCGATACTGGTCTTGCGTGGACCGGTTGAGCCCAGCGTTAGCGAGATAATGGCCGCCGCTGGAATGACGGTTGGTGGTTTCTACGCCCACTTTGACAGCAAGGAATCGCTGATGCTTGAGGCTTTCGAGCGGCTGCTGAGCAAACGGCGTGCGGGCTTGAGCGAGCTGAACAGTGATTTGTCATTAAGTGAGCGGCGCAGCCTGATGGCTGCGTTCTATTTGTCGCGCAGGCACCGTGACAGCGCGGACTCGGGCTGTCCCTTGCCAGCCTCCTTGAGTGAGATAGCGCGTTTGCCCGAAAGCTTTCGCGAGGCCCTGGCAAGGCACTTGGAGTTGATTGTTGCCAAGCTTGCGCAGACGCCGGAACAGTCTTCGGCCGTGCTTGCCGATCTGGCGATGATGATCGGTGGCCTGTCGCTGGCGCGCGCCTTGGGGCCGGGTGATATGTCTGATCGGGTGTTGCGCGCGGCCAAGTCGGCCATTGTTTGAAAGCCAGGCGTTGCACATCGATCGACACATTCCGGTGCGCTATGTCTGGCGATAGCGATTAATGTCGATGGTTGTTTCAAGCGCCTGGCTCTGGCAGTGTGCAAGGCTTAGAGATAAGGCCAGCCTGAGCTGGCTTTATCTGACTGTGACTTTTATCGGCTGCTCATGCTTGCTTGTGGGCAGTGTGGAGCTGTGTAGATGAACTGGGATATGGCCAATCCATTTGTGATCGACATTATTGTGGGTGCAGATGATATCGACGGTCTTGGGCATGCCAATAATGCGGTCTATGTCAGTTGGCTCGAGCGTTGCGCCTGGCGTCACTCGCAATTTCTGGGCCTGGATCTGGTTGAGTACCAGCGCCTGGATCGAGCGATGGCCGTGACCCGTCACGAAATCGACTACCTGGCCAGCGCCTATGAAGACCAGGAGCTGCAGATGGCAACCTGGATTGTCGAGTCTGATCAGCGCCTGAAGATGGATCGCCGCTTTCAATTGATTCGCCCACAAGACGGGGTCACCTTGCTGCGCGCCAAGACAACCTTTGTCTGTATCGAGCTGTCCAGCGGTAAACCCAAGCGCATGCCGCCAGAGTTTATTGATGGCTATGGCCAGGCGTTGCAACCTGTTTTCCCGATGGAACTCTAGCTGTTTGGTGCTTGCCCAGGTGCAATGCTGGGTGAAAGAAATAGGCTGTCCCGGTCGACCAGTACCTGGAAGTAACGGGTTTCACCGGGCTTGATCAGCATAGACTGCTGGCTGCGCAGGTTGATGGAGCCGCAATAGCCGGCGGGGGAGAGAGCCAGCTCTGCATTGAAATTACCTGCAGGGATTTTTAGCTCAATCGACTCGCCAAGTCCCAGGGCTAAGGGGGCCTGGCCGCTGATCAATATCTCGACATCGCAGGCGGTTGGTGCGTTGCGGTCACGGCTGATCACGACTTTCGCCGCGTACTCTGGAACCGCTTCAAAATGAATCTCCGGCTGCTCTACTTGCGCCGCCTGACTCAGGCAGCTGCTAAGTATGCCGGCGCATAGCAGGAGTTTGCTTCGCATCTTGATCCTTGATCTTGCGTCTTCAGGCTGCCTTTGCAGGCGTTTAGCCAGTGTAACGGAAAGCCCGGATAAGTCTTTAGGTTACCTCTGAAAACCAGCTGCGCTGGATATCACGGGGCAAGCCATCGCTGCGGTTCCCAAGGGGTGAGCAGCGCGCATCAAATGCGCATTCAGGTTGCTAAAGTCGAGTGCGAGCTTTTTCAGAGGGGCTTATCAAAGTGTTCTTGATCGGCAATATTTCAACTTAAGCGTCCAACTGCGTACACTGCGCAACGTTTTTTTCGAGAGTAACCCTATGCAAATCGCCTTGGCGCCCATGGAGGGGTTGGTCGATCATATTCTTCGCGACGTGCTGACCCGCATTGGCGGCATTGACTGGTGCGTGACAGAGTTTGTTCGCGTCACCGAGCGTGTGCTGCCAGCTTCTGCCTATCGCAAGCTGGCCCCTGAACTCTTTACCGCTGCGCAAACCCGTGCCGGGACCCAATTGCGCGTGCAGTTGTTGGGCTCCGATCCGCAGTGTTTGGCCGACAATGCCGCGTTTGCCTGCACGCTGGGCGCGCCGGTCATTGATTTGAATTTTGGCTGCCCGGCGAAAACCGTGAACAAATCACGTGGCGGAGCCGTGTTGCTCAAGGAGCCTGAGTTGCTGCATCGAATCCTGCGTGAGGTCAGGCGCACGGTTGCAGCTGATATTCCGGTAACCGCCAAGATGCGCCTGGGGTTTGATGATAAAGGGGGCGCCATCGAGTGCGCGCAAGCGCTGGCTGAAGGCGGTGCAGAGCAGATTGTGGTGCACGCCAGGACCAAGGTCGAAGGCTACAAGCCACCGGCCCATTGGGAGTGGGTGGCACTGATCAAAGAGGCCGTGAATGTTCCGGTGTTTGCCAATGGTGATGTCTGGACGGTTGCCGACTGGCAACGCTGCCGTGAAGTCAGTGGTGTCGATGACATCATGATTGGCCGAGGCCTGGTGAGTCGTCCCGACCTGGCGCGGCAAATCGCCATGGTTAAGGCCGGTGAACCCGTGGTTGAAATGACCTGGCAAGAGTTTCAGCCCTTGCTCAATGACTTTTG
This sequence comes from Pseudomonas segetis, assembly GCF_900188155.1. GTDB lineage: Bacteria > Pseudomonadota > Gammaproteobacteria > Pseudomonadales > Pseudomonadaceae > Aquipseudomonas > Aquipseudomonas segetis. The sequence continues at coordinate 89,798 of NZ_FZOG01000010.1, forward strand.
GCTACAGGCGCGCAAGAAACTTTCGCCACGCTTTGCCCCGGGCCGCCTCAAGCAATGGTTGGCGCTGCTGACGCGAAATTACCCTGAGGCGGTGCTGCTGTTCGATCAGTTGCGGCGCGAGAATGATTGCCTGCGCATTGATGCCATGCTTGGTGTTGAACTGCCTCTGAACGCCGAACTTGTCAGTTAGGCAGATGCTGTAGGGAGGTGGACAAGCTTCGCGCTGTCTCATCCTAAGGCTTGCCTGCTATTTGCAGGGTGGCTGAGGTTTTTTCAGCCACCCATCCGGAGTGCCGTTCGCTTTCTAGCGCCCACCGCTGATATCGAGCAGCGCGCCGCTGGCATAGGAAGCCTTGTCACTGGCTAGCCAGATGATCGCTTCAGCCACTTCCTGGGCGCTACCGCCACGGCCCATGGGCACGCTGGCGCTGACCCTGGCAACCCGGTCTGGCTCGCCGCCGCTGGCGTGAATTTCAGTATCGATCACGCCGGGACGCACGGCGTTAACGCGAATGCCCTGGCTGGCGACTTCCTTGGCCAGGCCCAGGGTCATGCTATCGATCGCGCCTTTGGCTGCTGCGTAATCAATGTATTCGGCTGGGGCGCCGAGTTTGGCGGCAATCGAGGACAGGTTGATAATGACGCCGCCTTGGCCACCATTATCGCTGGACATGCGCTTCACCGCTTCACGGGCGCAGGCAAAGCTGCCAAACACATTGGTGGCGAAAACCCGCTGCAGGCGTGCGCTGTCCATCTGTTCAAGGCGCATCTGCGGTTCGAGAATGCCCGCGTTATTGACCAACACGTCGATGCGCCCAAAGTAGCGGTCTATGGCTTTGAATAGCTGTTCAACCTCGGCATCGACGGCAATGTTGGCTTGCAGTGCAATGGCTTCGCCGCCTGCAGCCTTGATTTCGGCAACCAGTGCCTCGGCCGAGGCGCTTTGCTGGTGATAGTTGATGCATACGGCGTAGCCTTCGACTACTGCCAGGCGCGCTGTGGCCGCACCAATGCCGCGACTGCCACCGGTTATAAGCATGACTTTGCGCATAAAAAGGTCTCCTGTGCCAGCTGTGCAGCATTTCCAGCCGGGCAATTGCTGAATAGTTACTGCACTTGATAACGGGGATGTTCCCGCTGGTTGTTGTGACTGTTGCCTGTCAGCTTGTTTCGCGCTGACTGAAGGCTTGAGGTTGGATTAGCTGCGTTTTTGCTGGTCAGGCAAGCGGTGCAGCAATGCCTTGAATTCATTAAGCGGCACCGGTTTGCTGAACAGGTAGCCTTGATAGAGAAAGCAGCCCTGGCTGTGCAGGAATTCAAGTTGTTCTTGTTGCTCAACACCTTCGGCAATGACTGTCAGGCCAAGGCTCTTGGCCATGGCAACGATGGCCCGGATGATTTCTGCATCGTTAGGGTCGGTTGTGGCATCGCGGATAAAAGACTGATCAATCTTAAGCACGTCTACCGGCAGGCGCTTGAGGTAGGTCAGTGAGCTATAGCCGGTACCGAAGTCGTCCATGGCGAAGCTCACGCCTATGTCGCGCAATTGGTTCATTTTCCGGATGGTGTCATCAATGTTCTCGATGATAATGCTTTCGGTCACCTCGAGCTTGAGCTGCGGCATGTTCTCGGGATCAAGGCAGCTCTTGACCAGGGTAACAAACTCTTCCTGGCGAAACTGGCGCGGACTGATGTTGACGCAGAGGCTGAAGTTATCGCGTTCGAATAAACCCTCGGCCAATAGTTGTGCATACACCCGGCAGGCTTCTGCAAGCACCCAGCTGCCAACTTCGAGGATCAGGCCACTTTCCTCGAGGATGTGGATGAACAGCCCGGGTGATTGCGGGCCAAGGCTTGGGTGATCCCAGCGTAGTAGTGCCTCGGCGCCGACTATCTGGTTGCTGCGCGCATCGACTTGGGGCTGGAAGTAGAGTTCGAATTCGCCGCGCACGTGGGCCATGCGCAGGTCATTTTCAAGGCGTAGCCGCTCGCTCGCGGCCTCTTGCATGGAGTTGCGAAACAGCTGGATGGTGTTGCGCCCGGAGTCCTTGGCGCGATATAGGGCAATGTCGGCGCGTTTTAGCAGGTCGGCCGGGGTGTCGCCGTGATCAGGGATCAGTGCGATACCGATACTGGGTGTGACCTGCAGGCGCTGGCCATCAAGCAGCATGGGTTCAGCCAGCAATGTGCGGAACTGGTTGGAAATTTCAGTGACCTGGCGCGTGACCACGTCTGTGTCGCCCTCGAGCCTTGAGATCAAGATGACGAACTCATCACCACCCAGGCGTGCAACAGTATCTTCCTGGCGCACGCTGGCTTCCAGGCGTGCAGTGATAAGGCGCAGTACATTGTCGCCAACCGGATGGCCCAGGGAATCGTTGATGTGCTTGAAGTGATCCAGGTCGATAAACAGCAGTGCGCCGCGCAAATTGTGGCGTTTGAGCAGCGCGATCTGCTGGGTCAGGCGATCCATCAGCAAGCTGCGGTTGGGCAGGTTGGTCAGCGGGTCGTGATAGGCCATGTGCTGGACCTGAGCCTGGGCACTCTTGAGTTCACTCACGTCGCGGGCTGTCAGCAGCAGGCATGGCGTTTCGTTGAGCTCGATATTTTCGACCGAGACCTCAACTACTGCTTGGCTGCCATCACGATGTTTGCCACGCATTTCCATGTGGTGGACATGGCCGTGGTGCGCCAGACGCGTCAGCATCATCTGGCGTTCTTCGGCGTTGGCCCAGATGTTGATCTCGTAGGCCGTCCTGCCGATGACGTCTTCGGCGCTGTAGCCAGTGAGCTTGCAAAAGCCTTCGTTGACTTCGATATAGCGTCCGCTGTCGCGCTCGGTGATGGTGATGGCGTCCGGGCTTGAGTGGAAAGCCTTGGCGAACTTCTCCTGGCTGGCGCGCAGTGCGGCTTCGGACAATACGCGCTCGGTAATGTCGCGGAAGGTGGTGGTGATGCACAGGCGACGGTCGACCCGGATAAACCGGGTCGAGATGGCGCAGGTCAACAGGGCTCCTGAACGATGGTAAAAGCAGGCGACCTCTTCATCCAGCGCTTGCTCGCGGTTGAGTTTTTGATAGAGGCGCTCACGGTCACTGTGGTCTTTCCAGAAGCAGATATCCAGGCTACTGCGGTTGATGATGTCGCTGTCTTCCCAGCCAAAGGTCTTGCTGAACTTGGGGTTTATGTCGATAAACACGCCGTCACTGACGCGGGTGACGCAGATAGGGTCGGGGCTGGCCTGGAACAGCGTGGCAAATTTCTCTTCCGAGGCCGCCAGGCGCTGTTCGCGTTGAACGCGCTCGGTGATGTCGAGCAATATGCCGGTCATGCGCAGGGGGGAGCCGTCGGTATCGCGATACAGTTTGGCAGTGCTCTCTATGTAGTAGGTCACACCGTTGGCATGGCGTGCTCGATAGATCACCTGGTAGGACTGGCGCGCACCGCTCAGCAGCTCTTTGTAGGCCTTGAGCATCATGCGCTGGTCTTCCAGTGGCACATGGCTGAGCAGTGTCTCGAAGTCGCCGTGGTAAGGCACGGCTGCCAGTCCATGTAGTGTCGAGGTGCGCTGCGAGCCGTAAATCAGGTTGCTGGGAATATGCCAGTCCCAGGTGCCAAGATCGGCCGAATCGAGCGCCAGGTTCAGGCGCTCCTGGCTTTCATTCAGTACCTGGTCCTGGGCCCGTTGCTTGGAAATATCTCGTACGGTGAGGATCAGGCAGGCCTGGCCGTCGAGGATAATTTCCCCGCCAAACAACAGGTTGGTGCTGATGCTGCCGTCGCGGCTGTGCAGGCGCACTTCAAGCTCGTTGAGTTCGTTACACTTTACGGCGTCAAGCATGCGTTGGCGACTGTCCAGGTCCGTCCAGATGCCCAGTTCAATCGAGGTGCGGCCCACTGCTTCGGCCTTGCTCCAGCCGAATCGGCGCTCGAAGCTTGGGTTCACTTCCACAAAGCGGCCTGTGCCCAGGTTGGTGATGACCACCGCGTCAGGGCTGTATTGGAAGGCCTTGGAGAATTTTTCTTCACTGATGCGCAGGGCTTCCTCGGCGCGCTTTTGTTGGCTGGTGTCGGTGAAGGAGCTGAGCATGAACGGCTGGTTTTCCAGCTCTAGGTATTGGCTGGAGAGCACGCCGTCAAGGATGTCGCCGCTGCGGGTACGTAGCTGGACCTGCTGCACAATGGGGGCGCGCACTTCGGCGATGGCTCGCTTGAGGTATTGCTGCTCGCTGTCGTGCACCCAGATATTGAGTGTATCGCAACTGCAGCCGATCGCCTCTTCGGCGCTCCAGCCGAGGCTGTGCTCAAAGTGCTGATTGACCTCGATCAGGCTGTCATCGGTCAAGCGAACCAGCATCACAATGTCGGGGTTTAGCTGAAACAGGCTGGCAAAGCGCTGCTCCGAGTTGATCAATGCGTCGGAGCGCTGTTTCTGGAGGGTATAGTCGCGTACCACGCCATACATGTGTGGCCGATTCTGGTCATCGGATTTCAGGCTGCCGTTGACTTCAATCCAGTGCAGGCTGCCATCTGGCCAGATAATCCGGTGACGCATGGGCCGCAGGTCCGGGGTGCCATCGACAATCTTGCGGAACAGTGACAGCACATGCTGGTGATCTTCTGGCGGTACCAGGTCCAGGTATTCGACGCGCTGGTTCAGTGGCTGGTTTGGATCAAGACCATAAAGCGCCTGGGCGCCACGGGACCAACTGATTTGCCCACTTTCTATGTCCCACAGCCAAGCACCCAGCTTGGCGCCGTTGAGTGCTGCAAGAAGACGTGGCGTGTCATCCCATGCCTGTTCGAACGCGGCAGGATCAAGTGCGGGGATGTGGGGCAGGATTACCGTGCGCTCATGATTTTTTGCCATTGGAGGCTCTATGAGTAAGCGAAGTAGCCAGTGGCTGGTGCTCTGTACTGGCATTTAATAGTTATAGCTTCACGTTAGCCGTTATCGAGTCGTCCGTGCAAGATGGTCACCTTGAGCGTCCAGCAATTGCATGAAGGCTCGTGCGGCATTTGAAAGCGTGCGCTCGCTATGTGAAATGTAGCCTAGTTGCCGGCTTAGCTGGATGCCGGGCAGGGCCAGGCGATGAACCTGTTCATCAAGCATGGTGCGCGGCAGTACGCTCCAGGCCAGGCCAATGGATACCATCATCTTGATCGTCTCCAGGTAGTTGGTGCTCATGGCTATATTGGGGCTCAATCCCTGGGCTTCGAACAGACGCTGGACGATGTGGTGGGTAAAGGTGTTGCCACCAGGAAACACAGCAGGTTGCCTGGCTATATCTGCAAGGCTGACATCCGGTTGCTGGGCCAGAGGGTGCTCCGGCGCGACCACAAAATCCAGCGGGTCATCCCATACGGAGACTGCGCTCACGGGGGCTCGGGTTTCCGGCGCCAGGGTGATTACAGCCAGCTCGGCGCGCCCGTGTAGTATTTCTTCGTAGGCAACTTCTGAATCGAGAAACTGGATGTCCAGCGCGACCTGCGGATTGGTGCGAGTGAACTCACGTAGCAGTGCGGGTAGACGATGAAGGCCAATATGATGGCTGGTCGCTAGCGTCAATCTGCCACTGATTTCACCGCTCAGATTGGTCAGGGCCCGGCGTGTGTCATCGAGCACATTGATAATCTGGTAGGCCCGGGGCAGCAGGGCACGACCCGCTTCAGTCAGGCTGACTTCACGACCCAGTCGGTCGAACAGGCGTACATTGAGTTGCTGTTCCAGGCTGGCGATCCGTTTGCTGACTGCCGGCTGGGTCAGATGCAGGCGTTCGGCGGCGTCAGAGAAGCTGCCTACCTCGGCAATCGCGATAAATGCATTGAGGGTTGCCAGGTCCATTTTGTATTCCTAGTAGTTATCCAATAGATGAAAAATATGAATTTGAGTAATTTATAGCAAGCCCATAAAATTGCCACATAAGCTAAAGGGATACTCCTGAAGCACAGAAATATGCTGATGAGGAAAACACTGATGGCCGGCAAAACGCTCTACGACAAACTCTGGGAAATGCACGAGGTCAAGCGCCGTGACGATGGTTCGTCACTGATCTACATCGACCGGCATATCCTTCACGAAGTGACCTCGCCGCAGGCATTCGAGGGTTTGCGTCTGGCCCAGCGCAAGCCATGGCGCATCGACGCCAATATCGCCACTCCGGATCACAACGTGCCGACCACCAAGGCCGAGCGCCAAGGTGGCCTGGAAGCGATCAGCGATGAAGTATCACGTATCCAGGTGCAAACCCTGGATGAAAACTGCGACGACTTCGGCATCCTCGAGTTCAAGATGAACGATGTCCGCCAAGGCATCGTGCATGTGGTCGGGCCGGAGCAGGGTGCAACATTGCCCGGCATGACCGTGGTTTGCGGCGATTCACACACCTCGACCCACGGAGCCTTCGGTGCCCTGGCGCACGGTATTGGTACGTCCGAGGTCGAGCATGTGCTGGCTACCCAGTGCCTGGTCGCCAAGAAAATGAAGAACATGCAGGTTCGCGTCGAGGGCAAGTTGCCGTTTGGTGTCACCGCCAAGGACATCGTGCTGGCGGTCATCGGCAAGATAGGCACCGCTGGCGGAAATGGCCACGCGTTGGAGTTTGCCGGTAGCGCGATCCGCGATTTGTCGCTGGAAGGGCGCATGACCATCTGCAACATGTCGATCGAGGCCGGTGCCCGTGTGGGCATGGTGGCTGTCGATGAGAAGACCATCGAGTACGTTGCCAACCGTCCATTCTCGCCCAAGGGCGAGCAGTGGGAGCAAGCTGTTGCCCAATGGCGCGGCCTGGTTTCCGATGCCGACGCCCATTTTGATACTGTGGTTGAGTTGCGTGCGGAAGACATCAAGCCGCAAGTCAGCTGGGGCACTTCGCCAGAGATGGTCTTGGCGGTCGATCAGCATGTGCCGGACCCGGCAGCCGAGACCGACCTGGTCAAGCGTGATTCAATCACTCGCGCGCTGAAATACATGGGGTTGACCGCCAACCAGGCGATCACCGACATCCAGCTTGATCGTGTATTCATCGGCTCGTGCACCAACTCACGGATAGAGGACCTGCGCGCTGCGGCTGCAGTGGCCAAGGGACGTAAAGTTGCCGCAACCATCAAGCAGGCCATGGTTGTACCGGGTTCTGGCCTGGTCAAGCAGCAGGCTGAAAAAGAAGGCCTGGACAAGATCTTTATCGAAGCTGGCTTTGAATGGCGTGAGCCGGGTTGCTCGATGTGCCTGGCGATGAACCCGGACAAGCTTGGCAGTGGCGAGCATTGTGCATCGACTTCCAACCGTAACTTCGAAGGCCGCCAGGGCGCTGGTGGTCGTACTCACCTGGTAAGCCCGGCGATGGCCGCGGCTGCTGCGGTTACTGGCACTTTTGTTGATGTTCGTGAATTGATTCAGGCCTGAGGAGACCGCCATGAAAGCCTTTACCCAACACACAGGTCTTGTCGCGCCGCTGGATCGTGCCAACGTCGATACCGACCAGATCATCCCCAAGCAATTTTTGAAGTCGATCAAGCGTACCGGCTTTGGTCCGAACCTCTTTGATGAGTGGCGCTACCTGGATGTCGGTCAACCGAACCAGGACAACGCCAAGCGTCCGGTGAACAAGGATTTCGTCCTTAACTTCCCGCGTTACCAGGGCGCAAGCGTATTGCTGGCTCGTGAGAACTTTGGCTGTGGCTCAAGCCGTGAACACGCGCCCTGGGCGCTGGAAGAGTACGGTTTCCGGACCATTTTGGCCTCAAGCTTCGCGGACATCTTCTACAACAACAGCTTCAAGAACGGCCTGTTGCCGATCATCCTGGCTGAAAGCGAGATGGATGAGCTGTTTGAACAAGCCGAGGCGATCGAAGGCTATCAACTGACGATTGATCTTGAAGCGCAGACAGTGACCCGTCCCGACGGCAAGCAGTACAGCTTTGAAGTCGATGCGTTCCGCAAGCATTGCCTGCTCAATGGTTTGGACGACATTGGCCTGACCTTGCAGGACAGCGATGCCATCCGCGCCTTTGAAGAAGGTTATCGTCAGCAGCAACCCTGGTTGTTTGGCGCCATCAAGTGATTCAGGCCTGCTCAAGCAAGGCTTGATTGCAGGTGGAGGCAGGGCAATGAGTGATCACGATCAGGTTGTCGAGCGTCAATTCGGCGAGCAGGCCAGTGCCTATTTGAGCAGTGCGGTGCACGCCCAAGGCAGCGAGTTCGCCCTGCTGCGCGAAAGTGTTGCGGCACGGCCTGGTGCCCGGGTGCTCGACCTGGGTTGTGGTGCGGGCCATGTCAGCTTTCAGGTCGCGCCATTGGCGGATGAAGTGGTTGCATACGATTTGTCTCAGCAGATGCTGGATGTGGTAGCGTCTGCCGCCGCTGAGCGTGATTTGGCCAATATCCGGACCGAGTGCGGGCGGGCTGAGTGCTTGCCTTTTGCTGATGAACAGTTTGATTTTGTCTTCAGCCGCTATTCGGCGCATCACTGGCGCGATGTCGGCCAGGCTTTGCGTGAAGTGCACCGGGTATTGAAGCCGGGCGGGGGGGCTGCATTCATTGATGTTGCCGCCCCAGAGTTGCCATTGCTCGACACCCATTTGCAGGCCGTTGAGTTGCTGCGCGATACCAGCCACGTGCGTGATTATTCGCCGTCGCAATGGTCGCGACTGGTAGGCGAGGCAGGCCTGGTGCAGACCCGTTGCAGCCGTCAACGCTTGCGCCTGGAGTTCAGCAGTTGGGTCGAGCGCATGCGCACTCCGCAGCTGTTTCGCCAAGCCATCCTGGCTGTGCAACAGGCGGTAGGCGAAGAAGTTCGCGAGTATTTCGAGATTGCACAAGATGGCTCATTCAGCACCGATGTTTTGTTGCTCTGGGCCGAGCGCTAAACAGATCCGCTTTAAATATGTGTTGGCGCCGTTAGCGCCGTTTGAGAGGAAAGCATGAGTAAACAGATTCTGGTTCTTTCTGGTGATGGCATTGGCCCGGAAATCATGGCCGAGGCTGTCAAGGTACTGGAACTGGCGACTGAAAAGTTCCAATTGGGTCTTGAGCTGACTCATGACGTGATCGGTGGCGCTGCAATCGACAAGCACGGCGTGCCCCTGGCCGATGAAACCCTGGAGCGCGCACGCAAGGCCGATGCGGTATTGCTCGGCGCGGTTGGCGGTCCAAAATGGGACAAGATCGAGCGCGATATCCGCCCGGAGCGCGGCTTGTTGAAGATTCGTTCGCAGCTGGGCCTGTTTGCCAACCTGCGTCCGGCGATCCTGTATCCGCAATTGGCTGATGCTTCGTCGCTCAAGCCAGAAGTGGTGGCAGGCCTGGATATTCTTATCGTTCGCGAGCTGACTGGCGGCATCTACTTTGGCGCGCCACGTGGCACCCGTGAGTTGGATAACGGTGAGCGTCAGGCTTATGACACCCTGCCTTACAGTGAAAGTGAAATCCGTCGTATTGCCCGTGTTGGTTTTGACATGGCCCGGGTTCGCGACAAGAAACTCTGCTCGGTCGATAAAGCCAACGTGCTTGCCTCCAGCCAGCTGTGGCGTGAAGTGGTCGAGGAAGTTGCCAAGGATTACCCGGATATCGAGCTGTCGCATATGTATGTAGACAATGCGGCAATGCAGTTGGTGCGCGCGCCAAAGCAGTTCGACGTGATGGTCACTGATAACATGTTCGGCGACATTCTGTCGGATGAGGCCTCGATGCTCACCGGCTCTATCGGTATGCTGCCCTCAGCCTCGCTGGATGCCAACAACAAGGGCATGTACGAGCCGTGCCATGGTTCTGCGCCTGATATCGCCGGCCAAGGCATTGCCAACCCGTTGGCGACCATCTTGTCGGTGTCGATGATGCTGCGTTACAGCTTCAACCAGGCTGAGGCGGCCAGTGCCATCGAGAAAGCGGTAAGCAATGTGCTTGACCAGGGCTTGCGAACTGGCGACATCTATTCGGCGGGTACCACCAAGGTGGGTACTGTCGCAATGGGTGACGCGGTCGTCGAGGCACTGCGTAGCTTGTAATTCTTCGCGCGGCCCAAGAGCTTCGGCTGCGATTTATATAGGTGTAGTTGTTATGAAACGTGTAGGTCTTATCGGCTGGCGTGGCATGGTTGGTTCCGTGTTGATGCAGCGCATGCTTGAAGAACAGGATTTCGATTTGATCGAGCCGGTATTCTTCACCACATCCAATGTTGGTGGCCAGGGGCCGGCTGTGGGCAAGGATATTGCGCCACTCAAGGACGCCTACAACATTGATGAGCTCAAGAGCCTTGATGTCATTCTGACCTGCCAGGGCGGCGACTACACCAACGATGTCTTCCCCAGGTTGCGTGAGGCAGGCTGGCAGGGCTACTGGATTGACGCCGCATCATCGCTGCGCATGAACGACGATGCCGTCATCGTGCTGGACCCGGTCAACCGCAAGGTAATCGACCAGCAACTTGATGCAGGCACCAAGAACTACATCGGCGGCAACTGCACCGTCAGCCTGATGCTGATGGGGTTGGGCGGCCTGTTCGAGGCGGGCCTGGTTGAGTGGGCTAGCGCCATGACCTATCAGGCGGCAAGCGGCGCCGGTGCGCAGAACATGCGCGAGCTGATCAAGCAAATGGGCACCATCAACAGTTCGGTGGCGGAGCAGCTGGCTGACCCGGCAAGCGCCATTCTGGATATTGATCGTCGTGTTGCCGAAAGCATGCGCGGTGAAGGTTTCCCGGTCGATAACTTTGGCGTGCCACTGGCTGGTAGCCTTATTCCATACATCGACAAGGAGCTGCCTAACGGGCAGAGCCGTGAAGAGTGGAAGGCCCAGGCTGAGACCAACAAGATTCTCGGTCGCTTCAAGAGTGCAATCCCGGTTGATGGTATCTGCGTGCGCATCGGCGCCATGCGTTGCCACAGTCAGGCCCTGACCATCAAGCTGAACAAAGATGTGCCGATCTCGGATGTCGAGGCGCTGATCAGCCAGCACAACCCTTGGGTCAAGCTGGTGCCAAATCATCGCGAGCAAAGCATTACCGACCTGAGCCCGACTGCGGTTACTGGCACCTTGAGTGTGCCAGTCGGGCGCCTGCGTAAGCTCAACATGGGGTCGCAGTACCTGGGCGCATTCACTGTTGGCGATCAACTGTTGTGGGGCGCGGCTGAGCCGTTGCGCCGCATGTTGCGGATCCTGCTGGAGCGTTGATCAACAGCGTTTTTTCGTACACAGGCATTGACCCGGCATAAAGCGAGCTAAGCAGCTATCGTATAAACGATTCCTGTTAAGCTCGCTTTATGCGTTTATAAGTTGCATTTCGCATAACGTGTGCAGGACGGACAGTGCTTTTTTGTCCGCCATCATCCTTCGCAAAGACTCGGCAAGATCAATGGTCCTCGGTGGACAAGCTTCGCGTTGTCACACCCTGCGATTAAGCTTTGCACTTTGATACCTTGCGAGCAGGGGTGATGTTTTTACCTCGCCCTGTTGATCAGTAACCTCAAGAGTTGAGTATGACCCATAGCTTGGATGTAGCAGTTGTAGGCGCCACCGGCAGTGTTGGTGAGGCTTTGGTGCAGGTTTTGGAGGAGCGCAAATTGCCGGTTGGCACTTTGCATGCCCTGGCGGGTGCTGACTCTGTTGGGCAAACGGCCAGCTATAAAGGCCGAAACTTGCGCGTTCGCGATGTGCAGGCATTTGATTTCAGTACTGTGCAGCTGGTGTTCTTTGCCGCAGGGCAGAGTGTCACTGCGCAGTTCATCGACAAGGCTCGCGCAGCAGGCTGCATGGTTATTGACCTGTCTGGTGGCTTACCGCCGGAGCAGGCGCCGCGTGTGGTTCCCGAAGTGAACCCTCAAGCGCTGGAGCATCTCGGTGCGCCCTATGTGGTTACCAGTCCGTCGTCGGTCAGTGTGGCCTTGGGTTGCGTGCTGGCAGCGCTGCGGCAGGTCGTTAATGTGGAGCGAATCAACCTGACCGCCTGCCTGGCGGTTTCGAGCCGCGGCCGAGAAGGGGTCAGTGAACTGGCTCGGCAAACGGCTGAGTTGCTCAATGGTCGCGCGTTTGAGCCACAGGTTTTTGGTCGGCAAATGGCTTTCAATATGCTGGCCCAGGTTGACCAACCTGACCTGCAGGGGCATGGCCTGCTTGAAAAGCGTGTGGCTGGCGAGCTAAAGGAATTGCTGGTCGAGCCGAAGTTAAGGATGTCAATAAACTGTATCCAGGCGCCGGTGTTTTTTGGCGATAGCCTGAGTCTTTCATTGCAAACCACTAAAGCTGTTGATCTTGCTAAAGTTTGTGATGCCTTGCAGCGTGCTCCGGCGCTGGAGTGTGTAGAGTTCGAGGATTATCCGACTGTAGTCGGTGATGCGGTGGGCCAGGATGTAATCTACGTTGGGCGTGTTCGGGCGGGTCTCGACGATCCCGCAGAACTTAATTTGTGGATTGCGTCTGATAATGTGAGGAAAGGCGCAGCCATAAATGCTGTGCAGTTAGCTGAGTTATTGATAAAACACTATCTGTAAAAGATACTTAGCTGGTGATTTAAAGAATTTTTCGAGCTTGGCACTACGGCTTCGGAATGTATCTGAATGGGGAATCGCGTTTCGCGAATGTAGGCAGACACATTCTGGGCCGTTTTGTACGCCGAGATAAAAGAAAAAAACAAGGGATTAAAATATGCTTCGGGTTCGCAAACTGGTGCTGGCAATGGCAGCTGCTTCGGCACTGTCCTCCGGTATGGCGCACGCGCTGGGTCTGGGTGAAGTCACCCTGAAGTCCTCGCTGAATCAACCATTGGAGGCAGAAATTGAGTTGGTTGAAGCCAGAGATCTGGCCCCCAATGAAGTCTTGCCGAGCCTGGCGTCCCCGGAAGAATTCAATAAGGCGGGGGTTGAGCGTCAGTTCTTCCTGACCGACCTTAAATTTACCCCGGTGATCAAGCCGAACGGTAAAAGCGTGATTCGCGTTACTTCAACCAAGTCGGTGCGTGAGCCGTACCTGAACTTCCTGGTTGAAGTGCTTTGGCCAAATGGCCGACTGTTGCGTGAATACACTGTGTTGCTTGATCCGCCACTGTATTCGCCGCAGGCCGCTGCTGCTCCCCGTGCTGCAGTCACCGCACCCGTTGCGCGCCCGGCCCCGCGTCCTGCTGCACGCCCAGCTACTCAGGCACAAGCGCCCCGCCCAGCAAGCAATAGCGCAGCCAGTGTCGCCGCGCCAAGTGCTGTTGGTAGCAATCAATACCGCACACAGAAAAATGACAGCTTGTGGGAAGTTGCCCAACGTTCGCGTCAGAACGGCAGCATTCACCAGGCAATGCTGGCAATTCAGGACCTGAATCCTGATGCCTTTATTGATGGCAACATCAACCGCATGAAAAGCGGCGAAGTGCTGCGCCTGCCAACCCAGGCTGATATCAATAAGCGCTCGCAAGCCGAGGCTCTGGCCCAGGTTAACCAGCAAAATGCCGCTTGGCGTGAAGGTCGCAGCGCGCCTGCCGGTGCACGTCAACTCGATGCTACCAAGCGTGAGGTTGCAGGTGCGGCGCCTGCGAATGCTGATGCGCAAGACAAGCTGAAGCTGGTCTCGGCCGAGTCGGGCAAGGCAACTGCCGGCAGCGATAAAGGCCAGGCTGACAGCGACGCGATCAGCAACAAGCTCGCCGTGACCCAGGAAAGCCTGGACTCGACACGTCGTGCCAATGAAGAGCTGTCCGACCGCATGGCTGACCTGCAGAGCCAGGTCGATAAGCTGCAGCGTCTGATCAAGCTTAAAGATGATCAACTGGCCAAGTTGCAGGCTGATCTGGCCAGCCAGGGTGGCGCAGCTGTAACGCCGGGAGCCGCCACGCCTGATGCGGCGACATCCGGGCAGACCCCGCCTGCAACAACTGCCGAGGCCCAGCAACCTGAGCCAGTGGCACCTGCAGCCGATGCACCTGCCGCGCAGGTGCCGGAGACGGCCCAGGAGCCTGACTTCAACTACAGCGAAGAGCCTGCACCCCAGCCAGAAGCGTCTGCACCGGTAGCGGCTCCTGCGCCCGAGCCCAAGCCAGTTCCGGCCGAGACCCCGGCGCCCGCCAAGCCAGCTGCTCCAGCGGCGCAGCCAGCTCCGGCTCCGGCTTCCATGATCGATGACCTCTTAGCCAATCCAATGCTGCTCGGCATAGTTGCTGCGGGTGGCTTGCTGGCGTTGTTGGTTGTGCTGATGATTATCTCGCGTCGCAAAGCGATGAAAGAGTCCGAGTCCGCCGAGGATAACCTGGAGCCCGACAATAGCTTTGCGGCCGGGTCTGATTTGCCAGCCGATGACTTTGCTGGTCTGGATGATGATTTCGACCTGGGCAACGAGCAGGCTGAGGTCGCACCCGAGCAGTCAACCACCCCGCAGACCTCGGATGTACTGGGCGAAGCCGATATCTACATTGCTTATGGGCGTTTCAATCAAGCGGCCGAGCTGCTGCAAAACGCTATCAACGACGAGCCAGAGCGCAGTGACCTGCACCTCAAGTTGATGGAAGTCTACGCAGAAATGGGTGACAGCGAGGGTTACGCTCGCCAGCAGGAAGAATTGCGTGAAATGGGTGCGGCAGCGCCAGAGGTTGCCCAGCTCAATGCCAAGTACCCGGCAATGGCTGGTCTGGCAGGTGGTTTGGCCGTGGCGGGTAGCGTGGACAACGACCTCGACAGTTTCAGCCTCGATGATTTGACCATGGATGATGTCGACGCAACGACTAATCCGCCCCAGGCAGCAGATGCCGATGACTCCTTTGACCTGAGTCTGGATGATCTGGAATCCGAGCTGGACAGTCAGTTGCAGTCCACTGCCAGTAATGATCTGGAGCGTTTCGATCTGGACGACGAGCTTGGTCAGGCGGCTAATGCTCCACTTGCAACCCAGGACGATGACCTGGGCTTCGAGCTGAGCCTGGACGAGGACGTCGAAAAAAATACCGGGCTTGCGGACGAACTGGCTGATTTCAACTTTGATCTGGACAGCGCTCCAGCCAGCGACGCTGCTGTCAACCAGCCGGCAGATACGGATGCAGACGATGACTTCCTGCTCAGCCTGGATGATGCCGATTTGTCATCAAGCACTGACCCTGTCGCTGAAGCGGCACCGCAGGGAGAGACCGATGATGGCTTCGACCTGTCGCTGAACGATGATCTGGGTGATCTTGCATCTGAGGAAAAACCTGATAACTTTGCCGCCCAGCTGGATGAGGTCACGGCTGAACTCGATCAACTGAGTGAAAGCCTTGAGCAACAGAAAGCGGCTGATGAGCTTGATGTGCCCGAGTTTACCGAGGCGTCCTCTGTTGCCGCTTTTGATGACGAAGATGATTTCGACTTCCTCTCTGGCACTGATGAAACCGCGACCAAGTTGGACCTGGCGCGGGCTTACATCGACATGGGCGACTCCGAGGGTGCACGCGACATCCTTGATGAAGTAGTTGCTGAAGGTAATGACGATCAACAGAAAGAAGCCAAAGAGTTGATCGATAAACTGGTTTGATAAATGTCTGATGCTCTACCTGCAACGGCGGCCGAAAGGGCCGCCGTTGGCGTTTTCAAAATAGCCCTTGGTGTTGAATACAAAGGCTCCCGCTATCGTGGCTTCCAGCGCCAGAAGGCCGGTGTGCCTTCTGTCCAGGAATCGCTTGAAAAAGCTATTTCGAAAGTGGCCGGCGGCGCACCCATAACGCTGAGCTGCGCCGGACGCACCGATGCCCTGGTCCATGCCAGTGCGCAGGTGGTGCACTTCACCACCACGGTCGAGCGCAGCATGCATGCCTGGACCATGGGCACCAATATGAACCTGCCTGGTGATATCAGCGTAGCTTGGGCCAAGAGCATGCCCGAGCACTTTGATGCACGTTTTTGTGCCCAGGCCCGGCGCTATCGCTATGTCATCTACAACGACCAGATTCGGCCCGCGCACATGGCCGAGGAAGTGACCTGGAATCATCGTCCGCTGGATATCGAGCTCATGCGTTCGGCGGCCCGGTATTTCGTTGGTACCCATGACTTCAGTGCCTTTCGGGCGCGCCAATGCCAGGCCAAGTCACCAATCAAGACCGTTCATCATCTGCAGTTGCTGGAACATGGGCGTTTTATCGTGCTGGATATCCGCGCCAATGCATTCTTGCATCATATGGTGCGCAATATCGCTGGCGTGCTGATGACAATCGGAGCTGGCGAACGTCCGGTCGAGTGGGCCAAGGAAGTGCTTGAGACCGGTGTGCGGCGTACCGGAGGCGTGACGGCTCATCCTTATGGCCTGTACCTGGTGCAGGTGGATTACCCGGCGGAATTTGATCTGCCCAAGCGTTATCTCGGGCCGCATTTTCTCTCGGGCCTGCCAGATGTCATGGCTGAGGGCGAGGGTGGGGGCAATAGCTAGTTTCAGCACTATTTATGATGCAGATGCCTCTGTCTGCACGTTAAGCTGTCAAATTGTGTGCCTTGTACCTGTCTCAAATAGGAAATCAGTCGTTGTCAGTCGTTAGAAGCAAGATTTGCGGCATTACCCGACTTGAAGATGCGCGTGTTGCGGTGTCGGCAGGCGCGGATGCAATTGGCTTTGTGTTTTATGCGAAAAGTCCACGAGCCGTCACAATCGAGCAGGCCCAGGCCATAATTGCGCAGTTGCCGCCCTTTGTGACCACGGTCGGCCTGTTTGTCGATATGCCGCGTGAGCAGTTAAGCCAGCTACTGCAACAGGTACCCTTGGACCTGTTGCAGTTTCATGGCGACGAAACTCCAGCGCAATGTGAAGGCTTCGCTCGTCCCTATATCAAGGCGCTGCGCGTCCAGCCGGGTGACGATATTGCCAGCCAGGTCGCGGCCTATACTTCGGCCAGCGGGGTTCTGCTCGATACCTTTGTCAGTGGCGTACCCGGTGGAACCGGGCAGGCATTTGACTGGTCACTGGTCCCGCAAGGGCTGGAAATGCCCATTATCCTGGCGGGCGGTCTTACGCCTGATAATGTAGAGGCTGCGATCAGGCAGGTCAGGCCCTACGCAGTAGACGTCAGTGGTGGGGTCGAGGCGAGTAAAGGCATCAAGGATTCGAGCAAGGTGCAGGCCTTTGTTCACGCAGTACGCAGCGCGATGTGACGGTTTATTGAGCTTGGCCGTCCATAAACCTATTGCATGTGCTGTAGTGCATGCCCCTGGCGTTGAGCGCCACGGGCGCCGGCCAGGCCGGGCACTGCAGGCGCCATTTGTTTGGATATGCAGTGTTGCTGACATATTCAGAACCACAGCTTGGGAGAGATGAGCATGAGTAACTGGTTGGTAGATAAGCTGATTCCGTCGATCATGCGTTCTGAGGCGGCTAAGAGTTCAGTACCAGAAGGCCTCTGGCATAAATGCCCGTCTTGCGATGCTGTTCTGTATAAGCCAGAGCTCGAGAAGACGCTTGATGTATGCATGAAATGCAACCATCACATGCGAATCGACGCACGTACGCGCCTGGATATCTTTCTTGATAAAGAAGGTCGCGAAGAGATCGGGGCTGATCTGGAGCCTGTCGATCGCCTGAAATTCCGCGACAGCAAGAAGTACAAGGACCGCCTCGTCGGTGCCCAGAAGCAGACTGGCGAGAAAGACGCATTGGTCGCCATCAGCGGCACGCTCGAGGGTATGCCGATTGCCACCTGTGCCTTTGAATTCTCCTTCATGGGCGGCTCGATGGGGGCCGTGGTCGGCGAGCGTTTCGTTCTCGCAGCCAATGTCGCCCTGGAAAAACGTTGTCCACTGGTATGCTTTTCCGCCTCGGGTGGCGCGCGTATGCAGGAAGCCCTTATTTCCCTGATGCAGATGGCCAAGACCTCGGCGGTACTGGCGCGCATGCGCGAAGAAGGCCTGCCGTTTATCTCGGTGCTCACCGACCCGGTCTATGGTGGCGTGTCTGCCAGCCTGGCCATGCTTGGTGATGTGATCGTTGCCGAGCCCAAGGCGTTGATTGGTTTTGCCGGCCCGCGCGTGATCGAGCAAACCGTGCGCGAGAAACTGCCTGAAGGTTTCCAGCGCAGCGAGTTCCTGATCGAGCACGGTGCGATCGACATGATCATCCCGCGCAGTGAGCTGCGCCCACGTCTGGCGCGTCTGCTTGCGCAAATGCAGCACTTGCCAACACCTAGCGTCAGCAACTCTGTAGTCGAGACGGCTTCTGCATGAGTCAACGCTCTCTGGCTGATTGGCTGGCATACCTGGAGCAATTGCATCCCAGTGCCATCGATATGGGCCTGGAGCGCTCTCGTCAGGTTGCGCAGCGATTGGACCTGGACAAGTTGGCCCCGCTGACCGTGACCGTTACTGGCACCAACGGCAAAGGATCTACTTGCGCCTTTATCGCTTCACTGCTTGAGGCACAAGGGCTCAGTGTCGGGGTTTACAGTTCGCCCCATCTGCTGCGTTACAACGAGCGGGTGCAAATTGCCGGTGAACTGGCCAGTGACGAGTTGCTTTGTGACGCATTTGCAGCGGTAGAGGCGGCGCGTGGCGATATTTCCCTGACCTATTTCGAGATGGGTACGCTGGCTGCGTTCTGGCTGTTCAAGCAACAACGGCTTGATGCCGTTGTGCTTGAAGTCGGGCTGGGCGGGCGTCTCGATGCGGTTAACCTGGTCGACCCGGATATCGCCCTGGTCACCAGCATTGGTGTGGATCACGTCGAATGGCTGGGTGACAGCCGTGAGTCCGTGTCCGTCGAAAAGGCGGGTATCTACCGTGCTGGTAAACCTGCCTTGTGTGGTGATCTTGACCCGCCGCAACCACTGCTGGACGCTGTGGCCGAGCTTGACGCGCCGTTTTACTTGCGTGCTCGTGATTACGACCTGGTTGCTGGTGAGCTGGGCTGGACCTGGCGCGGAACCGATGCCCAGGGCGGGGCGTTGGAACTTGTGGATTTGCCTTTACTCGATCTACCCATGGAAAATGCCGCGCTGGCACTGCAAGCCTACGCGCTGACGGGCCTTGCGTGGCAACCAGAAAAAATTCGCCAGGCCTTGCTGCGCACCCGTGTAACCGGGCGCCTCGATCGTCGTCAGTTGATTTGGCAAGGAAAGCCACTGACGCTGTTGCTGGATGTTGGGCATAATCCACATGCAGCCGAGTATCTGGCGCGACGCTTGGCGATGAAACCTGTCACTGGCAAGCGTTCTGCCGTATTTGCTTTACTGGCAGATAAAGACTTGGCGGGTGTGGTGATGCCATTAATTCCACATGTTGCCCATTGGGCTGTGGCACCATTACCGACAAGTCGTACGCGACCGGCTGCAGAGTTGGCCAGGTATTTGACAGATTGTGCCGCGCAGGTCGCGGTATTTGATGATGTGTGTTCTGCATTGGATGCACAATGCGCTAAAGCCTCGGCAGGGGATGAAATTCTGCTGTTCGGGTCGTTTTATTGTGTGGCCGAGGCCTTGGAATGGCTGGCGGGCCATGCCACGGGAGTAGGTCAGGATGGCTTTGCTGGATAAAAACTTGCTGCAACGTATTGTTGGCGCTTTGGTCCTGCTGGCCTTGGCGATTATTTTTATCCCCATGTTGCTGTCTCGTCAGGATGACATGCAGCGCGTGGTGGTCGATGCGCCGAGCATGCCGCAAGCGCCGGCCATGCCTGAAATCGAAATGCAGCCGGTCACTGTACCCAAGCCGCAAATCATCGACGAGGCGCCCGAGCAGCAAGATCAAGGCCCTGAACCCATAACCGCGATCACTGACGAGCCTGAAATCAACCCGGTACCGGCCACGCCGCCGCCAGAAGTGCGCGAGCAGGCCAAGGCCGATGCCGCTGCCCGTGCCGAGCAACCTGTGGAGCCAGCCCCCAAACCTGCTGAGCGCCTGGATGCCAATAGCCTGCCGGTGAGCTGGTCGGTTCAGTTGGCCAGCCTGTCCAGCCGCAGCGGTGCGGAAAACCTGCAAAAGACCCTGCGTGCGCAAGGCTACAACGCCTATATCCGCACCTTTGAAGGCATGAATCGGGTCTTTGTTGGCCCGCTGGTCGAGCGCGCCGAAGCGGATCGCCTGCGTGATCAGTTGAACCGCAAGCAGAAATTAAACGGATTTGTTGTTCGTTTTAAACCAGAAAGCAGTTGATCGACCGCTTACTCGTAGCGCCTTGCTCTGTTAAAATACAGCGCCATTTCTGTCGGTAGCCTTAATCGTGGCATTTACCTGGGTCGATTGGGCCATTATCGCCGTTATCGGCGTATCAAGTTTGATCAGTCTGAGCCGTGGCTTCGTCAAGGAAGCCTTGTCGTTGCTCACCTGGATTATTGCGGGCGCCGTTGCCTGGATGTTTGGCGGCGCACTTTCGCACCACCTCGAAGGATTTATCCAAACGCCGTCGGCTCGAGTCATCGCCGCCTGTGCATTGCTGTTCATTGCTACATTGATGGTCGGTGCGTTGGTCAATTATTTGCTCGGCGAGTTGATCCGGGTGACCGGCTTGTCTGGTACCGATCGTTTCCTGGGTATGGTCTTTGGCGCTGCGCGGGGCGGTTTGTTGGTTGTGCTGTTGGTCGGGCTGGTGAGCCTGGCGCCGGTGCAGGAAGATACGTGGTGGCAGCAGTCAACGCTGGTGCCGCATTTTTTATTGGTCGCTGACTGGTCCAAGAACCTTATCTTGGGAATGTCCAGTGAGTGGCTGGCAAGTGGCATCAGTGCTCCGGCTGAGCTGCCGTTTAAACAGGTTCTCACACCGCCTTGACAGGCTGTAATGAGTGCATTGCGATTTAGTTTGTTTCTCAACGTAGGGGTTGCGCCACATGTGCGGCATTGTCGGTATCGTCGGTAAATCGAACGTCAATCAGGCGCTGTATGACGGTTTAACCGTTCTTCAGCACCGCGGCCAGGACGCTGCCGGTATTGTGACCAGTCATGATGGTCGCCTGTTTCTGCGCAAAGACAATGGTCTGGTGCGCGATGTCTTTCAACAACGCCACATGCAGCGCCTGGTGGGCCACATGGGCATTGGCCATGTACGCTACCCAACGGCTGGCAGCTCCAGCTCGGCCGAAGCGCAGCCGTTCTACGTCAACTCGCCATATGGCATCACCTTGGCCCACAACGGCAACCTGACCAATGTTGAGCAACTGGCCAAGGAGATTTACG
Organism: Pseudomonas segetis; assembly: GCF_900188155.1. Taxonomy (GTDB): domain Bacteria; phylum Pseudomonadota; class Gammaproteobacteria; order Pseudomonadales; family Pseudomonadaceae; genus Aquipseudomonas; species Aquipseudomonas segetis. The sequence goes on from NZ_FZOG01000010.1 coordinate 110,885, forward strand.
AATCCGATCTGCGCCACGTCAACACCAATTCAGATTCCGAGGTGCTGCTCAACGTGTTTGCGCACGAGTTGGCCCAGCGTGGCAAGTTGCAGCCTACCGAGGAAGATGTATTTGCCGCGGTCAGCGAGGTTCATTCGCGTTGTGTGGGTGGCTATGCAGTGGTTGCGATGATTACCGGTTACGGCATCGTCGGGTTCCGCGACCCCCATGGCATCCGCCCAATCGTCTTTGGCCAGCGCCATACCGATGAAGGCGTTGAGTACATGATCGCCTCGGAAAGTGTTTCCCTGGACGTGCTCGGTTTCACCCTGATTCGCGACCTGGCACCGGGCGAAGCGGTTTACATCACCGAAGACGGCAAGCTGTTCACCCGCCAGTGCGCTGAGAACCCGCAATATGCGCCGTGCATCTTCGAGCACGTTTACCTGGCTCGTCCCGACTCGATCATGGATGGTGTCTCGGTGTACAAGGCACGCCTGCGCATGGGTGAGAAGCTGGCCGAGAAAATCGCTCGCGAACGCCCTGATCACGATATCGATGTCGTAATCCCGATCCCGGACACCAGCCGTACCGCGGCGCTTGAGCTGGCCAACCACCTGGGCGTCAAGTTTCGCGAAGGCTTTGTCAAGAACCGTTATATCGGTCGTACCTTTATCATGCCGGGCCAGGCGGCTCGCAAAAAATCGGTACGCCAGAAGCTCAACGCTATCGAGCTGGAGTTCCGTGGCAAGAACGTAATGCTGGTCGATGACTCGATCGTGCGTGGCACTACCTGCAAGCAGATCATCCAGATGGCCCGTGAAGCGGGAGCGAAGAATGTCTACTTCTGTTCCGCTGCGCCGGCGGTGCGTTATCCGAACGTGTACGGGATCGACATGCCAAGTGCCCATGAGCTTATTGCGCATAACCGCAGTACTGAACAGGTTGCCGAGCTGATTGGCGCCGATTGGCTGATCTATCAGGATCTTGAGGACTTGATCGATGCGGTCGGTGGCGGCAAGATCAAAATCGAGAAATTTGATTGCGCCGTATTCAATGGCGAGTACGTCACCGGCGATGTCGATGAGTTCTACCTGAACAAGATCGAGCAAGCGCGCAATGATTCGACCAAGATCAAATCGCAGGCGGTCAGCGCGATTATCGATCTGTACAACAACTGATACCCTGGGGTCGCTTATGCGGCCCCAGTGCTTTATTCGAGAGGGAACAAGATGTCTCAAGAGTGGGATGCCGGACGTCTGGACAGCGACCTGGAAGGTGTTGGTCTCGAAACGCTGGCGGTGCGCGCCGGTCAGCATCGCTCGCCCGAGGCGGAGCACAGTGAGGCGCTTTACCTGACCTCTAGCTATGTGTTCCGTACCGCTGCCGACGCAGCGGCGCGCTTTGCTGGTGAAGTGCCAGGCAATGTCTATTCGCGCTATACCAACCCTACCGTGCGCGCTTTTGAAGAGCGTATCGCGGCGATGGAAGGGGCCGAGCAGGCGGTTGCCACCTCAACCGGGATGTCGGCAATTCTTTCGATAGTCATGAGCCTGTGTTCTGGTGGCGACCATGTATTGGTCTCACGCAGCGTATTCGGTTCGACCATCAGCTTGTTTGAAAAGTACCTCAAGCGCTTCGGTGTTGAAGTCGACTATGTGCCGCTGTCTGATCTCGATGCATGGTCTGCGGCATTCAAGCCCAATACCAAATTATTGTTCGTCGAGTCGCCGTCCAACCCCCTGGCTGAGCTGGTTGATATCGCCGCACTGGCTGAAATCGCCCACAGCAAAGGCGCGTTGCTGGCCGTTGACAACTGTTTCTGTACTCCGGCGCTGCAGCAGCCGCTGAAGCTCGGGGCCGACATAGTGATGCATTCCGCCACCAAGTACATCGATGGCCAGGGTCGCAGCATGGGCGGTGTGGTTGCCGGCCGTGGCGAGCTGATGAAAGAAATCGTCGGCTTCCTGCGCACGGCCGGGCCAACCCTGAGCCCGTTCAATGCGTGGGTTTTCCTCAAGGGCCTCGAAACCCTCAGTGTGCGCATGCAGGCGCACTGTGCCCGTGCTCAGCAACTGGCCCAGTGGCTTGAGCAGCAGCCGGGAGTTGAACGTGTTTATTACGCGGGCTTGCCGAGCCATCCGCAACATGAGCTGGCCAAGCGTCAGCAAAGTGCCTTCGGTGCCGTGGTCAGCTTTGAAGTCGCCGGTGGAAAGGAAGCGGCATGGCGTTTTATTGATGCCACCCGGGTTATATCGATCACCACGAACCTGGGTGATACCAAAACCACCATTGCCCACCCGGCAACCACTTCCCATGGTCGTCTGTCGCCGCAAGAGCGTGCCAATGCGGGGATTGGCGATAACCTGATCCGCGTGGCTGTTGGCCTTGAAGATGTGCTGGATCTGCAGGCTGATCTGGCGCGTGGCCTGGCGGCGCTTTGAGCGATAAGTTGCAGGCTGACTTGAATCTTGAAGTCAGCGCCCCGACCACCGGCAAGGTAGCGCTGGTGACCGGGGCTGCGCGCGGTATCGGCCTGGGTATCAGTGCCTGGTTGATTGCCGAAGGTTGGCAAGTGGTACTGGCTGACCTGGACCGTGCACGAGGTTCGGTCGTGGCCAGGGCGCTGGGTGAAAACGCCTGGTTCGTTGCCATGGATGTTTCCGATGAGGATCAGGTTGCCATGGGCGTTGCCGAAGTGCTTGGCCAGTTTGGCCGATTGGATGCCTTGGTCTGCAATGCCGCGATTTCCGAGCCGCACAGCCTGGACCTGGAAAGCCTCAACTTGGCGCGCTGGAACAAAACCCTGGCCATTAACCTGACCGGGCCCATGTTGTTGGCCAAGCATTGCGTGCCGTATTTGCGCGCGCATCGCGGCGCGATAGTCAATCTGACTTCGACCCGTGCCCATCAATCAGAAGCCAATACCGAGGCTTATGCGGCGAGCAAGGGCGGCTTGTTGGCCTTGACTCATTCGCTGGCGATCAGCCTTGGGCCTGAGGTGCGGGTTAATGCGGTCAGTCCGGGCTGGATTGATACCCGTGACACCAGCGAGCAGCGCGCCGAGCCCTTGTCTGCCGCCGATCATGCACAGCATCCGGTTGGGCGGGTGGGCAGCGTTCAGGATGTTGCGGCGCTCGTTGCCTGGTTGCTCTCGAGTCGCGCAGGATTTGTCACCGGCCAGGAGTTTGTGGTCGACGGTGGCATGACAAGGAAGATGATTTATCAATAAGCATCGAAGTCGATGCTTTTGGCGACCTGGCTGTCTCGTCGGTTTTTATACGACTGCGCAGGGCTATTTTGTCCTGGCTTGATCAGCAAATGACCAGTCGCCGATTCAAGGCTTTCAGATTTCAATTTATTTACCCTGTTTTTGGAAAAACTTTAAGCAGGCTATTGACTTAGGTGCGACCCACGCGTAAATTTCGCGTCCTCGCAAAGCCAAGGGTGATTAGCTCAGCTGGGAGAGCATCTGCCTTACAAGCAGAGGGTCGGCGGTTCGATCCCGTCATCACCCACCACTTTGTGAATCTGGA
>NZ_FZOG01000011.1 GCF_900188155.1 Pseudomonas segetis
CAGCGCTGCAGTCAGGGTAGTCTTACCATGGTCAACGTGGCCGATTGTGCCAACGTTTACGTGTGGTTTTTTACGTTCAAATTTTTCTTTAGCCACGACAGTGAACCTCTTGCCTAAAGGGCTGGATTAGCCTTGTTTTTTAACGATAGCTTCGACGATATTCGACGGAGCCTCGGAGTATTTGGAGAATTCCATGGAGTAGCTCGCGCGACCCTGGGACATGGAGCGAACGTCGGTTGCGTAACCGAACATCTCACCCAACGGAACTTCGGCGCGGATAACCTTGCCGGAAACCGTATCTTCCATACCTTGGATCAGACCACGACGACGATTCAGGTCACCCATCACGTCACCCATATAGTCCTCAGGTGTTACTACTTCCACTTTCATCACAGGCTCAAGCACAACTGCGCCGCCCTTTTGGGACAACTGCTTGGTCGCCATGGAGGCAGCTACCTTAAACGCCATCTCGTTGGAGTCGACGTCATGGTAGGAACCATCGTACACAGTAGCCTTCAGGCCGATGAGCGGATAACCGGCAACAACACCGTTCTTCATCTGCTCTTCAATGCCCTTCTGAATAGCCGGGATGTATTCCTTAGGAATAACACCACCCACTACCTCGTTGACAAACTGCAAGCCTTCCTGACCTTCGTCTGCCGGAGCAAAACGAACCCAGCAATGACCGAACTGGCCACGGCCACCAGATTGACGTACGAACTTGCCTTCGATTTCGCAAGACTTGGTGATCTTCTCACGATACGAAACCTGCGGCTTACCGATGTTGGCCTCAACATTGAACTCGCGACGCATACGGTCAACAAGAATATCGAGGTGCAACTCGCCCATGCCGGAGATGATCGTTTGACCAGTCTCTTCATCAGTTTTAACGCGGAAAGATGGATCTTCCTGAGCAAGCTTGCCCAGTGCGATACCCATTTTTTCCTGGTCATCCTTGGTCTTTGGCTCAACAGCAACCGAGATTACCGGCTCTGGGAAGTCCATACGAACCAGGATGATTGGCTTTTCAAGCGAGCACAGAGTGTCACCCGTGGTGACGTCCTTCATGCCGATCAGGGCAGCGATGTCGCCAGCGCGTACTTCCTTGATCTCCTCGCGGGTGTTTGCGTGCATTTGCACCATACGACCCACGCGCTCTTTCTTGCCTTTTACCGAGTTCAGAACGCCGTCGCCGGAGCTCAGTACACCCGAGTAAACACGAGCAAAGGTCAGAGTACCCACGAATGGGTCAGTAGCGATTTTGAAAGCCAGGGCCGAGAACGGTTCAGCATCATCTGCATGACGCTCCATCTCGATGGTTTCATCATCAACGTCCGAACCCTTGATCGCAGGAATATCAACCGGAGCAGGCAGGTAGTCGATTACCGCGTCGAGAACCAGGGGAACACCCTTGTTCTTGAACGAGGAACCGCATACAGCCAGAACGATTTCACCGGCGATGGTGCGCTGACGCAGGGCGAGCTTGATTTCAGCAGTGGTCAGCTCTTCGCCTTCCAGATACTTGTTCATCAGCTCTTCAGAGGCTTCAGCAGCAGCTTCAACCATGTTGCTGCGCCACTCTTGAGCCAACTCAAGCATATCTGCAGGAATTTCTTCCTCGCGCAGAGCCATGCCCTTGTCGTCATCGTTCCAGTAGATAGCCTTCATCTTGATCAGATCGATCTGACCCTGGAAGTTATCTTCCGCACCGATAGCGAGCTGGATTGGTACCGGAGTGTGGCCCAAACGCGCCTTGATCTGGCCAATAACACGCAGGAAGTTTGCACCGGCGCGGTCCATCTTGTTTACGTAAACAAGACGTGGAACGCCGTACTTGTTGGCCTGGCGCCATACGGTTTCAGACTGCGGCTCAACACCCGAAGTACCACAGAACACAACGACCGCGCCGTCGAGTACGCGCAAGGAGCGCTCTACTTCAATGGTGAAGTCAACGTGGCCGGGGGTATCGATGATGTTGAAGCGGTGCTTGTCGAACTGCTTCTCGGAACCCTGCCAGAAAGCAGTGGTTGCCGCGGAGGTGATAGTGATACCACGCTCCTGCTCCTGTGCCATCCAGTCCATGGTTGCGGCGCCATCATGCACCTCACCCATCTTGTGGTTAACACCGGTGTAAAACAAAACCCGCTCAGTCGTAGTGGTCTTGCCGGCATCAACGTGCGCGACAATACCAATGTTACGGTAGCGGTTAATCGGAGTAGTACGAGCCATATAGCCCTCGCAAAGTTTAGAAGCGCTAGAAAATTAGAAGCGGTAGTGCGAGAAAGCCTTGTTGGCTTCAGCCATACGGTGCACGTCTTCACGCTTCTTAACTGCAGCACCCTTGCCTTCGGCAGCGTCCAGCAGCTCACCAGCCAAACGCAGAGCCATAGACTTCTCGCCACGCTTACGGGCGAAATCTACCAGCCAACGCATGGCAAGAGCATTACGACGGGAAGGACGTACTTCAACAGGAACCTGGTAAGTAGCACCACCAACGCGGCGCGACTTCACTTCGACCAGCGGAGCGATGGCGTCGAGAGCTTTCTCGAAGATCTCCAGGGGATCGCTGTTCTTACGTTCTTTAACCTTGTCCAGCGCGCCATAAACGATACGCTCGGCAACGGCCTTCTTGCCGCTTTCCATTACGTGGTTCATGAACTTGGCCAGAATTTGGCTTCCGTATTTTGGATCATCAAGCACTTCGCGCTTGGCTGCTACACGACGTCTTGGCATGTGATAAGCCCTCAAACGGTCTTCAGGTTAGCTCGGGACCGCAAATGCGCCCGACCTTACTCTTATCGACTCAAATAAATAGATAACTGCAATTTAGTGACAAGTCCCATTACTGGGGCGCTATCACTTAGGACGCTTGGTACCGTACTTCGAACGACCCTGGTTACGACCTTTAACACCGGAAGTATCCAAAGAACCGCGAACGGTGTGGTAGCGAACACCCGGAAGGTCTTTTACACGACCGCCACGGATCAGAACAACGCTGTGCTCTTGCAGGTTGTGACCTTCACCACCGATGTACGAAGAAACTTCGAAACCGTTGGTCAGGCGAACACGGCAAACTTTACGCAAAGCCGAGTTAGGTTTTTTCGGCGTAGTGGTATACACGCGAGTGCACACGCCACGACGCTGCGGGCAGTTCTGCAGCGCAGGCACGTCGGATTTCTCGACGATACGCTTACGCGGCTGACGTACCAGCTGGTTAATAGTTGCCATCTTTAGCTCCACTGTTGTCTTTCGACGCTATTGCTTTTCAAACAAAGCAAAATGGCAGAGCAACATGCCCTGCCAAATTTAGGGGTGCATGAGTCTAAAGAGACTCAGCCTCCCAGTCAAGATGCAACCCCGCCGCCGAAGCGGCGGGATTACGCTCTTAATTTCCGCTGAAATTCAGCGCTTCGGTCAGTGCAGCTTCCACTTCACTGGCGCTGACACGTACTGGCTTGTCGGCATCACGCTTGCGCTTGCGCTCGCTGTGATAAGCCAGACCAGTACCGGCCGGGATCAGACGACCCACAACCACGTTTTCTTTCAGGCCGCGCAGGTAGTCACGCTTGCCAGTAACCGCTGCCTCGGTAAGAACGCGAGTGGTTTCCTGGAACGAGGCTGCCGAGATGAACGACTCGGTCGACAACGACGCCTTGGTGATACCCAGCAGTACGCGGGTGTACTTGGCGACGAACTTGTCGGCAGCTGCCAGACGCTCGTTTTCACCCAGCACCGCGGTCAACTCCATCTGATCACCCTTGATGAAGGATGAGTCACCGGACTCGGCCACTTCAACTTTACGCAGCATCTGACGCAGGATGGTCTCGATGTGCTTGTCGTTGATCTTAACGCCCTGCAGACGATAAACGTCCTGGATCTCGTTAACGATGTACTTGGCCAACGCGCTTACACCCAGCAGACGCAGGATGTCGTGCGGATCGCTTGGACCGTCGGAGATAACTTCACCCTTGTTGACCTGTTCACCTTCGAACACGTTCAGGTGACGCCACTTCGGAATCAGCTCTTCGTACGGATCGCTACCGTCGGTCGGTGTAATCACCAGGCGACGCTTGCCTTTGGTTTCTTTACCGAAGGAGATGGTGCCGCTGATCTCCGCCAGAATCGAAGCCTCTTTCGGACGACGCGCTTCGAACAAGTCGGCAACACGCGGCAGACCACCGGTGATGTCACGGGTTTTCGATGTTTCTTGCGGGATACGGGCGATTACATCACCCACGCCCACTTGCACACCATCCGCTACACCAACCAAGGCGTTTGCTGGCAGGAAGTACTGAGCCGGTACATCGGTACCTGGCAGCAGCAAGTCTTTGCCATCGGCGCCAACCATCTTGACCGCAGGACGAATTTCCTTGCCGGCAGCTGGACGGTCTTTCGGATCGAGAACTTCGATGTTGGTCAAACCGGTCAATTCGTCTGTCTGACGCTTGATCGTGATGCCTTCTTCCATGCCAACGAAGGTCACAGTACCTTTCATCTCGGTAACGATTGGGTGAGTGTGCGGATCCCACTTGGCGACGATTGCGCCCGGCTCCACCTTGTCACCTTCCTTGACCGAAATTACAGCACCGTAAGGCAGCTTGTAGCGCTCACGCTCACGACCGAACTCGTCAGCCATGGCCAACTCACCGGAACGCGATACAGCAACCAGGGCGCCATCGAGACGCTCTACGTGCTTGAGGTTATGCAGGCGGACAGTACCGCCGTTCTTAACCTGAACGCTGTCGGCAGCCGAGGTCCGGCTAGCCGCACCACCGATGTGGAACGTACGCATGGTCAACTGGGTACCCGGCTCACCGATCGACTGGGCAGCGATTACGCCGACAGCTTCACCGATGTTGATCTGGTGACCACGTGCAAGGTCGCGACCATAGCACTTGGCGCAGATGCCATAACGGGTTTCACAGGTGATTGGCGAGCGCACCACGACTTCGTCGATGCTGTTGAGCTCGATGAATTCAACCCACTGCTCATCAACCAAGGTGCCAGCTGGCACGATGACGTCTTCGGTGCCTGGCTTGAATACGTCATTGGCGATTACTCGGCCCAATACGCGCTCACCCAATGGCTCTACAACGTCGCCGCCTTCAATGTGCGGCGTCATGAACAGGCCACGCTCGGTGCCGCAATCGATCTCGGTAACGACCAGATCCTGGGCAACGTCAACCAGACGACGCGTCAAGTAACCGGAGTTAGCGGTTTTCAGTGCGGTATCCGCCAGACCCTTACGAGCACCGTGAGTCGAGATGAAGTACTGAAGTACGCTCAAACCTTCACGGAAGTTCGCAGTAATTGGCGTTTCGATGATCGAGCCATCCGGCTTGGCCATCAGACCACGCATACCAGCGAGCTGACGGATCTGCGCAGCAGAACCCCGCGCACCGGAGTCGGCCATCATGTACATCGAGTTGAAGGACTCTTGATCGACAGTCTTGCCCTCACGATCAACCACTTTCTCTTTCGAGAGGTTGGCCATCATCGCCTTGGAGACTTCGTCGTTAGCCTTCGACCACAAGTCGATAACCTTGTTGTACTTCTCGCCCTGAGTTACCAGGCCCGATGCGTACTGGCTTTCGATCTCTTTAACTTCTTCGGTTGCCGCGTCGATGATACGAACTTTTTCCTCAGGGATAACGAAGTCGTTAACACCAATGGAAACGCCCGAGATAGTCGAGTATGCGAAACCGGTGTACATCAGCTGGTCAGCGAAGATGACGGTGTCTTTCAAGCCGACAGTGCGGTAGCACTGGTTGATCAGCTTGGAGATCGCCTTTTTCTTCATCGGGTGGTTGACCACGTCATACGACAGGCCGTCCGGCACGATTTGGAACAGCAGCGCACGGCCAACAGTGGTGTCGACGATGCGAGTATTTTTGGTGATGCTGCCATCGCGGTCTTTAATGACCTCCTTGATGCGCACCTTTACACGGGCGTGCAGCGACGCCTGACCACCACGGAATACGCGGTCAACTTCCTGCAGGTCGGCAAATACGCGACCTTCGCCCTTGGCATTGGTAGCTTCACGGGTCATGTAGTACAGACCCAATACAACGTCCTGCGAAGGAACGATGATCGGCTCACCGTTGGCTGGCGACAGGATGTTGTTGGTCGACATCATCAACGCACGCGCTTCGAGCTGGGCTTCCAGCGTCAGCGGTACGTGAACAGCCATCTGGTCACCGTCGAAGTCGGCGTTGTAGGCCGCACAAACCAACGGGTGCAGCTGGATTGCCTTACCTTCGATCAGAACCGGTTCAAATGCCTGGATACCCAGACGGTGAAGGGTCGGTGCACGGTTGAGAAGCACTGGGTGTTCGCGAATCACTTCAGCAAGAACGTCCCAAACCTCTGGCAACTCACGCTCGACCATCTTCTTGGCAGCCTTGATGGTAGTCGCCAGACCACGCATTTCCAGCTTGCCGAAAATGAACGGCTTGAACAGCTCCAGGGCCATTTTCTTTGGCAGGCCGCACTGGTGCAGACGCAGGGTTGGACCTACGGTAATTACTGAACGACCGGAGTAGTCAACACGCTTACCGAGCAAGTTCTGACGGAAACGACCTTGCTTACCCTTGATCATGTCAGCCAAGGACTTCAACGGACGCTTGTTCGAACCAGTGATGGCGCGACCGCGACGGCCGTTATCGAGCAATGCGTCAACCGCTTCTTGCAGCATGCGCTTTTCGTTGCGCACGATGATATCCGGCGCCGACAGATCGAGCAGGCGCTTCAGGCGGTTGTTACGGTTGATAACGCGACGATACAGATCGTTCAGGTCAGAAGTCGCAAAACGACCACCGTCCAGCGGCACCAACGGACGCAGATCTGGCGGCAGAACCGGCAGAACAGTCAATACCATCCACTCTGGCAAGTTGCCGGAACCCAGGAAGGCCTCCATCAACTTCAGACGCTTGGACAGCTTCTTGATCTTGGTTTCCGAGTTGGTTTGCGGAATTTCTTCGCGCAGACGACCAATCTCGTGTTCCAGGTCGATAGCGTGCAACAGCTCGCGAACAGCCTCGGCGCCCATACGCGCGTCGAAGTCGTCACCGAACTCTTCCAGGGCTTCGAAATACTGCTCATCGTTCAGCAGCTGACCTTTTTCAAGGGTGGTCATGCCTGGATCGATAACGACATAGCTCTCGAAATAGAGAACGCGTTCGATATCACGCAGGGTCATGTCCATCAGCAAACCGATACGGCTTGGCAGGGACTTCAGGAACCAGATGTGGGCAACCGGAGAAGCCAGCTCGATGTGGGCCATACGCTCACGACGAACCTTGGCCAGTGCAACTTCAACGCCGCACTTCTCACAGATCACACCACGGTGCTTGAGGCGCTTGTACTTACCGCACAGGCACTCGTAATCTTTTACCGGGCCAAAGATCTTGGCGCAGAACAGGCCGTCACGCTCAGGCTTGAACGTACGGTAGTTGATGGTTTCCGGCTTTTTAACTTCACCGAACGACCACGAACGGATCATCTCAGGCGATGCCAACCCAATACGGATGGCGTCGAACTCTTCGACTTGACCCTGGTTTTTCAGCAAATTCAGTAGGTCTTTCAAGGCCTTTCCTCCTGGCGGAGCTGGCGATGGAGCAAAGTGCTCCACCGCCGATTCGCGTCACGTGTTATTCGGTTTCCAGATCGATGTCGATACCGAGCGAACGGATCTCTTTGATCAGAACGTTGAAGGACTCAGGCATGCCTGGCTCCATACGGTGATCGCCGTCAACGATGTTCTTATACATCTTGGTACGGCCGTTCACGTCGTCCGACTTCACGGTCAGCATTTCCTGCAATGTGTAAGCGGCGCCGTAGGCTTCCAACGCCCAGACCTCCATCTCACCGAAGCGCTGGCCACCGAACTGCGCCTTACCACCCAGCGGCTGCTGAGTAACCAGGCTGTAGGAACCAGTGGAACGCGCGTGCATCTTGTCGTCCACCAGGTGGTTCAGTTTCAGCATGTACATGTAGCCGACAGTGGTCGCGCGCTCGAACTGGTTACCAGTACGACCGTCGATCAAGCGCATCTGGCCGCTTTCTGGCAAATCTGCCAGTTTCAGCATGGCCTTGATTTCGCTCTCTTTGGCACCGTCGAATACTGGAGTGGCCATCGGCACACCGCCACGCAGGTTCTTGGCCAGATCGATAATTTCCTGGTCGCTGAACTCGTCAAGGCTTTCCTGACGGCCACCGATTTCGTTATAGATCTGCTGCAAGAACTTACGCAGTTCAGCGATCTTGCGCTGCTCTTCTAGCATGCGGTTGATCTTCTCGCCCAAACCTTTGGCCGCAAGGCCCAGGTGAGTTTCGAGAATCTGACCCACGTTCATACGCGATGGTACACCCAGCGGGTTGAGTACGATGTCGACCGGCGTACCGTGTACGTCGTGCGGCATGTCTTCAACCGGCATGATTACCGAAACCACACCTTTGTTACCGTGACGACCGGCCATCTTGTCACCCGGCTGGATGCGACGACGGATTGCCAGGTAAACCTTGACGATCTTCAGCACGCCTGGAGCCAGGTCATCGCCCTGCTGCAGCTTGCGCTTCTTGTCTTCGAACTTGTCATCGAGCAGCTGACGGCGGTCGGAGATGTAGGCCTGGGCCTTCTCCAACTGCTCGTTCAGTGCATCGTCAGCCATGCGCAGCTTGAACCACTGGCCACGCTCCAGACCGTCAAGGAACTCGTCGGTCAGCTCTGCGCCTTTCTTCAGGCCAGCGCCGCCTTCAACTACCTTGCCAACCAGGGCCGAACGCAGACGCTCGAAGGTTGCACCTTCAACAATGCGGAACTCTTCGTTCAGATCCTTGCGGATCTCGTCGAGCTGGGTCTTCTCGATCGACAGCGCACGCGCATCGCGCTCAACGCCGTCGCGGGTGAAGACCTGTACGTCAATGACAGTACCTTTGGTGCCTGTTGGCACACGCAGGGAAGTATCTTTAACGTCAGACGCTTTTTCACCGAAGATGGCACGCAACAGCTTCTCTTCAGGAGTCAGCTGGGTTTCGCCTTTAGGCGTCACTTTACCAACCAGAATGTCGCCTGGGCCTACTTCAGCGCCGACATACACGATGCCCGCTTCGTCCAGCTTGTTCAGAGCAGCTTCACCCACGTTCGGGATGTCCGAGGAAATTTCCTCAGGCCCAAGCTTGGTGTCACGCGCCACACAGGTCAGTTCCTGGATGTGGATCGTGGTGAAACGATCTTCTTGAACCACGCGCTCCGAAAGGAGGATGGAGTCTTCGAAGTTGTAACCGTTCCAAGGCATGAACGCGACGCGCATGTTCTGGCCAAGAGCCAGCTCACCCATGTCGGTCGACGGGCCGTCAGCCATGATGTCGCTACGCTTGACCTTGTCACCCTTGCTCACCAGCGGACGCTGGTTGATGCAAGTGTTCTGGTTGGAACGGGTGTATTTGGTCAGGTTGTAGATATCAACACCGGCTTCGCCAGTTTCGACTTCGTCGTCATTGACGCGAACCACGATACGGCTGGCATCAACCGAGTCAATCACACCGCCACGACGTGCAACCACGCAGACACCGGAATCTCGCGCTACGTTGCGCTCCATACCAGTACCCACCAGCGGCTTGTCCGAACGCAGGGTCGGTACTGCCTGACGCTGCATGTTCGAACCCATCAACGCACGGTTGGCGTCGTCGTGCTCGAGGAACGGAATCAAGGAGGCAGCAACCGAAACAACCTGCTTGGGCGAGACGTCCATCAGGGTTACGTCTTCAGGTGCCTTAACGGTGAATTCGTTGAGGTGACGTACAGCCACCAACTCATCAACCAGCTGACCTTTTTCGTTCATCAGAGCCGAAGCCTGGGCGATCACATGATCGGCCTCTTCGATTGCTGACAGGAATACGATCTCGTCGGTTACCAACGTGTCTTTAACCACACGGTACGGGCTCTCGAGGAAACCGTACTGGTTGGTGCGCGCGTAGGCAGCCAGGGAGTTGATCAGACCGATGTTCGGACCTTCAGGCGTCTCAATCGGGCAAACACGGCCGTAGTGAGTCGGGTGTACGTCACGAACCTCGAAGCCTGCACGCTCACGAGTCAAACCACCTGGGCCGAGTGCAGAGACGCGACGCTTGTGGGTAATCTCGGACAGCGGGTTGTTCTGGTCCATGAACTGCGAGAGCTGGCTGGAACCGAAGAATTCCTTGACCGCGGCAGCCACTGGCTTGGCGTTGATCAAGTCTTGCGGCATCAGGCCTTCGCTTTCAGCCATGGACAGGCGTTCTTTGACTGCACGCTCAACACGTACCAGGCCGACACGGAACTGGTTCTCGGCCATTTCGCCAACGCAACGTACGCGACGGTTACCAAGGTGGTCGATGTCATCGACGATGCCCTTGCCGTTACGGATATCAACCAAAGTCTTGAGGACTTCAACGATATCTTCCTTGCTCAGTACGCCCGAACCTTCGATTTCGGTACGACCGATACGACGGTTGAACTTCATCCGGCCTACAGCCGACAGATCGTAACGCTCTGGGCTGAAGAACAGGTTATTGAACAGGGTCTCGGCTGCATCCTTGGTTGGCGGCTCGCCAGGACGCATCATGCGATAGATCTCGACCAGGGCTTCAAGCTGGTTGGTGGTCGAATCGATCTTCAGGGTGTCAGAGATGAACGGACCGCAATCGATGTCGTTGGTGTACAAGGTCTCGATGCGTACAACCTGCGCCTTGACAACCTTGGCCAGGATTTCAACGTTCAGCTCGGTGTTGCACTCGGCGATGATTTCGCCAGTTGCCGGATGCACGATCGCCTTGGCACTGGTACGGCCAATCAGGTAATCGATAGGAACTTCAAGTTCCTTGATGCCGGCTTTGTCCAACTGGTTGATATGGCGCGCAGTGATACGGCGGCCCTGCTCAACAATGACCTTGCCCTTCTCGTCTTTGATATCGAGAACAGCAACTTCACCACGCAGACGATGTGGCACCAGTTCCAGGCTCAGGGACTCACCCTTGACGTGGAAAACGTTGGTCACATAGAAAGCGTCAAGCATCTCTTCAGTGCTGTAACCCAGCGCACGCAGCAGTACCGATGCCGGCAACTTGCGGCGACGGTCGATACGTACGAATACAGCGTCTTTTGGATCGAATTCGAAATCGAGCCAAGAGCCACGGTAAGGAATTACGCGAGCCGAATACAGCAACTTGCCAGAGCTGTGCGTCTTACCACGGTCGTGATCGAAGAACACGCCTGGTGAACGGTGCAACTGGGAAACGATGACGCGCTCGGTACCGTTGATAACGAAGGTACCGTTCTCTGTCATCAGGGGGATTTCCCCCATGTAAACTTCTTGCTCTTTAATGTCCTTGATCGCTTTGTTCGACGATTCTTTGTCGAAAATGATCAAGCGAACCTTAACCCGCAGCGGCACGGCATAAGTTACGCCGCGAAGGACGCACTCTTTGACGTCAAAAGCCGGTTCGCCCAGGCGATAACCGACATATTCCAGGGCAGCATTGCCGGAATAGCTGATAATCGGGAAAACGGACTTAAAGGCGGCATGGAGGCCGATATCGCGAAACTTATCCTTTGTCGCTCCCGCCTGCAGGAATTCGCGGTACGAATCCAGCTGGATGGCCAGGAGATAAGGCACATCCATGACATCCGGCAACTTGCTAAAGTCCTTGCGGATACGTTTTTTCTCAGTGTATGAGTAAGCCATCAGCGTTCCCCAGCTTGGTCACCTGCTTATTTGGCCTCTCCGACGGGAGCAGCCAGAAACTCTTGCAAACCCCTTTGGTTTGCGCCACCACATTGGGTGGGGTTTTCAGCCCCAGGCTAGCCACACGAGAGCCGGCCTGGAACGGAAAAAGGCCGGTGGCAAAGCCACCAGCCATCAGCCTTAAGCGAGTCGCTCGGGCTGTAGACGCAAGGTCGTCGCTTACTTAAGCTCGACTTTAGCGCCTGCTTCTTCCAGAACTTTCTTAGCAGCTTCGGCTTCTTCTTTCGAAGCGCCTTCTTTAACAACGCCAGGAGCGCCGTCAACTACTGCCTTGGCTTCTTTCAAGCCCAGGCCAGTCAGTTCGCGAACTGCTTTAATTACGTTTACTTTCTTCTCGCCAGCTTCAACCAGAACGATGTTGAATTCGGTCTGTTCTTCAGCAGCAGCAGCGCCGCCAGCAGCTGGGCCAGCAGCAACAGCTGCAGCAGCGCTAACGCCGAACTTTTCTTCCATAGCGGTGATCAGTTCTACAACCTGCATCACGGACATTTCGGATACGGCGTTGATGATGTCTTCGTTAGTCAGAGCCATGACTCTAATTTCCTGTATTGGGGGACAGCCTTCGCGGCTATCAAATAAACAAATATGATCGAAAGAGTGCTGGATGCCTTAGGCAGCAGCTGATTCTTTCTGGTCACGAACAGCTGCCAAAGTACGAACGAACTTGCTGGTAGCGCCTTGAATCACGCTCATCAGCTGAGAAATCGCTTCGTCGTAGGTCGGCAAGCTTGCCAGTACGTCGATCTGGTTGGCTGCGATCAGCTTACCTTCAAACGCGGCGGCCTTGATCTCGAACTTGTCCTGACCCTTGGCGAATTCTTTGAAAATACGAGCAGCAGCGCCCGGATGTTCCTTGGAAAACGCAATCAGGGTTGGGCCAGTAAAGACGTCGTTCAGCACATCGTAAGAAGTGCCTTCGACTGCGCGCTTGAGCAGAGTGTTACGTACAACTTTAACGTAAACACCTGATTCACGAGCTTCTTTACGGAGTCCGGTCATTGCAGCTACGGTCACGCCACGGGCATCAGCCACGACAGCGGACAGGGCAGCTTGGGCAGCCTCGTTGACTTCAGCGACGATGGCCTTCTTGTCTTCGAGTTTAATTGCCACGGGTAAAACTCCTGCTTGTTACCGTTTCATCTGGCCGAAGCCGGATGTCGTTTTGGTGTCTGATTCGGTAAAGAACCGGGAGCACCATCTGCGTAGGTTTTCCTGTTTAAGGCTTGCGCCACCTACGGTCTTGGATAGCCCCCGCCAGGCAGGGACCCCAATTTTTGCAAGCAGGCGCGAAACTCACGCCCACCCTATTCCTTATGCGTCGAGCGAAGCCTGATCAATGATCAAACCAGGACCCATGGTAGTGCTCAGGGTCACGCGCTTAACGTAGATGCCTTTGGAAGTCGATGGCTTCAGGCGCTTCAGGTCTGCAATCAGAGCTTCAACGTTCTGCTTCAACTTCTCGGCTTCAAAACCGACTTTACCGACGGAACCGTGGATGATGCCGTTCTTGTCAGTACGGAAACGTACTTGACCCGCTTTGGCATTCTTCACAGCAGTTGCTACGTCAGGAGTAACAGTGCCGACCTTAGGGTTGGGCATCAGGCCACGAGGCCCCAGTACCTGACCCAACTGACCTACAACACGCATTGCATCAGGCGATGCAATTACGACGTCATAGTTCAGGTCGCCGCCTTTCATTTCAGCAGCCAGATCGTCCATACCAACGCGGTCAGCGCCGGCAGCCAGAGCAGCTTCAGCAGCTGGACCCTGAGTGAACACTGCAACGCGAACAGACTTGCCAGAGCCGTTTGGCAGCACGGTAGCGCCACGAACAACCTGGTCAGATTTACGCGGATCAACGCCCAAGTTCACAGCGATGTCTACAGACTCGGAGAACTTGACAGCCGAAATCTCGGCCAGCAGAGCGGCAGCTTCGTTGAAGTTGTAAGCCTTGCCAGCTTCAACTTTCTCAGCGATTGCCTTTTGACGCTTAGTCAGCTTAGCCATTTACACACCCTCCACGTTCAGGCCCATGCTGCGTGCGGAGCCGGCGATAGTACGTACGCCTGCATCCAAGTCAGCGGCAGTCAGATCAGCTTGTTTAGCTTTAACGATCTCTTCCAGCTGAGCACGAGTCACGGTGCCAACTTTAACGGTGTTCGGACGCGCAGAACCGCTGGTCAGGCCAGCTGCTTTCTTCAACAGAACCGAAGCCGGGGTGCTTTTGGTTTCAAAGGTGAAGCTACGGTCGCTGTATACAGTGATGATCACTGGAGTCGGCAGACCAGGCTCTTGGCCTTGGGTCTTGGCGTTGAACGCCTTGCAGAATTCCATGATATTCACACCGTGCTGACCCAGTGCCGGACCTACCGGTGGCGAAGGGTTAGCTTGACCTGCCTTTACCTGCAGCTTGATATAAGCCGAAATTTTCTTAGCCATGAGCTACTCCAATATTGGGTTCAAACGCCTTGACGGCTCCCCAGTTACTTGCACGTTTATCCCAGTGACGACAAAACCCCGCAGTCAATAACTGCGGGGTCAGGGATGCTTATGTCAACTATGCCTTCTCGACCTGGCTGAACTCCAGCTCTACCGGTGTAGAGCGGCCGAAGATGGTAACTGCCACCTGGACACGACTCTTTTCATAGTTAACTTCTTCGACGACACCGCTGAAATCAGCAAATGGGCCATCGATAACACGGATTGTCTCACCTGGTTCGAACAGCGTCTTAGGCTTGGGCTTGTCACCGCTATCAGCAACGCGACGCAAGATCGCCTCTGCTTCTTTATCAGTGATCGGGGCCGGCTTGTCAGCCGTACCGCCAATAAAGCCCATGACACGTGGCGTATCTTTAACCAAGTGCCAAGTACCTTCGCTCATATCCATCTGAACCAGGACATAACCCGGAAAGAACTTGCGCTCGCTCTTACGTTTCTGACCATTGCGCATCTCGACCACTTCTTCAGTAGGCACGAGAATTTCACCAAAGCCATCTTCCATACCAGCGAGTTTTATACGCTCGATCAACGAACGCATAACATGCTTCTCGTAACCCGAGTAAGCATGCACGACGTACCAACGCTTAGCCACGGGACACCCTTAGCCGACAATCAACGAAACAATCCAGCCGAGCAGGGAATCTAATCCCCACAACAACAGAGCCATTACCAAAACAACAGCCACAACAATTAACGTGGTCTGCGTGGTTTCCTGACGCGTTGGCCAGACAACTTTACGAATTTCGACGCGCGCTTCTTTGAGCAAAGCAAAAAAGGCTTGGCCTTTCGTGGTTTGCAACGCAACTACACCAGCGACTACAGCAACAACCAGCAGAGCCAGCACACGATACAGAATCGGCTCAGCCGCGAAGTACTGATTACCAACCACGCCAACCACTACAAGAGCAGCAACAACCAGCCACCTGAGCAGGTCAAAGCGAGTTTCTTTGGCTTCAGCCTTTGCATTCATTTACGAGGATCCTGTTAAAAGACGCGCCAAATTCATTTGAAAATGGCAGGTCAGGAGGGAATCGAACCCCCAACCTACGGTTTTGGAGACCGTCGCTCTGCCAATTGAGCTACTGACCTAGAACAAAATTAGGCCGACCATTATGTCGGCCTAAGAGGGACAAATCAACCGATTACTCGATGATCTTGGCAACTACACCAGCACCAACGGTACGGCCGCCTTCGCGAATCGCGAAACGCAGACCATCTTCCATGGCGATTGGAG
>NZ_FZOG01000003.1 GCF_900188155.1 Pseudomonas segetis
TCATTTACTGTCAAGCTGTTTTTCGAAGTTCTTTTCCGAAGAAAACCGTTTCTACTCAACCACTTGCGCTTCCGATCAAACCAGCTTCTCGTCAGCGGGAGGCGCATTCTACAGCGTTCAAACTCGCTGTCAACACCTCTTTTTCTACCGCTTCCGATCACCTGGGCGATCACTCCAAAGGCCATTCAAAACACCCTTCAGAGCCCGGCGCATTCTACACAGCTTTCGCTGCTTTGCAACCCCTCTTTTTAAGCTAACCTCTTGTTTTCCAAGAAGTTTTCCGAGAGGTCTGCGCCGGAAGAGGTGCGCATTATAGGCACCTCAGATTTGCCGTCAAGGGTTTATTTGAATCTAATCCCGAAAATCTGCAAACCCGCTTATCAGCGGCTTAGCATAAAGGTTTCGTACTCAAGGTCATCAAGCGAGCTTGATAGCCGCCCGAGGGCCAGCAGCACGCAAACCAGCAGGGACAGGGTGAAGCCATATCCGAAGAAGCTCGGCCCCATATAGATGCTCAATATAGTCAGCGCGGCGTTGAGCACAACAAACAGGATGCATAGCTCAAGCACTATGGCGCGCTTGTCTAGATAGAAGAAGACGTTAAGCAGGGCCATGAAGACAACCTGGATGCTCACGCCGATCAGGTCGATATAGAACAAGGGCAGGTAATGGCTGGACATGCCCAACCATTCAAGCAGTTGTGGCGCGAACAAGAACAGCAAGGTCACAGTGACGCCCTGCACCTTGCAGATCTCCAGCAGGCCTTGGCGGATAGATAGAATCATCTGCTCTTTTAGCTGGCCAATATGCTGCAGGGTCTCGCCCCCGCGGATGGCCACATACAAGCGCTCGTTCCATTCGGCAAAATCAGTTTCAATCCGCACCAGGAACACCGCCATGCCGGGAATAATCGCCAGGTAAGCGAGAAAGATCGGCAAGTCATACAGAATCGAGGCACGCAATGGCCCGATGACCTGGCCAGAGGTCGCGGGCGTGTACCAGAAGATAAACTTGTCGATCCACACCCCAAGGTTGTAGCAAAGCCCCGTGACCAACAGGCTGTAGAACACTTGCTGACGCTTGAAGAAGTCAAAGGCGACCAACTGTTTGGCCGGGTACTCACGCAAAATATCGAACAGGTACATAAAGAGTAGGCTGGCGTGACCAATTAGGAAGGCCAGCAGCAAGCCCTCCATTTTCAGGAAGCGCAGCAGCAGGGCACAGAGCACCATCAGCGAATAGCCCGCCAGCATCACCAGCAATATCCGATTGTAGGCCTTCATCCCGGACAGAAAGGTAATGACCAGCCACAGGTTGCACAGCACTACGAAATTGGACACAACCAGCAGGCGGTAGGTAAAGGACTCATCAAATAGCGTCGCCAGCAGCACGAAGCCCAGGAAGCCTGCACCTATAGTGACGACTAACAGCATGCCCACCAGGTTAGGCAGGATTCTGTCGTTGGCCTTTTCAAACAAACGATCGGAAATAAAACGGGTAAACATCAACTGCAGGCCGCCGGTGATGATCAGCGAGCAGGCCATCAGGTAGGTTACTGTGATCAGGAACTGCCTGATGAGCAGTTCGGGAACCACTATACCCAGGCTGAGCACACCAATCATCATCACGCTCAGGATCGACAGCACCCACGGGCCGGAGCCGATCAACCCCGCATAGACATAGGCACGCAATGTCGATGTATAAGAGTCTCGCGAGAGAATCTTGCGCAGTTCAAATCCAATGCCAGCCATTTTATTGGGCCTCCATGGCAATAGCATCGTGATAAAGGGTGCGATAGCGCTGCAGCATCAGTGTCTCTGTGTAATAAGTATTGACCCGTTTCAAGCCAACTGACTGGGCCTGGTGCCAGCGGGTTGAATCACTGAGCAGACTGACAATAGCCCGCGATGTCGCTTGAGGGTCGGCAATGGCCACCACCTCGCCAGCACACCCTAATGCCCGGTCTTCGCCCTCTGCGCCCTCGATCAACTCACGACATGAGCCAACATCACTGCTGACAACCGGGGTACCGGCCGCCCAGGCCTCAAGAATCACCAATGGCTGGGCCTCACTGATTGATGTCAGGACCATCATGCCCAGCTCCGGCAACAACTCGCGGATATTGCGATAACCCAGGAACTTCACCTTGTCCTGCAAACCCAGGCTGACCACCAGGCTATGGCATTCGCTGGCGTATTCCGGATCTTCTTCCTCTGGCCCCACAATCCAGCCTTCGGCTTCAGGTATGGCACTGACCACGCCACGCATCGCGCGGATGAATGTCTTGACGTCCTTGATAGGGACAACCCGCCCAATCAAACCCACTATTGGCGGGATTCCTGGCGGGCGCTGTTCAATGGCATTGCTCCAAACATCCATTGCAATACCATTGGGAATAACCCGGGCTCGCTGCGGATCGGCACCATCGGCCAGTTGACGCTGGCGATTGCCTTCATATAAAGCCGTAATCGGGTTGGCAGAGCGATATGCCAGCAAGCCAATGCGCTCAAAGAACCGAATCCACAAGCGCCTGACGTAGTTGACCTCCGAGTCGATACCGGTCTTCAACGCTTCGTCCGGGCTATCGGAGATCCAACTGGCCTGTGCCAGGTCAATCTTGCGCTCCTTGGTGTAGATGCCGTGCTCACTCAATACATAGGCGCAATTCCAGCGCGACTGCAAGATGCTGCCCAGCAGCCCGGCATACCCCGTGGAAATCGAGTGCAGTGCGCGAGCACGTGGCATGCGCATTGCCGCTTCACACAGCATCATCAATGGCGCCTGCATGGTGCGCAGCGTCCAGAAATAATTGACGAATGAAGGATCGCTGCAATGGTTGGTGTAGCCTTCGGTGACGGCATCCCAACTGGCGCGACTGTGCAGCACATCGTCTAATGTCACCTCACCTGCTGCGAGAATCTCGAGCACCTGCTCACCCTGCTCGGCAAGGGGCTCAGCCGGGTGATGAAAAAACTCGTGCAAGGCATTGATCTCGGCTCGTGGGCCTTCACGCTTGGCCGACATGACTGCACGACCAGCCGTCCATGAGCTTTCCAGAAAATGCTCTTCGATATGCACCACATTTGGCGGAATAGCATATTGGCGCTTGGTGTAAGCGCTTTGCTGCCCACCAATGAAGAACACCGAGAAAGTCAGCTCAGGCAGACCAAGTATCAGTTGATTAACCCAACTGGAAACCCCTCCGCGCACATAGGGCCAAGTGCCCTCAAGCAACAGGCATACATCGGCAATTGGCGCTGTATTCAGCGGTTTAGTCGTCATAACCAATATCTCGCCAGCGCGCCAAAAGGTGGACGCGCCAAGGCTTCGCTAGACAGTTGGGACAAGTACAGGGGGACCTCATCATAGCGCCCTTGAAGGAATGCAATCTCAGCCTTGAAGGGGGCAATTTTTTCTTGAGCAAGACCGGCAGCCTTGGCCGCCGATAGATGACTACGCGCCTCCTCCAACAACCCTTGCTCCATGGCAATGCGTGCCGCCAACAGGTGCATGTCGTCGCCCGCGCCAAGGCTCAGGCCACGCTCGACATGCTCACGCGCCTGGTTGAGCACATGTTCGAGCACACTGCCTTGCGCCAAGCCCATATAGGCCAACTCCCAGTACCAGCGCGCCAGAGTCGAATGCAGGGCCGAGTGCTGTGCCTGGGGTGCGGTTTGCAGTTGATTAAGGGTTTTCTCGATTCGCTGGTTGATCTGGCTCTCTTGCTGATCGAGCATCGAATACGCCAGCAAACGTACGTCGTCGGCCGGGTCGCGCAATGCCAACTTGAGAATAGGGATAGAGTCCTTGCCATTCATGCGACGCGTAGCCATCAGGGCCATGGTGCGACGTTCAGGGCTGGGCGCATGGCGCAATACATCCTGCAAACCACCATCATTGAACATCAGGTCACGACCAAGCTCCTGGGCACGAAACGGCAGCTCTGGCACATCCATTGAGTTCAACACCTGCGGCTTTGCTCGACGCGGCAGGTAAAGCGCAGGAAATACCGCCAGGATTACGCCCAGGGTGCCAAGAATGGGGATGAAGAAAGCCAGGCTGAACAGCACCAGCGGACTCCAGGGCAGCGGGAACTTATATCGGCGTGGCAGCAATAACCACACGCCTGCACTGAGCATTACACTCGCCAGGCCATGCGCGGAGACATAGAGCAGCGTGGCCTCGACCGTGGATAGGTTATCGAGCAAAGCAGCAAAGCTGCTCAGTTCGAAAAGCGCCGCCCCGCTAAATAGCCACTTGCTGATCATTGATCCCACACTCATTGAACAGAAAACGCCGCAGGCCTTCACTCCCGCCCTGACCATCGATGTCGAACTCGCGAACCTGTAGCCCCAGCGATTCGAAACTCTGATCCAGGCCAAAGCGCTCATGGATAATATTATTGAGTCGTGTCAGGTAGCCTTGACCGCCATCTGCAGATGTCAGCGGCAACAGCACCAGCACACACTCGTTGCCGCGCTCGTTAGTCGTCAGCAGTTGCACATCCAGACCGCGTCGACTGTCTTGGATCAGGCGCAGCAATGCAGCGCGATGCTCACTCGGGCTGGCCTCGATAACAAAGATGTGCGCTTCAAGGTCGTGCTCGACAGCATCATTGATCGAACGCTTGAGCTGCAGGGTGAAATCCTGTGCGTCCATGTCGGTTAGCTGCAAGGTTTGCGCATCGGTTTGCAGCAAGTCGGCAATGTGCCCACACAGGATCATCAGCAGGCTCAACACACGCTGGGTAAAGGAGAAGAAAGGCATCTGCTCAACCGCCAGCAAGGCCAAAATCCGACCTTCGGTGTCCATCAGCGGAATACAAACCTGATATTGCGAATGCTGGCGATGCTCGCCACGCTCCATCAATTCTTCGCGCACACTGATCAATTGGCCTTGCGCCAGGCATTGCTTGACCAGCAGATCATCGGCCAGCATGGG
Source organism: Pseudomonas segetis (assembly GCF_900188155.1). Classification (GTDB taxonomy): domain Bacteria; phylum Pseudomonadota; class Gammaproteobacteria; order Pseudomonadales; family Pseudomonadaceae; genus Aquipseudomonas; species Aquipseudomonas segetis. Next base: position 4,942 of record NZ_FZOG01000003.1, read on the forward strand.
TCGCACTTCCCCCATGCTACTCAGTGGCTCGAGCACCACTGTCTTGCTTTCATTGACCAAATGCAGGCTGGCAACACGGAACGAGCCATATTGCGCGAGCAAGGTCAGGATGGATTCGGCCAGCACCGAAATGCCCAAGCTTTCGCGTGGCAACTCACGCATTTTTGCCCGCAGCCCCAGAAGCGAACTGCGCAAGCTCTGGTCGTTACCGGCAACACGCTTTTCCAGGCGATCATGGGAGATGCGCAGGATGTAATGAGCCCGGGTAAATTCATCGAGACGCAGTTGGCGATACTCATTGGCCAGGTCAAGCCGCTCAAGGCGCCGCTCCCAGATGTCGCGAAACTCGCCAATCAGCATTGCACTGATCAGCACGCCAACGATAAAGGATACCGGCAACTCCTGGTAAAGCCCCAGGCCACTGGCCCGATAAGCAAAGAGCGCGGCAACAATAATCAGCGCACTGATCAAGCCACGCATGAAGCCGTAACGAATCGCCATCAATAGTGGCGCCAGAATCAGCCATGGAAACGAGCCGTGCACCAACAACGGATCAGCCGGTGACAGCCAATAACCAAGCGCGACCGCAACCACGCTGATTAACAGGGTTTCGATCCAGGAGACATGACCACTGGCGCGAGGCGCCAGGGCAAAGTCCTTGTGAGCAGACTCAGTTGCCATCATTCAACCTGTAATTCGCCGACCAGCTCACGCAGGACTTTTTGGGTGGTGCCAGCCAGGCTTTCGCGTGACCAGCCCGCGCGTGCACCGCTGTTGCTCCAGAGCACGCGACCTGTTGCAGGCTCGATAACCTGCAGGCTCAGGCCTACAGCGGGCTCGCCATCAAGGCCACTTTTGTACTGCCACTCCTCAACGCTGCCGCTGATGACGTAATCCAGACCTTCTTTACGGGCCCAGTTAAGCGCCTCGTCAAGACGTGCACGGTCATCCAGCAACGGCAATTCACTTTGCGTGCTCGCCGGATACAAGCGAGGGTGCAGCCCCTCTTCGTTCAACACACTGAGCAAGATCTGCTCACTGCGCTGCCCGGCTTGCGGCGCTTGGGAATAATTGACCAAAGGCAAAACGCCCCACTGCGCGGCACGCGGGAACACCTGGCCATCAGGCGTGGTGAAACTTGAACAACCCGCTACCGCGACAACCACGGCCAACAAGGCCAGCTTTCGAATACTCAACATTGTCAGTTCCTCCATTTAAACCTGTTTTCAGCGCCCAAATCGGGTGCTGTAAGTAATTGCTGCGGTGCCACCCGACTCGCCATCGCCGTTTTGCGGAGCCGATTGATAACCCATGGAAAATGCCAGCTCGTCATCGCCGACCACTTCCATGCCCAGGCCGGTGCTGATGCCGTAATTGACCTCTTGATCAACCCACTGCCAGCCTGCCTGCATATCCACGAACCAGGTGTATTGCGGGTGACTGCGATTCAATGAGCCAGGCAGACCGCGTTGCCAACTGGTGCCGAAGTACAGCTGGCCGTAACGCTCCTCAAGAAGGGTTTCAGGCGTCGCACCTTCAACATCCAGCGCGCCACCAGGTAAACCGGGAGCATTTCCCCTGGCCGTAGAAGTCAGCAGATCATTAGGCAAGGTGTTTTCCAGGCTGTTGCTCTGGTAATCCACACCGGTTCGCAGCACCCAGGCCGGGCCGGCAAAAAACAGTGTGTGGTTGTATTCCAGGCTGTATTTCTGGCCCGAACCTATGTCATCGCCCTGGCGGGTCTGGTAATACTGCTGGCCGATAGACCAGGCAATCTGGTCACGTGCAGTCAGGTTGTGTTGCCCGCCCAGCGTCAGGCCGTCACGCATGCCCAATGCCCGTAGCAAACCACTTTCGTCAGCCTCGCGATGAACGTCGAGATCGACTCGCAGCAAGTCACGCGAGGTCAGCCGCAAGGTGCGGAACAGACCGAAACCATAGCGGTCCTCATCGTCGCGCCAGCTTCCATCCAGTTCAAAACCGAGAACTCCGTTGTCCATAGTCCGTTGCAATTGCAACTCGGCATTGCGCTCATTGCCGATAACACTTTCATCGAGACTATCCGAGTCGTAACGGCCGTCGAATAAATCAAGCCGCGCATACCAGTCATCGGTGATATTACGGGCAATCGCCCCGCGGGCACCTTGCAACTTCAGCCCACCGAAATCTTCACTGCGCCAGCCTAACTGAGCGCCTTGCGGCGTACTTTCAATGACTCCAGCCAACATCCCGCGAAGCTGATTGCTCACTGCACTTGGATATTGATCGGACAGATGACTCAGCGCATAAGCATGGGCCTGGCCGTCCTTGCCTAACGCCGCAAGGACTTCGGTTTCTTGCAGCGGATCAAGCCCGCCTTTGTCCAGCTCTGCTTGCAGGCGGGTACGGTTGAGGGTACGTACGGCTTCGCTAAGCTGCTCATAACGCTCGAGCTTCAGGCCCTGCGCTTCTGCCCACGCCAGCCACTGGCCATTAATATCAGCCTGACCGTTAGTACTGAGTTGCGCCGTGTATTGCTCGAACCATAGTTGCAGCATCGCCTTGGAATCACCCGCCATCCTGGCAGCCTGAGCAGATGCGGCATGCTGCGACTGGGCACTGGCGAGCAGGCGCAAGTAGATGCGCAATGTATCCGGGTCTGCCGGCAGGGTTTGCGTCTGCATTTGCTTGAGCAGCTTGCTGCGCAGGCGCAAGGCGGCTTCCTGATAACCCGCGCTGTCGAGCGCATCGGCGTAACTGGCATTGGCCAACAAGTCATCTGGATTGGCCTGCAGATAAAGCTTCAGCCAGGCCAGCGCACGCTCAGTCCGATTGAGCATCAAATTAGCACTGGCAAACGGCAACCACATGATGCCATCGGCCCGTGCAATGGACTGCCACTTATTCAGCGCACGCTCGATATCTTCATGTCGCCCCTGATCAATGTAGAGCCAGAGTAACTGTTGACGGTAAATATTCTCGGTGGGGAACCGCTTGAGTGCCTGTGCATATATACGCTCAGCCTTGGCTAGGTCGCCTGCACGAATGGCCAGTTGAGCACGGGCATTCCATAGCACCTGAAGGTTCTCTGTGCCTGGCACTTTTTCAGCGCTGGCTACCAACGCAGCATACTGCTCCCAGTCACCCAGCTTTTCAGCCAAGTCCAAGGCACTGGCCAATCGCTCGGGCCTGTGTCGCGCATTCCAGAAAGACACCGCCAATGCCAAGGCTTTTACCGGGTCGACCTTTTGATAAATATTCAGTAATTGCTCACGCTCGGAACTGTACAGCGGCTCATTAAGGGCCAAGAGTTGCTCAAACGAATATTGAGTATCTTGGTCGTTGGCCGTGGCCCACGCCAGCTCAGCCCTTAGCCGCCAATATTCTGGATCGGTAATCTTCTCGGCGTGAGCGTTCTTTGCCGTGAGAACCTGCCAGGCAGCTTGTTCGTCAAAGAGTTTCCAGTGCGCGTGAGCCCAACTGACTCGTTCACTGGTCGATATTCCGAAACGCTTGTCCAACTGGGCCCAGATCTGAGTTTCGGCCTTGAATTGCTGGGTCCGCTCAAGCAATTGCTGCAATCGCAACCAGCCCAGTTCCTGCCCGGGATGTGCCTTTGTATAGCGGCGCAACCATTGCTCTTCTTCCTCGGGCTCACCAAGGGACTCATAGCTGTACACCAGCGAATCAATCTCTTCCGGCGTCAGCTCGCGCATATCCCCCAGCTCGACCAGCAAGGGGATTGCTCGGTCGAACTCAAACAGCTGGGCCGCCAGACGCCAGGCGTGCTCACGAACTTGCGGGTCTTCCTTCAGCGCCAACAAGCGCTCCCAGTAGTCGAGCGCGCCAATCGATTGTCCAACCCACTCACCCAACTTGCCCATGGTGGAAAGCAATTCGGGATTATCTGGATCTTCAGCGACCAACAACTGACCCAGCGGCCAGGCAGCGGCAATGTTGCCCGAGGCCATATGTAGATCGAACTCAGCCTTGATTGCACGTTTGTCATTGGGTTCCTGCTCACGCCACAGAGCGACAAACTGTTCGGCCAGGTCATATCGATTACTGCCCAAGGCAGCGTGGAAGCCTTCATCCAGCAGTTCCGAGTCGTGACCACTCAGGGCATCCATGTGCTCGCTGAGAAAAATCGCAGCCGCATCATCTTGATTGGCGCCTCGCAGGGCCAACACCGTTTGATAGATCAGGTCGAGGCGCTTTTGCGGGTCCTTTTCATCATCAAGCAATAGCTTGTATACCTCAGCTGCGCGCCCTGGCTCAGAGCCTGCCATAAACCATTTCGCCGCCTGGTCTAACCACAGGGCCTTCTTCTCCGGCTGACGCACTGCCAACTCATCATAGATCGACGCTGCAACGGCAGGCGCGCCTAAAGCAAGGGCATAACTGGCCTCACGCTTAAGCTGCTCATCACTGAGCTTGATGCGCGGCAAGGCCTCTATTCGCGCAACCAGTGCGGCCTTTGCGGACGCATCGACACCCTCGGTTTTGGCCAGTGCCTCCAGAGTATCGAGCTCCAACTCGAAGAAGCCCTTCAGATCAGGGGCCGTCACCGGCAGCTCATTGATATGTCGACGCGCAGCGTCATAACTGCCCAGTTCGATAAGTTGCCCGATGAGCTTTTCACGCAGCTCCTGGTTCTCTGGATCAGCCTTGAGCAATAACTCTGCGTAATTGACCGAGACGGCATCAGGTTTATTGTCGTCCGGCAAAAATGCATCTTTACCCGAAAAACTGACAACCAATAGCGTGCCGACCAGTATGGCGATCAGCAGAAGAACCCAGGGGCTAAGCAGGCGAGTCTTTTTAACGACAGGTGAGCTGCGCATCGTTCACCTGTGTTTTATCGATATTGAACTGCCAAAGGCCATCAACCGCCTTGGCGACATAACGCTTGCCTGCAACCTCAAGTGAGCACGCCGAGCTGGCGCGAACACTGAATTGCAGTGGAAATTGCCCGGCGAATGACACCCGCACCTTCTTGTCATCCTGGTATACCCAGCCAGTCAGCGGGATATTGGCTTCTTCGAGCGACGGCCGGGGGTCGCGCGTCTTGCGCAACGCCAGGATGGGAAAATCGCTACTGAAATGCACGTAACGCCCTTGCGGCAAATCCCTGACACCGGCAACACCTTTGGACGCGCCCAAATCAGGCCAACCCATTGCCGGATCAATACGCACGGTGCGTAGCTTGTTCAACCCGCGAAATTGCCAAGCGCCATCTGCACGCTGAGCCATGCTGGTTTCATACAGGCCGCGCATACGCGGAATGTAATCGCTCATCCACAGCGATATCGGATGCTCGGCCTGCATCGACCGATAGATCTCGCCCATGACCTTGATCGAAGCCTGCTTGGTTCCTGAGTAGAAGTGGTAGTACAGGTGCAATCCACGCAGGCGTCTTGGTTTGTCAGTCAAGGCAAAGGTTTGCATGACATCACGGAAGCCGTAGTACGGACCATGCCAGAGGTTGGTGTAGACGTTCTCGTTGATAACTGGCGCGTAAAACTGCACGCCACCGGCGCTGGGCTTGATCAAGGGGTAGAGATTGGTCACCGAAGGAAATGCATTGGTCAACGCCGTGTTGCCACCATTAACGTTGGCCAGCCCCTTGTCATACGCCAGCTTGATGGTGGCAGCGTCAGGGATGGCATCACCAGACCAGAAAATCATCTTAACCGGCTTATCCGGCGTGGTTAGCCGCTGGTTGATGTAGTCCGTGGAGCCGATCACCTCACGCTTGAAGTCAATCTTCTTGTACCCCGGAATCTGCATCATAAAGCCGTATTCAGGGTCAAAGCCCTCACCCTGGCTAGCCTCTTCGGGCCGCCAGAAAAACGGATGACTAAAAGTGTGAGTGGCCACTTCAACCTTGTCTTCGGCAAATATCTTGCGCGCAATAGGCTCCAGTTCGCGTGACAGATGCGGGTACATGCCTTTTGGCCCGACTTCGCCTTCGATAACCGAAACCGAGGTTAAAAAGTCATGGGGCTTGATAAAGCTGTTGAGCACTTCAGTACCGGCATAAGGACTGCCCGGCACCTCGGCACGCGAGACAAAGCCATCGCCATCGATATGCACGGTTGCTACACGCCTGCCGTTCTCTGTGGTTACATCCGGGCGCGGCATGGTTTCAAGTTTCAGTGCGCGCTGCAAAAAGGCAAAGGGATCAACAATCCAGCGCATTTGGTCAGGAATGGTTTCAAGCACGAACGGGCTTAGCACAAAGCCGCCCCAGTCGCCCAAGGCGACTGGGGTATAAAGCTCGCCATTGTCATTTACAGTCAATGCTGGCTTGGGCCCATCAACCAATGCAGTCACCGCCGAGAACTCGCGGGTGCGCATCTTCAACGGCGCCTCAAAACTACCCAGCAAGGTTTTGTCAAAGCTGACAATCTTGGCATCCTTGCTTAAATCCACGGTATTTAGCTGCATACCAAGCCGGCGCAGAAGTTGTGGATCGGAAATCGGCAAACCCTTGAAAATAGCCAGGGGCACCTGCTCATCAAGCCGCTGATTGATCCACTTATTGAATACGCTGGCTTGCGTCGGTGGCCCGGTGTTCATCCAGGTGATGATTCCGGCATAAAGGCCAGCGGCTGGAATATCAGGCAAATCGTCAGCGGCAAAATAATCCACACGATACCCCAGGTACTCCAGCAACCCACCGAGCACATTGAAGCCAGTTGCACGATAAAGTGCCCCTTCACGCAAGTCATAAATCAACGCGATTCTGCGTGGCTTTACCTCAATTGAACTGATGCCCAGGTAGTTGAGATCGGGCATGGTCACGAACGGAATAAAGCCTTCGCTTTGCAATTGCTTGGCGAGTTTGCGCGCGTCCGCGCGGCGTTCGGCGGGCAGGTAGTCAATGGCAACCAGCGGTATACCCTGCTCACGCAGGGGCTTGAGATGGCCCTCAAGCCACTCACGATCACTGGCAGGCACGTCACGGTAACTGCGCTTGGATGGGTTCCAACCGGCATGGATTGACTCCACAGCAACGGCAGCCGCTACACCTGGCAGCTCGGGGAGCACTTCAAAACCGCGATTGAAGAACAGTTTGAGATCGGGCTCTTGCCTGGCCAACTGCTTGAGAAAGTCGCGCAAGGCAATACGCTCCGCCTCTTGCTGGTCCTTGGGCAGGAGCTGGAAACTATCAAGAGTGTCGAGAAACAGCCCGCTATAGCCCTGGGCCTTGAGCGCTTTTGCCCGTTGCAGCAGATGCTTACGCCAGACGTCGGAGCTGAGTCGCATGACCTGGCTTTGCCAAGCATCGTTGCGGGTAGGGCTGGCACCGCGCTGCAGGCCTTGGTTTTGGATCTGGCTCAGATCGCCATCGAATTCGCCCACGGAAAGATAGGCAAAAGGCTGGGAGCCCTGATCGCGCAGGTACTTAACATCCTTATCGCTCAGGTGCGCAGGCTCGACCACACTCCAGTCAAACTGGGCGAGCTCGGCCAGCGGGGGCGAAACCGCATACCAGAACACCACGCTTTTAGGGGCTTGCGGCTGGGCAAGCGCCATGCCTGAGACCAGCAGGCAACAGCACATAAGCAAGTGCTGGGACTTGGCCTTCAGAATGAGGATCGAACGAAGCAGTGATGAAAAGAATGAGACGGTCAAAACAACTGCTGATCGAATACTGCAAAATCTAATCATCTACAGCCCTGTAGGAGTAATCCGTCTAAAAGGAATAAGATTAGGCGGTATTTTCCGAGGCGTGAAATTAAATTAAAAATTTGTTGTCTAAGGCACCCTTCAATAATTGGGCGCCATTATATTGACATTAGCCCGTCCTGCTCGGACTGCAAGCACGGACAGCTCAAAAGCCTTGCTACAGCACCGCACCATCACGCAATTGCGCTATTTCGGCATGACTTAACCCCAGCCAGCGCTGCAGCACCTGATCGGTGTGCTCGCCCAACAACGGCGGCGCATTTCGATATTGCACCGGCGTCTCGGACAACCTTATCGGGCTCGCAACCTGCGGCACCGAACCTGCCAGCGCGTGGGGCAACTCAATCTGTAGCTGGCGCGCCATCACCTGCGGGTCAGCAAACACCTGCTCAATATCATTGACCGGCCCACAGGGAACCCCTGCCTGCTCCAGATCCCCAACCCATTGTGCGGTTGTCTTGAACACCGTGACCTGGCGTATCAGCGGGATCAGCTCCGTCCGGTGCGCGACTCTAGCCTGATTGGTCGCAAAGCGCGAGTCATCAGCCCATTCAGGCTTGCCAGCAACCTCACAAAACTTCTTGAACTGCCGGTCATTACCCACCGTCAGGATGAAATCACCGTCTGCTGTCGGGAAATCCTGGTAGGGCACGATATTGGGATGAGCATTGCCCAAACGCTTTGGCGCCATGCCAGTTGCAAGGTAGTTCATCGCCTGATTGGCCAGGCATGCCACCTGAACATCAAGCAGCGCCATATCAATGTGCTGCCCCTTTCCCGTCTCACCGCGACTGGCCAGGGCAGCCAGGATCGCCGAGGTGGAATACAGCCCAGTCAGGATATCGGTCAAGGCCACCCCGACTTTGACCGGCCCGGCACCCGGCTGGTCATCCGCCCGCCCGGTCAAGCTCATCAAACCGCCCAGCCCCTGGATCATAAAATCATAGCCCGCACGCTTGGCATAAGGCCCGGTTTGCCCAAAGCCGGTGATAGAGCAGTAGATCAGGCGCGGATTGAGTGCCTTGAGGCTCGCATAATCAAGACCATAGGCAGCCAGGCCGCCCACCTTGAAGTTCTCAATCAATACATCGGACTTGGCCGCCAGCTCACGAACCAATTGCTGGCCGCGAGGCTGGGTGAAGTCAATGGTGACCGACTGCTTGTTGCGGTTGGCGCTCAGGTAGTACGCCGCCTCCGAGGTATCTTCGCCGGCCGCATCCTGCAAGAAGGGAGGCCCCCAATGACGGGTATCGTCACCCACGCCCGGGCGCTCGACCTTGATGACCTCGGCCCCAAGGTCAGCGAGTATCTGCCCCGCCCAGGGGCCAGCCAGCACACGGGACAGATCAAGAACACGCAGATGCGACAGAGCACCGGACATAACAGACTCCGAAATTGAGACAAGGCACAACGGAAACAGAAGGGCGAGACCTTGCCGGCCCGGCCCTCGGATCGCGAATCAGAAGAACGCCTGGATACCAGTCTGCGCACGCCCAAGTATCAGCGCATGTACATCATGGGTACCTTCGTAGGTGTTGACCACCTCCAGATTGACCAGGTGCCGGGCCACACCAAATTCATCGCTGATGCCGTTGCCGCCGAGCATGTCACGCGCCATGCGCGCAATCTCCAGCGACTTGCCGCAACTGTTGCGCTTCATGATCGATGTGATTTCGACGGCAGCAGTGCCTTCGTCCTTCATACGCCCCAGGCGCAGGCAGCCTTGCAATGCCAGGGTGATCTCAGTCTGCATATCGGCAAGTTTCTTCTGCACCAACTGCGTTGCAGCCAGCGGACGACCGAACTGCTGGCGATCCAGGGTGTACTGGCGAGCGGTGTGCCAGCAGAACTCAGCCGCCCCCAAGGCGCCCCAACTGATGCCATAACGTGCTGAATTAAGGCATGTGAACGGGCCTTTAAGACCGCGCACATCTGGAAAGGCATTCACTTCAGGCACAAACACATTGTCCATCACGATCTCACCAGTGATCGAAGCGCGCAGTCCGACCTTGCCGTGAATCGCCGGAGTGCTCAGGCCTTCCCAGCCTTTCTCCAGGACAAAACCGCGGATCTCACCGGCATCATCCTTGGCCCAGACCACAAAGACATCGGCAATCGGGCTGTTGGTAATCCACATTTTGCTGCCACTCAAACGATAACCGCCCTCAACGGCACGAGCACGGGTGATCATCGACCCAGGATCCGAACCATGGTTCGGTTCGGTCAGGCCAAAGCAACCGATGTATTCGCCACTGGCCAGCTTGGGCAGGTACTTCTGCCGGGTTTCTTCATTGCCAAACTCGTAGATGGGCACCATGACCAAGGAGGACTGCACGCTCATCATTGAGCGATATCCCGAATCAATTCGCTCGACCTCACGGGCGATCAAGCCATAGCTCACATAATTGAGGCCACTGCCGCCATAGGCTTCGGGAATGGTTGCACCGAGCAGCCCGGTTTCGCCCATTTCACGGAAAATAGCCGGGTCGGTTTGCTCATTACGGAAAGCTTCGAGCACCCGCGGAGCAAGCTTGTCATTGGCAAACTGCTGGGCGCTATCACGCACCATGCGCTCTTCTTCAGTGAGCTGTTGATCCAGCAGCAGGGGGTCAATCCAGTTAAAGCTTGCCTTGGCCATCGGGTAATCCTCTGTTCAGCGCGGGAGCAACAAGGCGCTCCCCAAATGATCGTGTGGATTGATCCTAGCCCCGCCAAGCACAGGAGACAAACGAGTATTTTGCACTGACCTGTGCATAATACTCACTTCGTAAACCTGCCATTGAGCACCACGGATGCCTGCCATGACAGCCCCAGAGCCCGTAGGTGCAACCAAGCATGGGACTACACAGAATAACCTTATGGCATGTTTCCAGGACACAGGCCCTGACATCAACACCAGTGAATAACCGACCATGCGCCGAAAAATACCCAGCACCGCAGCCCTGATCGCCTTCGAGTCAGCAGCGCGACATCAGAGTTTTACCAAGGCAGCGCAAGAACTTGCACTGACACAAAGTGCAATCTGCCGGCAAATTGCCGGGCTTGAGGAGTTCCTGAATGTCGAACTGTTTCGTCGCTCGAGACGCGGGGTCGTGCTAACGGAGGCCGGCGCGTCCTACTCACGTCGCGTCGCCAGCCAACTGGATGCTGTCGAACGCGATACGCTGGCGGTGATTGGCCAACAGGGTGCGATCACCATTGAGCTGGCAGTGGTACCCACATTCGGCACCCAATGGCTGCTGCCACGGCTCAAGGATTTCCAACGCTTGCACCCACAGGTCACGGTTAACCTGACCAACCGTACCCGCCCCTTTTTATTTGCCGATACCGACTTTGACGCCGCCATCTATTTTGGTGACGGCGACTGGTCGGGCACCGCGTCCTACCGGCTGATGCGTGAAAACCCCATGCCGGTTTGCAGTCCGGCGCTACTAGACGGCCGATCTCAATTATCGCCCGATGAACTGGCAAACCTGCCGCTGCTCCAGCAGACGACTCGTCCGTACGGCTGGCGACAGTGGTTCAATGGCCAGGGTATGTCGGTCGCCCGCGACATGAGCGGCCCCCGCTACGAGCTTTTTTCCATGCTTGCCCAAGCCGCTATCCACGAGATGGGCATTGCCCTGATACCGCCGTTTTTAATCGAGCGCGAGCTCAACGAAGGTCGCCTGGTGATCGCCTCCCCTTATAGCCACCCAAGTGACAAGGCATATTTTTTGATCATCCCTGAACGCAAGGCCGAATTCACCGCCCTGAAAGCCCTGCGCGACTGGCTGATAGAACAGACCAAAGATTACGCTCAACGTACTGGACTGGAATAAATGACAGCAACCAAACGGTTTTTTGCCGTTGATTTGCTTACTTAACTCCAGTCAAATCTGGTTATAACCTTCAAAATCAGTGGGCAAAACAGAATAACTGACCCCGTAGTCAGTATTTGCCACAGCTACAGATCAGCCTCTTCTCAAACCCTCTAAGTGTTTCGTTTTTTGCACAGTAGAGGTCGCTAATGCGCTGTTTCAGTGGTTTTAACTCCAATTACACTGTTAACCATTGATCTGCTGAATCGCAAATTATTTAGCCTGTACCCGGCCCATGAAAATCTACAAAAACAAGCCTTAACCTCGCTAAATACAAGGTGTCAGCCATAAACAGTGGCTGCCTGGTCATCTGGTGACCTGTAGTTACTGCAAGGTTTTATTACAGAACGTCTTGAAGGCCTCGCGCTTCACCTGCAAAATGCCGACCCCGCTAAATACTAGAAGCCATGCTTAAGCGGGATTGTGCTGATCCTCCCTCGCCCGCATGCCAACGTAGCGTACGGGTTCACAAAAAAAGATCACGCAGGAGATTTGAAGTGCACATCGGTGTTCCTCTCGAAACCCATGCCGGAGAGACGCGCGTAGCCGCGACTCCCGAGACCATCAAGAAGCTGGTTGGCCAAGGCCACCAGGTAACAGTGCAAAGTGGCGCAGGCATTAGTGCCAGCGTGACAGATGCAGCTTATGAAGCTGCCGGCGCAACCATTGGCAGCGATAGCGATGCCTTTGGCGCTGAACTTGTGCTGAAGGTGGTCGCCCCATCTGAAGCTGAACTTGCGCTCATGAAATCCGGCACCGTTCTGGTGGGTATGCTCAACCCGTTCAGCAATGAAACCATCGCCTTGATGAACGCACGCGGCATTACGGCCTTTGCCCTCGAAGCGGCGCCGCGCACCTCGCGCGCGCAGAGCCTCGATGTGCTTTCATCGCAAGCCAACATTGCGGGCTACAAAGCCGTATTGCTGGCCGCTCATCACTATCCGCGCTTTATGCCGATGCTGATGACCGCTGCCGGTACCGTAAAGGCGGCACGCATTCTGATTCTCGGTGCCGGGGTTGCGGGCTTGCAGGCCATCGCGACTGCCAAGCGCCTGGGGGCAGTTATTGAAGCGTCAGATGTGCGCCCTGCGGTTAAAGAGCAAATCGAGTCGCTGGGTGCCAAGTTTGTTGACGTGCCATTCGAGACCGATGAAGAGCGCGACGCCGCCCAGGGTGTCGGCGGCTACGCCCGGCCAATGCCAGCCTCATGGATGGAACGCCAGGCAAAAGCTGTGCACGAGCGCGCCAAGCAGGCCGACATCGTGATTACCACCGCACTGATTCCGGGCCGCAAGGCGCCAACCTTGCTGCACGAAGCGACGGTGCAGGAAATGAAGCCGGGGTCGGTCATCATCGATCTCGCGGCGGCCCAGGGTGGCAACTGCCCGCTGACCGAAGCCGAGCAAGTGGTGGTCAAGCACGGCGTGACCATAGTCGGCCATAGCAACCTGGCGGCATTGGTTCCAGCGGACGCATCGGCCCTGTATGCCCGCAACCTGCTCGACTTCCTCAAGCTGGTCATCGACAAAGACGGCCAGCTCAACGTCAACCTTGAAGACGACATTGTCGCCGCGTGCCTGATGTGCCGCGACGGTGAAGTCGTGCGCAGCAACGGCTAAAGGAGTAGAGACATGGAAATTTCCGACGGTATCTACAACCTGATTATTTTTGTGCTGGCTATCTATGTCGGCTATCACGTGGTCTGGAACGTCACCCCGGCGCTGCACACGCCACTGATGGCGGTAACCAACGCTATTTCGGCAATCGTCATCGTCGGCGCCATGCTGGCTGCCGCATTGACCGTGACCCCGTTCGGCAAGCTGATGGGCACCATGGCCGTTGCACTGGCAGCGGTTAACGTCTTCGGTGGCTTTTTGGTCACCCGACGCATGCTCGAAATGTTCAAGAAGAAGGCGCCTAAAGCAGCCGCGCCGACGGAGAAGCACTGATCATGAGCATGAATTTAATCACTGTTCTCTACCTGGTCGCCTCGGTCTGTTTTATCCAGGCACTCAAGGGCCTGTCACACCCAACCACGTCACGTCGGGGCAACCTGTTCGGCATGATCGGCATGGGCCTGGCTGTCATCACCACTATTGGCCTGATGTATAAGCTCAGCGCCGAAGCTGACTCACCCGGCATTGGCTACGTGATCCTCGGCCTGCTGCTAGGCGGCACGGCCGGTTCGATCATGGCCAAGCGCGTTGAAATGACCAAGATGCCCGAACTGGTTGCCTTCATGCACAGCATGATCGGCCTGGCCGCGGTGTTCATTGCGATTGCCGCCGTGGTTGAACCCCAGTCGCTGGGCATCGTTGCCACGTTGGGCGACGCCATTCCAGCAGGCAACCGCCTGGAATTGTTCCTCGGCGCAGCCATTGGTGCCGTGACGTTCTCGGGCTCGGTGATCGCTTTCGGCAAGCTGTCAGGCAAGTACAAGTTCCGCCTGTTCCAGGGCGCACCGGTATCCTTCAGCGGCCAGCACAAGCTCAACCTGATTGTCGGCATTGCAATTCTGGTGCTGGGCCTGTACTTCACCTTTACCGGCAGCCTGACTGCTTTTGTTCTGCTGCTGATCCTGGCCTTTATCATCGGCGTGTTGATCATCATCCCGATCGGCGGTGCGGACATGCCGGTTGTGGTGTCGATGCTCAATAGCTACTCGGGCTGGGCAGCAGCCGGTATCGGTTTCTCGCTGAACAACTCGATGTTGATCATTGCCGGTTCGCTGGTTGGCTCTAGCGGCGCGATTCTGTCCTACATCATGTGCAAGGCCATGAACCGCTCGTTCTTCAACGTCATCCTCGGTGGCTTTGGTGCCGAAGCGGATGCAGGCCCGGCAGCCGGCAGCAAAGAGCAGCGGCCAGTCAAGTCTGGCTCCAGCGACGACGCCGCCTTCTTGCTGACCAACGCCGACACCGTTGTGATTGTGCCCGGTTACGGTCTGGCCGTTGCCCGCGCCCAACATGCGCTGATGGAGCTGGCTGAAAAACTGACCCATCGCGGCGTCACCGTTAAGTATGCAATCCACCCGGTTGCCGGTCGCATGCCTGGGCACATGAACGTATTGCTGGCTGAGGCTGAAGTGCCTTACGAGCAAGTGTTCGAAATGGAAGACATCAACTCCGAGTTCGGCCAGACCGACGTGGTGCTGGTGTTAGGCGCCAACGACGTGGTCAACCCCGCTGCGAAAAACGATCCAAAGTCGCCGATCGCGGGCATGCCGATTCTTGAGGCTTACAAAGCCAAGACCGTCATCGTCAACAAGCGCTCCATGGCCAGCGGTTATGCCGGGCTGGACAATGAACTGTTCTACCTCGACAAAACCATGATGGTGTTTGGCGATGCCAAGAAAGTCATTGAAGACATGGTAAAAGCTGTTGAGTAAGGATTAATCTCTTACCCAATCGCATAAAGGCCCGGACTGCTAATCAGCCCGGGCCTTTTCAATTGCGCACTGCGCACATTCAAGCAATGGCCTATTTGGCACCCAATGTCGGATAGGCCTCAGTGTAGATATAGTCCTTGGACTTGGCCGGTAAATGGCAACCCAGGCAATCGATCTTGTAATCGGTGACCACGCTCTTGCCACCACTGTCAGGCTTGAATAGCGCCCAACCCCAGCCATCGCCCCAGGCAGGATTCTTACCGGCAAAACGGTTGGTACTGTCCTTGACCATAACAAAGGTCTGCTTGATATCGCCCGCATGACTAACCCCAGCACCAGTGGTGTAGTTGCCCACCTTGGGGTGACGCAACTCCTTGACCATTACGGCTCCATCCGGAAACTTGCCGGTTTTGCGGAATGCGGTGACTGCGTCTGAATCCAGATAGACATCATGGAAGCCACTGGCATCGCCAGCAGGAACGAACCAAGAACCCAAATGCGACATCGTCGCCCGAAAGTCATCAGGTAAACCAATGTTGCCCTTGGCATCGACCTGAGAAGAGAAACTGTCATCGGCCTGCGCCGACAGCGCCACACAGGATGCAACCAAGGCGGCACCAGTAAACCTCGTTAATGTATTCACGGCTGTTTCCTTATCTATTTTCCTCATCCCGTCTGTGTATCCATGACTCCAGCCAGGAACACAGCAGACATCTCTAGATAGGGACGCAAAGCGCGCCCGATCATTACAAACAGCCCTACAGGTTTTGCCTAGAAGCCATTACCCCAAGGCGCAAAACGCTAGGGTTAGGTCGAGGGATCTTGTCTATTGCTGCGTGGGAATCAGCTGTGACGCGTGGATGAGGAGGGGTAAGACTCTAGGCATTGGCTCGGTCTGGCAACCAGTACAGACAACTTAAAACCGGCAAGACTATTCATATAACCTGAAAAACAGGTCAGCTAAATAACTCGATCAATCTGCAACTGTACCGCAATATTTATCCTGTATTTAATGCAAATGGCAGAGTAATAAACTGCCTGGAAGCCATTATCCTGGCTAAATAACTTATGTGCAGTACAGTTTTGTCAAAAAGCACAGAAACAGTTACAAAGCATCCTATCTATTAACACAACAATTTCGTTCAGCTGTGGCTACTGCATTATTTGCAAAAGAACGATCATTAGTACCAAGCAAAATACTCTCTCACACCGCCACAAGCGGAAGGATGTCACCATGGAACGTACCCTCAGTTCCGACTTGTTGTTCGAAACCAAACCGACTTCTGTTACCAGCGGCCTTCCGCTGCGTATGGCTGCCACGCTGTTGCTGTGGCAGCGCCGCATCGTCAGCCGCCGCCAACTAGCGCGTCTTGATGCACGCCTTCTGGCCGACGCCGGCATCAGCGAAAGCCAGCGCCATGCAGAGCTGAAGAAGCCTTTCTGGCGCTGATTCAAGGCCAACAAAAAACCGCCAATGCGTGAGCTTGGCGGTTTTTTTGTGGGCGACGAAAATCCTGGCGGCTTCGACTAGGGTTTGGAGCTCATGCGCAGGGGTTCGGCCTGCTCATGCGGAGCATCCAGCAACTCCTGATAAAGCGCAGCGGTTTGTTCGCACATGCGCTGTGCGGAAAACACCCGCTCGTAGCGCTCTTGTGCTCGTACGCCCATCTGCGCAGCAAGTTCCGGGTTATCCCAGAGCGTACGCATGGCCTCCCTGAATGCAGGAGGATTGCTGGGCGGGACTACCAAGCCTGTCTCGCCATGAATATTGATATAGCTGGTGCCTGTTCCTATTTCGCTGGAGATCATCGGCTTGCCGTACATGGCCCCTTCGAGCAAGGAAATACCAAAGGCCTCGGACCGCAAGTGCGACGGAAATACGATCGCACTGCACAGTTGCAGCAAGGCCACTTTATCTTCGTCACCCAAACGACCAACAAAGTGCAGGTGATCCAGACCAAGGCGCTGAGCCTGAGCGCGCAATTCCTGCTCCAACGGACCCGCCCCGAGAATAACCACCGGGTAATGCGTGCCTTCCAGGGCATCGAGCAGAATATGCAAGCCTTTGTAGTAACGCATCACACCCACGAATAGAAAAAATCGTGGGCCGAACTGCTGGCGCCAATGATTCAAGCGCTCAGCCTGGGCAATGGGATAGGTACTTTTATCAAGGCCATAGGGAATGACCCGTGTCTTGCTGGCAAAGCGCGTCAGCACTTCGCTGGTGTGCATGTAGTTTGGCGATGCGGCGATGATCCTGTCGACACTGCCGAGGAAGCGGTTCATGACCGGCTTGTACAGCTGCAACAACCTGCGTTGACGAACAATGTCGGAGTGATAGGTCACCACCGTTGGCTTGCGCACAGAAGAAGCAAAGTGCACCACATCCATGAAAGGCCATGGGAAGTGATAATTAATAATGTCCGCTTCAGCAGCCAGTTCACGGAAGCGCTTGAACGCACTGTACGAAAAGCCCGTGGACGCCAGGTAGAAATCCAGGTTTGCACGATGTACCTGGTGCGAACCTAGTGCGAAATCCTTGGCCCCATCTTCGGCGCTGAGCGTCAGTACGTGGCTATCAATGCCCTGAGCGGCGCTGCCCTGGCAAAGTTGATAGATAACCTGCTCAATGCCACCCATGGACTCAGGCAGGTAGGCCTTATAAAAGTGCAAAACACGCATTAGCTCACCATTACCTGTCGATACACATCAGCAGTCACTGCCGCGCAGCGCTGCCAGGAAAATTGTTGCGCACGGGCTAGCCCAGCCGAACGCTTGGCCTGCCAAAGCTGTTGATCTTCCAGCAATTGAGTGATCACTTCGGCGCATGCCATTTCATCGTCCACGTCCACATAGCTACCAGCCCCGCCCGCAACCTCAGGCAAAGAAGCCCGCCGGCTGAGTACAACGGGTACACCGCTGCTCATCGCTTCAAGTACCGGCAGGCCAAAGCCTTCATAGAGCGATGGAAATATCAACAGCCGCGCCCCAGATACGATTTGTGCGAGCAGTGCATCAGGCTGATAGCCCAGCACTCGCGCAAAACCAGCAGCGAGTGCCTGCTGCAATTGTTGCGAGTAGCTCTCGGGCAGCCAACCGGCCATGCCAACGATCACCAGGGGATACTGCCTGCGTAGCGACTCAGGCAAGCGTTGATGTGCACTCAGTGACAGCTGTAGGTTTTTACGAGGTTCCAAGGTGCCGACACACAACAGGTACTGCCCGGGCACCAGGCCAAACGGCTGCAAGGGTTCATGCAAGTCTTCAGCGGCTCTTGGCTGGAAGCGTTCAGAACAACCGAGCGGGGCAACTACGAGCTTGTCTTTAGCGACCGCATAATATTTTGCGACCTCAGCCGCGATAAACTCGGAATCAACCAAGACACGCCGGGCCCGCTGGACGGCTTTGGCCGTATGACGCTCGATTTCAGCGAGCCGGTCCGCTGGCTGGGTTTGAGGGTGATGCACATGGGTAAGGTCATGCAGCGTCATCACCATGGGCCCATCGAACTCAAATGGCCAGAGATTGGGATCGTGATACAAACACCCTGGCTGCTTGCCTATTCCTTGGCTAAAGCGCTGTTGTTCCAGCGCCCTGCGCAACGGATAGGCGCCAGGCACCCAACGTTTGATCAAAGAACTCCAGCGCGAATAGCCGGGCATAGGCGCATCAGGTAATTGCTCGCTCCAGTTCCAACCATTGAAGAACTGCAGTTGCAGGTCATCTTGCTTGGTCAATTCTTTGGCGAGCTCCGTCAGGTACTGACCAATGCCAGTACGCGGCGCACGCAAAATACTTGCGTTAAGCGCTATGCGTCTTGGCATCGAATTCTCTCTCTGATCTGTCCACCGAGCGCGCTTGGCCAATATGCGCGGCGGTGCGCTCAACCAATTGACGAGTCGAATCACTCCAGCTCAACCATGACCACTGCTGCAGATCCTGCGCTGCAGGAAAACGACCTTGCTGCTCAAACGTTTCGACCAGGGCGGCCAGGGATGCGGGTTGATCAAGCTGGAAATAAGCCATGAAGTCACCGCCGATTTCTTCAAAGACCGGGATCGCACTTGCCATGGCTGGCAGGCCGCGCTGCATAGCTTCAACCAGCGGCAGACCAAAGCCCTCAACATAGGAAGGAAAAACCAGTGCCCGTGAATGGCTATAGGCATATTCGAGCCCGGCATCATCAAGCCCGTTAAACATAAACAGGCGCCGGTTCAATTCCGGGTGAGACTCAATGCGCTCGATTAAGGCATCGCATTTCCAACCGACTTTACCAATGATGCACAGGCAAGCTGGCGAGCCCTTTTGCCATAGCAGCTCAAAAGCATCAAGCAAATAAGCGTGATTCTTGCGCGGCTCTATGGTGCTGACCATCAGATAAACAGGCGCGTCCTTGGCAAACAGGCCGAGCAGTTCGGGATCAAGCTTTTTTCCGGGCACAACCAGGTCAAGCTCAGACCCCAGATGAAAATGGTCGAACCAACGGCTTTGAGCCTTGGCTTGACCAATGCGTCGACCGACCTCTGCCCGCACCTGCTCACTGATGGTCGAGGAAATTGCGATAAAGCCATCTGCAGTTTGCGAGATCCAGTCAAACCAACGGTCAAATACCTTGACCAGGCCGGCATCACAAAACTGCGGATGAGTCAGCGGGATAAGGTCGTAAATCACCGAAATGATCCCTACGCCCTCGCGCTTCAAACGCTCGGCCAATGGAAAGAAATCGGCATGCCAGGATGAGTCGAGCAGCAATAACTGATCGCCTTCCCGACATTCCAGGACCACCGCACGCTCTGGCGCAGGAGTGTCATCGATAAAGCGATCAAGCAGACGAATGGGAATGCTGAAGCTCAGCCCAGCCAAACGACAAAGCACATAAAAGAGCCGGCGCAATGCATGGGAATAGCGCAAGGGCGCATGCCGCTCAAGTCGCGCATGTAGGTACCAGAAACGGTTTCTCCAGTGCTCAAGCCTGACCCGCAACTTTTGCATCCACGACAGCTCTCGCGTTGGCAGTGGCGCCAGGCTCAAGACTTGATGCACCTCTCCCGCCTGCATCATGACGGGGATGCATTCGACCCCGGAATCAACCGAGGCCAGCTGCTTGATCACATTGCGCACAACACGCTGAATGCCCGAGTTGTCGTTCGGGTGTTCAAATACGTAAGTACATTCAACTAAAAGCCGCATAGTCTTCCTTAACCCTCAACAGTGGCCGCAACAACAGCTTCGCTGCGCTCGATGGACACATCGGAATCGAGCCAGGCACAGCCCACAAAGTCAGCCTGCTTGATATTGATCACATGAAACACCAAGGCAAAATCACGCCACTCATAATTGGTGTCGAGATGAGAGTCAAAGCGTGACAAGGACAAGGCAATTGAGTAGTTGCCCTTGCCCAGACGTGCAGGAAACTTGAACCGATAAACCACCTGCTCACCTGCCTTCAGGTTTTCCACGGGCTGATTGAGACGATGGGTATTGATGCCGTACATGGCTTGTCCCATGCGGTCTTTGATCATGAAGCCCAAAACCAGTCTCGGCACATCCGCCCTTACATCCACGGTCACCTCAAGCGTGACCATGGCACCGACAGAAACGACATCAACCCGCTGCCCCTGATCATTGATCAAGGCGATATCGGCAAAACCTGCTTCACCGGTGCCGGAAATGGTTCTGACTTGTCCGCTTTCGAGGCGTTCCTGGCGAACGGTTTGCTGTTCTTTTTCGGCAAGCATGGCGCTGTAAAAATCCATGACCTCCTCGGGTGAACCTTCAAGCGCCAGCTTGCCGTTTGCAAGCAAGATAGCCCGGTCGCAAAGGTTCTGGATCGCCTGGCGATCGTGGGACACAATCAACAATGTGGTGCCGGCCTTACGGAACTCGCGAATACGCGCAAAGCTTTTATGCTGGAAATACGCATCCCCCACCGACAATGCTTCATCGACAATCAACACATCCGGACGGCGAGCGGTTGCCACGCTGAATGCCAGGCGCATTTGCATGCCGCTGGAATAGGTGCGCACGGGTTGATCAATGTATTCACCGATTTCCGCGAATGCCTCGATCTCCGGCATCAGCTCGTGCAACTCATCCATCCCAAGGCCCAGTAACTGCCCGGCCATGAAGACATTTTGCCGACCACTGAAATCAGGATGAAAGCCCATGCCGAGTTCCAACAGGGCTGCAACCCGCCCCTGCAAATGGATATGCCCGGCGTTGGGCTGGGTGGTTCCGGTGATCATCTTCAACAGCGTGCTTTTACCCGCACCGTTGACCCCAATGATGCCCAGCGCCTCTCCCGGGTTAACGGTAAACGACAGGTCTTGAAGCACCCACTTGAGTTGGTGCCTTGGCCTTGAGAAGGGAATAAACCACTCGGCAAGACGCGCCCAGCGAGAAGGGTATTGCTTGTATGCCTTGCCCAGTTGGCTGACTTGAATGCTGCCCATTAGAGTTCATCCACCATTTCGCCCGAGCGCTTGCGAAACAAGCGCATTGCCAACCCACACAGGGCACCAGCAATGATCACTGTCGGCACTAATGACGACCAATCAGGCCAATTGCCATAGACAAAGATGCCTTGATAGCCAGCAATCAATGGCGCCATCGGATTCGCGCTCAGCAAAGGCTTGACCCAATCCGGAAGGATTGAAGCCGGGTACACAATAGGCGTGAACCAAAACCAGAACTGCAGGAATATGCCGACAAACTGACCAACATCGCGAAAGAACACGTTAAGCACGCCAAGCATGACGCCAAGGCCGATAGAGAACAGGACCTGAATCATCAACAGCGGGATGACCGCCAAAACAGCCCAGCCTGGAAAGTTCTGCGTGGCAACCAGGAACCCGAGGAACAGGGCAAAGATAATCGCAAAGTTGACCCCGGCATTGAGCACCACAATCAGCGGTAAACAGATTCGCGGAAAGCTGAGCTTCTTGATCAGGTTGGCATGTTCCAGGAATACCGATTGGCTGCGGCCGATGATCTCGGCAAAGAATCCCCAGGTGAGAATGCCAGCGCACAGATAGATCCCATACGCCAGGCCGTTGTCCACACCCGGCAGCCGGGCTTTCATCAACTGCGAGAAAATCACCGTGTAGACAATAATCATCGACAGCGGATTAAGCACCGACCAGGCAGCGCCCAGCAGCGAGTTCTGATAGCGCGTTTGGAACTCCCGCTTAACACTGCCGAGCACAAATCCACGGTAGGTCCAAACAGAGCGCGCCATGCTCAAAGCCATCAGACCACCCTGCCGTACTGATCTTCAAAACGCACAATATCGTCTTCACCAAGGTACTCACCGCTCTGCACCTCAATCATCACCAGTTCAATCACCCCCGGGTTTTCCAAGCGATGCTTGTGGCCGGCCGCGATATAGGTTGACTGGTCGCTGTTAACCAAGCGTGCACCGTCGCCATTGGTGACCTTGGCCATGCCCTTAACTACTATCCAGTGTTCGCTGCGGTGATGGTGCATCTGTAACGACAGTGAGGCGCCAGGCTTGACCACAATGCGCTTGATCTTGAACCGCGGCCCTTCTTCAAGAACGGTAAAGGTTCCCCATGGCCGGCTTACCGTGCGGTGTAAACGGTAGGCATCATGATTGTTATCCTTGAGCTGCTTGACCACCAACCGGACATCCTGCGCGCGATCAGCATGAGCAACCAACAGCGCGTCATCAGTATCAATCACAATCAGGTTATCCAGGCCTACGGTCGCGACCATCCGACCATCGCTTTGCACATAATTGTTGTGGCTATCGATAAACAAGGCATTGTGGGTCGCACGATTATTATGTGCGTCAGGTTCGACCAACTGGCTCATGGCCTTCCAGGAGCCAATATCACTCCAGTCAAAGGTCGCCGGTATCACAGCCACTCGTTGCGAAACCTCCATCAAGGCGTAGTCGATGGAAATATCCGGCATCTCCGAAAAGGTTTTCGTGTCCAGTTCTCGCTGAACCAGAGTCGGGACTTCCTGCGCTGGGCTTTGCTCAACGCACTGGCGGACCTGCTCGAGCAATTGCGGCGCGTAGCGCTCGAGCTCTTCAATAAAGGTACCGGCGGTGAAGCAAAACATGCCGGAGTTCCAGAGAAACTTGCCACTGTCCAGATAGGTCTGCGCCGTACTCGCATCTGGCTTTTCGACAAATCGCGCAACCCGTGCCGCACCTTGGGCGTCGAGTTCACTACCGGTTTCGATATAGCCAAAACCGGTTTCAGGCGCGGTGGGCGGAACCCCGAATGTCACCAGGTAACCCTCTAGCGCAAGGGCCTGTGCATGCTTGACTGATGCAGTAAAGCCAGCCCCGTCGCAGATCAAGTGGTCGGCAGGCATCACCACCATCACCACATCGTCACCATGACTTTGCGCCAGCGTCAGGGCCGCAATCGCGACGGCAGGAGCCGTGTTACGCCCAACCGGCTCAAGAATAAAGTGGGGCCGACGCGGCCTGGTCTTGGCGGCGTGAAAATGATCCTTGCTTTGGAAGTAGTAGTCACGGTTGGTCACAGTGACAATTTCCCCGCCATCGACAATCAAGTCGGCAGCCCGGCGATAGGTCTTGGCCAACAAGGATTCGCCATCGGGCATGAGCATGAAGGGTTTAGGCTGCCCTTCACGCGACACTGGCCACAAGCGTGTTCCGGCACCGCCGGACAGAATCACAGGAACTATCATCAGATCACTCCTTGGCTACACGCTTGAGATCAGCATCCACCATCGATTGAATCAGGGTTTTCAAATTGGTCTTGGGCGACCAACCGAGGACTCGCTCAGCTTTAGCTGGGTTACCCAGCAAGACTTCGACCTCAGCCGGGCGGAAAAACTCGGGATCAATCACAACGTGATCCTGATAATCCAACTCCACGTAGGAAAACGCGATGCGACACATTTCGCGTACCGTGGTGGTGACCCCTGTCGCGATCACAAAGTCATCAGGCTTGTCCTGCTGCAGCATCAGCCACATGGCTTCGACATAGTCACCAGCAAACCCCCAGTCACGCTGGGCATCGATATTGCCCAGGCGCAGCTCGCGCTGCTTACCCTGCTTAATCCGCGCTACGGCATCTGTCACTTTGCGGGTGACGAACTCAATGCCGCGCAGTGGCGACTCATGGTTAAACAGAATCCCGCTGGAAGCATGTAAGCCGAAGCTTTCTCGATAGTTAACCGTAATCCAGTGGCCATAGAGTTTGGCCACCCCATAGGGGCTGCGTGGATAAAAGGGTGTGTTTTCATCCTGACGCTCGGCCTGAATCAAGCCGAACATTTCGCTGGTCGAGGCTTGATAGAAACGCGTCTGCGGCCGGAACTGGCGTATGGCTTCAAGCATATGGGTAACGCCCAGGCCATCCACTATGCCCGTGGTGATAGGCTGATCCCATGAGCTGCCGACGAAGCTTTGCGCACCGAGGTTATACACCTCATCCGGGCAGGCCTTGAGCACGGCGCGCTGCACTGATGATGCATCAGCCAGATCGCCGTCGTGATAGACAATGCGCGAGTCAACCCCAAGCTCGCGCAAGCGCCAGCGGGTATCGGTACTGCGCCGGGCAACAAGGCCATGAACCTCGTAGCCCTTGTCTAATAGCAGTTTGGCCAAGTACGCACCATCTTGACCTGTTAAACCTGTAATAAGCGCTTTTTTATACATTATTATTCTCTTACTTCTCTCAGAGCTGACTCTGAGCGGGCCTCTGGAAAGTTTTGCTGGGTTTGTACCCAGTCTCTTCATCTGTTTTTCAGAGCTATCAACTCCCGCGGTGTGACTCGCCAATCAAACCTTATCGGGCGTTGTATTCAGTTTTCTTCTCGCGCCTCCCAATCACCCAGGACGCCGAGCAGCGTCTCGGAAAAGTCAGTACCTGGTTTCCATCCGGTCTGCTTTTGTAGTTTTTCGGAGCAACCCACAACCCTTCGTTGCTCGGCTTTGCGCAATCGCGCCGGGTCCTGTTCAAGAGCCACTTCCAGGCCAGCCAAATGCGCCATATCGACAATCACGTCGCGAACGCTGCGCTCAATGCCTGAACACAGGTTGTAAACCTCGCCAGCCTGACCTGTTTCCAGCATCAGCAAATAAGCCGTCACCACATCCCGGACATCGAGAAAATCCCGAGTGACATCCACATCGCCCACTGTCAGTACAGGCACTTGTTGACCTCGCTTTATGCGGATTAACTGGCGCGCCATGTCGGCCACTAAAAAGGTTTCGTTCTGGCCACTGCCAATATGGTTGAACGGCCTGGCAATAAGCACACGCCACGACTCGGTATATCCCCACTGCTGGCACAGCAGCTCTGCAGCAACCTTGCTCACCGCATAGGGATTGCGCGGTTTAACCGGCAAAGCCTCGGAAATCGGCATGTCCGGCGTATCAACATGGCCATAGACATCACCCGAACTGACATAAAGAAAAGTGCCGCTAAATCCACGCCGCTTGAGCGCCTGTAGCAGATTCAGGGTGCCCAGCAGGTTCACGTCAAAGGTTCGTTGTGGATCGCGAAAGGCCTCCGGGACAAACGTCTGGCCTGCAAGATGGATGACCGCATCCGGGCAGGCCTCCGCCAGCGCAGCATCCAGTGAGGCAGGCTCAAGCAGGTCAAATTTTGCCGACTCAATAAGTTGCCAATCTGATCCAGGCCTGGACGCTAGCACCTTCTCTAGATGCCGGCCGACAAAGCCACTGCGCCCGGTAACAAAAAGACGGCTCATGCCTGTTCGCCTATTGTGTTGATGGGGGTATTGAGCAAGGCAGGCATTGGTTGCAAGCCTCTTGCACCTTGATCCTTATGTTCGAAGCGTTGCGCTACCCGGCTACCTAATTGACGCATCGGCATTTCTACCCAGCGGTAATTAAGCTGGCTAAGCACCGAAATCAGACCAGCAGCGATAGTTAGGCTCAGGAGCACATGCAGACTTGCTGAAACATCGGTAACGCCGAGTGCTCTATAGAGCAGTTCACGAGTAAAGAAGTAGGCAGGAATATGGATGAGATAAATGGCGTAGGAGCGAGCACCCAGCCACTTCATCAAGCGCTGGCCCAAACCTGTTGGCCATAAATAGCCTCGTCCATAGGAAGCGAGCCAAACCAAGACTGTAGCCATGACAGCTATCAAGCCAATTCGAACAGTAGGCAGAAAATCGTTATGTGCCGCTAAAAACGACATGGCCAGCAGTAACGAAGCCAGAATCAAACCACCAGATAATGGCAATGCCTTTAGAAAACGGGGTTCAAACATCTGGTAACTGGGTTTTGCCGACCAAATAGCGAGCAGTACGCCCAGCGCCAGCGCATCAGTACGCAAAGACATCATCAATACGCTGCGCACTTGAAAAAACTGCACTAGCACAACGATTAACAGCAACCACAACAACTTCTGTCTGAAACACAGCGCCAAAAGCGGTAGTAGCAAATAAAACTGCTCCTCCAGGGAGAGGCTCCAGTAAACAAAACTAAAGCCGTAGTCATACTTAAAGAAGCTGTCTGCAAAGCGGAAATTGGCGAAATTAAACAAGCCTGCAACTGTGGCTTCCATATTTGTCGACAGCGCACCAAAGACACCCGTTTGGTTGAACACCAGAACCAATGGCAAAGGTAGAAGCAGCCACAGCCAAGCCGATGGTAGAAGCCGGAAAGCTCTCCGAATCCAGAAAGCAACGATTACTGGCCTGGCCGCAGATTGCTGCAAAGCAGGTAGCAACTGGCGCGCGATGACGAAACCTGAGATCACGAAGAACAGATCGACTCCCCACCAAAGCTGCAACTGCGACATCAAAGCCTCAAGCCACTCAAGGTTACTGCTCACCAGATTTCCAGAGACGTGATGAAACAGCACGCCAAGGACCGCCAGCCCACGCAGAACTTCAATCTCAGCAATTTTTTGCGTAGCTGCATTCATCCTGGAGCCCACCTAAAGAGGCTTGCGCGCAATAACGACTTGGCTTTTAGGCATTGCTGCATCCAGCGCCTGCTTGATTTGCTTGCCTTGGGGCAGCGATAAAAGCGTTGACCAGGTTTGTCTCCAGTTTTCTATAAGCGGATGCCAGGGCGGCGATAGAGGCTGGTTTTCACAGGCCCAGTACAGCGACCACCAAACCGAATGGTAAAAGCCATATTGGGTGGTGCGCTCAATTGTCAGGCCGGCATCAAGCGCCAGTTGGGCCAGCTCGCCGCGTTTGAAAATACGAATGTGGTTGGGCTTCTCAAAGTAGACGGGAGGGGCGATATGGGTTTGTATGGTTTCAATCAACTCGTCCGGCACCGTCAGCAGGAACAATGCACCAGGCGCCGCAACCCGAACCAATTCCTGCATAAACTGGGCAGGATCATCGACATGCTCAAGCACCTCCATGGCCACGACCCTCGTCACATGTGCATCAGGCAAGGGCAACGGGTTGGCATCGGTAACCAGTGCCTGAACGCTTCTGGCACCCGAAGCTTCAACATGGCGGCGCGCCGACTCGATTTTCTCTGCATCGACATCGGCAAGGATAATGGCGGCGCCCTGCCGTGCACTAAAGCCTGCATAACCACCATCACCACAGCCAATGTCCAAGAGTGTGTCGGCTGCTGTAATAGCAAAACCTTCAATCAACTCGCCTGTATCGCCACGCATCCAACCACTCATATAGCTATCAGCCAGGCCAACATCGATTTCTGGCTGTGGCGCAGGCACGGCGGTATCAACAGGCTCGGCCACAACTGGAGCTGGGTCGACTTGTTCAACGGAGTCCGCATTGAAAAAGCGTTTAATTTTACTGAGCATTTTTATTCCTGTTATCGGCTCGTGACTGGCTTGGTTTGCGGGCGACAATGACCTGACTCTTAGGCATCAAGCTGTCCAGGTTCTGCTTCACCGGGGAAAACTCCGGCATATCAATCAAACGCTTCCAAAGACTCGACCAGTCCTCCACTAGCGCGCTGTATGGCGGGTGTACGACATCATGGGTTTCGCCTGAGTTGGGCTCGCCGCTGTGCTTTTGCTGCGTCCAGTACATCAGCATCCACATGGTCCAAAAGAAGCCATAGGAAGCGCGGCGCTCAATGATCAACCCGGCCTCCTCGACCAAGGCGGCGAACTGTTCACGCTCGAAAATATGGATATGGTTGGGATGGCTGAAATAGTGCGGTGCCGCACAGTCTTTTTGAATGTGCTCACCGACAGGATCAGGCACGGCCAAGAGAAACAGAGCCCCCGGACGCGCAACACGCACCAGCTCACGTAAAACCCGTGCGGGATCTTCCACATGTTCCAGCACCTCAAGGGCAATGACCCGGGAGGCATACTCATCGGCCAAGGGCAGCGGCACGCTGTCAGAGACAATGCCTTCGACTCCCCGCGCCGGTGTCTCCTTGAGCTTTTGTTTGAGTGCGTCAATCTTTTCGGCAATTACATCGGTGAAGACCACATGGGCGCCGCGATTTGCGCAAAACAATGTGGCGCCGCCAGCCCCGCAGCCGATATCAAGCACCACGTCCTCAGCGGAAATAGCAAAGCCGCTGAACAACTCATCAGTGGCATTTTGGAACCAGCCACTTTGCACGGCATCGACCAGCCCGCAATCACGCGCATCAACGTAGTCTTCGGTACGGCCACTCGCAGCTGCAGATGCAGCGGGCGCGCCTAGACGCTGGAAAAGCTTTTGCAGAATCTTCATGCCGAGACCTGCTCTTCAAGCTGAAGAAAACCGAGCATTCGCTCACTGGCAACCGAGTAAGAACAATGCTGCTGCATGCGCTTGATCGCATTTTTCGCCAGTTGCTGATAACGCTCCGGGTGCTCCTGGACACAGCTGTAAGCGGCGCTATAAGCCTCCTTTAGCGACTGCCAATCTATCTGCTGGCGCAACGTACGGTAGGCGATCCTCGGATCATGGGGCCATGCGGTTGCATCTGCCCAGCTATCGACCACAAAACCCACGCTGTCGTCGATGTAATCCGTCATTGCCGAATGTCGCGGCGCAATGGCCGGCTTACCGCAGGACAAATACTCCATAAGCGGCAGACATTGGCCTTCGCCATAAGATGCATTCACGATGTAATGCGTTGCCTGGATCAGTTGGTTATAGGCATCGCCACTCAGATAGCCATGTACCAACACCACTCGACAAGCGAAGGGATCAAGGCGAGACATTGCCATTAATATGCCTCTGATCGCATCTTCATAACGGTGATGGCCCAGTTTGAAAACCAGGGTGGCGTTGGGTTCATCCTTGAATGCCGAACAGAAGGCCGTCAGCATATCCACCCAGTTCTTGCGACCATCTTGAGGATTAAACAGGCTGGTAAACACCACCCCGCTCAATTCCAGCTGACGAGTACCGGCCTGCCACGGATCACTGCTCTCAACGAAGCGATCAAGCATCTTGCGCAATTGCGCAGGCAGAGCCGGAGCCACCACCTGTTGATACCAGTGCAAGAGGTAGTGCTGGGTGATACCAACAATGGTCCCGGATTTACGTCGATAACCAAGGTGATTCTCGATTGGAATCAATCCACGAGACTCAGCAACCTCGCGCGCAATCTCCTCTGCTGTCGGCAGTAAACGCGCAAAATCAGGAGCATGGCTATCAAAGACCACGCCACGTTCTATCGCCAAGAGCTGTGACCTGGCGACAGCTGCCGTCCGAAGAAACTCGCGCACGGTCTCCAGGCGATCCCAAACGGGAGCCGGAATCGACACTACCGCGAATGCCTCGCCCATGATCTGGCGAACCGCCCTTACGCTTTGCTCCGAATGGACAATGGCCGCACCGCACTGGGCGAGACATTTACGCCAATCATTTTCAGGCCGGTCCTCCCACCAGGTTTCATCCGGCATGCTACTGAATTCCCATGCGAAAACAGGAATTGTCGGGCAGGCCAGGTCTCGGCATGTCAGGTGTGGCGGTGTGAAGCTGAGAAATACACAGTCCTCGCCCCTGGCTTGAGCCGCTGCGTAATGCGCATCAACTTCAACAGCCGGATCGGCCACCAGAACCACTTCACCAAGCGTCTTGAGCAATGGCAAGAACTCGCGAAGCACAAAGAAATAGCTGTACTCGGGTTCTCCCAGGTTTTGCACTACGGTTTCAGCATTCATGGCGCTATAGAGCAAGAACTTCATGCTTGAGCTCCAGCCAGGCGTTGTTCGCTACCTGAGCCCAGTCCTTGCAGAAAATCCTGCACCTGCTGTGCAACGACTGGGGTATCAGAAAACTCACGCAATTGATGCCAAGCGTGCTGGGACATTTGCTGATAACGGGCAAGGTCACCGCCCGCAATCTGATGACAATGGCGATACCCCTCCATCAGCGATTGCCAGTTCAATCGATATTTGCGCGTGCGAAAAATTCCACAAGGATCGTGCGCCCAGCAGGATGGTTCGACGCTGGTTTTCACGACATAGGCCATCTGCTCATCGACATAATCGAGCATCGCCGTATGCCTGGGGGCTAGAGCGGGTTTGCCGCTGGCAAGAAACTCCATCAACGGCAAGCACAAGCCTTCGCAAGTCGATGCATTGACATAAAAGTCACTGATCTCAATTAACTGCCGATACTGCTGATCATCGAGAAATCCGTGTAATACCAACACTCGGCATTTGAAAGGTGCTAAGCGCGACAATAGGGTCAGCAAAGGAATTCGGTAGTGTTCCAGATCATGGTGGGTCATCTTCAGGATCAAGGTCGCATCGCTGGTTTCTGAAAATGCCCAGCAGAACGCAGTCACGATATCGATCCAGTTTTTGCGGCCATCGCGCGGATTAAGTACAGAGGTAAACACCACGCCTGACAATTCAATGCGGCATGCATGCAACGCTTGCGCACCGAGTTCACTATGGGCAGGCGCAGCAGGCTTTTCACGCCTGGCCACAGCGCTGGGCCTGTTGCTCAGGGCCTCGCGCCACGCGTGATAAAGCGCCCGGGTACGTCCAACCCGGCGGTGATCTGACTTCGCCGCTGCAACCAACAAGGGCGCTTGGGGCCGGGGCATATGCTGGACCAAGCCATCGGCCGAAAGTCCCAGTAAAGGGCTGTCGATGACGTGCCCGGTGAACTCGATAGAGCGCCCTGGCCGGCAAGGTGTCCAACCACCTTCCGGCATCAGAGCTTGGAATCGTGACCAGACAGGTGCTGGTATCGCAGTAACTGGATAGCTATTACCCATGGCTTTACGCACTGCATCCGCCGACTCACGGCTGCAGGCTATGGCGCCTGCAATGCCTTGCAGGACATAGCGCCAATCATTACGTGGTTCGCCTTCCCAAGGCTCATCCGGCACATTGTCGAACTCCCAGGCAAACAGGCAAATCGTTGGACACTCAAGATCAATGGGGGTCTGTTGCGGAGGGCTTACGCTGATAAAAAAGACTTGCTCGCCAGCGGCGCGATACTGTTGGTACAGGCTATCGACCTGATCGGCCGACTCCACGCTGATGACTTCGGCTATCTGCTGCAAGGCAGGCATGAATTCTTTCAGCAAAAAGAAATAGCTGTATTCGGCCTTGCCCAAGGAGGCCTGGATATTCGACTGGGTGATTTTCGAACTGATGAGAATAATCATGTACGGCTTGCAAGCCTTTAGCGTCAGATCCCTGGCTGCGAGCAACCAAGCTTGATTGTTATTATTTTTAAGCCTTGCTTGACCTGACGCCGAGAGATCAAACCGTTATAAAAGCGATAAATTCGCTATTTTTTTCAGGTTTTCATGACATATGGCGGCAATATCTGCAGGCAAATATTTTTTCACGACCCCTCAATACCACCAGCATTTAGTTTGGCTTGCAATAGGCAAATCTATGATATGTGAAATTTTTTGTAACCTGCGAAAGGCGCAATCTAGACGCTTTGCGCCGGCCCAGTATTTGCAGGGCCTGTGCTGAAACCTATGCGTAGTGAATAAAAACTGGAGCGCATTGAATCAAGGCCAGTGCAACTTTCGCTGCCGCCCAAACTCATAGCTTGGCGCTACGCACAATCCGCTGGCCGAACCTTCAGCTCCCGGATTAAAAAATCTATTAGCGGGCATTACCTGACGCGGCATAATCAGCGGGCTAGGCTTATACTCACCCTAGGTGCCCAGCGCCCAAAATCTATCCACAGCTTGGAGTTTTCAGGATGAATCCCTTACGCACACTTAGCTTCGCAGCCCTTATGGTTTTGGCAGCCAATGCCTCGGCCACCAGCTTTGTGGTCACAACCGATGCCATTGTTGGCGCTGTTGCAGCAACCACGGATGCAACCTCTGATGTCAGTTCGTCGTTCAAGGACGACAAAGTTGTCTTGGCAGCCCGTGATGACGCAGCCAGCTTCGTTGCCAGCCAGGGCGCCATTCGTGGCGTTCATCTGGAAGCCGCTCTGGATCACATCCGCACCACAGTTCCAAGCCTGCAAGCCAATGATATGCAGCTGGCTCAGGCCATCATCAGCCTGTAACCGCCCAATAACGCCACGGCCTGTTCGTGGCGTTATGCATTTCCCCTGCACCCCTGGCTATCGGCCTGCCGTGTGAGTCAAAATCCGCATACCATGCTGCTACCTGTGTAGCGGAACCGGGCCGAGTTTTGCCCGTCCAATCGCTATCGAATTGTTTTACGGAGATTTTTATGCGTCGCATTTTGCTCACTTCTGTTGCCGCAGCCGCACTCATGGCCGGCTCCGTCCAGGCCCAGACACTGGTTGCGACCAGTAATATCATTGTGCGTGCTCTTGATCGCACCCTGGATTTCACCTCGGACACCACCACATCAATCCGCGACTCCAAGGTCGTGCGTGAAGCCCATGATGACGCGGCCAGCTTTGTCGCCAGCCAGGGCGAAATCCGTGGTGCCAACCTTGAAGCGGCAATCACCACTATTCGTAGCCGCGTACCCGAAGCCGAAAACGCCTCCGACCTGACCCTAGCGCAAGCCATTCTCGCTCTGTGAGTCTGGCGCGTACCTGCCTGGCTTTTTGCCTGCTACTGGTCTCCACTGGCAGTTACGCGCAGCTAAGCCTGGAAGTTGATGGCGAGAAGCTAAGCGCGTCGGAGCAAGCGGCCAGCCAGGCGTTGCTCCAGGATGCACTGCAGGTGCTGCCGCCCCAATTCCGTCAGCGCCTGGATCGCAAGGTCAATTTCAGTTGGCAGCAATTGCCGGAGCAGGTCTACGGGCGCACGGTAAAGGTCGATCAGATCCGGCTCAACCAACGACTATTGCCGGCGCTGGTTGATGGCAGCGCGCAAACCCAACAGACCAATCGTCCCCACGGCACGGTGCGCAGAGAATTACTGGCCACGGTGATTCACGAACTGACCCATCTCTACGACCGCGCCCAGCTTTGGCCCACCGTAGAAAAAATACGCCTGCAGCGCTGCCAGAATCGCGCCAGCAGCAGCGGCCTTGTTGGCTTGCCGGATAACTGTCGCGGCGAAACCGCACGACGCTTCACCCTCAGCGATAACCCGCGCCTGCTGGATATTGCAGGCTGGCCGCAATATGTGGGCCGCCGCGGCGAACGCGAGCAGGAAAACCATCAGGTTGCCCGCAGCCCGGACCTTTACGAGCTGGAAAACGCCCGCGAATTTGTTGCGGTCAATATGGAATACTTCCTGCTCGATCCCGACTTCGCCTGTCGCCGGCCAACACTGGCCGCCTACTACCGCGAACAGTTTGCCTGGACGCCACCGAACCAGGCCAAGTGCGACACTAGCCTGGCTTATCTCAATGCGGGCAATGACTTCGCCAAGGAACCACTGGGCAAGATTGATCCGGAGCGCGTCTACGCGGTCGATTATCTGCTGGCCGAGGCCAACGACCAGCTTGCCAGCCGCTGGGGCCACAGCATGATTCGCCTGATCATCTGTGCGCCGGGCCGGCCACGTGGCCCAGCGTGCAGGCTCGACCTGGACCAGAGCCTGGTACTGTCCTACCGCGCCTTTATTGGCGACGTGCAGCTGTCCAGTTGGGGCGCGATGATTGGCGCCTATCCATCCAGATTGTTTGTCTTGCCATTGGCCCAGGTGGTCGATGAATACACCAAGACCGAGCTGCGCAGCCTGATTTCGGTGCCGATGAACCTTGATCGCCAGCAGATCAATGATTTTGTCACCCGCTCGGTTGAGCAGCACTGGAGTTACGACGGCAACTACTACTTCCTGTCGAACAACTGCGCGGTGGAAAACCTGAAACTGCTGCGCACGGGCACCAACAACCCCAAGCTGCAAACACTCGACAGCATCATGCCCAATGGCTTGCTGGAAGTCCTTGAGGCGCGCGGACTGGCGGACTCGACTGTACTCAAGGATCGCAAGGAGGCCATGCGCCTGGGCTATTTGTTCGATTCGTACCGCGATCGCTATCAAGCCATGTTTGATGTGTTGCGCACTCACTTGCCGATCAAGCAAGAGTCCGTGGAAGACTGGCTGGAGCTACCAGCCAAACAACGCAGCCAGTGGTTCGCCCAAGCCGACATACGCACCACGGCGGCAATGATGCTCCTTGAAAAAGCCGCGCAGCGTAAGCAAATACTGGTCGCCCAACAGGAGCTCAAGGAACGCTACCTCAGCGGTCGAAAAGTGCCTGACAAAGGGCTGGACAAGGCAGGCAACGCCCTTGAGCAGATCCTCGCCAATAGCGGCTTCCTGAGCCGGCCAGCGGAGATGCTCGAGGGCGGTTATGGCTTGCCCCAGCCAGCCGAATGGCAGCACCTTGAAACCGAGAGCAGCAACCGGCAAAAGTACCTGCTGAAACTGCGCGACTCGCTCGACAATGAAGTCCGCAGCCTGCTTGAGCCAAAACGGCTGGCGGAGCTGGAGACCATTGAAGACAACCTCAAGCTACTCGGCAAACACTTGCGCGAGATGCATAAGGCCAGCGGTGGATTGATGCTGCCTTAAAGAAGCTCTTGCTGCTCCTCTGGTAATTCGGGGTCAAGCCGCAGCCACGGCAACCGGCTTTGCACCCAGATATGCCGGTCGGCAGCTGCCAGCTCTGGGTGATCAAGGGTTGCGATGGTGACGTCCAGGGTGTGGGGGCTGAGCGTGGTGAACAACGCCAGCTGCGCACCGCAATCGGCACAGAAATAGCGCGTGCAACTGGCTGATGACGCATATTGCCTGGCCTCGCCTTTGAGCCAGGCAAAACTCGCCAGCGGCACGGTAATCCAGGTGGTGACAATTGCTCCGCTGCTGCGCCTGCAAACCGAGCAATGGCAATGCGCGATGTCCTGCAGCGGCGCATCGAACTGATAGCGCATGGCACCGCACTGGCAACCGCCGCTATGGAGCTGCGTCATGGTCATGCCTCCCGTTATGCAAATTACAACGACCCTGGACAACCTTGTTGTTGCGCTCCAGCACGCCACTGAGCAAGATAGCTGCCTATCTATTGCAGGAGGTTACCGTGCTTGAGCTGCTACTGGCCTTGTGGCCGTTATTTGCCCTGATTGTGGCCGGTTTCTATCTGCGACGCTGGAACTTTCCCAATGAAGCCTTTTGGCCCGGCGCCGAACGCCTCAACTACTTTATATTGTTCCCGGCACTGTTGTTTAGCAACCTGGCCCGCGCGCCACTGGATAATCCTGCACTCAAGCAACTGGCGCTCGCGGTGATGCTGGGGCTTGGCATCGGCTGGCTGGCGCTGCTGCTGATGCGCCGCCTGCGGGGCTGGCCCGCCGCACGTTTCGGGGTATTCACCCAAGGCACGCTGCGCTTTAACACCTACCTCGGCCTTGCCGCAGTTGGCAGCCTGTTTGGTCAACCAGGGCTCACGCTGGCCGCACTGATGCTGGCGCTGATGGTGCCGACAGTGAATGTATTGTCAGTCTGGTCGTTAACCGCCGAGCGCGGTATCAGCCTGCGCAGCCTGCTATTGCCCATCGCCAAGAACCCACTGATTCTTGCCTGCCTCGGTGGCGCACTGATCAACCTCAGCGGTATCGGCCTGCCCGGCGGCAGCGATCGACTCCTTAGCCTGCTGGCTGCCGCCAGCCTGCCCCTGGGCCTGCTTTGCGTTGGCGCGGCGTTGAAACCTGAAGAGCTGGGCGGGGAAGTTCCGGCCCTGGCCTGGAGCAGCCTGGCGCGCTTGGTCGGCATGCCACTGCTGGCGTGGGTGATTGCGCAGGTTCTCGGCCTGCCAGCGATGGAAACCACCGTACTGGTCTTGTTCTTTGCCCTGCCGACAGCGCCCACCGCCTATGTGCTGACGCGCCACCTGGGCGGCGACAGCCAGCTAATGGCGGGCGCTATCACTCTGCAAACACTGCTCGCCGCCGCTAGCCTGCCGATTATTCTGATGCTGCTGGGCTAGGCTCAAAATAGATCCAACTGCCCCTGATGCCCAGCGCTCGCTGGCTCATCACGGGGCGCCAGTACAGCCGGGGCGGTCGGCACCCTGGCCAAACGCTCAGCCAATCCAGCAGCGCGCTCGGCGCGGGTCGCCACGGCTTCGGCCAGCCGCTGGGGCAGGCCCCAGATCTCGACCTTGTGCTTGGCCCGGGTAATACCGGTGTAGAACAGGCTGCGGGTCAGCAACGGGCTTGGCTGCTCAGGCAGCGCCAGCAAGACTTCGCTGAACTCCGAGCCCTGGCTTTTATGTACGGTCATGGCAAATGCACTGTCGTGGCTCGGCAGTCGCGCCGGGGCGAATGGCCTGAAGCCCTGCTCGC
This sequence comes from Pseudomonas segetis, assembly GCF_900188155.1. Classification (GTDB taxonomy): domain Bacteria; phylum Pseudomonadota; class Gammaproteobacteria; order Pseudomonadales; family Pseudomonadaceae; genus Aquipseudomonas; species Aquipseudomonas segetis. The sequence goes on from NZ_FZOG01000003.1 coordinate 41,500, forward strand.
CCTCGAAGAACACGCGCAGGCCGTGCTCGGTCGGCAAACAGATACCAATATCGCCGTTGAACAAACCCAGTGCATAGTCATTCTGCCGAACCATTACCGCTCGCCCGGCGTACCAGCGCTCGCGGCTGGCGACTTGCTGGCGCCGCCTGATGCGCGCCTCCAAGGCTTCATTGATACCCGCCACACCCCAGGCCCCTTCACGCTGGGCGGTGAGCACACGGAATTCATTGAAGGCAGCGAACACGGCTTCCGGGTCGGCGCTTTTCACCGCGTGGAAGTAACCGGCGTAGCCCTGGGTAAGGCGCTCCAGCAGATCGGTCGCGTTTGGCTCTGCCTGCCAGGCAAGGTCAACCCGCGACTCTCGAAGCAGGCTCAAGGTACCCGGCACGTCACCGGCGTTTATTCGCCGGGCGAGTTCGCCAATCCCGCTGTCACCGGCAAAACGATGGCTGTGGGTCAGCAATACCACGGCATCACCAAGTTGTGACGCCGGTGGCTGCACCTCTACTTGCTGCCCGGTAATGCGTTGCAGGTCGGCCGCTGCCTGGGCATCAAAACCACGCCCCTCGCATAGCTCGGCAAAGACGGCGCCCGCTTCAACCGCTGCCAGCTGGTCTTTATCGCCGAGCAATATCAGCCGCGCCTTGGGCGGCAAGGCATCGACCAGCTTGGCCATCAACGCCAGATCGACCATGGAGGCTTCATCGACCACCAATACATCAAGCGGCAGAGGATTGGCCGCCGTATGCCGCACCTGCGGGCTGTCACCGCGACTACCGAGCAGGCGGTGCAAGGTACGCGCTTCTTCCGGGAGCATCTGCTTGACCGTATCGCTCACCGGCAATGCAGCCTTGGCGTTGCGGATGGCCTCGGCCATGCGCGCTGCGGCCTTGCCCGTTGGCGCACCAAGACCAATCGCCAACTGCCCGCCACCCGGCTGCTCAAGCAAGGCCGCGAGCAAGCGCACAACAGTGGTGGTTTTACCGGTGCCGGGGCCGCCGGAAATCACCGCAAGATTACGCCGTACCGCTTGCGCCGCGGCAAGGCGCTGCCAGTCAGGCTGCTGGGTATTGAAGGCAAACAAACGCTCAAGGGTTTGTCCAAGTATGGCTTCATCAACCGCTGGCAGAGCGGCGGAGCGGGCCAGCAATTGTTCGGCGAGCTGTTGTTCGTAGGCCTGATAACGGGCCAGATACAAGCGCTGGCCATCCAATACCAGCGGCGTAAAATCACCGGCCTCACCGACCAACGGCGAAGCATGCAAGATGCTCAACCAGTCAGCCAGTGCGGGCAGTTGCGTGGTGTTTTCCGGCCATGGCCGCTGCCCGGCCAGGCGCGATAGATCCAGGCACACATCGCCCTTTTCCAGGGCGGCGCAGGTCAAGGCGGCGGAGGCCAGAACCCATGCATCTGCATCCGGCTGCAACCGCTGCAGGCTCTGTACCAGGGCACGCTCCAGGGCACCTAATGACAACTGGGCAAGATCAATCATGCAGACACCTCGGCGCTGAATAACAGATCAAGGGCATCCAGCAATTCATCACTGGGCCGCGAGAAATACACCCCAGCGCTCGGCATGCCGCGCAGGAACAAGTAATAGGCACCGCCAATGTGCTCATTGCTGAAGTCGCTCAGGCGCTGGCGCAAGAAGCGCCGCAGTGCGACCAGATAAATCAGGTACTGCAAATAGTAATGCTCGCGGGCCAAGGCCTGCACCAGCCGTTCACCGCCGTAGAAACTGGCATCCGGGCCAAGCCAGTTGGATTTGTAGTCAGCGATATACCAACGCCCTTGATACTCAAATGTCAGGTCGATAAACCCCTTCAGAAAGCCTTGCAGGCTGTCGAATTCAAGCCGCGCCGCGGCTTCTCGCATGGGCTCGGCCAGACCATGGGCCGGGTCAGTCAGAATGGCGCGCAAGCGCTGCACATCCAGACGCTTCACTGGGAAGGTAAAGCCCAGCTCAGGCAGGCGACGCGCACCCGCAAGGCTGGTCAGGGTCAGTCCTGCGCCGTCCAGATCAGTATCGAGCACCTGTTGCAGTTGCTGACGGGCGATTTCAGTCCAGTCGCTGGAAATGCCATGGCCGCTCAAGGCAGGCTCGACCAGTTCCGCCAGCGGCGCCTTGTTACAGGCCCAGTCTTCGAGGATTGCATGCAGGCAAGTACCGGCCCGTGCTCCACGGGGGAAGGCGTAGAAGCCCATGCCTGGCTCGCTGGCGTCGGGAATCACCAGCCCATCGCGGTCAGGCGCCTCCATGTGCATGCCGGCTGACAAGCCAGAGAAACTGCCAATACGCCAACTACTGTGCAGGCTGCGTTGCAATTGCGCGAGTTGCTCAGGCGCCGGGGCGCGATGCTCACCGGCGGCGCTGGCTTCAGTTTCCAGCAGCGGGCTCAGGCCAATATGGCCCTGGCTGGCATTGGCCAGAGCTTCAAGTTCTGCATGTATGCCCTGTGGCGCCAGGCTTTGCAGGTGCTCAGCCAGCTCGACAAGGGGGTCGTTGCCCCGCAGATCACGACCCTGTAGCAGCCAGGCCAAGGCGCTGCTGTGCAGGCCCTCATCGCTCAAGGTGCCGTCCTTTTTCGGTTTGCAGTCGATTGCGCCCCAATGCAACCACAGACGCACGGCAGCGCGGGTCATGGCCACATAGGTGAGCCGTAAACGCTCGGCAAAGCGCTCTTGTCGCGCCAGTTGGCGATGTTGCTCAAACTGTTCGCCGCCAAGGTCGAGCAATGGCGTGCCGTCTTCGGCATGACAGGTGATGTCTTCCGTCTTGCGCAACAACGCGCCATCCCAGAGGTAGGGGCAAAACACCAGGGGATATTCCAGGCCTTTTGAAGTGTGGATGGTGACTATCTGCACCCGTTCGGCATCGCTCTCAAGACGCAGCAGGGCCTCTTCGCCGTGATTGTCCACACCGCGCTGGGCGTTGAACCAGGCCAGCAACTGCTCCATGCCCGGGCGCTGCAGGCTTTCGTTCTGCAGCAGTTCGGCCAGGTGCAGCAAGTTGGTCAAGCGTCGCTCGCCATCGACCACCGCAAGCAGGCGCTCGGCAACGCCTTGCTCGTCCAGCCAGGCGCGAAAGGCGCGCATGAAGCCTTGTTGCTGCCAGAGTTGATGATAGCGTTCAGCTGCTTCACGCTCCTGATCCCAGGCCCGCGCATCATCCTGGCAGGCCGCCAGGTCCGCGGCGCTGCGCCCAAGCAAGCGTGTAGCCAGGGCATAGCGCAATGCACCTTCACGGCCCGGCTCAGCGTAGGCTGCCAGCACCGCAGCCAGGGCCTCTGCCTCTTCGCTGTGCCAGACACTTTCCTTACCGCGGCGCACGCTGGGTACGCCCCGCGCCGCAAGCTGCGCGGCGACCTCAGCGGCTTGTCGGTGACTGGCGACCAACACCGCGATATCACCGCCCTTGAGCGGTTCGTGCACGCCATCATCGTCGAAGTAAGCCTGGCCCCTGGCGCTTGCAGCCAGCAGGCTGGCGATTCGCCTGGCGGTGTCGATGGCGACCAGGCTGCCCGCCTCGCCTTTGCTCAGGTAATCATCCGCCAGCCAGACCAACGCCAGCGAGGCATCGCTTTGCCCCTCAAGCGCTGGCAGCACCAGCTTGGCCCGCGCCTTGTCGCTGGCACCAACGCTTGGATAATCCAGCCCCGCGACGGCAAACGGCATGGGCCGGTCAAATACCTGGTTAAGGGCGCTGATCAGTTGTGGCGTTGAACGGTGGTTGGTCGCCAGGCTGTATTGCCGGGCGGCTTCACCACGCGCAGTAAAATAGGTGGCCAGGTCCGCCCCGCGAAAGGCGTAGATTGCCTGCTTGGGATCGCCGACAAAACACAGGTCGGCACGATTTTCAGGCTCATCGATGACCTGCGATGGCTCGCCCCTGCTGTCTGAGTAGATACGCCGGAATATCTGGTATTGAATCGGATCGGTGTCCTGGAACTCATCAATCAGCGCCAGCGGATACTGCTCGCGCAACGTCTGGGCCAGATGCTCGCCACCTTCGCCATACAGGGCTTGTTGTAGCTGGTTGAGCAAGTCATCGAATGCCAGCATGCGCTGCGCCGCCTTGCGCGCCGGCAGTTGTTGATTGAGCTGGCCGATCATCCGTACTTGCAGGTCGATCAGGCGCTGCTCAGCCTCTGGCTGCGCCGCGTCCAGTGCGTCACACAGGCCCTGCAAGGCATCGGCGACCGCTTCCAACGGCGCCGAAAACCCCTTGTTGGTGCCCTTGATCAACGCTTCGCGGGCCAGTTTACGCAAGCCATCGACCTTGCTGAACAGAGCCGCCGCATCACTGAAATAGCCATCCAGCTCAAGCTGCCAGAAGCCGAATTTCTCGGCGCTAAAGCTGCGCTTATTGAAGCCATCAAAGGCTTTGAGCTGCTCGATCCAGCCCGCGCCCTGACGCAACCAGAAGTCTTTGGCGTGCTGCCAGGCGCTACGCAGTTGAGCCAGCTCGGCCGGAGCGCTCGGCTGGGGCTCAATGCGCAAATAGGGTTTGCCCAAATGGCTGCGCAAGCGCTGGCGCAGCACCTGCGGGGTTATTTTCTGCTGCACCAGAAACGCCGCCCATTCAGGTTCTGCGCTGGCCAGCTCAATGCGCCAGAGATCGGCGATCAGTGCATCCAGCAGTTCGCGGTCATCCTGGGTCAGTTCGTTATCAAAATCGCCGCCGGCTTCAAACGCCGCATCTTGCAATGCCCGCTGGCAGAAACCGTGGATGGTGAAGATTGCCGCCTGGTCAAAACCATGCACCGCAAGCAACAAGCGCCGATGGCTGGCCGGGTCGGGGAACTGGTCATGCAAGGCATTGAGCAAGGCATCATCGCCATGACCTTGCTCATAAACCACCAGCAACTCGGCCAGGCGCTTGCGTACCCGCTCACGCAATTCGGCAGTGGCAGCCGTGGTGTAAGTCACCACCAGAATCTGGGAAACGGACAGCTGTTTTTCCAGCAACAAGCGCGCATAAAGCAGCGTCAGGGTGAAGGTCTTACCGGTGCCAGCACTGGCTTCGATCAGCGAGCGACCTTTGAAGCTGTCGTGCAGCAGGTCCAACTTGGCGCCACTCATTGCTCGTCCTCATCGCCTTGCAGGGCATCCAGCGCGGGGCCATACAACTGTTCGGCCAACGCCTCGAAACGTTCATCCAGGGGGTCTCGGTCACGAAACGCCAGTGCGTTCCAGGGGTCCTGGCTTTCGCCACTCATAAAGTCATTACCGGCCCACAAGATACGTGCCTCGCTGCGCGCGGCGTCTATGGGTTCCTTGCGCCCTGGTTTGCGCCATTTTTTAGCAAAGCCATAACTGCACTTGGCCAGTACCGGTAACGGCTCGCACAGCGCCGAGCGATAGGCCAGCAGCCAGGGTTCGAGCAATTCACGGGCATTGCCCAGGGCACCGAGACGCCACTCGCTTTTCGGTGACAGCAACCGGCTCTCGCGACAAACCGCCGGGTTATCGCTGCAATTGAGCAGCAAGTGACGCAGCCAGAATGGCGCCAGCTCCCATGCACCCAAGTCGCGCAGCCGATAATCAAACAGGCCAGTCTCGCAAACACCTTCGAGCCAGCCATGAATGCGCACCCCGGCGAGCTTGATATCAACCAACACCGGCTGCGGCGCATCATCCGGCCGCTCGGCAAACAGTGTCGGTGCGAAGGCCCGGATCGGCCCGCGAATCTGCCCCCAATACGCCTGTCCCAATTCGCCCACCGGCAACCAGCCGGAGGCTGCCGCGACTGCACGCTCCTCGGCTTCGCTCCAGTTGCGCTCGATCGCCTGCAAAGCCAGCTGACGCAAACCATGGGTCGATGTCCACTCGACACTGAAGGGCTCGTCGCCAGCCAGCGCGTCCTCGGTTTGCGCCAAACGCAAGCCAAGGCGTTGCTCAAGCAGATAGCGCGCCGGGTGCTTGAAGCAATGAATCAACTGGCTCGGCTCCAGCATCAGCCATTCCTCATCCGGCTCGGGTAAACGCTCGACAAAAGGCTGGGCGAGCATATTCGCCGGTTCTGCAAGACGCTGCGCGGCGCGAAACCAGGGCGCGGCAAAACCGGCATGGCGATCCTGTTGAAAGTTGGCCGGGGCAAAGGGCTGCAACGGATGCTGGAGGACGATGTGTTTGCTCGCGGTTTGCGCATAGGCATGTTCCGCCCCGGCGCATACCGCAGTCAGGTCAACCACTTCGAGCAATTCGCTGATCAATACCGAAGGCGGCAACTCGGCATTGCTGCGCGGGTCACGACCGACGTAGCTGAGGTACAGGCCACCGCGTGCGCTAAGCAGGGTTTCGAGCAGCAAATAGCGGTCATCCAGGCGCCGGGCACGATCACCCCGGCGCGGTTTCTGGCCGATCAAGTCAAAACCGGCCGCAGGCGTCCTGCGCGGCAGTGCGCCGTCATCCAGGCCCAGCAGGCACACCTGCTTGAAGGGCAGGCTGCGCATCGGCACCATGGTGCAGAAGGTCACCGCACCGGTCAAAAAGCCCGAGGCACCGTTGCCCTGCTCCAGCGCAGCGCTGAGCTGCTGACGAATCAGGGCCAGCTCAAGGGGCCGCTCGATACCGGATGCCAGCGCCTGCTCCTGCAACGTCGCACATGCCTTGGACAGCAACAACAAGGTGTCGCCCGCCTCGCGCTCATCAAACAGGCTATCGACCAATTCAAGCAAGGTCTGCGCCCATTCACTCAATGAGCGTGGACGCTGCATGTTTTGCGCTAATCCGGCGAGCCGTTCGACAAACCCGGCCAGGCGTCCGAGCAATTGACCACGCGCGCCTTCCAGTGCATCCAGCGGCCAGCTTTCACCCAGCAGCGGCGCAGCCAGACCGGCCAGTTGCGGCGGCGCGGCAAAGCCCAGCAACAGGCGATCGAGGCCCTGGCGCCAGGTAAATGCAGCATCAGCCGGCAACCCCAGTTGCTGACGGTGGCTGCTGTCGCGACCCCAACGCACGCCAGCCTCGTGCAGCCAGTCGCGAATCAGCGGTAAATCCTCTGCTTCGATCCCGGCCTTGCGGGCGATTGCGGGTTGCTCAAGCCAGGTCAGTACCTCTTCCGCGGCGAAGCGGCTGTCGGGCAGACCGAGCAGGCTGATAAAGGCCTCAATCAGCGGTATTTCAGCGCGCATGCTGCGGTCGGCAAGGCTGAACGGAATGCGCGGCACGCCTTCACGGGGCGCGAACACCGCCTCGATATAGGGCGCATAACGCTCGATATCCGGCGTCAGCACTACCACCTGATCGGGCGTCAGCGCTGGATCGGCGGCAAAGCGGGCGAGTAGTTGGTCGTGGAGAATTTCGACTTCGCGCAGTGGCGAGTGCGCGACATGAACCTCCAGCGAACGATCATCTTCGCGCAGCACCAGACGCTGCTCGGGCGTACGGGTTTGCAGGCGCAGGATGTCGTTCTGCAGGGCTTGCAGCAGGCTGTCGTCATGCAGCGCATCGTCTTCAGAATACAAGCCAATTTCCTGGCTGCCTTCACTGCTGGCCAGGGAGAACAAGCTGTCGAAGAAGTCGCGTCCCTGTTTGCCCAGGCTCGCCAATAATGGATGGCCGACATCCAGGTACCAGTCATCCGGGCTCAGCTCAGGCTGACGCGCCAGCTCACGGATATCACGAATCTCGCCCCAGGCTTCGCGGCAGGGGTTGAGGGCGAAGATGATCACTTCTGTGTGCTTGGCCAGGCCATCGAGCACGCGCATGTGGTGCGGCGGCAAACTGCTGATGCCAAATACCAGCAATCGCTCCGGCATGTCGGCAATAGGGTCACTGCTGTACAGGCGCTTGAGCAAGTCATCGAGCAGGCGCGCCCGGTGTGGGTGGCCATCCTTGGTCAGTTCGCGCCAGAGCAGGGCCTGCCAGGCCTCGTCCGGGCCCAGGTCCAGCAACTCATTGCGCTCCCAGGCCGCCAGCCAGTCATCACGGTAGAGCAGATACTGGTCAAAGACGTCCGCGATCTTCGCTGCCAGCGACAACCGGCGGCGTTCATCACCGCCTTCAAGGTAGTGCGCCAGGCGTGGCGCCAGAGCGAGATGCTCAGCCTCGCAAAGCCAGTCATACAGGCGCCAGCTGAGGGTGGTCGGTGAGAACGCGGATTGCTCGGGCAACTGGCCGAGCGCCAGGCGTGACAAGTCCCAGACAAATTTGGCGGGCAGTTGCACATCCAACTGCATGGCAATGCCTTGCTTGCGCGCCAACTCAAGCGTCAACCAGCGACCCATACCCTGGCTGGGCACCACCACCTTGACAGCTGCAAAGGGATCGCGCAGCGGCTGGGCAAGCAGCGTGGTCGCTAGCTCACCAAGGGTTTCCAGGTCTGGCGCGTGATACAGAGTCAGCATGGGTCACATCACATCCGGGCAATCTGGCTAGATTAACAGTTCAGCAAGGTGACAACAGACTCAGGGCCGCAATCTTTGGCGGGATACAGATCCAGTGAGGCGGATGAAAAGCAGTAGCGGGCAGAAAATGCGACAACGCGAAGCTTGTCCACCTTGGCTCAAACCCAAACCCCGGGCTTGAGCCAATCGTCTGCCCCAATTGCAACAGCGTTACTGGCGGGCGCCGCGCACACCTTCAGCCAGTTGGCTGCACAAATCGAGCACGCCTTTGATGGCCGCATCGCTGCTGTCGGCTTTTTCGATTTGATCGATCAGTGCCGAGCCCACCACCACACCCTCGGCCAAACGGGCGATGGTTGCGGCGTGTTCAGGGGTGCGGATACCAAAACCGATGCTGACTGGCAGGTCGGTATGGCGACGCAGGCGTGCAACCGCTTGCTCGACATGCTCAAGCGTAGCGGAACCCGCACCGGTCACGCCCGCAACCGAGACGTAGTAAACAAAACCCGAGCTGCCATTGAGCACTTTCGGCAGACGCTTGTCGTCCGTGGTCGGAGTGGTCAGGCGGATGAAGTCGAGCCCCGCTGCTTGCGCCGGATCGCAGAGGTCGACGTTATGCTCTGGCGGCAGATCGACCACGATCAAGCCATCAACCCCAGATTCCTTGGCCTCGGCGATAAAGCGCTCAACCCCATATTTGTGGATCGGGTTGAAGTAACCCATCAACACCAGCGGCGTGCCTTGGTCATCCTGGCGAAACTCACGCACCATCTTCAGGGTCTTGGCCAGGTCCTGCTTGGCGGCCAAGGCACGAATATTGGCCAGCTGAATCGCCGGGCCATCAGCCATCGGGTCGGTAAAGGGCATGCCCAGTTCGATCACATCGGCGCCCGCCTTCGGCAAACCCTTGAGGATCGCCAGTGAAGCGTCATAGCCAGGGTCGCCGGCGGTAACGAAGGTCACCAGCGCTGCGCGGTTTTGTTGCTTGAGTTCGGCAAAGCGAGCTTGCAGGCGGCTCATCAGTTGTTCTCCTGCTGGTTTACGGCATCAGCCATGTGATGCATAACGGTTTGCATGTCTTTATCACCACGGCCGGACAGGTTGATGACCATCAGGTGATCGCTTGGCAGGCTTGGTGCCCGCTTGAATACTTCAGCCAGTGCATGGGCGCTTTCCAGTGCAGGGATGATGCCTTCAAGGCGACAGCATTTGTGGAAGGCATCGAGCGCTTCGTTGTCGGTAACCGAGGTGTATTGCACGCGGCCAATCTCGTGCAACCAGGCGTGCTCGGGGCCGATGCCCGGATAATCAAGGCCGGCGGAGATCGAATGCGCATCGATAATCTGGCCGTCGTCATCTTGCAGCAAGAAGGTGCGATTGCCGTGCAGCACGCCGGGAACACCGCCGTTCAGGCTGGCGGCGTGCTTGCCAGTCTCGATACCGTGACCGGCCGCTTCCACACCGATGATTTCAACAGACTGGTCATCAAGAAACGGGTGGAACAGACCCATGGCATTCGAGCCACCGCCGATACAGGCAACCAGGCTGTCCGGCAGGCGACCTTCTTGGGCCTGCATTTGCTCGCGGGTCTCTTTGCCGATGACCGCCTGGAAGTCACGCACCATGGCTGGATAAGGGTGCGGCCCGGCAACGGTACCGATCAGGTAGAAAGTGCTGTCGACGTTGGTCACCCAGTCGCGCAGCGCCTCGTTCATCGCGTCCTTGAGCGTGCCAGTGCCGGCAACCACCGGAATCACCTTGGCGCCGAGCAGCTTCATGCGAAAGACGTTGGCCTGCTGGCGATCAATGTCGGTGGTGCCCATGTAGATCACGCATTCAAGGCCGAAACGCGCCGCGACCGTGGCAGTGGCCACCCCGTGCATGCCCGCGCCAGTCTCGGCGATGATGCGTTTTTTACCCATGCGGCGTGCCAGCAGGATCTGGCCGATGCAATTGTTAATCTTGTGCGCGCCAGTGTGGTTGAGCTCTTCACGCTTGAAATAAATCTTCGCCCCGCCGCAATGTTCGGTCAGGCGCTCGGCGAAATAAAGCGGGCTTGGGCGGCCAACATAATCACGCTGGAAGTAAGCCAGTTCCTTGGCAAATTCAGGGTCTTGTTTGGCTTTTTCATATTCATCAGCCAGATCGTGGATCAACGGCATCAAGGTTTCTGCGACGTACTGACCACCGAACGCGCCAAACAGGCCGTTGGTATCAGGACCATTGCGAAATGAAGTCATGGTTTTCTCCTCAATCTAATCTAAACGGCTGGGCCACAAGCTTGGACGGGCAAATGCCCTATCCACTCGGACAATGGACACAGGATAAGGCTGTGTGCCTCAGGAAAAAAGCGATAAGATTGCGACAACCTGTCAGGAAAACTCACACATGAACCAAGAGCTTCCGCCCTTAAATGCATTGCGTGCATTCGAAGCGGCTGCCCGCCTCAACAGCGTTAGTGCTGCAGCGGATGAGCTTAACGTAACCCATGGAGCCGTGAGCCGACAGATCAAGGTGCTCGAGGCTCACCTTGGCCTGACGCTGTTCAGTAAAGACGGTCGCGGCCTTAAACTCACAGATTCAGGCCTGCGTTTACGTGATAGCAGCTCAGAGGTGTTCGAACGGTTGCGGCAAACCTGTGCAGAGCTCAAGCAAGGTCAGGCTGAGTCGCCCTTTGTCCTGGCCTGCCCCGGCAGCTTACTGGCCCGCTGGTTTATCCCCCGGCTCGACCGACTCAACCGCGAACTGCCCGATTTGCGCTTGCAGCTGTCCGCCAGCGAAGGCGAGCTGGACCCGCGCGGAGCCGGTGTCGACGCCACCTTATGGTTTGCCGAGCCGCCCTGGCCTGCGGATATGCGTGTATTCGAGCTGGCAGTTGAGCGTATCGGCCCAGTGGTCAGCCCGCGCTACAACCACTTCGATGCGTTGGCACAAGGCTCTGCCGAAGGCCTGCTAAACGAACCATTGCTGCACACCACCTCGCGCCCGCAAGCCTGGCCAAGCTGGGCACAGAGTAATGCCATCGCTCCGGCCAAGTTGCGCCTGGGCCAGGGCTTCGAGCATTTGTACTACCTACTGGAAGCTGCTGCCGCCGGGCTTGGTGTGGCCATCGCCCCGCAACAACTGGTTGCCGATGATTTGGCGGGCGGGCGCCTGCTGGCACCCTGGGGCTTTGTCGAAACCTCGGCGCGACTGGCGTTATGGGTGCCGAAACGCCAGCTGGACAAGCGTGCAGAGCGCTTGGCGCAATGGCTGGAGCACGAATTATCGCGCTGAATGCTTGATCCTTGCCTAGGCTTAAAGTGAACGTTGCACGGATGGTGGCATCAGTATTGATAAGTGCCTGATCTAAATCAGCGCTACAGGCCACTATCCAAAAGTGATTTCACTGAGGAGCAGAAGATGTCAGACCACATCTACAAGAAAGTCGAAGTCGTTGGCTCGTCCAAAACCAGCATCGACGATGCAATCAATAACGCCATTGCCGAATGCGCCAAGTCGATTCGTAATCTCGATTGGTTTGAAGTGACAGAGACCCGCGGACACATCGAAAATGGCAAGGTTTGTCACTATCAAGTCACCCTCAAAGTGGGCTTTCGCCTAAGCAGCAGTTAAACCAGCCTAAAGGTGCGGGCGGGCCTCGTCTGCCCGGCCCTTAGGGCTAAATGCCTCTAGCACGGTACTTAGCAACGCGCTTGATTGCGCCTGATTAGTCAACGGTCCTCGGATTTGCGTCTAGAATTCAGGCAAACTGATTACTGACGGCGCAATCATGGCCACACTCGCTGCCCGCTTTACACTTCTTGTCGTTATTGCTGCCCCCACAGCCCATGCCGAACTGATGCTCGACCGGGATGATGTGGAGGATCGGGTTAACGGCGTGCTGTCATTGATGTCCTACTCAATGACCCTTGATTTGGCTTCGAGCTCGCTGCAAATCAAGGATGGCAGCAGTGGCAACCCAAGCATCAAGATGACCCAGCTTGGCGGCGGCGCGACCATGAGCAAGTCATTCCCACTGTATCTCGAAGGTGCTGCAGCCTACAGCCGCTACGACCCGCGCTTCGTGGCCACGGACGGTGCCGAGCAACGCTCCATCCCGGTCAAGTGGAACTCTGTCTCGGCAACCGGCGGTGTCGGCTGGGATTTTCCCATCAGCGATGAAGTGGTGGTACGCCCAATCGCCAGCGTTGGCCTGGGCTACATGACCAGCGACCTCAATGCGGCGCGGATATTCATCAACCGCAAGACCAATAAGCAAATCAAGTTTCTCGATGACGGTCAGATGAGTGCCTTGGGCCTGGGCGGCGCCATGATGCTCGACTGGGAACGTGTCCGCCCCGATTACGAAGCCGACATCGAACTGCGCTACACCTATATGAACTTGCAGCAGATCGGCGGGGATGAAGCCATTAACGGCGAGGTTACCGCCGAAACAGCCAACCTTTGGTCACGCTGGCGAGCCCCCACGGGCTGGGTGGTGATGCAACGGCCGCTGCGTTATGTCCTGGAGTTCTCTCACTCTGAATATCTAGGCGACCAACGTGGCGCCCTGGGTTTTGACCGCTTGTCCACATTTGGCCTGGGCGTCGAGTTCGACTCCAGCGCTTACGACATATTCATCAGCCGCACCCGCCTGGTATTACGACAAATGGTCGGAGACAACGTATCGGGCTTGTCACTAGGCCTGGCGGTGAGTTTTTAGCCCCGGACCGTAGGCGCAAATTCAGCCAATTCGACTTCAGGGCTTGGAATCGACTGATTAATCCCCACTATTAAACTCAAGTATTGGCGCATTCATTAAGGCTTAAGACTGCGTCGCACATTTGAGCATTTAATAGGCCAAGCAGATGAGCGCTTTAGCAAAGACCAAGATTTCTATCCTCGACCTAGCCCCAATCCGCGATGACGGCGACGCCAAGCAGGCCCTGGGCAACTCACTGGCGTTGGCACAGCATGCCGAGCAATTAGGCTTTAACCGCTTCTGGGTGGCAGAACACCACAACATGGATGGCATCGCCAGTTCGGCCACCTCGGTTCTACTCGGTTATCTGGCGGCCAATACCCAAAGCATTCGCCTGGGCTCTGGCGGGGTGATGCTGCCCAACCATGCTCCGCTGGTCATTGCCGAACAGTTCGGCACACTGGCAACGCTCTATCCTGGGCGGATTGACCTGGGATTGGGCCGTGCGCCCGGTGCCGACCAATACACCGCACATGCCCTGCGTCGCGACCGCAGCGGTAGCGCCGATGACTTCCCCAGGGATGTAGAAGAACTACAGCGCTACCTGGGCCCACGCACACCCAATCAACGGGTTGTGGCCATGCCCGGCAGCGATACCAACGTGCCAATCTGGTTGCTCGGCTCAAGCCTGTTCAGCGCGCAGTTAGCGGGTCAGAAAGGCCTGCCCTATGCATTCGCCTCGCACTTTGCCCCGCGCATGATGCATGAGGCAATTCGGATCTACCGCGATCACTTCACGCCCTCCGATGTACTCGACAAACCTTATGTCATGCTCGGCGTCCCCCTGGTGGCGGCGGACACCGACGAACAAGCCGAATACCTGGCAACCTCGGCCTATCAGCGGATACTTTCGTTGATTCGCGGCCAGAGCCTGGTCCAGCGCCCTCCTGTCGCCAGCATGGACGGCCTGTGGCTGCCCCATGAACGCAATGCCGTGGGCGAGTTCTTTGGCTTGGCCATGATCGGCGGTCCGGAAAAAATCCGCGCTAAGCTTGAGGTATTGCTCGAACAAACCGGCGCAGATGAGTTGATATTCACCAGCGACCTGTACGATTTCAATGACCGCAAGCGCTCCTTCGAGATTCTCGCGGGCCTGCGCTGATTGGTTCTTGATCGACTGTAAAACCTGGCTGCCAACGAACTTGTTGGCAGCACCGGACTCTCAACTAAGTACCCTACAAAGCAGGAGATCTTTGATGAAGAAGACCGCATCAGCCCATTGGCAGGGCAGTATCAAACAGGGCAAAGGCACCATCTCGACCGAGAGCGGCGTGCTGTCAAAATCACCTTACGGCTTCAATACCCGCTTTGAAAACGAGCCGGGAACCAACCCCGAAGAATTGATTGGCGCCGCGCATGCAGGCTGCTTCTCAATGGCGCTGTCGCTGCAACTGGGCGAAGCTGGGATGACCGCCGAGAGCATCGACACAAAGGCGGAAGTTACCCTGGATAAAGACGGCGATGGCTTCTCGATCACTGCCGTACACCTGACCTTGCACGCAAAAGTTCCTGGCGCCGATCGTGCCGCCTTCGAAAAAGCGGTACAGAACGCCAAGACCGGCTGCCCGGTTTCAAAAGTGCTGAATGCGACCATCACCCTTGAAGCCACGCTCGAAACCTGATTCACCCGCTGGCAAAGGCTAGCGCCTAGAATGTACCGCAGCGCATGACATCTGCTTTGGCAACGACATTGCGCTGCTCATCATAGAGCCAGCCTTGCGCTTCACGCATCAAGGGGCGAGCCTGTATCTGATAGCGCTTGCCCGCTTCAAAATTGTCATAGCGGTAGCGCAACTCGCAGGTCATCTGCACCGGCTCAGACATTCCTCCCAGGCTGCCACCGCCAGGCACCTCAAACTGGAACCTTGCTTCAAGGTCATGGGCGCCGGGTGACACCTGGAAGTAACGCCCGTCATCAAGGCGCTTTCCATCGAGTTTGTTGGCCATCAGCAGATAACCGGCGCTGGCGTAGAGGTCAACCCAGGCCTGATCGGGTGACGGTTGAGGCAGCTCGGATGCGCAGGCGGTAAGTGCCAGCGCACAGGCAGTGAGTGCTATTCGGTGCATGACAACCTCGTCAATGCCTAGAGAAGATAATTCAGCATAGCGCTGTTTCACTCATATTTGCCCACAACTGCCTTCGCGTGCCGTGGCCAGGAGCCGGTCATTTGTATCAAAGAGTTTGGCCCAGGGCCGAAAGCCCACGGAGCCAGCCTCCAGTCGATAGGTTTGTCCAGCGGCGAAGTCATTGTATTTGACCAGCATCTCGCAGGTGCGCGCCAAAGGCGCTTCATCGCCGCCCATGTTGGTCGCGTCCACCTCGAAGCGTATATGTGCATGCAACTCATGGATGCCGGGGCTGACTTGAAAGAAACGGTCGTCTTCCAACGCTTTGCTGTCGACCTCGCTGGCCAGCAGTTCGGTATCGTCGTCGGTTCGCAGGTCCACCCAGGCCATGTTTGGGTCATGGCTCGGCATAAGCAACGAACAACCACTGATAAGTGCCAAACTGGTGACAGCCAAAAATGCGCGCATGCAAGGGCTCCGACTTTAATTAGCAAACGCTGGCTAGCGCCGCTTTGTTTGAACGAAAAAGCCACTACCAAGGGGCTGGCGGATAAGCGGGCGGATGCAGTAGTGTCCTGTCATGCCGCCTACTTATCGCTCTCTACTCGACCGCATCCAGCTGAGCTGGGTTCCATTGCTGCTCATCGCCCTGCTGAGCGGTTGTTCAAGCCTTGATTACTACAGCCAACTACTTGATGGGCAGGTTGATCTATTACAGCGCCGCCAGACTATTTCGCAGCTGCTCAGCAACCCTCAGACCGATGCACAATTGCGCAGACGCCTGGCGCTGTCGCAACAGGCGCGCAGCTTTGCCAGCCAGCACCTGGCCCTGCCCGATAACCAGAGCTACCGGGTCTACGCGGATGTGCAGCGGCCATTTGTGCTCTGGAATGTGTTTGCCACCCCTGAGTTCTCGCTAAAACCCGAACTGCACTGCTTCCCCATCGCCGGTTGCGTGGCCTATCTCGGCTATTACCAGCTGGGACGTGCGCGCGGCGCGGCAGCCCTGCTCAAGCAGCAAGGGCTGGATGTCTACATGGGTGGTGTCGAGGCCTATTCGACCCTGGGCTGGTTTGATGACCCACTGCTCAACACCATGTTGCGCTGGAGTGACGAGCGCTTGGTCTCGGTGATTTTCCATGAGCTGGCCCATCAACAGTTTTACGTTGCGGGCGATACCGAGTTCAACGAATCCTTCGCCACCTTTGTCGAGCAACAGGGGCTGCGCCAGTGGCGAGCCGAACGAGGCCAGTCCGCTGCAGACCCGTCAGCCGACCAGCAACGCGAGCAGTTCACCCAGCTTGTGCTAAAAACGCGTGCGCGCCTGGAAACGCTGTACGCCAGCGGTCAATCCGCCGAGCAGATGCGCCAGGGCAAGCAAGCTGAATTTGATCGCTTGCGCGCCGAGTACCACGACCTGCGCCAGCGCAGCTGGGGCGGGGTCGGTCGTTATGATGGCTGGATCAACTCACCGATCAATAACGCCAAGCTGCTGCCCTTTGGCCTTTATGATCAATGGGTGCCTGCATTCGCCAAGCTGTTTGCCGAGGCCAACGGCGACTGGCCAGTGTTCTACCAAAAGGTCGCGAAACTGGGTGGATTACCGGCAGATCAGCGCAAGGCAGCGCTTGAACAAAGGCTAATGGCAAATTAGCAGCATGACTGGCGAACTAGTTGCCATTGCTTGCGTCTAAATTAAACCCAATTGCTCACCAAGGGCGGAGCCTCATGTTTAGCACAATCAAACTCCACACATTCGTGGCATTTATTGCTCTCGGCGCTGGGTTACTGGGCAGTGCGGGCGCGCAGGCGGCGGTCAAACCTTGCGAAGAGCTCAAGCAAGAGATCGAGGTCAAGATCCAGGCATCAGGCGTGCAGAGCTACACCCTGGAAATCGTCCCCAACGCTGAGGTTGAAGACGAAAACATGGTGGTAGGCAGTTGCGATGGCGGCACCAAGAAGATCATCTACCAGCGTAACGACAGCTAAACCCGCACTCGCTTTGACTCAGCCCGCAAAGGCCTGATGCAGTTCACCTAGCGTCTGGAAGTGATAGCGCGGTTGCTCGCCCCTGAGTTCAGCGAAGCTACCAAACCCATAACCCACTGCGGCGGCGTCCAAGCCATTTTCGCGGGCGCCTATCAGGTCGTGCTTGCGGTCACCAATCATCAGGCAATCGCCTGGCGCCAAGCCTTCGCGCTCCAGCAGATGGGCAATCAGCTCGACCTTGTTGGTCCGCGTACCGTCCAACTCACTGCCGTAGATCACCTTGAACTGCTCGGAAAAACCGAAGTGCTGGGCGATCCTGGCAGCAAATACCTGTGGCTTGCTGGTCGCCACATACAGGCTGCGCTGCTGGCTATTGAGTAGGGCCAGCAACTGTGGAATGCCCGAGAACATCCGGTTCTCATACAAGCCGACATCGGCAAAGCGCTCGCGATAAAAATTCACCGCCTGCCAGGCCGTCTCCTGATCCAGCGCATAGGTGCTCATAAAGCACTGCAACAGTGGCGGGCCAATAAAATGCTCGAGCGCTTGCAGCTCAGGTTCATCGATACCGAGCTTGCCCAGCGCATATTGCACCGAGCGAGTGATGCCTTCACGCGGGTCGGTGAGCGTGCCGTCGAGGTCGAACAAAATATTCTGATAATGCATCGCAATCGCCCGTCTGGCGCCATGAAAAGAGTGCGCCACCATACAAAAAACAGGCCGCCAAACAAAGCATAGGCACTCCGCTATTTTACCCCCACGCCCATCTGGACCGACCACCGACCCCAAACTGGTCGTTGTGCATGGCGCCACGGCCAACTAGGGTCGAAGCACAACAATGGCGCCCGGCTTGATTGCGTGGCGCCGCCAACAACAGGCAAGGAGAGGCCAAGTATGTCTAAAGATCAACCTGGCATTCACGAGCTCTATGCAAAAGATCCGGTCGAAGCCGAAAAACTGCTCTGGGACCGCGAGGCCGAACCAAGCCGTCGTGGCTTTCTTAAACGCAGCAGCCTGCTGGCAATGGCTTCTGCCCTGGGCGCCAGCATTCCATACGCCCGGTTCATGCCGCTGGGACTTATTCCTGCCGGGCTTGCCCATGCCGATGAGCCCTTCAGCATTGAAGGCAAGGACGGCCTCAAGGTACTCAACGACAGGCCCTTGAACGCTGAAACCCCTGCTCATTTGCTCGACGATGAAGTCACGCCTGCGCGCCATATGTTTGTGCGCAACAACGGCATTCCCCCAGCACTCGAAACCCTGGATGCGGCCAACTGGAAACTGGAAATCGCAGGCGAGTCGTGTGTCACGCCTATGACCTTCACCGTTGCCGAACTGAAATCGCGCTTCAAACACCATACCTATCAACTGGTGGTCGAATGCGGCGGCAATGGCCGCAGTGAATTCGTCCCGGCGGCAAGTGGCAACCAATGGTCGGTGGGCGCCGTCGCCTGCCCAACCTTCACCGGGGTGCGCCTGCGCGATGTGCTCGAAGCCTGCGGAATCAAGAAAGATGCCGTTTACATCGGCTATTACGGCGCAGATGCGCACCCAAGTGGCGACCCAAGCAAGCATGCGATCTCACGTGGCGTCCCCATGGCCAAGGCGCTGGAAGACCAGACGCTGATTGCCTGGGCCATGAATGACCAGCCAATTCCTTACCTCAATGGCCGGCCACTGCGCCTGGTTTGCGGCGGTTGGCCAGCCTCGACATCTGGCAAATGGCTGAGCAAGATCGTGGTGCGCAACAAGGTCCATGACGGCAACAAGATGGCGGCCCCGTCCTACAGCGTGCCCAAGTACCCGGTCGCGCCGGGTAGCGAGGTTCCCGTCGAAGACATGCAGATTATTGAATCAATGCCGGTAAAGTCACTGATCACCTTCCCCAAATCCGGTGTCAGCCTGCCACTTGCGCAAAGCGTGCAGGTGCGTGGTCATGCCTGGGCGGGCGATCTTGAGGTCAGCGAAGTGCATGTTTCAACCGACTTCGGCGTCACCTGGCAACCGGCCAAGCTCAAGGCGCCGGTTAATCGCCTGGCATGGCAGCACTGGAGTGCAGAGCTGAATTTTAGCGAGAAGGGCTATTACGAGGTCTGGGCGCGCGCGGTCGATAATCAGGGTCGCTCACAGCCCATGTTGGTGCCGGGCTGGAATCCCAAGGGCTACCTGAACAACGCCTGCCATCGCATTGCTATTCAGATAGTCTAGGAGGACCCATGGCCCATTCAACTGCCCTGAGTCTGTTGCTGCTTGGCCTTTTCTCCATCTCGGTCCAGGCCGCTGAAACCGCTGCGCAGACCGACCACGCCAGCGGCTTCATCATCGCGCCCGGCTGGGAAACCGTACGCAATAACTGCATGGCCTGTCACTCGGCCAAACTGGTTACGCAAAACAGCGGCAGCCGCGAACATTGGCTTTCATTGATCCGCTGGATGCAGGACAAGCAAGGTTTATGGCCCTTTGATGCAAAAACCGAAGACACCATACTCACCTACCTGAGCAGCAACTACGGCGCCAAAGTTGAAACCCGGCGCCCGGCCTTACTGGCCGAACAATTACCGGAAAACCCGCTCCGCAAACCCAAGCAGTCACCGTCCAAAGCAGATTGACGGCTTAGGGAGCCACTGAAAAAGGTCGCGAACAAAGATAGGACAAGGCACAACGACCAACGGGAGTAACAGCCGAAGGCTGGCCCGTAGGCCGAGCACCAGCGAGTAGAGCCTCGTTAGTGTCCGTAGCCCTCCATCAGATGCTGATCCTTGAGATTCACGTAGTTTTTCGAGCTGTAGCAGAAGTAACTGCGTTCCTTGTCACTCAAGGGACGCACCTGCCTGGCCGGGCTGCCGACATAGAGAAAACCGCTTTCCAGGCGCTTGCCAGGCGGCACCAGGCTACCAGCGCCCAGCACCACTTCATCCTCGATCACGGCGCCGTCCATGACAATGCTGCCCATGCCGACCAACACCCGGCTACCAATGCTGCAACCATGCAGGGTGACCTTGTGCGCGATGGTCACATCGTCGCCAATATTCAGTGGATAACCGGCAGGGTTGAAGGGGCCGGCGTGAGTGATATGCAAAACGCAGCCATCCTGGATACTGGTGCGCTGGCCGATACGGATGCTGTGCATGTCGGCGCGAATCACGGTCAGCGGCCAAACCGAGCTGTCGTCGCCAATCTCGACGTCACCCAGCACCACTGCAGAGCTGTCGACAAATGCGCGCTCGCCCAATTGCGGAGTAAATTGCTGGTAAGTTCGAATCGACACGATAGATTCCTTTTGGCTGCTAATAATCACGATTCTAAATAGGATACCGAGGAAACGCTGAAAAAATACTGCGCTCGGCACTACTGCGTTGAAAAGCTGCTCACAGCCTTCAGGCTGAACGGACTTTAGTTGGACAGCCCTTGCTGCAGCCCCGAAAGGGTGGCAACGCGAATCAAATGCTCATTTAGAATACTAAACTGTGTTTTTTCACATTTTCTACTCGCTGGTGCTCGGCCTACGGGCCTGCCTTCGGCTGTTACTTCCTTGGGTCGCTACTTTTTTCAGACGCTCCCTAAGCCTATGGGTTGTTAATTGGCCTGAGTGACCCAATAACTGAACCAAGAGTTTTTTATTTTTGCCTTCAAATGACAGGTGCCTGCCCGTGACCGATAGCAATCCGCTGCTCCAGAACTTCGACTTGCCGCCCTACTCCAGCATTCGCCCCGAGCATGTTGAGCCAGCGGTAGACACCATTCTTGCTGAGAACCGTGCGGCTATCACCGAATTGCTCGAGCAACATGCTGACGCACCGAGCTGGGCCGCTCTGGTGCTGGCGCTTGACGAGCTCAACGGACGCCTGGAACGGGCCTGGGGCCCGGTGAGTCACCTCAACGCCGTGCGCAACAACGCTGAATTGCGTCAGGCGTACGAAGCCTGCTTGCCGAAACTGTCCGAGTATTTCACCGAAATCGGCCAGAATCGGCGCTTATTCGAAGCCTACAAGGCACTGTCGAGCAGCCCTGAGTCAACGGGCTACGATGTTGCGCAGCAAACGATCCTGCAGCACACCCTGCGAGATTTCCGCTTGTCCGGTATCGATCTGCCAGAAGCCGAACAGCAGCGCTATGGCGCGATTCAAATGCGCCTCTCAGAGCTGGCCAGCCACTTTTCCAACCAACTGCTGGACGCCACCCAGGCGTGGAGCAAGCACGTCACTGACGAAGCGCAGTTGCAGGGCATTACCGATTCAGCCAAGCAGCAAATGGCCGAAGCAGCCAAGGCCAAGGGACTTGAAGGCTGGTTGATCACCCTGGAGTTCCCCAGCTACTACGCGGTGATCACCTATGCCGACAACCGCGCGCTGCGTGAAGAAATCTATGCCGCCTACTGCACCCGCGCCTCGGATCAAGGCCCGAATGCCGGGCAAAATGACAATACCCCGGTGATGCAGGAAATCCTCGACCTGCGCCAGGAACTGGCAACGCTGCTTGGTTTCGCCAACTATTCGGAGCTGAGCCTGTCGAGCAAGATGGCGGAGGATAACGCGCAAGTGCTGAGCTTCCTGCGTGACCTGGCCGTGCGCAGCAAGCCCTTTGCCGAACAAGACCTCAAGGAACTGCAAGCCTTTGCCCGCGAGCAAGGCTGCGCTGACTTGCAAAGCTGGGACGCCGCTTACTACGGCGAGAAGCTTCGCGAGCAGCGCTACAGTATTTCGCAGGAAATCCTGCGCCCGTATTTTCCGATCGACAAAGTACTGACCGGCCTGTTCGCCATTGTCGAAAAACTCTATGGGATTCAAATCCGGGAACTCAGCGACTTCGATACCTGGCACCCGGATGTGCGCCTGTTTGAAATCAGCGAAAACGGCGAGCATGTCGGCCGTTTCTTCTTCGACCTCTATGCCCGGGCCAACAAGCGTGGCGGCGCATGGATGGACGGTGCCCGTGACAAGCGTCGCAACGCAGCAGGCGAACTGATCAGCCCGGTGGCCAACCTGGTGTGCAACTTCACCCCGGCGGTTGGCGACAAACCTGCCTTGCTGACCCATGATGAAGTCACCACCCTGTTCCACGAATTTGGCCATGGCTTGCATCACCTGCTGACCCAGGTCGAGCACGCTGGGGCCTCGGGCATCAATGGCGTGGCCTGGGATGCGGTGGAGCTGCCGAGCCAATTCATGGAAAACTGGTGCTGGGAACCCGAAGGCCTCGCGTTGATTTCAGGCCACTACCAAAGCGGCGAAGCGCTGCCGCAAGACCTGCTGGACAAGATGCTTGCCGCGAAGAACTTCCAGTCGGGACTGATGATGGTTCGCCAGTTGGAGTTCTCCCTGTTCGACTTCGAACTGCACGCCACCCATGGTGACGGACGCAGCGTGCTGGAAGTGCTCGAAAGCATCCGCGCCGAAGTCTCGGTGATGCGTCCTCCGCAGTACAACCGCTTCCCGAACGGCTTCGCGCACATCTTTGCCGGTGGCTATGCCGCGGGTTACTACAGCTACAAGTGGGCGGAAGTACTGTCTGCCGATGCCTTCTCCAAGTTTGAAGAAGAAGGGGTGTTCAACAGCGAAACCGGCCGCGCCTTTCGCCAAGCCATTCTGGCACGCGGTGGATCGCAGGAGCCGATGGTACTCTTTGTTGATTTCCGTGGCCGCGAGCCGAGCATCGATGCGCTGTTGCGCCACCTGGGCTTGAGTCAGGAGGCCGCATGATAGACAGCAACACCCCAAAGAAACGCTTTATCGCCGGTGCCGTATGCCCGGCGTGCAGCGCGACCGACACTGTAAAAATGTGGGACGAAGACGGCGTTCCACACCGTGAATGCGTGGCCTGCGGCTTTAGCGACTTGCTAAACGCCCAAGGCCAGTCGGTGCCTCGAGAGCTAGGCACGCGGGTTAACAAAGTCGAGGTCAAACCGGCTGAGACAAAAGTGCAAACCGTGCAGTTTTTTCCCAATCCCAAACTGAAAAAATCCGAGAAATAGCCCATGTGGCACCTGGTATGCGGTGACAACGCCGTGGCAGGCGTGACTCACTGCATAGGTGCCGAGACAGCTAGACAGTCGCTGCGGGTGATGCGCGATGATCTGGCTGTCGGCCCTTTGGCTGATATCGACACCCCGCCCTGCCAGATGCGCAGCGACTTCTGGCAACAGCTATGGCCCGCCTCGGTGCAGCCGCAACCTGATTTCGGCTCCGGCCTGAGCGCCGACGCGCTATGGCTCAAAGACCTGGCGCACCAGCCGCAGGCGGTGACGGTCTGGGACGGTGACAGCGCATCGGAACAACTGCTGCTGGCCCGGGTGGCAGCCGCACTCGAAAACTCCAGGGTGAAATTATGGCGAGTGGCTTGTGGCACCGGCGACAGCCGTGTAGCCAGTCGCAAAGCCGTGGCCATGCATGCACCCGATACACTCGCGGCCCTGCATCAACCCAAGCTGCTCAGCGTCACACAGCGCCATCAACTAGCCGCGCAATGGCACGCTGCCGTGGCTGAAAATGCAGATATCCGCCGCTGGCATGACGGCGCATTCCACGGTCAAAGCCATAAGCATATTCACCAGCGCCTGCTGCACTTTTGCACAGACCAATGGCAACCACTTGGCCACGTCATGACCAGTGTCATGGCGGAGTGCGACGGCTTTTTCGCCACCGACTTTTACCTCTGGTGGTGCGCCCGTGAGCTGGCCGCCAGCGCGCAACTGGTGTTTTCAGCCCCAGTGGACACCCACTATGCCGAACAAAGGGTGAAACGCGGCTAACGGAAAAACTCTCCCGGAGTGGCACCAAAGTGCAGCCTGAATGCGGCAATAAACGCGGAAACCGAATCATAGCCGCAGGCCAGGGCGACATCGGTGACGCGCTCCCCCTGCTCCAGCGGCGCCAATGCGCCAAGCAGGCGCAAGCGTTGGCGCCAGGCGCGAAAAGTCAGCCCGGTATCCTGCAAAAACAAGCGACTCAAGGTGCGTTCCGAAAGGTTAAGTTGCGCGCTCCACTGTGCCAGCGTGGCATGCTGTTCGGGATTCTCCTGCAGGCTCATGCACAACGCTTGCAGACGCACGTCATGGGGCATTGGCAGCACCAGGTCGACCTCTGCCGCAACCCGTAACTGATCGAGCAGCACGCTGGCCAAGCGCCCGTCGGAACCTGCTTCGTCGTATTCGACCGGCACATCACTGAAACTATTGATCAACTCGCGCAGCAATGGGCTGACTGCAAGCACGCGGCAGCTTTGCGGAGCCCAGGCTACTGCCGAACACTCGATATACAGGCTGCGCATTTCCGTATGCGACGAACTGGAAACCTGATGCTCCAACCCCGCTGGCAGCCAGACAGCACGCTGTGGTGGCGCGACATAGCGGGCGTTGTCCGTTTGCACCTCGAGCACCCCGGCAATGGCGTAGGACAGCTGCACCCAGGGATGACTGTGGCGATAGGTCAAGGCCCGGTTCGGCAGCGACTCGACCCGGCCATAAAGCGGGCGCGGCAAGGCCGGAAGCTCGGGCAGTGAGCGATGGATGATCGTCCCTTGTCTGTTTGGCGACATTCGCTGGCTCTTTGGCGTTAGTCGGAAAGCTGCGAACAGGGTAGTGTTTGCCTCAACCTGTCTGCAAGTACGAGATTCGAACATGTCACTCAAGCGCTTCATGCCCGATAATTTCACCTGCGCCTTGATCGCTGTCGTCGCAATCGCCAGCCTGTTGCCCGCAAGCGGTCAGACGGCGGTTGCCTTCGGCTGGATTACCAACTTGGCCATTGCCCTGTTGTTTTTCCTGCATGGCGCCAAGCTGTCTCGCCAGGCGATCCTGGCCGGAGCCAGCCATTGGCGCCTGCATCTGCTGGTGTTCGCCTGCACCTTTATCATGTTCCCGTTGCTGGGCCTGGCGCTCAAACCCGTGCTCTCGCCCCTGGTCGGCAACGAGTTGTACCTGGGCATGCTTTATCTCTGTGCGCTACCGGCAACGGTGCAATCGGCCATTGCCTTTACTTCGCTGGCACGCGGCAATATTCCCGCCGCCATTTGCAGCGCCGCGGCATCAAGCCTGTTTGGCATCTTTCTCACCCCGTTGCTGGTCGCATTGCTGATGAACGTTCATGGTGATGGCGGCTCGACAGTTGATGCCATCGGCAAGATCACCTTGCAGTTGTTGGTGCCATTCGTGGCCGGCCAGGTAGCCAGACGCTGGATAGGTGACTGGGTGGGGCGCAATAAAAGCTGGCTCAAGTTTGTCGATCAAGGCTCTATTCTGCTGGTGGTCTATACCGCATTCGGGGCGGCGGTCATCGAGGGCTTGTGGCATCAGGTGCCGCTGGTCGAGCTCGCCTGGCTGGTATTTGCCTGCTGCGTACTGCTCACATTTTCGCTGCTCGGCACGCACTTGCTGGGCAAATGGTTTGGCTTCAACCAGGAAGACCGCATCACCATTGTGTTCTGCGGCTCGAAGAAAAGCCTGGCCACCGGCGTGCCAATGGCCCAGGTGTTGTTTGCCGGCAGCACCATTGGCTTGTTGATCCTGCCACTGATGATTTTCCACCAGATCCAGCTCATGGTCTGTGCCGTGCTCGCGCAACGCTATGCGCGGCGCCCGGAGGAAGTCGAAAGCCTGGACACAGAGCCACCTTTGGTGCGCTAGCCATATGCCCTGGCCCGAGGAACCGCTGATCAGCGCCGCATAAAGAGGCTTGGCTTGACTGCACTTTTAACTGTATAAATATACAGCTATCGGTGTAGTCAGCCCACTCTTGTGCATGGAACCTTGCGATGTCAGCCTCTCTACCTCCGCGCGGTCGTGGTACGGCCAGCAACCCGTTCAACCGTTTTGCACCAACGCAAGTCATCGCGACTGACGACGGCTGGTTCCAGGAAGTGCCGCCCAGCGCTGCAACCGAAGTGCGCCTGGAAACCGCCAAGAGCATCATCACCCGCAACCAGTCGCCGGACCTGCCTTTTGATCGCTCAATCAATCCCTATCGCGGCTGTGAGCACGGCTGTATTTATTGCTACGCCAGGCCCAGCCACGCCTATTGGGATATGTCGCCGGGCATCGATTTTGAAACCAAGCTCATCGCCAAGACCAATGCCGTGGCATTGCTTGAACAACAGCTGAGCAAGCCTGGGTATCGCTGTGCGCCAATCAACCTTGGCGCCAATACCGACCCCTACCAGCCGATCGAGCGCCAGCATATGCTCACGCGCAAAACCCTCGAAGTGCTGCTGCGCTATCGCCACCCGGTGACCATAGTCACCAAGGGCTCGATGATCCTGCGCGACCTGGACATTCTCACTGAGTTGGCCAAGCAACGTCTGGTCGCCGTAATGATCAGCCTGACCACCCTGGATAACCAGTTGAAGTGCATCATGGAACCCCGTGCGGCCTCCCCTGCGGCGCGCTTGCGGGCCATAGGCGTGTTGCGTGAGCAGGGTATCAAGGTCGGGGTGTTGTGCTCGCCGATGATCCCGATGATCAATGACATGGAGTTGGAAAGCCTGCTCGAGAAAGCCAAGCAAGCGGGCGCGCAAAGCGCATCCTATATGTTCGTGCGCTTGCCGCGCGAAGTCGCCCCGCTGTTTGAAGAATGGCTGCACGCACATTACCCGCAGCGCGCTGAGCACGTATTGAGCCTGATCCGGCAAAGCCGCGACGGAGAGCTGTACGACAGCCGCTTTGGCCACCGCTTCCGTGGCGAAGGTGCTTTTGCCGAGCTGATCGCCAAGCGCTTTGCCTTGGCCATAAAGCGCTTTGGCTTGAACCAGCGAGGCGATTTCAAGCTGGATTGTTCTCAGTTTTGCCCCCCCGGCGGGCAATTGGCACTGCTGTAAAACTGCGCGGGGTAAACGCGGTCACACAGACTGTGCTACAAAAAAGACCTACAACCCGCCAGGCCAGCGTTGGATAACCCAAGCAACCATGACTCGCATTGCCCGTGTTACAGACCCTTCCTATGAGCTGATGGACGACCATGGCGGTCATTCGCTGATCTACCGACAGCATGGTTTTCCAAGCCCGTTGGTGCGCTGGCACTTCCATAAGGAGTTCGAACTGCACCTGATTACCGCCAGCTCCGGCAAAGTGTTCATTGGCGACTACATCGGTAACTTTGGCCCCAATAGTTTGTTCCTGACCGGCCCGAACCTGCCGCACAACTGGATCAGCCAGCTCGACGAAACCGAGCAGGAGGTACGGGACCGCGACATGCTGGTCAACTTCACCCATGAGGTGCTTGGCAGCGGAACCAGCGTGTTTTCCGAGCTGAAAACCCTGATGCCATTATTGGCGCGGGCTGAATATGGCATTGAGTTCCATCATCCGAAGGTGATTGCTCAAGCCAGGCAACTGATGGGCTGCATTGCCCAATCACAAGGCATCAAGCGGCTCGGGCACTTTTTGATTTTGCTTGAGCTGCTGGCCGAGACCGAGGATTACCAGTTGTTATCCGGGGTTACTGCCTCGCAACTGGCGGATGAGAGCCATGTCGACAGGATCAGCCTTGCCGTGGATTACATCTTTGGCCATTACGCACAGGAAATAAGCCTGGACGATGTGGCGACCTCCCTCGGCATGACCCCAACCTACTTCTCGCGCTTTTTCAAACAGGCCACAGGCCGTGGCTTCGTTGAGTTCGTTAATCGTCTGCGGGTAAGTAAGTCGTGCGAACTGCTCAGCCGCAGTGACAAGCCCATCACCGACGTGTGCTTCGAATCGGGCTTTAGCAACATCTCCAACTTTAACCGCCGCTTCCAGCAGCTCAAGGGCATGACACCTTCGCGTTACAGAAAGCTGGTTGTGCATCGTCTTTCTGAACAAAACCTGTACTGATTTATACCCCGCAAAAACAGCAAACCCAACGCAACCTCCTTTAGGCACTGGCTTTCATTGACTTTTCTTTATTAAGCCAATGCACGGCAAGTGCAAAAAAGTATCAGTAACTGTGCAGACAAGGATTTGTTATACCGCCTTCGCAGCGGTGTAATCGGGACGAGCACGACAAAAATAATAGCGATCTTCTGTGGCCAGGACGGTGGCAGAAGCGGAGTCGATAAATGAATAAATTATCTCTGGCATTAGCTGCTACTGCTTGCCTTGCATTGCCTGGTTTAACCCTGGCAGCTGAAACGCTGACGATTGCCACGGTCAATAACAGCGACATGATCCGCATGCAGCGCCTGTCAAAAACCTTTGAGGCAGAACACCCCGACATCAAGCTCAAGTGGGTAGTGCTCGAAGAGAATGTTTTGCGCCAACGCCTGACCACTGATATCGCCACCCAGGGCGGCCAGTTTGATGTGTTGACCATCGGCATGTATGAAGCATCGCTGTGGGGGGCCAAAGGCTGGCTCGAACCCATGACCGACCTCAGCGCCGAGTATGACGCCGAGGATATATTTCCATCGGTTCGCGACGGCCTGTCAGTCAAGGGGCAGCTGTACGCCTTGCCGTTCTACGCTGAAAGCTCAATCACCTATTACCGCACAGACCTGTTCAAGGATGCGGGTTTGAAAATGCCCGAACACCCGACGTGGACGCAAATGGCAAATTTTGCCGCCAAACTGCACGCCCCGGACAAAGACCAATACGGCATCTGCCTGCGCGGAAAAGCGGGTTGGGGTGAAAACATGGCGCTGATCAGCACGGTGGCCAACGCCTTTGGCGCGCGCTGGTTTGACGAGAACTGGAAACCTGAATTCACCGGCAGTGAATGGACAAGCGCACTGAATTTCTACGTCGACACCCTGAGCAAATACGGCCCTCCAGGCGCATCGAGCAATGGCTTCAACGAGAACCTTGCACTGTTCAACAGCGGCAAGTGCGCGATGTGGGTAGACGCCAGCGTGGCTGGTTCATTTGTTACCGACAAGAGCCAGAGCAAAGTGGCCGACCATGTGGGCTTTACCTTTGCGCCGATTCAAGCAACCAGCAAAGGTTCGTCCTGGTTGTATTCCTGGGCGCTGGCCATCCCGACCAGTTCCAAGGAAAAAGACGCCGCTAAAACCTTCAGCATGTGGGCAACGTCAAAAGCCTACTCCGAACTGGTTGCCAAGACCGACGGTATTGCCAATGTGCCGCCTGGCACGCGCGCATCAACCTACACAGATGCGTACATGGCAGCAGCGCCTTTTGCCAAGGTCACCCTTGAATCCTTGAAGTCGATTGACCCCAACAAGCCAACACTCAAGCCGGTGCCCTATGTCGGCGTGCAGTTGGTGACCATTCCCGAGTTCCAGGCCATTGGCACACAGGTTGGCAAGCAGTTTGCCGCCGCCTTGACCGGAGGCATGAGCGTGCAGCAGGCACTGCAAGGCGCCCAGACCGCCACTGAACGGCAGATGAAACGCGCCGGCTACCTGAAGTAATTCCTCCTCGGCAGTACCCGCCCCGGCGCTCGTATGGCGCCGGGCCGGGCGTTGTTCACCCTGCTCACTTCTGGAGTTGCCATGACTACTTCGGCTCTCGATACCTCCCCACCAGCAACCCAAACCAAGTCCCGCAAGCGCGGCTTGAAAATTGGCTGGTTCCTGGTCAGCCCATCGGTGCTGCTGTTGCTGCTCTGGATGGTCGTGCCACTGGCCATGACCCTCTACTTTTCGACCATCCGCTACAACCTGCTGTACCCGGACGAAGAGAGCTTTGTCGGGCTGGAAAACTTTGAATACTTTTTGACCGACCCAGGCTTTATGCCGGGCGCCTTGAACACCCTGACGCTGGTCGGCAGCGTATTGCTGATCAGCGTGGTGTTCGGCGTATTGATTTCAGCACTGCTTGAGGCCTGCGAGTTCTGGGGACGCGGCATAGTCCGGGTGATGCTGATTTCACCCTTTTTCATCATGCCGACGGTGAGCGCGCTGCTGTGGAAAAACCTGATTTTCCATCCCGTCTCGGGAATCCTTGCGGCGGTGTGGAAGTTCTTCGGCGCCCAGCCCGTGGACTGGCTGGCCCAACACCCCTTGTTCTCGATCATCATGATTGTCTCGTGGCAATGGTTGCCCTTCGCGATCCTGCTGCTGATGACCGCCATGCAGTCGCT
This sequence comes from Pseudomonas segetis, assembly GCF_900188155.1. GTDB lineage: Bacteria > Pseudomonadota > Gammaproteobacteria > Pseudomonadales > Pseudomonadaceae > Aquipseudomonas > Aquipseudomonas segetis. The sequence continues at coordinate 71,661 of NZ_FZOG01000003.1, forward strand.
TGACCAGGAACAGAAAGAAGCGGCACGCCTGGAAGGCGCGGGTCCAATTGCGATTTTCTGGCACCTGACACTGCCCCATCTGGCGCGTCCGATTGCGGTGGTGGTGATGATTGAAACCATCTTCCTGCTGTCGATCTTCGCCGAAATCTTCACCACGACCAGCGGTGGCCCAGGCTTTGAGTCGACCAACCTGGCGTACCTGATCTACAACCAGGCGTTGCTGCAATTCGATGTCGGCATGGCATCGGCGGGCGGCTTGATCGCGGTTGTGATCGCCAACATTGCGGCGCTAGTGCTGATCAGATTGATCGGTAAAAGCCTCACCGACAAACAGTGAGGACCAGACCATGCTGACCCTAAAACAAAAGCGTAGCCTGCAAAGCCTGTTGGTGGGCTGCGCCGCCTGGCTGATTGCCGGGCTGATCTTCTTCCCGATCTTCTGGATGGTGCTGACCAGCTTCAAGACCGAGTTGGCCGCGTTTGCCACGCCGCCGCAATTCATCTTCACCCCGACCCTGGAAAACTACCTGCACATCAATGATCGCAGCGACTATTTCAGCTATGCCTGGAACTCGGTGCTGATCTCGTTTGCCGCCACCGCCTTGTGCATGCTGGTTGCGGTGCCTGCGGCATACTCGATGGCCTTCTTCGAGACCAAGCGCACCAAGGGCACCCTGCTGTGGATGCTGTCGACCAAGATGCTCCCGCCGGTGGGTGTCCTGATGCCGATCTACTTGATCTGCAAAAGCCTGGGCATGCTGGACTCACGCCTGGCGCTGATTGTGATCTATACCCTGATCAACCTGCCGATCGTGATCTGGATGGTTTACACCTACTTCAAGGATATCCCGGTCGACATCCTTGAAGCCGCGCGCCTGGATGGCGCAACCACGCTGCAGGAAATCAGCCGTGTATTGCTGCCAATCGCCCGTGGCGGACTGGCTTCGACCATGTTGCTGTCACTGATCCTGTGCTGGAACGAGGCGTTCTGGTCACTCAACCTGACCTCTTCCGCAGCCGCGCCACTGACCGCCTTGGTCGCCTCTTACTCAAGCCCCGAGGGTTTGTTCTGGGCCAAGCTTTCAGCCGTTTCGACCCTGGCCTGTGCGCCGATCCTGATACTTGGCTGGATTAGCCAGAAACAACTGGTGCGTGGCCTGTCCTTCGGCGCCGTCAAATAACAAAAGGATTCTGTAATGGCTGATCTAAAAGTACGCAATCTGAAAAAAGCGTTTGAAGGGTTTTCGATCATCAAGGGCATTGACCTGGATATACATGACCGTGAATTCGTGGTGTTTGTCGGGCCGTCGGGCTGCGGTAAGTCGACCCTACTGCGCCTTATCGCCGGCCTGGAAGATGTCAGCAGCGGCAACATTGAGCTGGACGGCAAGGACATTACCGAAGTCGCCCCGGCCAAGCGCGACCTGGCCATGGTGTTCCAGACCTATGCCCTATACCCGCACATGACAGTACGTAAAAACCTGTCATTCGGCCTCGACCTGTCGGGTGCGCCCAAGCAGGAAGTTAAAGACAAAGTTGAAAACGCTGCGCGCATCCTCGAACTCGACCCCTTGCTGGAACGCAAGCCCAAGCAACTGTCAGGCGGACAGCGCCAACGCGTGGCCATTGGCCGGGCAATTGTGCGCAACCCGAAGATATTCCTATTCGATGAGCCGCTGTCCAACCTCGATGCGGCCCTGCGCGTGCAGATGCGCCTGGAACTGGCGCGCCTGCACCAGGACCTGCAAGCAACGATGATCTACGTCACCCACGATCAAGTCGAGGCCATGACCCTGGCAACCAAGGTGGTGGTGCTGAACAGCGGACGCGTCGAGCAGGTCGGCTCACCGCTTGAGCTTTATCACCATCCCGCCAACCTGTTCGTTGCCGGCTTCCTTGGCACGCCAACCATGGGTTTTCTCACCGGAAACCTGGGCCAGACCGCAGCCAATGCGTGTGAGGTCAAGCTTGATGCTCGAGCCAATATCAGCCTGCCACTGGCAACAGCGCTGGCCCCTGGCAGCAAAGTGACCCTGGGCATACGCCCCGAGCACATAAATATCGTACCGGCTGGTGAAGGCCTGCTCAGCGTCACCGCCGATGTCAGCGAACGCCTTGGCAGCGACACCTACTGCCACGTCCGCAGCCAGTCGGGAGAAATGCTCACCGTGCGAGTACGGGGTGACTTCGCGCCTAAATTCGGCGAAACCCTGGATTTGAGCTTCGACACCGCGCATTGCCACCTGTTTGACGACAGCGGCAAGGCCATCGACAAACGCATTCAATCTGCAGCTTAAGCGGCTTGCTAAGGAACCCCGATGAAACTCAATCGCCAGAATTTATCAAGGCTTGCCGCTGATATTGGCCGTCCTAGCGAAGTTTGCCAGGTTGCCTCCGAAGGCATCGTCCATATCGGTGTCGGCGGCTTTCATCGGGCGCATCAAGCAGTCTACACCGATGCCCTGATCAACCAGGGCGAAGCTGCCCAGTGGGGTATTTGTGGCGTCGGCTTGCGCGCCGAAGACCGTGCAATGCGTGACGCCTTGGCCGCACAAGATCATCTCTACACCCTGATCCAGCTGGCGGATGAACCTGGCGCTGAGATCCGCGTGATTGGTTCGATCCGCAACATGCTCTTGGCCGAGGACTCACCCCAGGCCTTGATCGACAAGCTTAGTGATCCACAGGTGAGGATTGTCTCGCTTACGATCACCGAAGGCGGCTATTGCATGGATGACAGCACGGGTGAATTCATGTCCGAACTGGCGGACATCCAGCATGACCTTGCCCACCCGCAATCACCGCGCAGCATTTTTGGCTTTCTCTGCGCGGCGCTGGCCAGGCGCCGTGCCGACAATATTCCTGCTTTCACCCTGATGTCGTGCGATAACCTGCCCCATAACGGCTCGGTTTCACGCAAGGCGCTGCTCAGTTTTGCTCACCTGCTCGATCACGATCTGGCCAACTGGATTGATACCCACGTCAGTTTCCCCAACGCCATGGTCGACCGCATTACTCCCATGACCAAGCCCAGCCACCGCCAACAACTCGCCGCTGAACACGGCATCGAAGATGGCTGGCCAGTGGTCTGCGAGCCTTTTGTGCAATGGGTGCTGGAAGATAAGTTCTGCAACGGTCGGCCAGCCTGGGAAAAAGTCGGCGTACAGTTCACCGACGATGTCACGCCTTATGAAGACATGAAGATCAAGCTGCTCAACGGCAGCCACCTGGCGCTGACCTACCTGGGCTTTCTCAAGGGCTATCGCTTCGTCCACCAGACCATGGACGACAGCTTGATACGCGACTACATTCGCCGCTTTATGGATGTCGATGTAACACCACAGTTGGCGCCGGTGCCGGGCATCGACCTGAGTATCTACATAGACACCTTGATTGAGCGTTTTTCCAACCAGGCAATTGCCGACCAGCTTGAGCGCGTGTGCTCGGATGGCTCGTCAAAATTCTCGAAATTTATCGTGCCGACCCTTAACCAGCTGATCGCCGAAGACAAGCCACTGGACTCTGTCGCGCTGGTCGTGGCGGCGTGGGCGCTGTACCTGAAAGAGGTTGATGAACAGGGCGAACGCTACCGCATTATCGATCCGCGAGCCGACTATTGCCGCAGCCTGGTTAGCGATGATGCGTGCTTGACCGAACGCGTTCTAGGCGCCGAGAGCATCTTCGGTAAAAAGCTCGCTGCCTCGCCGGCATTTGTCCAGGCCTTTGAGCGCAACCTGCATCGCCTGCGCACGCTGGGTGTGAGCGGCACCTTGCAAGCGCTGCTTGCAGATGCTCGATAGACGAGGCGTTATGCCAAGCATGCTCGGGCACCCCAGCCATAGGCATCGTAAAACTTGCCGAAAGCACCCTGTCGCCTCCCGGCCGAGCAAGCCCAAGCGACTGCATAGACAAGAGGGACAGCCATGTATTTAGGTATCGATTGCGGCACCCAAGGTACCAAGGCACTGATCCTCAATCCTGACACGGGCGAGGTTTTGGGCCAGGGCAGTGCTGTACACCAGCTAATCAGTGGAGCCAACGGACGCCGCGAACAAGAGGTTGATCAGTGGCTGGCAGCGCTTGAGCAGGCCACCCATGGCGCATTGCAGCAAGCTGGTATCTCTGGCCAAGCCATCCGGGGCATGGCGGTTTCAGGCCAGCAGCATGGCTTGGTCTTGCTTGATGAGCAGGGCACAGTACTGCGACCTGCCAAGCTCTGGTGCGACACCGAGTCAGCCGCCGAAAACCAGGAGCTGCTCGACATCCTGGGCGGCGAATCCGGCTCCATCGAACGCCTGGGCGTAGCGATTGCGCCCGGTTACACCCTGTCCAAATTGCTTTGGACACAACGCAATCACCCCGAGCTCTTTGCCCGTATTGCACACATCCTGCTGCCCCACGACTATCTCAATTACTGGCTGACCGGGCGTTGCTGCAGCGAATATGGCGATGCCTCGGGCACCGGCTACTTCAACATCCGCACGCGAACATGGGACACCGAACTGCTGGAGCATATGGATCCGACAGGGCGCCTGGTCAAGGCATTACCTGGACTGATCGACTCCAACCAGCCGGTCGGCAGCTTGCGGGCAGAGGCAGCCAAGCGCCTGGGGTTGAATCCCGGTGTCGTGGTTGCCAGCGGTGGCGGTGACAACATGATGGGCGCAATCGGTACCGGCAATATCCGCCCAGGTGCAATCACCATGAGCCTCGGCACCTCGGGGACTTTATATGCCTATGACGACCAACCGGTAATCAGCCCACATCCCCAAGTGGCGGCTTTCTGTTCGTCATCGGGAGGCTGGCTGCCGTTGATCTGCACCATGAATCTCACCAGCGCCAGCGGCCTGATTCAAAACCTGCTGGAACTCAACCTGGATGAGTTTTCCGACCTGGTCGAGGCCGCACCAATTGGTGCCCAGGGCATACGGATGATGCCGTACTTCAACGGTGAGCGTGTGCCTGCCCTGCCCCATGCAACAGCCAGCCTGAGCGGCATGACCAGCGAAAACCTGAACCGTGCCAACCTATGCCGGGCAGTGGTCGAGGGTACATTGTTCAGCTTGCGCTATGGCCTTGACCTGCTGCGTGACAGCGGTATTCAGAGCCAGGATATCCGCTTGATTGGCGGCGCCGCAAAAAGCCCCATGTGGCGCCAGGCCGTTGCCGACATCATGGCTACGCCGCTGGTGTGCCCTGAACACACCGAGGCGGCAGCACTTGGCGCGGCGATCCAGGCTGCCTGGTGCGTAGGAGGCGACGCGGTGTCCCTGGAACAGCTTTGCAATGCCTGCGTACACCTTGACCAGCGCACCAGCACTCACCCGAATCCACTGCGCAGTGCCCAGTATGAAAAAGTCTATCAAGATTACCTCGCGCGGCTTGGCAGCCTCTGAAACCGAACTGGCCGTCAACCCAGGGGTTCCCTAGCGATCAAGGCGATTCGATAATTGTTTACCTGATCCATTTCAACCTGGTCGCTTGGTCACCAAATCCGCTGGCCAAGCACTTTATCTGCGTGTGGCACTGAGCTGCGCAACTGCGGGAGTCTTTTATGTATCTGGTGTGTGGCGAGGCCTTGTTCGATTTCTTTAGTGTTGAACCCAGCCCACGCAATGGCGAGGTCGCATTCAAGGCAGTCGCCGGTGGCTCACCCTTCAATGTGGCGATTGGCTTGCGCCGTCTTGGCGCCGAAGCAGCCTTGTTCACAGGCATCTCGACGGACTACCTTGGCCTGCGTTTGCGCAAGGTGCTGGCCGACGAGGGCGTGGTTGATCAGTATCTGGTGGGCTCGGACGCACCCACTACACTGGCCATGGTGGGGCTTGATCAACAGGGTTCGCCACAGTATTCCTTTCGCGGTGAAGGCTGCGCCGACCGGCAGTTGTACAGCGAAAACCTGCCACAGCTCGACCCGCAGGTACGCGGCATTCACATCGGTTCCTATTCATTGGTGGTGTTGCCAGTGGCAGATACCTTGCTCGAGTTGATCAAGGACCAACCCGCGCAGCGCCTGATCAGCTACGACCCCAATGTTCGGCTTAATCCACAACCCGATAAGGCGCTGTGGCGACTCAGTGTTGAAACCTTCGTCAACTACGCACACATGATCAAGGTCAGCGATGAAGACCTCGACTTGCTGTACCCAGGCCAAGAGCCTCAAGCACTGGTCAACAGCTGGCTCAGCGAACGCTGCCAGTTGGTCTTTCTAACCCGCGGGCAACAAGGTGCAAGCGTATTCAGCTATCAACATGGTCACTGGAGCGTGCCGGCAGCTTCAGTACCCATCCGCGACACGGTGGGCGCCGGCGATACGTTTCAGGCCGCACTGCTCGCCTACCTGCAGCGTAACCAGCTGGACTCGCCCAGGGCCTTGGCCAATATCAGGCGCGAACAGATAGACGCCATGCTCAAGCTGGCCGTGCGCGCAGCTGCAATTACCTGCTCGCGTACAGGCCCGGACTTGCCCCTGCTGGCCGAAGTCGAGGGCCTCTAAATACTTGCCCAGGCCATTTGCGGAGCGCTAGCGAGGTTACAAAAAAGCATTTTTCTTGATGCAGTAGACCGCTAGACTCAGCTGTCAGAACATTCACCTGAAAGTTGTGACTTGAAGTCTTTTTTGGCTGTCCAGTAGTGGCCTGATAAACCGGCGGATGATGACCTGAGCCGGCGGGCTTCGATATTCCTGTGGTTTCCGAGGTTGGTAGCATGGATAAAAAACAAGTAGACGCCGCGCATACTGAAAGTGCTGATGAGGCGTTGCAGTATATTGTTGAAGGCTTCCGGCGCTTTCGTAAGGAAGTCTTTCCTCAACAAGAGGAACTGTTCAAGAAGCTTGCGCATGAGCAAACCCCACGCGCCATGTTCATCACCTGCGCCGACTCGCGCATCGTTCCAGAGCTAATTACCCAGACCAACCCGGGCGACCTGTTCGTCACACGCAACGTCGGCAACGTCGTACCGCCTTATGGGCAGATGATGGGCGGCGTTTCAACGGCGATCGAGTTTGCGGTGATGGCGCTCAATGTGCACCACATCATTGTTTGCGGCCATTCCGACTGCGGCGCAATGAAGGCAGTGCTCAACCCCGAATCCCTGGAGCGCATGCCAACGGTCAAGGCCTGGTTGCGTCATGCCGAAGTGGCGAAAACGGTAGTCACAGAAAATTGCGGCTGCGTTGACCACCACACCACGCTGGGCTTGTTGACCAAGGAAAACGTGTTGGCGCAACTCGATCACTTGCGCACCCACCCTTCAGTGGCAGCCAAAATCGCCAGTGGCCAACTCTTTGTCCATGGCTGGGTCTACGATATCGAGACCAGTGAGATCGTCGCCTATGACGCCGAGCTGGGCGAGTTCCGCTCGATTGATGAAGGCCCAATGCCCCTGGCAACACCGCGCGCCCGCTACCGTCACGACTGATCGACAAACCGTTGTTCTGTTGGCGAAAGAACGGCGATAACCCTTTAAACCAGGGTTATCGCCGACGTTCTATTGGGTAGTGCGCTGCCCATCGAGCACCAGCTCAACCCCTAGCTGCTCAGAGAAACACGGCCAGCGCTTCCAGGCGGCTTCGGTTGTCGGCGCACCCAAGCGCTCGCGATAAGCCACGACAGAGTCCTGCTTGAAGCTGTCTTTGTCGAGCATGCCCATGACCGTGCGATGCACAGCTTCATCCAGTTGATTGGCAAAGGGTTCGCCGATCAGTTGATGGGCGACGAGGTTGGCAACCGTGGTATCCAGTGGAATCAGCGGCTGGCCAAGGTGCGCGATATACAGGTCGTTCACTTCCTCAACCAGGCGATGGGCCAAGTAGGCCTCGTCGAGCAAACCATCAAGTCCTTCATGTCCAGACATTAGTTCGGGCGGTTGTAGGAAAAACTGTTCGGCGACCTTGAGCACCGGCTTTATCCGGCCCTCTATACCAGCCTCGCGCGCAACCTGTGTCGCAGCATCGATGACTTGCGGCACCTCTTCGATATAAGCCGTCACAAAGCCGATAAGAACCGCCAGAGGATTGGCTTCAGGTAAGCGGATCGATGGGTGGATATCTTTGAGTTTCGTCTTCAACTGCGTGGCCAGTTGGCCGGTGTTCGCCTCATGTTCCAGCGCTTTGTTGATAAGTTCGCGTAAAGCAGGGGTGTTCATGGCAGCTCCTTCTAGCGAGGGCCTTAGTACTTATATTGGCAGCGAGCAGGCCAATAACTATCTGGCTCGGCAATCAACTGCTGATGGGTAGTCACTCCATAGACAAGAACGGATCCAAACGATTACAGATGCTTCGACATTCGCCGATTCCCAGGGCAAACAGACCCATGCAACCCTAGTTGCTGTCTGCTTTAGTCTAAGACGCGATTGTCATAAACCCAAAAATTTCTATACCAGCCCGCTATAACGATTGCCTGGTAGCTTTTGCAAAGCCGCGCCGTCCGTGGGGTTTGGGACCTGCCTTGCGAAGTCTCAACCATTTCAGCTTTCACATTGCGGGCTGCTAGTCGCCGACTATACTCCAGAGCGATAGGCACTGCTTGATGGAACCGGACGGGCTTCGGCACGGAGAGGGCTTGACAGTTGTTGCTACAGACCCAGGCCGTTGACACGCGCCTGGGCTTGGCAGTTGATCCCTTTGCCGCGGGCTTCGCCGGCGGGATAACAAGAATCATAAGGGGAACCCGCGATGTCGCGACATCCACGTGTTTGGATGGGGCTACTGCTGTGTTTGGCGTTCAGCACCGCTGAGGCGAGCTGGACGGTGAACATGACGCCAGGAGCCACCGAGGTAAGCCGCACTGTCTTCGATCTGCACATGACCATCTTCTGGATCTGCGTGGTCATCGGCGTCATCGTGTTTGGCGCGATGTTCTGGTCGATGTTTATTCACCGCCGCTCCACCGGCCAAGTACCCGCCAACTTCCATGAGAGCACCACGGTCGAGATTCTCTGGACAGTAGTGCCCTTGCTGATCCTGGTATTGATGGCGATCCCCGCCACAAAGACCCTGATCGACATCTACGACACCTCCGAATCAGATGTCGACATTCAGATCACCGGCTACCAGTGGAAATGGCACTACAAGTATCTTGGACAGGATGTTGAGTTCTTCAGCAACCTGGCGACACCTTCCGAGCAAATCCACAACCAGGCCGACAAGGGCGAGCATTACCTGCTTGAAGTCGACCAGCCACTGGTGGTGCCCGTGGGCGCAAAAATTCGCTTTCTGATCACCTCCGCCGACGTTATCCACGCCTGGTGGGTGCCCGCGCTGGCGGTGAAAAAGGATGCGATCCCCGGCTTTATCAATGAATCCTGGACACGCATTGAGCAGCCAGGAATCTACCGCGGCCAATGCGCCGAACTGTGCGGCAAGGACCATGGCTTCATGCCGATTGTGGTCGAGGCCAAGTCGAAGACTGACTACGAAGACTGGCTGGCTGAAAAGAAAGCCGAGACAGCCAAGCTCAAAGAGCTGACCAAGAAAGACTGGACCCTGGAAGAGCTGGTGGCGCGCGGCGACAAGATCTACCACACCACATGCGCCTCCTGTCACCAGCCTGAAGGCCAAGGCTTGCCGCCTATGTTCCCGGCACTGGATGGCTCGAAAATCGCCACGGGGCCAAAAGAGAATCACCTCAGCACGGTTTTCCATGGCGTACCTGGTACGGCAATGGCCGCCTTCGGCAAACAACTGTCTGAAGTCGATATCGCTGCCGTCGTTACCTATGAGCGTAATGCTTGGGGCAACAAGGTGGGCGATATGGTCACCCCAAAAGAAGTGCTAGAGCTCAAGCAAGCCGAGGAGCAATGACATGAGTGCAGTGATCGACCACGGTCATGCAGGGCATGACCATCACCACGGCCCCGCTAAAGGCCTGATGCGTTGGGTACTGACCACCAACCACAAAGATATTGGCACCATGTACCTATGGTTCAGCTTCGCCATGTTCCTGCTTGGCGGTAGCTTTGCCATGGTCATTCGTGCGGAGTTGTTCCAGCCCGGCCTGCAAATCGTGCAGCCCGAATTCTTCAACCAAATGACCACCATGCACGGCCTGATCATGGTATTCGGCGCAGTAATGCCGGCGTTTGTCGGGCTGGCCAACTGGATGGTTCCGCTGATGATCGGCGCCCCAGACATGGCCCTGCCGCGCATGAACAACTTCAGCTTCTGGTTGCTGCCCGCAGCCTTTGCCTTGTTGGTCAGCACCTTGTTTATGCCGGGCGGCGGGCCAAACTTTGGCTGGACCTTCTATGCGCCATTGTCGACGACCTACGCGCCCGAAAGCGTAACCTTCTTCATCTTCGCCATTCACTTGATGGGGGTCAGCTCGATCATGGGCGCGATCAACGTGATCGCGACCATCCTCAACCTGCGTGCACCGGGCATGACCCTGATGAAAATGCCGCTGTTCGTCTGGACGTGGCTGATCACCGCCTTCCTGCTGATCGCGGTGATGCCGGTATTGGCGGGTGTGGTGACCATGATGCTGATGGACATTCACTTCGGCACCAGCTTCTTCAGCGCAGCTGGCGGCGGTGACCCGGTGTTGTTCCAGCATGTGTTCTGGTTCTTTGGCCACCCCGAGGTGTACATCATGATCCTGCCGGCATTTGGCGCCGTCAGCTCGATCATCCCGGCCTTCGCGCGCAAGCCGCTGTTCGGCTATACCTCGATGGTTTACGCGACAGCCTCGATTGCCTTCCTGTCGTTTATCGTCTGGGCGCACCACATGTTCACCGTCGGTATTCCGCTGACCGGCGAACTGTTCTTCATGTATGCCACGATGCTGATTGCCGTGCCCACCGGGGTCAAGGTGTTCAACTGGGCGAGTACCATGTGGCAAGGCTCGATGACCTTCGAGACGCCGATGCTGTTCGCCGTGGCTTTCGTCATCCTGTTCACCATCGGCGGCTTTTCCGGGCTGATGCTGGCGATTGCACCGGCCGACTTCCAGTATCACGACACCTACTTCGTGGTGGCGCACTTCCACTATGTACTGGTGCCCGGCGCGATCTTCGGCATCTTTGCCTCGGCGTACTTCTGGCTGCCCAAGTGGACCGGACACATGTATGACGAAACCCTCGGCAAGCTGCATTTCTGGATGAGTTTCATCGGCATGAACATGGCGTTCTTCCCCATGCACTTCGTCGGCCTGGCCGGCATGCCACGGCGGATTCCGGACTACAACCTGATGTTCGCCAACTTCAACATGATCTCCTCCATTGGCGCATTCATGTTCGGCGCCACCCAGTTGTTGTTCCTGTTCATTGTGATCAAGTGCATTCGCGGCGGTAAGCCTGCGCCAGCCAAGCCTTGGGATGGTGCGGATGGGCTGGAGTGGACCATTCCTTCGCCTGCGCCTTACCACACCTTCAGCACGCCACCTGAAGTCAAATAAGGAGCTCCCATGAACAGCCCAATGCCCAACCGCCGTCTTGTACTTCGCCTGTTAGGCGTGGTGGTGGGCATGTTCGCCTTTGGTTTTGCCCTGGTCCCGATCTATGACGTGATGTGCCAGGCATTCGGCATCAATGGCAAAACCAGCGGCGCTGCGTATGAAGGCGCCCAAGTTGAAAACAGCGCGCGCGAAGTGCGGGTTCAGTTCCTGGCCACCAACAATATCGACATGCCTTGGGAATTCAAGCCAATGGCCGATGATCTCGTCGTGCACCCCGGCGGCACCAACCAGATGCTGTTCGTGGCCAGTAACCCAACGGATAAACCCATGACGGCTCAAGCCATTCCAAGCATTGCACCGTCCAATGCGGCCGCGTATTTCCACAAGACCGAATGCTTTTGTTTCAGCCAGCAAATACTCCAACCCGGCGAACGAATCGAAATGCCGGTGCGATTTATCGTTGATAAAGACCTACCCGCCGACGTGCATCACTTGACGCTGGCGTACACCTTGTTTGATGTCACTGACCGCGTACCACCCGTCGCGCAGGTCAGCCCCAAGTAATGAGCGTAGTTTCGCCTTAAATAAGGAGAACAAAGATGGCGTCTCACGAAACCTATTACGTCCCCTCGCAAAGCAAGTGGCCGATCATTGCTACGCTTGGCATGCTGATCAGCGTCTTCGGTGTTGGCACCTGGTTCAATGACATGTCTGCCGAACGCCCTGACTCCCACGGTCCACTGATTTTCTTTATTGGCGGCTTGTTCCTCGCCTACATGCTGTTTGGCTGGTTCGGCAGCGTGATCAAGGAAAGCCGTGGTGGCCTGTACAGCCCGCAGATGGATCGCTCGTTCCGCTGGGGCATGAGTTGGTTCATCTTTTCCGAGGTGATGTTCTTTGCCGCATTCTTCGGCGCGCTGTTCTATGTTCGCAACCTTGCCGGTCCCTGGCTTGGCGGTGAAGGTGCAAAAGGCGTTGCCAATATGCTGTGGCCGAACTTCCAGTTCAGCTGGCCGCTGCTGCACACCCCCGATCCAAAACTGTTCCCGCCACCAAGCGGTGTGATTGATCCTTGGCACCTGCCATTGATCAACACCATCTTGCTGGTCAGCTCCAGCTTCACCGTGACCTTCGCTCACCATGCCCTGAAAAAGGACAAGCGCGGCGCGCTAAAAGCCTGGCTGGCACTGACAGTGGTACTCGGTGTGGCCTTCCTGTTCTTGCAAGCCTACGAATACTACGAAGCCTACAACCACCTGGGCCTGACTTTGGGCTCGGGGATCTATGGCGCCACATTTTTTATGCTCACGGGCTTCCATGGCGCCCACGTCACCATGGGCGCGCTGATTCTATTCGTGATGCTGATGCGAATTATGAAGGGCCACTTCAACCCGGAGAAACACTTTGGGTTTGAAGCTGCCAGTTGGTACTGGCACTTCGTGGATGTGGTCTGGCTCGGCCTGTTTATCTTCGTCTACGTGCTCTGACCAAGTGCTGGGCACTTGGCGGTACAAGGCCCATGAATGCGGGAATCACCAGGTGACATGGCTGACCAACTGGCCGCTGTAAAAACCCCAGGCGATAAGCGCTACGGTTGCAGCGGTCAAACTAACCCGGACAGTCAGCGAATTGACCACTCGCGAACCATGGCCTTCATCCTTGACCAAGAAGAACAGGCCGCTGAACAAGCTGACCAAGGTCGCAAGCAAGAGAAGGATTATCGCGGCTTTGAGCATGCGTGACTCCTTTAAGGCTCCGGGGGGAGATAAATGCGCTCAACCAGCAGTATAGCCAGCTCCGCCAGATTACTCGGGCAGACGTCATGAGCGGCTTTCGTCCGGGCGCTATTCCCAGCATAGCAGTGCTGGTCTTGCTGCCCGTGCTGGTTGCCCTGGGCTTCTGGCAGCTTGACCGCGCCGAACAAAAACGGCAAATGCTCGCCGCCCATCAACTGCAGGAAGTCGCAGCTCCCATCAGCCTTAACCAACTTGAAGGCCTGACTGACACCGCCTACGTGCGGGTTAAATTGCAGGGCTCATTCGACAGCAACCACAGCCTGTTGCTGGACAACCGCATTCGCGACGGCCATGCAGGCGTTGAAGTGCTGCAACCCTTTTACGACCAGGCCAGTGGCTTGTGGGTGCTCCTCAATCGCGGCTGGCTGCCATGGCCGGACCGCCGCGTAACCCCAGCATTCAGCACGCCGGACTCACAGCTACAACTCAATGCATCGGTGTATCAGCCCCTGGGCGATGGCCTGCAACTACAGGATGTCGCCGCCAGCAGTGCCTGGCCAAAACTGATCACCAAGGTCGACGCAAAAGCCCTGTGGCAACAACTCGGGCGAGCCGGATTGGCTGCCGAGCTGCGAATCGAACCCGGTCCAGCTGCGTTTGAAACCCAGTGGCCAGTGGTCTCGATGAGTCCAGACAAACATCTCGGCTACGCCGTGCAGTGGTTTGCCATGGCCCTGACGTTGCTCGGACTATTCATTTACCTAGGTGTGCATAACGCACGGGAGCCGCACAATGAACCCAAGCATCACCATGCCTGATACCGCACCGAACAACAGGTTCACCGGGCGCCTGCAATTGCTCCTGATACTGGCCATAGTGATTGGCCCCATGGTGCTGGCAACGGCCATGTATTACGGCAACTTCTGGGTACCGGAGAGCCGCAATTACCACGGCGAGCTACTGGGTAACGGGGAAAATCTCCAGAGCCTCGGCATCAGCGACGCCGCAGACAAACGCTGGCAGTTACTGGTAACTGCACCAAACGCCTGCGCAGATGATTGCAAGAAGCTGGTGTTCCTCGCCCGCCAAATCAATATCGGCCTTAACCGCGATGCCACGCGAGCAACCCATACGCTCGCCACCAGCCAGCCGGTTAGCAGCGATTACGACAATCAACTCAAACGCGAATACCCACAACTCACCCAGCATTCGCTGGACCTCTCCGCCTATCAGAAAACCTTGCGCCAGACCGACGCCAAAACCGAAGCAGCACAGCTGTGGATTGTCGACCCACACGGCAATCTGGTGCTGCGTTATGACAACAGCAACAACGGTAAAGAAACACTGAAAGACCTGCAGCACTTGCTCAAACTGTCGCGCATTGGCTGAAAGCAGATTTGCACTTAGGAGTGTGCTTGATGACTAAACCGGGCTATCGCTTTGCATTGTTCGCCACCTTGCTTGCAGCCGTTGTGGTGATGCTTGGCGCCTACACGCGCCTTAGTCATTCAGGGCTGGGCTGCCCGGACTGGCCCGGTTGCTACGGGTTTATCGGCGTACCCATGAGCGAACACGCGCAAGGGCTGGCAGAGTCACGATTCCCGGCAGCACCGGTCGAAGTCGCCAAGGGCTGGGCAGAAATGATCCATCGCTACTTTGCCGGCACCCTCGGCCTGGTGATTCTGGGCTTGGCGGTACACGCCTTGAGACAACAGGGGCAACAGGCGCAACCGCTGAAGCTGCCGTTACTGCTGCTTGGCCTGGTGATAGTGCAAGCGGCCTTTGGCATGTGGACTGTCACTCTCAAGCTGTGGCCACAAGTGGTCACCCTGCATTTGCTAGGCGGCTTCGCCACCTTGAGCCTGTTGTTCCTGTTGACCTTGCGACTATCGGGAAAGGCGCCGCTGATCCCTTCGATCACACCCCAGTTGAGGTGGCTTGCAGGCGCATCACTGGCCTTGGTTATCGGCCAAATCACACTCGGCGGCTGGGTCAGCAGTAACTACGCTGCAGTTGCTTGCGTCGACCTGCCCCGCTGCCACGGCGAATGGTGGCCAGCGATGGATTTCGCCAATGGCTTTCATCTCAGCCAGCACATTGGCCCTAACTATCTTGGCGGTCAGCTCGACAGTGATGCGCGCACCGCGATTCACATGACTCACCGGATCGGCGCCCTGCTCGTCACCTGCATGCTTATGCTTTTGGCCTGGCGTCTACGCGCTGCGGGCCTGAGGCGCCTGGCTGGCGGGGTTTTAGTCGCCCTGGCCATGCAGGTTGGCCTGGGCATCAGCAATGTCATTTTCCACCTGCCGCTGCTGGTCGCTGTAGCGCACAACGCTGGCGGCGCGGTACTGCTGATGAGCATGATCCTGGTTAATTACCGCGTGCGCGCACCGGCAACCGCGGGCAGGCGAATCGCAATCGAAGAAGGTTTTACTGCGCAAATCAGGCGGCGTACAGCCGTCTAACGCATCGGAATAAGTAGAAGGAGTCACCCCATGGCAACTCTATTACGCGAACAGGCCGGACACCTTAGCTGGAGAGATTTCCTCGAGTTGACCAAACCCCGTGTCGTGGTGCTGATGCTGATCACCTCGCTGGTCGGTATGTTTCTCGCGACGCGGGCGGGCGTGACCTGGCAGGTATTGATTTTCGGCAACCTGGGCATTGGTTTGTGCGCAGGCGCTGCCGCCGCAGTGAACCATGTGGTCGACCGGCGAATCGACTCGATCATGGCGCGCACCCACAAGCGCCCAGTCACCTCCGGACGCATGTCGCCGTTACTGGCGCTGAGCTTTGCATTAGTACTGGCCGTTAGCGGAATGCTGCTGTTGCTGGCATTTACCAACGAGCTGGCCGCCTGGCTGACCCTGGCCTCGCTGCTCGGTTATGCAGTGCTCTATACCGGTTTTCTCAAGCGTGCGACGCCGCAAAATATCGTTATAGGAGGTTTGGCTGGCGCGGCACCACCGCTGCTTGGCTGGGTTGCAGTCACCGGGCATATCAGTGCCGAGCCGTTACTGCTGGTGCTGATTATCTTCGCCTGGACACCACCGCACTTCTGGGCCCTGGCCATTCACCGCAAAGAGGAATACGCCAAGGCCGATATCCCGATGCTGCCGGTCACACACGGTGAACACTACACAAAGATTCACATCATTCTTTACACCTGCATGATGTTCGCCGTTACCCTGCTGCCTTACGCAATCCACATGAGCGGTCTGCTGTACCTGGTCTGCGCGGTCATTCTGGGCGCACGCTTTCTCCAGTGGTCGGTGGTGTTGTACCGTGACAGCAAACCGCACGCAGCGATCAACACCTTCAAGTACAGTATCTGGTACCTGTTCCTGTTGTTTATCGCCTTGTTGGTGGATCACTACTTGTTCTTCAACCTATAGATTTTGGTGCCATGACCCGTACTCAGACTACCGTTTTTGTTCTTGTCGCTGTCATCGCCCTGGTACTGGGGCTCACTGTAAACAAAGTGCTTAACAGCAAAGCCCAGGCTGACCCAACCAAGCTGCTCGATGCGGGTATCGTCTTACTGCCTCAAGGTCGTGACGTGCCGACCCTCGACTTGGTTGACCAGAATGGCAAGCCATTCAAGACCTCGCAGCTCAAGGACAAATGGAGCCTGCTGTTTTTCGGCTACACCTTTTGCCCGGACATTTGCCCGGCCACACTGGCCGAACTGCGCGAACTGAAAAAAATGTTGCCCAAAGAGGCTGTGGATAATTTGCGCGTCGTGCTGGTCAGCGTTGACCCACATCGCGATACGCCGGAACAACTGAAGAAATACCTTGGTTACTTTGACTCCAGCTTCACCGGCTTGACCGGCGAAGAAAAGACCATCGAAAAACTCGCCAACGGCGTCAGCATTCCATTTATTCCAGCCGACACCAACAAGCCCAACTACACCGTTGATCACAGCGGCAACCTGGTGATTGTAGGCCCGGATGGCAGGCAGCGCGGCTTCATTCGCGCCCCGCTGAATAACCAGAAACTTGCGGCGCAACTGCCTGAGTTGCTAATGCAAAAAGACTAAAAGTCGCCAGGGGCAAACACCGTGCAGTTTGCCCCTGCGCGATCAGTTGCTCATCATTTGGCAAACATCTGCGACAGGTCCTTGAAGGCCTTGAACTCAAGCGCATTACCGCAAGGGTCAAACAGGAACATGGTCGCCTGTTCACCCACCTGCCCCTTGAAACGCACATAAGGCTCGATCACGAACTCGGTCTGCCGCTCGCGCAGGCGTTGTGCCAGTTGCTCCCAATCCTGCCAGCCCAATACCACGCCAAAATGCGGCACCGGCACGTCATGGCCATCGACTGGATTGCTTTGCGCGTGGCTTTGCGAGTCTGTCTTCGGGCTTTCGTGGATGACCAACTGATGGCCAAAGAAGTCGAAATCAACCCAGTGATCACTGCTACGACCTTCTGGACAACCAAAGACTTCACCATAGAAGTGCCGGGCAGCCTTTAAGTCATAAACCGGAATAGCCAGGTGGAACGGAGCGAGAGCCATGCAGATGTCCTGTTGAGGTAAGCCAGTCGCCTCAGTTTAGCTACAGTAAAAGTGATTAAAAGCGAATATTATTGCGCTCAACCTCAAATTAAATTGATCAATCGAGACGTCCATGCTTCGCGAGCTGAAAACCTTTTTGCTGGTTGCAAAGTACGGCACCTTCGCCGCGGCAGGTCAGCACGCGGGGCTGACTCAATCGGCGGTGAGCGCGCAAATGCGTGTACTTGAGCAAGGGCTGGGCCTGCGTTTGTTTGACCGCAGCGGTCGCGCGGCCGTGCTTAATGCCGCTGGCCGGCATGCGCTGCCGCTGGCGGAACAAATGCTCGGGCTTTATGCACAAATGGCCCTGCCAACAGCCTTGGCTGAATGGCGCGGCGAGTTGAAAGTCGGGGCGATTGCCAGCGTGCAGACCGGCTTGCTGCCTGATGCCTTGCCAAGCTTTCGAGCCCAGGCGGCGCAGGTCGAAGTCAAGATCATCCCTGGGGTTTCCTTGAACCTGCTTGGCCAGATCGATGCAGGCGAAATCGACCTGGCATTGCTGATCAAACCGCCATTCGACCTACCCAAGGAACTGCTCGAAGTCAGCCTGGCCCGTGAGCCATTCGTACTGATAACCCCTCTGTCAGTCGAGGTCGATGAGCCGCTGAAAATACTCGCCGAACAGCCTTTCGTTCGCTATGAGCGACGCTCGTTTGGCGGCAGGCTGGTGAGCAGGTTCTTACGCGAACAGCAGATTGATACTCGCGACACCCTGGAGCTGGACGAGCTGGAAGCCATAGTCCGGATGGTTGAGAACGGCATGGGCGTATCACTGATCCCCCGTGCGGGCCTGTGGCTGCAACGGCCCACGCAATTGCGCGTCATAGAACTGGGCCCGCTGACCTTTCACCGCGAACTGGTAGCCCTGCTGCGTCGCGCCCAGCGCCAGCCAGCACTCGATTGCCTGCTTGAGTGCCTGACCCCGGCATACACGCCTGCCCACAACTGAACGTAGAGTACGCTACCAACAAAAAAGCCGCTCTCAGGGAGCGGCTTTCAAGGCATGGGGTTGCAGCGATCAGATTAGAACGCTGGAACGATTGCGCCTTTGTATTTTTCAACGATGAAGGCTTTGACTTCTGGGCTGTTCAGGGCCTTGGCCAGTTTCTGCATGGCCGGGCTGTCCTTGTTGTCTTCGCGGGCAACCAGGTTGTTTACGTATGGCGAGTTGCTGTCTTCGATCACCAGCGCGTCCTTGGTTGGGTTGAGCTTGGCTTCCAGGGCGTAGTTGGTGTTGATCAGCGCGAGGTCGACCTGAGTCAGAACACGTGCCAGGGTGGCGGCTTCGAGAGCACGGAACTTGATGTTCTTCGGGTTCTCAACCACATCCTTGGGCGTCGCCAGGATGTTGCTTGAGTCCTTGAGCTTGATCAGGCCGGCTTTTTCCAGCAGCAACAGCGCGCGACCGCCATTGGTTGCATCGTTCGGGATAACCACTGTGGCGCCTTGCGGCAATTCGTCGAGGCTCTTGTACTTGGTTGAATAAGCACCAAAGGGTTCAACATGAACGCCGACAACGCTTACCAGCTTGGTGCCACGGCTTTTGTTGAACTCATCGAGGTAAGGCTGGTGCTGGAAGAAGTTGGCATCCAGGCGCTTTTCAGCAACCTGTACGTTTGGCTGGACGTAGTCAGTGAATACCTTGATATCCAGGTCAACACCTTCTTTGGCCAAGGTTGGCTTAACGAACTCGAGGATTTCGGCATGCGGTACGGCAGTGGCCGCTACGCTCAGGGTTTCAGCCTGGGCGGCAAAGGCCGCGAAGGTTGCGAAAGCAGCAACGAGCAACTTTTTCATCATATATCTCCTTGTGGGATGTTAAGCGGCGGCTGATAACCGCACTGTTCTGTTGGTTCTTGGCAAACAGGTCGCGTTTGCTGCAATTATTTACGTGAAAAATGCACCACCAGCTTGTCGCCAACGCTTTGCAGAATCTGCACAAGCACCAGCAATAGCACCACGGTGACCATCATCACATCAGGCTGGTAACGCTGGTAGCCGTAGCGCACCGCGAGGTCGCCAAGCCCGCCACCGCCGATCAGGCCGGACATTGCGGTATAGGAAACCAAGGTAATTGCGGTCACGGTTATCGCCGCAAAGATACCCGGCAATGCTTCGGGCAGCAGCGCGTTGACCACAATCTGCCGGGTGGTTGCGCCCATCGCCTGGGTCGCCTCGATAATGCCTTTATCCACTTCGCGCAAAGCCGTTTCGACCAACCGGGCGAAAAATGGCGTTGCACCGACAACCAAGGGCGGAATAGCCCCGGCCACACCCAGTGAAGTGCCGGTGATAAGCACCGTTGCCGGGATCATCACAATCAGCAAGATCACAAAGGGCACCGAGCGCAGCACGTTGACCAGCAGTGACAGCAGGCCGTAGAAGGCTTTTTGCTCGAACATCTGCCGTGGGCTGGTCAGAAACAGCAGCACGCCAAGCGGCAGACCCAGTAATACGGTAAACAGCAGCGAGCCGCCGAGCATGCTCAGGGTATCAAGGCTGGCCTGCCAGATTTCGACCCAGTCTACGTTGGGGAATAGGCTTTCCATTAGCGCAGCACCTCCAGGTGAACGTCGGCCGCGGCAAAGCAGGCAATCGCCGCCTCCAGATCGCCGCCGGTCAGGGCCAGGGTCAACTGGCCGTATGGGGTATCTTTGATGCGATCGATACGACCAGCAAGAATGCTGTAATCAACCCCGGTCTGGCGGGCAACAGTGCCAAGCAAGGGAGCGTATGTGGATTCCCCCTGGAAGGTCAGGCGCAGGATACGGCCTGCAACATGGGCAAAGTCATCGTGCTGTTCTTGTTCATCGACATGCTCGGACTCCTGCACAAAGCGCTTGGTTGTGCTGTGCTGCGGATGCAGGAACACGTCCGCCACCGGCCCCTGCTCGACAATAACCCCGGCATCCATCACCGCAACCCGATCGCAAACCCGGCGGATGACATCCATTTCATGGGTAATCAGCACGATGGTCAGGTTCAGTTCGCGGTTGATCTCGGCCAGCAATTGCAGGACCGACGCCGTTGTTTGTGGGTCTAGCGCGCTGGTGGCTTCATCGCAGAGCAGGATTTTTGGCTCGGTGGCCAATGCGCGGGCAATGCCGACACGCTGTTTTTGACCGCCCGACAATTGCGCAGGGTATTTCTTGGCATGGTCGCTCAAGCCAACACGGGCGAGCAATTGCGCGACTCGCTTGTCGAGATCGGCGCCTGACAACTTGCCAGCCAACTTCAGTGGCAAGGCCACGTTGTCGGCCACGGTTTTTGATGACAGCAGGTTAAAGTGCTGGAAAATCATTCCGACCTGCTGGCGAAAACCGCGCAAACCATTGGCGTCCAGCGCGGTCACCTCTTCACCATCGATATCGATGCGCCCACCGGAAGGTTCTTCCAGGCGGTTGATCAAGCGCAGCAGGGTACTTTTACCGGCACCGGAGTGGCCGATAATGCCGAACACTTCGCCACGGGCGATGTTCAAGTCGGTCGGCTGTAGCGCCGTTATCGCTTGGCCATTGACGTGGTACGCCTTATGGACCTGTTGGAAATTGATCACGCGGGAAACCTTTTGGGTCTTCAAACTGCGGGGTAAGCGCAAAAAGGTTGCGTAGTTTACCCGCTGCTCTATAGGTCTCAAAAATCTTTGTAGACCTATGGTTATAACTAAATCGAAATAACGATCGTGGTTTTTAGTGCTGTTCAGCCAGCACCCAATTAGCCCTGGGCAAGCCAGAAACCCACGCGGGTAATTTGTCTTGCCCGCAGCAGGTAGTTGCCGGACTGGTTAAAACCTCGGTCGCGGGCTAAGCACCAGACGTGGCACCGAATCAGCCTTGATGGTGTGGCTCAGGCTCGCCTTGTAATTGGGTTCAATGCGCTTGATGCGAGCATTGAGCAATGCCGCAACCCATGGGTAATCCTTGCTTTCACGGACCTGGATATGCACGGCGCAATTAAAGTGCACGACATCCGACGCCGCTTTATCGAGTAGACGGCGCAAGCTGTCGTTGTCGTGGTTATCCAGCATCGGCAGCAAGACCTGGCTGTTTTCCTCGGATGGATTGATCACCTGTGCCTTGGGCTTGCCCGGCGTCCTGATCCCCACTTGAGGCTCGGCCAGTCGGGCAATACCGAGTACCGCCGCCTGGGTTTCAGCCGCTTGGCGCAGCAGTTGCGCTTGCTCAAGGCGAGCAGCCTCGGCCTTGGCGCCGGCAGCGCGCTGTTCCTGAGCGGCGCTGAGTTCGGTTTCGCGAGCTTTGGCAATAGCCCCGTCCAGGCCTGTGGTCAAAGCAGGTGCTTGCGGCATCATGCTGCGGGCGCGGCCAAGGGCAGTGGTTGCAGTGTCCAGGTCGCCATCTTGAAGGGCTTGCTGGCCTTGGTGCAGGTAGGCCTCGGCCAGTTGTCGCTGGTAGGCCTCAAGGCGCGTGTCACCTGCGGCACTGACTTTCAAGGCATCGAGTTGCTGCTCGGCAGTCGCCAGGTTACCGGCGCGCAGGCTTTGGTCAAGCTGATTGAAGCCACTGACCAGAGGATCAGTCGGCAGGTCAGCCTCCTGTGGCACTTGCTGCTGACAGGCCGCCAATACCAGTAAAGTCGCAACGATAAACAGGCGACGCAATGCTAAAGACATCATGCTGTTAGTCTCGAATTGAACAAAAAACACGCAAGTCTACACCAGCAAGGCGACAGACCACGAATCTGCCGCATAGGCCTTAAGCATGGCGCTTGGGCAACACAAAACTAAGCAAGAACAAACAGGCGGCAGAAACCACAATCGAAGGCCCGGCGGGCGTATCCTCAAACCAGGAAAGGCTGAGGCCGCTGCACACCGCCACCATCCCCAGCAGGCTCGCGCCGAAAGCCATTTGCTCGGGCGTTCGGGCATGGCGTTGGGCAGCGGCGGCTGGAATGATCAGCAGTGAAGTGATCAGCAACACACCGACGATTTTCATCGCCACCGCAATGACCACGGCAATCAAGAGCATCAAGCTCAGGCGAATCGCTGCGACCGGCAGCCCCTCTACCTTGGCCAGCTCCTCGTGCACGGTGATTGCCAGCAAGGGCCGCCAAAGAATCGCCAATAGCACCAGCACCAGTGCGCTGCCGCCAAGGATCCAGGCCAGGTCAGTGGGACCGACAGCCAGCAGGTCGCCAAACAGATAGCCCATCAAATCAATACGCACATCATGCATAAAGCTCAGTACGACCAAGCCAAGGGACAAGGTGCTGTGCGCGAGAATCCCGAGCAAGGTATCGGAGGCCAGGGGCTGGCGGGTTTGCAATGTCACCAACAGCGCCGCAATCAATACACAGCCGACAGTCACCGCAAGCATTGGACTGACATCGAGCATCAGGCCCAGCGCCACGCCAAGCAGCGCCGCATGTGACAGCGTGTCGCCAAAATAAGCCATGCGCCGCCAGACCACGAACGAACCGAGCGGGCCAGCAACCAGCGCCAATGCCAGGCCGGCAACCAGCGCATTAATCAGAAAATCAGCCATTATTTATCCGCGCTCCCCGGCGCGTGCCCGCAATTCGGGCCATGTACATGAGGTTGCTCGCTGATGACGCCGCCGTGCAGGTCGTGGGCGTGGTCGTGGTGGTGGTGATAGACCGCCAGGCTTTTCGCATCCTGACCAAAGAGCTCGACAAACGCGGGGTCGCCGCTGACCTGCTCCGGGTGTCCGGAACAACAGACGTGGCGATTCAGACAAACCACTTTGTCAGTGGTACTCATCACCAGGTGCAAGTCGTGGGAAACCATCAGCACGCCACACTGGTGCCGGTCACGCAGGCGGGTAATCAGCCGATACAACTCAGCCTGCCCGGCGACATCAACACCCTGTACCGGCTCGTCAAGCACCAGCAGTTCTGGCTCACGCAACAGCGCCCGCGCCAGCAATACACGTTGCATCTCCCCGCCGGAGACCGTTTGCAAAGGGCTGTCGATGACATGCTCGGCGCCAACTTCAGCCAAGGCTGACAACGCCTTGCGTCGATCCACTCCCGGCACCAGGCGCAAAAAACGCAGCACCGTGAGCGGCAAGGTGGCGTCGACATGCAGCTTTTGCGGCATATAGCCGATGCGCAGCTTGTGCTTGCGCCAGACATCGCCGGTATCGATTTTCAGCAAGCCGAGCACTGCCCGAACCAGGGTTGTCTTGCCGGCACCATTGGGACCGATCAGGGTAACGATTTCACCCGGCCTGACGCTAAGTTGCACCTTCTCAAGCACGGCCTGACCAGAGAAGTGAACGCCAACATCTTCAAGCCGTATCAGCGCATCACTCATTTGGGCTCCCGGCAAGCCGCGCACAAGCCCACCACTTCGACGGTCTGGCTTTCGACAGCAAAGCCAATGCTCTTGGCGCTATTGAGAATGGCTTGGTTAATTTTCTCGTGCTCAAGCTCAACCGCGACGTGGCAATCTCGGCAGATCAGGAACTGGCCCTGGTGCGCATGCTCTGGCTGATTACAGCCGACAAAGGCATTGAGCGAGGCAATGCGGTGCACCAGGCCGTTTTCCAGCAGGAAATCCAGGGCGCGGTAGACCGTCGGCGGCGCGGCACGACGACCGTCTTCATCGCTCAGGACACCGAGGATGTCGTATGCCCCCAATGGCTTATGGCTCTGCCACACCAATTCCAGCACCCGTTTGCGCAGCGCAGTCAGGCGCGTGCCTTGGCGCAGGCAGATATCTTCGGCTTCAGCCAGGGCATGGCTGACGCAGTGCGAATGATCGTGAGGGCGGGATGCAAGCGGTGTCTGAGTCATGGGCGGCGACGTTTTGGTTAAGAGACGTTATTATATAACCTCTTTTGTCCTTATCGAGTATTTATCGTGTCACGTGTCTTCTCCGTTGCTTGTTTATTACTGAGCACCTTGCTGTGCAGCACCGTTGCCCGGGCCGAGGTGCAGGTGCTGACGAGCATCAAACCCCTGCAACTCATTGCCGCCGCCGTGCAAGATGGCGTTGGTGAGCCTGACGTACTGCTGCCGCCTGGTGCCTCGCCGCACCATTACGCACTGCGGCCTTCGGACATTCGTCGGGTGCGTGACGCCCAGTTGATGTATTGGGTTGGCCCTGAACTGGAAAACTTTCTGCCACGGGTAATGGCCCAGCGCACACAGCCCAGTGTTGCGGTGCAAACCCTGGCAGGCCTGCAACTGCAGCACTTCGACGAAGCGCAGGAGCACGATCAGCACGACCATGGCGCCGATGATCACGATCACGACCACCAGCCAGGCAGTCTCGACGTGCATCTATGGCTGAACCCAGTCAACGCCCAGGTCATTGCCGCACGCATGGCTGCGGACCTGAGCAGTGCCGACCCAGGCAACGCCGCACGCTATCAAGCCAACCTGGCAGCTTTCGACAAGCGCCTGGAAACTCTCGATGCACGCTTGAAGACCCGCTTGGTGGCTGCCGAAGGCAAACCCTATTTCGTCTTCCACGAAGCCTATAACTACTTCGAACACGCCTACGGCCTTGAACATGCTGGCGTATTCAGCGTCTTGGGAGAAGTGCAGCCAGGCGCCAAGCATGTCGATGCGATGCGCGAGCGCCTACAGGAAGCAGGGCCAGCCTGCGTTTTCAGCGAGCCGCCCTTTGTACCGCGCCTGGCGAAAACCCTTACCGCAGGCCTGCCGGTCAACCTGGCGGTGCTCGACCCAATGGGCGCTGAGCTAAGCGCCAACGCAACAGGCTACGAGACGCTGATGGATAACCTGGCCAATGATCTGACCCAATGCCTGGGGAACCTGCCTGCGGCCCAATAGCCTGGAAAATCCCAGCTTGCCTTCACGCCAGGCAAGCTGGGGATCAAAGCGCAAAGGGCAGATGCAGATCAACTTGCTGGCGATGGCTCAGGCGCTGGCGAAACTCATCCGGATCATGAATCAGCACTTCCTGGCCGGCG
This sequence comes from Pseudomonas segetis, assembly GCF_900188155.1. Classification (GTDB taxonomy): domain Bacteria; phylum Pseudomonadota; class Gammaproteobacteria; order Pseudomonadales; family Pseudomonadaceae; genus Aquipseudomonas; species Aquipseudomonas segetis. The sequence continues at coordinate 97,275 of NZ_FZOG01000003.1, forward strand.
AAAGACTCCGCCGCGATCAGGCGTGACAGCCAGAACCGCACGCATGCCACCCGCAGCAGGGTCGGCCAAAGCTCAGCCTCGGCGGCTGTGAACGGACGCAGCGCAGCATAGGCGCCAAGCAAGGCGCGCGCCCGATGCAGATCAAGCTCGCCACCGGGCTCCGAGCACCAGTCATTAAGGGTAATCGCCAAGTCATAGAGCATCGGCCCCGAGCAGGCGTTGTAGAAATCGATCACCCCAGCCAGGTGCGGACCATCGAACAACACATTGTCACGAAACAGGTCAGCGTGCAGGTTGGCCTGGGGCAGTGCCTGGATTTGCGCCTTGTGCTGACTAATTTCAGCCAACACTGCATTAAGCAACTCGGCAGACTCTGCCGGCAGTTGCTGGGCAAGATGCGGGCCCTGTTGCAACATCCAGTCCAGGCCACGATCACTTTTGCGGGTGATCGGTTGCTCACGGGTTGCCACATGAATGCGCGCCAGCAGTTGCCCAACCTCCTGGCAGTGATGGGCATTGGCTTCGCTCACATGCTTGCCGCTCAAGCGCGGCTGCAGCAAGGCAGGCTTGTCGGCCAAGCTGCGCAAGGCCTGATCATCAGTGGTGCGCAACGCATAAGGCACCGGCAAGCCGGCCTCATGGAGCACATCAAGCAGCTCGATAAAGAACGGCAGATCAGCGCTTGGGCCACGCTCAATCAGGGTCAGGACGAATTCGCCCTGCTCCAGACTGATAAAAAAATTGGTGTTCTCACTGCCCGCGGCAATACCTTGGAAGTCGCGCAGGCGACCCAATCCATAGGGAGCGAGAAAGACTTCTAACTCTGGACGTTCCAGAGGGGTAAACACGGACATGTCAAAACTGCCTTAGCGCCTGAAATTTTATCTGTATTGCTCGATTACCAGCTGAAGATTTCCCATGCAGGAATCAACATGTCAGGGTCGTCGGAACGAATGAAATTGCCGTCGCTGCCATCTGAACGCACCAAAAAGTAAGGCTTGCCATTCTTTGGAATGACTTTGATCGCATATAGAAAACCGTTAACCCGGTACTCCTGCACCGTGCGATCGCCTTCTTGACGAATGGTTACGTCCGGTTCCGCAGTGACCGGATCCTCGGCATGCGCCATGGTTGCGCCAACGCCAAGCAGACCGGCCAACAACAGGCAGTTAAGTGTGCGCATGGTAACCTTGTCCTTTTATAGTCAACGATGCAGTCATTCTAGTGGTTAGTCGGTCCATAGGGTTAATGGATGTTCGCCTGTTTTAAGCGCCAACAGAAAAAAGTCGCACGCAACGCAACCCGGAGCCCGCGCAGCGGCTCCTCAGAGCGCCCTTAGAAAACTGCGAGCAGTTCGGCTACCCTGTTTACGCCCAAACATCATTAAGACTGCCCTCGTCAAAAGGTTAAACCTGCTCATGAGTCAAACCCCTCTGGTTCTGGTCGACGGTTCTTCATACCTGTACCGCGCCTTCCATGCATTGCCGCCACTGACCACCTCGAAAGGGCTGCCCACGGGTGCGGTAAAGGGCGTGCTGAACATGCTCAAGAGCTTGCGCAAACAATATCCGGACAGCCCCTTTGCCGTTGTTTTCGATGCCAAAGGCGGCACATTCCGTGATGAAATCTTTGCTGACTACAAGGCAAACCGCCCCTCCATGCCGGACGAGCTGCGCCTGCAGATCGAACCCCTGCATGCCAGCGTGCGTGCGCAGGGCCTGCCGTTGCTCTGCGTGGAAGGTGTCGAGGCCGACGACGTAATAGGCACACTGGCGCGCAAAGCCGCCGGAGAAGGCCGCGACGTAGTGATCTCCACCGGCGACAAGGACATGGCACAGCTGGTCTGCAAGCACGTTACCCTGGTCAACACCATGACCGGAAGCGTCTATGACATCGAAGGCGTTAAGGAGAAATTCGGGGTCGGTCCTGAGCTGATCATCGACTACCTCGCACTGATGGGCGACAAGGTCGACAACATTCCGGGCGTACCGGGTGTCGGCGAGAAGACTGCCCTGGGCCTGCTGGTCGGTATCGGCGGTGGCCTCGATGAGATCTATGCCAACCTCGACAAAGTCCCTGACCTGCCAATCCGCGGAGCGAAAGGCCTGCCAGCCAAGCTCGAAGAACACCGCGACATGGCGTACCTGTCTTATACCCTGGCCACGATTAAACTCGACGTGGAACTGAACGTCGAGATTGAAGCGCTGCATCCGGGAACCCCCGACATAGAGCAGTTGCTTGAATTATATGAAGAGCTGGAATTCAAGACCTGGCGCGATGAACTGCAACGCAAGCACAAGGCCGTGGCCGCCAAGGTTGCGGCCACGCCATCAACTGACCTGTTTGCCCTGCCAGCAGACGCAACAGATGCAGCAGCCAATACCAGCAGCGAAGAACCCGCCGCTGAACGCTATCAAACCGTACTTGAGCAAGCCGACTTTGACGCCTGGATCAAGAAGCTCAATAAAGCCGAGCTGATCGCCTTTGATACCGAAACCACCAGCATTGATGCCCAGCAGGCGCAACTGGTCGGTGTTTCATTTGCCGTCAGCGCCGGCGAGGCCGCCTACGTGCCCCTGGCCCACTCCTATATGGGCGTGCCGACGCAACTTGATCGCGACGCCGTACTCAAGGCACTGAAGCCGATCCTCGAAGATCCGAGCAAAGCCAAGGTTGCGCAAAACGCCAAGTACGACATAAACGTACTGGCCAATGCATCGACACCCATCCATGTGCAGGGTGTGAAGTTCGACACCATGCTGGAGTCCTACGTGTACGACTCCACGGCAACGCGCCACGATATGGACAGCCTTGCGCTCAAGTACCTCGGCCACAGCACTATTCGCTTCGAGGATATTGCCGGCAAAGGCGCCAAGCAGCTGACCTTCGACCAGATATCCCTTGAGCAAGCCGGCCCCTACGCCGCCGAAGATGCCGACGTTACCCTGCGCCTGCATCAGACACTCTGGGAAAAGCTCGCCACCACGCCAAGCCTGCTGAGCGTACTCAACGAAATCGAAATCCCGCTGGTGCCTGTGCTCGCCCGCATTGAACGCCAGGGCGCCCTGGTCGATGCCAAGCTGCTCGGCGAGCAGAGTCGCGAACTGGGTGAAAAACTGGTGGCCCTTGAGCGCCAGGCATTCGACATCGCCGGCGAAGAATTCAACCTGGCCTCGCCCAAGCAACTCGGGGTGATTCTTTACGAAAAGCTCGGCCTGCCAATCATCAGCAAGACCGCCAAGGGCCAGGCATCCACCGCCGAAGCGGTGCTGGCCGAACTGGCTGAGCAGGATTTCGAACTGCCCAAGGTGCTGATGCAATACCGCAGCCTGAGCAAGCTCAAGAGCACCTATACCGATCGCCTGCCTGAACAAATCAACCCGCGCACGGGACGCATCCACACCAGCTATCATCAAGCCGTTGCCGCCACAGGTCGCCTGTCCTCCAGTGACCCGAACCTGCAGAATATTCCAATCCGCACCGCAGAAGGCCGGCGGATTCGCCAGGCGTTTGTCGCCCCGAAAGGCTACAAGCTGCTGGCGGCGGATTATTCACAAATCGAGCTGCGCATCATGGCCCACCTGGCGCAAGATGCCGGCCTGCTTGATGCCTTCCGTCACGACCTGGATGTACACAAGGCCACGGCTGCAGAGGTATTCGGCGTCGAACTTGATGAGGTCAGCAGCGACCAGCGTCGTAGCGCCAAGGCCATCAACTTCGGCCTGATCTACGGCATGAGCGCATTCGGCCTGGCCAAGCAGATTGGGGTAGACCGCAAGCAGTCGCAAGCCTATATCGACCGCTACTTCGCGCGTTACCCGGGGGTTCTGGCGTACATGGAAAGCACCCGGGAAAAGGCTGCAGAGCAAGGCTTCGTCGAAACCATCTTCGGGCGCCGCCTGTACTTGCCGGAGATCAACGCGAAAAACCCGGCGCTGCGCAAAGGCGCCGAACGCACGGCAATCAACGCGCCAATGCAGGGCACTGCAGCCGATATCATCAAGCGCGCAATGATTGCAGTTGATAAATGGCTGGCCGAATCGAAGCTCGACGCCAAGGTTATCCTGCAAGTTCACGATGAATTGGTGCTTGAGGTACGTGAAGACCAGGTCGATACGGTTCGCGAGCAGATAAAACTGCAAATGAGCAGCGCAGCCAAGCTGGATGTGCCGCTACTGGTCGAGGTCGGCGTGGGCAACAACTGGGACGAAGCCCACTGATCACGGGCCCTCGAGCACGAATAGCGAACGCTGTCCGTGCTCCAGATAACAAAGTTATTAAAAAACTTTGCTTATGACTAAAAGATTTTTCAAAACTGCTGAACTTTCTTTTCCAGCAACCAGTCAGAGTTTATGAATGGCCCGCAAAGCCATTCATGCTCCTTTGTTGTGTTAAGTGTTGGCAGACATCTGAACCCCGCCCTAGCGGTTCAGACCCTTAAACTCCGAACTTCTCCCTCCCCATATGAAGCTCGGAGTTTTTTTTGCCTGAAGAAAAGTTCAGCCAGCCCCGCAGGCCGCGTAGTCGCTGAGGTTCAGCACATCTAAGCAGCGCAGTTTACCGCCGGGCCTAGTCTTCGATTTCGTCCTGCGCGACTTCTGCATCAGGCTCATTGAGCATCAGCCATTCAGCCAATACCGCTTGTGCATCCTCAACGCCCATACGCTTGGGCGCGGAAAACAGCTGGATGCTGATCTGCTTGCCCCAATGCCTGTGAATTTCCTGCTGAACTTTCAACAGCGTGTTCTTGGCTGCGCCAAAGGTCAGCTTGTCGGCTTTGGTCAGCAGGATATGCAGTGGCATACCGCTGGCTTTCGACCAATCGAGCAATAACTGGTCGAACTCGGTGAGCGGGTGACGGATATCCATCATCAAAATCAGCCCGCGCAGGCTTTCACGGCTGCCCAGATAGGCCTCCAGGTGCTTTTGCCAGTGCAGCTTGAGCGGAATTGGCACCTTGGCGTAGCCATAACCGGGCAAGTCGACCAGGCGCCGTTCGTCGTCCAGACGGAAGAAGTTAAGCAACTGCGTACGTCCCGGCGTTTTCGAGGTGCGGGCCAGGCTCGCATGGGTGATGGTGTTCAGCGCGCTCGACTTACCCGCGTTGGAACGCCCGGCAAATGCCACTTCATGACCGTGATCAGACGGACATTGATCAACCTTGGCGGCGCTGATCTGAAAAGTGGCTTTTTGGCAAAGGCCAATGATTGGGTTCTTTAATTGCATGTAATTGCCTGGGTATCCGGTAAGAGCGTGGGCGAGAACGGCGCATATTTTGCGCTACGAATGGGTGTGGCCCTTGCGACATTTGCGCGCATCCTGCCTGTGATAGCCACATCGGGCAAGTCGCGTCGTTTCCGTTTCAGTCCTGCCAGTATATAATGCCGCAGATTTTGTGTGCGCTTTGCCCTCTACTTGGGGTATGTGTACACCGGGACGAATAAGATTATCTGCGCATAGAATGCAGAACGCCCCTCCCTGATGAGGTTGATCTCGTGAAAAAAATATTGCTAGCTGCAGGTGTACTGACACTGTCATTAAACACCCTGGCTGCCCAAGACCCAGAAGCTGTATACGCCAAGGCGTGTTCTGCTTGTCATAACGGTCAACTGCCTATGGCGCCTAAAAAAGGCGACAAGGCTGCGTGGGAGCCGCGTTTGGCCAAAGGTACCGATGCTCTGGTTGCGAGCGTTACCAATGGTCTGAATGCCATGCCGCCACGCGGTTTGTGCATGGATTGCACGGCCGAGGATTACAAAGCAGTCATCAAGTTGATGACTGAATAAGCTCGGTCTATTACTCTTTCTCTATTAGCCGTTATTGGATTAGCTGATGAACAAAGTACTCGTGAGTCTGCTGTTGACCCTTGGTATCACTGGTTTGGCGCATGCCGCCGGCGACGCTACTGCTGGTCAGAGCAAAGCCGCTGTATGTGGCGCCTGTCATGGCCCTGACGGCAATAGCCCAGCCCCAAACTTTCCTAAACTGGCAGGTCAAGGCGAGCGCTACTTGCTCAAACAGATCCACGACATCAAGAACGGTGACCGTACCGTTGTCGAGATGACCGGTATTCTGGACAACCTTTCCGAGCAGGATATTGCCGATATCGCTGCATACTTCTCCAGCCAGAAGATGAGCGTCGGCGCAGCTGACCCGGAACTGGTCAAGCGCGGCGAAGCACTGTTCCGCGGTGGCAAGCTGGAAGAAGGCATGCCAGCTTGCACCGGCTGTCACTCACCTAATGGCGCGGGTATCGCTGCTGCAGGCTTCCCACACCTGGGCGGGCAGCACGCAACCTACGTTGCCAAGCAACTGACTGACTTCCGTGAAGGCAACCGCACCAACGATGGCGACGCGATGATCATGCGCTCTATCGCTGCCAAGTTGAGCAACAAGGATATCGCTGCTATTTCGAGCTATGTCCAAGGCCTGCACTGAGTTGTGCACGCCATGACATGAAGTGTTAAAAAAGGGTGGCAATGGCCACCCTTTTTTATTTGTCACGCCGTTACAATGGCTGGAACCTCGCAAAAGACTACCGGTCGAACCGTCAAACCTGTGATCTAACGCCAGACATCGCTTATTTGTTCAAGGAGTTCTGCATGCGTAACCTGATTCTTAGCGCCGCCCTGGTCACTGCCAGCTTGTTTGGTGTTGCGGCGCACGCCGAACCAATCGAAGCAGGCAAACAGTATGTTGAGTTGTCGAATCCTGTACCGGTATCCAAGCCCGGCAAAATCGAAGTGGTTGAGCTTTTCTGGTATGGCTGCCCGCATTGCTATCAGTTTGAGTCGACCATCAACCCCTGGATCAAGCAACTGCCTGATGACGTCAATTTCGTTCGCGTTCCGGCAATGTTCGGCGGTGTCTGGAATGTCCATGGTCAATTGTTCATCACCCTTGAGAGCATGGGCGTAGAGCACCAGGTTCATTCCTCGGTATTCGATGCGATCCACAATCAGGGCAAGAAGCTGGCCACTCCAGAAGAGATGGCTGACTACCTGGCTGGCCTGGGCGTTGACCGTGAAGAGTTCCTCAAGACCTACAACTCCTTTGGCGTGAAGAGCCAGATGGAGAAAGACAAGAAACTGGCTATGGCCTATCAAATCAGTGGCGTCCCAACCATGATCGTCAACGGCAAATACCGTTTTGACATCAGCAGCTCCGGCGGCCCACAGCAGGCACTGGAAGTTGCCGATCACCTCATTGCCAAGGAGCGGGCTGCGCAGTAAGCGCGCCTGCCCGAGGCGTTAGCCGTGCTACGCCGCTGGCAAAAGACACGACAGGTTAATCTGTGCGACCCACAAATCAACCTGTCGTGCGAGCCGGTAGCTGACTGGCCTGAAAATAACTGCCTGCGCCTGCTCAGCTTCAATATCCAGGTAGGCATCAGCACCGAGCGCTATCGCCACTACCTGACCCGTGGCTGGCAACATATCCTGCCCCATGCAGGACGCTCGCTGAACCTGCAACGCATCGGCGCTCTACTGGCCGATTACGATGTGGTCGCCCTGCAGGAAGCCGATGGCGGAAGCTTGCGTTCCGACAACATCAATCAGGTTGAACACCTTGCCCACCTCGGCGCATTTCCTTTCTGGTATCAGCAGCTCAACCGCAACCTGGGCCGTTTTGCCCAGCACAGCAATGGCCTGTTGAGCCGTATTCGCCCGACCTTGATCGAAGACCACCCACTGCCCGGCCCTCCCGGTCGCGGAGCAATATTGCTGCGCATTGGCGAAGGCGAGGATGCGATTGCAGTGGTCATGATGCACCTGTCGTTGGGCGCACGTACGCGCTCACGGCAACTGGCCTATATCCGCGAGCTGCTCGGCAGTTATCGTCATCACATACTGATGGGTGACATGAACACCCACGCCAACGACCTGCTGCTCAACTCGCCATTGCGCGACCTTGGCTTGCTGGCGCCGCAAGTCGAAGCAACCTTTCCCAGCTGGCGCCCACAGCGTTGTCTCGATCATATCCTGCTCAGCCCGACACTTGAGCTGAGACGCGTCGAAGTCCTGGCCCAGCCTATCTCTGATCATCTACCCGTTGCGGTAGAGATTGGCCTGCCCAACATGCCAAACGCCGCAAAGCCGCCTATGTTAAATACATCATCCGCGCGGAAGCCTTGAATGAGCACTGATGCTGACCATTGGAAAGACAAGTATCTGTCCAGCCTCGAACAACAAGACAAGCTTGAACAACGCTGGGACATGCGTCTTGATCTGCTGCGTCGCGGCCTGGTGCGCAGCAGCCTGGCGGCAGAAGGCGCGGACAAGGCCGTCGACCAGTGCATGCAGGACTTGCGGGCCGTGCTGCGCAAAAATGATATCGACGCTGGCCTGTCCAATCTGATTCCGCATCTGGAACGCACCGTTCTCGACTCTGAAAAACAGCGTAAAAAGCGCGCAGAACGTATTACCGAAGCCCTGACGGCACTGGTTGATCAACTGTTTCGCCTTGAGCCACCCCGTGAAATAGCCAAGCCACTAAAGGCCTTTGCCAAAAAACTGGAGCGCTCATACGAACACTCCAGCGAGCTGCCAGCACTGCTCACTGAACTGAGTACGCTGCAACGACAAACATTGGCAGCGCTTGAAAACCAGGACAACAAGCGCCCCGGCTTGCTGCAGCGCCTGTTTGGCGCAAACCAACCCGCAGCAGCCCAGGCTCCAGCCACTGAACCGCTGCCAGCACAAGCAATAAGCGTTGCGGCGAACCTGCCCTATCCGGCAGAAACCGAGGCTGAACCTGAGCGGGAAACCGAGCCGCAAGCCATCGTTGAAAAGCAGGATGAATACTCGCTTGAGCCCGCGACCAGCGAACAGCCGCCTGAAGCCGAGCCGCAAGCAGATCAGCAGCCCCCAAGCGATCCAATCCTTGTAGAGGCTCAAAAACAGTCGGTAATAGAGACAGTTGTGGCCGTCCAGGCCAACAGCATCGAAGCCGATGATGACACTCAAGAGCCCGACGCTGGCGAAGTTGCAGACACTGAAACGACCGAGGCGCACCACGACCTGGCTTCGCCAGTGGCTACGGCTGAGCCTACCGAGGAAGTGGTCCAGGCCGATCCCCAGCTGGAACCAGAGCCGGTCTACAGCGCAATTGCCGATCACGTAGAAGCGACCCTGCTCGAGCTGCTTGCCGAACTGCCCCTGCCCGAACACCATCAGTCGCAAGCCGAAGCACTAAGCAAACGCATCCGCGCGGGCTTGAACATGTATGAACTGGTCCCGGTGCTGGATGATCTCGCGGTACTGATGCGCGTAATCGCGGATGTCGGGCAGCGCGAGTTTGAGGGCTACCTAAAGCAGCTCAACGAGCGCCTTGCCCACTTCCAAGGCTCCCTCCAGGATACCCATGAAGGCTACGTCGAGGCGGTCAACTCCGAGCGGGCACTGGATACCGAGCTTCGCGAGCAGGTTGATGGCCTCAACGTCAGCGTTCAGGAGGCCACTGACCTGAACAACCTCAAGGACCTGGTTGAAAACCGCCTGAGCGGCTTGCTCGGCACCATGGAGCAATACCAATCGCAGCGCGACGAGCGCGAGCGGCAAGTCACCGGCCACCTGCAATCGCTGGTTGAGCGCGTGGCGAGCATGGAGCAGGAAGCAACGGGTTTTCGCCAGCACATTGAGGAACAGCGGCAAAAAGCCCTGATCGATCCACTCACCGGGCTCCCCAATCGCGCGGCTTGGAGCGAGCGCCTTGAAATCGAGCTGGCCCGTTGGCAGCGCTATAACGGCCACCTGCTGCTGGCGATTATCGATATCGACCATTTCAAGCGGATCAACGATGCCTATGGCCACCTGGCTGGCGACAAGGTGCTGAAGATCATTGCCAGCGAACTGCAAAAGCGGATGCGCAAAACAGATTTTATCGCCCGCTTCGGGGGTGAGGAATTTGTTGTGCTGCTGCCATCGACACCAATGGAAGGCGGCCAGCAGTTGATAGAAACCTTGCGCAGTGCCATCGAGAAGTGTCCGTTTCACTTCAAGGGCGAGCCTGTCACCATCACCTTATCGGCGGGCATCAGTGCATTTGCCGAAGGTGATCGTAGCGATGAAGTGTTCGAGCGCGCCGACCAGGCGCTCTACCGCGCCAAGAATCTGGGGCGCAACCGTGTAGAGCACAGCTAGCCCTGCGCCATTGCTACACTCAGAGTAACCAGCGGACCCAGGACGCCATTTGCACGCCATGGGTCCGATGCAACCCGCCGCGCACAGCCTGTTGCATCGAAGGCCGCTAGACTGGCATCAGGATGATGGAGTGATGCATGGATATCTTGAGCATCGCAGTATTGATATTTCTGGTGACTGACCCGTTCGGTAACATCGCGATCTACATTGCTGCATTAAAGAACGTCATCCCTGCAAGACGCTTGTGGGTGGCCGGGCGCGAGTTGCTCTTCGCCCTGGTGCTGTTGCTGCTGTTCCTAACATTTGGCGACAAAATCCTCAGCAGCCTGGGCCTGTCGCGAGAGGCCACGGCAATTGCCGGGGCTATAATCCTGTTTGTCGTCGCCATGCGACTGATTTTCCCCAGCGCGCAAGGCTTGCTGGGGGGCGAGCCCATGCTGGTTCCACTGGCAACGCCTGCAGTTGCCCACTGGCCGTGTTGATGACCCTGCGCAATACCCATGCCGGTCCACTTTGGGAACTGTATCTGGCGCTTATCATCGCGTGGACGGCTAGCGCATTCATCTTGCTGCAGGCATCCTTGCTGCAGCGTTTTCTCGGTCCCAGCGGGTTAACTGCAATTGAACGGCTGATGGGCATGTTACTGATCATGCTCAGCGTCGATATGCTGTTGGATAACTTGCAAAGCGTGTTACATATCAAGCCATGAAATTATTCTGTATTACCCTGATGCTGGTCTTGCTGGTCTTGCTGGCCGGCTGTGCCAGCGGCCCAAGCATCGACAAGAGCTATACCGCAACCGGCCAAGGCAGCCGTGTGCAATATGTGGTGCTGCACTACACCTCGACCAATTTGCCGCGCTCCCTGGAGCTGCTTACAACCACGGATGTCAGCAGCCATTACCTGATCGACTCAAACCCGGCGACCATCTACCAGCTCGTTGATGAAAACCGTCGTGCCTGGCATGCCGGGGTCAGCTCATGGAAGGGACGCACTTGGCTCAACAGCACCACCATTGGCATTGAGATGGTCAACAAAGGCTACACCGACACGCCTTCCGGGCGGGTGTGGCAGCCCTATACCGAGGCGCAGATCCAGGCGCTTATCAGCCTGCTCAAAGATATTGTCAAACGTCACGACCTGCCGCTGGGCAGCATTATCGGCCACAGCGATGTAGCGCCCCAGCGCAAGGTTGACCCGGGGCCATACTTCCCATGGAAGCGCCTGGCCGATGAAGGGCTGGTGCCCTGGCCGGATGCCAACGAAGTCGCCCGCAAGCAGGCACAGCTCGCTGCCAACCTGCCCAATATCGCCTGGTTCCAGCATCAGTTGGCGCGCCAGGGCTACGAAATCATCGAAAATGGTCAACTCGATAAGCAGACCCGCAAAGTGCTTGCCGCATTTCAAATGAAATACCGGCCCAGCAATTATTCCGGCGAAGCCGATGCACAAACCGCCGCAATGCTGCTGGTACTCAACAGCAAGCTCTGATGCTGGCCAGGGTAGGGCAACCAGGCCTTGCCCAGGCAAATCATGACCCTGGAGCTAAGGAGTTACGACCGTTGTACCAATCAGCCGCGAGTCCGCCAGCGCCGCAGTGCGATGCACGGTCGCGGCCTGGTAGGCCGGATCGTTGATCATGCTTAGAAAAGCTTGCTTTGACGGATAGCGCACCAACAGCATCTGATCCCAATGCTCATCAGCAGGTGCAATCAGCGCAACGTGGGCAGCGGCCAGTAACTCCACGTTTCCACCCACGCCCTGCACTTTACCCAGGGCCGTCTTGCTGTAGATCGCATAGGCTTGCTGGCCACTGCAGGGGGCATGGCTGTTGCCCTCAGGATAGGCGGCCTGTGCGTTGAAACGCAGCAGGTTGAGCATCAGGATTGGCGTATTGTCGGGCATGCGCTCGGCAAACTCGGCAAGCTGTTCACGACTTGGATTCAGGCTGGGCATATCGGTCTTCCCAAAAGTGGCAGACTTAACAGTGCCTGAGCCCTGGCTAGGGTCAAGATTCATTGACCAGGCTTATGGCGCACAATGATCAACCCAGGCGCGACTGTCCGCACTCAGGCAAGCATGGCCTGCAGGGTGCTGCGCAACTGGTCGAGCTGGAAGGGTTTTCTGATCGTGGCGACTGCTCCCCTGACCACGGCATCCTGCATTTCTTGATTCTGCTGAGCGTCATAGCCGCTTGCCAGCAGTACCGCAATATCAGGACGCAGTGTCTGCGCTTGCTGGGCCAATTCAAGCCCGCTGATATCCGGTAAACCGATATCTGTCATTAGCAGGCTTAGCGCCTGCTCGCTGCGCAAGATGCTCAGGGCCGTATCGCCATCTTCCGCACCGAATACTTGATAGCCGAAGGCTTCGAGCACTTCGAGGGTCAAGGTTCTGACCACTGCATCATCTTCGACCACCAAAATGGTGTGCAGGTTGACGCCGAGGACGCCAGTCTCATCTTGCATGTGCAGGCCTTTCGTTAGTGCCAGGTGGCAAGTATTTAGGTACGCCAGAATCTACGGGGGCTTATGCGGCTTCGGCGGATCAGCGGAAAATCCCCGGCGGCACGCTGGCCCAGCTTTGTATTATTTGAATCTGTAGCGCGATCAATTAGAAATTGCATTGCTGCAACCACAGTATGTTCTCACTAGTCACTGTTCTTAAGTATGATTATCTGTGCATATTCATGCAAAATCTTGATTTTTCAGCCTAGGGCCGACCATGACCAAACCAGCATCCAACAGTGAGCAGAGCTTTCGTCAGCTCGTGCGCCGCAATATCGCGCTGCCGTTAGGTATAGGTTTAGTCACCGCCTTATTTTTTATCGGTTTGATTTTTTTCCTGATCAACGCGCAAAAAGGCGTCGAACATACCGATCAGGTGATTAGCAGCGCCAGCCAGTCAATCAAGCTGACAATTGACCTGGAAACCTCCCTGCGCGGCTACCTGATCACCGGTGAAGAAAGCTTCTTGCAGCCTTACGAAGAAGCCCGCCCGCTGATCAAGACGGAGCTGGAAAACCTCAAGGCAATGGTCAAGGACAACCCGGATCAGAACGCCCGTCTGAGGCGCATTCAAGCCCTGCATCAAGAATGGGACAACTACGCCAAAGGCATGATCAACCTGCGCCGGGAAAACGCCGACATCAGTGACGCAGTCGCATCGGGGCGGGGCAAGCGGATTACCGACAGCACCCGCGACGAGTACGACAACTTCATCCAGATCGAGCAGCAACGCCGCCAGGCGCGCAACCAGAAAGCCAATGATTCAGTGGTCTTGTATGTACTGCTCTATGTGCTCGGTAGCCTGACACTGAGTTGCTTGCTGGCCTATTTTGGCCGTCGAGACCTGCTTGGGCTGGCGGCGCAACATACACAAATCCTTGAGCAACAGCGCCAAAGCACTGAGCTGATCGAACAAAAAGCCTGGCTGAGCAATGGCCAAAGCATGTTGGCAGAGCAAGTCCTTGGCCTGGCGAACTTGCAGGCTCTTGGCCGCAATGTACTGAACTGCCTGGCTTCATATCTGGACGTTGCGGTTGGCGCCTTCTATGTTCGCTCTGAACAAGGCGATATCAGCCGGATCGCCAGCTACGGTTTCAGCCGAGAGCTGGAAAATGCCACGCAAGACTTCAACAGCAACGAATCATTGGTTGGCCAGACCGCCAGCGAAAACAAATTCCTGCAACTCGATAACCTGCCCAATGGCTACCTGAAAGTCAGCTCCGGGCTGGGCAGTACCTCGCCGGTGAGCATTGCACTGCTGCCGATCAGCAACGGCTACTCGGTCAATGGCGTGCTTGAGCTGGGCTTTCTGAAGCCAATTGATCCACGCGTGAGCGAGTTCCTCCAGCTGATCGCCGAGCCAGTTGGCACCTCGATCGACTCGGTACGCAATCGCCAGCGCCTGCAAGAAATGCTCTCGGAAACCCAGCAGTTGAACGAAGAACTGCAAGTGCAGCAAGAAGAGCTGCGCACGGCCAACGAGGAACTGGAGGAGCAGTCACGGGTGCTCAAGGAATCGCAGGCGCACCTTGAAACCCAACAGGCGGAACTTGAGCAAACCAACGAGCAGTTGGCGGAGCAGACCCAGACACTGGCCGATCAGCGCGATGCCCTCGACGAACGCAATACCGCACTGGGCCGGGTCCAGGTGCTGCTGGAGGAGCGTGCCCAGGAGCTGCAACGCGCCAGCCTGTATAAGTCCGAATTCCTCGCCAATATGTCCCATGAGTTACGCACGCCACTCAATAGCTCGCTGATCCTGGCCAAGCTGCTGGCGGACAACCCGCAAGGTAACCTCAGCGACGAGCAGATCAAGTTTGCCGAATCCATCTACTCGGCCGGCAACGACCTGCTCAACCTGATCAATGACATTCTCGACATTTCCAAGGTCGAAGCCGGCAAACTTGAAGTCCATCTGCATGAGCTGAAGATCGAGCGCGTCATTGAAAGCATGCGCAATGTCTTTGAGCCACTGGCCAACGACAAGAATCTCGAGTTCGACATCCAGTTACTGGCGGGTGTGCCGGACGAAATGGTCAGTGACCAGCAGCGCATCGAGCAAATCCTCAAGAACCTGTTGTCCAATGCCATCAAGTTCACGGAGAAAGGCCGCGTGGTTCTGACCGTGAGCCGCCAGCCTGGCGCCGGTATTGCGTTTGCCGTACAGGACACCGGCATTGGTATTCGCCAGGAGCAGCAAGAAAGCATTTTCGAAGCATTCCGCCAGGCCGATGGCGCAATCAACCGACGCTACGGTGGTACCGGCCTGGGCCTGTCCATTTCCCGTGACCTGGCGGCCTTGCTTGGCGGTTCGATCAGCATTACCAGCGAGCCGGGTGCAGGCAGCACCTTTACCCTGCTGCTGCCGGAGACCTATGACGAGGCTGCAGCAGCGAACTCCGGCACCAATCTCGAGGCTGCGGTACAACAGCCCATCACGGTCGCGCAGGCTTCTGTACCTGTGCCCGCTGTGACCGCGCCGATCAAGCTACCGAGCTTCGCCGATGACCGCGACCAACTGCCAGCGGCTGGACGCTGCGTGCTGGTGATTGAAGATGAACCCAAGTTCGCGCAGATTCTCTATGACCTGGCCCACGAGCTTGAATACAACTGCCTGGTCGCCCATGGCGCTGACGAAGGGGTTGAACTGGCCTCGACCATGTTGCCGCGAGGCATCTTGCTCGATATGCGCCTGCCCGACGCATCGGGCCTTACCGTTTTGCAGCGACTGAAGAACAACCCGCTGACCCGCCATATCCCTGTGCATGTAATCTCGGTTGAAGACCGCATGGAAGCCGCCCTGCAACTGGGTGCCATTGGCTATGCGGTAAAGCCGACCACGCGCGAACACCTCAAGGATGTATTCGCCAAGCTCGAGGCCAAGCTTTCCCAGCAGGTCAAGCGGGTGCTGCTGGTCGAGGACGATGCCCTGCAACGTGAGAGCATCGCCCATTTGATTGGTGACGAGGATATCGAGATCACGGCAGTCGAGTTTGGCGAACAGGCGCTTGAATTGCTACGCACCACGATTTTCGACTGCATGATCATCGACCTGAAGTTGCCAGACATGCAGGGCAACCAGTTGCTCAAGCGCATGTCTAACGAACAGATCTGCGCCTTTCCCCCGGTGATCGTCTACACCGGTCGCAACCTGACCCGCGATGAAGAAGCGGACCTGATGAAGTATTCCAAGTCGATCATCATCAAGGGCGCACGTTCACCGGAGCGCCTGCTCGATGAAGTGACACTGTTCCTGCACAAGGTCGAGTCGCAGTTATCCACAGAGCGCCAGAGCATGCTCAAGACGGCACGCAGCCGGGACAAGGTTTTCGAAGGCCGGCGCATCCTGCTGGTCGATGATGACGTGCGCAATATCTTCGCCCTGACCAGCGCCCTCGAGCAGAAAGGAGCGGTGGTCGAGGTCGGTTGCAATGGGCGCGAGGCGATTGAAAAGCTTAACCAGTTTGACGATATCGACCTGGTGCTGATGGACATCATGATGCCGGAAATGGATGGCTATGAAGCCACCGAAATTATTCGCAAGGACCCGCGCTGGCGTAAGCTGCCTATTATTGCGGTAACCGCCAAAGCCATGAAGGACGACCAGGATCGCTGCTTGCGAGCCGGCGCCAACGACTACCTGGCCAAGCCCATTGATCTTGACCGTTTGTTCTCTCTGATCCGGGTATGGATGCCCAAACTGGAACGAATTTAATGGCGCCTGAGCGAACCCGTGATATTGAGTTGCGCCTGCTGGTCGAGGCCATCTACCTCAAGTACAACTATGATTTTCGCGACTATTCCGGGGCTTCGCTCAAGCGCCGTGTGCGCCACGCGCTGATCCAGCTCAAATGCCAGAGCATATCGGCGTTGCAGGAAAAAGTGCTGCATGAGCCGGGCGTGTTCATGCAGCTGTTGCAGTACCTGACCATCCCGGTCAGTGAGATGTTTCGTGACCCAGGCTACTTCCTGGCCCTGCGCCAGAATGTGATGCCGATTCTGCGCACCTATCCGTCGCTGAAAATCTGGATTGCAGGCTGCAGTACCGGCGAGGAAGTGTACTCCATGGCGATTTTACTCAAGGAAGAAGGCTTGCTTGAGCGCTCGATCATCTATGCAACCGATATAAACCCGGTGTCCCTTGAACGTGCCGAGCGTGGCATTTTCAGTTTGGACAACATGCACAGCTACACCGAGAACTACCAGCAGGCCGGTGGCCTCAAATCACTCTCGGACTACTACACCGCAGCTTACGACGGGGCGCTGTTCGACAAGACTCTGCGCGCCAATATCACCTTCGCCGACCATAGTCTGGCCACTGACACTGTGTTTGCCGAAACCCATCTGGTCTCCTGTCGCAACGTGCTGATCTACTTCAACAAGCCGCTGCAGGACCGGGCACTGGGCTTGTTCCATGAGTCCCTGTGCCACCGTGGTTTTCTTGGCCTGGGCAGCAAGGAAAGCATCGACTTCTCAGCCTATGCACGCAGCTTTGAAGCGCTGAGCCGGGCCGAACGGGTTTTTCGTAAATTATGAGCCCGCGTAATTGGCAACAGGCGCTTGCCGCGCATCCGGCACCTATCGAGGCGCTGGTGGTCGGCGCATCTGCCGGTGGCGTCAGTGCCTTGCTGACGATTTTTTCCGGCTTGCCGGCTAACTTCAGGCTGCCCATTGTTGTGGTCTTGCACCTGCAGGACAACCGCCGAAGTGAGTTGGCTGAGGTCATGGGCCGACGCCTGGGCGTGACCGCCAAGGAAGCAGAAAGTCGCGAGCAGCTACAAGCGGGAACACTGTATTTCGCCGCGCCGGGCTATCACCTGTCGATTGAGACCGATCACAGCCTGTCGTTCAGTCGCGAGGAGCCGGTGTATTTTTCCCGGCCCGCCATTGATTACCTGTTTGAGTCCGCGGCTGACGCCTATGGCGCCAACCTGGCAGGTATTTTATTGACTGGAGCCAATCAGGACGGCGCTGCGGGCTTGGCGACAATCAAGCAAATGGGCGGCTTTACGGTCGTCCAGGACCCACAGGATGCACATGTACCCACCATGCCCTTGGCGGCCCTGGAGTTGCATCAGCCAGACGTAGTTGCAGGGCTGGAAGATATTCGGGCGTTGCTCATAGAACTGGAAGCGGCTTAAGCATGCTGAGCAAGATCATAACCAAACTACTGATTGTCGATGACATCCCCGAAAACCTGTTGGCGCTCGACGCGCTGATTCGTGGCGAAGGTCGACAGATATTCCATGCCAGCAGCGGTGAACAGGCGCTGGGCCTGTTGCTGCAACACGAGTTCGCACTGGCGATCATCGATGTACAGATGCCTGACATGAACGGCTTTGAACTGGCCGAATTGATGCGCGGTACGGAAAAAACCAAAAACATCCCGATCGTCTTTGTCAGCGCCGCTGGCCGTGAACTGAACTATGCCTTCAAAGGCTACGAGACCGGCGCTGTGGACTTCCTGCAGAAACCATTGGATGTCCAGGCTGTAACCAGCAAGGTTGCGGTGTTTGCCGACCTGGATCGCCAGCGCCAGGCCATCAATATTCAGGTCAAGGCGCTGGAACAAAGCCGCCGCGAGCAAGAAACCCTGCTCAATGAGCTACGCAGCACCCAAGAAGAGTTGAAGCTGGCCGTGCGCATGCGCGATGACTTTATGTCCATCGTTTCCCATGAACTGCGCACCCCGCTTAACGGCCTGATTCTCGACACTCAATTGCGCAAAATGCACCTTGAGAACGGCAATATGCAGGCCTTCACCCCTGAGCGCCTGAAAGCAATGAACAGCCGTGATGAACGCCAGATCACCAGCCTTATCCGCCTGATCGAAGATATTCTCGACGTTTCACGAATCCGCACCGGCAAATTGTCAATTCGACCTGGCGAGGTCGATCTTGGGGTTTTAGCCGAACAGGTACTGGAGCGCTACAGTGCCCAGCTGGCTGAGTCCGGCTGCACGCTCAGCACTGAAATCGCCACCGGAGTCGTTGGCTGCTGGGATGCATTTCGCGTTGAGCAGGTGATGATCAACCTGCTGACCAACGCCATGCGCTATGGCGCCAAACAGCCGATCAGCGTGCGTGTCCTGGCAGATAACCAGCTTGCGTACCTGCAGGTCCAGGACCACGGGGTGGGTATTTCCGAGCAGGACCAGCAGCGAATCTTCGAGCAATTTGAACGTGTGAACGCCAACCAGTCGGCCCAGGGGCTGGGGCTGGGGTTGTTTATCACCGAGCAGATAGTCACTGCCCATCAAGGCCGGATCAAGGTTGAAAGCGCGCAGGGTCAAGGCTCGACCTTTACCGTTGCCTTGCCACTTGAAACCAGCGCTTCGCCCAGTGATAGCTCGGCATAAGGCCGGTCGTGCATTTTGCAATGCTGGCGATAGGCAATCGTGCAGACTGCAATTGAATCTTGTCGAATTAAATATGTAAGCTATTGATTTATAAGGTATTTATCTAACAAAAAATTTGGCACGCAGCCTGCAAAGTACCCTGCATCATTAAAATATTGCTAAGGGTGCGACTTCGATGAAAACTGTACTGAACCTGCTAAGTGCCGCGGCAGTTGTAATCAGCGGCGCAGTTGCATCAACCGCACCCGGCATCGATACCGGCGCGAACACCCACGCACAAGTCAAGGCACGCTCAGTGCCGACCTTTCAACACCAGCCATTGGCCAACTCAGCGGCACGCACTGCGGCATTTTTGCCCGCAGCCGATGGGCACCAACGGCTGAACCCATCGCAGGTCGAACTGATGCCCAATGCCAATCAGCGCTGGGTGTTCTGAACCGAGTCTTATAGAAACCATAGAGCGCCGGCATGGGCTGTGAAACCACATGCAAGGCAGGCGCAATGTTTGTGAGTGCGTACCAAGCAAGGTGCATCGCAGGAGTGAAGTTATGTCAAAGACTGCATTGGGATTACTGATTCTGACTGTTTTGAGCGGCGCTGTGTTACTGACGGATGTGTTTCACGGCGACCAAAGCAGCGCCGTACTGAAGTGCACGTTTGCGCTGTCGTTCTGTGCTTCAACCGTGGCGCTGGCACTTGGCCGGCGAATCAAGTTCGACCCGGTGCTGCGCTGAGCAGAAATTGGCCATGGGGCTTGAACCCAGGGCGACTCAATTTTCCTGGATGCCGAATACCCCGACAGGTATTCGGCATTTTTTTGTGGATCACTCATCCAGGGCATGAATCGGCAAATTGATGCAGAACAGCGCGCCCTCACCCGGTTTCGATTCAAGGCTGATGTGGCCGCCATGAAGTTGCACGATCTCTTTACACAGCGCCAACCCCAAGCCAACGCCCCCCTTGCGCTTGCCGACCTGCACAAAAGGCTCGAATATCCGTGACTGCTGGCTGAACAGCACGCCATCGCCGTCATCCTGGACACAGATAATCAAAGTCTGCTGCTCAATCTGCACATTCAACAGGATCTCGCCGCCAGATGCGGTATGGCGCAATGCGTTGACCATCAGGTTGTCGAGCACTCGGTCCATCTGTGCCCGGTCCAGCGGTACTTCAGGAAGGCCGTCTTCGGCTTCGCAGCGCAGGTTGATGCCTTTTTCAGCGGCTTCGCCAGCAAAGCGCTGCTCGGTTTGGTTAACCAGGTCGGCAAGGTTGCAAGGCGCAAGTTCGAGCTTTTGCACACCGCTTTGATAGCGAGAGAAATTCAACAGGTCGGCGATCAAGTCAACCAACCGCTGCATCTGCTCGTCGACGGTTCGCGTCAGGTCTGCTTCGCGCGATTGCGGGTCGAATTTCAGGCGCTCCTGAAGCAAGGCAAACGCCATGTGCATGCCGGTTACCGGTGTGCGCAGCTCATGGGAGGCACGCAATACGAAATCACTGCGCACGCGTTCGAATACCCGTTGCTTGGTGACATCGCGCAGCACCATCACGGCGCCGAGAATACCGCCTTGCTCCTGGCTTACGGGGGTCAGGCTATAGCTCAGCAAGCGCTCTTCGCCATGGGCGATTATCTGTAAGTCATCCAGCGCGGAGCGCAGCGTTTTACCTTGCAGAACACGCTGAATCTGTTCGTCGAGCCCCTGTTTTCCCAGGGCTTGATCGAGACTCTCGCCAATATGCTCTTCGGTCCAGTCAAGCTGGCGACCCGCAACCGGATTGAAGTGCTCAAGCAAACCGCTGCGATCAAACATCAGCAAGCCATCATCGATACTGTCGAGTACGGCCTGCAAGCGCTGCTGCTCAGCCATCAAGGCGGCAACATTACTGTTCTTGAACTGACGCAAGGAATCGGCCATCAGGCCAAAGCGGCGGCTCAACGCAGCCAGCTCGGCAACCGGAGACTGGGGCAGGGAAATCTGCAGATCACCCTGGCCAATCTGGTCCGCGGCGCTGGCCAGTGACTCAATGGGCTGGGCAACCCGCCTGGCAATGCTGTGCGCGGTAATAAAGCCGATCACCAGCAATGCCAGCCCAATCAACCCAAGCAAGGCGGTGACTACAGTGGCGCGCTCCCTTGAGTCTTGCTGTGCGCTTTGTACCTCGGCAACGTAGCGCAGCTGCACCGCGTTGATGTGGTCGCGAAGGCTTTGCAGGGCGCGGGTAAACTTATCGTTGTGCAGCAGGTTGCGACGCACATTGGCCGGCGAATCGAGCATCTCGCCAAACAACGCATAGGCACGGGCAATTTCAGTGATCGCCTGGCGATCTTGTTCATCCATGCTGTTGCGCCTGGCCTTGGCCAGCCAACTGCGAAAACGAATATCCGATTCCTTGATCGCCAGGGGGTCAAGCTCGTCTTCCAGCAGCAAGATCACCTGCGTGCCCATCTCCTGGCGAAAGCCGATGGTCGCATCAATAATGTCGAGGTTGCGATTCATCGCCTGGTTTTGGACCCGGGTGATCTGCCAGACGCTGACCATCCCCAGAATCAAGCCGATCAACGCCACTGTCAGCAGCGCACTACCACTGACGAACAACCGCGTGCGCAGTTTCATAAATCGTACTGTTTGCGTTTGCGATACAAGGTTGAAGCATCAATACCCAGAGACTTCGCGGCCTGATCAAGGGTTTCGCTGCTGGCCATCACCGCCGCGATATGACTTTTTTCCAGCTCCTCGAGGCTCATGGCGCCACCGACACGCGGCACCTGGCTATTGGTGCTTTCGGTCAAACCAAGGTGAATCACCTGGACCCGCTCCTCCTGGCAAATAATGCTCGCGCGCTCAATCACGTTGCGCAACTCGCGAATGTTGCCGGGCCAAGGATAGTTGGCCAGCACCGCTAGTGCCTCATCACTGAAACCACGGGCGGGGCGAGCGTACTCGTTGACGAAGCGAGCCAGAAAGCGGTCGGCCAGGGTCAGCACATCTTCGGTACGCTCGCGCAGGGCGGGCAGTTTCAAGGTGATGACGTTGAGGCGGTAGAGCAAGTCTTCACGGAAGCGGCCTTCACGGACCATTTCGTCAAGATCAAGGTTGGTGGCCGCGACAATCCGCACATCAGCCTGGCGCGTCACCGGGTCACCTACACGCTCGTATTCCTTGTCCTGGATAAAGCGCAAGAGTTTAGGTTGCAGGCTCAGTGGGAAGTCGCCGATCTCGTCGAGAAACAAGGTACCGCCATCAGCCTGGCTGACCCGGCCCAGGGTGCTCTCGCTGGCGCCGGTAAACGCCCCTTTGGTGTGGCCAAAGAGTTCGCTCTCCATCAGTTCCGCGGTCAGTGACGGGCAGTTGATCGTCACCGAGTTCTTTTTAGCCCGCCGGCTCCAGCTGTGAATAGCCCGCGCCAACTCACCTTTACCGGTGCCCGACTCGCCCAGAATCAGGATGTTGGCATCGGTTACAGCGACCTGGCGCGCGGTTTCCAACACAGCCATCATCGAAGGGCTGCTGGAGTCGATATCGTTTTTACGCTGGCGCACCTGGCCCTCAAGAGTTTCAAGGCGTGCCGCCATTTGCCGGGCTTCCAGCTGTTTAGCCGCAGCGACACGCAACTGCTCGGGGCTGCAAGGCTTGACCAGGTAATCCGCAGCGCCGGCCTGCATCGAGTCCACGGCGGTATCAATCGCCGAGTGCGCGGTGACTATCACCACTCGCATCCATGGCGCCTGTATACGCATCATGGCCAGCACATCCAGGCCATTGTCGTCACCCAGGCGCAGGTCGAGAAAACACACATCGAACACTTGCCTTTGCAACAAGGCCTCGGCCTGTGCAGCGCTGTTGGCTGTGGCCACGTTATAGCCTTCATCCTCGAGGCAATAACGGAAGGTACGCAGGATTGCAGACTCATCATCAACTAGCAAAATACGACCGCTTTTCGGTTCTACTGCGTCCATTTAAGGCTCCGATCCAATGTGTGCATAAGTTAGTCAACGGGAAATCATGCAAGTTGCACGACCAGTATGACTGTATCTTGCAGGCTGCATGCTGGCATCCTGTCTTCTTATAATCTAACTAACTGTTTTATAAAGAAAAAATATTTATCAAAAACCTGGCATAAGGCTTGCGATAACACTTCCATGAACCGCTTGACGCGGATTGCTTGAACCGCATGGAGGTACAGATGCACAGGTTGAAGACTTTAGTACTGGCAACGGCTTCGGTTGGCATATTTGCCCTGACCCCATTGGCTGCCAGTGCCGCAGAAACAGATGTGAGCCAGCAGTTGAGCGAAGCACGTCAGGAAGGCTCGATCTGGACCGCAATGGCGCTCAACCGCCACCTCAACCCATTCAAAATCGACAACGATGTTGAAAACGGCACGGCAACCCTGACCGGCACCGTTGAAAGCAGCGTGGAGCGTGATCTGGCCGAGCAGGTTGCACTGAGTATCGAAGGCATCAACAAGGTTGATAACCAGCTCAAGATCGACAGCGAGGTAAAGGCTGGTGGCAAGGACTCACAAGCCTTGGCCAGTCGCCTGGACGATGCAGGCATCACCGCCACGGTGAAATCCAAGTTGCTCTGGAACACCAACACCGAAGGCCTGGATATCAGCGTCAAGACCGAAGAAGGCGCTGTCACGCTCACCGGTAATGCACAGACCCCTGCTGCCAAGGAGCTGGCTGGACGCCTGGCAGCCAACACCGAAGGGGTGCGCGAGGTGTTCAACCACTTGAGCATCAGCCAGGCCGACAGCACGGCAACTCAAGCGCAAAACGCCGCTAACGATGCCAGCGCCGCCATCAGCGATGCTTGGATTACCAGCAAGGTCAAGTCGAGCTTTGTCTACACCCGCAACCTTGATGCGTTTGCGATCCAGGTCGAGACCAATGATGGCTTCGTCAAATTGAGTGGCACCGTATTAAGCAGCGCAGCCAAGAGCCTTGCGGTTGAAACCGCTCGCGACATTCGTGGCGTACGCGGCGTTGATGCCGACGCCCTGCGCATCGAAAGCTGATCCAGGCTTCAGCCCCGTTTGATTTTTAGGCGCTGGCCAACCCCGGCCAGCCGCTAAATGGAAGGAGATACACCATGAGCAGTAAAACAGCACAACTGAACGAACTGATCGAAGTTACCCGTGACGGCAAGCGCTTTTACGACCACGCGATCACCGAAGTGAAAGATGTCCGTTTGCAGACCATGTTCCGTGATCTTTCAACCGTAAAAACGCAAATCATCGAGGCGCTGGCAGTCAAAGTCGCCGCCAACGATAAGACGCCCGCATCTGGCGGCACCATGATCGGCAAGATGCGTGAGGTGTACGCCGATGCGCGCGCCACGCTGTCGAGCGATGAAGAGGCAACCTACGTCTCCCAGCTCGAAGAAGCCGAAGACCGCATCCTGCATGCCTTCGAGGATGCCCTGGAAGATGCGGAGCCAGATGTAAAAGCTTTGCTGGCTGTAGAGATGCCAAAAGTACGTGCATGCCATGACCGCATGCGCAATCTCAAGCAGTCCATGCAGTGAGTGTAAGTGTGTGATGGGGGAGCAAGGACGCTCCGCTTTTAAGTCAGGCAGACCGTGCAAAATGCCTGAGACAAAAGGCAAACCATGCAGGATGCACGTTTCAAGCTATACCTTTTATTTTTAAGTCATTGTTTTTGTTGGATTTTATTTTTCATTAAGACTGGCACACGCCGTGCAATGTCTTAAGCCAGGAACAACTGATGCACCGCTACACCCATTAAAACCAAGGAGAAACGCCATGTTAAGCTGGGCTATTACATTTCTGATCATCGCCATTGTCGCTGCAGTGTTGGGCTTCGGTGGTATCGCAGGCACCGCAACAGGTATCGCCAAGATCCTATTCCTGGTGTTCCTGGTATTGTTCGTAGTGTCCTTCATCATGGGCCGTCGTCCACGGGGCTGACCTTCAGGGTCAGGCACCGAGGATAAACACATGCATAAAGGAGCCACTATGAACCTTCTCAAGACGCTCACTGCCGCCTTGATGTTTGGCGGCAGTGCAGCGGCCTTGGCCGCTGATACTGACACCGAGTTTCACCTCAACGAGTTGCTCAAGACTGATCCGCAATATCAGGAAACCTGGCAGGACCTGGTTGAAGACCAGGAGCGTTTGCCCGAGTGGATCATGAACCTCGACGGTGTAGCGCCGCCGATGAAAGCGCTTGAAGAAGATGGTGACAAGTTCCTGGTTGGCGAAATATGTGAAGCACAAAACTGCTTCAACCAACGCCTCTATGTCGCCTTCAGCTGGGACAAGGACAGCGCCTATGCGCTCTACGTGCAGCTTCCAGAGGCACTGCCCCAGGGCAAAGCGCCGAGCAAATACGCCACCCAGCAATGGCTTGGCGAACCAGACGAAGGGATCAAGGAGATGCTGCAAGAGCAACTCAAGAAAGATCCAAACTGGTACTGAATCCGCACACCTGTTGCAGGCCAAGGCGCTGGTCACAGCGCCAGCAGGCCTGCGGTAAATCCCAGCCTCACATCCCCGCACCTGTGCACATGCTGACCCGGTCGTCCCAAAGGCGCGCTATCATTCGCGCACTGAACAAGGGAGACCAAGCATGCTCAATGGCCTGTGGCTAAGTTTTTTTATCGTGGCTGCTGTCGCTGGTTTGTCGCGCTGGCTGATTGGTGACGACCCGGCGGTATTCGCGGCGATGGTCGAAAGCCTGTTTGCAATGGCCAAGCTGTCGGTCGAAGTGATGATCGTGCTGTTCGGCACCCTGACCCTGTGGCTGGGCATGTTGCGCATCGCTGAAAAAGCCGGGCTGGTCGACGCCCTGGCACGCATGCTCGGGCCACTGTTTGCTCGGCTGATGCCAGAAGTGCCCCGCGGCCACCCTGCCCTGGGCCTTATCACCATGAACTTCGCCGCCAACGGCCTGGGCCTGGATAATGCCGCGACACCAATCGGCCTCAAGGCCATGCGTGCGTTGCAAGAGCTCAACCCAAGCAAGACCGTGGCCAGCAACGCGCAGATCCTGTTCCTGGTACTCAATGCATCCTCGTTGACCTTGCTGCCGGTCACTATCTTTGTCTATCGCGCCCAGCAAGGCGCCCCCGATCCCACCTTGGTTTTCCTGCCCATTCTGCTGGCCACCAGCGCCTCAAGCCTGGTCGGCCTGCTTTCGGTTGCAGTGATGCAACGCTTGCGGGTCTGGGACCCGGTGGTGCTGGCTTATCTATTGCCAGCAGCCCTGTTGCTCGGTGCATTCATGGCGATGCTTGGCGGCATGACGGCGACCGCGCTGGCGGCATTATCATCACTGGTCGGTAACCTCACCCTGTTTGGCGTGGTCCTGCTGTTTTTGCTGTTGGGCGCCTACAAGAAAGTGGCGGTGTACGAAGAGTTTGTCGAAGGCGCCAAGGAAGGCTTCGATGTCGCCAAGAGCCTGCTGCCGTATCTGGTGGCGATGCTATGTGCAGTCGGCGTGTTGCGCGCCTCCGGGGCCTTGGACATGGGCCTTGACGGCATCCGCTGGCTATTGACTTATGCAGGCTGGGACACGCGTTTTGTCGAGGCACTACCCACGGCGATGGTCAAACCCTTTTCCGGCAGCGCAGCGCGGGCAATGCTGATTGAAACCATGCAAAGCCAGGGTGTCGACAGCTTCCCTGCCCTGGTTGCCGCGACCATTCAGGGCAGCACCGAGACGACCTTCTACGTGGTGGCTGTATACTTCGGCGCAGTGGGTATCCAACGGGTGCGCCATGCCATTGGCTGTGCCTTGCTGGCCGAGTTCGCCGGTGTCGTCGCCGCTATAAGCGTGTGCTATTGGTTCTTTGGTTGATCATCTGGAGTCGAAAATGAAGATGCAGCAGGCGATACCCATTTTGCGCAGCTTTGACGAAGTCAAAGCCAAGGCTTTTTACCTCGACTTTCTGGGCTTCAAGCTCGATTTCGAACACCGCTTCAGCGAGGATCTGCCGCTGTATATGCAGGTGTCGAAAGATGGTTGCCTGCTGCATATTTCCGAGCATCATGGCGACTGCTGCCCGGGCGCGGCACTTCGTATCGAGACGTCGGAGCTGGATGCCTACCAGCAACAACTGCTGGCGAAAAACTATGCCAATGCCCGCCCTGGCATCGAGACCATGCCTTGGGGCTCGCGGGACATGACCATTCACGACCCGTTCGGCAACAGGTTGGTATTTACCGAATCTGAACCTGCATAACTCAAGGCGTGACCTCAAAGCGCAGCACGCCAATCATCTGTCCGGCCTCGGTCAGTACCTGGATCTGCCATTTGCCAGTAGGGTCTTTCGGGAAATTCTGCTTGTGTGTCCAGGCCCGATAGCCCTTTTCTCGACCACCATGAATATCCAGCGCAATGCGCTCGACTTCACCACCATTGTGTCGCCAGGCGTGATAAATCCGCTCATTGAGGCCTCGCGGCGCATTGATTGCGGTGTAGGCGAACAAACCCTGGCTTTGCAACTGGGCAACGCTCAGCTGGGACAAACTCTTGCCTGGAGCGCGCTGCTGGTTATCAAACTGAGTCGTGACCGCCACTTCATTAAGCCACAAGGTGGCTGGTGGCACCCAAACCCGGGCCAACCAACCAGCCCCAGCCAACAGCAGCGTTGCACCTATAAGCAACAAGCCGCGCCACCAGCGCTGGAAAGTGATGATACCCATCATGCTCGGCAAAGACAGCACGGCCGCAATCGCCAGCGACAGCTCGTAGCTTTCCTCGGTGGTCAGCTTGAACACAATGGGCAGCGCCGTCAGCAGCAATGCGAATAGGGTCATGGTGTGATAAATCAGGTACAGCCAGCGCCGCCCAGCCAGCCACTTGTAATACAGCGGGTCAATGATAGACACCAGTGCCGCAAGGGTCAGCAAGCCGCTAAATAACATCTGGCCGCTGTTCCAGGTCGTTGTGATCCAGAAGAATGGCAGCACGAAGAACAGGCTTTCCTGGTGAATCATCTGGGTCGCATAGCGCAGCAATGGCTGCGGGACAACAAAGCCAAACCATTTGGCAATCTGCTCGCGCAAAAGGTTTTCCAGCACCAGCCACAACCAGCTGATCAGCATGACCAGCGCCAGAACTTGAGCCAGCTCAGCCTGACGCTTGACTAAAAAGAAGCTGGCCACCCCTGAACAGAAGCCAAAAAGCGCGATGATGCCGGGATGGCGCTGGGCCAAGGCGATGAGTGGGGTGAGGCGATTGGTCCAGGCTAGCATTGGAGGATCACATAGGCAGAAATCGTGAGGCCATTGGCCGCCTCAAAGATGCCTGACTCCATTCAGACGTTGATTGGCCGCGCAGGATACTGAGCTGCATGCCACTTGCATAGCGCTCGCAATCCCTGTTGCTGCGTTAATCAGTTTGGCTGATCAATTGCAATGTGCCAGCCTAACTTGAGCCCTTGCTCAAACGTCCGACGAAGAACGCCAATAGAAACAAGCCGGCCATTGCAGCGAGGCCGAAATAAAGACCATTTGCTGTGAGCAAGGGCTTCTCGATCCGAATATATCCCGGCTGCTCAAGCAGTTGCTGCAAGGCCGTATTGGCTTGCTTGAAGCTGACCTTTGCCAGGCGCTTGGCTGGATCAGCGAAACGACCATTGTCGTAGTCGGCGAGCGACCCCCAATAATAGTCAGCGATTGCACTGTTGCCCTGTACGCCCCATTGCTGCTTGGCCACCGCAGCGGCCTGCAAGCGCAAGAAGGTTTTTTCATCCAGGCCGTCTCGCTTTAAGCCATCGACCAATTCGTGCAGCGCACTTAGCGCTGCATCAAGGTCGCCACGCTCGAGCGTGCCATTGAGGCTGAAAAAACTGGTGCTGCCGAAAACATTGCGCTCAGAACTGGGGCCATAACTGAGGTTGCGCTCTATACGCAGCGTTTCATAGAGTTTCCAGTCGATATAATCGCTGAGCAATTCCCAGACTTCGTAGTCATTGTCGCCAACCCAGGGTTCCGGAAAGATCCAGTGCAAGCTGGCGTTCTCGCCGACCAAGCGGGTTATCAGCTCGCGGCGCGGCTGTGCCTCGCGGCTGACTTGTGGCAGCTCGATGGCTTGCGGTAGATCGTGCGCCGGGATGGCGCCGTATTGGCGGTCTAGATAGGCAGGTAAGCGCGGGTCAAGCCCGCCAACCACAATCAGGGTCATATTGTTGGGCGCATACCAGTCACTTTGCAGCTGCTCGACTTGCGCCAGGCTGAGATGGTTGACGTTATTCTTCTCGACGCAAGCCAAACCAAGCTCGACAGCCAGTTGTTGGTTGGCTTCGCGACTGAGGTTTTGCTGGTCGATCAGGCGCTGCAAATCCGAGTAATGACCACCATTCTCGTGCTCGATGACCTTTTTTGCAGCCTCAAGCTTCTTCTCGGTGAACTGGCTTTGGGTCAGGGTTGCCAGAAGCAGGTCAAGTACCGCGCGCTGGTTTTTAGCGGGCGCCTCTATAACGAATGTAGTGTCGGTGTCACGGGTGTAGGCATTCCACTCGCCACCCAGCGCCTGCATGCGCGCTTCAAGATCAATTTCGTCGTGCTGGTCGATACCGCTGAAAAGCATGTGCTCCAACAAGTGCGGCAGCTCCTTGTCGGCACAGGAGAAATTGTCAAAGCCAACACTGACAATCAAGCGAATGGAGACATGCTGATGCTCAGCGGTAGGCTTGAGCAGCAACTGCAGACCATTTTCCAGCGCATAGCCCTCGGCCTGGAGATAGTCCTCGGCGCTGGCACTGTTGCTGGTCAACAGCCAGAAGCCCGCGACCAAACTGAATAAAAACCTTCTCGCCATGAAGCCCCCCTTACAAGCTCAACATCAGCATACCTGCTTAATGCTCACGTCGCGATTGGCCACTTGTGCTGGCTCAATTGGTCACTGCCAGCACTGCAGGCTATGACTAGTCTGTAGCGCTCAGAGACACTTTCTGCCGCCATTTATG
Organism: Pseudomonas segetis; assembly: GCF_900188155.1. Taxonomy (GTDB): domain Bacteria; phylum Pseudomonadota; class Gammaproteobacteria; order Pseudomonadales; family Pseudomonadaceae; genus Aquipseudomonas; species Aquipseudomonas segetis. The sequence continues at coordinate 127,222 of NZ_FZOG01000003.1, forward strand.
GCTGTAGCGGTGAAGCATAATTGTGGATCCTTGGAGACTGTAATGCGCGTTCTAATCACCGGCTCTGCTGGTTTTATTGGTCAGCAGCTGTTGAGCCAGCTCTCGGTTCAACATCCGGACTGGACGCTCATCGCAGCAGATATTCGCCCACAAAGCCGCAATGGGTTGGGAATGAATGTCGAGCTCGTGCAGTTGGACATCAGTAAGTCGCGAGAGGTCAAAGTTTGTATCAGCGCCTGGAAACCCCAGGCGATCGTGCACCTTGCATCGGTGGTGACGCCGCCCCGCGGAATGAGCGATGAACAATTGAGAGCCATTGATGTTGGTGGTACACGGACCATTATTGATGCGGCGGTCAGCGAATCAGTCGAGCAACTGATTGTCACCAGTTCGGGCGCGGCCTATGGCTATTCGCAGGAAAACGCCGAATGGATAGACGAAGACCAGCCCCTTCGCGGCCATGACCTCTTCGCCTATGCCAAACACAAGCGCGAAGTCGAAATGATGCTGGCGCAGGCACGCCTGAAGAATCCACAACTCAAGCAGCTTGTGCTCAGGGCGGGAACAATACTCGGCAAGCAGGTGAACAATCAGATCACCGACCTGTTCACCAAGGGATCTATTCTTGGCGTACGGGGGAGCAACAGCCGGTTTGTATTCATCTGGGACCAGGATGTGATCAACATCATCTGCCAGGGTCTGGAAAAACAGGTTGAAGGGATTTTCAACCTGGCCGGTGACGGGGCCTTGACCCTCCGCGATATCGCCGGCCTGCTGGGCAAGCCCTATCGCGCATTACCCGCCTTACTGATCAAAAGCGCGCTGCACATTCTCAAGCCACTGGGGCTCAGCCAGTACGGCCCCGAGCAACTGGACTTTCTGCGTTACCGCCCGGTGCTGGCAAACACCCGCCTGAAACAAATCTTTGGCTACACCCCACGCTACACCAGCCGTGAAGCATTTCTGGCCTTTATCAAGGCTCAGGGAATCGGCACAAATAGCCCCTGAAACCCTTGCTCTGCGCGTGCAAGGGTCGAGATGCCAAGGCGCCTAGCTTGATGTTTCGCCCTGGCGACTGACCCGCGCCCTGTATTCACCGGGGGTCAAGCCGGTCCATTGGCGGAACGCCCGGAAAAACACGCTGGGCTCGGAGTAGCCCAGTAGCAACGCGATCTCGGCAGCCGGCAGCTTGCCGCTGCTCAGGTGCCTTTCGGCAAGCTGCCTGCGGGTGTCGTTGAGCAGTTGCTGGTAGCTACAGCCTTCATCGGCCAACCGCCGTTGCAACGTGCGCTCGCTGAGGTTCAAGGCGCGGGCCAGTTCACCGCGGTGCGGTTCGCCATGGGCCAACTGCTCACCCAGCAGCGCCACTACGCGAGTACTGATACCTGTGCCTGGCAAGCGTGCCAGCAGTGCTTCGGCATGCTGGCGCAGCAGAGCCTGTAGTGGCTGATTGGCCTGAATCAGGCAGGCATTGCGCAATTGATGGGGCAAGACAATCGCATACTCGGCGCAATCAAACTGCAAGTCGCAGGCGAAGATCTTGCGGTAAGGGTCGAGGTCGTCAGGCTGCCCGTGGGCAAACTGCGCGCTGATCAGGTAAAAATCATCCAGTAGCGGATCGAACATCTGCACCCAGCACGCCATCAGCGCCATCACGCGTGTCCGCGTAGCGGGCTGGCCAGGGTGCAGGGGGCGATATTGTATCTGCAGGCCCTCGGCCAACTCCTGTACATGAATCTCACCACCTTCACCGACCAGGCGTTGGTAGCGCATGCCGGCCTTCAGCGCATCATCGAGCGTTTGGCTGCTTTGCAACAGATAGCCAAGCACGCTGAATGGCCCAGGCGCCAGGTTGACCCCAATTGCCAGCCCGGGCTCGGTCAGGTGCAAGCGACTGCCAAGCAGCTGCCAAAGATGCTCCTGAACCGTAAAAGGCACACGGGCATCCGGGTCCAGCAGTTGCGTCTCCGTCAGGCCACAGTCAAGCAGCAGGGCCTCACGACTTAGCCCAAGGCGAGTGGCGGCATGCAGCACCGCCAAGGTAATACTGGCGCTGACGGAGGCATGTGGATGGCTAAGCGAGGATTTTTGCATGCCGGGGATTTTGCCCAATGCAGCCGCTTTACGATAGTGCAAATCACAATGACATCGACCAGGCTGGCAGTCAGCCATTTTGTTGGACGTTCGCTCCAAAATGGCGCAAAAACGAAATGTGCCGTGCACGACGCTCTAGAACGGTTAAACTTTCATCCTTCCGCTATGCTCAAAAGGCATCAGAGGGATCACAATAACCAAGAAAGGAGAACTCCCCATGAAAGGCAAATCCTTAGCATGGGTTCTGTCGGCTGCACTCGCAGGCATTACTCTGAGTGGCGCAGCGCAGGCCGAAGAAAAATTCATCACCATCGGCACGGGTGGCCAGACGGGTGTCTATTACGTGGCGGGTCAGTCGATTTGCCGCTTTGTAAACCGGGGCAATGCCGACCATGGCATCAAGTGCAACGCACCGGCCAGCGGCGGTGGCGTAGCTAACGTCAATGGCCTGCGCAGCGGCGAGTTCAGCTTCGGTATCATGCAGTCCGACCACCAGTTCAAAGCACTCAAGGGCCTGCCGCCATTTGAGGCTGAAGGCGCAATGGATGACATCCGCGCAGTGTTCTCCCTGCAAAGCGAGGTTTTCACCATCCTCGCGCGTCGTGACGCCAACATCAAAACCGTTGATGACCTCAAGGGCAAACGCGTCAATATCGGTAACCCTGGTTCCGGTCAGCGCGACACCCTCGAAGAAATCATGCGCGTCAAAGGCTGGGACAAGTCGGCATTCTCGCTGGCAGCCGAGCTCAAACCAGCTGAGCAGGCTTCTGCCCTGGGCGACAACAACATCGATGCAATGACCTACTTCGTGGGCCATCCAAACGGTGCGATCCAAGAAGCAACCACCACCACCGACGCGGTACTGGTTCCAGTTTCTGGCCCGGACATCGACAAGCTGCTGGCTGAAAAAACCTACTACACCAAGGCTGAAATCCCAGGCGGGATGTACAAAGGCAGCGATGCCCCAACCCAGTCCATCGGTGGTAAAGCCGTTCTTTCGACCACCGCTAAAGCGGATCCGGAAGTGGTCTACCAGTTGGTCAAGTCGGTATTCGACAACATTGATCGTTTCAAGCGTCTGCACCCTGCATTTGCCGACCTGAAAGAGCAAGACATGATCAAAGTCGGCCTGACAGCCCCTCTGCACGAAGGCGCTATCCGCTACTACAAAGAACGCGGCTGGATGTAATCGGTCGCTTGTGTGCTCATTCGTGAAGAGCACACAACTGGACTAGCCTTACGTGAAGCAAGCCCGCTAGCCGATGGCTGCGGGCTTTGCTGTTTAATGAATTCTTGAATGCAGGTTCCACTCCATGGATGAAAAACAACTATCCACTGAAGAACTGATTGCCCAGGACGTTGGTGCGCGCTTGCCAATCGGAGCGATGGCGACAGTAATCACAGGCTTGGCTCTGCTGTGGTCGCTGTTTCAGCTCTGGATTGCATCACCGCTGCCGTTCATTTTCGGTTTTGGGGTGCTTAACGATACTGAAACCCGGGCCATTCACCTGGCGTTTGCCTTGCTCCTGGCGTTTCTGGCGTATCCGGCCTTTAAAAAGTCTCCGCGTGACTATGTCCCGGCAATCGATATTGCCCTGGGGCTGGTAGCAGCGGCCAGTGCGGCCTATCTATTTATTTTCTATCAGCAATTGGCGCAACGCCCCGGCAGCCTGACCACCGCCGACCTGGTAACGGCATGCGTCGGTATTCCGTTGCTGCTCGAAGCCACGCGTCGTGCCCTTGGCCCGCCACTGGCAATTATCGCCCTGCTGTTCCTTATCTACAGTCTGGCCGGGCCTTATATGCCGGGCTTGCTGGCGCATCGCGGCGTGAGTTTCACCGCAATGGCCAACCACCAGTGGATCACCACCGAAGGCGTATTTGGTATCGCCCTGGGGGTATCCACCAGCTTTGTATTCCTGTTTGTATTGTTTGGCGCCCTGCTTGAGCGTGCCGGTGCTGGTCACTATTTCATCCAGCTGGCATTCAGCATGCTTGGCCACCTGCGCGGCGGCCCAGCGAAAGCGGCGGTTGTGGCATCGGGCCTGACCGGCATGATTTCCGGCTCCTCGATCGCCAACGTAGTCACCACCGGTACCTTTACCATTCCGATGATGAAGCGCACCGGTTTTTCCGCGGAGAAAGCTGGTGCGGTTGAAGTGGCGTCATCGGTTAATGGCCAGATCATGCCGCCGGTCATGGGCGCGGCCGCATTCCTGATGGTTGAATACATCGGCATGTCCTATGTCGAGATCATCAAGCACGCATTCCTGCCTGCAGCGATTTCCTACATTGCCCTGCTCTACATCGTCCACCTCGAATCCTTGAAGCTTGGCCTGCAGCCGATTGGCGGCCACGTGCCCAAGCCCTGGCTACGCCGCATTACCGGCTTTGCTTTCGGGGTTGCCTTGATTTCCGGTATTTCGCTGGCGGTCTATTACGGCCTTGGCTGGCTCAAGCCTGCGCTGGGTGAGTATGCCCTGCCCGGTATTGGGGTACTGCTGGCGGTCGTCTACCTGGGACTGCTGAAGATTGCCGCAAGCGTTGCACCGCTGCCACCGGAAGACCCTGATGCGCCGTTGGAGTCACTGCCGAAAACCCGTGCAGTGCTGCTCAGCGGCTTGCACTTCCTGCTGCCGGTCGTTGTGCTGGTCTGGTGCCTGATGATCGAGCGCCTGTCACCCGGCTTGTCGGCATTCTGGGGCAGCGTAATGCTGACCATCATCCTGCTGACGCAACGTCCGCTGCTGAGCTGGTTGCGCACCGATGGCACGCATGAGCATGGCACTTTCATGGATGGCGTTATCGACCTGCGCGAAGGCCTGATTGCAGGTGCACGCAATATGATTGGTATTGGCATTGCCACTGCCGCCGCGGGCATCATCGTCGGCGCGGTCTCGCAAACCGGGGTTGGCCTGGTCCTGGCCGACCTGGTTGAGCTGCTGTCGATGGGCAACCTGTTGCTGATGCTTGTGTTGACTGCCGTTTTCAGCCTGATCCTCGGAATGGGTTTGCCGACCACCGCCAACTACATCGTGGTTTCAAGCCTGCTTGCCCCAGTGGTGGTAACCCTCGGCCAGCAAAACGGCTTGATCGTGCCGCTGGTGGCTGTGCACTTGTTCGTCTTCTACTTCGGCATCATGGCTGACGTAACCCCCCCTGTCGGCCTGGCTTCGTTCGCTGCGGCCGCCGTGTCAAAGGGCGACCCGATCAAGACCGGTATCACGGCGTTCTACTACAGCCTCAGAACCGCAGCGCTGCCGTTCCTGTTCATCTTCAACACTGACCTGCTGCTGATAAACGTGGATTTCTGGCACGGCGTGCTGATCTTCATTGTCGCAACCGGGGCCATGTTGATATTTGCGGCAGGCACCCAGGGCTACTTCCTGGTCAAGAGTCGCTGGTACGAAAGCATTCTGTTGCTGCTCGTGGCATTCACCCTGTTCCGTCCCGGCTTCTGGATGGACATCGTGCATGACCCCTATCGCAACATTGCTCCGGCCGAGTTCTCCCAAGCATTGGGCAATGTTGAAGCCGGCAGCAAGCTGCGCATGCGTATCCGCGGTGAAGATGCGGTGGGTGATCCCCGTGAATTCTCCATCCTGCTGCCAGTGCCGGAGGGCGCAACCGGCGATGAGCGCCTGGCCAAGCTGGGCCTGCAGACCTACATGGATGGCGACAAGGTGCTGATCGACAATGTCACCTTCGGCAGCCCTGCGGCAGACGCCGGCCTGGAGTTCGACCAGCAAATCCTGATGGTACGTGCTCCGACCGCGAACTGGCAGAAAGAGCTGATGTGGATTCCAGGGCTGTTGCTGTTTGCCTTGGTGGTCTGGCTGCAGCGGCGCCGACGCGAGCCAGAGCCGCAACCCGCTCTGGTGTAACAGCCCGCGCGCCCACCAAAAAGGCCAGCCCGACTGATCGGACTGGCCTTTTTATTTATCTCCGAAAACCCTGGGCTTTAATTCAACGCCCAGTGCCCAGATGAACAATCAATAACTTTTAAATGGGTTGGCAATAACGGGAATAAACATGAATCTCAAGTTCCAGTCCGCATCGTATTCGTCACCCTTGACCACGCTGTATTGCATTTCCACGGCAAAACGCACCGGCAGTTTATTAATTTTAATGACATTGGAGTAACCCAGGCCAATTGGGAAATTAACTTTCTCGCCGCTGTCCGCTTTCCAGTTAACTCTGACGTTTGGCGTCATGCCAACCAACTCGGTGCCGCTGAGGCGGTAATTCAAAAAATACTGGATGTCCGACTGGCTGGTATCTTCACGGTCATCATCACCGGCGTAGGACCACCAATGCTGGGCCAGCACTCCCACGTTCCAGCCTCCCGGGTTTGGCGCAAGCGAGGCAAGCAGCACCGCCGGTCCCGCCTGGTATTTACCCTGTCCCAGAACATCCTCTTCAGCGGTTGGGAATAGCTGGGTGACACCCACGCCCCAGACCAACCCGTCGTCGCGCGCTGGCCCTGTCAAAGTCAGCAAGCCTGTATCGCCAAAGCCAGTTGTACGACCGTTATAGGGATAATTATGGCTTAGCAGCTTATCCGTTGGAATGTCCCCGGCACGCCCCTGTAGAGCGTCTCCGAAGCTATCATCGAGAGGTGATGACTGGTATTGCACCACCGGACGTACAATCAGGTTCCATTCGTCGTCACCCACGTCAAATGGAAATGACATGACCGGCTGGAATTTTGTCGAGTTAGCCCAGCGCCCATTGCTGGGTAATGCGTCGTTGTCGCCGTCCATATGGGTGTAGTCATTCTGAAACCACAACATCCAGGCGGCGCCCAATGGATTGGCTGTCGCCTTGGCCAGCTTTTCCAACTCCGCAGCGTCCGACCCGGCAGTCTCGCTGCCCTGGGGTTTGGTTGAGTCGCTATCCTCAGGCCCGCTACCCGGTAACTGGGCCGCAGAGGTCTTCTCGTCAGCGGGTAGCGATTGCGCCAGAACGGCGCTTGGAAGCACACTTGCTATGCCACAGACAAAGGTTAAACAGGTCGGTAGATTCATTGTAAACACTCCCTTTTTAAACGAATCTCCTGTCAGGCAGAACTACAAGAAGCACTAACAGACTTCTAATTAGTTGAAAACAATCAACTAAGCACGCAAGAGTCTAATATGACCCTGCCCATGCAGTGAACATAATAAATAGACTATTGACCTGCGTCATATAATATTTAACCGAATTCACCCATCTCAAATACAAGCATTCTGCATATACTCGACATATCTAATTTAAACCGGCATTGGTTATTGCACTCACTCCGGATAACGAACCTCTGGAAAAGGGAGTGAACGAAGATAGGACAAGGCGCAACAGCAGCCAAACCAAGCGCTGTGGTTTTTCAGGGGATTCTGTCGGATTGGATGGCCTGGGGAAGGCCATCCAGGCGGGACAGGCGCCCTCCAGGAGCGCCCTCGACTCGACGTGATTATCAGCGCTGCGCTTGCATCTGGCGCTGAGCCTGCTTTTGCTGGCGATAGGCAATAGCCGCTGGCGGAACCGGGGTTATGGCGCCGGTTTCCATCCATTTTTTCAAGCGATTCGCATCGGCCATATGGGTGTACTTGCCGAATGCATCAAGTACCACAAAGGCCACCGGGCGCTTATTCATCACCGTGCGCATCACCAGACAATGGCCAGCCTCGTCGGTGTAGCCCGTTTTAGTCAACTGGACACTCCAGTTTGGCTTGCGCACCAAACCGTTGGTATTGCGAAAACCCAGGCTGTAGTTGGGTTTGCGGAAAGCCACGGTTTTATCGTCAGAGGTACTGAGCTCGCCGAGCAACGGATAATTGCGCGTGGCCTTGAGCAGTAATACCAGGTCGGTCGCGGTCGAAACGTTATGCGGCGACAGGCCGGTCGGCTCAACATAATGGGTATTTCTCATGCCCAGCGACCGTGCCTTGGCATTCATTGCGGCTATAAATGCAGTCTGGCCACCCGGATAATGATGGGCGAGGCTCGCCGCAGCGCGGTTTTCAGATGACATCAGCGCCAGCAGTAACATGTTGCGACGGCTGATCTCGCTGCCAACCCGGACCCGGGAGAATACCCCGCGCATTTCCTGGGTGTCGGCAATATTGATGTCGAGCATCTCGTCCATCGGTAACTTGGCGTCCAGGGTAACCACGGCAGTCATCAGCTTGGTCACCGAGGCGATGGGCAACACCATATTGGGGTTACTCGAATAAAGCACCTTGTTGGTATTCAGATCGACCAACAACGCACTACCCGCCGCAAGTTCTTGACGAGCAGTGGCTTTAGTCGCGGCCTGCACATTTGATGTAGCTACTACGCTGCTGCAAACCAGCAACAAACTGACTATCGAATGACGAATTTTCAAGAGAAGCTCACCGAGCAAAATGGAAAGAGCCTGAACCCTGCGTTCAAGCACATGGAAAACCTCTGAATCACCTCGCAGGTGATGTTGCCTAACGCTGGAAAGCGGCTTCGTTAAGTTGAACTTACTTTAGTACGGCCTCAAGGGACCGACAACATCGATCAAAGGCGCATGAACAACCGATAAATCGAACACAACCGCGCTGACGGCGGCCTCTGGCTGTTGCGTGTTACACCTTGCACCTACGCTGTCTGCGGCATGCTTCAGAGGGGCCTCAAGTATACGGAAATCATCCTGGGTTCTTGGAGCCCCCAGCCCCGATGATGTTCATACCTTTCGTCTGCAAAGCACACAAAATAACGGGTTCAAGTCCCTGCCAGCTCACCTTGCAGCCAATCGACGAACTGTTGGGTGATACGTTGTCGGCGCTTGCGCTCGGGCAGCACCAGGTAATAACCCAACCCTGAGCGCGCCTGGCCCTCACAAGCACGGCACAATAACCCCTGCTCCAGCAACTCATCGACCAGATAGCGCCAGCCGATTGCCACACCCTGGCCGGCTATCGCAGCCTGGATCAACAAGGTGTAATTGTCGAAACGCAAACTGCCTGGGCTCGGCGCCTCGGCAATACCTAGCGCGTTGAACAAGCCTTGCCAGTCATACCAGCTGGCACGACTTTCTGGGCGTAAATGCAACAATGGCAGTTGTGCCAACAGCGCCGGCGCCACAGGCTGCGCATGGTCCTTGAGTAACTGCGCGCTGCATACCGGGTAGACCTCTTCGGCGAACAGCAGCTGCGACTGGCCGTTCTTGACCCGACCATCACCAAAGGCAATCGCCACATCAATTTCAGCCGATAGGGCTCCAAGATCCCGCTCGCCAGTCAGCAGGCTGACATCCACCTCGGGGTACAGCTGGTTGAAGCGCTTGAGCCGAGGCATCAACCAATACGCCGCGAAGGCAAAATCAGTCGCCACCTGGAGCACCTCGTGTTGTTGCTGCGCGGTGACCGCTCGCAACCCTGCATCGAGCGTGCCCAGGCCGTCCTGGACATAGCTCAGCAGCTGCTCGCCCGCCTCGGTCAAAACGATGCCCCGATAAACCCGGTCAAAAAGCCGGGTATGAAGACGTTGCTCAAGACGCTTGATCTGCTGGCTGATCGCTGGCTGGCTTGTGCCCAGTTCAAAGGCGGCGGCGGTGAAACTCAGTTGGCGAGCGGCGGACTCAAAGACTCGCAGCACATCAAGGGACAGGTCATTGAAGTGTCCATACATAAGCTGAAGTTATCCAAGCTATGTGTTTGATATGGGTTTACCCCAGTTTTCGTTGACTTGATTATAGATACCGCACTGTCGCATAAATTTTTTATATGGAATACAGGCCTGCCATGAAACGACCCAACATCCTCTTCATCATGGCCGACCAGATGGCCGCACCTATCTTGCCGCTGCACAATGGCAAGTCGCAGATCAAGATGCCAAACCTGATGCGCCTGGCCGAATCAGCCGTGGTTTTCGATTCCGCCTATTGCAACAGCCCGCTGTGCGCGCCATCGCGCTTCACCTTGGTCAGCGGCCAGTTACCGAGCAAAATCGGCGCCTACGATAACGCCGCAGACTTGCCCGCGGATGTACCAACCTACGCGCACTACTTGCGTTTGCTCGGCTATCACACGGCCTTGTCGGGCAAGATGCACTTCTGTGGCCCGGACCAGCTGCATGGCTATGAGCAGCGCCTGACCAGCGACATTTACCCAGCGGACTACGGCTGGGCAGTCAACTGGGATGCGCCCGAAGAGCGCTTGAGTTGGTACCACAACATGTCTTCGGTACTGCAAGCCGGGCCATGCGTGCGCAGCAACCAGCTGGACTTCGATGAAGAAGTGGTGTTCAAGGCCCAGCAGTACCTTTATGACCATGTACGTACGGGCGCTGACCAACCGTTCTGCCTGACCGTATCCATGACCCATCCCCACGACCCCTACACCATCACCCGGGAGTTTTGGGATATGTATGAAGGTGTCGATATCGACTTGCCCGAACACTTCATCGAGCAAGACCAGCAAGACCCACACGCCAAGCGAGTGATGAAAGTCATCGACCTGTGGGATAAGCCGATGCCCGAAGACAAGATCAAGGATGCCCGCCGCGCCTATTACGGCGCATGCAGCTATATCGACAACAACATTGGCAAGCTGCTGAAAACCCTGAAGGACTGTGGCCTGGACGATGACACCATCATCGTTTTCTCAGGTGATCATGGCGATATGCTTGGCGAGCGCGGCCTCTGGTACAAGATGCAGTGGTATGAAATGTCTGCCCGCGTACCCATGCTGGTACATGCGCCCAAGCGTTTTGCGGCGAGGCGCATCAGCCAATCGGTATCGACCATGGATTTGCTGCCGACCTTCGTTGAACTTGCAGGCGGCAAGGTTGATCCAGACCTGGCGCTTGATGGGCGTTCCCTGCTCCCGCATCTGGAAACCGGCTCAGGTCACGACCAGGTATTGGGCGAATACATGGCTGAAGGCAGCAACAGCCCACTGATGATGGTTCGCCGCGGCGACTACAAGCTGATCTTCTCGGAGGTCGACCCACTGATGCTGTTCGATGTGCGCAATGATCCCCAAGAACGCGAGAATCTCGCCAACTCGGCCGATCACCAAACCGTACTCGCCAGCTTGCTCCAGCAAGCCTGGGACCAATGGGATATTCCCGCGATCCACAAGGCGACACTGGCCAGCCAACGCCGTCGCCGCTTCGTAGCCCAGGCCCTTGGCCAAGGCACACTCAAGAGCTGGGATCACCAGCCAATGGTCGATGCCAGCCAGCAGTACATGCGCAACCACATCGACCTCGACGACCTTGAGCGGCGTGCACGCTATCCTCAGGTGGACGCTTGATAACCCGAGGATTTTTATCAATCAAATTGAACTGCCATCACTGACTGCCGTCAGCTAAATGCCGAGGCAGGAAAACTACAAATAAGGAGAAGGCATGAACACACTCACACCCCTCGTTGCAGGTAGCCTGTTACTGGCTGCCAGCATAGGTGCCCAGGCCGAAGACGCAAGCTGCGGTACGGTCAAGCTAGGTGATCCAGGCTGGAGTGACATTGCCGTTACCAATGGCGTCACCAGTTTCATCCTCGACAGCCTGGGCTACCAAAGCCAAACCCAGACGCTGGCGGTGCCAATCATTTTCGCCGGCTTGCAAAAAGGACAGGTCGATGTGTTCATGGGCAACTGGATGCCGGCCCAGCAAAGCAACTACGACAAGTTTGTCGCCAGCGGCAAGGTCGACAATCTCAAGCAAAACCTGACCGGCACTGAATACACCCTCGCAGTACCGACCTATGCCTACGAGGCTGGGGTCAAGACCTTTGCCGACCTGAACAAGTTTGCCGACAAGTTCGACCATAAGCTCTACGGCATCGCCTCCGGCTCACCGGGAAATGAGTCGATCCGCAAGATGATTGAAACAAACGACTTCAACCTCAAGGACTGGAAGCTGGTTGAGTCCAGCGAACAAGCCATGCTGGTTCAGGTCGGCCGGGCAATAAAGCGCGACCAGTTCGTGGTATTCCTCGGCTGGACACCACATCCGATGAATGTGCAGTACGACATGAAGTACCTCAAGGGCGGCGAAGCCTACTTTGGTGAAACCGGCAGTGTGAACACCCTCGCCCGCAAAGGGTATGCACAACAGTGCCCGAATGTGGGCAAACTGCTGAGCAACCTCAGCTTCACCCAGGAGATGGAAAACTCGGTGATGGATAAGGTGCTGAGCAAGCAGGCGAGCAACAGCGAAGCCGTCAAGGCCTGGATGAGCGCCAATCCAGAGGTGGTCAAAGGCTGGCTTGAAGGGGTCAAGACCCTCGACGGCGGCGACGGTCTTGAAGCGGTTCAAGCCAAGCTATAAACCCATCGCGGGCTGGCGGGCTTGGTCAGAGCCCACCAGCTGGCGGCGAATGAATTCAGATACCAGCAGTAGATTTATCCACACAACCTGGCACTCATTGAAATAGCCGAGGCGGAATACGCCATACTGATGCCTATTGTTAAGTTGTTTAGGGCTCTGCATCCCATGCATCGCAACTCAAACGTTACCCTTCGCTAATGCGTCGACCTAGCCTACAAAGCCTGTTGCCATTCCTGCGCTGGCTACCGACCACCAGCCGCAAGACCCTGGGCAACGACGCACTGGTCGGCTTGACCGGAGCAATCCTGGCATTGCCACAATCGATCGCCTACGCGCTGATCGCCGGGCTGCCACCCGAGTACGGCCTGTACGCGGCGATCGTGCCGGTGATCATTGCCTCGCTCTGGGGCTCTTCCTGGCACCTGATCTGCGGGCCAACAGCAGCCATTTCCATTGTTTTGTTCACCAGCGTCAGCCCGTTGGCCAAGCCCGGCAGCGATGACTTTGTTGCACTTATCCTGCTTCTCAGTTTTATCGCCGGGCTGTTCCAGTGGCTGCTGGGGCTGATGCGCTTTGGAGCCCTGGTCAACTTCGTCTCACACTCGGTGGTGCTGGGTTTTACCCTTGGCGCGGCCGTAGTGATTGCCTTGGGACAACTGCCAAACTTGCTCGGCATCGATATCCCCAGTCAGAAAACCGCACTGAGCACAGTGGTCAATATCAGCCAGCACCTGGGCGAGAGCGACTGGCGCTCCATAGGGCTGGCGACATTTACTCTGGCCGTCAGCTTGCTGTGCAAGCAGCTCTGGCCACGTTCTCCAGCCTTGTTGATCAGCCTGGTGGCGGGCAGCCTGGCGGTAGCCGCCCTGCCGCAGCTGCTCGGTCATGTCACACTGGTCAGCCCATTCGAGGGCAAGCTACCGCCACTGGTATGGCTCGATTTCGATCTGGAAAACGTACTGCAATTGCTGCCGGCCGCCATTGCGTGCGGCATGCTCGGACTTGTGACCAGTCTGTCGATCGCCCGTTCGCTGGCGACCAAGTCGCAACAGTTCCTCGATGCCAACCAGGAGGTTCGCGCCCAGGGCTTATCCAACATCATCGGTCCATGGTTTTCCGGCTCGCTGTCGGCCGGCTCGTTCACCCGCTCTGCACTCAACCTTCAAGCGGGCGCACGCTCGCCACTGGCTGGGGTTTTCTCGGCCATTCTGGTGGCACTGTTTGCCTTGTTCGGCGCCCAGTTGATCGAGCACATCCCACTGCCGTGCATGGCGGCGGGCATCCTGCTGATCTGCTGGGGATTACTGGACATTGCCGGGGTCAAGGCACTGTACCGGGTGAGCCGTTCGGAATTCCTGGTGATGCTGCTAACCCTGACCGCGACACTGGTAATGGAGTTGCAAACGGCAATCTACGCCGGTGTCCTGGCTTCGCTGTTCTTCTACCTCAAACGCACCTCGCAACCGCGAGTGAAGTTTTGGCAGGACGGCGATGAAGAGTTGTTGCGGGTCGAAGGCTCGATATTTTTTGGTGCCTGCCACTACTTGCAGCAGATCATCCAGCGCAGCCGTGGCGAACGGGTGATTATCGACGCGCACCACGTCAACTTCATTGATTACGCCGGAATTGAGATGCTTCATCAAGAAGCACGGCGCCTGCGCGGGCAAAAGCGCAGCTTGATCCTGCGCCGGGCGCGGCCACAGGTGATCGAGGAAATCCAGAAGCTACAGGGCGCGGAGCAATGCCCTGTTATTTTCGAGGATTGACCAGGCCTCTATGTGGCCAGCAAGCGCCGTAGCTCAGCCAGCACCGCTGCCGTTGCCGGACGCACGCCACGCCAGATGAAGAACGCCTCGGCGGCCTGCTCAACCAGCATGCCCAGGCCATCAATGGTGCGCGCAGCGCCTTGCTCGGCCGCCCAACGATTAAACGCCGTGGGTTCATTGCTGTACATCATGTCGTAGCACAGGGTGTGCCCAAGCTTGATCAAGCTGCTGGCAATCGGCGGGACATCGCCAGCCAGGCTTGCCGAAGTACCGTTGACAATCAGGTCTACCGGCGCATCAATCCAGTCAAAGCCGGAGGCTGCGATAGGGCCCAGATCTGCGAATTGCCGGGCCAGTTGCTCGGCCTTTTCAACCGTACGGTTGGCAATCACCACGCTGCCTGGCTGCTCGGCCATAAAGGGCTCGATGATGCCTCTGACAGCGCCGCCCGCCCCCAATATCAAAATGCGCTTGCCGCGTAGAAAGAACCCGGCATTGATCTGGAGATCGCGCACCAGCCCTGCACCATCGGTGTTGTCACCGACCAGCGTGCCGTCCAGGAGCTTTTTCAAGGTATTGACCGCACCTGCCCGCTGCGCTCGTGCAGACAAGCTGTCCGCCAGGGCGAAGGCCTGCTCCTTGAAGGGCACGGTAACATTGGCACCCTTGCCTTCGGTGAAGAAGTCCCGAGCGAAGTCACTGAAGCCATCAAGCGGCGTCAGCAGGGCTTCATAGCTCAGCTGTTGATTGGTTTGCTCAGCAAATAAGCGGTGGATCAAGGGCGACTTGCTGTGGCCGATTGGATTACCGAATACGCCGTAACGGTCCATGTTGGGGTCCCCGCTGTTAACTTCTGGCAATGACGCAGCAGGCCTTACCACCAGCTGCGGTTGCTCTCCAATTCGTTCCGGCACTGCTTCAGTTGCCAGCCATAGTTCTTCGCTTGCTGCTCGACCTTGCGAGCAACCTGCATCAGCCAGGGTTTACTGCGATAGGTCCCCCGGCTGTAGCCGCCGCGCCCTTCGTGATAAGCCAGGTACTGATTGTATGCATCCCACTTGGACACACCCAGGGTGCGCTGCGTGCCGTTGGTATACCAGCCGACAAACATGATTGCATCTTCAAAATCATCTCGCGAGCCGCCGATGCCGGTCTGGTCTTTGTACTCGCCCCAAACCGGGTCCTGGGCCTGTGCATAACCATATGCCGAGCTGACCCGGCCCCAGGGAATGACCCACAGCAAATAAGCCCGAGGCGGCAAGGCGTCTTCGACGAAGCTGCTTTCTTGCTTGATGATCGCCATCGCCACGTTCATCGGCGTGCCGTAGGCGTTTTGCATGTCCAGTGAGTCTTCGTACCAGTCCGGGTACTCACGGTAGATATTGCACAGGTTGCTCTGGTCTTTTGGGGGTGCCGTCGAGCACCCGGTCAGCAACGCTAGCGCTGCCAACAACCCGGCAATAGGTCCCCGAGCGATAATATTCAAACCTTGGCCAGCCAGTCTCGGTCCGTCAGGTAGTACTCGGTCAACCGCGCCTCTTCAGTGCCCGGCTCGGCTTTCCAGTCATAGCCCCAACGCACATGGGGCGGCAGTGACATCAGGATCGACTCGGTGCGCCCGCCCGACTGCAAGCCGAACAGGGTGCCTCGGTCATAAACCAGGTTGAACTCCACATAGCGTCCGCGACGGAAAGCCTGGAATTCGCGCTGTTGCTCGGTGTACGCCATGGCCTTGCGGCGCTGGACGATGGGCAGGTAAGCCTCGAGATAGGCATCGCCAATGGCGCGCAAAAAAGCAAAGCTGGTGTCGAAGTCCCATTCGTTCAAGTCATCGAAGAACAGGCCGCCAATCCCGCGCGGCTCATTGCGGTGCTTGATGTGGAAGTAGCGATCGCACCACTCTTTGTAGCGTGGATAGACGTCGGCGCCGAATGGCTCGCACGCTTTTTGCGCAACACGATGCCAATGCACACAGTCTTCTTCATTGGCGTAATAAGGGGTCAGGTCAAAGCCGCCGCCAAACCACCAGACGGCTTCTTCACCCTCTTTCTCGGCGATGAAAAACCGTACGTTCGCGTGTGAAGTCGGCACATGAGGGTTGGTTGGATGAATCACCAGCGACACGCCCATGGCCTCGAAACCGCGACCGGCCAGCTCAGGCCGATGCGCACTGGCAGAAGGTGGTAGACCAGTGCCGAATACGTGAGAAAAATTGACCCCGCCTTTCTCGATCAGCCCGCCGTTCTCGATGACCCGCGTGCGACCACCGCCACCAGCAGGTCGCTGCCAGGCGTCTTCGATGAATTGACTGCTACCATCTTCGGCCTGCAAGGCTGCACAAATACGGTCTTGCAGGTCCAGCAAATAGGCTTTTACAGCCTCAGTACGATCACTCACGCTACCACCTTGGAAAGCAGGTTAAGCCGCACGGCTTGAGTTATGCGACGAAATCGGCGCACAGCATACCATTTGCACCCCGGTGATCGCAGTCGACACGAGTCAATTCGACGATAGATGCCCGGCAATGGGTGCCAAAACAGGCTGCTGCGTGCATCATTAGGCAACTAACTTATCCTGAGATGGAGCCTGCAATGTCCAAGCGAATCCAATTTAGCAGCCACGGCGGCCCTGAAGTACTTGAGTTCGTTGACCACCAGCCCGCAGCGCCTGGAGCCGGTGAAGTTCGTGTGCAGAACCAAGCCATTGGCCTTAACTTTATCGACACTTACTTTCGCAGCGGCCTGTATCAGCCACCTGCATTGCCGTCGAGCTTGGGCACTGAAGGCGCTGGCGTTGTTGAAGCCGTGGGGGCTGGCGTCACTCAATTCCAGGTAGGCGACCGCGTCGCATACGCCACCGGCCCACTGGGTGCGTACAGCCAGTTGCATGTATTGCCCGCCAGCAAACTGGTGAAGCTGCCAGACAGCATCAGCTTCGAACAAGCCGCAGCCGTCATGCTCAAGGGCCTCACCGTGCAATACCTGCTGCGCCAGACCTTTGAATTGAAAGGCGGCGAAACCGTGCTCTTTCATGCCGCTGCGGGCGGTGTTGGCTCATTCGCCTGCCAGTGGGCCAAAGCCCTCGGCGTCAAGCTTATCGGTACGGTTAGCACCGCTGAAAAAGCCGAGCGCGCCATGCAGCAGGGTGCCTGGGCAACCATCAACTACAGCCATGAAAATGTTGCCGAACGCGTGCTTGAACTGACTGATGGTAAAAAATGCCCGGTGGTGTACGACGGGGTCGGCAAGGACACCTGGGCAACGTCGCTGGACTGCGTAGCGCCGCGTGGCCTGCTGGTCAGCTTTGGCAACGCCTCTGGGGCGGTCAGCGGCGTGAACCTGGGAATTCTGGCGCAAAAAGGCGCCCTGTACGTCACCCGACCAACCCTGGCCAGCTACGCCGACACCCCTGAGCGCCTGCAGGCCATGGCCGACGAACTGTTCGGCATGATCAGCAGCGGCAAGCTGGATGTCGAGATCAACCAGCGCTACCCGCTGGCTGAAGCGGCCCAGGCGCAAATTGCTCTGAGCGCTCGCCAGACCACTGGCTCGACGATTCTGTTGCCATAAGCCGGGTGCCACTCACTTACCGAGGTGAGTGGCGTCCAGTCATGAAGGCCGCACCACGTCGCCACTGATCAGGTCGCGAATCAGGCTTGGGTTCTTGCGGCCACCCAAGGCACCGTTCAAGACCTTGTCGAGCTGGCCCGGAAAGTACTGCTCGATCCGCAAGCGACTGCGCGCCGCAGGACGACCCGCGGGGTTGGCGGAAGTCGATACCAACGGGCCGGTGAGGGCGCATAGCTCACGCACCAGCGGATGATCGCTGACCCGCAGGGCAACGCTGTTGTGCTGGCCTGTGATCCACTGCGGCAAACGGTCCTGATGCGGAACCAGCCAGGTTGTAGGCCCCGGCCACATGCTGGCCAGGCGGTCTTGCCAGATGTCCGGCAGGTCTTCAATCAGAAAATCAAACTGGCGAATAGTGTCCGCAACCAGAATCAGGCCTTTGTTCATCGGCCGGTTTTTCAGCGCCAGCAAGCGCTCGACCGCCAACTCATCCCAGGGGTCGCAACCCAGTCCCCAGACTGCTTCGGTCGGATAGGCAATCACGCCCCCTTGCATCACCACCCGCGCGGCTTGCCGTACTTGCCAGCTATTGACCATCATTCGTGCTCCGTTGAACCCTGCTGCGCAGTGTATCTAAGCCGAATAACAATTGACCAAGCAAGCCCTCAATTTTCCAAGGTTTTTTCAGAAACGGCTAAGAGCGCGGGCAGGCATACCAGCGTCCGGCTTCGCAGCTAACCCGACCATCCAGCTCAAGCTCGGTCAATGCCGCCAACACTTCACTCAAGGGCAAACCGCTGCTAAGCGCCAACGCCTCGCTGCTTTGCGGCGCAGCCAACAACAGCTCGAACAAGGGATGACTGGCTGGGGTAGGGGGCTCAACAGTTGCCGGGCCATGTTGCCAGCCGCGCAACGCTTCGAGAATATGCTCGATGCTCTCGACCAGTGTCGCACCCTCGCGAATCAACTGATGACAGCCCCGTGCGCCCGGATGATGAATCGAACCAGGAATCGCATAGACTTCACGGCCTTGCTCAGCGGCCAGCCGCGCGGTAATAAGCGAGCCACTCGAAGGACTGGCCTCGACCACCAGCACGCCCAGCGACAAGCCACTGATGATCCGGTTTCGCCTGGGGAAGTTGCTCGCATGCGGCGGGCTGCTCAAGGGCAGTTCGGAAACCAGGGCGCCCCCCTTGGCGATGATATCTGCCGCCAGTGGACGATGCCGGGCGGGGTACATGTGTTGTAAACCTGTCCCGAGCACCGCAACCGTCTTGCCCTGGACGTCCAGGGCCCCTTGATGCGCCGCGCCATCAATGCCGAGGGCCAGGCCGCTGGTGATCACAAAGCCACCCGCCGCCAGATGCTTGGCAAAGTTGTGCGCAGTATCAAGGCCCGGCTTTGAAGCACGCCGACTGCCGACCATGGCCAGCTGCGGTCGCTCAAGCAAAGTGGCATCACCACGGATAAACAACAACGGCGGTGCATCGCCAAGTTCAGCCAGCAGCGCCGGATAGTCGTGCGAATCCCACATCAACACTTGATTCTCAGGCGCTTCCAGCCAACGCAGGGTCCCATTGGCTTGCTCGCGCACCTCGTGGCTGCGCCGGGCGTCGCTACAGGCAGTGGGCAACCCGAGCGAGCGCCAGGCAGAAGCGGGCGCACTGAGCGCAGAGGAGGCCGAATCGAAGGCGTCGATGAGCTTTTTAAATCGCCTTGGCCCGAGTTCAGGCAGGCAATGCAAACGGATCCGAGCTTCTATCTCGGCAGGGGAAGGTGCAGCGGTTTTGCTGGAATATTGCGACATGCTGATCATCCTTGATCGGTCGCGCCATAGGCCCGTTGCAGTGCAGCCTATGGCTAAAAGCCCAGCATTTGCTGGGCTTTTAGAGGTTAGGGGTTACGCACTTTGTCGAGCACCGCCAGGTTGCGGCTGGCATGCAGGATCAAGCCATAGCTGAGCTTGTTATAGGTGCGGAACACCATCATCAGGCCTGCGCGCTCGTCCGGGATCTTCACCGACTCTCCGGTAATGCGGTCGCGTACGGTTTCACCCGTCTTGTATACCGCCAGCACGTTGCCGACAACCAGTCCGTCGCGCGCGCCCTTGTTGATGGTCACCACATCAAACTGGCCAATCTGGTTGACACCGCGCGGCACGTCGATGATCAGGCCCTTGACTTCACCCGCAGGCTCGCTGGGCATGAATGTCGAGTTGATCGCACGCTCTTCGTTGACGAACAGACGGTCGCCGTTGCGCACTTCCTGGGTGCTGCGACGCAGCTCCATGGTACCGATATCACCTTCCTCGGCAACAATCTCACCGCCACCGATGTCGTCGGCATTGATACCCAGGAACTCTTTGGTTTCGGGGTCGAAGTAGCTCTTGCCCTGACGGAAAATCCCATAGTTCGGGGTCGTGGTGCTGAACTTGCCACGGGCGTAGATGCGATCGCCCGCACCGCTGACAACCCGCTCGGCGTCACCGGCGACGATATAGGGGGCACGCTCGAAATCCTTTGGATCATCGACAATGCGGTTGTACAGCAAGAAACTGTTGATCGCCTCGAGCGGAATAGTCGGGATGGCCTCTGCCATCGGCGTGCTGCGCACTTTTGGCGACAGCTTGATGGTGCCACGCGACGCGCCGCGATTCAGCACCAGGCGTGGCTGGCCATCGACATACACCAGGCTCAGCGTATCGCCAGGGTAGATCAGGTGCGGGTTTTCAACCTGTGGGTTGGCGTGCCAGATCTCTGGCCACTTCCAGGGTTCACGCAGGAATCTACCGGAGATATCCCATAGAGTATCGCCCTTGACCACTGTGTAACGATCCGGATGACCGTCCTTAAGTTGCACATCTGCCTGGGCCAAACCGCCAGCTGCAAGTAGCAGCAAAGCGAGTAGTGATTTCCTCATGCGGTGAATCCCTTTATTATGTGTCTTCTGTGAAGCGCCCTAGCGCCACAACGTAACCCCAATAGAAATGCGGCGTGAAGCTGCTTTTCCAAGCTGCGCATCATCTTAGCAGCGGATTTTGACTTTATTCCACAAGTGCATCACACAACGCATATGGCGATTTTAAACATCCTCGAATTTCCCGATCCACGTTTACGCACCATTGCTAAGCCAGTGGATGTGGTCGATGACGATTTGCGTCAACTGATCGACGACATGTTCGAAACCATGTACGAAGCGCCGGGCATCGGGCTTGCTGCCACGCAGGTCAATGTCCATAAGCGTTTGGTGGTTATGGACCTGTCTGAAGATCGCTCTGAACCCCGGGTTTTCATCAATCCGGAGTTCGAGTCGCTGACCGAAGAAATGGACCAGTATCAGGAAGGTTGCCTGTCTGTTCCCGGTTTTTACGAAAACATCGATCGCCCACAGAAAGTTAAGGTCAAAGCACTTGATCGCGACGGCAAACCCTACGAGCTAATCGCCGAAGGCCTGCTCGCCGTATGCATCCAGCACGAGTGCGATCACCTCAATGGCAAGCTGTTTGTCGATTACCTGTCTACGCTCAAACGTGACCGGATTAAAAAGAAGCTTGAAAAGCAACACCGTCAGCAAGCTTGATCGATGGCTTACAAAGGCTTGCTGCGGCAAGCCTTTTTATTTGCAGCAGGCGAGGGCGGCAAGCCCTGTACCTGAGTTTAGCGAGACCCCATGACCGATTCTTTACGCATCATTTTTGCCGGCACCCCGGAATTCGCCGCCGAGCACCTAAAGGCCCTGCTTGGCACCAACCACCAGGTTATCGCGGTCTACACCCAGCCGGATCGACCTTCCGGCCGTGGACAAAAGCTGATGCCGAGCCCGGTAAAGCAACTCGCCCTGCAACATGAAATACCGGTTTATCAGCCGCAAACTCTGCGCGACAGCGACGCCCAAGCCCAACTGGCAGCACTCAACGCCGATCTGATGGTGGTGGTGGCCTACGGCCTGATCCTGCCACAAGCAGTACTCGACACCCCCCGCCTGGGCTGTATCAACAGCCATGCCTCCTTGCTGCCGCGCTGGCGCGGCGCGGCTCCGATCCAACGGGCGATCGAGGCGGGCGATGCCGAGTCCGGCGTCACCGTGATGCAAATGGAAGCAGGGCTCGATACCGGCCCCATGCTGCTCAAGGTCAGCACCCCGATTAGCGCCGAAGACACCGGCGGCAGCCTGCATGACCGCCTGGCGCGCCTAGGCGCCGACGCGGTCATTGAAGCCGTTGATGGTCTGGCTGCGGGTTCGCTGGTTGGCGAGATTCAAGATGACAGCCTGGCCACCTACGCCCACAAGCTCAATAAGGAGCAGGCACGTATCGACTGGACGCGCCCGGCTGATGAGCTGCAACGCCTGATTCGCGCATTCAACCCGACGCCGATCTGCCACAGCACGCTCAATGAGGCGCCAATAAAGGTGCTCGGCGCCGAATGTTGCGCAGGACAAGGCGCGCCTGGGATGATTCTCGACGCAAGCAAGCATGGCCTGAGCGTCGCTTGTGGCAGCGGTGCGCTGCTACTCACTCGCCTGCAACTGCCGGGCGGCAAGGCACTCAACTTCGCCGACCTCTACAACAGCCGTCGTGAATACTTCACCGTCGGCGCGGTACTGGTTTGATGAACCCACGCCTCGCCGCCGCCAAGGCCTTAAGCGCAGTACTGTCTGGCAAGGCTTCATTGGCCAGCAGCCTGCCGCCGCAACTGGATAAAGTCGAGCCCCGGGATCGTGGCCTCACCCAGGATCTGGCCTTCGGCACCGCTCGCTGGCAGCCAAGGTTGTCGGCACTGGCCGAAAAGCTTCTGCAAAAGCCGTTCAAGGCGGCGGACAGAGACGTCGAAGCCTTGCTCCTGGTCGGCCTGTATCAACTGCTCTACACCCGGATTCCGCCGCACGCCGCATTGGGCGAGACCGTCGGCTGCGCTGAAAAACTGAAGAAACCCTGGGCCAAGGGCCTGCTCAACGCCGTATTGCGCCGCGCCCAGCGCGAGGCCGAACCACTGCTGGCCGAGATGGAGCGCGACCCCATGGTGCGCACCGCCCATCCGCGCTGGCTGCAAAAATCCCTCAAGGCTTTCTGGCCCGAGCATTGGGAAGCCATCTGCGCCGCCAATAACGCCCATCCACCGTTGATTTTGCGAGTTAATCGTCGCCACGGCAGCCGAGATGCCTACTTGCAAGAGCTGCAAGCCGCCGGCATCGAGTGCATGGCATGCGCCTTCAGCCCCGATGGCATCCGCCTGGCCCAAGCCTGCGACGTGACCACGCTGCCCGGCTTCGCCGAAGGCCGGGTGAGCGTGCAGGATGAAGCCGCGCAACTGGCCGCAGACCTGCTTGAACTAGCCCCGGGCCAGCGCGTACTCGACGCCTGCTGCGCACCAGGCGGCAAAACCTGCCACATCCTCGAAGTCGAACCTGGGCTGGCAGGCGTGGTGGCCATCGACCTGGAACCCAAGCGGCTGGTGCGGGTGCGCGAGAACCTGGCGCGTCTGAAGCTGGATGCCGAATTGATTGCCGCTGATGGCCGGGCTGTGGATAACTGGTGGGATGGCCAGCCCTTCCAGCGGATCCTGC
This sequence comes from Pseudomonas segetis, assembly GCF_900188155.1. Classification (GTDB taxonomy): domain Bacteria; phylum Pseudomonadota; class Gammaproteobacteria; order Pseudomonadales; family Pseudomonadaceae; genus Aquipseudomonas; species Aquipseudomonas segetis. Next base: position 150,497 of record NZ_FZOG01000003.1, read on the forward strand.
TCGATGCACCCTGTTCGGCGACCGGCGTGATTCGCCGCCACCCCGATATCAAGATTGCCCGCCAGGCCGAGGATATTCCGGCCTTGGCACAATTACAGGGCGAGTTGCTCGATGCCTTGTGGCCAACGCTGGCCGTTGGCGGCATCATGCTATACGCCACATGCTCGACCTTGCCGACAGAAAATAGCCAAGTGATAGAAGCGTTTCTGGCCCGCACCCCAGGCGCACGTGAACTCGACATTGCCGGGCCTTTTGGCCTGCACCAGCCCCATGGCCGCCAATTGCTTGCACAAGAAGATGGTCATGACGGTTTTTACTATGCCAAGCTGATCAAGATCGCCGCGACACCCCGCGGCTGAGGAAGGAATCGGATGAAAATCATCATTCTTGGTGCCGGGCAAGTTGGCGGCACGCTGGCCGAACACCTGGCCAGCGAAGCCAATGACATCACCGTGGTCGACACCGACGGCGACCGCTTGCGTGATCTAGGCGACCGCCTGGATATCCGCACCGTACAGGGTCGCGGCTCGTTCCCAACCGTCTTGCGCCAGGCTGGCGCCGACGATGCCGACATGCTGGTTGCCGTGACCAACAGCGACGAGATCAACATGATCGCCTGCCAGGTCGCCTACACCCTGTTCCATACGCCGACCAAGATCGCTCGCGTGCGCGAAGCGGCCTACCTGACCCGCAGCGGCCTGTTCGACAACGAAGCCATTCCGGTCGACGTGCTCATCAGCCCCGAACAGGTCGTGACCAACTACATCAAGCGCCTGATCGAGTATCCGGGCGCACTGCAGGTTATCGACTTCGCCGAAGGCAAGGCCCAGCTGGTTGCGGTCAAAGCCTATTACGGCGGCCCGCTGGTGGGCCAGCAGCTACGCCAACTGCGCGAACATATGCCCAATGTCGATACCCGCGTTGCCGCCATCTTCCGCCGTAACCGGCCGATCATGCCCAAGGGCGATACGGTCATCGAGGCTGACGACGAAGTATTCTTCATCGCCGCCAAGGCGCATATCCGTGCGGTAATGAGCGAGATGCGCCGCCTGGAAGACAGCTACAAGAAGATTGTCATTGCCGGTGGTGGCCATATTGGCGAGCGCCTGGCGGAAGCCATCGAAAGTCGCTACCAGGTGAAGATCATCGAGATGAACCCGGCGCGCTGCCGCTACCTCTCGGAAACCCTGGACAGCACCATAGTGTTGCAGGGCAGCGCCTCGGACCGTGATTTGCTGGTCGAAGAAAACATCAACGATGCAGACATCTTCCTCGCCCTGACCAACGACGACGAAGCCAACATCATGTCGTCCTTGCTGGCCAAGCGCATGGGCGCGCGCAAGGTGATGACCATCATCAACAACCCGGCCTATGTCGACTTGGTCCAGGGCGGGGATATCGATATCGCCATCAGCCCGCAGTTGGCAACCATCGGCACCTTGCTCACCCACGTGCGCCGGGGCGATATCGAAAGCGTGCACTCGCTGCGCCGGGGCGCGGCCGAGGCGATCGAGATGATTGCCCACGGCGATGCCAAGTCGAGCAAGGTGGTCGGGCGCGAGATCGGCAAAATCAGCCTGCCGCCGGGCACCACGATTGGCGCGGTTATTCGCGATGAGGAAGTGCTGATCGCCCATGACAACACCATGATCCAGAGTGGCGACCATGTAATTCTGTTTTTGGTCGACAAGAAATACATCCGTGATGCCGAGAGCCTGTTCCAGGTCGGCTTGACCTTCTTTTAGAGAGCAGGCTGATGCTTGAGTCACTGGAAAAAATGCTGGCCAAGGGTGTGGATAACTCATTGCTGCGCTTTGGCCTGGGCAAGGCTTATCTTGATGCTGGTAACCCGGCGCTCGCGGCCGAGCACTTGCAACGCTGCGTCGAGCTCGATCCCAAGTATTCAGCCGCCTGGAAACTGCTTGGCAAGGCGCTGCTCGACGATGCTCAGCCAGGCGCGGCACGCAAGGCGTGGGAGCAGGGCATAGCCGCAGCCCAGGCCCATGGCGACAAACAAGCGGAGAAGGAAATGACCGTTTTTCTACGCAAGCTGGATAAGCTCAACAGTCAAGCCTGAACCCCAACAGTTGGCGTTATCGGCCAATGCGCAATAAAAAGGCCCGGCGAGCCCTAGCTCGAACCGGGACTTTTTATTTGCCGGGTTTAAGCCGCAGGAACTGCCCGCCCTTGGAGCAGGCGCGCAATTGCACCGAGCAATACACCGTATAGCGGTACAAACAAGACCAGGCTCACGGTCAGCTTGATGGCGTAGTCGACGCTGGCGATCTCGACCCAATGCTCGGCCATGAACGGATCGCTGCTTTGCCAGAAGGCGATGGAGAAGAACACAAAGGTATCGAGCAGATTGCCCAGGATGGTCGAGGCTGTCGGTGCAACCCACCACTGACGCAGACGGCGCATGCGGTCGAACACCTGGATATCCAGTAACTGACCCAGCACATAGGCGCAAAAACTCGCCAGCGCGATGCGGCCAACGAATAGGTTGAACTCCTGCAGCGCCGCAAAGCCTGAAAACACACCGTCCTGATACAGCACCGAGACCACATAGGAAGCCAGCAACGCTGGCAACATCACCCGCGCAATGACCTTCCGCGCCGGAGCCTTGCCCAGCAAACGCACGGTCAGGTCAGTGGCCAGGAAGATAAACGGAAAGCTAAACGCGCCCCAGGTGGTGTGCCAGCCGAAAAGGGTAATAGGCAACTGCACCAGGTAGTTGCTGGCGATGATAATCAGGATATGAAACGCGATCAGCGCCACCAAAGCGGGTCGGCGGATCGTTGTCAGAGTGCTTTGCATGTGAGCCTTTTTAAGTTTTATGGGGTGAGGGAACCCATTTCGATAATGCCGCGCCTATGCGACGCGCGGCACTTTAGCGAATACCTGACTCACAAGATAGGTTTTAAGCACTTTACTGACAATTGGTCATTCAGTGACGAAACGCAAACCCACACCCTCGGCGTCGACACGGGTTACCACCATCTGCAAGATTGGCGCTTCGATTGGCATGCCCTGCACCTGGCCTGTCACCACATCACCCAGTTTCAGCGAGCGCAGCGCTTCATGCTTCACATAGACGCCACCGTCGGACAGGTCTCGGGTCTGGGCGATAACATCAGCAAAGTCCGGGTGGCTGATCTTGATCATGCACTTCATCGTTGTTCGCGGGTGCTGGCGGTTGTTCGACATGGCTACGGCGATCCTCTGATTAACGACTCGATAGCCTGAAGACAGCCTCAGGCGTAACTACATCAGTACCACTTGGCTTCGCCCTCTGGGCGCTTCTTGAAACGTTTCATGGTCCACATGTACTGGCTTGGGTAGGCGCGGACATAACGACCAATGACTTCGCTCATGGCGGCTACACCCTCGGCAATATCCTCGCTGTACATGGCTTCCGGTGCGGCTTCGAGAATGACCTTATAGCCGCTGCCGTCTTCCAGGCGCAACGCATGCAGGAAAACACCAACCGCCTTGCCGCCAGTGAGCATGCTGGGCACAAACTTGCTGGTCAGCGCCACAGTGCCTAGAAAGGGTACGAATACACCGCTGGAAAGACTGGGCTCGGGGTCTGCAGGAATTCCCACCGAACCGCCCTTGCGCACCTCTTTGATCACACTGAGGATGCCTTCTTTGGTCGAGGCGGCGACCCGGTTACCCATTTGCACGCGCTGCTTCTGCAGCAGGTCGTCCACTGCCTTGAGCTTGGGCGGACGGTAGAAAATGATCGGCTTGCACTGCGAGCAATAGAAGTGGTTGAGCACTTCCCAGTTACCCAGGTGGCTGGTGATGCCCACCACGCCCTTGCCCGAGGCGAGGGCCTGTTCTAGGACCTCAAGGCCTTCGACTTCACGGATCAAACCGAGCGACTTCTGCGCTGGCCAGATCCATGCGCAGGCACTTTCGGTCAGGGTTTGACTGATGCCCCGCAGGGTTTGGGCCAGTAACTTCTGATGCCCGGCCTCATCAAGCTCCGGGAAACACTTCCTCAGGTTGGTGCTGGCAACCTCACGCGAGCCATTGGGCAGCTTGTACATCAACCAGCCGATAGCGGCACCGGTTGCCTGCACTGCGCGCCACGGCAGCAGCGCAAACAGGCGCAGAAAGCCTACAACCAGTGCACCTTTGAACTTCTCCACAGGCCACTCCCCCAGGATCAAAAAGCCTATTGTACCGCTCTGCGCCCGCGCACGCTTACTTGCCGCTCACGCTTTGGCAAGCTGCGCGTAACGAAAGCAGTCCGTGGTGTGATCCATCACCATGCCGCTGGCCTGCATAAAGGCGTAGCAGATGGTTGGCCCAACAAAGTTGAAACCGGCTTTTTTCAGGGCTTTGCTCATGGCCTCGGCTTGCGGCGTGATGGCCGGAACCTGGGCGCGCTCGCTGAAATGGTTGATCACAGGCTGACCATCGACAAAGGACCACAAGTATTTGACCGGGTCATCAAGCTTGAGCCAGGCGAGGGCATTTTGCCGAACCGCCTTGAGCTTGAGACGGTTGCGCACAATGCCCGGGTCCTGCATCAGCGCTTCGATTTCATCATCGCTCAGCCTGGCCAGGCGCCTTACATCAAAGCCGTGCAGCACCTGGCGATAGCGTTCGCGCTTCTTGAGCACTGTGATCCACGACAAACCCGCCTGAAAACCCTCAAGCAACAGCAACTCGAAGAGTTTATCGGGGTCAGTTAGGGGCACACCCCATTCTTCATCGTGGTAAGCCATGTACAGCGGATCTTCAGAACACCAGAAACAACGAGTCATAAGGCAATCCCTAGCAGGTCTAGGCCACGCGGTTTGCGGTATACTCCCGCTCTTTCTGTCGCAGCCAAAACAGGTGAATTTTTCGTGAGCCAGACTACGCCTGCCGTGCGCACCTTCCAAGATTTGATTCTCGCCCTGCAAAAATACTGGGCTGAGCAAGGCTGTGTTGTGCTGCAGCCCTATGATATGGAAGTCGGTGCTGGCACTTTCCACACCGCTACATTCTTGCGCTCCATCGGTCCAGAGACCTGGAACGCGGCCTATGTGCAGCCCAGCCGTCGTCCGGCTGATGGCCGCTACGGCGAGAACCCCAACCGCCTGCAACATTACTACCAGTTCCAGGTCGTGCTGAAGCCAAACCCGGAAAACTTCCAGGAGTTGTACCTGGGGTCGCTGCAAGCCATAGGTATCGACCCACTGGTGCACGATATTCGCTTCGTTGAGGACAACTGGGAATCGCCGACGCTTGGCGCCTGGGGCCTGGGTTGGGAAATCTGGCTCAACGGCATGGAAGTCACCCAGTTCACCTACTTCCAGCAAGTCGGTGGCATCGAGTGCTACCCGGTGACGGGCGAAATCACCTACGGCCTTGAGCGCCTGGCCATGTACATCCAGGGCGTTGACTCGGTGTATGACCTGGTGTGGGCCGACGGCCCGTTCGGCAAGGTCACCTATGGCGATGTGTTCCACCAGAACGAAGTCGAGCAATCGACCTACAACTTCGAGCATGCCAACGTCGACAAGCTGTTTGAGCTGTTCGACTTCTATGAGTCTGAAGCCAATCGCCTGATCGAACTAGAGTTGCCGCTGCCAACCTATGAAATGGTGCTCAAGGCTTCGCACACCTTCAACTTGCTGGATGCGCGCCGAGCGATCTCGGTTACCGCGCGCCAGCAATACATCCTGCGTGTGCGTACCCTGGCTCGCAACGTTGCGCAAAGCTACCTGCAAGCTCGGGCCAAGCTCGGCTTCCCGCTCGCCACCCCTGAACTGCGTGATGAAGTATTGGCTAAGCTGGAGGCTGCAGAATGAGTGCACAAGACTTTCTGGTAGAACTGGGCACTGAAGAACTGCCGCCAAAAGCCCTGAAAACCCTGGGTGAGTCGTTCTTGTCCGGGATTGAAAAAGGCCTCAAGGCCGCTGGACTCAACTACGCCAAGGCCCGTTACTACGCCGCGCCACGTCGCCTGGCGGTGCTGGTCGAGCAGCTCGACACCGAGCAGCCCGATCGAGTGATGAACCTCGACGGCCCACCGGTCAAAGCGGCGTTCGACGCTGATGGCAACCCGACCCAGGCGGCTCTGGGTTTCGCCAACAAGTGCTGCGTGGACCTGTCCGAAATCGACGCCAGTGGTCCAAAGCTGCGTTTCAGCCAGACCATCGTCGGCAAAAAGGCCGCACAACTATTACCAGAGATGGTCGAAACCGCGCTCAACGACCTGCCGATTCCCAAGCGCATGCGCTGGGGCGCGCGTCGTACCGAATTCGTGCGGCCAAGCCAGTGGCTGGTGATGCTGTTTGGCGACACGGTGCTTGATTGCGAGATACTCGCCCAGACCGCCGGTCGAGTCTCCCGTGGCCATCGCTTCCACCACAACACTGAAGTGACCATCACTGCACCGGCCAACTATGCCGAAGACCTGCGCAAGGCCTATGTCATTGCTGACTTTGCCGAGCGTCGCGAACAAATCAGCAAGCGCATTGAACAACTGGCGACTGAGCAACAGGGTACGGCAATAGTGCCTCCTGCATTGCTTGATGAGGTCAGTGCGCTGGTTGAGTGGCCAGTACCGCTGGTGTGCTCCTTTGAAGAGCGCTTCCTCGAGGTGCCGCAAGAAGCGCTGATCACGACCATGCAGGACAACCAGAAGTACTTCTGCCTGCTCGACGCCGAAGGCAAGTTGCTGCCGCGCTTTATCACCGTGGCCAACGTTGAGAGCAAAGATCCGGCGCAAATCATCTCGGGCAACGAGAAGGTTGTTCGTCCGCGCCTGACCGATGCCGAGTTCTTCTTCAAGCAGGACAAGAAGCAAAAACTCGAAACCTTCAACCAGCGTTTGGCCAACGTGGTGTTCCAGGCACAGTTGGGCTCGGTCTACGACAAAGCCCAGCGCGTGTCGGCACTGGCGGCTTATATCGCCGAGAAGATTGGCGGCGATGCCACCCGCGCTGGCCGTGCGGGCTTACTCTCGAAATGCGACCTGGCCAGTGAAATGGTGGGCGAATTCCCGGAAATGCAGGGCATCGCTGGCTATTACTACGCCATGCATGACGGCGAGCCCGAAGACGTTGCCCTGGCGCTGAACGAACAGTACATGCCCCGCGGCGCTGGCGCTGAACTGCCAAGCACCCTGACAGGCGCTGCTGTTGCCCTGGCTGACAAGCTCGACACCCTGGTCGGTATCTTTGGTATCGGCATGCTGCCAACCGGCAGCAAGGATCCCTATGCGCTGCGCCGTGCGGCATTGGGCGTGCTGCGCATCCTGATCGAGAAAGGGCTTGAGCTGGACGTGACCGATGCGGTTGAGTTTGCCATCAAGCAATTCGGCAGCAAAATCAAGGCAGCCGGTCTCACCGCGCAAGTGCAGGAGTTCATCTTCGACCGCCTGCGTGCGCGCTACGAGGACCAAGGCGTCGACGTAGCGGTTTACCAGGCTGTTCGCGCAGTAAACCCGGTCTCGCCGCTCGACTTCGACCAGCGCGTACAAGCAGTGCAGGCATTCCGCAAACTGCCTGAAGCCGAAGCGCTGGCGGCGGCCAACAAGCGGGTTTCGAACCTGCTCGGCAAGGCTGATGGCAAGATCGCCACCAGCATCGCTGCGCATTACTTTGATACCCCAAGCGAGTTCGCCCTCAACGCCGCGATCCAACAGGCAGAGCAAGCGGTACAACCCCTGGCGCAAGCACGGATGTACAACGAAGCGCTAGCCAAGCTGGCCTCGCTGCGCACACCGGTCGACAGCTTTTTCGAGACCGTACTGGTCAACGCTGAAGACCCGAATGTGCGCGCCAACCGCTATGCCTTGCTGGCGAAGCTGCGTGGCTTGTTCCTCGGTGTTGCGGACATCTCGGTCCTGAGCTGACGCAGGTTAACCGTGCGGCGCTGCTGCCTGGCAGCCCGCGCGGTTAAGCTTTACTGACTTTTGAGATGCGCCATGAAGCTACTGATTCTCGACCGCGACGGGGTGATTAATCACGACTCCGACGCCTACATCAAATCCGTTGAAGAATGGATTCCCATCCCCAGTTCGATCACGGCGATTGCCGACTTGTCCAAGGCCGGCTGGACCATCGCCATCGCCACCAATCAATCCGGCATCGGTCGCGGCTACTACGGCCTGGCCGAACTCGAAGCCATGCACCAGCGCATGCGCCAGCTGGTGGCCGAGCAGGGCGGTGAAATCGGCTTGATCATGTATTGTCCACATGGCCCGGATGAAGGCTGCGCTTGCCGCAAGCCAAAACCAGGCATGCTCCACAGCATCGCCGCGCATTATGGGGTAGACCTGAAGGGTGTATGGTTTGTGGGGGACAGCAGTGGTGACCTGCAGGCGGCCACAACCGTCGAATGTCAGCCAGTTTTGGTAAAAACCGGCAAAGGCGAGCGCACACTGGCCAAAGGATTGCCAGCCAATACCTTGATATTCGATGATCTGGCAGCAGTTGCTGGATACTTACTTAATCAATAAAGCGCGGCTTGCCCGCGACGGTACATGCACTTATGTCGAAACTGCGGGCTATCAACATTTTCTTCTTCTACATCCTGCTGGCGACCAGCTCGTTTCTCTGGTGCACCCTGAGTTTTTTTATCGTGCCGTTTTTGTCGTTTCGCGCACGCTACCGCTTCGTCAACCAGAACTGGTGCCGCTTTGCCGTATGGCTGACCAGCACCATGGTTGGCATCAAATATGAAGTCAAAGGCCTGGAGAACATCCCGGATACGCCTTGTGTGATTCTTTCCAAACACCAAAGCACCTGGGAAACCTTCTTTCTTTCAGCCCTGTTTGAACCCCTGAGCCAAGTGCTCAAGCGCGAGCTGTTGTATGTACCCTTTTTCGGCTGGGCAATGGCCATGCTCAAGCCCATCGCCATTGATCGCAGCAATCCCAAGGCGGCGCTCAAGCAGCTTGCAAAACAGGGGCACGAGCGCCTGGAGCTCGGCTGCTGGGTGCTGGTATTTCCCGAAGGCACACGCATGCCTACCGGGCAAATAGGCAAGTTCTCACGCGGCGGCGCATCCCTTGCGGTCAATGCCAACTTGCCGGTACTGCCGATCGCCCACGATGCCGGCAAATACTGGCCAAAAGAGGGCTGGGGCAAGAAGCCGGGCACCATCCAGGTAATCATTGGTGCGCCAATGCATGCTGAAGGCACGGGCCCGCGCGCCATCGCCGAACTAAACGACCGTGCCTTTGCATGGGTCAGCCAGGCGCAACGTGATATTGGTTGCCTGAAGGATGAACCCTCGGCCAGCCCGCTAGAGCAAGCCCGGTAAGCCCTGCCCGGCAAGGATGCATGCTTCTCTGGAAAAGGTAACAAACGGCGATAGAACAAGGCGCAACGAGCAACGGGAGCAACAGTCTCAAACATGGGCTGCCGTAGCGGACGCAGTGGTTTTCCAGAAGCGCCTTTAATGATTTACCCAAGACCAGGAAGGACTTGTGCCCCATGATATCGATCTATCAGCTTAAACCCCGCTTTCAAGCGCTATTGCGCCCGCTGGTTACGCGGCTGTACCAGCGCGGTGTCACGGCCAATCAAGTCACGCTTGCCGCTGGGGTTGTTTCCCTGCTGCTGGGTGCATTGCTGGCACTCTGTGTTGAACACAACTGGCTGTTTATCTTGCTGGCGCTGTGGATGATCGTGCGCATGGCGCTCAATGCCATCGATGGCATGCTCGCCCGCGAGTTCAACCAAAAATCACGGCTCGGTGCCTATCTCAACGAGCTCTGCGACCTGATTGCGGACAGCACCCTGTTCTTGCCTTTTGCCTTGCTGGCCGGGGTCAATAGCGCGCTGGTAATAGCAGTGGTGTTGCTTGCGGTGATCAGCGAGTTCGCGGGCGTAATGGGCCCAATGGTCGGCGCCTCACGCCGCTACGACGGTCCTATGGGCAAGAGTGACAGAGCCTTTGCATTTGGCGTTATGGCTACAGGTGTCGCCTGCGGACTGCTCTCGGCTGTGTGGATCAATCTGTTGTTGATACTGATCACTGGACTGCTGGTCTACACCACCTACAATCGAGTACGTCGAGGGCTTGCTGAAGTTGCCCCAATCACTGGCGATGAAGCCAGCACAACGGCAGGGAAGTAGCGATGCATGAACTCAAGGAAGGTCGTTTCAAAACCCATGACGGGGTTGAGTTGTTCTACCGCCACTGGGCCGCTAACCGGACAGGCAGCAGCCAGCCAAGGCAGGCGATCGTGTTGTTCCATCGCGGCCACGAGCACGGTGGGCGCATGGCTCACCTGGTGGACGAACTAGGCCTGGAGGAGTTTGACTTCTTTGCCTGGGATGCGCGCGGCCACGGTCTTTCACCGGGTGCTCGTGGCGATAGCCCAAGCTTCGGCTGCAGTGTGCGCGACGTGCAAAGCTTCATCGAGCACATCACAGCCACCCATGCCATCGCTGAGCAGGACATCAGCGTTATAGCGCAAAGTGTCGGGGCCGTCGTCGTCGCGACCTGGGCCCACGACTATGCCCCAAACATTCGCTCGCTTGTGCTGGCGTCTCCAGCGTTCAAGGTCAAACTCTATGTACCTTTTGCCCGGCCCGGCCTGAAGTTGATCAAAGCGCTGCGTGGCAACTTCTTCGTCAATAGCTACGTCAAGGCCAAGTACCTCAGCCACGACCCACAGCGTATTGAATCGTTCGACAGCGACCCACTGATCACCCGCGCCATTTCAGTAAACATGCTGCTTGGCCTGTATGAAGCCGCCGAGCGGGTAGTGGCTGATGCCCAGGCGATCCAGATTCCAACCCAGGTGCTGATTTCCGGCGCTGATTTTGTGGTGCATCGCAAGCCGCAACAGCAGTTTTATGAGCGCCTTGGCAGCGTGCAAAAAGAACAGCACATCCTGCCCGGATTCTTTCACGACACCCTGGGGGAAAAAGACCGTGAACAGGCGCTAGGACGCATCCGCCGCTTTATCCGGCAAACCTTCAGCCAGCCCATGAGTCGCCCGTCATTGCTGGCGGCAGACCTTATCGGTGCAAGTTGCGCCGAGTCGGAAACCCTGGCGGCGCCACTGCCACAGAACTCACTGGCTGGCCGTTACTGGCGTGCGACCCGTGCCAGCATGAAGCTGGGCAGCCGCATGTCGAACGGGGTCAAACTGGGCTTTGAAACCGGGTTCGACTCAGGCAGCACGCTTGATTACGTGTATCGAAATACCCCGGCCGGCACCTCGGCTATCGGCCGAATGATCGACAAGCATTACCTCAACTCCATAGGCTGGCGCGGCATTCGGCAACGCAAAGTGCATGTCGAAGAGCTGCTGAACCTGGCGATCAAAAAACTTCGCGAGCAATCGAGCGAAGTGCGTATTGTCGATATTGCCGCCGGGCATGGCCGCTATATCCTCGAAGCCATAGAGCACGCGACGGACAAGCCTGAATCGATCCTGTTGCGCGACTACAGCGACATTAACGTGCGAGACGGTTCTGCGCTGATCAAGCAAAAAGGTCTTGAGCACATCGCCCAGTTCGTAAAGGGTGATGCCTTTGATCGTGATGACTTGGCCAGCTTGAGCCCAAGGCCAACGCTTGCCGTGGTCTCTGGCCTGTATGAACTGTTCGGCAGCAACAGCATGATCGCCGATTCCCTGGCTGGCCTGGCCGCGGCGGTGGAGCAGGGCGGTTATTTGATCTATACCGGCCAACCCTGGCATCCACAGCTGGAGCTTATCGCCCGCGCGCTGACCAGCCATCGCAATGGGCAGGCTTGGGTCATGCGCCGCCGCAGCCAGGCGGAAATGGATCAACTGGTGGCTGCTGCAGGGTTTCGCAAAGTCAGCCAACGTATCGATGAGTGGGGCATTTTTACCGTATCCATCGCTCAGCGTATTGACTGATGGGCGCCGCGCCAGCAAAGCAGGGTGGCATACTCTGGAAGCGCGGGGTGATGTGGCTACTGCTTTTGGCACCGCTGTTTTTCATCAGCTACAACTTCGCCAATAACTACACTGCGCAGCGTGACGACATCGGCACCATGGTCTTTGCCTGGGAGAAACATATCCCGCTCTGGCCTTGGAGCATTGTGCCCTACTGGTCGATCGACCTGCTGTATGGCTTATCGTTTCTGTTGCCCCGTGACCGTGCAGAGATGGATCGGCATGGCCTGCGCCTGCTCAGCGCGCAGTTCATTTGTATCCTTGGCTTTCTGGTCTGGCCGTTGCAATTCACCGTCACCCGCCCCGAGTTGTCTGGTACTTTCGGCACCCTGTTCGACATACTGATGGGCTTCGACAAACCCTATAACCAGGCTCCATCCCTGCACATCACCTTGCTGATCGTGCTCTGGGTATGCTTCGCCAGACATACGACTGGCGCTTGGCGCTGGTTGCTGCATGGCTGGTTTGCATTGATCGGCCTATCGGTTTTGACCACTTGGCAACATCACTTTATCGACCTGCCTACTGGCGTCCTGGCGGGTTGGCTGTGTGTCTGGTTGTGGCCTGAAAACGGGCCTGGCCCCTTGCGGCTATGGCGCCTGACAACAGAGCCCAAGCGCTGGAGCCTGGCACTCAAATACTTGCTCGCCAGCCTTATGCTGCTGGCGCTTGCAACCAAGCTCGGTGGCGCCTGGTTGTGGCTACTCTGGCCAGCATTATCACTGGCATTGGTCGCACTCAACTATGCGGCTTTCGGCGCGCAGGGTTTTCAAAAGCAGGCTAACGGGCAACTGAGCTGGGCAGTATCCTGGCTGTACGGGCCTTATCTGTTGGGCGCCTGGCTAAACTCGCGGGCCTGGACCCGCAAGCACCCACAAGCCGATGAGGTGATTGACGGGGTTTACCTCGGGCGAATCCCAAGCCAGCAACAGCAGGCTGGCTTCAGCGCAATTGTTGATTTATGTGCCGAGCTGCCCATAAGCGTCAAGACACCAGGGTATCGTGCGCTACCGGTACTGGATTTAACCGCTCCCGATGCCAGCACTTGTCTGCAAGCGGCCAAAGCAATCGAGTCACTGCGAAAGACTTACCCAGATAAGGTTCTGGTTTGCTGCGCATTGGGTTATTCACGCAGTGCCACAGCACTAGCGGCTTGGTTGCTCTACAGCAAGCGCTGCAGCAGCACAGATGCGGCATTGGCCCTGATCCGCCAGGCACGCCCTCAAGTTGTGCTGCAACAACCGCAATTGCTTGCCATTGAAATGATGCTGCAACTACCTGAAACAGCCGGCAACCGAGGTCTCGACAATGCCTACTAGCGGCTCGCTGTACCTGTGCGCAGTACTGTTGCGCCGAGGCCGCCTGCTTGACCGCTTATCCACAGCATTGAGCCTGGTTGCATTGCTGCTGGGCCTGGCGCCTCTACTCGGATTTCCAACCAGTGTTGCTCAAGCGATGCTCTGTGCCGCGCTCATTACGCTGGGACTGCTTGAAAAATACTGGGCTGCGCGAGTCGAAGTCGACGCCGAACTGTTTAGCCACATGAGCCAACAGATTGGGCAGTTAACCGAACGCACTGCTGAGCTAGATCAAGCACTTGAAGAGCTGGGCTTGCAACAATCCGCCACTATTCCACGCACTTGGACGGACCGCAGCAAAGGTGCGTTGCGGCTGTTACGCAACCAGGGGCTTTGCCTAATCGGGCAATGCGCACTAGCGTTACTGACTATCGTCAGCTTGCCCTGGCTGCTCACGCATTGATCATCTCGGCTGAAAAGGACTTCTAATGCTTGCCCGCGCACTCGCCTTTTGCATCACCTCCGCAGCCCGAATTCTCACCGGGGCACGTGCCCTATGGCTGGGTACAACAGCCCAGCCTGTGCAGCGCCTGTACTTTGCCAACCACAGCAGCCACGGTGACTTTGTATTGTTGTGGGCATCCCTGCCAGCGCACCTGCGCAAGCGCACGCGACCGGTTGCCGGCGCCGACTATTGGCTCAGCAGCAAAGTGCGCCGCTATGTGATTAAAAATATATTCAATGGAGTATTGGTGGATCGGCAAGCGGGCCGACAGGACGACCCACTACAGGCCATCGACCAGGCCTTGGCGCAAGGTGACTCGCTAATCTTCTTTCCAGAAGGTACACGCAACCTGGAAGAGGGCCTGCTGCCTTTCAAAAGCGGCCTGTTTCATCTGCACAAAGCCCATCCAGAGATCGAGCTGGTTCCGGTCTGGATTAGCAATCTCAACCGGGTGATGCCCAAAGGCAGGGTATTGCCACTACCGCTGCTCTGTACCTTGAGTTTTGGCGCACCACTCGAAGTCATGGAGGCTGAGACGAAACAACATTTCCTGCAACGCTCAAGTGATGCCTTGCTCGCCCTCGCGCCAAAGGAGGCTTGAGATGGATAACAACACCTATTTGGTCTTTGCAGGTATCGGCATTGTTCTACTGGTTGCCAGTTGCATAGGCTGGTTGCTCAAGTGGCGCTCTGGCAACCAGCCGAGCCCTGTAATCGACAACCTAAATGCACGTATCAATGCCTGGTGGGTAATGGTCGTGGTGATAGGTATTGCCTTTATGTTTGGCAATATCGGGGTCATCGTTTTGTTCTATTTGGTCTCATTCTGCGCCTTGCGGGAGTTCATCACCCTCACGCCCACCCGGCGGAGTGACTACCCGGCATTGGTGGCAGCCTTCTATTTCGCACTGCCCATGCAATACCTGTTGATCGCGATTGGCTGGTACGAGCTGTTCAGTATTTTCATCCCGGTTTACCTATTTTTGCTGCTGCCCATCCTGTCGTCCCTGGGCGGCGATAGCACTCGCTTTCTCGAACGCACAACCAAGGTGCAATGGGGCCTGACCCTGGCGGTTTATTGCATCTCCAGCGTACCCGCGCTACTGACCCTGGACATTCCCGGGTACGCAGGACGCAACTTGTTGCTTATCGCCTGGCTGGTCATCGTGGTGCAAATGTCGGATGTTCTGCAGTACGTTTGCGGCAAGTTGTTTGGTAAACACAAGATCGCGCCAAACCTGTCACCATCGAAAACAATCGAGGGCTTTGTTGGCGGCGTGGCGTTGGCAACGCTTGTAGGTACTTGCTTGAGCTGGATCACGCCGTTTCTCTACTGGCAGGCTGCCTTGATGGCGTTACTTGTCTGCCTGCTCGGCTTTGCTGGTGGCGTGGTGATGTCCGCGATCAAGCGGGATCGGGGGATAAAAGACTGGGGCCACATGATCGAGGGGCACGGCGGCATGCTGGACCGGCTTGACTCGGTCTGCTTCGCGGCTCCGGTATTCTTTCACTTTGTACGTTATTGGTGGGCATGAAGCTGGCCTTCTCATGGCAGAAGCACACCCTTCGATTTAAAACCCTTCCCTGAGTATGCAAGTGTTGTGGTCTATTTTCCCGGACACCTCGATAGGAGGAAATGCATCTATCGAGGTGTCCGTAATTAGTTGACCACTACAAGGCACATCGGCATGCACTATGTTTTAAAAAAGCCGCAAGCGAGTCCCATCGTCCTGCGATGGACGATGCTATCTTGATCGGTGTGAATTGCATTGCTCTGTCCAACTCTCAGAATCTCCCAGATCCAGACACAGCCTAAACGAGATTATTTCGGCTTTCGTCTGTAGCTTCACTACATACCAACCCTGTATTGGGCTTCTTTCGCTAGCTAATAGCCTGATATACAAAGAAAAACCCCGGCACTAGGCCGGGGTTTTTATTAGATAACGACTAATCGCTCCCTTGCGTCAACCATCAAACGTCCAGGTTAGACACCGCCAAGGCGTTTGTTTCGATGAAGTCACGGCGCGGTTCTACTTCGTCACCCATCAGGGTGTTGAAGATCTGATCGGCGGCGATGGCGTCTTCGATACGCACTTTAAGCATGCGGCGTACTTCTGGGTCCATGGTGGTTTCCCAGAGTTGGTCCGGGTTCATTTCACCGAGACCTTTGTAGCGCTGGACGCTATGGCGCTTGGTGCTTTCGGTCATCAACCAGTTAAGCGCTTCCTTGAAAGTCGCTACCGGCTTCTTACGCTCACCACGCTGTACGTAGGCACCTTCTTCCAACAGGCTGTTGAGTTGATCGCCCAGGCTGGTAACGGTCTTGTAATCGTTACTGCCGAAGAAGTCGCGGTTGAAGATGATATAGCTCGAATTACCGTGCGAGATCAGTTCAACTTCTGGCACCCACAGATGACGCTCGGTGTCTTCGTGCAAGCGTGTTTTGTAGACCAGGCCGGATTTTTCGGTGACCTTCAAACGCGCCTCGAACAAGGCCAGCCAGTTCTCCATCAAGGCTTTGTTTGCCAGCTGCTCAAGGCTGACGCCCGGCAGGTAGACAAAGTGCTCAGTCAGCTCCTGAGGGTACAGGCGCGACAAACGCTTCAGGGTCTTCATCACCAGGCGGTAATCGTTGACCAAGCGCTCCAGCGACTCTCCAGAGAGGCCTGGGGCGTTCTCGTTAACGTGCAAACTGGCATCTTCAAGGGCCGACTGGGTCATGTACTCTTCCATGGCCTCGTCGTCCTTGATGTACTGCTCTTGCTTGCCTTTCTTGACCTTGTACAGCGGCGGCTGGGCAATGTAGATGTAGCCGCGTTCGACCAGTTCCGGCAGTTGGCGGAAGAAGAAGGTCAGGAGCAGGGTGCGGATGTGCGAACCGTCGACGTCAGCATCGGTCATGATGATGATGTTGTGGTAGCGCAGCTTGTCGATGTTGTATTCCTCACGACCAATACCACAGCCGAGGGCGGTGATCAGCGTGCCG
The DNA here is from genome assembly GCF_900188155.1 of Pseudomonas segetis. Taxonomy (GTDB): domain Bacteria; phylum Pseudomonadota; class Gammaproteobacteria; order Pseudomonadales; family Pseudomonadaceae; genus Aquipseudomonas; species Aquipseudomonas segetis. The sequence continues at coordinate 167,176 of NZ_FZOG01000003.1, forward strand.
ACTTCCTGGGAAGAAATCATCTTGTCGAAACGTGCTTTTTCGACGTTGAGGATCTTACCTTTGAGCGGCAGGATCGCCTGGGTCTTGCGGTTACGGCCCTGCTTGGCAGAACCGCCCGCGGAGTCCCCTTCCACTATGTACAGTTCGGAAAGTGCTGGATCTTTCTCTTGGCAGTCGGCCAGTTTTCCAGGCAAGCCTGCAATGTCCAGGGCACCTTTGCGGCGCGTCATTTCACGGGCTTTGCGTGCGGCTTCACGGGCACGGGCGGCATCGATCATCTTGCCGACTACAGCCTTGGCTTCATTCGGGTTTTCCAGCAGGAAGTCAGAGAAGTATTTACCCATCTCTTGCTCAACTGCGGTCTTGACCTCAGAAGAAACCAATTTGTCTTTGGTCTGCGAACTGAATTTAGGATCAGGTACCTTGACCGAAATAATCGCCGTCAGGCCTTCACGGGCATCATCGCCAGTGGTTGAGATCTTGTGCTTCTTGGCCAGGCCTTCCTGCTCAATATAGGCATTGAGGTTGCGGGTCAGGGCAGAGCGGAAGCCCGCGAGGTGAGTACCACCGTCGCGCTGTGGAATATTGTTGGTGAAGCACAGCAGGTTCTCGTTGAAGCTATCGTTCCACTGCAGGGCAACTTCAACGCCTACACCGTCATCACGCTGTACGGTGAAGTGGAAAACCTGGTTGACCGCGGTTTTATTGTGGTTCAGGTATTCAACGAAGGCACGCAAGCCACCTTCATACTTGAACAGTTCTTCCTTGGCGGTGCGTTCGTCCTTGAGCATGATGCCAACGCCCGAGTTCAGGAATGACAGCTCGCGAAGACGCTTGGCCAGGATGTCCCAGCTAAAGTGAATATTGGCAAAGGTCTCTTCAGATGGCTTGAAGTGAATCTGGGTGCCGCTTGTATCGGTATCACCTACAGCCGCAATCGGAGCCTGCGGCACACCATGAACATAGGTTTGTTCCCATACCTTGCCCGCACGGCGAATGGTCATGACCAATTCTTTGGACAACGCATTCACAACCGAAACACCTACACCGTGCAAACCACCGGAAACCTTGTAGCTGTTGTCGTCGAACTTACCGCCGGCGTGCAACACGGTCATGATGACTTCAGCAGCCGAAACACCTTCTTCCTTGTGAATATCGACCGGGATACCACGGCCGTTGTCACGCACGGTGATGGATTCATCAGGGTGAATAATGATGGTGATTTCGCTGCAATGACCTGCCAATGCTTCGTCGATCGAGTTATCGACCACCTCGAACACCATGTGGTGCAAGCCGCTGCCATCGTCGGTATCACCGATGTACATACCAGGTCGTTTGCGCACGGCATCCAGGCCTTTCAAAACCTTGATGTTATTGGAGTCGTACGTTTGGTTTTCGCTCATGCCTTCACTCCTGGTGGTCGTGGGTCTGGGTGATACTGCCATGTTCCACGTGGAACATGGCAACTGGCGTATCCGTGCGCCAGCCTTCCCGCAACAATTCATGGTCTACACAGGTAATAAAAACCTGGCAGTTCAAATCATCTAATAACTTACAAAGTGCACGTCGGTGATGCTCATCCAGTTCTGACGGTAAGTCATCCACCAGATAGATACACTGACCACGCTTTGCTTGATCAACCAAATGGCCCTGCGCAATACGCAAAGCACAAACAACTAGTTTCTGCTGCCCCCGTGAAAGAATATCGGCAGCATTGTGTCCATTTAATCGCAAGCGCAAATCAGCACGTTGCGGCCCTGCTTGTGTGTGACCGATTTGTTGATCACGGAGCAGGGTAGATGCCAATACATCTACCAGCGGCCGGTCTTTATCCCATCCGCGGTAATAACTGAGCGCCAAACCTTCAAGCTCAACCAATTCACTCAGCGTCTGTTCAAACACAGGTTTGAGCGCCTGTATGTAGGCACGTCTGTAGCCATCAATTTCATCACTCGCCAGGCACAGTTCACGGTCCCAGGCCGCTTGTGACGCGGCGTCAAGTGTACCATGTCGCAGCCATGAGTTCCGCTGCCTTAACGCCTTCTGCAGGCGCTGCCAAGCAGGCAGAAAACGAGGTTCCACGTGGAACACTCCCCAATCCAGAAACTGCCGGCGTATTTTTGGAGCACCTTCAAGCAAACGAAAACTATCTGGATTAATCAACTGCAAGGGCAGTGCATCTGCAAGTTGAGCGGCGCTGCGCGCATTCTCTCCATCGATACGAATCTTGAAGTCACCCTGGCGCTGACGTGAAACCCCCAGGTTTGTTTGGCGGCCATCGGCCAACTGAACCTGTCCGAAAACAGTGCAGGTGGGTTGATCGTATTGAATGACAGGAAGTAAACGTGTGCTACGAAAAGATCGAGCCAGGCCCAGCAGATGAATAGCTTCTAGCAGGCTGGTTTTACCGCTGCCATTGGCGCCGTGGAGAATATTGATACGCGGGGAGGGGGAAAGTGTCACCGGGTGCAGATTGCGCACCGCGGTGACATTGACGCGGCTTAGGGACATTAATGAATTACAAGCGCATCGGCATAACGACGTAGGCAGAGTCGTCGTTGTCGGCCTCTTGGACCAGTGCGCTGCTGTTGGAATCAGACAGGATCAGGCGTACCTGATCGGTTGTCATCACGCCCAACACATCGAGCAGGTAACTGACGTTAAAGCCAATTTCCAATGCACTGCCGTCGTAATCAACTGCGGTTTCTTCTTCAGCTTCTTCCTGCTCAGGGTTGTTTGCCTGGATTTTCAGCAAACCAGCAGCCAGTTGCAGGCGAATGCCACGGTACTTCTCATTGGACAAAATAGCGGTGCGGCTGAAGGCTTCGCGCAGACCCTGACGATCAGCAACAACAACCTTGTCGCCCCCACGAGGCAATACGCGCTCGTAGTCAGGGAACTTGCCGTCAACCAGCTTCGAGGTAAAGGTGAACTCACCAGTGGTCGCACGAATATGGTGTTGACCCAGAACGATGGCAACAGTGCCGTCCTGCTCAGTCAGTAGTCGTGCCAGCTCGAGAATACCTTTGCGCGGAACAATCACCTGGTGACGTTCAACGTTGTCGATTTGAGCCTGCATCGAGCACATGGCCAGACGGTGACCATCAGTTGCGACAGCGCGCAAAATGCCGGTTTGCACCTCAAGCAACATGCCATTGAGGTAGTAACGAACGTCCTGCTGCGCCATGGCAAAGCTGGTGCGCTCGATCAGGCGGCGCAACTTGCTTTGAACCAGGTCGAAAGTCAGGGAGCCTGGACCTTCTTCGACGGTAGGGAAATCGTTTGCTGGCAATGTAGACAGGCTGAAACGGCTGCGCCCGGCCTTGACCAGAAGCTTTTGCTCATCAACACGAATGTCGATCAAGGCATCGCTCGGTAAGCTTTTGCAAATATCCATCAACTTACGCGCTGGCACGGTGATTTCACCGGGCTCGGCAGCATCTTCAAGTGTTACCCGGCCAACCAGCTCAACTTCGAGATCTGTACCGGTCAGCGACAGCTGTTGGCCTTCAACTACTAACAGCACGTTCGACAGAACCGGCAAGGTCTGGCGTCGTTCCACGACGCCTGCGACCAGTTGCAGAGGTTTCAACAGGGCTTCGCGTTGAATTGTGAAATGCATGGTCTAGTCCCTTGCCTTGTGGAGTTGCGTATTAAGTTGTCAGTGTGCGCAACAGGTTTTTGTAGTCCTCGCGGATATCCGCGTCGGATTCCCTAAGTTCAGCAATCTTACGGCATGCGTGCAACACCGTGGTGTGATCGCGACCGCCAAAGGCGTCACCGATTTCCGGCAGGCTGTGGTTGGTCAGCTCCTTCGACAAAGCCATGGCCACCTGCCTTGGTCGCGCAATCGAGCGTGAACGACGCTTGGACAACAGATCAGAAATTTTGATCTTGTAGTACTCGGCAGCCGTACGCTGAATATTATCAATACTGACCAGCTTGTCTTGCAGGGCAAGCAGGTCTTTCAACGACTCACGAATAAGCTCAATCGTAATGTCACGGCCCATAAAGTGCGAGTGGGCTATTACACGCTTGAGCGCACCCTCAAGCTCGCGCACGTTGGAGCGAATACGCTGGGCAATAAAGAAGGCCGCATCGTGGGGCAAATCTACTTTGGCCTGATCGGCCTTTTTCATCAAGATCGCAACACGGGTTTCCAGCTCCGGCGGCTCGACAGCCACCGTCAGGCCCCAGCCGAAGCGTGATTTCAAACGCTCTTCCAGACCCTCGATTTCTTTCGGATAGCGGTCACTGGTTAGGATGACCTGCTGGCCACCTTCCAGTAAGGCATTGAAAGTATGGAAGAATTCTTCTTGAGAGCGCTCTTTCTTGGCAAAAAACTGAATGTCGTCGATCAACAACGCATCAACCGAACGGTAGAAACGCTTGAATTCGTTGATTGCATTGAGCTGCAGGGCCTTGACCATGTCAGCGACAAAACGCTCGGAATGCAGGTACACAACCTTGGCATTGGGATTCTTTTGCAACAGGTGGTTACCCACAGCATGCATAAGGTGGGTTTTACCCAGGCCAACGCCGCCATACAAAAACAGCGGGTTATAGCCATGCTTGGGGTTATCGGCCACTTGCCAAGCGGCAGCGCGCGCAAGCTGGTTGGATTTACCTTCAACGAAATTATCGAAGGTGAATGTGCGGTTCAGGTAACTGGTGTGCTTGAGCGCGCCCTCGACCTGTACAGCACGCTCGGTGCGGGGCGGTTGTGCGGCCGGCGCTGTATTGGCTGAACCATCGAAACGCGAGCGCTCAGGATTAACCTGCGGCGCCGGCTGCGGTTCTTCCACCACCTGGACAGGAGTCTCGGCCGCCACCGGAGCCACGGAGGCAGGCGAAGGTGTGGGCACGGTGACCGCCCGCGGCTTGGAGCTACGCTTGCTGCCTATTAATAAGGAAAGCGCAGGCACCAGCCCCTCGGAACGCTCAGAAAGCAATTCAAGCAGGCGAGTCACGTATTTGTCGTTGACCCAGTCGAGTACAAAACGGTTAGGCGCGTACACACGAAGTTCGTCGCCTTCGGCTTCGACCTGCAATGGACGAATCCAGGTGTTGAATTGCTGAGCAGGCAGTTCATCACGTAGAAGTTCTACGCACTGCTGCCAAAGTTCCACAGACACTGACATCCCCTAAGATCGAAAGGCGGTGAGGCAAAATCAGCCGCTATTGTAGCCTTGAGGCGCTGAGTTATCCACACGTAAAAATGCCAGTGGCTATATAAAATCAATGTCTTAATGAAAAAAATGGGCTTCAGGCCAGAACGGAAAAACCCTGTGGATAACCTAGATCCAGCTCTTGGGATAAGCCTGGGCAGAAACTATCGACAACCCGTCCTGTGGATAAAACCCGCTTTCATCCTCAGCTTATTCGCGGCATCCACACAGTTGCAGCACGGCTTGTGGACAACGTTGTGATCCGCTGAAAGCTTCGCCAGCAAAGGCCCCCAGCCACTTATACACAGCGATTAGGGGACATAGTTGTTACAAACACATCTAAAGATCTTTAAATAATCTCTTCTCTCTATTTATATTCAGGCAAATAGATGTGAAAGACATGCTGGTTGGAAATTGACCTATCCCTCGGGTTTCTCTACAATCGCCGGTCTCTTAAAACGGGGGCCATTCCGGCCCGTTGTCGATCAACCAGGTAACACACCATGAAACGCACTTTCCAACCAAGCACCATCAAACGCGCTCGCACCCATGGCTTCCGTGCTCGCATGGCTACCAAGAACGGCCGTGCTGTCCTGTCGCGTCGCCGCGCCAAGGGCCGTGCTCGTCTCGCCGTTTAATTTTTCTGTCTTGTGGTGAGTCGAGGCTTCAGCCGGGATAAGCGTTTGCTAACTCCCCGGCAATTCAAGGCAGTCTTCGACTCCCCTAGCGGTAAAGTTCCGGGTAGAAATGTCCTGCTGCTTGCGCGCAACAACGACCTAGATCATCCCCGCTTGGGCCTGGTGATCGGCAAAAAGAGCGTAAAGCTCTCAGTTGAACGCAATCGCCTTAAACGCCAGATTCGCGAAACCTTCCGCCAGAGTCAGGACAACCTGACCGGTTGGGATATCGTGATTGTGGCGCGTAAAGGCCTGGGCGATTTAGAGAATGTTGAACTTGCCCAGCAATTCAACAAACTCTGGAAACGTCTTGCCCGCAGCAAAACCAGCCCTGAAGTAGCCGTCCCTTCTGGGGTGAGTGACAAACCGAATGCGTAAGCTGGCTCTAGCTCCAATCCAGTTTTACCGTTACGCCATCAGCCCACTGATGGCGAGTCATTGTCGCTTTTATCCAAGCTGCTCTTGCTACGCGTATGAAGCCATTGAAAGTCATGGCGTCATACGTGGCGGCTGGCTGACCCTGCGTCGGTTAGGTCGCTGCCACCCATGGAATCCCGGCGGCTACGATCCGGTTCCCCCTGCGAATAAATCCCGTACCTCTTCGATGGCCGAATAATCATGGATATCAAACGCTCGATCCTGATCGTCGCCCTGGCAGTCGTGTCCTATATGATGGTTCTTCAGTGGAACCAGGACTACGGCCAAGCTGACTACCCGACTCAGAATACGACAGTAACTTCCAACAGCTCCGCCGACCTGCCCGATACGCCTGTTGCTGAAAACAGCAGCGCCGGTGATATCCCGGCTGTCGCCAATACCGAGCAACTCAAGCCTGACACCACTCAGATTGCCAAGAGCAATGATCTGATTCGGGTCAAGACTGATGTGCTTAATCTGGCGATCGATCCTCGTGGCGGTGATGTTGTGCAACTGACCTTGCCTCAGTATCCACGTCGCCAGGATCGTCCAGACGTGCCTTTCCAGCTGTTCGACAATGGCAACGAGCGTACTTATCTTGCGCAAAGTGGCCTGATTGGCAGCAACGCTCCGGATAAATCCAGCGGTCGTGCATTGTGGAGCAGTGCGCAGAAGAGCTACGAACTGGCCGATGGCCAGGACCAGTTGGTGGTTGACCTGACCCTCAGCGAGGGCGGAGTCAATTACATCAAGCGCTACACCTTCAAGCGTGGCTTGAACCCTGAGTGTTCAGCCAAGGAGCAAATGCTCAAGAAGCCAGGTTGTATCGATCCGTCGTCCTATAAGGTCGATGTCAAATACCTGATCGACAACCAGAGCGGTGCAGCCTGGAGCGGCAACATGTTTGCCCAGCTCAAGCGCGACAACAGCGACGACCCATCGAAGACCACTGCGACCAGCACTGCCACCTATCTGGGTGCTGCGATGTCGACGCCTGATTCGACTTATCAGAAAGTGTCGATGAAGGACATCGACAAGAAGCCCGTCAAGGAAACCGTCAACGGTGGCTGGATTGCCTGGCTGCAGCACTATTTCGTAACTGCATGGGTGCCTGATCAGAACGAAAACAACGTTATTCAGACGCGCAAGGACAGCCAAGGCAACTACATCATCGGTTACACCAGCCCAGCTGTTAGCGTTGCTGCCGGCAGCACAGGTGAAATCGGTGCCACCCTGTATGCGGGCCCGAAAATCCAGAAGTACCTCGGCAGCCTCTCGCCAGGTCTGGAACTGACTGTCGACTACGGCATTCTGTGGTTTATCGCTCAACCCATCTTCTGGTTGCTGCAACATATCCACAGCATCCTGGGCAACTGGGGCTGGTCGATTATTGTCCTGACCTGCATCATCAAGCTGATTTTCTTCCCTCTGTCGGCTGCCAGCTACAAGTCGATGGCACGCATGCGTGCAGTGGCACCGAAAATGGCCGCTCTGAAAGAACAGTTTGGTGACGATCGCCAGAAAATGTCTCAGGGCATGATGGAGCTGTACAAGAAAGAGAAGATCAACCCCTTGGGTGGTTGCTTGCCTATTCTGGTACAGATGCCGGTGTTCCTGGCGCTCTACTGGGTACTTCTGGAAAGCGTGGAAATGCGCCAGGCCCCTTGGATGTTCTGGATCACTGACCTGTCGATTAAAGACCCGTTCTTTATTCTGCCGATCATCATGGGCGCTTCGATGTTCATCCAGCAGCAGCTGAACCCAACACCGCCGGACCCGATGCAAGCCAAGGTAATGAAAATGATGCCAATCATCTTCACCTTCTTCTTCTTGTGGTTCCCTGCTGGTCTGGTCATGTACTGGGTTGTGAACAACTGCTTGTCGATCGCACAGCAGTGGTACATTACACGCAAGATTGAAGCCGCAACCAAAGCAGCTGAAGCCAAATAGCCACGCGCAATTGGCTAAGCTGTAAACAAAACGCCCCTCTTTAGGGGCGTTTTGCTATGTCGCCTGTGGATAAGATTTCGGAGAGAAGCATGCAAGTAGCGGGTGAAACCATCGCAGCAGTCGCCACCGCACAGGGGCGCGGCGGCGTCGGCATTGTTCGGGTGTCCGGCCCCCTGGCGGGAGCGATGGCGCATGCATTTTGCCAGCGTGAATTGAAACCCCGATACGCGCACTACGGGCCTTTCTACAGCGAAGCCGATACCGTGCTCGACGAAGGCCTGGCCTTGTATTTCCCCGGGCCCAATTCCTTCACCGGGGAAGATGTGCTGGAACTACAAGGGCATGGCGGTCCGGTGGTTCTCGATCTGTTGCTGCGTCGCTGTGTACAACTTGGCGCGCGCCTGGCGCGACCTGGTGAGTTCAGCGAGCGTGCGTTCCTCAATGACAAACTCGACCTGGCCCAGGCCGAAGCTATCGCCGACTTGATTGAAGCCAGCTCCGAACAAGCTGCGCGCAATGCATTGCGCTCGCTGCAGGGCGAGTTCTCACGGCGCGTACACAGTTTGACCGAACGCCTGATCAGCCTGCGTATCTACGTTGAAGCAGCTATCGACTTTCCGGAAGAGGAAATCGATTTCCTTGCCGACGGCCATGTATTGAGCCTGCTTGAGGAGGTGCGCGCAGAATTACTCAACGTGCTGCGTGAAGCGGGTCAGGGCGCACTGCTGCGCGATGGCATGACGGTTGTAATTGCCGGACGGCCCAATGCGGGCAAATCCAGTTTGCTCAATGCCCTGGCCGGGCGTGAGGCGGCAATTGTCACCGAGATTGCCGGCACCACGCGTGACGTGCTGCGTGAACATATCCACATCGACGGCATGCCACTGCACGTGGTGGATACCGCCGGCCTGCGTGATACCGAAGACCATGTGGAAAAGATCGGCGTTGAACGAGCGTTAAAAGCTATTTCTGAAGCCGACCGCATATTGCTGGTGGTTGATTCGACTGCGCCAGAAGCCGCAGATCCCTTCATGCTGTGGCCGGAGTTTCTCGATCTGCGTCCGGATCCGGCAAAAGTGACCCTGATTCGTAACAAGGCGGACCTGAGCAAGGATTCGGTATCCCTTGAGGTCAGTGACGACGGCCATGTGACGATAAGCTTGTCGGCAAAATCCACAGAGGGTCTGGATTTACTGCGCGAGCACCTGAAAGCCTGCATGGGTTATCAACAGACCTCCGAAAGCAGCTTCAGCGCCCGGCGCAGGCACCTGGACGCACTTCATCAGGCCCAGGCCCATCTCGATCATGGTTATGCACAGCTGACGCTCGCAGGCGCAGGTGAGCTGCTTGCAGAAGATTTGCGCCATGCCCAACAGGCCCTGGGGGAAATTACCGGAGCGTTTAGTTCCGATGACCTGCTCGGGCGGATCTTTTCAAGCTTTTGTATCGGTAAGTGACCTTTGCAGATTAGTTATCCACAGCAAGCGGGGCTTTCTGCAGATGAGCGATAAATGCCTGGGCCAAGGCATTGCTCTCATGCAGTGGTTGGGTGATCAATGAGAAGCGCCGACGCAGTTCTAGCGGGGTTTGCAGGATAACCAAGTCGCCGGCCGCCACTTGCTCGGCAATCGACAAACCCGACAAACAGCCAATACCCAGCCCGGCCTTGACCGATTGCTTGATCGCCTCCTGACGATTCAACGCCAGGGCCAGCTTTACCTGGCCGGAGACCTGCTGGACCGCAGCATCGAATACCGCGCGGGTGCCTGAACCCGGCTCGCGTAACACCCAGCGTTGCTCGCAAATCTGTTCCGCCGTCAACTTACCCACAGCCGCCAATGGGTGGTCCGGACGGCAAAACACCTGCAATTGGTCTTCGCACCATGGTGTTATACACAGCTGGCTGTGCAGTGCCGGACCTTCGATCAAGCCCAAATGTACCTGGCCTTTTTCAACAGCGCTTATCACCTCCTCGGTATTACTGATGCGTACATCAGGATCAACCTGCTCGTGGTTGTGGATAAAGCTGCTGAGCAGCTTGGGCAGCAGATAACTGGCGATGGTCAGGCTGGCGGCGATACGCAAGGTGCCACTGATTGCATCGCCAGGGCTGTGAATAAGATTATCCAGGGTCTGCAATATCAAGCCGACTTTAGGCAATGCCGCACGACCGGCATCGGTTATCAGCAGTTCACGGCCCACGCGGTGAAACAGCGGGTAACCAAGCCCGGACTCAAGCTCTCGCAGCGCTTGGCTGGCAGCCGACTGGCTTATGGCTTGATCATCGGCGGCAGCCGTCAATCGCCCCAGGCGGGCAGTGGCTTCAAAGATCTTAAGTTGTCTCAGGCTGACGCTCATTGTTCGGTTTTACTTATGCACAGGATAAGAATAATGCGTTTTTATTAACATTACCCATGCCTGAGTATGTCGTCCATAGCAATTGTTATGGATAAATGTGAATCCCATGCGCACTCTGATCGCACTGCCAGTTATCGCAATAAGCGCACTGCTGCTCGCGCAAATCCCCGCAATCAGTCAATTGGGCTTGAGCGCATTGCCGCTGGCGATCGTGCTCGGCGCCATTTATGGACATTTCAACCTGGCTGAACCGAGCGCGCGTGAAAAGTTATTCACAAGGTTCTGCCAACAACGTTTGCTGCGCACTGGCATCATCCTGTTTGGCATCAGCCTGAGTTTTCAACAGATAGTGCAGGTTGGCTGGCAAGCAGTGGTACTGGATATCACCGTTACCAGCAGCATCTTGATCCTCGGTACCTGGTTGGGGATAAGGCTTTTTGGCTTGCCCCGGGACCTGGCTGTGCTGATCTCGGCAGGCAGTGCCATATGTGGCGCCGCAGCCGTGCTGGCCAGTGAGCCGGTACTCAAGGCCAAACAGCAATACGTGACCATTGCAGTGGCGACCGTGGTGCTGTTCGGCACCCTGGCCATGTTTATTTATCCACTGGTCTTTCATATCAGCGGCATGACCGAGCACAACTTCGGTATCTACATCGGCAGCACCATACATGAAGTCGCTCAAGCCGTTGCAGCAGGGGATTCTGTGGGCGGTGAGGCGTTGCAATCGGCGGTTGTGGTCAAGCTGATCAGGGTAATGCTGCTGGCTCCTTTCATTCTGATCCTGAGCACATTGGTATTTAGGGATGAGGCAAATCCCGGCCAAAGCAAAGCAAAAATTACCGTCCCCTGGTTTGTCCTGGGTTTTATCGCTGCAGCCTGCATCAATAGCTGGGCAGCATTACCCGTCCAAGTTATTCACAGCTTGCAACTGCTTAGCCAGTTGACCCTGGCAATGGCGATGGCAGCGCTGGGTAGTCAAACCCAGTGGCGCGTCATCAAGCAAGCAGGGTTCAAGCCCATGTTATTGGCAGCCTGCTTATTTGTGTTGTTGATCTGCGGCGGTTTTTACCTCAACAGTTGGCTTATTCCGCAGTAGAAATCTTGCCTGGTGCGGCTTTCGGGCTTCGATCCACAGAAAAACACGCTGTGCATAAACCCTGTGGAAAACCCCACCTGAGCCCAGTCCATAACCCGGTGATAAAAGTGAGGATAAACCGGTCTGTGGATAACCACCTGTTTAATCCACAGCTTGATGACGGTTATCTGACAGTTTCAGTGCAGGCTCCACACAGAACCATACATCGCTGTACAGTAGGTATTTATTGGGCTGTATCAATCTATCCACAGAAAGCAGCGTGCTACTTTATAAACATAAAAATAAAGATCTTTAAAAATTCTTTCTTTTTAATTTTTATTGACCGCTCGACTTGTACAGCCCTGGACCTCAAGCAAAAGCACTGACCAATTGGCTGTTTTTTGTGCAAAAGGCTTCTTTAGCCACAGCTAACTGCCTATACTTATCGGCTAGCTAGCTTTTCTGTGCCTGACGCAGTGTCAGTGCTCGTATCAAAAGCCCCCCATTTCAGAACAAACACGAGGTGCGTGGTGGATTTCCCTTCCCGTTTTCAGGTGATCGTTATCGGCGGCGGTCATGCCGGAACCGAAGCTGCGTTGGCAGCTGCACGCATGGGTGTCAAAACCCTGCTGCTGACCCATAACGTGGAAACCCTCGGTCAAATGAGCTGCAACCCAGCAATTGGTGGGATTGGTAAAAGCCATTTGGTCAAGGAAATCGACGCACTCGGCGGCGCCATGGCGACCGCCACTGACAAGGCAGGTATCCAGTTTCGTGTTCTGAACAGCCGTAAAGGCCCGGCAGTACGCGCCACCCGCGCACAAGCCGATCGCGTGCTGTACAAGGCAGCTATTCGCGAAACCCTGGAAAACCAGGACAATCTATGGTTATTCCAGCAAGCCGCCGATGACCTGATCGTCGAGAATGATGAAGTCAAAGGGGTTGTTACCCAGATGGGTTTGCGCTTTCTCGCAGACTCGGTGGTACTGACCACCGGAACCTTCCTGGGCGGACTTATCCACATAGGTCTGCAAAATTACTCGGGTGGCCGTGCCGGTGATCCACCTTCGATTGCCCTGGCTCATCGTCTGCGCGAGTTACCATTGCGCGTGGGACGCTTGAAAACTGGCACACCGCCACGAATTGACGGTCGCTCGGTAGATTTTTCGATGATGACCGAGCAACCGGGCGATACACCGATTCCAGTGATGTCGTTCCTCGGTTCAAAAGAGCAGCATCCGCAGCAAGTGAGCTGCTGGATTACCCATACCAATGCTCGAACTCACGAAATCATTGCCGCCAACCTTGATCGCTCGCCGATGTATTCCGGGGTGATCGAAGGGGTTGGTCCGCGCTATTGCCCGTCTATCGAAGACAAGATTCACCGCTTTGCCGACAAGCAAAGCCACCAGGTGTTTATCGAGCCCGAAGGCCTGAACACCCATGAGCTCTATCCCAACGGTATATCCACCTCTTTGCCGTTCGACGTGCAAATCCAGATCGTCCGCTCGATTGTCGGCATGGAAAACGCGCACATCGTGCGTCCTGGTTATGCCATCGAGTACGATTATTTCGACCCGCGTGATTTGAAGTACAGCCTGGAAACCAAGGTGATTGGTGGTTTGTTCTTTGCCGGCCAGATCAATGGCACCACCGGTTATGAAGAAGCCGGCACCCAGGGCCTGCTCGCCGGTGCCAATGCTGCGCTGCGTGCCCAGGGCAAAGACGCCTGGTGTCCGCGTCGTGATGAAGCCTATATCGGCGTATTGGTCGACGACCTGATCACCCTTGGTACCCAAGAGCCTTACCGCATGTTCACTTCGCGGGCCGAGTACCGCCTGATCCTGCGTGAAGACAACGCCGACTTGCGCCTGACTGAAAAAGGCCGCGAACTCGGGCTGGTCGATGACCAGCGCTGGGCGGCATTTGAAACCAAGCGCGAGGCCATCGCCCAGGAAGAACAGCGCTTGAAAAGCACCTGGGTTCGACCAAACACTGCTGATGGCGATGCCATTTCCCAGCGTTTCGGCACGCCGCTGGCCCATGAATACAACCTGCTCAACCTGTTATCGCGGCCTGAGATCGATTACCTCGGGTTGATCGAGGCCACGGGCGGCGCTGTGCTGGATCCACAAGTAGCGGAGCAGGTCGAAATCAAGACCAAGTACGCCGGCTACATTGACCGCCAGCAAGATGAAATCGCCCGCCTGCGTGCCAGCGAAGACATCAAGCTGCCTGTGGATATCGACTATTCGACCATTTCGGGCCTGTCAAAAGAGATTCAGCACAAGCTGGGCGACTCGCGGCCTGAAACCCTTGGCCAGGCGTCGCGCATTCCTGGGGTTACGCCAGCTGCGATTTCGCTGTTGATGATTCATCTCAAAAAACGTGGAGCGGGTAAGCAGTTGGAGCAGAGCGCTTGATGGGAACCTCCTTGGTGACTGAAAGTCACGCCGCAGATTTGGCTCAAGGTGCCATTGAGCTAGGTGTAGAGATATCCCCCGAGCAGCAAGCGCAGCTCATGGCGTACATGGCGTTGCTGGTCAAGTGGAATAAAGCCTACAACCTGACCGCTGTGCGCAATCCTGATGAAATGGTTTCGCGCCACCTGCTTGATAGCCTGAGCGTTGCGCCCTACGTCAACGATGCTGGGGATAACTGGCTGGATGTTGGCAGTGGCGGCGGCATGCCCGGTATACCACTGGCTATCCTGTTTCCCGGCAAGCAATTTACCCTGCTGGACTCCAACGGCAAGAAAACCCGCTTTTTGACCCAGGTAAAACTGGAGCTCAAGCTGGCCAACCTGCAAGTTATCCACAGTCGGGTAGAAGGGTTTACCCCCGATCAACCGTTCAGTGGAATCAGTTCGCGGGCATTTAGCTCGCTCAAGGACTTTTCCAACTGGACCCGTCACCTCGGCGATGGCGACACCCAATGGCTGGCCATGAAAGGCGTGCATCCAGATGATGAGCTGCAGGAATTGCCGGACGATTTTACGCTGGTCAAAACGCAGGTTCTCAAGGTTCCCGGTTGCCAAGGCCAGCGACATCTGTTGATACTGCGTCGCTCGGTCTAAGGGGAACGCAGCATGGCAAAAGTATTCGCAATAGCTAACCAGAAAGGCGGCGTGGGCAAGACCACCACCTGCGTCAACCTGGCTGCCTCACTGGTCGCAACCAAGCGCCGTGTGCTGTTGATCGACCTGGACCCGCAGGGCAACGCAACCATGGGTAGCGGCGTCGACAAGCATGCGCTGGAACACTCGATCTACGATGTATTGATCGGCGAAAGCGATCTGGGCCAGGCCATGCAGTTCTCGGAGCATGGCGGTTATCAACTGCTGCCGGCCAACCGTGACCTGACGGCGGCTGAAGTTGGCTTGCTGGAAATGCAAATGAAGGAAAGTCGCCTGCTCAACGCATTGGCGCCGATCCGCGAAAATTACGATTACATCCTGATTGATTGCCCGCCGTCGCTGTCGATGCTTACGGTCAACGCTTTGGTCGCCTCCGATGGCGTGATCATTCCGATGCAGTGCGAGTACTATGCGCTCGAGGGCCTGAGTGATCTGGTTAACAGCATTCAGCGCATCGCCAAGCTACTCAATCCTTCACTGAAAATAGAAGGCCTGCTGCGCACCATGTATGACCCGCGCATCAGCCTGACCAACGATGTTTCCGCGCAACTCAAGGAACATTTTGGCGACCTGCTTTACCAAACTGTAATCCCGCGCAATGTGCGTTTAGCCGAAGCACCTAGCTACGGCATGCCTGCGTTGGTCTATGACAAGCAATCGCGGGGTGCCATCGCTTATTTGGCACTGGCCGGTGAATTGGTTCGCCGCCAGCGCTCACGCGCCCGAACTGTTACTGCATAAGGAATTTCTGCATGGCCGCCAAGAAACGAGGGCTAGGACGAGGCTTGGATGCGTTGCTGGGTGGCACCAGCGTCGACGCATTGCAGGAAGAAGCAGCAAAGGTTGATAGCAGCGAACTGCAATACCTGCCGCTTGACCTGGTCCAGCGTGGCAAATACCAGCCACGGCGCGATATGGATCCTGCGGCCCTTGAAGAACTTGCTCAATCGATCAAGTCGCACGGGGTCATGCAACCTATCGTGGTGCGTCCGGTCGACCAGGGGCGTTTTGAAATCGTGGCTGGTGAGCGTCGCTGGCGCGCCAGCCAGCAAGCAGGTCTCGATACCATTCCGGCAATGGTCCGTGAACTGGCCGATGAAGCTGCCATCGCCATGGCGTTGATCGAGAACATCCAGCGTGAAGACCTCAATCCGATTGAGGAGGCCATGGCTCTGCAGCGCTTGCAGCAAGAGTTCCAACTGACCCAGCAACAAGTGGCCGAGGCTGTGGGTAAGTCACGGGTGACCATTACCAACTTGCTGCGCTTGATTGCCTTGCCTGAAGAGATCAAGACATTGCTTTCCCATGGCGACCTGGAGATGGGCCATGCCCGTGCATTGCTGGGTTTACCGGCCGAGCAACAGGTTGAAGGGGCGCGACATGTTGTCGCACGTGGCCTGACCGTACGTCAGACCGAAGCCCTGGTTCGCCAGTGGTTAAGCCACAAAGAAGAGCCTAAAGCGGTAGCCAAGGTTGATCCTGATATCAGTCGCCTTGAACAGCGCCTCGCTGAGCGTCTAGGCTCTCCGGTGCAAATCAAGCATGGCCAGAAGGGCAAAGGCCAATTGGTGATCCGTTACAGCTCGCTCGATGAGCTGCAAGGTGTGCTCGCTCACATTCGCTGAAACAATTGAACATGTAGCACTAGTCGGAAATCACTACCTGACAGTTGAATGGGGGCGCATGCGCCCCTATACTCTGCGCGCATTTCGACGGCACAAACTATGCCAAGTTCTATTGGATTGGCGGTTGACGAAAAACGTCAGATTTCAGGAAAGCAATGATGGAAGTTCGCACGCCGAATCGCCTGCCATTCCATCGCCTACCGGTATTCCCGGTGCTTGTAGTCCAACTGATCGTTGTATTGATCGCGGCTGCGGTTCTTTGGCAGTGGCGGGGTAGCGTCTCCGGGTATTCCGGATTGTGCGGCGGCCTGATTGCATGGCTGCCGAATGTGTATTTTGCCCATAAGGCGTTCCGGTTTTCCGGTGCCAGGGCTGCTCAAGCCATAGTCCGGTCTTTTTATGCCGGTGAAGCGGGCAAATTAATTCTAACGGCAGTGCTGTTTGCACTGACGTTTGCAGGTGTGAAGCCATTGGATGCGCTGGCGGTCTTCGGCGTTTTCCTTCTGACCCAACTGGTCAACTGGTTTGCACCCCTGCTTACGAGAACAAGATTTTTGAGACCTTAGGGCGTTTGAGGCAAACATGGCAGAACAAACCGCTTCGGGCTATATCCAGCACCACTTGCAGAACCTGACTTTCGGGAAACTGCCTTCTGGTGACTGGGGTTTCGCTCACACAGCAGAACAAGCTAAAGAAATGGGCTTCTGGGCATTCCACGTGGATACCCTGGGTTGGTCCGTGGTTCTTGGTCTGGTTTTCATTCTAATTTTCCGCATGGCAGCAAAGCGTGCTACCAGCGGCCAGCCTAGCGGCTTGCAGAACTTCGTTGAAGTACTGATCGAGTTCGTCGACAGCAGTGTCAAAGACACCTTCCATGGCCGCAACATGCTGATCGCACCTTTGGCCTTGACCATCTTCGTCTGGATCTTCCTGATGAACCTGATGGACTTGGTTCCTGTGGATTTCCTGCCTGTTCTGGCGCAGAAAATCGCGGGTGACGAGCACATGTTCTTCCGTGTGGTACCTACCACCGATCCAAACGCGACACTGGGCATGGCCCTGTCGGTGTTTGCATTGATCATTTTCTACAGCATCAAGGTCAAGGGTATCGGCGGCTTCATTGGCGAACTGACCCTGCACCCATTCGGCAGCAAGAACATCCTGGTTCAGGCGCTGTTGATTCCGGTGAACTTCCTGCTTGAGTTCGTGACCCTTGTCGCCAAGCCAATCTCTCTGGCACTGCGTCTGTTCGGTAACATGTATGCCGGCGAACTGATCTTTATCCTGATTGCCGTGATGTTCGGCAGTGGCATGTTCTTGCTTAGCACCCTGGGCGTAGCCCTGAGCTGGGCGTGGGCCGTGTTCCACATTCTGATCATCACGTTGCAAGCGTTCATCTTCATGATGCTGACCATCGTCTACCTGTCGATGGCTCACGAAGACAACCACTAATAGCTATGCGCTCCGTTTGAAAGCGGGGCGCAACGCTGTCGGTGGACGCCCGTGAGGGCATGCTGGACAAACGATTTAGCTTTACCGCTTAACCTTAGAAACACTTAACCAATACGACATAAAAGTCGGGAGGAAAAATGGAAACTGTAGTTGGTTTAACTGCGATCGCTGTTGCTCTGCTAATCGGCCTGGGCGCCCTTGGTACTGCCATTGGTTTCGGCCTGCTGGGCGGCAAGTTCCTGGAAGGCGCTGCGCGTCAACCAGAAATGGTTCCTATGCTGCAAGTGAAAATGTTCATCGTCGCCGGTCTTCTCGACGCCGTGACCATGATCGGTGTTGGTATCGCACTGTTCTTCACCTTCGCGAACCCTTTCGTTGGTCAAATCGCAGGCTAATCACTCGTTTATTCGAGTGATACGGTGTGATAGACAACGAACGAGCGAGGTGTTGGCGTGAACATTAATGCAACCCTGATTGGCCAGGCCGTTGCCTTCTTCATCTTCGTGATGTTCTGCATGAAGTACGTATGGCCTCCGGTCATCACTGCTCTGCAAGAACGTCAAAAGAAGATCGCAGAAGGTCTGGACGCTGCCAACCGTGCAGCTCGTGATTTGGAGTTGGCCCAAGAAAAAGCGGGTCAGCAACTGCGCGAAGCTAAAACACAGGCAGCAGAAATTATTGAGCAAGCCAAGAAACGCGGTACCCAGATTGTCGACGAGGCCCGTGAACAGGCTCGCGTTGAAGCTGACCGTGTGAAGGCTCAGGCTCAGGCTGAGATCGAACAAGAAATCAACAGTGTCAAAGACGCGCTGCGTGCCCAAGTGGGTGCTCTGGCTGTCGGCGGTGCCGAGAAGATCTTGGGCGTTTCAATCGACCAAAACGCGCACGCGGAGCTGGTTTCTAAACTGGCAGCGGAAATTTAAGCGAGGGCGCGATCATGGCAGAATTGACCACGTTGGCCCGACCTTACGCTAAGGCTGCCTTCGAGTACGCCCAGGCTCATCAGCAACTGGCCAATTGGTCAGCCATGCTCGGCCTGGCTGCTGCGGTATCTGAAGACGATACCATCCAGCGCGTGCTCAAGGCCCCGCGTTTGACGAGTAAAGACAAGGCCACCACTTTTATTGAAGTGTGTGGTGACAAGTTTGACGCCCAAGTAGGCAATTTCATCCACGTATTGGCTGAAAACGATCGCCTGGCTTTGTTGCCGGAAATCGTTGCCCTGTTCGAGCTGTATAAAGCAGAGCAGGAAAAGTCGATTGACGTTGATGTCACCAGTGCTTTTGCGTTGAACGATGAACAGCAAGACAAACTCGCCAAGGTTCTCAGTGCACGGCTCGGTCGAGAAGTGCGTCTGCACGCCGCGGAGGATGCCAACCTTATAGGTGGTGTCATCATTCGCGCCGGCGACCTGGTTATCGATGGCTCAGTTCGCGGCAAAATCGCGAAGCTGGCCGAAGCATTGAAATCTTGAGTTTGAAGGGGCAGCAGAGCTATGCAGCAACTCAATCCTTCCGAAATAAGTGAAATCATCAAGGGACGTATCGAGAAACTCGACGTCTCTTCCCAAGCCCGTAACGAAGGCACTATCGTCAGCGTATCCGACGGTATCGTGCGTATTCACGGTCTCGCCGATGCTATGTACGGCGAAATGATCGAGTTCCCGGGTGGCGTCTACGGTATGGCACTGAACCTGGAGCAAGACTCCGTAGGTGCAGTCGTACTGGGTGCATACACCACGCTCGCAGAAGGCATGAGCGCGAAGTGCACCGGCCGTATCCTCGAAGTTCCGGTTGGTCCGGAGCTGCTGGGTCGTGTTGTTGACGCATTGGGTAATCCAATCGACGGTAAAGGCCCGCTGAACAACGTCGCTACCGACGCTGTTGAAAAGGTTGCACCGGGCGTGATCTGGCGTAAGTCGGTTGATCAGCCGGTACAGACTGGCTACAAGTCAGTCGATGCCATGATCCCGGTAGGCCGTGGCCAGCGTGAGCTGATCATTGGTGACCGTCAGATCGGTAAGACTGCTTTGGCAGTCGACGCCATCATCAACCAGAAAGACAGCGGCATTAAGTGTGTATACGTGGCAATCGGTCAGAAGCAATCGACCATCGCCAACGTGGTGCGCAAGCTGGAAGAAAACGGCGCCCTGGCCAACACCATCGTGGTGGCGGCTTCGGCTTCTGAATCCCCAGCGCTGCAGTACATTTCTGCCTACTCCGGTTGCACCATGGGTGAATACTTCCGTGACCGTGGTGAAGACGCGCTGATCGTTTATGACGATCTGTCCAAGCAAGCAGTGGCTTATCGTCAGATTTCCCTGTTGCTGCGCCGTCCACCAGGCCGTGAAGCATACCCAGGCGACGTGTTCTATCTCCACAGCCGTCTGCTGGAGCGTGCATCGCGCGTATCCGAAGAGTACGTCGAGAAGTTCACCAATGGTGCTGTGACTGGCAAAACCGGTTCCTTGACCGCGCTGCCAATCATTGAAACCCAGGCTGGCGACGTTTCTGCGTTCGTACCAACCAACGTGATTTCGATCACTGACGGTCAGATCTTCCTTGAGACCTCGATGTTCAACTCCGGTATCCGTCCAGCGGTCAACGCTGGTATCTCGGTATCCCGTGTAGGTGGCGCGGCTCAAACCAAGATCATCAAGAAGCTTTCCGGTGGTATCCGTACCGCTCTGGCTCAGTACCGTGAATTGGCGGCATTCGCCCAGTTCGCATCTGACCTGGACGAGGCTACTCGTAAGCAACTCGAGCATGGTGAGCGCGTTACTGAGCTGATGAAGCAGAAGCAATATGCACCAATGTCTATCGCAGACATGGCGCTGTCGCTGTACGCAGCTGAGCGTGGTTTCCTGCGGGATGTCGAAGTGGCCAAGATTGGCGCATTCGAGCAAGCCCTGATTGCTTACTTCAACCGTGATCACGCTGACTTGTTGGCGAAGATTAACGTGAAGGGTGACTTCAACGACGAAATCGACGCTGGCTTCAAAGCCGGTATCGAGAAGTTCAAAGCCACCCAAACCTGGTAAGCCGCAGCGAGGGCTTTACGGCCCTCGCTTGCTAACCTGATAGGTGTCAAATGGCAGGCGCAAAAGAGATTCGCAGCAAGATTGCGAGCATCAAAAGCACGCAGAAGATCACCAGCGCCATGGAGAAGGTGGCGGTAAGCAAAATGCGCAGAGCACAAATGCGCATGGCGTCTAGCCGTCCCTACGCGGAGCGTATCCGCCAGGTAATTGGTCATCTGGCCAACGCCAACCCGGAATACCGCCACCCGTTCATGATCGAGCGCGAAACAAAGCGTGTAGGTTATGTAGTGGTAAGCAGTGACCGTGGTCTGTGTGGTGGTCTGAACACCAACCTGTTCAAGGCTCTGGTCAAAGACATGGCGAGCAATCGCGAGCAAGGCGTAGAGATTGATCTTTGCGTCATTGGTAGCAAAGGTGCGGCGTTTTTCCGTAACTTTGGTGGCAATGTTGTTGCTGCGATCAGCCACCTGGGCGAAGAACCATCGATCAATGATCTGATTGGTAGCGTCAAGGTAATGCTCGATGCGTACCTCGAAGGTCGTATCGATCGTTTGTCCGTGGTCTCGAACAAGTTCATCAACACCATGACGCAACAGCCGACAGTGGAGCAGTTGATTCCATTGGTGGCGACTCCGGATCAAGAGCTCAAGCATCACTGGGACTACCTGTACGAACCCGACGCCAAAGAGCTTCTCGAAGGCTTGATGGTGCGTTACGTGGAGTCGCAGGTGTACCAGGCAGTGGTTGAGAACAACGCGGCTGAACAAGCTGCACGGATGATTGCAATGAAGAACGCCACCGACAACGCCGGTGATTTGATTGGCGATCTACAGCTGATCTATAACAAGGCGCGTCAGGCAGCAATTACCCAAGAGATTTCGGAAATCGTCGGCGGCGCTGCCGCGGTTTAAGAACGGTTCAAATATTCAGAGGAACCAAAGATGAGTAGCGGACGTATCGTTCAAATCATCGGCGCCGTTATCGACGTGGAATTCCCGCGTGATCATGTGCCGAGTGTTTATGAAGCGTTGAAAGTAGTCGGCGCTGAAACCACCCTCGAAGTTCAGCAGCAGCTGGGCGACGGCGTGGTTCGTACAATTGCAATGGGTTCGACCGAAGGCCTGAAACGTGGCCTGGACGTCGACAGCACAGGCACCAACATCCAGGTACCGGTTGGGGTTAAGACCCTTGGCCGTATCATGGACGTATTGGGCAACCCAATCGACGAAGCTGGCCCGATTGGCGAAGAAGAGCGTTGGGGCATTCACCGTCCTGCGCCAACTTACGCTGAACAAGCGGGCAGCAACGAACTGCTGGAAACAGGCATCAAGGTTATCGACCTGATCTGCCCGTTTGCCAAAGGCGGTAAGGTTGGTCTGTTCGGTGGTGCCGGTGTAGGTAAAACCGTAAACATGATGGAACTGATCCGTAACATCGCCATCGAGCACAGCGGTTATTCCGTGTTCGCCGGTGTGGGTGAGCGTACTCGTGAGGGTAACGACTTCTACCACGAGATGAAGGATTCCAACGTTCTCGACAAGGTAGCCCTGGTCTACGGTCAGATGAACGAGCCACCAGGTAACCGTCTGCGCGTAGCGTTGACCGGTCTGACCATGGCTGAGAAGTTCCGTGATGAAGGCCGTGATGTTCTGTTCTTCGTGGACAACATCTACCGTTACACCCTGGCCGGTACTGAAGTATCCGCACTGCTCGGCCGTATGCCGTCGGCAGTAGGTTATCAGCCGACCCTGGCCGAAGAGATGGGCGTTCTGCAAGAGCGTATTACTTCGACCAAGACCGGTTCGATTACTTCGATCCAGGCCGTATACGTACCTGCGGATGACTTGACCGACCCGTCCCCGGCGACCACCTTCGCCCACTTGGACGCAACTGTCGTATTGTCCCGTGACATCGCTTCCCTGGGTATCTACCCAGCTGTGGATCCGTTGGACTCCACCTCTCGCCAGCTCGATCCGCAGGTGATTGGTCAGGAGCACTACGACACCGCACGTGGCGTTCAGTACGTACTGCAGCGTTACAAAGAGCTGAAGGACATCATTGCCATTCTGGGTATGGACGAATTGTCCGAAGCCGATAAGCAGTTGGTATCCCGTGCTCGTAAGATTCAGCGTTTCCTGTCTCAGCCATTCTTCGTGGCCGAGGTCTTCACCGGTTCTCCAGGCAAATACGTTTCCCTGAAAGACACCATTGCAGGCTTTGGCGGCATCCTCAAGGGCGACTACGATCACTTGCCAGAGCAAGCGTTCTACATGGTCGGCAGCATTGAAGAAGCGGTCGAGAAAGCGAAGAAACTGTAATCACCCTATGCGCCTGGCAACAGGCGCATCAGGCTGTGGATAATACTTATCCACAGCTTGTGATCTGAGGCAAGGTTATGGCTATGACAGTCCATTGCGATATCGTCAGCGCAGAAGCGGAGATGTTTTCCGGACTGGTCGAGATGGTAATTGCGCACGGTAACTTGGGTGATATCGGTATCACTCCAGGCCACGCGCCTTTGCTGACTGACCTGAAGCCGGGTCCAATCCGTTTGATCAAGCAAGGCGGCGAAACCGAGGTGTTCTACATCTCTGGTGGCTTCCTTGAAGTGCAGCCAAACATGGTGAAGGTCCTGGCCGACACCGTGCAACGTGCTGCCGATCTTGACGAAGCGTCTGCTCAGGAAGCCGTCAAGGCTGCTGAGAAAGCGTTGAACGAGCAAGGCGCCGAGTTCGATTACGGCTCTGCTGCTGCTCGACTGGCCGAGGCTGCAGCTCAGCTGCGTACCGTCCAGCAATTGCGTAAGAAGTTCGGCGGCTAATCACGGCAGTCAGACTTTTTTGCAGCTAAGTAAAAGGGTAGCCTAGGCTACCCTTTTTCTTTGCTGCGCCAAAAAACTGCGCAATGCAGTGTATGGAAAGGAATTCCGTCTTTAACCAATGGTAGCTTTCGTTATGTCACTTGATATCGTCATTCTTGCAGCAGGTCAGGGCACACGCATGCGTTCAGCCTTGCCCAAGGTGCTGCACCCGGTTGCCGGCAAGTCGATGCTCGGTCATGTCATCGACATCGCTCGCGAACTCAAGCCACAAGGCATCCATGTGGTGATTGGCCATGGTGCCGATGCCGTGCGCGAACGCCTGGCTGCCGATGATCTGAATTTCGTGATGCAAGCCGAGCAACTGGGAACAGGTCACGCAGTTGCCCAGGCATTGTCTGCGTTGACCAGCGATCGGGTGTTGATTCTATATGGCGATGTCCCGCTGATCGAAAAAAGCACACTTGAGCGCCTGCTGCAAAAGGTTAACGACCAGCAGCTCGGTTTGCTGACTGTCACCCTGGATGACCCGACCGGCTATGGCCGGATCGTGCGTACCGCCGCAGGACAGGTCGAAGCCATAGTCGAGCATAAGGATGCCAGCGAAGCGCAGCGCCTGATCAACGAAGGCAACACCGGCATTCTTGCGGTGCCAGCGACCAAGCTCGGTGACTGGCTGGGGCGCCTGTCGAACAGCAACGCCCAGGGCGAATATTACCTGACTGACGTGATAGCCATGGCTGTAGCGGACGGTCTGGTGGTTGCGACCGAACAGCCGTTGGATGCCATGGAAGTGCAGGGCGCCAATGACCGCCGTCAACTGGCCGAACTTGAGCGTCACTACCAACTGCGTGCGGCGCGTGCGTTGATGGCGCAAGGCGTGACTCTGCGTGACCCGGCCCGCTTTGACCAGCGCGGTGAAGTCACTGTTGGTCGTGATGTGATGATCGACATAAACGTCATACTCGAAGGCAAAGTGCTGATTGAAGACAACGTCGAGATTGGTGCCAATTGCATCATCAAGAACAGCACGCTGCGCAAAGGCGCAATAGTCAAAGCCAACAGCCATCTTGAAGGCGCTGAAGTGGGTGAGGGAGCCGATTGCGGACCGTTCGCACGTTTGCGTCCAGGTGCTGTACTGGGCGCCAAGGCGCATGTGGGTAACTTTGTAGAGCTGAAGAATGCTGTGCTCGGCGAAGGCGCCAAGGCTGGCCATTTGAGCTACCTGGGCGACGCTGAAATCGGTGCGCGGACTAACATTGGTGCTGGCACCATCACTTGCAACTATGACGGCGTGAACAAACATCGCACTGTCATGGGTGAAGATGTATTTGTCGGCTCGAACACCTCACTGGTTGCGCCACTGAACCTGGGCGACCGGGTTACCACAGGAGCCGGCTCGGTTGTCACCAGCGACGTGCCTGTGGATAACCTGGCTGTGGGACGTGGTAAACAGCGCAACATCGAAGGCTGGAAGCGTCCAACCAAGAAATAGTGCTGTTAACGGCTATCTTTCGTTTGAGCTGTTGATAACTTTGAAAAGGCTGCCATTTGGCGGCCTTTTTACTGTTTTACTTGACCTTAAAGCTTCGTTAGGTTTTGATTTGCGCAATTAACTTTCGAATCGAAACTTAAAGCATGTCGAAACGCAACACCCCCCAACGTCGCCATTCAATACTTGCCTTGCTTACCGAGCAGGGCGAAGTCAGTGTGGACGAGCTGGCGAAGCGCTTTTCGACCTCTGAAGTCACCATCCGCAAGGACCTGGCCGCGCTTGAGAAAAACGGCCTGCTGCTGCGGCGCTATGGCGGAGCGGTGCAATTGCCGCAAGAGCTGATGGTCGACGTCAGCCAACCCATATCGAGCTATAAGCTGGCCATTGCCCGTGCTGGGGTCAGCTGCATTCGCGAGCATGCGCGGATCATCATCGACAGCGGCACCACCACTGCGGCGATGATCCCTGAACTGGGGCGCAAGCCCGGCTTGGTGGTCATGACCAATTCGCTCAACGTTGCCAATGCCCTGCGCGAGTTGGAAGACGAACCTGTGCTGTTGATGACGGGCGGCACCTGGGACCCGCATTCGGAGTCTTTCCAGGGCCAGGTTGCCGAACAGGTGCTGCGTTCATACGATTTCGACCAGCTGTTTATTGGCGCGGACGGTATTGATTTGGCGCGAGGCACGACAACATTCAATGAATTGCTGGGCTTGAGCCAAGTCATGGCCGAAGTTGCCCGTGAAGTGATTGTGATGGTTGAGAGCGACAAGATCGGTCGCAAGATCCCCAATCTCGAATTGCCTTGGGCACGTGTACATACCCTGATAACCGATGAGCGCCTGGACCAAGACGCTCGAACCCAATTGCAGTCGCGCGGAGTCAAGTTGATCTGCGCAAGCATAGAGTCTTAAGGAGCCAATTATGTGTGGAATCGTCGGAGCGGTAGCTGAACGCAATATCACCGCTGTACTGGTCGAGGGCCTCAAGCGCCTTGAATATCGCGGGTACGACAGCGCCGGTGTCGCCCTGCTCAACGAGGCGGGCGAGCTGGATCGCCGTCGCCGGGTTGGCAAGGTCAGCGAACTCGAAGCCGCGCTCAAGGCCGAGCCGCTTCCAGGACGGGTGGGTATCGCTCACACGCGCTGGGCAACCCATGGTGCACCGAGTGAGCGCAATGCGCACCCTCACTTCTCCGGGCATCAACTGGCGGTTGTGCACAACGGCATCATTGAAAACCACGATGCGCTACGTGATCAGCTCAAGAGCTTGGGCTACAGCTTCAGCTCCGACACCGATACAGAAGTGATAGTCCACCTGCTCGACCACACCCTGAAGAGTGAACCAGACCTCACCGCCGCGCTGAAAGTGGCGGTCAAGCAACTGCACGGTGCTTATGGCCTGGCGGTCATCAGCGCCAAGCAGCCTGACCGTATTGTCGCGGCCCGTAGTGGCAGCCCGTTGGTGATTGGCCTGGGACTTGGCGAGAACTTCCTGGCATCCGACCAACTGGCCCTGCGTCAGGTGACTGACCGTTTCATGTACCTGGAAGAAGGTGATATTGCGCAGATTTGCCGTGATGAAGTGCAGATCTGGGATATTGACGGCAAGGCGGTGAAGCGCGAACAGGTGCAATACCACGAAGGTGCGGAAGCGGCTGACAAAGGTGAATACCGCCACTTTATGCTCAAGGAAATCCACGAACAGCCATCCGTGGTTCAACGCACCCTGGAAGGCCGCTTGGCCGATGATCACGTCCTGGTGCAGGCGTTTGGCCCACAAGCAGCGGATATTTTCGCCAAGGTTAAAAATATCCAGATTGTTGCCTGTGGCACCAGCTATCACGCGGGTATGGTTGCACGTTACTGGCTCGAAGAACTGGCCGGTATTCCGTGCCAGATCGAAGTGGCCAGCGAGTTCCGCTACCGCAAGGTTGTGGTCCAGCCAGACACCTTGTTTGTCAGTATTTCGCAGTCTGGTGAAACCGCCGACACCCTGGCGGCGCTGCGCAATGCCAAGGATCTCACTCCTGAGCAAGGCGGCTACCTGGCCAGCCTGGCGATTTGTAACGTCGGTATCAGCTCGCTGGTTCGTGAGTCCGACCTGACCTTGTTGACCCTGGCCGGCCCGGAAATTGGTGTGGCTTCAACCAAGGCCTTCACCACGCAGTTGGTCGCGCTGATGTTACTGACCCTGGCCATGGGCCGTGTGCGAGGCACGCTTGATCCACAGCTTGAGGCAGAATTGGTTGCCGAGCTGCGTCGCCTGCCAACCCGCCTGGGTGAGGCATTGGCAATGGACGCCGTGGTTGAAAAGGTTTCCGAGCACTTTTCCGAGAAGCACCACACCCTGTTCCTGGGCCGCGGCGCGCAGTATCCGGTCGCGATGGAAGGCGCCTTGAAACTCAAGGAGATTTCATACATCCACGCCGAAGCCTACCCTGCAGGCGAGCTCAAGCACGGTCCATTGGCCTTGGTTGACGCGGATATGCCTGTGGTCACGGTCGCACCGAATAACGAGCTGTTGGAAAAGCTAAAGTCCAACCTGCAGGAAGTGCGCGCGCGCGGTGGCGAGTTGATTGTATTTGCCGATGAAAAAGCCGGTATGAGCAATGGCGAAGGCACCCACGTGGTCAACATGCCGCATATCCACGACGCACTTGCGCCGATTCTCTACACCATCCCGCTGCAACTGCTGTCGTACTACGTCGCCGTGCTCAAGGGCACAGATGTAGACCAGCCCCGCAACCTGGCCAAGTCCGTCACTGTCGAGTGACGGCTGTGGTTGGAAAAGATTGAAGCTCTCAGAGCTTTTCCATCTTAACTAGGGATTGTGGATAACTTGAGTTGTCCACAATCCCTGGCTTGTTCGCTCCAGGGTTAGCCAATAGATAAACTCGCCTTCATGTGTTGCCAATTGCTGTACTTGCGTCTTGAGACTTGCTGGTTTTGAAATAGGCTTGCCAAAGCGCATCAAGCACCGCTAGACCCCGCTCGTGTCCTTTGCTGAGGACTCTCGTACGATATTCAGGAAGGTTTCGATTATTCGTCGCGAGCCCTGTTCCTTGAGGCACACAAGGGTTTCTGTCATGTATTGCTGGCTGTCTACAATCGGCAAAACATGCAGGCTTCGACTTGAACCAAGTTCTGCCGCAGAGACTATTCCTACACCCAAACCTGCGGCGACGGTTTCAAATACTGCTTCCCGGCCCTCTACCTCAATTGCAGTGCGTAGCGTGTGACCCGCACTGCGCATCTCGTCTGCTATGTATTGCCGAGTCATGGAGCCTTGTTCACGCAAAACCATTGGCACTTCATGCAGGTCTTCCAAGTGGATGCACTGGCGACTGCTCCATGGATGGTCTGGTGCAACAAATGCCACCAAGGGCGCAGTACTTAACTCCACGCGTAATAAACGCTCATCTTCTACGGGGCGCCCGACGATTCCGACATCCGCCTTGTAGGCGAACAAACGACTCAGCACTTCATCGGTATTACCCGTTACCAGACGCACGCGAATACCTGGATAACGCTGATTGAATCGAGCAATAAATGGCAGTCCATGTACCGGTGAGTCGACGGCGAGCGTGAGACTTCCCGTTTGCAGAACACTTGAGTTAGACAGTAACTCCTGAGCTTCATCAGCCACGGTATATAGGCGTTGCGTGATGCCCAACAGCTGTTCACCCAATTCGGTCAGGTGCACCGAGCGTTTGTTTCGATGAAATAGCAATATCTCAAAATGCTCTTCAAGCTTGCGTACCTGATCAGACACTGCCGGCTGGCTGAGAAACAGCTTTTGTGCTGCCCGGGTAAAACTTCCGGTCAAGGCAACCGCATGAAATGCACGCAACTGAGCATTGGAGACAGCCATAGTGATTCACCAGTTATAAGTTTTAGATATTTCTAAAATATTATTAATCGATTTTATTTATTCATGGCAAATTGTTTTTATCTCTCCATCGCGGCAGAACGTCGCAAACCGAAACGCTGGAGACGATTATGAGCAAAGCAGAGTTCCTCCCAAACCGACCTGCAATTACCGCCCCGGCACTGGGCGAGCCTTTTCTGCTCACGCCAGGCCCGTTGACCACTTCGTTGGCGACCAAGCAAGCCATGTTGCGAGACTGGGGCTCCTGGGATGGTGATTTCAATCAGGTGACTGCCGAAATTCGCCAAGGCTTGCTGGTTATGGCCGGTATCAGCGATGACAGTTATTGCTGTGTCCCCTTGCAAGGCAGCGGGACATTTGCGGTGGAGGCCGCAATGGCCACCGCTATTGCACGAGATGGTAAGGCATTGGTGTTGATGAACGGTGCTTATGGAAAGCGCGCCGGACAGATACTCGACTACCTGGGGCGTGCGCATGTTGATCTAGATATGGGCGACTATTTGCCTCCAGAGCCGGAAAAAGTGGCCGAGATGCTCGACGCTGATCCAGAGATTACAGACGTATTTCTGGTGCATTGCGAAACCAGTTCCGGAATTCTCAACCCTCTCAAAGAACTTGCCGAAGTGATCAAGTCGCGCGGCAAGGGGTTGATTGTCGATGCAATGAGCTCATTTGGTGCGGTGCCTTTGACGGTCGATCAGATCCCATTTGATGTCATGGTTTCCTCCGCTAACAAGTGTATCGAAGGTATTCCCGGCTTTGGTTTCGTCATCATCCGCCGCACCCTACTGGAGCAATCAAAGGGTCGGGCTCACTCACTGAGCCTCGATCTGTTTGAGCAATGGCAGTACATGGAGCGCACCGGACAATGGCGCTTCACTCCCCCAACCCACAGCGTAGTTGCATTTCGTAA
This sequence comes from Pseudomonas segetis, assembly GCF_900188155.1. Classification (GTDB taxonomy): domain Bacteria; phylum Pseudomonadota; class Gammaproteobacteria; order Pseudomonadales; family Pseudomonadaceae; genus Aquipseudomonas; species Aquipseudomonas segetis. The sequence continues at coordinate 197,191 of NZ_FZOG01000003.1, forward strand.
AGCGCTTGAACAGCACCAACAAGAGGGCGGGGTTGCGGGTCGTGAGGCGCGCTATACGAATAATCGCAACACCTTGGTTGCGGGAATGCGTGCGCTAGGATTTAAAACGCTGCTCGAAGATCAATGGTTGTCCCCAATCATCATTACATTCTTCAGCCCTGAGCACCCGAATTTCGAGTTCAAGCGTTTTTACGATGAACTCAAAGCCCGTCAGTTCGTGATCTACCCCGGAAAACTGACGATTGCCGAGAGTTTTCGCATCGGCTGCATCGGCCAGATCGACGAGCGCATTGTCCTGCAGTTGCTACGTGCAATCGCTGATGCATTGGATGTCATGGGTGTAGATCAGTCGTCTAACACATGATGATGTTTGCCTGAGTAACAAGCGTCTCCAGGGGCGCGCTGTAAGAGTTCATCTCCATCTGTAAAGCGTCGTTTGCTCCAAGAGCTAATGGCGCCGAACGGTAAGAGTGTGGGCTCGATTCATCTGAAATCCGTTCATCGTAACGGACAAGAAGTGCACTTAAAACAACAAAAAACGGCAGCCAATTTGACTGCTAGCATCTTCCAGAGGAATACCGCATGAACACTTCACCTTATGCATCAGCGAGTGGCAATCCCTCCAGTCGGCGTCGCTGGCGTTTACAGATTTTCGCCATTACCTGGCTTGCTTATGCTGCATTCTATTTTACTCGCAAGGCCTTTTCTGTAGCCAAATTGGGTATCGGTGATGATCCAGATTTGCTGATGGAAAAAGCGGTTATGGCTAACCTCGATGCTCTCTACTTGGGAGCCTATGCTGTTGGCCAGTTTACCTGGGGTATCCTTGCAGACCGCTTCGGGCCACGCGTGGTTGTACTGGGTGGACTGATCATCTCCGCCTTGGCCGCAGCCATCATGGGCACCTTCGCCACGCTCCCCATTTTCGCCACCTGCATGCTTGTTCAGGGTTTGGCGCAGTCCACTGGTTGGTCCGGCCTCTGTAAGAATATTGGTAGTTTCTTCTCCACCCAAGAGCGCGGTCGTGTGCTTGGATGGTGGTGTACCTGTTACGCCTTTGGCGGCCTGGTGGCTTCGCCCTTTGCCGGCTGGATGGCGTATGAAGTCTACGGTAACTGGCGCGCCGCATTTATTTCCACTGCCGCAGTGGTTGCGATTGTCGCCTTGCTGTTTTTCATCTTTCAACGCAACAGGCCGCAAGACGTCGGCCTACCTCCCGCCGAGCCTCTGGGTGAAACCGATGAGGCTGCAGTACAGGCCCATCCCAGCTTTGTTTCCTGCCTGAAAACCATCATCAAGAACCGCACCGTGCTGGTGCTTGGCCTGGCTTATTTCATGCTCAAGCCCGCGCGGTACGCCATTCTCTTGTGGGGGCCAGTGATGGTATACGAGCGCATGCCCGAGATCGGCAAAGTTGCCTCGGCTATTGTACCGAGCGCCTTCGAGGTCGCCGGTCTGGCAGGGCCTATTCTGATTGGCCTGCTTTCTGACAAGTTCTTTGGTGCTCGCCGCTTTCCTGCTTGTGTTATCAGCCTGATAGCGCTGACGGCCTGTTTGATTCTGTTCGTGCCAGCCATGGCCACTGGTAGCGTATTGGTGGTGGTTGCACTGCTGTTCATGATGGGCCTGACTTTGTACGGACCGGACTCAATGATCAGTGGCGCTGCTGCGATTGATTTCGGTAAGGAAACTGCTGGAACTGCTGCAGGTTTCGTCAACGGTTGTGGTTCGGTAGGCGCAGTGCTCGGCGGGCTACTGCCTGGCTACTTCGATACCGAGACCGTGTTCCTCTGCTTCAGTGGCTCTGCCGTGTTCGCAGTCCTAATCATGCTGCCGTTCTGGAACAGCCGTCCGCAGGGCAGAGTGAGCCCCGATCCATTTATTCCAAATCGCGACATCAGCAGTACCCCTGTCAAGGCCTGAACCTTAATAGCCAATTATTCACTGGCCTTTTGTAGGCCATTACTGGAGTCATCCACATGAACTATGAAAACCCTAGCCAATTGCAAGCCATCATCCTCGACTGGGCCGGCACAGTTGTCGACTTTGGTTCCTTCGCCCCCACGCAGATCTTCGTTGAAGCCTTTGCCGAGTTCGGCGTGGAGGTTTCCCTCGCTGAAGCTCGCGGACCGATGGGTATGGGCAAGTGGGATCACATCCGTACCCTTTGCAATGAACCGCAAATCGCCGAGCGCTACTGTGCTGCGTTTGGCCGTACGCCAACGGACGATGATGTCACCGCCATTTACGAGCGCTTCATGCCGCTGCAGATCGAAAAAATCGCCGTGCACTCGGCGCTGATTCCTGGCGCATTGGAGACCATTACTGGCCTGCGCAATAAGGGTTTGAAGATCGGTTCCTGCTCTGGATATCCTGAAGTGGTCATGGAGAAGGTCGTGCAGCTGGCCGAGCGTAATGGCTATGTTGCCGACCATGTGGTTGCCACCGATGAAGTGCCAAATGGCCGACCTTATCCAGCACAGTCGCTGGCCAATGTCATCGCCTTGGGCATCAGTGATGTCGCAGCCTGCGTAAAGGTTGACGACACCTGGCCGGGCATTCTCGAAGGCCGCAGCGCAGGGATGTGGACCGTCGCGCTGACCTGCTCGGGCAATGCTTTGGGCCTGACGTACGACGAGTTCAAGAACCTGCCAGAAGCAAAGCTCAAGCAGGAACGCGCGCGTATCGCCTCGATGTTCGAAGGTTCGCGTCCGCACTACATGATCGACACCATCAATGATCTGCCGGCGGTGATCGAGGAGATAAACGCTCGCCTCAAGCGCGGTGAAACCCCTCAGGGCTCTTGATCCTGAACCAGGCCAGAGCGGCTGATCGAGCGCTCTGGCAGCCTGTTTTGTTGCTCTGTCCAGCGCTCTATCGATATGAGAGGCCATGCCCATGATTTACGCCAAACCCGGTACGCCAGGTGCTGTTATTAATCTTAAACCACGTTATGGCAATTTTATTGGTGGCGAGTTTGTCGCCCCAATCAACGGCACCTACTTCACCAACACCAGCCCGGTCGATGCCTCGGTGATCGGTGAGTTTCCCCGTTCCGCCATCGCAGATATCGAGCGGGCCCTCGATGCGGCCCATGGGGCTGCCGATGCCTGGGGCAAGACTTCGGTTCAGGCGCGCTCGTTGATTCTGCTTAAAATTGCCGACCGCATCGAAGCCAATCTGGAACAATTGGCCGTGGCCGAGACGTGGGACAACGGCAAAGCCGTGCGCGAAACATTAAACGCCGACGTGCCGTTAGCCGCCGATCATTTTCGTTACTACGCTGGTTGCATTCGCGCCCAAGAAGGCAGTGCCGCTGAGATAGATGAGCATACGGCGGCGTATCATTTCCACGAACCCTTGGGTGTGGTTGGGCAGATCATCCCATGGAACTTCCCGCTACTTATGGCGGCCTGGAAGCTTGCGCCGGCCCTGGCCGCGGGTAACTGCGTGGTACTCAAGCCCGCCGAGCAGACGCCGCTTTCCATTACCCTTTTCGCTGAGCTGATTGGCGACCTGCTGCCGGCTGGCGTGCTGAATATTGTGCAGGGCTTTGGTCGCGAAGCCGGAGAGGCGCTGGCCACCAGCAAGCGCATCGCCAAGGTTGCATTCACGGGTTCTACCCCGGTGGGTTCGCACATCCTTAAATGCGCCGCAGAAAACATTATTCCCTCGACTGTGGAGCTGGGCGGCAAGTCGCCGAATATCTTCTTTGAAGACATTATGAATGCTGAGCCCGCCTTTATCGAAAAGGCTGCCGAAGGGCTGGTGCTGGCGTTCTTCAACCAGGGCGAAGTCTGTACATGCCCTTCGCGGGCGCTGGTGCAGGAATCGATCTACCCGGCGTTCATGGCCGAAGTCATGAAGAAGATCAAACAGATCAAGCGCGGCAATCCGCTGGACACTGACACCATGGTCGGTGCGCAGGCTTCGGAGCAGCAATACGACAAGATTCTCAGCTATTTGGAGATTGCTCAGCAGGAGGGCGCCGAGTTGCTGACCGGCGGCGCGGTTGAATGCCTTGATGGCGACCTGGCTAGCGGCTATTACATTCAGCCGACCTTGCTCAAAGGCAGTAACTCGATGCGTGTATTCCAAGAGGAAATATTCGGACCTGTAGTGGGTGTGACTACCTTCAAGGACGAAGCCGAAGCCTTGGCGATCGCTAACGATACCGAGTTTGGCCTGGGAGCAGGTGTCTGGACCCGGGATATAAACCGCGCATACCGAATGGGCCGTGGGATCAAGGCGGGGCGGGTGTGGACCAACTGTTATCACCTGTATCCGGCGCACGCTGCCTTCGGTGGCTACAAGAAGTCGGGCGTCGGCCGTGAGACCCACAAGATGATGCTCGACCACTACCAGCAGACAAAGAACCTGCTGATCAGCTATGACATAAACCCGCTCGGGTTCTTCTAACCTCTAGCCCCGGCAGCCATGGTTGCCGGGGCAGATGGCGTTAACGGCTTAAACAGTTGAAATCTCTGAGTGGTTCATTTGACACCACGGCTCGCAAACTCCGTAACAGGTGAATAAAAGGTTGGCCGCACCACTCTGAGCATTAGCAGTTGTTTAGTGAGGTATAGTTTTTGCCTTCAACATAGCATCACCTAAATTTCAATTTTGGGTCTATGTATAAGGCAGAGCGATAACCATGAACCTGTTTCAACTCCGCGCTTTTGATGCTGTCGCTCGAGAGGGCAGTTTTACCCGCGCTGCGATACGGCTGCATATAAGTCAACCAGCTGTCACTGGCCATATCAAAATGCTCGAGGAGCATTACCAGATCAAGTTATTGAGGCGCACGGCGAAGCGTGTCGAGTTGACCCATGAGGGCGGTCAACTGGCAACCATTACCCGGGCAATGTTCAGTTTGGTGGAAGAAGCGCAAAACCTGCTTGAAGCGAACCAGCAGCTACTCACAGGACGACTAGAGGTAGCTGCCGATGGGCCACACTTGGTTATGCCGCTGATTGCAAGTTTGCGCGCACTTTATCCAGGTGTAGTGGTTAATTTGCGCTTGGGCAACGCGCAGGAAACACTTGCGGCATTGCTCTGTGAACACGTCGATGTTGCTGTGATGACCGATGTTGAACCGCGCAAAGAACTGCGCCTGCAAGCCATGTGCGTTTCACAGATATGCGCGCTCGTCCCTATCGCGCACCAGTGGGTAGGGAAGCGAATTGGCATTGAACAGCTGGATCAACAGATCATGGTACTGCGTGAGCCGGATTCAGTTACCCGGCGTACATTTAATCGGGCATGTGAGCATTCAGGCGTTAAGCCGCGGGTTTTGCTGGAGTTGGACAGCCGCGAAGCAGTATCTGAGGCGGTAGCGGAAGATTTGGGCATAGGCATCGTTTCGTCGGCCGAGTACAGCCATGATCCGCGTTTAGGGGTGGTGACAATTGTTGGCGATGGTTTGACCAATCAGCACATGATCGGCTGCCTGGAGCGGCGTAGTCAATCGCGACTGGTTGAGGCTTTTATGGAGTTGGCCAACACTAAACAGGGGGCTTGAATGCAAGCGGCGGTGCACCATGAACTGCCGCTTGCAACCTGATGACCGTTAGTTTTTTGGCTCTGACTTACCGTCATAACGCTCACGCCACTTCTCCAGTACTTTGGCACGCTGGCTACCGGCTTTGTTGAAGTCCACAGAGATCAAACGATCGTAATAGGCGTCTGGCATCTCTGCCAATTTGACATTGAACTCAGGCCGCGCCAATGCCGCCGCGTTAGGTTGATAGAGCAGAAATGCTTTTTCGCTGATGGCAAAGTCTTCGAGCTTTTTTGCTGCTTCGAGTTTTTTACTGCCCTTGATCAGTGCAACTGAGTTGATATCCAGCCCCAGGCCTTCCTTCGGCAGCACGATGTCCAGCGGGGCGCCTTGCCGTTTAAGTGTAATAGCACGAAAATCCAGTGAGATACCTATAGGGTATTCACCCATTGCAGCCTGTGTGCAGGGTTTTGAACCTGAGTGGGTGTATTGGCCGATGTTGGTGTGAAGCTTGTCCATGAATGTCCAAGCTTTGTTCTCACCCATGATTTGCAGCCAGGCATTGACGGCTGAATAGCCAGTGCCGGACGAGGCAGGGTTGGGCATTACGATTTTGCCTTGATAAACCGGATTGGTCAGGTCTTCCCAGCTGGTAGGGATCGGCAGGTTCTGCTTCTTGGCTTCCACGGTATTTACACAGACCGCAGTGGCCTCAACACCATTGCCCACCCATAACGGTGGATTTTGTGGATCACGGAATTTGGCATCTAGCTTTTCAACGCCCTTGGGGGCATAAGCTTCGAGCATTCCTTCCTTGCCAAGCAAGGCTACGCTTGAGGCATACAACCCCCAGATGACATCTGCTCGCGGGTTATCTTTTTCGGCGAGGAGTTTGGCCGTGATAATCCCAGTAGAGTCGCGCACCCATTTGATCTCAATGTCCGGGTTTTGAGTTTCAAAGGCTTTTTTGTAACCTGCAAGCTGTTCATTTTCCATGGCGGTATAGACGGTCAGCTCGGTGGCAAAGGCGCTACTTGTAATGCCTAAACCAAGAACTGCAGCCGTGAGTGTATTCCAAGTTTTAATCATGGTAAGCCTCTTACAGTGGGTGAGTGATATCAGGAAAAAGGTGGTTCAAGCACGCCAGAGCTGGGTATGCCTGAGCAGGCCGCGTGAGAGCCCATAAAGCATCAGCGAGATTGCTGCTGAGGTCAGAAGAATCAGGGAAGACAGGGCGGCACTAGCGCCGATGTTTCCTGAGTCATCGAGATTGAGCACGGCCACCGCGGCTAGAATCGTATCCGGGCTATAGAGGAAAATAAGTGCGGATACTGACGTCATGGATGAGACGAACAGATAGCGGAATACTTCAAGCAATGCCGGTAGGCAGATAGGCAGAGTGACGCGCCGGTAAGTGGTGAGCAGTGGTACTTTCAAAGAAAGTGAAGCGGCCTCAATCTCTTCATTCAGCTGGCGCAACGCCGTGGTGGCAGTCATTTGTGCCGGGGTGAGGAAGCGCATGATGCAACAGACGACCATCAATCCTATGCCGCCATACATGCCATTTAGAGGGTTGCTGGGGCTGTTGAAGAAAAACACGTAACCCAGGCCCATGACCAGTCCGGGTACAGCCATAGGCAACATGCACAGCAAGCGCAAAAGACCGTCGAGCCAACCGCTGCTGGTTTTCTCCATCAGGTAGGCGCAGGTGAAAATCACCGGCGTGCCGACCACAGCGGTCAGGCTCGCCAGCAATAAGCTGTTGCGATAAGCCAGCCAGCCAACACCACCAGAAGATTCAAAGTCGTAGTGACGCAGCGAGAATGACAAATCATACGGCCAGAAGTTGATCAGCGAGGCTGCAACGGCCATGACGACCAGACTCAGAAGTGCGATGGCAACCGCTGCAGCAGCCAACAACAAGATGCTGTCACGTAGACGATTGCTGGGCGCCACATAGGTGGGTGCCTGGCTGCTGACTTGGCTGCCGCGTAATTTCCGCATCCACAGATCAACTGCAAAACTGATCAAGGCAGGGACTAACAGAATGCTGCCAATCAGAGCGCCCTCGGAGAATTTTTGCTGGCCGACCACCGACTTGTAAGCTTCCATCGCGAGGACCTGATAGTCGCCGCCGATCACAACGGGAATGCCAAAGTTGGTGATGGTTTGGGTAAAGACCAGGCAGCTGGAAGCAAAGACTGCGTAACGCGTGCCAGGCCATGTCACATTGAGGAAGGTTTTCCAGTGATTGGCACCCATGCTGACCGAGGCGTCATAAAGGCGGGCATCGGCCATACCCAATGCGGAGATCAGAATCATCAAGGCCATAGGGAAGTTGTAAAATACCTGACCCAACACAATGCCCGAAAACCCGTAGATTCCATCTGGGAACCAGGCTTTCAGCAAGCCTTGATTGCCAAAGAGGTAGATCAAGGCGATTGCCGACAACATGGAGGGCGCCATCAGCGGTAGTAAGGCAATACCTCGTAGCAGGCTTTTACCTGGTATCCAGCTACGTTGCAGGGCGTAGGCAAACACGTAGGCAGTGGGGACCACCAAGGCAACGGTGCTGAGTGAAACCTTGACGCTATTACCAACCAGCCACATAAAGCGCGAACTGGTGAGCATTTGCCATACCCCGTTCAGGCCGCCCTCCACATCGAAAACTTTGCCCAGCATGGCGATCAGCGGTAATGCGAGGCCGATCACCACAAATGAGACCATTAGCGCCTTCACGCCACGGGTAAACAAGAAGTCGAGTTGTTGTGCGCTGGCCGTTTTCAATAGTGCTTTGCGCTGTGCCGGCTCAGCTTGAATGTGCTGCACACTGGTCATGCCGCTGCTCCCGGAAAAGCTTGTAAGCTGTGAGATGGCAGCGTTAGCCATATGCGGCCGGTATTAAGGGGCATGGCGGTCAGATCTGTGCTTATTTCTGCAACAAGGTGCTGGTCCTCGAGTTGTTCCAGTGCGACTGTCAGGCGATAGCGATTGCCTAGAAACAGCTTGTCAACAATTTGCGCGGCGATGCTGTTGCTGGCCTGTGGAAGATTGTCGACGCGCAACGCTTCGGGTCTGCAAAAGAGTCGGCCCGGGCCACCATCAGGGATATTGTCCAGGCTCAGTGAAAGTGGTCCAAGATGGGCTTTGCCCTGACTCGTACTCTGATAGTCGAGCCAATTGGCTTGGCCGATAAAGTTGGCGACAAAGGGGGTGGCCGGATTGCGATATATATTTTCCGGGGTATCGAATTGTTCAATCCGTCCCTGGTTCATTAAGGCAATTCTGTCGGCCATGACCATTGCCTCATCTTGGTCATGGGTGACCATTACGGTTGTGATTCCCAGATTCTTTTGCAGACTGCGCAATTCGTGACGCAAGTGCTCACGGACTTTGGCATCCAGTGCGGACATTGGCTCGTCAAGCAAGAGCAATGACGGCGAGGGTGCTAGCGCGCGTGCCAGGCCCACGCGCTGCTGTTGTCCTCCGGATAGTTGGCCTGGGTATTTGTTGGCGATTGCGCTGAGCCCAACCAGCTCGAGCATTTGCTCGGTCCGCTCGCGCATTTCAGAGCGCAACAGGTTGCGTGTGCTCAGGCCATAGCTGATATTTTGGGCAACGGTCAGGTTGGGAAACAAGGCATAAGACTGAAACAAAATGCCGTAGTCGCGATCTTGTGGATGAGCGCGTGAGATATCACGTGGGCCCATCATCAGACGACCGCTGTCTTGTTTCTCCAGGCCCGCAATTATGCGCAGCAGGGTGGTTTTCCCACATCCGGAAGGACCGAGCAGGCATACCAGTTCGCCGGCATTAACATCGAGTGAAACATCGCTAAGCACACTTTGTTTACCAAAGGACTTGCCGATGTTATGGATAGAGAGCGGTATGGTCGAAATCTGACTGAACGATGAGGCCATGATGTATCCCTATGCAGTGCCAGCTACCGAAACTAATCGGTGAAATCGCTGTAAACGACTAATGAAAATCGGTTTTGGCAGATAGGAATAGAGCGGGCGTAGATACTCTGGCGGCGTCTTACGCAGTTGCAGTCGCTTGGATCTGGTGTATCACGACGAGTTGAACTGACAAACACAAAACTAAAAAAGAACCAACATCATGACCATAATGCAGGGGTTGCATTTGCTTGCGTCATTAATAAGTTCTATTTAAAACAAGTAGATAGGATCGATTTGTGTAGCTTTTGAGGTTAAGGAGTGCTGGGCAAAAATGACTATGACTCCATAGGAATATTGACCTAATGGCAATGAAAACGCCGTTCGCCAGCCAGCCGAGGTCAATTCAGGCCGCCGCTTCAACAATCAGTCAGATTGATAGGGCGCTGCTTTATAACCGATTGGACTGATAGCTTAGTGATTGGCAAGCTTGGGCTCTTCTTATAGAGAGCTCATCTATGTCCGATATCAACTTGGCCACACTTCTTGTGCTGATTTCGGCATTTATGCACGCCAGTTGGAATGCGGTGGTCAAGTCCAGCAACGATCGATTGTCAGCGATGGCGATGGTCGATGTTGTGGCCTTTGTTGTTGCCCTTATCGCCGCTCCCTTTGTTGCGGTGCCATCGCTATCTGTATGGGGGCTGATCGGGTTGTCCGTTACGGTCAATCTGTTCTATCGCTACTTCCTGATCAATGCATATCACTTTGGGGATTTCGGCCAGGTGTATCCGCTGACTCGCGGTTTACCACCTTTGCTGGTGGTGATTTTTGCAGCATTGTGGCTGGGTGAGTCATTACCTGCATTGGGAATATTGGGGGTTGTGATTCTGTCGCTGGGGGTGCTCAGCCTCCTGCATGTGACTCGCCAATGGCGTGCGCCTTGCTATGCCTTGGCCGCAGGTGTTTGTGTGGCCTTGTATACGGTGATTGATGCTTACGGCGTGCGTAGCGCAACGGGCGTTCTGTCTTATTTGGTGTACTTCACGCTACTGCTGAGCGTGCCTATTCCTCTGTTTGCCGCGGTGTCCCGGCGCTCGGCGTTGCGCAAACACCTCCGTGAATATTGGCCAATATCAATATTTGGCGGGCTGACATACAGCGCTGCTTACGCATTGGTTTTATGGGCTATGACATTGGATAACGTGGCAAAGATCGCCGCACTGCGAGAAAGCAGCGTGATCATTGGCGCGGTGATTGCCACGCTGTTGTTCAAAGAGCCGTTCGGCAAACGTAGGTTGATTGCGGCAATAACGGTGACTGTCGGTATTGTACTGATCAAGTTGGCCGCTTAACCGAAATGGGTTTGTGCAACCTGCAGGAAGTTGTCGATGAGTCGTGCGCCGCGCCGCTCCTTGAGGCAATAGATGAACTCATCAAGGAGCGTTGATTGCTGGATAGTCACTATGCGAAGTTCCTGACTGTCCGGCACTTCGTGCCTAGCAATAATACTCACGCCGATATTACGCAATACGGCTTCGCGAATGGCCTCACGGCTGCCAATTTCTATCACATTCTCAAGTTTGATTTGGGCGCGAGTGAGCATGTCCTCGGTCAGCTGGCGGGTGTGCGAGCCATGCTCACGCATCAACACGCAATGACCTTCAATTGCACTCAGTGGAATACGACCCTGGTTAGCTAGGGGATGCCGGCGATGCACAATCAGCACCAGCGGATCTTGGCCCAGGCGCATGCAAAAAAGCCGCGAGTCGGTCAATTGCTGAGATGAGGTCACCAGATCAACCCGGTATTCATCAAGCGCATCCATCATTTGCTGCGAGTTGCCCAATTCCAGGCTGATGTGACCACTGTGGGTTTCGCGGTATGCCTTGAGCAGGTCTAGGATGTAATACGGCGCTGTGGCTCCAATGCGTAGACGCCCCGCATTGCTGCCGGCGTTACTCAGGAAAAACTCGACGTTCAAACTATGGCTGATCATCGGTTTGATCAGCGGTAGTAAACGTGTTCCTGTTTCACTCAGAGTCAGACGCCGGCCGCCGCGATAAAAAAGCTCGACAGCAAAATGGCTTTCGAGTTGGCGGATCTGGTTGGTGACTGTCGGCTGGCTCAAGCCCAGCCGCTTGGCTGCAAGCGTGACGCTGCCCAATTGGGCAACCATGTAGAAGGCTTTTAGTTCCGATTCCAACATTGTCTGTGCTCTGAGTGCTGCTCGGCTCGTGGGTCCGACATAAGAATTATGTGAGCTATCTTAAAGGCTTGGGCCCAAGAGTACATGCGCCTAGTCCAAGCGCCTATAAGTGGGACTATCTGTCGCCGCATTCCGGATCATCTACAAACCTAGCGAGGGCGCTGCTGGCCTAAGTACAACAGCCTGTTGTGTAGAGGACCGGCTGTTTTGACAGGGTTTCAGCCTCTGAAGTGACAGCTGCTCAATAGATGCTTTAGGCAATGTCACATAGTGAACCTTTTGCCTGCGTTAGACGAGGTGTGCATATGGTTCACCGGTTGCGGAACTGCGTCACAAAAAATGCAGTTATTTCGCCCGGTTAATCTCCAGATCCGCTTGTTTTGAACGGCTAGTTATTTAGCGTTAGCGCCTTAGTATGAATTGTTCCAAGTCGTTATCTAAAGTATTGCTAGGGTAACTGTAATCGCGCCTAAGCCTTTGATTAAAAACGTTAATTATTTGGCGCCAAGGAAAGGTATGCTTAATGATACGAGTACATTGCGGCGCCTCCTGGTAGTAGACCCATGTGATGATTGTCGCTCGCTGTTACCGGGTCTGCGAGAAGCAGGATGGACCGTGGAAGGCTGCATGCTTGAGCATGCGGAGGAGCGCGACTGCGATGTCGGTTTGATCCGGCTCAATGAAATGCACTTGCGTCGCCCAGCCGCAATCAAGCAGTTGCTAAGCCGTAGCGGCACCGAGTGGATTGCTGTGCTCAGTCCTGATTTGTTGTCGTCGGCTAATGCGTTGGGTGAGTTTGTCGGCGAGTGGTTTTTTGACTACCACACCCTGCCGTTTGATGTGTCTCGGGTGCATGTGACCTTGGGTCGGGCCTACGGCATGGCAAGGTTGCGTGGTCGCAAAAGCGGCGTTATTGACGATCATGAAAATGAGTTGCTTGGGCAGAGTGCGCCCATCCGTGATTTGCGCAAGCTATTGGCCAAGTTGGCGCCGACGCATTCTCCGGTGCTGATTCGTGGTGAAAGCGGCACAGGTAAAGAGCTCGTCGCAAGAACCCTGCATCGGCGCTCGAGTCGAGCAGGTAAGCCGTTTATAGCGATCAATTGCGGGGCAATTCCCGAACACCTTATCCAGTCGGAGCTGTTTGGCCACGAGAAAGGGGCATTCACCGGTGCGCACCAGCGCAAAATCGGCCGGATCGAGTCGGCAGACGGTGGCACCTTGTTCCTTGATGAGATTGGCGATCTACCCCTTGAGCTGCAAGCAAACCTGCTGCGTTTCTTGCAAGAGAAACAGATAGAGCGTGTGGGCGGGAGCCAGCCGATATCGGTTGATGTGCGAGTCCTGGCCGCCACCCATATTGATCTGGAGGCCGCGATCAAGAATGGCAGCTTCCGTGAAGACCTGTATTACCGCCTCAATGTGCTGCAGGTGCATACCGCCGCCCTGCATGAACGGGTGGCGGACATACCGATGCTGGCGAATTATTTCGCCAGTTTGTACAGCGCCGAAACAGGTCGACGGGCAAAGCGCTTCAGTGAAGATGCCTTGAGGCAGTTAACCGAGCATAAATGGCCCGGTAATGTGCGTGAGCTGGCGAACCGCGTGAGGCGTGGTTTGGTATTGGCAGAGGGACGCCAGATTGAAGCCAAGGATCTTGGCCTTGAACAAAGCAGCGTGCTGATTGAGCGGCTTGGGACCCTGGAAGACTATAAGCGCAGAGCCGAGATCCAGGCGCTCAGCGATGCAATGGCAAAGTACCCGGAAAATTGCAGCCAGGCGGCACGTGGCTTGGGTATTTCGCGGCCGACATTTTACCGCTTGCTGCATAAGCATCAGATTCGCTGATGCTCAACCCCTGAAAAAATAGGGCGTGACCATAAGTACGCAGCCCGTTGCAATCAGCAGCAAGGTGTTGCTGACGAAGTAGGGAAAGATCATTAATCCCAGCCCGCAAACGAAAGGTATCGTCCTGTTGTGTTTGCGCCCGTAGATAAAAAAGCCCAGGCCGATCGATCCAAATAGTAAGCCCCAGAGTATTGCCTGAATATCCACAACCACCTCAATCCAGCCTGTTTGACCGAATGGTAGGCGCACGCAGACCTGAGCGAAATAAATTCCGCTCAGGTCTGCGACAGGGGTTTAGAAGTAGTAGGGAAACCTGATGCTGAAGGTGAAGTCCGGGGCATCGGGTGTCAGGCCAATTGACAGGTTGGGTACGATGCTCAGGTTTTCATCGACCGCATAGGTCATGCCGATGTTGTAGTACGCCGCATTGGCGTCACTGCTTGGTACTGACGTGAAGCTCTGACCCTCAGCCTTGACTTTGCTTTTTTGCGAAAGCAGTTGCGAATAGGACATCGACAGGCTCATGCGCTCGTTAAGCGCAAAGGCCATGCCCAGGCCGAATTGGAACCAGTTACCCAGCTGCACCGTTCCGGGTTGTTTGACCCCACGGGTGGAGCTGATGTCGCTGTAGTCTTCCTCCAGGTTGTAGGTGTAGGACAGGTTGCCGAAGAGCACGGCTGGGTCAACGGTTTTGACCAGGGATATACCTGGGGTGATTGACCACACGCCATTACCAGTAGGCAGTTCTTCAGGAACGGTCAGGTTGTCGTTGCCTGGCACCTGTTGCAGCTTGATGCCGTACGGGTCTTTACCTGTAGGCGCCTTGACCCGCAGGCTCACCACCGCATCGGGGCGGCTTTCAGTCTCCGTCATGAACTTGTAGGCGATACCGGCACTGATATCACCTATTTCAGGGTTACGGGTGACGGTTTCTTCAGAAATCGATGTGCTCGCGCCTCCTGCACCAGCCGACTCAAATGTAGTCTCGCGATACACCACGGGCACGTTGAGGTCGAACTGCCAACGGTCACGCCAGTTATAGCGTCCTGTCAGGTCGAGGGTTAAGGTGTCAGAGTTGATTTGGTCGACGCCGATGTTGCCGAGAAAGATGGTGTCGAGGGCCAGGAAGCCGTTAAGAAACAGTTGCCTACTGTCGTAGTGACTGTAGGTCAGGCCCGTTTCGAAGCTGAAGGTACCTGTGCCGAAAAAGCCGCTGGCCTCGTTGTAGATATTCTCAACGCTGCGTGCTGGCGCGGCATCATCTTGCAGGCTGGTGCCGTAACCGGCTTCCCCTGATTTGGCCACCGTCTCACTACGCCCGGTTGGAGGAATCGGGCGTAGCAATGGTTTTTGAACCGGTTGCGACTCAACTTGTTTGAGCCGTTGTTCAAGCACCATCAGGGCTTTCTGTTGCGCATCGTAGTGTTGTTTGAGTTGTTCTAGTTGTTGTTTTAATGCGTCTACTTCGGCATCAGTTGCAGCCATCAAGCTGGGGGCTGCAGCAGCGCTAGCCGCACACATAACCAAGCAGAGAGACAGGTGCTTCGGCATGGTAAGACTTCCGTTTCAGATCAGTCACAAATCCAGCCTAGACGATATTTACAGCCCTGTTGGACGCAAATTGTTAAGTTGGTTCCAATTACAATTCAAACCGTTCGCCGTCGGCATGTTTTCTTTGAGCAATACGTTGAGCGCAGCGAAATTGGTGACTGTGTTGCGTGAGCCGTATATGTCGGTACGTTGCACGGCACCGCCAGCACCAAGTTGTTGCAGGCTGGCGCCCTGGCCATTGGCATCAATTGCCAGTTGCAAGCCGCCGCCCATTGGACTGACCCTGACCGTACCGGCATCGCTGGTTTGCACGCGGTTGACAATCTGCGAGCCGGACATGACCGCAGGCGCTTTATTACCGTGGCTTACATCAATGTTGAGGTTGTTGTAGCTGGTGTTCAAATCACCCGCTGAGCGCGTGGTTTGCACCACGCCCTGAACATTGTTCAGGCTGTTGCCACCGCTTAGCTGGCCCGTTCCAGGTGTTGGCGCCGTCGTTGGTGTAGCAGGTGAGTTGGCCACGCCGGCGGCAATGGTTGCAGCCGCCGCATTACTGTTGTCCTCATTGAAAGTGGTGATATTGAACACAGGCTTGGGCATGTTCTGCTGGATTTGCATGTTGACCTTGGCACCGAGCACCTGGCCACTTGCGTTTTGCCAAGTGCTGGCCATGGTCACACCAAAATTAACGATTCTTCCAGGCAGCACATAGCGGCCCCGTAGTTGCGATAATTCCTGATCACTCAGCTCAGCAGGTACAAAGAGCCCTGTGGCGTGGAGTGGCAGGCTGGCAGCCAGGCAGATGGTTGCCACACACAATTGAGTCTTCATGTCGTGCTCCATTAAAAGAAGTCACTTTGTATAAAGCCGAACTCCATCAACTCGGCATCATTTACCGGCCTGAAACGATCCAGGCGGTTGCGTGCCGTAAGGGGTTGTGGCGGTTCAGTGAGTGGGTTGTTGCGGTCATAGCCGGCGCCAATCACTGCGAAAACAATACCGTTCCAGCCCTCTTTAAACTCGTCGAGCTTGTAGCGCTTGTGACCCAATACCGGGTCGCCGATATAGGCCCAATTGCCTTCGGTTTTCTGCAGCACCACGAAATGTTTGTAGCCGCGTACATCCAGCAGCACCACCACCGGTACTTTGACTTGTTCAAGTTGCTCGGCAGGAATGCGGTAACCGCGGGCACGCAAGCCAATGGCTTCGACATAACGCTTCATGTCGAGCATGGAGAAACCCTGGCTGCGGACCAGGTCGAGGTCTGCTTGCTGCAGCATGCCTTCAATGACAGTCTGCTCGTCGATATCGAAGCGATAACCCTGATACAGGATGGTAGCCAGGGAAGCAGCACCGCAGCTGAAATCGGTCTTTTGTTCGATCAGATTGCTGAAACGCCGCTCGCGAAAGCTTTCGACTTTCTTGAATGCCAAGGCACCACCCGGTAGCACCGGAAAGCCCAGTTGGGCGGAGTAGGATGCAGGGCAAATCAGCATCATCAGGACAACGAGAAGGGCGCGCATAAGTCAGTCCTTGTAAAAGAAAGGGACTCCGAAACCTCCGGAGCCCCCAGGACTAGCTTAGTAGCGAAGCGATTCGCCGCCGCCGGTACCACCAGCTGGGCACGAGGTGCAGCCAGCAGCAATCGACAGGGAGTTGCTTTGCTGGTTACCAGCACCCGCCGCCACGTTGACACCGACGTTACCCGAGACGTAGTTCAGTGAGCCGCTGAGCACTGCAGTGTTGACCACTGGAGCGTTGAAGCCAGCTACAACTGGGATATTGCCAGTCACTACACCGAGCAGGCCGATTACACCTTCTTCGTTGAAGGCCAGTGCGCCGCCGTCTTTGTTGAGGTCTTGAGCGCCTTGTGCATCGCTATCCAGGTCTACGTGGCCAGTGTTGGAGCCACCTGGGTGACCTTCGCCTTCCCACGAGTCGAGATAGACATCGCCGATCTGGTCAGACTTGCCTTTGTAGCCACCAACAGCGGCCATGCCCAGGGTGACTTTTGCAGAGCCATACTCAAGGGTGGCTTTATTGTTGGTGGTGTTGCCAGAAATAGACTGAGTGGCTGTGCTGCTGGCGGTTGAGAACGCGCCGGCAGACACGGCAGCAGCCATGTCGTTTTTCTGTTGGTTATAAGTACCAGCTGCAACGTTGGCACCGACGTTACCACTGGCGCCGTTAAGCGAGTTGGTAAGCGCTGCAGTGCTTGGGTTGGAATAGTTCATCACGCCGTTGTTGGTCAACTTCTGGTTCACAGTGGTTGACGCTTCGGCGGTACCGAACACAAAGCTTGCATCGGCACTGGCAAGTGCTGCGGCGTTGGCTTGTTGGTTATTGGTACCTGCAACAACGTTGATACCGACGTTACCCGAGGCGTTCGCCCCAACGTCGTCAACGCCCGCTGCGTTTTCAGTGCCTTCGTTCAGTACGCCGTTACCTTTGATGATCTGGGTATCGTCGACAGTTGCAGATGCGCCTGTTTCAGGAATCCAGGATTTTTTCTGGTCGGCTTGTACTGTTGTCGCTGCCATGGCGACTGCCAAAGCGAGTGCCAGCGGCGTCATTACTACCATTTTAGTTTTCATGGTGTATCTCCTTGCCTTGCTGTGTTGGACTTAGGACTTACTCACTTGTGTTGCGCTCAGGGTTAATCACTAACCCTGATACTGAGGTTGTTCCCCATGCGGTTCCCGACCCCAGCGCTCTGGTTCAATTGCACTACTCCACGGCTCCCGACAAACGCAGTGTCATCGGTTGCTACGCGTCGCTCCCCTGTGGAAGGTGCAACTGTTCCCGAGATTTGGGTAATGGCCACGCTTTGTGACAGCACCGAGTCATCCAGGCTGGTTGGCCCCGAACTCACGCTGATGCTCATTGCATTGGCCTGTTGTGTGCCTGCCCCCGCGGATTGGTTGATTCCGAGGACACCGTTACCAGAGCTGAATGCGCCCGCTTCAATGGCCACGCCTGCGGCTTGAGAGCTGTCGACGTTATTAATATTCAGCTGTTGGATTTGTTGGGTCGAAGCGCTGGCGCCGTTGCCAATTGCCAGGGCTCTTGCATTACTTTGCTGTTGCGACTTTCCCGCCGCTTGGTTGACCGAAACAACGCCTTGGTAGTGACTGGCGCTGTTGGCGATATTGGCCTGGTTGGGCGTTTCGGCCAGCGTCATGCCGGAAAGTGCAGCGCTGGAAACAGCGAGTGCGATTAACAAGGGCAGGTTCTTCATCTCACTTGCCCCCGGTCAGCATATTCAGTGGGGCCAGCCCGCGTTGAACGGTGCTGTTGATGGTGCCGCCCAAGCCACTGCCGGCATTGCCACCTGAATGCCCGGCTGAGCCGGTGTTGGTGGCTCCTTGATGGTTGACCTGGTCTGTACCGAGTGCGTTGAAACCAGGAAGGCTGCCGTTGGGCATGATCATGGAATTGATGCTGGCGCCGGTGGTGATGTTGGCGAAGTCTGAGTCTGCCAGTTCGCCACCCATGCCCATTTGGGTGTTGTTCAGGCTGCCATTGACCGTGGTGACGACTTGCCGAGAAATATTGGTATTGACCACCGTTGGATTGGGGTCGGGAATATCAGTGGGGTGCGTTGCAAGGCGCGGCTGAACCTGGCGACCCAATACGATAATGCCGTCTTGGGCGAACGTAGGTGCAACGTAGACGCTTGAAAGCATCACTAGCGTGATGGCCAGTAGTGAGGATTGGAATGACCTTGAACTAGGTTCCATGACATCAATTCCTTATACAGCTCTTGGCAGTGACAACTCTTCGGTTGGTTGTGCCGAACTGTTCGCAGGAGTCGTGCCGGAATTGATTTGTGCTGAAATATCAGAGAGTTGGATTTGTTTGTGGCAGGCAGGGCGGAGCCGGGTGTTTCATCAATGAGACAGCATCGGCCAGCGTTATTGGGGTTATCCGTGCCTAGCCAAGCCTGGCTCAGGCTTCGCCAGGTGTTGCACGGATGAAACAGGTAGGCGGTGAAAACCGTAAAGCAGCGTAAACAGTGGGCGCCATCTATTTGGTGTGTTTCATTCTTGATACAGATCTGTTTAGCAACGCGCTGAACCTGTTATGTAGAACTCAGTTAGCCGATTAAGTTCGGCGCGGCCTTGTCCTGGCGCAAGGGTTGAATCGGGAGACCGCAAGGCTGCTGGCCCAAAGCTGTAACGGGTCAGATGATTCCTAACTTAAGGTGGGAATGGTTTTTGCGACGTTTTTTTAAATGACGTTGTAACGAATATGGTCTATCTCTCTCTAGTGATACGTCGCGTCTAACAAATGTTGTGCGACTGGCGTATTACACATAATCCGAGGATGTGCACATGACTAACAAAACCACACTTGCTGCTACCGGTGCTGCTATCGCGTTCACTGCTGCAACCATGTTTGCAACCATGGCCAGCACTGTAGCTGTCGCAGAAGATTCGCCTGTTCAATGCTTTGGCGTTAACGCCTGCAAAGGCCAGAATGACTGCAAAACCGCTGAAAACGCCTGTAAAGGCCAGGGCATCTGCAAAGGTCATGGCTTCAAAGCCATGTCGTTGGCTGATTGCAATGCTGCCAAAGGCCGCGTTGGCGAGGAATAAGCACCTTGCAATTGAATGTCGCCATCGGTTGATGGCGACTTCAATTTTATTGCACAGGTTCAATTACACCAGATCTAACCAAGGAGCTTGGCATGTCAGCTAAGTCAGCCTGTCTTGGCTACGGCCTGGGATTGCGAATTCCCTATTATCAAGAAATTCTCGAGCAACGACCTGATGTCGATTGGTTCGAGGTGATTTCTGAGAATTTCATGGTCGAGGGCGGCAAAGCCCTTTATCACCTGGACGCGGTCGCCGAGCACTATCCAATAGTGATGCATGGTGTCTCGCTGTCTATTGGCGGTCCACACGAACTGGATCGCGATTACCTCGCGCGTCTCAAGCAACTGGCACAGCGGGTCAAGCCGCAGTGGATTTCCGACCACCTGTGCTGGAGCCGCGGTAACGCCCATCACCTGCACGATTTGCTGCCACTACCTTTCACCGATGAAAGCCTGCAGTACGTAGCGGCGCGAGTCCAACAGGTGCAGGATGTAATCGAGCGCCCGCTGGTGCTTGAGAATGCCTCGACTTATATCCGCAGCGCCGGAGATCAATACACTGAGTGGGCGTTTCTCTCGGCCCTGACAGAGATCACCGGCTGCGATCTACTGCTGGATGTGAACAATGTTTACGTCAGTGCGCGCAACCATGGGTTTGACCCATGGACCTACATCAGCAGCCTGCCTGTGGATAAAGTTCGTCAGTTGCATTTGGCCGGACATACTGATTACGGCAACTACGTGATCGACACCCACGACCACCCGGTGTGTGATCCGGTTTGGCAACTGTACGAGCGCACCATCGGGCACCTGGGGCCGGTTGCGACAATGATTGAGCGTGATGACCACTATCCGCCATTTTCCGAATTGATGGCCGAGCTGCAAAAAGCTCGCGAATTAGGCGCCAGAGCCCTCCAGACGGAGCCTTTATGCGGCTGAACCAGTGGCAGCAAGAAATTGAAGCCTATTTGCTGGGCGCCGACTCGCTCGCCAATGACGAATTGCGAGCCAGCCTGGTGGGCAGCCCGAACCTTGATGTCGACCTGGGCTTGGCGATTTACCACAATGCCTATCGCGCACGGCTGATCGAGACCCTGCGAGGCGATTACCAGGCGGTGCATGGCTGGATGGGCGATGAAGAGTTCGATGCGCTGGCGCTGGCCTATATCAATGCCTATCCGCCCGATCACTTCAGCCTGCGCTGGCTAGGTGCCCGGTTTGCCGAGTTTATCGAGGCTCACCTTATACCTGAGCAGGCTGAGCCGCTGGCTGAGCTTGCGCGTTTTGAATGGGCTTTCACCCTGTCATTCGATGCGCCAGATGGCGAACCGTTGACCGAGGCTGTATTGGCCAGCTTGCAGGCTGATGAGTGGCCAAATCTGCAGGCGCGGTTTTTGCCAAGCGTGCAATGGCAAACCCTGCGCTACAACACCATGGCCTTGTGGCGCGCGATCAAGGAAGACACCGAGTTTCCCGGCAGCCATAGGCTGGAGCAGGAGTCTGTCTGTTTGATCTGGCGCGCTGGGCTGATCAGCCGCTACCGCACCCTAGGGCCTGATGAAGCCAGCGCGCTTTACAAAATGGCAGTGCAAGGCGGTAGTTTTGCTGAGCTCTGTACCGACCTGGTACCCCTGGGTGATAACGCCATGGCCCAGGCCATCACCTGGATTCGCCAATGGCTGGCTGATGGCACTTTGCAGCGTTACATGGGCGAGCCGGTTATCTATCAGGTCGATAGCATCACTTCGCAATAAGCTGAGCTACGCTTTTTGTTGTCAGCAAAAAGCGGAGGTTCATATGATTCAGTCCATACCGCCAGTATTACGTAGCCTGCAATTGCCGCTGCGCTTGAAGTTGTGGGACGGCAAAGAGCTTGATCTTGGCCCTCAGCCACGGGTTACGCTGGTGATCAAAGACCCAAGCCTGATCACTCAATTGTCTGAGCCGCGACTGGACATTCTGGGCGGGGCCTATGTTGAAGGCCGCGTCGAGCTGGAAGGCCAGATGAGCGATATCATCAAGGTCGGGGTCGGGCTCAGTGAAGCGCTGATACCTGACGACAGCTCGGCAGCGGTTGAGCATGAACTGCATGATAAGGCGACCGATGCTGCTGCGATAAGCTATCACTACGACCTGTCCAATGAGTTCTACGCGCTATGGCTAGATCCGGAGATGGTCTATTCCTGTGGATATTTTCCAACAGGCGATGAGTCCCTGGAGCAGGCGCAATTGGCCAAGCTACGCCTGTTGTGCCGCAAGCTGCGCCTAGAACCAGGCGACAAGCTGCTTGATGTCGGCTGTGGCTGGGGTGGCCTTGCACGGCTGGCGGCTCGCGAGTTTGGTGCCCAGGTCTACGGCATCACCCTGAGTGCGGAGCAACTGAAGCTGGCCCGTGAGCGCGTTGCCGAGCAAGGCTTGGCGCAACAGGTTGAGTTGCAGTTGATGGATTACCGGGATCTGCCGCAGGATGGCCGGTTCGACAAAGTAGTCAGTGTCGGTATGTTTGAACATGTTGGCTACGCCAACCTGGCGCAGTACTGTCAATGCTTATTCGGGGCTGTTAAACCGGGCGGCCTGGTGATGAACCATGGTATTACCGCTCGCCACACCGATGGCCGTGCGGTTGGCTATGGCGCTGGCGATTTTATCGGCAAGTATGTTTTCCCCCATGGCGAGCTGCCCCATCTCTCTACCATGACTGGCGTACTGAGCGATGCCGGGCTGGAAGTGGTTGATGTTGAAAGCCTGCGCCTGCATTACGCGCGTACCTTGACCTTCTGGAGTGAAAGACTTGAGTCGCAGTTGGACAAGGCGGCGTCAATGGTTCCGGAGCAAGCGCTGCGTATCTGGCGCCTATACCTGGCCGGCTGCGCCTATGGTTTTGCCCAGGGCTGGATGAACCTGCACCAGATACTCGCCGTTAAGCCTCTGCCTGATGGCGGCCATAATCTGCCCTGGTCGCGCACTGACATCTACGCTTGAATATCATCTCATTGCGGTAATTGCTGCTGGCGCTAATACAGCGTCAGCAGCGAGTTTGTCTTAACATGGGGCAACCTTGTTGAGATGATCGCTGCATGCCTGCCCTTTTTCTTCGATACCGTGTGGGGTTTACCGTCCTGCTGATTGCCATCGGCCTGCTTGCAAGCATGTGGCTGGCGGGGCGTTATGCACAGCAACGTGTCTGGCAGGAGCGTAGCGTTGAAGCGCGCGGGCAACTGCAGTTGTATGCCCAATCCATACACACCTTGGTCGAGCGATTCAGTTCGGTGCCCGAGGTGCTTTCACTCGACAGCGATATCAAGGCGGTGCTCAGCTCACCGGATGACCTGCTGTTGCGCGCAGGACTCAATCATCGCCTGGAGCAACTTAATCGGGCCGCCGGTTCCAATGTGCTCTATTTGCTAAACGCGCAGGGCGACACGCTGGCGGCCAGCAACTGGCGGGAGTGGAGCAGTTTTGTCGGTAACAACTATGCATTCCGCCCTTATTTTCGCGATGCCTTGAAGCAATCATCCGGGCGTTATTTTGCGGTAGGGGTTACCACTGGAATCCCCGGTTATTTTCTCTCCCATGTGGTGCTCGATGACCATGATCAAGTGCTGGGTGTTTTGGTGGTCAAGCTTGAGCTTGAGGAGCTGCAACGCGAATGGGTCGAGCAATCGGGCATCTTGCTGGTGGCTGACACCTATAACGTGGTGATTTTGAGCAATCGCCCGGCATGGCGGTTCAGGACATTGAGCGAGTTGAGTGATAAGGCGCGAAATGAGCTGATCGAGGTGCGAAAATATGCCGAACAAGCGCTAAAGCCACTGCCAAGCAAGTTGCGACTGCAAATTAACCCGGAGTCGCAGTGGCGCACTGTGGATGGCCCGGACGGTACACAGGATTATCTCTGGCAAAGCCAACAGCTGCCGGATGAAGGTTGGAACCTGTTTCTGCTGATCGAGCCGCAAAGCGTGGTCGACAGTGTGCGCAGCTATCGCTTGGCTGGCGCTGGTGTATGGATGACCCTGGCGTTCTTATTGCTGTTTTTGCTGCAGCGGCGCAAGAACCATCGCTTGCAAGCCAATATTCGCGAGCGCCTTGAGCAGGAAGTGAGTTTGCGCACCGCAGAATTACGTGAGGCTCAGGATGGTTTGGTGCATGCGGCGAAGATGGCAGCCCTGGGCCAAATGTCAGCGGCCATGGCCCATGAAGTCAACCAGCCGCTGACCGCGATGCGCATGCAGCTGGGGAGTTTGCGCCTGCTGTTGGATAGCGGTCGCCAGGCCGATGCCTACGCGGGATTGCAGCGTATTGATGGCTTGCTTGAGCGTATGGCATCACTGACCAGCCATTTGAAAACCTTTGCCCGTAAAAGCCCGGCCGGGCTCAGTGAACGTTTGTCGCTGGGCGAGGTTCTGGACCAGGCGCTACAGCTGCTAGCGCCGAGAATGCGTGGCGAAAATGTGCAACTGTGTAGCCAAGTTGATTATAACGTGCATGTTTTAGGGGATGCGATTCGCCTTGAGCAAGTGCTCCTCAACTTGCTCAATAATGCTTTGGACGCCATGACGGGATCCGAAACGCCGCAGCTGGATGTGGTTATCCAATCTTGTGCGAGCCAATGCGTGCTCAAAATTGCCGACAATGGGGGAGGGATTGACGCAGCTAACTTAAAGCATGTGTTCGATCCGTTCTTCACCACCAAGCCTGTCGGTCAGGGCCTGGGGTTGGGACTGGCGGTGTCATACGGCATAGTGCGCGAACTGGGCGGTACGCTAGAGGCGGCTAACAGTTCGATTGGTGCGGTGTTTACCATGAAATTGCCAATTGCACCTGAGCCTCAAGGCTAGGGAGTGGGGAGGACGCTGCTCACAGTTTTGCCGCAATGTTCAAATCGAGACTACCAAGTCAGGCTCATGGCGATACACTGCGCGCGTTCTAGTTGGAGGTCGTATGAGCAGTCAGGTGTTGGTTGTTGATGATGAAGTGGCTATTCGTGAAGCCGTGCAGCAGTGGCTGGAGCTTTCCGGTTTCAGTGTGCAAACCTGCTCAAGTGCTGCCCAGGCGCTGGCTTTGGTCGATCGGGATTTTCCCGGTGTCATCATCAGCGATGTGCGTATGCCCGGCACTGACGGCCTGCAGCTACTGGAAAAGTTGATCGAGCTTGATCGCGATCTGCCGGTGATCATGGTGACCGGCCATGGCGATGTGCCCATGGCGGTGCAGGCCCTGCATCGGGGCGCCTATGACTTCATAGAGAAACCCTTCACTCCTGAGCGCTTGCTCGACAGCGTGCGCCGCGCATTGGAAAAACGCCGTCTGGTCTGTGAAAACCGCGAATTGCGCCAACAGTTTGCCAACAAGGACCGGATAGAAAGCCAATTGCTGGGTGTCTCGCGGCCGATGGAAAACCTGCGTCGGCAGATTCTCGAACTGGCGGGTACTTCGGTGAATATCCTGATTCGTGGTGAGACTGGCAGTGGCAAGGAGCGGGTTGCGCGTTGCCTGCATGATTTCAGCGCCAGGGCGGGCAAGCCCTTTGTGGCGCTCAACTGTGCTGCCATTCCAGAAAATCTGTTCGAGAGCGAGCTGTTCGGCCATGAAAGCGGTGCATTCACAGGTGCGCAGGGTAAGCGTATTGGCCGTATCGAGCATGCTGACGGCGGCACTCTGTTCCTTGATGAAATCGAGAGCCTGCCGTTGGCGCAGCAAGTCAAGTTGTTGCGCGTGTTGCAGGAGAAAACGCTTGAACGCCTGGGTTCAAACCGCAGCATTCAAGTGGATTTGCGGGTGATCAGCGCGGTTAAGCCGGATTTGCTGGATGAGGTTCGCAAAGGTCGCTTCCGCGAGGATTTGTATTACCGGCTCAATGTTGCAACCCTGCAGATACCGGCTTTGTGTGATCGCCGCGAGGATATTCCTCTGCTGTTTGAACACTTTGCCCAGGAGGCAGCACAGCGCCATGGTCGCGAGGTGTCACCCTTGCCTGCGACCGAGTTGGCGCGCTTGCTCGGGCATGACTGGCCAGGCAATGTGCGTGAGCTGATCAACGCCGCGGAGCGTCATGCACTGGGCTTGAGTGCGCCGGTCGAGGCTTTTGCCAGCCAGTCACTGGCACAGCAGATGGAAAGCTTCGAAGCACAATGCTTGCATAACGCCTTGTTGCACTGTCAGGGCAATATTGCCCAGGTGATGGAGTTGCTGCAGTTACCACGGCGCACCCTCAACGAAAAAATGCAGCGTCATGGTTTGCAGCGAGGCAGTTATCGTCCGGCGGGCAGTCAGGATGATGAATAGGCGGAATACCGCCTATTGCTGTTTATATCTAGGCGGTTTTTTGCCGATAATCGACTTTTAGTTTATCTAAACCCTTCTGGCACGGCGCTTTCACGCATTGGCACGGCATCTGCTACGGTTGTTGTTAACCCGTTTACTTACGGGTAATCCAATAAGAAAGACTAGAGGTATGCCATGAGCCATCTTGCCCTGATCGCGAGTCAGTCGCGCACTCCCTCCAGTACACCGGGCTATACGTCTTGTGTAAGCGAAAGCTTCTTTCACGCACCGATAAAATCCGACGCATGCTAGCCGCTCCCCGGCGGGCATCGTCTACAGTGAAAAACTCTGCATAAAGCCATAACAACGACGGAGATTCATCCATGCGATTGACCAAGCGTTTAAGCCTGTTCGCAGCTGCCGCAACCCTGACTGCAAGCACTGCGGTTCTGGCGGCCCCAACCTTTATCAACATCCTCACGGGCGGCACCAGCGGTGTGTACTACCCGATTGGTGTTGGCCTGTCGCAGATCTACAGCAACGGCATTGAAGGCTCGAAAACCTCAGTTCAGGCGACCAAGGCGTCGGTTGAGAACCTCAACCTGCTGCAAGCCGGTCGCGGTGAATTGGCGCTGGCCCTGGGTGACTCTGTTGCCGATGCCTGGAACGGCGTTGAAGAAGCTGGCTTTAAAGCACCGCTGAAAAAGCTGCGGGCGATTGCCGGCACTTACCCGAACTACATCCAGATCGTTGCCAACAAAGAGTCGGGCATCAAAACCCTGGCTGACCTGAAAGGCAAAAGCATCTCGGTTGGCGCGCCAAAGTCGGGTACCGAGTTGAACGCTCGGGCAATCCTCAAGGCTGCTGGCCTGAGCTACGAAGACATGGGCAAAGTTGAATTCCTGCCTTATGCCGAGTCGGTTGAGCTGATCAAGAACCGCCAGCTGGACGCCACCTTGCAGTCCTCGGGCCTGGGCATGGCGGCTATTCGTGACCTGGCGGCCACGTTACCAATCAACTTTGTATCGGTCCCGGCTGATGTGGTTGCCAAAATCGGTAACGATGCCTACCAGCCAGCCAATATCCCGGCCGGTACCTACGATGGCCAGGACGCTGACGTTCCAACGGTTGCCATCACGAACATTTTGGTGAGCCATGAAGGTGTTTCTGAAGAAACCGCCTATCAAATGACCAAGTTGATGTTCGAGAACCTCAAGCGCTTGGGCAATGCCCACTCTGCGGCCAAGGACATCAAGCTGGAAACCGCTGCCAAGAACCTGCCAATTCCGCTGCATCCAGGCGCGGAGCGCTACTACAAAGAAGTCGGCGCGCTGTAATCCTCGTGAATCGGGGCGCACAAGCTTGCGCCCCGATCAATATTGGTTCTGATATTCGCGCACCAGAGGTGCTAATAAAACCAGTGTTCCGAGGGAACGGTAGGTTTTGTTAGCGGTTCTGCGCAACCGTTTCGTAATGAGGGCGTCATCGCCATGAGTGAGAACAACCAAGGCCTTTCAGCAAATCCTGGTGAGTGGCCAAAAGCGCTGTTTTTTGTTGCGCTGCTGTTTTCCATTTTTCAAATCACCACGGCGGCCTTTCACCCCGTGTCGAGCCAGGTGCTGCGTGCTGTTCACGTCGGCTTCCTGCTGCTTACCGTATTTCTGAGCTTCTCCATCAATGGCAAAGGTCGTCCATGGCAACCTGCTGCCTGGATTCTGGGTCTGGCCGGCATGGGCACGGCGATTTACCAGTGGGTGTTTGAAGCTGACCTGATCTATCGCTCCGGCGACCTGACGCAAATGGACATGGTGGTCGGCCTGGTCCTGATTGCCCTGGTATTCGAGGCTGCCCGCCGCGTCATGGGCATTGCCTTGCCGATTATCTGTGCGCTGTTTCTGGCTTATGGCCTGCTGGGCCAGTACTTGCCGGGCGACCTGATGCACCGCGGCTACGACCTGGATCAACTGGTCAACCAACTGGCGTATGGCACCGAAGGCCTGTACGGCACGCCGACCTATGTCTCGGCGACCTATATTTTCCTGTTCATCCTGTTTGGTGCCTTCCTTGAGCAAGCAGGGATGATCAAGCTGTTCACCGATTTCGCCATGGGCCTGTTTGGCCACAAGGTTGGCGGCCCGGCGAAAGTATCCGTGGTGTCGTCTGCGCTGATGGGCACCATCACCGGCTCGGGTGTGGCCAACGTGGTAACTACGGGCCAGTTCACCATTCCGCTGATGAAGCGTTTCGGTTACCGCTCGGCATTTGCTGGCGGCGTCGAGGCGACGTCGAGCATGGGCAGCCAGATCATGCCGCCGGTGATGGGTGCGGTTGCATTCATCATGGCCGAGACCATCAACGTACCTTTCTTTGAGGTGGCCAAAGCCGCGTTGATTCCGGCAATCCTGTATTTCGGCTCGGTGTTCTGGATGGTTCACCTCGAGGCTCGTCGTGCCAACCTGCATGGTTTGCCGAAAGACCAATGCCCAAACCCCTGGGCTGCGGTTAAAGAGCGTTGGTACTTGCTGATTCCGCTGTTCATCCTGGTCTACCTGCTGTTCTCCGGACGCACACCGCTGTATTCGGGCATGGTTGGCCTGGCACTGACGGCGATTGTGATTCTCGGTTCGGCGATCATCATGCGGGTGTCATCAACCGGCATGCGTATCGCTTTCTGGGTGGCGTTGGGCCTGCTTTGCGCCGGCTTCTTCCAGATGGGTATTGCCGTGGTATTTGGCGTTGTCGCACTGCTCGTTGCGACGTGCTGGTTTATCAAGGGTGGTCGCGAAACCTTGACCGTGTGCTTGCATGCACTGGTTGAAGGTGCGCGTCATGCAGTGCCGGTGGGTATTGCCTGTGCATTGGTTGGGGTGATCATTGGTGTGGTTTCCCTGACCGGTGTGGCTTCGACATTCGCCGGCTACATCCTGGCGATCGGTCAGGACAACCTGTTCCTGTCGCTGCTGTTGACCATGCTGACCTGCCTGGTGTTGGGCATGGGGATTCCGACCATTCCCAACTACATCATCACCAGCTCGATTGCCGCGCCTGCACTGCTCGAACTGGGCGTGCCGCTGGTGGTTTCGCACATGTTCGTTTTCTACTTCGGGATCATGGCGGACCTGACGCCACCAGTTGCCTTGGCCTGCTTTGCCGCTGCGCCAATTGCCAAAGAGAAGGGCCTGAAGATCAGCCTGTGGGCGATCCGCATTGCCATCGCCGGTTTCATTGTGCCGTTTATGGCGGTCTATGACCCAGCCCTGATGATGCAGAGCGATAACTGGCTGGCGATTATTTATGCTTTGTTCAAAGCGGCTGTGGCCATTGGTTTGTGGGGCGTGGTGTTTACCGGCTTCCTCAACTTCAAGCTGTCCTGGTGGGAGCGCCTACTGGGTTTTGCCGCTGGTGCGAGCCTGATCCTGGCGACCCCTGCCAGCGATGAGATTGGTTTTGCACTGGCCGCAGTCTTCCTTGGCCAACACCTGTGGCGTGCGCGCAACAAGCCGGTGGCTGCGCTTTGATTGGTCTGTGCATGGGCCTGGCTGGAGCGGTGTGGGCGCAGTTGCCTGTCAGCGACTTCACCCTGGCCTGGAAACACACCATCGAGCACATCCGCTGGGAAGAGGATTATCGTGTCACTGCCGAGGGCCTGGTCCTTGGTGAGGCGCGTGTAAAGGGTACTGGCGCCGGTATGGAAATACCGGATGACGCCGTACTGCGTGAGGGCAGCTGGCACTACCATCGCCAGCTAGCGCCCCTGCAACCTCTGCGCTTGGGGCGAACCCCCGAGGCTGGGGATTACCAACTGTGTTTCAACCAGCGTTGCCACTCTGCGAGTGAATGGCTCGGCCCGCCAAAAGCGTCCCAGCCCGCGTTGGAACTTTGGAGTTGTGAGCTCGACTCCCCCGCCTCGAAAGGTGCGGGCAAGGGTTAATCAGTTAACCTGCTCCCAGTGCCACAAGCACTGGTTGTATGATGGAGAGAACCCCCATTTGGTTTTGCCAGTGGGGGTTTTGTTCGTCTGCACCCTTATTAATCCAGTCTGTAGAGAGTTTGATTGTGAGTGACCTGACCTACACCACTTATTACCTGCAGATGCTCAGCCCTGGGCAATTGCGTGCCAAGCCATTGCCTGCTGAGTTAAGTGTCATCGAGTGCCAGCACAAGCAGTTTCAGCTCAACCGTTTTCTCTACCAGTTGGTGGGCGAACCCTGGTTGTGGACAGATAAACTGGTCTGGACCGATGAGCAATGGCAGGCATTGATCAACAGCGATCAGCACCGCACCTGGGTGGCATACTCCAAAGGTGCAATCGCCGGTTACTACGAGCTGCAAATGAGTGCCGAAGGTGATGTGGAAATCCTGTATTTTGGTTTGGCTCAGGACTTTTTCGGCCAAGGTTTTGGTGGCCCCTTGCTCAGCCACGCATTAGCGTCTGCCTGGTCCTGGCCAGGTGTTAAGCGGGTGTGGGTGCATACCTGTACCCTCGATCACCCCAGTGCGCTGAGCAACTATAAAGCGCGTGGGCTTGAGGTTTATCGAGAGCAGGTTACAACTGAGTCGGCTAATTGATCGACTCCGGCTAGACTGGTTGAATCACTATCGACTGATTTCTGGAGCAGACTATGTGCATGCGATTGATCAAAACCCTGGTACTTGGCCTTGGCGTCGCCCCGATGCTGGCCAGTGCTGCACCTATTTTGCCGGGTCTGTGGGAAATCAGTACCAGCAACATGGCGGTTGATGGCCAACAGATGCCCGCGATGGACGTGATGATCGAAAAACTCAAAACCCTGCCGTCCGAGCAACGCCAGATGATGGAGCAAATGCTGGCCAAACAAGGCGTGCAACTGGGCGATAGCGGTGTCCAGGTCTGCCTGAGCGAGGCATTGGTCAACTCTGATGAGTTGCCGCTGCAAGAGCAGTCGGGCTGTAAGCAGACAGTTACCGATCGCTCCGACAAGCTCTGGGCGTTCACCTTTGACTGCCCGCAGGCTAAAGGGCAGGGAGAGACGCGCTTCATCAACGACAAGCAATTTACCAGCACGGTCACCAGCACCTTTAACCATCAGGGCAAGCAACAGCACGGCACCATGCAAACCAATGCACGTTGGGTCGGTGCTGATTGCGGTGGTCTGAAACCACAGCAAGCCAACTAGGTCACTTCAAGTTGTAGTATTCAGGCTCGCCTCTGGCGGGCCTTTTATTTAGTGAAGCGCCAACAACGACTGTAGAGGCTTCAGTGCTCGCCGAATTAATTCATTTTTGTCGATAAAGCAGTCCATGAGCCCAAACCCAAGACGCCGAGTAAGCCTTATGAGTCTTTCCCTCTGTGCTTCACTGCTCGCCGGTTGTGGCGCCTTGCCCTCGCTTGAGGGGCGAAGCCTGTCCAGTGCATTGCCCCTTGGCGAAGCGAAAGAGACGCGCTTGGGCAGGGCGATAACGCCGTTGACGCAGTCAAATCCGGGCATATCCGGGATTTACCCACTGGCCAGCCCGAGAGATGCCTTTGCCGCACGGGCGCTGCTCGCCCAGGCGGCGCAACAGACCCTGGATGTGCAATATTATATTTGGCGTGGCGACACCACCGGCACCTTGCTTTTGCAGGCCCTGCTGGAGGCTGCTGACCGTGGTGTCAGGGTGCGCTTGCTGCTTGATGACAACGGCACATCGGGCATCGACCCACAGATTGCTGCGCTAGACAGCCACCCCAAGGTTGAAGTACGCCTGTTCAATCCGTTCCCTTCGCGTAGCGCTAAGTGGCTGGGGTTTCTGACCGACTTCTCCCGCGCCAATCGCCGGATGCACAACAAGTCGTTCACCGCCGACAACATGGCCAGTATTGTTGGCGGGCGGAACATCGGTGATGAATACTTTGCTGCCACGGATGGCGTGCTGTTTGCCGACCTGGATGTGCTTTCAGTGGGGCCTGTGGTCAGGCAGGTCTCCGATGATTTCGATCGTTACTGGGGCAGCGGTTCGGCCTACCCGGTTAATCGCTTGATGCCTGCTGCCAGCGTCTCTGAACGCGCAGAGGTTGCGGCGACGGCGAACAGGCTAAGGCAAAGCCCCAAGGCGACTGAATATGTCGCAGCGCTCAAGAAATTGCAGTTTATCAATCAGTTGCTCCATGGGCAGCTCGAGTTGATTTGGGCCAATACCCGGATGGTCAGTGATGATCCGGCAAAAGGCCTGGGCAAGGTCGCGCCCGAACAGCTTTTGACCTATCAGGTCGGGGCAATCATTGCTCGCCCGAACAGCCATGTTGAATTGGTATCGCCGTACTTCGTGCCGACGCCCGCCGGGGTTGAGGCATTTAGCGAAATGAGCAGGCGCGGGGTCAAGGTACGCATCCTGACCAATGCACTTGAGTCCACAGATGTCGTCGCCGTGCATGCAGGCTATGCCAAGGCACGCAAGGACCTGCTCCAGGCAGGTATTGAGCTGTACGAAATGCGCCGCCAGTCCGCTGTAAGCGATAAGGCGGACAAACACAAAGTATTCGGCAGCAGTGGCTCCAGCCTGCATGCCAAGACCTTTGCCGTGGATGGTCAGCGCGTATTTGTCGGTTCGTTCAACTTTGATCCGCGCTCGGCCAAGCTCAATACCGAGCTGGGGTTTGTAATCGACAGCCCATTGCTGGCGAAGAGGATTGAGTTGGCGTTCGATCAGGACCTGCCACTGAGTGCTTATCGGGTCATGCTGGCTGAAAACGGCGATCTGAAGTGGGTCGAGCAAAGTGCTTCCGGGCACATCAGCTACGACACTGAGCCGGGAAGCAGCATCTGGGTGCGCATGGCCGTTGGCTTTTTGTCGTTATTACCGATCGACTGGATGCTTTGAGTTCGAGTGCTACAGGATCGGTGACAGCAGGCGTGCGATACGCATGCCGAGTTTCCGCAGCCGATGCACGCGCCTGCGGTCTGCGTTGTGTATCTCGATGCTCTGGCTGAAGTCTTCGAGCAGCATTTTCTCGACTTCTGCTGCAAAGGCTTTATCGATTGTCAGCAGGGTGATTTCAAAATTCAGGCGGAACGAGCGGTTATCTAGGTTGGCACTGCCCACTGCGCTGGCAAAATCGTCAATCAGCATGACTTTTTGATGAATAAACCCGGGCTGATAGCGAAACACCCGGACGCCAGCGCGAACCGCGTCGAAGGCATAGAGGTTGCTGGCGGCGAACACGGTGCGATGATCCGGTCGCGAGGGAATCAGGATGCGTACATCAACGCCGCGAATAACGGCCAGGCGCAGCGCAGCAACCAGTGATTCGTCCGGCACAAAGTAGGGCGAGGTGATCCAGATGCGTTCATTCGCCGCTTGCACCGCCTCGACAAACATCAGCGAGCAGGTTTCTTGGGCGTCAGCCGGGCCGCTGGTAATCAGCTTGCACGTCACGCCGTCACTGCTGAATACGTCGGCAAGCAGCAATCGTGGCAATTGCCGGGTTGACCAGAACCAGTCCTCGGCAAAGGACTCCTGCAGGCAGGCGACTACCGGTCCGCTGATCTCAATATGGGTATCGCGCCAGGGCGAAAGCGGTGGTCGTTTGCCAAGGTATTCGTCGCCGACATTGTGCCCGCCAATAAAGCCATGCTCGCCATCGATCACTACAATCTTGCGGTGATTGCGAAAGTTGAGCTGGAAGCGGTTGAGAATGCCGCCACCGGTTGGGAATGCATGCATCTGCACGCCGCCGTCGCGCAAACTTTCGACGTAGCGGCGTGGCAAGCTATGGCTGCCGATACCGTCGTACAAAAAGTAAACACTGACGCCTGCGGCAGCGCGCTCAAGCAATATATCGCGCAGGCGTCGGCCAAGATCATCGTCTTTGACGATAAAGAACTGGATCAAGATAACCTGCTTGGCCGAGGCCAAAGCCTTGAAGATCGCTGCAAAAGTTGCTTCGCCATTGATCAGAAGCGCAACGTGGTTATTGGCCAGGCATGGCATATCACCCAGTCGGGGCAAGGCTCTGAGCTGCTGATAAACCGGTAGTTCACTGGCTGAAACAGCCTCCTCGACCCAGGGCCTCCAGTTCAGCTTGGACATGGCCGCGTGCATCTCTGCATCGGCTTCGCGCCTGGCCTCTACATAGGCATCGAAACCGCTGCGACCAAAAATCAGGTAGGGAAGCAGGGTCAAATAAGGCATGAAAAACAATGAGATGGCCCATGCAAGCGCGCCTTGGGATGTCCTTACCGTGAATATCGCATGCAACGCCGCGATCAAGCCGCAAACATGGACAGCGGCGAGTATATAGGTGGCGAATGCCGGGATAACGATGTCCATGTCCATATTTATTCCTGTCTAAATACCCCGGCATTGAAAAAGCACGACTAGAGTAGTTATGGAGGCTACCTAGCTTATTGCGTGGTTAACGTTAGCGCCTTTGTACGGCTGGCGTCAGCAGGAAACGCCCAGACCTGTTACCCTTTTGGCTGTTCCGGGCCGTCAAATGCCTTTGAGAGTATTGACTCGAGCAAGTTCGAGACTTGTTTTTGCATGAAGTTACAGGCGGAGTGTTATACCGGGAAAGAGGGCGTTGGCGCCTTATGAATAGTCAGCGAAATGCAATAAAAAGGAGTATTTCAATATGGGGAAAGACCCTTCGCATGACACCAATCCGCAGGAGGAGCGTTTAGACAGCATTCCTGCTCCTTCCGGTAAGTCCACGCTAATCGATACCGATTATGTGATTGGCCAAGACAATATCACCGGCAAATATTTTTTCTCACTGGATATCCACGGTAAGGTTTTCAGTATCTCTGCCCTTGCCGTAGTGCTGTTCGTGGTTATCACCCTGGCCCTGCAAGATCAGGTCGCCCCGCTGTTCAGCGCGCTGCGCGACTGGCTGACACATAACCTGGCGTGGTTCTTCCTCAGCGCCGCCAATATCTTCGTGGTGCTTTGCCTGGTGTTGATTGTCTCGCCTCTGGGCAAGGTGCGCCTGGGTGGGATGGATGCCAAGCCGGACTACACCTACATCGGCTGGTTTTCCATGCTGTTTGCTGCGGGCATGGGCATCGGCTTGATGTTCTATGGTGTTGCCGAACCCATGACGCACTTTGATACGTCCATGGCTGGCGTTACCGTCGGTGCTGATGGTGTGCGCACAGACTGGGCCCCGTTGGGCGGCGCAGTAGGTGATGCACAAGCGGCTGCGAAACTGGGCATGGCGGCAACAATCTTCCACTGGGGCCTGCACCCGTGGGCGATCTACGCGATTGTGGCTCTGGCGCTCGCGTTGTTCTCGTTCAACAAGGGCTTGCCGCTGAGCATCCGCTCGATCTTCTACCCGCTGCTGGGTGAGCGCGTGTGGGGCTGGCCGGGTCACCTGGTTGATATTCTCGCGGTATTTGCCACCTTGTTTGGCTTGGCTACATCGCTGGGTGTGGGTGCCGAGCAGGCGCTGGCGGGGCTTAACCATCTGTTCGGAATGCCGCTTACCGACACCAGCAAAGTGTTGTTGATCGTCGGCATTACCGGTATTGCCCTGCTGTCTGTGTTGGCGGGTCTGGATAAAGGCGTCAAGGTCCTGTCCGAGATCAACATGGGCCTGGCGCTGCTGCTGCTTGGCTTTATCATTGTGGTCGGGCCGACGCTGGCGATCTTCACCGGCTTCTTCAGCAACCTGGCGGCATACGCCACCTACCTGCCAGAGCTGTCGAACCCCTTTGGCCGTGCGGATGCCAACTTCACCCAGGGGTGGACTGCGTTCTACTGGGCGTGGTGGATTAGCTGGTCGCCATTCGTGGGTATGTTTATCGCCCGTGTGAGCCGTGGCCGTACGGTGCGCGAGTTCCTGATCTCGGTACTGTTGGTGCCGTCGCTGGTATCGGTTTTGTGGATGACTGCATTTGGCGGCACTGCAATCGGCCAGTTTGTGACCGAGGGCTTTGCCGGGGTCAAGGATGCTGCCCTTGAGCTTAAGCTGTTTGCCATGCTGGCTCATTTGCCGTTGTCTGAGATCACCTCGTTCATCGGTATCGTCCTGGTCATCGTGTTCTTCGTGACGTCCTCTGACTCAGGTTCGTTGGTGATCGATACCATCACCGCTGGCGGCAAGGTCAATGCTCCGGTTCCTCAGCGCGTATTCTGGGTGATTACCGAGGGCGTGGTGGCGATTGCCCTGTTACTTGGCGGAGGCTTGGGTGCATTGCAGGCCATGGCGGTGTCCACAGGATTGCCGTTCACCGTTGTGTTGTTGGTGGGCTGTATTGCCATTGTCAAAGGCTTGATGGCTGAACCGCGGCGCTAAGGTGCTCAGGCTTCAAGCAAAGGCGCCCCGGTAACGGTGGCGCCTTTTTAATGGAACCAGTCCGGTTTAGTTCCACAGGTCACCAATGACCGTTTCCGGCGAGTAGTGTGTCGCGATCTGCGCCTGCAACAGCTCTGCTGTGGCCAGTGCGTCGGTCAGGGCATGATGCGCCTGGTAGAGGGGCAAGTTGTAGCGCAGGCGGCTGTCGGCAAGGCGAATCGAGGTGGGCTGCCTTCCGCGCAAACGATCCCACCAGCTGGGCTTGCGCTGACTACCATGAATCCTGGCCTCAAGCTCCATGGTGTCAATGACTGGAAAGTGCAAGCGTTCGCCAACGGCTTGTTGCAGCGCGTGATCAAGGAATGACCGCTCGATATTGCGGTAGTGCACGACCATCACGCAGCCTGTCATGGCCTCCAGCAATTCCCCCAGGACCTGTTCAACACGCGGTGCATAGCGGATGTCCGAATGGGTAATGTGGTGAAAGGTGATCGATTCACTGCTCAGTTCAGACTTTGGCTTTACCACCCAGTAGCGGGCCTGGCTGCAGTGAATGCGCTGGAGGTTGAATGGAATCAGGCCGAGGCTGACGATGCAGTGATTTTGCGCATCTAACCCTGTGGTCTCGACATCCAGCGCAAGCAATGGCACCTGGTCGAGCGGGGTATCGGCGCTGACCATGGGGGCTCGATAAAATCGTGCCAGGCGTTGATCGCGAGCGTGTTCAGCCAGTATTTGATACTGCTCTTGCCACTGCACGGTGAGCGGGCGCGGTACGAACACGCTCATCGTTGAGATACCGAAGGCCGAGGTTTTTGCGGCGCATTGTAGGGATAACGGAATCGCATGAAATTCTGCGCCTGGCTCAGTACCTGAAACGCTTCCTTGAGATTGTGCCGTTCAGTCGAGGTGAATTTTTCGGGCTCAATATAGTTGTTTGCATCTCCACCTTCGGTCAGGGCCAATGCTTGGTGGCGGATACGCACCAGGGACAAGAACTCCAGTGCATAGCGCAGATGACTGATTGCCTCTGGCGTCATCAGCTTGGTTGCGGCGATTGCGTCCAGGCGATCCAGCGAGTTCTGGGCTTTCGAGCCACAAGCCAGGGCATGAACACGTATCAGGTCGGTCAAGGGTGCGGTCCCGCGTCCCTTGAGATTGATGATGTGCTTCTGTTGGCCATCGGTTTCCATCACGAACTGGCGGAAGAAGCCCAGCGGTGGCGTACGATTCAAGGCATTGCGGGCCAAGGCCGCCAGGAACCTCGGGCTGTCACTGGCACGTTCGGCCAGCAGGTCCTTTAGTGTTTCAACCAGCTCGGCTTCGCCGTAGATGCTGTCCAGATCAAAGAAAATGCTGCTGTTTAGCAGCTTTTCAGGGTTTGGGTTGTCGATCCAGTCGTTGAAGTATTGCTTCCATACATGCAGCGGTTGGCGCCATTTACTGTTGGTGGCCATGATGCCACCCTTGCAATAGGTGTAGCCGCATGCCGCCAGGCCATCGCTGACAAAGGTCGCCAGCTTGAGGAAGTAATCATCATGCAGCTTGGCGTCGAAGCTGTCGTCTAGCACCAGGGCATTGTCCTGGTCGGTTACGATCAACTGTTCATCGCGGGCCATCGAGCCCAGGGCCATGAAGCTGTATGGCACCGGTGCCGGGCCTAATTCTTGCTCGGCCAACTCCAGCAAGCGCTGGCTGATGCTGCGTCCAACCCCTGACATCGCTCTGCCAATCATGTGTGCGCTGGCATCCTCGTTGGCCATGCGGATGAAGGTGGCGCGAATATCGGGTAGCAGTTTTTCCAACTCATCAACGGACTGTTTGTTGAATACGTTATTGACCAGGTACAAGCTGCTTTGCGATTCGTACTTGATGATGTCGGCCAGTGTCACCACGCCAACAGGACGGCGCCGATGCACCAGCGGCAAGTGATGAATGTTATTGCGCAGCATGCACAAGATGGCTTCAAACACTGAGTCATCCGACTGCAAAGTGATTGGGTTGTTGGTCATCACCTCGGTAATCGGGGTGTCGGCCGACAAGCCTTGGGCGACAACGCGGGTGCGGAAATCGCGATCGGTGATGATACCAACCATGACGTGCATTGCTTGATTGGCAACCGATGTAAGGCGCGAGTTTGGCCACTCAACACTTGGGTCAACGATCAGCACCGAGGAAACGTTGTGCGCATCCATAACCTGGGCAGCCTCGCGCACCGTGGCACTGATATCTACGGTCACGGCAGGGCGATCGATCAGCTTGCGCACTTTGATCTTCATCAGGTCGTTGGTTTTGCCTTGCGAACTGACGGCGGCCTTTAATCGAGACTGTCCCTCTGCCTCGACAAAGTCGGCAAAGCTGTCGTTGTTTTCACACAGCTTTTCGAACACCTGGCCCGATATGAAATAAATCAGGCTGTCTTCAATCGCCCGGGCGGGAAAACGCACCTTGTGGTTACGCAGCAGACCAAACTGGCCAAAAATATCCCCCTCGGTCAGTCGGTTATAAAGCTCCCCGGTGCGCCGATAGACCTCAACTGCGCCACTGCGAACGTAATGCAAGTCTTTGATTTCAGAGCCAAAAGTAAATATGTCGGTTCCAGCTTTGTAATAGCCGACCTCAGTATTTTGCGCCAGCTCATCAAGGCTTTCATCGGGCAAGCCTTCAAAGGGAGGGAAGCGGCTCAGGTGATCGCGTATTTCCAATAGTTCAATTTGCATGCAAACCTCGGCATTGTCCTTCTTGCTTCGGGTGGCTTGGGTGCAGGAGCCAAATCGGCTGCCTGTACTTGGCATCTAGACATTCTAGAGCAAGCGCCTGTTCAACCTGTAATTAACTTGCGACCAGGCTAGCAGCTGCATGCCCTGCCAGCAGGCCAGCCTGCTGGAGTTCCACGTGGAACCCCTATATAGCCAGGGCTTGAACGTCTTTGACCTGTCTTGGCTAGTGGCAGCCGGCCGTTTATTCATGGGCCGTACTGATAAAGGCTTTGGTTAATGTTATGTTATAACCTATATTATGCTGTTGAAATATGCACATCCTGGATGCTGTCGGCCCAAGCCGCAGTGCCCAGGGCTCGAGATGCACCTGAAAACAGCGCCGCCAAGTGCGCCTGGCTAGCCCGAACAATGAGGACTCGTACCATGCCCAATCGTCTACCCGTCACCGTGTTATCCGGATTCTTAGGTGCAGGCAAAAGCACCTTGCTGAACTATGTGTTGAAGAACCGCGAAAAGCTGCGGGTCGCGGTGATCGTCAATGACATGAGTGAAATCAATATTGATGGCGGTGAAGTCCAGCGCGACGTCAGCCTTAATCGCGCCGATGAAAAACTGGTCGAGATGAGCAATGGCTGCATCTGCTGCACGCTGCGCGAGGATCTCCTGGAAGAAGTGGCGCGCCTGGCCCGTGATGGTCGTTTTGATTACCTGCTGATTGAGTCCACCGGCATTTCCGAGCCACTGCCGATTGCTGAAACCTTCACCTTCCGTGATGAGCAAGGCCAAAGCCTGGCTGACCTGGCGCGTCTGGATACCTTGGTCACCGTGGTCGACGGGGTTAACTTCCTGCGTGATTTCCATCAGGCTGAAAGCCTTGCCAGTCGTGGCGAGTCGTTGGGCGAGGGCGATGAGCGAGCGATCACCGACTTGCTGGTGGAGCAGGTTGAGTTCGCCGATGTGATTCTGATCAGCAAGACCGATTTGATCAGCCAGGCCGAGCGTGAAGAGCTCATGGCGGTCTTGCGCGGCCTTAATACCCAGGCCGAGATTCTGCCCATGAGCATGGGTGAAATTGCTCTACACAAGATACTGCATACAGATCGTTTTGACTTTGAGCGTGCAGCCCAGGCGCCGGGCTGGCTGAAAGAATTGCGCGGTGAACACAAGCCTGAAACCGAGGAATACGGTATCGCATCGACGGTATATCGAGCACGTCGGCCATTTCATCCACAGCGTTTTTTTGAGTTTGTCAGCCGCGAATGGAGCAATGGTCGCCTGCTGCGTTCCAAAGGCTACTTCTGGCTGGCAAGCAAGTTTCAGGAAGCGGGGAGTTGGTCGCAAGCAGGTGGTCTGCTGCGCCATGGTTTCGCTGGGCGTTGGTGGCGCTTTGTACCGCAAGATCAATGGCCCGATGATGATGAATCAACCCAGGCTATCCTCAAGAACTGGGACAGCACATGCGGTGATTGTCGTCAGGAGCTGGTCTTTATCGGGCAGGATATGGACCTGCAAAGGCTCAGTGCCGAACTCGACGCCTGTTTGCTGACTGATGCAGAAATGGCGTTGGGCAGCGAGGCCTGGTTACAGCTGCCAGATCCATTTGGCCCCTGGTTTGCTGAGGTGGCTTGAAGCTTTCCGGCCAGGCTGCGGTAGCGCGCAGCCTCCCGCAACGGTGGAAACAGCCATCGCTGTTGCGCGGTAAATTACAGGCAAAAAAATAGGCTGCTTTATGAGCAGCCTCAAGCACCTTAAAAAGTGTCAGTGCGTGATCTGACACCTGGAGTTTTGGTACCTGAGATTATTTAATACTGATTAGATGACAAACTGATTACAGCCCCGCAACTCAGCGCGCCATCCATACGCCTTTGCTTTGCTTTTCGCAAAACGGCTTGAGGAATGCACTGTCGCTGGCGACGCCGTAATAATGAATGTCCTGCTGATAAGGCGTTCCGCCAACGGTTGCGTTGCGGCATACGCCATAGGCGCCAGCCGGGCATTGCTCGACAAAAGCGACAGCGACTTTCTGGCCCTTGAGTTCTGGCTTGCAGAAGCCAGTGCGAAACATGTTGGTTGGGATGCTACGGTTTTGCTGGCAAACTTTGACATCCAGTCGCTGTGCCTGGCTATGCACCACGCAGGCTTCTCCCCAGGCCAGGCTGGATGTTACGCACAACAAGACGGCTGCTAGGCAACGCATTGGATACCTCCCGATCAATATGCCGGCGACTTTATCACGCCGTTCGGCATGGCGTTAGGGGCCTCTGAAAAGCTGGCAAGCGACGGGCGTGCAGCCCGAAGGGCGAGCGCCAGCAACTAAAGGATGTGAGGAGGCGGACCTGAGTACGCTTGACTTTGGTTACCCTGAACGAGCATTCCGATCAGCTTTTCAACGCCGCATCGGTTATATCTGGCGCAGTAGTTTGTCAGCGGTTCCTGAGCCTTGATACCAGGCATATGTGCAAAGGTTGGATGCCAGAAGATTATGCTTAAAAACATCCCGACGCATCTGATCGCCGGCCCCCTGGGTGCGGGCAAGACCAGCTTGATCCGACAGTTGCTGGGGCAAAGGCCTGCGGGCGAGCGTTGGGCCGTGCTGGTCAATGAGTTTGGCCAGATAGGGCTGGATGCTGCATTGCTAAGTACTGACAGCGATGGCGTAGCGCTCGGTGAAGTGGCGGGCGGCTGCTTGTGTTGCGTCAACGGCGTGCCGTTCCAGGTGGGTTTGGGCCGTTTGCTGCGCAAGGCCAAGCCCCACCGGTTATTCATCGAGCCTTCCGGCCTTGGCCACCCCTTGCAGCTACTCGAGCAGTTACAAGCTGCGCCCTGGCACGATGTGTTGGCCGTGCAACCACCGGTGTTGGTGCTTGATGCCCAGGCCTTGGCCCAAGGTGTCGCCTTGCCTGAAAGCCAGCAGGCAACCCTGGGCAGTGCCGGGTTGATATTGCTCAACAAGTCGCAATCCCTGCGCTCCGCAGATAAGTCACGGGTACTCAGCCAACTGCCAGAAAGGCCGATAATCTGGACTGAACAAGCCCAACTGCAGTTGCTGCAACTACCAGGCTCGCTCGCCCAAGCCGCCACTGCAAGCAGCACGGCCGTATTGCCGCAAGGCGTGGCGCCACTGACAGAAATATGGCGTGACCCCGACCAACCTATTCGCCTGGTTCACCATCAAGCAGAAGGCTGGAGCATTGGCTGGCGCTGGCACCCGAGCCAGCAGTTTGAACTGGCGCGCCTGGAGCAATGGCTGCTGGCGCTGCCCTGGCGGCGGGCCAAGCTGATTGTGCAGAGCAGCGCCGGTTGCTTGTCTGCCAATGCGTTGGACAATCAGCCTGTGCATTGGCAGCAATCCGAATGGCGCAAGGATTCACGTATCGAGTTGATTTTCAAACAGGCACAAGACATTGACACGCTTGATCAGGGCCTGCGCGCCTGCCTGATTGCGGTTCACCCCATACAGACGAATCGTTAAACTGCGTGACCGAATCCACAAGGCAGTAATCCATGCAGTTGTTTCCCTGGTCCCACGCAAACTCCGCCGGCTTCACCTCGCGTGGTTGGCACACAAAGCCTTCGGGTAAGCCTGTGCTGCACTTTCTGCATGGCAATGGCTATTGTGGGCGAGTCTATGAGCCGATGCTGGGGTATCTGGCTGAAGAGTTCGACCTTTGGCTGTGCGATGCCCAGGGGCACGGCGAAACCGATCATGGTGGTCGTTTCCATGGTTGGAATCTTAATGCCGAGTTGGCGGTCGAGGCGTGGCATGCTGCTGGTCGCGAGCGCTTCGCCGATGCACCGCTGTATGCCGTCGGGCACAGTTTTGGCGGCGTGTTGACCAGCCTGATCCTGGCTCGGCATCCGGAGTTGTTCAAGCGTGCTGTCTTGCTTGATCCGGTGCTGTTTTCGGCGCCAATGATCGGGGTCATGGCATTGTCGGATGTGGTCGGACTCAGTCGTCGCACCGGAATGGCTGCCAAAGCCGTCAAGCGACGCAAAGTCTGGCCAGATCGCGCCACGGCCCATGGCTTGTTGCAAGGACGCGGCATGTTTCGGGGCTGGACCGACCAAGCATTCAGTGCCTACATCGAACATGCCCTGAAGGACACGGATGAGGGGGTCGAACTCAAATGCCGACCTAGCCGCGAAGCCGATATTTTCAGTTCCTACCCGCGTCGGCTATGGGCATCGCTGGCAAAAATAGTGACCCCGACAGAGATTATCTACGGCAAGCGCAGTTATCCATTCGTGGCCAAGTCAGTGGTGCATTTGTGCGCCAGCAACGCCCATGTGCGTGGGCAAATTGTCGAAGGCGGCCACTGTTTCATGCAGGAGTTTCCGCAAGCCAGTGCCGAGCGCGTCAGCCAGTTCTTGCTCGCGCCAGGGGCTTGAGCAGCTTTGAGTCAGTGTGGGGGCGTGCGCCGCTCACGGCGCCATTGATCGAGTTCGATCACCTGTGGCGGTTGGCGTACAACCTGTGGACTTTCGCCTTCTGGCTCGCGAAACGGATGCGGCGCAAGCTCAATGCTGCCTAGATTGGGTCCGAACATAATGACTTGGCCCGCGTGTCGTTGTTCGCCGGTCACGGTGAATTCAAAGCCATAAATGCGGGCTATACGTTTGCGCCCCTTGGCATCTCTGAGCAAGGCGATCTTGCGGAACGCGACGTTTTCATCCAGCAGGTCAATGTCGGCTTTGTCGCAGTATTGCTTGACCAGAATCAGGGTGCGCTCGCGTAACCCGTGGGCATGCCAAAGCCAGGCGCCGGCAGTGGCGAGCAGCATGAGCACGAAAATATTGCCAAGGGTCAGCATGGTGAGGCTCCGATTGAGCAGCGCAGGGCATACAGACATGCATCTTGCCAGCCGAGCCCGATGTTGTCTGCTGTTGGCTGGCTGGGTCTAGCCTTGTTCCTTGAGCTGCTTGTAGCGATGCTCCATCTCCTGGCGGATTGCACGGCGTTGCTGGCCCTTGGTGAAGCGGCGCTGTTCTTCGGGGGTTTCTGGCTGGCGCGGCGGTACTTTTATCGAGCGGCCCTGCTCATCGACCGCAACCATGGTGAAAAAGCAACTATTGGTGTGGCGTACCGAGCGTTCGCGAATGTTCTCGGTAACCACCTTGATGCCAACCTCCATCGAAGTGGTGCCGGTGAAGTTGACCGAAGCCAGAAAGGTTACCAGCTCCCCGACGTGGATTGGCTCGCGAAAGGTCACCTGGTCGACCGACAGCGTGACCACATAGCAGCCCGCGTAGCGACTGGCGCAGGCATAGGCCACTTCATCCAGGTATTTAAGCAGGGTGCCGCCATGGACTTTGCCTGAAAAATTAGCCATGTCTGGGGTCATCAGCACGGTCATCGACAGTTGCGCGTTTCCGGGAGCCATTGGCTGAGAGTCCGTATAGGTCGGGAGAGGTGATTCAAGCATATTGCAGCCCTGAATCAATAGTCAGTAGGTATTGGCGCGCAGGGCTGTGCAGCGGGCTCGTCCAGCCCGGGCGAAACACGCGCCACAGTCGTGGCGCGCTTTGGCAACGCTTACTTGCCGGCGGATAAACCAAAGTCGATGGCCATGTCGGCGCCGGTAATGGCTTCTGCTTCCGGCTGGCAGAGAAACCAGACCATCTCGGCGACTTCTTCCGGACGCAGGAAGCGCGCCTCGCGGCCTTGTGGGTATTGGCTGAGCAGCTCGCGCTTGTAGGCATTCGGGCTGCCGTTGCCGTATCGCTCGGCCTGATAGTCGAGCATTGGCGTGGCGATATCCCCTGGCGACACGGCATTGACCCGTACCCCGAACTCAGCGAGCTCAAGG
Organism: Pseudomonas segetis; assembly: GCF_900188155.1. Lineage (GTDB taxonomy): Bacteria > Pseudomonadota > Gammaproteobacteria > Pseudomonadales > Pseudomonadaceae > Aquipseudomonas > Aquipseudomonas segetis. The sequence goes on from NZ_FZOG01000003.1 coordinate 241,841, forward strand.
GCCATGGTCTTGCTGAGCATCACCAGGCCGGCCTTGCTTGCACAGTAGGCGGCTGAACCACGATATGCCTGGCGTCCGGCGTCACTGGCAATATTGACGATACAACCGCGACTTTCTTTCAGGAACGGAGTTGCTGCCTGGCTCAGGTAGAAGGCAGCCTTGAGGTTGACGCCCATCACCAGGTCGAAATCTTCCTCGCTGAATTTTTCCACCGGGCCTTCGCGCCAGACACCTGCCGCGTTGATCACCGCATCAATACGACCCGTGCTGGCGAGTACTGCGGCAATCAGGTCATGACAATTCTTGGCGCTACGCAGGTCCGAGGTTGCGCTGTAATCGAGTGGTACCAAGGTATTGAGTGAATGTAAGCCACTTTTGTCGACATCAGTGGCAGTCACTCGCCAGCGACTTTGCGAAAAGCGCTTGGCGATGGCCCGGCCGAGTCCGCCAGCGGCGCCAGTGATAAGGACGACAGGTGTGCTCATAGTGACTTTCCTCCAAGTTGGGGTCGTTCCATGTTGTTGCAGTCAGGCAACATGATGCGTGCCATAGGCTATGTTGAGCAAATCTTGTGCATGAATGATCTTGAGCATATAGGTTGCTGGGAGGTTTGAGTGGCTGAAACGATTTAAATTCCAGCAAGCTGACCCAGATCAAAGGCGCGGGTTTCACTCAGTAAGGTCTGCATGTTTTACCGGCGCTGCCTGCCGCTGGGTTGCGGCTATCTTGAGGGCTGGCGTCGCTGCGCATTGGACTCAGGCGTGGGTCAGATACCAACGCCAGTCCTGCTGGCCGACTTCACCCATGAACTGGCTGAACTCTTGCCACTTGATGGCCAGATAAACCTTGAGAAATTCCTCGCCCAGGGCTGTCTTCGCCCAGTCTGAAGCCTCAAGTGAGCGCAGCGCTGTCAGCCAGTCGGTTGCAAGGGCTTCATGGTTTTGTTCGTAACCGTTACCGACCACCGCTGGACCCGGATCGATTTGCTCCTGGATGCCTTTGTGGATGCTGCCGAGGATTGCCGCAGCGGCCAGATACGGGTTGGCATCGGCGCCACAGATACGATGTTCGATATGCCGGCTATTGGCTGGCCCACTCGGTACGCGGAAGGAGACGGTGCGGTTGTTGACCCCCCAGCTCTTTGCCAGTGGCGCGTAGCTGTTGGTTGCAAAGCGGCGGTACGAGTTGGCATTCGGGCAGAATAGCGCGAGCGTGTCGTTGAGCGTTGCCATCATGCCGCCTATCGAGTGCTTGAGCAGATCAGTGCCGTGCTGATCGTCGCTGGCGTAGAGATTATTACCCTGCTCGTCGGCGAGGCTGACATGCAGGTGCAGGCCACTGCCCGACAGGTCGGCAAAAGGCTTGGCCATGAAGCACGCCTGCAAACCATGACGGTTGGCAACGCCCTTGACCAGGCGCTTGTAGCGCACCCCTTCGTCAATCGCCTGCAAGGCATCGAAGCGGTGCTCCAGGGTCAGCTCAAGCTGGCCCGGCGCGAACTCCGAGATCGCGGTGCGCACCGGCAAGCCTTGTGCCTCGCAAGCGGCGTACAGGTCATCGAGGAAGGGTTGCAACTGTTCAAGTTCATACACGCCATAAACCTGCGGCACTTGCGGACGTACGCCGTTGCTCTGCAGTGCAGCCTGCGGCCGGCCATTGGCGTCGCGCTGCTTATCCAGCAGGTAGAACTCCAGTTCAACTGCCATGACCGGGTGATAACCCTCGGCCTTGAGCCGGTCTATTGCCCGGATCAGAACATGGCGCGGGTCTGCCGGTGCAGCCGGTAAGCCGCGTTCGGGATGCATGCTCACCTGTAGTTGAGCGGTTGGTACGTTGCGCCATGTCTGCAAGCACAGGCTGTCCGGCAGCGGATAGGCCCAGCAGTCAGCGTCGGCGACTTCCCAGACCAGTCCGCTGGATTCGACATCTTCACCATTGATGGTCAGCGCCAGAATCGAGCTCGGCAAGGCGCGGCCGTTCTGATAAATCGCCAGTAGCTCATCACGGTGTAACAGTTTGCCGCGAGGAATGCCGTTGGCGTCGAACAGCATCAATTCGATGCTGCGCACCTGTGGATTTTTTTCGAGGAAGTCTTGGGCTTCATCAATCTGGGCAAATTGCATGGTTTTCTCACAGAAGGTGCAGGGCAGCATTGATTAGTTGGGTGATGCGGGCTTATTCGCGGGCACCGGGAATTGCCAGCAGTTCAGTCAGTGCTTCATTCAAGGTGCTGATGAGCCGGTCCACGTCGTCGGCGCTGGTGTCCGGGCAGCACAGCGTCATGTTGTGGAACGGGGTGATCAGAATGCCCCGGTTGATCAGATACAGATGCAGGGCCATTTGCAGTTCATCGTGGAATGCCGCTTCGGCCTCGGCACCGGTTTTCGGCGAAACCGCACAGAACTGGAACTCGCTGCGTGCACCCAGTTCGGTCACCGACCACTGCAGCTTGTGCTTGTTGATCAGCTCGCGGAAGCCATCCGCCAGGCGCTTGGCCAGTGGCAGCATGTGGGCGTAGGCGGCTGGCGTCATCACTTGCTCGAGGTTGGCGCGCATGCAATGCATCGCCAGTGCGTTGGCCGAAAGGGTGGTGCCCATGCCGCTGTGGCCATGGCCCGGGTTGTCTTCGCTACCGCCTTGCTGTACCTGTTGCATCGCCTCGGCCATCGGTGCGCTGCAGCCGAAAATCCCGCAGGGCATGCCGCCTGCAATCGGTTTGCCGACCACGAAGAAGTCCGGGTCGAGCTGCCACAACTGGGTGCAGCCACCTATGTCGGTAGAGATGGTGTGCGTCTCGTCTATGATCAGCAGGCTGTTGTATTTACGCGTCAGTTCGCGGCACTTGTGCATAAAACCCGGCTCGGGCAAGACCATGCCGATGTTGGTCATTGCCGGCTCACACAGCAGTGCGCAGACATCACCCTGGGCCAGCGCGGCTTCCAGGGCTGCGACGTCATTGAAGGGTATCGAGCGGCTGTATTGCGTGAGGTCGTAGGCCTGGCCAACCAGTCCCGGGCGATGCACTGTGTCACCGTTGCGGCTGCGCACCATTACGTCATCCACGGTGCCGTGATAGCAGCCATCAAACACCAGCAATACCTTGCGTTTGGTGATAGCCCGCGCCCAGCGCAGCACGTAGCGGTTGGAGTCGGTTGCGGTGGCTGTAACTTGCCAATACGGCAGGCCGAAGCGCTCGGCCAGTAACTCACCACACACCACGGCATCTTCGCCGGGCAGCATGGTGGTCAGGCCGCGCTCGGCTTGTTCGGCCATGGCGCGGGCTACTGGCGTAGGCGAATGGCCAAACATGCTGCCGGTGTCGCCTAGGCAGAAGTCGGTGTATTCATGACCATCAACGTCATAGAAGCGAGCGCCTTTGGCACGCTCGACAAACAGTGGCACGGGGGTCGACCAATCGGCCATCCAATGCATCGGCACGCCGCCATACAGTGAATGGCGTGCGCGCTCAGCCAGTGCGACAGACTTGGGGTTACGGGCTAGAAATCGCTCGCGCTCACGCTGGCTGAATGCTTCTACGGCGGATGGGCTGATGCCGCTGGCTGTCATGATTGAACACCTCGTTCTAATTTTTAAACACCTTATATTTGTGATCACAATTATGTCAATCTATGTTTAATTGACGGCACAAGTGTGGTTCTATTGCCCATATTCCATTAAATATGTGATCACAAAGGTGTGAGATGACCGATTCGGCATGGCAAGGACAGGTGGCGCTTATCAGTGGCGCAGGCAGCCCGGACGGAATTGGTATTGCCATCGCCAGGCGCCTGGGGCGTGAAGGCGTCAAGTTGATCATCACCGCCAGCAGCGCTCGAATTGCCGAGCGTGTGGCTGAGCTGCGTCTGGAGGGGTTCAGTGTAGAAGGCCGGCCGGCCGACCTCACCGATCAGCTCCAGGTCGAGCAACTGGTTAGCTGGGCCGAGCGTGTCTGGGGACGTATCGATATTCTGGTCAATAATGCTGGCATGGCGATGCAGGGCAGCCCTGAACCCTTCTCGGAGCTGGCGAGTACCGACCTGGCTACCTGGAACTTGTCGATCGCACGTAACCTGACCACAGCATTCCTGTTGATTCGTGGTGTTTTACCCGGCATGCAGGCGCGGGGTTACGGGCGCATCGTCAACATCAGCTCGACCACCGGTACCCGGGGGAGCAATCCGGGTGAGTCCGCATACAGCGCGGCCAAAGCCGGGATGATCGGCATGAACATGGGGCTGGCGTTGGAGGTCGCCAAACAGGGAATTACAGTCAATAGCGTTGCGCCCGGCTGGATTGCAACCGGCTCAACCACCCAGGAAGAAGTCGAGGCAGCCAGTTACACACCAATCGGTCGCGCCGGTAAGCCCCAGGAGGTGGCCAGCGCCGTGGTATTTTTAGCCTCCCCGGAAGCCAGCTACATCACTGGAGAAGTGCTGGTGGTCGATGGCGGTAATTGCATCATCGAAAACAAGGCCCCCTAACCATGAATAACTGCTTGTTGACCTTCAGCCAGTTGCCCGCGCCGCCTGTTATCGAGGTGGGTGATGAGTGACAACCTGCAGGAAACGCTTTACCAGAACATCCGCCAGGCGTTGCTGAGTGGGCAGTTCATGCCGGGCGAGCGCTTGAAGATTCGCGACCTGGCCGCGCAGTGGGGTTCCAGCCCGATGCCGGTGCGCACCGCACTGCAACGCCTGGTGGCCGAGGGCGCGCTGGAGGGCGCGCAGCAGCGCTCGGTACGGGTGCCACTGATGACCGGCGAGCGTTTCCAGCACATCTTGCAGGTTCGGCTTAACCTCGAAGGCCAGGCCGCCGAGCTGGCCGCCGAGCGTATTGGCGCCGAGCAGATCGCCTGTTTTCGCAGCTGTATCGAGCAAATGGACCTGGCGCTGCAGACCCGCGACCTGGGCCAGTACTTGCACGAGAACAGTCAGTTTCACCTGATGCTGTACCGCGAGTGTGGCAACCCGATTCTGTTGCGCATGATCGAGTCGCTTTGGCTGCAAGTCGGGCCCTTCTTCAACCGGCTGTTCACCGAGGCCGACCTGGCACCACGCCTGAATGATTTTCACCGCCATGCCCTGGAGGCACTGGAGGCCGGTGATAGCCAAGGCGTGCGTCACGCAGTCGAGCAGGACTTGAGTTACTTCGGGCGCTTCCTGCTTAACCTGTTGACGCTGGAACCTACTGAGTAATTAGGCAGCGTCCAAAACAAAAGGCCCTTGAAGCGAATCGCTCAAGGGCCTTTGCCTGCTGCGTGGTCGCATGCCAATCAGCTTTCCAGCCAGACGTCGCGAACCCAGTGCCAGACCGACTCCCAGTTTTCTTCACTGAGTTCTTCGGTGTCCTGTTCCCAGAGCACTACGGTGCCGTCTTCTTCCACGCAGTAGTAATTGCCACGATCCTCGCAGATGGGTACCAGTTCACGAGGAACACCCAGCGACCAGGCTACCGAGGCGACTTCGGGTAGATAGGTGTGTGATTGCGGGTCAGTTGCAGTAACAGGTTCAAGGCGGCCGTAGACCACATCGCTGACCTTGAGCAGGAACTCACGCAGCTCATAAGGCAGGTGGATCAGGATTTGTTCCTGGATCTCTACCAGTAATTCTTCATCAGGTAGCTCAAGCGGTACTGGAACCGGTTCGTTCAGTTCGCGTAGTTGATCAATAACTTCTTCCACGGGCGGGCTCCTGGACGGTTGATGGCTGGCAGTAGGATTGCAGAGCTGGGATCGCATCGGCAATGGGCGCTTTATACAGTAGCCAAGCGCAGGCAAACAGCCTAATTGTGCATGCAATTTTGCCGAGTGAAAGTATGTGCCTGATTGTTGTCTGCGAGGTCGCTGCGCTTAAGCCCTGATCGGCTCAGCGCCAGCTTGATCCAGCCCGGGCTTGCGCTGCAACCGCTGGCAGCCTTGCGCCACTTCAGTCGGTTGCAACGCCCAGGGCTGGGTTTATGCGTTCTGGCGGATGCCTGCAACAACCCACGGCTGGTTTTCGCCAGTGACTCGCTCAAGACGCCAGCTTTCGCTAAAGGCTTCGCCTTGATCGAAGCGCGAGGTTTTGGCGATACCGCTGAATGTCAGGGTGGCGATGGTTTTGTCGCTCTGGTCATCGACCCCATCCAGTTGCACCACGAGATCGTCGATATAGGTGGCCTGGAAGCCATCACCCAGGTCGGCCCGCTCACGCTTGAGGAACTCAAGCAACTGCGGCGTCACGAACTCACTGATCTGCTCCATTTCATTGGCATCCCAATGCTGTTGCAGGTTCATGAAGTGCTCACGGCCAGCGGCGATAAAGCTTTGCTCGTTGAACCATGCGGGCGCATTGATTACGGGTTTGGCAGCCTTGTTGCCGAAGATCGACGCTACAGGCTCATTATTCCCTGCCATTTCGCGCTGCATTGGCGCGCCATTAGCCGTTTGTGGCTGGCTGGCCTGGCGCCGTGCTGCGAGAAAGCGAAAGATCAGAAAGGCAATCAGGCCGATGATCAGAAAATCAAAGATCTGCAAGCCCTGGAAACCATCGCCCATAAACATGGAGGCTAACAAACCGCCCGCAGCCAAGCCGGCCAAGGGGCCCAGCCAGCGCGAAGCACCACTTGCTGCAGCGGGACGACCGGCAGTGGCGGCACTGGCATTGGGTTGCGATTGTGGTGCAGCCTGGCGGGTTTGATGGCTTGGCGCCGAGCCGAACGATTTGCCACCGCCAAAACGCTTGGCGTCGGCGTGGAGGCTGAAAGTCATGGCCATGCAAAGCACCATGGCGAGGCTGATGAAACGTTGCATGTGGATGTGTCTCTTGGTGGTAAACAGGTAGTGAGGCTATGCGCGGGATACTGCGCCACCAGCCATTGGATGACTAGCGCGAGAATGTTTCGGGTTTTTTCTGCGCTGGGCGGCCAATAGAGGGGTTGGGCGATGATGCCCTCGACACATGGCGTGAAGAGAGCATCGGCGCAATAAAGGTAGGTCTCAGCGCCAGTTGTACAGCTCTTTTTCAGAGACTTCGTGCATGGGCGTGACCTGTTCCTGGAAGGCTTTCATTGAGTTCCAGATCCGTGTGTTGAGCTCGCTTTGGCCGGCCAGTTCATCCAGTACCGCGCTGGATTGCTGCTTCATTGCGGCGAGAACTTCATCGGGGAAACGCTTGAGTTCTGTGCCTTGTTTCTTCAGCTCAACCAGGGCTGTGGCGTTGTGATAGACATAGTCGTCCATCATGTCCTGATTTGCAGCCAACGTGGCTTCGGTGAGGATCGCACGCAGGTCTTGCGGCAAGCTGTCGAGGGCTTTCTGGTTTACCAGCAACTCAAGCACTGCCTGCGGCTCTTGCCAGCCTGGGAAATAGTAATATTTAGCTGACTTGTTCAGGCCAAATGCCAGGTCGTTGTACGGGCTGACCCAGTCGGTTGCATCAATCGCACCGGTTTCCAGCGCGGTGAAGACTTCGCCGCCCGGCAGGTTGACCGTGGTGGCGCCCAGGCGGCTGAGCACTTCACCGCCAAGACCCGGCATGCGGATCTTCAGACCCTTGAGGTCGTCCAGCGAATTGATTTCCTTGTTGTACCAGCCGCCCATCTGCATGCCGGTATTGCCCACCACCATGGGTTTTACGCCATAGGGTGCATAGGCTTCATCCCAGAGCTTTTGACCATCGCCCTTGCTCAACCAGGCATTCATCTCGCTGGCGGACAGGCCAAAAGGGACGGCAGTGAAGAACTGCGCCGCAGGTACCTTTCCTTTCCAGTAATACGCCGCCCCGTGACCGAGTTCTGCCGTACCGCGCGAGACCGCATCAAACACCTCAAGCGCCGGTACCAGCTCGCCTGCGGCATAGACCTTGATGCTCAGGCGGCCATTGCTCATGGTCGCCACGCGCTCTGCCAGGCGCTCGGCCGCAGTACCCAGGCCTGGGTAGTTCTTGGGCCAGGCTGTGACCATCTTCCAATGGAAGCTTTGGGCCGGCTTGCTGGTTTCGGCGGTGGTGGCCTTGGCTTCTTCTTTGCAGCCGGCCAGACCCATGGTGGCCAATAGTGCGACGGCAGCGCCGAGCAAATTGCGGCGATTCATTGTTTCTTTCCCCTGTGTACGGCTGTTTTTATAACGCGTCTAATTTGGCATAGCTAAGCATCAGCCACTTACTGCCTTCATCTTCAAAATTCACTTGTACCCGTGCCTGCGCGCCAGAGCCCTCGAAGTTGAGGATAGTGCCTTCGCCGAATAACGCATGGCGTACACGTTGGCCCAGGCTGAACGCCGTTTGTGGAATTTCACTGCCGGCGAACATCGAGCTGCTGGTGCCCTGGCTGCTGCCACCGAATGGCCGGCTGACGCTGTTGGACAGCCGTACTTCCTGGATCAGGGCGGATGGGATTTCACGTACGAAGCGCGAGACCTTGTTGTAGGTCTCGCTACCGTACAGACGCCGCGTTTCGGCGTAGCTGATCACCAGTTTTTGCATGGCGCGGGTGATGCCAACGTAGGCCAGGCGGCGTTCCTCTTCGAGGCGTCCGGGCTCTTCCAGGCTCATCTTGTGCGGAAACAGGCCTTCCTCGACGCCGACCAGAAACACTTGCGGGAACTCAAGGCCCTTGGCGCTGTGCAGGGTCATCAGTTGGATGCTGTCTTCGTGCTCGGCTGCCTGGGTATCACCGGCCTCAAGCGAGGCATGGCCGAGAAAGGCTTGCAGCGGCGTTTGTTCGTCATCTTCGTCATTCTCGAAGCTGCGCGCGGCGCTGACCAGTTCCTCGAGGTTCTCGATGCGGGCCTGGGCCTTCTCGCCTTTTTCAGCCTGATGGTAAGCAATCAGGCCACTTTGCTCGATGACGGTCTGGGCCATCAGGTGCAGCGGCATTTCCCGCACTTTGGCCGCGAGGTTTTCGATCAGTTCGATAAAGCCTGCCAGTGCGCCAGATGCCCGCCCTGGAAGCAATTTGCCGGCAACCATCAACTGGATGGCTTCCCACATCGACACATGGTTGCTGCGGGCGAATTCGCGAATGGTTTCGACGGTTTTTTCGCCGATACCCCGTGCAGGCACGTTGATGATCCGCTCCAGCGCCGCGTCGTTGCCACGGCCATCAAGCATGCGCATGTAGGCCATGGCGTTCTTGATTTCCGCGCGCTCGAAGAAGCGTTGGCCGCCATAAATGCGGTAGGGGATTTTCTCGCGCAGCAGCGCTTCCTCAAGCACCCGTGACTGGGCGTTGGAGCGATACAAAATGGCGATTTCACTGCGTTTGAGGCCATCCTTGCGCAGTGCATCTTCAATCGACTCGACCACATAGCGGGCCTCGTCGTGTTCGTTGAAGGCGGCATAGAGGCTGATGGGTTCGCCATCGGCATCCTCGGTCCACAGCTCCTTGCCCAGACGGCCCTGGTTATTGGCGATCAGCGCATTGGCAGCCTTGAGGATGCCAGCGGTAGAGCGATAGTTTTGTTCCAGGCGGATAATTTCTGCGTCGGCAAAGTCGCTGGAGAATTGCTGGATGTTCTCGATCTTGGCGCCGCGCCAGCCGTAGATCGACTGGTCGTCATCGCCCACCACCATCAAGCTGTCGCCACCTTTGGCAAGGATGCGTAGCCAGGCGTATTGCACGGCGTTGGTGTCCTGGAATTCGTCCACCAGGATATGCCGGAAGCGGCGTTGGTAATGTTCCAGCAGGCCCGGCTTGTCGCGCCATAGATCCAGTGCGCGCAGCAGCAGCTCGGAAAAATCGATAACCCCAGCCCGTGCGCAAGCCGTTTCATAGGCTTCGTAGATTTTCAGCATGGTTGCGAGGAACAAGTCGCCACCGGGCTGAGTATGTTGCGGGCGCAGGCCTTCGTCTTTCTGGCCATTGATAAACCACTGCGCCTGGCGTGGCGGCCAGCGCTGCTCGTCCAGGCCAAGTTCGCGAATCACCCGCTTGACCAGGCGTTGCTGGTCGTCGGAATCGAGAATCTGGAAGTTTTCGCTCAGGCCCGCTTCTTGCCAGTGGGCACGCAATAAGCGATGGGCCAGGCCGTGAAAGGTGCCGACCCACATACCGGCCGGGCTGGCGCCGAGCATCTGCTCGATACGCGCGCGCATTTCGGCGGCGGCCTTGTTGGTAAAGGTGACCGACAAAATGCTGTGGGGCGAAGCGTTTTCAACCTGGATCAACCAGGCGATACGGTGCACCAACACGCGCGTTTTACCGGAGCCGGCACCGGCCAGGACCAATTGACGGCCAAGGCTGGCCGCTACGGCCTGGCGTTGTGCGTCATTCAGGGAGTTGAGGAGAAGCGAGAGATCATCATGCATCGCAGCATTCTAGGGGGCCGGCGCACGTAGGGCAAACCACTGTTGAAGCAATCAGCCCGGGGGCTGGGCGAATAACTTGGAAATGAGTCTGTCATGAGCCGTTGCAAGCCGTTTTCAGGGGCTTTGATAGGCGTTAAACAGGATCATTCATTTGCTATCGATTGGTCGGTTACAGCAGGCACAAAGTTGTGATGTTAATTGGCAACTCCCTGAGTTGAGTACGACGCCTGGCGTGCTGGCTGAGCTGCTTCAGGCGTGACAATGAACTGATTAACTTGAGTTGGCTTTAAGGAAGATGCCATGCCCGATTCTGCGCAGATCAGCGTTGCTGTACGTTTATTGATGGCCTGTAGAGGCAGGATTCCACTTCCATTCAAGCGAGCAATACTTGGACGAATCCGGCCCAAGCAGGCTGCTGAGTTCGTTACCCAGTTATCGACCGAGCAATTCTCTCGCCTCACCCAGAGCATGCCCATGCCCTTGATTGCCCAGGTGGTCAGGTACCTGCAGCCGCAGGCCATACGTGAGGACTACATGATCCTGCCGGAAGAGTTCCATATCGAGCTGACCCAGGAACTGTGCAAAATTTCTGCATTTTCGACAGCGGCGGACTTCGCCAACTTTCTTTCTGCTGCGCAATTGAAGCTGCTGTTCTTCGCGCTTAATAACGAAGCCTACGTGGTGTCGATTCTCGAGCACATGGACAACCTGCCGGTTGCCGGGCAGGGGTTGCGGGGCTGTTCCACAGACTTTTTGGCGCGCCTGGTCGAAGAGGCCGCACAACGCCGCAACATGGAGGCCGTGGCTCGGGTGATCGGCATGCTGTCCATGCAGCGCCAGGCCAGTGTTTGCGCCAGGCTAAGCCCATTGGCATTGATACAACTGCTGCCAAAACTATTGCCCCTGAGCAACAATCAGTTGAGCCGCTATTTGCCGCCGAAATTAGTGGAGGTTATCGAGGCCCGGCCTCACTGAGTCGGCCCCTGCATCCATTTTCGGCCGTGGCGCTCAAGCAGGTGCTGCACCTGCTCAGGCCCGTTGCTGCCCGCCGGGTAGGGCCGCGGATGCTGGTAATGTTGCTGCCAGCCCTTGATGATCGGGTCGATCCAGCGCCAGGCAGCCTCGACCTCATCGCGGCGCATAAACAGTGTCGAGTCACCTTCGATCACATCGAGCAGCAAGCGCTCATAAGCGTCCCAGCGCCGCTGTTGCTTGAATGCGGTCGCCAGGTTCAGGTCAAGGGCCACAGGCTCAAGCTTCATGCCTTTGCCTGGATTCTTGGCCATCATGTGCAGGCTGATGCGTTCCTCGGGTTGCAGGCGAATCAGTAGCTGGTTGGCATCCCCCCCGCCAAAGAGCGCATGGGGCACGGGCTTGAATTGAATCAGGATTTCCGATGTCTTTTCGGCCAGGCGCTTGCCCGTGCGCAGGTAAAAAGGCACCCCGGCCCAACGCCAGTTTTCGACTTGGGCCTCAATCGCGACGAAGGTTTCGGTATCGCTGTCGTTATCGACATTTTTCTCGAAGTAATACGCCGCAACCTGCTGGTTGCCAATTTGGCCGGCGCTGTATTGCCCGCGCACGGTCTTGTCGCGAACATCCTGGCCGGTTATGGGCTTCAAGGCTTCGAGCACCTTGACCTTTTCGTTACGCACCGACTCGGCGTCAAAGCGAACCGGAGGCTCCATGGCAACCAGGCAAAGCAGTTGCAGCAAATGGTTCTGGACCATGTCGCGCATTGCCCCGGCGTGCTCGTAATAATCGCCGCGGTTTTCGATGCCGAGGGTCTCGCAGACGCTGATCTGCACGTGGTCGATATGAGCGGCTCGCCAGATGGGCTCCAGGAGCATATTGGCAAAGCGCAGCGCCATCAGGTTTTGCACGGTTTCCTTGCCCAGGTAATGGTCAATGCGGAACACCTGGGACTCGTCGAATACGCAACCCAAGGATGCATTGATTGCCTGTGCCGACTGCAGAGAGTGGCCGATGGGTTTTTCCAGCACGATGCGCGAGTAGGGGTCGGCCAGGCCTGCGGTTTTCAAGTAGGTGGCGATGGTTTCAAACAATTTGGGTGCAGTGGCCAGGTAGTAAACGCGCACGCGTGCACTGGTGTCGCCCAGATAGCGCTTCAAGCGAGTGAAGTCCGCACTTTGCGAGGCATCCATGGCGAAGTAATCGAGGCGGGCGCTGAAGGCTTGCCAGCATTGCGGGTCAAAGTCCGCCTTGGCGATTTGCACGCGGCAGTGACGTTCCGCGAGCGCTTTGTAGTCATCCCTGCCGTGCTTGCTGCGCGCCAAGGCAATGATTCGCATATCGGCGTGCAGGCGACCGTCGCGATGCAGATGGTAGAGCGCTGGAAGCAGTTTATGCAGGGCTAGGTCGCCGGTGCCGCCAAAAACCAACATGTCACAAGCAATACTCAAAATCGCAACTCCAGCTCGGTTAAACAGTGCGGGACAAGCATTCATGTAGTATAACTACAAAGTCACTACACCAATGAATACATCGCCGTGTCGTTAGGCCTGTATCCTGTGCGGTTTCCCCTTGGCCAGGTTACTGACGACTCACAGCCTGTTAAATACCGAGTCTACTCTTGTGAATTTGTTGCAGCACATCACTCAATCGCGCCATTTGCTGCGTAAATCCGAGCTTAAAGTGGCTGATCACGTGCTACTTGATCCCGCCGCTGTCATGCATAGTTCCATGGCCGAGCTTGCGCACAGCGTAGGTATCAGCGAGCCCACAATCGTACGGTTTTGCCGGGCGATCGGCTGCACCGGGTTTCAGGACCTCAAGCTGAAGCTTGCGCAAAGCCTTGCCGCCGGCGCCAGTTTTGGCCAGTTTGCGATTCATGAAGATGACTCGGTCTCGGATTTCAGCCTGAAGATCTTCGACACCACGTTGCACACCCTGATGGAAGTGCGCGAAAAACTCGATCCGCAAGCGTTGCAGCAGGCAATTGCGGCCTGTTCCAATGCCCAGCGCGTGGAGTTCTACGGCTTTGGCGCATCAGGTGCGGTGGCGGCTGATGCCCAGCACAAGTTTTTCCGTTTGCTGCTCACTGCCGCCGCCTATTCCGATCCGCATATGCAGGCGATGTCGGCGGTCACGCTCAAGCCCAACGACGTGGCGATCTGTATCTCCCAGTCGGGACGCTCCAAGGATCTGCTGGTAACGGCCAACCTGGTGCGTGAAGCCGGGGCAACGCTGATCACCTTGTGCCCGAGCCAGACTCCTCTGGCTGACCTGGCCAGCGTCAACTTGGCGGTGGATGTCCATGAAGACACCGAAATCTATACCCCGTTGACTTCGCGTATCGCTCACCTGGTCGTCATTGACGTACTCGCCATGGGCGTTGCCATGGCCCGTGGCCCAGGCCTGGTCAACCACCTCAAGAGCGTCAAGCGCAGCTTGCGTAGCCTGCGCTTGTCGCCCAAGTCGGTGCGCGCCTCCGAAGAAATCTGAGTCATTCTCGCTCAGGACGGCAAATCCCACTGCATGGGCTGCAGCGCCTCTATCTCGGGGCTGGAGTCGCGTGGTATCGGCTGCTGGATGCTTTGTTCTAGGGCGTATTGCGCGGGGGGCTTCGTCTCTGTTCACCGCAGCTTCACTGTTTTGCCGCGAAGTTGTCATCTTTGATGGCGATGCTGAGGCTCCTGATATTCAGTCTGGAGTCTGATCATGTCGCGCTATATGGATGAATCGCAGTCGTACGTTAACAGCGAAGCCAAAGCTCGTCGTAAGTTGGTTGACCAGCGCCGTATGCAATACCGTCGTGCCATTGAGAGCTATTCCGAGCAGCGTCTGCTGCAGCAGGAGTTATCTGATTATCCTGAGCTGATCGCCGCCAACTATATTGCTGCTTCGCGTGAGGTAAGCCGTGTAGCTGCGACCCCAGCACATTAACCGTTCGGGTCAATGCCAGGAGCAACTGCTTCTGGCTTTGCATGCGGCAGGTTGAAGCGCTCAGCCAACAAGGTGATTTGGCTGCGTTGGTTGCGCACAAAGCTGAAGAACTCCTGGGCCACGGGGGACAGGTATTTGCCGCGCGGATGCACTACGCACCAGCTGCGGAGCAAGGGCAGCTCCCGAACTGGCAGCTCTCGTAGCAACCCGCAGTCGAGCTCTCGGCGTACGGCATGTCTTGGCAGTAGGGCGATGCCCAAACCCGCGATGACCCCCTCTATTTGTCCTTCAAAAGATCCAAACTCCAAGGTATTGGCGAAGTGCGCACGTTTCTGGTGGCAGTACTCTTCGCAGGCCTTGCGGGTGCCCGAGCCTAGCTCGCGGGTCAGTAGCGGGTAAGTCGTCAGGGCTTGCAAGTCCAGCGCTTGCGCTGCGCACAGCGGATGATCGGCTGGCGCCACCGCGATAATCGGGTTGTTCAGGAAGGGTAAGAACTCCAGTGCCATATCGGTCGGCACCTGGGACAGAATCAACAGGTCATCGCGGTTTGCGCTGAGTCGCTTGAGCGCCTGGGCGTGATTAACCACTGTGAGTTGAAGGCTGATCTCCGGGTATTGGCGGCGAAATGCAGCGAAAAGGTGGGGAATGAAGTATTTCGCGCTGGACTCAATCGCCAGGCTCAGTTGACCTTGCAACGAGCCCTGCAGGTTGCTCAGTTGCATGTCCAGGCTCTCCAGTCGGCCAAAGATATCTTCGCTGGCACGCAGCAAGGCTTCGGCTGCTTCGGTGCGGTGCAGTTTTTTGGCGACGTAATCAAAAAGTGGCTGGCCGATAAGCTCTTCCAGCTGGCGAATTTGCAAACTAACGGCTGGTTGTGTCAGCGACATTTCCTCGGCGGCGCGGCTGTAGGACTGTTGTTCGCAGACTGAGCGAAATACCTGCAATTGGCGAAGTGTCATTCGCATCAATGATTTACGCATGGCTTTCTGTCTCGCTCGAGTGGTTTTATGGCCTCGGCCAAAGCAAAAAAGTCAGGCCTGAAACTTATATATAAGTTTTTACTTATGAGTAATCAAATAATTATTGATTTTAGGTAATTGATTAAGCGGCGTAGGGTTAAGACACAACCGCTTACAGAAAGTCGATGGAGCGGCATTTGTAATAAGCCAATGCTCGAGGGCAACACTTGTGATCAAGAAAATCCTGATTGCTAACCGTGGCGAGATTGCCGTGCGTATCGTGCGTGCATGCGCCGAGATGGGCATTCGCTCGGTGGCGGTCTATTCCGACGCTGACCGCATGGCGCTGCATGTCAAGCGTGCCGATGAGGCGCACAGCCTTGGTGATGACCCACTGGCGGGATACCTGAACCCGCGCAAGCTGGTCAACCTGGCGGTCGAAACCGGTTGTGATGCGCTGCATCCCGGCTATGGATTTCTTTCGGAAAACGCTGAGCTGGCGGACATTTGTGCCGAGCGCGGGATCAAGTTCATCGGCCCAAGCGCCGAAGTGATCCGGCGCATGGGTGACAAGACTGAAGCCCGGCGCAGCATGATCAAGGCCGGCGTGCCGGTTACGCCGGGTACCGAAGGCAATGTCGCCGATATTACCGAGGCACTGACTGAAGCCGAGCGCATCGGTTATCCGGTGATGCTCAAGGCCACCTCCGGCGGTGGCGGTCGCGGTATTCGCCGTTGCAACAGCAAAGCCGAGCTTGAGCAGGCTTATCCGCGAGTCATTTCGGAGGCGACCAAGGCATTTGGCAGCGCCGAGGTATTCCTCGAAAAATGCATCGTCAACCCCAAGCACATCGAAGCGCAGGTCCTGGCCGATAGCCATGGCAATGTCGTGCACCTGTTCGAGCGCGACTGTTCGATTCAGCGGCGCAACCAGAAGCTGATCGAAATCGCGCCCAGCCCTCAGCTAACCCCCGAGCAGCGCGCCTACATTGGCGACTTGTCGGTGCGTGCGGCGAAGGCTGTGGGTTATGAAAATGCTGGCACCGTGGAGTTCCTGCTCGCCGAAGGCGAGGTGTACTTCATGGAGATGAATACACGGGTGCAGGTGGAGCACACCATCACCGAGGAAATCACCGGCATCGACATCGTCCGCGAGCAGATTCGTATCGCCTCGGGCTTGCCCCTGTCGGTCAAGCAGGAAGACATTATCCACCGTGGTTTTGCCCTGCAGTTTCGGATTAACGCCGAAGACCCGAAGAACAACTTCCTGCCTTCGTTCGGCAAGATCACCCGCTACTACGCTCCAGGCGGCCCAGGCGTGCGCACTGACACGGCGATCTATACCGGCTACACCATTCCGCCGTACTACGACTCTATGTGCCTGAAGCTGATTGTCTGGGCGCTGACCTGGGAAGAGGCCATGGATCGCGGCTTGCGCGCCCTGGATGACATGCGCGTGCAGGGGGTCAAGACCACCGCCGCCTATTACCAAGAGATTCTGCGCAATCCGGAATTCCGCAGTGGCCAGTTCAATACCAGCTTTGTAGAGAGCCACCCGGAACTGACTGAATACTCGATCAAACGTAACCCGTCGCACCTGGCCATCGCCATCGCCACTGCAATTGCTGCCCACGCTGGCCTGTGAGGAATTGAGAAATGGTTAAGAAAATTACTGTTACCGACACCATCCTGCGCGACGCTCACCAGTCGTTGCTGGCCACGCGTATGCGCCTCGACGACATGCTGCCGATCTGCGCCAAGCTCGATCAGGTCGGCTATTGGTCGCTGGAGGTTTGGGGCGGCGCCACATTCGATGCCTGCGTGCGTTTTCTCAAGGAAGACCCGTGGGAGCGCCTGCGCCAACTCAAGGCCGCGTTGCCTAATACGCGCCTGCAAATGCTACTGCGTGGCCAGAACCTGCTCGGTTACCGGCACTACAGCGATGATGTGGTCAGGGCATTCGTTGCCAAGGCGGCGGTAAACGGCATCGATGTGTTCCGTATTTTTGATGCGATGAACGACGTGCGTAACCTGCGCGTGTCCATTGAGGCCGTCAAAGCGGCTGGCAAGCACGCCCAGGGCACACTCAGCTATACAGTGAGCCCGGTGCACACCACCCAGGCCTATGTCGATCAGGCCAAGGCCATGCAGGCCATGGGCATCGATTCCATCGCAATCAAGGACATGGCCGGCCTGTTGACCCCATACGCTACGGCTGACTTGGTCAAGGCGCTGAAAGATGAAATCGATCTGCCGGTCTTTATTCACAGTCACGACACCGCAGGCATGGGCTCCATGTGCCAGCTCAAGGCGATTGAAGCCGGTGCTGATCATATCGACACCGCCATCTCCAGCTTCGCCTGGGGTACCAGCCATCCGGGTACCGAGTCGATGGTCGCAGCGCTGCGTGGCAGCCAGTACGACACCGGCCTCGACCTGGCGCTGATTCAGGAAATCGGTTTGTACTTCCACGCGGTGCGCAAGAAGTATCACCAGTTTGAAAGCGAGTTCACCGCAGTCGATACCCGTGTGCAGGTAAACCAGGTGCCAGGCGGGATGATGTCCAACCTCGCCAACCAGCTCAAGGAGCAGGGCGCGCTGAACCGCATCAACGAAGTATTTGCCGAGATTCCAAAGGTTCGTGAAGACCTGGGTTTCCCACCGCTGGTGACGCCAACTTCGCAAATCGTCGGCACCCAGGCGGTGTTCAACGTATTGGCCGGAGAGCGCTACAAGACCATCACCAACGAGGTCAAACTCTACCTGCAAGGCCGTTACGGCAAGGCACCGGGTAAGGTCAACGAGAAGCTGCGCAAGCAGGCAATCGGCAGTGAAGAGGTGATCGACATCCGTCCGGCCGACCTGATCAAGCCAGAGCTGGCCAAGCTGCGCAGTGAAATCGGCGCCTTGGCCAAGTCGGAAGAAGACGTGCTGACCTACGCCATGTTCCCGGACATTGGCCGCAAGTACCTGGAAGAGCGCGAAGCCGGAACCCTGGTGCCTGAAGTCTTGCTGCCAATTCCTGACGGCACGGGTGTCGCGACGGCTGGCGGTGAAGGCGTGCCGACTGAATTCGTGGTCGATGTGCACGGTGAAAGCTATCGCGTTGATATCACTGGTGTCGGGGTCAAGGGCGACGGCAAGCGTCACTTCTATCTCTCCATCGATGGCATGCCCGAAGAGGTGGTGTTCGAGCCGCTTAACGATTTCGTTGCAGGTAGCTCCGACAAGCGCAAACAAGCCGCCGGACCTGGCGATGTCAGCACCAGCATGCCGGGCAACATTGTTGATGTCCTGGTTAAAGAGGGCGACAGCGTCAAGGCTGGCCAGTCACTGCTGATCACTGAAGCGATGAAGATGGAGACCGAGGTGCAGGCGCCGATCGATGGCACGGTCAAAGCGGTTCACGTCGCCAAAGGCGATCGGGTCAACCCGGGTGAAGTGCTGGTCGAGATCGAATAGCCTCGACCGGGCTGCGCGCCGCGCTTTCCGTGGCGCAGAACAAGTTTCTCTGTGGGAGCCTTAGGGCTCCCTTTTTTTGTTCGGATATCGCCGCCGGGTGTGATTGCGTCTAGCCGGGATGCGTCTAGCAACTGTAGGCTGGATGCCGTTCAGAATTATCACGAGTGAGCTGATGCAAGCGCTGTTAGACGAGATCATTGAGCAAACCCGGCCGTTGATTGGTCAGGGTAAGGTCGCAAACTATATTCCGGCATTGGGTGGGGTTGAGCCGAACCAGTTGGGGATTGCCGTCTACAGTAACGATGGCGAGCTATTCACCGCTGGCGATGCGCAGACGCCATTCTCGATCCAGAGTATTTCCAAGGTCTTCAGTCTGGTCCAGGCTGTCAGCCACTCGGGTGAAGCCATCTGGGAGCGGCTTGGTTACGAGCCTTCCGGGCAGCCGTTCAACTCGCTGGTGCAGCTTGAGTTGGAGCGCGGGATTCCGCGCAATCCCTTTATCAACACCGGCGCCCTGGTTATTTGTGACATCAACCAGTCGTGCTATGCCGCGCCTTCGCTGGCGATGCGGGACATGGCGCGACGCCTGTCCGGCAACCCCGGCGTGGTGATCGACAGTGTGGTGGCGGCCTCGGAATACGAACACCGGGCACGCAACGCCGCAGCGGCTTACCTGATGCAGTCGTTTGGCAATTTCCATAACGATGTCGATTCGGTGCTGCGCAGCTACTTTAATCACTGCGCATTGCGCATGAGCTGCGTGGACCTGGCGCATGCCTTTAGCTTTCTGGCCAATCAAGGCGTCAGCCGCCTCAGCGGCGAGCGGGTGATGAGCCCACGCCAGGTTACCCAGATCAATGCGATCATGGCCACCAGCGGCCTGTATAACGAGGCGGGCACCTTTGCCTACCGCGTTGGCTTGCCCGGCAAAAGTGGGGTTGGCGGCGGCATAATTGCTGTGGTTCCGGACCGTTATTCGATTTGCGTCTGGTCGCCGGAGTTGAACCCTGCCGGTAATTCACTGGTTGGCCTGCAAGCGCTGGAGATGCTTAGCGACAGGATCGGCTGGTCGGTCTACTGACGCATCCTGGCGATACATTTCAGGCCATCAATCATCCAAAGGAGAATTCATGGTTACCTGTTACCTGCGTTACATCATCGATGCCTACAAGCAGGCTGAGTTCGAGCACTATGCGCGACTCTGGATTCCACTGGTCGAGAAATTTGGTGGCCAGCATCACGGTTATTTCCTGCCGGGAGAGGGCGCCAATAATGTTGCTCTGGCCTTGTTCAGCTTTCCCAGCCTCGGTGAATACGAGCAGTACCGCATCCAGTCTTTGAATGACGCAGATTGCCAGGCCGCATTTCGCTACGCAGAAGAAACCCAGTGCATTGTGAGCTACGAGCGCAGCTTTTTCAGGCCTGTGCTCAAATAGATCGGTCAGTCAGGCTTAGCGATCAGCTTTTTTATTCCTGACATAAAGCGCTTCGCCGCCAGTTGCGCTGGTGCCGCGTAACTGCAACTCGAAGCGCTTGGTTTGGCTGCGAATCAAGTCGCTCAGTTTTTTGTAGCCATATAGGCGTGAGTCAAACGCCGGGCGCAGTTTGCTGATGTTCTGGCCAAGCGCGCCCAAGCCTACCCAACCATTTTCATCATCAATGTCGTCGATGACATTGGCTATGAAATCGACAGGGACTTTTTGCACCTTGGTTTTTGCATCTGGCTTTTTGGACTCGGAGGTCGTGACATCCTGGCTGCTGGCTTGGGTTTTATCGCCGCTCTCAACGGCTTCAGATGCACCTGCGCGAAGAATCTCGGTATAGATGAACTTGTCGCATGCCGAGACAAATGGCGAAGGTGTTTTTTCCTCACCAAAGCCGTACACCATCAATCCTTCTTCACGCAGCCGTGCCGCCAGGCGTGTGAAATCGCTGTCGCTTGAAACCAGGCAAAACCCGTCGAAGCGCCTCGTATAGAGCAAGTCCATTGCATCGATGATCAACGAACTGTCAGTGGCGTTCTTGCCCTTGGTGTAGGCGAACTGCTGGATAGGTTGAATGGAGTGGTCGAGCAGGACCTTTTTCCAGCCACCCAGTTGTGGGCCGGTCCAGTCACCGTAGATACGTTTGACACTGGCAATACCGTATTTGGCAATTTCCTCGAACAGGCCTTCGACGATTGCAGGCGGTGCATTGTCGGCATCGATCAACACTGCCAGATGTGTTTGCTGGCGCGGAGTTGGAGTTCTATTGGCCACTGTTGATCTCACTTTCAAGGGTAGGGAAAACATAGGTCGAATGCACGCAAGGCGCCACAATTGTATTCATGCGCGGGCAACGGCGGCTCTAGTCTGGCGCTTTATGAGGACAGGCCGGTGATTTATCGCTATGGTTTAGAGATGTCCAACTGTCCAAAACAAGGATCAGCAATGTCGATGAAAATGCGAGCAGCAGGCGGGTTATTGACCATGACTGTGGGCCTTTTGATCAGTGGTTGCGCGCAAACCGCCAGCACTGAAAACGACGTTAATGCGTCGTCGAAGCCCGAGAAGCATCAATATATAGGCCGTGCTCAAGATTTGTACGATTTGCCGCCACTCTACCAGCCCGGTACCTATCGCAATATGGACAAGCTGTATTTCACCCGCGATGTCGCGCGCGGTGAGCATGTCTATCCGTTGCCGCAGCAACCCAATATCGACGTCACATACCAGGCCGACGGTGCCGAGCAAACCACGGATGACTTTATGCGCCGTAACCGGGTTGGAGGTCTGTTGATCATCAAGGACGGCAAGGTGGTGCTGGAAAAATATGGCCTTGGCAACGATGCCGATACCCGCTGGACCTCGTTCAGCGTGGTCAAGTCGATCTCGTCCACATTGGTTGGCGCCGCAGTGCAGCAAGGACGAATCAACGTCAAAGCTCCCATTACCCAATACCTGCCAGCGCTCAAGGGCGGGGCATATGATGGCGTGACCGTCGAGCAGGTGCTGCGCATGAGCTCTGGCGCGGACTGGAACGAAACCTACCGCGACCCGACTTCGGATCGCCGCAAGATGTTCGAGTTGCAGCTATCGAATACGCCGGGTTCGCTGGTCAAGCAGTTGAGCCAGCTCAAGCGCAAGTCCAAGCCGGGCACTGTTTTCAAATACAGCACTGGCGAGTCGCACCTGCAGAGCGAGTTGGTCCACGCGGCCACGGGCATGACCACCAGCGATTACCTGTCTGATCGGATCTGGGCGCGCATGGGCATGGAAAAGCCTGCCTACTGGCAGCTGGATGCGCAGGCGGGCCAGGAGATCGGCAGCAGTGGTTTTTCCGCCACGCTTAAAGATTACGGCCGCTTCGGCCAATTCATACTCAATGATGGCGTTATCGATGGCGAGCGTATCCTGCCCAAGGGCTGGCTGGATAAAGCCACCGAAGTCGATCCGGCGTCCTATCTGGCTCCGGGCAAACTGTACGGCGGGGATTACATCCTGGGTTACGGTTACCAGTGGTGGCTGTTCCCAACGGGCAAAGCGGCGCGACCGCAGCACGATGGTGCCTTCGAGGCACAGGGTATCTTTGGCCAGTTTGTGTATATTAACCGCAACGAAAACCTGGTTGCAGTGGTCTGGAGTGCCTGGCCAGAGCCTGAAATGGACAAGCAGGAAATGGAAACCTATGACTTTATTGCAGCGGCAATCAAGGCGCTGAAATAACGCGAGGCTTGAACCAAAAGGGGCAGAACCTTGGTCTGCCCCTTTGTTATGTACAACTGATATTTGCTATTAAAAACCCAGTTGCCACTGCACCATCAAGGCATGGTTGCGCGAGTCATTGCCGAGTTGGCCAGTGTAGGCCAGGCCGAGGTTTTGCCTGGCGCTGATGCCGACGTCGAAGCCTGCCTCCACGAGCATGCTATTGCGGTCCAGGGCGCTGCCTTCAACGCTGAAAGCCGTGCCGCCACTGAGGAATGACTGGCGCGTGTTGCTGTCGACATCCCCATAAACATGGCGCCAGCCCACGCCCAGGCGTGGGGTGAAGCTCATGCCGTTGTCCAGGGTGTCGAAGCGGGCAATGCGCAGGCCAAGGGTGCTGGTCATGTTGTCCTGGTCCTGTGACTCAACATGCAATGCGGCCGGGCCACCTTTTTCGTTGTAGCTGTCGCGTTCATAGCGTTGATAGCCGAGGTTGGCGTAAGGCTCTGCCTGCAGTTTGCCGCTGTTGATGGCGTAGCCGAGTTCAGCGAAGGCTTGCAGGCTGTCGGCGTCGTAATCACCGCGAACGCTGTCGTTAAAACCATTGAAATTGACTTCGCGCTTGCTGTCGCCATCATGGCTGCTGTACGCCGCACCGAGGCGCAAGCTATAGGCACCGCTTTGACGTAAGGCATAGGTGCCAATGTGGTAGCTGTCGACGTTGCCATCCGCATCTGAGCCTGCGTCGATATCGGTGTTTGAGTAACCGGCCAGTACCCCTAAACGCCATTGACCATTCAGGGCCCAGTCGGTGCCGATCACCGCGCCGCCGGTATTCTGGTCGATATCATGGCTGCCATTGTTGCCGTCGAGCGTACCGTTACTGCCCAATGCCTGGACCCAAAGTCGGCCTTGAGCATTTGGATCATTAAGGTTGCGTGCTTCATTGGGCAGGCCATTGGCGGCTAGCAGCGGGCCGTCTTGCGGGTTGATCGCGGTTTGCAGGTTGCCACTCATGCCGCCACCGAGTTGCTGCATGGCGCCGAGCATGGCGCTGCCGATCTGGCTGCTGCCCGCCAGCGTGGCATTGGCCAGGCTGGCGTTGCTGGCGCCAGCCAGTTGTTCCAGACCTGCGCTGGCGCTACTTGCATCACTGCTTAGCAATGCGTTGTAGAGCACAGGGTTGCTGCTGGCGGTGATGCGCTGCGCGGCATTTGCAGCATTTGCGCCGCTGGCCAGGTCACTGAAGGCGACATCGTTGCGCTGCAGTTCAAGCTCAACACTATTGGCCGTGTAGGACAGCGTTGGCGTGAGAAAGGCAAAATTGCTGCTGACGCTGGCAAACTCGCCCGTTACACCTTCAGTTGCGTTAATTACGCTGTAGCTACTTTGTTTGGGATAGTCGCCACTGCCCGCGCGAACATCCAGTTTGGCGCCATTGACCTGCGCGCTGCCATTGACCTGCACGGGCGTGTGGCTGCCATCCGCTGCGACGGCGAAAGCAAGTGTTGAGCCCGCCTCAAGATTGAGGTTCTGCAACTGGCCTGCGCCGCTGTAGGTGGCGCCTGGCTTAACGTTCAAGGTGCCGCCGATGTGACCTTGGTTGATCAGCCCGGCGCCGCTCTGAACCTCACCGCCTTCGTTGAAATCATCGCTGGTGATGGTCCACGTGCCCTGTTTGACGGCCAGCCATTCAAAATTCTGGCTGTTGCCGAAGCTGCCGCCAGCAGCACCATCCAGGGTCAGGCTGTCACGGCCTTCGCCGCCATCGACCAAGCCGACAAACTGGCTGTGCGTGCCTAGCGTCAGGTTGTCATCACCGCCGCCGAGGTCCAGTGCCAAGCCGCTGGCGCCGCTGACCAGCCCATTATTGATCACGTTGTCGGCTTGGTCGCCGATAATGCGCACGCCGTCGCCATCAAGGCCGAGGATGCTGCCGTGGTTTTCGAGGAAGGTGGCAAACGGGGCGCCGCCCGTTGCGCTGTCGTCAATCAGGATGGCATTGGCGGCGCCGCTGATGGTTGCGCCTTCGCGGTTGATAATGGTGCCGCCGCCCATGGCGATCCCTTCGCCGGTATTGGCAGCGCCGTCTTTCTCGCCGCCTGCGCCCGTGCCTTCGATGATGCCATGGTTGTCGATGTAGCCTTGGCCGTCGATATCCACGCCATCGCCGTCGCCATTGGCTGCAATGCCGTTGTAGCTGCCGGTGATGCGCCCATGGTTGGTGACCTTGCCGTCGCCGTCAGAGCCGAAACCCGAGCCGTTGCGGCCGATGATCACGCCATCTTGGTAGTTGATCAGTTCGGCGCCCAAATCTGTGGTGATGCCGTGGCGACCACCGCTGATCAAACCGTGGTTTTCCACCTTGCCACCGCTTGACTCGTCGAAGTCGATACCGTCGAACTTGGCTTCATCGTCGGTCATGTCGCCGCTGCTGATCTCGCCATAGTTGATCACCGTAGCGTTGGCACCGAGGCGCATCCCGTCTTCAACCACGCCATGGATGATGCCTGTCTCGCGGTTGAGGATGTCGATTTTTACATCGGTTTGCAGCGCCTTGAGCATGATCGCCCGGTCGCCTTGGGAGGTGATGGTGCCCGCGTTGTCGATGCTTACCCTGCTGCCGGCGAAGTCGCCGTCGATGCGAATGCCTTGCTTGGCGGCATCTATGGTTGCACCTGTGCGGTTGATGATTTGATAGTTGCGCGCCGGGCCGTCGCCGTCATCGCTATCGATGCCGCGATCCTTGCTTGATTGCAGGATGCCGCTGTTATCGATAGTCACACCTGAGCCGCTGGTGTCGTCCTTGAGTAACACGGCGGGGTCTTTTTTAGTGATGACGCTGCCGCTGTCGCTGATGGTCAGGCTGCTTTCACCGCCCAGTTCCTGGCTGTCGCTGACCGCGTCACTGATAGTCAGGTCGACTGCGAGCGCCTGGGTAGTCACGCCAGCGAACAGGCTAAGGGCAATACAGCGGGCAAGGTGGGTCGGTCGCAAATGCATGGCAGCGTGCTGTCCTTGTTATTAGGGATAGCCGCTTTTTATAACGAGCTTGTCTTACAGTTTTGTAACAGCTGTCTAATTGGAATAAATATTTCCATGGGCTCTACTAGTCTTTCCTATCCATAGACTGGGAGCCTGGATATGTCCGAGCCAAAAATCGAAGGTGGGTGCCAGTGCGGTGCAGTGCGATATTCGCTCGGAGGCGAACCGCTGATGATCGCGATCTGTCACTGCACAATGTGTCGTCGGGCGCATGCGGCACCGGCTGTAGCCTGGGCGATGTATCAACAGGGGCAAGTCCGTTTCACCCAGGCGCAGCCCAGGCTGTATGCATCTTCGGCAGATGCGCAGCGTGGCTTTTGCGAGCACTGCGGTACCCAGGTTTCGTTTATCGCGAGCTTTCTGCCCGGCTTGATCGATATCAGCCTCGGCAGCCTCGACAACCCCCAGGCGCTGACCCCGACATTGCACTATTGGCATTCGGAACATCTGTCCTGGGCCGAGTTTGCCGATGACTTGCCGCGCTATCCCGGGCTACCGCCAGTCGAATGATCAGCAGTGCTTTGTGCTTGCCTGAGCCTTACTTGAACTGCTTGCGGTACTGGATAAAGCCCGAGCGCTCGGCTATGCGCTCATAGAGCAACATGGCTTTGCTGTTACTCTCGTGGGTCAGCCAGTAGGCGCGTGAGCAGTTGGCCTGTTGCGCTTGGGCGTAAACAAACTCGATCAGTTGGCGCCCGACACCATTGCTGCGCACATTTTTGTCGATGAACAAGTCCTGCAGGTAGCAGTAGTCACCCACGGTCCAGGTTGAGCGGTGGTAGACCCAGTGGACCAGGCCGATCGCTTGGCCATCATGCCAGGCCAGTGCTGCATGGATGGGCTCGTCAGGATCGAGAAAGCGTTGCCAGTTAACCTCGCTGGCCTCGGCCGGAATCTCGGTCATGTAGAAACGTTGATAGCCTTGCCACAACGGTAGCCAGGCAGCGTGGTCGTCGGCGCTGACTGGGCGAACTTCGACTTCGATACGGGCGGCCATTTGCTGTCCTCCTGTGAATTATTATTGTTGTTTGAGTGCGAGCTGGCGCGCTGATCAGTCAGCGCGTTCACCGCACAGGTCAAGGTTGAACCAATGCTCGACCTCTTTTGGCTCGAGGCCAGCACCGAGCAAGGAGAATAACTTGCCCAGGGCCGCTTCGCGAGTCATGCCGCCGGCAGAGACCAGTCCGGCAGCTTGCAACTGGCTGCCGGCGGCATAGACGCCAAATTCAACATGACCTTGCGGGCATTGGCTGATTGCCGCGAGCACAACACCACGGGCATGCGCGGTTTCGAGTGCAGTCAGCAGCGCCGCGTTGTCCGAGGGGCCAGTGCCGCTGCCGTAGCATTCAAGCAGCAAGGCTTGGACGCCGCTGCCAAGCAGGGCGCTGATGTGCTCTGCCTGAATGCCAGGGTAGAAAGGCAGTACGGCAATGTTTACCGGATGACGTGCCTGGCGATAGTCAATGGCCTGCGGTATCTGCCCGGCACGCGGACTGATCCGCTGACGCGGTAATACGGTGAATGCATCAAAGGCGTCACTTTGCAGTTTGCTGACGCGTGCGCCATGCATCAATGCACCATTGAAATATACCTGCACGCCACTGGCCTGGCCTTGATGCAGCGCGCGCATGGCGCCGAACAAATTGCCCCAGGCATCGCTACCTTCGGTGCCAGCGGGCAGCATGGCGCCGGTCAATACCACTGGCACTGGCAAGCCCAGCAACAGGAAGCTCAATGCTGCAGCACTGTAGGCCAGGGTGTCTGTGCCTTGCAGCACCAGTACGCCATCGCAGCTGTGTTGTTCGATGCCTTCAACAATTGCATCAACCATTGCCAGCCAGTTGGCCTGGCTCATGTTGGCGCTGTCGATTGGTGGCAGCAATTCGCTGAAAATCCAATCGGGCAGTTGGTCTTGGCCTTCCTCGGACTGTTGTGCACGAACACGGGCTTCGAATCCTGACGCCGGGGCCAGGCCATCGGCACTTTGCTGCATGCCAATGGTGCCGCCGGTGTAGAGCACAAGGAGTTTTTCGCAAGCGGCCATGGTCGCTCCTCAATAACTGCGGGATAACAAAAGGGGGCTATCAAGCCCCCTTTTGTGGTTACAAATAATGTTGTAACAGGCCGTTCCCTGAGCCTGTCCGTGCGCTCCAGCCTTAAGCTGACTTGGTAGCAGTGTCCTTCAGTTGCGCCCAAACAGCTGGGTCGAGGTCAAGGTCACTGAACTCCTTGGGGTCGAATACGGGAGACTTGACCCCTGCTTTCATCTGCCTGTCGTAGTCACGCATCAAGCGCATGCCAACCTTGAACAGCAGCGCCAAAGCGATCAGGTTGCAGATGGCCAGCAAGCCCATGGTCACGTCAGCGAAGGCGAATACAGTGCCGAGGTCCTGTACCGAGCCCCAGAACACCAACACTGCAACCATAACCCGGTAAACCATGACTGGCATACGTTTTTGGGTGAAAAAGCCCAGCGCGTTTTCACCCAGGTAGTAGTTGTAGATCAGGGTGGTGAACACGAACAGCAGCAAGGCCACGCTGATAAATACACGGCCCCATTCACCGACCACGCTGGCGACAGCAGTTTGTGTCAGCAGAACCCCGGCCATTTCACTGCCTGGCTGATACACGCCCGAGAGCAGAATGATCAGCGCGGTGCAGCTGCACAGGATGATGGTGTCGATAAATACACTGAGCGACTGCACGATGCCTTGTGCGACCGGGTGTGGAACCTCGGCAACGGCGGCGACGTTCGGTGCGCTGCCCAAACCTGCTTCGTTGGAGAACAGGCCGCGCTTGACGCCCATGATAATGGCGGCGCCGATACCGCCAGCAAAGGCGGGCTCAAGGCCAAATGCACTGCGGAAAATCAGGGCGAAGACTTCCGGGATGCGATCAGCGTTGCTGCCGATAACGAACAGGGCCATGGCGATGTATGAGAACGCCATTACCGGGACCAGGACATCAGCAAACTTGGCGATACGCTTGATGCCGCCAAAGATGATCATGCCGATCACGGCCATCAGCACCACGCCGCTGATATAGGTCGGCACGCCGAAGGTGTCGTGCAGCGAACTGGCAACTGTGTAGGATTGCACCGCGTTAAAGCCGAAGCCGAAGGTCATCAGCAGCAGGATCGAAACCAGAATACCCAGCCAGCGCTGGCCCAAGCCATGCTCGATATAGAATGCCGGACCGCCACGATAGCCGCCATCGGGCTCGCGACGCTTGTATAGCTGGGCGATCGAACACTCGAAGTAGCTGGTTGCCATGCCGACCAGTGCCACGACCCACATCCAGAAAATGGCGCCAGGGCCGCCAAGGATAATCGCCACCGATACACCGGCAATGTTGCCTGCGCCGACGCGTCCGGCAACGGACAGCATCAGGGCCTGGAACGAGCTGAGTTGACCAGGCTGACGCTTGAATGCCTCGGCAAAGATGCTGAACATGCTGCCGAAATAGCGGAATTGAACGAAGCGCGAAGCGATGGTGAAGAACAGGCCAAGGCCGATCAGCATCACGATCAGCAGCTTGCTCCAGATGAGGTCATTGAGTAAATCGAGCATAAGGGCAGTCACTCTTTGTTGTTCTGATTGAAGTTGGCCTCTGCGGACCTTTTTCAATGATTGTAGATGCGAATGTTTCAAACAATTTCGCAGGTTGCAGTGATGTGATGCTATTTGATGCTACTATCGCGTCACTTACTTCGACTGGAACAGCCGCATGTCGGATTCGTTTGGCGCCAACCTCAAGCTGCTGTGCAGTCACTACCGCTCAATTGCCGAGGTGTGTCGCAAACTCGCAATCAATCGGGCGCAATTCAATCGCTATCTCGCGAGCCAGAGCAGGCCAACAGCCCATAACCTGAAGCGAATCTGCGATTTTTTTGGGGTCGAGGACTATGAGTTGGTCCTGCCGCAGGAGCAGTTCGCCCGGTTGATCGGGGCCCGTGACAACAGTGCGGCAAGCGCATCGGCAGGCGCACCACTGCTTGAGCTGTTCGAGTCGCTCAGCGAGCACTCAAATGACCTGTCGCGCTATTGCGGCTACTACTTTGAATATTCCAATTGCATGTCGGTGCCGGGGCAGATCCTGTTGTCGCTGGTGCATTTGCGTGAAGAGCGTGGCAGCTTTGTATTTGAACGTCAGGAGCGCCAGGAAAGGGCGCGTGGCGGTGGAGCCGAGGATTGGGTGCGCTGCCGTTATCTGGGCGCGGCGTTCTACTTGCAGGACCGGGTGTTTCTGATCGATTACGAAAGCCTGACCGGCAATGAAATGAGCCAGACCATACTGATTCCCAGCTTCAAAAGTCGCATCACCCGTTTGAATGGCCTGAAGACTGGCGTCTCCAGTGGTGATCAGCGCACGCCTGCCTGTACGCGGGTGGTCTGGGAGTTTCTTGGTACCGACATCAACCGGGTAAACACCTATCGCCAGGTGATGCTCTATGCGCCCGATGATCCGCGCATTGATGATGACGTGCGCCAACGTCTGGCTGGTGCACGCATCCGCCAGGGTTTATTCGAAATCGAATAAGCCCATTTGCGCCTGTCGTTACTGGGTGCCGTCGTGATTGGGGCTGTTGTAGATCTCGACATCCAGTTCTTTTTCGCTGCGGCCAACCAGGGTTGTGGTCATCAAGTCGCCTGCGACGTTGACTGTGGTGCGCGCCATATCGAGGATGCGGTCGATACCGGCAATCAAGGCAACACCCTCAAGCGGCAGGCCCGCAGCGGTCAGCACCAGGCCAAGCATAATCAAGCCCGCGCCAGGTACACCGGCCGTACCGATGGACGCCAGCGTGGCGGTGAGGATGATCATCATGTACTGGCCCGCGCCCAGGTCAACGCCGAAGGCCTGGGCAATAAACAGCGCCAGCACACCTTGATAGATCGCCGTGCCATCCATGTTGATGGTGGCGCCAACCGGTAGAACGAAGCCCGCCACGCCCTGTGACACGCCGAGGTTCTTGCGCGCGCACTCAATCGAGATTGGAAGGGTGCCCGAACTGCTTGAGGTACTGAATGCAACCGCCAGTGCAGGCGCAATACCACGCAGGAAGCGCATTGGGCTCAAGCGCGCGAGCAAACCAATCAGGCCGCCGTAGACCAACACCACATGGGCGAAACTGGCGAGGTAGATCACCCCTATTACTTCGGCCAGTGGCAGCAGCACTTCGGCGCCGTGGCTACCCACTACGCCGGCGATCAAGGCAAACACGCCATAGGGTGCAAGGCCCATGATCAGGTCGGTCAGCTTGTAGAAGGTCTCGGCCAGGCTATCGAACAGCTTGATGGCCGGGGTGGCCTTCTCACCGACCAGGTTCATGCTCACGCCAATCGCGATGGCGAACACGATGATCTGCAGTACGTTGCCCTCGGCAAAAGCGGTCACCGGGTTGCTTGGCACCAGGCCAACCAGGATGGAGACCAGCGATGGCGCCTCTTTGGCAGTCTCCTGGCCACTGGCAATCATATTGAGGCCGTCACCCGGAGTGAATACCGCACCAAACAGCAGGCCGATGCTGACTGCGAATGCGGTGGTGACCATGTAGATCGAGATGGTTTTGATGCTGATCCGCCCAAGCTTTGCGGAGTCCTGCATGGAGGTGATGCCCGATACCAGTGAAACAAACACCAGCGGCACGATCAGCATCTTGATGGCATTGAGAAACAGGGTGCCGATGGGTGCCAATACCAGCGCGTCTTCCTTGAAGATTGCGCCGGTGGCAACACCAAGCACCAGGCCGATGAGGATCTTGTGCCACAGTTGTAGACGTTTCCAGCGGCCCAGCGGTGTCGCGGTTTTAGAACTCTGAGTCATGCGTTTCACCATTTCAGTAACTGTTGTTGAGCAGACCGTCTGTGCGATCTTGAAGGATGCTCGTAACCTGCATAGTCAGGCCAACGGAGTCATGGTCATGATTGATCCGTCGGCTGTTCGCCTGCTGGCCACGCGCGAATGTTCAACCTGCATCTGGTCACTGGACGTTCAGCCCCATGGGCTGAATCCAGATGTGCAGGGAAATACAGTGGGCGGTGACGGCAGGGGAATACAAAGGGCGCGCAGTTTACCGAGCGTTCGCTGCGTTTTCTCCCTATGTTTTCCCCTGGTTGGGTGTTTTCGTCGGAAAGTTAGGGTTAGGCCTTAAGCGGTACCAGGCGCGGGGCAATCATGTTTTCCGGGCGCAGGATGTCGTCAAGGGTGCCGTCATCCAGGAGTTTTTCTTCGCGCACCAACTCCAGCACGCCGCGGCCGCTTTCCAGGGCGAGCTTGGCGATACGGGTGGCATTTTCGTAACCGATATACGGGTTCAGCGCGGTAATCAGGCCGATGGAGTTTTCCATCAGTTGACGGCAATGTGCTTCGTTGGCGCTGATGCCGACGATGCAATGCTCGCGCAGCATGTCCATGGCGCGCTGCAGCAGGCGGATCGAGTCGAAGATCTTATAGGCGATCAGCGGTTCCATGACGTTGAGCTGCAGCTGACCCCCTTCAGCCGCCAAGGTCAGTGCAAGGTCGTTACCTATTACTTCGAATGCCACTTGGTTGACCGCTTCCGGGATGACCGGGTTGACCTTGCCCGGCATGATCGAGCTGCCCGGCTGGCGCGGCGGCAGGTTGATTTCATTGATGCCGGTACGAGGGCCGCTGGACAGCAGGCGCAGGTCGTTACAGATCTTCGACAGCTTCACCGCGGTGCGCTTGAGCATGCCCGAGAACAAGACGAAGGCGCCCATGTCGGAGGTAGCTTCGATCAAGTCAGCCGCCGGAACCAGAGGCTGTCCGCTGATCGCCGCCAAGCGCTCGACCGCGAGCAATTGGTAGCCAGGGTCAGCATTGATGCCGGTGCCGATTGCCGTGCCGCCGAGGTTGATTTCAGTCAACAGTTCCGGCGCCAGGCTGCGCAGGCGTGCAAGGTCTTCACCCAGGGTGTTGGCGAAAGCGCGGAATTCCTGGCCCAAGGTCATAGGCACGGCGTCTTGCAACTGGGTACGGCCCATCTTCAAGACATGGGCGAACTCTTCACCTTTGGCGGCGAATGCATGAATCAGGCTGTCGAGGCTGGCCAGCAAGGTGTCGTGGCCGAGCAGCAAGCCCAGGCGAATCGCGGTTGGATAGGCGTCGTTGGTTGATTGCGCCATGTTTACATCGTTGTTTGGATGCAAGAACCCATACTCGCCTTTCTGCTTGCCCATGGCTTCGAGCGCAATGTTGGCAATTACTTCGTTGGCGTTCATGTTGGTCGATGTACCGGCGCCGCCCTGGATCATGTCGACCACGAACTCATCATGGAAATCGCCGCGGATAATCCGGGCGCAGGCTTCGCTAATGGCCGCGTGCTTTTCATCGCTGAGGTGGCCCAGCTGGTTGTTGGCATCGGCTGCTGCTTGCTTGACCATCGCCAAAGCAGTGACCAGCTTCGGATAGTGGGCCAGTGGTACGCCAGAAAGACGGAAGTTGTTTACGGCACGCAGGGTTTGGATGCCGTAATAGGCCTCGCTTGGGACTTCAAGGGTGCCTAGCAGGTCTTTTTCAACGCGGAATGATGCAGCAGCGGACATGATTGAGGAAATCTCTGATTTCGGCGAGAGGTATCGCCATGCCTTATAGGGTAAGGACTTCACCGATATTCAAGCCAATGCTGTTAAACGCTATGCTATGCGTAATCGGCATAATGTCGATGTGACTTGCAAAGGCTGGCAGACGTTGAGCGAAGGCCTGCCCGAGTAATGCTTGCCGTTTCTCGGGAGCTTTAAGCCGGCCTGTGGATAACTTTTGAAGCGCTAAACCTGATGCTGAGGGATTGATGAATCTGGAAACCAAGTGGCTGGAAGACTTTGTCGCGCTGGCGACCACGCGCAGTTTCTCGCGTGCGGCGGAGAAGCGATTCGTCACCCAGCCAGCGTTCAGCCGGCGGATTCGCAGCCTTGAGTCAATGCTCGGGCTGACCCTGATCAACCGTTCCTGTACTCCGATCGAGTTGACTGAAGCCGGGCAGCTGTTTCTGGTCACGGCGCGCAGCATGGTTGAGCAGTTGGGCGAGGTCGTTCGACATCTGCATAACCTTGAGGGTAAGCAGGGCGAGGTGTTGCAAATTGCAGCTGCGCACTCGCTGACCCTTGGATTCTTCCCTGAATGGATCGCCCGCTTGCGCCGTGAGGGTTTGCCGCTCAACACTCGCCTGGTGGCGACCAACGTGGGTGAAGCGGTGCATTCGCTGCGTGAAGGCAGTTGCGACTTGATCCTTGCCTATTACGATCCCGACGCCGCTCTGCAAATGGACCCGGAAATATTCCCGTCCCTGTATATGGGCAGTACCGAGATGTTGCCAGTCTGCGCCGTGGATGAGCAGGGCCAGCCGTTGTTTGATCTCGACAGTGGCCAAACGGTGCCATTGCTGGCGTACACCGCCGGTGCGTTTCTCGGGCGCTCGGTCAATCTGTTGTTACGCCAGCGCGCGCTGCGCTCGACCACAGTGTATGAAACCGCAATGGCGGACAGCCTCAAAAGCATGGCGCTGCAAGGCATGGGCGTAGCCTGGGTGCCGCGCTTGAGCGTGACTGCCGAGTTGCAGCGCGGAGAACTTGCGGTGTGTGGGACGCAGGCATGGCAGGCGCCGCTGGAGATTCGCTTATATCGCTGCGCCCTGGTGCGCAAAGCCGTGGTGCGTCTGCTCTGGCGGAAATTGGAAAGTGGCGAAGTAGGGCAGCCGAAGTAGGGTGAGCGCCGTGGTGGCTGTGGATATCTAGGCGAATGGACTAGGCGTTGTTGGGCAAGCATTGCGTTGTCGCACCCTACTTGGAAGGTGCGACAACCGCGTTTGAGCCTTAGGTTCCTGACTTGATCTTGGTCCAGGCGCGGGTACGCATCCGCTCGGCTTTTTGCGGCAGCGGTTGCAGCACGTACAGGGTTTTCTGCGCTTCAGCTGTAGGCGTCAGCCCTGCATTATCGCGGATTTCAACTTTCATCAGCGGCAATGCGGCCTTGTTTGGGTTTGGGTAGCCGAGGAAGTTGCTGGTCGATGCGATCACCTGTGGATCGAGCAAGGTGTTGAGGAACTCATGGGCTTCCTCGACGTTTTGCGCGCTGGCCGGAATGGCGAACGAGTCAAACCACAGGGGGGCGCCCTCTTTCGGCAGGCGCCAATCGACTACGACACCGTTACCCGCTTCCTTGGCGCGGTTGGCGAACTGATAGAAGCTGCCGGAGTAACCGACGGCTACGCAGATATTGCCATTGGCAATGTCGGTCATGTATTTGGCCGAGTGGAAGTAGGCAATATTCGGGCGGATTTTCATCATCAGGTCGGTGGCTTTAGCGTAATCCGCCTTCTTGGTGCTGTTAGGGTTGAGCCCCAGGTAATGCAGGGCGATTGGCATGATATCGCCGGGTGAGTCGAGCATCGCCACGCCACATTGCTTGAGCTTGGAGATGTTTTCTTCTTTGAAAATCAAATCCCAGCTATCGACCGGAGCATCGGCGCCGAGCGCCTCTTTCACCTTGGCCGGGTTGAAGCCAATGATTACCGTACCGTACATGTAAGGCACGGCATGCTCGTTGCCCGGGTCGTTGGTTGCCATTAGCTTTAACAGCTCTGGGTCGAGGTTCTTCCAGTTGGGCAGCTTGCTCTTGTCGAGCTTCTGGAACACGCCTGCCTTGATTTGAGTATCAAGAAAGGTGTTCGACGGCACCACCAGGTCGTAGCCCGAGTTGCCGGTGAGCAGCTTGGCTTCCAGTGATTCATTGGTGTCGAACACATCCCAGGTCAGCTTGATCCCGGTACTTTTGGCGAAGTCTTTTGGCACCGACGGCAAAATATAATCGGCCCAGTTATAAACCCGTAACTCACGCTCGGCTGCGTGTGCTGCGCTGGCCAGCATGGCTGTGCCGCAGAGTGCGGCGCCAATCAGGGTGCGGATTTTTTTCATGATCATGCGTCCTTCTTCGAATTATTAGGTCGGCAGACATTTTCAAAACCTTCCAACACATTGACTGCGTTGACGCCGATGGCTTCGACGGCATAGCCGCCCTCCATGACAAACAGCGTCGGTAAGCCCATTGCGGCAATGCGCTCGCCCATGCTCAGGTAATCCGGGCTGTCGAGCTTGAATTGCGAGATTGGGTCTTCTTTGTAGGTGTCGACACCGAGCGAGACAATGACCACCTCGGCGTCGAATGTGTTTATCCGCGTGCAGGCGTCATCCAGGGCGGCGCCCCAGCTGTCCCAGGCACTGCCGGCAGGCAATGGATAATTGATGTTGAAGCCTTCACCCGCGCCTTCGCCATGTTCATCGGCATGGCCGAGGAAGAAGGGAAACTCAGCCAGCGGGTCACCATGGATCGAGGTGAACAGCACATCGCTGCGCGAGTAGAAAATTGATTGGGTGCCGTTGCCGTGGTGATAGTCGACATCGAGAATCGCCACTCGCTTGTAGCCTTGGTCGATAAAGGCCTGTGCGGCAATGGCGGCATTATTGAGGTAGCAATAGCCGCCCATTACATCGCTTGCGGCGTGATGGCCTGGTGGTCGGCACAGGGCAAAGGCGCAGTGCGCGCCGTCGGCAATTTCGCGTTGGGCGGTGAGCGCCACCTGGGCGGCGCTATAAGCCGCTTGCCAAGTGCCTGCGGTAATGGGGGCGCCAGCATCGAAGCTGTAGTAGCCAAGTTGCCCGTGCAGGCTGGTTGGCAAGCGCTGGCTCAGGGTACGCGCGGGCCAGGTGTAGGGCAGCAGATCCCCGTTGCCGTCCTGTTCTTGCCAGCGTGCCCAGGCTCCTTCGAAAAAGTTCAGGTAGTCGGCGGTGTGAATGCGTTCTATGGGCGTGCGGCCGAAATCCTGCGGCTCGCGAATCTCACCGATATTGCGGTCCTTAACGCGCTGCAGAATATGGTCGGCACGTTTGGGCATCTCAAAACAGGGCATCAATTTGCCGTCGATCAACTCGCAGCTGCCGTGATGGAGGTGATGGTCGTCGCTATAGATTGTGAGCATGTTGGGAAGCCCTGCAGTTATTTGTTATGGCTCCATTGTTTGCCTAAAGCGAAGTGCGCGAGAACGCTACAGATGGCCAAAAGGGGATATATCTGGCCAAATTTAACGGCCATGCATGTCTCGGATATTCGGCTTACAAGCGAAAGTGGCTGGGGGCAACTCCGCTCCAGCGTTGGAATGCATGGCGAAAACTGGCGCTTTCACTGAACCCCAGTTCTTCCGCAACACGCCCGACCGGCCAGCCTTCTTGGCAGAGCAATGCTTTGGCGCGCTCAAAACGCAGGTCATCGAGCAACTCCTGGTAATGGGTGCCCAATGCGCGCAAGTGGCGGCGCAAGGTTCTGGGCGAGCAGTGCATCTGCTGCGCCAGTTGCTCCAGGCCGGGGGAGCTGGCCAATTGCTCGGAAAGTAATTGGCGAATACGTGCCAGCCACAGTTGCCGGGCAGAGAACTCGCTATTGAGCTTTCGGCA
The DNA here is from genome assembly GCF_900188155.1 of Pseudomonas segetis. Taxonomy (GTDB): domain Bacteria; phylum Pseudomonadota; class Gammaproteobacteria; order Pseudomonadales; family Pseudomonadaceae; genus Aquipseudomonas; species Aquipseudomonas segetis. The sequence continues at coordinate 278,650 of NZ_FZOG01000003.1, forward strand.
GCGCATCAACATTTCTTGGTGAGTGATTGCATCTGCCAGCGGTAAGCGTCGGCTAAGCCAACTGGCGGGAAAGGCAAAGGCATTGCTTTGGGCATTGAAGTGCAGTGGACAGTCAAAGCTTTTGGCATACAGGGACGAGTAGGCCGGTTGTGGGTACTGGAATTGTGTTGCGCTCAAGGGCAATGGCTGGCCGAGCAGGTCGGTGCAGATGGTGTTCAGGGAAGCCAGGCACATCTCGGTGTTGAAGACTTCAAGCTCCGGGCGCTGTTGGTAATCGCTGGCGCTGACCCAGGCCAGTTTGCCTTCAATGCGTAGGTCCAGCTTGAAGTAGGTGCCCAGTAGTGCCGGATACTCCAGCAGCAATTGCCAGGCGTCACCAAAGGTGGCACTCGACAATGCGGCGTAACCGAGTATGCCGTAGGCGGAAATGTGCATGCGCTGGCCGAGCTCGAGCCCCAGGTCTTCTCGCACGGCCAAGCCGTTTGCGCACACCTGCAGTTCTTGGTGAGGCGTGATGCGGCTGTCATTGCCGCCGAGGTCTTCCGGGCGGATGCCGCTGGCATCAAGCAGTCGTGTGACTGGAACTGATGTGTCGGCGAAATAGGCAAGGATCATGGAAACCACATGCAAGGTGGTCAATTGAGCGTGCATCGCAGGCTGAGTCCAATGGTTGCAATGAACCCTTGTACAGCAAGATGTATGCCGCTGGCCCTGGGTTGTGGCCAGCGGTCTGTGTTTGGCTACCTTTAGAAGGTCAGAACCGTACGCCCTTCAATTTTCCCTGCGCGCATTTGGTCGAGAATGCTGTTGATGTTCTCCAGTTTATCCGTGCTGCAGGTTGCGTTGACCAGGCCTTCGCCCGCGAAGTCCATCGCTTCCTGCAAGTCCGCGCGGGTGCCAACGATTGAGCCGGTAATGCTGATGGCCTTGAGTACCACATCAAAAATCGGTGCGGGAAAATCACCCGGTGGCAGCCCCACCAGTGCGACTGTACCGCCACGACGTGCGGCACCAATGGCCTGGCCAAATGCGCTATTGGACACCGCCGTCACCAGTACGCCGTGAGCGCCGCCAATGTCGCGCTGGATCACTGTGGCCGGATCTTCCTTGAGTGCATTGACCGTCAGTTGTGCACCGAGTTTGCGGGCCAGCTCCAGCTTACTGTCATCGACATCAATTGCAGCCACATGCAGGCCCATGGCGCGCGCATACTGGATGGCAATGTGGCCAAGGCCGCCGATACCGGAAATAGCGACCCACTGGCCGGGGCGGGCGCCAGTAACCTTGAGCCCCTTGTACACGGTGACGCCGGCGCAAAGGATGGGGGCCATTTCAACAAAGCCGATGTTCTTCGGCAGAATGCCAACGAAATTCGGGTCGGCCAGTACGTATTCGGCATAGCCACCGTTGACCGAGTAGCCGGTGTTTTGTTGGCCTTCGCACAGGGTTTCCCAGCCCGTCAGGCAGTGTTCGCAACAGCCGCAGGCGGTATAGAGCCAAGGCACGCCGACACGGTCGCCTTCCTTGACCCGGGTGACGCCACTACCGACCGCTGCGACATAACCAACGCCTTCATGGCCGGGGATAAACGGCAGGCTGGGCTTGACTGGCCAATCACCTTCGGCAGCGTGCAAATCGGTGTGGCAGACGCCGCTGGCTTCAATCTTGACCAGAATCTGCCCCGGGCCTGGCAAGGGGACTTTTACTTCTTCAATACGCAGGGGGGCGCCGAAGCTATGAACGACGGCGGCTCTCATGGTTTGTGACATGATATTTTTCCCATGGTCGTGTGAGTCTGTAGTGTGCGCTAACCTAGGCGGGTGAACTTGACATAGAGCAAAATGTAGCAACTCTGCGGGTATGGTCCTGAGCTCTGGACAAACGGTCGCCAGCATTGCTCACTGCCCATGTCTTTGCGGTATACTGCGCGGCCTTCGGCCGGCGGCACCCGGCCATATATCGCAAACAAGCCACGCTGGTTAAACCGCGTGGCTTGTTAGTTTTTGACGCGCCAACCGGCGCCCAATATAGAGGCACAACGATGAGCGCACTGGTAGGCGTGATCATGGGCTCCAAGTCCGACTGGAGCACCCTTAGCCACACCACCGAGATGCTGGACAAGCTGGGTATCGGTTACGAGGTGAAGGTTGTTTCCGCTCACCGTACCCCGGACTTGCTCTTCCAGTATGCCGAGCAGGCGGAGTCTCGAGGGATCCAGGTGATTATTGCTGGCGCCGGCGGCGCTGCACATTTACCGGGCATGTGCGCGGCCAAAACGCACCTTCCGGTACTGGGCGTCCCTGTGCAATCGTCGATGCTTTCAGGTGTTGATTCGCTGTTGTCCATCGTACAGATGCCTGCTGGCGTGCCGGTTGCTACCCTGGCGATTGGCAAGGCGGGTGCGGTCAACGCCGCATTGCTGGCGGCGAGTATTCTGGGCCATCAACACCCGCAGTTTCACGAGGCGCTGAAGAAATTCCGTACCGAGCAGACTGAAACTGTTTTGGACAATCCAGACCCGCGCCAAGCTTGAGTCGATCTAAAAGGGCTGTGTTATGAAAATCGGTGTAATCGGTGGCGGCCAGTTGGGTCGCATGTTGGCCCTGGCGGGCACTCCGCTGGGCATGAACTTCGCATTTCTCGACCCGGCGCCAGACGCCTGTGCACAGGCATTGGGTGAGCATATTCGCGCCGATTACGGTGATCAGGACCATTTGCGCCAGTTGGCTGATGAAGTTGATCTGGTGACCTTTGAGTTTGAAAGCGTCCCGGCTGAAACCGTTGCCTTCCTGTCGCAGTTCGTGCCGGTTTATCCGGGGGCAGAGGCCTTGCGCATCGCCCGCGATCGTTGGTTTGAGAAGTCGATGTTCAAGGATCTTGGCATCCCAACGCCGGATTTTGCCGACATTCAATCGCAGGCCGATCTTGATGCCGCAGTCGCCAGCATCGGCCTGCCTGCCGTGATGAAAACCCGCACCCTGGGTTACGACGGCAAGGGACAAAAGGTGCTGCGTAGCGCCGATGATGTCGCGGGCGCCTTTGCCGAGCTTGGCAGCGTGCCATGTTTGCTCGAAGGTTTTGTGCCCTTCACTGGCGAAGTTTCGCTGGTGGCTGTGCGTGGCCGCGACGGCGATATCCGGTTTTATCCGTTGGTGCACAACACGCACAACAGCGGCATCCTCGGCTTGTCGATCGCCAGCACCGATCACCCGTTGCAGGCGCTGGCTGAAGATTACGCCAGCCGCGTACTGGACAAGCTCGGCTATGTCGGTGTGCTGGCCTTTGAGTTCTTCGAAGTAGACGGTGGCCTCAAGGCCAACGAGATCGCGCCGCGTGTGCATAACTCCGGCCACTGGACGATCGAAGGCGCCGAATGCAGCCAGTTTGAAAACCATCTGCGCGCCATCGCGGGCTTGCCACTGGGTTCGACCGCCAAGGTCGGCGAAAGCGCCATGCTCAACTTCATTGGCGAAGTGCCGCCTGTGGATAAAGTCATCGCCATCGCCGACTGCCACCTGCATCACTACGGCAAAGCCTTCAAGGCAGGGCGTAAGGTTGGCCATGCCACAGTGCGCAGTAAGGACCGTGCCACGCTCGACCTGCAAGTGGCAGCCGTGCAGGCCCTGATCGACGCCTGATGATTTGACCTGGCACTGTGCAACGCAGCGCCAGGGGAACCTCCATTGGGATTGGCCGTCAGATGGCTGAGCGCCATAGTTGTTCTAGACTGTGGTTTGAGCGCCAGTATCGTCCCCTGATGATACCCACTGCTTGAACCCTAGGCGCAATCACTTGAAATGGAGAACAAGCCATGGGAATTATCGGCACTATTTTTATCGGCCTGATTGTAGGTCTGATTGCACGCTTCCTTAAGCCAGGCGATGACAGCATGGGTTGGATCATGACCATCCTGCTGGGTATTGGTGGGTCGCTGGCAGCTACCTACGGTGGCCAGGCATTGGGTATTTATCAGGCTGGCCAGGGCGCTGGTTTTATCGGCGCAATCGTCGGTGCGGTGATTCTGCTGTTTATCTACGCCATGATCAAAAAGAACTGATCCACGCTTGGCTGCTCTGCAAGAAGCCGTCTTATGACGGCTTCTTTATTTGTGGTGCTGCAACAGTGCGCACTTGCATGTGCCTGCCAGCTCTAAGAGACTGCAAGCCAGCACCCTGCCCGAGAGTTTGTCGATGTCCCGTTTGTTATTACTGCCGCTGTTGCTGGTCAGCAGCCTGGTCTTTGCCGAGTTACCCGAAACCGACTGGCTTGAGCTGATGCCTGCCGAGGATCAGCAAGCCTTGGCAGACATGCCGGAAATCACTCATGACAGCCCTGAAGGCGATAGTAGCTTCTATCAATCGGGTGGTCTCAAGCAGAAGGATGCAAAGCTTCCCGCCGTGATGTACTCGGCTAAAACCGTCGCGGCGTTCAACGGCAAGCAGATTCGGCTGGGTGGCTATCCCGTGCCGCTCGAAAGCGATGCCCAGGGACGCAGCACCCTGTTCTTCCTGGTGCCATACCCAGGTGCCTGCATTCATGTGCCGCCGCCTCCGCCGAACCAACTGGTGCTGGTGCGCTATGCAAAAGGTATAGCGCTGGAGGATATCTATGCGCCGCTGTGGGTCAGCGGTGAGATCAAGGTTGAGAGCGTCAGCAACGATCTGGCCGATGCAGCCTACGCGCTGGATGCCAGCGAAGTGAGACTCGTGGAAGAAGCAGACCTCTAATCCGGTGCGCGGCGTATTGGCCTGTGGATAAGTTAATTTGCGCTTTGATTTTTCGCCGCAATCCACTGCGACATGTATTGCGTGCTCTTGAGCGTGTGATGGCGAAGCATGCCACCGATGAAGTTGTCACGCCGATGGCTGTCCAGATTTTCGCTTAGCTGAGCAAGCCGGTTAATCAATTCGCTGCCCAGGCGCTGACGGTCAAAGCGCTGCTGTAAGATCGCAGCACCTTGTTCCTGGGCCTGAAGCCAGCGGTTTTCATCTTCATAAAGCGCCACGGCGGCATCGACAAAGTTTGCCGCGCAATCCACCACAGCCCCGCCCCAAGGTAAGTCGCCGTGCATCCCTTCGCTGCCGATAACGGTGGTAATACTCGGTGTGCCGCATGCCATTGCATCCGCGAGCTTGCCTTTGATGCCCGCGCCAAAGCGCAGTGGCGCCAGGCAGATACGCGCCTGGCCCATGACTTGATGTGCATCATCCGCCCAGCCCAACACATGGAACCCTTGCTTGGGGTTGTGCAGCGCAGTGGCTTTGGGCGGGGGATAAGCGCCATATACATGCAACTGCGCGTGCGGCAGGCGCTGACGAACCAGCGGCCACAGTGCGTGTTTAAGCCACAGCACAGAATCCCAGTTGGGCGCATGGCGGAAATTGCCAATGCTGATGAAGTGTGCACGCTCGGCAAAAGGCGCAGGCTTGCTCGCGCTGGGAATCAACATCAGGGCGCAGTCGTGCAGCAGTGTTGCCGGTACCGAGAACGCCTGCTGCAGTAATTGCATCTCGAATCCAGAGATCATCAGGCTCAGGTCACTGCGAAAGATTGCGGCGACTTCACGCTTGGCCGTATCTGAATTGGCCATGACCTCAAACAGTTGGTCAGCACCTGCCGTAACCGCGTCCACGCTCTGTTTATCGGCTTCGTTAGAGCAGGCCTGCTGCGTAGCTTTTAGCAGGTGATGACGGGCTTCACGCAAACTGTGCAAGTCGCATGTGTCCAGAACTCTCATGGCTTCAGGGCAAGCCCGCTCGACTCGCCAGGCGAACTGCTCTTCAGTGAAGAAGCGGTCGAACAGCACCATGTCGGGCTGCAACTCAGCCAGCCATTGGTCAAAGCTGTCGCAGTTAAGCGCAATTTGTACCTCAGCAATCCCCAGCGCAGTTAAGTCCGCGCGGTGCTCGGACAGCGCGGCGGCACTGGCGAAGGTCACATGCCAACCCTGTGCGCGAAATAACTCCAGCAGCTCCATCATCCGGCTGCCCGCGGCGGATGAACGTGGTTCTGGCCAGACATAGCCGATAACAAGGATATTTTGCATGTGCAGAGAAAGGGACGGTTGCTCAAAACACGGATTGTAGCGGAGTTAAGGTGCGGGGCCGTCATCCCTTGATTGGTGATCAACCAGTATTTAGTTGTGGATAGCGGTATATGTAAATTTTATACGCTCCAGACTAGTAAACTCGGCTTTTTTGACTATGTTTTACCCTAAAATGCACGTAGTCAGCGGATTCTGGCTGGCTGGAATACTCAGGTCGATCCAAGGCTCCACGGTCAGTGGAGCAGCGTGAAATTCCGCAAGTGGATTAAATCAAATGGTTAAGGATCCTCTGAAAAAGGTAGCGAGCGACGCGAGTACAAGGCGCAACGACCAGCGGGAGTAACAGCCGAAGGCTGGCCCGCAGGGCGAGCGCAGCGAGTCAAAAACTGCGAAAAAGTGACCGGGGTCGTGCTCGACTTTACGTGCTGTAAATGAGCATTTGATTCGCTTTGCCCACCCCTTCGGGGCAGCACTGAAGTGCGTTCAGCCTAAAGGCTGTGAGCAGTTTTTTAACGCAGTAATATCGAGCGCAGTAGTTTTTCAGAGGGTTCTTAAGTGGTTATAAACATACAAGGATATCTGGCCATGTTGCGCAAAGTTTTATCGTCTATTGTGCTGTTAGGCGTTGCAGGAAACGTATCGGCAGGAGGAATCTTGGTCTATGAGGTCGGCCAAGAAGGCGCAGGGTTAGCCAATGCGGGTGCGGCAGTACTGGTTACGGATCCCAGTATCCTGATGAACAACCCGGCAGGCCTGACCGCCTTGAAAGGCACCCAGGTCAATGCGAACGGCCAGTTGATGTTGGGCCACATCAACTTTTCGCGTGATGACGATAATTCCTTCGACGGCAACGAGGGCGGTAATGCCCTGAAGTATTTTCCCGGAGGCAGTGTTTTTGCCAGTCACCAGATAAATGATCGCGCCACCATCGGCATCGGCATGGTGGGCAACTTTGGTCTAGCGGTTAATTATGACGATGACTGGGCAGGGCGCTATTTCACCCAGAAGTCATCGATTATTGGTATTGCGTTCCAGCCTACGCTCTCCTACAAACTCACCGATGATCTTTCTGTTGGTTTTGGGCCGCGGTTTGTATTTGGCCGGTTCCTCACGGAGGTAGCGGTTAACAATAACCCCCTTGGCATCGGTAATGCGAAAGATGGCCAGCTTAAATACCAGGACACGGACTGGGGAATGGGGGTTACGGCAGGGCTTATGTACGACTTGAGCGATCGCACTCGCTTGGGCCTGTCCTACGTCAGCAAGGTCAAGTTCAAGTTTGATGACCAGCCGGATTTTGATGACATCAGCAACCCACTGCTCAATGTTGCCCTGGGCCGGATCAATGCGGATCAATTAAACGCCGACATAACCATTCCGCAATATGCCTTGGCGAGCATCTCGCACCAACTCAATGATCATTGGACAGTGCTAGGCAGTGCAGGCTGGCAAGATTGGAGCGAGTTCGGCAAGATCGGTGTCGAGGTTGACGGTAATCCAGATGGATCATCCGTATCGCGCCAGATAGATCGTAAATACAAAGATACCTGGCACCTGTCGGTTGGCGCGCAAAATCAAATGACCAACAAGCTGCGTATCAATATGGGTGTTGGTTACGACACCTCATCTGTCGACGATGATGACCGCACTGTCGATGTCCCAGTCGGCGCTGCCTGGCGCTTTGCAACTGGTCTTAACTATAAGATCGATGAAAGCATGTCATTCAACCTCAACTACACCCTGATATGGATGGATGACCTGAGCGTCGAGCAGAGCAAACGAAATGGTCAAACGGTCTCTGGCGAATACAAGAAAGCGGCGATTCATGTTCTTGGCGGCGGCGCTACCTGGCGCTTCTAGCGCACCAGTCACAACGCCGAGCGGTCAATGAACGAACGCTCGGCGCTGGATCAGGGGCGCTGAACAATGGCTGCAATAGCCGTTACAGCCCCAGTGGATTACTCGCCCAAGGTCAACTTCATGCTTTTGGTCAGGGCTTTCAGGCTGGGCATAAGTACTTCAGGCGGTGGTGTCAGGCCTGTTAAATCGTCGGTGCCTTGTTTAAAGGTCTTGGCTTGTATCGCGATCAGGGGTTTAGTCATGCCGCCGATATGGGCCAGGCCAAACCATGCACGTTCCTTCTCTGCCGAGCCCGGCTTTGGATCAAGTCGCCAGCCGTCCATACCCACCAGTCGCCTGTCGAAGTACAGCGACTCAATAAACGATGTTTTCTCCCAGTTTTCTCTGTCGTAGCCGGGGTTGTAATCGGTGTTGTAGGTGCCGGAGGTGGCCTTCATATACGGGTCACCAGCAGAAGCATTGAGAATGGTGAATATCACGTTGGGTTCACGGGTAAAGCGCAGGCTGTTCTTGATGTCGTACTTGGTCTTGCCATCATCGTGGATAAAACCATATGGGAAGCAAAAGCCCGGGCCTTTTGGCACTTCATACAAATCGCGTGGTTGAAAGCGTGCGATAAGGTCTTTAATACGCTGTGATTTATTTTTATCGTTGCCTTTAAGCGAGAAATAATAAACACGATTCTTACGCCAGAGTAAGACATCATAGACGGTGTCTTCACTGCCAAGAAAGTAGGCATCCGGGATGCCGAGGTCGTGCTCATAGGCATGGGCGAGGGGGATATCGTGTTCTGTTTTAGCAATGTTTTCCCTAAGTATCTTTACAGTATTTTCGGTGCCTTCTTGAGTTTTTAGCTCTTTGAGCAAATCTTTTTTTCTCGCTAATTCTTTGATCAAACTTTTTTGGTATAGGCTACGAGTTCCCTTTGCGTATCTGGCAGCACCATCAAATTCTGATCGCTCAACGATATCGCTAACCATGATTACTAACCCGTCATAGTCATAACCGGATTTATTACCACCCGTAAATACATGATCAGAAAATGCATGCGCGCCACCAGTACTTGTTATTTTAAATGCATCACGGCTCATGTATGTTGCCCATTGCATATCTTCTGGTACATCAAAAGTTAATCGGCCAATACACTCTTTACGAACAGTGTCTGCTTGAGCCAAATGAATTGGCAGCAACCAGCACAAGCCTAGGCTTAAGAGTAACTTATTCATGTGCGTTGGCCTTTGTCATTTTTGCTATTGGTTGTCATTGCAAGCGAGGCGTCATGCTCAAGCCCTTGCTGTTTCTGGTTTTTTGCAAGCACCGTCAGGTTGATACCTGAGTCGTTGTTCTCGCCGCGTGTCCAGTTGGTGGGCAGCGCGCAAATAAAGCCTTGTACACCATTTGGAGGAGAGAAGTTTTTGACCGGTGTAAGGGAGGTTGAGCGCCAAAAAGCTTCTTCATAAGGCATCGGTTCTTGCAGGTCTCCACCTTCCTTTAGTCTATCGAGGCTTCGGTAAGCCCAAGTCGGCCAAATAGGTGTAGGGAATCCATTTGTATAACTTGGCATTAAAGGCGTTACTTGCGGCTGCAACTGACTGATATTGGTCAGGCTGAGAAAATTGCCCGCAGCAGTTAGTCCATATCACCCTCATACTTACCAGAGCTTGGATTGAAGCTCCAAATGTGCGGTATGATAAGCTTCTGGCCTTGTGAATATATAATTTTATTTGATTCGTCTCGTTGATAAGAGAAGAAGATAATATCTCTGTAGCCGTTATGTATCTTTGTACCTTCTTTCACACCAGCAAAATAATCCCCTCCCGCAAACTGAAGAAAGCCCTTACACTGGATTAAAATTGCGAAAGTCCTATCCTTGGCAGTTCCCTGGCTATCAAACGACTCAAATATATAATCATTATTACCATCATCATTAAGGTCCGCTTGATAGGCAATGCGGCCTGATTCCCGCAAAGTCTCAGTACCATGAATAGTAGTTAAAATATATGTAGCTCTGTCCCCTTCCCTCCACTCAGAGAGAAAATTTCTTGTGCTTTTGTTTCCCTTGCAAATTTCAACTTCACCAGCGGCCGCATTGAAGCTAGCGAAAAGCAATATGATTATCAGTAGTTTCACTTTTAGGCATCCACCAAGAACGTATCTCTGCCTGTCCGCACCGAACCTTGCGGTTGATCAGAACCGAACAAAATACTCGTTAATATAGAATTATTCACAGCTGATGCTGCAGTAAGCAAGTGTTCAGTCAGTACAGACTCATGAATATCCTCCCAGTTTGATACTTGCAAGTGCCAACTCACCAAAGGATTATTGTTTATCGCACTCTGGATTACTGTGGTAATCCGTTCATAGTTAGGGTGTACTACATGGGATGGCCTATACACATGCCAACGCAATAGAATAGCAACAGCCTTTTCAGATGTAAAAACCTCTCCTAGAGTGCTGTTTATCGTGTTGGTACCAACTTGAAATTCAACACTTTTTTTTCTAATGTCCAAAACTCTAAGCTTGGCCATTTCCCACATCGCTTGCCGGTATTCAGAAATTGTTCTGCCAGCCATGCTGATTCTGTATATCCAGTGCCAATTTTTTAAATAATTAGCTTCGGGTTTTTTATTTGATAGGGGGGTGAATTCAGTATCGGCATAAGTTAGTTGAGATGGTTGATGAGTCTCGTTAGTTAGTTTGAGCCATGAGGTATATGTCAACGTGCTGGACGAATAAAGATCCTCATCGCCCCACTCATATTCAGGATAAAGGCCGAAATTTCCAAATACTTTTTTGAAATACACTTCATAATGTCTCAAAAAATATGCGATGAATGCTGGGAATTCTGCCTTCTCGTATTCATTTCCATTAGATGCGCCCATTGTCCAATGGCATGGCCCAGCCGAAATTAAAGAGTTATCCCAAGCGTTGATTACATCAAATCTGCCATAGCACTCAGCTTCGGCGACAACTCGTATTACGCGGTATACAGATAGCGGTGTCGAATTCAATTGCTCTGGATTTGCTGGAGTGCCGAGCATGTTCTCTACTGTCATCTCAGCTTCTGGAGACCAGCTATGTTTTTTGGTCGCATTGGGGCCACCCTGAGTATCATAGTAACCGATAGCCTGGTATTGGGATGCGCTTCTAGTACTAGGGTATGTGTAATATTGAGTAAAGTCCCGCGCGAAAATGCGTGGAGCGCTACTTGTAAAGCTGTCATATTTCCATAGATTAGAGCCACCATTAGATAATAGAGTTCGTGCTCCTGTATTGCTTACTGACCAAGCCTCAATAACAACTGGACATCGGTAATGATTTTCCAGCCAAAATTCAATTGCCGTCCTAGTATCTGAGTCAACCACCCCACTTACTGGGCCGGTATATAAATGACCATTAGTTGTTTGTTCTAGAGAGTCAACATAGTATGACCTCAACTCATCTGTTGTTCCTGATGTATTAGGTAACTGTCCTGCTTTGGCAACAATGTGAGCGGAACTATCATAGTAAACTTCGTTGTTGTTAACTAGTTTTGGGTTCCCTGTGGCTGTAAGTAATAGTTGACCAATTTTATTTACCTTGACACGTGCTACATGGGGCATTCTGGCATATATCTGAAACTCTCTTACCGCCCACTCACTCGATTTACCGAAGCTTCCATCTGGGGAGCCAATAATAGCAAAGCCAAGTGTTTGCAAGTCTTCTTGAAGGAGCCGTACATGCTCTGGGACCGTGAGGGATGCGGCACTACTAGAAGTGCTAACTATTCCTGTTTCTGCAGTTTCTAGTTGTACAGCAGGGTTATCTATTCCACTCCAACGTGGAGGCGTATTCTGTTGTGTATTTCCATCGTGATCGCCTCGACGAAGGTTGAAATTTCCGTATTTCATAATGTACCCTTCTACACATTGTGTTGTTTGGTTAAAAGATCCTGCTCAGATGTGGTTATGTGATCCTTATCAGGTAGTTGACAAGCCCGCTGAAAGCAGCGTGTTGCATACTGAGTCGTTGGACCATCGATCCCATCTAATACACCACTGTAGAAACCCAAGTTTTTCAGTCGAGATTGTCGCCCCAAAACATCATTAGCAGGGGCTTGCTTATTAATATCGATCTCCCATGTCCATGCCTGATTACCTTCTCCGAACGGATAGAATTTCAGAGTAGCTTTTTTAACACTTCCCGGAAGATGATGGTCAATATATCCGTCTGTGGTAGTTATTCCTTTATGCTCAATCCCGTCCATATTCAATACGTACGACTGACCAGCTATACCTTCTTTTTCATATGGCCGCTTAAGCTGTATTCGCAACCTATTGTTTAATTCCTTTATAGGCTTAGAGGCTGCCAAATTACTGGACACCCGTTCCAGCAGCTCTCCCGCCTTATCAATATCTGCCGGCAATGGGATTGCGGGTAATAATGCGGCAATCCCCGTCCCCTTACCCGGGGCGCCACCGGCGTTGTAGCGGATGATTGGGCCGACCATGCTGATGCCGCTTGGGTCGAGCTTGATAAAGCTGCCGCCTGCTTGCAGGGTGAGCTCAACGCCCGCTTCGATGACCATTTTCTGCCCGGCCTTGAGGTGGATTTCGCGTCCGGCTTTGGTTAGTTGGGCGGTGCCGAGTTGGGTGTGTTGGCTGACGCCGATGCTCAGGTGGTCGTTAGCTTTGGTTTCGACTTTGCGGTCGCTGGTAACGGTGATGTGTTCTTCGGCCTTGAACTCACTAAAGCTGTTGGCTTCGACGGTGTCGTGGCGTTCGTTGCCGATGTGGATTTTCTGGTCGTGTTCGATGTTTTTATCGAGGTCGCGCTGGGCGTGGATAAATATTTGTTCCTCGCCCTTTTTGTCTTCCAGGCGCAGTTCGTTGTAACCGGCGCCGCCCGGTGAACTGAGGGTTTTAAAGGTGCTGCGGGTTTTGTTGGCGGGCAGGGCATAAGGCACATTGTTTTCTGCGTGGTACAGGCAGCCGGTGACCAGGGGTTGGTCGGGGTCTGCCTCAAGAAAAGTCACCACCACTTCCATGCCGACACGAGGGATGGCGATGCCGCCATATAGATCGCCTGCCCAGTTTGAGGCGACCCGCAGCCAGCAACTGGATTTGTCGTCGCCGCTGCCTTCGCGGTCCCAGTGGAACTGCACCTTGATGCGGCCGTATTGGTCGCAGTGAATCTCTTCGCCCGCCGGGCCGGTGACCACGGCGGTCTGGCTGCCCAGCACCTGCGGCTTGGGATGCAGCAGCGTAGGGCGGTAGGGAATGTCCCAGGGGGTTGCGACAAAGCTGTTGCGATAACCCTGCTGGAAGTCATCCGTGTCGCCAGTGTCATGGGTCATGGACTCTTCGAGCACTTGCGGCTGTTTGCCTTCATGGTGAACCTGATGAATCAACCACAAGTCATTCCACTCGCTGCGCGGGTGATCTGAAATCTCCAGGAAATGACCGCTGATCAATGCCGGTTGGTCACTCTTGCCCTCTGCCAGGCGATAGTCGCTGCGATGGCGCTCAAGCGCGCGCTGGCTCAGGTGCTTGCCGCGTTCGCGCTCGCTGAAGTGGCCAGGGTAGCTGTAGTCCTCCAAGTCTGGCAGCGCTTTGGCGTCTTGCGCCTGGGGCTGCTTGTAGGCTGCCTCTAGAAGCAGGCGCGGTGTTTCAAAGTTGTAGTCGCGCTGGGTGACACGGCTGCTGCGGGTGTGCTGGCGCATGGCAAAGCGGCGGATTGCCGGCTCATTGGCAACCATGCCGCTGCCGGGTAGATAGACGGTCGGCTGGCCCAGCTTGGGGAACACGCTCTGGTCGTCACCGAACACCAGCATGTGGGCATCAGGGCTGTGCTGGAAGTGGTAATGGATACCTTCCTCCTCGCACAGGCGCTGAATGAAATGCAGGTCGGTCTCATCGTACTGCACGCAATAGTCGCGGGGCGGATAGACAGTCGGGCCCAGCTGGAATTGGTAGCTATTGCTGAGAATGCCATGTTCTTCCAGCACTGTACTGATGATTTGCGGCACGTTCAGCGCCTGGAAAATACGCTGGTTGGTGCGCCGTGCCAGATAGCTGAGCTGTGGCGCGATATTCAACTGGTAACGGGTCAGACGCTTGCCGGACTCGCGCTGGGCAAAGCTTTGGATGATGCCGTGAATGCCCGCGCCTTGTGGGGTAAATGCTAGGAATACAGCCTTGCCAAGCAGGCTTTCAAGATCGATATCGGGCTGCTCGCTGACCGCCTCGACTTGAAACAGGTAAGGCTGGCTGATGCGTTCAACGCCCGTAAAGTTGAGTACCTGCAAATCGTGCGGCTGGTCTTTGATGTTCAGGCTGAAATGGGTCTCATTGGCCGGATTGAACATATCGGTTTCCTTGTGCAGTAATCATCCTTGGGTACCTTTTGACGAGAAATGATTAAGCCATCCCGTTCGTCTTGCAGGCTCGGGCGTTTGGAACGCATGCAGTAGTTCGGTGCAGCACTGGCTGCGGTGTTGCGGTTCGAAGGCTATCGCCTTGAGCAGCGCATCCCAGCAAAGTTGCGGGATCTTGTCGGGGCGTTGCAGTTGTTGATCAAGCTTTATGTTCATGGCCTGGCGTGCACTGAGGCGTTGGAACGGATGCTTGCCGTTGCTCAACTCAAGCAGTACACAGGCCAGGGCGTAGATATCGGCTGCCGGGGTGAGCGACTCGCCGTTGATCAATTCCAGGGCGGCATAGCGCGGCGTCCAGGCATTGAAACGGGTGCGCGACAGGCGCGGCAGACCTGTTAGCAGGCCTTCCATCGGCTGCCCGAGACCGTAGTCGAACAAGCGCAAGCCATCATCGGCCAGCAGCACGTTGCTCGGTTTTATATCGCCATGAAGCACGCCTTTCTGATGCGAGTAGTGCAGGGCCTCGATCAGTGGAATGGCAATGCTGCGCAACTCATCCCAGGGTAAACCGTGGGGCTTGTCGCAGAGCAACTGATCCAGAGTCGGGCCTTTCAGCAGCTCAAGGGTGATGAAGGCCCGCTTGCTCGACATGTCTACATCAAAGTTGAATACACGCACCACATTTGCGTGTTGCAGCCGGGAAGTGAGGGCAAACTCACTAAACAACAGCGCATTGGCGTCGGGGTATTCAGCGAAGTCATCGCTTACGGTTTTGAGTGCAATGTAGGGATCGGGGTCGCCAAATTGCTCACGCAGCAGATCCCGCGCGCGATAGACCACGCCCATGCCGCCCACACCCAGCAGGCGCTCAAGCTTGTAGCGACTGCCCAATATCTCCGCCATCTCGCTTAACCCTTCTGGGGCTTGTGGCGGCGCCGATCTGGCGGCATTTTCAGCGAAGGCAAAGTAAGTCAGGTCGTTGGGCTCGTCATTGAGCGCCACTGGCTGGTCGGCGGCATTCTGGTTAGTCATCGAGCGTCCTCATTGGCGCACCAGTACGGCGCTGAGGTTGTCGCGGGCGGGACCATCAAGCACCTGGTCGAACATCCGGGAAATGGCCAGGTGCGGTGATGACAGGTTGAGCTGGGCGCTGATCGAGTCGGCGCTCAGGCTTTGGTACAAACCGTCACTGCAGAGCAAAAACGCATCATTGGGAAACACGTCCAGCTCGATTGTTTCCAGTTGCAGGTCTTCATAGGCGCCAATGGCACGGGTCAGGGCATGTGAGCCGGGATGGAACCTGGCCTGCTCGGTAGTGATTTTTTTCTCGTCGATCAACTGTTGGGCGAGGGAGTGATCACGCGTCAGTTGGTAGAGCCGACTGCCGCGCCACAAATAGCAGCGACTGTCGCCAGCCCAGACACAAGCCGCCCGTTCGCCATCAATCAGCAGCGCAACCACTGTGCTGCCGATTATGGCGTCGGGGCGTGCTGCGGTGACGGTCAGCTCCTGGCCGAGCCGTCGGTTCAATTCATGCAGGCATTTGCGTACATGCTTGAGACGCTCCTCCAGCGCGCACTCATGGGGTAGCTCGGCCAGTTGCTCGACAATCAGTCGGCTGGCCAGAGCCCCGTTCTGATGACCGCCCATACCGTCGGCGACCACCCACAGGCCACGTTCCGGCATGGCCAGGAACGCGTCCTCATTGCGTGCTCGCACTTTACCTGTTTCGGTCCGCGCCACGCTTCGCCAGCGGCTTGTTGCGCCCTGCATTAGAGCGCAGCCGGCAGTCTGAAACTGCGCAACATGTTGATGTCGAAAGGGTTTGGCGAGCGCTGGCTGTGTAGCAAATAGTTAGCGCGTAAGCCACCCAGGTCAGCTTTAAGCAACAAGACGTCGCGGCCGCTATGGTAGTCGACACTCATCAGGTCAAGCAGGCGAAACAGTGACCAGGGCCCGTTGTTCTTCTCAATCCCAACACGGCGACCATCAAGTTCTTCAAGCACCAGGCTGGTGCGACCTTCGTTAGCCTGGGCTGGCCAGCTGAACGAGGTTTGCACTATTGGTCCGTGGCGATACTCGAGGTTTTCATCGCCAAAGCGGAAGTCGGCTCGTGCCAGGCTTGAGTCCAGTGAGTAAGGCTCCAGGGTAAACAGCACCTGAGGCTCGTTCGGATTCTCGGCAAAAAAGCTGCGGCGAATGGTTTGGGCATTGCCCATTTGACGCAGGAAGGATGCTGAAATCGGCATGCCTTGGTCATCGACTCGACGCAATTGATACTTGCCGGCGCTGCCGCGAACAAAGGGTTTGAGGTAGCTGTCGAAGAAGTCCTGGGCAATACCACCGGCCTTGAAGAATTCCCGGAAGTCGGCAATTGCGACGTCGCTGTCACTGTCAGCGCTAAACGGATAGCGGTTGCGCAGTGAGTTGCGATAAGCACCGTACAGTTCGTTCTTGTAGCGCTTGTTGAGATAGCCGTAGGCCTCATTCAGGGTCAGCGTCCAACTGCCGATCGCCAAGGGTTGGATCCAGCCCTGGACGGGCATTGGCAAGCGTGCCGCGGCAGCTGTCACCTGGTCGATTGCATTCGAGCGTCCGCCCATGCGGCCTTTGGCCTGCTCAAACGCCGATTGCTCCGGAGCGCTGGCATTGGCCAGACTGTTGAGTTGGATCTGCAGCTCGCTCAACGCTTGCTGGGTCGCTGCCAGTTCAGGGCCGGGGCCGCCTTCCTTATCGAGCAGGCGATGCAGTGGCTCGAATTGGCGCTCGAGGGTTTTGCGCGCAGTGGCCGGCAAGCTGTCGGCCAAGGATGTCTTGGCTTGCTCTGCAGCGGCGGCAGCCAGGCGTGCGGCTTTACCAAGCTTACCGTTTACACCTTTGACTTTGCCTGCGGCGGCAACACCGTCTGCGACTTCGCCAAGGCCGGCAAAGCGGGTGTTGTCGCGCACTTCGACCAGCAGCTTGACCAGGGGTGAGTTGGCTGCGGTGAGTGCGGCCAGTTCTTGCGAGCCCTGCGTGGTGCCGGTGATGGGCTGTATGGATATCTTCGCCAGTGCCTCGCTCCAGTAGTTGGCATAGTCGCGGAAGTACAGCTGTTCCATTTCGACCAGCAAGCGGCTCAAGTCCTTGCTGCTCAGCGTGTCGGACTTGTCGTCGCCCAGAACCCAGTTGTCCTGCAAGATGTTGCGTACCAGGTCGGTGCCTTGAGCAACGAACATCTTCTGATAGCCCGTCTGGGTGTAGAAGCCGGGAATGGTGTAATCGCTGCCGATAAACAGTGGCGCTTGCGGGCCAAGATTCTGGCTTAAACGATACTCCGGAAGGCTGCGCGCCTGGTCGCGAAGCATGCGGTACACCACGTTTGCCAGGGATTCACTGCGCAGCACCTGGCGTGCTTGCGCAACCAGTTGGCTGTTTAGCGAGTAGGGCTTGAACGGGCCACTGAGCAAGCGTGCGAAGTGATCATTAAGGCGTTTTTGCGCGCTGCTGTTGCCTGAGTAGCTTACGGACCAGTCCGCGGCCATCCAGTCTTGCAGATACGCCGGATCACGGCGTGATTCCAGGTTGAGCATGAGGTAGGCGCGCAAGCTGTTGAGCAGCCGCTCGCGGTCGTTCATGTTGGCGCGGATTTGCGCTTCAAGCTGGCGTGCCACACGGGGCAGCAGGAGCTCTTCGAGTTCGGCTCGATAGGCGCTCTGCACCACCGGGTCTACCTCCTCGCCCTGGTACAAGCCGGTGCGCTGGAAGTAGGACACATCATCAATCGGTGGGAATACCCGGGTTGCCGCGTAGCTGTTATCAAGTGCTCCCAGGATGCGCAGCGCGTCGTCCTGGGGTGTGATTTCAGCACGTTGCTGGTCGAGATCCTGGGCAACGCTGCGTACTTGCTCCAGGCGTCCGTAGTTGGACGAGAAACCATTGGCCCAAAGGAAACCGAAAATGGCCAGACACGCAATAGCGCAGCCGTACATGATCCGATGGCCCCAGTCGATCCGGCGGATTTCGCGCTTATCCAGCCCCGCAAGATCTGACTCGGGAAAGATAACCCGGCTCAACAACTGGTTGATAAAGCGTGTGCGGCCTTTGCGGAAGGTCGGCAGGGCACTGTTGATCAAGCCAAGGTTATCGCCAATGCTGGCGGTCGTGCCGTCCAGTTGGCTATCGAGCTCCGGCGCACTGGTGAAATAGAATCCACGCAGGCGGCTGGCGCGTTGGTAGCGGTTGCCGCTGAAGGCCAGTTCGATGAACAGGCACAGGCGCTCGCCGACCTGACCAAGCTGGTGTGGGAAGTCGAGAATACGGCCCCGGCGCAAAGTATCGCGCTCTTGGTGCATGCGCAAAATGACTTGGCTGTTAAGGCGGGTCAGCAGGGCTTCGAACTCGCGGCGCACAACTGGGGTGTCGCTGCTGTTTTGCCCCTTGCGGAAGCTGGCGCCGAGCACCTGGTCGCTTTCCTCGCGGGAGAGCTGGTCGAAGAACTCGTCGAAGCCGAGAATTTTATCGGCTTTGCTCACGGCCAGGTAAACCGGTACATCCGCGCCCAGGCGCTGGTGGATTTCCTGCAGGCGTTGACGGGTCTGGCGTGCCAGTGTTTCCAGGGCTTGCTCGGATTTGCCCTGCAGGTCATCCAGCGCGATATTGATCAGAACGCCATTGAGCGGCCGCGCGCGTCGCTTGCGTAGCAAGTCGAGCAGGGTAGTCCAGGCGCTGCCGTCGACTTGTGGCTCGGGTTGAGTCAGGTAGCGTCCGGCGGTATCGATCAGCACGGCATGTTCGGCAAAGTACCAGTCCGCATAACGGGTCCCGGATACATTCTTGGTCATGCGCGAGGCGTCGCCACGGTTGAGTGGGAACTCCAGGCCGGAGAAATCCAGCAGGCTGGTTTTACCGCTGCCTTGCGGGCCTATGACCAGGTACCACGGCAGGTCATTGCGCCAGCGTTCGCTACGACCCTTGTACATGCTCGAGCGCTTGAGGGTGCGCAATGCGTCTTTGAAACGGCGGCGCAATTCATGTTGCTCGTCGCTGATCTGGCCTTCGCGGCGCAAGCGCTCTTGAGCTTGTTCGTCGTTCTCGTCGGCTTTCTTTTGCGCAGAGGCTCGCCAACTGACGAATACCATCGTCAGACCCCAGATCAGGAACAGCAGGCTGATGGTCAGCAGGCGGCTGGTGGCGGATGCCCAGAACTTGTAGTCGTTGACCGCAAACAATGGGCCTACGAACCAGACAATAAGGGCAATGAACAGAACCAGCAGCAGGCTCCAGACCCATGTTTTACGCAGGAATACGGCTACTTTGCCGAAAAAACTCTTCATTTAGGATCATCCATGACCGCAGCTGAGGTCGGTAGATTTTGCTGAAATGGCTCAAGCGTGGTATCACGTTGTTCGCTCAATACCCAAGCGAAACCGCTGTACATGACACCCAGGCATATCAGGGTGAAAAGCGCGACCATCCACCACGGGACAATGCGTACCAGGCGATTGCGAGCATCCTTCAAGCCTTCCCAATGGGGTGAAATGTCCCGTGGGATGTCGCCGCGCAATTGACGAATTTGCCGGTAAAGGCTATCGCGCACCGCTTCGAGCTCAAGCATGCCGCGCGGTAGCACGCGGTACTTGCCTTCAAAACCGAGGGACAGGCACAGGTACATCAGCTCCAGCATCGGCAAGTGTTTGACCGGGTTGCGGGCGAGCCGCTCAAGCAGCATGAAGAACTTCTCGCCGCCGAAGGTCTCGTTATGGAAGCTGCTCAGCAGGCTCATTTTCGACCATTGGCTTTCATTGCCCCATGCCGTTGTAACCACCGCTTCGTCGACCACAGTGCACAGCACATAGCGCGCGGCCATGACCTGGCTGTTGTCAGCACCTTCGTTGAGTGATGTGTGCTCAAACAGGCGGATGGCGCTGCTCAGGCGTTGGTGCAGGCTCGAAAGGTCTTCGTGTTCGTAGCTGTGCTTGAGCCTGACCACTTCGGAAAGCAGTGGCGAGGCAGCAGCCACCAGCGGATTGAGGCTGATGTTGAAGCTTTCCGAAGGGCGCAGGCGGGCGGCGTAGATCATCCGCTCCTCAAGCTGTTCGAATTTGGGCGCAGTGGCAAAGTCGGTCAGCGGACTTTGTGCGGGAGCGCCGCCATCTCGGCTCAGAATGACGGTCTGGTCACCCTGGCTGTAGTTATCATCCTTGTTGCTCATAATCAGTTCCTGATCGCCCAGAATTTCAGCTCAAGCTCGGTCAGCTCGCCGGAAACGTGAAACGCGAAGCCGCCAGAGCGCTCCAGTTGCGCACGTTCTTCGGTGGTCAATTCCAGTGCGAAATAAGTTTTGCCGGAGTGGAATGGAATCTGCCGTGGGGCCACGGAAAGTGGCTTAACCTTGATGCCTGGCAGATGCAGGTTTACCAGTTGGCGGATACGCTCGACCGGTGCGACCTTGAGGTGTGCAGGCAAGCGTCGGCGCAGTTCTTCGGAGTCACACTGGGCACTGGCTGCAAGTACGAACGACGAGCTGTTAAGCAGCTTGTGGTCGTGTAGCGGCGATACCTGAATGCCGTATTGACGCTGTTGCAAAAGCAATTCGATTGCGTGCTGCTCGAGCACCATCGACAGCAGCTGGCGCAGCGCATCCATCAGCTTGCTGAAGCTTTGTGCCTGGTCGCTGTGCAGGTAATAGCTGTCCAGCCGTGGGCGTTTCGTTTCGCCGGAGTAGGTGGCCAATTCGCCGAGCAGGGCCAGTAGTTCACGGTAGATATGTTCAGGGTGAACGTGCTCGATGTTCAGGTAATGGCGCAGCACCGGCTCTGCACGGTTGATCAGCTGCAGCATCAGGAAGTCACCAACTTCAGCGCCCGCAACCTTGCCCGACGCTCGAATCCGCTCAGCGAGGATGTCACCGCGATGGCCGAGCATGCTGATGACTTCTTTGAGGCACGACAGCAGGTAACCGGATGCCTTGAAATTGACATAGCTCGGCATGAACTCGGTGTCGAGGCTGATAACCCCGGCCGGAGTGCTGTCAAAAATCACGCACAACTGCAGTTTGACGAATGCCTGATCGCTTTGTTGGTCGCCCAACAGCAAGCGAAAGTCCGGACGCGCGCAGCTTACCTGGCTGCTGGCGGCATCATCGGCATTGGAGTCGGCCACATTTTCGACCACGGCGGTGTAGCGCGACAGTACATCCTGCTGTTCAGGCCGGCGGCTTTCGATGTGGTTGCCCGTGACCAGCGGCAGCGCAAGGTAAACCGGGGTATTGCCCGTGCTTGGTGGCACGTCGATGACCAGCGGTTCGCGCTCGTCGCCAAGGTCGAACAGGCTGCCGTCGGGCAGGACGCCGCTGGCCTTGCTCACTACCAACTTGCCCATGTTGAGGAATTGGCGGTCGATCTCCAGTTCAAAGAAGCCCCAGGCATAGCTCTCCAGCTTTTGCGTGCGGGTCTTTAGCTGGTAGTCGTAGTAGCGGTCATTTTGTTGAAAATGCTGCGGGCGCAGCAGCATCCCTTCTTGCCAGACTACTTTATGTTGGCTCATGGTCAGTCCTTACCCGCAACTGCGTCGGACACCGCATGAATGCCTTGCTCATCAAGGCGCAGGTTGACCTGGTTGAGCGCTTTGTCTTGCAGCGGAATGATGAATTGCCACTCGGTTTCCGGCAGGTCACGGTAGGCTGCAAGAACCCCCACATAACGGCTGCCTTCATTGACTGTCAGCTTCAATTGACGGTTTTCGCCCGGACGTAACTCCAACTCTTCAAGCGCGACCAGGTCAGGCGAAAGCGCCTCTTTTGGACGTTCATAGAGCGAGAAGAAATCTGCATTCTCGAAGGCAACCGGGTGCTTGAGCTCCATCAGCCTGACCACGATTGGCGAAGGACGGTTGCTGATATCGGGGTTTAGGCCGCTGCTGCCCGACAGGTTCAGCTCCAACTTGGTGTAGTTCGAGTAAGGTGACAATGCCGAACAGCCTGCGAGGGACAACAGGGCGGCGATGACGAATAGGGAAATCAAGCGTTGCATGGAAATCATCCTTGGACGTCGTTGTTAAGTGTGGCGATCAGGCGGACCTGTTCTTCGTAGGTTGTGGAAAAGTCGCGGGCAAACAGGCGCTCGTTCCATTCATTGTTTTGTTCGAGACTGCTGTGCAGGCGTCGATACGCGCGCCAGCGGCTGCCCGAGGTGGCCAGCAGCGGTTTGCGTCCGTCGCGTTCGAAGCGCAGGATCAATTGCTCGGGTGAAAGCTGCTCGAACACACCCTTAACCGCCGCGCGGCTGGCAGCCAGCAAGGCCACCTGGTGTGCCTGCAGGTCCCTAAAACCACGACCGATGGCTTGCTCGGCGGGCAGTTGCCCCGGCTTTTGTCCGCGCAGCAATGTATTCATCACTTCGCTGGTGTCGGTGCTGAGTTTTAGCGGGTTGTTACCTGCGCTCTGCACGGTGGTCAACGCCAGGCGCATTTCGTTTTTCAACTCACTGCGTGTGCGCAGGCTTTGCTGCAAGCTGCCAATGCTTTGCTTGAGCAGCTTGGCAGCCTTCAATGCCAAGGCTTCGCGGGCCGGCTCATCGAGGTCGTTGAGCGGAACCCCAAGTGCTTCGGAAAAGCGCTGCCAGAAATCGTTGGACATTGGCTGCGGGGTCGGTGCCTGGGCCTGACTGGTCGGCGCGGCCTGGGGTGTGACCAGCTCGGGAACCAGCAGGTTTTCGGTCTCGACCTGCGCGTAATCATGCTGCTGCACATCGGCCAGCTCTGGAACATCGAGGGCTGCCAGTTCGTCAGTTTGCAAATAGCCCTGTCTTTGCTCTTGCTGATCCATCGCGCTAAGCGGGTCCAGATCGAGAAATGCGTCATCGGGAATGATGCTGCTGCCGGTTTCATACGGCCGGCCCAGGTCCGCCTCGAACTTGCTGGGGTCCTGGATCAGGCGCGCGCGCACCTCGAACTCGCCAAGGCAATAGATGCTGCCGTGCTCAATGCGATGGGGCTCATGCTTGCGCAAGTTGGCGCCGCTGTCCTTGAGTTGAATGCCATTGCTGCTGATATCGGTCAGGTAGAAACCGCCATCGCGAAAACTGATCTCGGCATGGCGGCTCGAAAGCACGCGTTTACGGTCGGGAAGCACCCAGTCACAGGTCTCCGCACGGCCAATAATGCCGCCGGCTTGCTTGAAGGTTTTGCTGGTTGCAAGCCCTGGCAAAAATTGCTGGGCACTGACCACGTCGAATACCAGTTCCATGGTGCTAATACTCCTGAGATCAGTTACCGCGATCGTTAGCTTGCGGATCGCCCAGAGGGCGAAATTCATCGTCGTTAAACTTGTAGTTACCGGTGCAACCAGCAAGTGTCAGCACTACAGCTAGCAGTGCTATGGCCCATACATGCGGCTTCATATCGAGTCCCTCTTGTGTCATTGCTGGCAGTGCACAGCGGTTCTAAGTGGTGTGATTGAGTTATTTTCAAACGGCTCAAACATCGCCAGGATTGATGTTCAAGCGCTCCATCCGGTACAGCAGGGTTCTTCGTGGCAGTCCAAGTTCGCGAGCCGCCTTGCTCTGGTTGCCACGGTTCTTGCGCAGGCTGTCGAGCAAAAAGTTACGTTCGACCTGCTCCATGCGCTGGCGCAAGCTGGTTGCCGCGTCGGTGCCGGTTTCGCGATTGAGGTTGAAGTGTTCAGGCAACAACTCATTGCCTTCACAAAGCAGTACGGCGCGCTCGACCAGGCCCTTGAGCTGGCGCACATTGCCGGGAAAGCTGTATTGCGAGATAGACGCCAGGGTCTCGTCCGAGCAGGCACAGGGCTCACGCTTTAGGAACTCGCAGGTGTTATCCACAAAGTGCCGGGCAAGCAGCGCAATGTCGTCATTGCGCTCACGCAGCGGTGGTAATTCGATTGGGAAGTGCGACAGGCGATAGAACAAGTCCTCGCGGAACAGGCCCTTTTCAACCTGGTCATGCAGGTCGAAATGGGTGGCGGCAATAATCCGAACATCCACTTTATGGGTATCGTTGCAGCCCAGCGGGCGAACCTCGCCTT
Source organism: Pseudomonas segetis (assembly GCF_900188155.1). Taxonomy (GTDB): domain Bacteria; phylum Pseudomonadota; class Gammaproteobacteria; order Pseudomonadales; family Pseudomonadaceae; genus Aquipseudomonas; species Aquipseudomonas segetis. The sequence continues at coordinate 302,935 of NZ_FZOG01000003.1, forward strand.
CTTGCAGCACGCGCAGCAGTTTGGCTTGCAGGCTAAGGGGCATGTCACCGATTTCATCAAGAAACAGGGTGCCGCCATCTGCGGCATCAAACAGCCCTTTGTGATCACGATCAGCGCCGGTGAAAGCGCCTTTGCGATAACCAAAGAGCTCACTTTCGAGAAGGTGCTCGGGCAGTGAAGCGCAGTTCTGGACGACGAAATTCTTGCTCCGGCGCGAGCCACAATTATGAATTGCCTGGGCGACCAGCTCTTTGCCCGTGCCGGTTTCACCGGTGAGTAATACGCTCACGGGGTTGTGCAGCACCTTGCCGATCAACTGGTAGACATCGCGCATGGCCTGGCTATTACCGATCAGGCCATAACCGCTGGCGCAGGCCGGTTGCAGGCTTTCTGGTTGTTGCGTATCGGTCTGCGACGGCTGCAGTCGATGCATCAGTTGCAATTGGTTGACCCCGAAGTTACCGAGTAGCCTCAGTGAATCGGCAAAACCGTTCAGGTCCTTGGCCTGGTGGCTGGCGCACAGTAGAAGACCGCTGACATGCTGCTGCTTGTCGACAATGGGCAGGCACAGCAAGCTGCGCCATGACTGCTGTGTAACCGGTAGAAACTCGGTTTGATGCAGGCTGTTGTCGAGTTCGTTAAGGCTCAATACGCGGTTTTGGCACAGGCAATATTGCAGCAGCTGTTCGCCGTCGTAGTCACTTGGCAAGCTGTCTGCCGCACGTGGTTGCAAGACGCCATCGAGCCACTCGGCGGTGAGCGTCAGGCGTGTATGGGTGCTGTCCAGCAGGTATAGCTGGCTTAGCGCCGAACCCGTCAACTCAGCGGTCGCTGCAACCAGCCCATTGAGCAGGTTGTCGGCGTTGTTGGCTTGAACCAGGCTCGCCAAGCGCTGCAGCAGCCCTTCCGCATAGCGCAGTGGCTGCGGCACCTGGCCGAGAATGGATGGCAGGTTAAGCGAACTCACAAACCACAGCTCCGTGTTCATCAAGGGTGGCGTGGACCTTTTTCAAGGTTTCACCGTTGGCCATTGCCGCGAGCAGACGATCAACCACCAACGGCTGTAGATGCTGGTCGATCAAATGGTCGATCAGGCGTGCGCCGCTTTCGCTATGGGTACAACGCGCGGCCAGGTTCTCGACCAGGGCCTGGCAGTGGCTGAACTGCAGCTGACGACGTTGCAGGCGCTCGGCGAAACGCTCGAGTTTCAGGGTGGTCAGCTCATGCAGGACCTCGCCGCTCACCGGGTAGTAGGGCACCACGCGCATGCGCGCCAGCAGTGCAGGCTTGAAGTGCTGGCTGAGTATTGGCCTGATTGCCTGTTCGAGGTCCTCGGCTTCGGGGCGTTGGCCGTTTTGGCACAGTGAGTCGATGCGCTCGCTGGCCAGGTTCGAGGTCATCAGGATCAATGTATTGCGGAAGTTGATCTCACGCCCTTCGCCGTCGTTTGCCACACCTTTGTCGAAGATTTGGTAGAACAGATTGAGGATGTCCGGGTCGGCTTTTTCGACCTCATCAAGCAAGACCACCGAGTAGGGTTTTTGCCTGACCGCTTCGGTCAGCATGCCGCCTTCGCCATAACCCACATAGCCTGGTGGGGCGCCAATGAGCCGCGAGATGCTGTGCTTTTCCTGGAATTCCGACATGTTGATGGTGGTCAGGAAACGCTCGCCGCCATAGAGCAGGTCGGCCAAGGCCAAGGCTGTCTCGGTTTTGCCGACACCGCTGGGCCCGACCAGAAGGAACACACCGACCGGGGCATCTGGCCGGTTGAGGCCGGCAGCAGTTGCGCGCATGGCGCGGTCCAGGGCGCTGATGGCTTGTTCCTGGCCGCGCAGGCGCTGGCGCAAGTCCGCAGAGAAACTGATGACTTTGCTGTTGTGCTCACGGGCCAGTTGGCTGAGCGGTACGCCCGTCCAGTGGCTGATAACCTCAGCCACCAGGCGCGGACAGACTTCATAGCTGACCAGGCGCTGTTGGTTTTGCGCCGCGCAGAGCTCGGCTTGTGCGGCACGCAATTGAGCCTCGAGCTCTTCGAGATCGCTCGACTCGAAGTGTTCGTCCTGCTCCTCGGTTGCAACTGTGGCCGGGGCATTGAGTTGTTGACGAGCCTGCGCGCAGCGCATGCGCAGGCTGATCATGCGCTGGGCGAGATCTCGTTGTATCGCCCAGCGGGTTTCCAGTTGCTCAAGCTCGGCGCGGGCCTCACGCAGGCGCTGCTCAAGTTGCTCGGCGGCCACATCATCGATGTTCAGGCCCGAGTCGCGATCGCGCTGCTGGGCTTGATCCTGACGCTCGCCTTCAGCGATTTCGTTACGCAGTTGCTCAAGGGCCTCGGGGGCGGCAGCAAGGCTGATACGTACGCGAGCGCAGGCAGTATCCAGTACATCCACGGCTTTATCCGGCAGTTGTCGACCTGCGAGATAACGCGCGGAAAGTTCAGCTGCGGCGACAACAGCATCGTCGCGCAGGTAGATGCCGTGGCTTTTTTCGTAGACCGGGGCGAGACCACGCAGGATGGTCACGGCTTCCGATACCGTGGGTTCGTGCAGTTGCACCGGCTGGAAGCGTCGCGCCAGGGCCGGGTCTTTTTCGAAGTATTTTTTGTACTCGCTCCAGGTGGTGGCTGCAATGGTACGCAGCTCGCCACGGGCCAATGCCGGCTTGAGTAGGTTCGCTGCATCACCGCTGCCCGCCTGCCCGCCGGCACCGATCAAGGTGTGGGCTTCGTCGATGAACAGGATGATAGGTTTGGGCGAGGCCTTGACCTCATCGATCACCCCTTGCAAGCGCCGCTCGAATTCGCCCTTGACGCTGGCACCTGCCTGCAGCAAGCCCAGGTCAAGGCACAACAGCTCAACGCCCTTGAGCACCTCAGGTACTTCATCAGTGGCGATGCGCAAGGCCAGGCCTTCGACAATCGCGGTCTTGCCCACACCTGCCTCGCCAACCACTATGGGATTGTTCTTGCGACGCCGGGCAAGAATGTCGATCATCTGCCGGATGGCTTCATCGCGGCACAACACCGGGTCAAGCTTGCCGTCGCGGGCTTGTTGGGTGAAGTTGTAGGTGAAGCGTTGCAGGTTCGACTCTGCACTGCCCGAGCTGTTTGCGCTGCTGGCCTGGGGTTGCTGCGATTGGGCAAAATCACGCAACCGCTCGGCGTTGAGCTTGGCCAGCATGCTTTGATAATGACTGCCGGCATAGCGCATGGGATTGCGCAGCAGGGCGAGAATCAGCGCCGCCTGATCAATTTGGCTGCTGCCCAACTCCAGGTTGGCGACCAGCAAGGCATCTTGCAACCACTGCACCAGCTCGGTGGAGAATACCGGGTTGCGCGTAGCGCTGTGTTCGCTGCTCGGTTGCAGGGCTTTGGCCAGCTCGCCAGCGTCAATTTCGGCATCGCTCAATGCACGCTGCAGCAGGCTTTCAGGGCGCTCCAGCAGGCCCAGCAGCATATCTTCCACAAGTACCTTGTTGCCGCCACGCACCACGCAACGCTCAGCTGCGATTTCCAGGTCGCGCTTAGTCTCGGCATCGAGTGCCTGCACCAGTTGTTGTAAGTCGACGTTTATCATTTCATCTGTCCTTAATGAGCTCTTTTGCCGAGCGTGACGATGCCATCGGCGTTGTCGCAGCCGAGCCAGCTGGTCCAGCCGAGACGGCACAAATTGTCATTGCCAATGCGCAGTTCTTTGATCTGGTCTTTGCGCAGTTGCAGGCGGATGTCGTAATCCATGGGATCACGCAGGGTGAAGCGCACCAATGCGCAAAGTGGGTTGTAGCCACTGCCCACGGGAAGAAATTGCTGGAACATGTCCCACTGCAGTTCGCGAATATGGACGCGGAACTTGCCGCCGCGATCGCGTACCCAGCCGCCCAGCACCAGGCTTTCGCCAAGCATGCTGTTGGCTGTACCGAGCTGGTTGCGCTGCTCGGCTAGGATCTCGACGCGACGCTCGATGAACTGCTCGATATACACATCGGAATGCTTGAAGTAGTAACGCAACACCGACTCGATCAGCGCTGCCGAGTGGGCACGCAAGCTGAGTAAGCCCAGGTACGGCAGCAGGCGTTTCCAGTTGAGTTCCGAGGTTGCGCGGATTTGTTCCCCACGCAAGCCGATCAATGAAAACAGCTGTTGCGAAAATTGATCCAGCGCCCCGGTCTTGAAGCGCGAGTGGTATCGGTATTTTTGCCAAACCGGCAGTAGCAAGCGCTGTAGACGGTTATTGAACAGGTCAAGAAAATCACGGGTTGGATTGCCGTCTTCACCGTCTCCCAGGGCTTGTTCGCCATAAAAGGCGGGCAGCGGCGAACCCGAGCCAATGAGGCTGACCAGGTTGATGCGCATGCGCGCTCGCAACTCACCGTTTTCCTCGATGAATTCAACGCGCTCGATGTCGCTCCCAGGGAAACCAAGGCTTGGGTTAGCCTGCAACTCAAGGTGCAGGTGCAAGGACTCCTCATCCAGCTCGGGATGCGCTTCTTGCAATCGTTTGAGCACCAACTGCACACCCTGGAACAGGCTGTACTCGCGGATGCCCCGGCTAAGCCGGCTTATAGCAGGGGCTGTAGCCCCATGCGTGGCGTCCATGTGTAGACCTCTCCCTGAGTACTGTTTACGCGAAGCTCGTGGTAGGAATTCAAACTGGCGTAAAGGGCAAAAAATTCATTAAGTACCGATGCGAACAAAAACAGATCGCCTTCGCCGATGTAGCCATCTGGGTCGATGGTCATTTCGGTGCGCACGCCACGTATCGGCAGCCCGCGTTCCAGGCGGTCGACATGGGTGTGGCGAATGCTTTTCAAGCCATCAAGCAAGCGTTTGCTGACTTTCTCGGCGTGTTGGTCGTAGTAGCGCGGCAAGTCGTAGGTTTCGAGAATGACTTTCAGTGCCTCAACGTTGGCCAGTGACAAGTAGTTGAGCGACATGTTGGAAATCAGCTTCCACAGGAAGTCGCGATTCAATGGCGGTGCGTAGCTTGGGGTCACGGCGCTGATGTTGCGAAAGTGCAGGAAACCCGGGGTTTTCTCGCTGGGTACGCAAATATCACCAAGGGCCAATTTGCTCGGCAGGCTCTGATTGGTGCAGGTCAGCTCGATCGATAGTGTCTCGTGCTCGGCTTCATCGCGCAGGCCAAAACTGAGCCAGGTATCGGTGCCTTCCCTGAGCAGGGATGTTTCCTGGCGCACGCTGTAGTGGGGACGGGCGGTGCCGACATCGAAGCTTGCGTCGTGCTCGAACGATTCGAAGGGCACATAGACCTCATAACCCTGGCCACCGGGTTTCCAGCCAGTCACCCGGTCAACCGAGAACACCCCGCAATGCTTGGTGCTTAGTTCGGCAGGCAGCAGCAGGTAGCGATCCTGTTTGCCGTCCAGGCGAATTGGTGTGGCGTCATGCTCGAACAGGTTGACCACCGGGGTGCAGTAGAGCCGCACGTTATCCAGGGTTGGACGAATTCGCTGCTCACCGGCCTTATTGATATCAAAACGCAACTCGATACCCCGGGCTTGCTCCATGACCTCCTGCGGAACCTGCTTCAAGCCGTCCAGGCCAAACAGATCAACAAACATGAACTTCTCTTGGAAAGCGAAATATTCCTGCAGGTAGCGGTAGCCGCGGAAGGTGTTGAGCGGATAGGGGATCAGTGCCTGGTCTTCGGCAAAACCAACCGGCTTGACCTGATTGGCGCTCAGGGTCAGGCTGGGCACCGCGACTTCTCTTGGGTCGCGCAGGATGGGCTTGCCTTTGTCGTCGAGCAGCACCACCTGGATGCTGCCCAAGTGATGTAGCAGGCTGAGGTACAGCATCTGGCTGATGTAGCGCTCGCCGGCCAGGTGCAGACGCAGCTTGGTCAGGTTCAGGTCAGCGATATTGCCGTCGGCGCTCATCTGCATTTTCAGGCTGAGCACCGCGCCCATTCCTTTGACCGAGTACTGCAGGGCGCTCATCGCCAGCGGTAACACATCGGTGTCGTAGGCTGTGCGGAATTGACAGGTAACACCCTCAATCGGCTTTGCTTCAACCGGTGTGTTACGCGGTACAGATTGAGCGGCGCCTGGACGTGTCAGGGGCTCGAACTGGAGCATGCTGAAACCCGGCAATGGGCGCATGTAGTTTGGCCACAGCAAGTGCATCAGCGAGTGGGTCAGCTCTGGCAGTTCATCATCAAGCTTTTGCCGCAAGCGCCCGGTGAGAAAGGCGAAGCCTTCCAGCAAACGCTCCACATCCGGGTCGCGACCGCTCTGCCCAAGAAACGGCGCCAACGCCGGATTGCGCTCGGCAAATCGCTTGCCCAGTTGGCGCAGGGCGGTGAGTTCGCTCTGGTAGTAGTGGTTAAAAGACACGGATCAATCCTTGATTGGGCAGTTAATGGAAAGGCGCTTCAGGGCTCTCGCGCCAGGGCGAGATTTTCCCAGTGGTGGTAATTGCCAATAATTTGAGCGCACCGCTTTTACCTGCAAAAACCTGTACGAAGCGGATGTTGCGGCGCAGATAAATCAACATCGCGATTACTTGAACGTCGGTGATCGCAACCGTTATCTCCAAAATTACGCTGGGAGACCTTGCTTTCGATCAATATCGCGCTTGTCTGGCCAAGGTATTAGCTGGAGGTATTGCCCTCCTTTGTGGCCATTTGCGCAGGCGCAATAAACTCCGCTGCTGTATGCGAACTGCCAATCACCACTGTGCCGGAGCCTGTTACGATCGGGTTGTTGTTATGGCTGGCCGTTGAGCCGAGCACCGCTGCGGGTTTGCCGTTGATCAGCACGTTCGGAATCACGGCGCTGCTGATCGCGCTGTCGCACGCGGTTTTGTCCCCGAGACGGGCGGCTCCCAGCCCATCAAACAGCACGTCGGAAGAACCTTCTACGATTGGGTTTTTGTTATGACCTGAACAGGCGGTCATATCGCTGATTCGCGCGGCGGGTTTACCAGACACGGGGCTCTCCTGCGTTAACGGTGACTTGGCCGCTGCCGTCCAGGCTGGCAGCGAAACTGACGCGGCGCTTGACGCCGGCTACTTCAAGCAGGCCTTCAATCGCGAAGGCCAAATTCAGTGGGTTATGGTCGCGCGGCATAGACACAACCTTGACCTCACGTAAACGGGGTTCGTACGCCTCGATAAAGCGTTCGATAGCGATACGCGCCTGTTGCAACGAGTCGTGCAATGACAAGCGCATATCGTTGAGATCGGGCAACCCGTAGTCGGCGAGCGTTTGCACGCTGCCGGCCCGGGTGCTGAGCATTTTTGCCAGGTGGGCAGCCACCGACGCCATGGCGCTTGCTTCACGCGTCCAACCGGCGCGTCGATCAAGTTCACCACCTATGCGTTCAAATAGACTGCCGTACGACATGGATGCTTATTCCTTATCCAGCTTGCCAACCAGCGACAGGGTGAAGTCCGCACCCATGTACTTGAAGTGCGGGCGCACGTTCAGGCTGACGCGGTACCAGCCTGGCTCGCCTTCAACATCGCTGACCACAACCTGAGCTGCACGCAGTGGACGACGGCCACGGATCTCTGCGTTCGGGTTTTCCTGGTCGGCGACAAACTGGCGAATCCACTTGTTCAGTTCCAGTTCGAGGTCGGTGCGCTCTTTCCACGAACCGATTTGCTCGCGCTGCAGCACTTTCAAGTAGTGCGCCAGGCGGTTGACGATGAACAGGTACGGCAACTGGGTGCCGAGCTTGTAGTTGAGCTCTGCGTTCTTGCCTTCTGCGCTGTTGCCGAAGAACTTTGGCTTCTGCGTCGAGTTGGCCGAGAAGAATGCTGCGTTGTCGCTCCCTTTACGCATGGTCAGGGCGATAAAGCCTTCTTCAGCCAGTTCGTATTCGCGACGGTCGGAGACCAACACTTCGGTTGGAATCTTGGTTTCGATTTCGCCCATGCTTTCAAAATGATGCAGTGGCAAATCTTCAACCGCGCCGCCGCTTTGCGGGCCGATGATGTTCGGGCACCAGCGGAACTTGGCAAAGCTGTCGGTCAGCTTGCTGGCGAAGGTGTAGGCGGTGTTGCCCCACAGGTAATGCTCGTGGCTGTTGGCGACGTTTTCCTTGTAAACGAAGCTTTTGACCGGGTTCTCTTCCGGATCGTACGGGTTACGCAGCAGGAAGCGCGGTACGGTCAGGCCGACATAGCGGGCATCTTCTTGCTCGCGGAAGCTCTGCCACTTGGCAAATTGCGGGCCTTCGAAGTGATCCTTGAGGTCCTTGAGGTCAGGCAAGCCGGTGAAGGCTTCCAGGCCGAAGAACTTAGGACCTGCGGCGGCAATGAATGGCGCGTGCGACATCGATGCAACGCTGGCCACGTATTGCATGGTCTTGATGTCTGGCGAGCTTGGGTCGAAGTAGTAGTTGGCGATAATGGCCGCCACTGGCTGGCCACCGAACTGGCCATACTCAGCGGTGTAGACGTGCTTGTACAAGCCTGACTGAACGATTTCCGGGCTGTCTTCGAAGTCTTCGAGCAGGTCTTGCTTGGAGGCGTTGATCAGCTCCAGCTTGGTGTTCTCGCGGAAATCCGTGCGATCGACCAGCAGTTTCAGGCCGCGCCATGAAGATTCCAGTGCCTGGAAGTTCTGGTTGTGCAGAATCTCGTCCATCTGGCTGCTGAGCTTGGCGTCGATCTCCGCGATCATGCGGTCGACCATGGCCTTTTTGACCGGCTCATTTTGGTTTTGCGGCTTGAGTAACTCTTCAATGAACGCCGACACGCCACGCTTGGCGATGTCATAGGCTTCGTCGTCTGGCGTCAGTCGGGTTTCAGCGATGATTTGGTCCAGAAGACCGACTTCGGTAGCTTGGCCGCCGGTGTCTTTTGCTGCGCTAGTGCTCATCTAATAGCTTCCTTGTTAATTGCGATCAGGATTCAAGCTTGCCTTGGGCAGCGAGTCCGAGTTCACCGAGTACGCGGTCGCGAGAGTCATCGTCGGCCAATACGCTTTCGATGGCTTTGCGGAAGGCCGGGGCATTACCCAGCGGACCTTTGAGGGCGACCAGGGCGTCACGCAGTTCCATCAGCTTCTTCAGCTCTGGCACTTGCTCAACCACGTTGGCGGGGTTGAAGTCTTTCATCGAGTTGATGTTCAGCTTCACGGCGAGCTCTTCGTCTGCGCTGTCTTCCTGCAGGCGGTTAGGCACTGCAAAGGTCAGGCTCAACTCCTGCTTCTCGAGCACTTCGTCGAAGGTGTTCTTGTCGATGCTGATCGGTTTACGATCTTCGATCTTGCGGTCGTCCTGACGCTGAGTGAAATCGCCCAACACCATCAATTTCAGCGGCAGCTCGATTTCTTCCTGGGCATCGCCAGTGGCGGGCTTGAAAGTGACGTTAATCCGTTCCTTAGGTGCAACTGAGCCTTCTTTGGCCATGGGAGTTCTCCTATTCGGTTATGGCCCGAGGGCCTAGTCCAGCACCACTTCGAGGTCGAGGTGGCACAACCTGCGGTAGATCTCATCCTTGTGTTCGCGCACAGCATGGTTCTGCGGCAACAATTCGCAGCAGTTATGCAGCATGTGCAGGACTTCGAGGGCGAGATCGGGTTCCCAGGCAGCAATGCCTGAGCTTTGAATCATCTGGTCAAGGGTGTCGAGTTGGGTCTTGGCCAATTCATACTTTTTGGCGCTGAAGCACAGCCTGGCGAGCGTCAGTTGCCAGAAAAAGGTTTCGCGACCGCCACGGGCCGACTCCATGGCTTTCTTGATTTGTTGCACGGCTGGCTTCAAACCCTCTTTGCGCAACAGGGGTAAAGCCTCTTGCAGGGCTTCATCCCAGGCGCGCTGGCTATCGCCGCCGCTGGCAACCGGAGCACTGGCTGGTTGCTGGGGCGTAACGTGGGGCATTACGTGTGAACTTAGCCAGGCCCGGGTTTGCTCGTCTGCAAAAGGCGTGGCGTCGTGAAATTGCAGCTCTTCGAGACCGCTCATGCGTTGCATGAACAAGGCCAGTTGGATTTCGATTTCAAGTGCCGCCGCTTCTGCATTCAGGCCTTGCAGGCATTGCCAGGCGAGATGCTGGCCATCAAGCCAGAAGGGAGCCCTGGCAATACTGGTTTCGAGGTCCACAAGCAGGTCGGCGTATTGCCCTTGCTGATAGCGCTCCTGATAGGCTTTCAACTTATCCACAGGCAGGCCACGCAGGCCGGTGACCTTGTCGGCATTGCGCTCCGGCAAGCTGTCGATGGGCAACCACAGCAGGGTCCTGGACAGCCGCAAGGCGCGCACGTCACTGACCTTTTGCTTGAGCCAATAGGCACACAGCGGGCGCGACTGGTCTTGCAGACTGCGCAACTGTTTGTGCGCGTCTTTTTCGCTATCGACCGATGTTGAGGCATGTAGCAGGCTGCTTGCGGTTTGCTTGACCTGGGCAAGCGCGCCGGCGACGCCTTTGTTTGAATCCTGCTTGCTTTGGCTTGCTCGCTTGATTTGTTCTTCCAGCCGTCTGCACAGTGGCAGCAGCAAGGGGGCATCAGTCCCAAGTTGTTCGGACAGATAGCCTTCAAGCTCGCGTAGTTTTGCCGCCAGATCACCGAACAGATCAAGCCTTTCGCCAACCGGGACGTCAGCGGCAAGGACTTGTTCCAGGCGTGGGGTCAACCAGCTGATTGCTGCAGCCCGGGTGCGTGCCTTTTGCGGGTAGAGATCGGCCCAATGGCGGGTGCAAAGTGCATGTAAAAGTACGATCCCCGCGTGCAGGCCGGCAAAGGATTCACGCTGGTAAAGCGCCCAGGCCAACCAGGCTGTTACCCGGATATCTTTGGAGTGGCTGGTAAGGATTAATTCGCTGGAGTCGAGTACTTTTTGCCAGTCAATCGTCGCCACTTCATGCAAAGCATTTGCCTTGCGAAGTTCGCTTTCGAGATGTTCGTATTCAGTTGAATAGCGAATATCGCTGCCAGCAAAGTTGTTGGCTGATATGGGCGTGTTTGCAAGCGATAGATAGCGTGCAGACAGCGTACTCGAATAGGTCATTCCCTGACTCGGTATAGTGTGGCGAACACATAAATGCAGCTTAGTTCACATTAATTGCTATAAGCTGACACTAAAAGTGCGCAACTTTTTGCGCACATTGTATGTGCAATAAGTTGCGCAAAGGTCTCTGAGGCCCGCATCCTATAGGCCTCGCTTCTGATAGGCAATATATCATCGCCTGAATTTATTGGTACTAAAGTTCAGAACTTAAGCCTGTCTCAGTGGTGTCACCGCGCTATCAGGCGCTTATAGCTATTTAAGCTCAGGCTGATATCCTTTGGGTGAATATTTAATTATGTGAAACAGTACAGATCTAAAGGTAGGGTTAGGTCACAAATGACTTTTGAAGTTATAAGCCAAATAACTTGGCCGGAGCTTGCTGGTTGCAGTCAATAATGGCTTTTTGCCTTCAAGTATGTTTTTAGGTTAATTGCTAGATGTAAATCGTTGATTATTGGTTATTTGTCGACCCAGATGTCGAGATGCAATTGATGTTCGCTTGCCGGGGCCAGCGTTACCATGTCCTCAAGTACGTTTGCGTGCTCGATGCAGAGCATCCGTTGCCAGGCCGCGTCATTGAATTGTGATAAGCGCCGGGCTTTATCTATCCATGGATTCCAGACCACTGCCGATTGCGAGCCCCGGTTGAGCAGGTTGATGGTGCGCTGCCAGCCAGGGTCGCAGATCTGCAGCTTGGCCGGCGGGTGCAGGTAAATCCGGTCGGTTTCACCGCTGAAATGCAAGGTTCCGGATTGGGTGAGGGTTTGCCAGTTGTCCAGCGTCTCGATGTAGTCGCAACCTTCTAGACCCTCAACGCCCACGGTATGGATGTCACTGACCGCGAAGTAAGTGTGCAGCGCCTGGCTGAAGCTCAGTGGCTGTTCGCCAAGATTGCGGCAGGCCAGACTGATGCTCAGACGCTCACCGAGGCGCACACTGAGTCTCAGTTCGGCTGCATGTGGCCAATGCGCTAGCGGCTGCTCAAGGGTGTTGTAGCTGAAGCTGATGCAGGCTGCCTGCTCATGCTGTTCAATTCCAGCCAGGGACCAGTCAATGCTGCGTACAAGGCCGTGTGCGCTGGCCTGTTGCGGCTGTTGGTGCATGGCTTGGATGCTTTGCGGGTTGCGTTGCAAATCGCCGAACCAGGGCCAGCACACGGGCACGCCGCCGCGCACGCTGTTACCGGGTTCCAGCCTGGCTTCTTCGCTGAGCCAGATGATTGGCCTGCCCCCTTCATGCCCGTAACCGAGGATTTGGGCGCCTTGCTGGGCAATCAGTAATTTGCTGTTGTTGAAGCGCAAGCTCCAGCAATCCAGCGAACCCTGTTTAATACGTTCAACGCCTGACGTCATCAGATTCTCCTGCACATGGATATTCAATGCCCTGGTTGTGGGCAACGGGCCTGTGCCTCAATGCAAAACGCCCGTAACAAGTACGGGCGTTTTGACCAAAGCGTGTTGCGTTAGTTGCCGTACACCTGTTCCGGCAGCCAAGTGATCAGCCCCGGGAATACGTAGGCGATGGCCAGCAGGAAGATCTGGATCAGGATGAACGGCAGCACACCTTTGTAGATGGTGCTGGTTGCAACCGATGCCGGTGTTACGCCCCGCAGGTAGAACAGGGCAAAGCCGAATGGTGGGGTGAGGAAGGATGTTTGCAGGTTGAGTGCAATCATTACCCCCAGCCAGATCGGGTCCAGGCCCATGGCCAGCAATACCGGGCCGACAATAGGCACCACCACGAAGGTGATCTCGATAAAGTCGAGAATGAAGCCCAGGAAGAAGATCACCACCATCACCAGGAAGAAGGCGCCAAGCACGCCACCTGGCAGCTGGGCGAAAACCTCCTCGATCAGGATTTCGCCGCCAAAGCCGCGGAAGACCAGGGAGAACAGCGAGGCGCCAATCAGGATCATGAACACCATGGAGCTGATTTCGGTGGTGCCGTAGGCAACTTCTTTCAACTGGGTAAAGTTCAGCTTGCCTTTGAGCGTCGCCAGGACCATCGCGCCCAATGCGCCAAGCGCCGCTGCTTCGGTTGGTGTTGCATAACCCGCCAGAATCGAGCCGAGTACTGCTGCAATAAGTATCAGCGGTGGAATCAGGGCGTTTGCCAGCTTGCCCCATTCAATTGGACCGAGTTCCTCTTGTGGCAGTGCCGGGAGTTTCTTTGGCTGAAAAATCGCCACGCCGATGATGTACAGAATATACAGGCCAACAAGCAACATACCAGGCAGGAATGCCCCGACGAACAAGTCGCCGACCGAGACCGTCTTTGGCGAGAAGATACCCATCTTCAACTGCGCCTGCTGGTAGGCGCTGGACATGACGTCGCCGAGCAATACCAGGACGATCGAAGGCGGAATGATCTGCCCCAGTGTGCCGGTCGCGGCCAATGTGCCGGTTGCGATTGCCGGGTCATAGCCGCGACGCAGCATGGTTGGCAACGCAAGCAAACCCATGGTGACCACGGTTGCGCCGACAATACCGGTGCTGGCGGCAAGCAAGGCTCCGACCACGCACACCGAAATGGCCAAACCGCCGCGCAGGGTGCCGAACAGTCGCGACATGGATTCGAGCAGGTCTTCGGCGACACGGGATTTCTCCAGCATCACACCCATGAACACGAATAGCGGCACCGCCAGCATCGTCTGGTTGTTCATGATGCCGAATAAACGGTTGGGCAGTGCGCTGAGGTAGGTGGCGTCGAAAGTACCGGTGACTATGCCAATACCGGCGAACAGCAGCGACACGCCGCCCAGGGTAAATGCGACCGGATAACCGGCCATAAGCGCCAGACAGATACAGATAAACAGCAGAATCGGCATTAACTCAACCATGCTTCACCTCCGGCTCGGGCAAACGACCGGCGAGCATGTAAAAAGCTTTGATGATGTCGGAGATTCCTTGCAGGACCAGGCCGGCAACCAGAATCAGGATGATGCTTTTTTGCAGGTAGACGAAGTGCAGGCCACCTGACTCGCTTGAGGCCTCTTTCGTGGCCCAGGAGTTGGCGACATAGTCCCAGCTACTCCAGCCCAGGAACAGGCAAAGCGGTAGTAGAAACAGCAGCGTGCCGAGAATATCCACCAGGGCTTGGCGTTTGCTGCTGAATTTCTGGTAAAAGATATCCACGCGTACGTGCGCGTTGCGCTGAAGTGTCCAGGCTGCTGCACCCATAAACACCAGGGCGTGTGCATAGAGGACGGCTTCTTGCAGCGCCGTGGCGCCGATTCCCAGGCCGTAGCGCAGGACGACTACAATGGCTGTTCCGATAACCAGAAATGCCGTTAGCCAGGCACAGGCCTGGCCAAAGCGTTTGTTTAACGCATCGATAATGCGCGCAAGTTGGAGCAAAAGGGGGGGCTTGTCGGACATGGTGAGTCCTTATCGTTATGGGTGAGAAAGCGGGCAGGCCGGTGATTCTAGGCAGCTCGTGATCATGCAGCAATGGCACTACAACTTTAGTCGCATCTACTAGGCTTGAGAGTCACTTCGCCCTATGTTACTCAGGCGCGGTCTGCTGACAGTGATCCTGTACTAAGACCAATACAACAAGAAGGAGCATTGCATGAAACGTCGTCAAATTCTCGCAGCAGCTGGTGTAGGCCTTGCCGCCACTGCCTTGGCGGGTTGTAACAAAGAAGCTGATTGCAGCAAAGAAGTCGCTGCAGGCAGCGCTGCCAAGCCCCAAGAAGGCGGCGGTGGAGAAACGTTCCATTGGAAAATGGTCACTTCTTGGCCAAAAAATTTCCCAGGTGTGGGTGTTGGCGCAGAAAATTTCGCCAAACTGGTTAATGAAATGAGTAAAGGCCGCCTGACCGTTAAAGTCTATGCGGCCGGTGAACTGGTTCCTGCACTGGAAGTATTCGACGCTGTTTCGCGCGGTACTGCAGAAATGGGTCATGGCGCTCCTTACTACTGGAAAGGCAAAGTGCCTGCTGCGCAGTTCTTCTGTGCCCTGCCATTTGGCCCCAACGCGCAAGAAATGAACGCCTGGCTGCACAAGGGCGGTGGCTTGCAGTTGTGGGAGGAGGTGTACAAGCCCTTTGGTGTCCTGCCGATGGCCTGTGGCGCGACCGGGGTGCAGACTGCGGGCTGGTTCAACAAGGAAATCAACTCGGTTGATGACTTCAAGGGCCTGAAAATGCGTACGCCGGGTCTGGGCGGCGAAGTGCTGACCAAGATGGGCGGTACCGTGGTCAACATGCCGGCCGGTGAGATTTTCACTGCGCTGCAAACCGGTGCGATCGATGCTACCGAGTGGATTGGTCCTTACAACGACCAGGCGCTGGGCCTGCACAAGGCAGCCAAGTACTACTACACGCCAGGTTGGCAGGAGCCGAACGTCACCTTCGAGCTCGACGTCAACATCAAGGCATGGGAAATGCTGCCTGCCGACTTGCAAGCTATCGTGCGCGCCGCTGCGCGTGACATCAATGGCGACATGCTCGACGACTACAACGCCCGTAACATGGAAGCCATGGAGCAGCTCAAGAAAGAGGGCGTCGAAGTACGCCGCCTGCCTGATGATGTGTTGGCCAAGCTCAAGGGCATCTCGGCTGAAGTGGTTGATGCCACTGCTGCCGCTGACCCTGCCGCGACCAAGGTGTGGGCGCAACAGAAGGCATACCTCGAGCGCCTGTATAAGTATGCCGAGGAAAACGAAAAGGATATCTACAACATTCGCGGTTAATACCGGGGACCTTTGTAGCGCAATTAAAAACGCCGGCTCAATAGCCGGCGTTTTTGTGTGCGGTTTGCTGGCCGAGGGTGGCGTTTACTTTGCTTAGCGCCGTGGCGGCACTGGACGGGTTCGTCCGCTGCCATCTATCGCGACGAAGACAAAAACGGCCTCGGTAACCTTGCGCCACTCGCTGGAGAGTGGGTCGTCGCTCCAGACTTCGACCAGCATCTGTATCGAGCTGCGGCCGACTTCAAGCTCCTGGGTGTAGAAGGATAACTGCGCGCCAACGGCAACCGGGACCATGAAGGCCATGCGGTCAACGGCCACTGTGGCCACGCGTCCCCCTGCGACTTTGCTCGCCATGGCGGTGCCCGCCAGATCCATTTGGGAGACGAGCCAGCCACCGTAAATATCACCAAAACCATTGGTTTCACGGGGCAATGCAGTGATTTGCAGCGCTAAATCACCTTGTGGGATTGGGTCATCCTGTTCGAAGTCATTCATAGACGTAACAGCTCGCGGCGCGGTTGTTGTTATGGAGCGCTGAAGTCAAGCGCATGGCGAGTATACCGACTGAGTGGTCGCTGGGCGACTTTAAGCCATCAATAAGCCACAAATTCAGGTGCTGTGAGCGCTATTGCACTGCTGGACCCCGCAACAATTGGCTGATTCTGAGTGTGTAGCCCCCGTTTGTAATCGGTTTTCGCCTTGGTCATTGCTGATCTTGAGGGCCTCAGGTCCTGGAGTGGGCAGCAATGCAGGCAAATTAATAGTAGACGTCATCTAACTGTCACATTGTTTTCATAGATTGGTCACACGGCCTGAAGATACTTGGGCCCGTTCCATCCAACACTAATTCTGCTAGGAGCAAGGCATGAAACTTAAGCGTTTGATGGCGGCCATGACTTTTGTCGCCGCTGGCGTTACAACCGCCACCGCGGTTGCCGCTATCGACCCGGCTCTGCCGACCTATGAAAAAACGTCCGGCGTATCCGGTAACCTGTCGAGCGTCGGCTCTGACACCCTGGCTAACCTGATGACCCTTTGGGCCGAGAACTACAAAAAGTTCTACCCGAACGTAAACATCCAGATTCAGGCGGCAGGCTCCTCTACTGCGCCACCGGCGCTGACTGAAGGCACTTCCAACCTCGGCCCGATGAGCCGCAAGATGAAAGATGCCGAGTTGCAAGCATTCGAAGAAAAATACGGCTACAAGCCGACCGCGGTTCCGGTTGCTATCGATGCCCTGGCTGTTTTCGTACACAAGGACAACCCAATCAAAAGCCTGACCATGGCTCAGGTTGATGCGATTTTCTCGGCAACTCGCCTGTGTGGCGAAGCCAAGGAGATCAAGACCTGGGGTGACGCTGGCATGACCGGCGAGTGGGCGAGCAAGCCGATCCAGCTGTTTGGCCGTAACTCGGTATCCGGTACTTACGGTTACTTCAAGGAAGAAGCGCTGTGCAAAGGTGACTTCCGTTCCAACGTTAACGAACAGCCAGGCTCTGCCTCGGTGGTTCAGTCGATCTCCAGCACTGTTAATGCCATCGGTTACTCGGGCATTGGCTACAAAACCTCCAGCGTTCGCGCTGTAGCCCTGGTCGACAAGCAAGGCAAAGCCGAAGAGGCCACTGAAACCAACGCACTGTCGGGCAAATACCCGCTGTCGCGCTTCCTCTACGTCTATGTCAACAAGGCGCCGAACAAGCCTCTGAGCCCGCTCGACGCGCAGTTCCTGAAAATGGTTCTGTCCAAGCAGGGTCAAGAAGTTGTAGTCAAGGATGGTTATATCCCGCTACCAGCCAAAGTGGTTGAGAAAACCATGAAGGAACTGCAGCTCTAAGCAGCGCCTGGTTGCGTGAAATGATCTGATGTACCGACGCCCGCGCTCAGAGTTGAGTGTGGGCGTTGTCGCGTCATCGGGCTGTAACCTATCTGTCATATAAGACCGTTAGATTTGTGCCTCCGCTGACTCAAGGCGCGCGCCCACAACCGCCCAGAGATCCTCGAATGAACGACTTGGCCAATGAATTCATGAACACATCCCCCGATAGCAGCCAACGAATCGACTTCAATACGCCTGTCTTGCTGCGTAAGCGCCGTACTCGTGCGCTCAAGGACCGTATGGCGCGGTGGTACGTTTCGATTGGCGGGCTGGCGGTGCTGGCAACCATCACCCTGATTTTCTTCTACCTCGCCTATGTGGTGATGCCGATTTTCTCCGGTGCTGATCTCACTGCACATAAAGCCCAGCAGCCAGCCTGGCTTGCAGATCAGGGCGCTCCGCTGATGCTTGCGGTTGAAGAGCAGAACAAGGTCGCGATGCGTTTGAACAGCAACGGCCATGTGCAGTTTTTCAAGCTCAAAGACAGCGCCCTGCTGAACAGCATTGATTTGCCAATCCCGGCAGGTGTAAGCATCTCCTCATTCAGTGAAGACCAGCCCGGCAGCCGCCGTACCGTAGTCGGCCTGTCTGACGGCAGCGCGCTGGTGTTCAAGCAGAACTATGCGGTGACCTACCCGAATAACGTCAAAACCATCACCCCGGTCATTCAGTACCCCTTTGGTGAAGAGCCAATCAAGCTCGATCCCCAAGGCCGTGCGCTGGAGCATGTAGCCGTTAGCATCAATGGCGACAATGTATTGCTGACCGGCTCGACAGGCACCGAGTTGCACGTACTGTCGATCGTCAATGAAGAAAACCAGTTCACCGGTGAAACCAGCCAGGAGCAGCAGGCTGTTGATTTACCGCAGATCGCCGAGCCGATCAAGGCGATGATTATCGACCCACGCCAGCAATGGCTGTATGTATTCAATGGCAAGGCCACTGCCGATGTGTTCGACCTGCGCAGCAAGACCCTGAACGGGCGCTACAGGCTGCTTAAAGGCGATGCCGAGGTGACTACAGTCAGCCCGCTCCTGGGGGGCATCTCGCTGTTGGTCGGCGATAGCAAAGGTGGCATCGCCCAGTGGTTTATGGTGCGTGATAACGACGGCAAGTCTGTGCTGACCCATATCCGTGGTTTCCAGATGAAGGACAGCCCGATCACTCAGTTCATGCCCGAAGAGCGCCGCAAGGGCTTTATGGCAATGGACAGCCAAGGCAACCTGGGCCTGTTCCACAGCACGGCGCACCGCACATTGTTGATTGATCCTGTTGCAAAAGGGGCCAGCGTTGCGGCTTTGTCGCCACGGGCCAACCGCGTACTGATCGAGTCTGGCGGGCAGTTGCAAACGTTCAAGGTCGATAACCCCCATCCAGAGGTTTCCTGGAGCTCCTTGTGGGGCAAGGTCTGGTACGAAAGCTACGACGAGCCAAAGTACATTTGGCAGTCAACCTCAGCCAACAGCGATTTTGAGCCGAAGCTGAGCCTGGCGCCCCTGACCTTCGGTACGCTCAAGGCCGCGTTCTACGCCATGCTGCTGGCTGCACCACTGGCCATTTGCGCGGCAATCTATACCGCCTACTTCATGGCACCGGCCATGCGCGGCAAGATCAAGCCGGTCATCGAGCTGATGGAAGCACTGCCAACGGTCATCCTTGGCTTCTTTGCCGGACTCTTTCTCGCGCCTTATGTCGAGGGGCACCTGCCCGGAATATTCAGCTTGTTGTTGCTGACGCCGATAGGGGTGCTGGTTGCCGCTTTCCTATGGAGTCGCCTGCCTGAGCGCATCCGCCTAGTGGTGCCGGAAGGTTGGGAAGCTGCGCTGCTGATCCCGGTGATTCTGCTGATCGGCACGGTTTCATTGTCGATGAGCGGGCACATGGAAAACTGGTTCTTCGGCGGCGATATGCGCTCATGGCTGAGCAACGACCTGGGCATCGCATTCGACCAGCGCAACGCCTTGGTCGTTGGCCTGGCAATGGGTTTTGCAGTGATCCCGAATATCTACTCGATTGCTGAAGATGCCGTGTTCAGCGTGCCCAAGAGCCTGACATTCGGCTCGCTGGCACTCGGCGCCACGCCGTGGCAAACCCTGACCCGCGTGGTGATCCTGACCGCCAGCCCGGGCATTTTCTCGGCACTGATGATCGGCATGGGGCGCGCCGTGGGCGAAACCATGATCGTACTGATGGCCACCGGTAATACGCCCATTATGGACATGAACATTTTTGAGGGGTTGCGCACCCTGGCCGCCAACGTTGCGGTCGAGATGCCTGAATCGGAAGTCGGCAGCAGCCATTACCGAATTCTGTTTCTTTCTGCGCTGGTGCTGTTGAGCTTTACCTTCGTGATGAACACGTTGGCAGAAGTCATTCGAACCCGCCTGCGTAAGAAATACGCCTCGCTCTAAGACTCAGGAAGGTAGACGTCCGTGAACGTGAAAAAGCAAAATCTCAAATCCTGGTTCAAGAGTGGTTCGCCCTGGGTCTGGATGACCGCCAGTGGTGTATCCATTGCCGTGATCATGACCGTAGGCCTGCTTGCCGTCATTGCTACTCGCGGTTTGGCGCACTTTTGGCCTGCTGATGTGATCCAGGCCTCCTATCAAGTACCGGGTGAAGCCCCGCGCTTGATGGCAGGCGAACTGGTCCAGGCTGAACAGGTAACGCGTGCGCGCCTGGCCTCTGCAGGCTTGCCTGTTGATGTGCAGGGCGGCGAGTTTATGACCCGTGAGCTGTTCAAGGTCGGTAACCGTGACATCAACGGTGCGGACTTCAGCTGGGTTGTCGACGAGTGGATGAAAGATGCCAGCACGCCGAAAGACATCGTGGCGGTAGAGCGCCGTGAGTGGGGCAACTTCTACGGTTACCTGGTCAACGTCAAGGAAAACGGCAAGTTGGTCGCTGAGGGCGATGCTGCCTGGGATGAGCTGCAAAAGCGAATAGCCCGGATCGACCAGTTATACAGCCAAATCTCGACGCTGCAGAAGAAGGACATTGGTCGGATCAACTACGGTCTTGAAGGCTTGCGCCTTAAACAGCGCAAGCTGGAGCTGGATAAGCAACTGGACGCAACCAGCCAGGCCAACCTGGATGCCGAGCGTGCGCAGTGGGATGCCGAATACAAAGTGCTGGAAGCACAACTGCTCGACCTGCATAACCAGTTCAATCGCGACAGCGTGACCCTCAAGACGGTAGACGGCACAGAGAAGGAAATGAGCCTGGGCACTGTGGTTCGCGCCTATATGCCCAATGCCATGGGTACCACTGAAAAGTTGGGTTTCTACTTCTCCAAGGTGTGGGAGTTCGTCAGTGACGAGCCTCGCGAAGCCAACACCGAGGGTGGTATTTTCCCGGCGATCTTCGGCACAGTGATGATGACCTTGATCATGGCGGTGATTGTTACCCCCTTTGGCGTTCTGGCCGCGATCTATCTGCGCGAGTATGCCAAGCAAGGGCCAATGACCCGCATCATCCGCATTGCGGTGAACAACCTGGCGGGTGTCCCGGCGATTGTGTACGGGGTGTTTGGCCTGGGGTTCTTCGTCTACGTGCTGGGCGGGTCGATTGACTCGCTGTTCTTCCCGGAAGCTGCGCCAGCGCCAACCTTTGGTACTCCAGGCTTGCTTTGGGCATCCTTGACCCTGGCTATTCTTGCCGTGCCAGTGGTGATAGTCGCGACTGAGGAAGGCTTGGCGCGTATCCCGCTTGCATTGCGTGAAGGTTCGCTGGCATTGGGGGCAACCAAGGCCGAAACCCTTTGGAAAGTAGTGTTGCCAATGGCCAGTCCGGCGATGATGACAGGCTTGATCCTGGCCGTGGCCCGCGCGGCGGGTGAAGTTGCGCCGCTGATGCTGGTGGGTGTGGTCAAGCTGGCCCCGGCGCTGCCGGTGGATGGTAACTATCCCTACCTGCACCTGGATCAGAAGATCATGCACCTGGGCTTCCATATCTATGACGTGGGCTTCCAGAGCCCGAACGTTGAAGCCGCACGGCCTTTGGTGTATGCCACTGCGTTGCTGCTGGTGCTGGTAATCGCGCTGCTTAACCTCAGTGCAGTGTTTATTCGTAACCACCTGCGCGAGAAGTACAAAGCGCTGGATCATTAAGCATTTTGAGCGCTGCACCCTGGTGTGCAGCGTCCGATCAACGAACTATCAGGAACCTTGAAAACGGAGCAAACGCAGTCGTTTTCAGTGGTTCCTCAGCGTAGGGAGCGTCTCATGCAGCACAGTACACCGACCCATGGTA
Organism: Pseudomonas segetis; assembly: GCF_900188155.1. Taxonomy (GTDB): domain Bacteria; phylum Pseudomonadota; class Gammaproteobacteria; order Pseudomonadales; family Pseudomonadaceae; genus Aquipseudomonas; species Aquipseudomonas segetis. The sequence goes on from NZ_FZOG01000003.1 coordinate 324,735, forward strand.
TCGACATCTCCGCCCTTGGCCGTGAGAAACAGGGCCTAGATCTAAGTAAAGAAACCACTGCCATCCAAGTGCCGGGCCTGAACCTGTACTACGGTGATAAACAGGCGCTGTTCGATGTCAAGATGGACATCCCCAAGCAGCGCGTTACTGCGTTTATTGGCCCCTCGGGTTGTGGTAAATCGACCCTGCTGCGCACGTTCAACCGGATGAACGACCTGGTCGATGGTTGCCGCGTTGAAGGTGAGGTCAACCTCGACGGCACCAATATTTACCGCAAGGGCGAGGACGTGGCTGACTTGCGCCGCCGTGTCGGCATGGTGTTCCAGAAGCCGAACCCCTTCCCGAAAAGCATCTACGAGAACGTGGTCTACGGCCTGCGCATCCAGGGTGTGAACCAGAAGCGTGTGCTTGATGAAACCGTCGAGTGGGCGCTGAAAAGCGCAGCCTTGTGGGATGAAGTCAAAGACCGCCTGCACGAGTCCGCATTGGGTATGTCCGGCGGCCAGCAGCAGCGCCTGGTGATTGCCCGCACCGTGGCGGTCCAGCCAGAAGTCCTTCTGCTGGATGAGCCATGCTCGGCGCTCGATCCGATCTCGACCCTGAAAGTCGAAGAGTTGATCTACGAACTGAAGTCCAAGTACACCATCGTTATAGTGACCCATAACATGCAGCAAGCGGCGCGGGTGTCCGACTACACCGCGTTCATGTACATGGGCAAGCTGATCGAATACGGCGACACCGATACCCTGTTCACCAACCCGGCCAAGAAGCAGACCGAGGACTACATCACCGGTCGCTACGGTTGATCGCCCCGGCCATGCCTGACGTCGCTGAGCTGCGGCGGCGATGCTAGTACTGCCTGCGATCGCCTTCTTGCTCGGCGCCCCAAGCAAAGGCCGGTGTTGGAATCGTTGGAGGGGTAAGAGCAAAAGCTCGATCGGCATTGATGTTTAGCAAGTAACCCTTTTGTATTTAACTAATTTCGCGTCGCAAGGGCTTGAGCATGATTAATAAAGACAGTCTTACTCATCACATTTCACAGCAGTTCAACTCCGAGCTCGAAGAGGTGCGCAGCCACCTTCTGGCAATGGGTGGCCTGGTTGAGAAGCAGGTCAATGACGCGGTCAACTCGCTGATCGAGGCCGACTCGGGCCTGGCTCAACAAGTGCGTGAAATCGATGACCAGATCAACCAGATGGAGCGCAATATCGATGAAGAGTGCGTGCGCATCCTGGCCCGCCGTCAGCCTGCGGCCTCTGACCTGCGCTTGATCATCAGCATCTCCAAGTCGGTTATCGACCTTGAGCGTATTGGTGATGAGGCGACCAAGATTGCCAAGCGCGCCATTCTGCTCTGTGAAGAGGGCGAGGCGCCTCGTGGTTATGTTGAGGTACGCCATATCGGCGGCCAGGTACGCAAGATGGTGCAGGAATCGCTGGATGCCTTCGCCCGATTCGACGCGGATCTTGCGCTGTCCGTGGCGCAGTACGACAAAACGGTCGACCGCGAATACAAGACCGCACTGCGTGAGTTGGTGACCTACATGATGGAAGACCCGCGCTCGATCGCGCGCGTGCTGAATATCATCTGGGCCCTGCGTTCGCTGGAGCGCATTGGCGACCATGCTCGCAACATCGCTGAGCTGGTCATCTATCTGGTGCGTGGCACCGATGTTAAGCACATCGGCTTGAAGCGCATGCAGGAAGAAGTCGAAGGTACGGGTAAAGCCAAGTAATCCGTTTCTGGCGCACACAAGGCCAATTGTCTGTTGGCCTTTAGCTACTCTCCCGGACTATGCTAGTCGAGGTAGATAGGGAGGGGTAGATGAGTAAAGTCCGCGTTCTGATTGTTGATGATGCAAGCTTCATCCGTGATCTGGTCAAGAAAGGTCTGCGCGATCACTTTCCCGGTGTGCAGATCGAAGAGGCTGTGAACGGTCGTAAAGCGCTGCAATTATTGAACAAGCAGAGCATCGACCTGATCCTCTGCGACTGGGAAATGCCGGAGATGTCCGGGCTTGAACTCCTCACCTGGTGCCGCGAGCAGGATAACCTCAAGGCCACGCCGTTCATCATGGTCACCAGTCGCGGTGACAAGGAAAACGTGGTTCAGGCGATCCAGGCTGGCGTTTCGGATTTCATCGGTAAACCCTTCTCCAATGAGCAATTGGTCACCAAGGTCAAGAAAGCATTGCATCGCGCCGGCAAGCTTGAGGCATTCGCGCCGAGCCAGAAACCTGCCAGCAATGCCTTTGCCAATGACTCGCTCGCCGCGTTGACCGGCGGCAAGGCCGAGGTGCTCAAGCCCGCTGCGCCAAGAACACCAGTGGCAACGCCAGCCCCGGTTGCCAGCCCCAAGCCGAGTGCGGCGCCTGCAGGTCGGGGCCAGGGCAGTTTGCGCCTGCCAGGTGGCAGCATGGCGTGCGTTATCAAGGCGCTGAGCCTCAAGGATGCACAGTTGCTGGTCAAGCGCGGCCAACTGTTGCCGCAAGTGCTGGAAAGTGTCGTGCTCGACCTGGAGCAGGGCGAAAGCTCAGAGATTGCCCGGCTCAATGGCTACTTGCACGCGGTTGCAGCCTTTGAGCCCAAGGCCGACAGCGAATGGTTGCTGCTGACCTTGCGCTTTGTCGACAGTGACCCGCAAAAGCTGGATTACCTTTCGCGCCTTATCGCCCGCGGCACCGCGCAAAAGCATTTCACTCCAGGCGGCTGATAGCGCTTGCTGGCCAGCCTTTGCCTAGCTGGCGAGCATACGACCGCATTCTTCCAGATTGATATGCCAGCTCATGGCTTCGCGCAGGAGGTGCGGCGTGTGGCCGCCCTTGGCGCAGGCTCGCTCAAAATAGTCGAGCAGCGGGGCACGGAAATCCGGATGCACGCAATTCTCAATGATTGTGCGGGCGCGCTCACGCGGTGCCAGGCCGCGCAGATCGGCAAGCCCCTGTTCGGTCACTAAAATATCGACGTCATGCTCGGTATGGTCGACATGGCTGACCATGGGTACCACGCTGGAAATTGCGCCAGCTTTGGCAATCGACTTGGTAACGAAAATCGCCAGGTGTGCATTGCGGGCAAAATCGCCTGAACCGCCAATGCCGTTCATCATCCTGGTGCCGCCCACGTGGGTCGAGTTGACGTTGCCGTAGATGTCGAACTCCAGGGCGGTATTGATCCCGATGATGCCCAGGCGGCGAACCACTTCCGGGTGGTTGGAGATTTCCTGCGGGCGCAACACCAACTTTTGCTTGTACCTGTCCAGGTTGTCGAATACATCGGCATTGCGTCGGCCAGACAAGGTGATCGAGCTGCCGGAGGCAAAGCGCAGCTTGCCTGCGTCGATCAGGTCGAATGTCGAGTCCTGCAGCACTTCGGAATACATGCTCAGGTTCTCGAATGGCGAATCAATCAGCCCGCACATCACTGCATTGGCGATGCTGCCAATACCTGCCTGCAATGGGCCCAGTTCATTGGTCATGCGCCCGGCGTCGACTTCAGCCTTGAAGAAATTGATCAGGTGATCGGCGATGCCCTGGGTTTCGGCATCCGGCGGCAGCACCGTCGAGGGAGAGTCAGGCTGGTTGGTGATGACAATGGCTGCAATCTTGGCCGGATCTATGACGATTGCGTTGGAGCCGATGCGCTGTTCAACCTCAACCAGTGGGATTGGGGTGCGGGTGGGCCGGTAGGTCGGGATGTATATGTCGTGCAACCCCTCCAGGTTGGGGTTGTGCGCCATGTTTATCTCGACAATGATGCGCTTGGCAAAGACCGCGAAACTGGCTGAATTGCCCACGGATGTGGTCGGCACTATATGCCCTTGCTCGGTGATGGCTACCGCTTCAATTACCGCGATGTCGGGTAACTTGAGTTGGTGGTTGCGCAACTGTTCGACTGTTTCCGAGAGATGCTGGTCGATAAACATCACCTGTCCCTCGTTGATTGCCTTGCGCAGCGTCGAGTCGACCTGGAATGGCATGCGCCGGGCCAGAACACCGGCCTCGGTCAGCTGTTTATCCAGATCGTTGCCCAGGCTTGCACCTGTCATCAAGGTAATTTGCAGTGGCTGCATGCGGGCGCGCTCGGCCAGCGCCTGGGGCACCGCCTTGGCTTCGCCTGCACGGGTAAACCCGCTCATCCCGACCGTCATTCCGTCCTCAATTAACAGCGCGGCGTCCTGCGCGCTCATTACTTTGTCTAGTAGGTCGGGGCGACGAACACGATTCATGCAAATCCTCAGGCAGGCCATAAATTAAGGGCCCGCAGTCTAGGCCCACATGGCCATAAAACCTCTAGTACCAAAGTCCAATGGAAAGCTCTATTGCAGGGGTTTTGGGCGACCGGTCGTCGGTTGTGGTAGAGATACAGCGCACATCTTTGGACAAAGCATCTCGTGCCACGTCTGTGTGGCTGCTAATCTGCCGATTCCGGACACTGAAAAATATAAGATCCGAACGATATGCTAGGGCGCTTACTACTTCTCTTCAGTTTTATGACTGTGGCCGTTGATGCTGCGGCCGTGACAATCTACAAGTACACCGATGCCAATGGCGTGGTGACCTACACCGACCAAAAGGCCGCCGGTGCGCAGGTGTTTGTGTTCCGTGACCGTATGGTTGAGAGCCTCGACAGCGAGGTAAAGCTGGAGACCCTCAAGCATGCTGCCGGTGAAACCCTGTTGGTGCGCAACGACCTCTATGCGCCGGTTCAGATCGAACTGAGCATCAACAACGCCGAGAACGCCGCTGGTGTGCCTGATAAGCCAATCAGCTGGATCCTGGCGCCGCGCAGCAAGATTCGCCTGGCCACGCTGGCGCCCTTGGATGCCAGCAAGCCGCTGCGCTACAAAACCAAGCTACGTTACGCCATGGGCGACCCACGGTTGATCCCGACGCAAAAGAAGTATCCGCTGCCTTGGCGTGGTGGCCCGTTTAGCCTGAGTCAAGGGGCCAACGGCAAGTACAGCCACTTCGGGCCTAAAGGCCGCTATGCATTGGATATCGCCATGCCTGAAGGCACGCCTATTGTCGCGGCGCGCGCAGGTGTTGTGGTCAAGATCGAGAACCAGCAGAGCGGGCGCGGCAACAACCCGGCCGGCAACTTCGTTCGGGTGCTGCACAAGGACGGCACCATGGGCGTGTACCTGCACTTGATGAAAGGCTCGGTCAAGGTTGCCGAAGGTACGCACGTCAAGGTTGGCACACCGCTGGCGCTCTCGGGTAATACCGGCAATAGCACCGGCCCGCACTTGCACTTTGTGATCCAGCGCAATGTCGGCCTGGCCCTGGAGTCGATTCCTTTCGACTTCTCGCAGCCAGTCAATACCCTGCCGAACTTTGCCGTGGGCGGCGATTAGCTAGCCTCGCAGGCAACCAAGCATGCCGAGCTTCAATCTATGTCCCTGGCAAATACCCCAAAGCGCCATAAGTGGTGCTTTGGGGTGTGCTTGGTTTGATTGCGGGTTGTGTCGCGAGTGGTTGGCGGGCTGGACTGCGGCCAATCAACCGCTCAGTTCAACTTGACCACTTTGGCCAGCACTATCTTTGGCCCTTTCATCTTCTTGACGATGATGCGCAGGCCTTCGACTTCGAGCACTTCCTCTTCCTCGGGCATGCGCTTGAGCGTTTCGTAGATCAGCCCGGCCAGGGTCTCGGCCTCGATATGGTCGAGGTCGATATTAAGCAGCCGCTCGACCTTGAACAGGGGCGTATCGCCGCGTACCAGCAGTTTGCCTGGCTGGTAGGCGAGGATGCCGCGCTCGGTCTTGCGATGTTCATCCTGAATGTCGCCAACCAGGGCTTCGAGTACGTCTTCCATGGTCAGGTAACCAATCACCTTGCCGTCTGCTTCTTCAACCAGGGCGAAGTGCGAGCCGCCCATGCGGAACTGCTCCAGCAGGTCGGACAGGGGCATATGGCGACTGACCCGTTCCAGCGGGTGCATCAGGTCGCCAATCTTCAGTGCCGAAGGCAGCATCTCCAGCAACGACAAATGCAGCAGCAGGTCCTTGATGTGCAGCACGCCGACAAACTCGCCCTGGGTTTCATCGTAGATCGGGAAGCGGCTGTACTTGTGGCGGCGGAATACGCTGAAAACTTCATCCAGCGGCGCATGCAGGTCGATGTAGACCAGGTCTTCACGGGAGTTGGCCCAGTCGACCACCTCCAGCTCGCCAAGCTCAACGGCCGAGGCCAGCACGCGCATGTCCTGATCGCTCGGGTCGCGAGCGCGGCTCGAGTGCAAGATCAACTTGAGCTCGTCGCGGCTGTAATGGTGTTCGTGATGTGCGCCAGGCTCACCCTGGCCTGCAATGCGCAAAATCGCATTGGCACTGGCATTAAGCAGGAAGATCGCCGGATACATCGCCCAGTAGAACAGGTACAGCGGCCCGGCAGTCCATAGCGACAGCAGCTCTGGCTTACGAATTGCCCATGATTTTGGCGCCAGCTCGCCGATGACGATATGCAGGTAGGAAATAATGAAGAAAGCGCTGAAAAAGGCGATGCCACTCACCAGTTTGGGTGAGTCTATGCCCAGGCTTGCGAGCAAGGGTTCGAGCACCTGTGCGAATGCTGGCTCACCGACCCAGCCAAGGCCCAGCGAGGCCAGGGTAATGCCCAATTGGCAGGCCGATAGGTAGGCGTCTAGTTGATTGTGGACGGTGCGCAGGATATGCCCGCGCCATCCATTCCTGGCGGCGAGTGTTTCAACCTTGGTCGAGCGCAGTTTGACCATGGCAAATTCTGCGGCAACGAAGAAGCCGTTAAGCAGAACCAGAAACAGAGCGAACAAAATGAGGCCGAAGTCGGCAAAGTAGCTTGCAGCAGAGTAACCAGTCGAGGGGTCCATACAGGATTCAGATAGCTAATGACCGCTAAAGGTTGGGGGCAGATGGTTCGCTTTGCAAGCCTGGTATCAGACTAAATTGCGTTGCGGTTTACCGCTGCTATTAAGATCCAGGCTCGAACGCGCGGCGCTAGGGACGTGGGCGCACCACCTGCATGGGCGGGAAATTGCAGGTGAAGGTACTGCCCTGGCCTTGAGTGCTCTTGATATCAAGCAGGGCGCGGTGACGCAGCAGTACATGCTTGACGATGGCCAGGCCCAGCCCGGTTCCGCCGGTGCTGCTGGCGCGACTGGAGTCCACGCGATAAAAGCGCTCGGTCAGGCGCGGCAGATGCTTGGCTTCAATGCCCGGTCCGGTGTCCTGCACCGATAAATGGGCGCCGCTGGCATCGCCCCACCAGCGGATATGAATCTGGCCTTGTCCGGGGGTGTATTTCACCGCATTGAACACCAGGTTGGAGAATGCGCTGCGCAGTTCGGCTTCGCTGCCCTTGAGCTTCAGTTGCGGTTCCACTTGCAGCGTAATCTGGTGCTTTTGTTCGCCTGAAAGGGCCTGGGCATCGCTTTTTATCGATTGCAGCATCAGCTCAATATCGACCGGGTGATTGTCCGATGGATAGTCAGTGGCCTCCAGCTTGGCCAAGAGCAGCAGGTCATTGAGCAGGTTCTGCATACGCCCGCCTTGCTCCTGCATCTGCTTCAGCGCCCGGGTCCAGCGCGGGTTTACCGCTTCGACATTGTCGAGCATGGTTTCCAGATAACCGGCGATCACGGTCAACGGGGTGCGCAGCTCATGGGAAACATTGGCCACGAAGTCTTTGCGCATTTGTTCGAGCTGGTACAGGCGGGTCACATCGCGTACCAGCAGCAGGTGTTCGTGATTACCGTAACGGGTGATCTGGATCTGTAGCCGGCGTCGATCGGTCAGGGGTGACGGCAAATCAAGCGGGTCATGGAAGTTGTTGCTCTCGAAGTATTCCTTAAAGCGTGGGTCGCGCACCAGGTTGGTGATGGGCTGGCCGCTGTCCTGGGGGGTTTTAAGGCCCAGCAGCGTCTCGGCGGCGATGTTCCACCAATCCAGGTTGCCCTGGCTGTCGAGCATGATCACCGCATCCTTGAGGGCCGCGGTTGACTCCTGGACCCGGTCGATGACCGCTTGCAGGCGACCACGCACTTTCTGGTCGCGGCGTTGCAGGTGATAAATACTGTCGAAGACTTCGCCCCACATGCCGTAGCCGTCCGGCGGTGGCTCGTCAGGTTTGTGCTCTTGCAGCCATTTGTGCAGGCGCAGCAACTGGCTCAATGTCCAACCCAGATGACCGGCCAGGCCAATGACCAGGGCCCAGGCGTATTCGCCAGTCACCAAGCCGACCAGCAAGCATGCACTGACCAGTAACAGGAGGCGGCGCAACACTGCGCCATGCCAGTTTCTATTCACCTAAGGCTCATCCGCCAAGCAATCCTTTTGCGTATCGCCGATAACGAAGGCGATGTGGGTTGATCAATTCAGCCAGGTTCAGCTTTTGGTGGAGAAACGATATCCGGTGCCGCGCACGGTTTGTACTAGATTTTCGTAGACCTCGCCCAGTGCTTTGCGCAGGCGCCGGATATGCACGTCGACCGTGCGCTCTTCCACGTAGACGTTGCCGCCCCAAACCTGGTCGAGCAGTTGGCCACGGGTGTAGGCGCGTTCCTGGTGGGTCATGAAGAACTGTAGCAAGCGGTATTCGGTCGGGCCCATTTCCGCCGGTTTGCCATCGATGGTCACCCGGTGGCTGACCGGATCGAGCAGCAGGCCACCAATTTCGATAGGGCCTTCACTGTCACTTGGTCCTGCACGGCGCAACACGGCCTTGAGCCGCGCAACCAGCTCTCGCGGCGAAAACGGCTTGGTGATGTAGTCATCCGCGCCAACTTCCAGGCCCTGGATCTTGTTGTCTTCCTCGCCCTTGGCGGTGAGCATGATGATCGGAATATCCCCGGTCATCTCGTCACGCTTGAGGCGCCGCGCCAGCTCTATGCCTGATGTGCCCGGCAGCATCCAGTCGAGCAGAATCAAATCGGGCTTACGGTCAACGATGATGCTGTGGGCTTGTTGGGTATTTTCAGCTTCCAGGCATTCATAGCCCGCCATCTCCAGAGCGACCGCAATCATTTCGCGGATTGGAGCTTCGTCATCGACGATCAGGATATTCTTGCCAACCATGGTTCCCGCCTCGGTAGGTTCAACTGTCATGCGCTGCATTAGATAACGGAATTATTGCAGTCATATGACAGAAAAACGCAGCGCGCCGATAAATCAGCGCTGCAAAGGGCTTTCGTCAGGCCGCTACTGGTGCCGCGCGCAGCGCGTAATCGGCGACCAGGCCAATAAAAATGGCCAGTCCGGCCCAGTGGTTATGCAAAAACGCCTTGAAGCAGGCCATGGGTTCGCGCTCGCGCGTGCTCCAGAACTCCCAGGCAAAACAGCCCGCAGCGACCAACAAGCCCAGGTGGAAACAGATTCCCAGCTCGAAACGCGCAGCGGCCATGAGCAGGCACAACAGGGCCAGGCCCTGCAGTGTGGCAATGATGATGCGATCGGCTTCACCAAACAGAATGGCCGTAGACTTGACCCCGATCTTTAAATCGTCCTCGCGGTCGGCCATGGCGTAATAGGTGTCGTAGGCGACTGTCCACAGCAGGTTGGCGATATACAGCAGCCAGGCTTCGGGTGGAACCTGGCCGGTTTCTGCGGTGAACGCCATCGGCATGCCCCAGGAGAACGCCGCGCCCAGCACCACCTGTGGATAAAAGGTGTAGCGCTTCATAAAGGGGTAGCACGCCGCCAGTGCAACGCCACCAAATGACAGCCAGATGGTCGCCGGGTTGGTGAACAGCACCAGGATGAAACTCAGCGCCACCAATATGGCAAAGAAGATCAATGCCTCGCGTGGACTGATCTTGCCGCTGGCCAATGGTCGTTGCTTGGTGCGTTTGACGTGCCCGTCGAAGTTGCGATCGGCATAATCGTTGATGACGCAGCCGGCGGCGCGCATCAGTATCACGCCGAATACGAAGATAAACAGGTTCTTCAGGCTCGGCATGCCTTCAGCTGCGACCCACAGCGCCCACAGGGTTGGCCAGAGCAGCAAATAGATGCCGATTGGCTTGTCCATGCGCGTGAGTTGAATAAAGTCCCAGCAGCGCGGGTGCAGGCGATTGAGTGATTGCAGCAGGCGGCTATACATCGAGCGCTTTCTCCGTGGCAGTTGCGCGGATTATACGGACAGTGCGAGCAAATGCCCGACACAGATGCAGAACCTGTGAAAGCTAGCGCACAGGGTATGGATTGCCAACCGCAGCCCTGGATGCTGCATGACGGAGGCGGGCAGTGCGAATCAGGTGGCGATCCCGAGTATTGAAGTCAGGTGATCGCGACCAGGGTTCAGGGCTGATCGACCTGTGCGGCAGCCCAGAATGCAGGCAAGAATACTTCCGCGACCAGAATCGCCAGTGTGCCCCGGCTAAAGCACGAGCGCCGCGCCCACAGGCGCTGTGCGCGTACCTCGGCGGGCACGCAGGCCGCTGGATAATGGCAGGCTTGCAGTTCACCGCGATCAAACGCATGGTCACTGAACAGCAATTCGCCGAGTGAGCGCGTGCCGAGTTGTGCCAGCGCCAGCCCTGAGCCTTCGAGCGCACTGCGTGGGCTTACGCTGCGGGCGAACACCCAGGGTTCGCCATGGCCACGCAAATACACTTCGCGCACCCAGCCCTGGCTGCCATCTGCAACGCCTAGGGCAGCGCACTCATCATGGCGCATGCGCTGCCAGCCTTCGCTGATGGGCGTCACGCTGAAATGATCGGCAGACAGGCCGATCAACCTTTGAGTCAGCGAATCCTGGTTAACAAACAGCCAATCGTGCACCTGGATGCTCGGCGAGGGCTGTAGCTGGCTGGCGGTAAACCAGCGCGGTGGATGGGCTAGCGCAGCCTGTGGCACAAGATTGATCGGCACGGGGTTGGGTCTTGAGTGCTTTGGAGGTGCGCGAGTTTATCACGCACACCGTCAACCTCTGAACAATGTAGCGAGCGCAGTGGTTTGTAACTCATGCCCAGCCTTCGAGGCGCATGGTCGCCCGCACCAGGCGTTGCTCTTCAAGCTCGATGTCTTTGAGATTGTCACGAATGCTATGTATGTGTTCGCGCGCGGCGCGTTGTGCCTGTTCCGGCAAGCGCTCGATCACGGCGTGATACAGCCGTGAATGCTGGCGGTCGATCTGGCGCTTTTGCAGCGGCCGGTGATAAAGGTTGTTGACCGAGGCAAACACCGAGTTAAGCATCAGGTCAGTCAGTGATTGCAGGGTGTGCAGCAGCACCGGGTTATGCGATGCCTCGCAAATGGCCAGGTGGAACGCATGGTCGAGTCGTGCATGTTCACGGGCATCAATTTCGCGTGTGTCGCTATGGGCGGCAAGCATTTCCTCATAGCGTCGGGTCAACAGCACAAAATCCGCGTCGGTGCCGCGCAGAGCGGCCAGTCGCGCTGATTCCGCCTCCAGCAGGCCGCGCACCTCCAGCAGATCGAACAAGGTACGCGGTTGTGAGCTGAACAGGTGCATCAAGGGGCTGGCATCACGGGTGCCGGTAAGCTGCGCCACCCGTGAGTTGCGGCCTTGAGCCGTGTCGATGATGCCGCGCCCGCGCAATACTTTCAGCCCTTCACGCAGGGCCGAGCGAGAGATACCGAGCTTCTCGCACAAGCGCCGCTCCGAGGGCAGCGGTTGGCCAACCTTGAGTACGCCATCGACGATAAGGCGTTCAATTCGCTCGGCGACCACATCGCAGACCTGACGTCGTGCCGGGGTGATTTCTCCTGACATTGGGCACCTTTTCAACTGGTAGGACCAGTTTTTAATTGTTGTTCAAGGGTCAATCAATATAAACCGAGTTGCCAATGATTGCGGGCTTTATAGCAAGGTATCAATAAGACCTATTGCTTAAAAACTGGTCGTACCAGTTGTTGCGGTGCTAGACGCTCGATCGCTGGCAGCTTAAACATAGGCGGCATAACTAGCCTGTGCATGTTTTGCATGGGCAATAACAATAACGCTGCTGTTGAAATGAGCCTGCCATGAGCATTGTTTACGACGAGCGAGTCGATGGCGTGCTGCCTAAAGTTGATAAGGCCGCGCTATTGAGTGAACTGCAAGCGCGCCTGCCCGACCTTGATGTGCTGCACACTGAAGAAGACCTCAAGCCATACGAGTGCGATGGCCTGTCGATGTACCGCACCACGCCGATGATGGTGGTGCTGCCTGAGCATATCGGGCAAGTCGAAACCCTGCTGAAAATCTGTCACCAGCGCCAGGTTCCTGTCGTTGCGCGCGGTGCCGGCACCGGTTTGTCAGGCGGCGCCCTGCCTTTGGAGCAGGGGATTTTGCTGGTCATGGCACGTTTCAATAAAATCCTCGAAATCGACCCGGCCGGGCGCTTCGCTCGTGTGCAGCCGGGTGTGCGTAACCTGGCGATCTCGCAAGCCGCCGCGCCCTATGAGTTGTATTACGCACCGGACCCATCCTCGCAAATTGCCTGTTCGATTGGTGGCAACGTCGCTGAAAACGCCGGTGGCGTGCATTGCCTTAAATACGGCCTGACGGTCCATAACCTGCTCAAGGTTGAAATCCTTACCGTCGAGGGCGAGCGGATGACGCTGGGCAGCGATGCGCTGGACTCGCCCGGCTTTGATTTGCTGGCGCTGTTTACCGGCTCTGAAGGCATGCTCGGGATTGTCACCGAAGTGACGGTCAAGCTGCTGCCCAAGCCGCAGGTGGCCAAGGTCTTGCTGGCCAGCTTCGACTCGGTCGAGAAGGCCGGGCGCGCCGTGGGCGACATCATTGCCGCGGGGATTATTCCCGGTGGCCTGGAAATGATGGACAACCTGGCGATTCGCGCCGCCGAAGACTTTATTCACGCCGGTTATCCGGTGGATGCCGAGGCCATTCTGCTGTGTGAACTCGATGGTGTAGAGGCCGATGTTCACGCCGATTGTGAACGGGTCAGGCAAGTGCTTGAAGCCGCAGGTGCAACCGAGGTGCGTCTGGCCCGTGACGAAGCAGAGCGTGTCAGGTTCTGGGCCGGGCGCAAGAATGCATTCCCGGCGGTGGGGCGTATTTCGCCGGATTATTACTGCATGGACGGCACCATTCCACGCCGCGAATTGCCTGGCGTGCTCAAGGGCATTGCCGATTTCTCCGAGGAATACGGCCTGCGCGTGGCCAACGTATTCCACGCCGGTGATGGCAACATGCACCCGCTGATACTGTTCGATGCCAACCAGCCGGGGGAGCTTGAACGCGCCGAAGCCCTGGGCGGCAAGATTCTAGAGTTGTGCGTGAAAGTCGGTGGCAGCATCACCGGCGAACACGGGGTTGGCCGTGAAAAGATCAACCAGATGTGTTCGCAGTTCAACAGCGATGAGCTGACTCTGTTCCATGCGGTGAAAGCGGCGTTTGACCCCAGTGGCTTGCTCAATCCGGGCAAGAACATTCCTACCTTGCACCGCTGCGCCGAGTTCGGCTCGATGCACGTGCATCACGGTCAGTTGCCATTCCCTGAACTGGAGCGTTTCTGATGGTTGTGCGCCATGATGCAGACGCCAGCAAGGCGCTGCTAGAACAAGTGAATCAGGCCCTCAATAGCGGCACCAAACTGCGTATTCAGGGCGGTAACAGCAAGGCATTTCTCGGCCGCAAGGTCGAAGGTGAAGTGCTCGATACCCGGGTCCATTGTGGCATTGTCAGCTACGACCCAACCGAGCTTGTAATTACCGCACGCGCAGGTACGCCGCTGGTTGATTTGCAAGCAGCGCTGGACGAAGCCGGGCAGATGCTGACCTGCGAACCTCCCCATTTTGCCGAAGATGCAACCGTCGGCGGCATGCTCGCTGCCGGTTTGTCCGGGCCGCGCAGGCCCTGGTCGGGTGCGGTACGTGATTTGGTGCTGGGCACTCGGGTCATCACCGGTTTTGGCAAGCATCTGCGCTTTGGCGGAGAAGTGATGAAAAACGTCGCCGGTTACGATGTTTCGCGCTTGATGGCCGGCAGTCTTGGTTGCCTTGGGCTGGTCACCGAGGTGTCGCTCAAGGTCCTGCCCAAGCCCCGTGAATGTGTCAGCCTGCGCTTTGAGGTCGATGTCGAGACGGCCCTGAAAAACCTGGCGGAGTGGGGCCAGCAGCCTATTCCGATCAGCGCTGCCAGCTATCACGACAATGCGCTGCACCTGCGTCTTGAAGGCGGCGAGGGTTCTGTCGCCTCGGCCCGTGAACGTTTGAGCTGCGAGTTGCTCGATGGCGATTACTGGCAGCAACTCAATGAGCATCAACTGCATTTTTTCCGCAGCGAAACGCCGCTGTGGCGTATCTCGGTACCGAACAACACCGGCGTATTGGCGCTGCCGGGCGAACAGCTGATCGATTGGGGCGGGGCGCAGCGCTGGCTCAAGTCCGATAGCGATGCCCAGACCATCCGCCGGATCGTCAGCGAAGCTGGCGGCCACGCCACCTGTTTCACTCCAGGCGCGTGCGACAGCCCGATGCCGCCGTTGAGTGCACCACTGCAGCGTTATCACCGTCAGCTCAAGGCCCAGTTGGACCCGCAAGGGATCTTCAATCCTGGCCGCATGTACCCCGAGGTTTAAGCCGTGCAGACCAATTTAAGCGAACAAGCCAAGCGTCTGCCGCGTGCCGAAGAAGCCGAGAGCATTCTGCGCTCGTGCGTGCATTGCGGTTTTTGCAATGCGACCTGCCCGACTTACCAGTTGCTGGGTGACGAACTGGACGGCCCGCGCGGGCGCATCTATTTGATCAAGCAAGTGCTCGAAGGCCATGAAGTCACGGCCAAAACCCAGCAGCACCTGGATCGCTGCCTGACCTGCCGCAATTGTGAAACCACCTGTCCTTCAGGCGTTGATTATCACAACCTGCTCGATATCGGCCGCGCCGTGGTGGATGCCGCCGTGCCGCGCCCAGCCAGCGATCGCATCTTGCGTGAAGGCCTGCGCTTGCTGACGCCGCGCCCGACACTGTTTAAATCCCTGACTCAGGTGGGGCAGGTGTTTCGTCCGCTGCTGCCGCAGACCTTGAAAAGCAAGTTGCCGCGAACCGTTCGCCCGGCCAAGGCCCGGCCTGCGGTTACCCATGCGCGCCAGGTGCTGATGCTCGAAGGCTGCGTGCAGCCGGGCCTGTCGCCCAACACCAATGCTGCGGCGGCGCGCGTGCTGGATAAGTTGGGCATTAGCGTCAAGCCGATTCAACAAGCCGGTTGCTGTGGCGCGGTGGACTACCACCTCAATGCGCAGGAGGCCGGTCTTGAGCGCGCCCGGCGCAATATCGATGCCTGGCTGCCAGCGCTGGAGGCGGGTGCCGAAGCGATAGTGCAGACCGCCAGCGGTTGCGGTGCATTCGTCAAGGACTACGGCCATATGCTCAGGCACGACCCTGTCTACGCGAGCAAAGCCGCGCGGGTCAGCGCCCTGACCAAGGACTTGGTCGAGGTGTTGCGCGATGAGCCGGTTGAAAGCCTCGGCGCTGATTCGGACAAGCGCCTGGCATTTCATTGCCCCTGCACCTTGCAGCATGCACAAAAGCTCGGCGGCGCGGTTGAAGCGGTGCTCGGGCGTATTGGTTTCAACCTCACCAGCGTGCCGGACAGTCACCTTTGCTGTGGCTCGGCAGGCACTTATTCATTGACTCAGCCGCAACTGTCGAAGCAGCTGCGCGACAACAAGATGAACGCCCTCGAGAGCAGTAAGCCCGAGGTCATTGTCACCGCCAATATCGGCTGCCAGACCCACTTGGATGGTGCAGGACGCACGCCAGTAAGACACTGGATCGAGCTGGTCGAAGAAGCCCTTAATTAGGATCTATGTCATGCAAACCAAAGCAATTTTGAGCCAGCAGGAAGTCAACCGGATCATTGCCGCAGCGCGTAGCGAGGCCCAGCAAAACCAGTGGGCGGTGAGCATTGCCGTGGTGGATGACGGTGGTCATCCATTGGCCCTGGAGCGTCTTGATGGCTGCGCGCCGATTGGTGCCTATATCGCCACTGAAAAAGCGCGCACCTCTGCGCTGGGACGTCGTGAGTCAAAGGGTTACGAAGATATGGTAAATGGTGGGCGCAATGCATTTCTGTCGGCTCCGCTGCTGACCTCACTGGAAGGTGGTGTTCCGGTGATCATTGATGGCCAGGTGGTTGGCGCAATCGGGGTTTCCGGGGTGAAAGCCGAACAGGACGCACAAGTGGCTAAAGCGGGCGTGCAAAGCCTGAATTGAGTGGCTTGCCGGCCTACCGCAATTAATGGAGATGTGAAGATGACTAATCAGCGCCTGCAAGTAGCTGCCAACCTGCAACGTTTTGTCGATGAAGAAGTACTGCCGGGCACCGGGATTGAACCCAAGGCTTTCTGGGCTGGTTTTGATGCGCTGGTGCATGACCTGGCCCCGCTTAATCGTCAGCTTTTAGCTGAGCGTGACCGCCTGCAGGTCGAACTGGACAACTGGCACCGTGCCAATCCCGGGCCTGTCAGCGACATGCCTGCGTATCGCAAATTTCTGGAGTCCATTGGCTACCTCTTGCCGCAGCCCGAAGCGGTCAGCGTCAGCACCAGCAATGTCGATACTGAAATAAGCAGCCAGGCTGGCCCGCAACTGGTGGTGCCGGTAATGAATGCGCGCTATGCCTTGAACGCCGCCAACGCCCGCTGGGGCTCGCTGTACGATGCGCTTTATGGCACCGATGCCATCTCCGAGGCTGATGGCGCCAGCAAAGGGCCGGGCTATAACGAAGTGCGCGGCGCCAAGGTCATTGCCTTTGCCCGCAATGTGCTGGACCAGGCTGCGCCATTGGCCAGCGGCTCCCATGCCGACTCGGTGCGCTACAGCGTGGTCGAGGGTCAGTTGCAGGTTGCCTTGCAAGACGGCTCAACTGTCGGCTTGAAAGCCCCCGAGCAGTTTGTTGGCTTGCAAGGTTCGGCCGATGCGCCCAGTGCGGTCTTACTGAAAAACCATGGCTTACACATTGAGATTCAAATCGACCCGAGCAGCCCAATTGGCAAGACAGATGCCGCAGGCGTCAAGGATCTGCTGATCGAAGCGGCGCTCTCGACGATTCTCGATTGCGAAGACTCGGTCGCGGCTGTCGACGCCGACGACAAGGTGGTGATCTACCGCAACTGGCTCGGCTTGATGAAAGGTGACCTGACTGAAACCCTGGAGAAGGGCGGCAAGCAGATTGTTCGTCGGCTCAATCCTGATCGCCAATATCAGACAGGCTCTGGCGCCGAACTGACATTGCATGGTCGTTCATTGATGTTCGTGCGTAACGTTGGCCACCTGATGAGCAATCCTGCAATTATCGACGGTGAAGGCAACGAGATCCCGGAAGGCATACTCGACGGGGTGATGACCAGCCTGATTGCCTTGCACGACCTGCAACGCAAGGGTAACTCCCGTACCGGCAGCGTATACATCGTCAAGCCGAAAATGCATGGTCCGGCCGAGGTTGCCTTTGCCAATCAGTTGTTTGCCCGTATCGAAACGCTGTTGGGCATGGCCAAGAACACCTTGAAGATGGGCATCATGGATGAGGAGCGCCGTACCAGCGCCAACCTCAAGGCCTGTATCGCTGCAGCCTCTGAACGTGTGGCGTTTATCAATACCGGTTTCCTGGATCGCACCGGTGATGAAATGCACACGGCAATGGAAGCCGGCCCCATGTTGCGCAAGGGCGATATGAAATCGACGCCCTGGATTCAAGCCTACGAGCGTAACAATGTGCTGGTTGGCCTGGCCTGTGGCCTGCGCGGCAAGGCGCAGATCGGTAAAGGCATGTGGGCAATGCCGGACTTGATGGCCGACATGCTGGTGCAAAAGATCGGCCACCCAAAAGCGGGCGCCAATACCGCCTGGGTGCCTTCGCCAACCGCGGCGGTATTGCACGCCCTGCATTATCACCAGGTTGATGTGCAAGCGGTGCAGCGCGAGTTGGAGCTGATCGACCTTGGCGCACAACGTGACAGCCTGCTCAAGGACTTGCTCACAGTGCCAGTCGCCGTTGCGCCAAGCTGGAGCGACAGTGATATCCAGCAAGAGCTGGACAATAACTGCCAAGGGATCCTGGGCTATGTAGTGCGCTGGGTGGAACAAGGCGTTGGTTGTTCGAAAGTGCCGGATATCCACAACGTTGGCTTGATGGAGGATCGCGCCACCTTGCGTATTTCCAGCCAGCACATCGCCAACTGGCTGCGCCACGGTATCGTCAGCCCGCAGCAGGTCGAGGCAAGCTTGCAGCGCATGGCGGCGGTGGTTGACCAGCAAAATGCGGGCGACCCGTTATACCGGCCAATGGCGCCTGATTTTGCCCAGTCCGCGGCGTATCTGGCGGCGAGTGATCTTGTGTTCAAGGGCCGTGAGCAACCGAGCGGCTATACCGAACCATTGCTGCATGCATGGCGACTGCGTTTCAAGCAGCAGCATGGCTGATCGACAAAAGTAATACCCGGCCCCGACCGCTTTTAGCTGTCGGGGCTTTTGAGCATTGGCGCCGACCTCGGCTAAACGCTGGGGTTGGCGTCACATAGTCCTGCGTAGACCACACAGGACTGAGTGCGTGGCGCCGGGCAAGACCCGGAAAATATGCGGTTCACAAAAAGAACAAGGAACCAAGCTAATGAGTCAAACACTGTTGTCCATATTGGCCTTTGTGCCATTGATACTTGCGGGCGTATTACTGATTGGCTTTCGTTGGCCAGCCAAGTATGCAATGCCCGTGGTCTTCTTCCTCACCGCAATCATCGGCCTGACCGCATGGGATATGTCCCTGGTCCGGGTTGTTGCCTCAAGCTTGCAGGGGTTGATCCTGACTGCTGCGATCCTGTGGATCATCTTTGGCGCGATCCTGTTGCTCAATACCCTCAAGCATTCGGGTGGCATCAGTGCCATTCGTCGCGGCTTTTCCGGCATCAGCCCGGACCGTAGGGTGCAGGCGCTGATCGTAGCCTGGTTGTTCGGTTGCTTTATCGAGGGTGCGTCAGGCTTCGGTACACCCGCTGCAGTGGCTGCACCTTTGCTGGTTGCGCTGGGCTTCCCGGCATTGGCTGCGGTGGTGCTGGGCATGATGGTGCAGTCGACACCGGTATCTTTCGGTGCGGTCGGTACACCAATGCTGGTGGGTGTTGTCGGGGGCCTGGACAAGACCGGGATGACTGCACAACTGGCGACAGTGGGCAGCAGTTGGGACATCTTCTTCCAGATGATCGTCTCGCGCGTGGTGATCATGCACGGCGTAATCGGGATACTGATGCCGCTGTTCATGCTGGCGATCATGACGCGCTTTTTCGGCAAGAACCAATCGTGGAAAGAAGGCCTGCAAATGGCGCCGTTCGCGATCTTTACCGGTTTGGCCTTCTCTCTGCCGTACATGGCTGCCGGGGTTTTCCTCGGGCCAGAGTTCCCATCGATGATCGGTGCGCTGGTTGGCTTGTCGATTGTGATTCCAGCTGCCAAAGCCGGCTTCTTGCTGCCCAAGCAGACCTGGGACTTTGCCGATGCCAAAGATTGGCCGGCGGAGTGGATGGGCAAGATCGAGATGAAAATCGAAGATATCGCGGGCAAGACCCCGATTTCCGTGCCAATGGCATGGGCGCCTTATCTGCTGCTGGCGGTGTTCCTGGTTGCATCTCGGGTGTTTCCTGAACTCAAGGCTGCCTTGAGCGCGGTCAGCTTTGGCTGGAGCGATATCCTCGGTGAAACCGGTGTTTCTGGCTCCATCCAGCCGTTGTTCCTGCCGGGTGGCATTCTGTGCATCGTGGTGCTGGTGACCTTCTTTCTGCATCGCATGCGTGCGTCGGAGATGGCGGCGGCTATCGGTGAGTCGAGCCGCACGCTGTTGGGGGCAGGTTTCGTGCTGATCTTCACCATTCCGATGGTGCGTATCCTGATCAACTCGGGCGTCAACGGTTCAGACCTGGTGTCCATGCCGGTGGCAATGGCTCAGCTTGTTGCCGATAGCGTAGGCGGTATCTATCCGTTGTTCGCGCCTGCCGTTGGTGGCCTGGGTGCCTTTATCGCGGGCTCCAATACCGTTTCCAACCTGATGCTGTCGCAGTTCCAGTACAACGCTGCCGGCCTGCTTGGGGTGTCCGGTGCGATGATGGTTGCCGCACAGTCGGTCGGAGCGGCGGCGGGTAACATGATTGCCATTCACAACGTGGTAGCTGCATCGGCCACAGTCGGCTTGCTGGGACGTGAAGGCATCACCTTGCGTAAAACCATGCTGCCAACCCTGTATTACCTCCTGGCGGCAGGTAGCCTGACGCTGATTGCGATGTACGGTATGGCCATCAGCGATCCACTGCTGGCAGCTGGCTAAGCCTTGATCTAGAAGGGGTTCTGCCCGTCTTTCGACGGGCAGTCCAGGGCTTTTATTGGCTCAGTGGCAATGGGCAGTCGTCGCTCAACCGCTTGGCGCACTGGCGCATTTACGGTAGTTTCCCGCGCATAGCCCTGAGATTCACCTGAGGTTGACATGAAGAAGTGGCAGTGCGTGGTATGTGGTCTGATTTACGATGAGCGTCTGGGCTGGCCAGATGAAGGCATTGCGCCTGGAACGCTGTGGCAAGATGTGCCGGAAGACTGGCTATGCCCGGACTGCGGCGTAGGCAAGGCAGATTTCGAGATGATCGAGATCGGTTGATCCACTATCAGCGGAGCCCCGCATGGGGCTGCGCTGGCCAGTGCTGCAAAGCAAACGGTGACCCATGAGGTCGCCGTTTTTTTATGGCGGCTTTTCAGCGCCATGTGTTTGATTTGGAGGCTGAAGGATAATTGGTTATGGTCGTCTGGTATTGCCCCGTGTCTCGGCTGTATCAGTGCACATGGCAATCTTCGCTCCATTGGCTCTTCTCAAGCAGCAACGCGCATGCGCGGGGTATGCATTAACTCAAAGGAAATATCGTATGAGCGCACCTGTAGTTATCGTCGGTACCGGGCTGGCCGGTTACAACCTGGCCCGTGAGTTTCGCAAGCTCGACAGCGAAACGCCGCTACTGCTGATTACTGCCGATGACGGTCGCTCTTACTCCAAGCCGATGCTGTCGACCGGCTTTGCCAAGAACAAAGATGCCGATGGCTTGAGCATGGCCGAGCCTGGTGCCATGGCAGAACAGCTCAATGCTGAAGTGCGCACCCATACCCGTATTACCGGTATTGATGCCGGACACAAGCAATTGTGGGTCGGCGAGGAAGCCATCGCCTACCGTGACCTGGTGTTGGCGTGCGGCGCCCAGGTGATTCGGGTTCCGGTTGAGGGTGATGCGCAAGACGCCATTTACTCGATTAACGATCTTGAGGATTACGCCAGGTTCCGTGGCGCCTCGGTGGGCAAGAAGCGGGTGTTGATAATGGGCGTTGGCTTGATTGGCTGTGAGTTCGCCAACGACCTGACGCTTGGCGGCTACCAGGTTGAATTGGTCGCACCTTGCGAGCAAGTCATGCCGGGCCTGTTGCATCCAGCTGCCGCTACAGCCGTGCAAACAGCGCTTGAAGGCCTTGGCGCCCGCTTTCACCTGGGGCCGGTTCTGGCCAGCCTTAACCATAAGGCTGCGGCGCTTGAGGCACATTTATCCGATGGCACTGTGATTGAGTGCGACCTGGTGCTTTCGGCCATTGGCCTGCGTCCGCGAACCGAACTTGCTACCGCCGCTGGCTTGCAGGTCAATCGCGGGGTAATGGTCGACCGCCAGTTGGCGACATCCCACGCCAATATCTATGCATTGGGCGATTGCGCGGAAGTTGATGGCCTTAACCTGCTCTATGTCATGCCACTGATGACCTGCGCACGCGCCTTGGCACAGACCTTGGCTGGCAATCCGACAGCTGTCAGCTACGGCGCCATGCCGGTGACGGTTAAAACCCCGGCGTGCCCACTGGTGGTATCACCCCCGCCCCTGGGTAAACACGGCGAGTGGACAGTTGCAGGCAGTGGTTCTGATATTAAGGCGCTGTGCCATGACCCCTCTGGCGCGCTCTTGGGGTACGCGCTAACCGGTACGTCCGTGCAAGAAAAGTTGGCTCTAAATAAGGCCCTCCCAGCCCTGTTGGCGTAAATAGCAGTCGATCTGTCGGTTACGCCACAAAATTGCTTGATTTAACTGCCGAGCAGTACTGGCGCTGCTTGTAAACGCATGCCATTCTCCTTGTGTCTGCCGCAGCGCAGAGCTGTTGCGGCGCCTTGGGCGCTGCTCATGGAGCAGCACGGACACAACAAAAACAAACCGTCAAAGGGGCAACTATGCGTAAACCAGAATTGGCCGCTGCAATCGCGGAAAAAGCTGATCTGAGTAAGGATCAAGCAAACCGTGTACTCAACGCCGTACTTGAAGAAATCACTGGCGCGCTGAACCGTAAAGACAGTGTGACTTTGGTTGGCTTTGGTACTTTCATACAGCGCCATCGTGGTGCTCGTACTGGTAAGAATCCACAAACCGGTGAGCCAGTAAAAATCAAAGCCAGCAACACTGTTGCTTTTAAACCGGGCAAGTCCCTCAAAGACGCCGTAAATTAAACGCAGACTGATCCATCTTCTGTGCATATGCAGACTAAAAAGCCCCGTACTTCGGGGCTTTTTAGTCTGTGACGATCTTTCTTCACAGGCTATTGATCGAGTAAATAGCCAACAACCAAGTGACCTGCACCCCAGCGCTGAGTTGTGTCTTGCTATGGCTTAGCGCGTTAAGGAAGATAAGCCATTAGCTAGAAAACGATGTGAAAGGGATGTCATGAAAGGCGGTAAGGGACTTGGGTTTCTCAATACGTTGTTATGCGGGTTGCAGATACTGCTCAGTGGGGTGAGCCTGCTTGGAGTGGTCTTTGTGCTGGACTCGTACATGGACCAGCCTCTTGTGTCCATAGGACTCGCTTTGGCGATGATGCCAGCGGCCATTATCCTGCATGAAAGCGGTCATTATTTCGGCGCTAGGTTCAATTGCATGACAGTGCTGTCGATGCGCGTCATGGCCGTCGAGATCCAGTTTCTGCGTAGGGGCTTTAAGCTCTGCTGGTCGCCCCAGAGCAAAGGCCGCAAGTTAGGCGGTTATCTAATGGTTGCTGGCAATCTCAAACGTCCGTTGCGCAGGCAAATGTTGTGGATGGTAATGATGGGGCCTGTGCTGAACCTGGTGATGAGCCTGGCATGTTTCGGGCTTTGGTGGTTCACCCATGGATTGGCGTCTGCATTGGCCATGGGATTCTCACTCGTCAACCTGGGCATGGGGTTGACCAACTTGTTGCCGACCCTGCGTGGACATGCCAGCGATGGAATGGTTTTTATTGTTTGGTGGCTACATCAAAACGATGATCGCCCCGAACTGGCTCAAACACGCTTGCTTGCACTGAGCGTGGCAGGAACACCCAGTGAACAGCTGCCTGAAGCTGATATCGTTAACTTGTCCCAAGGCTCGATGCCCGGGCCTTTGATAGCCCTCGATTACCGCCTCACTGCGCTGTTGAATCGGGGGCAATGGCAGGCAGCCGTGCTATTGGAGCGGGAGTTGGAGTTGTTGCTTCAAGCATCGCCCAAGATCGGGATGGACACCCTGATTAGGCTGTTGCGAATCGAGTTGAGTTTTGCCCGTGCATACCTGCAACGGGATGTCACTGGCTTGTGGAGTGACTGGATGAACCAAGACATTAACTGGTACGCCCCATGGTTGCGCCCACGTTGTGAGGCCTTGCGCTCTATTTTGCTTGGGGATTTGCAACAGGCAGAAACCCATTTGCAGCGGGCCTTGCGGGAGGCAAAGGGTTGCAAGATCGCTTCACAGCAGCACAGTGAAACAATATTGGCCCAGCATCTGCGGGCACTGGCATCCAAATCCGCGTTTAGCTGAGTTATATGTCCGGTAACGAGAGTGCGTGTGGTGCAGTTCATCCAAGGCTTTAGGCCGGATGTAGTCCTTGCGACAAACCGCTACAATGCGCCGCCGAACCATTCGAACATCGAGGCTGTGCGCATGAAATTCCGTTTTTTGCTGTGGATGCTGGGCCGCCTAATGGCCAAGGCCAGCCGTAACAATCCCAAGTTTCAAGAGCAACTCGTCGACCGCGACATGGTGTTTCAGTTGCACACCCTGGACGGCAAGATTGCCCGTCACTTTATTGTCAAAGACCAGCGCATCACCAGTAAGGCTGGCCCGGCCGCCGAGCCTGCGTTCGCGCTTGGTTTCAAAGATGGCGCCTACGGTTTTGCAACCATGAGTGCCAAGAACAAGCAGTTGGCCTTTATGCAGGGCATCCAGAACAAGGATATTCAGATTCAAGGTAACCCTGCTTTGGTCATCTGGTTCCAGGGGCTGACTAAATACCTGGTCCCCAAAAAGCCAGCCAGCGCTAAAAAAGCTGCCTGAGACTTATTAGGCCTGACCAGCATTGGGAAGCCCCTGGAAAACTACTGCGCTTGGGATTGCTGGGGCAGCCCGTGCTGGGGCAGCCCGTGCTGCGCCCACAAGGGTTTGCAGCGCGAATAAAATGCTCATTTAGAGCAACTGAAGTCGAGCACGCCCAGGTTATTTTGTGCATCTTTTACTCGCTGGGGCTCGCCCTTCGAGTCAGCCTATGATTGTTGCTTTCGTCGCTCGCTATCTTTTTCAGAAGTTCCTTAGGTAATGTTGTGCGGGCAAGCTTGTTAATAGGTGCAAAGCCATTGCTTGAGCCCTGAACCCATGTCTCGGAACCTGAATAATGCGTATTTTGCTGACTCTATTATGTTTGGCCGTTACTCCTCTGACCCAGGCTGCGCCAGCCAACGTTGAAGATCTTGCCGCAGCCTTTGAGTTGTCTGGGGTGCGTTTGTTGTGTGATCAAACCTTGCCGCTGATGGAGCGGGGCCTGGACGCCAGGCAAAAGGCCCAGGTCGACAAACTCTTTGGCGCCGACAAGCTCTGTGATGACTTGGCGAACAAGCTTTCAACCCAGATTGACTCTGAGCAACTGGAGCAAGCCCGTCAGTTGCTTGGCAGCCCATTGGCCAAGCGTTTCACCCAGGCCGAGCGAGCCGTTGCAGTCGATGGGGCAGAACAGCTTGCTGATTACCGTAAAAAGCTTGCAGAGCGTGCGCCCAGATCCAGCCGGCTAGACTTGGTCAAACGCCTTGATAGCGCCGCGCGCACCACGCAGATGGCAACTTTGCTGCGTTATGAGTCGGGTAAGACCCAGGCGCTGATTGCGCTCAAAGGGCGGGGTGAGAGCCTGGACGAACAAGGTTTGAGTGCCAAGACAGCTGAACATCGCCAAGTGCTTCATGACTCCAGCCAGCAAGCGGTAGAAAGCTATATGCTGTTTGCCTACCGGCGTATTCCCAGTGATCAGCTTGAGCAATATGCGGCCTTGTACGAGCAGCCTGCGGTCAAGCAGTTGCTCGATAGCGCCATGCGGGCGCTGCCCGAGTTGTTTGCCCAACGTCGCGCACAGTTGCCTTGAGCCCCGTGCAATCAAAGGGCTGGCCAAGGCCCTTTGAGCTGTAATGGCGGTTAATGCGTTGGATGAATCAATGAGGCCAGCTCACGCAATGCCACTTCGGCTGCCAGTACTTCACTGACCACGGCCTCGGCTTTATCGCGGTTGATTTGCAATGAGTCGAGCAGGCTTTGCGGGATCTCGGAGCATGGCCCGGAGCCTATTCCCCGGTTGCGTAGCAAATGCACGGCGAGGTTTACCAGCCTTGGATAGGCGGCATTGACTTCGTTATATTCCGGGTCGTTTTGAAAGCGCAGGGCATTGGCCAGTTCTTCTGGCATGTCCCATGAGCGCATCAGCCAGGCTCCAATCTGATCACTGCTGATGCCCAGCAGATGATGCTCGATGTAGTTGTGGGTCAGGTGTGGATTGGCCTCTATGTGCCTGCAGATCAGCGACAAGTGTGGCGGGAATACATAGGCCAGGACCAGGTACCCGAAGTTGTGCAGCAGGCCAGCCAGGTATGTCAGGCCTGCCTCGGGGCGTTCGGCGCGCGGCATGCTACGGGTCAGGCCTTCAATAACCGCAGCGGTATAGAGCGCCTGGTGCCAGTAAGGTGTCGATTGTTGTGGCTGATCCTTGGGCGGGCTCAGGGTTTTGCCCAGGGCGAGCCCCAGCGCCAGATTGATTACCAGGTCAAAGCCAAGCACGCGGACGATGGCGTCTTCAACCGAGCGGATTTTGCCCGGCGCGGCATAGTAGGGCGAGGCTGCCCAACTGATGACTTGTGCGGCGAGCGCCGGGTCGGTTTCAACCACACCGGTAATGTCATCAATGGTGGCGTTGGGGTCGACACGTAGTTTGATGATTTTTTGCGCTGACTCGGGCAGCGGTGGAATCTCGATGGTCTCCTCAAGGCGTTGTTGGATGCGACGTGCGGTGAAGGCTTGTACCGCGTGGGTGATTTCACTGCGGTCGTCGTCGGGACGGTCGAGGTTGAGCTTGATGTTCTTTAGTGGCTCGCCGAGCAGGGCCGCGCTGGATTTGCTCAACAGCACTTGCAGGTCGGCACGGCTGATTTCCAGCAAGACGCCACTTTGCCCCGATTCGATAAACACCGAAGGCGCTTTGAGTAGGCGATCATCATAGAGGCATGGCGAGTTGAGCAGGGGCGGCAGCGCGGGGAGCTGGTCTAGCCCGTGCTTGCCGAGCATGCGTTGCTGACGCTCGGCTGTCACTGTAACCAGCTTGCGCCCGGTCAAGTCCGCGAGACGACTCAGGTCGAGGAGCTGGTCTTGGCTGAACAGCACTAATAGCGGACCAACAGCATCTTCAAGCATCACCGCTTGAACGCATTGGGCCGCAGGCAAGTTACCGGTTTTACGTCGGACGCTGAATGTCACCCCAAGTTTTTGCAGAAACTGCACGATAACCAAGGGCGGCTGCAGCAGGTTGTCGAGTGCGTTGTTGGCTTCATTCATTAGAAAATCCGACGTTAATGCGCGAGTAAAAACAACAAATCTGGTCCAAGGCTGCTGTAACACAGTATGGCTGGAAGCATCTTCGCCCATTGTATCGGCGGTGTTACAGCAAGGGATACCGCTGGTCGTCAAACTTGACCGTATTGTTGGCCGTGACGTAGCCATCGTTCAAGCAGCGGGCTGACATGATTTGGCCAATCATGCAGTAAATGCTGGGCGGCATCCCTGACTGCAGGCAACAGATCGGCATCTCGCATCAGGTCCGCCACTTTGAACTGCAGCAAGCCGGTTTGGCGCGTGCCGAGCATTTCGCCCGGACCACGTAGTTCCAAGTCTTTTTCGGCGATGATAAAGCCGTCGCTCGTCTCGCGCATAATACCCAGGCGTTCACGGCCAATTTGCGAGAGTGGCGGGTGATAAAGCAGTACGCAGTGGCTTGCTGCGCTACCTCGACCCACCCGGCCGCGTAGCTGGTGCAGCTGTGCGAGGCCAAGTCGCTCGGGGTTCTCGATGATCATCAAGCTGGCATTGGGCACGTCCACACCGACCTCAATTACCGTGGTTGCAACCAGCAATTGCAATTGACCCTGTTTGAAGCTGTCCATCACAGCGGCTTTTTCTGCGGGTTTCATGCGCCCGTGGATCAAGCCAACATTGAGTCCGCCAAGCGCTGCGCTAAGGTCTTCAAAGGTGGTTTCGGCAGCCTGGCAGGTCAGTTCCTCGGATTCCTCGATCAGGGTGCAGACCCAATAGGCCTGGCGGCCTTCATTGCAGGCTGAGCGAACCCGGTCAACGACTTCGAAGCGCCGGCTGTCAGCCACCAGCACCGTATTGACCGGTGTTCTGCCCGGTGGCAACTCGTCGAGGATGGATGTGTCCAGGTCGGCGTAGGCGCTCATTGCCAGCGTGCGCGGGATAGGGGTTGCGGTCATGATCAACTGGTGCGGGCACATGCGCCCACCGACCCCTTTTTGACGCAGCGCCAAGCGCTGCTGCACGCCAAAACGGTGTTGTTCGTCGATAATCACCAAGGCCAGGCGCTTGAACTTTACTTCATCCTGAAACAGCGCATGGGTGCCAACGACCATGGGCACGCCGTTGGCTATTTGCTCCAGTGCTGCGGCTCGCGTTTTACCCTTGAGCTTGCCAGCCAGCCAGGCAACGTCGAGCCCAAGTGGTGCGAGCCATTTGCTGAAGTTGATGAAATGCTGCTCCGCGAGAATTTCCGTCGGCGCCATCAACGCGACTTGGTAGCCTGCTTCCAGGGCCTGCAGCGCAGCAAAGGCGGCGACCACGGTTTTACCCGCGCCAACGTCGCCCTGGACCAGGCGGAGCATGGGCTCGGGTTGAGCCAGGTCGTAGGCAATCTCGGCGCCGACACGGCGCTGCGCACCAGTGGGCTGAAAACCGAGATGATCGAGAAACTGTGCGGGCAGGCGTGTCGCCGCCGGCAACTCAGGTGCTTGCTGGGCGCGCAAGCTTTCACGCAGCCGTTGCAGCGACAGTTGGTGGGTCAGCAGTTCTTCAAATGCCAGGCGGTGCTGCGCCCAGTGCCGGCCTTCAGCGAGTTCTTCCAGATCTGCATCCGGTGGCGGGCGGTGCAAGTAGCGAATCGCCTGGTCCAGCGGTTGTAGCCTGTACTCATCAGCCAGCGCGGGCGGCAACCAGTCGGGCAGGCTGTGCGGTCCAAGGCGGGCAAGGGCCTGCTCACTGAGTTGGCGCAGGCGTTGCTGGGTCAGCCCCTCGGTCGTCGGGTAGATGGGGGTCAGGGTCTGCTCGACTGCAATAGGTTCGGTGCCGGAGGTGGCGCGGTATTCGGGGTGGTAGATTTCCAGCCCTGAGGATCCCGGACGAACTTCACCGTAGCAGCGCACGTGGGTGCCGCGTTTCAGGCCTTCCTTTTGTGCCTGGCTGAAGTGGTAAAAGCGCAGGCTCAGGGTGCCGCTGCCATCCTGCAGGCGTACCAACAGGCTACGGCGGCGACCCATGACGATATCAGCGCCAGCGACCACGCCTTCAACAACGGCGTCCTGGCCGGGGCGCAAGGCGCCAATCGGCACGATCCGGGTTCGGTCCTGATACCGCAGCGGCAGGTGGAACAATACGTCCTGAAGTGTTTCCAGTCCGACTTTTGCCAGCTTTTCAGCCAACGCTGCGCCAACGCCCTTGAGCGCGGTGACTGAAACCGCTGCTAACTCCGACATGCCAATCCTTACTCGTTTGACGCCTGTGGCTTGACCACCGAGCACAGACGAATGGAGTCAGCCAGGATCTCAATCGCCTTGGGCCGTGGGAAGCTGGCGCGCCAGGCAATGGCAACGGTACGGAATGGCGCAGGTGCCGACAGCGGTCGTACTTCAATCACCCCCGGAGAGTAGTGGTGGCTGTTGACCGCCGAGAGCGGCAGTATCGAAACACCAAGGCCGGAAGCGACCATGTGGCGGATGGTTTCCAGCGAGCTGGACTCGACCGTGGTGTGCTTGGCATTGTTGTCCCCGCCCTTGCGCAGTGCCGGACAGGCCTCGAGCACTTGATCACGGAAGCAATGCCCTTCGCCAAGCAGCAGCAGGCTCTTGTCATTGAGCAGCTTGCTGTCGATGCTTTTAAGCTCGGTCCATGGGTGGCCAGCTGGCAGCAGTGCATAGAAAGGTTCATCGTAGAGCGGCAAGGTCAGTACATCGGCTTCCTGGAACGGCAGGGCGATGATCACTGCGTCCAGCTCACCGGTGCGCAGCTTGTCGCGCAGTACGTGGGTGAAGTTTTCCTCGATATACAGCGGCATTTGCGGCGCTACGCGGTGCAGCTGTGGAATCAGGTGCGGGAACAGGTAGGGGCCGACTGTATAAATGGCACCAATTTTCAATGGCGCGGCCAACTGGTTCTTACCTGCCTGGGCCAGTTCGCGGATACCTTGGGCCTGTTCAAGCACCTTTTGCGCCTGGGTGACAATGCCCTCGCCGACGGGCGTCAGGCGAACTGCGCTTTTACTGCGCTCGAAGATCAACACGCCAAGCTCATCTTCAAGCTTCTTCACGCCGACAGACAGGGTTGGCTGGCTAACGTGGCAACGCTCAGCGGCGCGGCCGAAATGCTGTTCATGGGCAAGGGTGACTATGTAGCGCAGTTCGGTCAGGGTCATAGTGTTTATCCATTAAGTTGCGCCTTAGCATAGCCTTTGCAATGTCTGGAACCAACAGCGCTAAACTGTGGCGCGAATAAAAACTGGAGAATCATGTGATGGCGTTACCAAGCGTATTGATTGCCGGGTGCGGTGATGTAGGAACGCGCCTGGCCCTGCAACTCGCAGCCGAGGGTTGGACAGCCTATGGTTTGCGCCGCTCGATCCAGGCTCTGCCAGAGCCGATCAGGCCAGTGGCAGGCGATTTGAGTGTTGCCCAGTGCCCGGCTGACTGGCCGCAAGGGCCGATTGATTATCTGGTTTATTGCGCAGCAGCCACTGTGCACGATGAAGCGGGTTATCGCACCGCCTATATTGATGGTTTGCGCCATGTGTTGGCCTGGTTGAAGCAAGGCCGGCAAATACCCAGGCGACTGCTGTTCGTATCGAGTAGCGGTGTTTATGGCCAACAGGACGGCAGTTGGGTCGATGAGGACTCGCCAACCGAGGCGACGGGTTTCTCAGGCAAGGTCATGGCCGAGGCCGAACAACTGGCGCTGGATTCGACTATCGCCGCCACCCTGGTGCGTCTGACCGGGATTTATGGCCCTGGCCGTGAGTGGCTGCTCAATCAAGTGCGACAGGGCTACCGGGTAACGAGCGAGCCGCCGCTATATGGTAATCGCATTCATGTCGATGATGCGGCCGGTCTGCTTGCGTTTTTGCTGCAAGCAGATGCCAAGGGTGTGTCGCTACAGGATTGCTACATCGGTGTTGATGATGCGCCAGCGCCTCTGCATGAGGTGGTCGGCTGGCTGCGTGAGCAACTGGGCGTCAGTCACTGGGCCGAAGAGTCGAGGGTGCGTCGTGCAGGGAGCAAGCGCTGCAGTAACGCGCGCGCTAAAGCGCTTGGCTGGACGCCCAGGTACGCAAGTTATCAACAGGGCTACGCGGCTATTTTGCAGCAAATGAATCAGGGCTGATTCGTAGGCAGGGCAAGCAACTCATGGTCAGTTCAATGGCTGACCATGAGCAATGTCTGGACTTGTCGATGGTTTATTCGATAACCAGGATCGCGTCCATTTCCACCTGCGCGCCTTTTGGCAGGGCCGCAACGCCAATTGCCGCGCGCGCCGGGTATGGCGGCTCGAAGTAACGGCCCATGACTTCGTTCACTGTGGCGAAGTGCGACAGGTCGGTGAGGAAGATATTGAGCTTGACGATATCCTTGAAGGTGCCGCCAGCAGCTTCAGCAACGCATTTGAGGTTCTCGAACACCTGGACGGTCTGAGCCTCGAAGCCCTCGACCAACTCCATGGTTTTTGGGTCGAGCGGAATCTGGCCGGACATGTACAGGGTGTTGCCCGCTTTGATCGCTTGAGAGTAAGTGCCGATGGCTGCTGGTGCTTTGTCGCTGGTGATTACGCTTTTGCTCATGGAATGCTCCTGATTGATGGAAGACAGATGGGCGTCTGCTACTGGCGGGCTGGGTCTATGCCTTGACGCGGGTGATGCGCATGACCCCTTTGAGGGCACGCAGCTTCTTGATCACGCGGGCCAGGTGCACGCGGTCATGCACGCTGACCACCAGTTGTACCACGCTAATGCGACCGTCGCGCTCGTCCATGCTGATTTTTTCGATGTTGCCGTCAGCGCCGTTGACGCTGCTGGCCAGCAAGGCAATCAAGCCGCGTTGGTGTTCAAGTTCGACTCGCAGTTCAACATTGAATTCGCCGGTGACATCTTTTGCCCACGACAGCTGAATGCATTTTTCCGGGTTATTGCGCACGTCGCCGATATTGCGGCAGGTTTCCAGGTGTACAACCATGCCTTTGCCGGCAGACAGGTGGCCGACAATCGGGTCGCCCGGAATTGGCGTGCAGCACTTGGCGTAACTGAGTACCAAGCCTTCGGTGCCACGGATCGCCAGGGGGCTTTCGGTATTGGGCAGTTCTTCGCCGTCGCTGGCCAGCAGGCGGCGAGCGACCACGTAGGCCATACGATTGCCCAGGCCGATGTCCTCAAGCAAATCCTCGATCACTTCCAGCTTGTACTCATTGAGTGCATGCTGGATGCGCTCGGCCGGGATTTTCTCAAGGTTGTACTCGAAGCTGGCGAGCACTTTGTTGAGCAGGCGCTCGCCAAGGCTGATCGATTCGGAGCGGCGCTGCTGCTTGAGCGCGTGGCGAATATGGGTACGGGCCTTGCCCGTCACCACGAAATTGAGCCACGCCGGATTCGGGCGGGCGCCTGGAGCGCTGACGATCTCAACCGTCGAGCCGCTTTCAAGCGCCTGGGACAATGGCGCCAGCCGTCGGTTTATACGACAGGCGATGCAGGTGTTGCCAACGTCGGTATGCACCGCATAGGCGAAGTCGACCGCCGTGGAGCCTTTTGGCAACTCCATGATGCGGCCCTTGGGGGTGAAGACATAGACCTCGTCCGGGAACAGGTCGATCTTCACACTCTCGATGAATTCCAGCGAGTTACCCGCACGCTGCTGCATTTCCAGCACGCCTTTGACCCACTGGCGGGCGCGTGCATGGGTGCCTTTGGGTTGTTCGTCGTCGTTGGATTTATACAGCCAGTGGGCGGCAATACCGTTGTTGGCCATCTCTTCCATTTCGTGGGTGCGAATCTGGATTTCGATGGGGACGCCGTGCATGCCGAACAAGGTGGTGTGCAGCGACTGGTAGCCGTTGGCCTTGGGGATCGCGATGTAATCCTTGAAGCGCCCGGGCAATGGCTTATAGAGGTTATGCACAGCGCCGAGTACGCGGTAGCAGGTGTCGACCTTATCCACCACGATACGGAAGGCGTAGACGTCCATGATTTCGTTGAAGGCCCGGCGCTTGCCGCGCATCTTCTGGTAAATACCGTAAAGGTGCTTCTCGCGGCCCAAAACATTGCCTTCGAGACCTTCGCGCTCCAGGCAGTGCACCAGTGACTCTTCGATCTTGTTGACTATCTCTTTGCGGTTGCCGCGCGCGCGCCTGACCGAGGCGCGAATCAGCTCGGAACGCATCGGGTGCATGGCTTTAAAGCCAAGGTCCTCAAACTCCACGCGCATGCTGTGCATGCCAAGCCGGTTGGCGATGGGGGCGTAGATTTCCAGGGTTTCCTTGGCAATGCGCCGGCGTTTTTCGCCAGACAGCACTTCAAGCGTGCGCATGTTGTGCAGGCGATCAGCGAGCTTGACCAGGATCACGCGAATATCGCGGGCCATGGCCATGGCCATCTTCTGGAAGTTTTCAGCCTGGGCTTCGGCCTTGGTCTCGAAGTTCATCTGGGTCAGTTTGCTAACCCCGTCGACCAGTTCCGCCACGGATTCGCCAAACTGCGCTTGCAGGGCTTCCTTGGCGATACCGGTGTCTTCGATTACGTCATGCAGCATTGCGGCCATCAGGCTTTGATGGTCCATGTGCATTTCGGCAAGGATGCAGGCCACCGCCAGCGGGTGCGTGACGTAGGCTTCGCCACTGCGGCGGCGTTGGCCGTCGTGGGCTTGTTCAGCGTAGTAGTAGGCTCGGCGGACCAGGTTGACCTGCTCGTGGCCAAGGTAGGTCGAAAGTCGATCGGCGAGGGCGTCTAGACTCGGCATAAGAAATTCTCCTGCTGAGTGTTGTGACCCTGCGCCTTGCGACGTCGACCCGGCATAGGCTTACTGAGACTCGTTAGCCTCGTCCTCGAAGGCTGCAAACAGCGGCTCTTCTTCGACGATCTCGTCTTGGGCGATAACGTCGTAATCAACCAGACCAGCAGCAATTTCACGCAGCGCAACTACGGTTGGCTTGTCGTTTTCCCAGGCCAGTTTTGGCTCTTTGCCGCCAGTGGCGAGTTGACGTGAACGCTTGGTGGCCAGCATGACCAGCTCAAAGCGGTTATCAACGTTGTCCAGGCAATCTTCAACGGTAACGCGGGCCATGGTGTTCCTCGTAACAAATGCAAGTAAAGCTGGGCCCAAATGGGCGAGCGGACTCAATAGTCTAAAAAATCACCAGCATTAAGGGAAGCTTTAGTTTTGTCGGGGCGCCGTGCGGCTTATCCCAGCAGCTCGCTGAGCAGGCCGGCGTGGCGCTGTTGTTGAGAGTCCTGTTGCAGCTGATTGGCGCGGAAAATCGCTTTCAGGTCGCTCAGTGCATGGGCGAAGTCATCGTTGATGATCAGGAAGTCGTATTCGACATAATGGCTCATCTCGCTGACGGCTTCACGCATGCGTTGTTCGATGATTTCGCCGCTGTCCTGGCCGCGATTGGTCAGGCGATGGCGCAAGGCTTCCTGGGTCGGCGGCAAAATGAAGATCGAGCGTGAGTTTGGCATCAGGCGGCGAACTTGCTGGGCGCCTTGCCAGTCGATTTCAAGAATCAGGTCATAACCTTCGGCCAGGGTCTTCTCGACCCAGGTCTGCGAAGTGCCATATAGATTGCCAAAGACTTCAGCGTGCTCAAGAAACTCACTCTTTTCGAGCATGCCGTGAAACTGTTCGCGATCGACAAAGTGGTAATTGACCCCGTCGGTCTCGCCCGGGCGCATGGCACGGGTGGTGTGCGAGACCGAGACACGAATCATCGCCTCGCTGTCGATCAACGCCTTGACCAGGCTGGTCTTGCCGGCGCCGGATGGGGCGGAAATGATATAGAGGGTGCCGGTGGTAAGGCTCATGATTGCATCCTGAAAAAGCGGTTTGCCAAGCGTAGCAGCGTATGGCGACACATTATAAGGATGTTGTCGGCGGCTGCATCCGGCAATCGTGATTTTCCTCAGCTGCCGGCCACGGCATTGAACGCAGGTCGCTTGGGTAAGGTCAGCTCCCCAGCGCTTGTGAGCCGGGAATTATCCTATCGCCAGGGTTTCTTTAAGCCTCAGGTAAGCCGCGGCATGTTTTTCTGGTGTCATGCGGGCCAGGTTTTGCAGTTTCCAGCGCACGGCTGGCAACTGGTCGACATTGGATAGTCCAATCAGGTGTACGACTTTTGAATGACAGTAAAAATGCCCGCTCCTGGGGAGTCAGTGAGGTATTGATGAGGCTTATCAGTTGTTCCCGTGTTGCTTCAAGGTCAGCCTGGGGAATGTCTTGATCGGCCATATTGCGAAATTCTCCTTCGTAGATATCGGTAATGTCTTTGAGGTTTGGCCTGAGCAGTTCGGCAATAGGTCGATGATGGCTGATAATGTATACCAGCATAGCTTTGCGAAGGTCAGCTGTGAGTCCTTCGGTATCGAGTAGTTGCTTGACGTCGAAAAGATCTCGCGGATGTTGGCGATCCAGCGCGGCGCATATTTTGCCAGCATACAAATCCGCGAAGCTCACGACTGCCATCTCGGCGAAACCAAATTCATCTTCAACGGCTTCACTGACCGCTACCACTTCAGGCTTGAAGACCGTACCGCGCAGCACAGGAGAGAGTTCTATTTTGATTTGAGCGCCGCCCCGCTCTACCACCAGACGCAGAGCATCCGCTTTATCCTTGAGCGAGCAGGTAACACGCATATTGTCGATATTTGTCCTGATGTTGAGTGCCAGTGAGTTCAGATTACCCTTTATGGTCTGCAGTGCCTCATGCCGTTCCATCATGGGCAGGAAAACCAGATCGATATCGACCGAAAGCCGGGGAAAGTCACGGACAAACAGATTGATAGCTGTTCCACCCTTGAGGGCGAAACAGTCGTGCTGGGCAACGAAAGGAATAAGCTGCAGCAGTAGTTGGACTTGCCGATAGTAATGGCTTTGTCTGTCCATGCCATTTACATCTCTTTCGGTACGGTGATTTGCCAGGTTGGCTCTAGCTTGCCCCCTTTTGCGAGCAGCCGCTTACCATTTCCCAGGGCATATTGATCTGGTCTGAGGTGCTTGAGCCAGGCATGTTGGTGTCTTTCTGCCAGCCAGAGAAAGAGCCGTTTCGCTTTGATGCTGCAACAGGCTCTCAGCAAGGTGTCCAGCTTGCGGGGCGAGAGGTTGTGCAATCCCTGCATAAGCTGGTCAGCATGTTCAAAACTGATGCTGTTTGGCACCCCTGCCAAGAGTTCAAGAATGGCTTTTTCTGGACAGGAGTAGTGCAGTGGATCGCATGATGCCTGCCAGTTGTCTTGCCGGAGATACTTATCGTCTTGCATCAGTGTCTCTGGCCACAGACGGCGTGTGCCATGCCACTCGAACTGTGCTGGGGAGGCAATTCTGCCGAGCCACCGAGGAAGCGCTACATCACAATAGAGCTGAACGCTTGGCTTGTTTCCTTTGGACAGGTAATGGCCAAGACCTTCTAGCTCTAATGCGGTTAAACCCCCAATATGGACAGGTGCCTCGGACATGCGTTGCAAAGAGGCAGCAATACTTTTCCAGGATAGCCTTGCTTCCTGTCTTGCATAAACACCGGATACTAGCGGGATCAACGTCCGGTTTCGGACCGCATTGTCCAGAAAGTGCAGGTTAAGCCCTTGCGCCTCCAGCCATGACTTGGTGGCTACCATATCCAAAGGCAGAACTTTCTGTAGCCGCTGTCTGGCTTCAGTATTCAACATGGCGGGTCTCAACCTGATTTTAAAAAGATGAAATGTACGTCATCTATCGACGTGATTTCGACATTTATCAAACCGATTGGCATCTTATGGTTTGGAAAATTATAATTGCACGTCAATTAATGCCGTGAAATCGATTATTTTCAAACCGCGTCTTGTCGAATATGGTTAGGGCCTCTCACAAATTGGGGGACCATCTGCATTGCTGGATGGTTGAAAGCATCACTCGATATTCTGTACCTGCTCGCGCATTTGTTCGATTAAAACCTTGAGATTGACGGCAGCCTGGGTGCTGCGCGCATCAAACGCCTTGGAGCCCAGGGTGTTGGCTTCGCGATTGAGTTCCTGCATCAAAAAATCAAGGCGGCGGCCAGCGGCTCCCGGGGTTTTCAGTACCCGGCGAACCTCGGTGACATGAGTGTTGAGCCGGTCGAGTTCTTCGGCTACATCACTTTTTTGTGCAAGCAAGACCATTTCCTGTTCCAGGCGTTGCGGGTCCAGTTCGGCTTGCATTTCCTTGCAGCGCTCGAGGATCTTCTGGCGCTGGGCGCTGAGCATCTGGGGAACCAGCTCGCGCAGTGCGTTGACTTCGTCAGTGATGCCGTCCAGTCGGTCGTTGAGCAGCTTTGCCAACTCAATACCTTCGCGGGCACGGCCTTGCTTTAGCTCGTCAAGTGCCTGCTTGAAGCTGCCGAGTGCTGCCTTGTTGAGGGCTTGGGGATCTGCCGAGTCGGCGACCAGCACCCCGGGCCAGCCAAGGACTTCGAGTGGATTGAGCGGCGCGGGCTGCTTGATCAGGCCGACGACAATCTCGGCGGCAGCTACCAGTTGCGAGGCACGTTCGCGATTGACTTGCAGGGGTTTGCCGGTGCTTTCTTCGGTAAAGCGCAGTGTGCATTCGAGCTTGCCGCGCGACAGCCCTTGGCGCAGGGCTTCACGCACGGCACCTTCCAGGTCGCGAAAGGCTTCCGGCAGTCGCAGGTGGGGTTCAAGATAACGGTGGTTGACCGAGCGCAGCTCCCAGCTAAGGGTTCCGTGGGCCGTCACCTGTTCGGTGCGGGCGAAGGCAGTCATGCTGTGGATCATGCGCGAACCTCTGGAGTCAATCGGGACGAAACGGGACAGTGTGAGGCTGGTGATTGTAGCGCAGCGCGTCGGCCCGGCCCAATTGGTCATGTCGTCCTGGCGTATGGCGCCCTATAATGACGCCCAGATTTCAATTCAGAGCAGGAATTCCTTGATGAAACGTCCAAGTGGCCGCGCCGCTGATCAACTCCGTGAAGTCCGCATCACCCGTAACTACACCAAGCATGCGGAGGGTTCGGTGCTGGTTGAGTTCGGTGATACCAAAGTGATTTGCACGGTCAGCGTCGAGTCTGGCGTACC
Source organism: Pseudomonas segetis (assembly GCF_900188155.1). Taxonomy (GTDB): domain Bacteria; phylum Pseudomonadota; class Gammaproteobacteria; order Pseudomonadales; family Pseudomonadaceae; genus Aquipseudomonas; species Aquipseudomonas segetis. The sequence continues at coordinate 362,568 of NZ_FZOG01000003.1, forward strand.
GCGCTTTCTCAAAGGCCAGGGCCAGGGCTGGTTGACTGCCGAGTACGGCATGCTGCCGCGCGCCACGGGCGATCGTAACCAGCGCGAAGCCAGTCGTGGCAAGCAAGGCGGGCGCACGCTGGAGATTCAGCGGCTTATCGGTCGCTCACTGCGCGCGGCCCTGGATATGTCCAAGCTCGGTGAGTTCACCCTGTACGTCGATTGCGACGTGATCCAGGCCGATGGCGGTACCCGCACTGCATCCATTACCGGCTCCATGGTTGCCTTGATTGATGCGCTTAAAATGATCAAGAAACGTGGCGGCCTGAAAAATGGCGATCCGCTCAAGCAGATGATTGCTGCGGTCTCGGTAGGCATGTATCAGGGCGAGCCAGTGCTTGACCTCGATTACCCGGAAGATTCCGCTGCCGAGACCGACCTGAACGTGGTAATGACCAACGCTGGCGGTTTTATTGAGGTGCAGGGCACCGCTGAAGGCGCTCCTTTCCAGCCAGAGCAACTCAATGCCATGCTCGCCCTGGCGCAAAAAGGCATGGACGAGCTGTTTGCCATCCAGCAAGCGGCGTTGGCTGACTAACTCGAGCAGAGGCAATGATGGAAGAGCAGGCTCCAATACCGACTCCAACCCAGGAAGCGCGTCAGTGGGCGATGTTTTGTCACTTCGCTGCCTTTCTTGGCTTTATTTTCCCGTTCGGCAATCTGGTTGGTCCCTTGGTGGTCTGGCAGATCAAGAAGGATCTCGATCCTTTTGTTGATGAGCAGGGTAAAGAGGCGCTGAATTTTCAGATCAGCATTACCATCGCCTGTATGATCAGCGTGTTGTTGATGCTGGTGGTGATTGGCTTTGTGCTGACCACGCTGGTGACCGTTGTTGCTGTTGTGCTGGCGATAATTGCCGGGATCAAGGCCAACGAAGGCCAGTCATACCGCTACCCATTCTGCTGGCGCATCGTCAAATAGGCAGGATTGAGGCACAAAAAAACCGGCATTGAGCCGGTTTTTTTGTAGCTGCTGGTTTTACACGCTGAGAATCCAGTCGTAATCAACCATCAGTGGTGCGTGCTGCGAGAAGCGCGGCTGACGTGGCAGGCGTGCACTGCGCACGGTGCGACGCATACCCGAGGTGAGCAGTTGATAGTCGAAACGATAACCCAGGTTAAGCATTTCAGCTTGCTCACTATCTGGCCACCAACTGAATTGCTCGCCTTCACGGCTCACTTCACGCAGGGCATCGACGTAGCCCATGGTATTGGTGATTTCGTCCATCCACGCTCGCTCAGGCGCCATGAATCCGGGCGACTGCTGGCAGTCGCGCCAGTTTTTGGCGTCGAGCTTCTGGTGCGCCACATACAGCGAGCCACAATAAATGTACTCGCGACGCTTGCGACGCTGCTTGTCCAAGTAACTGGTAAATTCATCCATGAACTTGAACTTCTGGTTCAAGCTCTCGTCCCCACTGAGCCCCGATGGCAACAGCAAGGTGGCAATACTTACCTTGTCGAAATCCGCTTGCAGGTAGCGCCCATAACGATCGGCTGCTTCAAAGCCTAAACCGCTAATCACCGCCTTGGGTTGTAATCGCGAATACAGTGCCACACCACCTTGGTCTGGTACTTCTGCATCACAGGCATAGAGGAAATAGCCATCCAGTTGGAAGGCTTGGTCGTCCAGCTCAAAGGCGGAGGCTCGGGTGTCCTGCAGGCAAATCACGTCGGCATTCTGTGCTTGCAGCCAACTGAGCAAACCGCGCTCGACTGCAGCATGAATACCATTCACGTTCACACTGATGATCCGCATAAATGGCCCCCAAAAACACGTGGGTGTATGATACCCGAGGTCGCCATTTTTAGCTAAATTACTAGCCTCATCTGTGTATTTTGGGACAATTGATGCAAGCCTATCAGCGTGATTTCATTCGTTTTGCCATCGAGCGTGGAGTCTTGCGCTTTGGTTCGTTCACCCTCAAGTCCGGGCGTACCAGCCCCTATTTCTTCAACGCGGGCTTGTTTGACAGTGGTTTGGCGCTGGCTCAACTGGGGCGCTTTTATGCCGCAGCCGTGGTTGAAAGTGGTATCGATTTCGATGTGTTATTTGGCCCGGCCTACAAGGGAATTCCATTGGCAGCCACCACTGCCGTCGCTTTGGCTGAGCATCATCAGCGTGATGTGCCCTGGTGTTTCAACCGCAAGGAAGCCAAGGATCATGGTGAAGGAGGAACCCTGGTTGGGGCGTCGCTGGCCGGCAAGGCACTGATTATCGACGATGTGATTACGGCGGGTACGGCGATCCGTGAAGTCATGCAAATCATTAAATCGCAGAATGCGGGCTGTGCTGGCGTATTGATTGCATTGAATCGCCAGGAGCGTGGTCAAGGCGAGCTTTCGGCTATTCAAGAAGTTGAACGAGACTTTACGATACCGGTTGTGAGCATCGTCTCGCTCGAGCAGGTACTTGAGTATCTGGCAGAAGATGCTGAACTTAAACAGCATCTGCCCGCGGTAGAGGCCTACCGTGCTCAGTACGGAATTTGATACCCATAGTTAAGGACTTATTGTGCTGAAACCGGTTTTGCGTTGCTGTTTGCTATCCCTATGCTTACTGCTCTCGGTTACGGCCAATGCAGGCGACTTACTGTATCGCTACACCGACAGCAAAGGTGGCATCGTGATTAGCCGCCAGGGCGTGCCGCCGGAGTTCATTAGCAAAGGGTATGACATTCTCAATGACCAGGGCCGGGTGGTGCAGGTGATTGCGCCTGCGCCAACGCTTGAAGAGCGCCAGCGCCTGCTCAAGGAAAAGGCCCGGGCCAGCTCAGACGCCCAACTCAAGCGGCTCTACAGTTCGCCTGAAGATATCGACCGGGCCCGTGATCGCAAGCTGGCTGAGCTTGACGGTGTCATTAGCGTGGCGCGTAGCAACCTGCAATCGGTGCGTACACAACAGGCCAACTATCAAGCGCAGGCCGCAGATTTCGAGCGCAGCGGGCGCGATGTCCCCGAGAGCCTGCTGGTGCAGATCAATAACCAGAAGGTCGAGCAGAAGCGCCTGATTGACGATATCAAGCGTTACGAAGCGGTGCGCAAGGAGTCGGAAGCCAGCTTCAATGCCGACCGTGCACGCTTTGCAGAGATCATGTCGCGCTAAAAGGGGCGCGTCTGGGTGGATGATGTTTTTATCCGCCTACAGATCACCCGATCTGGCAAAAAACGTCCTTTGTCGCCATTAAATGTCAGTTGCGCGGCAGATCAGCATTGTCCGTGTTGATCTGCCGGCCTGTCATCAGTGGCGCTTGCGGTTGCAGATCTGGGTGCCGACGCCGCTGTCGGTGAATATTTCCAACAGCACCGCATTGGGGACCCGGCCATCGATGATGTGCGCGCTGGTCACGCCACCTTGCACGGCTTCAAGGGCGCAGCGGATCTTCGGCAGCATGCCGCCATAGATAGTGCCATCGGCAATCAGATCATCGACCTGCTCAGTGGTAAGGCCGGTGAGTACCTCGCCCTGCTTGTTCATCAAGCCGGCGATATTGGTCAGCAGCATCAGCTTCTCGGCCTTCAGTGCTTCGGCAACTTTGCCCGCGACCAGGTCGGCGTTGATGTTGTACGACTCGCCATCGGCACCCACGCCAATGGGGGCAATCACTGGGATAAAGTCACCCTTGACCAGCATGTTCAACAGGTCTGTGTTGATCCCGGTGACTTCGCCAACATGGCCGATATCAATGATTTCAGGCTTGGTCATTTCCGGTGTTTTACGCTCAACGGTGAGCTTTTTCGCGCGGATCAGCTCAGCATCCTTGCCGGTCAGGCCAATAGCGCTACCGCCGTGGCGGTTGATCAGGTTGACGATGTCCTTGTTGACCTGGCCGCCGAGCACCATTTCAACCACGTCCATGGTCTGTGCGTCGGTTACCCGCATGCCATCGACGAAGTGGCTTTCAATCGACAGGCGCTTGAGCAGGTCGCCAATCTGTGGGCCACCGCCATGCACCACCACCGGGTTGATACCCACGGCCTTCATCAGCACGATGTCGCGGGCGAAGTTGGTTTTCAACTCGTCGCTTTCCATGGCGTTGCCGCCATATTTCACGACCAGGGTCTTGCCGACAAAGCGGCGAATGTACGGCAGTGCTTCAGAAAGAACTTTAGCCACTTGGGTAGCGGCATCACGCTCAAAGGTCATGCGGGACTCCATAGCGTTAAAACGGTAGTTTGATGTCGGGTGCGAGTGCCGTCATTTGCTCGCGGAAAATCACTTTGATGCGTTCCAGCTCGGCTTCTGTTTCGGCTTCGAAGCGCAGCACCAGAACCGGTGTGGTGTTGGATGCACGCACCAGGCCCCAGCCCTTTGGATAATCAACGCGGACACCGTCGAGCGTGGTGATATTGGCATCGCCCCAGGCGCCTTCGCGTTGCAGGCGGTCAATGATCTGGAACTTGCTCTCTTCGGTGACCTGGATGTTGATTTCCGGTGTTGAGACGTCGCTTGGGAACGCAGAGAACACATGTTCGGCGTCACGTTTGTCCTGGCTGAGGATTTCCAGCAGACGTGCGGCGCTGTAGATGCCGTCGTCGAACCCGAACCAGCGCTCCTTGAAGAAGATGTGCCCGCTCATTTCACCCGCCAGCAGGGCGCCGGTTTCTTTCATTTTCTTCTTGATCAGCGAGTGACCGGTTTTCCACATTACGGGGCGGCCGCCGTAGCCGCTGATCAGTGGGGTCAAGCGTCGGGTGCATTTAACGTCGAAGATGATATCGGCGCCCGGATTGCGCGAGACAACGTCCTTGGCAAACAGCATCAGCAGGCGATCCGGGTAGACCATGGTGCCGGCATTGGTCACGACGCCAACGCGGTCGCCATCACCGTCAAATGCCAGGCCAAGGTCGGCTTTCTCGGATTTAACCTTGGCGATCAGGTCGACCAGGTTCTCGGGCTTGCCCGGATCCGGGTGGTGGTTGGGGAAGGTGCCGTCGACATCACAGAACAGCGGGATAACCGTGCAGCCCAGGGCTTCGATCAGTTGCGGGGCGATGACTCCGGCAGCGCCGTTACCGCAGTCAACCACCACTTTCAGTGGCTTGGCCAGGGCGATGTCGTCGCGAATCTGCTTGAAGTAGCGATCCAGCACGTCAACCTGCTCGACGCTGCCGATGCCGCTGCTGAGGTTGTTGGTGTCGATGCGGGTTTTCAGTGCCAGGATCTGCTCGTTGGCCAGGGTATCGCCGGCGATCACAATCTTGAAGCCGTTGTAATCTGGCGGGTTGTGGCTACCGGTTAGCATCACCGCGGATTTGCCGCTGAGAATATTGGCGGCGTAATACACCACTGGAGTGGGCACCATGCCGACGTCACTGACGGTGCAGCCGCTGTCGACCAAGCCTTGAATCAACTGCTCAACCAGCTCTGGGCCGGACAAGCGGCCATCGCGGCCAACTGCGACATCCGGTTCACCCTTGGCCAGGCTCTCGGAGCCGACAGCGCGCCCCACCCAATAGGCGGTTTCAGCGGTAAGGGTGCGGCCGACAACACCACGGATGTCGTAGGCGCGGAAAATATCAGCAGGAAGTTTTGGTGCGACTTGCGAATTACTCATAACGGGTGGCTGCTCCAATCCCAGGAGATCCTGGTCTTCATCGAGAATGTCGATATCGAGAATATCGGTATCTTGAAATAGTGGGTCTGCAAAAATTACCGGTTTCTCTGCTGCAGTGGTTGCCGTTGTTTCAGGCTTGCCGGGGGCCGCGACCTGTGCTTTTCCTGGGGCGGTGTTGTCAGCCCGGCGTGGCATTCTGGCCAATGTTTTCGCCAGATTATTCAATGCAGGCAGGCTCAGGCTAAAGGCTTTGACGCTTTTCCCTGCCGAGAGTTCTTTGACCAATTGCTCCAACTGGTCGATGTCGCCCTCAAGATGGTTGTTAAAGCTGCGATGCACCAGATAAAAGCCAAGCGCCGCTCCCAGCAATGCCAGGAGCCCGGCCAGCGCCAGCAGCAATGGCGAGAAGGCAGAGCCATTCAGTGCAGGGCCGGGGATAAAGCTAAGTTTCCAGTTTGGATTGCCGCTGTCGAATTGTTGCGCTTTACCCTGGGCCGAGCCGTGCCGAGCCAGGACCTGGGCGGCAGCGGTGCCGAACTGCTGGCTGAGTTCGATTGCACCGACCTGTGCCGGAAGCGGCGGCAGGCTGGCAAGCAAGCGATTGAGGTCAAACGCCAGCAGCAGCGTGCCTTGCAGCGGCTGGTCCTTGCTCAGGCGCAGCGGCGCCACGCTGTAGACCAGCCATTGCTGGCCAACCCTGTAGGCTTCGACTGCCGGTGTCTGGCCATTCTCGACACGGCGCAGCAAATCCAGTGCGGCAAAGTTCATCGGCGCTGTGCGGCCCATGTCCTGCACGGCCTGGCCGCGCAGGTTGAGTTGCGCATCCACCACGCCGTTCCAGTATTTCAGCGAGCGTTCGGCTGCTCTAATCTGGGAAATGTCAGCGCTTTGCAGGGCTTCGATCAATTGTGGATTCTGCGCCGCTGCCTGGGTGTCGGCGGCGAGCTGTTTCAAAGCCTGTTGCAGCGCCGTCGCCTGGCTTTCGCCCCAGGCCCTGCTCAGGGCTTGATGCTGCTGTTGCTGAGCACTGTCGAGCATGCCGAACCACAGCACGCAGCCGGCAAGAGCCAGGCCGATGATGGCGGCAAGCAAGCCGGGCTTGAGCGCCTCAAGTGCATTTTGCTTATTGCTCGATGCCTTGGCCGCCGCCTGCTTGATCATTTCGTTGGACAGTTCGTCCTTGGCGGCGCGTTTGAACAACTTCATCGAACATCTCCCTGACCCATTTTTCTTAGTATTAGCGTCTTGCAGCGTTACAGAACTACGCTGGTGCGTTCAAGGTAGTGCAAAAAAGCTGCAGTTATGCAGCTTAGTTGGTTCCTGAGTGACCGAAGCCGCCAGCTCCGCGCTGGCTTTCGTCAAAGGCTTCAACCAGCTCGAAATGGGCTTGTACAACGGGGACCAGAACCAGTTGTGCAATGCGCTCGCCGATGGTGATGGTGAAGGGGCTTTGACCACGGTTCCAGCATGAAACCATCAGCTCGCCCTGGTAATCCGAGTCGATCAGGCCCACGAGATTGCCGAGGACGATGCCGTGTTTGTGACCAAGTCCCGAGCGCGGCAAAATCATTGCGGCAAGGCCTGGGTCGCCAATGTAGATCGACAAGCCCGTTGGGATCAGGACGGTTTGGCCGGGTTCGAGGGTCAGCTCTTGCTTGAGCATCGCGCGCAGGTCGAGGCCGGCTGAGCCGGGTGTGGCGTATTGCGGCAATGGAAATTCGTTGCCCAGGCGTGGGTCGAGGATCTTGGCTTGTAAGGCGTGCATATCAGGTTCTGGTATCCATCAATAAAGTTCAGGTGCGGTTCATGCGTTCAGCAATGAAGTCGACCAATTGGCGGGCAATCTTACCCTTGCTGGTCTGGGCGAAGCTGCTTTGCTGCAATTGGCGATCAATGATGGTGATTGCATTCTCTTCACTATTGAAACCGATGCTGGGGTTGGCCACATCGTTGGCAACAATAAGGTCGAGATTTTTATCCTTGAGCTTGCGCGAAGCGTATTCCAGCAGGTTTTCGGTTTCTGCGGCGAAGCCGACACTGAATGGCCGGTCTTCACGGGTGGCCAGCGTGGCCAGAATATCCGGGTTGCGCACCATTTGCAGGAGCATGCCTTCGCCGCTGGTTGGGTCTTTTTTGAGTTTGTGCTGTGCGACCACTTCCGGGCGGTAGTCAGCGACTGCGGCTGCGGCAATCAATAGGTCGCAGGGCATGGCTGCTTCACAGGCGGCGAGCATGTCACGGGCGCTGACCACATCAATGCGGGTAACCCGCTCTGGCGTCGGCAGGTGCACCGGGCCGCTGATCAGGGTGACTTTGGCTCCGGCCTCTGCGGCAGCTTCGGCCAGTGCAAACCCCATCTTTCCCGAGCTATGGTTGGTGATATAGCGCACCGGGTCGATGTTTTCCTGGGTCGGGCCTGCAGTAATCAATACATGGACGCCGCTAAGGCTTTTGCGCTCAAAGCAGTCAGCCGCCAGTTGCGCGAGGTCGTCAGCTTCAAGCATGCGCCCCAGGCCAACGTCGCCACAGGCCTGGCTGCCGGAGGCAGGGCCGAATATATGCAGGCCGCGTTGGCTGAGAATCTGCGTATTGGCCTGGGTCGCCGGATCACGCCACATGGCCTGGTTCATGGCCGGGGCCAGGGCGACAGGGGCGTCGGTGGCGAGTACAAGCGTTGTCAGCAGGTCGTTGGCAACGCCCTGGGCAAGGCGCGCCATCAGGTCGGCGGTGGCCGGGGCTATCAACACCAGGTCGGCCCAGCGCGCGAGCTCGATGTGCCCCATTGCAGCTTCGGCTGCCGGGTCGAGCAGTTCTTGGTGTACGGGATTGCCGGACAAAGCCTGCAGGGTCAGCGGGGTGATGAATTCACGGCCACCGTGGGTCATGACGACACGTACGTCGGCGCCTTGATCTTTCAGTCGGCGTACCAGTTCTGCGCTTTTATAGGCTGCAATACCGCCACCCACGCCGAGAATGATGCGTTTCCGATAAAGACGCTGCATAGGCCTGCCTTGCTCAAGGTGAATGTACGTCGCGGTAATGACGCCTCCCCAGGCCGATCACCGCGAAAAAAGGAAGGCTACGATAGCACAGAGGCTGCAACGGAACAGCGGCCTTGGCAGAGACTGGCCCTCTTGGCCTGGCTTGCAGGGGCTTGGCCCATCACATGGAGGTTTTGTATGAGCATTCGCGACTGGCCTGCGGCAGAACGTCCGCGGGAAAAGCTCTTGGCCCATGGCGCGGCGTCCTTGACCGATGCCGAGTTGCTGGCGATTTTTCTCAGAACAGGGGTTGCAGGGCGCAGCGCGGTGGATCTGGCGCGCCATTTATTGGCTCAGTTCGGTACTTTGCGCTGCTTGTTGCAGGCAGATCTTCCGACCTTTTGCCAGAGCCTGGGGCTGGGCCCGGCCAAGTTCGCGCAATTGCAGGCTGTGCTGGAAATGGGGCGTCGGCATCTGGCTGAACAAATCCAGCGCAACGACGCATTGCAAAGCCCGCAAGCGGTGCGTGATTACCTAAAGGCAGTGTTGCGTCATGAGCCGCATGAGGTGTTTGGTTGCTTATTCCTGGATGCCAAGCACCGGGTCATTACTTATGAGTCGTTGTTTAGCGGGTCAATCGACAGTGCCAGCGTCTATCCACGGCAAGTGGTCAAGCGCGCTTTGGCGCATAACGCTGCGGCGCTGATCCTGGCACACAACCACCCTTCTGGCGTCGCTGAGCCGAGCCAGGCTGATAAAGTACTGACCCAACGCTTGAAGGCAGCCCTGGAACTGGTCGAGGTGCGCGTGCTGGATCACTTTATCGTCGGCGAAGGCGAACCCTTGTCGATGGCGGAACACGGCTGGATCTAGCCGTTCCACCGAGAGGCCGCGAGGTCTCTCGGTGGGTGGGCCTTTATTTGCCGAGACTGACTTTGGAGAAGTCTTGGCGACCAAAGGGGCTGACGCTGTAGCCGCTGACCGTGCTGCGTGTCAGTGCAGTGGCAGTAGGGTGTGCCAGGGGGACCCACAACGCCTGCTGTTGAATGATGGCCTGGGCTTTTTTGTAGATATCGCTGCGGGCTGCTTGGTCGCTAACCATCTTGCCTTGGCTAATCAGTTTGTCCAGTTGCGGGTCGCAGTAGCGCGCAAAGTTCAGCCCGGACTCGACCGAGGCGCAGGAGAATTGCGGTGTCAGGAAGTTATCCGGGTCACCGTTATCGCCCGCCCAGCCCATAAACAGCAAATCATGCTCGCCCGCTTTGGCGCGGCGGATCAACTCACCCCACTCAATCACTCTGATTTCGGCGGTGATGCCAATCTTGGCCAGGTCAGCCTGGAGCAACTGTGCGCCCAATTTTGGGTTTGGGTTAAGCAGGCTGCCACTTGGGCGAGTCCAGATCGTGGTTTTGAAACCCTCAGCAAGGCCTGCCTCCTTGAGTTTGGCTTTGGCATGCTCCGGGTCGTAGGCATAACCAGGCAAGTCCTTGGCGTAGCTCCAGGTGTTGGGTGGATACACGCCGTTGGCGGCCTCTGCGCTGTCTTCAAATACTGCCTTGAGATAGGTCGCTTTATCGAATGCCAGGTTTATGGCCTGGCGTACTTGCGGCTTATCCAGCGGTGGGTGCTGGGTATTGATGCCGACAAAGGCGGTCATAAAGGCGTTGGTCTTCACCACTTTCAGTGCCGGGTCCTTGGCCGCGACGCTGATATCCACTGGTTTTGGCGACAGGGCGATCTGGCACTCGTTATTGCGCAGCTTTTGCAGGCGCACGTTGGCATCAGGGGTGATGGCGAAAACCATTTTGTCGACCGCTGGCTTGCCCGCGAAGTAGTCCGGGTTGGCGTTATAGCGGATCACGGCATCTTGCTGAAAGCGTTTGAAGATAAAGGGGCCAGTGCCGATTGGCTGGCTATTGAGGTTGTTTTGCTTGCCTGCCTTGAGCAACTGGTCGGCATATTCAGCTGAATAAATAGATGCAAAGCCCATGCTTAATGTGGCGAGGAAGGTCGCATCCGGGTGGGTCAGGGTGAAGCGCACGGTGCTGGCGTCGGGTGCTTCAACGCGCTTGATCAGGCTCGGCAGCTGCATGGATTGGGCGTGTGGATAACCGCTCTGGGCGAAGGCGTGCCAGGGATGCTTGGGGTCGAGCATGCGCTCGAAGCTGAACACCACATCATCGGCATTCATGGCCCGGCTCGGCTTGAAGTAGTCTGTGGTATGGAAGCTGACGTTGGGTCGCAGCTTGAATGTGTAGCTCAGGCCGTCGTCGCTGACCGTCCAGCTCTGCGCGAGGCTGGGGACGACTTTGCCGCTGCTGGCATCAAAGTCGACCAGGCGATTCATCAATACATCGGCTGAGGCACTGGTCGTGGTCAGCGAATTGTATTGCACCACGTCAAAACCATCGGGGCTGGCTTCGGTGCATACGCTCAGGGTCGAAGCCTGTGCCAGCATCGGGCTTAGCAGCGGTAATAGAAGAAGCGATAAGGTTTTACGGCGCATGGGCATATTCCTTGACGGTGACGTGCCGCGCATCCATCGGCGCGTAGCAATGACGTACCCTAGTTCATAATGGCGCACTAAGACAATCCAGTGGGGCGACGAGCGGTAATTAGTGATCAGGCCCCGCAGCGCTTGCCCGATGCGATAGAATGCAGGATCTGGCGTTGTAGTGGGAAGTGCGTTAATCCTTGTTGTGCGATGGCCTTTCTGGTATAAAGCAGCGCTCTTTTCTAGGGGCCCGGTTGTTGCGCTTTAAGGTGTGGCCGGTAAGACCCTCGAGAAACGCGGCGCTTCTGCGCCAATGACACTGAATTTAAGCGGCCAACCCATGCCGGGTTGGGCATGTGGTTTTAGAGGGCTGAGGCATGTCAAGAGTCTGTCAAGTTACCGGTAAGGGTCCGGTAACCGGGAACAACGTTTCCCACGCACACAACAAAACCCGTCGTCGTTTCCTGCCAAACCTGCAGCATCACCGCTTCTGGGTTGAGTCTGAGAATCGCTTCGTACGTCTGCGCGTATCTGCCAAAGGCATGCGTTGCATCGACAAGCGTGGTATTGATGTTGTGTTGTCCGAGCTTCGTGCTCGTGGCGAAAAGGTTTAAGGAGCTAAATCATGCGTGAATTGATCCGTTTGGTGTCGAGCGCCGGTACTGGCCACTTCTACACCACCGACAAGAACAAACGCACTACTCCGGACAAAATCGAAATTAAAAAATTCGATCCGGTTGTGCGCAAGCACGTGATCTACAAGGAAGGCAAGATCAAGTAATTGATCAAGCATTCTTGTTGCACAGGCTTGACGAAAAAGCCCGCCACCACGGCGGGCTTTTTCTTGCCCTGAGTTTCACCTCGGCAAATCATCAGGAGCCTGCCCGATAAACGCCAGGCAATAAAAATCCCGCGCATGACGGGATTTTTGTGTTGGCTCGTTGCGCCGGGCTCAGTCGCCGGCCTGTTCGAAGATCACGTAGACCTTGCGGCAGGGTTCAAGCACTTCCCAGGTGCCGGAAAAGCCCGCCGGGATCACAAAGCGGTCGCCCACACGCAACGTCTTGGCATTGCCGTCCTTGTCACGCAGGACTGAGACGCCCTGCAGGATTTCGCAGTATTCGTGTTCGCTGTAGTTAACCGTCCACTGGCCGACGGCACCCTCCCAAATACCCGTATTGAACTGGCCGCATGGGCTGGCGTAGTGATTGCGTACACTTTGTGCGGGGTCGCCCTTGAGAATTTTTTCGGCCGCTGGGCGGTAGCTTTCCAGGGGGCTGTTGATTTGGGCGAAGTCGACAATCTGCTCAATTTTCATCTGTGGCATCTCTGCGTATTGGCTTGTTGTGCGGGGTCAGGCATATGGCGCTGGCTGAGTCTATGTTTAATAAAATGAACATGACAAGGCTGTTTGCGGCTTATTTGTCAAATATATTGAAAATGTAGAGTCCTCTGGTTTAGTGTTGCGGGCAGGAATAGCCTTACAGAATTATTGACAGTGCGCACACCAGATGTGCGGCACTCTTTACCGATAGAGGAAGCTTGCATGACTAGCCTGACTCGCGCCGACTGGGAACAGCGCGCCAAGACGTTGAAGATTGAGACTCGTGCGTTTGTACATGGTGAGTACTGCTCGTCTGAGTCTGGTGAAACCTTTGAATGCATCAGCCCGGTTGATGGCCGCTTGCTGGGTAATGTCGCCAGCTGTGACTTGGCCGATGCCGAGCGCGCGGTGCGTGATGCGCGCGCCACCTTTAATTCCGGTGTGTGGTCGCGCATGGCGCCGGCCAAGCGCAAGAAGATCATGATTCGCTTTGCTGAATTGATCGAGGAACACGCCGAAGAGCTGGCGCTGCTGGAAACCCTGGACATGGGCAAGCCGATCAGCGACTCGCTGAATATCGACATGTCGGCTGCGGCCAATGCCATTCGCTGGAACGGCGAGGCTATCGACAAGGTTTACGATGAAGTCGCAGCGACCGCGCACGACGAGCTGGGCCTGGTCACGCGCGAGCCAATCGGCGTGGTGGCAGCTATTGTGCCTTGGAATTTCCCGTTGTTGATGAGCTGCTGGAAGCTTGGCCCGGCACTGGCGACTGGTAACTCAATCATCCTCAAGCCATCGGAAAAGTCACCTTTGACCGGTATTCGTGTTGCCAAGTTGGCTATCGAGGCCGGGATTCCTGCGGGCGTATTCAACGTGCTGCCAGGTTTTGGTCACACGGTGGGCAAGGCCTTGGCCTTGCACATGGATGTCGACACGCTGGTATTTACCGGTTCGACCAAAATCGCCAAGCAGTTGATGATCTACGCGGGCGAGTCGAATATGAAGCGTGTTTGGCTGGAGGCCGGTGGCAAGAGCCCGAATATCGTTTTTGCCGATGCGCCTGATTTGCAGGCCGCTGCCGAATCTGCCGCTGGCGCTATTGCCTTCAACCAGGGCGAAGTCTGCACTGCAGGTTCGCGCTTGTTGGTCGAGCGCTCGATCAAGGACAAGTTCTTGCCGCTGGTGGTTGAAGCTATCAAAGGCTGGAAGGCAGGCAATCCGCTTGACCCGGATACCAATGTCGGTGCGCTGGTCGATACCCAGCAGATGAATAACGTGTTGCGCTACATCGACGCTGGCCATAAGGACGGCGCCAAGCTGGTTGCGGGTGGCAAGCGGGTGATGGAAGAATCGGGCGGTACTTATGTCGAACCGACCATCTTCGACGGCGTAAGCAATGCAATGACCATCGCCCAGGAAGAAATTTTCGGCCCGGTGCTGTCGGTGATCGCCTTTGATGATGCCGAGGAAGCGATTGCGATCGCCAACGACACCATCTACGGTTTGGCCGCAGCCGTGTGGACCAGTAATCTGTCGAAGGCGCACATGACTGCCAAGGCCCTGCGCGCTGGCAGCGTCTGGGTCAACCAGTACGACGGCGGTGACATGACTGCGCCATTCGGTGGCTTCAAGCAATCGGGTAACGGTCGCGACAAGTCACTGCACGCGTTCGACAAGTACACTGAACTGAAAGCAACTTGGATTAAATTATAAGTTGCAGGCAAGGCGTTCGCGCTTTGCCTGAAGGATCTCTGGAAAAGGTAGCGAGCGACGGGCTGGTCCCAAGGGCGAGCGCAGTGGTTTTCCAGGGGTTTGCTAAGGTCCGTCTCTAGTCAAGAGGCCGGCTCGGATGAGCCAAGCCTGCGGCCGGGTTTTCCGGGGAGTCATTTCCCCAGAGAGCCTGGCCGTTTTGCTTTTCGCGGTGCAGGGCAATAACTATAAAAGGAGCCTGGTAATGCGTTGGGGTACTTATTTCGCCGTGTCCATGGCAGTGATCAGCATCGGCCTGGCACTGGGTGTGACCATGCCGCTGGTGTCGCTGCGCCTTGAGAGTTGGGGCTATGGAGGGTTCGCCATCGGTGTGATGGCCGCCACCCCGGCTGTTGGGGTATTGCTCGGTGCCTCGCTGGCCGGGCGCCTGGCGGGGCGGTTGGGGACCACGACGTTAATGCAGACCTGCCTGCTGGTCGGCGCGCTGTCGGTGGCGATGCTGGCTTTGGTACAAAACTATACGGTGTGGCTATTGCTGCGCTTGCTGCTGGGCGTTGCCCTGACCATGGTGTTTATTCTGGGCGAGAGCTGGATTAACCAGTTGGCGGTGGAAAAGTGGCGTGGTCGCCTGGTGGCGCTCTATGGCACCGGTTATGCCCTGAGCCAGCTGTCAGGGCCGTTGCTCTTGAATGCCCTTGGCACTGAAAGCGATCGCGCTTTCTGGACCGGCACCGGCCTGCTGATTGGGGGCTCGTTGATCTTGCTGGGTCGCACCGGCGCGCCCAAGGTTGATGGCCACAGTGCTTCGTCAAAAGGGCTGTTGGGGTTTTGTAGCAAGATGCCAGCGATTGCCTGGGCGGTAGCCTTGTTCGCCGCTTTCGAGTCGATGATGCTGACGCTCTTGCCGATCTATGGATTGCGCCAGGGTTTCAGTCAGGACGTTGCGCTCTTTATGGTCAGCGTTGTTGTGGTTGGCGATGCTGTCTTGCAACTCCCCATTGGCTGGCTGGCAGACCTGATGTCGCGGCGTAATTTGTTCCGTGGCTGCGGTGTGGTGCTGCTGTGTTCAAGCCTGAGTATTCCGCTGGCATTGCATTCACCCTTGATCTGGCCGGTGCTGGTGCTGTTCGGCGCCAGTGCGGGTGGTTTGTTTACCCTGTCACTGATTCAGATTGGCGAGCGTTTTCGCGACGATGCGCTGGTGCGCGCCAATGCCCATGTTTCTCAGTTGTGGGGGATTGGCTGCCTGCTTGGGCCGTTGCTTACCGGTGCGGCCAGCCAGTGGGTCAGCGGCCATGCCTTGCCGCTGTTGATGGCGCTGGGGGCAGCGGGTTTTGTGGTGCTGGCATGGCGCCCAGAGCCGCAGCAAGTGGTCGTTACCTCCTGAGGCGCGGGTGGCTCAATCGGGCGAGGCGAGTAGTTGTGCAACTGTCTCGCCAACCTTGCGCACGGCATCCTCGATCTCTGCAGTAGCCTTGGTGGCGTAGTTCAGGCGCAGGCAATTACGGTACTTGCCGGTTGCCGAGAAAATACTGCCTGGCGCGATCTGGATGGCGTGCGGTAGCAGGGCGCGATTCAGGCGCTGGCTGTCGAACTGGCGATCCAGTTCGATCCACAGCATAAAGCCCCCGTCTGGCTGGCTGACGCGCGTACCCGGTGGAAAGTAGCGGCTCACCCAATTGGTCATCAGGTCGCGATTTCGGGCGTACTGGCTGCGCATGCGTCGCAGGTGTGGCTCGTAATGGCCGGCAGCGATGTATTCCGCCAGGGCCAGCTGCGGCAACTGCGCGGCCATGCCGGTGCCTATGTATTTCAAATGCAGGATTTTCTGCAGGTAGCGACCCGGTGCGATCCAGCCGATGCGCAGGCCGGGCGCCAGGGTTTTCGAGAATGAACTGCACAGCAGTACCCGGCCGTCTTCGTCATAGGATTTGATCGTACGTGGGCGTGGGTAGCTGTAAGCCAGTTCGCCATAGACATCATCTTCGATAATCGCCACGTCATAACGCTGGGCAAGTTCGAGCAGGGCGCGCTTGTTGGCGTCCGGCATGATGTAGCCCAGTGGGTTGTTGCACGTCGGCGTCAGCTGGATGGCTTTGATCGGCCATTGCTCAAGTGCCAGTTCAAGCGCTTCAAGGCTGATACCGGTCAAGGGGTCGGTGGGCAGTTCCAGCGCCTTCATGCCAAAGCCCTTCAGTGCCTGCATAACACCGTGAAAGCTTGGCGAATCGACTGCAATCACATCGCCCGGTTTGCAGGTTGCGCCGATTGCCGCTGATAGCGCTTCATGGCAGCCGGTGGTGGTGACTATATCCTCGGCCGGAATCTGGCAGCCGGAGTCGAGCATCAGGCGGGAAATCTGCTCGCGCAAGGCGGGATCGCCATTGATGCAACCGTAACTGAGTTCGATCACGCTTTGCCGCCGGCTGAGACGCGATATGGAGCGCAGCAGGGGTTTGAGGGTGGGGCTGCTGATATCCGGCATGCCGCGACCCAGTTGCAAGACAGGACTACCGGGCGGGATGCTGATCAGTTCAAGTACGTTGTCCCACTGCGAGACATCCAGCGGCCGCTGGGCCGCGCGGTTGACCATCGGCAGCTCGGGTTTCTGGCGACTCGGTGGTACGAAGTAACCGGACTTCGGGCGCGGAGTCGCCATGCCTTGGTCTTCAAGGTGGCGATAGGCTTGCTGCACCGTGCTCAGGCTGACACCGTGTTCGACGCTCAATGCGCGCACCGAAGGCAGGCGATCCCCAGGGCGATACAGGCCCTGTTCGATGCGGGAGCTGATCATGTTGGCGAGGTCGATATAGAGCGTCATGGGGCATCTCGCAGGCTAGGTAACTGAGTGCAGACCAGTACAGTTTCGCCTGGATTTTACAATTCAGTCAGCATTTAGCCATATCTGTATGGTTTTAATATGTGTTTTTTGAATCTGTCATGATTTTGCTGCAAGCGCCATTCTTTACTCTCGAAATGACTGAATTCCAGGAGCAAGGAGATGAATGGTTTAAGCGATGTCCGTTTGACGCTCGGTCAGCAAGAGTTGCAGCAAGATGCCACGCCGCGCATGTCTACACCTGCAGACTATGGTCCGCCGGTATCACGTTGGACCCGCCTGCTGCGTCGCATCAGTACGCGTCGGGCATTGTTGACGCTCAATGACCAGCAATTGGCGGATATCGGGCTGACGCGCGCGCAGGCAAATCGCGAAGCCAATCTACCGTTTTGGAAGCTTTGAGTCGGCGGCTTGGAGATAGCTGAATGAACATCGCAATTTTGACATTTGAAGGATTCAACGAACTCGATTCATTCATTGCCGCCGGCATATTGAATCGGATGAAAGGCCAAGGCTGGAATGTGCAGATTAGCTGTCCTGATGACCATGTCACCTCAATGAATGGGGTCAGGATTGCAGCGCAGCAGCCCCTGGAGTTTGCCAATAGCGCCGATGTGGTGTTGGTCGGGAGCGGTATCTACACCCGCGAGATTGCCAAGGACCGGGCAATACTGGATCGCTTGAAGCTGGACCCCGCCAGGCAATTGGTCTGCGCACAATGCTCGGGCACCTTGTTGCTTTCGGTATTAGGCGTCTTGAATGGGCTCCCGGCCTGCACCGACCTGACCACCAAGCCCTGGGTTGTCGAGTCGGGTGTCGAGGTATTGAATCAGCCATTTTTCGCCGAGGGCAATATCGCCACGGCTGGCGGCTGCATGGCTTCGCAATACTTGGCGACGTGGATCATCGCCAAGCTGGCTGGCGCCGAGGCTGCTGCATCGGCGATTCACTATGTGGCACCGGTGGGCGAGAAAGATGTCGCCGTTGCGCATAGCCTGTCGGTGGTCCAGCCTTACATTGCGCAGCCTGCACTTGCCTAGGCCAGGCCTACAGCACTTCTTTCATCCGGTGCCAGAGCATGCCCAGCGCGAGCAAGGGCGAACGCAGGTATTTTCCGCCCGGGAAGGTCATGTGCGGCACCTTGTCGAACAGGTCGAAGCCGGTGCTGGCCTGATTGGCGATGGCTTCACCCAGTAGCTTGCCCGCCAGGTGTGTTGCGTTGACGCCGTGGCCGGAATAAGCCTGGGCGTAAAACACATTGTGCCGACCCTTGAGGCGCCCGATCTGCGGCAGGCGGTTGGCGCCGATACCGATCATGCCGCCCCATTGGAAGTCGATCCTGGTGTTTTTCAGCTCTGGGAAGACTTCCAGCATTTTTGGGCGCATATAGCCGCTGATGTCTTCAGGGTCACGACCTGAATAGTGGCAGGCGCCACCAAACAATAAGCGGTTGTCTGCTGACAGGCGGTAATAATCCAGGGCGACACGTTGATCACAGAGCGCCATGTTTTTTGGAATGATCGCCTGCGCTTGTTCGACGCTCAAGGGTTCGGTGGCGATGATATAGCTGCCCGCCGGCAGTACCTTGCCACCAAGGTTGCTGTTGAGATCGCCAAGGTAGGCGTTGCAGGCCAGGACCAGGTTGTTGGCCCGTACGACGCCATTAGCGGTATGGACCTTGACCTCGGCACCATACTCAATGCGGGTGACGGTGGAGTCTTCAAAGAGCTGTACACCCAATGCTTGCGCCGCAGCGGCTTCGCCCAATGCCAGGTTGAGTGGGTGCAAGTGCCCTGAGCCCATGTCGATCAAGCCACCGACGTAGCGGTCTGAGCCAACCACTTCGTGCATTTGGTTTGGTTGCAGCAGGCGCAATTCGTGCTGGTAGCCAAGGCTTTTCAGCTCGGCGGCATCTTCGGCGAAGCCTTCGAGGTCGCGTGGCTTGTTGGCCAGGTCGCAATAGCCCCATGTCAGGTCGCAGTCGATGCTGAATTGCTCGACGCGCTTGCGCACGATATCAACGGCTTCGAGGCCCATCAGCTTGAGTTCGCGCACGCCTTGGGCGCCAATTACCGACTCAAACTGCTCGACGCCATGACCAACGCCACGAATCAGTTGGCCGCCATTACGGCCGCTGGCGCCCCAGCCTATCTTGCGGGCTTCGAGCAGTACTACCGAAAGGCCTTTCTGGGCCAGTTCAATCGCCGTGTTGAGCCCCGAGAAACCCCCACCGACAATGCACACATCAGCGCGTAGCTCACCTCCCAAGGGTTGCAGCGCAATAGTGCGATTCGCGCTGGCGGCGTAATAGGAAGCAGCATGCTGATTGTTGTGAACCGGTTGGTGAACGCGGGCGTTCATGTGCGAAATCCTGTTTATTATGTTTGGAAAATTTTACGAAGCATAAGCGCGGACTTCCTTGATCGCCAAGTGCCAGCGGCAAATAAACCGATAATCCGACGATTTTGTTTGCCAGTTGGCAGTGATCCGGTCCTAACCGGTTACCATGGGTTCCCTAGCCAAGAGGTGCTTCGATGAGCTGTACCAGCCGTAAGATTGATCACCTGCGCCTGCATATTCCGCGCTTTGACTGCATACCTGGCTGTCACGATTGCTGCGGGCCGGTCACTGCCTCCTCAGAAGAAATGTCGCGGCTGCCGCACAAGAGCGATGCCGAGCACGCGGCGGCGCTGGATGAGCTGAACTGCGTGCACCTGGGACCACAAGGCTGTGAGGTGTACGACCAGCGCCCGCTGATTTGTCGTCTGTTTGGCACCACGCCGCGCCTGCCATGCCCCCATGGGCGTGGTCCGGATGAACCTGTTGATCCGCAGGTCGAGCAGCAGGTGCACAGGTTGATTGCAACCACTCGTCAGGTGCTGGTCTAGGCTTATTCCGGCACGGGCAGGGTGAGGCTTTCCTTAACCTCTTCCATGACGATGTAGCTCTTGGATTCGCGTACGTGCGGCAGCTTGAGCAGGATGTCGCCGAGCAACTTGCGGTACGACGCCATCTCGTTGATCCGGGCCTTGACCAGATAATCGAAATCGCCCGATACCAGATGACACTCCAGTACATGTGGCAGTTTGAGTACTGCGCGGCGGAACTCTTCGAAGGTGTCGCCCGATTTGTAATCCAGGCTGATCTCGACAAAAACCAACAGGCTGGCCTTGAGGTTCTGCGGATTGAGGCGGGCGTGGTAACCCATGATGATGCCTTCGCGCTCAAGCCTGCGTACCCGTTCGGTGCAGGGCGTGGTCGACAAACCCACGCGTTCGCCGAGTTCGGTAAAGGATATGCGGCCATCTTCCTGCAGGATACGCAGGATGTTGCGGTCAATCTTGTCCAGATCGCGGCGGGACTGATGCTGGGTGCGCATAAGAAATACTCCTCCGTCCAAGCGGGTTTTTCCGAGAGTTATTACTAAATATAGGCTGATGTTTAGTTAATTGCACTGCTCGATGATTCATATACTAGCCGCATCTACTCTCATGACAAAAAACGCCAGTGCATAGTCTCGGCGAGGAGAAAAATGATGCGGGTTCTGGTTCTCGGTAGTGGTGTGATTGGCACCGTCAGCGCTTACTATTTGGCTCGTCAGGGTTTTGAGGTGGTCGTGGTCGACCGTCAGGACGGCCCTGCGCTGGAAACCAGCTTCGCCAATGCCGGCCAGGTTTCACCTGGTTATGCATCTCCTTGGGCTGCACCGGGCGTTCCGCTCAAGGCAATCAAGTGGCTGCTGCAAAAACATGCACCGCTGGCAATCAAGGCCACTGGCGATGTTGACCAGTACCTGTGGATGGCGCAAATGCTGCGCAACTGCACGGCCAGCCGTTATGCGGTAAACAAAGAGCGCATGGTTCGCCTGTCTGAATATAGCCGTGACTGCCTTGACGAGTTGCGCGCCGAAACCGGTATCGCGTACGAAGGCCGCAGCCTTGGCACCACCCAGTTGTTCCGTACCCAGGCGCAGGTTGATAACGCCGCTAAAGACATTGCTGTGCTCAAGCAGTCGGGCGTACCGTTCGAGCTGCTCGATCGCGAGGGCATTGCTCGCGTTGAACCCGCTCTGGCAAGTGTTACCGATAAACTGGCCGGTGCCCTGCGTTTGCCGAATGACCAGACTGGCGACTGCCAGATGTTCACCACCAAGCTGGCCGAGATGGCTCGCAAGCTGGGTGTCGAGTTCCGCTTCGGCCAGAACATCGAACGTATTGAAGCGCTGGGTGACCGGGTCAACGGCGTGTGGATCGATGGCAAGCTGGAAACCGCAGATCGCTATGTCCTGGCGCTAGGCAGCTTCAGCCCGCAACTGCTCAAGCCGCTGGGTATCCGTGCTCCGGTTTATCCACTCAAGGGCTACTCGCTGACCGTGCCTATTGTGAATCCGGATATGGCGCCGATGTCGACCATTCTTGATGAAACCTACAAAGTGGCGATGACCCGCTTTGATAAGCGCATCCGGGTTGGCGGCATGGCTGAAATCGCCGGTTTTGACATGAGCTTGAATCCACGTCGCCGCGAAACCCTGGAAATGCTGGTCGGGGATCTTTATCCACAGGGCGGCGATCTGGCCCAGGCTGAATTCTGGACCGGCCTGCGTCCGGCAACCCCAGACGGTACGCCGATTGTAGGCGGCACTCGCTACCGCAACCTGTTCTTGAATACCGGTCACGGCACCCTGGGTTGGACCATGGCTTGTGGTTCCGGGCGCTTCCTGGCGGACACCATGGCGTCCAAGCGTCCGCAGATCAGCGCCGAAGGCCTGGATATTTCTCGTTATAGCCGTACCAAGGAAGCAGAAAAACATGGCTCTACAGCGCCTGCGCACTGAAACCCGTTACAGCGAAATAGTTATCCACAACGGCACTGTCTACTTGGCTGGCCAGTTGGCGGATGACTACAACGCCGACGCCAGCGAACAAACCCGGCAAACCCTGGCCAATATCGATTTGATGTTGAGCGAAGCGGGCACCGACAAAAGCCGAATTTTGTCGGTGACTATTTATCTGAAGGACATGGCGCGTGACTATGCCAGTCTCAATCAGGTTTGGGATGCCTGGGTTGCACCCGGCACGGCACCGGCCCGCGCTGCAGTCGAGGCCAAGATGTATCGCCCGGATGTACTGGTGGAGATGAGCGTCATTGCCGCTCTGCCGTAAAGCCCCGAATGTTTTCAGAGGCTCCTGGGCCTGTGAAGTGGTTTCAACTGTCATGTGTCACCATCTAGCCCAGTCCCGCTGGGCTTTTTTTAATCAAGCCAGCCATCTGCCAAGAAGTTCAATTTATGCGACCAGCCCGTGCCCTGATTGATCTCAATGCCTTGCGCCACAACTACCGTTTGGCCCGTGAAATCTCGGCCGCCAAAGCCCTTGCCGTGATCAAGGCCGATGCCTATGGGCATGGCGCGGTTCGTTGTGCCCAGGCGCTTGCTGATGAAGTTGATGGTTTTGCGGTGGCCTGTATCGAAGAGGCGCTGCAACTGCGCGAAGCGGGTATAGCTCAGCCAATCCTGCTGCTTGAAGGCTTTTTTGAGCCTCAAGAGTTGGTGCTGATCGAGCAGCACAGGCTTTGGTGTGTGGTGCATTCGATGTGGCAACTTGAAGCGCTTGAACAGGCGAACCTCAGCCAGCCGCTGACCATTTGGTTGAAGCTTGATTCCGGTATGCATCGCGTCGGCCTGCATCCAGACGACTTCGCTGCGGCTTACCAGCGCCTGATGAAATGTGCGCAGGTGGAAAAAATCGTACTGATGAGCCACTTTGCCCGCGCCGATGAACTTGACTGCTCGTGCAGTGCTGAGCAAGTCGCGGTTTTTGAACAGGCCCGCGAAGGTCTTGATGCCGAGGTTAGCTTGCGCAATTCGCCAGCGCTGCTGGGATGGCCCGATGTGCCCAGTGACTGGGTGCGCCCGGGCATCATGCTCTATGGCGCAACCCCGTTTGAGCAGGCCCAGGCTGTGGCCGCGCGGTTGCAGCCGGTAATGACCCTAGAGTCGAAAATCATCAGCGTGCGTGAACTGCCGGCAGGGCAGCCGGTGGGTTATGGCGCGCGCTTTGTCACTGAGCGACCAACCCGCGTGGGTGTAGTTGCCATGGGCTATGCCGATGGTTATCCACGTCATGCGCCGACAGGCACGCCGGTGATGATTGACGGTAAGCCAAGCCGGCTGATTGGCCGGGTGTCGATGGACATGCTGACGGTCGATTTGACTGATTTGCCGGATTCCGGGCTAGGCAGCCGAGTCGAATTATGGGGCAAGCAGGTGCTGGCAAGCGATGTCGCCGCCCATGCCGGGACAATTCCCTACCAGTTGTTTTGCAACCTGCGCCGCGTGCCATTGCTCTATTTAGGGGGTTAATAACTGAAAGTGCGGTTCTAACTATTCGGATGGGCAATATTTAGGCACAAACTGTTGTAAATACTGAACGCTATTGCCATGATACGGCTACTTTTTCCGTATTTTCCCGAGGGGGACGCAAGCATTGGACGTCGGTGTACGACTGCAATCCATCCGTAAGTTAAAAGGCCTTTCCCAGCGTGAACTCGCCAAGCGTGCGGGTGTCACCAACAGCACTATTTCGATGATCGAAAAGAACAGTGTAAGCCCCTCGATCAGTTCGTTGAAAAAGGTGTTGGCGGGTATCCCTATGTCGCTGGTGGAGTTTTTCTCCCTCGACGTGGAACAGGACAGCAATACTCAAGTCGTCTACAAGGCGAATGAGCTGATTGATATCTCCGATGGCGCCGTGACCATGAAACTGGTCGGCAAGGCTCATCCCAGCCGTGCTATCGCCTTCCTCTCAGAAACCTACCCACCTGGCGCCGATACCGGCAACGAGATGCTCAATCACGAAGGCGAAGAAGCCGGGATGCTGATTGAGGGCCGGCTTGAACTGGTGGTTGGTAGTGAAAGCTATATCCTCGAAAAGGGGGATAGCTACTACTTTGAGAGCAGTAAACCGCACCGTTTTCGTAACCCCTACGATGAACCCGCCAAGCTGATCAGCGCGACAACACCGGCGAATTTCTGACGGATTCGTCAACAACGCTGTGCCGGGGGTTTCGCGTTATTGCTGTGGAAACTCCCGAAAATACAGCCTGTACCGAGTCGGCGGGCCGGTTGAGCGACAAGTCTGGCCGCAACTGCGGCATTTGGTGTGTTCCAGCTTGCAGGGCTTCTCGTTATACTTAGATCCCGCTCGCGAAACCGTGGCCGCGGGCGAACCAAGCCACGATGAGGGTGTAAGCGTGAATATGATTAAAAAAATGTTGGTTGCTCCTGCAGCCGTGCTGGCTATCTGGGCTGCTTCTGCCCAAGCAGCGACTGACGATGCAATTGCTGCTCGTTTGAAGCCAGTGGGTGAAGTCTGTGTTCAGGGCGAAGAGTGCAAGGGCGTTGAAATTGCTTCCGCTGCTGCAGGCGGTGGCGGTGCCAAGTCTCCAGATGACATCATCGCGGGCCATTGCGGTGCTTGCCACTCGACAGGCGTATTGGGTGCACCAAAAATCGGTGACACTGCTGCCTGGAAAAAACGTGCTGACGAGCAGGGCGGTATAGACGGTCTGCTGGCTAAAGCCATCACCGGTATCAATGCCATGCCGCCTAAGGGCACTTGTGGCGATTGCTCCGACGAAGAGCTCAAGGCGACCATCGAGAAAATGTCCGGCCTGTAAGCCGACAGTTTCCTTGGCGCCGCAACAGAGCGGCGGGTCATCGGAAACACCCTGCGCGGGTTAGCTCGCGCAGGGTGTTTTCGTTTCCGGGGTATAGAAACCCGCCGTGCGGCGTGAAGCATGACGCCTGGCCCGCAGAGGCAGTTGGTCGTCATTGCGAGCAATGGGCTGACATAGATTTTTGCTTCGGGGCGTAATTGCGATGCGGGTATAGTCGAACTGGAGAGATCAGCTAAGCGCAAGGAGTGCTTGATGCCGCAATTGTGTTCGATTGATGACGCTGTAGAGCGAGTCCTGCGCGAAATTGACGGGCCTATCCATCTTGGCCTGCCGCTTGGCCTTGGCAAGCCCAACACTTGGGTGAATGCGCTCTACCAGCGCTGCAAACAACTGCCTGAGCGCGAACTCAACATCTACACGGCCCTTTGCCTGGGGCGCCCGCATGCCGAGCAGGGCTTGCAACAACGTTTTTTGCAGCCGTTCGTGGAGCGTGTGTTTGCCGATTACCCCGAGTTGGACTTTCTCGGCGACCTGCGTCGTGGCGAGTTGCCGGCAAATATCCGGGTCGAGCAGTTTTTCATGCAGCCCGCAAGCATGCTCAATAATGACCAGGCGCAGCAAAACTACGTCAGCAGCAATTACAGCCATGCTGCGCGCGATATCAATAGCCGGGGTCTCAATGTCCTGGCGCAACTAGTGGCTACTGATCCGCTGCGACCTGAACACTTCAGCCTGAGCTGCAACCCGGACATCACCCTTGACCTGTTGCCGATGCTGGACAAGCGCCGAGCCAATGGCGAGAAAATCCTCTATCTGGCCCAGGTTCATAGCCAACTGCCCTATATGGCGGGTGATGCCGAGATTGCCTGTGAGCGCTTTGACATCCAACTGCAAGACGCTGAGACATCGGCCTTGTTCTCAACCCCCAATATGCCGATCAGCTTGCAAGATCATTGCATTGGCATGCATGCCAGCACCCTGGTGCGCGATGGCGGTACCTTGCAAATTGGCATTGGCTCCATGGGCGATGCGGTCACCGCCGCACTCTTGGCGCGGCATGCCAACAACAGCCAGTACAAGGCGTTGCTTGAAGCATTGAATTGCACACCCGACTGGCACGAGTTGGCGGGGCAGGTTGGTGGTACCGAGGCCTTTGACAAAGGGTTGTACGGCTGCAGCGAGATGTTCGTCAACGGCTTGTTGTTACTGGCTGATGCCGGGGTCATCCGGCGTGCGGTATACCCGGAGTTGCTGGTGCAGCAACTGGCCTCTGACGGGGCGCTGGATGAACAAGGCAGGCCACGCAGTGTCCAGGCCCTGCTTGATGCCGGGTTGCCCTCCAGGCTTGATGAACGCCGCTTGGCCGAGTTGCAGGGCCATGGCTTGCTTACCAATGAAATCCGCCTGGTTGAAGGGCAGCTGGAGCTGCCGTCGGCTTTGGTGCCGGCGGACCTGGCGAACCCACAGACCCAGCACGCCCTGGTCGACTATTTGCGGCCGGCCAATAACGCCGTGGTCTTGCATGGCGGTTTCTTCCTCGGGCCGCGCTCATTCTACGAGCGCTTGAACGAACTGAGCTTCGAGCAACGCCAACGCTACGCCATGACCGGTATCTGCTTTATCAACGAGCTTTACGGGCAGGAGCAGTTAAAGCGGTTGCAGCGCCGCGATGCGCGCTTTATCAACACGGCATTTACCATGACCTTGATGGGCGCCGCGGTGTCTGACCAGCTTGAAAACGGTCGTGTGCTCAGTGGCGTTGGCGGCCAGTACAACTTTGTTGCCCAGGGCCATGCGCTTGAAGATGCACGCTCAATATTGCTGCTGCGCAGTTGGCGTGAGGCCGATGGCGAGGTTCGCTCAAATATTGTCTGGACCTATGGCCACGCCACGATTCCACGGCATCTGCGCGATATTGTGATCAGCGAATACGGCATTGCCGATTTGCGCGGCAAAAGTGATTCGCAGGTGATAGAGGCCTTATTGAAGATCAGTGACTCGCGTTTCCAGGCCGAGTTGATCGCGCAAGCGCAAGCCAATGGCAAGCTCGACAAAGCCTTCGAGCTCGACCCTGCCTACCGCAATAACCTGCCCGAACGCCTGGAGGCGTTGCAAACCGAGCATGGCCCATTGTTCGATGAGTTTGCCCTGGGCTGCGATTTCACCCCTGTGGAGCGCGACTTGCTGCGCGCCCTGACCTGGCTCAAGCGCAAATTCAAGCTCTCGGAGATATTGCGTCTTGGCAAGGCCACGCTTGAAGCGCCCGAGCCCGAGGCGTTTATGGACCATTTGCAGCGCATGGGCCTGGCTCAGCCAGATGGCTTGCGAGAGGAGTTGTACCAGCGATTGGTATTGGCGGGCTTGCAGGCTACGCAAGGCGTCGGTAAGCGTTGACCGCCAACGCGCTGGCGGGCAGCCCGGCAAAGCCTGCCCGCCAGTGCTGTTCTTACTCGAGAAAGCTGACCTTGCCGTCCGCCAGCGAACTGATACGCGCCAGTGATTCAACGCGAAAACCTTGTTGGTCCAGCTCGTTGCGGCCCACCTGGAATGACTTCTCGATTACCACGCCAATTCCGGCGATGCTGGCTCCAGCCTGCTGGATCACGTCGATCAATGCTTTGGCCGCGCGCCCGTTAGCCAGGAAGTCGTCGATGACCAGCACATGATCATCGGCGGTCAGGTGTTTGGCCGAGACGGCAATGGTGCTTTCTGTCTGCTTGGTAAAGGAGTAGACCTTGGATGTGAGCAGGTTGTCCTTGAGCGTCAGCGACTGGTATTTGCGGGCAAAAATGACCGGAATCCCGAGCTCCAGCCCCGCCATTACTGCCGGAGCAATACCAGAGGCCTCGATGGTGACGATTTTTGTGATCTTCTGGTCGCGAAAGCGGACCGCGAATTCATGTCCAATCTGCTGCATCAGCTTGGGATCAATCTGATGGTTTAAAAAAGCATCGACTTTAAGTACCTGCTCTGAGAGCACAATGCCTTCTTCGCGAATTTTTTGTTTCAGCGCTTCCACGCAACAGCCCTCATTTAGTGTGAAACCCCAGTCTATGCTGGGGTGTTTGCCCTTTGCCTGGCCTTAGGCGTCTCTGAAGTCAGTTGCGCCGGGCGTTCCGGGATGGAGCGGCCCAGCGCGCAAATTTTCCAAGAGTGCCTGGCCCATAATGGGCGATAGAAAACCGTCTATTTTTTCAGCATTGCCCGCAGGTCCGCCAGTGCCGCATTGCCACGAGCGGCCTTGACTTCAACCGGGGCTTCTTCCAAACCTTCCCACTGCAAGTCCTCGGGTGGCAACTCATCGAGAAAGCGGCTGGACGTGCAGTCGATTATCTCACCGTATTGTTTGCGCTTGGAAGCGAAGGTGAACGCCAGGGTTTCGCGCGCGCGGGTGATACCAACGTAGGCCAGGCGCCGCTCTTCTTCAATGGTGTCGGCTTCGATACTGGAGCGGTGCGGAAGGATTTCCTCTTCCATGCCGATGATAAATACGTATGGAAACTCAAGGCCTTTGGAGGCATGCAATGTCAGCATCTGCACGCCATCTGCACCTTCTTCCTCCTCTTGCTGGCGTTCGAGCATGTCGCGCAATACCAGCTTGCCAATGGCGTCCTCGATGGTCATGTCGCCGTCCTCGTCACGTTCGAGGGTGTTTTTCAACGCCTCGATCAGAAACCAGACATTACCCATGCGCGCATCGGCTACTTTGTCGTTGGAGGCGTTCTGGCGCAGCCAGTTCTCGTAATCGATGTCCATTACCATGCTGCGCAACGCCGCGATGGGGTCGTTCTGCGCACACTGCTGGCGTACGCCGTCCATCCAACGGGTAAAGCGTGCCAGACGTTCGGTGAAGCGGCTGTCGAGGTGTTCACCCAAGCCAATTTCGCCCGCCGCCTGGTACATGCTGACCTTACGCTCGGTGGCGTAGTTGCCCAGTTTTTCGAGGGTCGCCGAGCCTATCTCGCGGCGAGGCACGTTGATCACCCGTAAAAAGGCATTGTCGTCATCGGGGTTCACCAGCAGGCGGAAATAGGACATCAAATCCTTCACCTCCTGGCGGGCGAAGAAGCTGGTGCCGCCGCTGAGGCGATAAGGAATCTGGTGATGCTGGAGCTTGAGCTCCATCAGCTTGGCCTGGTAATTACCCCGATAAAGGATGGCGAAGTCGTTGTAGGGGCGATCGGTGCGCAGGTGCAGGGTGAGGATTTCCATGGCCACGCGCTCGCACTCGGCGTCTTCGTTGCGGCAACGGATTACGCGAATCTCATCACCCACGCCCATCTCGCTCCAGAGTTGTTTCTCGAAGGCGTGTGGATTATTGGAAATCAGGGTGTTGGCACACCTGAGGATGCGGCTGGTGGAGCGGTAGTTCTGCTCCAGCATGACAATCTTCAGTGAGGGGTAGTCTTCCTTGAGCAGCATCAGGTTTTCCGGCCGCGCACCCCGCCAGGCATAGATCGACTGGTCGTCATCGCCAACCACGGTGAACTGGTTGCGGGTGCCGACCAGGAGTTTTACCAGCAAATACTGGCTGGCGTTGGTGTCTTGGTATTCGTCGACCAGCAGGTAGCGAATTCGGTTCTGCCATTTTTCCAGGATGTCGGCATGTTCCTGAAACAGCTTTACTGGCATCAGGATCAGGTCATCGAAGTCGACTGCGTTATAGGCCTTCAAGGTGCGCTGGTAATGCAGGTAGACGATGGCCGCGGTCTGTTCTTTAGGGTTGCGTGCTTCGGCCAGTGCCTGATCGGGCAGTATCAGGTCGTTTTTCCATGAGCCGATGTAGTTCTTGATCTCGTCAATGCCGTCATCACCGGCATACTCTTTTTGCATGATATCGCTGAGCAGCGCCTTGATATCACCTTCGTCGAAGATCGAGAACCCTGGTTTATAACCCAGGCGTGCGTATTCCTTGCGGATAATGTTCATGCCCAGGTTATGAAAGGTCGAAACCGTCAGCCCCCGCGCTTCGGCGCCTTTAAGCAGCGTGCCGACGCGTTCTTTCATCTCGCGCGCGGCCTTGTTGGTAAAGGTCATGGCGACAATGTGGCTCGCGCGAATGCCGCAGTTCTGCACCAGGTGGGCGATCTTGCGGGTGATGACGCTGGTCTTGCCGGAGCCAGCACCGGCGAGCACCAAAAGAGGGCCGCCGACGTAGTTCACGGCTTCCTGCTGCCGAGGGTTCAGTCGGGACATTACAGTTATCACATGGAGAGTGGGCGCGCATTTTAACAGGCTCAGCGCTTTGTGCCTCGACCTTCTGGAACTGTGTGTTAGCGCACGGAGTTAGATCAGGCGGGCTTGGTTCTTCTGTGAATTACAGTAGTCTGCGTGGCGATAACATGCATTTGTATGGTGGTTGAAGGTCGGCGGCGTTTGATCGTGGTCAATTAGCTCCTACGCCAACCGGGTAACCTCATCTGAGGGGTACTTGTCGAAGGCTCTACTTTAGAGCAGGATGCGTGAGCACAGCAGGGATGTGCGGACTAGACGCCAAAAATGGCGCATTTGGCGAGGATGCCACTGCATTATTTTGTCTTTGGGGAGGTTGTTTGTCTGCGTTCGTCGAGCCCTTAACGCTGATCCTGCTTGCCGAGGATTCCTCATGGCCTGCGCTCTTGCATGAGTGCCTGCTGCCTTGGGGCGGAGCGTATTCGATTATTTCAGCCGCCTCATGGAGCATCGCGCGTAACCTGTACGGCAACCATGGCAACACCGTCCTGTTGACCACGCCGAGCCACCAGCCTTCTCTGGGTGTTTGTCCGCTACCGATTATCTTGTTGCTCGAGCAAGAGCCTCTCGATGAGCCCCAAGGTATCAACGATTGGCTGGTCCGCTCACAACTGACCCCGGATGTACTGCGGCGTTGCTTGCGTTATGTGCAAGAGCACGGTTCGCTCAAGCATACCCTCAACCGTTTGGCCGAGCAGGATGCGCTCACGGGAATTGCCAACCGCCAAGGTTTCCAGACCCTGCTCACCGCCCGGCTAGCGGCGGCCGATAGCCGGGGCCTGGCGCTTGGCCATCTGGATTTGGATAACTTTCGGCATGTAAACGATGCCTTGGGGTTTCAGGCCGGCGACAACCTGATCCTGCAAGTGGTAGCGCGGCTAAAGTCGGTCCTGCAATCGGGGGATCAAATAGCACGCTTGGGCAGCGACGAGTTTGCGGTGCTGCTCGATACCCGACGGGACGCACTGCGCGCAGAGCGCTTTGCCGAGCGGGTAACCGAAGTGTTGGCCGAGCCCTATTGGGTCGATGGCGAGAGCCTTATGCTCGGTTGCAGCCTTGGGCTTGCACACGCCCGGGCGAATGCGGGGCCTGATCCGCTGATGTGGCACGCGCACATTGCCATGCAGCAGGCGAAGAACCAGCAAGGTTGCACCTCGTATATTTATGATGAGCGGATCAATCACAACGCGCGTAGCCAAGCAGATCTCGAAAGCGAATTGCGCCGTGCGCTGCGCCGCGATGAACTGGAGCTGCATTATCAACCGCGTCTTTGCCTGAAAACCGGCAACATTGTTGGGCTTGAGGCCTTGGTGCGTTGGCGCCACGCTACCCGTGGCCTGCTTGCGCCCAATGAATTTGTGCCGCTGGCCGAAGAAAGCGGCCTTATCGTGCCGCTCGGCTACTGGGTCATCTCCCGTGCCCTGCGTGACATGCAGTGGCTGCGTGGGCGTGGGCTGGAGCCGCTGCATATGGCGGTCAACCTGTCATTCCGCCAGTTCCAGGACAGCCAGCTGCTGCCAACGCTCAAGCGCTTGATCGATGAGCGCGGGATTGATGCCCAGTGGCTTGAGTTTGAGCTGACCGAAACCGCCATCATGCGCCGCAGCGACCATGTGCGCCAGACCATGCTGGCCTTGGGAGAGTTGGGCGTGCGTTTCTCGCTGGATGATTTTGGCACTGGATTCTCTTCGTTCGTCCACCTCAACAGCCTGCCGATCACCTTGCTGAAGATCGACAAGAGTTTTGTCGGCGGCATGTGCGAACGCTCGGAGAACCGCCTGCTGGTGCGGGCCATGATTAATTTGGCACACAACCTCAACTTGCAGGTGGTCGCCGAAGGCGTTGAAAACGCCGAGCAACTCGCCATGTTGCGTCAGTTCGGTTGTGACCAGGCGCAGGGCTTCCTAATCAGCAAGCCCATCGCTCTGAGTGAGTTGGCGAAATTTCTGGTCTACGGCGTACGAAATGTACTGCCGGGCATGAGCCAGAAGAACTAGGCCAAGTTGCTGCAGGTCTCGACCGGGTCTTGCTTGAGCATCCGCGCGGTTTTCCATTCAAAGCCCAGGCTCAGGCTGATGGCTGCGCAGGCAAGACCGCTGGCTAAACCCCACCACACACCTGCCGCGCCCCAGTCGAAGACAAATGTCAGGGCCCAGGCCATGGGCGCACCAATCAGCCAATAGCAGACCAGGCCGGTGTAGAAGGTGGTCTTGGCGTCCTTGAGTCCGCGAATCGCACCCATGGCAATGGTTTGAATACCATCAAACAGCTCAAACCAGGCCGCAATCGCCAACAAGCTGATGGCCAGCGCGATAATCGACTCAAATGCCGGGTCATTGCGGTCGAGAAACAAGCCAATCACCCATTGCGGCGCGAGCCAGAACAGCAAGGCAAAGCCGAGCATGCAGGTGGCGCCAAACATGATGCCCAGTCGACCGCTGCGCCGTGCCTCAAGCAAGCGGCCAGCGCCATAATGCTGGCCAATCCGGAAGGTCACCGCATAGGAAATGCCGACTGGCACCATAAAGGCGACATACACCGATTGCAGGGCAATTTGATGGGCGGCCATCTGCGTACTGCCCAGCGCGCCCATGCACAGCGCCGCAAAGGCAAATAGCCCTGACTCCACCGCATAGGTGCCGCCAATGGGTAAGCCAAGGCGGATAAGTTCCTTGAGTTCTTGCCAGTCTGGCTGCCAGACGCCGCGCTGCAGTGGGTAAGCGCTATAGGCGCGGTGATGCATCACATGCCAGGCCAGAATCAAGGCCATGGCGCTCATGACCAGCGAGGTGACCAGGCCGATACCAGCCAGGCCCAACTGTGGCAGGCCAAACCAACCTTTGATCAGGGCGTAGTTCAGAATGAAATTGGCCAGCGCGCCTCCAATGCTGATGGCCATGACCGGCCCGGGACGACCGATTGCACTGGTGAAGCCGCGCAGCGCCATAAAGGTCATGTAGCCGGGCAGGGCGAATACCAGGGTTGAGAGAAAGTGCATGGCGCGCTCAACGTTTTCCGGCGTTTGCTGCGCATGCCTCAGGGCCGGTTCGAGGTTCCACAGTATCAGCCCCGCCAGCAGGGCCAAGCCCCAGCCCATCCACAAGCCGTTCTGGGTCAGGCGGGTTACACCTGCCGCATCCGCAGAACCGTGGCGGATGGCAACCAGGTTGCCCACTGCACCTATGGCCCCAACACAGAAAATCGAGACAAACGAATAACACGCTGCGCCGAGCCCGCCGCCAGCCAGTTCTTGAGGGCCAAGCAGGCCCATCATCACCGTGTCGGTGAAGACCATCAATACATGTGCCAATTGCGCCGCTACCAGTGGGCCTGATAGACGCAAAATAGCCAGCAACTCAATACGGTTTGGACTCGACATGCAGGGCTTCTTCAGAAAAGTGAATAGGGTTTGCCTGCGCTGCCATCAGCAAAGCGGCCGCTACGAAATGCGCTTACATCGAGTGACGTGTTGCCCTGCGTGACCCATTGCGCCATCAACTGACCGACAATTGGGCCCATGGCGAAGCCATGGCCGCAAAAACCAGTCGCAATCAGCAGGCCGGGGATTTGGCTGGGCGCATCGAGTACAGGTATGCCGTCGGGCAAGACATCGATAAAACCGGCCCAGCTTTCTATGACGCGCACCTCATGCAAAGCCGGGAAGGCGCGCGCCAAGGCTTTTTCAGCGGCGCGAACACGGCTGGGCTCGGGCCTGGCGTGTGGGTCGCGTTCGCCGAGCGCCTTGTTTTCACCCCGTAGGCGCAACTTTATGTCATGCAGCAGCGCGCCATTGAGGTGGAAGCGGAAGCTGCGGTGATGCTCTGGCAATAAGGGCAGGTACCAGGAGGCACCGCGGATAAAGTCCAGGTTCAGGTCTATGTCGGCTTGTGCTTCATCCGCCAGGTTGAGACTGCCGTCGGCGCGTTGCCGGATGCCAATGCCGTGGCCGATAAAACTACAGCCGCCAATGTCGGGTACCGGGCTGGTGCGCGAGACCGTGCTGCGCAGCGCCTGCTGTGGAAGCTCAAGTCCAAGCGGAGCCAGCAACCGCCAACTGCTGGCCCCGGCCGCGACCAGTACGCGGCTGGTCTTCACATAGCCGCGTTCGGTTTGCACGCCACAAACCGAGCCGCTTGCTCGATCGATCGCGGTCACGCCGCACCCTTCGGCAAATACCACACCGGCCTCGGCAGCGCGTAATGCATAGCCCGGCGCTACCCGGCGCGGCTCTGCCTGGCCGTCACTGGCGGTGAACAGCCCGCCTTTTGCCGGATTGGCCAGCGCAGGCAATCTGGCAGCGACTTCACGGCTGCTGAGCAAACGGGTGTCGAGGCCATGGCTGGCGGCGACATCCAGCCAGTCATGGTACTGACGCAGGTGTTCATCATTTTCAGCCAGGTACATGCAGCCGTCCTGACGCCACTCCAAAGGTAACTGCAACTCATGCTCAAGCTGTTTCCACAACTCGATGGCAGCCATCATCAATGGCACTTCGGCCGGGTCGCGCGCCTGTTGACGCACAAAGCCCCAGGCCCGGGTCGATTGCTGGCTGGCCAGCCCGGCCTTGTCGCAGACCAACACCGACAAGCCCTTTTGCCGCAAGTAGTAGGCCGTTGCGCAGCCCATGATGCCTGAGCCGGCAATGACAATATCAACTTCGCGTGGCAGCGCGGCAGCACTGCTGATGGCGGGGTGGAGAGGGTAGCTGCCATGGGACATAAGTGGAGGCCAGGTTGAGTATTGAGCTGTGCAGTATGTGAAATTGATGGCACATGCTGCAAAATGAAAATACCTCTGTTTAGTATGAGTTTTAGTTATCCATGAGTCGCAAGCTACCGCCTTTGTACGCGTTGCGCGCCTTTGAGTCGGCCGCGCGCCACTGCTCATTCACCCAGGCCGGTGAAGAACTGGCGATCACGCAAAGCGCGGTCAGCCGCCACGTGCGCACGCTTGAGGAGTATTTCGACTGTCGTCTATTCGAGCGTTGTGGGCGCAGTCTCAAGCTCACTGAACCCGGTCGCACCTTGCTCCCTGGCCTGCGTGAAGGATTCGATGCGCTTGAGCGTTCCTGTGCACCCTTGCAGGCGGATGATGGGGTGTTGCGCCTGAAGGCGCCGTCGACCTTGACCATGCGCTGGTTGCTGGCGCGGCTTTCGCGGTTTCGCATGCTCAGCAGTGATATCGAAGTGCAACTGACTAGTGCCTGGATGGATGTCGATAAAGTCGACTTCTTGCACGAGCCCTTTGACTGCGCGGTACTGCTGAGCAGCGGAAACTTTGCCGATGACTGGGAAAGTGAGTTGCTATTCGCCGAATGGTTGATCCCGGTGTGCGCCGTCGATGTCCTGGGCGATGGCGCCTGGGACCTGGCACAACTGCAAAGCGCCGAGTTGCTCCACCCAACGCCTGATCGCCGTGATTGGCGCCAGTGGCTGCAGGCCATGAATCTGGCTGACCAGGTCCCGTTGCGTGGCGGTCAAGTGTTCGACACCCTGGAGTTGGGTATGGTCGCGGCCGCGCGCGGTTACGGGGTGTCGATCGGTGATCTGGTCATGGTCGCAGAGGATGTGGCGCAAGGCCGCCTCGGCTTGCCCTGGCCAGCAGCGGTACCCAGTGGTTCCAGCTATTACCTGGTCTGGCCCAAGGCGCGGCGTAACCAGGAACGTTTCCAGCGCTTGCGCGACTATCTGGTCAGTGAAGTCGCGGCAATGCAGCTACCACAGGTCGAGTGGATCAAATAATCGGCTGAGTGGCGCTTAAGTTCTGGGGGGCGGGGCCGATTAAGCCGACAGACTAGTGATGCATCCTTTGCTATGGGTGCTCAGGTGTATTTTTTTGTCGGAGCTTTCATGAACCCCTCTCGTTCCTCTATCACTCGGCAGCTGGCGTTGGCCTTGGCTATTATCCTGACTGTGTTGATTAGCCTCAGCACTGTGTTCGCCTTGCGCTCTTTGAGTGATGCCAACGTGGCGATCCGTGAAGAGCACCTGGCCAGCGAGTCGCGTTTGATGGCTGACCAGTTAGCGACCTTCAACGCTAGTTTGCTTGAGAGCACGCAGCGCCTCGCGGGCCTGTTCGAGAAGCGCTACAGCTCGGGGCTGGTGGTTAAACCCGATGAGCGAATAGACGTGGTCGGGGTGCAGACGCCTGCGTTGTATGCCGACGGCAACTTGCTGAACAATGCCTTTGAGCGCGTTGATGAGTTCAAGAACCTGACCGCCGGGGTGGCCACCGTATTTGTCCGCGACGGTTCCGAGTTTGTTCGGGTTACCACCTCGTTAACCAAGCAGGACGGTAGTCGTGCCATCGGCACAGCGCTGGATCACAATCATCCAGCCTACCAGCGCCTGCTCCAGAACGAGAGTTATGTGGGCCGTGCATTGCTGTTCGACCGCGCCTACATGACCCAGTACACACCGGTCACCGATAGCCAGGGGCAAGTGATTGCGGTGTTGTTTGTCGGCTTTGACTATACCGATACGCAAAACGATCAGTTTGCTGCGCTGAAGAACTTCCGCATTGGCAAGGCCGGTTCACTGGCAATCTTCGATTCCAGCGGCAAATGGTTGGTTGCTCCTTTCGCTGCGCAGAAGGCCGATTCAGCCCCGGCGAAACTGATAGAGCACTCCAGCAACCCAAGCCAGGGCATGGTTTGGAGTGATGGCCAGCAAGAATTCTACAGCGTTAGCGCACCTTTCAGCGCTGGCGGTTGGCAAGTGGTGGCGAGCATGCCCATGGCTGAAATCCAGGCCGTGACCTGGTCGCTCGGTTGGCAACTGGCGATTGGTAGCCTGCTGGCGCTGGTCTTGGCCGTTGGTGCGGTGATCTGGTTGCTGCGCCGTAAATTGCGACCGCTTGGCCAGTTGGTCAAGCAAGCTCACGCGCTGGGAGCTGGTGACTTGAGTGCACGTTCAACCATTAGTGGCAATGATGAAATCAGTGACCTTGCCACCAGTTTCAACCAAATGGGTGAAGCGCTGGCGAGCATGGTTTCG
Organism: Pseudomonas segetis; assembly: GCF_900188155.1. Lineage (GTDB taxonomy): Bacteria > Pseudomonadota > Gammaproteobacteria > Pseudomonadales > Pseudomonadaceae > Aquipseudomonas > Aquipseudomonas segetis. Next base: position 399,419 of record NZ_FZOG01000003.1, read on the forward strand.
CGTATTCGCAGCTCGGCCCAGGCCGTTAGCAGCCGCGCCCAAGCATTGTCGGGACTTTCCAGCGGCGCCTATGAAGGGATAGAACAACAGTCGGGCGAGATCACCAGTATGGCCGGTGCGGTCGAGGAGTTCAGTGCAACATCCCTGAATATCGCCGACAATATGCGCCAGACCGAACGCCTGGCCAGTGATAACGCACAGCAGACCAACATCGGCCGCAGCTCGATGGACGAGGCGTCAAAGGCGCTGGAACAAATAGCGCATTCATTGGATGCTACATCGGCGGTTATCAATACTTTGGGCCTGCGTTCGCAGGAGATCGGCGGTATTGTCAGCGTGATCACTTCGATTGCCGAGCAAACCAATTTGCTGGCTCTCAACGCAGCGATTGAAGCAGCGCGCGCAGGGGAGCAAGGTCGTGGTTTCGCCGTGGTTGCTGATGAAGTCCGTAGTTTGGCAGGCCGTACCCGTGATGCGACAACAGAAATTTCCAGCATGATCGGCAGTATCCAGACTGAAACAGCCACTGCCATCAGCACCATGCAGCAAGGCCAGTCGTTGATGAACGAAGGCTTGCAGCTCAATTCTCGGGTTGTGGAGGCACTGGCGCAAATTGCCGAGCAGACCAGCATGGCCGGAGAGCAGTTTGCCTCTATTACCACAGCCACTTCAGAGCAAAGTAGCACCGCTACGGCCTTGAGCAGTAATCTGCAAAGTATCGCCCTGGCCAATAACGAGCAGCACCAGGTGATCTCCAACCTGGCCGAAACGGCCCGCGAGCTTGATGGCCTGGCGGGTGAGCTGCGCAATGAGGTCGGGCGTTTTCAGTAGCGCCAGGCCGATATGGCTACTGCGTTAGGTCTAGGCATGACCGCGATACTGCATGGCTTCGGCCAGGTGTTGGCGGTTTATGTCTGCGACGCCCTCAAGATCGGCCAGGGTTCTTGCGACCTTGAGCACGCGGTGAGCGGCGCGTAGGGATAAGGCCAGTCGCTCGCAGGCGGTTTCCAGCCATAGCTGGTCCGCCGCCTGCAGCGGGCAGTGCTGGCGCAGCCCTGGCAGGTCCAGAAATGCATTGGCGCAGCCCTGGCGCTGCATTTGCCGTTTACGGGTGCTGGCAACATGGGCGGCGCTGGTGGCGGTTTCACTGGTGGTGCTTTCAGGTACAAGCAGGGCTGTTGCCTCGCGGGCCACAGTGACGTGTAAATCAATGCGGTCGAGCAGCGGGCCGGAGAGTTTGGCCCGGTAGCGTTGAATCTGCTCGCTACTGCAACGGCAGCGCCCGCTGGGGTCGCCAAGAAACCCACAGGGGCAAGGGTTCATGGCCGCAACCAGTTGGAATCGGGCCGGGAAGCGCACCTTGTCGCGAGCGCGGGCGATCACGATATGACCGCTTTCCAGCGGTTCGCGCAATACCTCAAGGACCTTGCGATCAAACTCAGGCAGTTCGTCGAGAAACAGCACGCCATGGTGAGCAAGGGTTATTTCGCCGGGTTGTGGCCGGCTGCCGCCGCCGACCAATGCCGGACCGGATGCGCTGTGGTGAGGATTGCGAAAAGGTCGTTGTGGCCAGGCGGTCATTGGCCTGTGGCTGGCGACTGAATGAATGGCTGCCACTTCCAGCGCTTCTTGCTCGTCAAGGGGTGGCAGCAAACCGGGCAGGCGGCTGGCGAGCAGGGTTTTGCCAGTGCCAGGCGGGCCACTAAAGAGCAGGTTGTGGGAGCCGGCAGCAGCCACCAGTAATGCACGCTTTGCCGTCAACTGGCCCTGAACTTCGGATAAGTCCGGGTAGGGTTGGGGCTGGCGCAGCAGGCCTTGTGATTGGTATGGCGCAATCAGCTCCAGGCCATTGAAATGTGCAGCCAGCTGCAATAAGTGCTCGGCTGCAATTATGTTCAGGCCGGAAGCGAGGCTGGCCTCTTCCGCGTTGGCACTGGGCACCACGAGAGTGCGTCCGCTGGCCCGAGCAGCCAGGGCGGCCGGCAATACTCCCTGGACCGGACGAACTTCTCCGGATAACGCCAGTTCACCCAGGCATTCGATATCTTCAAGTGCGCTTGCCGGTATTTGCCCGCTTGCGGCGAGAATCCCCAAGGCGATTGCCAGGTCGAAACGACCACCATCCTTAGGTAAATCGGCCGGGGCCAGATTGAGCGTGATTCGCCGTGGTGGGAACTCAAATGCAGAGTTGAGGATGGCGCTGCGTACTCGGTCCTTGCTTTCTTTTACCGCTGTTTCGGGTAAACCGACCAATGCCAGTGATGGCAAACCATTGGCAAGGTGCGCCTCGACGGTGACAGTTGGCGCATCAACACCCACCTGGGCACGGCTGTGGACTATGGCCAGTGACATCGTTCGCTCCTTGAAGTCTGGGCTATCGCTTCCTGCGATATTTCGAGCGTAGCAGGTTGCGCTGGAGTGGTGCGCAACCGGTTAGTTCAGTTATGCAGCGGTGTTGAGCAATAAAAAAACGGAGCTTGAGGGCTCCGTTTTTCGTTATCGGTGACTAAGGGTCAAAATCTCAGGCGCATGCCGACGGTGCCGTTGACGGCCGTGCTGTCGCCGAAATTATTCACGGATGAGTCGACAGACACCTCGCCGTAGAGCGAGAGCTTGTCTTCATTCCAGTTGTAGCTTCCGCCCACGCCGAGGCCAGTCCAGAGCCGCTCTGGACGATTTTTAAGCTTTACGTCGGCAACATCAACCTGGGTGCCATCGAGGAGCTCGTAGTACAGGTTGCTGATTGCGTAGACATGGCTACGGCGGATCTTGTTGGTATCGTCCAGCCAACGGCTGTCATGATCCAGCGAAACACCCAGGCGTGAGCGCAGGCTGTCGGCAGAGTCCAATGAGGTGTGGGTGTTGAACTCATCGGTAAAGCTGTCGAAATCAACTTTGGAGTAGATCAACTGTGCCTGGGGCGTCAGGCTCAGGGTTTCGTTGAGCTTAAGTTGCTTGCCGCTCTCGACCGAGAAGGCGTAGCCGAAACCATCATTGTCCGAGGCTAACTGACGATCTGTTTCGTCAGAGTCGATATCGGTTTTGTACCAGTTTGCCGAGGCTTGCGAGTCAATATAGAAACCATTTTCCTGCAGCCAGGTTAGCGTCAGGCCTACGCCATAACCACGGCTGTCGATATTGCCATCCCCGAAAAACGATTCAACCTGGGACGACGAGGTGCCGTAGTGCGCAGTTAGCCCGCCAATCAGCTTGTTGCCTTGTTGGTCTTCATTCAGCAAGGCGTCGAGGCCAGCCTGCATTTTCCAGCGATTGGTTGTTGAGTCGGCATCGATCGTTCCGGCATTGGGCCTGTTACGCTGGTAGCTGCCCTCCACACGGGCCCAGCCTGCGCCGTTTTCGATGTAGGTCTGCTCGCCGTCAATACTGGTGGTTGTACGGCTTTGAGCTGTGCCGTCGGCGGCATGCCAGTAGCGATTGCCGACACGCTGTTGCATGGTCGGCAGGCTGTTCATGTCGAGCAACGCTTGGCCATATTGTTGATAGAGTGCAGCGCTAGGGCTATAGCGCGGCTCGCTCGGCGTCATTGGCACCAGCGGATCGACAGGAGTATCGGGGGAGGCGGTAATGGCCGAGGTCAGGGACCAGTCGCCAGTTTCTGTCTTGTGCAGCGTGTAGGCATAGGCGCCGGCGACAACGGCTTGTTGGTTGTCCTTGGTAATGTAGTCGCCATTGAGTGCGAAGACCCCGTTTGAGTTTCCGGCGACCTGCACCACTTCGATGCCATTGCCGGTCTGGGCGCCGCTGCCACCGAGGTTGTTGACGCTAAGCCTGGTGCTGCCGGTTGAGTCGCCCTGAATCACCAGCTTGTCTGTTGGCGAGTTATCGCCGCCGAGTACAGTGTCGATTTTCAGGCTGGCGTCTTGCCCGTGGTAATTGCCGGAGGCGTCGCCTGGATTGGTTGCGATGACAAAACGATCACCTGCGCTGTTGTTTTGCAGGTCGATGGTGCCACTATTGTTCACGTCGCCGCTGACGGTAAAGCTCGACTGGCGGGCGCGCAGGGTTGCACCCTGATTGATGATCAGCCCGCGCTCTGTTGCATTGTCGCTGCTGCCAACGCTGAGACCTGGAGAGTCGAAGTTGATGCGGGCACCTGCATCGAGAACCACTGCTTCCCAGTTCTGCAGGCTATCCGCAGCGATATTTCGCTCGCCACCGGCAAAGCTCAGGCTGTCGTTCACCCCTTCGCCACCATCGAAAAGACTGACTTCTGTGATGTCTGCGCCATCTTCGATGGTTGTGCGGTCGTCGCCCTTGCCCATGATGACGCTGCCGTTGGTCACGCTGCCGGCCAACAGGTTCAGTTGGTCGTCGCCGGCATTGGTGAGTATGTCTCCAGTGATAGTGCCCGCGCTGGTGATAGTGCTGTTGCCACTGCCGTCGAGAATGGCGATTCCCGAGGCGGCGCTAACCTTGGCCGTTGCACCAAGCTCAAGGCTACCGTTGGCTTGGGTGCTGGTTCTGATGCCTGCGCCCTGGCCGCTGCCGCCAATCAATGTGCCGGCCGCCTTGATTGCATAGCGTTGCTCTGGCGATACGGCCTCGGCCACCAGCGCCGAAGCATTTTCGCCGCTGGCCTGAGCGCTCGCCGTTGCGCTCTGGTTAATGTTCACATCGCCGCTAATCGAGTATCCATAGAGGCCATGGCTGCCATTTCCCGTGGTGCTGACCGTGCCACCACTTTGGTTGATGGTGCTGTTACCTGAGCCGGTGGCTTCAGCCAGGATCCCGTGACTAAGCTGCTGCCGTTCACCGGTGCCGCTGGTGGTGACACTGCCGCCAGACTGGTTGATGGTGACATTGCCTTTGCTCAACGGATCGCTCTGCGCCAGCAAGCCGACGGCGCTATTACCTCTGGTGGTGACGCTGCCGCCGCTGAAGTTGATGATGCTGTCATTGTCGATCCTGCTGGCAGCGTTGTTATCCGCCTGAACAGCGATGCCTTCGGCTTCTTCGGCAAAGGTGAGGATACTGCCGCCACTCATGTCGACTTGAGCGACGCCCGGGCCGCCGCGGACCAGCGCGAAAGCGCCCTCGGAGTCATAGCCGCTGTTGGCGGTGCCGGTGGTAATAGTGCCTGCGCCAATCAGGATGCGTGAATCACCGTTGCTGTTCTGTACGCGCAAGGCGTCTGAGGCATCGCCCAGCGTGGCCAGGCTGGCGCCGGGCGTATTGAACACAATTGTCGAGTCCTTGGCGTTGCGGGTATTGCCACCTGCGCTGTCGATGATCACATTGGCACCTTCGGCGACGTATATACCTTCGCTGTTGTCGCCGCTGACCTGGATATCGACCTGCTCACCGGTGACCACCACGGCGTTATCCTCGCCGGTGGCAATAATGCCAAAGGATTCGGAGCGGCTTTTGAGGTTGGTCAGCTCGATTTGTGAGCCTGGTGTGCCGTTGGCTTCAATCGCGCGGCTGACCACATCAAGCTGGGTGTCGCCTTGAACCCTGATGCTTGCGCCGTTGCTTGCGCGTAAACCCTGCCCGAGTCTTACCGCAGCCTTATTGCTGGTTCCTGCGCGCCCGCGCGAGACGGCATCGAGGTTGCCTTTAAGCAAAATGTTGCCTCGGTTGGCGTCAATCGCGATGGCATTCGCCTGGGTGGTGATCAGGCGGGTATCGCCGCCGACGACAATCGAGCCGCCCAGGGTCGAGCGTAGAAGTTGACCGGTTTCGGTGCCTTCTGCGCCGTTCAGGATGCCGGTAAGGCTGCCTTCGATATTCAAGGCAGCATCGCGGGCAAATACCACGGCGCGATTACCATCAGGCGTACTTGGCAAAACCTCGGCGCTGACCTCTGGAGCGGTCAGCGTCAGCGAGCTTTTGGCGCTGCTGCGGATTGGTACATTGATGGTATCGGAGCTAAAGCTTGTTCCGGCGCTGGTGCAGGTCGAGCCTTCGGTGGCGCCTATTCCTGGCCGGTTGACACAGGCTGCATAGGCGCTGCTGGAGCCGCCAAGGACCAAGACCAGCAGGGCGCTGAATGAGACGCTCTGGAGAGCATTGCCTTGGCGTCCTGCCCTTAGGTTAAAGGTCAGGGGGGCGTTGTCTTTTGTAGTCCGCTTCATAATCGACTTCCTCTGTCGTTATCTTCGAGGCGCATCGGGGCCGCACAGATCCATCTGCTATCAAGGCCTGATGTTGAAAGTTGATTTTATTCAGGGGCGTAGCGAGCAGGGGCTGTTCGCAAGAATTGTTAAGATTTTCAGCGCCGTGCACTCGCAGTCGGCACCTTCAGTTAAAAGTGGCGAGGGGCGCCGAATTTTGGACAGGAGCACGCACAGAGGCCTTGCGGCCAAGGGAAGCGTCTAGAGGGGTTACTGCTTGGTGGCGGGCTGGGACTCTTTGGCTTCTAGCTCAAGGACCTTGGCTTCGAGTGCCTCTAAACGTGCACGGGTGCGGGCCAGGACTACCATCTGGCTGTCGAACTCTTCGCGGCTGACCAAATCCAGTTTGCTGAATCCGCTTTGCATCAGTGCTTTGAATTGCGCCTCGAACTCAGCGCGTGGCAACGGCGTATCGCCATTGAACAGGCGCGAGGCGCCGGCGGTGAGGGCGTCGAGGAGGATTTTGGGTGGCAACATGATTAGCATCCGGTAGCGGTAGGTTGAAAGTGTAACACGCAGCGTCGAGGCAACAGCTTTTACCACTTGCACGATTATTGCGCGCTGCGCCCGATGGTGCTGCACCGTTATTGTGCGTTAAATCGCCGAAAATCCTGGCGATTTGCCTCTAGAAGCACCTAAGTGCATGAAATTAAGCAGATTTATGATGCTTGGCAAGCTTTCTGCTTAGCTCCAGATGAGAGATGCACTGATGCGGTTCCGGTGCGTGAGTCGGGGCACAGGAGTGTTTCGTCAGGAGCGGTTGGTGGGTATTGGTTTTGCCGCTTTAGAGCAGCCAATGCATTACAAAAGCCAGACACTGCGCTTAGACTTGGCTCGGGTTTGCAATTCCTGGGGCAAGTCCACCTTACACGGGAGAGAGTTACATGAAGCTAGTTACTGCCATCATCAAGCCGTTCAAGTTGGACGACGTCCGTGAGTCACTGTCGGAGATCGGCGTGCAGGGCATCACTGTCACTGAAGTCAAAGGCTTCGGTCGCCAGAAGGGCCACACTGAGCTGTACCGCGGTGCTGAGTACGTGGTCGATTTCTTGCCAAAAGTGAAAATCGACGTGGCGATTGCTGACGATCAACTGGATCGCGTCATCGAAGCCATCACTAAAGCTGCCAACACCGGCAAGATCGGTGACGGCAAAATTTTCGTAGTTAATCTGGAACAGGCCATTCGCATTCGTACCGGCGAAACCGATACCGACGCGATTTAAGCCCCAAAAAAACCGAACCCCGCCCCAGGAGTTAAACCATGACTCTGCGAAAAATCGCAGGGCTAGGAGCCCTTTTGTCCCTCGTTTTGCCTAGCGTTGCGATGGCCGACGAGGTTGTACTGAACAGTGGCGATACCGCGTGGATGATTGTTGCCACCGCGCTCGTACTGTTTATGACCATTCCTGGCCTGGCACTGTTTTATGGCGGCATGGTGCGTTCCAAGAACGTGCTGTCCGTGATGATGCAGTGCTTTGCCGTCACCTGTTTAGTCAGTCTGCTGTGGGTCATCTATGGCTACAGCATGGCGTTTGACACCACAGGCATGGAAGAAGGTGTTGTTAACTTCAATTCCTTTGTGGGCGGCTTGTCCAGGGCATTTCTCAGCGGTTTGCAGGCTGACAGCCTGGTCGCAGCGGTTCCTGAAAGCGTGTTCATCACCTTTCAGATGACCTTTGCCATTATCACCCCCGCACTCATCGTCGGTGCTTTTGCCGAGCGCATGAAGTTTTCCTCGATGCTGGTCTTCATCACTGCCTGGTTCACCTTGGTCTATGCGCCCATGGCGCACATGGTCTGGGGCGGCGTGGGCGGCTTGCTGTGGGATTGGGGCGTGCTCGATTTCGCGGGCGGTACTGTCGTGCACATCAACGCTGGTGTAGCTGGCTTGGTGGCGTGCCTGGTACTGGGCAAGCGCAAGGGTTATCCGACCACGCCAATGGCTCCGCACAATCTGGGTTACACCCTGATTGGCGCGGCCATGCTCTGGGTCGGCTGGTTCGGTTTTAACGCAGGCTCGGCGCTTGCAGCAAACGGCACTGCGGGCATGGCCATGCTGGTTACGCAAATCGCCACGGCTGCCGCTGCACTGGGCTGGATGTTTGCCGAGTGGATCACACACGGCAAACCAAGCGCACTGGGGATTGCCTCGGGTGTGGTGGCTGGCCTGGTTGCAATCACCCCGGCGGCTGGCACCGCAGGCCCAATGGGCGGGCTGGTTATTGGCCTGGCGGCGGGCGTGATCTGTTTCTTCTGCGCTACGAGCCTGAAACGCAAGCTCGGCTACGACGACTCGCTGGACGCCTTTGGCGTGCATGGTATCGGCGGGATTGTCGGTGCATTGCTCACTGGGGTGTTTGCAGCACCTGCACTGGGCGGTTTTGGTGAAGTTGAAAATATCGCTGCACAACTCTGGATCCAGTTTGAAGGCGTGATTTTCACCCTGGTCTACACCGCGGTTGTGACCTTCGTGATCCTCAAGGTAATCGACCTGGTAATGGGGCTGCGGGTCAGCGATGAGGAAGAGACTGTTGGTCTCGATCTCGCCCTGCACAACGAGCGTGGCTACAACCTGTAAGCACACAGAGTGCGCCCTTCACGGGCGCCCTAACCGAATAGCGCTATTGATAAGGCGCACGGCACGAGGTGACATATGGACAACACAGCATTGACAGCATTGACGTACGGTTTTGACACCTTTTACTTCTTGATATGCGGCGCATTGGTGATGTGGATGGCAGCGGGTTTCGCCATGCTCGAATCCGGTCTGGTGCGTGCCAAGAACACCACTGAAATCCTGACCAAGAACATCGCGTTGTATGCGGTTGCCAGCGTCATGTACCTGGTCATCGGTTACCACATCATGTATTCCAGCCCGGAAGGCGGCATCCTGCCAAGCCTGGGTTTCCTGATCGGTAGCGAGCATACCCCTGAGGCTGTTCTCGCAGGTGGCGATGACGCGCCGTATTACTCGCTGCGTTCGGACTTCTTCTTCCAGGTGGTATTTGCGGCTACCTGCATGTCGATTGTTTCCGGTGCGGTTGCCGAGCGCATGAAGCTCTGGGCGTTTTTGGCCTTTGCGGTGGTGATGACTGGTTTCATCTATCCGGTACAGGGTTTCTGGAAGTGGGGCGCGGGCTTCCTTAACTCTGCGGGCTTCCTCGATTTCGCAGGTTCGGGCGTGGTGCACATGGCGGGTGCTGCAGCGGCTCTGGCAGGTGTTCTGCTGCTGGGTGCGCGTAAAGGCAAATATGGCGCTAACGGCCAGATCAACCCGATTCCAGGTGCAAACTTGCCGATGGCAACGCTGGGCACATTCATCCTGTGGATGGGTTGGTTCGGCTTCAACGGTGGTTCGCAGTTGAAAATGAGCACCATTGAAGATGCCAACGCTGTTGCCCAGGTGTTTGTTAATACCAACATGGCCGCTGCCGGTGGCTTGATTGCAGCCTTGCTGGTTGCGCGCATCCTGTTCGGCAAGGCTGACCTGACCATGGCACTGAACGGTGCACTGGCTGGCCTGGTTGCAATCACGGCTGAGCCGCTGACCCCTGGCGCCATGCAAGCCACTTTGATCGGTGCAGTTGGCGGCGTACTGGTGGTATTTGCCATTATCGGCCTCGACAAGCTCAAGCTCGATGATCCGGTGGGTGCAATCTCGGTGCACGGCGTCTGCGGTATTTGGGGGCTGCTGGCTGTTTGCCTGACCAACCCTGATGCAACCCTGGGTGCTCAACTGCTGGGTATTGCTTCGATCTTCGCCTGGGTATTTGTTGCCAGCCTGATTGTCTGGTCCATCATCAAAGCCGTTATTGGCCTGCGTGTCAGCGAAGAAGAAGAGTACGAAGGCGTGGATATTGCCGAATGCGGTATGGAAGCCTATCCGGAATTTACCAAGTCTTGATTCCACAACGCATCTGCGCGCCACAGCCCGTTCAATAACATGCATTAGATAACGGGGCGCGCAAGATCAGTAACCTATCAGCCCGGCTAGCGAATTTACCTTGAGTAGATAGCGCAGCCGGGCTTTTTTGTCTTCAATTCAGAGCTGTTAAACAACGCCGTGAAATCTGCTACTTTTACTTTGCTTTTTCTGGAGTCACGCTAGAATGCGCGCCGTTGGGTACAGTCTTTTTGCAGTGACTGCACTCAGCCCGGCTGACTGGCAAAGGGCGTGCTAGGCGATTTTGTCAGGCAAGGGCATTTGAATTTTTGCTGGCTGTGTACGAAATTTACGCAGCTGGGCTATAACTAATCTGCTTTCGCATTTCATGAGGCTGAACATGAGCGACGAAGATCTCGAACAAGAAGAGTTGGATGGTGCTGACGAGGACGACGGTGAGGATCTTGCTGCGTCTGACGATGGTGATCCAAGTGTTGATGACGATAGCGATGACGATATCTCTTCGCCTTCCGGCAAAAGCAAAAGCAAGAAAGCCAAGGCTGCGATAGATCCGGAAGACCTGCCGAGCGTCGAAGCCAAGCAAAAGGACCGTGATTCCCTGGCCCAGGCCATGGAAGAGTTCCTGGCTCGTGGCGGCAAGGTGCAAGAGGTCGAGCCCAATGTGGTTTCTGACCCACCGAAAAAGCCCGACAGCAAATACGGCAGCCGCCCTATCTGAGTGGTCGCCGAAACAAAAAAACCTGCCTTGTGCAGGTTTTTTTGTCGCTGGATATCAATTCCCCGAGGGCTTTAACCAGCTGTTAAGCAGGGCGGGCAATTGCGCCAGGCTGCTGATTTCGCCATCTGGGGCAGGCTGCTCGGGCCATGTCCGGTTGAGTGGGTTGAACCAGATGGCGCGCATGCCGGCAGCTTGCGCACCGGCGATGTCGTCACTTGGGTGATCGCCAATATGTACCGCTAACTCTGCACTGACATTTGCGTGCCTGAGTGCTTCCTGGAAGGGTTTGGGATCGGGTTTGCCAATCCCCAGGTCTTCGGCACACAGGGCAAACTGAAAGTAGTCGGCCAAGCCCAGGCGCCGGACATCGGCATTGCCATTGGTAATCACGCCGAGCTGGAACTGGCTGGCCAGAGCTTCGAGGGTCGGATGCACTTCGGCGAACAGTTCCACTTGATGGCGGGCATCCAGAAACACCTGGAATCCGGTCTCGGCCAGCGCTGAAGCCTCTTTCTCGACATAGCCGGCACCTAGCAAGGCATTGAGCAGGATACGCCTGCGCAGCTCGCTCAGGCGGTGTTTCAGGGCGGGCTCTTGTGCCAGCAACTGATTACGGATTTCCCACAGGTGCTCAACCGGAACCGCGCCCAGCTTTGGTGCATACATGGTCAGCCAATTACGCAGGGCGGCTTCGGCGTCTTGCATGACCGGAGTGACATCCCAGAGGGTGTCATCGAGATCAAAAGTGATTAGCTTGATGGTCATTCACTACTGCCTTTGCGTTTGGCCCTTGGGTGAGCGCTGTCATACACCGTGGCCAGATGTTGAAAGTCCAGGTGGGTATAGATTTGGGTGGTGGCGATATCGGCGTGGCCGAGTAATTCCTGTACCGCTCGCAAGTCCTGCGACGACTCCAGCATGTGGCTGGCAAATGAGTGCCTGAGCATGTGCGGGTGAAGATTTTGCCCCAACTCGCGTACCCCGGCTTGGCGCACTCGCAACTGCACGGCGCGAGCGCCAATGCGCCGGCCTTTGTTGCTGACGAACACCGCGCCGTCAGCGGGTGAGCTCAAGGCGCGCATTGGCAGCCAGTTTTCCAGGGCCTGGCGAGCCATGCGTCCCACTGGCAGTTCGCGGGTCTTGTTGCCCTTGCCCTGCACACGAACCAGCCCCGCAGCCAGGTCGAGCCCGTCCAGGTTAAGGCTGACCAGTTCGGACAGGCGCAGGCCCGAGGAGTAGAACAGTTCGAGCATGGCCTGGTCGCGCAGGGCAATAAAGTCGTCCTCCACGGCGCCGTCAAGCAGTTGCCCGGTGCGGTCGGCATCCAGGGTTTTCGGCAGGCGTCGCTCGCCCTTGGGCGGCATCAGGCCGCTGGCGGGATCATGTTGGCAGTGGCCTTCGCGAATCAGGTAGCGATACAGCCCGCGTGTGGCCGAAAGCAGGCGTGCCAGGCTGCGGCTGGATTGGCCTTGCATGTGCAGGTGGGCGACCAGGCGGCGTAGCCGCGAGGTGTCGAGCTGGTTCCAGTCAGCCAGTTGTTCACGCTGGCAAAAGCTCAGCAACTTGCCCAGGTCGCGGCCGTAGCCATCCAGCGTGTGCGCTGAGACCTGGCGTTCACTGCGCAAGTGTTCGAGGTAGGCGTCGATGCGAGCTTGCATGTTGACTCCTGATGCGCCGCGCGCCCTGCGTTTGAGTCGCCTAGCGAACCGAGCGAAGCGGGGTGGCGAAGCGAGGCAGTACGCGCGCCAGTACTTCGGCTATGTAGCCAAGGAACAGGGTGCCCAGGGAGCTTTTGTAATGCTGCGGGTCAGCGCTGCCAATGGCCAAGACGCCATGGGTGCCCTGATGAGTGATGGACACCACTGCCGCCGAGCCAACGTTGGCGGCTTCGCTCTTGCCGAACAAAAAGGCCAGTTCATGCTCGCGCAACACACCGCAAATGGTTTTGCCACCCGCCAGCAAGCCGCCAATGGCTTGATGCGCCTCGTTGCTGCTCATTGAGCGGCCGACCGGGAGCGGGTTGTCGCTGAACAGGATCAGGCTGACAAACGGTACCTGGAACTCGCTGCGCAGGCTGTCTTCGACACAGCTGACGATCTCTTCAAGGCTGGAGGCGTCAAGCATGTCGAGAACCAGGCGGCGGGTCTTCTCGAACAGGCGGTCGTTGTCGCGAGCCACATCCATCAGCTGTGACAAGCGGTGGCGCATGTCGATATTACGCTCACGCAGCAGGTTAACCTGACGTTCGACCAAGGAGACGGTGTCGCCACGTTGATGCGGGATGCGCAGTTCGGGAATCAAGTCATCGTGGTCGATGAAAAACTCCGGGTGCAGGCGCAGGTAAGCGGCCACTGTGGCTGAGTCGAGCGTTTTCGGTGAATCCTGCTGGTCACTCATAAGCGAACTTGTCCTTCGTATACGCGCACGGCGGGTCCGGTCATCATAACGGGCTGGCCGGGGCCTGCCCATTCAATCAGGAGCTTGCCGCCAGGCAACTCCAGTTGCACGGGCGAATCCATCCAGCCTTGGCTGATGGCGGCTACCGCAGCGGCGCAGGCGCCTGTTCCGCAGGCCTGGGTTTCACCAGCGCCCCGCTCCCAGACGCGCAACTTGCCGCGCTGGCGATCAATCACCTGGAGGAAGCCAACGTTAACCTTTTGCGGGAAGCGCGGGTGGTGCTCAAGCTTTGGGCCCAAGCCGTGGACATCGGCGGTTTCTGTGTTGTTGACGCGTAGCACCGCATGGGGGTTACCCATGGAAATGGCTGCCAGTTCAAGGGTTTGGCCATCGACTTCAACCGGGTAGCTAAGCGCCTGGGCGTCAGCCTGAAACGGGATCTGTTCCGGCACCAGGCGCGGCGGGCCCATGTCCACGGTAATCTGGCCGTCGTTGCGCACGTTCAGTTCGATGATGCCGCCTTTGGTTTCGACCCGAATCTGCTTTTTAGCCGTCAGTCGCTTGTCCAGAACGAAGCGTGCAAAGCAGCGCGCACCGTTGCCACACTGTTCGACTTCGCTGCCGTCGGAGTTGAAAATGCGGTAGCGAAAATCAACATCCGGATTGCTTGGCGGCTCGACGAGCAACAGTTGATCGAACCCCACGCCAGTGAAGCGGTCGCCCCACTGCTTGGCGTTCTTGGGCTGAATGTGCGCGTGCTGGCTGACCAGGTCGAGGACCATGAAGTCATTGCCGAGGCCGTGCATTTTGGTAAAGCGCAATAACATGGGGTTACTCCGGCAGACGGCTTTCGCCTGCATAGAGTTCGCTGTATGTCTCGCGGGCTCGTACTTCAATGGCGCGCTGATTATCCACCACCACCTCGGCGGCACGACCGCGGGTGTTGTAGTTGGAGCTCATCACGAAACCATAAGCGCCGGCTGAGCAAACGGCGAGCAAATCGCCCTCGGCCAGTGCCAGTTGGCGATCCTTGGCGAGAAAGTCACCGGTCTCGCAGATCGGCCCGACGATATCGTAGTTGCGGCCTTGGCCTTCGCGCGGTTTAACCGCGACTACATCCATCCACGCCTGGTAAAGCGCTGGGCGGATCAAGTCATTCATTGCCGCATCGACTATGGCGAAGTCTTTGTGTTCGGTGTGCTTGAGGTACTCGACCTGCGTCAGCAACACCCCTGCGTTGGCCACGATCGAGCGACCTGGCTCAAACAGCAGGGCCAGGTCGCGCCCGGCAATGCGCTCGCGTACGGCCTTGATGTAGTCACCCGCCAATGGCGGCTCTTCGTCACGGTATTGCACGCCGAGGCCGCCACCGAGGTCCAGGTGCTTGAGCGTAATGCCGCGTTCGGCCAGGCGATCGACCAGAACCAGCAGGCGATCAAGGGCGTCGAGAAACGGTGGCAGGGTGGTCAGCTGCGAGCCGATGTGGCAGTCGACCCCAATAATCTTCAGGTTTGGCAAGTCTGCGGCGCGGGCATAGACGTTCTCGGCGTCAGCAATGGCGATACCAAACTTGTTTTCCTTGAGGCCTGTCGAGATGTACGGGTGGGTGCCAGCATCAACGTCCGGGTTCACGCGCAGCGAAATGGGGGCTGTGACATTCATTTGCGCGGCAACTTCTTGCAGGCGCTCCAGTTCGTCGGTGGACTCAACGTTGAAGCAGTGCACGCCAACGCTCAACGCGCGCTGCATGTCGCTACGGGTTTTGCCGACACCGGAGAAAACGATTTTGTCGGCGCTGCCGCCGGCTGCCAGGACGCGTTCAAGCTCGCCACGGGAAACAATATCGAAGCCCGAGCCGAGGCGTGCCAGTATATTGAGCACACCCAGGTTGGAGTTGGCTTTTACCGCGAAGCAGACCAGGTGCTCCATGCCCTGCAGGGCATTGGCATAGGCTTTATATTGCGCTTCAATGTGCGCACGCGAGTAAACGTAGGTCGGCGTACCGAACCGTTCGGCAATGGCGGACAGCGCCACGCCTTCCGCGAACAGCTCGCCGTCGCGGTAGTTGAAGGCGTTCATATAGCGTCCTTATTCCGTTTGCGCTGCAGGTTCTTGTGTCTCGTCTGGCAGGTAAAGAGGGCCTTTTTGGCCGCAACCTGAGAGCACAGAACTGACAGCGACGATCGCGATAAGGGCAGTAAGCAGCCGCTTCATGTGGAAATCCTTGTAAAAAAACACTATTGAGCAGGAGTATACCGGCCCCCCGGCGGCTTGCCTATGCGCTAAAAAAGCCATGCGCACAGGGCGTCGTATTGCCAGCAGAGCCGCCGTCAGTCTCGCTCGGGGCCAGGAAAACCGGGCCAGGCAGCCAAACGTTCAGCCACAGGAGTCGAAATGGATACCCTTGCAGCGCTCACCAGCTCAGTCTCGGTTGCATATCTACAAGGGCTACTCGATTACCTTGAGCGCCAGGGCCAGCCTGTGGACAAGTTGCTCAAACAGCTCAAGTTGAGCCCCCAGCTACTGGCTCAGCGCGACCAGCGTATTGATGCGCAGCTGTATCTCCAGCTCCTTGAGTTCGGTGTCGACGCAACCGGCGATGACTGCCTTGGCCTGCATGTCGGCGAGTCGGTGCGCCCCGGCTATTATGGCGTGCTGGGTTATTTGATCATGAGCTGTGCGACCTTGGCTGATGCACTGCATCGCCAGGCACGCTACGCCACGCTGGTGGGGAACCTGGGCCAGGTTGACCTGGCCGACGAACCCGCGCGGGCTGGTCTCGAAGCACAGGTTGCACACAGCTGGCGGCCGCATTTGAAACAGCAGTCCCGGCAGTTGAGCGAGGAAACCTTGGCTGGCTGGATGACTTTCGGTCACTGGATCAGCGGTCTACAGACACCTCCGACCGAGGTGCGTTTTGAGCACAGCGCACCACTCGATACCCGTGAGCATCAACGGATTTTCCGATGCCCGGTGCTGTTTGACCAGGCCGATAACGCGCTGGTCTTTCCCAAGCGGTTACTCAGCACCCCGTTGAGCCAGGCCGATGTGCAAGTGCGCGGTATGTTTGATGCCTACGCCGACCGTCTGCTGGCGGATATAAAGCTGGGTAATAGCGTGCTGGACAAGGTGCGCCTGCAGTTGGTCAGGCAATTGTCGCAAGGCGCACCCGAGTTGGCGCAGATTGCCGAACAATTGGCCATGAGCCCGCGCACTTTGCAACGGCGACTCAGTGACGCGGGATTGTCGTTCAACCAACTACTTGAACAAACGCGCAAGCATATGGTGCTTGAGTACCTGGCCGACCCTGCGCTGGAGTTGAGTGAGATCGCCTATCTGGTTGGCTTCAGCGAAACCGGCTCCCTGGCGCGAGCCTTTCGCCGCTGGACCGGGCAAAGCCCCCATGAGTACCGTGCTTCGCGCGACGGACGTTGTTAAAATGCCAGCAAAGCTGACAAGCAATCAAAACTGGCTCAACATTGGGCCTTTGGCACCTTACACTTGACCGTCTTAATGATGGCAGCGCCAGAATCAGCGAAGCCGCCTCGACATGCAGGACGCATCTTTAATAGACGTCGAATTTTTCACCTCGGTCTTCACCTAAATGTTCTGCACGCTCCGAATTTCCTGAGGTATTTTGCAATGAGTTTGACCGAAGCCCGCTTTCACGACCTGGTAGATGCTACGCAGCAAGCGATAGAAGATATTTTTGATGACAGCGACCTGGATGTTGATCTGGAAAACTCGGCAGGAGTGCTGACCGTGCGCTTCGAGAATGGCAGTCAACTGATCCTGAGCCGCCAGGAACCTATCCGCCAGTTGTGGGTTGCGGCCAAGTCGGGCGGTTTCCACTTCGATTATGACCAGCCCAGCGAGCGTTGGATTTGCGATACCAGCGATGAGCTGCTCGGCGAGATGCTGGTGCGTATTACCCAGGAACAATCGGGCGCTGACCTTGAGTTCGATGAGCTCTGAACCGCTGGCTGCCGCGCCTGTGCGCATCGAGTCGCCCTGCCAGCGCCGTTGCTGCCTGGATGATGACGATACCTGTTTGGGTTGTGGCCGAACCCTGGATGAAATTCGTGCGTGGAATGAATCCGATGCCCAGCAGCGCTTGGCCATCTGCCAGCGCGCCAGCCAACGGCTGTTGCAGGCCAATGGCTGATGGCTGGGCGGCCATCGGTGAAGAGGGGCAAGCAGGTAGGCCAATATAGTGGGTCTAAATCAGAATATCGTCTGGTTTGACGCTGTACCGCGAGGCTACCAGGTTTTCACATAGTCCCTTGGTGGTCTTGTTTATTTAATTGGCTGTGGTACGTTCAGCTTCATCACTTGTTAAAAACCCCGTCTTTCTGGCGGGGTTTTTGCTTTTTTAGGCTTCGGCTCAAGATTCGTCCTTCAAGGAGAACAGCGTTCACCATGAGCAGCGCACCGGCAATCACCATTACCCGCCTCGACATGCAGCGTCTCGAACGTTTGCTCGATGGCCTCGACGACTTTGGCCCAGGTGCTGTCGCGTTGCAGGCTGAACTCGATCGTGCAGATGTTATCGGTCATGACGAAGTGCCTGCGGGCCTCGTTACCATGAACTCGCGCGTGCATTGTCGCGAAGAGAGCAGTGGCAAGGATTACCACCTCACCCTGGTCTATCCGCAAGATGCTGGTGGTGAAGGCAAGGTTTCGATTCTTGCGCCAGTCGGTAGCGCTTTGCTGGGCCTGAGCGTTGGCCAGCATATCGACTGGACCAGCCCCAATGGCAAGGTTCTCAAACTGACCTTGTTGGCGGTTGAATATCAGCCCGAAGCCGCTGGCGAATATACGCGCTAGGAACCCTCTGAAAACTACTGCGCTCGATATTACTGCGTTAGAAAACTGCTCACAGCCTTTAGGCTGAACGCACTTCAGTGCGGCCCCGAAACGGTGAGCAAAGCGAATCAAATGCTCATTTACAGCACGTAAAGTCGAGCGCGACCCCGGTCACTTTTTCGCAGTTTTTGACTCGCTGCGCTCGCCCTGGTACTGAAAGAGGCTCCCGCGTGGGGCCTCTTTGGTTGCATATGCACTTGCCTTCAGGCGTTGTGCAGGGCCATGTTCAAGGCCGCTTCCAGCGTGGTTTTGTAGCGCAGATAGTGCAAGGTCTGGATTTTTTCTTCGGTAACAATGGCGGACAAGTCCACATCGGTGATGTAGCAGGGGTAGCGTTCGCCGCCGCGGCGATGAGCCAGAATGTGTTGCGCCACTGCCGCGTACAGGTCCCCGGCATATTGCAGCTGCGAAAACTCCTGATGGTTGCAGTACAGTGTCACGCGCACACCCTTGGCGCCCGCCGGGTTGATAATCGCCTGAACATCATAGAACGGATGGTTGATCGGTGACTGCGGCGCCTCGCACGGGATCAAGGACTTGGCATTGCCCGGCGCATCGGGCAGCACTTGGTAATAGAGCACTTCGGGCGGTGTCTGCAATTGCTCGGCCATGCTTTGCAGTGCGTTGCGGCGATACAGCAATGATTGCAAAAAACGCTGGATGGGCGTTAACAGGCAGTGTTCATCGGTAAACGGCAGGCGCTGGCGCCATAGTGCATTGCGTTCATCGAGGACGCTGAGCTCAGCTTCCCCACCGTTGCCGACAATACGGTAGAACACCTGAATGCAATCTGGCTTGGCCGTCGGCAAGATCAGGCCAAGATCGTCATCTTGCAACGCGCTGCGGTCAACATGCAGTGCGCCGGCCTGGTTGTGTGGGCTACCCAGGTGTTCGATCAATTGGTTGATGTCGTCCAGGCTGCTGTAGCTGACCGGAGTGGCGCCCAGTTCAAGCACATGGAAGCGCTGCCGGGTTTGTATGATGTAGCGCTGGCGCAGCGCGGTCCTGTGGATGCTCTGGACCTGGTTGAATAACTCCTCGACGCGTTCGGCGATGGTCATCGCCCTGTTGCGGCAGTAGCAGCGTATCTGCAACTTGGGTGGTGGCGCGTCCTTGGGCAAGCGATTGAGATAGGCCTGCAGGCAATCGATCAAGGCACTCTGGCCGCTGTAGCGATGGACGCTCAACTCGTTCCAGCTATTGAGGCTGACTTGATCAATACTCTGCACCAGGTTTTCCCGTACGCCTGAATATCCGAGGGCGTCGATCCGCTCGGTGGTCATGTGTACATTCATCTGGCTGTGCTGCTTGAGTGGGTCGAGACCAACATTAATCAGCAGCAACACCATGCTTGGCTGGCTTTTTATGCGCAATGCCGCCTCGCCAACAGGTGGCAGCGGCAGGGTCAGCGACTGGCGTAGGCTGAGCAGGAGGTTGGATAGTTCGAACTCCGTCAGGTCGCTGCTGCCTGGATGCAAGGATATCCGGGTACCGCTGTCTATGATCCCGTTGAAATGACTCCAGGCCAGTAATTCAATCAAGTCACGGGTGCGCTTGATGGGGGCGAAGTTCGGCCAGTCTTGTGCGCCCAGGCTGCCACTGAATAGAGCCCACTGTTGCTCACTGGGCGCTTCGGGGCTGGGCGAATTGACCAGGGTAATGGTGTCTTCACCGAGGTCAGGGGCTATGCCTGGATTGATAAGCTCGACCTTGGCAGCCTTGCGCTCGAATGCGGCATACAGGCGTCTGCCGAGAATGGCCAGGTCCTGGTGGCTGACTGTGCTGGAGCCGCGCAGGTTGCGGCTTAATTGCACCAGGAAGCGGTAGCTGTAGGTCAGCTCATTGACCAGCATGTGCCGCTCGGTCTTGACCTGGCGTACTTTCCACTGGCTGCGGCTGTCGAGCAGTGCCAGCTTGCGCCTATCCCATTGCCATTCGCTGCTCAGGCGCTCGAGCAGCACGCGTTGCCAGCTTTTGACGCCATTGCGTGGCGGTCGGCTGAGTTTTTTGTTGGCTTTCAGGTACAGGCAACGGCGAATCAACTCAAGACGTTGGTGTTCGTTGCGCTCCAGCAAATATTCTTCAATCCGCCGATAGACGACTATGTATGGGTCGAGTTCATCAAGCTCCAGCTTATTGGCGAATACCGCATGCTTGAAGCGCAGCGACAGGCACTCAACCCTTGGATGTTCGCTGGCATAAATCTCGGTAAGCAGCAGCTTGAGCACAGACTTGTAGGGCGACCTGATGCCTTTGTACAGCTGCCACAACCCCGCACCAATGAATTCGCCAGGAGGAATATGTGCAAGGCTGCCTAGATCAAGTGTTTCATCGTGGCGAACGAAGCGCTTCTCAAGCAGGGTCTGGGCATAGCTTTGGTAACGCGATTCCTCGAATGCAGGCACCAGCCACCACATGGGCGTGCGCCCGCCGAGCCAGATGGCGGTGCGATAAAACTCGTCGAGCAACAAGTAATGCTGGGTCGTGCCGCAGTCATCTGAGGTGAGTTGTGAGCCGCGCTCACCGAGGCGAAACCGCTCGGGATCGATCAAGAAGAAATGCACTTCACTGCCTTGGGTTGCGGCCCAGACTTCAAGCAGTGAGCACTTCTTGCGCAATTCCTCCAGCGCTTGCTCGTTAAGCCCGGGGGCATGACACAGCCACAAGTCCATATCACTCTGATCTGCCTGAGCCAAAGTGCCCAGGCTGCCCATCAGGAACAGCCCGAGCAGCGGTGACTGCTGCTTGCCGCGCGGTGCTTTGTAGGTAAAGGCACGGGTCAGGCGTTGCGCCTGTGCGAGTACCTCGTCATCAGGTTCGTATCCGCAAAGGCCGGACGGAGTGCTGCCGGACACGTAACCGGGGAGCATGGGGTGATTGACATGGAGCAGCAGCGGCAGCAGTTTCAGCACAAATTGCTGGCGCGTTGACAGCGCTTGGTTGGCGCGCAACAGGCGTCCCTGGTTGACCCGCAAAAAACGTTTGCGCAGCTGTGTGAGCGCCTTGCGGTCGATGCCGTCGTCAAGGTCGGGACGAATTTCTTGATTACCGGGCATGCTGTCAATCTGCTATGGGGTCACTGGCAAAAGCGCGCAAACAGTATTTAAGCCTGTATCGGCAGTGCTGGTTTTTTCTGAAGCAAAGACGTCAGGAACTTGGTTTACGGCTCAGGGAAAAGGCTTTTGCCTGGGCAGCGGGCAGTGCCTTGGCGTACAGCCAGCCCTGGACATACTGCACGCCACTGGCTTTGACAAAGTCGGCCTGCTCAGCTGTTTCAACCCCTTCAGCAATCAAATTAAAGCCCAGGCTGCGGCACAGGTAACAGGTTTGCCGGTAGAGAATCCGGCCCTTGAGCTCATTGGCATTTTCCAGAATGCTCCGGTCCAGCTTAATACCGTCAACCTTGATCCGGCTCAATAGGCTCAGGCTGGAAAACCCTGTGCCAAAGTCATCCAGTAAAAAGCTGAAGCCCAGGGCCTTGAGCCTGGCCATGCTGTTTTCAATTCGATCCAGTTCGAGCATGAATGCGGACTCGAGAATTTCAATCTCGATACGGGGGCCGTAACTGCCGAGGCGATCAATCAGCGTGCCGAGCAATTGCGGATCAGTGATGTTGTTGGGGTCAAGGTTGATACTGATTTTCGGGTTGAAGCCTTCCTGCTCCCAGCTGGCGATGTCTTCGGCCACGGTATCGATGACAAATCGGTCGATAATGTGCGAATAGCCCGCGCGCTGAAAGGCCTCCACAAAGTAAGGACCCTTGATTGTTCCGGCGTCATCGATAATACGCAGCAGGGCTTCAAAACCGACGACTTGATTGGTTTCAAGCGACAGCTTGGGTTGGTAATGCAGTTGCAGGTCGCCGGACAGTACATCCTTGATGGTTTTTTCCAGGTCGATCTCGGCACGCAGGGACTCAGATTGCTTTTGCAAATACTGGCGCTCGATAACGCGGCCGATATCGTCATTGAGTTGAATGCGCTTGACCAGCTCCTTGTCGACGTCATGGCGCTCTGGCATCAGCGTAAGGCGTTTAACGAAGGGCAGGTAGATGCAGGTGCTGACCAGGATCAAACCCACTTGGAGCAAGGCCGTGCTTATATTGCCGCTGGCAATATAAGCATTGAGCAAAGGGGGGGTAATCCAGGGAAACGGGTGGCCATTGAAGCTGAAGTAACCGGTTGCTATCGCCGCATAGGCAATTAAAAAATTCACCAGGGGTGCGGCAATGAATGGCACCAGCAGGCGTGGGTTGAATACGATGGGCAGGCCATAAATCAGTATTTCATTAATGTTGAACAGGGCAAAGGGCGCTGCGATTTTTGCAAGACGCCGTGATGTCGGGTCTGAGGTGCCTATGAAAATTGCAATGAGCAGCGACAAGGTGGCGCCACTGCCGCCGAATATCACAAACAGGTTTATAAACTGGCCGGTTGTCAGTTGGGGAGCCAGAAGCTGGGCGCCATTCTCCATGCCGGTCAACAATAAATAGGCGTTGTCACCATGGACGCCAATGGCCCAGAACAGGTGGGTCAACAAGGTGCGTACAAAGAGTTGTGCGCTGAGGTCTTCATTGCTGAAGGTTTCGATCAACGGAGCCAGGGTCCAAGTCGCCACTAGCGTCATCAGTGCGCCAGCGACCAGTAGCAGAACAAAGCAGACCAGTGTCGGTATAAGGCTATTGAGGTGCTGTTTCAGGTAGCTGCTCAGGAGTTTGCCGGTCACCAGTTTCCAGGCATTTATCGCCGTCAGTGGGCGCAATAGGTAGGCCGCCAGAATAGGCAGTATTACCGCTCGGGGATCGCCGAGTAGGGTCGTTATGTAGTTTGTATTCGAACCATTGTTGAACGTGGGGATATGCAGGGCAAGCAAGCTGCTAAGTGCAAGTGCACAGACGACCATCGCCGAGAGGTGTAAGTGCTTGGCAAAGTGGAATGACAATGAAATCAGTGCAAGCAATGGAAACAGCTGTGAAAGTTGAAAGCTGAACAGCCCAAGCCAATGGGTGATTTGGATTAGCAGGGGGTCTTTAACGGATGCGACTTCAAACAGTGCAAGGATTAAAGAAATAAATGACGCAGCCAGAATAAAGGGCAAGAGTGCGATAAACGACTCTCGAATCGAGATCAGAAAGGTGCTGCCGAGCGGCGTGCGGTGGTGTGACATTATTAGCCATGTCCCGATGCTGGCCTGCAGTCTACCCCATACTTTCGATGGCACATAATGTGATTGCGCGGCGTTTGGATCTTTTAACCAGGCAGGAAAAATCTTGTGTTGTCGGTCTCAAATACGCCATGAAACAGCTGCATTTATCAAAGGTTTATGGCTGTGGACACACTGGCTGTTGGTTCACAGGCCAAGCCGAAAACCGGTCGTGCTGGACTTTCGCGGGTGCATGCGCAAGCGGCGCCAATGAGCGTCCGCTTGCTTGAGTTGTATTCAGGCAGGCTGTGGTTCGGAGAGAATTCCCAGCAGCACCTGGGTGTGCTCGACCGCGTCGAGTCCGAGGCTGGTCAGGTAGCCACCGTCATCAAGCGAGATCAGGCCTTTCGCATGGAGACGCCGAGCGGCTGCTATCGCGGCGGGCGATGCCGTGTGGTGTACTTTGAGCCCTTCTTTGGTGTTACCCAGGTTGTACATCGAGAGAATTTCGAGTTCGGCAATAAGTTCGGGGGTAAAGGCCATAAGTACTCCAGCTATTGTTTTAGGGAACTGCTGAAAATCGTTTGGACTCGGGGTAATGCTGATAAACCCCTATCTGTGGCGGCTTGCGTATTGAATCCAGTGTAGCCAAGCATTACTCAGTCTGCTGCGCTCTGATGACGCCAGTGGTCGAGTATCCGCTGATAGGTGCCGTTTGTGTGGATGATTTGCATGCCCTGATCAAAGTGGCTGATCAAGTCCGCTGCGCGCGGGTCTTTGCGGGTAAAGCTCAGGAACACCCGTGCATGGGTCAGCGTGGCAACGGGGGTGAATGCGCCTTTGAGTTCAGCCCTCTCGGCAAACAATGCTTCGGCTGTTCCGCGATAGGCAGCGGCGTAGTCAACTCGCCCTCGCTGGAGCATCAGGAATCCATTAAGGTCGCGCCTCACCGGAACGCGCTTGAAGCTGGTCATTGAATCGAATTCGGGACCGTACTCATAACCTATGGTGACCGCCACCGATTGTTTGGCCAACGCAGCCAGGCTGGTCATGGGCTTGGCTGTTTTGCTGTTCGCCCACAGCAGGATGTCGTCGTTGAACAATGGATACTTCGGCAGCAGGTATTGGCTGGCGATCTGCTTGTTGGGCAAGGTATTGAAACAGGCCATTATCTCGCCGCGTTGTGCGGTATCCATACAGCGCGAGTAAGGGTAGGGCACCAGTTCGATATCGACATTACTGGCGGCAAACGCTGCGCGAACGATGTCTACCGACATGCCCTGAATCTCGCCATTGCGAAATGCTGTGTAGGGAAACCAGTCGTCCTCGGCACCTATGCGAAAGGTTTCCGCCTGCACCAGGCTCGGGCCAAGGCTCAATAGTAGACATAATATTGCGCGGCTGAGCCTATGGTTCACTCGATTACGACCTCCACTGTGATCAAGGCGGGTAACAGCCTTTGCCGATTGTGATGGTTGCAACCACTGCGCACCGGTATTACTCGGGGAGTTCTGGCAATGAGCGTAAACCCAGTTCGTAGCGCTGCAGGTTAAACGGCTGGTCAGTTTCAAGCATGCTGTTGACCTCATACGCCAGCACTTGAGCCATCAACTGCAGGATCTCTTCTCGCTCGTAGCCCACCAGTGTCAGCTTGTTCAGGGTCGCTAGGGCCGTTGCGGGCTCGCCCGC
The DNA here is from genome assembly GCF_900188155.1 of Pseudomonas segetis. Taxonomy (GTDB): domain Bacteria; phylum Pseudomonadota; class Gammaproteobacteria; order Pseudomonadales; family Pseudomonadaceae; genus Aquipseudomonas; species Aquipseudomonas segetis. The sequence continues at coordinate 424,269 of NZ_FZOG01000003.1, forward strand.
CGCGATCTGGTTCTCGACGGCTTCGATCAAGCGTTCTTCGGCGAAAGCCTGGTCTTCGTTATCTTCAATGTCGCTCATACCGGTCTCGTGGGCAGCTAGAGTTTGCAGTGTGCCAGTCTGTTGGGGCTTTCGCCATTCACTGTTCTGATAAGACTAGCCATCTGGCGCGGTGCAGGTCTATAACCCTGGCTTGGGAAACCTATTGGAGTCTGCCGAAATGTTGAAACTGTATGGATTCGCCGTAAGCAACTACTACAACATGGTCAAGTTCGCCTTGCTGGAAAAAGGCATGGCGTTCGAGGAAGTGCCCTTCCATCCTGACCAGAGTGAGCAGAGTCTCAACATTAGCCCGCGTGGCAAAGTCCCCGCATTGGGGACTGACCAGGGCTACATGAGTGAAACCAGCGTTATCCTCGAATACATCGAAGAGACGGGCAGCGGCAAATCCTTGCTGCCGAGCGAGCCTTTCGCACGGGCTCAGGTCCGAGCCCTGATGCGCGAGATTGAGTTGTATATCGAGTTGCCGGCCCGTTTGGGTTATCCACAGGCTTTTTTCGGCATGCAGATCGCGCCGGCGTTGCAGGAAAAGTGCAAGCTGGAGCTGCTGGCCGGGGTCGCCGCATTGAAGCGACATGGCAAATTCACGCCTTATGTCGCCGGGGACAGCCTGACGCTCGCGGATGTGTACTTCCTGTACAGCCTTGACCTGGCTTGCGCCGTTGCCCAGAAGTTGTTTGATATTGATTTACTGGCCGATTTTCCGCAGGCGGGCAAATTGCTTGCTCAGCTGAACAGGCTGGAGTCTGTGCAGAAAATTGCGGCGGATAAAGAAGCCAACATGCCAGAGTTCATGGCGATGATTAAGGCGCGGGCCCAGGCGAATGCCTGAGTAACAAGCAAATACAGGCGGCAAGTATGATCTTGTCGCCTGGTTAGCCAAGGTGCTTAACGGCTGGCCAGCAATGCCTCGCCGCGTTTAACCGCAGCCAGGACTTGTGCCGGTGCGGTGCCACCAATGTGGTCACGGGCATTGACCGAGCCTTCGAGGGTCAGCACGTCAAATACGTCGGCATCGATTTGGTCGCTGAATACGCGCAATTCATCCAGTGTCATTTCGGCGAGGTCCTTGCCGGTATCCACACCGAATTTAACCGCATGGCCGACAATCTCGTGGCAGTCACGGAATGGCAAGCCTTTGCGCACCAGGTAATCCGCCAGGTCGGTCGCGGTGGAGAAACCGCGCAAGGCGGCTTCACGCATGATTGCATGCTTGGGCTTGATCGCCGGGATCATGTCGGCAAATGCGCGCAGGCTGTCACGCAGCGTGTCGGCAGCGTCGAACAGGGGCTCCTTGTCTTCCTGGTTGTCCTTGTTGTAGGCCAGGGGTTGGCCTTTCATCAGGGTCAGCAGGCCGGTCAGTGCGCCAAACACACGACCGGTCTTGCCGCGCACCAGCTCCGGTACGTCCGGGTTTTTCTTTTGCGGCATGATCGAACTGCCGGTGCAGAAGCGATCAGGCAGCTCGATAAATTGGAACTGGGCGCTTGTCCACAGCACCAGTTCTTCGGAGAAGCGCGACAGGTGCATCATCGCAATGCTTGCCGCCGCGCAGAATTCGATGGCGAAGTCGCGGTCGGAAACGCCATCTAGCGAGTTGCCGCCAACGCTGTCAAAACCCAGCAGTTCGGCGGTTATTTCGCGTTGAATCGGGTAGGTTGTCCCGGCCAGCGCGGCCGAGCCCAGCGGCATGCGGTTGGTGCGCTTGCGGCAATCCACCAGGCGCTCATAGTCACGAGACAGCATTTCGAACCAGGCCAGCAAGTGGTGGCCAAAGGTGACTGGCTGAGCCGTTTGCAGGTGGGTGAAGCCCGGCATGATGGTTTCGGCTTCGCGTTGTGCCTGCTCAAGCAAGCCCTGCTGCAGGCGTGTGATTTCACCGAGGATGATGTCGATCTCGTCACGCAGCCACAGGCGAATGTCGGTTGCGACCTGGTCATTACGGCTGCGCCCGGTGTGCAGTTTTTTACCGGTGATGCCGATCAGGTCTGTCAGGCGGGCCTCGATGTTCATGTGCACGTCTTCGCGCTCGATGCTCCAGTCGAACTGACCGGCTTCGATTTCGTGCTTAACCTTGCCCAGGCCCTCGATAATGCTGTCGCGCTCTGCTTCACTGAGCACACCGACTTTGGCGAGCATGGTCGCGTGGGCAATCGAGCCCATGATGTCGTGACGGTAAAGACGCTTGTCGAATTCGACAGAGGCGGTGAAACGGGCGACGAAGGCGTCGACTGGCTCGCTGAAGCGGCCGCCCCAGGATTGGTTGGTCTGTTCAGTGCTCATGAGTTCGCTCGGCTGGTGCGCTAGTTCGGCCAGTTTGCAGCCACGCATGCTTAAAGTTATCAACAGGCTGTGAGGGCGCCTGAAGTCAGCTTGGGGCAGCGGGTCGCAACCGGCGTGACGGATACTTTGAGCGATAATAACAGGGCTCACCGGCAAAATCGCCGGGTGCGCGTCGTCCAGGGGCTGCGCAATGTGCTTACCGGTCCAGGCCGACAATGTCGCACCGGTCACATTTCATGAGGCTGCCCGGCTGTTCACGGCACTATTTCAACCGTATGGGGCTTGCCCACTTGCCGAGTCCATGCGGCACACGGAAACTGCGTCGATGCGAAATAAACCATTTAAAACACAAGAAAAACGGGCGCCGGTTGATGACTTCTTCGTGCCCGAGCTTTGTCAGCCGGAAGCCCTGCTGAGCATGGTCTTGCTCGCAGAACTGCTGGTGCTGGTGCTGGTGCTGGCCGAGCCGATGTTGCCAGGTTTCAATTGGGTGCGTTTGGCGCTTACATCCTTGTTCGTGCAGTGGATAGTGTTGCTTTCGGCGGCGCTGCTATGTCGCTTGCGCCCGCTGATGGCGCGCTGGCGTGCCGAGGTGGCCGGGTTGTTTTGCTGCGCCATCGTGGTTGCTTTAACTATGATTTGTACCCTGGTCGCCGATTTTTATGACCTTGGCGGGCAGTTGCCTCGTGCCGGAGAGGTCAATCTTTACCTGCGACATGCATTAATCAGCATGATTATGTCGGCACTGCTGCTACGCTATTTTTATCTGCAGAGCCAATGGCGCAGGCAAGAGCAAGCGGAGCTGCGGGCGCGGATCGAGTCATTGCAAGCGCGTATCCGGCCACACTTCCTGTTCAACAGCTTGAACAGTATTGCCAGTTTGGTGGCTATTGACCCGAACAAGGCCGAGCAGGCGGTGCTGGATTTATCTGACTTGTTTCGCGCCAGCCTGGCCAAGCCCGGCAGCCTGGTGACCTGGAGTGATGAGCTGGCGCTGGCGCAACGATATTTATCGATTGAACACTATCGCCTCGGCGAGCGTCTACAGTTGCAGTGGGAGGTTGCAGATGTACCTGAGGATCTACCGATTCCTCAATTGACCCTGCAGCCACTTTTGGAGAACGCCCTGATTTACGGTATCCAGCCCTTGGTGCAGGGCGGCTTGGTTCGCGTCGAGGCACATTACCTCGAAGGAGTGTTTCAACTGACTGTGAGCAATCCCTATGTTGAGCAAGACATGCCTCCGTCACGCGGGACTCATCTCGCCCTGGAGAATATCGATGCACGTCTTGCGGCACTTTTTGGGTCTAACGCCAGTCTCAGCGTGGAGCGCCGTGACGGCCGCCATTACACCCGTCTACGCTATCCTTGTGCGAGACTCACGCAGGAAGCCAGAGCAATATGAATGTTCTTATCGTCGATGACGAACCCCTAGCTCGAGAGCGCCTAAGCCGAATGGTCGGCGAGCTCGATGGTTATCGTGTCCTTGAGCCAGCTGCGAGCAATGGCGAAGAGGCACTGAGCCTGATAGACAGCCTTAAGCCTGATGTCGTGCTGCTGGATATCCGCATGCCTGGTCTGGATGGATTACAGGTCGCGGCCAAGTTGTGCGAGCGTGAAGCGCCGCCTGCGGTCATTTTCTGCACCGCCCACGATGAGTTTGCCGTGGAGGCATTTCAGGTAAGCGCCGTGGGCTATTTGGTCAAGCCCGTGCGCAGTGAGCATCTGGTTGAAGCCCTGAAGAAGGCCGAGCGGCCCAACCGCGTGCAATTGGCCGCGCTTACCCGCCCGGCAGTTGAAAGCGGAGGCGGGCCTCGCTCCCACATCAGCGCGCGCACACGCAAGGGCATTGAACTTATTCCCCTGGACCAGGTGGTTTATTTCATTGCCGATCACAAATACGTGACCCTGCGCCATGAGCACGGCGAGGTGCTGCTCGATGAGCCGCTCAAGGCACTTGAAGACGAGTTCGGTGATCGATTTGTGCGCATTCACCGCAATGCATTGGTTGCGCGTGATCGCATTGAGCGTTTGCAGCGCACACCATTGGGCCACTTTCAATTGTTTCTCAAAGGGCTTGATGGTGATGCCTTGGTCGTTAGCCGGCGGCATGTCGCGGGTGTGCGCAAACTGATGAACAGTCTTTAGTGCGGCCAAGTCATAAGTATTGCTGCATCAGTGCCGGGAGGCTCGCAACGCCGTAGCCTGTTATCATCTGGGGCAGTTCGTATTCTGGAATTGCCCATGTCCCGTGAAATTCGCATCGCCACCCGTAAAAGTGCCCTGGCCCTGTGGCAGGCTGAGCACGTTAAAGCTCGCTTGGAACAAGCCCACCCAGGCCTGGTTGTCAGCCTGGTGCCTATGGTCAGTCGTGGCGACAAGCTGCTGGATGCGCCGCTGGCTAAAATCGGTGGCAAAGGCCTGTTCGTCAAGGAACTTGAAACCGCATTGCTGGAAAACCAGGCCGATATTGCGGTGCACTCGATGAAAGATGTGCCGATGGATTTCCCTGAAGGGCTCGGCCTGTATTGCATTTGTGAGCGTGAAGACCCACGCGATGCCTTCGTCTCCAATACTTTCGACAGCCTCGCGGCATTGCCTGCCGGCAGCATTGTTGGCACCTCCAGCCTGCGTCGTCAGGCGCAATTGCTGGCGCGTCGCCCTGATCTGACCATCAACTTCCTGCGTGGCAACGTCAATACGCGCCTGGCCAAACTCGATGCTGGCGAGTACGACGCAATCATCCTGGCCGCGGCGGGCTTGATCCGTCTCGGTTTCGGTGAGCGAATTCGCGACTCGATCAGTGTCGAGGACAGCCTGCCAGCAGGCGGGCAGGGCGCGGTCGGTATTGAGTGCCGCACAGCCGATGCCGAGATCCAGGCGTTGCTGGAGCCCTTGAATCACCGTGAAACGTCGCTGCGCGTGACGGCTGAGCGGGCCTTGAACAAACGCCTCAATGGCGGGTGCCAGGTGCCAATCGCGTGCTACGCGATTATCGAGGGTAAGCAGCTCTGGCTTCGTGGCCTGGTGGGTCAGCCCGATGGCGGCCTGCTCCTGAGTGCAGAGAGCCGGGCGCCCTTGGCCGATGCCGAGGCGCTTGGTGTCGCCGTCGCTGAAGATCTGCTTGGCCAAGGGGCAGAAGCCATACTCAAGGCTGTATACGGCGAGGCAGGCCACGCGTGAGCCAATGGCGGCTGCTGCTGACTCGCCCGCAGGATGAATGCGTGGCGCTGGCTGCGGCATTGGCCGAGCAGGGTATTCATAGCGACAGTCTGCCGCTGCTCAATATCGTCGAGCTGGATGAAACCGCCGAGCAGCGCGAAACCCTCAGCCAGCTTGAACGCTACTGCGCGGTCATTGTTGTCAGCAAGCCTGCAGCCCGCATCGTGCAGCAGCGGCTTGAACGCTACCAGATAGAGGTTTCGCCAACCCAGCCCTGGTTCAGCGTGGGCGCGGCGACGGGGGAAATCCTGGCCGGGTATGCTGCGGATGCGCACTGGCCCGGCGCGGGCGATGACAGCGAGGCATTGCTTGGCCTGCCCCGGCTCAAGCAGGCTCTGGATGCCGATGCAGCCCCTCGGGTGCTGATTATTCGCGGCGAAGAGGGGCGTGAGTTCCTCGCCGATAGTTTGCGCAGTCAGGGCGTAGTGGTGGATTATCTGGGCTTGTACCGCCGAGAGCTACCGCAATATCCTGCGGGAACCCTGCACACCACTGTGCGCTCCAATCAGCTCAACGCTGTGGTGGTCAGTAGTGGCCAGGGGTTTAAACACTTGCTACAAATGGCGGGTGATCAATGGCCCGCATTAAGCAAGCTAACCTTATTTGTGCCGAGTCTGCGAGTAGCTGAACAAGCACGTGCAGCGGGCGCTGAATCTGTAGTGAACTGTCGCGGTGCAAATGCTGCGGCGTTGTTGGCGGCGTTGCAGGCTGAGTCTGCCCCGCCCTCTGAGACAAAGGATGGATACGTGAGCGAAGCGACTTCCCCGAAAGAGCAGCCTGTGCAGGATGCACCCAAGCCAGTCACTAAAACACCAGCGCCAGAGCAGTCTTCGAACGGTAACGGCCTGGCGATAATCGCCCTTTTACTCGGCGCTGCAGGCGTTGCCATTGGCGGCTGGGGTGTCTGGCAGTTGCGCATGTTGCAGGCAGGTGAGCAGCAGCAGGTGGCGCAACTTGAGCAAACCCAGGCTCAGGCCGCAGTGCTTTCACGACAGGCGAAAAGCCTGGACGATCGTTTGCAGTCGCTACCGCCACCCGATGAGCTGGATGAGCGCCGGCGCCTGGTCTTGCAACTCCAGGGCGACCAGCAACTGCTCAACAAACGGCTTGAGACTGTACTTGGTGCCAGCCGCCAGGAATGGCGCCTGGCCGAGGCCGAGCACTTGTTGCGCCTGGCCAGCCTGCGCCTCTCGGCGCTGCAGGATATCAACAGTGCCACGGCCTTGGTCCGCACCGCGGATGAAATTGTCCGTGACCAGGATGACCCGGCTGCATACGCGGTGCGCGAGCAACTGGCGCAAAGTCTTGAGGCGCTGCTGACCACGCCGAATCCTGACCGCACCGGTTTGTTCTTGCAGCTGGGCGCGCTGCGCGACCAGGGCATGCAGCTCAATGCACTGAATCCATCATTCAAGGATGACGGCGGTGCCCTGGGCCAATTGGCCGAGGAAAACTATGGGGAAGGCTGGTGGGCCAGTCTTTTGGAGACCGCTGGGCAGTACGTTCGCCTGGATTTCCATGCCGACCAGAATATTCGTCCATTGCTGGCTGGCCAGAGCCTTACCCAGGTTCGCCTGGCCTTGAGCCTGGCGCTGGAACAAGCGCAGTGGGCGGCCTTGCACGGCCAGACGGCCGTGTACAAGCAGGCGCTGACGCAGGCAGCCGATGTGCTTGATGGCAACTTCAACAAAGACAACCCAAGCAGCCGTGCCCTGCGCGCACGGGTGGGCGAGTTGATTGACCAGAGCATCGAGGTCAAGGCTCCAGACCTGACTAATTCGATCAATGCCATGCAGGCCTATATCGAGAAAAAGCAGTCGGCTCGTGAACGCCTGAAAAATGTACCGGTTGCAGACAAGCCGGCGGCGGAGGAGGCGACTCAATGAAGCGCGCTTCCCTGTTGATATTTATCCTGCTGGTTGCTGGTGGACTGGCTCTGCTGGGCTACTCGATTGCCGAGCACAAGGGTTACGTATTGCTGGCCTACAAGAGCTTTCGTTACGAATCCAGCTTATGGATATTCCTGGCGCTGATTGTTGCGCTCTGGCTGATTGTCTACCTGTTGCGCCTGCTGCTGCGTCTATTGGTGACCTCTGGCCGGCTGGTGAACCCCTGGTCGCGCCTGCACCGCAATCGACGTGTGCGCCTGGCTTCAGAGCAAGGCTTTGTTGACCTGGTTGAAGGGCGTTGGTCTGCTGCGCTACGCCATTTGCGTAAAGCTGCCGAGGCCGAACCATTGCCCTTGATGTATTACCTTGGTGCTGCCCGTGCGGCTCATGAGCTGGGGCAAAAGGAAGAATGTGACACGCTGTTGGAGCGGGCACTGGAACGTCAGCCGCAGGCGGAGCTTGCCGTGGCGTTGAGCCATGCCGAGTTTCAACAGGGCCGTGGCGAATTTGAGGCCGCGCTGGAAACCTTGCAGGTGATGCATGAGCGTCACCCGAACAACCAGCAAGTGCTTAAGCAGTTGCAGCAGCTCTATGTGCGCAATCAGGATTGGTCGGCATTGCTTGGCATCCTGTCCTCTGTGCGCAAGGAAAAAATGTTGGGCAGTGACGCGCTGGCCGAGCTTGAGTTGAAAGCGTGGCGCGGTCGCCTGGCAGCGGCGGCGACCCCTGGAGAAGGCGGTCATGAAGCTGCACAGGCAAATCTCAACAACGCCTGGAAGCAGCTGTCTTCTGCCCAGCAACAAGAGCCCATGCTGGTTGCAACCTACGCCGAGCAGTTGCGTCAGCTGGGTAATGAGGACGAGGCAGAGGCTATGTTGCGTGCCGCGCTCAAGCGCAGCTATGACAGTCGCTTGGTGCGTTTGTACGGCTTGTTGCGTGGCAGCGATGGTGCGCGTCAGCTGCAAACGGCCGAGAGCTGGCTGAAGGATCACCCAACCGATGCCGACTTGCTTCTCACCTTGGGACGCATCTGCAGACACAACCAGCTGTGGGGCAAGGCGAAGGAATATTTTGAAGCCAGCCTGCGTTTCCAGCGGCACCCGGAAACCTGTGCCGAGCTGGCACGTTTGCTCGCACAACTGGGCGATACGGAACGCAGCAACCAATTGTTCCAGGAAGGGTTGGGCCTGCTCGACCAACGATTCAGCGCCTTGCCTGCGACTGCAGCCGCCAGCAATTAAGCTGGCAAGCCTCAAAGGTCCATGCATCCATGGGCTTTTGAGGCAGAGGCCCTAAGCGACCTGTGGTGGCTATTGGCTGACGGCCAGTTGCGTTATCACGCGCTTTTACCTTGAAACGCCTGGGCGCTTTCTACTACCGTATGCGCCCTTGTCATCATCCTTTTCGGAGCCACCATGCAATTGGCTAGCCCACGCAGTCTATTTTTGCTCGCCTTCCTTGGCTGTGTCGCCTTGATGGGCGGTGCGCTCTATCTTGAGCATGTTGTTGGCCTGGAGCCTTGCCCGCTATGCATCTTGCAGCGGATCGCGGTGATTTTGTTTGGACTGTTTTGCTTGATTGCCGCCATTCATGGCCCAGGACGTATCGGTCGGCGGATATATGCTGCCCTCGCGTTGTTCAGTGCTCTGGTCGGTGCGGGTACGGCTGCGCGTCAGATATGGTTGCAAAGCATTCCGGCTGACCAATTGCCGGCGTGTTTGCCGAGCCTTGAATACATGATGGATGCACTGCCGTTTCAAGAGATTATCCGCGTGGTCTTGCATGGCTCTGCCGACTGCGCCGAGGTCAACTGGACATTGTTTGGCATGAGCATTCCCGAGTGGAGCCTGCTGGCCTTCATTGCCATGATCATTTTTGCCTTGCTGCAATTATTCCGCCGCGTCTAAACCGGATACACCTGGGCCAGGCAAGGATGCCAGCCCCTGGCGGCCTGGCTGATCTCGCACTTCTCTCTGTCCTGGTTGCGCCGGCTGTGGCCTGGTGTGCCCTCAAGCCCTATGCTGCTTGAGCTACAGATTAAACGCCCGTATGAAATTTTCTCGACACAGTGCCTTGATGGCAAATGGCGGGAAGCATACTCTGACTCCACAACAACAGTTGGCACCCGTTTACCAGGGTCCCAGTCGTGTATTGAATAAGCCGATTGTTAGAAAAATGTCTCTAATCGGGCGTATAACAGAGAAACCGATAAGGGGAGTGAGGTCATCATGCTCGATAGTTGTCAGAACGCTCAGGAACGATGGGGTGGTGTTCACCAGTTGATCGATCGTTGGCTCAAGGAACGCGAGGAGTTGGTTCTGGCATATTCTGCTGCCAGCGCACCCACTACTGCCGTGACTACCAATGAACCTGCCGTACAAAAATTCTGTGAGGTTTTGGTCGATTACGTATCGGCAGGCCATTTTGAAGTCTATGAGCAGCTCACCAATGAAGCCAAGGCCTTTGGTGATGAACGAGGTCTTGAGCTGGCCAAGCAGATCTATCCGCGTATTGACTCTATCACCGAGGTTGCGCTGTCGTTTAACGACCGCTGTGACAACGGCGATTGCCGGGATAATGCGTCGTTGGTGGCAGAGCTGAATCAACTGGGTCGATTGCTTCATGAGCGTTTCGAACTCGAAGACTGCTTGATCGAAGTGCTGCATAACGCCCATCAAGAGCAATCGACTGCTGCTGTTTAAGCGCCGGTTGCCAATCAACATTTAGCGTTTTATCGGTGCAAACTGCATCGACAAAGCGCTGTCCTTGTCTGCCCGGCTTGCCTTTGAAGCGCGCGCTTTATGGATGCCTGACTCTTGTCGGGCTAGCCTGGCTTTCCTCATTCTTCTTGACTGAATACAGGCCCTGCATGGGCTTACTGTGCAGGGGCATTTGGCTTTCTGGATTGTGGCGTTGTGATGACTTGAGTCGCGTTGCGGCACGTTCTGTTCAATTGTAGGTCTGAATAATTCAGATCCTGTTATTGGCGGCTCCGGCTTCTTGAATAGTTGGGCAGGGGTGCAAATATTCTCGTCAATACTCCAACAAATGAGCGGATCACTAGCGACTGTGCAGTCAGGCGTCTAGTATGGGCTCATCAACAACCGCCAGGAGGCGAGCCATGTCGGCGAAAAAGAGCGCAAACAAAAAATCGGTTTCGACCCCGTTGCACTTACTCCAGCAACTTTCCGGAAGCTTAATGGAGCTCCTGGAGGATGCTTGCAGCAAAGCCTTGGTTGACGCAGAAAAACTGCTCGCCAAACTCGAAAAGCAACGTGGCAGTGCCCAGGAAAAGCTGCATAAAGCCCGTGGCAAGTTAGAAGATGCCGCCAGTGCGGGTAAGAGCAAGGCACAGAAGAAAGCCAAAGCCAGCGTGACTGAGCTTGAAGAGCTGCTTGATGCGTTGAAAGAGCGCCAGACGGAAACCCGCGGCTATATCGTCAAGCTCAAGCGTGATGCCCAGGAGAGCCTGAAGTTGGCCCAAGGTGTTGCCAAGGTCAAAGAGGCGGCCAGCAAAGCTATTGCCAGCCGTGATGCAAAACCTGTCATGGTCAAGGCCGCGCCAGCCAAGCCAGCGGCTAAACCCGCTGCGCGCAAGCCGGCAGCCAAGCCCGCTGCATCTCGTGCTGCGGCCAAGCCAGCGGCTAAAACCACAGCAGCCAGGCCTGCAGCCCGCAAGCCTGCAGTGACCAAAGCCGCCGCTGCCAAGGCCCCGGCTAAAGCGACCGCAGCAAAACCTGCGGCCAAGCCAGCGCCTGCGCGTGCAGCCGCAGCCAAACCGGCAACTAAAACCACCGCCGCAAAACCTGCTGCGCGCAAGCCGGCTGCGAAACCAGTGGCGAGCAAAACTGCAGCAGCCAAGGCGCCTGCAAAAGCCCCGGCGGCCAAACCTGCTGCCAAGCCAGCAGCACGTTCAACACCAGCAGCTAAGCCGGCTGCATCCGCAAAGCCAGCGCCTAAAGCATCCGCCGCCAAGCCGACGGCTAAACCTGCTGCGCGCAAACCGGCAACGGCCAAGCCTGCGGCGACTAAAACGCCGGCCGCCAAAGCCCCAGCCGCGAAGCCCGCTGCAGCAAAACCGGCTGCCCGTAAGCCGGTGGCGCGCAAGCCTGCAGCCAAGCCCGCTGCCAAGCCTGCCACGCCAACTGCAACCGGTGCATCAGCGCCAACACCGACTGGTGCCACATCGACAGCTTCCGCTGCCACAAAACCTGCTGCCAGCGTGGCTACTCCGGCTGCAAAACCTGCAACCGAGTCTTAAGCGCTTAGCGATACAGGGCCGCGATGCGCAGTTGTTCCAGCGCATCGCGGCCTGTTTCATTGAGCACGGGGGCCATGCCCTGCAGCCAGGCCGTCAAGGTTTCTTCGGCGCCATCGGGCCAACCTGCCATCAATGCAGCTAAACGTTGCAATTGTATTCTTTCCGCCTCGACTTCCAGGCGCTTGACCTGTTCCCGTAACAGCGCCAGCTCACTGTCGTTGTTCGCCGCAGCACGCCAATCCATGCGCACTTGTCGCAAGGCGGTGACCACGCCATGTTGCCAGGGCCGCGCGAGCAAACGCATTTTTTCCGCATGGTCGGGGTTGTAGGCCACTCCACGCCTGCCCAGCCAGGCAGCGCAAAGCAACAGGCACACATCGCTGCCCAGTCCTTGCAAGGTCAGGCAAGCCTGTTCGACTTCGGGGCGCTGATAAAAGCCTTCGGCGAATCGCCACAGATCAGAGGACATAGTGCTTTCCGGGATTGTCGCGAAGGACTCTGATAGACTCCGCCGCCATTATGATTCGACTCTTGAACCTTACATTACAACGCGGCCCTGAACGTTTGCTAGAAGACGCTGAGATGACCCTGCACGCCGGTCACAAAGCCGGTCTGATCGGTGCCAATGGTGCCGGCAAATCCAGCCTGTTTGCCCTGTTGCGTGGCGAGCTTAGCGCCGATGCCGGTGACTGCCTGTTGCCGGCCGACTGGCGTATCGCCCACATGCGCCAGGAGGTTGATGTCCTTGAGCGCATCGCGGTCGATTATGTCCTCGACGGTGACGTACATCTGCGCCAGGTGCAAGCCGAATTGGCCAAGGCTGAGGCCGAGCATGATGGCGCGGCAGTTGCCCGCCTGCATACTGCGCTCGATAGCCTCGATGGTTATACCGCCGAGGCCCGCGCGCGCAAACTGCTTGCCGGGCTGGGCTTTGACAACGCGCAGATGGACCGTCAGGTCGGCGACTTTTCCGGTGGCTGGCGTATGCGCTTGAATCTGGCGCAGGCGCTGATGTGCCCCTCCGACTTGTTGCTGCTCGATGAGCCAACCAACCACCTTGACCTCGATGCGATCCTCTGGCTCGAGGGCTGGTTGAAAAGCTATCCGGGCACCATGCTGCTGATTTCTCACGACCGTGACTTTCTCGATGCGGTGGTGGATCACGTTGTGCATCTCGATCAGCAAAAGCTGACGCTGTATCGCGGTGGATATTCGGCGTTCGAGCGCACCCGTGCCGAGCGCCTGGCCCAGCAGCAACAAGCGTTCGAGAAGCAGCAGGCGCAACGTGCGCACATGGAAAAGTACATTGCGCGCTTCAAGGCGCAGGCCACCAAGGCGCGCCAGGCGCAGAGCCGAATCAAGGCGCTTGAACGGCTTGAGGAGTTGGCTCCGGCGCATGTCGACTCACCTTTTGACTTCAGTTTCCGTGAAGCCGAAAAGATTTCCAGCCCGCTGCTGGATCTCGATAATGCAGTGCTCGGCTACGGGCAAACCGTGATCCTGGAGAAGATCAAGCTCAACCTTGCACCCGGTGCGCGCATTGGCCTGCTAGGACCCAACGGTGCAGGTAAGTCGACCCTGATCAAAAATCTCGCCAATCAATTGCAGCCTATCTCGGGGCATATGCAGCGTGGCGAGAACCTGGTGGTCGGCTACTTCGCCCAGCACCAACTGGATGCGCTGGACGATAAAGCCAGCCCGCTTTTGCATTTCCAGCGCCTGGCGCCTACCGAGCGCGAACAAAGCCTGCGCGACTTCCTCGGCGGTTTCGATTTCAGGGGGCCGCGTTGCGATGAGCCGGTGAAGAACTTTTCCGGCGGTGAAAAGGCGCGCCTGGCCTTGGCGCTGATCGCGTGGGGCAGGCCCAACTTGCTCCTGCTCGATGAGCCCACCAACCACCTCGACCTGGAAATGCGCCTGGCGCTGACCATGGCCTTGCAAGAGTTTTCCGGCGCCGTGGTCGTGGTCTCGCACGACCGGCATTTGCTGAAAAGCACCACCGATGAGTTCCTGTTGGTGGCCGACGGTGGCATGCGCGTATTCGACGGCGACCTGGAAGACTACAGCCGTTGGCTGGTCGATTACCGTGCTCGCCAAGCGCCAGCGACGACCACGCGCACTGACGCGGGGGCTGATCGAACCGACAAGCGTGCCCAGCGCCAGGCCGCAGCTGCACTGCGCCAGCAGTTGGCACCGCACAAGCGCGAAGCGGACTCATTGGAAAAGCAACTAGGCCAGTTGCACGACAAGCTTGCGCAGGTTGAAGGCAAGCTCGGCGATGCGGCGATATATGACGCAGCCCGAAAAGACGAGTTGCGCGATTTGCTGGCCGAGCAAGCAAGGTTGAAGGTCCAGGAGGCGGATCTTGAAGAGCGCTGGATGGAAGCCCTGGAAACATTGGAGTCGTTGCAGAAGCAACTTGAAGACGCCAGCTGAGCCTGAGGTTTACAAGGGTTCATCTTGATAATTTACCGCTGCGCCGACTTGATCGAGTGACTGACAGGGCTTTACGATCATCGTCTGGCTGGGCGGTTTCCAAGGAAAGGGATAGGCTATCGGTCATCCCTTTTTATCTGTGTGTGGAGACATGGCAATGGCACTGGAAACCTGGCTGGCTTTTTTTGTGGCGTGCTGGATTATCAGTCTTTCTCCGGGTGCCGGTGCCATCGCCTCGATGTCGGCAGGCCTGCAATACGGTTTTTGGCGTGGTTACTGGAATGCACTGGGCTTGCAGATCGGCTTGGCCCTGCAGATCGCTATAGTTGCAGCTGGGGTTGGAGCCATTCTTGCGACTTCCGCCCTGGCGTTCAGCCTGATCAAGTGGTTTGGCGTGCTGTACCTGGTATACCTTGCATATCGGCAGTGGCGAGCATTGCCGAGCGATCTGAGTGCCGAGTCTTCCGAGCGTCCGATTGGCCGTCCACTGAGCTTGGTCTTGCGTGGTTTCCTGGTTAATTTCAGCAACCCCAAGGCCATAGTCTTCATGCTTGCCGTGTTGCCACAGTTCCTGAACCCGCACCAGCCTCTACTTGGTCAATACCTGGTGATGGGCGTGACCATGATCTGTGTCGACCTGATCGTCATGGCGGGCTACACCGGGTTGGCCTCCAGGGTCCTGCGCATGCTGCGTTCGCCTCGCCAACAACGGCTTATGAATCGTAGTTTCGCGGTGCTTTTCGTGGGGGCCGCTGGCTTGTTGGCAACGGTTCGTCGCGCAGCAGTTTGATATGGTACGATCGTGCGTAAATGATGGGGCCTAATCGCTCCTGAAGGCTTTGGTCTTTACTTCTTTTACTGAGTAACAGCATGTCGTCGACATTGGTTCAGCCCGATTGCTCTGCAGAAAAACCGCGTCCAATTGTTGTTGCATTAAGCTTGCCCCCGTTGGAAAAAGCATTGGTTCCGGTCTGTGCAGAACTGGCGATCACCGAGGCTTATTTCGCTGCATTGCGCCAGCCGGGCGATGCCCAGGCGCCACGCTTGTTGTTGGCCATCAGCGGTGCAGAAGTTGCCAGGCAGCGGCGCTTGGCCGCAGCAGTGGCCGAGATGTTGCCGGATGATGTCGAGCTGGATCTGATTGAACTGGCGGACGATGAGTTTTCCGAGACCTTGCGAAAATCCTGCACCCCATTCTATAGCCGCTGACTCAGCACTCGTCCAAGACGTGGCGTTGCACGTCTCGGCCTGCCCTCGATAACGCCCATGTAGGCTTGCCGCGCCTAGCTCAGGCGCGCTGCAGCCGTTGTCCTGGTCGCGCAGCACGCAGCACAGCCGATGGTTTGCGACAAATAGTCACCCACCAACAGGCATTCACCGGTTGAGGAAGGTGCTGGCTAGGTCGACAATATAACGACATACATTCGTATTCGATATTGAGTCCCATATGCACGTTCAACGTCGTATTTTGAGTTGGCTATTGTTGCCATTGATGGCGCTTTGCAGCCTGTCGGTCGTGGCCGAGCCTGTCGACGGGGCTGCCCAAGCCCTGCACATGCTGGGGTATCTAGGGGCGGACTACCCAGCCACAGTTGCCAATGGCGAAGTTGTTGACGCGGGGGAATACCGTGAGCAACTGGAATTTCTTGGCGTGCTTCAGGGCTTGATCCAGGCGTTGCCCGCCAATGACAGCCGCGAGCAACTTGAGGCGGGTGTCGCCAGCTTGCGCAAAAAGGTTGAACAGCGTGACGAAGGCGCTGTTGTGTCGCTGCAAGCGCGGCAACTGGCAGCCTTGTTGGCAAGCGCCTATGAGGTGAGCCAGGCGCCATCGATTACGCCCGATCCGGCACGCGGCGAGCCTCTGTACGCACAGAACTGTTCAGTGTGTCACGGTGCTACAGGTGCTGGCGATGGCCCGGCCGGGGTTGGTCTTGAGCCGCCACCGGCAAACCTGCGTAACGCGGCACGTCTTGATCACCTGAGTCTGTATGACATCTACAACACCATTGGCTTGGGGGTAGAGGGTACCGACATGGTGGGATTTGCAGATCAGCTCGATGATCGCCAGCGCTGGGACCTGGCCAGCTATATCGCCAGCTTTACCGCAGACACATCGCTCAAGGGGGATTCGTTTGGGATCGCCAGCCTGGCTGCGCAAACCCCTGCTGAAATCGAATCAGCCAAGGGCAAGGACGCTGCTGCCTTGTTCCGTGCACAGCGTGCTGCGCCTGCGATTGAGCAGCGCGGGGCGGCGCAGTTGATCGCCCATACCGCGCAAACCCTGGAAAAAAGCCTCAAAGCCTATCGCGATGGTGATCAGGAACAGGCCTATGACCTTTCCGTAGGCGCCTACCTCGAAGGCTTCGAGCTGGTCGAGAGTGCCCTGGACAATATTGATTCTGGGCAGCGCAAGACGACCGAGCGTTCGCTGATGGCCTATCGTCAGGCGCTGCAGGACAACCTGTCCGTAGGTCAGGCGGCGCAGCGTCTCGAACAAGCCAAGGTTGAGCTGGACAAGTCCGCGGCATTGCTCGATAGCGACCATGGCATGTCGGCCTCGCTGACCTTTATCTCCAGCTTGCTCATCTTGCTGCGTGAAGGCCTCGAGGCCATCTTGGTGCTGGCCGCGATCCTGGCATTCTTGCGCAATACCGGCCAGGAAAAAACCGTGCGTAGCGTTCACCTCGGCTGGGGGTTGGCGATCCTGGCGGGTATCGGTACCTGGGCCTTGGCGGCCTACTTGATTGATGTCAGTGGCGCGCAGCGTGAGTTGCTCGAAGGTGCGACGGCGCTGTTCGCCAGTGTCATGGTGCTGTGGTTGGGAGTGTGGATGCATGATCGTCGGCATGCCGCTGCGTGGCAGAACTACATCAGCAGTAGCCTGGTTAGCGGCGGTGGCCGTTTCGGTTTTGCCTTGCTGGCGTTTTTCTCGGTTTACCGCGAGTTGTTTGAAGTGATTCTGTTCTACGAAACCCTGTGGCTGCAGGCCGGCCCGGAAGGCCACAACATGGTCTTTGCCGGGGCCGGTGTTGCCCTGGTGCTGCTGTTGGGAGTGGCCTGGATCATCCTGCGCGGCTCACGCAAACTGCCGTTGGCGACCTTCTTCACCCTCAATGCGATACTGCTGTGCGTGCTTTCTGTGGTATTTGCTGGTCATGGTGTTGCCGCCTTGCAGGAAGCCGGTGTGTTGGGTACGCGTCCAGTCAGTTTCTTCGAGTTTGATTGGCTGGGTATCCATCCAGACGCCTATAGCCTCGGTGCGCAAGCATTTGCGCTGATTGCGATCGTTGTGCTCTACGGTCGCAGCTGGTTGGCTGAGCGTCAGCGTGCAGCGCTTGGTACTAAGTAGCGAAACCTGGCTTGCGATTGTGCTCGCCGCTAACCCAACAGGACGCCCGGCATGACCCGTGTATGGATAGATGCAGATGCCTGCCCGCGCGCCGCGCGCGACCAAGTCGTCAAGTTTGCCTTGAAGCGCGGTTTCGAGCTGGTGTTGGTTGCCGGGCAAGCGCAGCCGCGACCGAACTTTGCCTGTGTGCGCCTGATCGTGGTGCCAAGTGGTCCGGATGCGGCGGATGATTACCTGGTGGAGCATGCCGTGCCCGGCGAGCTGGTGATCTGCAGCGATGTGCCCCTGGCCGATCGACTGGTCAAGAAAGGCGTCGCTGCACTCGACCCGCGCGGCAAGGAGTTTGACGAGCGCAACATGGGCGAGCGCCTGGCGGTGCGTAATCTGTTCACCGACCTGCGTGAGCAAGGCCAGGTGGGCGGCGGGCAGGGGGCTTATTCGGATAAGGACCGCCAGCAGTTCGCCAATAGCCTCGATCGTATCCTGACGCGTTTAGCTCGTACCTGAATAATCTGGGCTGCCGTGGTCGAATCAGGTTCATCCACAGAGATAGGTGCCGGTGCCGACCGCAATCAAGGTGCCGTCATCGCTGTGCAGTTCACTGCGCACTACGGCGACCTTGTTACCGGAGCGCAGTAGCACCGCGCTGGCGACAAAGCGCTGGCCACGTCCCGGGCGAAGATAGTCAACCCGCAAGTCGATGGTTCCCAGTTTGGAAAGGCGATTCATTCGCTCGCTGCTTGAAAGGTGCTGATGCCGTTCAAAGGCGCCAATCAGGGCCATTGCGCCACCAGCGACATCCAGGACTGAAGAAATAACGCCGCCATGCAGGATGCCGTGGATGAAATTGCCTATCAGTTCATCCTTCATGGCAAAACTCATGAGCACCTGCTCTGGCGCAAGTTGATCAACCTCAATGCCAATTACATTGTTGAAGGGAATGCGCTGGAAAAAGCTTCTGACCGCTTGCTGCAGTTCATCGGTCATTTCAAAGGTGGGTTCGGGCATTGGCGGCTCACGTAGGCGAATATATCGCTTACGCTGCCGCACTATCGATGCGCTGGCTAGAGGCTCGGCGGGTGTGCGGTGACTATTGGCACAAAAGGCCTGCGCTGTTTGGAGCTTCAGGCCTGGGCCATCTCCAACACCCGATCTACCAGCTTGTAGATGCCGGAGGCGGCTTCGCTGATCGATTGGGCAAGCATGTAGGCTGGCGTTGTCACCAGCTTGCGCGTGGAGTCCTCAAACACCTCACTGACCTCGCATTCGTGATGTATGGCGCCCATGGCTGTCAGCGCGCTGGCGGTGTCCGGGTCGTTGCCTATGGTGCAGTTGACACCTTCGCCGAAAAAACGCGCAGCCATGGCCGGGGCAATACACATCAGGCCGATGGGTTTTTTCGCCGCGACAAAGCTTTGCACGGCCTTCAATACATCGGGTTGTACCTTGCAGTTGGCACCGGCAATGGCAAAGTCAGACAGGTTTTTCGCCGCGCCAAAACCACCAGGAATGATCAGGGCGTCGAAGTTGTCAGCGCTGAGTTCATGGACATTCTTGACTTCGCCACGGGCAATGCGCGCCGACTCAACCAGCACGTTACGGGTTTCACTGGTTTCGTCCCCCGTCAGGTGATCAACCACATGCAGTTGCGGGATGTCCGGGGCGAAGCACTGAACCTGCGCGCCGCGTTGGTCGAGCCGCAACAAGGTGATTACGCTTTCATGGATTTCCGCGCCGTCATACACGCCGCACCCGGAAAGAATCACTGCTACTTTTTTATTCATTGAGTACTCCTAATTGCGCTATGCCGGCAGGCACCATGGACGTTGTGTCTCAATGTGGGCCGGCGCCCCAAGGATTGATATTGATTGTATGGCGGGTGTTGCGGTGCCAGGCAAGCGCACTTGCTAGCTTTGACTCTGGTTCAGCCCAATTGTTGCATTTGGCCATGCCCGTCTCAATCAGCTCAATTGCCTATCTGCAAGTGTCCTGGCGCGGTTTGCCTGGCGTCATCCGCCACTGAATTTGGCTTGTTCGGCCGCGAACCAGGGACGTGCCTGGACTATGCTTTAACTTGCTTTGAGCGTAGCGCCAGAATAACCATAACGATACGGCTGAGATATGAATTACATCCTCTATGCAGTGCCATTCTTCTTTGTGCTGATCGCCCTTGAGCTATTGGCGGATAAATGGCGAGGCGTCAGGACCTATAACCTGTCTGATTCGATCAACAGCATGAGCGCTGGAGTGCTGTCGACCACGGTTGGCTTGGTGACCAAGGTGGTTGGGCTGCTCACCTACACCCTTGCCTGGGAGCATTTTGGCCAGCTTGAACTGGCGGCGGACAGCCTTTGGGTGTGGCTGTTTGCCTTTGTGATGTATGACTTTTGCTACTACTGGAACCATCGCCTGGGTCATGAGCGCAGCGTGCTCTGGGCTGCACATTCGGTGCATCACCAGAGCGAGGAGTACAACCTCACCACCGCTTTGCGCCAGACCAGCACGGGATTTATCTTCGGCTGGATCTTCTACCTGCCAATGGCGCTGGTCGGGGTGCCGCCAATGGTGTTCCTGGCGGTGGCTTCGCTGAATCTGCTTTATCAGTTCTGGGTGCACACGCGGCACATCCCCAAGCTGGGCTGGTTCGAGTGGGTTTTTATCACGCCATCCAACCACCGGGTCCACCACGCGCAAAACCAGATCTACATGGACCGTAACTACGGCGGGGTATTTATCCTCTGGGACCGTTTGTTTGGTTCATTCCAGGAGGAGCTCGACGAGCATCCAGTGATATTTGGGGTGACCACGCCGCTGGCCAGTTGGAATCCATTGTGGGCCAATTTGCAGGTGTATGCGGCGCTGTGGCAAGACGCCAAGCGCACTTCATCCCCTTGGGACAAGCTACGCATATGGTTTATGCGCACTGGCTGGCGCCCGGCCGATGTGGCCGCCGCATACCCGCAAGCCAAGCCTGACCTGAGCCAGTTTGTGAAGTTCGATGTGCCGCTGAGCCTTTATCGCAAGGTCTATGCCGTACTGCAATTTAGCCTTTACGTGCTCGGTGGTAGTTACCTCATGGCCAATGCCGGGCAACTGAGTGTGGCGGCGCTACTGGCTGGGTGCCTCTGGGTTGGCTTTGGCCTTTATTGCATTGGCATGTGGCTGGAGAACCGTGACTGGGCGACGCGCATTGAACTGCTGAGGCTGGTGCTCAATCTGCCACTGCTATGGTTGGCGGACTTGCAAGGTATGGTCCATATGAATGGCCTGGCCTGGCTGCTCCTGGCGGTCTACAGCGCCATGAGTTGTGTGGCACTGGTGGCTGAGCGGCGGGGCAATCAACCGGTCGCGGCTTGAATTGAGTGCTGTGGATCAGTTGTTTGAATGATCTTCGCCAGTGACTTGGGCCTGTGCTGGCTTATTGCGTGCCTTGCGCAGTCGGTACAACCACAGGCCCAAGCCGAGCACGGCGAGAGTTCCCAACACATAGAACTCATAGCGGCGCAGATCGCCGAGCACCGACTGCAACGCACTGCCCAGGTGATATGCCGCGTAGCTGATGCCTATGGACCAGACCGCGACGGCAATGCTGTCCAGCAATAGATAGCGTCGCCATGAGTAACCGGTCATGCCAATGGCGATCGGCATGACCATGCGCATGCCATAGATGAAGCGAAAACACAAAACCCACAGATCTGTGTTGCGTCGTAAATGATGCAGGGCTTTGTCGCCCGCTGCCTGCCAGCTGGGTTTCTTTGCCAGAATCCGGCGACCGTGCCGACGGCCGAGGAAGTACCACCATTGGTCAGTCGCCAAGGTGCCGCAGAACGCAAAAAACGCCACCCACTCAATCTTCAGGTAGCCTTGCAGGGCAAAATACGCGCCGAGCAGTACCGTGGCCTCGCCTTCGACAAAGGTGCCCAGAACCAGCGCGAGATAACCGAATTGATGGAGCAGGTTTTCAAACATCCAGGTGCCTCAGGCATGAAGCCGTATAGATTACTCCTTCCATTGACCCTGTGCTCGACGGCGCGTTGCTGGAGGGTCACAATAATCCGCTTGATTGATGGCCGGGACCTGCCAAGCCCGGTTTGACAGGCTCGATACCGCTGCCGTGTCGCCAAGTGCGACGCGCAGTCGCAGCTCGCTGAAGACTGTCATTAATTGGTCATAATGTTCGTTTATAACTGTCACACTCGCCCGTTGCTACGGGCTATGGAGTCTGTCGTGAGCTTTACCCCTGCCAATCGTCTGTTTCCCGCCACACGCCTGCGCCGTAACCGTCGTGATGAATTTTCCAGACGTCTGGTTCGCGAGAATCGCCTGAGTGTTGATGACCTGATTCTGCCGGTATTTGTGCTCGATGGTGACAATCGCCGCGAAGCCATTCCATCCATGCCGGGTGTCGAGCGCCTGAGTATCGATCTGCTGCTGCAAGAGGCGCAGAAGTGGGTTGAACTGGGCATCCCGGCGCTGGCCTTGTTTCCGGTCACTGCGGTTGAGAAGAAAACCCTCGATGGCTGCGAGGCCTGGAATCCGGATGGTATTGCCCAGCGCGCCATTCGCGCATTGCGTGAGCGCTTCCCGGAGCTGGGGGTGATCAGCGATGTGGCCCTGGACCCGTTCACCACCCATGGCCAGGACGGTATCCTCGATGCAGACGGCTATGTGCAAAACGACATTACCGTCGATGCCCTGGTCAAGCAGGCGTTGTCGCACGCTGAGGCCGGCGCCCAGGTTGTGGCGCCTTCGGACATGATGGACGGTCGTATCCAGGCGATCCGTGAAGCGCTGGAGCTGGCCGATCACACCAATGTGCGGATCATGGCTTACTCGGCCAAGTACGCCAGCGCTTATTACGGCCCGTTCCGCGATGCCGTCGGCTCAGCGGCAAACTTGGGCAAAGGCAGCAAGAACACCTACCAGATGGACCCCGCCAACGGCGATGAAGCCCTGCACGAAGTGGCGGCTGACCTGGCTGAAGGCGCGGACATGGTCATGGTCAAGCCCGGCATGCCATACCTCGACATCGTCTGGCGCGTCAAACAGGAGTTCAAAGTGCCGACCTTCGCCTACCAGGTCAGTGGCGAGTACGCCATGCACATGGCAGCCATCCAGAATGGCTGGCTCAGCGAAGCGGTCATCCTGGAGTCGCTGACCGGCTTCAAACGTGCAGGTGCCGACGGTATCCTGACTTACTTTGCCGTGCGTGCGGCCGAACTGCTAAAACAAGGGCAATAGTCCCCAGGAACCCCGTAATGAACACCGAAGGATTGACTGAATTGCAAACCGAAGCGCCAGCGGCTCAAACGCCGGTAGAAGTTGTTGAGACGCCACCTGCGGCTGTTGTTGCAGAGGCCCATCCAGCTCCGCCAATGGTGGTGCCGAGCCTGGATGACAGCAGCCTGTACATCCATCGCGAGCTGTCGCAGCTGCAATTCAATATCCGTGTGCTTGAGCAGGCGCTGGATGAGTCATACCCATTGCTGGAGCGCCTGAAGTTCCTGCTGATTTTCTCCAGCAATCTGGATGAATTCTTCGAGATTCGTGTTGCGGGCCTGAAAAAACAGATCACTTTTGCCCGTGAGCAGGCGGCTGCCGATGGCTTGCAGCCGCATCAAGCCTTGGCACGTATTTCTGAGCTGGTGCATGAGCAAGTCACGCGCCAGTACAGCATTTTGAATGAAACGCTGTTGCCGGCACTGGAAAAGCACAATGTACGCTTTATCCGTCGTCGGCACTGGAACACCAAGATCAAGGCCTGGGTACGGCGCTATTTCCGCGATGAAATTGCGCCGATTATTACCCCGATCGGGCTCGATCCCACGCACCCCTTTCCGTTGTTGGTCAACAAGAGCCTGAACTTTATCGTCGAGCTTGAAGGCGTTGATGCCTTCGGTCGCGACTCGGGTCTGGCGATTATTCCTGCCCCACGCTTGCTGCCACGCATTATCCGCGTGCCGGAAGAAGTGGGCGGCGCGGGCGATAACTACGTGTTTCTGTCCTCGATGATCCACGCCCATGCCGATGACTTGTTCGTGGGCATGAAGGTCAAGGGTTGCTATCAGTTCCGTCTCACCCGTAACGCTGACCTGTCGGTGGATACCGAGGATGTCGAAGACCTGGCGCGCGCCTTGCGCGGCGAGTTGTTCTCGCGTCGTTATGGTGATGCGGTGCGCCTTGAGGTGGTCGATACCTGCCCGAAAAACCTCAGCGACTATTTGCTCAAGCAGTTCGGCCTGGCCGAGAGCGAGTTGTACCGTGTCGGCGGCCCGGTAAACCTGACGCGACTGTTCAGCGTCACTGGCCTGGAAAGCCATCCGGAGCTGCAATACACGCCCTTTACCCCGGTTATTCCCAAGTTGCTGCAAAACAGCGACAACATCTTCAGCGTTATCAGCAAGCAAGATATTTTGCTCTTGCATCCGTTCGAGTCGTTTACACCTGTGGTCGATCTGCTGCGCCAGGCCGCCAAGGACCCGCACGTTCTGGCGATCAAGCAAACCCTGTATCGCTCGGGGGCCAACTCGGAAATCGTCGATGCCCTGGTTGAAGCGGCGCGTAACGGTAAGGAGGTGACTGCGGTCATCGAGCTGCGCGCACGCTTTGATGAGGAGTCCAACCTGCAACTGGCGAGTCGCTTGCAGGCTGCGGGCGCTGTGGTTATCTACGGCGTTGTCGGATTCAAGACGCACGCCAAGATGATGCTGATCCTGCGCCGTGAAAGTGGCGATATCGTGCGCTATGCGCATATGGGGACAGGTAACTACCACGCCGGCAATGCCCGTCTCTATACCGATTACAGCCTGCTGACGGCCGACGTAGCCCTGTGTGAAGACGTCTCGAAAATGTTCAGCCAGTTGATCGGCATGGGTAAAACCCTGCGCATGAAGAAGTTGCTGCATGCGCCCTTTACCCTGAAAAAAACCTTGCTCGACATGATCGCCAAAGAGACCTTGCTGGCCACTGAAGGCAAGCCTGCGCACATCATGGCCAAGTTCAACTCACTGACTGATCCGAAGATTATTCGTGCCCTGTACAAAGCCAGTCAGAGCGGGGTCAAGATTGATCTGGTGGTGCGCGGCATGTGCTGCCTGCGTCCGGGTATTCCGGGTGTGTCGCACAACATCCAGGTACGCTCGATTATCGGGCGCTTCCTTGAGCACACGCGGGTGTTCTACTTCCTCAATGAGGGCGAAGAGAAAATCTACCTGTCGAGTGCCGACTGGATGGAGCGCAACCTCGATAAGCGCGTGGAAACAGCGTTCCCGGTCGAGGGCAAGAAGCTGATCATGCGGGTCAAGAAAGAGCTGGAGATGTACCTCAGCGACAATACCCACAGCTGGGTACTGCAGCCTGACGGCCGCTACCTGCAAAGCAGCCCCACTGGCAACCAGAACCCACGCAGTGCGCAGGCCGGGTTGCTTGAGAAGCTGACAGTACCGCTGGTTAGCGCACGCTGAGCTCAATGCCGACGCGCTTGAGCCATTCGGCTTCCTGGGTGAAGTCAGCCTGAGTCAAGGGGTTGGCTTCAAGCCAGCCATCGGGGAAGCGGTATTCAAGGCTCTGCCCGGAGGCGTTTAGCTCCACCTTGGGCATTTCCTGGGTGCTGCGGATGTGGTGGAACAAGATCGCGAAGCGCAGCAGTATGCACAGGCGAATCAGCTTGACGCCTTCTTTGCCGAACTCAGCGAGTTTGTCCTTGGGAATGTTGCGTCTGTGGCCGCGTACCAGCAAAGCCAGCATTTGCTGGTCGATGCGGGAGAAACCGGCCAGGTCCGAATGCTCGACCAGGTAGGCGCCATGCTTGTGGTACTGATAGTGGGCAATGTCCAGGCCCAGCTCGTGGACGCGTGCGGCCCAGCAGAGTAACTCCTTGTGCCAATCCTCTTTTAGCGACCAGGCCTTTTCAACCTGGCTCAACGCCTCAAGGGCCTTGGACTCGACACGGGCGGCTTGCTCAAGGTCGACGTGATAGCGTTCCATCAGTGCGCTCAGGGTGCGCTCGCGGACATCTTCATGCTGATGGCGGCCGAGCAGGTCATAGAGCACGCCTTCACGCAATGCACCCTCTGAATGCGTCATGCGGCTCAATTCGCAAGCATCGAAGATGGCTTCCATTATTGCCAGGCCAGCCGGGAAGATGCCGCGACGATCCACCTTGATCCCATCGAGATCAAGCTTGTCAACGTCGCCAAGCTTGAGCACCTTGCGCTTGAGCCAGGCCAGCCCTTCGCTGTTGACTTCGCCCTTGCCCAGGCCCGCTGCCTGGATAGTCAAGCCAATTGCCTTGATAGTGCCAGAGGCGCCTACGGCCTCCTCCCAGCCGATGCGGCGCAGGGAGTGCTCGATCCCCATCAACTCAAGGCGAGCAGCTGTATAAGCCTGGGCATAACGCGCCTGGCTAATCTTGCCGTCCTTGAAGAAGCGCTGGGTATAACTCACGCAGCCCATCTGCAGGCTTTCTCGCAGCAGCGGTTCAAAGCGTTTGCCGATGATGAATTCAGTGCTGCCGCCACCAATGTCGGCAACCAGGCGCTTGCCAGGTGTGTCGGCGATGCTGTGCGACACGCCAAGGTAGATCAACCGGGCTTCTTCGCGCCCGGAAATAACCTCAACCGGATGGCCCAGTACCTCTTCGGCGCGTTGGATAAATTCTGCGCTATTGCGTGCTTCGCGCAGGGCATTGGTGCCAACGATGCGCACCGCTCCCTGGGGCAGGCTTGCGGTGAGTTGGGCAAAGCGTCGCAGGCAATCGATACCACGCTGCATGGCCTCGTCATTGAGGATGCGTTCTTCGTTGATTCCCGCGGCAAGTTGCACCTTGTCGCCAAGGCGCTCAAGGATACGAATCTCGCCATGATCGGCTTTGGCTAACACCATATGGAAGCTGTTTGAGCCAAGGTCGATAGCGGCAATCAATGGGAATGACTCGTTAGCGTTTTCTGGCATGGCATGTGAGGTCTCGATGCTTAACTTGGTCATCGTGCCACGATCAATCGGTCACGCCAACGACTAGCAGCCAGCAACAAGTATTTTTGCAGTTCAATAAGGGGCTTGAGCCCAAGCAGGCAGAGGCCGGCCGAAGGCCTTCGGTTGCATCTGAATAAATCTTTACAAGTCGCGCAAGCGCCTTGGCACCAGGCAGTGTTTTTTTACGCTGGCAGTGCCGCAGCCAGGCTTTGCAGCCGGTACGATACGGAAATTGTATTGAGTTATTGAAAAACGCAATTGTGCTTTTCTGGCTGTGACCGCAAAGCCGCGCTATGATGTCTGCCAATTTTGTTGCTTCCGAACACGGAGATTTCCATGAGCGAATTCATCACCAACGTCAGCGACGCAAGCTTTGACCAGGAAGTTATCCAGGCCGAAGGCGCTATTCTGGTCGATTACTGGGCTGAATGGTGTGGCCCGTGCAAAATGATTGCGCCGGTTCTTGACGAGATTGCCCAGACTTACCAGGGCAAGCTGAAAGTCTGCAAACTGAACATCGACGAAAACCAGGAAACCCCGCCAAAGTATGGTGTTCGTGGTATCCCAACGCTGATGCTGTTCAAGAACGGCAATGTTGAGGCGACCAAGGTCGGCGCACTGTCGAAGTCGCAACTGACCGCATTCCTAGACAGCAATATCTAAGCTGTTTTGCGAGCAAGCCCCGAAATATCGGGGCTTTTTTGTGTTTTAAGGCTAGACGTGCGCGTTTGCACGATGTTACATTCGGCCTCGCTGTATTTCCTATACAGCCCCCTGCATAGCCGTCGCCGACGCATTCCTTTTTGAATCACTTCGCGATCCAGTCGCCTTCAGTGCGGCGCGGCCTCCCAAGCTAATAGCTTATTTTCCCTCCTCACAATGATTACGTCATTCCTATGAATCTGACCGAACTCAAGCAAAAGCCGATCACTGAACTGCTCGAAATGGCCGAACAGATGGGCATAGACAACATGGCCCGCTCGCGCAAGCAGGACGTGATTTTCTCGCTACTGAAACGACATTCCAAAGGCGGCGAAGAAATTTCCGGTGATGGCGTGCTGGAGATTCTCCAGGACGGTTTCGGCTTTCTCCGCTCTGCTGATGCCTCGTATCTCGCTGGCCCAGACGATATCTATGTCTCGCCAAGCCAGATTCGCCGCTTCAACTTGCGCACTGGCGATACCATCGTCGGTAAAATCCGCCCGCCCAAAGAAGGCGAGCGCTACTTCGCACTGCTCAAGGTCGATACGATCAACTACGATCGCCCAGAGAACGCGAAGAACAAAATTCTGTTCGAAAACCTGACGCCGCTGTTTCCCAACAAGCGCCTGGTCATGGAAGCCGGTAACGGTTCCACCGAGGACATCACCGGTCGCGTTATCGACTTGTGCGCCCCTATTGGCAAGGGCCAGCGTGGCCTGATCGTCGCACCGCCAAAAGCGGGCAAGACCATCATGCTGCAGAACATTGCCAGCAACATCACGCGTAACAACCCCGAGTGCCACCTGATCGTCCTGCTGATCGACGAGCGCCCGGAAGAAGTGACTGAAATGCAGCGCACGGTGCGCGGCGAAGTGGTTGCTTCGACCTTCGATGAGCCGCCAACCCGCCACGTGCAGGTTGCTGAAATGGTGATCGAGAAGGCCAAGCGTCTGGTTGAGCACAAGAAAGACGTGGTCATCCTGCTCGACTCCATCACTCGCCTGGCGCGTGCCTACAACACCGTAATTCCAAGCTCTGGCAAGGTATTGACCGGTGGTGTCGATGCCCATGCCCTGGAGAAGCCCAAGCGCTTCTTCGGCGCTGCGCGTAACATCGAAGAAGGCGGCTCGCTGACCATCCTCGCCACCGCGCTGGTTGAAACCGGTTCGAAGATGGATGAAGTGATTTACGAAGAATTCAAAGGTACCGGCAACATGGAGCTGCCTTTGGATCGCCGTATCGCTGAAAAGCGCGTTTTCCCTGCGATCAATATCAACCGCTCCGGCACCCGCCGTGAAGAGTTGCTGACCGCCGAAGACGAGCTGCAGCGCATCTGGATTCTGCGTAAGTTGCTGCACCCGATGGATGAGATTGCCGCCATTGAATTCTTGATCGACAAGCTTAAAGCGACCAAGACCAATGACGAGTTCTTCATGTCCATGAAGCGTAAGTGATTGGTTTGCGGCCGTGTGTGCTGCGGTGATGCTGCGTTAGCAATTACCTCGGCCGCTCGTACACTGCGCGGCCTCGGTAATTTCTGCCTTGCCTGACCTTTGCGTACGCAGTCGCGGTTTGCGGTGAGTCGTACTTAGATCAAGTGACTTATTGCGTTCCAAGATTTCACAAAAGCCGGGTAATCAGTACTGATCCCGGCTTTTGTGTTTGTGTGAATTGGCTTTTGGCCTTCTGAATAACCCAGCGGGGCGTTAAACTTTGCGCTTCGACGGCTCTGCCTGACACGAGGCTCCTGCATGCAGTATCGCGACTTGCGCGACTTTATCAGCGGCTTGGAAAAGCGCGGCGAACTCAAGCGTATCCAGGCTCCGGTTTCCCCGGTGCTGGAAATGACTGAAATTTGTGACCGTACCCTGCGCAAGGCCGGGCCTGCGTTGTTGTTCGAGAACCCGACCGGGTTCGATATGCCGGTGCTCGGCAACCTGTTTGGTACGCCACAGCGCGTCGCCCTGGGCATGGGGGCCGAGGCCGTCAGCGAGCTGCGTGAAATTGGCAAGCTGCTCGCGTTCCTCAAGGAGCCGGAGCCACCCAAGGGCCTGAAAGATGCCTGGGACAAGCTGCCGATCTACCGCAAGGTACTGTCGATGGCGCCCAAGGTGCTCAAGGATGCGCCGTGCCAGGAAGTGATCGAGGAAGGCGATGACGTCGACTTGAGCAAGCTGCCGGTGCAGACCTGCTGGCCAGGCGATGTTGGCCCGCTGATCACCTGGGGCCTGACCATTACCAAGGGGCCGAATAAAGAGCGCCAGAACCTGGGCATCTACCGCCAGCAAGTCATTGGCCGCAACAAGGTCATTATGCGTTGGCTCAGCCATCGCGGTGGTGCCCTGGATTTTCGCGAGTGGTGCCAGAAATACCCGGATCGTCCCTATCCGGTAGCAGTTGCCTTGGGGGCTGACCCCGCGACCATTCTTGGCGCCGTGACACCGGTTCCGGACAGTTTGTCCGAATACGCCTTTGCCGGCTTGTTGCGCGGTAACAAGACCGAGCTGGTCAAGGCCCGTGGCAGCGATCTGCAGGTGCCGGCCAGTGCTGAAATCGTGCTTGAAGGGGTGATCCATCCCGGCGAGATGGCCGATGAAGGCCCCTATGGCGATCACACCGGTTATTACAACGAGGTCGATCGTTTCCCGGTGTTTACGGTGGAGCGCATCACCCGGCGGCAAAAGCCGATCTATCACAGCACCTATACCGGTCGACCACCTGATGAGCCGGCGATCCTGGGCGTGGCGCTCAATGAAGTATTTGTGCCTATCCTGCAAAAGCAGTTTCCGGAAATCACCGATTTCTACCTGCCGCCCGAAGGCTGTTCCTACCGCATGGCGGTGGTGACCATGAAAAAGCAGTATCCGGGCCATGCCAAGCGCGTAATGCTGGGTGTCTGGTCGTTTTTGCGCCAGTTCATGTACACCAAGTTCGTTATCGTCACCGATGATGACGTCAATGCCCGTGACTGGAACGATGTAATCTGGGCAATAACCACGCGTATGGATCCGGCACGGGATACCGTAATGATCGAGAACACACCGATCGATTACCTGGACTTCGCCTCGCCCGTTTCGGGCTTGGGGTCGAAGATGGGCCTGGATGCAACCAACAAATGGCCGGGCGAGACCACGCGCGAGTGGGGCAGGGCGATCGTCCAGGATGATGCCGTCAAGCGTAAGGTTGATGACATGTGGGCCGAGTTAGGGATTGATTGATGTGGGCCAGGTTATGAAAGTCATCTTGCAGCCCTCGGGCGCCGAGGTCGAAGTGCAGCCTGGCGAGCCTATTCTCGATGCGGCGCGTCGCCAGGGCTTTGACTGTCCGCAGAGCTGTCGCAACGGCAACTGCCACATTTGTGCGGCGTTGCTGGTTGAGGGCAGGGTTAGCCAGAATGGCAGCGAGATCGATCACGGTGAATTATTCACCTGCCTTGCCGAACCCTTGGAGGACTGCGTCCTGCATTGGGATGGGGTGCTGGCGCCAGGCGAGCTGCCGGTGCGCGAGTTTTCTTGCCAGATTGTGAGCTGTACAGCGGTGGGTGGCGATGTTTATCGCTTGTGCCTGCGTGCGCCGGCGGGCAAGTTGCCCCGTTATCACGCCGGCCAGTACTTGCTGTTGCAGCGCGCAGAGGACGACTACACGGCATTCTCCCTGGCTTCCGCGCCACATGCCGGGCGCGGCCTTGAACTGCACATCCTGGCCCGTGACGATGACACCCAGGCGCTGATCAAGCGCTTGCAACAGCAGGGATTCGTCCGCGTGCAATTGCCGTTTGGCGACACCCACCTGGCCGAGTTGCCTGATGGGCCCTTGGTATTGATCGCCGCAGGCACAGGCATGGCGCAGATGCACAGTTTGATCGAGCATTGTCGCCAGGCGGGCTTTAAATACCCCGTGCATTTGTACTGGGGCGCACGCAACCCGGATGATTTCTATGATTTACCGCACTGGGCCGACTGGCAAAAGCTGGAAAACCTGACCCTGCATAAGGTTGTCAGTGATCAGTGTGGTTGGCAGGGCCGCTGTGGTTTGCTGCATGAGGCGGTCAGTGAGGATTTCAGTGATCTTAAACCGCTGCACGTCTATGCCAGCGGCTCGCCGCCAATGGTCTATGGCACGCTCGATGCCTTGGTTGATGCAGGCATGGATGCACACCAGATGCGTGCCGACGTCTTCGCCTATGCGCCGCGTGATTAGCTGAGCCGCATTCTTGGCCCGATAAGCCGTGCAGCCTTCACCCGAGGATGAAGGCTGCAGCGTTGCCTAGCGAACCTGAACCACGACCTTCCCAACAGCCTTGCGCTGACCGAGCAGGTTGATCGCATCGGCGGCTTTTTCCAGGGGGAAGGTTTCAGAAACCAGCGGCTTGAGTTTGCCTTCGGTGTGCCAGGCGAAGAGTTGCTGGAAGTTGGCCAGGTTGTCTTGTGGCTGGCGCTGGGCGAATGAACCCCAGAACACGCCGACTACCGCCGCGCCTTTGAGCAGCATCAGGTTTACCGCTACTTCAGGAATGCGTCCGCTGGCAAAGCCAACCACCAGCAAGCGACCATTCCAGGCAATGCTGCGCACCGCCAAGTCAAACAGGTCACCGCCGACTGGATCGTAGATGACGTCGGCTCCCTGGCCGCCGGTCAGGCGTTTGACTTCTTCCTTGAGATTACTTTCGCTGTAATTGATCAGTTCATCGGCGCCCGCGGCTTTAGCCACTTCGAGTTTTTCCGCGCTGCTGGCTGCCGCAATCACCTTGGCGCCCATGGCCTTGCCGATTTCAACGGCCGCCAGGCCCACACCGCCCGATGCACCGAGAACCAGCAGGGTTTCCCCTGGTTGCAGGTTGGCGCGCTGCTTGAGGGCGTGCATCGAGGTTCCGTAGGTCATGCCGAAGGCGGCTGCACTTGGAAAGTCCATGGACTTGGGGACGGGCATCACATTGTAGCTGGGCACTGCCACTTGTTCGGCAAAGCTGCCCCAGCCGGTAAGCGCCATGACCCGGTCTCCGACTTTCAGGTGGCTGACCTTTTCGCCAACAGAACTGACCACGCCGGCTGCTTCGCCGCCCGGAGAAAACGGGAAGGGCGGCTTGAACTGATACTTGCCTTCGATGATGAGCGTATCCGGGAAGTTGACGCCCGCGCAGTGAACGTCAATGATCACCTCGTTCTTTTTCGCTTCGGGGTTGGTGGTTTCTTCCACAACCAGCGTCTCGGCCGGGCCAAAGGCTTTGCATAGCACTGCTTTCATCGGGCGCATCCTTATTCAAGTTATGAGCCGCAGTGTAGAGCGCCGATAAGGCTGGTCAACAAGCATGGTTGCTTGTAATGGTGCAGCATAAGCATTGTGCTTGGGGGCTGGCGTCGTAGTCGCTATGCTTGGCACAACCCTTACGGAGACTGAGTCCTGTGAAAGTCATACTCGCATTACTGATTGCCCTGATCCTGCCGTTGCATGCCGTGGCCGAAGAAGCTGAAGCCGAAGGCGAGGCCGTGGCGCCTGCCGTTGCCTACATCAGCCTTACGCCGGCGTTGGTGGGCAACTTCGGTTCCGGGCCCAAGCTGAAGTTCTACAAGGCGGATGTGTCGCTGCGGGTGGCCGGGCCCGAGGCCGAAGCCAAGGTGGCACATCATGAACCCTTGATTCGCAATCAACTGGTGATGCTGTTTTCCCAGCAAACCGAGCAGGACTTGAGTGCGCCAGATGCAAAAGAGAAATTGCGCGAAGAGGCGCTCAAGCAGGTCCAGCAAGTGCTGACTCAGGAGGAAGGCGAGCCCTTGGTTGAGGATTTGCTGTTCAATAACCTGATCTTGCAGCAGTAGCCGCGCCAATGCCCGTGCCTGTTCAGTCAGCTGTGCTGGCGATACAGGTGCGGTTGCGTCCATCTCGCTTGGCCTGGTACAGCGCCTTGTCACTGCGCTCGATAAGACTGTCCGGCAGGTCTTCGTCATCAGCGCTGATACTGGCAATGCCAATGCTCAGGGTCAGCCGGCCGAAGGGGCTGCGCAAGTGCTTGATGCGGGCCTCATCCAGTTTCTGGTGAAGTTGGGCGGCAATGTGGCTGGCGCCTTCGGCATTGGTGTTGGCCAGGATAATCGCGAACTCTTCGCCGCCATAGCGACAGGCTGAATCCCCTTCACGTTGCAGGCAGTCTTGCATGATCTCGGCAACCTTGCGCAAGGCGTCATCTCCTGCCAGGTGGCCGCGCTGATCGTTATAGGCCTTGAAGTAGTCGATATCGAGCATCATCAAGGTCAGCGGCGCGCCCGTGCGTTGCAGGCGTCGCCACTCACTCGCCAGTTGGCTGTCAAAGTAGCGCCGGTTGAACAGGCCGGTTAAGCCATCCTGCTGCGACAGGGTTTGCAGCTGTGCTTCAAATTTCAGGCGCTCACTGTTGTCGCGCGACACGCAGATCAGGTATTCGTGGTCATTGATCACCACCAGTTGTGCGCTGATTTCAGCCGGTTGAGTGCTGCCATCGCGCCTGAGCAATTGGTGCTGTGACACATTCCCGCCCAGGGATTTACGCACCTCTCCGAGCCAGTTCTCATAGCCGGGCAGCAGGCTGTCGGGGTTATCTTTGAATAACTGGCTGAACAGCTGCGCGTCATAGCCAAGCGAGCGATAGGTCGCATGGTTCATGTAAAGGATTTCGCGGCTATGCGGATTAACAATAAACAAGCCGTCGGTGCTGGAGTCGGTCAGGTCGATGACCAGCTGCAAGCGTTCGCGACTCTCGATAAGCACGTTCTCGATGTGTTCGCGCTGCGATATTTCCCGGTTGAGACGGCGGTTGATGCGTTGCAAGTCGGTAGCGCGCTGATGGCTTTGCAGTACCAGTGCCAAGGCGGCAACCAGCAAGGTGCTGATGATCAGGCTGGCGCTGAGGACAAAGGTCGGCAATGGCGAGCGCAGTTCATCCAGCAGTTTCTGGCTGGGTTTCAGGATGATAGAGAAATTTCGGTTATTGAGCAGGTGCAGGGCAATGACCTGTTCAAAGCCAGCCTCTGTGCTGGGTTGTTCGCGGCTGTAGATGGGCTTGCCGTTTTCCATCAGGTAGGCGCTGAAATAATCGCGATCCACTTCTGATAGCAACTGGTCCATGAGCTGTTCGACCTTGAATACGCCCTGGATAAAGCCATCGAACACTCGCTGGCCTTGCCCGTTTTTTATATAAAGCGGGGTGTACAAGACAAAGCCGCGCCCACCCTGAACCAGGGCGAAGCTGTTTGAGAACTGGGCTGTGCCGGTATCCCGGGCGCGTAATGCAAGCGGGTAATTGGGGTGATCGGGCTTGAGGACGAAGTCGAGCGCCGCTTCGTTGCCGGTAGTGGGCACCAGCCAGCGCATGTGCAGGTCCGGGCCGAGCCACTGAATCGATTGGTAGGCCTTGAAGTGGTCCAGGCAAAACTGGCTTTCAAGCAGCCATTCATCTTGCGGGATACGCCCACGGTGGTTCCAGAGTTGTGCGATGCGATGCAGGTCATCAACCTGGTCATGCAGGCTGCTTTGCAACCGTCTTGCGAGATCCCTGGCCTGAAAGTCGACGCGCTCGGCGATGGATTTTTGCTGATCCTTAACCATCTGCTGCCAAACGGTCAGGCTGGCAAAATAAAGGCCACTTAAGAGCACTGCCAGTGCAAATCGAGCAATCCATGTCTGTGGCAGGCGTTGCGCCATATGGCTGAGTCCGTTGTATTGATAGTGGGTCGTCTTGTTATTGGGCTTGAGCAGCGAGTCGCACCACAGTCTACAAGTCGGGCGCGTCCCTAGTTTTTGGTGGCTGGGCGCATTTGCATGATTGTTTGCCAGTGAGCATCCGACACCGGCATGACGGAAAGGCGGCTACCTTTTTGCACAAGCGGCAACTCCAGTAGGCCGTGCTGTGCCTTGAGGTCGGCGAGGCTGATAACCTGCTTGAAGGCTTCTACGAATTCGATGTCGACGGCGCTCCATGGATTCTTCTCGGCAGTGGCTTTTGCATCAAAGTAATGGCTTTTATCATCAAGTGCGGTTGGGTCGGGGTAAGCCTCGCGGTTGATGCGAGCGATGCCTGCAATGCCGGGTTGTGGGCAACTTGAGTGGTAGAAAAAGAATAGATCCCCGGTTTTCATGCTGCGCATAAAGTTGCGTGCTTGATAATTACGCACCCCATCCCAGCGCGCAACCGTTAAGCGCTGCAGGTCATGAATTGAGAATTCGTCCGGTTCTGATTTCATCAGCCAATTGGGCATGAACTTTGCTCCATCAATTTAGTCCTTAACTCTTTAAGGATACCTGCACAGCGGTAAATTGCAGGGGCTCGGGTTGTAAGACGCCCAACAGTTGACCGTTGGGCACTTGCAATTGCCGAGCGCTAAGCACAAGCCCACAATGCCAGCGCTTTTGTGGGTTTGGTAGTTGCTGGATCTATAAAAAAAATGCCGCCGGTAACACCGTGCGCAGATTGCCTCAAAGGGGGAGGCATTCAATGAGACGTAAACCAGATTTATTGTGGGTGTTGGTGATTCTGTTCAGTTTGGGCGTGGTTACAACCGGTTATACACAGAGCCTGTGGGATCGTCAGGCTGATACTGCAGTGAGTGAGTCGCAGCAGTCATAGTTGAAAGGCGCTGCAGGACGCAGCGCAACTCAATGGAAGATTTTAGTGTCGCTGTTCAGTACCACTTCCGATCCGTTACAGTCGCGTTAAGCGGCACATCCCAGCTGGCCACGGCCAGTCTTTTGACCTGTTGGCATTCATGGGCGAGACCGAGAAGTGTCGGTTTGTGACAATTCTTGCGCCTTGCCCGGTAAGCCAGGCTGCGATCATAGAAGCCGCCACCCATGCCGAGGCGTCCGCCTTCGCTATCAAAGCCGACCAGCGGCAGCAGGATCAAATCGAGTGCCCAGACTTTGCGTTGCAGTGCTGGATTGGCGCTTGGCTCGGGTATTCCGAAACGATTGGCTCGCAATTTATCTGTCGGGTGAATGCGCTGAAACACCATTTTGGTGCGCGGCCAGGCATTGAGCACCGGCAGGTAAGTGGCTTTGCCGCGTCTCTGGGCGGCGCGCAGCAACAGTTGCGGATCTATCTCGCCGTCATTTGGCAGATACAGGGCGATGTGCCTGGCGCGACGGAAGACCGGATGCTGCGCCAGTTGCCTATACAGGTTGCGTGCCGCGCGGCGTTGCTCGCAAGGCGAGAGCTGGCGCCGCGCCTGACGTAATGTCCGGCGTAACTGGGCGCGACTGAGGAGGGCTGGATCGAGCATCGCGAACATCTGCAAGATCGCGTGCTGCCAAGGCAGGCAACACGCATGAATTGAGTGACTCCCCGACATGCCGCTGTCGGTGTAGCCCTTGAACCCGAAAGTTCAAGGTGGAGGTTGAAGGAGGCGTTAAGGCTTTCCGTCGAGCGGACATGCACACCGGCCCCAGCTTGCAACCCCCGGGGTTGTGCGTATCGGCTCAGGGACATGACCAACTGGCGCACACTTCAGGGAGCGGGGGCCAGTATACCTGAAAGCAGCGCTTTGATCAGCCCGGCTGACCACCGACATCATCGGCCAGTGCATTATCGACCCTTTGCAGCAGGTCTCGTACCTGTTCGCGGGTTGATGAAGTCTGCTGATCCAGGTCGTTCTGCTTGTGCAGCAACTCGTGGGTGATATTCAGTGCCGCCATCACCGCCACGCGGTCGGCGCCGATGACTTTGCCGCTACTGCGGATCTCACGCATTTTGGCGTCCAGATAGCGCGCGGCGCCCTCTAAGTTGGCGCGTTCGTTCTGCGGGCAGTTGATGCAATATTCTTTATCGAGGATCTGAACGTTTACGGTATTCGACTGTGTCATGAGTCCTGCTCCAGGGCTTTAAGGCGCGAAATCATTGATTCGACCTTGTGCCGGGCCAATTCGTTCTTTTCAATCAGATGAGCGCGCTCCCCGCGCCATGCTTGCTCGTGTGCAATCAGTATTTTGTTCTGGGCCTTGAGCTGCTCGACACGCTGGACAAGTAGCTCCAGTTTACTCGTCAGGGCTTGCAAATCGGCGTCTTCCATGGGGTCTCGCTAGGGCAGGGATTGATATATGACTAGAGCATTTCGTCACTTAGGATATAGGCGTGATGCGCTTCGGGGTCAAACTGCATGTGCCAATATACGACGCGGTGGTCATCCTGCAGACCTTGGTCGGCAGTTGCAATATCCTTCAGGCTGCCAGCTTGAGACTGCCGATCAGCAATTTGGTTGCCTACTGGCGTAGCGTCGATGGTCTTGGCGTGCCTGCCAATGCTAGGATACCAAGCCTCTATTCTAGTGATTGCGCTGTCTGGCGCCTAGTAATCTATGCCAACTTCTAGTTCTCCCTATTCTGCATTCGCCGCCTTGCTGACCAGCAACGGTTTTTCTATTTCTCCTGCTGAACTCCACGGCTTGCTGCTGGGCCGCAGCTGTGCCGGCGCCGGTTTCGAGGTCGACAGCTGGATGGTCGATGCCGCCGAGCTGCTCGGTGCTGCGCCTGTTGATAACGTGCGCCAGGCGCTGATTGGCCTGCAGGAAATGGTCAAGGCCGAGCTGACCGGTAGCGAGGTTACCGTGGTCTTGTTGTTGCCATCCGATGATGCGCCCCTGAGCGAGCGTGCCGCTGCCCTTGGCCAGTGGTGCCAGGGCTTCCTTGGTGGTTTCGGCCTGGTTGCCGGCGACACCGCGCTCAGCACTGAAGCAATGGAAGTCTTGCAAGACCTGTCGGCAATCGCCCAGGTGCAAAACGCCTTGGAGGAATCCGAGGAGGGTGAAAGTGACTATATGGAAGTCATGGAATACCTGCGCGTGGCGCCATTGCTGTTGTTCAGCGAGTTTGCCAAACCTGAAGCGCCGGCCGAGAAGCCGTCGCTGCATTGATTTCAAGGGACCCCCTTAGCCATGATCAGCATCCCAAAGTCGGAATATGCCCGTCGGCGCAAGGCGCTGATGGCGCAGATGGAACCCAATAGCATCGCAATTCTGCCTGCTGCTCCGGTGTACATCCGTAATCGCGATGTCGAGCACATCTTCCGTCAGGACAGCGACTTCCAATACCTCTCCGGCTTTCCTGAGCCCGAGGCGGTGATTGCGCTGATCCCGGGGCGTGAGCATGGCGAGTACGTATTGTTTTGCCGTGAGCGTGATCCCGAGCGCGAGTTGTGGGACGGTTTGCGCGCAGGCCAGGAGGGCGCCATGAGCCGTTTTGGCGCAGATGACGCATTCCCTATCGGCGATATCGACGACATCCTGCCCGGCCTGATTGAAGGCCGTGAGCGGGTTTATTATTCGATGGGCACCAATCAGGAATTCGACCGTCACCTGATGGACTGGATCAATGTGATCCGTTCCAAGGCGCGCCAGGGTGCGCAGCCGCCGAATGAGTTTGTCGCGCTCAACCACCTGCTGCACGACATGCGCCTGTACAAGAGCGCCAACGAGGTCAAGGTGATGCGTGAAGCCGCCGAGATTTCGTCGCGTGCCCATGTGCAAGCCATGCGCGTGAGCCGCCCCGGTTTGTTTGAGTTTCACCTCGAGGCCGAGCTGGATTACGAGTTCCGCAAGGGCGGGGCGAAAATGCCTGCATATGGTTCGATAGTCGCAGCAGGCAAGAACGCCTGCATCCTGCATTACCATGAAAATGACGCGGTGCTGAAGGACGGCGATCTGGTACTGATCGATGCTGGCTGCGAGATCGACTGCTATGCCAGCGACATCACCCGCACATTCCCGGCCAACGGCAAGTTCTCGCCTGAGCAAAAAGCCATCTATGAGTTGGTGCTGGCCTCGCAAGAAGCTGCATTCCTCGAGATCGCCCCTGGTAAACACTGGAATCAGGCGCACGAAGCCACGGTGCAGGTGATTACCGCAGGTTTGGTGGAGCTGGGTTTGCTGGAGGGCGATGTCGAGCAACTGATCGCCAGCGAAGCCTACAAGGCGTTCTACATGCATCGCGCCGGTCATTGGCTGGGCATGGATGTACACGATGTTGGCGACTACAAGGTCGGTGGCGAATGGCGCGTGCTTGAGGTCGGCATGGCGATGACGGTCGAGCCCGGTATCTATATTGCCCCGGACAATCAGAATGTCGCGAAAAAATGGCGTGGCATTGGTGTGCGTATCGAGGATGACGTGGTCGTCACCAAGAAGGGTTGCGAAATCCTTACCACCGGCGTTCCCAAGACGGTTGCCGAGATCGAGGCACTGATGGCTGGAGCGGCCCAAGTTGCCTGAGTCAGCGCAACGCGTCGAGCTGGCAATCATTGGCGGCGGCCTGGTCGGTGCCAGCCTGGCGCTGGCGCTGCAGGGCGAGGCGAAAAAGCGCGGTTGGCGGATTTGCCTGATCGAAGCCTTCACGCCGGGCTCGGGCTATCAGCCAAGCTATGACGCGCGCTCGACTGCCTTGTCGTTTGGCTCGCAGCAAATCTATCAGCGCCTGGGCATCTGGCCGCAGATCGCCAAGCATGCCGAGCCCATCAAGCAGATCCATGTCTCTGACCGCGGGCGCTTTGCCGCTGCCCGCCTGAGTGCAGCCGATGAGGGCGTGCCCGCTCTGGGGTATGTGGTCGAGAACGCCTGGATTGGCGAGTGCCTGTGGCAGGCGCTGGACCAGTCGGTCGTGAGCTGGCGCAGCCCTGCACAAGTCACTCGTCTTGACGCG
Source organism: Pseudomonas segetis (assembly GCF_900188155.1). Taxonomy (GTDB): domain Bacteria; phylum Pseudomonadota; class Gammaproteobacteria; order Pseudomonadales; family Pseudomonadaceae; genus Aquipseudomonas; species Aquipseudomonas segetis. The sequence goes on from NZ_FZOG01000003.1 coordinate 464,095, forward strand.
CTGGGCGATGGTTATCGGCTTACCCTGCATGATGGTACTGAGCTCGACTGCGACCTGGCCATTCTTGCCGAGGGTGGTCGTTCTGGCTTGCGCGAGCAGTTGGGCATCAACGTCAAGCAAACACCTTATGACCAGAGCGCCTTGATCGCTAACGTCAGCACCCGTGAGGCCCATGCTGGCCAGGCTTTCGAACGTTTCACCGACGATGGGCCTATGGCCATGTTACCGCTGGCGGGCAACCGCAGCGCCCTGGTCTGGACGCGTTCGACCGCAGATGCAGAGCGTTTGCTGGGCGTGCCTGATGCCGCGTTTATCGAACAGTTGCAACTGGCATTCGGTTATCGTCTCGGGGCCATCAGCCAAATCGGCGAGCGACACCTGTATCCACTGGCACTGGTCGAGGCGCAGGAGCAAATTCGCCCGCACCTTGTGGTGCTGGGCAACGCCGCGCACAGCCTGCACCCCATTGCCGGGCAGGGCTACAATCTTTCATTGCGTGACACCATTGCCCTGGCAGACTGCCTGCTGGACAGTGCTGCGCCGCTCGGTGACTTCGCCACATTGCAGGGTTATCTGCGCAGCCAGCAACTTGATCAACAGCTGACCGTGGGCTTTTCCGACCAGGTCACGCGCCTGTTCAGCTCTGGCGAGCCATTGCGCGTTGCCGGGCGTAACCTCGGGTTGCTTGGGCTTGACCTGTTGCCACCTGCCAAACGCTGGTTTGCACGTCAGGCCATGGGCTTGGGTACGCGATCGCAACCATGAGCCACAACCCGAAAAAAACGGCGCGCAAGGCGCGTTTGCTGCGTTGGGCAATGAATCTGTACCCGCCGTATTTGGGCGCGGGTATTCGTGTGCGACATATCAGCGCGGACTTTCAGCGTGTCCAGGTAAAAATGGGCCTGGGCTGGTATAACCGTAACTACGTCGGCACCCAATTCGGCGGCAGCCTGTATTCGATGACGGATCCATTTTTCATGCTGATGTTGATGGAGAACCTCAGCCGTGACTACATCGTCTGGGACAAAGCTGCGAACATAGATTTTATTGCGCCAGGCAAAGGCCCGGTGTTTGCCGAGTTCAGCATTGATGACGCCCTGCTCGATACCATTCGTGCACGCACTGCCAAGGGTGAGAAATACTTGCCCGAGTTGCAGGTTGAAGTGCGCGATGGCGCGGGTACCCTGGTCGCCAAGGTGCACAAAACCCTGTACGTGCGGTTAAAGCCGCGCGCCAGGCAGGCCGCTTAAGGAATGAATATGCACGCGGATATGATCATTGTCGGCGCGGGAATGGTTGGCAGTACGCTGGCGCTGGCCATGCAATCGAGCGGGCTGGAGATTCTGGTTATCGACGGCGGCCCGATGCGCCTGGAACCATTCGATGCTGGCGCGCCATTCGAGGCGCGGGTCAGTGCCTTGTCCATGGCCAGCCAGCGGGTGCTTGAACGACTCAATGCGTGGTCGGGAATTGCTGCCCGCCGCAGCAGCCCATACCGCGACATGCATGTCTGGGACGGTGCCGGTACAGGCAATATTCATTTCAGCGCTGCCAGCATGCACGCCGAAACACTGGGACATATTGTCGAGAACCGCGTTGTGCAAGACGCGCTGCTTGAACAGCTGCATGAAAGCACTATCGGCCTGTTGGCCAACGCCCGGCTGGAACAACTGCGTCGCTCTGGTCGTGAGTGGTTGCTGACCCTTGAAGATGGTCGCGAACTGCGTGCGCCGCTGCTGATCGCGGCCGATGGTGCCAACTCGGCGGTACGTCGTTTGGTGGGGACCGCAACCCGTGAGTGGGATTATCTACACCACGCCATCGTCACCAGTGTGCATACTGAGAAACCCAACAAGGCTACCGCCTGGCAGCGTTTTACCGATGACGGCCCGCTGGCATTCCTGCCCCTGGCCAGTGATAAGCCTGACGAGCATTGGTCGTCGATTGTCTGGTCGACAGTGCCGAGCGAAGTTGAACGCTTGATGGCCCTTGATGACTCGCAATTCTGCGTGGAGCTTGGCAAGGCCTTCGAGCAGCGCCTGGGCAAGGTGCTGCACAGTGATCGCCGGGTCGCCATTCCGCTGCGCCAGCGCCATGCCAAGCGCTACATTGAACAGGGGCTGGCCTTGATCGGTGATGCGGCGCACAGCATTCATCCACTGGCCGGACAGGGCGTCAACCTTGGCTTCCTTGATGCCGCTGTGTTGGCGGAGGTCTTGCTGCATGCCCTTGAGCGGGGCGAGTCGCCGGCCGATGAACGTGTGCTGAGCCGCTATGAGCGTCGGCGCATGCCGCACAACCTGGCGATGATGGCAGCGATGGAGGGCTTCGAGCGCTTGTTCCAGGCCGATCCCCTGCCGGTACGCTGGCTGCGTAACGCCGGGCTCAACTGGGTGGATGACATGCCCGAAGCCAAAGCGCTGTTCGTGCGCCAGGCGTTGGGCTTGAGTGGCGAGCTGCCACCGCTTGCCAAGCCTTGATGCCCGTGGCCTGAAGCTCGGCGCCTGGGGCTGTGTAATCCGCCGTAACATCTGCGGACAGTCGTTTGTTGAGATGCCAAATGCTATTCAATATCATTTGCGCCTTAACTTATCGACTATAACAAGAGGCAACGCCCATGCAGCCAAGCAAGCGATTACTCGCCGCGTTTACCCTGACAGCCCTTGCCGGTGGCGCCCAAGCCGCTGATGAAGTGGTGGTTTACTCTTCGCGGATCGACGAGCTGATCAAGCCTGTATTTGATGCATACACCGCCAAAACCGGCGTGCCAATCAAGTTCATCACTGACAAGGAAGCACCCCTGATTGCGCGGCTCAAGGCCGAGGGCGCCAACACCCCGGCGGATATGCTGATCACCGTGGATGCTGGCAACCTTTGGCAGGCCGAACAGGCGGGTGTGCTGCAACCCTTCAAGTCGGCAACCATCGATGCCAACATTCCGTCTCAATACCGTTCCAGCACCGACAGTTGGACCGGTTTGTCGCTGCGTGCGCGGACCATCTTCTATTCAACCGAGCGGGTAAAACCGAGTGAGTTGTCGACCTACGAAGCGCTGGCCGACAAAAACTGGGAAGGGCGCCTGTGCCTGCGTACCAGCAAGAAGGTGTACAACCAGTCTCTGACGGCCACGCTGATCGAAACCCATGGCGAGGCGAAGACCGAAGAAATCATCAAGGGTTGGGTGAATAACCTGGCCACCGATGTATTTGCTGACGACACTGCGCTGTTGCAAGCAATCGATGCCGGCCAGTGCGATGTCGGCATCACCAACACCTACTATTACGGTCGCCTGCACAAGGCCAACCCGGATCTAAAGGTCAAGCCGTTCTGGCCTAACCAGCAAGACCGTGGCGTGCACGTCAACCTGGCGGGCGCTGGTATCACCAAGAATGCACCCCATGCAGAGGCTGCCAAGAAGCTGCTGGAGTGGATGACCACTGAAGAAGCCCAGGCGTTGTTCGCGGGCCTGAACCAGGAGTTCCCGGCTAATCCGAAAGTCCCGGCATCTGAAGAGGTCCAGGCATGGGGCACCTTCAAGGCCGATGCTATCCCGGTTGAGGTCGCCGGTAAGCGCCAGGCTCAGGCCATCATGTTGATGGATCGCGCGGGCTGGAACTAAGCACTGCGTTAGCTCGCCGATAGAACACGCCCCGGCATCGTCCGGGGCGTTGCTGTTTTTGCTTTGAGGATAGTGCGTGGCCCATCTTGCCCAGCGTCGCTGGTACCCCATCGTCTTTGTGGTCGCCTTGTTGGTGCTGTTGCCCTTGACGGTGATGCTCTTCAGTTGGCATGAGGTTGACCGCGAAATCTGGTCGCACCTGTGGCAAACGCAAATGCCCCGGCTGATTGGCAATACAGTGATTCTGGTTGCAGGCGTGAGTGTAGGCGTGACCCTGCTCGGCGTGAGCCTGGCATGGCTGACCAGCCTCTGTGAGTTTCCGGGCAGGCGCTGGCTGGATTGGGCGCTGATGCTGCCGTTTGCGATTCCAGCTTATGTGCTGGCCTTTGTATTTGTCGGGTTGCTGGATTTTTCCGGGCCGGTTCAGACGCTGTTGCGTGAGTGGTTTGGTGCGGGTGTGCGTTTCCCGAGCGTACGCTCGACCGCTGGTGTGATCAGCGTTCTGGTGCTGGTGTTCTATCCCTACGTCTACCTGCTCGCGCGCAATGCCTTTCTTGCCCAGGGTAAAGGCCTGATGGAAGCGGCGCGGGTGCTCGGGCATAACCCGTGGCAGGCATTCTGGCGCGTGGCATTGCCGATGGCGCGCCCGGCAATCGGTGCTGGTCTGGCCCTGGCCATCATGGAGACGCTGGCCGATTTTGGCGCCGTCTCGGTGTTTAATTTCGACACCTTCACCACTGCCATCTACAAGACCTGGTACGGTTTCTATAGCCTGAGCAGCGCCACCCAGTTGGCCAGCCTGCTGTTGCTGGTGGTGATGCTGGTGCTTTATGGCGAACGGCGTGCGCGCGGTGCGGTGCGCCCAGCCAACGAGCGTCCACGCGGCAAAGCGCTTTACCAGCTCAGGGGTTTCAAAGCGCTGGCTGCCAGTGGTTGGTGCCTGTTGGTCTTCGCTTGCGCCTTTGTGATTCCGATGCTGCAACTGCTGGTCTGGTTCTGGCAGCGCGGCCGTTTCGACCTGGATGAACGCTACACTGCGTTGATCCTGCATACCTTGTACCTGGGTTGTTTGGCTGCGGTGCTGACGGTCAGCATCGCCTTGCTGCTGGCCTTTGCCCGGCGTATGACACCGACCCGGCTGATGCGCTCCACCGTCAGCCTGGCCAACACGGGCTATGCCTTGCCCGGCTCAATGTTGGCAGTAGCGATCATGCTGGCGTTCAGCTATCTCGATAACCAGTTGGTGATCCCGCTTTCAACGTTGCTTGGAGGCGCAGGCAAACCGCTGCTGCTTGGCAGCCTGGCAGCGCTGCTGTTGGCTTACCTGATCCGCTTTATGGCCGTTGCCTACGGCCCGTTGGAAAACAGCCTGGCGCGGATCCGGCCTTCATTGCCTGAAGCGTCGCGCAGCCTGGGCGTGGGTGGTGTCAGGTTGTTTTTCCGTGTTTACCTACCTTTATTATTGCCCGGGGCGTTATCTGCAGCATTGTTGGTATTTGTTGATGTACTCAAGGAAATGCCCGCTACCCTGTTAATGCGTCCGTTCGGCTGGGACACCCTGGCGGTACGGATTTTTGAAATGACCAGTGAGGGTGAATGGGCCCGCGCGGCATTACCGGCGCTGACGTTGGTGGCGGTGGGTTTGCTGCCGGTGATCGGCCTGATTCGTCGTTCGGCACAGACTCGCGGCTGAGACCAAGGCGCTTGCAGCCGTTTGCTCGCCTTGGTGTACATCCAAGATGACCCGCCCGCACCTTGTAGATACAATGCACGCCATTCGCTGTAGCCAACCTCATTAGAATGGGTGTTTGCTGGCTGGCGCAAGGCCTGCTCGACCAGGCCGTTGTACAGGCGCAAACAGTGTTGCAGTTTTGCCAAAGCCCGGAAGGAGAACCCCATGGGGCAGCGCACACCTCTTTATGACCTGCACCTTGCCTTGGGTGCCAAGATGGTCGATTTCGGCGGTTGGGACATGCCGCTGCATTATGGTTCGCAAGTCGAAGAGCATCACGAAGTCCGCCGCGACTGTGGCGTGTTTGATGTCTCCCACATGACCGTGGTCGATATCCACGGTGATCAGGCAAAACAGTATCTGCAGCATCTGCTTGCCAACGATGTTGAACGCCTGCAAGAACTGGGCAAGGCGCTGTACAGCAGCATGCTCAACACCGAAGGCGGCGTGGTTGATGACCTGATGGTCTATCTGACCGATTTTGGCTACCGGGTGGTGGTCAATGCCGCGACGCGGGACAAGGACCTGGCCTGGATGAACCAGCAGGCCGAGGGTTTTGCTGTGCAGTTGCATGAGCGTAGCGACCTGGCGATGTTTGCTATCCAGGGGCCCCATGCGCGGGAAAAAACCTGTGAGCAGGTCAGCCAGGCCTGTGCCGCGCTGATCAATCAACTGCTACCTTTCCAGGGATTGCCCGAAGGTGACTGGTTTATCGCGCGTTCGGGTTACACCGGCGAAGATGGCTTGGAAATCATGCTGCCGAGCGATCAGGCCGTGGCCTTTTTCAATGACCTGGTCGGCGCCGGGATTTCACCCATTGGCCTGGGCGCACGTGACACCTTGCGCTTGGAAGCGGGGATGAACCTGTACGGCCAGGACATGGACGAAAGCGTAACGCCCCTGGCCTCGAACCTGGCCTGGAGTGTTGCCTGGGAGCCAGCCAATCGGGATTTTGTCGGGCGCAAAGCCTTGCAGCAGCAGTTGCAGCGCGGTATTTCGACAAAGCTGGTTGGCCTGGTGTTGGAGGAGCGCGGCGTGTTGCGTGCCCACCAAGTGGTGCGTGTTGACGGTGTAGGCGAGGGTGAAATCACCAGCGGAAGTTTTTCACCGACCCTCAACAAGTCGATTGCCCTGGCACGCTTGCCTGTTGCAACCTGCGAGCGGGCTGAAGTCGAAATTCGCGGTAAATGGTATCCCGTTCGAGTGGTTAAGCCAGCCTTCGTTCGTCATGGCAAGGCGCTGATTTAATCCGGCTTATTGGCGGTTCTGAAAAACAATTACAGAACTGTTTTGTATGACCAACGGTTTGGTTGAAAACTGTCGAAGTTGCCAAGCCCTGCTAAATTTTCATGACGGCGCGGTCGCCGTCATGCCATATGAGGAATCCGACATGAGCAATATCCCCGCCGATCTGCGTTACGCCTCCAGCCACGAATGGGCTCGCTTGGACGCTGATGGAAACGTAACAGTGGGCATTTCCGACCACGCTCAAGAAGCGCTGGGCGATGTGGTTTTCATTGAGCTGCCTGAAGTCGGCAAGACCTTGGCCGCGGGCCAGGAAGCGGGTGTGGTTGAGTCGGTAAAAGCAGCATCGGATATCTACGCCCCTATCGGCGGCGAAGTGATCGCGGTCAATGACTCGCTGGCTGACAGCCCGGAGAACGTCAACACCGATCCTTACGGCAGCTGGTTTTTCAAGCTCAAGCCGAGTGCCGCAGACGAACTCGACAAACTGCTCGATGCGGATGCGTACAAAGCCTCTGCTGACGCTTAAAACGCTGCAAAGTCCAGGCTCGCTGCGAGCCGGGACTGCTGCCGGGTAGCTTTGACATGACCTGATCAACGCGGGTTTGAAAACCTTCGTGCAGATAGTTGAGAGTTTTCTAAGCTAATAAGGCCTCGTATTGCAGCGCATGAATGCCCGGTTGGGTGTTTCAAGCGTGCGCAATGGCGAGGCCTTGTCATTTCTAGAGGCTCTCAACCATGTCTGCAACGCCGTCATTGTCGCAACTCAAGCAGCCGGATGCATTTCTACGACGCCACCTCGGCCCTGATGCCGCCGAGCAGCACGCTATGCTCGGTACATTGGACCTGCCTAGCCGGGCAGCATTGATCGAACAGACAGTGCCGCCGTCTATCCGCTTGAATCGACCATTGGCACTGCCTGATGCGCTGGATGAGCAAGCAGCGCTGGCCAAGCTGCGTGGTTATGCCGAGCAGAATCAGGTGTGGACCAGCCTCATCGGCATGGGCTATCACAACACCATCACGCCGACGGTAATAGTGCGCAATGTGCTGGAAAATCCTGGTTGGTACACCGCCTACACGCCCTATCAACCGGAAATCGCTCAAGGTCGGCTTGAAGCGCTGCTCAATTTCCAGCAGTTGACCATCGACCTGACCGGGATGGAGCTGGCCAGTGCCTCACTCCTGGATGAAGCCACGGCAGCGGCTGAAGCCATGGCCTTGGCCAAGCGGGTCGCCAAGTCGAAGAGCAACCTGTTCTTTGTCGATCACAATTGCCACCCGCAGACCATTTCAGTGGTGCAGACCCGGGCCGAGGGCTTTGGCTTCGAACTGGTGATTGCCGATGTTGCGAGCCTCGCAGAACATCAGGTCTTTGGCGCGCTGCTGCAATATCCGGACAGTCATGGCGAGATCCGTGACCTGGAACCCTTGATCGGTCAGTTACATGCTCAGCAAGCGCTGGCGTGTGTCGCGGCAGACCTGATGAGCTTGCTGCTGTTGACCCCGCCCGGAGAACTGGGCGCCGATGTGGTGCTGGGCTCGGCCCAGCGCTTTGGCGTGCCCATGGGGTACGGCGGGCCCCACGCAGCCTTCTTTGCCACGCGCGATGCCTTCAAGCGGGCGCTGCCGGGGCGCATTATCGGCGTGTCTAAAGACTCGCGCGGCAATATGGCGCTGCGTATGGCACTGCAAACACGCGAGCAACATATTCGTCGTGAGAAAGCCAATTCAAACATCTGCACCGCGCAGGTATTGCTGGCCAACATAGCCAGCTTCTATGCGGTGTACCACGGTCCGCAAGGGCTCAAAGCCATTGCCCAGCGGATTCACCGGCTCACGGCAATTCTTGCGGCCGGCCTCAAAGCCAAAGGTATAGAGCGCGACAACCAGTATTTTTTCGACACCCTGACCCTGGAGGTGGGCGGTAGCCAGACGGCGATTATCGAGTCGGCGCAGGCAGCGCAAATCAATCTGCGAATTCTGGGGCGCGGCAAGCTGGGCGTCAGTCTTGATGAAAGTTGCGATGAGCACACGGTCGAGCGTTTGTTTGCAGTATTTCTGGGGGCTGATCATGGTTTGGGTGTCGCTGAGCTCGACGCCAGCGAGATCGAGGACGGTATTCCAGCGGACCTGCAGCGCCGCTCAGGCTACCTGGCGCACCCGGTATTCAATACCCATCACAGCGAAACCGAGATGCTGCGCTACATCAAGCAGCTCGAGAATAAAGACCTGGCGCTCAACCAGGCGATGATCCCGCTGGGCTCGTGCACCATGAAGCTCAACGCCACCAGCGAGATGATCCCTATTACCTGGCCCGAGTTTGCCAATCTGCACCCCTTTGCTCCGTTGGAGCAGGCCCATGGCTATGCCTTGATGATCAACGAGCTGGATGAATGGCTGCGCGCCATAACCGGATTTGATGCGATCTGCATGCAGCCCAACTCCGGGGCGCAGGGCGAATACGCAGGCCTGCTGGCCATCAGCAAATATCACCAGAGTCGCGGTGACACACAGCGCAATATCTGTCTGATTCCGGCCTCGGCGCACGGCACCAATCCAGCTTCGGCGCAGATGGCCAGTATGCGCGTGGTGATTGTCGAGTGCGATGCCGAGGGCAATGTCGACCTTGCCGATCTCAAGCTAAAAGCGGCCGAGGCGGGTGATCGCCTGGCATGCCTGATGGCGACGTACCCGTCGACCCACGGTGTGTATGAAGAGGGTATTGTCGAGATCTGCGAGGTAATCCATGCCCACGGCGGCCAGGTCTATATGGACGGCGCCAATCTCAATGCCCAGGTCGGCCTGGCGCGTCCGGCGGATATCGGCGCAGACGTGTCGCACATGAACCTGCACAAAACCTTCTGCATTCCCCACGGCGGCGGTGGCCCCGGCATGGGACCAATCGGCGTGCGTGCGCATTTGGCGCCCTTTGTCGCCAACCACCCGGTGATCGAGCTGAAAGGCCCTAACCCGGAAAACACCGCAGTCAGCGCGGCGCCATGGGGCAGTGCGAGTATCTTGCCTATCAGTTGGATGTACATCGCAATGATGGGCCCGCAATTGGCTGATGCCACCGAGGTGGCAATCCTCAGTGCCAATTACCTGGCAAACAACCTCAAGGATGCATTCCCGATACTGTTCAGCGGTCGCAACGGTCGCGTTGCCCATGAATGCATCATTGATTTACGCCCGCTCAAGGCACAGACCGGCGTCAGCGAGGAAGATGTCGCCAAGCGCTTGATCGACTATGGGTTCCACGCGCCAACCATGTCATTCCCGGTGCCGGGCACGCTGATGATCGAACCGACCGAGAGTGAGTCCAAGCATGAGCTGGATCGTTTTATCGAGGCCATGTTGAGCATCCGCGCGGAAATCGCCAAGGTACAAAACGGTGACTGGCCCGAAGATGACAACCCGCTGGTGCGGGCGCCCCACACGCTGGCGGACATGGTCGGCATTTGGGAGCGACCCTACAGCATTGCCCAGGCAGTGACCCCAAGTGAGCACACTCGCCTGTACAAATACTGGCCGACGGTCAATCGGGTGGACAATGTCTATGGCGACCGCAACCTGTTCTGCGCCTGTGTGCCGCTGGACGCCTATCGCGAATAAGGCAGGTGCGCCGGTTATTTGATGGGCTCAACCAGGAGCAATACACCATTCTGGCCAGTGACCCGTACTGCGCTGCCAACAGGCAAGTCCGGGCCGCTGACCAGCCACAATGTATCGCCCGCCTTGATTTTGCCGCGCCCGCTGCTGATGGCTTCGTGCAGGGCGAACTGGCGACCCAGTAATTCGCTGCCGCGATCATTCAAGCCGGGTTGATCGGAGATTTTCCCAGCGTTGCGCTGGCGCCTCCACCATAAAACCGCGCTCAACACCGAGAGCACGGCAAACAAGACGAATTGCAGGGCCCAGGGCAATGCCGGAATCACATAGGTGATGATGCCTACACCAGCAGCGGCAACGCCAATCCACAACAGGTAACCGCCGGCACCAAATACTTCGAGTATCAACAGCAGGGTGCCTAGCGCCAACCAATCCCAGAACGTCAGGTGTTGTAGAAAATTGAGCATTACTTGGCCTGCTTGTCGCCGAAGGTGGCTTTGATGATTTCGCCAATGCCGCCGACCGAACCAATGATCTGGCTGGCTTCAAGCGGCATTAGCACCACTTTGCTGTTGTCGGAGCTGGCCAGCTTGCCCAGGGCATCGACGTATTTTTGCGCAACGAAATAGTTGACCGCCTGCACGTTACCATTGGCGATTGCCTCGGAAACCATGCGCGTTGCCTCGGCTTCTGCCGCAGCGGCTCGCTCCCGGGCCTCTGCTTCAAGGAAGGCGGCCTGGCGCTCGCCCTCAGCCTCAAGGATCTGCGCTTGCTTCTTGCCTTCAGCGGTCAGAATCGCAGCGGAACGCGAACCCTCGGCCTCAAGGATTTGCGCACGCTTCAGACGCTCGGCCTTCATTTGGCTGGCCATGGCGTTGACCAGGTCGGCGGGCGGCGTGATGTCCTTGATCTCAATGCGGGTGATCTTGATACCCCAAGGCGCGGTAGCTTCATCAACGGTGCGCAGCAGACGCTCGTTGATGGCGTCGCGCTGGCTGAGCATGGCATCGAGTTCCAGCGAGCCCAGCACGGTACGGATGTTGGTCATCACCAGGTTGCGGATGGCGTGGTCGAGGTTGTTGACCTCATACGCGGCCTGTGCAGCATTGATCACCTGGGAGAAACACACCGCATCGATCTGTACGATGGCATTGTCGGCGCTGATCACTTCCTGGGGTGGAATATCGAGCACGGTTTCCATCACGCTGAGCTTGCGACCAATGCGGTCGACCAGCGGCACAATGATGTTCAAGCCCGGCTTGAGCGTGTTGGTGTAGCGCCCAAAGCGTTCAACCGTCCATTGTGAACCTTGGGGCACAACTTTGAAGCCCATGAAGACGACGGCGATCGCGAGGCCGACGAAGAGAAATATGACGCTGCCGATTTCCATGCAATTAATCCTTAATGTGGTCAGGCGTTGTTAGCAGGACATCTAAGCACAACTGAGTTTTCAATGTCGCCAAGTGGCTCTCAGCAGAGGCATCGCGGAATCACAAAACGCTTTAATCACCATACCCGACCTTGTCGCAGGCAGCCGGGTTAGCGTTGCTCGCTTTGTGGGGTCACGCGCAGCACTTCCTCGATTGTGGTCAGCCCGGCGGCAACCTTTTGCGCGCCAGACAAACGTAGGCTGCGCATGCCTTCCTTGAACGACTGGCGACGCAACGCAATCAAGTCGGTCTCGGCGCTGAGCAGGGACTTGATCCCATCATTGAGCAACATGATTTCGTAAACCCCGGCCCGGCCGCGATAACCGGTGTCGCGACACTCCAGGCAGCCCACGGCCTTGTGCGCCCCGGTCGGCAGGGGCGCGTTCCAGGGCTTGGTCAGGCTTTGCCAGTCACTTTCGTCCAGCTCGTGCGGGGTTTTGCAGTGTGGGCAAAGTGTACGCACCAAACGCTGCGCCATGACGCCCAGCAGCGTTGCCTTGAGCAGGTAATGCGGCACGCCCAGTTCCAGCAGGCGGGTAATGGCGCTTGGGGCATCGTTGGTGTGCAGTGTGGACAACACCAGGTGTCCGGTCAGCGCGGCCTGGATCGCCATTTCAGCGGTTTCAAGGTCACGAATCTCGCCGACCATGATGATATCGGGGTCTTGGCGCATCAGTGAGCGCACGCCGCTGGCGAAGGTCAGGTCGATATTGCTCTGCACCTGCATTTGATTGAAGGCCGGCTCGATCATTTCGATCGGATCTTCAATGGTGCAGACGTTGACTTCATCGGTGGCCAGCTGTTTCAGGGTGGTGTACAGCGTGGTGGTTTTGCCTGAGCCGGTCGGGCCTGTGACCAGAATGATGCCGTTGGGCTGGCCGGTCATGCCGGTCCAGCGCTTGAGGTCATCTGCCGAAAAACCCAGCTGGTCGAAGCTCTTTAGCAGCACTTCCGGGTCGAAAATCCGCATCACCAGCTTTTCACCGAAGGCCGTTGGCATGGTCGACAGACGCAGTTCGACTTCGCCGCCATCCGGGGTCTTGGTCTTGATCCGGCCGTCCTGGGGTTTGCGTTTTTCGGCAACGTTCATTCGGCCCAGGCTTTTCAAGCGGCTGACAACCGCCATCGTCACCTGCGGCGGGAACTGGTAAACGGTGTGCAGCACGCCATCGATACGAAAGCGCACGCTGCCTTGCTCGCGGCGTGGCTCGATGTGGATATCACTGGCGCGCTGTTGATAAGCGTATTGAAACAGCCAGTCGACGATATTGACGATATGCGCGTCGTTGGCGTCGGGCTCCTGGTCCTGCGCGCCAAGGTTGAGCAACTGCTCGAAGTTGCCGGTGCCGCTGACCTTCATGTCCACCGCAGTGGCGCCGGTAACCGATTTGGCCAGCCGGTAGAACTCGACGGTGAAACGCTGGATATCAACCGGATTGGCCACCACACGCTTGATAGGGCGCTTGAGTACATGGCGCAGGTCATCTTCCCAACTGCGCATCAGCGGCTGGGCACTGGCGATTGTCACCGCTTCCTGGCTCACCGCCACCGCGAGAATCTTGTGCCGCTGGGCGAAGGCGTAGGACATCAGCGGGGTAATCGCGGCGACATCGATTTTCAGCGGGTCGATGCGCAAATACGGCTGGTTGGCATATTCCGCCAGCCAGACCGTGAGGCTTTCAAGGTCGAGTTTCTTGCCGGGACGCGCTAGATCATCGAGCTGTTGCGCAGCCAGAAACTCCAGCGGGTGTTGTTGGTTCTTGACCGCACTTCGCCGGATCGCCAGGCACTGCTCGGCGTTGTCTTGATCCACCCGGCCTTGGGTAACCAGCTCGCGCAACAGGTCGCCAAGATCAAGTACGCGGTCGGGTGTGGACGAAGTCAGTACGGACATTGGTTTTCCTGCAGTCATTACGTAATGCACCTAGCTTGAAGCCAAGCGCGTGTCTTGTCAGCTAGCAGCTACTGATTCTGTAGATTAGTCGGCTGCACGTCGCTGTGCTGCGGCAGGTGGGCATCAGTTCAAGCGCGGCATAGGCTTGCCGCCTAGAATGCTCGAAAGCGCAGGGCTCAACAACATGGCCTGGGCAACGGGTGTTGCTGGCTGCCCAAGGTTTGCCGAACAGTGCAGAGCAGGTGAACCCGATACAGGGCAATAAATCTGCCGCCTCGCCCGGCCAGGACTGTTTACAATATGACCGTGATTACTCCTGGCCATCAACATGGCTGAACCAGACAAGGAACCCGGCGCCATGGCCTCTCCAGATAAACAGCAAAAACGCGCCCAGCGGGCCAAAGCCAAGGCCAAGCAAAACCGTTCGGGCAAGTCCAGGCCGAATGTGGTGCACCCGGTGCTGGCCAATCCGTTGATCAACGAGCCTTTCGATGATGTTGCCATCGACCTGAGCACCTTCGACTTCAAGGACATTGAAGAGAACGGTTTCGACCCGGCGCACTTCGACGACCTGTTTGAAGCGATGAAATACGGCGAAGGCATCAGCCTGCTCGCAATGTGCCTGGTTTTCTTGCAGTACCCGGTTCTGGAACTGGTGATCGCCGAGGAAGCACAAGACTCCGCCACCGACTTTATGATGGGCCTGCTGATCACCTATCGCGCAATCTTCCACGACGAAGACGAAGACACGGCAATCCAGTGGATCGGCGGCGAGGCCTTCCAAGCGGCCTACGACGAAGCATCGACCATCCTGCAAAAGAAAAATGCCCGCAGCGCCTGAGGTATTCGCACTTAAACGTGGGGAAGGAGATAGAGGCTGAACTTTGTTTTCGGCCAGAGGCGGATATCTTCTAGGGGCGGCTACCGGCCGATTCTGTTGAAAAAGTAGCTTTAGCGGCAGCCTGCCGATCAGGTGTGCCTGCTGTCGAAGTGGCTGCAAGCCACTTCAAGTTGCCTTTCGGCGTTTCACTGAGCGTCCTTGCTCAGGTTTAAGGGTTAATTTGAGGGTTTCTGCTCGTAGCAGGCGTACCTATCCCGTCAGCGGTGGCCCTTGAGGCAAAAGCTTGGCCATGCGGCGCAGGTTCTGCACCGTGGCCGCCAAAGTGAATTCGTCAGTGGCACCCGTTAGGCCACGCAGTCGTAAACGGTCGAGTTTCATGATCCGTTTGAGGTGGGCGAAAAGCATCTCCACCTTCTTTCGTTCGCAGCGAGAGACGAGGTACTCCGGTGTCTTGGCGATGCGTCGAGCCACGTCGCGGGCAGCCTCATGGATGCTGCGGACGATCTTCCGTGGGGCAGCATTTCGCTTTCAACGAGCAGGTAGCGCAGTCGGTTTGGCTGGAGCGGTAGATGATGGTGTTGGCCTTAGTCACCCGCGATCTTTTCTGGGTGAAGGTGCGCCATTCACTGCGTAGCGGTTTGCCGGCTGGGCAGCGATATTCATTGGTCTCCTGATTCCAGTGGAAGTCGTTACTGGAGAGGCTGTCGTCCTTGCGCTCGGTCTTGTCCCACAGTGGCACATGCGGCTCGATATCCTTTTCTTCGACCATCCAGGCCAGCATCGGGGCAGTTCCATAGGCGGTATCGCCGATAAGGCGTTCCGGTGTGAGGTCGAACTGCGCTTCGACACGCTCGACCATCGTCTTGGTCGAATCGACTTCAGCGGTACGGTGCGCCGGGGTAGCCTCCACGTCCATGATCACACCGTGCTCAGTATCGATCAGGTAATTCGTGGCGTAGGCAAAAAAGGCCGGGCCGCCTGGCGCCGCTGTCCAACGGGACTGAGGATCAGTGAGCGAAATTTTCTTGGGAAGAGCTTCAGCCAGCGCCTCGTCATCAAGGGCTTCGAGGTACTCGCGCACGGCGCGGCTCCTGAGTGCTGGATCGCGCCAATCGACTTCATCTCCTGCTACCCCACGTTGCCGGCTAGCATCCGCCTTGATGATGCTGGCGTCGACGGCGAAACCTTCACCCTTGACCAGACCGGCTGCCATGCAGCGCCGCAGCACTTCATTGAACAACCAGCGGAACAGATCGCTGTCACGAAAACGCCCATGGCGATTTTTTGAGAAGGTCGAGTGATTGGGGACTTCGTCTTCCAGACCCAGCCGGCAGAACCAGCGATAGGCCAGGTTCAGGTGCACCTCTTCGCACAATCGCCGCTCGGAACGAATGCCATAGCAGTAACCGACGACGAGCATGCGCACCATCAATTCCGGGTCAATCGAGGGACGCCCGATGGGGCTATAGAAATCCGCCAAGTAGGCGCGCAGATCACTGAGATCCAGGCACTGGTCGATGCTGCGCAGAAGATGATGGGGCGGGACGTGACCTTCGAGATTGAACGAGTAGAACAGGCGCTGCTGTCCTCCCGGTAACTGTCCCATCATGCTGTTCGCCCCCACGCTCGCTGACAAAGCAATTTTGCCAACGGCATGGGGAGGCCGCTACTTTTTCAACAGAATCGGCCACAAGCAGACATTGACACCGTCCAACGGCCGGAAAGGCCGACGCCCGAATCGTTTACATGCACGTTGCGGAAATACTGCGATGAATGCCGTGAGCTCAGGCTGGTATCAACCCCGCTTCCTGGTAGCTCAACATCAAATCGTCAAACAAAGCGATGTCCGACCTCGTACGCGCGATTAACTGTGCGCCTGCGATAGCGGTGTAGATGGCACGAGCACGACGCTCACTGTTCAACACATCGCTCAATCCAGCGTCCGTCAAGCATTCAGCAAGCCACCTCACGTTGACGTTCGCGAAGGCCTCGACCTCTTTGCTCACTTGATCGGGTAGGTCCTCGTACTCAGCGGCCATGAAGCTGGACAGGCAGAGTTTGTTACCGTTCACCAATGATTGACGGAAGATGGACGAGTACCGCTGCACACACTGGCGCGGATCAGGGGTAGCGAGCCGTATGACTTCCAGCGCAGCCAGCGTGTCCTGCCAGTAGCGTTCGGCAACGGCGGCAGCCAAGTCTGCCTTGCTGGGAAAGTGGTAGTAGATGCTCGCGTTTTTTATGCCAACCTCTTCGGCGATGCTGCGGAAATTGATACCGCTGTATCCGTGCAACTGTGCAGCTGACTTCGCAGCCGCCAATATTGCCTCTCGAGCGTTTTCACTCACGTCTCCTGCCTCACCTTGCCCCATTTTCGTGCTGCGTACTTTACTCATTTGGCTGTTACCTGCCAATTGGTAGGTTGGCGTTGACGGCGACATAATCTTTGGCTCATGCTTTACCTACCAATTGACAGGTAGGCTTCCAAATGACTACTGCACCGCATCAGCGAGTGGCTTGCGCTGCTCCCTCAATGAAGATTTACGACTGGTTCAATGGCCCTTACCCAGCGCGAGTACGTATCGCACTGGCCGAGAAGGGCCTTCTATCAAAGGTCGAGTTCGTATCGGTAAACCTCTGGACCGGCGAGCACAAGGCACCTGAGTTTCTCGCCATAAACTACTCCGGCACCCTGCCAGTGCTTGAACTCGGGGACGGCACGCTGATCGCCGAATGCACTGCAATTACCCAGTACCTGGACAGCCTCGACGGTGAGCCGACCCTTTCCGGCAAAACGGCTCTGGAGAAAGGGCTTATTCATATGATGACCAAGCGCGCCGAAATTGAGTTTCTCGATGCCGTGAGCATGTATTTCCATCACGCTACCCCAGGCCTAGGCCCGAAGGTCGAGTTGTACCAGAACGCTGAATGGGGCGAAAAAATGGGCGAGAAAGCGATCAGGGGCATGCATTATTTTGACAGTCTGCTTATGGATCAGCCTTTCGTTGCCGGCGACACATTTTCGATGGCCGACATCGCCCTTCTGGGCGGGATGATCTTCGCCGGCCTCGTAAAGCTGGCGGTGCCCGAAGCGTGCGTCGCGTTGCGCGCCTGGCATTCCAGGATGCAAGAACGTCCCAGCGTTAAGACTTGGCAGGCTCTGGTTGAACAGGGCTCGTCAGGGGTTTGATGATCGAGCCAAATGCGCATCCGCTGTCGTCATTAGCGGATGCAACTCCGAAGGCTCTCTTCTCGCGCTTTATCCCAGAAACGATGCCTCGTACAAAGCTTGAAGGTACTGTCAGTACCTGAAGTCGACGAAGCGTTGCAAACGTCGGAGCAAAAGGAGTACTAGCTGCTTATGCGGCGATCTAGCCAGATATTGCTATCCGGCTAGATGCGGCCCGTGAGGAAATACAACGATCGCCGTAATCTGCACCTATCAGACCGCTGTATAACCGTGAATCAGAGTTTGTATCCGCCGCTCGCCTCAATCACTTGTGCGGTAATCCAACGCCCTTGGTCAGAAGCCAGAAACGCGACCACTGCGGCGATATCGGCGGTTTCACCGAAGCGCCCCAATGCGGTATCGGCCTCAATAGCGGCGACCATCTCAGCGTTCTCGCGCACGGCGGCATTCATGTCGGTTCGCACCCAACCCGGTGCCACCGCATTCACGGTGATACGGCGCGGGCCCAGTTCCATTGCCAGTGCATGAGTCAGGTTATTGATCGCTGCCTTGGCCATGGAGTAGATCGGCACGACTGGCAAAGGGCGGGCACCAAGGCTGGAGGACAGGTTGATAATCCGCCCGCCATTCACGAAGCGGCTTAACGCCGATTGAATTACGAAGAATGGCGCGCGAGCGTGGACGGCGAAGATCGTGTCCCAGCTTTCCGGGCTGGCATCGGCGAGGCCGCCCCACCCAGAGTTGCCAGCGTTGTTGACGAGAATATCGAGTCCATTGCTGCCGTTGCGGTCGACGAGTTCGCTGTCGAGCTCTTCGAAAAGTGCGGCGATAGCGTGTGCATCGACCAGGTCGGCGTGAAGTGCGAAGGCGTTGCCACCGGCTTGTCTGATGGCAGCGACTACTTCGTCAGCAGCGGCTTTGCTTGCGTTGTACGTCAGAGCCACCGTAGCGCCCTCTTGCGCGAGACGTTCAGCAATCGTGCGACCGATGCCGCGCGAGCCTCCGGTGACCAACGCAGTTTTTCCAATAAGTGACTGTGACATGTGAGTGTCCTTGTGAATCTGGAGGGATGATCAACTGATCGGTAAGCGTCCGTTCAAACGGTACGTTGGCGCAGGATCGGGCCTGGGTTTGCTTCGACAATGGCAGCGCCCAGTCGAATCAGGTCGGCGTCGCCGCTGTATTCATGCTCGGCGATCTGATGCAGAAGCACGCCCAGTTGCTCTAGCTGTCGGGCAACTTTCAGAGGGCCGGCGTTGATGGGGGTAAAGCCAGCGTCTTCGATCAGTTGCCGAACGATTTGCCCGGCTTGTTGATCGTCTGTGGCATAGAAAACGTTTGCCTTGGTGGGCGACGAGGCCCAGGCAGCGGCTTCGAGCACTGGCGCGGCCAGTTGGCTAAACGCCTTAACTACCCGAGCGTTGGGTAGGCGTTTTTGCAGGTACTCGGCGGTCGAGTTGTCGCGCATAAACTCGACATCATGAAAGTGCACGAAGTCTTTGGTGACGCCGAGGGGGTTCATGGTTTCGATCACGATTTTGCCGTCGAGCGCGTCGCCTATCTCATCAACAAGCGCATCCGTCCGAGGCCAGTAAACCGAGAACAACACGGCGTCGCCAAAGTCTGCTGCCTGTTTGAGGGTACCGAGGGTGGCGCGGTTGCCCAGTTCGGCCAGCAGAGGTGCGATCTTGCGATCCTCGCCATCTTTGGCCAGTACCAGTTGGTGGCCTGCGCCGGCCCAGGCTCGTGCGAGTCGGCTGCCAACGTTGCCGGTGTTCAGAATGCCAATCTTCATGTGTTTTCTACATCCCGTTGCTACCGTGGAAGGCCACTGTATTCAAACGTGAGAAGTAGAAAAATATAGCGATTAGCGACACACCGTTGCTTTTACAGACAACAATATAGTTTCAGGAATTGGCGGGATGTTGCGGACAGAACCCATGGCTTAGCGTTGGCAAAACAAGGCACCGAACGCCCTCGAAGGGCGCTCGGTGTGGAGTCTATTTTTTTAGCGTATTGGCGCTGGCCAACTCCAGGAACAGCGCAATATGGATGGGTGGCATGCCCTCCAGCGTTCCGCCAATCGGAGAAGGGCGTTCGGCCTTGCGGATCAACTGTCGGGCCTTTTCAGGAGCTATTGGGGTGCCGGGCTGCTGATAGACCTTTTTGGCCTCGGCATCGGACAAACTCGGTGCGATTGCGGGCGCATAAGGCCAGAAATAGATCGGCGTATTGGGTTCGATCCGCCAACTGTCTTCCAGTGAGCCCGCGTCGACCACGTTGTAACCAACGGCCTCGATGAAGCGGGCCACGGCGTCCTTGGCATCACGGTCGTCACCGGCAATCGGCAACGTAGTGCGCTCGGCATCGCCCACCGGGCGGGCGTTGTGCTGCATATGGATCCAACCGATGTTGTGGATGCCCTTTACCACCTTCGAACCCCACAGGTGCTTCTGCACCAGCTCACTGGATGTCAGCTCGCCATTGTCGAGATCCGCGCGGCGAAAATCGCCGATGCCTGGGTAGTAGTTGGTTTGGTCAATGACCACCTTGCCGACGAGTTTGTCAGCGGGAAGGGTTTCGAAATTTGCCAGAGGGATTGCCAGCGAAACGATATCGGCAGCGGCAATCGCTTCATCAACGGTGCCAGCGCGAGCCCGTGAGCCCAGTTCTGTTATCAGCCCAGCCAGCGAATCGGGGCCGCGGGAGTTGCTGATAACCACGTTGTAGCCTGCTGCAGTGGCTAGGTGAGCAACCGCTTTGCCGACAAGCCCGGAGCCGATGATGCCGATGGTAAGTGTCATCTTGAGTCTTTCCTTCTAGGGGGAGAACGGCGCGGCACGTGCGTAAGACACACATCCGCCGTGAGAAGCCATGCAAGCAAGCCGAACGCACAACAACAGGTGGGAGCGTCTGGTTTACGGGCCGCTTAAAACCGCATCCAGCGGGTATCACCGCTGTGTCGATGGCATACGGCTTGTTGCATGGGCCGCACTTTAGATTTGCCCCATGGCTTGATAAATACGCCCCACGATCAAATACTGTTGTCCATGAATACATCAATCGATTTACCCGAAATGCGCGTCTTCGCAGCCGTCGTCACCGATGGCTCGTTCACCCTGGCGGCTGACCGGCTAGGCACAGACAAGGCGCGCGTCAGCCGCATTGTCAGTCGCATGGAAGACAAGCTTGGTGCTCAGTTGCTGACCCGCTCGACGCGCCGTCTGAGCGTGACTGAAGTCGGGCGCGACTACTTCGAACGTGCCATGAGCATCCTTACCGCTGCCGAGGCCGCCGAGGCGGCGGTGGCACAACAGTCCAGAGAACCAAAGGGGCTGCTCAAGCTCACTGCCGGCTCTGAGTTCGGCACGATGGTGGTGGACAATTGGGTGGCGGACTTCCTGCGGTTGGCGCCGAAGGTGACGGTTGAGGCGGAATATACAAACCGCCTGGTGGACATCATTCACGAAGGGTTTGATGTCGCCATTCGCGTTGGCGCGCTGGACGACTCAAGCCTTTCCGCGCGCAAGCTCGGCGAAGTGGATTACGGGCTGTATGCGGCTACCGATTACTTGAAACGCGCCCCCGCAATTACATCGGTCGCTGACCTGAAGCATCACGACCTGATCATGAAGACGACGCGCGGGCGCGCCAACTGGGCGCTGGTCAACGGCGCGAAAACCGAGAAGGTTACGGCGTCCCCGCGCTGTGCGGTCAACAGTACGATCTCTGCGAGAAACCTCGTGCTTACCGGGCTCGGGATCACACAGTTGCCCCGTTTTATGGCTGAACCGCATGTGGTCCAAGGCACGCTGAGCTGTGTGCTTCCCGGATGGGCAGAGGTGCCTGCGCCCGTCCACGCGGTGTTCGCATCCAGCCGCTACATGGACCCCAAAGTGCGCAGTTTTGTGGATCTATGCCTAAGTGCGTTCAAGGACAACTGAGGCGCTAGCAGCTAACACTGTGTTAGATGCTCTCGTTGTAACTGGCAGCTCTCGGCCAAATGCAGGTATTTATGGCTGCCCACCGCTCTACTACATTACGCCATATCGCTCTGGCTAAACTCTTCGGCCAGGAAGTCGATCAGTGTGCGTACCGAGGGCAACAGGCCACGGCGCGACGGGAATATGGCGTGAACGATGCCGCACTTGGGCGCCCATCCCGGCAGCATCTCCACCAGCTTGCCAGCGGCCACGTCTTCGCGCACTGCCACCCAGGGCAGATGAACGATACCCAGACCGGCCAGTACGCCGTTGCGCAGGGCTTGCAGGTCGTCGGTTATCATCCGTGGCTGGTGCGCGATCACCTGCCGTCCATCGTCCGGGCCGAGTAGCTCCCACTGATAGTCCCGCCGTGACCCTCCCCAGTACAGGCTCGGCAAACGGCCCAGGTCCTCGGGCTTGAAGTTCTCTGGCAGCGAGGCCAGCAGGTCCGGGTGGCCGACCAGACACTGGGTACTGGCGCCCAGCACTTTCATTACCATGTCGGTGTTTTCCAGCGGCGGGAAGCGCACCCGCAAGGCCACGTCGAAACCTTCATGCAGCAGTTCTACCCGGCGGTTGGTGCTCTCGATGTACAGCTCCACCAGCGGGTACTTGAGCATGTAGCGGGTCAGCATTGGCCCGACCCAGGAATTGAGCAGCGTTGTCGGGCAGGCCAAGCGCACCATGCCGCGCGGCTCGGCGCGGTTGCGTTCGATTACCTCCGCCGCGCCTTCGGCCTCCACGCGCATGGCCAGACAGCGCTGGTAATACTCCTGGCCGATCTCGGTAAGCGACAGGTGCCGGCTGGTGCGATGCAGCAGGCGCACACCTAGGCGATCCTCGAGCTGGGCGATGCGCCGGCTGAGCTTGGATTTGGGCATCTCCAGCGCGCGTCCGGCTGCGGCGAAGCCGCCTTGTTCCACCACCTGGGTGAAGTAGTAGAGGCTGTTGAGGTCTTCCATAGATCGTTCCCCAAATAGAACGCTAGAGGCAATTTTCATAGTCTAGTGCATTAGTCGTCTCGAATTTAATATTTCTTCCATGCAGTGACGCACTGCAAGGCAAACCAAAATCACCGGCATAGCCGGAACCCACTGAAAGTAAATCGAGGACTTCACCATGACCAACGCCACTTACAACCGCCTGGACAAAGACAATGCTGTCGTTCTTCTGGTCGACCATCAGGCAGGCCTGCTCTCCCTGGTTCGTGACATCGATCCGGACAAGTTCAAGAACAACGTGCTGGCGCTGGCTGATATCGCCAAGTTTTTCAACCTGCCGACCATCCTCACCACCAGCTTCGAAACCGGCCCCAACGGCCCACTGGTACCGGAGCTGAAGCAAATGTTCCCGGATGCGCCGTACATCGCCCGCCCTGGCCAGATCAACGCCTGGGACAACGAAGACTTCGTCAAGGCGATCAAGGCCACCGGCAAGAAGCAGCTGATAATCGCCGGTGTGGTCACCGAAGTCTGTGTGGCGTTCCCGGCCCTGTCGGCCATCGAAGAAGGCTTCGACGTGTTCGTGGTGACCGACGCTTCCGGCACCTTCAACCAGATCAGCCGCGACTCGGCATGGCAGCGCATGACCCAGGCCGGCGCGCAACTGATGAACTGGTTTGCCGTAGCCTGTGAGCTGCACCGCGACTGGCGCAACGATGTGGAAGGTCTGGCCAAGATCTGCTCCGACCATATCCCGGACTATCGCAACCTGATCACCAGCTACACCGCTTTGACTGCGGGTAAGTGATCTTTCTGAGAGGCAGAGCCGGAGTTCAAATTAGGCTTCGGTTTGCCTCTTGGCATTGCAGCAGGCGCTAGCGCAGGTGCTCTCGGCGTCCGCGTTTCTCTGTGCCATTGAGCACAGATATGCAGTTTTTTCTTCGTGCTCTTGGCCATCATCCTGCGACCACGAAGCAACTTCCTTACATGGAGAATCTGTGATGGCAAACCAAGGTAACCTTCCAGCAAAGAAAACTGCTAGCTTCGGTGTCGCCTGGGAGGGGCTGTACGGCTATGTACAAGCCGTTCAGGTCAAGGACACAATCTATCTTTCAGGGCAGTTGAGCCATGATTCCAAAGGCGATCTCATCGCCCCCGCTGACCTGACTCCGGAGGGAAAACCTGCTGATTTTTCCGCGATGGAAGCGCAGATGCGGCAGACCTACAAGAACATCGTCGATTTGTTGGCGGAGTTTGGTGCGGGGCTGGAGCACGTGGTAGAGGAAACTCTTTTCGTGATCGACGTTCCAGCGGCGTTCGCTGCAGCCGGTAAGGTTCGCAAGGAGTTTTATGGCGCCGAAATTCCACAGGTTGCCAGCAATCTCATAGGCGTATCTGGCCTTGCGTTCCCACAGCAGCTGATCGAAATCACTATCCGTGCAGTGGTTGAGTAATTCAGCTTACGGACTGCTGCCAGCTCGAGCGTGCATCAAGCCCGGTTTGGGCCACGGTCATCGCCGAGCGTCCCAGCATTGAGCTAGAGCGCTTGTTCCATAAAAGGAAAAGGTGCTCAGCATAAAGGAACTCCGTGAATTTCAATTGCTGCTACATCAGGCCGTAAGTCAGTGTCCACTTTTTGGCCGACTCCTGCTTGATGCTAAAGACTCAAAGCGGCCAGAAGTGACCAATCGATCTAGTCCTGATCACTGCCTACTTGGCTAGACCGCAATAAAATCATCGCACACAACAGCTGAATTTGATCTGACAACCCTGTGTTCAAGCCTACAATTGTCAGATCAAATCGCGATCACTGCAAATTAGCCACATCAAGCTTGTACATTCCTTAGCGCGACCAATTGTTTAAAGCCATTAAACCGTCTAAGACGCTGGCAACGTCCTATCAAAGAAGCTGTGCCGATCACCATCTTCTCCCGTCGTAAAAGCGGCGCCCTCGATGTGGTAGACCGTCGGTTCTTCTGGGAAATATTGCTCTAAACGTGCCATGAACACCTGATGGTCTTCACTCGCTTCGAAGCCCTTGTGATCCTCAAGGGATTGCCAGCGCACAATCAGGTTGAATCGTTCGGGCGTCTCTATTCCTTGGGCGAGCATGTGCCCGCCGTAACCCTTTGCCCGCCTGAGCAAAGGCGTGACCTCTGCAAAGGCATGCTTGAAGTTTTCGATATGTTCTTTGTGAACTGGCAGCAAAGCGATTTCATAAATCATGGGACATCCTCTCAATTTGAGTTCAACGGTTAAACATTCGCGCTGACGAGATGAGCCTGTGGCTCGACTGCAATCGCGATTTTTCCCCGGAGACCGTTATTGCGGCTCTCCAGCAGAGCATGGGCGAGACCAATGTCTGCAAGGGAGTAGACCGCGCCTACATGGGGTCGCAACTGACCACGTTCGACCAATGCACTCAACTCATCGAGCTTGCCGCGGTTTTGTCTGGTGAAAACGAAGTGGTAACTGGCATTCTTACCCCAGGCCTGCACCAGGTTTTGTGGCTGGGCAATGTCTACAATCGAGACCACGCGGCCAAGTTGCGCGAGCGCGTCGGGGCTGCGCGACAATGTGTTGCCGCCGATGGTGTCGAACACCACATCGACCCCGTGGCCATCGGTTTCACGCAGGATGGCGTCGACGTAATCCTCTTTCTCGTAATCAATGACTACATCGGCCCCCAGGCTTCGGGCGAACTCAAAGTTTGCTTCGCGTACGGTGGTGAACACCTTGGCGCCCATGGCTTTTGCCACTTGGATCGCAACATGGCCGACGCCTCCCGCGCCGCCGTGGATCAAGATGCTCTCCCCAACTCTGAGTGCCGCTCGCACGACCAATGCTTCCCATGCTGTTCCGCCAACCAGGGTCAGGCTGGCTGCTTCGAGATGGCTCAGCGTCGATGGCTTCTTGCCGATAATGCTTTCGGCTGCAACGTGGTACTCGGCATAACTTCCAGGGCCGTCAAAAATTTGCGGGGTGTACCAGACTTCATCGCCAGGCACGAAATTCGTCACACCTGGCCCGACGGCTTCAACAACACCGGACACGTCATGCCCCGTAATGGCTGGCAGTGGCACATAGTCGGAATAGTCGCCACGTCGAACCTGGAAATCCAACGGATTGATAGAGGTTGCGTGTACCCGCACCAGAACTTCTCCTGCACTTGGCACTGGCTTGGGTACGTCACTTAGCTCGAATGATTCCGGTCCACCAAATGATTTAAGTATTTGCGCTTTCATTGTATATCCTTGTTTCGATAAAAAGAGATATCGAGATTTTTCGATATTAAAAAACGGAAAAATTTACGGACGTTCCTCTTGGCTCAGTTCATTTCTAATGTCCTCTTCGACAAAACGGAATATCGGGATTTATCGATATTTGATGATAAAAAATTACAGCTCCTTGCCTATGATCTCGGCAAGAGCACTTATGTTTGCTTCATTGCGCTTGTAGTAGGTCCATTGCCCGATGCGACGGACTTCAACTAGGCCCACTCGTTGCAGTGTCGCCAGGTAATCGGACACCGTCGATTGCGACAGGCCGACGCCTTCTTGAATGCTGCTTACACAAACCCCGACCGCATGAACGTCCCCTTCATCTTGTGGGGGGAAGTTTTTCTCCGGATCTTTCAACCCCTTGAGGATTTCAAGACGCGTGCGGTTGGAGAGGGCTTTGAATATTTCGATCAATTCCATGGGCTGGATAATATCGAGATTTACCGATATGTCAATGCGGTAATCAGCCGTCCGTCTGACATGCAATCCGAGAGTCGCTGCATTTAGGAGGCAGACATAGAAGCAGACCTTACAGCTGTAAGCCGCTTGTGAGGGGACGATCTGTACTCAATTCGCTCTCGTCTTTTGAGGTCCGTGCGCTGCAAGGCGTAGATACAACTGCAAGGGGCCAGAACTGGTTTACATGTCGTACCACGGGGCGTAGAGCAGTAAACAGCTGCACAAGGTGAAGAAGAGAAGCTGATGATCGAGCCACGGGACATTTTGCACACAGGCCCCCAGGGTGGTGAACGAACTGCTACGAACCACCCATGGATTTGATTCGGTGGTGCGGGCACTGCTTTTAGTGCTGGCGACATGCTACTTTCGGTCAGCGACGGACAATGTCTGCTGGCCGAAAGTGTCAGTGCTAGCGGGATAACTTCTTACGAAGTGATTAGCGGACGGCTAACTGCGCTGGGCCTCCTTCGAAGCGTGACACCGCAACGAGCAGTGCCTGGATTGACGCTGTCACGATGTTCGTGTGGCCACCGGCGCCGAATCGAGAGCCAGCCATGCCGGGCCAGGCCACTTCGACCAACGCAAGGGCCTGGGCTTGCGCGCCAGCACCCAAGCTGCGTTCTTCGTAGCCGTCGACGCGGATGGGCAGGCCGAGGGCGGCCACTGCCGCGTCGATCGGACCCTTGCCCACGCCACGCAGACTTTGTTGGTGGCCGTTGGATAGCTCGATTTCCAGTATCAGGGCCTGGCCAGCGTCGTCCTCGAACAGTTGATGGCCGACATAGACAAGATTTCCACCCGAGCGCGCTGGTGCCAGGTAGGTGCGCTGGAAGAGTTCCCAGAGCTCGCTGCTGGCTAGTTCTGTCTCGCTGCTG
The DNA here is from genome assembly GCF_900188155.1 of Pseudomonas segetis. Classification (GTDB taxonomy): domain Bacteria; phylum Pseudomonadota; class Gammaproteobacteria; order Pseudomonadales; family Pseudomonadaceae; genus Aquipseudomonas; species Aquipseudomonas segetis. The sequence goes on from NZ_FZOG01000003.1 coordinate 491,197, forward strand.
TCCGCTACTTTCTGCACGATAGCGCTGAACTCCACCTGCATCCGCCGTGGCATCAGCACGTTGTGGTCTCGCTGCAGAAGGTAGGCAATGCCACCTTTGCCTGACTGGCTGTTGACCCGCACGATACTGTCATAGGTGCGTCCGAGCTCCTTGGGGTCGATCGGCAGGTAGGGCACTTCCCAGAAACCCTTGGGGTCCTGTACGGCAAACCCCTTGGCGATGGCGTCTTGATGTGAGCCGGAGAAGGCGGTGAACACCAGGTCCCCGACATAGGGATGGCGCGGGTGGATTGGTAGTCCGGTGCAGGCCTCGGCAATTCGTGCCACTCCGGCGATATCGGAGAAGTCCAGGTGCGGGTCTATGCCTTGGGTGTAGAGGTTCAACGCCAGGGTTACCAAGTCGAGGTTGCCGCTGCGCTCGCCATTGCCGAACAGGCAGCCTTCCACGCGCTGGGCGCCTGCCAGCAGCGCCTGCTCGGCGCAGGCTACGCCAGTGCCGCGATCATTGTGTGGGTGAACCGATAGCACCACATGCTCGCGACGTTCCAGGCGCCGGTGCATCCACTCGATCTGGTCGGCAAAGACGTTTGGCGTCGCCACTTCCACAGTGGTTGGCAGGTTGATGATGATCGGCCGGTCGGGGCCGGCATCCCAGGTGCGGATGGCGGCGTTGCACATGCGCAGCGATACCTCCAACTCGGCCATGCAGAAAGTTTCCGGGGAGTATTGCAGCACCCACTCGGTCTCGGGGTGCGCGGCTACCTTCTCCTTGAGCAACTGCACGTGACGCATCACCAACTGCTCGATTTCGTCCACCGAGAGGCCGAAGACCACGCGCCGCCACACCGGGGCGATGGCGTTGTACAGGTGCACTATCACTCGCCGCGCGCCAGCTACGGCGCGCACGGTCTCGTCGATCAGGTCGTCTCGCAGCTGGGTCATGACCATGGGTGTGACGTCATCGGGAATACCATTCTCGTCGATCAACTGACGGATGATCTTGAAGTCGGTGCTTGAGGCAGCCGGAAAGCCCATCTCGATCTCCTTGAACCCCTGGCGCACCAGCTCGTTGAACAAGCGCAGCTTGCGCTCCCGGCTCATCGGCTCGAACAGCGCCTGGTTGCCGTCGCGCAGGTCGGTGGACAACCACACCGGCGCCTGAGTTAGGCGGCGCGAAGGCCAGCGGCGGTCAGGCAGGTCTATGACGGGGGAGGGGCGGTACCTGGTTTGTGGATTGCGGAGCATGGGCTGGGCCTCGAACGGGAAAACGGGTGGTATCGATCTCCCCTGTCCGCCATGGCGGTCTGCTTAAGGTCGGGATCTGGGGGAGATCGCAAGTCGCCGCCGCTCAGGCGGCAACAGACCCCGGCCGTAGCTCAGGGTTAGTAGCGTTAGTGAGGGTGGCGCAGCGTTCATGGCATGGTTCCGCAGAGACATGCGCCCAGTATAAGAAGCTGCAGGCCCGGATATTTACGGCAAATGGTCCATCGTTATCGCCAAATGGTCATTTCTGCGGCTAAGCTAGCCTGCCGCATGCCTTGGACTTGCCCATGGTCGACCACAGTTCTCTGTTCTACGATTCCCTGGCCATGCCAGTCACCGGTGTTGCGGTAGACTACCCCAGCGGCCATCAAGTGCCTGCCCACAGCCATCCCCGCGCGCAGTTGATCTATGCCATCTCCGGGGTGCTGGTGGTGGAGACCCCAGTGGGGCGATGGGTCATACCTCCGACCCGAGGCGTCTGGTTGCAGGCTGGTGTCGAGCACTCCCTGCGCATGCGCGGCACAGCCTGCATGCGCAGCCTGTTTGTCAACCCCGAGGCCATCGAAGGGCTGCCGGTGGGCAATTGCGTGATCGATGTGTCGCCACTGCTGCGAGAACTTATCCAGGCTGCTACTCAAGTGCCAGCGCAGTACCGGGCAGAAAGCCGGGACGGTCGCTTGATGCGTTTTCTACTGGACGAACTTCGCAGCCTTCCGGTATTGCCTTTCCACTTGCCTTGGCCGAACGACGAACGCATAGCCCAGGTCTGCCGCGCCCTGGAGCAGAATCCGGCGCAGGAGGGTGGTGCCGAGTATTGGGCGGAACAACTCGCGATGAGCCCGAAAACCTTCCACCGGCATTTTCTTCGCAGCACCGGCATCACCTTCGGTCGCTGGCGCCAACAGGCGCGCCTATTGCTCTCGCTGGAGGCCCTGGCCGAGGGCCTGCCGGTGCTGCAAGTGGCCCTGCAGCATGGCTATGACAGCCAGAGTGCCTTTGCAGCAGCGTTCCGCCGACAGTTCGGCGTTCCGCCTTCGAGCTTCTACAGCTGAGCCTGGAACAGGGCTCGGAATATTGTTGGTCAAGGAGCAATTGGAGACAGGTCGGTTTTATGAAGCCAACAGCTACCCGCTGTTGGCATATCGACAAAACAGGGGCTTGGTCGTGTCTGAAAACAGCAAGTCGGCATGCGATGACATGCCAGACTCTGGACTGCACTGGATCTAACCACGTAACTCCTGAACAAGAAAATCCAGAAACACCCGGGTTTTAAGTGGCACACGTTGCGCGCCGGGATAGACCGCATTGATGGAAATAGGAGGGGCTTGCCAGTCACACATCACGGCTACCAGGCGACCTTCTTCAAGCGCTTTTTCCACAATGAAGGTCGGCAATAGAGCAATGCCCATTCCCGCCTCGGCCGCCTGTGCTAGAAGATCCCCGTTATTGGCATGCAAGGGGCCAGTCACCAATACGTTCTGGGTTTCTCGACCATTGCTGAGTTGCAGGCTGACACCACCTTGCAGGTAGCCGTAGTTCAGGCATTGGTGCGTGGCCAGGTCGCGCGGCACCTTGGGTATTCCATTAGCCTGCAGGTAGCAGGGGGACGCTACCAGTACGCGCGGCGCGGGTGCCAGGTGCCGAGCCACGAAAGACGAGTCTGCCAGGCTGGCGATGCGGATAGTCACATCAAAACCGCCCTTTACCGGATCGACTTGCTGGTCGCTGAACACCAGTTGCAACTCGACCTTGGGATGCAGTTGATAAAACTTGGGAATCAACGGCCCTAGCCGACACAGGCCGAACGACATGGGCGCATTGATCCTCAGCACGCCCTGGGTTTCAGCCAGCCCGCTGCGGGCCCGTTGTTCTGCTTCCTCCAGTGAGGCGAGCAGCTCGCGGCAGGCATCGTAGTAATCACTGCCGGCCTCCGTCAGATGCAAGCTGCGAGTGGTACGCAGTAGCAGTTGCACGCCGAGTGAGGACTCCAGCGCTTGGATCTGCTTGCTGACTTTTGAGCGAGGTACCCCAAGCATTCGGGCTGCTGCCGCAAAACCGTTGGCGTTGACTGTAGCTACGAAAGTGCGCATGCAATCTATGCGGTCCAATATTGTCCCCAATTTGGAATCAATGATTCTCGATTTTATGGGATTGTCCCTTATTAAGGCGAGCCCTAAAGTGGCATCCACAGCGCCGGTACAGGCCAGCGCCAAACGACGGCACTACTAATCAGAACCACATGCCTTGGAAGGAAACGCCCATGTCTAACCGCGAACTGCTCAACCCGACCAATTCTGCCCTGATCCTGATCGACCACCAGCCACAAATGGCATTTGGCGTGCAGTCCATTGACCGCCAGACCTTGAAAAACAACACGGTCGGCCTGGCCAAGGCCGCCAAAATCTTCAACGTACCTACCATTTTTACCTCGGTGGAAACGCAAAGCTTCAGTGGCTACATCTGGCCGGAGCTGCTCTCGGTATTCCCGGAGCAACAGCCGATCGAGCGCACTTCAATGAACTCCTGGGAGGACAAGAAACTGGTGGAAGCCGTCAAGGCAACCGGGCGCAAGAAGCTGATCATCGCGGCGCTCTGGACTGAAGTGTGCTTGACTTTCCCGGCGCTTGAAGCTCTGGCGGAAGGCTACGAGGTGTACATCGTGACCGATGCCTCGGGTGGCACGACCAAAGAGGCCCACGATATGTCTGTCATGCGCATGGTGCAGGCAGGCGCGATCCCTGTGACCTGGCAGCAAGTGCTGCTCGAATACCAGCGCGACTGGGCTCACAAAGATACCTATGAGGCCGTGATGGGCCTGGTGCTTGAACACAGCGGTGCATATGGCATGGGTGTCGATTACGCCTACACCATGGTGCACAAGGCACCTCAGCGCACCGTTTCCTGATCTTTTCATTTGATGGCATCGCAACTCTTCAGACTGGTCGCGATGCCTTTTTCAGTCGAACCCTTACTTGAATGGATATAATTATGAACGCCTTGAAAAATAGCCTGACCGCTTTGACACTCGCTGTTTCCCTTGGCAGCGCCTACGCTGCTGAACCTGTTGCAGAACATCATACCCAGGCATTTCTCGATGCTCTGGCCGCCGGTGGCGGAACGCCAATCGAACAGTTGAGCCCGAAGCAGGCCCGAGCCGTTCTGACTGGCGCACAGACGTCAGTAAAGGTTGATCTTTCCGGCACCGAGGTTAGCGAACGCACCATCACGGCAGATGGCAAGACGATCAGGCTGACCATCGTGCGCCCCGAAAAACAGGCCGGCGAGCTGCCTGCTTTCATGTTCTTCCATGGCGGTGGATGGGTGCTGGGCGACTACCCGACCCATGCTCGCCTGATTCGTGATCTGGTGGTCGGCTCTGGTGCCGTAGCTGTATATGTCGACTATACGCCGTCGCCTGAGGCGAAATATCCAACCGCCATCAACCAGGCCTACTCTGCAACGCGCTGGGTGGCGGAGAACGGCAAGGAAATCGGTGTCGATGGTAGCCGCCTGGCGGTCGCAGGCAATAGCGTTGGTGGCAACATGGCAGCGGTTGTCAGCTTGATGGCCAAGGAGCGCAAGGCCCCCGAGTTGCGTTTTCAGCTTCTGCTCTGGCCGGTTACGGATGCCAATTTTGAAACCGCTTCGTATCGCCAGTACAGCGAGGGGCATTTCCTCACAACTGGGATGATGAAGTGGTTCTGGGATAACTACACCACTGATCCAAAGCAACGTGCCGACATCCATGCCTCACCGCTGCGCGCGACATCAGAGCAACTCAAAGGGCTGCCGCCAGCCTTGATCCAGACTGCCGGTCTAGATGTACTGCGTGACGAAGGCGAAGCCTATGCACAAAAGCTGGATGCGGCTGGTGTCGATGTCACTGCGGTGCGCTATAACGGAATGATCCACGATTACGGGCTGCTTAACCCTCTGAGCGATATTCCTGAGGTCAAGGCAGCAATGCGCCAAGCTGCCGGTGAACTGAAGGCCCACCTGAACTGACGGGCCAATGACCTCTCAGCGGTGGTGTTTCCCGCCGCTGGAAGTGGCTCATCTGCAGCGACATAAAGCCAAAGCCCGGCATTGCCGGGCTTTGTCATGCCAAGCGTTTGTCCGTCTCGTATGAGGGGCGGTTATCTCCGGGTTTGGTAATTTTTCTGTTCGCCGTAGTTATTGCCCATTAGCGACGCGCATAGATCGGTCCAGGCCTTGGTTACCGGCTTGTCGCGGACCTAGCCTGATCAGGTTTTAAGCATTCTGCTTCGCAAACCTTTGGCTGGCTACTGGCTTTAGGTTTAAAGTCAGGATTAAGGTTAATAGCTTTCTGGGTGAGATATGAGAATAGGTGAACTGGCGAAAATCAGCGGCTTGGCGCCTTCACGCATTCGCTTCTACGAGGCCAGCGGCCTGATCAAGTCCGTCGAGCGCAAAGCCAATGGCTATAGGGATTACGCGCCTGATACCGAGTGGGTTTTGCAAATCATTACCGGCGCTCAGGCCGCAGGTTTTTCATTGGAAGAGATCCGGCAGTTAATGCCGATGAATGCCAATGGCTGGCAGCACGATGAGTTGCTTGATGGGCTTAAGCAAAAGGTTGGGGAAATCGAAATCCTGCAGCAACGGCTTGCCCAGAACAAAGCCCAGCTTCTGCTGGTCATCAAGGGTATCGAGGCTAAGCCCGAGGGCATGGCCTGTGCGGACAATGCGCAGATGTTGTTGCATCGCCTGCGTGATGAAGCTGGGGCTTCAGGCCGGGGTGATGCTGTCGCTGCCAAGGGTAAATCCGCCCGCCAGGTTTCCAAGGCCTGACGGGCACAACAGATCCTAGGGCTCGCCAACCAGGGTTGCCAGTGGTTGCGGCGCGTAGAGCGCGCTCTGGAACTCAGGTACGTATTCGTACTTCATCAGCTTGCCTAGTTTCAGGGTGCGGATGTAGTTCGACAGGCTGCCGTCGCCCAATGTAAGGGTGGCCGAATCCGCACTGCTGCTCGAGCCATGGCTAAGCTGGCGGGAAACGGCATATCCGTAGGCCAACTGGCCTTGGTGATCCAGGTTGGTGAAGCTGCTTGTGACGATATCGATATCACGCGATAGATCGTCGAGCTTCTTCGCTGTGAAGGACAGATCCACTTTTCCGGTCTGGCTGTCGGTGATGGCATAGACCACAGACTGGGCATCCTCCTTGCGCTCAATCTCGGTCAACCATTTCGGCAGGTTGTAACCGACAACGCCGCGCACCCGCGCAAGCTCTGTGTTGACCGGCAATTTGAGTACATAACCCCAGAAGTCGCCAGACATCGACTGACCGACCAGTGTCAGCGGACCCAGGTTGGAGTGGCCGGGCTTGTTGGTGATGATGGACAACGCGATTTCGTTATAGGTGTCGTTATCGCAATGTTCGTAGTGGTACGCGGTAAAGGCGATCAAGCCACGACCTGGCCAGATCTGCAGGGGTTGCACGCTGTCCAGTACTTCAGCTGGCATCAGTGCTCTAAGCCTGTCCAGATCTGCCGTATAGACAGCCGTGACGCGACTGTTCTGGTAGTAAAAGTTGGGTGAGTAGGATTCAAAGCCGATATCAACCTTGTTCTTCTCCAGCCCTTTGAACCAGCTCAGGTCGACGCCCGGTACTTCAGTTGCAATCACCGACAGCGGTGGGTTGGAGCGGAAGCGGTCGTACAGCCCGCCCTTGACGACGGGCACCTGGTGACCTGCGATATCGATCAGGGTCGTGTCGCTTTGGCTGGGCATTCCCGGCGTCTGCGCCAACGCATGGCTGGTAATGGTGCTGAACAGCAATCCTGTTAAAACGATGCTTGTGAATTTCAATCTGTGTCTCTCCAAGTCGAGTGCATCTGCTTGATGGCGTCGGCCAGGGCCACATTCAGAAAAGCGGCTTGAAATAACCTTAACGTTAAACTTAAGTTTAAGGTCAAGCGTAAAAACAGAGGCAGCTCGCGCGTGGGTTTTCAGCAGGTATGAAGAGCCGTCAGCGTATTGCCCTGTCTGCGGCAAGCTGGCTTACCACCGCTTCGGCTACTGCTTTTGGCGATTGAGGGTTTTGTCCCGTTACGAGCCTGCCGTCGGTGATGACAAATGAAGTGAAGGGCAGCCAGTTCTTGCGATAGAGCGCACCCTGGCTCACCAGTGTGCTCTCGAGGAAAAAGGGCACTTGGTTGTTCATGCCTGAAAGGCGCTCCTCCAGATTGGAGAATCCGGTGAGACTCTTGCCCTTGACGATCAACTGGCCTTGCTCATCCCTTAGCTCAAGCAGGCCTGCTACGCCATGACAGACAGCCGATACAATGCCACCCCGGTTGTAGATGGTTTCAGCGGCGCGCCGCAGATCTGGATTTTTCGGGAAATCCCACATCACGCCATGGCCTCCGGTGAAATAGATGGCGCTAAACCGCGCCGGGTCGATATCGGCAATAGGTAGTGTGTTTTGCAAGCGGGCGCGAAAGGCCGGGGACTGCAAGTGCTTGCGGGCAGCCTTATCCATGTAGAGCCAGCCAAGGCTGCGCTCATCCAGTGGAACCGCGCCACCCTTTGGGCTGGCAAACACCGTTGTGTAGCCGGCCGCCTCCACCACATCGGTGAAGTGCGTCAATTCGGTCAGCCACAGCCCCGTGGTGTCGGCTCGCGACGGATAGCTGGCGTGATTGGTCATGATCACCAGTATCTGGCGATCCTCCACAATTGCGGTTGAAACATTGGGTTCAGCCTTTGCAAAAGTCATGAAAGCACCGCCTATCAATATCCAGGTACAGGAAACAAGGGTCTTGAGCATCATTCAGGCTCGGTTCGTTGTGCGGGTCCTTCATGCTCAGCTTAAACCTCGCTTTAAGGTCAACCCCTTTGTTGCTGCTGCGCCTGGCTAATTCGTCGACGCTTCTCGGTGAGGGTCAAATAACATCAAAAAGACATTGACCTTAAAGTTCACTTCAATCTTAAAGTGATTCCATGTCAATTGAGGATCGCCCCATGAATGTGTTCGACACCCTGCAACTTCCCAATGGTTCGACTATCAAGAACCGCATCGCCAAAGCTGCCATGGAAGAGAACATGGCGGACCTGGAGCAAGCGCCATCCGAAGCACTGATGCGCCTTTATCAAGCCTGGGCCGACGGTGGGGCGGGGCTGATCATCACCGGCAATGTGATGGTCGACGGCCGCGCCATGACTGGGCCGGGCGGTGTGGTACTGCAGGATGAGCAACAACTGGAGAAGTTCAGACGCTGGGCGCGAATCGGTCGATCAGGTGGAGCTCAGTTCTGGTTGCAGATTAATCATCCAGGCCGGCAGATGCAGGCAAATCTCGGGCAAAAGACCTGGGCGCCGTCGGCGATACCCCTGAGTCTGGGCAAGCTTTCTAAACGATTCGCCACACCTCATGCGATGAGCCAAAGCGTGATTGAAGAGGTGATTCAGCGTTTTGCCAATACTGCCCGTCTTGGCGAGCAAGCCGGTTTCACTGGTGTGGAAATCCACGCTGCCCATGGTTATTTATTGAGCCAGTTCCTTTCGCCTCTGACCAATCAAAGAACCGACGACTGGGGCGGCTCCCTGGAAAACCGGGCGCGTTTGCTGGTCGAGATTGTCAAGGCGGTCAGGGCCGTGGTTTCTATGGATTTCGCGGTGGCGGTCAAGCTCAATTCGGCCGATTTCCAGCGGGGTGGATTCACCGCCGATGACGCCAAGAAGGTGGTTGGATTACTTAACGACCTGGCTGTGGACCTTGTGGAATTATCTGGCGGCAGTTATGAAGTCCCTGCAATGCAGGGCGAGGCGCGTGATGGCAATACTCTGGCTCGCGAGGCCTACTTTGTAGAGTTCGCGCGTGACATCCAGACCGTGGCCAGAATGCCCATAATGGTCACCGGAGGCATACGGCGGCGCCCGGTTGCCGAAATGGTCGTCCAAAGCGGCGTCGAGATGGTGGGTATCGGGACTGCATTGGCCATTGATCCGTACCTGCCCCGTGATTGGTTCCAGGGTAAGGATAACGCTCCGCAATTGCCGCCGATCACCTGGAAAAACAAAACCGTTGCGTCTTTGGCGAACATGGCGGTCGTCAAGTTTCAATTGCTCAAACTCAGTCGCGACAAGAAAACCCACCCGAATGTGTCACCGCTGCGCGCGCTTGTCCTGCAACAGCTCGCAGCGATCTTTCGCACTCGTCAATATCGAAACTGGGTAGAAAAGCGTCCCATGTGAGTCGATGTTGATTTCAATCGCTCTTGGATTCGAGCACGCGTGGCCTAATGAGATATCTTGTCGGGCCGCTCAACCCTCCAAGGAAGCCAATGCTGAGTTCACTGGTAGTTAATGGTCAGCTCCTCACCAATGATCGGCCAGAGCCGGTGGTGCCCTGGTGGAGTTTTACTAAAACAGTCCTGGCAGCCACAGCCTTGACGCTGGTGCGTGATGGGCTGGTGGGCCTGGACGACAGAGTCGCTGGCCAACCTTTTACCTTGCGCCAGCTACTGCGGCATGAGGCCGGGCTCGCCGATTATGGCGAGCTTGCGGAGTATCACGCAGCCGTTGCCAATAATGAGCCAGCATGGTCGGCGGATGAAATGATGCAGCGCCTTGATGGGGCTCGGCTTCGATACAGCCCCGGAACCGGCTGGCGTTACTCGAACCTTGGCTACTTGCTTGTCGGTCGGCTTATTGAACGGCTGACTGACCTGACGCTTGATGATGCAGTGACTCAACGGGCGCTCATCCCTTTGGGCCTGATGAATGTTCGCTTTGCCAAAACGCGAGCAGATTTACAAAGCACCCATTTGGGACGTGCCGATTATGATCCCGCGTGGGTCTACCATGGCGTGCTGCTTGGCCCGGTTTCGCAAGCTGCGTTATTTCTGGACCGGCTCTTCGCTGGAGATCTTCTGTCCATGGAGTTGCTTCAGCAAATGCAGGGCGCACGAGTATTGGGCGGTCCGATTCCCGGGCGGCCATGGATCACGCCGGGCTATGGCCTTGGTGTAATGCAGGGCTCAATTGATGGCGGCCATTCCCTATGTGGGCACACAGGTTGCGGGCCAGGCAGCGTCATTGCCGCCTACCGTATCAGCCACGGGGACGCTTCGGCCTGCTGTGCCGTGTTTGAGGCGGGCGCCAGTGAAGGGGCTGTGGAGTTTCAGGTTGTCGAGCGGCTGATGCAAGTCTTGCGGCAGAAGGGGGCTGAAAGCGTCTAGACCTGTTTGCGTCCCCTCCCGCTTGCTCGGCCTGTGCCAGATGCCTGGCCAGCGGCTGCAGGGCCGCTGGCCAATCAAGGGGAACACCTTACTTGTCGCTGGCCATCAGCAAGTTGGCTAGGGCCGTGTAGGCTGGCAGTGAAGTCGGATCGATCCGTGAGTTAGTCGCCACCGGATAGGAAGCAAAGCGGGCAATCACCATTTCGGCCTTGGGGTCCACATAGATGGTTTGGCCGTAGATACCACGCGCGGTAAATACCTGGTGGTCGTTGCTGGCGACCCACCACATATTGCGGTAGCTCCAGCCGGGCAAGGTTTTGTAGCCTGCCTTGGCAAATTGGCTCTGGTCCCCGCCCTTGCGGATATCGGCAACCACGCTTTCGGGGATGATCTGCTGGCCGTTGAAGTGGCCATTGAGGCGCATGGCTTCGCCGAAGCGGGCCATATCCCGCAGGCTGGCATTGAAACCACCGCCGGCAAAGCCAGTGCCCACTTCATCAACCATGAGATAGGCGTCCTGTTCTGCACCCAGTTTGCTCCAGATCCGCTCTTGCAGCAGTTCGGCAAAGGGTTTGCCCGTTGCCCGCTGAACCACCCAGGCCAGGGCGTCGGAGTTGACGGTCTTGTAGGCAAACGCCTGGCCGTGCTCGCCTTCGACCTTGAGTTTTTGCAAGAAGGCGTACAGCGAAGTGGCGCCAGTGTAGCCGGCAGGACGCGGGATCAGATGCCCAGCTCGGCCGTATTCCCAAACCCCGGCCTTGGGGTCGGCATAGTCTTCGGAGTAATCGATGCTGGTGGTCATGTCCATCACTTGGCGCACGGTGGCATTGCCAAAAGCGCTGTCCTTGAGTTCCGGTACATAGCGTGACACCTGCGCGTTTTCGTCCAGGGTTCCGTCGGCAACCAGCATCGCCGCCAGGGTGCCGATAAAGGATTTGGTCACGGAAAAGGCAATGTGCTGGCCTTCAGGTTTTAGCGCGCCAAAGTAGCGTTCGTACACCCGTTTTCCACGATGCAACACCACGATGCCATCGGTGTAGTTGGCCGCGAGCGATTGTTCCCACGTCATGGGTTTGTCGCTGCCTATGGGGGTGAACGTCAGGCTGTCGATATCGTCTCGTTCCGCGCGGGGTAAAGCGCTGATTGCGCCACTGCCGCGGGACACCTGCACCGTAGGCACTACTTCACGGATATGGGAGAACGACCAGCGAGTGAAAGGAAATTGCAGGAAATTGGAGAAATTCACCACTTTTTCTGCTGCTGGCGGTATGCCTTGCATCAAGCCCAGCTGTTGTGGGGTGCTGGCTTTTGCATCCAGCGGCGTAGTTTCGGTGGCAGCAGAGATAGTCTGGTTTATCAGTAAACCGCCTATCAGACTCAACAACAGCGAATTGCGTTTAAAACTCATACAGGCTTCCCTTTGGCAGTTTTCGTTCGGCGCTATGCGGTGATCGATTGCTTTCGCTTGAACAAGGCTTTGAGCGCTAGCACCTACTTGAACAGTCTTATTGTTGTCCGGAGATCCATGTGCAAGGTTCGCATGCACTTACTCCCAGGCACAGCCAGTCTCCCAGACCGAACAGCTCCGCGCTACCAGCAATGAAGATGAGATAGTCCGTGGTTGTGAAGCCCTTGATCGTTCGCTCTAACCCGAGTGATCAGTCTCCAGTGTCGGCTGCCCAGGTTCGTGCGGGCTGTTTTGAAGATCGACATGGCATTCCTTTTGGGAATGCATATTATAAAATTAATGAATTTTTATTATTTCATGATGTGGCGTAGCTTGAGTCAAGGACATGGAGAACTGCCTTGAAATCATCGCCGTTGAACTCAGCTGAAAAATTCGATAGCTCACGCGCCAACGAATATGCCCGCCAGAGCCGCATTGCGCTCGCGGGTTACGACGCCTGCCAGGACTTGGCGGCTTGCATGCTGGCGGCAAGCCTGGGTAACGCCCAGCCCGCGAATATATTGGTCGTGGGGGCTGGCGGCACGGCGCAGGAGATTATTGCGATGGCGTCGCTGGAGCCGGATTGGCGTTTCACCGCTGTTGATCCGTCCGCGCCTATGCTGGAGGCCGCAGCGCAGCAGTTGAAGGCCAATAATCTGCTTGAAAGAACGAGCCTGCATCTTGGGCATGTTGACGATCTGGGCGCAGACCAGGCGTATGACGCTGCAACCTTGATCGGCGTGCTTCATCATCTTGAGGGTGACAATGCGAAGCGCCAGATCCTGCAGTCAATCCGGGCTCACCTGAAACCGGGTGCGCCGCTGATAGTCGCGGGCAATCACTATGCCTATGCCAGCCAACCCCTACTGCTTGCCGCCTGGGGGCAACGCTGGCGACAGCATGGTGCCAGCGCCGATGAAGTGAAGGCCAAGCTCGGGAAAATCCTGCAAGGCGCTGACCCTCCGCACTCCGAAGCGGCCGTGCAACAGCTCCTGCATGATGCCGGGTTTGGCGATGCGACCCGCTTTTTCAGTAGCCTGTTCTGGAGCGCCTGGTTGACTTGCAAGGGTGCATTGAGCCGGCCATCTACTCCAAGCGAGCATCGAGCTTAAGTAATTACTCCATTAAGTCTTCGACCAGGTATCGGTCGACAATTTGCGCAATCCCTGTCAATGCGGTACGAATTAATTCCGGTTCTGTGCGGTAGCGTAACGGCGTGTATCCATAAGTGTTGGCGCCGTTGAACGCCGTGATCGGCTCACTGCGTTGCCAGATCAGTTCATTCCCGCGTGTCATTACACCGGTTACGATGATCGTGGGATAGACCACGCTGCTGAACCCTTGGGTCAGGGAAAATCCCCAGCTTGTAACAGTTAGCTGAATCTCTGCATCAGCCTGCACAGTGTCATCGACGACCTTGAAATGATTCTTTGCGGCTAGTTGTTCCTCGAAGCTGTTTTTTACCAGCTCCCCTAAGTCGATATCAGACGACTCCATGTTGTAAAGGATTGCGTCGACGGTCGACATCGATGCAAGTTTGCCAGCCTGCATACCTGCTGCAAAGCCTGCTCCGCTTAGAGCGGATGTGGCCAGGTTCGATGCCCCAGATGCCATACCTATACCTGCACCGACGCCTGCACCCAATGCTGCGCCCAAGGCTTGCTCGCGCCCTAGATAGCTTATCTCGGTGGGTTTCCACAAGACGGGAAGCACCTTGACCGTATTGATCTGGGAGCGGTACTCCTGTTTGAACTTCTGGTTGGTACACCCTGTAAAGAGCAGAACAGCCAATAACAGAACGATGACTCTTTTCATTAGCGACCCAGGATTTAAGGATTATGACCTTGTTATCGTCAGCGCCAGTGGTTTCTGAAGATTTTTGCTGTTCACTCAGCAAGCGCAAAACGCTGCGCCCTAAGCTATAAACCCTATGCGCCAGCGGCTTTGGGCGCCAATGATTTTCATTTTGCGCCAGCGGTGATTTTCGCGGCGCTAGTTGATTCGCCACCGCGCCCGTTGCAGGCGCGGCTTGTCAGTGTTTGCAGCGGGCGCCGCTTATTTAACCAGTTGGCGCCAGGATTTTAGGCTGGCAACGGATATGGCTTGGGCTTTACGGGCATTGAGGCATTCTTCGTCGATGTCCCGCTGGGCCAATTCGCTGAGCTTGCTCAGTTCGCCGTACAGACGGTCAACTTCGGCAACGTCCAAGGTGCTGCGCGCCATCCGCAGCCATGCCAGCAGGCGTTCGATGCGCGGCAGTTGCTCCGCCAGGTCTTCTGGTTGCTGTTGATAGCGCTTGAGTTGCAGGCTGGCGCCTTCTTCGGCGATCAGGGTTGGCAGCCAGTTGGCCAGTGGCGCGGCGCCTTGGCGATTACCACGGTTGTTGCGTTCAACCGTCCAGCTACGGGCCAACAGCCAGCGCGACAGGTTCAGCGATAACTGGCCCCAACGCTGGTTGTTGAGCTCTTCGGCAAACTGGGCTGGTGCGCTTGTGCGGGCTGCTTCATCCCACTGACCGGCGTGCAGGCGTGGGCGCCAGTCGTTCAGCAAGCTGTCGAGTATCTGGCGCAGGTCGCTGCTGCTGGCGCGTGGCGCCGCTTGGCCCAGGCTGCCGAGCAGGGCGCGCAGGTCGACCAGTTGTTCAAGCCAGTCGTTGAGCAGGCGCCAATGACCATTGAAGCGGTATTGCTCGGCCAGGCGCTGGCTGCTGGCGAGCAGGTGCCAGGCAATCGCACTAAAGGCATCATCAAGGCTCATTTCGCCCTTGAGTTCAGGGGCGGGCAAGCTCAGCGAGTAGCTGGCGGCATCGAATAAACGATAGCCGCGCTCGGCCTTGCTGATGTCGCAGGGCATCAAGGGCAGGTCTGCTGCAAGTTCAACTGCCAGTTCGAGCAGTGCCTCTGGCTCGCCTTGGCGCAGTTCGAGTTCCAGCTCGCAGATTTCTTCTTCTTTACCGTCGGCAATGACTTTACCGAGGTCCAGGGCGGCCTCGATGACCACTTTGCTTTTGCCACGGCCCCAGGCGATATCGGCCTTCTGGCGAGTAAAGTCAGTGGTGAAAATGGGTTTTAGCTGTTTTTTGTCGAGTTCGGCCAGCGCGGACGGCCAGCAGTTGTCATCCAGCTTTTTCAGATCAAGCTTGGCTTTGGTCAGGTGCCAGTCCCATTCATTGCGTTCCGACAGACCGGCTACACTTTGGCCACGGGTCTTGAGGGTTTGAATGATGGCTTCACCGTCTCGGCGCAAGCGTAAAGCGACCTTTGCTTGAGTCAGGTCACGAGCCGGGGTATCAAAATATTGATTTAATAGCTCATGTTGCTCCCAGCCAGCTTTATTGCGCTTTTTCAGCAAGGGGTGAGCCCGCAGGGCTTCAAGGGTTTCGCGGCTGACACGTAACTTAATTTCTGTTTCTTTGAGCATGATGGTGCGTTTTACGCCTAGTATAATTTGTGACAGTCCGATGACCGTGCTGGCGAGCATAAGGTGCGATCCGTATACTTGCCGCCTTCTTTAATCAGGGGTCCACCCTATGCCAATCAATCCGTTTGTAAGCCTGTTCGGTCGTTCACCCATCGGCCCTATGCAGCAACATATCGCCAAAGCCCACGAATGCGCGGCGAACCTTGTACCTTTTTTCGAAGCCGTTATGGCTGAAGACTGGGACAAGGTAGAACAGGTACAACAGGAAATGGCGCGGCTTGAAAACGAAGCCGACAAGCTCAAAAAGAGCGTGCGCTTGCACTTGCCGAAAAACTTATTCCTGCCTGTGCCCCGTTCGGATCTGCTTGAACTGCTCAGTGTACAGGACAAAATCGCTAACCGGGCCAAGGACATTGCAGGCTTGATGCTTGGCCGGCGCATGACCATTGCCGCATCGCTGCAGCCCGAGATGCGCACTTATGTGCAGCGCTGTGTAGATGCCAGTGCCCAGGCGCTCAAGGCGATGAAAGAACTCGACTCGTTGCTCGAGGCCGGTTTCGGTGGCCGCGAGGCGACCCTGGTTGAGTCAATGGTCATGGAGCTTGAAGAAATCGAGCGCGAGACAGACGTGATGCAAGTGTCTGTTCGTCGTGCGCTGTTCAAACTGGAAAAGGATCTTCCTGCGGTCGATGTCATGTTCCTCTACAAAGTTATCGAGTGGCTCGGCGATGTAGCCGACCGCGCTGAACGTGTAGGTAACCGACTGGAACAACTGCTGGCGCGCTAAGCGTTAGTACTCTTTCTAGGAATGACGGAAATTTATTTATGTCTTTGATTGCGGACTACGGCTTCGTGCTACTTGTCCTTGCCTGCCTTTTCGGTTTTTTCATGGCCTGGGGCGTCGGCGCGAACGATGTTGCCAATGCCATGGGGACCTCGGTCGGTTCACGTGCCCTGACCATTAAACAAGCGATTTTCGTCGCCATGATCTTCGAGTTCGCCGGTGCCTACCTGGCAGGCGGGCAGGTAACCGAAACCATCAAGAGCGGGATTGTCGATGCATCGATGATCAGCCCCGGGTTGATGGTGCTTGGAATGATGTCCGCCTTGCTGGCGGCGGGCACCTGGCTGCTGGTGGCTTCGACCAAGGGCTGGCCGGTTTCGACGACTCATTCGATTGTCGGCGCGGTTATTGGCTTTGCCGCTGTTGGTGTGTCCTTTGATGCCGTGCATTGGTCTGGCGTGATGCCGATCGTGGCCAGTTGGGTCGTGTCGCCGGTGTTGTCAGGCGTGGTCGCATTCGGTGTGTTCATGAGCGTGCAGAAACTGATCATCGACACGGATGAGCCCTTTGCCAACGCCAAGCGCTTTGTCCCGCTGTATATGTTCGCCACTGGCTTTATGGTCTCGATCATGACCATGACCAAGGGCCTCAAGCACATCGGCCTGAACCTCACCGCGGGTGAAGGCTTTATGCTTTCGGTCGCTGTCGGCGCGGTGGTAATGATCTTGGGCATCATCTTGCTCAGTCGGATCAAGATTGACGTTGAAGCCGATAAAGACTTCCACTTTGCCAGTGTTGAGAAAGTGTTCGCGGTGTTGATGATCTTTACCGCTTGCTCCATGGCATTCGCCCACGGCTCCAACGATGTGGCCAACGCCGTTGGCCCGCTGGCCGCCATTGTCGGGGTGATCAACTCCGGCGGAGAAATGGTTGGTGCCAAGGCTGCGCTGCCAAGCTGGGTGTTGCTGCTTGGGGCGGTGGGCATCGTTATCGGCCTGGCGACCTACGGCTACAAGGTTATCGCCACCATCGGCAAAGAAATCACCGAACTGACGCCAAGCCGTGGCTTTGCTGCTGAACTGGCCACTGCAACCACAGTGGTGGGCGCTTCGGCCATAGGCCTGCCAGTATCGACCACTCATACCTTGGTCGGTGCGGTTCTGGGTGTTGGTATCGCCCGGGGTATCGGCGCATTGAACCTGGGCGTGATAGGCAAGATCTTCATGTCCTGGCTGATCACCTTGCCGGTTGGTGCCGCGCTGTCGATTTTCTTCTTCTTTATCCTGCGCGCGATTTTTGGCGGCGCTTGATAAGGCCTGGCCATCAACCCGCTAACCTGGGTTGATGGCTAAAAAAACCGCATGGCCCCTCGGGTGCTACAACGCGAAGCTTGTCCACCTTTGCAAGTTCTATGGCCGATACTGGCTCAGCCACGCCGTGGCGGTTTCTGAGAACAGCAGTACGGCGCTCCCTGGGCTGCGTAAGCTTTGCCTTGCACCCTGAAATCAATTCGGTGGTTTAATCCTGGCAGGCGTTGCCTCTATGATGGGGGCTCGCAAGCGGAGGCTGGCCATGAATCTACCGAGCTTTAAAGAGCAATTTGCCGCATTGATTGCCGCGCCGTCGGTGAGCTGCACCCAGGCCCATTGGGATCAGACCAACCGCGCGGTGATCGAGCTGTTGTCGAGTTGGCTGGAAAGCCTTGGCTTTGCCTGCGAGACGCAGGAAGTCACCCCAGGCAAATTTAACCTGCTCGCCAGTTATGGTTCCGGCCCAGGCGGCTTGGTGCTGGCCGGGCACAGCGACACCGTGCCTTTTGATGCCGCCCTGTGGCAGACCGATCCGCTGAGGCTGACCGAGGTCGATGGCCGCTGGCTGGGCCTTGGTTCGTGCGACATGAAAGGTTTCTTTGCGCTGATTATCGAGGCCGTGCAGCCATTGCTCGACCAGCCGTTCAAGCAGCCCTTGCTGATTTTGGCCACCTGCGACGAAGAAAGCTCGATGTCCGGCGCCCGTGCCTTGGCTGATGCCGGGCGACCACTGGGCCGAGCGGCGGTGATTGGCGAGCCGACAGGCCTGAAGCCGATCCGCATGCACAAGGGCATCATGATGGAGCGCATCGATATCCTTGGCCAGAGCGGGCACTCCTCTGATCCCAGCCTGGGCCACAGCGCGCTGGAAGCCATGCAGGCGGTCATGGGCGAGCTGCAACAACTGCGTAGACAGTGGCAGGCCGAGTACCACAACCCGCAATTCACCGTGCCCCAGCCCACACTCAATCTGGGCTGCATCCATGGCGGAGACAACCCCAATCGCATATGCGGGCAATGCTCGCTGGAGTTCGACCTGCGCCCGCTGCCCGGCATGCAGCCGGAGGTGTTGCGTGGGGCAATCCAGCAACGCCTGAAACCACTGGCCGAGCAGCATCAGGTCAAGATTGATTACGCACCCTTATTTCCCAGTGTGCCCCCATTCGAGCAAGCGGCCGATGCCGAGCTGGTGCGCCTGGCGGAACGCTTGACCGGCCATCAGGCTGCCGCAGTGGCGTTTGGCACCGAAGCACCTTATCTTCAGCAACTCGGATGCGAGACGCTGGTACTGGGCCCCGGAGATATCGATTGTGCCCACCAACCGGGCGAATTCCTGGAAATGTCACGTCTTGAGCCGACAGTACGTCTGTTACGTGAGCTGATTAAAAGCTATTGTTTGAACCCATCCAGCGAGCAGCCAAAACCTTGAAGATCCTCTAAAAGGGCAACAAGCTGCTGCAACCAACCTGTATCAGGAGGAGCGTACGCGTGACGAAGTCTCAACTGCGACGATAAAACGGCAAGGCTTTGCTTTTTCATCTGTCTGGCGCCGCAAACGTCTAGCGCGCCGTGTTCTGCGTCATGTACTCGACTCACAGGTTTTAGGGAATGCACGATTACGTCAACTGGTTGCGTCACGCTTCACCTTATATCAACGCCCACCGGGACTGCACATTCGTTGTGATGCTGCCCGGCGACGGCGTTGCCCATGCAAATTTCGGCAATATCGTTCATGACTTGGTGCTGTTGCACAGCTTGGGCGTGCGCCTGGTGCTGGTCCACGGTTCGCGCCCGCAAATTGAGGCGCGGCTCAACGCACGCGGGCTGACACCGCA
Source organism: Pseudomonas segetis (assembly GCF_900188155.1). Classification (GTDB taxonomy): domain Bacteria; phylum Pseudomonadota; class Gammaproteobacteria; order Pseudomonadales; family Pseudomonadaceae; genus Aquipseudomonas; species Aquipseudomonas segetis. Next base: position 510,461 of record NZ_FZOG01000003.1, read on the forward strand.
CTTTCATCGCGACCTGCGCATCACCGACAGCCCGACGCTGGAATGCGTGATAGATGCTGTTGGCCAACTGCGTATCGCCATTGAGGCACGCCTGTCGATGGACATGGCTGCCTCGCCGATGCAGGGTGCTCGCTTGCGCATTGCCAGCGGCAACTTCGTCACGGCGCGGCCGATTGGCGTGGTCGATGGCGTGGATTATCACCATACCGGCGAGGTGCGGCGTATCGACCGCAAGGGTATTGGTCGCTTGCTGGATGAGCGCAGCATTGTCCTGCTCTCGTCGCTGGGCTATTCACCGACCGGGGAGATTTTCAACCTGGCCTGTGAAGATGTCGCCACGCGCGCCGCGATTGACCTGTCTGCCGACAAGCTGATCCTTTACAGCCCGGAACAAGGTTTGCTCGATGAAGACGGCAAGCTGGTGCGTGAACTCTTGCCGCAACAGGTGCCAGCCTATGTGCAGCGCCTTGGCAGTAATTATCAGGCTGAGCTGCTTGATGCGGCCGCCCAGGCCTGCCGTGATGGTGTGAGGCGCACCCATATTGTCAGCTATATCGAAGACGGCGCGCTGCTCAACGAGTTGTTCACCCGCACGGGCAACGGCACCCTGGTTGCGCAAGAGCAGTTTGAGTCGATCCGCGAGGCGACCATTGAAGATGTCGGTGGCTTGATCGAGCTTATCAGTCCGCTGGAGGATCAGGGCATTCTGGTGCGGCGTTCGCGTGAGGTGCTTGAGCGTGAAATCGAGCAGTTCAGTATCGTTGAGCGCGAAGGGCTGATCATCGCCTGCGCCGCGCTCTACCCAATTGCGGATTCCGATTACGGCGAGCTGGCGTGCCTGGCGGTCAATCCAGCCTATCGCCACGGTGGTCGCGGCGATGAGCTGCTTGAGCGTATTGAAGAGCGGGCGCGGGCCCTGGGCCTGAAAAACCTGATGGTGCTCACCACGCGAACCGCTCATTGGTTCCGCGAGCGCGGCTTCAGCCCTAGCGGTGTCGAGCGCCTGCCAGCGGCAAGGGCCTCGCTGTATAACTTCCAGCGCAACTCCAAGGTGTTTGAAAAGCCGCTGTGAGGCTGTGTTGGTTAGCCGTTGCAGTGGTAGCGTCATCCACCCTACAGGGGTAATGCCTGTAGGGTGGACAACGCACCGATGTCCAGGCCACCACTGGCGTCGGGCTACTTCTGTGATGGCTGTTCTGGTAAAAACCAGTTGAGCAGCAGCGCGCTGATACCGCCGGTGGCCACGCCGGATTCCAGCACATTGCGCAGCGCCGCAGGCATGTGCGCAAGAAATTCCGGCACCTGCGACACGCCCAATCCCAGCGCCAGTGACACTGAAATAATCAGCAGGGCGCGGCGATCAAGCTGGATACTGGCAAGAATATTGATCCCCGAAGCCGCCACTGCGCCAAACATCACCAAGGCGGCGCCGCCCAATACTGGTTCCGGCACGGCTTGAATCACCCCTGCAACGCTTGGAAACAAGCCAAGCAGGATCAACATCGCGGCAATCCAAAGACCGACATGCCGGCTGGCCACACCGGTAAGCTGGATCACGCCGTTGTTCTGCGCAAACACCGAGCTGGGGAAAGTATTGAACACACCAGCCAGCAACGAGTTGGCGCCATTGACCAGCACGCCGCCCTTGATGCGCTGCATCCATTGCGGGCCGTCCACCGGCTTGCCGGAAATCTTGCTGGTGGCCGTGATATCGCCAATGGCTTCCAGCGAGGTCACCAGGTAAATCACCAGCATTGGGATAAACAACGCCCAGGAAAAGCCAAGCCCGAAATGCAGCGGGACGGGCAGTTGAAATGCAGCTGCCTGGTGCATACCGCTAAAGTCCAGGCGCCCCATATAGGCTGCCATTGCGTAACCGGCGGCCAGGGCGATCACAATGGCGCAGCTGCGCATCCATACCACCGGGATGCGGTTGAGTATGACGATGATCGCCAGCACTGTGCCCGACAGCATCAGGTTCTCGGCATTGGCGAAGGTGCCATTGCCCATCGCGCTATAGCCGCCACCCATGCTGATCAAGCCAACCTTGATCAGCGTCAGGCCAATCATCAGCACCACGATGCCGGTCACCAGCGGCGTAATCAGGCGTTTAACAAAGGGCAGGATGCGTGATACGCCCATTTCAACGAATGAGCCGGCGATGACCACACCGAAAATGGCCGCCATCACTGCTTCCACCGGGGTGCCTTGCTTGACCATCAATGCGCCGCCTGCAATCAGCGGCCCGACGAAGTTGAAGCTGGTGCCTTGCACAATCAGCAAGCCAGCGCCAAAGGGGCCGAAGCGTTTGCATTGGACAAAGGTGGCAATCCCGGAGATCACCAGCGACATCGACACGATCAGGTTGGTGTCGCGGGCCGACACGCCCAGCGCCTGACAAATCAACAAGCCGGGGGTGACGATGGGAACGATGATCGCCAGCAAGTGCTGGAGTGCCGCGACCAGGGCAATCAAAGGCTTGGGCCGGGCATCGGGGCCGTACACCAGTTCGCTTTGAGTCGGCTCAGGTAGGGGAGAATCTGCCAGGGAAGTCATACAGCCGTCCGCCAAAAAGCCGCGATTCTACAGAATTGTGCTTGGGTGGACGATGCTTGGCTGACCTGAGGTCAGTCGTGGGTTGTTCAACGCTGTGGATAAAATGATGGAAGCCGCTATAAAGCGGCTTCCGGTATGGCTCAGGGCACCAGTTTGTCGAGCAATGCCTTGTCGCGCACCGCGCCTTTGTCGGCGCTGGTGGCGAGCAGGGCGTAGGCCCTGAGCGCCGTGGTCACCTTGCGGGTGCGTGGCGCTGCTGGTTTCCAGCCTTTTTTGTCTTGCTCGGCACGGCGTGCGGCCAGTTCCTCATCGCTGATCAACAGGTTGATGCTGCGCTGATGGATGTCGATAAGGATCTTATCGCCTTCCTGAACCAGGCCAATTGCGCCACCGGCAGCGGCTTCTGGCGAAGCGTGGCCGATGGACAAGCCGGAGGTGCCGCCGGAGAAACGACCGTCAGTGAGCAAGGCGCAGGCTTTGCCCAGGCCCTTGGATTTCAGGTAGCTGGTTGGATAGAGCATTTCCTGCATGCCCGGGCCGCCCTTGGGGCCTTCGTAGCGGATAATGACGATATCGCCTTCCTTGACCTCGTCATTGAGGATGCCCTTGACCGCGCTGTCCTGGCTTTCGAAGATTTTGGCGCTGCCTTCAAACACATGGATCGACTCATCGACGCCGGCGGTCTTAACCACGCAGCCATCGAGCGCGATGTTGCCGTAGAGCACGGCCAGGCCGCCTTCCTGGGAGTAGGCGTTGGCCACGCTGCGGATGCAGCCATTGGCGCGGTCGTCATCCACGGTATCCCAGCGGGTCGACTGGCTGAACGCGGTTTGTGTTGGAATGCCAGCCGGGCCGGCACGGAAGAAGGTATGCACCGCTTCGTCCTGGGTCTGGGTGATGTCCCATTGGGCGATCGCTTCAGCCATGCTCGGGCTGTGGATGGTCGCTACATCGGTGTGTAGCAGGCCGCCACGCGCCAGTTCGCCGAGGATCGAGAAGATCCCGCCGGCACGGTGCACGTCTTCCATGTGGTATTTCTGGATGTTCGGCGCCACTTTGCACAGCTGCGGGATCTTGCGTGACAGGCGGTCGATGTCGCGCAGGTCAAAGGCAATCTCGCCTTCTTGCGCGGCGGCCAGCAAGTGCAGGATGGTGTTGGTCGAGCCGCCCATGGCGATGTCCAGGCTCATGGCGTTTTCGAATGCCTTGAAGTTGGCCACGTTGCGCGGCAGCACCGAGTCGTCGTTTTCGCCGTAGTAGCGTTGGCACAGCTCTACCGCCAGGCGACCGGCGCGCAGGAACAGTTGTTCACGGTCCGCGTGAGTGGCCAGGGTCGAGCCATTGCCCGGCAAGGCCAGGCCCAGCGCTTCCATCAGGCAGTTCATCGAGTTGGCGGTGAACATCCCTGAGCAACTGCCGCAGGTTGGGCAGGCGCTGCGTTCGTATTCGGCAACTTTCTCATCCGATGCGTTTTCGTCAGCGGCAATCACCATGGCGTCAACCAGGTCCAGGCCATGATTGGCGAGCTTGGTTTTGCCCGCTTCCATCGGCCCGCCGGAGACGAATACCACCGGGATGTTCAGGCGCAAGGCAGCCATCAGCATGCCGGGGGTGATTTTGTCGCAGTTGGAGATGCAGACAATGGCGTCGGCGCAGTGGGCGTTGACCATGTATTCAACCGAGTCGGCGATGATTTCGCGACTTGGCAGCGAATAGAGCATGCCGTCGTGACCCATGGCGATGCCGTCATCGACCGCGATGGTATTGAACTCCTTCGCCACGCCGCCGGCTTTTTCGATCTCGCGGGCGACCAGTTGGCCCATGTCCTTGAGGTGGACGTGGCCAGGTACGAACTGGGTGAAGGAGTTGGCGATGGCAATAATCGGCTTCTTGAAATCCTCATCCTTCATGCCAGTGGCACGCCATAGGGCACGGGCGCCAGCCATGTTGCGGCCGTGGGTGGAGGTTTTCGAGCGATAATCAGGCATGACGGGTTCCTGCAGCTAATAACGGTTGGCGGGCGCCTGTGAAAACAACTGCGGCGGGTAACTCAGTGGTTTTTACAGACGCCCTTATATACGTAGGGTGAGCCGGGTTCAGGCACAACGCAAACGGAAATGTCCGGGTGTTGGTCTGAGGTCGCTTGTGGCGCAGGGTTAGCGCTGCAGCGACCAGCTCCGCCGAGGTGTGGCAGGAGACTTCTGATTCTAATCCCTGCAAGCGGTTTGGCGAAAGTGTTGCTGCAACTTACGGACGAGTCGTTCGCCGGTGCCGACGGGGCAACTGGCTGGTCAGGCCTCGACGCCGCGCAAGCGTGCTGAGCGGCGGCGCAGCAGTTCGATGGTCACCAGCATGATGATCGAGAGGATGATCAGCAGCGTGGCAATCGCCAGAATGCTTGGGTTGATCTGCTCGCGCAGCCCCGAGAACATCTGCCGGGGAATGGTGCGCTGCTGCGGCCCGGCCATGAACAGGATCACCACCACTTCGTCGAACGAGGTGATAAAGGCGAACAGCGCGCCGGAAATAACTCCGGGGCGAATCAGCGGCATGATGATGTCCCAGAACACGCGGACAGGTCGTGCGCCCAGGTTCAGGCCCGCTCGCACCAATGAATAGTCGAAGCCCGCCAGAGTCGCAGTCACCGTAATGATGACAAAGGGTGTGCCGAGCGCGGCGTGGGCCAGGATCACCCCAAGATAATTGCCTGCCAGGCCAAGGTCCGAGTAGAAGAAGAACATACCGGCGGCGGTGATGATCAGCGGCACAATCATTGGCGAAAGCAGTAGCGCGGTGATCAAGCGTCGCGCAGGCATGTCGTCGCGTGCCAGCCCAACTGCGGCGCAGGTGCCCAGGGCCGTGGCGATAATCGTTGCGCAGATGCCGATAAAGAAACTGTTCTGGATGGCCAGAATCCATTTCGGGTCACTGAAGATCGCGCTATACCAGCGCAATGAATACGCCTCGGGCTGGAACGTCAGCATGCCCTTGGTAAAGCTAAAGAAAGGTTCGGTGTTAAACGACAGCGGGATGATCACCAGAATCGGCATGATCAGGAAAAACAGCACCAGCCATGAGGTGCTTTTCAGCAGCCATGAGCCGAGTCGATACCAGAAACCGAAATATGCAGGAGCCTTGGTCATGATCTAACCCAACTTGATATTGCTGGCGCCGACAAAACGGTCGTACAGCCAGTAAAGCAACAGAATCAGCGCGAGCAATAGCGAGCCCAGCGCGGCAGCCAGTTCCCAGTTGTTCGAGCGCTGCATGTGGAAGGCGATGATATTGCTGATCATCTGGCCGTCGGTGCCGCCGACCAGTGCCGGGGTAATGTAGTAGCCAACCGAGATGATAAAGACCAGCAAGGCTCCAGCGCTCAGGCCGGGCAGGGTCATTGGCAGGTAGATCTTGGCGAAGGCCGGGATGGGTTTATCCCCCAGCGACAAGGCGGCGCGCATATAGCTTGGGTCAATGCCGCGCATCACGCTGTACAGCGGCAAGATCATGAATGGCAACAGAATGTGGGTCATGGCGACCACGGTGGCGAACGAGGTATAGAGCATCTCGAACGGCTCATTGGTCAAGCCGACGCCCATCAGGAACGAGTTGATTACCCCGTTGGTCTGCAACAGTGCAATCCACGCCGTGGTACGCACCAGTAGCGATGTCCAGAACGGCAGCAATACCAACACCAGCAGCAAGTTCGCGCGATTTTCCGAAAGGCCGGCCAAATAGTAGGAAAGCGGGTAGCCCAGTGCGGCGCACAGCAGGGTGATGACCAGCGCCATGGTCAGGGTCTTGCTGTAAAGCTGCAGGTAGATTTGGGTCTCTTCGCGTACCTGGATGCCTGTGTCGGGCTTCAACTCAAGGTCGAGTGCAGTCAGGTAATAGTCGTAGGTATATTTTTCGCCTGCGCGCTGGATGGCATACCAAAGATCGGTGCGTTGCCACTTGGGGTTGGCGTCGAGCAGGGTTTGGGCGCCTTTGTCCCTGAGATCGTCTCCCTTGAGCTTGGCGACTTTACGGGCGGTGGATTTAACCACGCTGGACATGCCGGTGTAGGCTCGGTTGAACTCCTCTGCGAGCTTGCCGGACAGGCGTTCTTTGGCCAGCCCATTAAGTTCGACAGCAAAAATCTGCAATGTGTGCTGATCGGGTACGGCTTTACCGTCCCAGTCTTTCAGGGCTTCGAGGGTGTGCGGAATCAGCTCGGCCACTGTCGGGTGATGCACGCTGCGCCAGAGCATGCTGGCGATGGGCGCAACGAAGGTCAGTAAAATAAACACCAGCAGTGGCACCACGAACATAAACGCAGTGATGCGTTTCTTGCGTTGTGCGCTGGCTGCTTGTCTGGCTTCGGTGGTGGTTAACGATGACAAGCCTGAACTCCGTCGTCCTGGATAAATGGTCAAGCCCGCTGAGCCGTGGTGGCTCTGGCCCAGCGGGTGGCGGATTTACTTACTTGAGCAACCACTCGTTGAATTTTTCACCGAGCGACTCGCCGTAGTCGGCCCAGAACTCAGAACCGGCACGGATGCCTTTGTCCAGGTGCGCTGTTGGCAGGTGCGGTGCGGCGGCAGGGTCCATCATAGGCGTCGAAGATTTGCGGGTTGGGCCATAAGCCACATCGCTCATGCCTGCCAGGGGTTTGGATTGGGTGGCGTAGGCGATGAACTTGAACGCCAGGTCTTTTTTCGGCGAACCTTTCAGCACTGCCCAGGCGTCGAGGTCATAGACGTGGCCGTCCCAGACGATAACGAAAGGCTTGCCTTCCTTGCGGATCGAGTCATAGAAGCGACCGTTGGCCGATTGCACCAGCACCGCGCCGCCGTCGTTAAGCAGTTGTGGTGCCTGCGACCAGGAGTCGAACCAGACGATGTCTTTCTTGATGGTGTCGAGCTTCTTGAAGGCGCGTTCCTGGCCTTCAGGTGTTGCCAGCACTTCATAGACATCCTTAGGCGCAACGCCGTCAGCCATCAATGCCCATTCCATGTTGACCTGAGGACGCTTGCGCATGGCGCGCTTGCCTGGGATCTTGGCCGTGTCGAAGAAGTCGGCGATGCTGGTTGCCTTGGTATTGCCGATGGTTTTTTCGTTGTAGGCATAGACTACCGACCAGACAATATTGCCGATGGCGCATTCGTTGGACAGGGCGTCGGGGATGAAGTCTTTTTCGGCCGGTGTACCGTCTGCGCCAGCTGGCAGGATGTCATGCGGAATAGTTTCCAGCAGCCCTTCGGAGCAGGCGCGCTCGAGGTCGATAACTTCAACGTCGACCACGTCCCACTGGATATTGCCGGACTCGACTTGAGCCTTCATCTCGGCAACGCCGCCCGAGTAATCCTCGAACAGAACCTTGACCCCAGTGTCTTTCTGGAAGGGATCGATCATGTGGTTCTTTTGCGCAGCGCCATATGAGCCGCCCCATGAAACCACGGTCAAGCTTTCCTCTGCGTGTGCCCCCAGCGACGCCAAACCCATGGCGGCCGCTAGGGCGAAAGCGGAAATTCCAGTGCTCAGTGATCTAGCCATATCAGTGCTCCATTACCTGTTTTTATGTGGTGGAAAACTACTGCTCTAGAGGTTGTTGCGACAGTCCATTGCGTTGTTGATCGGTCATGACCTCGCTCGCTTTTGGCGTGGCTATGCTCGGCCGTTCCTAGGTCGCTGCTTGAGCCTGTGGCCGGTCCAGCGCCTGGCTGTCTATTGCCAGCCAGGCCAGTGCGACCTCTTCTTGGGCGCTGAACTGCGGTGCAGAACTGTCGTTGAGGTTCTTGACCACCAACTCGGTCTTGTCTGCAGTTTCGAACTGGTAGCGAATGTATTCACCGACATAGTGGCGGGCGACGAAGCGTGCCTTGATCTGGTTGCCGGTGGTGCCAAGCCGGTCGGTAAAGGTGAGTTTCTCGGGGCGGATCGAAATGGTGGTCGGCGCGCCGATTTCAGTGCAGTTGGCCTTTAGGCAACTGACCTGTGCGCCGTCTTCGAGACGCACTGTTACTGTGTCGGTCTCGACCGAGGCAATGGTGCCCCTGAGTGTGTTGCTCTCGCCAATAAAGCCTGCAACGAACAGGTTGGCCGGGCGCTCATACAAGACGTGCGGCGCCGCGCATTGCTGGACGATGCCATTGTTGAATACCGCAATGCGGTCGCTCATGGTCAGCGCTTCGGTCTGGTCATGGGTGACGTAGATTACGGTGAAGCCCAATTGGTCATGGAGGCGCTTGATTTCAAACTGCATCTGCTCGCGCAGCTTCTTATCCAACGCGCCAAGGGGTTCATCCATCAATACGATATCGGGGGCGAAAATCAGCGCGCGGGCCAGTGCCACGCGCTGGCGCTGGCCACCGGAAAGCTGGCCGGGATGGCGATTGCCAAAATCCTGCAGTTCAACCAGCGCCAGGTATTCATCGACCTTGGCGTTGATTTCATCCTTGGCCATCTTGCGGACTTTCAAGGGGTAGGCAAGGTTTTCACGCAGGGTCATGTGCGGAAACAGCGCGTACTGCTGGAAGACCATGCCGATGTTGCGCTGGTAGGGCGCAATGCTGGTCACAGGGCGGCCGTTGATGAGGATTTCGCCGCTGGTTACGTCTTCGAAGCCAGCGAGCATCATCAGGCAGGTGGTCTTGCCTGAGCCAGATGGGCCGAGCAGGGTGATGAATTCGCCCTTGGCTACATCGAGGTTGAAGTCTTTGACCACAAGGCTCTTGTGGTCGTAGGTCTTTTTTACGTTGGTGAATTGCAGGAACGGTTTGTCCCCAGCTTGATCAGCCATACATCTCCCCGCCCGAAAACAAAAACAAGCTCCGGCTCATGACCAGAACCTGTGTACTTTTATCAGCAGTAGCGCCTGCTCATCTGCGATCTGCTGTTATTGACCCGTTTATGCACCAGAGCAAAGCAATTAACACGCCAAGCCAAACAAATGGTCCATTTGATGGGGCGTAGGGTCGATAAAATCGGTCGCGAGCTTGGCACTTGGCCATCAAGGTGTAGAAAGCAGTAACAGCAGCAGGGCAAAAAAAGTAACGGGCACCGATCTGCTCGCACCGCATTAGTGCGTGGTCGTCTCGGGTATGCGGGGCAGGCCGTGGTTGGCGAGTGCTACCCTGCCACATTCAGCGATTGTGAATGTGGCAGGTGCAAGGAGGCTTTAGCTATTTGGCAGCAACCGGCAAGTCAGGCTCTTGATGTAACGTGTTTCGAGAATGGCTGGATGCACCGGGTGATCCGGGCCCTGCGCGCCGCGCTCAAGCAACTGGATATTGCGGTCCAGGTGACGTGCGCTGGTCAGCAAGATGTTCTGCAGGTCGTCTTCCGGCAGGTGCATGGAGCAGGAAGCGCTGACCAGGATCCCGTCTTTATTGAGCAAGCGCATGGCCTGCTCATTGAGGCGGCGATAAGCGGCCTCGCCGTTCTTCATGTCTTTTTTGCGCTTGATAAACGCGGGTGGATCGACAATCACTACATCAAAGCGCTCTTCGGCCGACTTCAATTCCTTGAGCGCGGCGAAGGCATCGCCTTCAACGCAGATTACCTGCTCGGATAAGCCATTGAGCGTGGCATTACGTTCAACGCCGTCCAGGGCAAAGCTTGAGGCGTCGACGCACATGACTTCAGTGGCGCCAAACGCGGCTGCCTGCACGCCCCAGCCACCGATATAGCTGAACAGGTCCAGCACCCGCTTGCCCTTGACGTAGGGCGCCAGGCGAGCGCGGTTCATGCGGTGGTCATAGAACCAGCCGGTTTTCTGGCCCTCGATGACCGGCGCTTCGAACTTAACGCCGTTTTCTTCCAGCGCCACCCATTCAGGCACCACGCCAAAGGCGGTGTCGACATAACGCTCAAGGCCTTCGGCGTCGCGGGCGGCCGAGTCGTTCTTGAACAGGATACCGCTGGGCTTGACCACCTGAATCAATGCGGCGAGCACATCATCTTTGTGTCGTTCCATGGTGGCGGACGCCAGTTGCACCACCAGGATGTCGAAGAAACGGTCGACCACCAAGCCAGGCAACAGGTCAGAGTCGCCGTAGATCAGGCGATAGCAAGGCTTGTCGAACAGGCGCTCGCGCAGGCTCAATGCCACGTTGATGCGATGCACCAGCAAGGATTTGTCCAGCACATGCTTGATGTCACGCGACAGCAGGCGCGCGCAGATCAGGTTGTTCGGGCTCAGCGCCACAACCCCAAGCGGCTTGCCGCCAGCGGCCTCGAGAATCGCCTGGTCACCAGCGGCAAAAGCGTTGAGCGGGGTGGCAGCGACATCAATTTCGTTACTGTAGACCCAAAGGTGGCCGGCGCGCAGGCGTCGGTCGGCATTGGCTTTCAGGCGCAGGCTTGGCAGGGACATTGGGCACTCTCCGGAAAAAGAGCGAAATTATAGCGCAGTAGCAGCCCTTGGCGCCTGTGTCTGCTGGTTTTAGCCATGGGATCATGGGAATATTAGTGGCTGAAATACCTCAAGAAATGGCGGCCCATGCCCGAATTACCTGAAGTCGAAACTACCCGTCGCGGCATCGCGCCTCATCTGGTCGGCCAACGTATCAGCCGGGTCATAGTGCGTGACCGGCGTTTGCGCTGGCCGATTCCCGAGGACCTGGACATTGTGGTTTCGGGGCAGCGGGTCGAAGCCGTCGAGCGACGGGCCAAGTACCTGTTGATCAAGCTCGAAACCGGCAGCCTGATCAGCCATCTGGGCATGTCTGGCAACTTGCGGCTGGTGCCCTGTGGCTCCCCCGCAGGCAAACACGAACATGTCGATATCGAGCTGGAGTCGGGGATGGCGCTGCGCTACACCGACCCGCGCCGTTTTGGCGCGCTGCTCTGGAGCCAGGCGCCACTGGAACATGTGCTGCTGAGCAAGCTGGGGCCGGAACCGCTGACTGAAGCCTTTTCAGGTGAGCGCCTGTATGAAAAATCCCGTGGTCGCTCGATGGCGGTCAAGCCATTCATCATGGATAACGCCGTGGTGGTCGGTGTGGGTAACATTTATGCGACCGAAGCCTTGTTTGCCGCCGGGATTGACCCGCGTCGCGAGGCCGGCAGCATTTCCAAGGCGCGCTATGCCAAGCTGGCGCTGGAGATCAAGCGCATCCTGGCCCACGCCATCGAACGTGGCGGCACCACCTTGCGCGATTTTATCGGCGGTGACGGCCAGCCCGGTTATTTCCAGCAAGAGCTTTTCGCCTATGGGCGTGGCGGTGAATTCTGCAAGGTCTGCGGCAGCACATTGCGTGAGCTCAAGCTGGGGCAGCGCGCCAGTGTCTATTGTGGACGGTGCCAACGCTAGGTCGTTATTGCAGGTCAGTCAGGCGTTTTGGCGACGTCGAGATACCGCCAAAGAGTGATGCAGTCTGCGTTATCAAGGCAAAGAGTCGGTTCAACGGTGGTTGTGCACGGATATTGAAGTTAATCACGCTGACAATTGGCGCAGCGCTGATATAGTTATAAGCACTGACTCTGTATCGTTGAAGGATTACTCCATGAATCTGTTTCGCTCGATCGCTGTTGTCCTGGCGCTTTCCTCTGGCCTGCTGGCACTCCCGGCGTCGGCTGAAGTGGTTCGGGAAGACGTCAACACCAGTGGCGATCCTATCTACACTGCTGATGCGCCAAAGGCCTATTCCATGATTGGCGATTTGCTGATCGCACGCCCACTGCTGATTGGTGCAACCATCATTGGCACGGCTGCATTTATCGTCAGCCTGCCATTTACTGCGCTCGGCGGTAACATTGATGAAGCCGCTACCGCGTTGATTCAGGAGCCTGGTCGCGAGGCGTTCCAGCGTTGCCTGGGTTGCACCAGCGTAGGCTACAAAGGCAATAACTGAGTTCTACCCAAAGCAAAAAACCGGCGGTGAATGCCGGTTTTTTTGTGCCCGAAAAAGGCAATGGCAGCACTCACGTGCCCAGGGTATCAGGCGAGCCCGCTAATGTTCGTCAGGCCCGACGTGCCATCAAGAGTATCGAGGCGGCAGTGGACAATAGTCCGGCACAGCATCGATTGAAGATCTTCTGGCCCCAAGGCTGGGCAAACCAGCGGCGCATATGCAATCCAATGTATGCGTAGATGCCGATCGCGATCCATTCCAATGCCAGGAAACATAATCCAAGGACTGTAAATTGAGCGCCAATGCCTGCTGCCGGATCAATAAACTGTGGCAGGAATGCGGTAAATATCAGGATGGCCTTGGGGTTGCCTGCCGCGACGAGGAACTCCTGGCGTGCCAGGGTCCATAAATCTGCGTGAGTGTGTTCGGGCTCGGATTCGGCTTTTGTCGGCGCGCCCCATAGCTGGTAGGCCAGGTAGAACAGGTAGCCAGCGCCAATTATCTTGATCCCATGGAAGACCAGTTCCGAGGTTTGTAGCACCATAGCCAAACCCGCCGCCGCCAGTGCGATCATGATCGCGAAGGCCAGCAAGCGCCCGGCGCCCGCGATACAGGATGTACGCAGTCCGTATCGGGTTGCATTGCTGATAGACAGCAGGTTGTTCGGCCCGGGCGCCATATTCAAGGCAAAGCACGCGGGCAGGAATAAGGCTAACGTCGCAAGCTCCATGCGCGCCTCCATGATGATTCGGTGCCAATGCTACATTTTCAGCCCCGGGCGCACCATCAGGTGTCGACCATTGTTGGCTGTGCACCTGGGAGGATTTTCAAGTTTTGCGGTACTTGAGTGCGGGTGGGCGAGCTTCGCGTTGCCGCACCCTAGGTTGAAGCTCTGGCGGACAGGGTTTCTTTGTTTGCCGTTGGGGCTGGAAATCATTGGCTCAACGCAGCAGGCTGCCAAAGTTTTGCGGACGATGGATGCAGTTGGTCAGTTGCAGTGCGTGCCAAAACAGCGCCTGGTTGCTGGAAATGACCGGCAAACCCAGGCGCTGCTCCAGTTCGTCCAACAGCTCAAGGCTGTGCAGGTTGGTGCATGACAGGAACAGTGCATCTGCTTTGCTGCCAAGCAACAACTGCTCGGCTGCCTGGGCAATGGCATCAGCTGGAATCCTTGGGATCAAGGCGTCATCGAGTACGGCAAAGGTGCCGAATGCGCTGATTTCCAACCCCGCTTGTTGCAAGCCGAGGTATATGGGGTAATTGACCTCGCCGATATAGGGTGTGAGCACCGCCACCTTTCGGGCGTTCAACTCACGCAATGCAGCCTTGACCGCACTCCACGGGTTGGTCACCGCAATGCCTGGATGAGCCAGGTTGATCAGCCGGCTGACTTCCTGTTCGCCAATCAAGATGCTGCCTGAAGTACAACCGAAGGCGAGCACATCGAGGGGTAGGCCCGGGACCAACAAGGCGGCAGATTGCGTCAGGTCTTGCGCCATTCTACGCAAGCCATCGGGGGTTACTGTCGGGCTGCAGGGGGTGCGCGTGCTGTACAACTCAACCCGCTCGCCAAGCAGCTGGCGCCATTCGTTTTCCAGGGTGAAGTCGCTGGCCAGCTGGATCAGGCCAATACGCACGCGACCATTGTCGCAGGCGCTTTGGTGGTCGAAATGTTGTTGCACGGCCTGAAACTCGGCGAAGCTTTCGATCATTTCAAGCGTCCTCAAGCAGACGCGCGGCATAGTTGGCGATTGCGGTGTCCTGCACGCCGGTGCCGGTCAGGTCGCAGACGGTGATTTGCTGGTCACTGTTACGCACGGATTGCTGGTTGCTGATCAAGCTGCCGAGCTCTAAAACTTCGCGTTGCAACGCGGGCGCGTGATGCAGTTCGCCGAGCGCGCGCGACTGGCTGATACGGTCGACCACCAGCACATCGGCGCTGGCCAGAATTGTCGGATGCAGTTCGTTCTTGTGCGGGTTGTCCGAGCCCATGGCTGTGACATGCACGCCTTTGGGCAGGTCCGACCAATTCAGCACAGGTTCCCGCGCCGGGGTGGTCGTGACCACGATGTCAGCTTGCGCGCAGGCGCTGGCAGCGTTGTCGTGCACCTTCACATTGAGCGCGTATTGATCCTGCATGCGGGTTGCGTAAGCCTGTGCCTTGCTCGGGTCTCGGCTGTAGACATGAACCTCGCGGATATCGCGCACCAGGCGCAGGGCTGCGACTTGCAACTCTGCCTGCACCCCCGCGCCGATCACCGCAACCCGTTGTGAGTTGGTGCGTGACAGGTGTTTGGCGGCAATAGCGCCAGCCAGCGCGGTACGAATATCGGTCAGGTAGCCTTCGTCGAACAATACTGCATCGACCAGCCCGGTCTTGGCTGAAAACAGCAGCATCAAGCCGTTGAGGCTGGGCAGCCCGAGGCTCGGGTTGTCGAAAAAGCCGGGGCTGATCTTGATGGCAAAGCGTGGCCAGCCATGAATGTGGGCGGTTTTGACATCCACCTCGCCATTGCTTTCGGCGATGTTCATGCTCAGGATCGGCGGCATTTCAACCTCGGCACGGCCAAGCGCAGCAAAGCCTGCCTCAACTGCCTCAAGTGCTGCGCAGTCGAGCTTGACCACTTCGGCTATCTGGTGCCGGTTATAAATCTGCATAGTTGGGCTCTCCCGCGAGATGACAGGCTTGGGCAAAGCTGTTGTTGGATAGATTCTGGCCGCTGATCACCAGCGCAACCTGCTTGCCGCGCAGGTCAATTTGATGTTGTTCAATCGCGGCGATACCTACCGCCGCCGCGCCTTCTACAACCAGGCGCTCATGGTTGAACAGGTGCAGCATGGCGCGGGCAATTTGCTGTTCGTCCACGCGATAGCCGCGATCCATGTAGCGTTGCGTCATGGCGAATGTCCAGGCGTTATCAAGGCCAATGCCGCCACCCAGGCTGTCTGCCAGCGAAGCTACTTCCTGCACTTGCACCGGTTGTCCCGCAGCAAGGCTTTCAAGCATGGCCGCGCCTTGATTCATGCTGACGCCGATGACTTCTGCGTGGGGATTGATCGATTTGACGGCCAGGCCAACCCCTGCAATCAAGCCGCCACCGGAAAGCCCGGCGAAGACGGTATCGATCTGCGGTTGTTGCTGGATGATCTCCAGCCCGCAAGTGCCTTGCCCGGCGATCACCAGCGGGTCATCAAAGGGCGAAATATAGGCCAGGCCTTCTTCCTGTTGCAGGCGTCGCGCTTCGATGTCTGCGTCATCTTGGGTGTCACCGACAATGACCACCTGCGCACCGCTTTCGCGCAAGGCGGCAACCTTGTTGTCCGGCACCAGCTTCGAGATGCAAACCGTCACGGCAATCCCCAGATGCTGGCCGGCATAGGCCAGTGCACGACCAAAGTTGCCGGTCGACATGGTTACCACGCCACGTTCACGCTGGGCCTTATCCAGCCCCAGTAAAGCGTTGACCGCACCGCGCAACTTGAATGCGCCAGTGGGTTGCAGGTTGTCGAGCTTGAGCCAGACATTGCAATCCCAGCGGCGTGACAGCGATTCGCTGCGCAACAGCGGTGTGCGCTCAGCCAGCCCGGCAATGCGTTGCTGGGCCAGATAGATGTCTTTGAGGGTCAGTTCGTTTTGCATATTGTCCGCCGTCCAGGCTTTGGCAAGGCCGGAGGCTGATCGCGTCCGGCCGGGGTTCTGGCAGTTGTTACTTGGCTTGCCAGTCGCCGCTGCTGATCAACTTGTCGGTGACCTTGTTCACTGCGCGCTCGGCGCGGGCGACTATGTCATCGACTTCATCACGGCTGACGACCAGCGGCGGGGCGAAGCCAAGAATATCGCCGTGGGGCATGGCGCGGGCGATCAGGCCTTCTTCCAGACAGGCAGCGGAGATCTGTGCGCCCACCTTCAGGTTCGGGTCGAAGTGCTGGCGCTTGCTGCGGTCGCTGGAGAACTCCAATGCAGCCAGCAGGCCAATGCCTCGTGCCTCACCGACCAACGGATGATCACCAAAGGTTTGCTGCATGCGTTGTTGCAGGTAAGCGCCGGTATCGCGGGCGTTACCTGTGAGGTTTTCACGCTCGATGATGTTCAGGTTGGCGATTGCCGAGGCGATCCCCATCGGGTGGCCGGAGTAGGTGTAGCCATGGCCGATGGCGCCGTAGGTGTCGGTGCCTTGTTCAAGCACCTGCCACACGCGTTCGCCGACTATCACCCCGGAAAGCGGCTGGTAGGCCGAGGTCAGGCCCTTGGCCACGGTGATCAGGTCGGGCTGCATTTCATAGTATTGCGAGCCGAAGTCCACACCCAGGCGTCCAAAGCCACAGACCACTTCGTCGGCGATCAGCAGAATGTCGTATTTATCCAGCACCTTGCGAATTTCAGTCCAATAGCCCTTTGGCGGTGGCACGATACCGCCGGTGCCGAGCACTGGTTCGCCGATCATCGCCGCCACGGTGTCCGGGCCTTCGGCAAGGATCATTTGTTCAAGTTTCTGTGCGCAGTAAACCGAGAACTCCTGCTCGCTCATGGCGTCATCCTCGCGGCGATAGTAAACCGGCGCGACAGTGTGCTTGATGCGTTCAAGGGGCAGGTCGAAGTGGGCGTGGAAGACCGGCAGGCCAGTCATTGAGCCGGATGCGATGCTCGAACCGTGATAACCACGATCACGGGAGATAACTTTCTTTTTATCCTTGCGACCGAGGATGTTGTTGTAGTACCAGACCAACTTGAGCTGGGTTTCGTTGGCATCCGAACCGGACATGCCGTAATAGACCTTGCTCATGCCCTGGCCGGCGAGCTTGACGATGCGTTCCGACAGCTGTGCCATGCCTTCAGTCGTGTGGCCAACATAGGTGTGGTAATAGGCCAGCTGCTTGGCCTGCTCGTAAATGGCCTCGGCCATTTCAGTGCGGCCATAGCCGATGTTGACGCAATACAGGCCGGCAAAGCCGTCGATAAATTCGTTGCCGAGCGAGTCCTGAATACGGATGCCCTGGGCGCCGGTGATGATGCGCGCCGGGCTTTCACCATGGGCATGCTGCTTGAGGTGAGTCGAGGCGTGGAAGACGTTCTGGCGATCAATCTCGATGATTTTCTGGGTGTCGAGGGTCATGATTATGTCCTTGGTTGATAGGTTGGCGCTCAATTGACCGAACGCAATTAGGAACCGCTGACACTGGGCAAGTTACCCAGGCAGTAGTATTTGATCTGGGTGTATTCATCCAGGCCGTGGCTCGAACCTTCGCGGCCCAGCCCTGACTGCTTGACGCCGCCGAATGGCACCGGTGGGCCGGTCATCTTCACCGAGTTGACGCTGACCATGCCGAACTCTAAAGCGCGCAACAGTTGCCAGATCTGGCGGATGTCGTAGCCGTATATATAGGCGGCCAGGCCGTACTCGGTGTCGTTGGCCTGGGTGATCAATTGCTCGATGTCGTCCCAGGGCAGCACGCCCGCAACAGGTGCAAAATTCTCTTCGCGGTACAGGCGCATTTCAGGAGTGACATCGGCCAGCAGGGTCGGTACGAAGAAGTTGCGTCCGGGCGCCTGATCCTGGTCGCCAACGAGCAGGCGCGCGCCTTTGGCCATGGCATCCTCGACCAGCTCCTGGGCCTTGCTAACGGCCTTCTGGTTGATCAGCGGGCCTTGATTGACGCCTCGAACCAGGCCGTTGCCTAGCGTCAGCTCGCCCATGCGCCGGGCGAAGCTTTCAAGGAATGGCTGGTATAGCGAGCGGTGCACGAAGATGCGGTTAGCGGCGAGGCAATCCTGGCCGGTGGTCTGGAATTTTGCATCGATGGCGGCCTGGGCAGCCTGCTCCACATCCATATCGGGCAATACGATAAAGGGGGCGTTGCCACCGAGTTCCATGGAGCATTTCTTCACCGTCGCCGCGGAGTGTTCCAGCAGCAGGCGACCCACGCGGGTCGAGCCGGTGAAGGACAAGGCTTTGACCTTGTCACTGGCGCATAGCACCTTTGAAACCATTTCGGGTTCGCCGACTATGACGTTGAATACACCCGCCGGAAATCCTGCGCGTTCAGCCAGTTCGGCCAGGGCCAGGGCCGAGAAGGGCGTTTCTCCCGCCGGCTTGACCAGCACGGTACAGCCGGCGGCCAATGCTGCAGCGGCTTTGCGTGTGATCATCGCACAGGGAAAATTCCAGGGCGTGATCAGTGCGGCGACGCCGATGGGCTCGCGGACGCTGCCGAGTTGCGCATTGTTGATATGGCTCGGAATGGTTTCGCCATAACTGCGGCGTGCCTCTTCTGCAAACCAGGGAATAAACGAGGCCGCATAGTCGATCTCGCCCAGGGCCTCGAACAATGGCTTGCCTTGCTCCAGCGTCATGAGCCGGGCCAGATCCTGTTTATGTTCGAGCAGCAGGTCGTGCCATTTCTTGAGGATCTGGCCACGGGCTTCAAGTGACATCGCCCGCCAGGCAGGAAATGCTTTGTTGGCGGCCTCGATGGCTTGCACGACCTGAGGCTCGTCGAGTTGGGTGCAGCGACCAATGATTTCTTCTGTTGCGGGGTTGATCACCGCTTCATCGCGCCCGGATGTGCCTGCGGTCCATTTGCCATTGATATAGGCCAACTGGCGAATCAAGCGTGGATCTTCGAAATTGTGCATGCGCTGCATCCTCTCTACTGGCCTGTTCTGGTGTCATTCAGTCCAGGGCGTGGTGCGTTGTTATGGCTTCCACTTTAGGAGGTATTGGCGGTTGGTTTTTTCTCTTTGCAGGGGTTGTGCCCGAGGTTTTTTTGCTTTGCCGGTGCCTAATCGGGTGTTTTTTTGGCTGGCACAAAACAGCGGCTCAAGTCGGCTCGTTGTCTATATCCAACGGTGGTTCGCACTGCTTGATGGTTTTGGTCACTATGTAGGTGAAGTAGCGCTCAATGCCCAGGTCAGCCATTAGCCAGCGATCGATCAAACGCTGGTATTGGTCAATGTCGCGGGCCATGACCTTGATGATGTAGTCAATGCCGCCGCCTGTGGCATAGCACTCGGTGACTTCGGCGCATTCGTTGATGGCGCGCTCGAAACGCTGGAAGGCTTCCCGGTTGTGCTGCTTGAGACTGATCTCGACCAGCACCGGCGCACGCTTGACCAGCACTTCGGGGTTCAATTGAGCGCTATAGCCACGAATAATCCTGGCTTCTTCAAGACGTTTGACCCGCTCCCAGCAAGGGCTGACCGACAGGTTGATCGCTTCAGCCAAGCTGGATTTCGTAATGCGGCCATTGCTCTGCAGGATCTGCAGAATCTTCAGGTCGTAACTGTCCAGACGCATGCTTGTGCTCCGGCGCAGAGCACCTGCGCTCCTGATGTAGACAGGCCGACGAGGGGCTCGTCGGCCAGAGTAGCGCTGGAAAAGTCATGCGAATGCAGTGCTTTCCAGCGGCGCTCTTGTGGGTTACCTACTGGTTTTCCAGGTCGGCAATTTCTTTCTGCAAGGCTTTAAGCGTTTTGCCTGCATCCTCGCCAGCCAGTTCGACCAGCTTGTCGCGCAGTGGCAGGCTCGCCTTGCGGAATACTTCTTTCTCTTCCGGCGTCAGGTGCACGATCTTGATGCTCGGCTTGGCTTTCTTGATCTTTTCCAGGCGGGTCTTACTGTACTCTTCCTGGGTATCGAAGATGTATGGGCCGAGTTCGGCAACGGTTTCATCGATAATCTTTTTCTCATCATCGGGCAGGCCCTGATACCAGGATTCGTTCGACAGAACGGCCACGGTGAACTGCTGCTGGCCCGACCAGGTCAGCACATCGTTGACCTCGTAGAACTTCATCTCTTCAATGGCGAAGATTGGGTTTTCCTGGCCGTCGACCATCTTCAATTGCAGTGCGCCATAGACTTCCGAGTAGGGAAGTGGCGTGGGTACGGCGCCGAAGGCCTTGTAGGCCTCAACCAGCATGGGCGAGGCCATGACGCGCATCTTTACGTTTTCGAAATCCGCAGGCTTGTGGATTTCCTTGTTGGTGGTCCAGACCATTTCGCCTTCTGGGTACATGCTCAGCAGTCGCAGGTTGCGCGTCCTGAGCTTGTCAGCCATTGGGCCGTAGATGGTCGGGCTTTCAGTCAGCACCTTGAGGTTGACCTTGTTGTCTTGCGACAACAGGTAAGGCACAGAGAACACCTGCATGGATGGCGCGGTGGAACCGAGAATCCCGGTTGAGCCGTGAGTGAACTGAATAACGCCATTGGCCACCAGTTCGGTCAGGTCTTCCGATTCGCCCAGTGAGCCGTAGGGGTAAACCGTGACAGTGATTTTTCCGCCACTTTTTTCCTCGACCAGTTGTTTGAATTTCTGCGCATAGGCGTCTTGTACGCTGCCGCTGATCTCTTCGAGTGCAAACTTCCATTCCTCTGCCGCCGCAAGGCCCGCCTGCCCCGCCAGAACCAAGCCCATGGCGGCTGCCATGGCTGCTTTTTTCAGGGTGCTGAACTTTCTCATGGTGCTTTCTCCATTCTTCTTTTTAAGTGCAGGTTGTTGTCAGTTTTCCACTATGTCGGCAATCACTGCGAGGGTATCGCCTATGTCCACCAGCGCCGGAAAGCGCCTGGCAACCAGCAAGCCATCGCGCTCGGCGTGATACTCGACTGCTGGCGTGCCTGTGCGTTCGAATGCATGTACTCGGGCGACCAGGTCGCCACGGCGAACGCGGTCGCCAATGCTCAGGTTGAGTTCGAGAATGCCGCGATGCAGGCTTTGTACGTAGCAGCTTGCATCAGGCATATCCAATAACACCTGTGGTTCGTCCGCAGGCTCAAGCTGGCCTTGGGTAATACCAGCAAACCTGAGGAAGTTACGCACGCCACGATCCGCCAGCGCCATGGTTTTCGGGGTGCTGGTGCCGCCGCCGCCCAGTTCGGTGGTGACGAACACCTTGCCTTGGGCTTCGACTGCGGTGTCGTACAAGGAGGCTGCGTCCAACTCAAACAGAATCATGCTTGCCGCAGTGCCGAACGCCTGGGCGCCTGCAATGCACTTGGCCTCTTGTTCGGGGTCCTGCAAGCGATGGGCCGCTGCAAAAGGCAGGATATCGAGGGTTTTGCCACCGGAATGGATATCCAGCGCGTAGTCGCACAGCGGAATCAAGGTGCGCTGGAAGTAGTCGGCAATGCGCTCGGTCATGCTGCCATAAGGATTGCCGGGGAAGGATCGATTCATATTGCCTTTGTCGATCGGTGAGGTACGGCTGGCATTTTGAACTGCAGGGTAGTTCATGGCCGGGACGATAATCACCCGGCCTTGCACGTCTCCGGCGCGCAGTTCACTGGCCAGCTTGAGCAAGGCGGTGATGCCTTCGTATTCATCGCCATGGTTGCCCCCGGTCATCAGCGCGGTCGGGCCATTGCCGTTCTTTACCACGGTAATCGGAATCATGATGCAGCCCCACGCCGACAAATCGTGGGAGTAGGGCAGCTTGAGAAAACCGTGCTGTACGCCGTCCTGGTCAAAATCAACGGTCACGCTGATGGTGCTTGCCGCGAGGGTTTTGGCGCCTGGCGTTCGGGTCGTCTGCAACTCAGCTTCGGGTGAAATGTTCATTGCCGCAATACTCATCTCAGGCCTTCACAAACAATTGACGTGAATAATCGCAAAGGGGGTCGGCACCGGTTTCGGTAATCAGAATGCTTTCGGTGGTTTCCAGCCCCCAGTCGTCGAGCCACAGGCCAGGCATGAAGTGAAAGGTCATGCCCGGTTGCAACACCGTGGTGTCGCTTTCACGCAAGCTCATGGTGCGCTCGCCCCAGTCTGGCGGATAACTCAGGCCGATCGGGTAGCCGCAGCGGTTGTCGCCACGGTCATAACCGTAACGGCGCAGGGTGCTGTTTAGTTCGCGGGCGATGTCGCCGCAGGTATTGCCGGGTTTTGCAACCGCAAGACCGGCTTGCAGCCCTGCATTGATGGCTTCTTCCGCCTTGCGAAATGCGGCAGAGGGTTCGCCCAGGTAAACCGTGCGAGACAACGGGCAGTGGTAGCGCTTGTGACAGCCGGCAATCTCGAAGAATGTGCCTTCGCCCTTTATAAAGGGGCGGTCATCCCAGGTCAGGTGCGGTGCCGAGGCATCTTTGCCTGACGGCAGCATTGGCACTATTGCCGGATAGTCACCGAATTTGCCGTCGTGGCCGGCACAGGCCACGCGGTAGATTTCACCCACCAGAATGTTTTTTGGCAGGCCGGGTTCGATCATTTCGAAGATGGCCCGGTGCATGTTTTCAACAATGCGCGCGGCCACGCTCATGTATTCGATTTCCTGGGCAGACTTGATTGCCCGGCACCAGTTGACCAGTCCTGTGCTGTCGACCAGCTGTGCCTTGGGCAAGCCGCGCTGCAGCGCCTGATGGGAGGTGGCGCTGTAGTAATAGTTATCCATTTCCACGCCGATCACGCCGCTGGTCCAGCCGCGAGCGGGCAGCACCTGCTCACACAGGTAGTCGAGCGCGTGATGTGGCGGGTTCATCACATAGTTGTCGCTGTAGGAGGCGATGTTTTCTTCAGCCAGGTAAACCGTGCGCCGAGCACCATTGGCGTCAATCCCCCGGCCGAACCACAGCGGCTCTCCTTGCTCGCCCACCACCACGCACTGCGGTGTGTAGAACGACCAGCCGTCATAGCCGGTGAGCCAGGCCATGTTTGATGGATCATGCACAATCAAGGTCGTGATCCCTTTGGCGACCATTGCGGCGCGCACCTTGGCCAGACGCTGGGCGTACTCGGCACGGCTGAAATTCAATGCAATTTCACTCATGACAGCATCTCGATAACGAACGCAAGCGCATTCAGAACTCAATCAGCCCGCTGGCAGTGTCAGGCGGGCACCTGTGCTGCGACCCACTGGCATGCGCATTTGCGCAGTTTCATGGATCTTCCCCGGGCGCTCAGCTTGGATTAGTTATGAGCGCTTGCTGGAGAAATTGTACTGAAGCCTGCTAAAGTAACCGTGACAAATGCAGGTCAATACGTTTAGAGATCAATATCATGACCATTACAATTATCGTCAAGGGATTTATTGACCTATGACAATTGACCTAATTCCATTTATGCGCCCTGGCCAGCCTAAATACCTGGCCATCGGCAATGCGCTGACCGAAGCAATCAACACAGGCGCATTGCTGCCTGGCAGCAAGTTGCCAACTCATCGCGAGTTGGCCGATACGCTTGGCGTCAGTGTGCAAACCGTCAGCAATGCCTACGCACATGCCGAAAAGCAGGGCGCTATTTATGCGCAAGTCGGCAGTGGCACCTTTGTTCGTAGCCGACATATCAGTCATGAGTCGGATTACCTTTCGACCGATGAACATGATGACCCGAGTCGTGGCATCGACCTGTCCACGGCCCATCCGGTGTGCACCCCGCGGCACGTCAAGCTGTATCGCGAAAGCCTTGAGCGCCTGGCCCGTGAGGGGCGCGATGACTTCATTACTTCATTCCACCCGACCCAGGGCCTGACCCAGCATCGCGAGGTGGTCTGTGGCTGGATGGCGCAGCAGAAGCTACCGGTCAACCCGGACAACATGCTGTTCTGCAATGGCGCAGCCCACGCCCTGACGATTGCCATGGCAACCTTGCTCAAGCCCGGAGATACCGTACTTTGCGAGCATGAAACCGGCATGTTGCTGATGGCGTTGGCGCAGACCCTGCACTTCAAGCTCAAGGGGTTGGCAACCGATGAGCAAGGGCTTTTGCCTGATGCGCTGGAGGCGGCCTGCAAGCAAGGAGGCGCGCGCGTGCTGTTCTGTACGCCGACAATGAACAATCCAACCACCGACACCATGGGGCTTGAGCGGCGCCAGGCCATTGCGGAGCTGGCGCGCAAATACGACCTCACAGTGGTTGAGGATGATGTCTACGGCGCCTTGCAGCCTGACCGTCATCCGCCGTTGTCGGCTTTTATTCCAGAGCGCAGTTTCTATGCGACCAGCCTGACCAAGATATCCCTGCCCGGTATGCGCGCCGGTTACCTGGTGACTCCGCCCAATATGGTCCAGCAAGCGATCGGGCGGTTGCGCAGTACCACCTGGATGGCGACCCTGGTGCCTTTCGAGATTGCCAGTTGGTGGATGCAGGATGGCACTCTGGATCGCATGATCAGCTTCCAGCAGCAGGAGTTTGCCGTGCGCCAGGCCATGGCTCGTGAACACTTGACGGCCTGTCAGTTCAAGGCCGACCCCAATGGTATGCATATCTGGGCTGAACTGCCGGGGCATTGGTC
The DNA here is from genome assembly GCF_900188155.1 of Pseudomonas segetis. Lineage (GTDB taxonomy): Bacteria > Pseudomonadota > Gammaproteobacteria > Pseudomonadales > Pseudomonadaceae > Aquipseudomonas > Aquipseudomonas segetis. Next base: position 535,073 of record NZ_FZOG01000003.1, read on the forward strand.
GCCAGAGAAGTTTGCACGGCGTGCGCGGCAGGAAGGCGTGATGATTTTTCCAGCAGAGCCCTTTCTCGCCGCTGTCGATCGAACCAACCAGCACATCCGCATCAGCCTGGGGGCCGAGCAGAGCCGCTCACGAATAGAGACGGGGCTGACCACCTTGAACGGCCTGGTGCTTGAAACGCCTCCGCCCATGCATTTTGTGTTCTAAAACAGCGCAAAATCATTACATGTGCTCGATTATTGAGCATTTGTAATGATTCAAATAAATAATTGACATGGTTTTTTGTCGGCGATAAGGTTTGGCCTCCACAACAAGAACAGTGTCCGCTCGTACGAGCCGGACTGGAGGTCGCTATGGCTTGGCTGCGTAAGTTGGATTGGATGCTGGAGAAGCTTGAGGCCTTCATCCTCGCAAGCGGCATCTTGCTCATGGCGCTCAACTCGGTCAGCAACGTATTCGGGCGCTACCTGTTCAACCAGAGCATCTACTTTTCCGAAGAGCTCAACCAGTTCCTGATCATCTTTGTCACGTTCGTTGGCTGTAGCTATGCCGCGCGACATAGCCGACATATCAGCATGAGTGCCTTTATCGAGCACCTCACCGGCAAGCCTGCAGCGCTAACCCTGTTGATCATCAATACTGTCACCGCCGCCTTGATGCTTTGGCTGACATGGGCATCGGTGGGCTATGTGGAGTCGGCAGCACGCATAGGGCGTTCATCGTCAGCGCTGCAAGTGCCGCTGCATTACATCTACCTGGTGATTCCATTGGGGCTGGGCATGACTGGTTTGCAGTTCGTACGCCACGCCTTTGTCCAGTTGCAGGTGTTGCTGGGCCTTCGTGAGGCCCCGGCATTGCACGTCGACGCCACCATTCCTACGCAGCATTGAGCCCACACCCATGGATATGACGACCACGCTATTGATCATCATGCTGGTATTGCTGCTGTGTGGCTTTCCGATGATGACGACCCTACTGGCTGCATCTGCGGCGGGCTTTACCCTGTTTTTCACCATGGGTCCGGAGTTTATCGTCCAGCAGATGATTGCCGGTATACGCCCGGCCGCCCTGGTGGCGGTTCCGATGTTTATCCTGGCGGCGGATATCATTACGCGTGGCGCTACGGCAAATCGCTTGCTTGATGTGGCCATGGCCTTTGTCGGGCATGTGCGTGGCGGCATGGCTGTGACCACGGCCCTGAGTTGCGCGCTGTTTGGCGCGTTGTCGGGCTCGACCCAGGCGACCGTGGTGGGGGTGGGCAGCATCATGCGCCCCAAGATGCTGCAGCAAGGCTACAAGGATAGCTTTGCCATGGCCCTGATCATCAATGCCTCGGACATTGCGCTGTTGATTCCACCTAGCATCGGCATGATCATTTACGGCGTGGTCTCGGGCACCTCGGTTGCAGAGTTGTTTATCGCCGGCATAGGCCCTGGCTTGCTGCTGATGTGCCTGCTTTGCGGCTATTGCTACATCTATGCGCGCATTACCGGTATTCCTTCCGGTGAGAAATTTACCTGGATGCAGCGTTTGGTCACGTGCCGTCGCGCGATATTACCCTTGCTGCTGCCAGTGATGACCATAGGCGGTATTTACACCGGGGTGTTCAGCCCGACTGAAGCGGCAGCTGTTTCGGTGCTCTATGCGCTCATCCTTGAAGTGCTTATCTTTCGTCGGGTAAAGCTCAAAGAGTTGTCATCGATTGCCCTGTCCACAGGCCTGATTACCGCTGTGGTATTTATTCTGGTGGCAGCCGGGTCGGCGTTTTCCTGGGTGATCTCGTTTGCCCAGATACCCCAGCAGATCCTCAGCGGTATCGGCATCATGAGTGCATCGCCGACGGAGTTGCTGGTGATCATTTCGATCGCATTCTTTATCGGCTGCATGTTTGTCGACCCTATCGTGGTCATGCTGATTCTTGTCCCAATATTTGCCCCTGCGGTGCGCATGTCTGGCCTCGATCCGGTGCTGGTCGGTACCATCATTACCTTGCAGGCTGCCATTGGGTCGGCCACGCCACCATTTGGCTGCGATATCTTCACGGCCATTGCGGTATTCAGACGGCCTTATTTCGAGGTTATCCGGGGCAGCTTGCCGTTCTTCGCGATTCTGTTGCTGATGTCGGTATTGCTGATCATGTTCCCGCCCATCACCTTGTTCCTGCGCGACCTGGCATTCCGCTAGAGCGCAAGCTGTGGGGTGAGACAAGGCTAAGCTTGTCTAGCAAGGGCTTGCGGGTAGTCAGCTCAGTTGTTTGCAGCCGCAAATGGTGGGTGAAAAAAGCGCCACCCACCCTGGGGTGATCGGCGTGGATGCCCGCGTTATTCAGGCTTGGCGCCTGCCTGTTTTTTGATGACCTGTGCGGTGCCAATGCCGCGCGGGTCGCTGGCCGCCTCTACAAGGTTGTTCTGCTTGTGCCAGAACAACACCTGTTGATTGCCGTACTGGCGGTTCAGTGCTTTGAGTTGATAGCCGCGAGCCTTCAAGTCGACGATTTGCTTGGTGCTGAAGGTATTTGGCTCATGCTCGATCACATCAGGCAGGTACTGGTGGTGATAGCGCGCCACGCTCGGCCAACTGGCAATAGGTTGCCCGTCCAGGTACTGCAAGATAGCGAGCAGCACCATGCTCGGAATGCGGCTGCCGCCCGGCGTGCCGAAGCTGGCGAAGTCTTCTTGGCTCTCGATAAAGGTCGGGCTCATGCTTGATAGCGGACGCTTGCCCGCATCCACTGCATTGGCGCGACTTCCGGTCAGTCCGTAGGCGTTTGCCCCCTCGATGTCAGCGGCAAAATCGTCCATTTCATCATTGAGCAATACGCCGGTCCCGGGAGCGACGAAGGCCGCGCCAAAAGGCAGGTTGATCGACAAGGTGGCAGAAACTGCGTTGCCATCGGCATCGAGCACGGTGAAGTGGGTGGTGTGATTGCCTTCATGCAGCTTACCAGCCGGGGGCAGGCTCGAACTTGGGGTGGCGCGTTGTGGGTCGATACTTTGTGCGAGTTGTTTCAGGTAAGCGCGGTCGAGCAATTGTGGGGCAGGGTTGCTGATAAAGTCGGGGTCACCAATCAGGCCGCGATCGCGATAAGCACGGCGCAATGCTTCGACCACATAGTGCGTGCGCTGCACGGGCTCGGCCTTTTGCCACGGCAGTTGCTGCAGCATCGCCAGGCTCTGGGCAATGGCGATGCCGCCAGCTGACGGCGGCGGTGCGCTAATCAGTTCACGACCATTGGCGAGCTGGAAACGCAGCGGGTTGCGCTCAACCACCCTGTATTCGCTGAGGTCGCGCAGGGTCCAGATACCGCCTGCTTTACGTACGCCATCCACCAGTTTGCGAGCGGTTTCGCCGCTATAGAAGCCAGCCTTGCCGTCGCGGGCGATACGTTCGAGCGTGCGCGCCAGGTCGGGTTGGCGCAGCAAGCCAAATTCGTTTGGAATCTCCCCCTTGTGCAGAAAGATCCGCGCGGTTTCCGGGTCGTCACGCATTGCCGCCAGTCGCCAGCGGGCTCGCTCACGGTAGATCCTGTCATAGGAAACACCATCTCGCGCCAGGCGAATCGCCGGTAGCAAGGAGTCTTTCAGGGGCAGTCGGCCGTAGCGTTGGGCCAGTTCAACCAGGGCTGCTGGCAGGCCGGGAATCGCAGCGGCAAGCGGGCCATCGAGTGACAGTTCGGGTTGGATTTTACCCTTGCGCCTATACATGTCCGAATGCGCCGCCAGAGGTGCGCGTTCGCGGGCGTCGAGAAAGCGATAACTGGGTTGCTCACCCGCTTGGCGCAGGAGAAAGAAACCACCGCCACCCAAGCCGGAGCTGTAGGGTTCGACCACCGCGAGTGCAGCGCTGACCGCGACTGCCGCATCGAATGCATTGCCGCCATGGGCCAGGGTTTCTTCGCCGGCAACTGTAGCCGCTGGGTGAGCGCTGGCAACTGCAGCCTGATCTGGACCGGTGGCTGCTTGCAGGCTGAAAGAACCAAGGAGAAGTAGTGCGCAGAGAAATAGCTGTCGAGTCATGGTAACCATCGGTTGTTGTCGCAGCGAGGGTCTGACTGGGGTCCCAGGCATCAATACCTGTGATCAGCCGTTACAGGGCAGGGCGACAAGATACCGCGATTGATCACGCCTTACCGGTAATTATCATGTATTTCTGCATCAGTTCGTCTTTGCTCTCGACGTTGTTTTCGTCGAGCGGAATGCAGTCCACCGGGCATACTTGTTGGCACTGCGGCTCATCGTAATGGCCGACGCATTCGGTACACAAGTTAGGGTCGATAACGTAGATCTCTTCGCCTTGAGAGATCGCAGCGTTCGGGCACTCAGGTTCGCAGACGTCGCAATTGATGCAATCGTCGGTGATGATCAGGGACATGCGGTACGGCTCCTGTCGAGGCGCATAGCGTCGACGATTTCAAACTTCGAGACGTCAATTGTGCCGGATTGTCACGGTGGGCGCCATTGTTCACGCCAAGCCAGTGCTCTTCAGGGCCTCTGGCTTGGACTCTCGGGTCTGCTCAAGTATAGCTGGATGGTGGCTTATTTCTTGAAACGCTGGTTCAGGGCTTCGGCTACGGCTGGATGGACAAACTTGCTGATGTCGCCATCCAGGGCCGCAATCTCGCGAACCAGTGTGGATGAAATGAACGAGTATTTTTCAGATGGCGTCAGAAACAGGCTTTCGACATCCGGCGCCAGCTGGCGATTCATATTGGCCAGTTGGAACTCGTATTCGAAATCCGACACCGCGCGCAGGCCGCGCAGCAGTACATTGGCACCTTGCTCCTTGGCAAAGTGCGCGAGCAGGCTGGAGAAACCCACCACTTCGACATTGGGCAGATGCTTGGTGACTTCCTGCGCGAGAGCAACACGTTGCTCCAGCGGGAACAACGGATTTTTCTTCGGGCTGGCCGCTACCGCAATGATCACGCTGTCGAACAATTTCGAGGCGCGTTCAACCAGATCACCGTGTCCTTTGGTGATGGGGTCGAAGGTGCCCGGGTATAACACTCGATTCATCGTGAAATCCTGGCGAGTCCGTTAGGGACTCGGATGGTAGCGCAGCAGTCCGCAGCGGCCAAGCCTGTGTGCAAGGCACTTGCGATTAAACCCCCGCTTTAGAGGGGGCTGATGCGCTTAAAAACTTTCCGGGGCAATTGCCCCGGTTTGGTCTTATGCGGTTTTCAGGCGTTCGGCAAGCAAGCTGGATAGCTGCGCTGTCAGCCCGTAAACGGACAGCTGTGGGTTGGCGCCAATGCTGGTCGGGAACAGGGAACCGTCGTGAATCGACAAGTTGCCCAGTTGGTGGTGGCGACCCAGGCTGTCGGTTACCGCCAACTTGGCGTCCTCGCCCATTGCGCAACCGCCCATGACATGTGCGCTGCCCAGGCGAGTGCGGTAGAGCTCCATGCTCAGGCTGTCGATCTGGCTGCGCACTTGCGCCAGCGAAGTCGCGGATTTGGCATCTGCGTGCATTGGCAGCACCGACTTTGCCCCGGCCGCAAATTGAATCTCGGCCATGCTATGAAATGCACGGCGAATGCCGTCCCAGGTGTAGTCGGTCATTTTGTAATCGAGCACCGGGCTGCCATCTGCGCGTAACTCCACCGTGCCTTCAGCGCTCTCGGGATGAAAACCGTCACGCATCAACGCCAGCACCATGTTGGTGTGCGGCAGTTGTTCCATGCGCAGGGCATTTTCGACGCCAAACTCGCCCAGCAGCGTGCTGGCCAGTGCCGGGTGCAGCGGCGGTACTTCGAGCTTGTAGGACAGTGGTCCGGCAGTGCCCTGGTTCCACTGGAAATTATCGGAATAAATCGATTGTGGTGCGCCGTAGAACGGATTGATGACTTTTTCAAACAGTGCCGTGGAGAAGTTAACCAGGTGAATAAAGGTTCGCTTGCCAGCGCGCTCATAAGGGTCCGGTGCTTCAGAGCGCATAAGGATCGCCGGGGTGTTGATGCCGCCTCCGGCGAGAATATAGTGGCGCGCCTTGATTTTGATTTTGCGCCCAGTCGGTGCGACACAGCGCTCATCCATCGCGAGGCACTCAAGCGCGCTGACCTGATTGCCGTCATGTATCAGTCGTTCGGCTCGCGCCAGGTAAAGCAGCTCGCCACCTTTTTCCAGCGTGGCCGGGATGGTCGTCACCAGCATTGATTGCTTGGCGTTCGTTGGGCAACCCATGCCGCAATAACCCAGGTTCCAGCAACCACGAACGTTACGCGGGATAACCTTCCAGCTGTAGCCCAGCTTTTCGCAGCCACTGCGAATCACATCATTGTTGGCGTTGGGGTCCATGGCCCACGGGGCAACACCCAGGCGCTGCTCCATCCGCTCGAACCAAGGGGCCATTTCGGCCTCGCTATGGCCTTTTACGTTGTGTTCCTTGGCCCAGTGTTCAAGGGTTTGGTGGGGGGTACGAAAGCTTGATGTCCAGTTGACCAGGGTGGTGCCACCGACTGCCCGGCCTTGCAAAATGGTGATTGCACCATCCTTGCTCATGCGCCCGATCCCTTCCTGGTAGAGCGCCGGGTAGGCTTCGGCCTCCTGCATCTTGAAGTCGCTGCTGGTTTTCAGCGGACCTTCCTCGACCAGCAGGACCTTATAGCCCGCTGCACTGAGGAACTCGGCGCTGGTACCGCCGCCTGCGCCGGTACCGACAATCACTATGTCGGCTTCAAGCGTCAGGTCTTGCTCTAGGCGAGAACCGTTGTAGGTTTTCCAGCCGCGGCTCAGGCCTTCGGCAAAAAGATCAGGTACAGGCATATCAGGCAGCTCTCTGGGTGATTCTTATTAGATGGAGTGACAAGCAATGGGTTAAACGGTCGGTGGCCCTGGATAGCCGCAGCTTGCCCAGGATTCCGGGCGGCTGTACCAGCTCATTTGTACCAGCTTGACCAGCGACTCATGACCCATTTTCAGCAGACCGATGGAGCTGTTCTGCCAGCGGTCCAGAAAGTGGTGAACATCGGCTGCGCTGGCGTTTTCCCAACTGCCCCACACGCCGGTCAGCGGTCCGCGCGTCACTGGCAATGCCAGTACATCGAACAGCTGGATCGTGAGCTTGAGCAGCTCGGGCGAAAGGTGGTCGAGGCTGTTGTCGAGACTTTGCAGCGTACCAGCGACAGCCTGTGGCATTTGCGCAGGAGGGACGGCGCCTTCGATTATTACCGGGATGATTGCAGTGAGCAGCGCTATGTCGGATGTGCGAATAACTTTGAAACCATTGGCGGGCGTGCTGGCCGAGCAACCGCTCAGTGTTGCCGTCAGCCCGGCTGTTGCCAGAAACGCGGTACCGATCAGGCCTGTCTTCAAGAAGCCCCGGCGGCTTATTTCGGCAGTATTGAGGGAATTCATTGTCATTTTTATTGTTACCGTCAGGGTTGCATGCCGCTCACAATGTCGCTGTGAGCGGCGATGGGTTAACAACGCTCTGAAAAACTACTTCGCTAGATATTACTGGGGCAGCCCATGTTGCGGTTTTCACTCGCTGCGCTCGCCTTTCGGACTGTTACTCCCGTTTGGCGCTGTGCCCTGTACTAGCGTCGCTCGCTACCTTTTTCAGAGTGAACTTAACGCACAAATAGCTTGTAAATCATTTTCTGGATCGACTTGCCATAAGGCGGGTAGATGGCTTTTGCGGCATTGAGACGTTGCTTGATCAGCACGCCCTTGGCCTTGCTGAAGGTCAGGAAACCCTCGTGGCCGTGATAATGGCCCATGCCTGAGGGGCCAATACCGCCGAACGGCATGTCGTCCTGGGCGACATGGAGCAGGGTGTCGTTCATGCAGGCTCCACCCGAGTGAGTTTCATGCAGGACGCGCTGTTGTTCGCCCTTGTTGTAGCCAAAGTAGTAAAGAGCCAGTGGGCGCGGACGTTGATTGATGTAGGCGAATGCATCCTCGATGCGCTCATAAGGCACTATTGGCAGCAGCGGGCCGAAGATTTCGTCCTGCATGATGACCATGTCGTCATTCACGTCGAGCAACAGGGTATGCGGCACGCGCCGGCCTTGGGCGCTGGGGTACAGCGGGATCAGCTTGGCGCCTTTGCTTTGCGCGTCGTTGAGGTAGCTGTTCAGGCGGGTTTGTTGGCGCTCATTGATGATCGCGGTGTAGTCGGGGTTGTCTTCGAGCTTTGGATAGAAGCGCAATACCACCTTGCGATAAGCCTCGATGAAGCCATCAATCCGGTCCTTGGGTACCAGTACGTAGTCAGGCGCCACGCAGGTCTGGCCGGCATTCATGGTTTTACCGAAGGCGATGCGCTCGGCTGCATCATCCAGGGGGACGTCATTGGCGATGATGGCAGGTGATTTGCCTCCCAACTCCAGGGTTACCGGGGTCAGGTTTTCAGCGGCGGCGCGCATTACATGCTTACCGATGCTGGTTGCGCCAGTGAACAGCAGGTGATCGAAAGGCAGCTTGGAGAAGGCCATGCCCACCTCGGCCTCACCCAGCGCAACACTGACCAGGTCTTCAGGGAAGATCCGAGCCAGCAGGTCCTTGACCAATTGCGAGGTGACAGGGGTTGATTCGCTCATCTTGATCATCACCCGGTTACCTGCAGCCAGGGCGCCAATCAACGGGCCAAAGGCCAGAAACAGCGGGTAGTTCCAGGGCACTATTACGCCGACCACGCCCAGCGGCTGGTAAATGACCTTGGCCGTTGCTGGCATAAATTGCATGCCGACGCTGCGTCGCGAAGGTTTCATCCACTTTTTGATGCGTTTGGTTGCGTAATGGATGTTGTGCAGGCTGGGCATGATTTCAGCAAGCAGTGTCTCGTCTGCGGAGCGATTGCTGAAGTCCTTTGAGACTGCTGTGATCAGGGCCTGTTGCTCGGTCTTGATCAGGTCACGCAGCGCATTGAGCCACTGGATACGCTGTTCGGCCGGCGGCATGGGATTGCCTTCATAGGCCTTGCGCTGCAGTGCAAGGGTGCTGTCCAACTGGTTAATTTGCTCTTGGTTTTGTTCTAGGTAAGCGACGTTGGCGACCATGATTGAGTTCTCTACGGTTCGGCGTGGACCTTGTTCAGGTAGTAGCACAAGGCTAGGAACCTCTGAAAAACCACTGCGCTCGCTATGCTTTTCAGGGGCCTGAAACTATTGAGTTGAGATTTTTAGAGCAATTACTCTATATTGTCAAATAGCTTACCGCTACTGCACGAGTTTGTAGCTATGTAAAAAGTTGGGTGCTGCCCAGCGGCTTGCCGGTAAACTCCACGTTTGCAGTGCCTGCGGGTACCCGTTGCTCGAACCTTCTTGCTGGTTGAGCATTCAGTCATCGTTAATGCAGTGAGATTTTGTTGCTTATGGCAGCTGTGCCGAAAACCCGTGAACGCATAATCCAGGCTAGCCTAGAGCTGTTTAACAGCCAGGGCGAACGCAGCGTTACGACCAACCATATCGCTGAGTTCATGGGCATTTCACCCGGCAATCTGTATTACCACTTCCGCAATAAGCAGGCGATCATTGCCGAGCTGTTTATCCGTTACGAAACGGATGTGGACAGCTTCTTGCGGCTGCCTGAAGGCCGTGAGCCCAGTCTTGAAGACAAGAATTTCTATCTTGAATCGCTACTTGAAGCGATGTGGCGCTATAGGTTTTTACACCGCGACCTTGAGCACCTGCTCGACAGCGACCCTTTACTGGCTGAACGTTACCGACTGTTTTCCCAGCGTTGCCTGCAGGGAGCGCTGGCGATTTATCAGGGATTCTGCGATGCCGGTATTTTGCTGATGACGGCGGAGCAGGTGGAGGCGCTGACCCTCAATAGCTGGATCATCCTGACCTCCTGGGTGCGCTTTTTGTGCACCTTGCAAGGCACTTCGGGCGATCTCAGTGAGGAGATGCTGCGACGGGGTATTTATCAGGTGATGGCGCTGGAGATAGGTTTTATCGCCCCGCAGGTGCGGGCCGAGGTCGAAGCGCTGCATCAGCGATACTGCGTGCCGCTCCAGGCTTTTGTATAGCCGCTAGCCGCGCCCGGCGTGCTGGCTGAACCATTGCGGGATGCGCCGTTCAAGGTAGTAGCCAGGGCGTTTGGGCGAGCCTTCAATAAAGCCAACATGACCACCCTTGGCGTGCAGTTCGAATTCGATGCACGTGGCCAGCTCATGGGGCTGCGGCAGGCTGTGTTCGAACACGAAGGGGTCGTCCTTGGCCTGGATCAACAGGGTTGGGGTGCTGATTCTTCCGAGAAAATAGCGGCTCGACGAGCGTTTGTAGTAGTCCTGGGCATCACTGAAACCATGGAGCGGGGCGGTGACCTTGCCGTCGAAGTCCCAGAAGGTGCGCAGTCCATCGAGTGGCCCGAGCTTTTCGATTATCGATAGCTGGTCGGCTTGTCCGCTGTGGCTGAACAGGCGTTGCTTGTCTTTGATGTAGGCGACCATCTCACGCATGAAGTGGGCCTGGTACACCTTTGAAAAGCCCATGCCGATGCGATCAGCGCACTGGTCTAGCCGGAAAGGCACCGAAACCGCCACGGCGCCTTGCAACTGGCTGTCTTCGCCGGTTTCACCGAGATATTTGAGCAGGACATTGCCACCCAGTGAGTAGCCTGCGGCATATAGCGGCGCGGTTGGGCGTTGGGCGCGCAGGTGTGCGACAGTTTCAGCCAGGTCTTCGCTGGCACCGGAATGGTAACCACGGGGTAGCAGATTGGGCTCGCCCGAACAGCCTCGCCAGTTCAGGGCAACGCTGGCCCAGCCTTGGGCGGCAAGCGATTGCTGCACGCCCAGGATGTACAGCGAGTTGGAAGAGCCAGTCAAGCCATGCAGCAGCAGGACCAGCGGGGCATCGACCTGGTGCGGGCCGTACCAGTCCATATCCAGGAAATCACCGTCTTCGAGCCACATGCGTTCGCGACGGCGTTCAAGCTTGGGTGGGGTGCGGCACATTGAGTTCCATAGCGTCTGCGAGTGCGCGCCAGGTAGCCACCATGCCGGTTTGAAGGTGTTATTCATGCGTGTTGCCGTGAACGCCTGTATTCGAGTCCCGTAATGCGCCCCCGTGGTTGAGGCGCGAGGGCTTAGACACTGCGCTCCCACAGCGAGTAATACACCTGTCCGGATTTTTTCTCGCGATGTAAGCGCCAGTTGCTCGGCAAGCCCAGTTTTGACGGGGCATTTTCGCTTTCGCAATAGACCCAGGCATCATCGCTTAGCCAGCCGCGGGACTCAAGCAGTTCACAGGCCGGCAGCAGCAGGTCTTGATGAAAGGGCGGGTCGAGGAATACCAGGTCAAATGCGCTTGCAGTCTGGTTTTGCAGATAATTAAGTGCATCGCTTTGCAGGAGTTGGCCATTGTCACAGCGCAGTGTTTGCAGGTGCCCGCGCAGCGATGCCACCGAGTCAGGGTTCAGGTCGAGCGCCAATGCGCTGGAAGCCCCGCGCGATAGCGCCTCCAGGAACAGGGCGCCACTACCGGTAAAGGGGTCGAGCACGCGGGCGCCTTCTATGTAGGGCGCCAACCAGTTGAACAGGGTTTCACGCACTCGGTCCGGGGTTGGGCGCAGGCCCTGCGCATCCGGAAACGTGAAGCGTCGGGAGCCCCACTCGCCACCGATGATTCGCACCTGTCCCAGCCCGCCGTGGGCACCCGTTCTACCTGCTTGTCTACTCATTAATGCTCCGGAACGCCCAGCGGTTGCTCGACAGGGTTGTCAGTGGGTGGCGGCAGTGGCTTTTGCTCGACTGTGGGGCCTGCGGTCACTATGACCATTGCATCTGGGTCCAGGTGTTTGGCCATGGCGGTCTTGACCTGCTCGACGGTCAGCGCCTGGATCTTCTGCATAAAGGTTTCGAGATAGTCGAGTGGCAGATTATAGAAGCCGATCGCGCCTAGTTGGCCAACAATCGCCGAGTTGCTTGCTGTGGACAGCGGGAAACTGCCGGCCAGTTCGCGCTTGGCATTGTCCAGCTCTTTCTCGGTTGGGCCATCTTTGAGGTATTGGCGCAACAGGTCCTTGACCAGCTTCAGCGTGCCCTCGCTGAGTTCGGCGCGGGTTTGCAGGTTGATCATGAACGGGCCGCGTACCTGCATGGCGGTGAAGGCTGAATACACGCCGTAGGTCAGGCCACGCTTCTCACGAACTTCCTCCATCAGGCGCGTGCCGAAACCGCCGCCACCAAAAATCTGGTTGCCCATATAGAGCGCGGCATAATCCGGATCTGCCCGGTCGATTCCCAGTTCAGCCAGCATCAGGTGAGTTTGCTTGGATGGAAACTCGATATGGTTGTTACTTGCGGGCGGGGTTTGTGGCTCGGCTATAGTCGCCAGGGCAGGACCCTTGGGCAGCGCAGCGGAGACTTTGGCGGTGATTGCCTCGGCTTCACTGCGGCTCAGGTCACCAACCAGTGCAATCACGGTGTTTCCTGCAGCGTAGGCTTTTTTGTGGAAGGCTTTGAGCTGCTCGATTGTGATCCCCGGGATTGATTTCTCGGTGCCGTCGCTTGGGTGCGCGTAGGGGTGCTGGCCGTACAGCTTCTTAAACAGTTCGATACCGGCAAGGCTGCCAGGGTTTTGCTTCTGGTATTCGAAGCCGGCAAGCGCCTGGTTCTTGATGCGAATGAAGGAGTCCTTCGGGAACGTCGGCTGGCCGATGACCTGGTTGAACAGGGCCAAAGCCGGCTCGCGTTCCTTTTTCGCGCTCAGGCTGCGCAGGCCTGCGAGCGCCATGTCGCGGTATGAGCCATTGCTGAATTCAGCGCCGAGGTCTTCAAAACCGGCTGCAATCTGGCTGACATCCTTGCCCGGCACGCCTTCATTGAGCATGGCGTTGGTCAGCATGGCCAAGCCCTGGGCGTCGCCATCCTGGCTGCTGCCAGCGGCAAAGGTCAGGCGCAGGTCGAACATCGGCAACTCGTGAGCCTCGACAAACAGCACTTTCGCGCCTTCGCTGGTTTTCCAGGTCTGGATATCCAGCTTGCGGTGGCTGACCGTCTCGCTCATTTCGCTCAACGATTGCAGTTTGCTGCCGCTTTTAACCTCGGCAGCTGCCGCGTTGGCCATGAGGCTGGCGAGCGATAGAGTCGATAGCAGGGCCAGGCTCAACAAGCCTGGACGCAGGTAGTTGCGCTTACTCATCGCTCTTCTCCTCCGGTAGAACATAAGCGACGCTGAGGCGCTCGCGGGTAAAGAATTTCCTGGCTGCTTGCTGGATGTCTGCGGGGGTCACGGCTTCAAGTTCACTGAGTTCCTTGTCCATCAGCTTCCAGGACAAACCGACTGTTTCCAGTTGGCCAATCGAGGTGGCCTGGCTGGTGATCGAGTCACGTTCGTAAACCAGGCCTGCGATTACCTGCGCCCGTACGCGGGCAACCTCTTCAGCCGATGGCGGATTGTTTTGCAGATCCTTCAGCTCGCTCCACAGTCCGGCCTCGGTCTGCTCGATGGTTTTACCTTTTTGCGTGTTTGGTGTGGCTGTGAGCATGAACAGGCTATCGCCACGCGGGTAGGGGTCATACCAGGCAGACGCGCCTGAAACCAGCTCTTGTTCCCGCTCAAGATGAGTCGGCAGGCGTGCGCTGTAGCCGCCGTCGAGCAAGGCTGCTATCAAACGCAGGGCGTGCACGCTGCGTGGCTTTTCGGCTGTGGCCAGGCCAGGTACGTTAAACCCCATGATCAGGCTTGGCAGTTGGGTCTTGAGGTGTAGGGTCAGGCGGCGTTCGCCGGGCTCGTCGAGATCCTTGGGGATCTTGACCGCTGGCACGGCACGTTTGGGGATGGCACCAAAATATTTCTGCGCAAGCTTTTTGACTTCAGCTTCGCTGACATCACCGACCACCACCAGCGTGGCGTTGTTCGGTGCGTACCAGGCCTGGTACCAGTCGCGCAGCTCGTCGATGCTCATGCGCTTCAGGTCGGCCATCCAGCCAATAGTTGGGTTGTGGTAGCCGCTGGCGGGATAGGCCATGGCCTTGAAGCGTTCGTAGGCCAGGTTGGTCGGCTTGTCGTCCGTGCGCAGGCGCCGTTCTTCTTTGATCACTTCGATTTCGCGCTTGAATTCCTCGGCAGGCAGCTTCAGCGTGGCCATGCGGTCGGCCTCGAGCTCCATCGCCACGCTCAGGCGGTCGCGGGCAAGCACTTGGTAGTAAGCGGTGTAGTCATCGCTGGTGAAGGCATTTTCTTCGGCGCCGAGATCGCGCAGTACATGGGATGCCTCGCCAGGCCCGAGTTTGCTGCTGCCTTTGAACATCATGTGTTCAAGGGCGTGTGAAAGGCCGGTGCGTCCCGGTGTTTCAAAGCTGGAGCCCACTTTGTACCAGAGCTGGGAAACAACCACGGGGGCGCGATGATCCTCACGGACGATAACCTTGAGGCCGTTGTCGAGGCTGAACTCATGAGTAGCTTGGGGCTCGGCGGCGAATGCTGTGAGCGGAATGCAAAGCATGCCAATCAGCAAGCCGGTAGCGCGGCGGGCAATGGTATTCATAAGGAGGTGGTCACCGAAGATAAGGGTTCGCCAGGTAAGAATGATGGGAGCGCAAGTCGGTGCGCCTGAAGCGTTTGAGGTTGATGGGCCAACAAGTGTTTCTTCTCCAGCTCAATCCGGCGCCTTGGCAGATCATCACATACCCAGCATTCATTAATACAGTCGCAAGCAGCGGCTGGTCAGTCTGATGTGTGAGGGCTTAGCGTCCGCCGGTACTGAGATGCTAGGATACTCATCCGTTTTACTGACGACCATGCCTGTAAAAGTGACTAAAAACTACCATCAGACGGTTAGCTGCGACTATTTGTCCTGCTTCGCCTGGGTTTTTAGCATGGATACTGGCACGTCGCTTCTTTGAGATAGCCGGCCTCCATGTTTGGTTCCAACGACGATAAGAAGACCCCAGCAGTGTCTGACACGGACAAACCCGTGCAAACTGCTGATAAGACTGCCGAGAAGAAAGGCCTGTTTGGCTGGTTACGCAAGAAAGCGCCAGAACCAACAGCTGCTCCGGCACAGCCCCTTGCGCCCGCAGAGCCGAGCGCGCCTGCTGCTGAACCTGCCGAGGTGGTTGAGCCGCCGCGAGACGCAAGCCCCGAGCCTGTTGTTGCACCGGCAGCGCCTGTATCCACGCCGGTCGAGCCAAGTGCTGACACGGTGGCCGAAGCGGTTGTCGCAGCGCCTGTCGAGCAAGAAAAACCAGGCTACCAGGGTGGTTGGTTCAATCGCCTCAAGCAAGGTTTGTCGAAGACCAGCGCCGGTCTCGGCGAAGGCATGGCCAGTTTGTTTCTCGGCCAGAAAACCATCGATGACGACCTGATCGACGAAATTGAAACACGATTGCTGGTGGCCGACGTTGGTGTCGAGGCAACTACGCTGATTATCGAGAACCTGACCCAGAAGGTTGCACGCAAGCAACTGACCAATGTCACCGCGTTGTACAAGTCCTTGCAAGACGAACTGGCGGCGCTGCTCAAGCCGGTCGAGCAGCCGCTGAAGATCGACAGCAGCAAGACCCCTTATGTAATCCTGGTGGTCGGAGTCAACGGCGCGGGCAAAACCACCACCATCGGCAAAATCGCGAAAAAACTGCAGCAAGATGGCAAGAAAGTCATGCTGGCCGCAGGTGACACCTTCCGCGCAGCGGCGGTAGAGCAATTGCAGGTCTGGGGTGAGCGCAACAATATTCCCGTTATCGCCCAGCACACCGGCGCTGACTCAGCCTCGGTGATTTTTGATGCTGTGCAGGCCGCCAAGTCCCGTGGCGTGGATGTCTTGATTGCAGATACCGCTGGCCGCCTGCACACCAAAGACAACCTGATGGAGGAGCTGAAAAAAGTCCGTCGGGTCATGGGTAAGCTCGACGATACCGCTCCACACGAGGTTTTGCTGGTGCTGGATGCCGGTACCGGGCAGAACGCTATCAATCAGGCCAAACAATTCAATCAGACGGTGAACTTGAGTGGCTTGGTTTTGACCAAGCTGGATGGTACCGCTAAAGGTGGAGTGATCTTTGCCCTGGCCAAACAGTTTGGCTTGCCGATCCGCTATATCGGTGTTGGCGAAGGGATTGATGATTTGCGTACTTTTGTTGCAGATGACTTCGTCAAGGCACTGTTTGCCGAGCGTTAGTTTACTGCCTAGGATCCTTCGAAAAGCATGGTCGCCGTTCGAAAGGTTCTCAATTGTTTTTGATTAGGACACACCCTCGATGATTCGATTCGAGCAGGTCGGTAAGCGTTATCCAAATGGACATGTAGGGCTGCACGAGCTCAGCTTTCGTGTGCGCCGTGGGGAATTTTTATTCGTCACCGGTCATTCCGGCGCGGGTAAAAGTACCTTGTTGCGCCTGATTCTGGCGATGGAAAGGCCAACCAGCGGCAAGCTGTTGCTGGCGGGGCAAGACCTGGGGCAAATCACCAATGCGCAGATTCCATTTCTGCGTCGCCAGATTGGAGTGGTGTTCCAGAATCACCAATTGCTGTTCGATCGTAGCGTTTTCGACAACGTGGCATTGCCGCTGCAGATCCTTGGCTTGTCCAAGGCCGAGATCGGCGAGCGGGTCGGTTCTGCGCTCGAGCGCGTGGCCTTGTCGGACAAGGCCGAGCAGTTCCCGGGTGATCTCTCCACGGGGCAGCAACAGCGCGTCGGCATTGCCCGCGCCATTGTCCATCGCCCGGCGTTGCTCCTGGCGGATGAGCCAACCGGTAACCTGGATCCGCGCCTGGCTGCGGAAATCATGGGTGTGTTCGAAGACATTAACCGCCTCGGCACCAGCGTGCTGATTGCCAGTCACGACCTGGCGTTGATCGCGCGTATGCGCCATCGCATGCTGACATTGCAGCGCGGCCGTTTGATTGGTGATGGAGACGCTGTCTGATGAGTGCGACCCGCATGCCACCGCCGCAGCCAGCACAACGTGTTGGTGCCGCGCCCAAAAAAGCCGAACACAACAGCCTTGAAGATGGGCCGGATTTCAAGACCCAGCTGCATTCCTGGCTGGAAAACCACCGCGCCAGCCTGGCTGACAGCGTACGTCGACTGGCCAAGCAGCCGATTGGCAGCTTCTTTACCTGCCTGGTGATGGCAGTCGCGCTGAGCTTGCCTATGGGTTTGTCGTTGTTGCTCAACAATGTCGAGCGCTTGGGCGGTTCATGGCAGCGTGCGGCGCAGATCTCGCTGTTCCTGCAGATTGACGCCAGCGACGCGGATGGCCAGGCGTTGCGCGAACAAATCGCCAAGATGGACGATGTGGCAGAGACCGACTGGGTCAGCCGCGAGCAAGCCCTGGCTGAGTTCCAGGAGCAGTCCGGCCTGGGCCAGGCGCTGAAGGAGCTGCCTGAAAACCCATTGCCTGGCGTGGTGCTGGTCACCCCAAAAGAGGTCGATAAAGTGGCGCTTGAGGCACTGCGAACCCGGCTTGCGGCATTGCCCAAGGTGCAGCAGGCGCAGCTGGACCTGCTCTGGGTCGAGCGTTTGACCGCAATCCTTAAGTTGGGTGAACGTTTTATCTTTGGCCTTACATTGTTGTTGATCATGGCGCTGCTGCTGGTGATCGGTAACACCATCCGCCTGCACATCGAGAACCGGCGAACGGAAATCGAGGTTATCAAGCTGGTTGGCGGCACTGACAGCTACGTGCGCAGGCCATTCCTGTACATGGGCGCGCTCTACGGCCTGGGTGCCGGTATCCTGGCTTGGCTGGTGCTTGCATACGGCCTGCACTGGCTCGATGGTGCGGTGGTGCGCCTGGCCGATTTGTATGGCAGCGACTTCAGTTTGGGCGGGGTGGCGGTAGCCGATGGTCTGTCACTACTACTCGGCGCGGTGTTGCTCGGTTATATTGGCGCCTGGCTAGCGGTAGCGCGGCATTTGCGCGAGCTGGCACCCAAGTGACAAGTTATTGATTTGATTGATATTGACTATTAGTGACGGAACTCGTAGAGACGTTATAAGTCATATTGAGCAGTGCTAGACTGCACCTGTTTAAGTCGTTCGGAGGATACAAATGTCCACTTCCTTGCAACCTGTTCATGCTTTAGTTCCAGGCGCCAACCTGGAGGCTTATGTGCATGCGGTCAACAGCATCCCGCTGCTGACTCCAGAGCAGGAGCGCGAGCTGGCCGAAAGCCTCTTCTATCAACAGAATCTAGAGTCTGCTCGGCAAATGGTGCTCGCTCACCTGCGCTTTGTCGTGCATATCGCGCGTAGCTACTCGGGTTACGGTTTGGCGCAAGCCGACCTGATCCAGGAAGGCAACGTCGGCCTGATGAAGGCGGTCAAACGATTCAACCCAGAAATGGGCGTGCGGCTGGTGTCGTTCGCCGTGCACTGGATTCGTGCAGAAATTCACGAGTTTATCCTGCGCAACTGGCGCATCGTCAAAGTGGCAACCACAAAGGCCCAGCGCAAGCTGTTCTTTAACCTGCGCAGCCAAAAGAAACGCCTGGCCTGGTTGAACAACGACGAAGTCAACGCAGTGGCTGAAAGCCTTGGCGTCGAGCCACGCGAAGTGCGTGAGATGGAAAGCCGTCTGACCGGCCACGACATGGCATTCGACCCAGCGGCGGATGACGATGATGATCGTGCATTCCAGACGCCTGCCCAGTACCTCGAGGATCACCGCTATGATCCTGCTGTGCAGCTCGAGGACGCTGACTGGAGCGACAGCTCCACGGCGAACCTGCATGAAGCGCTGGATGGCCTGGACGAGCGCAGCCGCGATATTCTTTATCAGCGCTGGTTGTCCGAAGAGAAGGCGACCCTGCATGACCTGGCAGCCAAGTACAACGTGTCTGCTGAGCGCATCCGCCAGTTAGAGAAAAATGCAATGAGCAAGCTCAAGGGTTCGATTGCAGCCTGAGCGTAGCGATTCAAGAAGCCGCACTGATGTGCGGCTTTTTTCTGCCTGAGGAATCTCTGGAAGTGATAGGGCAGTCCATGCTGGGGCCGCCCGTGCTGCGACTCTGGTCGCTTTTTCGCGGTTCTTAACTTGCTAGGCTGGCCCGGTGGCGAGCCTTTGGCTGTTGCTCCCGTTTGTCGTTGCGCCTTGTACTCCCTTTGTGCGCTACCTTTTTCAAAAGATCCTTAAGGAAAAGTATGAAGTTGCCGCCGTTGCGAGCGCAGCACTGGCTGATTTTTGCAGCTGTTGCGCTGATCTTTTCTAGCTGGGGCGCATGGTTGATGCGCGGCCCGCAAATGGTCGAGCCGCTGGCCTGGCTGCAGAAATGGCAGGCCGATATCTTCGCGCCACTGGCTGACGACCAATTGACGCTTAAGCATCTGAGCGAGCGGGTCGAGGAGGGCGGTGAGCTGTGGTTGCAGCCGCGTCTCGATGGTTCCCGGCTGCTGTACCGGGGCGAATTGCAGGCCGATGATCAAGTCTGGAGCGTCGAGGCCCGCATTGCTCTGAGTGATGATGAGTTGGTCAGCCTGATGGCGGCGGCTGGTGTCGACGAGACCGGCGAGGAGCAGCCGCTGAGTGCGCAAATGGTCAGGCAGTTGGGGCATTATGAAATTATTTATTTGAGCCTCAAGCCATTGGACGACGTCAGCACGGCGCAGATAATCAGCAGTCTGGGCCAACCCAAGCTGCGCCTGGAGCTCAAGGAAGGTGGCCAGGCCTTGGTCTTTCCCCAGCTGGGCCTGACCGCACATACCCTTGACGAGGATGTTGATCTGCTGTTTGTCGTACCGCAGCGCTTGCTCGCGCCATAGTGCGGCGTGGGTTATTTGCCCAGTACTGCGACCAGCCATTGCGGCTTTGAAGCGCTGAGTTGATTCAGGTAATGACTGCCGCCGAGCTGGCGCATTTGCCGCCGAATCCAAGTCGCTCGGCGGTTGATGTAGGCGGTTGGTCGGCTGGCGCTCCATTTGCGGGGGTTGGGCAGCACCGCCGCTAGCAGGCTCGCCTGATGGGCCGACAAATAGGGTGCGCCAATACCGAAGTGGTGCTTTGCTGCGGCCTGTGCGCCGAATATGCCAACGCCCCATTCAGCGCTGTTCAAATACACTTCGAGAATACGTTGTTTCGGCCAGAACAGCTCGATCAGGCCCGTGAACCAGACCTCGATGCCCTTGCGCAGCCAGCTACGCCCAGACCAGAGAAACAGGTTCTTGGCGACTTGTTGGCTCAGGGTGCTGGCGCCACGCACATTGCCACCTTCTTGATTGTGCTCGATGGCTGCGCGGATCGCGGCAATATCAAACCCCCAGTGGTCTGCAAACTTCTGGTCTTCACCGGCGATAACCGCGATTTTCAAGTCGTCGGGCAACTCTGCCCATGGTCGCCAGGTGCGCTGCAGGTCGATTGCCGTGCCATCTATCCAGGATTGCACCTTGCGTTCGACCATCAGTGCGCTGCCCGGCGGTGGCACCCAGCGCAGGACCAGCACCAGCAGGGCCGAGCCAGCCATGAACCAGAGCAGGGATTTGATCAGGATGCGGCGGATGGTTTGAAACATGCGTGCTTGGCCCGGCGGAGTTTGCGAGCCATTATAGCGATCGTACTGGCCTTGTCTGGAGTGATTGATGGCGCGTTTGTGGATTGTCTTGTCAGCCCTTGCGGGTTTCAGCGGTGTGGGCCTTGGCGCGTTTGCCGCCCACGGCTTGAAGAAAACCCTGAGCACCGATTATCTGGCCGTGTTCCAGACCGGCACCCATTACCAACTGATCCATGCATTGGCGTTGTTCGGTGTTGGGCTGCTTGCATGCTATGCGCCGGGGCGCTGGGTCACGCTGGCGGGTGCGTTCTTCGCCACTGGAATCGTGCTGTTTTCCGGTAGTTTGTATGCGCTGACCCTGAGTGGAATAGGCAAGCTGGGGATTATCACGCCATTTGGTGGCCTGGCGTTCTTGCTGGGTTGGTTGTGCCTGGGCATGGCTGCCTGGCGCTTAACCCCGAACTGAGCAGCCGGGGGCAGCTTCTAAACTGACTCGCGCGTCAGAAAACAGAGCAAATGAGGCCCTTTAGCCTTGGTCATCGCGTTTGATCGGGCTAGAATGCAGACCCCTCTAGATTTGTGACCGTTACGTCATGCGCATTCAATTGAATGGCGAGCCACTAGAGCTTGCCGATGGCCAGACTGTCGCTGGGCTGATTGCTCAGCTAGACCTGGTGGGTCGCCGCGTTGCGGTCGAGCTCAACCTGGATATAGTGCCGCGCAGCCAGCACGCCAGCACCGTCTTGGCTGAAGGTGATCGGGTCGAGGTTGTCCATGCCATTGGTGGTGGCTGAGCCAGGCCCGCACCGATTTATTTTGCCCGGTGCTCTAAGTTACGCCGCTGCTTATGCACGGCGTTTGGCTTAAAGCGCGCAACCCGCACTAGGAGTTTTCGATGAGCCAAGTTCGTAACGACAAGCCTTTCACGCTCGCCGGTCGTACCTATCAATCGCGTTTGTTGGTGGGAACCGGGAAGTACCAGGACCTGGAACAAACCCGGGTTGCCATTGAAGCTTCTGGCGCCGAGATCGTTACTGTGGCGGTGCGCCGCACTAATATCGGCCAGACACCGGGTGAGCCAAACCTGCTTGATGTTATTTCGCCTGATCGCTACACCATCCTGCCCAACACCGCTGGCTGCTACGACGCTGCCGAAGCTGTACGTACCTGTCGCCTGGCTCGCGAACTGCTTGATGGGCATAACCTGGTCAAGCTGGAAGTGCTGGCCGATCAGAAGACCTTGTTTCCCAATGTCATCGAAACCATCAAGGCAGCCGAAGTCCTGATCAAGGATGGTTTCGATGTAATGGTGTACACCAGCGATGATCCCATTATCGCCCGGCAACTGGCGCAGATGGGCTGTATCGCGGTAATGCCACTGGCTGGCCTGATTGGCACTGGCCTGGGGATTTGTAACCCCTACAACCTGCGGATCATCCTTGAAGAGGCCACGGTGCCGGTATTGGTTGATGCCGGGGTTGGTACCGCATCCGATGCCACCATCGCCATGGAACTTGGCTGCGAGGCAGTGCTGATGAACAGCGCCATTGCCCATGCGCAGAACCCGGTGATGATGGCTGAAGCCATGAAGTACGCTATCGAAGCTGGCCGCTTGGCTTACCTGGCCGGGCGCATGCCGAAGAAACTTTATGCCAGTGCTTCGTCGCCTCTTGAGGGTATGATTCGCTGATTAATCACCGAAAACCACTGCGCTAGGGTTTTCGAGTTTCATCTATTAATTATTTGTCATCCGGCATTGGCCTGATCCTTGGCTCTGGATGGCGTAGTACGACCGAATTAAAGAGTACGAAATGACTGATTCCCCACAGGCCACGCCTGAAACCTCGCCCAAGCTGCGAACCATCAAGAGCTTTGTTATGCGTGCCGGGCGCATGACTGAAGGGCAGCAGCGGGGGCTGGATCAGGGGCTGAGCAAGTTTGGCTTGAAGCTTGAGGACGGCCTGCAGGATTTTGACGCGGTCTTTGGTCGCCGTGCGCCACGTACTTTCGAAATTGGTTTTGGCATGGGCCATTCCTTGCTTGAGATGGCTGCTGCGGCACCTGAACAGGATTTTATCGGCGTTGAGGTGCATCGCCCGGGCGTGGGTGCCTTGCTCAATGGGTTGCTCACCCAGAATCTCAGCAACGTGCGCGTTTACAGCTGCGATGCCTTGGAGGTGCTGCGTAACTGCGTGGCCGACAACAGTCTTGACCGACTGATGCTGTTTTTTCCGGACCCATGGCATAAGGCCCGTCATCACAAGCGGCGTATTGTGCAGCTCGAGTTTGCCGAGCTTGTACGACAGAAGCTCAAGGTCGGGGGTGTGCTGCACATGGCTACCGATTGGCAGCCCTATGCCGAGTACATGCTGGAAGTGATGAACGCGGCGCCCGGCTATCAGAATCTGGCGGCTGATGGCACCTATGTGCCGCGCCCGGCAGAACGTCCCATTACCAAGTTTGAACGCCGTGGCGAACGTCTTGGCCATGGGGTCTGGGACCTGAAGTTCGAGCGTCAGGGCTAAACCGTCCAGGCTTTGCCAGCGCTCGTTGGTTCTTCTAAACAAGCGCGGCCTTCCCGGCTGCGCTTGCATCTGTCCCCGTACCTTGCGCACGCCAGCTTGACCTCGAGCCTGGCGACTTGAGCCTGACGGTTACAAAAAACTGCAATTGCCCTGGCCCCCGCCATTCCAGCTTTAGATGCGGCGCTGGATGTGCAGTGAACCGCTAATTCGCATATCACCCGAAGCAAATGCTTGTTTGAACGAGTAAACTGCGCGCGGCCGCTAAGCTGCGCCTTGCCAATAGGCATGCACGCAGCCTCAGCAGGCCCACTTCAGGGATGGAATACCAGACCGGGAAAACCCGGCGCCAGGATGGCTTCTCACCAAGACTGACCAATAAAGCGCAAGTCAATGCTGGCGCATAAAAAAGCGGTGCATGAAAGAAGTCTGCGCTGTGGGGGAGTACTGTGTTGCGAAAACTTTCGATTCTGTTGTTGGCTGCAGTGGCGCTGCAGGCTCAAGCCAAGGTTGATGAAGCGCAGGCTGGCCGGCTCGGCCAGGACCTGACACCGCTCGGTGGTGAAATGGCGGGCAATGCCGCAGGGACCATCCCGCGTTGGGAAGGTGGATTGGCGACGCCGCCGGCCAGCTATTCGCCTGGCATGCATCATCCTGACCCGTACGCGGGCGAGAAGCCGCTGTATCAGGTCAACAGCCAAAACATGAACCAGTATCAAGCCAAGCTGCCTGCGGGTTTGAAAGTCCTGCTGGAAAAGAACCCGGATTATCACCTGCGGGTTTTCCCGACCCACCGTAGCGCAGCTGCGCCGCAACGTATCTACGATGCCACTCGCTACAATGCGCTCAACGCCCAGTTGATATCCGGCGGCAACGGTGTGGAGGGAGTGGCATCGGGCATCCCGTTCCCGCTGCCGCAAAATGGCCAGGAAGCCATCTGGAACCACATCATGCGTTACCGTGGCGACCAGATCAGCTTTGTGACAAACCAGGCTGCGGTACTATCCAATGGGGCCTACAACCTGCTCAAGCTCGAACGCGATGTGTACTTTCTGTACGGACGTGAGGGGGTAACGCCGAAGGATCTTGATAACACCTTGTTCTATTACAAATACAAGGTGGTTGCGCCATCCAAGCTGGCAGGTTCGGCGCTGGTGGTGCAGGAGACCCTCGACCAGGTACTGGCGATTCGCAAGGCCTGGCGCTTCAACCGTGGCGAGCGCCGTGTGCGTCGCTTGCCAATGCTGGCGTATGACACCCTGCAGCCGGACACCAACGGTATGGCCACGGCAGACGTTGTCGACTCCTACAACGGCGCACCGAATCGCTATGAGTGGAAGTTGTTGGGCAAGCAGGAAATGCTGGTGCCTTATAACAGCTACGCGGTACACCAGCAGGGTATTCCCTATGAGACCATTCTCAAGCGCAACACGGTCAACCCTGACCTGCTGCGCTATGAGCTGCATCGGGTTTGGATTGTCGAGGCGGATTTGCGCAAGGGTTTTAGCCATCCCTATGCCAAGCGGCGCTTCTACATCGATGAAGACAGCTGGCAAATCCTCGCGGTCGATCTTTATAACAAGGATGGTGAGTTGAGTGGCCTGCAGGAAAGCCATCCGATCAGCTACTACGATGTGCCGATGTTTGGCAGCACCCTGGAAACCATCTACGACTTCAAGGGCGAGCGTTATTTTGTCGATGGCCTGGATAACAATGAGCCGATGTACAACTTCAACGTGGGCCTGACCCCGCGTGACTTTACGCCACAAGCGCTGCGCCGCTCCGGCAATTGAGGCACACGCGGAAAAGCCGCCTTAGGGCGGCTTTTTGTGTGTGACTGCTGATACAGTTCCAACACGTTACGCAGGTGGAGCTACGGAGATACAGGTGAAACGGGGCCGCTCATCACGGCTATAAATGTTGCCTATGTGCTGTGCTCTGAATACTTAGCAACGTTGTCATTCGCGGTTCTGCAGTAGGTCCAACCGGTCTGAGCGCTGCCAACTCCAGATTTGCTGGTGGTCATCCGACCTATGCTGGTTTGCGGCTACAAACTGTTGGTGCTGAACGTTGAGCTGGCCACGCTACGTGGAGTTTCCAGGCCCAGTTGTCGGCTAACTTGAGGGTTTTGATACTCAACCAGTGGCAAGGTCGTTGGCCTCGTGTACCGGCTCTTGTCAGGCAAGAGCATGAGGTGCGTAGGATGTTCGGCCCGCTTTGTTGATGGTTCAGCTCAAAGCAGACAAGCTGCCGTAAAAACCGATTCCTTCATATAAAGCTCCTGTGCAACTGTTCATGAGTTCAATCTACTCCAAGGTAACGCCTGGCGTTAGATGGATTGGTCATAGCCAGCGAATTGATATTCCCTTAGCACCTGATGTCGGCCTGGAGGCCCGTGAATACGGGCGATTAGCCTGACTCCACGGGGTCTTGTGCCTTCGACCAGTCGTCGAGATGGTGTTCACTGGCCCTTCAAGCTGTCACATTCCTGTCTGCTTAAGCATCAAGCACGGCATCCACGAGGATAGATTGTTGATTTACGACAGCTTGCACCGCACCTTTGGCTACCAGCAGTTTCGTCCTGGCCAGGAGGCCGCGATCAAGGCCGTGATGGCAGGGCGTTCGGTCGCGGCAATATTTCCCACCGGCTCCGGCAAGTCGATGTGTTATCAGTTGCCCGCCATGCACTTGCCCCACCTGACGCTGGTGGTCTCGCCGCTGCTGGCCTTGATGCAGGACCAATTGGCTTTTTTGCAGCGCCACTCGATCAAGGCGGCCAGTATCGATTCAGCCCAGAGCCGGGAGGACATCGCGCAGGTGATGCATGATGCCAAGAGTGGTGAGCTCAAGGTCCTGATGATTTCAGTCGAACGCTTGAAAAACGAGCGCTTTCGCAATTTCATCCAGCAGGTGCCGATCTCCCTGTTGGTGGTGGATGAGGCGCACTGTATTTCCGAGTGGGGGCATAACTTCCGGCCGGACTACCTGAAGCTGCCGGACTATCGACGCCAATTCAACATTGCCCAGGTGTTGCTGCTGACCGCGACGGCAACCCCGCCGGTCATCGCCGATATGCAGCAAAAATTCGAGATAGCCGAGGCGGATGTGGTGACCACCGGATTTTATCGGCCCAACCTCAACTTGTGGGTAGAACCGGTGGCGGGGGCTGACAAGCAGCGGCGCTTGGTCGAGTGGTTATCGGCCAAGGCAGGGCAACCCAGCATTGTCTATGTCACCCAGCAGAAAACCGCCGAGCAGGTGGCTGATTTGCTGGCAGCCAAAGGTTTTCCTGCCAGTGCCTATCATGCCGGCATGCCACATGAGCGGCGTGAGTCGATCCAGCGCCAGTTCATGGGCGGTCAGTTGAACTGCATCGTCGCTACCATCGCCTTTGGCATGGGCATCGATAAAAGTGATATCCGCAACGTTGTGCACTACGACCTGCCCAAGTCGATAGAGAACTACAGCCAGGAAATCGGCCGCGCCGGACGCGATGGCCAACCTTCGGATTGCTGGGTCATGGCCAACCGCGACAGCCTCAATGTGCTGGAAAACTTCGTCTACGGCGACACGCCCGAACTGGAAGGCATTGGTTATGTGCTCAATGAGTTGCTCGCCTGTGGCGCGGATGGGCAGTGGGAGCTGACATTCAATGCGCTTTCCGAGCAAAGCAATATTCGCTTGCTGGCCTTGAAAACGCTGCTGGTACAGTTGGAGCTTAGAGGTGTTATTGCGCCTAAATACGCCTATTTTGCCGAATATCGCTTCAAATACTTGATTGAGCCTGAGCAGCTGATCGCCAGATTCGATGGTGAGCGACGAGGTTTCGTCGAGGCCCTGGTGGCGTCATCGAAACGCGCGCGAACCTGGTGCACTGTCGACTTTGATCAGCTTTACCAACTGCACCAGGCCGAGCGTAGCCGAGTGATAAAAGCACTGGATTACTTTCAGGAAAAAGCCTGGATCGAACTTGAAAGCAAGCAAATGACCGAGGTTTATACCCTGCTTGACGCTGCATTTGATCCTGCCCGGCTCGGCGCGGAGTTGCATCGCTACTTCAAGCAGCAAGAGCACAGCGAGATCGAGCGTATTCACGCCATGCTCGACCTGTTTGCCAGCGATCAATGCCTGAGCCAGCGGTTGGCCGGCTACTTTGGCGATAGCCAGGCGCCAGTGCGGTGTGGGCATTGCTCGGTGTGCCAGGGCCAGGTTGCCCGCCTGCCAGAGCCGCCGGCACTGGCGTCGCTCGATCAGTACAGGGTGAGTGACTTGGGCGCTGAATTTATCCAGCGTTACCAGGGATTGAAGGGAGGCATGCCAAGTCACGAATGCCTGACTCGTTTTTTCTGTGGCATCAGCGTGCCGCTGTTGACCAAGCTAAAGGCGCGCAGCCTGGCGGGGTTCGCTGCTTTGCAGGACTACCCCTACGCCCAGGTGCGTGAGTGGGTCGAGGCCCAGGTGTAAGCGTTCAGCGGTTGCTTTTATGGCTCTGGCTCAGGGTCCATTGCAGCAGCTGGGTTGAAAGGTTATCGACCGCGCTACCGAAGGCTTCGACAACATTTTCGACCGAGGTGCCTGTTGCCGCCTGGCTGACGCTGAAGCGTCTGCTGGCGATGATCTGTTGCTGGCTGTCGACCAGTTGTACATCGAGTTGAATCTGCACCTGTGGCGCGCCGTTACGGTATTCGCTTTGAAAGGCACGCAGGGTGCTGACCAGTTGCAGGTCGGTTTGCAGGTGGTTGTCATCACTGCTCACGGCAGCAAAGCTATTGGCACTGATAAAGCTGTCGATCAAGCGATCGCGGAGCATGGTCGGTGCCCGGTCGCTCCAGCGCACGCCTTGATAGGTGCTGACCTGGTTACCATCGGGCAGTACGACAATCCGTGAGCTGTCGAGAATCTGGTTGCTGCTGGGGCGATTGACCTGCAAGGTCATGGGGCTGGGTGTTGCCAGAGTGCTAACGCTCGGCGCGGTGCCGGGCAAGCGATAGACATGCAGCTGCTCGGGCTCCGGCAGGATAGAGCAGGCGCTGAGCATAAGCGCGCTGAGTGCGAGGGCACTGATGCGGATAAACCGGCTCATGGTTGAAACTCCTTGATGGTATCGCTACGCAGCAGGTAGGCCGGGTCGTCTTCAATCCGGCGTGAGAACGAGCGGATGGTGCTCAGGGTGTCGCGCAGGTCATTGATTGCCGGGCCTAGAGTGCTTACACCCTGCATGCCTTGGCGCAGCGCGTCCCGGTTCTCGTCGAGGATGCGCTCGATATTGCTGCTGCTGCGTTCCAGCGATGCACTGATGCGCTCGATGTTGGCAAAGCTCTTGCGCCCAGAGTCGTTGAGCAGGCTATTGGCATTGCGCATCAGCTTGACGGTTTCAGTGCTGGCGACGCTGATTTCCTGGGCGGTTTTGTTCAGTGTGTCGCGCTGTTCGGCGACCATTGCACTGACTGCTTCGAGGTTTTTCAGGGTCTTGGAGACCTGCGCCAGGTTCTCGTCGTTGAGCAGGTGGTTGGCTTGGTTGATCAGGTGATTGACGTTGATGACCAGGTCATCGCCGTTGGCGAGCAATTTTGACAGAGGAGAAAGGTCGGCAATAATCCTGGGCCGTTCGCCATCTTCGCCGAGCAGCGCCGGGCTTTTCGGTGTGCCGCCATGCATCTGGATGACCGCAGTTCCGGTGATGCCGGTGATCGACAGGCGGGCGCGAGTATCGGTCTTGATCGGGGTGCTGCTGACAATACGTATCCAGGCAATGACCTTGCGCGGGTCCTTGGGGTCAAGAAACAGGCGCTGCACATCGCCGATGGTGATGCCACTGTATTGCACGGAGCTGCCGCGCGACAAGCCGCTTACTGTCTCATTGAATACCACGCTGTATTCGTTGTATTGCTGGTCAGCGGAGTGTTTGCTCAGCCATATCGCAAAGACCAGCGCCGCGCTAACCACCAGCACGGTAAACAGGCCGATCAAAACATGATGTGCGCGAGGTTCCATTAAGCTCTCCGTGGCGCGTTGTCCGCTGCCTGCTTGGCCGCGCGTCCACGCGGGCCATGAAAATAGTGTTGAATCCATTGGTCATCGGTCGCCGCGACCTTTTCCAGGGTGTCGGCCACCAGCACACGTTTCTGCGAGAGCACGGCAATGCGGTCGCAAATGGTGTAGAGCGTGTCGAGGTCATGGGTGACCAAGAATACGCTGAGGCCGAGTGCGTCGCGCAGGGTCAGGATCAACTGGTCGAAATCAGCGGCGCCAATGGGGTCGAGACCTGCGGTGGGCTCGTCGAGAAACAGTATGTCTGGCTCCAGCGCCAGGGCGCGGGCCAATGCGGCACGCTTGACCATGCCCCCAGACAGCTCCGAGGGGTACTTGTCGCCAGTCAGGCAGGGTAAGCCGACCAAGGCCAGCTTGACCCGTGCCAGGCGTTCGGCCGAGGCGCGGCTGAGCTTGGCATGCTCGATCAGTGGCAGCGCGATGTTCTCGGTAACCGTCAGTGACGAAAACAACGCGCCACGCTGGTAAAGCACACCGAAGCGGCGTTCGATCAATGAGCGCTGGTGTTCGTCCAGCTCCAGCAGGGTTTGTCCAAAAACATTGACGCTGCCTTCGTTGGGCGTGCGCAAACCGACAATCGAGCGCAGCAGCACCGATTTGCCGGTACCAGAACCGCCGACGACCCCGAGCACTTCGCCCCGGTATAAGTCGAGGTCGAGGTTTTCATGCACGCTCTGCGCGCCAAAGCGATTACACAGCCCGCGCACTTCAATCACGGCTTCTTTGGTCACCAGCCCATCTCCACCATGAATAACGCGAAGATGGCATCGAGCAGGATCACCACGAAAATCGACTGGACCACGCTGGAGGTCGTGCGCTCACCCACCGACTGGGCGCTGCCGGTGACCTTGAAGCCTTCCAGGCAGCCGATGATGGCAATCAAGAAGGCAAAGATCGGTGCTTTGACCATGCCCACCAGGAAATGCTTCAGCTCAATACTTTCGTGAAAGATGCTGATAAAGCTGGTGACCGAGATATCCAGGGTCAATGCACAGACCATGGCGCCGCCGACTATGCCGCAGATCATCGCGATAAACGTCAGCACGGGCAGGGCAATCAGCATGGCGCACACTCGCGGCACCACCAGCAGCTCAATCGGGCTGAGGCCGAGGGTGCGGATGGCATCGATTTCTTCGTTGGCCTTCATCGAGCCAATTTGCGCGGTGAAGGCACTGGCTGTGCGCCCAGCCATCAAGATTGCCGTGAGCAGCACGCCAAACTCACGCAGGAAAGAGAACGCGACCAGGTTGATGGTGTAGATACTGGCGCCGAAGTCGGCCAGGATTGTGGCACCTAGAAATGCCACCACAGCGCCGACCAGAAAGGTCAGTAGCGCCACGATTGGTACCGCATTGAGCCCGGTTTGTTGCAGGTGCGAGGTCAGCGAGGTGATGCGCCAGCGGCTGGGCTTGAGCATTACGCTGAGCATGGTGCAGACGGTCAATCCAAAAAAACCGACCAGCTCGCGGGCCTTGCAGAGGAAATCGTCAACAGCAATGCCGATGTGGCCGAAAAACTCACTGATGGATGAAGGGCGGGGCGCAGGGGGCGTCTTTCTGGATTCAGTGATGGCATGACCCACGCTTTGCAGCAGTTGGCGCCGTTCTGCGCTCAGTTGCGGTGAGCAGGTTTCAAGGGTCTCAAGCCGCGCTTCGCCGAGTAGGTCGACCAGCAGTGCAGCGCCAGCGGTATCCAGTTGGTTGATGTCGTTGAGGATGATCGTGGCATCGGCTGCTACATCTTGCCGGGCTTGCATGACTTGTGGTTCGAGCGTGGCGAAGTGTGCCAGAGTCCAATCGCCGCCAATACGCAGGCCAGAACCTGCATCCTTGCGGTCTAATGGAAGCGCGTTGATAAAGGGGGCTGTCGTCATGGGTCCAGTTTAGCCTGCTCACCTTGCTGGCAACAGTAGCAAAATTTGCACTGCCACAACCGAACCAGGTTGTTTGTGCAGCGTCTGGGGCGCTGGGCTAGAATCCTAGCCTCCACAGGGACAGTCGCCAAATGCGACACAACACATGGACTGGAATCGAGATGAAGAAACTTGCTTACCTGATTGTGGCGCTGGTGCTGGCTTATGGTTTTGCCAGGGAGCAGGGCGTCTCGATCCCGGGGTTCAGCGACACGGCACCGGCTGGCAACTCCGAGCTCTTGCAGGCCTACAGCCGCCAGCAGAGTGATGTTCAGGTTCAAGGCTCCGGGGTTGTGGTCAAGGTCTTGCGCGACGATCTCAAAGGCTCGCGGCATCAAAAGTTTATTCTCAAGATTGCAGGCGGCCCCAGCGTGCTGGTCGCCCACAATATTGATCTTGCGCCACGCATTGACGGCTTGCGCGCCGGTGACAGCGTGGAGTTCTACGGCGAATACGAGTGGAACGCCAAAGGCGGCGTCGTGCACTGGACGCACCGGGACCCGGGACGCCGTCATGTTGATGGCTGGCTCAAGCATGACGGCAGGACGTTCGAGTAGCGGTGCTAGTCAATCATCTCGGCGCCGGAGATGACCGGGTCAGGCAGCGAAACCGGCGCCGGTGATATTTGCAGGTACTTGATGCTCTCACGCGGAATCATCAGCAAGTCGCCATCGACTTCGATCGATAGGAACGGTGATTCCAGCTGTTTGCGAATTCCCCGCGCAACCTCGACGGGGTCTGCACTTTGCTGGGGGAAACGCATCGCCAAGCGCTGGCCGTCTTGGAAGTACAGGTACAGGTGTTTGATTGGTTTCATTCAGGTAACTCCATTTACGGGGGTGTCTGGCTGGGCGTAATTTTATCGGATCCTTTCAAAGCCTAGCCGCAGGGGCTGGTTTGTGTAGTGATTGTACCGTTGTGTTGAAGCCTAGGACGAGTCGGCGGCAATGCTCAGGAGTTGCTCGATCAGCCATTGCAGGGCCGGGTCGCGCTGGCGCTGGCTGAGGCTGACCACTTCGAGGTGGAAGGCCTCCAGCTCGAAGGGCAAGTCGAACAGTTGCAAGGGCAGCAGCGCCGCAAAATGCCGGGCCAGTTGGTCCGGCAAGACTGCGCCCAGGTCGCTACTGGCAACAATGTGCGCCGCTTGCAGGTAGTTTGGGGTGGTGTAGACCACTTCGCGCTGCAGGCCTTGCTCATTGAGCCATTGGTCCACCATGCCGCGTGTCTGGCCGCCGTGTACCCATAGCTGGCGAAGCTTGAGGAATAACTCAAGATCCACTCCGTGGCTGACCAGTGGATGATCCCTGCGCACTGCGAGCTGCAAGGTCTCGCTGGCCCAATGCTGGCGGCTGAACCGCGCCGGAATGTCCAGGAAACGGCCCAGGACCAGGTCCAGCTCGCCGTTATCCAGCGCCTCTACGGGCAAGCGTGGATTCAGGTGGTGAATATCAATACGTATGCCTGGCGCGCAGTCACTGAGCTTGCGCATCAACTGCGGCATGCAGATCAACTCGACATAGTCGGTCAGCGCAATATTGAAGTGTTGGCTGCTGCTGGCGGGATCAAAGGTTTGCCCCGCGTTCAGGCTCTGCTCGATTTGCTGCAAGGCCATGCGGATCGGCCCGGCAAGGGCCTGCGCCCGGGGGGTTGGCTGCATGGTTCTGCCTGTGCGGACCAGCAGTGGGTCATCGAGCAATACCCGCAGGCGATTAAGTGCGTTGCTGACCGCTGGCTGGCTCAGTGCCAGGCGCTCAGCGGCGCGCGATACGTTTTGCTCGCGCATGAGTGCATCGAGCACACGCAGTAGATTAAGGTCGAAACTGAGTATATTCATAGTCTGAATATTAAGTATCACAACACTAAATTTCAAAAATAGTAGCGCGTTGCTTATGGTGATGGGCGATCTTTTGCCCGCTCAATTACAAGAGGGATAACCATGAGCAGTGTTTTTGATATTCAGTGCGCCGCCGTGATTGGC
This sequence comes from Pseudomonas segetis, assembly GCF_900188155.1. Lineage (GTDB taxonomy): Bacteria > Pseudomonadota > Gammaproteobacteria > Pseudomonadales > Pseudomonadaceae > Aquipseudomonas > Aquipseudomonas segetis. The sequence continues at coordinate 567,917 of NZ_FZOG01000003.1, forward strand.
GCCGGGACCATGGGCCGTGGCATTGTCATGAGCCTGGCGAACGCGGGCATCCAGGTGCTTTGGCTGGACAATAATGCGCAAATGCTTGAGCAGGCGTTGGCAATGGTCGCCAAGACCAACGATCACAACGTCAAGTTGGAGCGTATCACTGCTGAGCAGGCCGCCAAGCGCTTTGCTTGTATTACCCCGGTTGCGGATTACGCCGCGCTGGCCGATGCCGACCTGGTGATCGAGGCGGTGTACGAGAACCTCGAGCTCAAGCAGCAGATCTTCCGCACCCTTGATGCCACGCTCAAGCCAGGCGCGATTCTGGCGAGCAATACATCGGCGCTGGATATCGATGCAATCGCCGCTGTTACCCAGCGCCCGGACCATGTGTTGGGCCTGCACTTTTTCAGCCCCGCACACATCATGAAACTGTTGGAAATCGTGCGCGGCGAAAAGACCTCGAAAGCCGTTTTGGATGCAGCCCTGGCGTTAGGCAAGCGCATCGACAAGGTCAGTGTTGTGGCTGGGAACTGCAATGGATTTATTGGTAATCGCATGCTCCATACCTACGTGCGAGAAGCGCGGATGATGTTGCTTGAAGGCGCTTATCCGCATCAGGTAGACGCAGCCCTGCAAGGCTTTGGCTTTGCCATGGGGCCATTTCGCATGTACGACGTGGTCGGTATCGATCTCGAGTGGCGCGCCCGTGAGCTGGCGGGCAGGGGCCAGGATGCGCCAGAGGTTCAAGTGGACAATCGTCTTTGCGAGCTGGGCCGCTTCGGGCAGAAATCAGGCATGGGCTATTACCGCTATGCCGAAGGCAGCCGCCAGGCAGAGCATGATCCAGAAGTGGATGCGCTGGTGCTTGGTGTTTCCGAGCGGCTTGGCTTCAAGCGCCGTGATATCGGTCCGGACGAAATCCTTGAGCGCTGCCTGCTGGCGCTGGTCAACGAAGGGGCGAAAATCCTTCAGGAAAATATCGCTGCCAATAGCCATGATATCGACCTGGTCTACCTCAACGGTTATGGATTTCCCGCCGATAAGGGCGGGCCAATGAGTTGGGCTGATAGCCAGGGCGTGGCCGATATTCAGGCGCGACTACGCTATCTGCAGGAAAACCGTGGCGAGCATTGGCGTCCTGCGCAGTTGATTTCGCAACTGGCTGCCAGCGACAAGGGTTTTGCTGATGTGCAGGAGGGATCGCTATGAGTTATCAAGCGCCGCTGCGTGATATGCGTTTTGTCATGCATGAGTTATTTGATATCAGCGCACACTGCCAGACACTGGGTAACGGCCTTGAGCGCGAGCTGGTTGATGACGTGCTCGAGGAAGCGGCACGCTATGCCAGCGAGGTGGTCGCCCCGCTCAATCGCAACAGCGACGAGCAAGGTGCCAGCCTGGTTGATGGCCAGGTGACAACGCCGGATGGCTTCAGCGAGGCATACCGGCAATATGTGGATAACGGCTGGGCGAGCATGACCGGTCCGGCTGACTTTGGCGGACAGGCGCTGCCACAGCTGCTGGCATGCAACTTTCATGAAATGCTGATGGGCGCCAGCCTGTCGTTCCGGATTTATTCGGGGCTGACCGAAGGCGCGGTATTGGCGCTCAATGTTCACGGCAGCGAAGAGTTGAAGCAGGCTTACCTGCACAAGCTGGTCAGTGGCGAATGGACCGGCACCATGTGCCTGACCGAGCCGCAGGCTGGCACCGACCTGGCTTTGCTGCGCACCAAGGCCGAACCCCAGACCGACGGTAGTTACCGGGTCAGTGGCAATAAGATTTTCATCAGCGGTGGCGAGCAGGACCTCAGCGAGAATATTGTCCACCTGGTCTTGGCCCGCCTGCCCGATGCGCCGGCCGGGGTCAAGGGCATCAGCTTGCTGTTGGTGCCCAAGTTCATCGCCAATGCCGATGGCAGCCTTGGCCAGCGCAACGCCCTGAGTTGTGGCGCGCTTGAGCACAAGATGGGCATCAAGGGCGCGGCAACCTGCGTCATGAATTTTGATGGCGCTACCGGCTGGTTGGTTGGTGAAGCCAATCAAGGCCTGGCTGGCATGTTCACCATGATGAATGACGCGCGCTTCCAGGTTGGCTTGCAAGGGCTGGGTATCGCCGAAGCTGCTTATCAAGGGGCGCTGCGCTATGCCCGTGAGCGCTTGCAGTCGCGTGCCTTGACTGGCCCGGCTGCGCCTGAAAAGGCGGCGGACCCGATTATCGTGCATCCGGATGTGCGGCGCATGCTGTTGACCCAGAAGACTCTGGTCGAGGGCTCGCGCATGTTGGCGGCCTACACGGCACGCTTGCTCGATCTGGAGCATGGCCATCCCGATGCAGCGGCGCGCAAGGCTGCCGGCAAGCGCGTGGCGCTGCTGATTCCTATAGTCAAAGCATTCTTTACCGACATGGGCCAGGAGGTCGCCAGCCATGCCGTGCAGGTTTACGGCGGGCACGGCTACATCCGTGAGTGGGGCATCGAGCAGCTCATGCGCGACAGTCGCATTACCCAGCTCTATGAAGGCACCAACGGTATTCAGGCGTTGGATTACATCCGCCGCAAACTGCTGGGGGACGGTGGCCAGCAGTTGGCCGAGCTGTGCGATGAGTTCACTCAACTCTGTGCCGCGCAAGCTCAGCGTCCTGCCTTGCAAGCCATGGCCACCACAGTGCAGGCACGCTTTGTCGAGTGTGGTGAATTGACTGCGCAAGTCATAGCTGCATGCAAGCGTGACCCCCAGGAGATTGGCGCCTGCTCGGTGGACTTCCTGCAGTATTGCGCCTATGTGTTGTTGGCAGGCTTTTGGTTACAGGCGGCCGCGCGTGCGCAAGACCAGCTTGATGCCGGTGATACGGATGCTGAGTTCTATCAGGCCAAATTGCACAGTGCGAATTTTTACCTGCAGCGTATTTTGCCGCGTGCCAGCATGCATCGTGAAGCTCTCCTGGGAGGCGCCGACTGTCTGATGGCCATGCCCGAGGCCAGTTTTGCGTTTTAATGGGTGAGGCTGTTGTGGCGCTCCAGGGCGCCGTACGTCAAACCGAGAATAAGAGGACATGGATCATGCGCCCATTCAGCTTTGCGACAACCGCACAGATTATCTGCGAGTCAGGCTCTTCCAATCGACTGGCTGCGCTCTGCCGCGAGCGTGGTGCCAAGCGTGTGCTGATCGTCACCGATCCCGGTATCACCCAGCTTGGCCTGTTGGCCCCGGTGCTGCCTGGGTTTGCCAGCGAACAGGTTGCCTTCGAGGTATTTGACCAGGTTGTTGCCGACCCGCCAGAAGCCATAGTTGACGCTGCCCTTGCCCAGGCGCGGGAACTGAAGGCTGAATTGATTGTGGGCTTTGGTGGTGGCAGTTCGATGGATGTTGCCAAGCTGATTGCCTTGCTTGCTCATCCGCACAACAGCCAGCAGCTGTCTGATATCTATGGTGTAGGTAATGCGACGGGCCAGCGCTTGCCGTTGATCCAGGTGCCGACCACCGCTGGCACGGGTTCAGAAGTCACCCCAGTGGCGATTGTGACCACTGGCGAAACCAGCAAGATGGGCGCGGTTTCGCCGCTGTTACTCCCGGATTTGGCCCTGCTGGATGCTGATTTGACCCTGGGCTTGCCACCGGCAGTGACGGCTGCCACTGGTATCGACGCCATGGTGCACGCGATCGAAGCCTATACCAGCGTACACAAAAAGAATCCGCTTTCCGACATGCTGGCCCGCGAGGCATTGCGTCTGCTGGCGGCCAACCTTGATGAGGTGGTGCACAACGGCAGCAACCGTGAGGCACGCCAGGCAATGCTGCTTGGGGCTTGCCTGGCTGGTCAGGCATTTGCCAACTCACCGGTTGCGGCGGTGCATGCGCTGGCGTATCCACTGGGCGGGCACTTTCACATTCCCCACGGCTTGAGCAACGCATTGGTTCTGCCCCATGTACTGGGCTTCAATGCCAGTGTCGCGGCACCTTTGTATGCGGAGCTTGCGCCACTGGTGCTGGGCGAGAAACTACGTACGGGCGCGGCGGTTGATCAAACCGAGCAGTTCATCATGGAGTTGGCCGATTTCAGCGAGCGCAGTGGCCTGCCAACCCGGCTGCGGGACGCCGGGGTTGGGCAAGACATGCTTGAGCAACTGGCGCGCGATGCAATGCTGCAACAGCGTTTGCTGGTCAATAACCCGCGCGAGATGACCGAGCAGCATGCCTTGGCGATTTATCAGTCTGCGTACTGACTCTTCGATAGCTATTTCGGATAAGGATCCTGCATGAACCAAGCCCAACACCTGCGAACTGATTACCGGCATTTGCAAGCTGTCACCACGCGCTGGCACGACAATGACATCTATGGCCACGTTAACAACGTCACCTACTACAGCTACTTTGATAGTGCCGTGAACAGCTACCTGATCGAGGAGGGTGGCCTGGATATCCACGACGGTGAAGTGGTTGGATTCGTGGTCAGTTCGAGCTGCGATTACTTTGCCTCTATTGCCTTTCCGGATCGGATCGAAATCGGGCTGCGGGTTGGCAAGCTGGGCAACAGCTCGGTGCAATATGAGCTGGCCGTGTTCAAGCAGGGTGAAGAGCTTGCCTGTGCGGCCGGGCGCTTTGTGCATGTCTTTGTTGACCGTCAAAGCAATCGCCCGGTACCCATTCCTGATCAGTTGCGCAGCGCCTTGGCCAGGCTTGTGGTCGAGTAATAAGGCCCTTTCTGCAGGCCCAAGGCCCGAACACACAAAAGCCCGCAAAGATGCGGGCTTTTGTTTGGCAGCCGTGAAGCGTGGAGCAGATGTCAGTGATGCTTTTTGTGCTTCTTGTGTTTGTGCTTGCCATGGCCGTCATGACGGTTGTTATCGTCCGCCAGGTTATTACCCAGCGCACCCCCTGCCGCGCCGCCAAGGCCTGCGCCAATGGTCGAGCCGGTGCTGCCGCCGACCTGGTTGCCCAGTACTGAGCCGCCAGCTGCCCCCAGGCCACCGCCCAGGGCCGCCTCGGTTTTGTTGCCGTCGCGCGAGCTCATGGCGCCACCGGCTGCGCCGCCAAGACCTGCACCTACCGCTGCGCCAGTGCTGCCGCCAACCTGTTGGCCGATAACGTTACCCAAGGCACCACCAACGCCACTGCCAATGGCTACCTTGCCATCGTCGGCGAAAGCCAGAGGTGTTGTCAGTGCGCCAAGCGCCACTGCAATGATTAACTTACGCATAAAAACCTCGTACCAGACGCCCAAATCGGGGAATGGCTGTGTGGAGCCAATGCCCTAAAGGCATGCACACAGCTTCATTGTGTTATTCGATGGTTAAATGGCACTAAAGTTCCTATTGGCGGGACTGCGCTCAGGTGCTATCGACGGCGCCAGCCGCGGTTCCAGTGTTTGTTATGGCGATGCTTGTGATGTTTCCAGCCGCGTCGGTCGCGATCACGGTAGTGGTGGTCGCGACGATGGCCATCGTGGTCGTCAGAGCGGCTTTCATTGGCGTAATAGTTACCCAGTGCGCCACCGGCTCCGCCACCCAGGGCTGCGCCAATCAGGCCGCCACTGCTGCCGCCGATACTTCGCCCGGCAACGTTGCCGCCTGCACCACCCAGGCCGCCGCCAATGGCTGCCTCGGTGCGATTGTGTCGATCTGCGCCGGCGGCACTGCCTGCCGCGCCGCCGACACCCGCACCAATGGCAGCACCTGTGCTGCCGCCGAATTGTTCACCGACAGCTGCGCCCAGCAGGCCGCCCAATGCGCCGCCGATTCCTGTCTCGGTGCCACCTGCGAAAACGCTGGCACTGCTCATGCTAAGGGTCAGGAAAATAATTGAGGAGTACTTCATACGACAATCGCTCAATGGATGTTGATGTCGCGATCCTCTTGTTTGTGCGGCCAGCTGCGCAAGTTAAATCCGACCAGTAACCTGTGTTTTCCACATAGTGTAAATATATGTTTTTCAAGGAGAACTTTTTGATTTGCGACGTTGTCTGAGCCTGATTGCCCAGGCTCGATTTCTGCTGTTTTCAGCATGTTTCGCAGGTCAATTTGCCACTATCGCGGGCTGACTGCCTGCTTGACCGTGCAGATTAAAACTCTCTTTATCAGGCGCTTTTAGCTTCGATCATCTGCTTATCGGCGGCGCTGGCAAACAAGCGGATGGCGATAAATTTTGAGGTTGGAGTAAAGCTGCCGCTGCCGTAACTCTGCAAGGGCACCAGCGGATTGGCCTCCGGGTAGTAGGCTGCTGCCTGGCCCGCAGGAATGTCAAAGGCAAGCAGGGTGAAGCCCGCGATCTTGCGTTCGATATTGTCATCCCAGAGCGATATCACATCGACTTTTTGCCCCGCTTTAAAACCCAGGCGGATGATATCTGCTTGGTTGGCAAAGATGACTTTGCGTTGACCGCTGACACCGCGGTAGCGGTCATCCAGGCCATAAATGGTGGTGTTGTACTGATCATGGGAGCGCAAGGTCTGCATGATCAGGTCAGGTTGCTGGCCACTGCGCCTGGCCTGCTCGGGGATCAGATCCTCAAGTAGCAGGTTGGCCTTGAAATGGGCTTTGCCCGATGGGGTTTGCCACTGGCGCTGGGCAGCTGAGTTGCCCAGATAGAAGCCGCCAGGCTGTTCAAGTCGCCGATTGAAATCAGTAAAGCCGGGGATGGTATCGGCGATCAACTGGCGGATTTCCCGGTAATCGGCAATCAGGCTGTCCCAGTTGACGGGACTGTCACCCAGGGTGGCCTTGGCGATGCCTGCAATAATCGCGGGCTCCGAGCGCATTTGCGTCGATAGCGGGGTTAGCTGGCCATATGATGCATGAATCATGCTGAACGAGTCTTCGACCGTGACCGCTTGCGGGCCGCTGGCTTGTTGGTCGATATCGGTACGCCCCAGGCAGGGCAGGATCAGCGCTTGCTTGCCAATGGTCAGGTGGCTGCGGTTGAGCTTGGTGCTGATTTGCACGGTCAACTCGCAGTTTTGCAGGGCTTTGTGGCTCTGCGGGCTGTCGGGGGTTGCCTGGGCAAAGTTACCGCCCAGGGCGATAAAGACCCGCGTCTGGCCTGCGAGCATGGCGTTGATTGCGGCAACCACGTTATGACCCTCTTCACGGGGTGCGCTGAACTTGAAGCGCTGTTCCAGTGCATCGAGCAGCGCGGCCGATGGCCGCTCGTCGATGCCCATGGTGCGGTCACCCTGAACGTTGCTGTGGCCACGTACCGGGCATAACCCCGCGCCAGGACGACCAATGTTGCCGCGCAGCAGTTGCAGGTTGGTGATTTCCTGAATGATTGCGACCGAGTGCCGATGCTGGGTGATGCCCATGGCCCAGCAGATAATCACCCGGCTGGCCTCGCGGTAGAGCCGTGCGGCGTATTCCAGCTCTTGCAGGCTCAGGCCGGATTGCTCAACCAGTGACGGCCAGGAGCTGGCGTCGAGTACTTGCAAATAGCTGTCTATGCCCTGGGTGTGAGTTTCGATAAAGGCATGGTCAAAGACCGGCGGCAGGTTGTTGGCCGCTGCTTCACGCTCCCACTGCAACAAAAACTTGGCGATGGCGCGCAGGGCGGCCATGTCGCCGCCAAGTGCAGGGCGCAAGAAGCTGGTATTGAGTGGCTCAGAGCCGTTGGTCAGCATCTCGATGGGGTGTTGCGGATGCTGGAAGCGTTCGAGCCCGCGTTCTTTCAAGGGGTTGAAGCAAACCACCTGGGCGCCGCGCTTGACCGCTTCGCGCAGCGGTTCGAGCATGCGTGGGTGATTGGTCCCCGGGTTCTGGCCCAACACGAAGATTGCATCGGCCTTGTCGAAGTCGGCAAAAGTGACTGTGCCCTTGCCAATACCGATGCTTTGACCCAGGGCGACGCCACTGGCCTCATGGCACATGTTCGAACAGTCCGGGAAGTTATTGGTGCCCAACGCCCGGCCAAACAGTTGGTAAAGAAAGGCGGCCTCATTGCTGGCGCGGCCTGAGGTATAGAAGTCAGCCTGGTTCGGGTTGTCGAGTCCATTGAGGTGCTTGGCAATCAACTTGAAGGCATCGTCCCAGGCAATAGGCACATAGTGGTCCGTGGCGGCGTCGTAGCGCATTGGCTCAGTCAGGCGGCCTTGGTATTCCAGCCAATAATCGCTTTGTTCGCGCAGTTGGCTGAGGCTGTAACGCTTGAAGAACGCGGCATTGACCGCGCGGCTGGTGGCTTCCCAGTTGACCGCCTTGGCTCCGTTTTCGCAGAACTTTACCGCGCCGCTTTCTGGTGAGTCGCCCCAGGCGCAGCCGGGGCAGTCGAAGCCGCCGTTCTGGTTGGTCTTGAGCAGGGCGCGCAGGTTCTTCAGCGGTTGCTTGCTGTCCAGCCAGAAGCGCGTCACGCTGCGCAGCGCGCCCCAGCCTGCTGCGGGTCCTGTGTAGGGTTTGTAGCGTGGCGGGGCAACATGCATATTCATTGGCTGGATGACCTTGTCGGTGCCGGGCTGAAAACCCTTGGGGCGCTATGGTGCGGCAGGTGGATCAGGTTGAGGTTGTGTTGCCGCGCCCACTGCACGCTGAGTGTGGTCGGGGCCGACAGGCTGACCAAGGTTTGCAGCCCTGCGCGAATGGCTTTCTGGATAAGCTCCAGACTGCAGCGGCTGGTGATCACCGCAAAACCCTGTTGTGCATCGCTAGCGTTGTTGTGCAGGGCCCCGATCAGCTTATCCAGTGCGTTGTGGCGTCCGATATCTTCGCGGCAGAGGCTGATAGCGCCCTGTGCATCAACCAGCAAGGCTGCGTGCAGTGCGCCGCTGCCGCGTGCCAGTTGCTGCTGCTCGGTGATGCGCTGGCGCAGCTCAAAAAGATGCTCGGCTGGCGGCAGTGGGCGGCTTGGCAATGGCTTCAGCGCGGGGAGGGCCTGATCCAGTGCTTCTACGCCACACAGGCCGCACCCGCTGGTGCCAGCCAGTTGTCGCCGCTGTTCTTTTAGCGCCCAGAATGCACGGTTGCTCAGGGTCACCTGGGCGTTGAGGGCGTCACCCGTGCGCTCAAGCTGGATGTCATAAATCTCGTCAACGCTGTCTATCAGTGCATTGCTCAGGCTGAAACCGGCAATGAAGTCTTTAACGAAGGACGGGGAAACCATCATCACCGCATGGTTGATGCCGTTGTAGCTGATGGCTAGTGCACATTCGTCAGCCAGCGCCACCGCATTGCTGGCGCTGGCCGAGGTCAGCTCGGCGTAGCTGTAGTCGGTGTTTTGGGCGGGTCTTGCAGTTTCGGTACCGGGCATGGGGGTTCCCCAGGTGCGCATTGGTTTAAGCCAAGCCTATTGCTTTGGGCAGGGGGAGTCTAATCGCTATTGCCGATGCCGTGATCGACGCGCTCTATCATATGACTCTAACTGGGTTTATACCTTGGATAACAAGTCTTTAGCTTCATCAAAGCAGGCTTGCGCCAAGGCAGATCGCTGTCCGCTGGCACGCATTATCAGGCCCAGCGGGGAGAGGGTATGGGCGCTCTCTATCGGTACTAAGGCCAGGTGTTCAGTAAAATCGTCCAAGCCGCTGTTGAGTGGCATTACCGCGCAACAGATACCGGCACTGACTGCATGTAGCAATTGGTGGACTGCATCTGTTTCAAGCCGTGGAAGCGGCTTGATGCCGCGTGAGCGCAGGTTGTGGTCGATGGATTGGCGAAAGTGCATGCCGCTTGAAAGCAAGCCCAACGGCAGCTCCGCCAGCGCTTCCCACTTCAACTGTTGATTGGCTAGCTGGAAGTGGCGTCGGTCATACAGCAGCCCCATGCGTGACTCGGCAAGTTCAAGGCTCTGGTAATGCTCGCGATCGAGACGTTCGACATATGACAGGCCGAGGTCAATCTGGTTGCTGCTCAATCGCTCCAGTATCTGTTCGCTGCTCAGTGAAAACAGCTGGAAGCGTAAGCCCGGATGCTGTTTGGCGAAGAGTTTGATCAGGCGCATGGGGTCAAAACCTGCCAGCGGCACCACACCCAGGCGAAGCGTACCGACCAGTTGGCCACGACAGGCGGCGGCTTCTGCATAAAGCCCGTCTTGTGCGGCGATGACGGTGCGGGCCCAGGCCAGAATTCGCTTGCCATCCTCGCTGAATCCCTCAAAGCGTTGACCGCGCAGGACCAGTTCGAGCCCCAGTTCTTGCTCAAGATTGCGCAGGCGCATTGATAGGGTCGGCTGGGTGACGTGACAGCGTGCGGCAGCCTGGCCAAAGTGCCGGGTTTCATCCAGTGCGACTAGGAACTTGAGTTGTTTGATATCCATGCCCAGGCCTCTGTCTGGCGTTCGATTCTGCTGCCTTGCCTATGGCGTTCAGTCAATCGCCTGGGCAGTGTGCGGATGGGAAATCATCATCATTGTTCAGATCAGCGGATCATATCCGTGCTGATTTCAGGCTAGACTTGAGCTTCCGGGCAGTATCCGCTCGGAAATTTTCCAAGGAATTAAGAGGAATAGCGATGAGTATTTTCAGTTTCGTCAAAGAAGCCGGGGTAAAACTCTGGGAGTCAGTGGTCGGCCAGGAGGCGCAAGCTGCTGAGTCACTCCAAGCGCATGTGGCGAAGGTTGGTTTGGGTAATCCCGCTATTCAACTGAGCGTTGAAGGCGAAAAGGTGATTGCCAGTGGTGAAGTCGCCAGCCAGGAAGAAAAAGAAAAGATTCTCCTGGCACTGGGTAACGTTGAAGGCGTATCTGAAGTTGAAGACAAGATCACCGTTGCTACGCCAGCTCCGGAAGCACGCTTTGTGACGGTCAAGAAAGGCGACACGCTAAGTGCCATTGCCAAGGCTGAATATGGCAACGCCAACGCCTACAACAAGATCTTCGAGGCCAACAAGCCGATGCTTAGCCACCCGGACAAAATCTACCCGGGCCAGGTCCTGCGTATCCCGCAGGAATAACAGCTGTCGACGGCCAGGTCATTAGGCCTGGCCGTTCCATCCCGTACGCTTGAGCCTTCAGGCGAGCGGCCTGTTTCGGCTCTGCCTGGCTACAAACCCTGCAATATCGCCCGGTAGTCTTCAACCGCGGCAAACTCCCCTGTATCCCTCGGCCCTTGGTGGCTGTCTGGCTCGCGCACGGCGAGTAGATGGGCGATGCCAAACCGGGCGGCACTGCGCAGTACCGACAAACTGTCATCAATAAACAGGCTTCGCGCCGGGTCGAACACCAAATCCTGTTTGAGGGCGAACCAGAACTGCTGGTTTTCCTTGGCAAAACCATAGTCGTGGGAGCTGATCATGCGTTCGAAATAGCCAGCCAGTTCGATGCGCTCGAGCTTGAGCGACAGTGAATCACGGTGGGCATTGGTGATCAGCACCACTCTTTTGCCGGCTGCCCGCACAGCGTCGAGAAAAGTGTCTGCATCAGGGCGCAGGGCGATCAGTTCGGCGACCTCGCGCTTGAGGTCGCGGATCGAGAGTTTCAATTCACGGCTCCAGAAATCCGTGCAATACCAGTTCAGTTGTCCCGCGTGTTCCTTGAACAGTGGCATCAACTCGGCATCGGCCAGCTCACGACTGATCTTGTGATGTTCGGCGTAGCGCTGGGGGAGGTGCTCCAGCCAGAAGTGGTTGTCGAAGTGCAGGTCGAGCAGGGTGCCGTCCATATCCAGCAGGACGGTGTCGATTTCGCGCCAAGGCAGTGCAGTCATATGCGATTTATCGTCTGTCGGTAAGTTTGGGATGGCCGGGGTCGTATTTGCGCAATCTTCGCGGCTGATAATCCGGGCAAGCGCGGTATGATAACTTGCAAGAATAGTTAAGGAGCTGTCTTCATGCGTCAGAAGCCCACCGTACTCGCCAGTGAAATCGTCGCCAGCAGCCGTTTGTTCCGTGTTGAAGAGCTGCAACTGCGTTTCAGTAATGGTGTCGAGCGCACCTACGAGCGGCTGGTCGGCAAGGGCGTGGGTTATGGCGCGGTGATGATTGTGGCCATGCTTGATGACGAGCATGCGGTGTTGGTCGAAGAATATTGCGGCGGTACCGATGACTACCAGGTGTCGCTGCCCAAAGGTCTGATCGAGCCCGGCGAGGATGTGCTGGATGCTGCCAATCGTGAGCTTAAGGAAGAGGCCGGTTATGGCGCGCGCAAGCTCGAGCTGCTTGCCGAACTCAGCTTGTCGCCTGGCTACATGAGCCAGAAAATCCAGGTGGTGCTGGCCAGCGACCTGTATGAGGAGCGCCTGCCCGGCGATGAGCCCGAGCCCATGCGGGTGGATAAAGTCAGCCTGCGCGAACTGTCGAGCCTGATCCAGCATCCGCTGTTCAGCGAAGGGCGGGCCCTGGCTGCGTTGTACCTGGCGCGCGACATTTTAAGCCAGCGAGGGGAGTTCAGCCTGTGAATGATGCGTTGATTGCAGCTGTTGTGAAGCTGGTACGCGAAGCTGGAAAGGCCACCCTGCCGTATTGGCGCACAGGTGTCGAGGTTACCGAAAAAGCCGATGCTTCGCCAGTCACCGCGGCGGACCTGGCGGCCCACCATATTCTTAATGGTGGATTGCAGGCGCTGGAGCCGGGCACCCCGGTGCTGTCAGAAGAGGCGGCCAATATTGCCCTTGCCGAACGTGCGCAGTGGACACGCTGGTGGCTGGTTGATCCGCTCGATGGCACCAAGGAGTTTATTGCCGGCAGCCAAGAGTTCACGGTCAACGTCGCCTTGATCGAAAAGGGCGAGGTGGTGTTTGGTGTGGTCGGGATGCCGGTCAACGGCGATTGTTTTTATGGTGGCTCGGGGCTTGGCGCCTGGCGCGAAGACGCCCAGGGTCAGGCCCAGGCCATTCATGTGCGCGTGGCACCGGCCAGTGCCTTTACCGTGGTGGCGAGCCGTCGCCACTCCAGCCCGGAGCAAGAAAGCCTGCTGGCCGGTCTGGCTGAACAGGTTGGCGATTTGCAATTGGTGAATGTCGGCAGCTCGCTGAAGTTTTGCCAGTTGGCCGAAGGGCTTGCCGATTGTTATCCGCGGCTGGCACCGACCTCGCAGTGGGATACCGCCGCTGCCCAGGGCGTACTCGAAGGTGCCGGCGGCGAGGTACTGACCCTGCAAGGTGATGCGCTGACCTACGAGGCGCGTGAGTCGCTGCTCAACCCCTTCTTTCTCGCCTTGCCTGCTTCTGCGCAGTGGCGCGGCCAACTGCTGAGCCTGGCCCGTAAGCTGAGCTGAGTGCCCATCTTGTAGGTTGGACAGCGCATCGAGGGCTAGCACCGAAATGCCTGGCCCGAGGTCTTCGCAGAGCGCTACAAATGGTGGATGAAAGTCATCCACCATTTGCTGCCTAGTCGAGCATATCGCTGTAGCGATCATCCTTCTTGAATGTCAGCGGCTGCTCGAAGCCGGGAATGACGATTCGCTCGGTGCCCAGCTCGATCTCGCTGTCGTCGATCAAGTCCTTGCCGAAGTTGTAGATGATATCCAACTGGCCAAGCAGGGCGTTGCGGTCGTACTCGGCTGCTGCGGCGCGGGTTTTCTCGCGACGCTGCAAGTAGGCATTGAACGCCGCCTCGCCATAACGCTTGCGCAGCATGCGCTCGGCAACATGGGGCGCCAACAGCACGCCGCTGGCGTTGTTGCCGCCAAAGCCCTTGGAGTTGATAAAGCACACATCCATCGCCTCCCGGCCCAAGTCGCGGTCCTGGGTGGTGATGCTCAGGTGCTGCTGGTGCACGTCCTCGGCCACTTCGTCTATGGTCTTGATGCCTGGCACTATTCCGTACTTGAAAGTGCCCAGGGCAGAGATGACCTGGTCGCCACTGGCGGTTGCCAGCGAATGCCCAACGAAAGCCTTGACCGCGGTGATCGGCCAGCTTTCGATGCCAAAGGCGCTGGCGATGCGGTTGAGTAAATCGGACTCGGTGGTACGGTTGGCCGGTGTGCTGGAGCCATGCGCATGGACGAAGCTGCGCTTTTGCACTGCTTCGCTGCCGAGCAGCTGGCTTGCACTGGCGACAGCCTTGGCCATGGTCAGGTAATTGCCGGGGCCAGGCGCTGAAATGGACTTCTTGAAGCCGTCGGCATTGATAAAGACGTCCGGCACGGCACCGTGAATGTCGGCGCCCAGTTCCATCGCCAGCTCATCGTCCATGAGCATGACGTACTGGCACGACTCCGCCAGGGTGAAGCCGCAGTTCTTGCCGAAAGGGCGGCTGGCACGCTGGAAGTCGACATCATCAGAGCCTTGTATCTGGCGCAGGCCTTCCTCTGTGGCCAATGCGCCCATGGCGCCGTAGCCTTCGATGCATTCCTGGGTAATGGGGGCTTCACTGTTGCCGATTAAGGCGACTCGTGCCTTGCCCGACTGGATGTGCTCGATACCTTTCTGCAGGTTATAGAGGAAGGTGGCACAGGCGCCGGTGATGCTGCCGGTGGTGCCGACGCTGCCCAATACATAGGCGTTGATAAAGTCGGTCGGCATGCTGTTGAAGCCCAGCGGTAGCTGTTTGGCGGTGACCCGGCCACCCTTGAGGCGCGATTGCATCAGGCCGCCATAACCGTTTTCATCGAGTTGGCTCATGATGCTGCCAGAAAACACCGCGACCTCGTCCGGTGCGACATGCTTGCTGATGACGTGCCAATCAATGCCGGTCGAGCGCAGCGCATCGGTTGCGCCGACGACTGTCATTGCCAGGCCGCGTGGATGGAAACGCGCGTTGTAGAGTTCGCTTGGCTCGAAGCCATTGGGCAATTGGCCGGCCGACTTTACCGGCAGGGCACGGTAGCTATCGATTTTAAAATCACAGCTATCATAAAGCGTGACCCGCACTTCACTTGGGCTCAGGTCTTCAACTGCCCAGTCGGACGGCAGCGGCTCTGGCAACTGCTTGCGCAGGGTGATGAAGCTCAGTGGGTTACCGGCGGTTGCATCAATGGTGATGCTTTTTTGCCAATGGGCGGCATCGACATCGAGGTACTTCTTCTCGATGCGGCGCACCAGTGTCGAGGCAAGGATGTAGGGCGAGAACTGCTCGTCAATCTGGCCAAGGTCCAGCGCTTCACCTTCAAGCGATTGATATTGGCCGTCGACTACCTTGATCAGCTTCATCAATACCGCCAGCCCGGCAATGGTGGCCTGGCGACTGGCCAGGTCCAGTGACTCTATGACTGTGCGACGAAAACCGTGGTGAAACGAGCTGCGTCCGGCTGCGTTATAACCACCAAAACCAACAATAACGGGTAAGCGAGACATGGCGCAGATAACTCCTTGAATAGGTAAATCAGGGCCGGCATAGCTGAATAAATGGAGCCTGTCCTGAATGCGCGGAGAACGCGCAGCCGTGTTTAAATTTTCGGATGCCTATGCTGACGCATTTGATGACTTGTAAGTCACTGTTTCGACCAAGGTAGCGGTTCACCAGTACCTTGCCCCTGATAGGGTTAAGGCTTTCATACTACGGGACTTCTGAAAAGCTGCTGCGCTAGATATCAAGGGGCCAGCCCTTGGCTGTTATCCGCCGGTGGTGCTTGTGTGGTCTTTTTCAGTGGTTTCCTACAGGTCATGGCCTATGTGTCGCCGGCGCCTGTAATAGGCATTATTTCTGGTTTCGCTGGAGAACAATAATGAACAGCAGCAATCCTTATGAGTTTGGCATGCCGCGCGATGCGGCAAATTTTCAAGCATTGAGTCCGTTGAGCTTTCTTGAGCGTGCCGCCTTCGTATACCCGAACAAGCTCGCCCTGATTAATGGCGCGCTGCGCCAAACCTGGGGGGAGACATACAAGCGCTGCGTGCGCTTTGCTTCCGCATTGGCGCAGCGTGGCGTTGGCCTGGGTGATACGGTCGCGGTCATTGCGCCTAATGGCCAAGCCATGTTCGAAGCGCATTTCGCGGTGCCCATGTGCGGCGCAGTGCTCAACGCGATCAACACCCGGCTCGATGCTGAAACCATAGCGTTCATCCTCCAGCATGGCGAGGCAAAAGTGCTGCTGGTCGACAAGGAGTTCAGCGAGACGGTGCAGCGTGCGCTTGGGCAAATGGCCGAGCGGCCATTGGTTGTCGGCATTGATGATGCCGAATACCTTGAAGGCTCGCTGATTGGCGAACTCGATTACGAGGCCCTGCTGGTGGAAGGCGATCCGGATTACAGCTGGAGTCTGCCAGCGGATGAGTGGCAGGCCATTGCCCTCAACTACACCTCAGGCACCACGGGCAATCCAAAGGGTGTGGTCTATCACCACCGTGGCGCACACCTCAATGCGCTGTCGAACGCCATGTGTTGGGATATGACCCGTTTCCCGGTGTACCTGTGGACGCTGCCGATGTTCCATTGCAACGGCTGGTGTTTTCCCTGGGCGTTGGCAGCCTATATCGGGACCAGCGTGTGCTTGCGTCATGTGCGTGCCGATGCCATCTACCCGGCGCTGGCTGAGCATGGGGTTGATCATTTCTGTGGCGCGCCGATTGTGTTGAACATGCTGGCCAACGCGCCGGCCGAGTTGAAAGCGCTGAAGACGCAACCGGTGAAGGTCCTGACGGCTGGCGCTGCACCTCCGGCCGCAGTGATCGAGGCGATGGAAGCGCTCGATTTCAAGGTCACCCACGTTTATGGCCTGACCGAAACCTATGGCCCGAGCGTGGCCTGTGAGTGGAAATCCGAGTGGAACGAAGCCTCGCCTGAGGAGCGCGCCAAATTAAAATCGCGCCAGGGCGTGCGTGCGCCATTGCTGGATGAGCTGATGGTGGCCGACCCCGAAACCCTGCAGCCGGTGCCCAAGGATGGTGAAACCATCGGCGAAATCTTCATGCGCGGTAATGTGGTGATGAAGGGTTACCTGAAAAACCCCACCGCCACAGCCGAGGCCTTTGCCGGCGGCTGGTTTCACTCCGGGGACTTGGCTGTTTGGCATGCAGATAGCTATGTCGAGATCAAGGATCGCTCCAAAGACATCATCATCTCTGGCGGTGAAAACATCTCATCCATTGAGCTGGAGGGCATCCTGTATCGCCACCCTCATGTGCTGGAGGCAGCGGTGGTGGCAATGGACAGTGAAAAGTGGGGTGAGACGCCTTGCGCCTTTATCACCTTGAAACCGGGCGCAGAATCGACCGAGGAGTCTATGCTGCGGTTTTGCCAGGCCCATATGGCGCGCTTCAAGTTGCCGGGCAAGGTGGTGTTCTGCGAGTTGCCCAAGACTTCCACCGGCAAGGTGCAGAAATTCGTCCTGCGTGAACAGGCACGCAAGCTGTCCAACTAGTGCTTGCCTGATTGACGGGATAAAAAAAAGCCCGGCGCAAGGCCGGGCTGAAGAGTTGCAATCGATACGTTTGACCTAGTTCATCCCCAGCCAGTTTGGCAGGGCCATTGAAACGGCCGGGATGTAGGTGATCACCATCAGGAAGCCGAGCAGCAGCATCAGCCACGGCCAGGCGGCGCGGATGACCTGGGTCAGCGGCATGCCGGTCACCGCCGAGGTAACGAACAGGTTCAGGCCCACTGGTGGTGTGATCAAGCCGATCTCCATGTTGACCACCATGATGATGCCCAAATGGATCGGGTCGATGCCCAGTTGCACCGCAATCGGGAACAGGATCGGCGCCAGGATCAGGATGATGGCCGAGGGCTCCATGAAGGCACCGGCCACCAGCAGCACGATGTTCACCACCAACAGGAACTGCCACGGCTGCAAGCCCGCTTCGATCACCCAGGCGGTGATGGTCTGCGGGATTTGCT